>JBDONL010000004.1:0-197359 GCA_039831335.1 Sphingomonadaceae bacterium | reverse complement strand
GCGAGTTCCAGGTGCTGTGGGAGCAAGCCTCCTCCCAGCTTCCGCGCCGACCGACGATCTACAGGATCGGCGTCACGCTGTTCGATCTGTCCCCAGCCAACAGCCGCCAACTCGACTTCCTGCTGGCCGATGACAGCGAGCGTCAGCGATGGGAGGCGATCAACACCGCCATCGACCTGCTCAACTACAAATGGGGCAAGACGGTTGCCAGTGTCGGGTTCTGGCCCCGCGAGAACCTCGAAAACATCGGTGGTAAGATCAGCTACACGCGCATTCCCAGCGCCGAGGACTTCTGGTGATGGGCAGCTGGAAGACCAAGCTTCGGGCTGCCGATCTGCCCTCTGAAAGCAAGCTGGAAGCGGTGTGCCGATCCTGTGGTCATGTTCGCTATCTTACCCGTTATTATCTGGTGGACGAGCGTCATGCCGGGCATCTCTATATCGATCAGATCGAACGCCGGTCTCGGTGCCGGGTGCTGGGCTGCAAGGGCCGCATGAGGCTGGCGATGATGCACAAAAGCCAGACCAGCGGATTTGTGGGCGGGATGGCGTAGTGTTGCCCGTTAGCACCTAATTTCAAAGGCAACTCGGAATGATACTAAAGCCCAAGCTTCGCAACATCACTGCCTTGGGAAGATAGAGCTTCAACAAGGTTGCGTTGGGTCCGCTCTACATTGTGCTCCGCGGCTTCACTCTGAAGTTGATCTAGCTGCGCGCGATCGAGAAGCCTGCCATTTGCTATTACGGCGGATAACGACCGTAGCGCCGCAAGATCCTTGGTGGGATCAGAGTCTAACAGGAGCAGATCTGCTCGATGTCCCTCAGCCACTCGGCCGAATGTCTTCGCCTCATTTAAAGCTGCTGCGGCATTGATCGTTGCTGTCCGCAAAACGCTGGTCGGATCAATTCCTGCTTCATGCATCAGGTCAAGCTCCTTGAGCAGTGAGGCACCGGGCACATTGGTGAAAATCCCGGAATCACTCCCAGCAACAAGCAGAACGCCCTCGTCAAACATGAAGCGGGTCATACGCTTGTAGAACTCGAAAGCGGCACGATTGCGCTCAACGTCTTCTTGTGACCATCGATCATATTCAGCCTGAGACTGTGCCACGAGCAGAGGATTGAGTGTCTCCGTTCCTGGGCGTTTAAGATAGTCGCCCTTGGTCTCCGCCACCTTAAGCAGATTGTAGAAAGCGAGAAGGGTCGGATCGACTGCGACGTTTGCGGAGGAGATCTTACTCGCCAGCCTTTTGGCCGCTGCGTCATCGTGGCGGTCACGAAGTCCGTGCCAGACGATCGATTCCACATGCTCGATCGTCACGAACCCATCGTCGAGCAGCTCTTCAAATGCAATGTTGAAAGGGATGCTCTCTGGCATCCCACGTTCACGAGCGCCTTCTGGAGTATGGCCCATGATCGTCATCCCAAGACGAGATGCTTCCTCATGTATGGCTTCATAGGCCTCGCGGGTGAGATTGGAGTAGACTTTGATCCTGCGAAAGCCGTCGGCATGTTGCCGTCTGACCGCGTCCCGCGCTTCACGAGCAGTAGCGACCATTTCATGGTTGATTTGAGCGTTTGGCCCAGGGCTGTTCAGTATCGGGCCTGTGGTGATCAGCCTTGGCCCGATGATTTCACCTTTGTCGATCTGATCCGCGAGGCGCAGATGGAAGGGCATTCCAGACGCGTTACGGATCGTAGTCACGCCTGAAGCCAAATAGGCACCAAGCGATGATCGATCCCAAACATGGACGTGCATATCAACTAGGCCTGCCATGACCAGTCGCCCCTTGCCTTCGACAATCCTTGCGTGGTTGGGAGGTTTGATCTCCCCAAATGGCGCAATGCGCGTGATAAGGCCGTTCTCGATCAGAATGGATCTGTGGTCGACTGTTTCATGCTCGCTCTGAGCAAGATGGAGGATTTTCACATCGTCGATAACAAGGGCGCCGTGCGAATTTGCATTTGCTTGCGTGGCGAACATTATGGCCAAGCATGCCATCAGGAAGTGCGCAATTCGTTGTGCAGTCACTTGCATTCCCCCCCATTGAAGCAGCGACCGCACTTACTCTAGCTCGCTCCTGATCGAATGCAAATTTGTGCGGTTCATCAATGTCAAAGCACGAATAAGCTTGGGTTTTCCTCGACTGCACTTCTCAGCAGAAAATATGATCAGGGTTGTGCTGAAACGCCTCGCCGCGATTTATGAGGCGCTCCAAGGATACCGAGCGGGGGGGGGAGGGCCGCTCACCCACTATCCGCGGCGCAACCCTGGCAGCAAGGGTGATAAAAAGTCTCAAGATGACGAACTCATCGTTACCTCGGATTGCATCGCCTACAGAGATCGGCAGGCCGCAAGGAAAGTCTTGTCCCGCGCGTTGGTTGATTTCGAGCCGACACTCGTCGAAATGGAGCGGCGATACGGCATCCGCAATCAATAGGGGCTACCAGTCTAACGCGTGCGCCAATATTGTGGACGTAGCAAAGGCAATCCGAAGCGCTTCAAAGCGGACGCATCATTCATAACCTCCGTCGAAGCCGCGAAGCTCCAACGTTCGCTCCCGAGTCATTCGGATCATGCACTCTCCTCCAAGTAGAAAATGGATCGTGCCGCCGTGGCTTTCGTAGACTTCACAGTTCGCAGCGCGATATCGAAGCCAGGATTTCTGAGCCCGCCTTAGCTTTTCCCGGCTAGCCATGCCAACGCGGCCTAGTGCTTTCTGATACTCGTCATTGAGACGAGCATCCCAAACGGAAAGATCACGCTTTTGGCACCCGATCATTCCGATCGTGTCTTCGGCGGCGCAAACGGCGTCAGGGGGATAGGGGTCGTCGATTTCCCCAGGGATCGCCAGCGTAATAAGAAGCATCGGAAAGATCATGCATTAGTCCTGCATCGCGAGGTCAAGAACGTCCGCCATTTCGTTTTCAAAAGCGTAAACAGAATGTCTGCTCACCCCAACATAGCCGTCATTCGCTGCGCCCTTCTTTATCGTCAAAACTGGTCATTGGTTCAGGTGGTGAACGACTACGAAGCTTGGGCCGCTTACTGACTGTCCGGTTTCAGGCGACCAACTGGGGAAAGCCGACATTCAGATGAACCATTTGCTTTGGCGGGTCTCGCCAACAAGGCGGACATTCGCGTCGGCTTGCTACACCGTCAAAACCGGTCGTTTGTTCAGGCGGAGAACTACGGAGCTTGCCGAGCCGCTCACATGATGTCTGCTCTTTGGGCCTAGTTCCAGTAAGCGGACCTTTACAGTTGCATGGCAGATAGGCCGGATGTCTCGACGTCATTCTCCTCGGCAATTCCGGCCAAGCCCGCAACGGCGGCCTATGGAAACTGAGACGACCTTCGAGACTGCGAAGCGATACGGACTTGTTGCCGTCGCATCAGGCCTCGCCATCGCGTTTGGCGCGAATGCCTGGGACAATGCTCAAAAGCGCAGTGCCATCCTTGAGGCATTGCCACCGGGCTACAAGTACTCTGGTTGCGATGAAGTCCGTGCTGCCGGTGTTGCGCCGCTATACAGCTCGGAACCGGGCTTTTCCGATCGCTTAGATGGAGACGGCGATGGTATTGGCTGCGAGCCATATCGAGGTCAGTAGTTAGGCCGGTTTCGAGACGCCCTATTTCAGACAGCAAACCGCAGACGATTGCCGCTCGTCACGCCTCATTGCCTTTGCAGATGTCGCCGACATTGCTGGCTTTCAAACGCTCTATAGTTCGCTCCTAGACTAGCCGTTTGTTCATAAGCGTCTGTCGAAAGAAGTTGACCTGTGTGGTGGCGTGGGATTGCCCCAGACATTGTCGTGATCGTCAAATATCAAAAAAGCGGATCGTTTGCAGACCTTAATCGAAATTGGTTCGAGGTTTGTCATCGAATTGCTCGTACCGTCGCGCCCGACGTTCGCTCGCTGAGCACACCCGCGAAAGAGAAGCGGGTGTTACATCACCCCACTCCTTGGCCAACGCGTCCATTGGACTTGCACGCTGTTTGAAGGCGCCGCCAAATGCCGAGTTTGCGCGCTCACGCTGGGCGCGGTCTTCGACACTTTCGGCAAGAGGCGGCGGCGTGATGCCAACACGGCGCATCGCGACATACAGCGCCATCGGCTTGTCACCGTCATGCCGCTCCAGCTCTCTCCACATGCCGAGCAGCACCGGCTCCGACTTGTTGCGTCCCGCCGCACCGACCCGGCACATGGCCTCGATCCCGGCCCCATTCACGTTTGGCGCCGAGGCTCTTGCGTCGACCGCTACAAAAAGCGCGTCGGGACCAAGATCACCCAGTCGGCCCAGAAGCGTCTCGGATTCCCAAAGCCAATGCGACTGAGGCCTGCGACTGCCGCCGATGCCTGGCTCGAAGTTTGTGCGGTACAAAGCCAGAAGGCGCGGTCCATAGGTCTCGAACCGATCGCGCGGGAGCCCTGCAATCAATTGTGCGAGAATGCGCCCACTTTCGCGCGCCTTCCAACCGTCGGTGCCGCCAATAGCCGCCGCGCGTTCAAGGCCGGTCATGATCGCGTCAGCATTTGCTGCAAGCACCTTGGGCCGATTGGCAACGACGCCCGTCTGCCAATTCTCCACCTTGGCGATTGGATTAGCGATCATTCGATTGATGACAGCTAGCTGTCGCGCGAGCGTCGCCTCCTCCACCTCCTCAATCTTCGCGCGCATAACCGTGGCGTCGCCGCCCTTGCGCTCGGTGATTTCGACGCGCTTGAGACCTAGCGCACGGGCGAGAGTCAAGGAGTCGCGGCGATAGCGCGTGTTGCCCGCGACGATTGACGTGAACCGGTTGCGCCGGAACCCAGCGTCGCACTGCCATTTTGCGGCGCCCGAGTTCAATCCGCAGCCCATGACCGGCATCGGTATCCAGCTGAGCGGTGCGGCGACGCCGCCGAGGAGTTGGAAGCGCCGTCCGTCAGGCGTGGCAATGGTTGTCGTCACGCGCCTGACAGGCAATGAGGCGTAGCTGACATTGTCCATCCTCTGCAGAACCGTGACTTGAGGTTGCGCTGGAGGTTCGGGCATAACAACATCACAGAATCGCGAATTCAGCTTGCGGCTACTGATGGCGTCGCCATCATGAAAGCCAAGCGCGTAAATGCCCGCGGCACGCAGCGCCCGGTTATCGCGGACCTCACGGCAAATTTCGCTCGCCATCATCCGGTTCGACAGGAAACCTTCAGGATTGGTCGGAGTACGCGAAAAGACGACCGGCACACGGTAATTCTGGATTAACCAACTGCTGTCCCCTTCTTTGCCGTCGAAAACGAGGACTTGGCGCGCGGGATCAAATGGCACCGCGACCTTGGCGTTCGCTGCATCGTAGGTCGTACCGAGTTTGCGAAGAGCCTCAATCTCAGTGATTACGAAGGCGAAATATCCCCCGTAAAACGCGACGGGAAGTACCACCCACCAACGCGATACGCGTCCGGTGATCGCTTCCCAGGCAGTGCCGAGCATGCCCGCGTTAATTAGCAACACCGACCAGAACATCGCGAGCATGACCATCAAGAAGATGCCGATAATCGGGATCGACTGAAGCACGAACAGCACCGCAGTCGCGAGGAAAAAACCTAGCGAGATGGGAAAGGCACGCATCCGGCGGCTATGATCCAACATTCCTAAATTTTGGTGCCCTGCTTCCTCCACGTCATGTTTGCATGTTGCGACATGAACCATAGGCCGACTGCACCTACGCATCGCTTTGCAAGGTATGACGTCAGGAAGATGATGCTCGGGCCATCGCTGCCATGCAATCCGTGAGGCCGAAGGCGACGTTCGCGATGCCTCGCTAGGCTAACGAAACCAGTCATTCATTCAGGCGGCCAATTTTGACGCCTCATGGGCCGGTTGCTGCCTGTCCGGTTTCATGCGACCAACTGCGGAAAGCCGACATTCCGATTAACCAATTGCTTTGGCGGGTCTCGCCGACATTGCAGCCCCTCAGTGGGTCAAAGTGACGCTTGAGAAGCTGCCATTGGTTCAGGTGCAGACTAGACGTCCCAACCAGTTCGATTCACAACTGGCCAGCTTTGACTGGTAGGGCGTCTAGATGGACGCTTGGCTTGCAAGTCGGGAACTCTCAGATCGCCACCGGACCTCGCCGATGCCGGCTATCTCTCAGGCATCTTGACGCGTAAACCAGGACGATCATGCGATGCCAGTTGCCGACCTGGCGATGGCGGAGATCGAACAGGGCGGCAAGGAATCCCGAGGTGCGCGATACTGAATCAGACATAGCAGCCCCAGGAACCTGGTGCGACACCGACGGTACCGCGATGCTGCCCACTCAGCTGCGCGCAAGCCTGGTTGCGGTCGCCCTGCTCGTGCTGGCCGCTCTCGTCACCTTGAAAGACTTTCTGCCTGCGCTTGGTTGGGCCGCGATTTTCGCAATTGCGCTGACGCCGCTTTACGATCGCCTTGTTCACCGTTGGCCGGCGCAATCACAAACCGGCGTTCCGGCGCTCATTGTGATCGGTGTGCTGCTCGCATTCGTCATCCCGATGTTCGCGATTGCCGTGCCTTTGCTTGCCGAAGCGCGGTTCGCGGCGCACTGGATCCACCAGGCCGCAACCGCAGGATTACCCGCCCCGGCATTCCTGGCGCAACTTCCATTCGGACCGGATCTGGTGGCTGGCTGGCAGGAACAGCTTGGCCATCCTGGCGGCGTTCAGGCACTCGCGCAGCATGCCATGCATAGCGGCAATCGCTCGCTGGGCGCGCGGATTGCGGGCGATATCGTTCACCGGCTTGTGCTGGTCGCTGCCCTGTTGCTGGCCCTGTACTTTCTGCTCCGCGAGTTTGCGGCGGTCAAAGCAGGTCTGCGCATCGCGGGTCGGCGGGCGTTCGGCGCATCCGGCGAGCGGGTCGGACAGCAAATGATCATGGCAATCCGCGGCACTGTGAACGGCCTCGTGTTCGTCAGCCTCGGGCAAGGCCTGGTGATGGGGGTGGTCTATGCGGCGACCGGCGTACTGCATCCGGTGCTGTTCGCTCTGATGACCGCGCTGCTGGCCATCATCCCGTTTGGCATCATTCTCGCGATCGGCGCGGCCAGCCTGATCTTGCTCGCGGGAACGCAGATCACAGCGGCGGTGTTAGTGATCGTGATCGGCCTTGTCGTCACATTCATCGCCGATCACTTCGTGCGTCCGGTGCTGATCGGCGATGCAACGCGCCTACCCTTCGTATGGGTGCTGTTCGGAATTCTCGGCGGGATCGAGGCGTGGGGTCTGATCGGCGTCGTCATGGGACCAGCGATAATGGCAGCATTGATGATGCTCTGGCGCGAATGGGTCGGTTCCATCCGCGGTCCGCTGAACCCTCCGGCTGATGTGTGACGGAGTGCAGGGTGCGAGAGCGGTCGTTGGGTCGGAACGAAGTGGTCAGCCATAAGCAGTATACGACCACAATTTCAGAATGAACCTGGCAAATCTTAGACCAATTGCAGTTTGTTCGGTGCCGTCAGCAAACCGGCAAAAACCTGACATTCGGTTGGTGCAACATCTGGGTCCGCAACCGCCAACAAAGCGGAAGTTCAGTGTTTCGATCTTGATCATCGAACCAGCCATTCGTTTAGAGGGGTTACGCGATCCTTGAGCACCTGTTCGAGGCCGTCAAGTGCCGGTCTGTTCACCTGCCTTGTTGTGGAAAGCGGACTCCGAGATGCCCGATTGAATGCCCCGTTTTGGGCAGCTTACTGACAAGCTGGCCGCAGGCAATAATCACTGCGCCGCCACACGCTTCGACCGCAACATCAAGACCTTCATGGCTACCATCGCCATCGCAGCCTTCGTCGCATGGTGGATCTAATGAGCCCGAACCCTAGATTACGCGGCAAATTGATGGCAGGCTGTGTTGGGAGGACTCTGATGCACAGTAGTCACGCCGAACGGCATCTCGTGGAACGGATCGGATGGCTGCGTGCAGCCGTGCTCGGAGCAAACGATGGTATCGTTTCTACGGCAAGCCTGCTTCTTGGGGTCGCAGCAGCTGCACAAGGACGAAATGAAATTCTGCTAGCGGGGATCGCTGGCCTGGTAGCAGGTGCGATGTCGATGGCCGCAGGTGAATATGTCTCGGTCAGTTCTCAAGCCGATACGGAGACTGCTGATCTGGCTCGTGAGAAGGCCGAGCTAGAAGCCGCCCCTGACCTTGAACTGAAAGAACTGTCCCAAATCTATCAGGAGCGCGGCGTCGACCAGAAAACATCCGACAAGGTCGCACGACAATTGATGATGCATGACGCGCTGGCGGCTCATGCCCGTGATGAGCTCAGCATCACTCATATCACCACCGCTCGCCCAGTGCAGGCCGCGCTTACTTCTGCCGTGACTTTTACATCAGGCGCAGCCTTGCCTCTCCTCGTCGCCGCGGTAATGCCGATAGGCTATTCGCTCATCGTCGCAGTCGCAATTGCGTCGCTCGTTTTTTTGGCAGGCTTGGGGGCGATAGGAGCCAAGGCCGGAGGAGCCAATGTGACCAAAGCCGTTCTCCGTGTCACATTCTGGGGCGCTGCTGCCATGGCGGTCACATCCGGCATCGGTTCTCTTGTGGGAACGGCGGTTTGATATGGGCTTGGCGATCACGTGCGAGCGCCAAGCAAGTAGCGATCAATACGAAGGTGTCACTGAGCCCCGAGGCGTGACAGACTAGGCATTGCGCAGCTTTGGGGACGAATGTGGAAGTTTGCGTACACTCGTCTCTCAGTGGTTCCCAGCGAGCTTTCGAGCCCGTTGAGAACAGTCGCCTTGGGTCACAGGTCTACGTCACGACTTGCCGAATAGCCCCTTGGCCATGCTCAGAACGTCATTGAGAGGGTTGCCATCGCCGTCCCGATCGAGAGCCGACGTCAGCCCGGCAAGGATCTGCGGATGGTCCTGAACAACTTGAGCGTATTGACCAAGTGAGCCTTCCCCACCGATGTGCTCGACAATCTGCGACAAGGTCGATGCGGAAAGACCGGTCTGGGCCGCTGCGGTGGCAACGGTGTCGCCTGGTTGCGGATGCGCAGCGCCAAGAGCGGCAACCGCCTGCTCGGCTAGTTGCGGTTCGATGCCTACTTTGGCGGCAAGGTTCGTGATATCGCTGGCACCAGCTTCGCTCAGGATTGCATCAAAGATACCCATATTAATCTTCCCAACATTCAACCCCGCGCAGAATGCGCGGGGTTGTTCTTCTCGTGTCAGGCCGGATGCGCACCCGGCGTTCCGCATTTGGCGAACTGTCCCTTGGCATTTCGGCAACGACCTGTCTTCTTCCCCGAGCTCTTGGTCGTCTTCTTCACTTCAGTCTTGGTGGTAGTCTTCTTCACTGCCTTGGCAGCTGGCGTCGGTGGGCATTTGATGAATTTGCCTTTGGCATCCTTACACGGCGCTGCGCTGGCAGCAACAGGTACGACGGCAAGCGAGGCAGCAGACAAAAGCGCAACAAACAGACGCATGGAACCTCTCCTTCAGATGCGCGACCGGCGAAGACTCGAGGGCGCTCATGCACTGTGCCACATTGAGCCGAATGAGCAATCGGAATTGGCTTACGGCTACTAGATTGGGCCTAATCGGTGCGTCTCCTTGGCCATAGCATGGGGCAGATCGTGTCTCCACGGTTCGCTGAGCGATAACCGAGCGTTTACCATCATTGCCTAAGTTATGGTTCGGGTCGTTCAATCGGGAAAAATACGATGAGTGATCGAATTGGTGCAGGAGCAAGGGTTAAAGTCGATTTGCCAGCGGTCCTTGTGGATTCGGCGGGAAACAATTTTGCTTGTAAATTGATAGATCTTTCGAGCGAAGGATTCCGCGCGAAGCTTGAAGAGCACGTCGGCCTGCGATCATTCGAGCAGCTGATAAACGGACCACAAGAATATGAGATTGGGGTGCGATGGACTTCCGGAGGAGAACTTGGAGGCTTGATCATCCGAGAAGCGTTCAAATCGAACATGATAGCCTGAGCTCCTAGGGTCCGGACCCATAAACAGGATTCACAGCGGCATCGGGATGTGTTTCATCGACCTCTGGCAAGGCGGCGTTGTGGATGGCTGGTTTTTTTCTGGTTTTCCGTTGAGCAATGGGCGCGGATCGATCCGCTTCCGCGCAGGATTGGCTCATGGTATCGGCGTCACCAAAGGTGGCCGGAACACCAAGTTCCACGCCGTCTGCGACGAGAAGGGTCGCCCGCACGTCCTCCTGCTGACGCCGGGCAACACACATGATGCCAAGGTCGCTATCCTGACGATCAATGCCGTGCCGCCCTTGGACTTTCTGGTCGCCGACAAGGGCCACGACAGCAATGCCTTGCGTTCCTGGCTAATCGAGCGCGGAACCACGCCGGTCATCCCGTCAATGTCCAACCGAAAGGTCCAGATCGAACACGATCGCCAGATCTATCGTCAGCGCAACGTCGTCGAGATGTTTTGCCGCTTCAAGGACTGGCGCCGCGCCGCCACACACTTCGACCGCAACATCAAGACCTTCATGGCTACCATCGCCATCGCAGCCTTCGTTACATGGTGGATCTAATCAATCCGAATCCTAGTAACATTTCGAAACATTATGAAATTTGCCTGTAATGAAACAGTCTGAAGAAGGCAGTGCGTTCAACTGCCGGACCCTCGCTAATGGCTTCCCAAGAGATCATCGACCACAAGCATTTTGACGAACACGATCGAGGTCTCTTGTACGACCTTGGCCGCATAGAGCAGATTCGGCTGGGCCGTCGACGGGCACTGGCGTGGTTCGGAGGCGCCGGGACTGCGGCACTGGTTGCAGGCTGCGGTGATGGCTCATCAGGCGCTTCGGCGAGCACCACAACAACTGCGACGCCAACGCCGACTTCGACTGCCACCCCAACGCCAACTCCTTCGTCGACTGCCACAACGTCAGGAAGCTGTACGGTTCCGGCGACCGAAACCAACGGGCCCTATCCGGCAGACGGCACCAACACGTCGTCGGGCCTCACGTCAAACGCGCTTACGTCAAGTGGCATAGTGCGCAGCGACATTCGCTCCAGCTTCATTGGCAGTTCCACCGCGGTAGCCGCGGGGGTTACGATGACTTTCACTATAACCGTGGTCGATGCCAACAACAGCTGTGCACCGCTGGCCGGCTACGCAATCTACGTCTGGCATTGCGATGCGACGGGCCTTTACTCGCTCTACAATCTCCCCAACGAGAGCTATCTGCGCGGGGTGCAGGTGACCGATGCCAACGGGCAGGTCACGTTCACCACCATCGTCCCAGGGTGTTATGCGGGCCGGTATCCGCACATTCACTTCGAAGTCTTTTCCAGTCTCGCCAACGCGACCAATGGACGTTCGGCGGTGCTGATCTCGCAATTCGCAATTCCCGCAGCGGTCTGCAGCGCGGTGTATTCCGCAGATAGCGGGGTCTACGGCCAAAGTGCCAACCGGTTTGCGTCGACCTCAATCGCATCGGACGGCGTCTTCGGTGACGATACCAGCGCGCAGATTACAGTGATGACGCCTTCGATGAGCGGTTCCGTCGCCAACGGCTACACCGCATCTGCTACAGTAGGCATCGCGACCTGATGCAGCTGTGCGGCAGGTTTGCGACCGATCGAATTGTTGTATAACCCGGGTTGCATGGCCGCCGATCGAGACTCCGCAACTGGATCAAAACATATCGTCGTGTTGGATGACGACATTGCTCTGCGCGGCTTGATTGCCGATTTTCTGGAGCAGCACGGCCTTCGCGTCACGACGGTTGCCAGCGGTGACGAGGCACGCGTGGTGCTGGCTCGCGACCCGGCCGCAGCGCTGGTACTGGATGTCATGATGCCCGGCGAGGATGGATTGGCCATCTTGCGCAGCCTCGCCGATCGCCCGGACACACCGGCAATCATCATGATGAGCGCGATGGGCGCCGATTCAGACCGTATCATCGGCCTCGAACTCGGCGCCGACGACTACCTTGCCAAGCCTGTCAATCCGCGTGAACTGCTTGCACGGCTGAAGGCTGTCCTAAGGCGTGCAAGGGCAAGCCAGGATCACGATATCGTGAGAGTCGCAGGATGGTGTCTGGATCCCAGCACGTTCACGCTCATTGCGCCCGATGGTCAGGAACCCGATCTTACGGGTGCTGAATTCCGCTTGGCCTATGCGCTTGCCAAGCGTGCGGGACGGATCGTATCGCGCGAAGTCCTACTCGACGAATTGCACCGCGGCGACAAGGATTTCTTCGATCGATCGGTCGACGTTGCCATTTCTAGGTTGCGTGCCAAGCTGGCGGATTGCGGAGGCGATGGAGTGATCCGGACGATACGCGGTGAAGGCTATCTCTTTGCTGCAGGAAAGCATCACTGAGGGTGCGCGGATGGGGGCTTGCTACACGATTTGCGATCGTGACCCTGGTGGCGCTCATCGCGGCAACTCTGGTCAATTTTGCCGTTACGTTCTCGGGACCGCCGGCACTTCGACGCCCTGCAATCCTGTCGCAAATCGTCCCGACACTTACCGGTGCGGCGCCCGTGATGCGCGATTATCCCTGGATCAGCGTTTCACAGCGACAGGACTTCATTGCGGGTCGGGATGAGCTCCCTTTGCCGAAAACGGCAGATGGCATTGCAGACAAGCTCGGGCTCCAGCACGGCGCCGTTCGCCTCACCGCCAGGGCCGGACAGCGGAACTTGCCTCTTCGCGACCCTGCATCTGAATTGTTCGAGAGCTTCACGCTGGGATTGCATTTACCCGATGGTCACTGGCGCATAGTCCGCGCTGACGCCCAACCCGTCGTCACGCTATGGCATGTCGTTACGCTCAGTTTGATGCTGCTCGTCGCAATTGTCTTTGCGTTTCTGGCTCTCATGGTCGCTCGTAGTGTCGTTCGACCGCTAGAGCGGCTGGGCCACGAAGCTGATCGGACTGACTTCGCCAGCCCGGCAGCGATCACCATTTCCGGGCCGCCAGAGGTCGTGAGGGTGGCCAGAGCGGTAGCTGCAATGCGCGACAGATTGGCAAATGCGTTGGAAGAACGCACCACTCTGTTCACTGCCCTGGCGCACGATATGGCAGCTCCGGTTTCCCGATTGCGCTTCCGGCTCGCCAAATTGCCAGGAGCCGAGCGCGATGCAGCGGAGCGAGACGTCGCCGAATTGTCGGAGATGATAGCCGGAATCATCGAGCTTTCCGCGCTTGGCCGACGTACGCAAGAGCACACAGCAATCGAGGTCATCGCCATTGTTCGAGATCTAGCCATGCGCGAAGGTGTCCCGTTCACCACCGACGTGAGCAGCGCAATTGTTTACGGCAGCGCTTCCGGCCTCGTCAGACTGTTCAGCAATCTTATCGTCAACGCGCGTCGATATGCGGGTGGCGGCGAATTGTCTGCCGCCGTGCAAACCGACCAGCTGGTGATACGTGTATCTGATCGCGGGCCGGGTATTCCGAGCCGGCTAGCGGAACGGATATTTGAACCGTTTTTCCGCATTGAATCCTCGCGAAGTCGGGAGTTCGCCGGGGCCGGTCTAGGTCTTGCAATTGCCCGAGCGATTGCAGAGGCGCATGGAGGAACGCTGATTTACTCCGCACGTGATGGTGGTGGAGCCACATTTTCAGTCAGCATTCCGAGAGTGTTGGCGGGTCGAAATTCGGTTTGATGTTTCCAATCAGTAAAGAGTGTGACCTGCCCCCGTTGGTTCCCTCGGTCTGATGTGACGCCAAATGACTGCGATTGGGGCGCGACGTTCACTCACCCGCGCGCCGTCGTGTACGACCGCTTTTGCAATCTCCGTCCCTAGTAGCCGCCAGTCCGGATCGTCCGACGTTGCGGTCGCGCGTGGCCATCCGACGAGCGTCCGCTTTCGGAAAATGGGTCAAACACGGCGAATGACCGGTATTGGGGCGCATAGCAGCCATTGGCCCATACAACCCTAGCGTGATCCAGCGCGGGAGTAGTGGTGCGTTTCCTCGTTTTACCTTTTCAGTCTCGTAACAGCGCAATTCTTCAGCAGCTTATAGCTACGTAGCGGACCTACAATCCTACCCTGATCATTAGGTTCGGGCCAAAATTGTCCCATAAAAGCTGCTGCTGGATCCAGATAAGTATCGTCATTGGCAGGGGCGCCATCCTCCTCATGTTGATGGTCGCTCTTAGAATCTAGATCGGAATCTTGGATTATCGCCCGCCGCAACCCATCCACGATCAGCCGCGCCCGAGCAGGCCAGCCTGTCGGCATTTCATTTAGCTGGAATGCCAACGACGGCGGCGCCACTTTGATGTCTTTGGAGGGTGACTCGTACATCTCGATGATCCGCTGCTTAAGGACGGCTTCCATATGGACCAACCCAATTGTGGCGACCGAAGCTACTTGCAGTGGAGTCAGCCCGTGATACCAAATTTGACTCATCTGCTGATTTACCACCTCTTCCGAGGTTCTATCTTTTCGAATCTCGTTCCAGAAAAGATCGTCCTGATTCTCTGCCTGCTGCCGGACCTCGTTGATCATATCATCGCGATCTGCGCGAGAACCTCCACGTGGCTCATTCTTGGTAATATGTTGTTTGGCTTCAGCCCAGATTGTCTTCACGTCGTCGTGCCGGGTCGCCTTTCCTTCGGGCTTCCCGTTTCGAACTTCTTCGTTAGTCCGGTAGCGGCCGACGTTTTCCGTCAACATCTTATAAGCGGGCCGCCATACAGCGATTGGCGTACCGGCAGTCATCCGCTCGCCCTCACCGGCCTGTCCGGAATGGAGCCAACCGAAGGCTCCTCTCGTGCTCCTATAGGCACGGGCAGCCGTGGCCTGGACATCATGAGCGCACCAAATCAAAGCCATCCGGAAGATCAGGTTGATGGCTGACGTAGGTGGCATCCCGTCCCACGACGGGGCGCGCAGGCAAGCCACGGCTGCGCCATGCCGACCAGTTACTACGGCCCGAAAGAAATCGGGAGATTGTTCTCTGGTTGCCCACAGCTCGCTGCAGAAGGCTGAGAGCTCTTCGTCCTCTCGGCCCGTTGCTCCCAATCCCCAACCTTCCATGAAGATGGATTGCAAATTGCTGTCTGTTCTGTCGAACAAACTCCGGCATAAATCGACCAGTTCTTCCCTTGAGCAGGGGAGCAAGTGATCCGGCAATGGATGGCAGCGCGCATCGAGGACTGCCATTTTGAGGTCTTCCCAAGGACCAAAAGCAAACAAGTGTGCTTCTAGCTCCGCGGCACTCATATTTGATCCCCAAATCTCCCCATAAAGAGCCTTTGGAATAGCCCTTACCTCCGTGAACGACTTCGGCGCAGCATGCAGCACGACCTTTGACAGGCGAACGATGTTTTTGGCGATGTCCCGCGCGCGGTTCTTCGATTTCTTCTGTTTGGGATCTTCGCCATTTTCGGGTTCTTCTTCGGGCACTTATTCACTCCTACAGCTAGAAGGCTATTAAAGTTGTTGGCATACCAGTGTATTAATTTTCCGCTTGGCCGAGCTGTTCGATCGCTTCGCCAATCATGGCGAGGTTGCGCTGAACGATTATCTGGAGTTCCGTTTGCAGCTGATCCGCTCGCTTCCAGGCCTCAAATCCTGTCCTCCCGGCCTCTTGCTCGGCTTCGCAACAGGCTAGCGCTTTCGACAGCTCGGCTTCCTTCGCTTCGAATTCTGCGTAGGCTTGATCGATATCCATCTATTGCTTCTCCCATTCATTGGGTTCGACGGGAGGGACCCAAAAATTAGGGTTTCCGCCGTTCTTGAAAATCCAGTCGAACGCCTGCCCCCGATTGGACAGAGTCGGCTTTGGCCGTCCAAGTGCAGTGCAAATATCTTCGATGATGTCGTGCTGCTCGGCGGTGATTTCTGCTCGCCGCCAGCGCTGGCGTGGGCCTGTCTTTCCGCTTTCGAGGAAGGATGTCACCGATTGATCGTAGGCAGCCTTCTTGTAGACCTTGCGGCGATATTCGCCCCATTTCCGACACCATGCCGTTCGCTGTGGATCGGCAAGTGCGGCCCTCACAAGTTCGGCGAAGGTCATAGGGCCGAACGCGAGCCGGGCCTCGGCCATCCATTGGAGTGCTCTGTCACCACAAGCTAAGAAACCGAGAAGGACGAGGTCGTCCGTGCCCTCGAAGCCACATAAGGTGAGCACCGAACCTAGCTGGTACTTCGCAGCGTCAATTGAGCCCTTGCCACCGCGTCGCTTGGGCTTCGCCCTTGCTTGCCTTTGAAGCTCAGGAAGCTTCTCTTCGATAAGCGCCAGTTCAGAGGCGGCTGATCGCTCAAGCTCACGAAGACTGTCAAGTATGCGGGCCAAGGGGCCCTCGGAAGATGTCGATTCAATCGTCATGCGCGACATCTGAACGAGACCATGCGCGATTACACCCGACCCGCCCCCAAGGTTTGAAAATCGCCCTTCAATAGCAAACCCTGGGGGCGGGTCGGAAGCAGCACCCGGGAAAGGGTCCTAGCAGGAGAAAGTCTTAAGAGGGGGTGGTGCGCGATAAAGGTTTGTTTGGTCTTACGACCACCAAACGACCCAACCACCCCCTCTCGATTCAGTTTCTTGAGGATCACTGGCGTGCAGATCAGCTACGGAGAAATGAAGAAAGGGTCAGTCGAACTCGCCGCAGCGATTGCTGCGGCGCGTAGCGCGAGGAACCTGCTCAGCCGACGTGAGCACCAGTTACAGCAGGAAGAAATCGAGGCCAATAGGGCTAGGGCCCGGCGGCGGCGCAAGGATAAGGATGAGCTGGAAGCTGCGGTCCGAGGTCGCATTCGTATCGGGCTAAAGGAAAGCGAACGACCCCGGATAGGTTTCAGAACGGCACGAAAGCTTTTCCATCGCGCAAGCACATTCGGCGCCGGGACAATGGGAACCAGCGATTTTCGCGGTCCGGATGGCCGACATTCAATCCACTTTGATTTTGTCGCGCGGGGCTTTTCCAGTTGGAAGGGCCGGCGTTGGCGCTCGGGCGAGGCCGAAAGAGCCGTTCGCTACATTTTGCGCGAGAGCGGTCTTGATGGCGGGGAGGAAGCGTGGTGGTCCAATATCGCTAGCAGCCGGCCGGAGGCGGTCGGCTTTTTTCGTATCCTCGAGGCGGTCGAGCGCAACGACCGAAAGAACGCAAACGTGTACATCAGCGAGATAATCGCTCTGCCTGCGGAATTGTC
The DNA here is from genome assembly GCA_039831335.1 of Sphingomonadaceae bacterium. Classification (GTDB taxonomy): domain Bacteria; phylum Pseudomonadota; class Alphaproteobacteria; order Sphingomonadales; family Sphingomonadaceae; genus Qipengyuania. The sequence goes on along the minus strand of JBDONL010000004.1, from coordinate 180,238 downwards.
GGCGAGGCAGCGGCGCTTCGCCGTGCGCCGCATCTGCCGGTTCTTTGAAAAGCGCGGTCTCCCTTTCGTTGTGGCGCTCCATAAGCCCGACCCCGCAGGTGATCAGCGCAACTGGCACTGCCACATCCTTTACTCGCTGCGGCCAGCGTGTCGGCTTGGCGACTACGACTGGGAGTTCGCAGTGGCCAAGGTGAACGACATCAATACGCCGGAAGGTATCAAGGATCGCCGCCGGCAGGTCGTGCGCGATATCAATGCGACCCTCATTGCCGCACGTATCGACAAGCGCCTAACGCCGTTTTCCAATCGCGTGCGCGGAATGGCCGAGCCAGAGCCAGCGCAGACACAGGCCGAACGGGCGATCTCTCGGCGGGTGGAAGCTCTCGAGAAGCGCCAGGAGATGCTGCAAAAAATCAAAGCGTTCGCATCGCGCGCAAACGATGCACTTGTTAGCGCCAACACAAGATTAGGCTCAGCCAGAGAGAAAATCGTTAACCGGCTGATACATCAACGCCTCGTATTGAAGGAGCAATCCAACCGCAGTTCGGCAGTCGCGAATGCTTTCACAAACGTTCAGCACAACACGGTCAGTACCCTCCGGCGTCTCTATGATGTTGTCGATGTGGCTTGCGTCGTCAGTGCCGTGCGAACTGAGATTAGCGGTTCGGTCGCGGTCAAGACCCTTCGCGCATACGCAAGGACGATCGTCCATCGCCGCATACTAACCGCGAATAAAGTCGCCTTCGCGACCTGTGACACGCGCCAGTTGCTGGCCGAAACAAGAGAGTCAGCGGGCACTAAAGCGAAATCTGCGATCGACGGTATCCTGTCAGCGAACCTCGACACCGCGAAGGCTTTCGAGAGACTACGGTTGGACATGCTGCAGCGTGCCCAGCACTTACAGGCGCGTCTTAAGAAAGCGAAGGAAAGGGCCGACGTAATTCGCCCGCTACTCATTGCGCGCGGGGACCTGAGGAAGGCGGACGAGCGACGTCGAGAAACCGCCAACCATATGGGGCGTCTGCGGACCATCGTTGAAAATCGGCTGCATCAGCGAAGGACGAAAGCGCACAGTTTGGAGGCTCTTACAGAGAGTCTCCGGCTTGCTCGAACTATCGCTCAGCGACGCTGCCATGAAATCAACAGCTCCATCACTCATCGCGAAGTGATGGCCAGTGGTCGTCTTCATCGACTAAAGTCTGTCAGCCCAGAATCCGAGACAGCGGGACTACCCCCAACACAGCAAGCAGAAGCAGGGTCGGAGCGCGCCTCGATCGATAACAAGTCCGGGTCGTCAGCAAACACTGAGTCACCGATTGCAACCTCTGGAGCGAGAAGCTCAAAAGCAAACCAAACACCCAGCACAGTCCAAAAACAGGTTCGTGCTTTCGTCCGAGCCAGGGCTATCGATCCTGCACAGCGCATGCAGGGATCCCGACGGGCTGTCGGAAAGGATATGCGCTCCACAACAAAGGGAGGACAGCAAGCGCCAGCGGCGAAAGAAGTCGCGAGAAGAGCGGCGAAGCAGCGCGAACAGGAAGTACAGGAGCACTTGCTTCAGAGTGCTCGCAAGCGTCTCGAAGCTGGCGACATTCCGATTTTGCGAACTGCAACTGGTGCTTACACGTTCGCCCCCGAGGCCATCACCATGGAAGAGCGCGCTGTCTTGATGAGCACTGAGCGAAGAGCGGAAACGCAAGCTTTCTTGGCGCAGATTGCTGATTTGCAGGAAAAACATCGCCAACAGCCGCCATCCTCAGAGACGCCAGAGCAGACGACGGGTGGTGACGATGAAGCGGATATTGCAGCCTATCTGTATCGAAAATGGAAAGATGGCCAAGGAATTTCATAGTGAGGACGCTTCGTCCCAAAGCGATTTTTGAATGAAGGGGAAGAGGAAGACGAGCTTCTGAAGTGAATGAAAAACACAGGGAGCTCACGGCTTGATGGCCGTCCAATCCAACCGGAGTTCCTCACAATATGAATATCCAATTCTTCCAAGGTCACATCTCGCGGACCAGCTACCGCATGCTCGAGCTGATGCTGAGCAAGGTGGGCGACCATGATGCTACCCAAGCACGATGGGGGTTGCCCGTCGGCGCGGTCCATTTGCCCGATCGCAATCTGATCGTGGCTGGCACGCCCTGCGATGCGCCGCTTTTCCAGCAAGCCATGGTCTCGGCTGCCAAATCGAGCGGAAGCGACGTCGTAATGATGCATCACGGTTTCTGCCCTGAAACTCTCGACCCCGTCGAGTTCTCGGTGCTGGTGCATATCGATGAATATCCAAATCTATTCGAGCACCTGCTCCTTTACTCAGATCTGGATGGCAACTTCTGGCTCATCCCGTCTCTCGTAGGCCCATCGATCGCACTTGAAAGTGACGGCCTTCGCGTCAGCTCAGAGCCGCCATTTATGACCTGGCATCAGCGCAGCGATGGCTTGTGCCGCGCGGCAAAGGAAGTCGTAAAGGCATCGCGCTGGCAGGAGGCAGCGTGATGCCTAAGAAGGTCAAAGCGCCGCCCGGGCTGGACTACGATCCGGTTCGCGGAAATCTCGCTGATTTTTCGTTCGGCATCATCCAAGCCAAGAGCGCCGACGAAAGTCCTCGAACAGCCGAGGCAACCATTGGCAAACGCTTGTTTCCAATTTCAAGGCCGACGGATCTGTCTCAGCCGTGGCCGTCTCCAACTTGCCATCGGTTTGATGTGCTTCTGCCTCCTGGCGCAGCCGACGAGTTCGCCGAACCCCAGCAGCTGTGCCGCGCCTTTGATCGCCAATCGTTCGGCGACATTCGTGACCTTGTCGTGATCATCACGATCCGCTTCCCGAAAATCGATGCCGTAACTTCGGGCGCAAGGTTGCATGAGGCATGGGAACTTGGGCGCAGCTTTTGCGCCGAGCTTGTCCATGCACACCAGGTCGCCATCGTGGCCGTCATGCATGTGCCTGCTCGAGCCGCAAGGCCTGGCTTGCCGCATATTCATCTCATGGCGCCCGCACGTGTTCTATTGCCATCAGGCTTCGGCAAATTCGCAAAGCCTCTCGCCACAATCGATGGGCGCGAGATCGCTGAGAAGTGTTGGAGCAAATGCCTGGAGGCTCAGCCATGAAGGAAGTTTCACCAGACAAATTGACACATCTCGCTGGCCCAGCTCTGCGCGCGTTCTTCCGCATCGCCGAGAGGTGGTCCATGGACCAAAATGAACAGATGGCTGCACTCGGTATTGCGTCTCCAGAACTCTTGCAGAGCTGGCAGGAAGGTCGGGCGACAGACTTTTCTCAAGACACGTTGCAACGGATCTCGCTCACGCTTGGCATCTTCAAGGCAATCAACATTCTGATTCCTGTTCCCAAGCTCGCGGATCGCTGGATCAGAGCCGCAAATGATCATCCGTTGTTTGAAGGTCGGAGTGCAATGAGCAACATCGCCACGGGAAAGCTCGAGGAGCTCATCGCGGTGCGGCGGTATCTCGACGCCGAATTGTATAGCTGACCCAAACTAGGCAAACTATGGGGGCGGGTCGGATGCGCAAATCTGCATGCAAGAATATTGCATGTCGCATGTCGTCCAATCGAGCCCCCACATCGTTTCTTAGAGACCAGCTCTCTCAATTCGCAGAGCTCGTGAGTTAGTCATGACAGACATCACCGGGTGTCTTGCTCTCGATGAAGGTCGATCTCCAGCAGAGTGGGTAGAACTTATGCGCTCTCGAGGCTTAGATGTCTCGGAGCGCTGCCTGCGAGAGCGCGCCAACCGTTTAGGAGCGTGCCTTAAGCTCGGTCGAGCAATGCTCATCACACCATCTCAACTTGACCAAATTATGGAGGATGGAAAGCCATGCCCCTCTCAATATACCTACGGGGCACAACATATTGGGCGCGCGGACGTATCACCCATCAAGGGCAGTCGCTCGGCGAATATGTCCGCTGTAGCACTGGCGCATCTGACGAAGCGGGCGCTTGGGCCTGGTGCCGAGAAGAAGAAGCGAGACGCGTTCGGCGATTCTTAGTCGGAGACGAGCACGCGCTCACGTTCGCTGAAGCTGTCCTGCTCTATGAAAGTGATCCGAAGACAGCCAAATATCTTATCCCGATAGTTCAAGAAATCGGCAGTATGTCCGTCGCAACCATTACGCCGCGCATGGTTCGCGAACTTGGCGCGAAACTCTATCCTGTGGCAGGAACCGCAACTTGGACTCGGCAAGTGGTCAGCCCGATCAGAGCTGTAATCAATAATGCACATGATCTCGGCAAGTGCGCACCTATCCGCGTTAAGGGCTTCCCTAAATCGGAGAAGGTCGCGCAGGATAAGAAGCGTGGCTCAAATGGCCGCAGCGCCTATCCGCCTGGCAGTTGGGAGTGGATACTGACATTCCGTAAGCATGCCGACCGAAGAGTCGGCGCGCTTGCGCTGTTTATGTTCGTCACAGGTGCGCGGATCGGACAGGCAACCGCAATGCATCCGGGCAAACATCTTGACCTGCAAAACGCTCGCGCCTGTGTGCCCGGTGCGAAGGGTCAGCCCGACCGTTGGCTCAAAATCCCTATGGAATTGGTGGCAGACCTTGCCAACCTTCCCCGTCTTTGGCCGCGGGGCTGGAAGCGGACCAACGCTAATCTACGCGTGTTTGGCTACGCCGACCGAACGGCCCCTCGCAAGGCATGGAATTCTGCGATCAAGGCCGCCGGCATCGAGTTCATCCCCTTTCACTCTGCTGGCCGTCACGGATTCGGGCAGGAGATGAACGTAAGGAGAGGTGTGGACGAGAAAGCGGCCGGGTCCTGGGGAGGGTGGAGCGATACCAACCTGATGCGCCGTACGTACACTCACGCTGAAGCCGTCGAAGCAAAGATGCACGAAGCCTTTTACGAAGGTCTGAGGGAGGCTGAAGACGCCACCGGATTTTCGCTAGTTGGAAGCCGGAACGCCGCATGAACGAAACGAAAACCCACTCAAGAGCGCTGTACGGGATTTGTACGGAGCGAACGCGAAATGGGCCGAATTTTCCTGCAATGTTCTAAAAATGGCGAACGGCGAAAGTGTACGGAGCCAGCTAAACCCTCTGGAATAAAGGAGAAAACTGGTGGGCGCGGCAAGGATTGAACTTGCGACCCCACCCGTGTGAAGGGTGTGCTCTACCACTGAGCTACGCGCCCGCACGATCGGCTAAGCCGATGGCAGGGGCGCGCCTTTACGCGCTGCGCTTTGGCTTGGCAAGGCGCAAAGGTCGCGGTCAAGGCGCGCCGGTCAGCTGCTGAACAATTTGCCCATGATCACCAGCCAGCTGCGCGTATTCTCGCTGACCGGCTTGGGTGGGGCAGCCACAGGCGCGCATTCGAGGCAATAGGCCTGCATTCCATTACCACCAAGCAGCCGGTCAAGGTCTGCGGACAGCCTCCCGGTCAGCGAGCGTTCGCGCGCCGCGATCATGCCCATCATGTCTTGCTGGCTATCCTGCTTGTCGCGCTCGAACCAGCGCTTGAGCAGGCTTTCGTAAGTCGTTTCCGGTGTGCCGAAATAGACCGGATGCCATTCGCCCTGTTTGAGCCCGGCCTTGCCGGCCGCCCATTGCAGCGCATCGTTGAACCCGCCGAACTGGTCGACGAGGCCGATCTGACGCGCGCTACCGCCATCCCATACGCGGCCCTGTCCGATCTTGTCGACCGCTTCGGGCGTCATCTTGCGCGCTTGTGCCACCCGGTCGATGAATTGCTTGTAGCCGTGATTGATGGTCGACTGGATCACGCTGTCGACAGCCGGGGTGAACCCGCCGAGCACGTCAGGTTGACCCGAAAGAGGCGTCGTTCGCACTCCGTCGGCATTGACCCCGAGCCATTTGGTGGTGTTCTCGAACGTCGGAATAACCGCGAAGATGCCGATCGAACCGGTGATTGTTTCAGGTTCGGCGAAAATGCGATCACCTGCGGTCGAAACCCAATAACCGCCGCTCGCTGCAACATTGGCCATCGAGACCGCCACCGGGATGCCGCGGGCCTTCTGGCGCAGGATGGCCTGACGGATTTCCTCGCTCGCGAGCACCGATCCGCCTGGTGAATCGACGCGCACGACCAGTGCCTTGATGTCCTGATTGAGGGCGTCGTCGAGCAGGCCTGCAATGCGGTCGCCGCCCGCCGTTCCGGGGCCGGCATCGCCATCGACGATATCTCCTGCGATGGTGATCACGCCGATAGCGGCTCCGCCGCTGGGCTTGCCGAGTGATTCGAGCCAGCTATCGTAGTCCGTTGAGGCGAAAGCCCCGCGCTTGTTGCTATAGGGGTCGTTCCCGACCAGCTTGATCAACCGCTGGTCGAACTCGTCGCGTGTGCCAAGCTTGTCGACCAGCCCTGATTTGAGCGAGGCTTGGGCCAAATCGCCGTCGCTTCCCTGTGCCCATGCAACCGGATTGTTTGCCGCCTGTTCGATTTTCGCTTGCGGCCGAGCCTTCTTCACATTGTCGAGCCAGTCGCTCCATAAAGCACCGTAGAGTGAGGTGTAGTTCTCACGCGCGGCATCAGACATGGAATCGCGGAAATACGGCTCCACGGCGCTCTTGTAGGTGCCCACACGATAGACGTGCGCGTTGATCTTCAGCTTGTCGATCAGGTTCTTGTAATAGAGGTGCGTGCCGCCGGGGCCAGCCACCATGCTGCCGCCCATCGGGTTCATCCACACCTCGCTGGCGTGGGCGGCCAGCATTAGCCCGCTGTTGGCATAGGCGGTGGCATAGGTGAGCACCGGCTTCTTCGCTGCGCGCACACGGTCGAGTGCCGCGCCGATCGCCTGCATATGCTCCTGTCCGCCGCCGAGGAACTGGTTGAGATCGAGCACCACTGCCTTGATTCGCGGATCGGAGGCAGCAGCGTCGAGTGCGCGCACGATGTCGCGCTCCTGGAATTCGCGTGTCGGCGCCTGCCGATTGAGCAGCACGGAAATGGGGTCGATGCGGGCGGCTTCTTCGACCACGTAACCGTCAAGGTCGATCACCAGCGCGCCGCCATGAATCTGTGCCGGGGTCGGGCGCGCGGTAAGGATGGCGAACAAGGCCCAGAAAAACAGCAGCATGAAGACGAGGACCAGTCCGTCCTTGATACCCACCAGCAAGCGCCACACCCGACCTGCAAACGTCATTCAAATCATCCCGAAAGTTCGTTTCGCCAGTAAGCCTAGAGGCTCGGCGCACAAAGGACTACCGATAAAGCTTGAGCGGTCAATGATGCTCGACTAGGGGCATGGCTTCAATGACATCGGCGCCAGAAACCCAGGGATCGGACCGCTTTCCAGCGGGCGGGGCGGCCTTTCCGCACCGCGACCTTATCGCTATCTCGCAGCTCGAACGGCACGAGATCCTATATATGCTGCAAGAGGCGCAGCAATGGATCGGCTGGAACCGGCAGGCGAGCAAGCATTCCGAGCTGTTATCCGGCCTCACCATCATCAACGCCTTCTTCGAAAATTCCACCCGCACGCTGCTGTCGTTCGAGATCGCGGGCAAGCGGCTGGGGGCGGATGTCGTGAACATGCACGCCGCGCAATCGAGCGTGAAGAAGGGCGAGACGCTGATCGACACGGCGATCACGCTCAACGCCATGCGCGCCGATGCGATCGTGATCCGCCATGGATCGAGCGGGGCGACCCAGTTGATCGCCGACAAGGTCGATTGCCCGGTCCTCAACGCGGGCGACGGCAGCCATGAGCATCCCACGCAAGCATTGCTCGATGCGCTGGCGTTGCGCGAGGCGTTGACCGCGAGGGGCGAGAGTGCGGAGGATTTCACCGGCATGACCATCGTGATCTGCGGCGATATCCTGCACAGCCGGGTTGCGCGCTCCAACTTGCTGTGCCTGCAGGCGCTCGGTGCAAGCGTGCGCCTGTGCGCGCCGCCTGCGCTGATGCCGGCAGGGGTGGAGGCAATGGGAGCAGAGGTTTTTCACGATTTCGACGCCGCGCTGGATGGAGCGGACGTGGTGATGATGCTGCGGCTGCAGTCCGAGCGGATGAGCGGGCAGTTCATTCCCTCGGCACGCGAATACCACCACCTTTACGGGCTGACGACCAGGCGGCTCGGGCTGGCGCGAGCGGATGCGCTGGTGATGCATCCCGGCCCCATGAACCGGGGAGTGGAGATCGACAGCGAGGTAGCCGACATGCTCGACCGCTCGATCATCACCCGCCAGGTCGAAATGGGGGTCGCGGTGCGCATGGCCAGCCTCGACATTCTGACCAGACCGGCACGCGGTGTCGAAGGATGGTCGCGATGAAACAGGCACGCGCGATCACAATCACCGGCGGACGGTTGGTGTTGCCTGACGGGCTGCACGATGGCGGGCTGCGCATGGCCGACGGGCTGATAACGGCAGTCGGCGAGGTTTCGCCGGAAGATGGCGACGAGGTTATTGGGGCGAAGGGCGCGCTGATCGCTCCGGGGCTGGTCGACTACGGCGTGTTCGCCATCGATAAACCGGCGTTCCATTTCGGTGGGATCACCCGTGCGGCGTTGATGCCCGATCAGTCCCCGCCGCTCGATCTTCCGAGCCGTGTCTCCTACGTCGCCAAGAGCGGAAAGCCCGATTTCTGGGTCCATCCGATCGCTGCGGCGACACGCGGGCTGGAAGGCACCGAACTCGCCGAGATCGCGCTGATGCGCGAAGCGGGGGCTCGCGGGATCGCCACCGGGCGCGGCTGGATCGCGGATTCGGGCGTCATGCTGCGTTTGCTGCGCTATGCCGCGATGCTCGACCTGCCGCTGGTCACCCATGCGGAGGACGCAGGTGTGGTGGGCGCGGCAGTGGCAACCGCTGGCGAAATCGCCACTCGCCTCGGTCTGCCGAGCGCGCCTGCCGAGGCAGAGGCTCTGGCGATTTCGCGTGACGTGATGCTTGCTCGGATGGCTGGCGCGCGGGTTCATTTTCGGCAGGTCACGACGCGCGCTGGGCTGGCTATCGTGCGGCAGGCAAAGCGCGATGGGATCGCTGTTACCGCGGGCGTTACGCCGGCGCATATCCATCTTTCCGATCTCGCGAGCGTGGGTTTCCGCAGCTTCATGCGCCTCTCTCCACCGCTGCGGTCGGAGGACGATAGACAGGCGGTCCTTGAAGCGATCGCGGACGGCACCATCGATGTCATCGCGTCAGGCCACGATCCGCGCGGTCCGGAAGACAAGCGTTTACCTTTCGCCGATTCGGCACCGGGCATGGCGGGCGCGGAAACCTTGCTGCCGTTGACACTCGCCTTGGTGCGCGACGGAGTAATCGACATGGCGCGCGCCTTCGATCTTATCGCCGCGGCGCCTGCTCGCCTGCTCGATGTCGATGCGGGACAGCTTCGGGAAGGCTGGCAAGGCGATGTCGTGCTGGTCGATCCGGAACGTCCGTGGATCGTCGATAGCGGCCAGATGGCGGCAAGTGCGGGCAACACCCCGTTCGACGGGCAACCAGTGCAGGGCAGGGCGCTACGCCTGTTCAAGGGCGGCGTGGAAATCGCCTGCTGAACAAGAAGGACCCTCCTCCGCTAGAGAGCGAAGGAGGGTCTGAGGTGGCTCTTCCGTGGATGGAAGTCGGGTAATTCTTTCGAAAATCTATCGTGAGGCGACCTGAGCGCCTTCGGTAATCGCGCCGGGCAGGTTGCGCGACCCGGCATAGGCGAAGCAGCCGCCGCCCTTGGACTTGACGATCGAACACATCTGGCGCGCGGAACTGCGAGCAAAGCCGCCTGCCGCCACGCGGTAATAGGTCTTGCCCTTCACGACAGCCTTGGTGATGACCTTGTTGGAGCCCTTGAGTTCGGGATGAAGGCGCTGGAAATTCGTCCACGCCCATTCGGCATCGTCCTGCGAGAAATACGAGCCGAGCTGGATGTTGTAATTGCCTTCCTTGCGCTCGAATGCGGCGAGGAATTTCTTGGCGTTGGCGTTCGGAGCGGTCTTGGTTACCTGCGGGTGGGTGGCGGCGATCGTCGCGGTGGGCTTTTCCACCTTTTGCGGGATCGGCTGAACCACTTCGTTTTCGGCAAATTTCGCCTTGGCCGGTTCAGGTTTGGCCTCGAAGCCTGGAAACTTGACCGCAACATTGGAATGCGCCGGTGCAGGTGTCGCACTGGGCGTTGCAACTTCTGGCGGCAGTTCGGTATTGCTCACGCTGGCCAGCTCGACAGACTTGCTGTCGGTAGCAGGCGCGGCGTGCTGTGCGGCAGCCTCGCTTGCCAGCATCTGCGTGCTGGGGAAGTTTGCAAGCGCCAGTTCGGCAGGCTGGCCGGGATCGTTGGAAAGCTTTACGCCCAGTAAGCTCGCGACCCGCTGTTGCGCCATGTTCGGATTGGCCATCACGGCCCATTCACCCAGTCGCTGGCCGAGCTGGTCGGCGGGCAAATCCTGCGCGGCAATCAGGCGCGCCGTGCGCCAGTCGCCTGTCAATGCGAAGGAATACGCCAGGTTCTGGCGAACCTTGACGGTGTCTTCGCCGTTCTGGAGCGCACGACCGAGCACGTCGATGCCTTGCTTAGGGCGACCGGCCAGTACCACTGCAAGGCCATAGTCCGCAGGATCGAGTTTGCTCCGATACTTGTCCAGCGTCTGCAACGCGACTTCGTCGTCACCGGCAGCGATCTGCGTCAGAGCATAGACGAGCACCGTGCGCGAAGACGTATCGCCCAGCTTGATAGCGTCGCCCAGAGCGGTTTCTGCCGACCCGAAACGGCCCGACTGGATATAGGCGGCACCCAGAAGCGCACGGTTCTGCGCATCGCGCGGGCTGGCGAGAACCGCCGCCTGCGCGTTCTCGACGGCGCGTGAATCCTTGCCCTTGGCGAGCGCAACGCGGGCCTGCTCGGCGGACATTGCCGAACTGGGCGCGACCTTGCCTGCGCAACCGACCAACGTGGTGCTGGCAAGCGCGGTGGTGATCGCGAAGGCCCAGATGCGGGTCCGGTTGGCAGTTGTGTTCGTGCTCATTTCAGTTCCTCCGGTCCGGGTATGGACAGTTGGTCGGGCATGTCAGTCGCGCAGCACCTGTGCTGCGATAGTGTCTATTTCGGGCATCTGGCCGAGCAGCGCGTCGAGTGCGTCGGTTACCAGTTGCTGGGCGCTGCGGCCGCGCACGGTGCAGGCGAGGCGCAGCTTCAGATGGCGTTCGTGGTCCAGCCGCAGCGTAAAGGCGGCGCGGCGGCTGTTGCGCTTGCTGCCGGTGGCAGGCTTGGCTTCGGACCTGGTGGAATTCGATTCGAGCTTCTGGGCGATTTTCTCGATTGAATCGCGCACCGGGCTGGCGGTGGATTTGTCCTGCGTGCTCGCCGGATTGAGCATCACGACCTGCGCGGAAGCCTGCTCCTGCTCCTCGTCGCCCATGTCGTTCCAGCCCAGATCCTCAAGGCTTGCCGCAGCGTGCTTGCCATCGATCGGGCCAGCCGTGTTCTGCGGGCGCATGGCGGGCTTAGCTCCACCCTTGCGCGCCAGAAGGCTGGGGGAAAGAGAGGCGAAACCGGCGTCGCTCATGCGCTTGCCCTCGGCTCCCTTGCGTTACTGTGCGACCCGGCGGCCGAAACCACCCGCTGGGCGATAGGCGCCCGGAATGGCCGACTGCGAATTGGGCGCGGCGAAAACCGTGCGGCGGAAATTCTTTTCCAGACGGTCGGAGATGTATTTCCACAGCGCGGTAACTTCGGCGGCGCTGCGACCATCGGGGTCCACTTCCATCACTGTGCGGCCATCGATCATCGAAGCGGCGAAATCGGTGCGGTGGTGGAGGGTGATCGGGGCGACGGTGCCGTGCTGCGACAGCGCGACGGCGGCCTCGGACGTGATCTTGGCCTTGGGCGTGGCGGCGTTGACCACAAACACCAGCGGCTTGCCGGCGCGCTCGCACAGATCGACCGTGGCACCCACGGCGCGCAAATCGTGCGGGCTGGGGCGAGTCGGGACGACGATCAGTTCAGCAACCGAAATCACCGACTGGATCGCCATGGTAATGGCGGGTGGGGTGTCGATGACGGCCAGCTTGAACCCTTGCTGGCGCAGGACCTGAAGATCGCTCGCAAGCCGGGCAACCGTGGTCTGGGCGAAGGCGGGATATTCCGCCTCACGCTCGTTCCACCAGTCGGCGAGCGAGCCTTGCGGGTCGATATCGATAAGAACGACCGGGCCAGCACCTGCGCGCTGGGCCTGGACGGCCATGTGTCCGGAAAGGGTCGTCTTGCCCGATCCGCCTTTTTGCGATGCCAAAGCGAGTACTCGCACGCCTGGTCCCCCTGAGATGCGCCTTAGGACTACGTTTCAATCGCCCCTGTTCGGGCGGCTCGACCATGGCTTCGCAGACTACCCCTAATTTTGCGTTAATGACGTGGGCCGTTTGATTGTCTTGCGCAGCGCCTTTCGTTGTCGCGACTTGCTGATAAAGCCGGATTTGCTGCGATTTGGATTTTGTCGGGATCGGGCAGGGGAGAGCGAATGGAATTTTCCGATGGTCTGGGCGAGAACGACGGAACTCCCGACCAGCCGCGCGCGCAGCCTCTGGGCGATTCCCGCAGCCGCATCGCCAGCCTCGATGTAACGCGCGGAGTGGCGGTGCTCGGCATCCTGATAGCCAATATTATCGCCTTCGGTCAGCCGTTCGATGCCTATAGTTATCCTGGCGCCTTCCTCGCGCCGGTCGGCCCGGTCGACCACTGGTTGTGGGCGGCGCAGCTGGTGCTGGTCGACGGCAAGTTTCGCGGCGTGTTCACCCTGCTGTTCGGGGCCGGGATATATCTGTTCATGGAACGCGCCTGGGCACGCGGCGAGGGTTTCGAACGACAAATCCGACGGCTGGCGTGGCTCGGCGTGTTCGGCCTTGCCCATTTCATCCTGCTGTGGCGCGGAGACATATTGTTCTCCTACGCCGTTGCCGGGTTCGGCGCGCTTTTCTTCCTCGACCTTTCACCGGGACGACAGGTGTTGCTGGGTGTGCTGGCTTATGTCGCTGGAGCCGTGTTGAGCTTCACCTCGACCGTCCCGATGGAACAGGCGGCCGACGGGCATTTCGCTGCGCAGACCGAGATGGCCGCGACTCAAAGCAAGCTGCTTGAGGCCGAGGCCGACGATTTGTCGGACGGCAGCGACGAAGCCGCAATTCTGACGCGAGGCGATTATCCCACATTCATCGCGCATACCGTGGCCCATCACCTGCCTAGCCTGCCGTTCCAAACGCTCTATTTCGCATTCGAAACGCTGCCGCTGATGCTGATCGGGACGGGGCTCTATCGCCTCGGGCTGTTTTCCGGCGGGTTCGCGGCGCGCGAGCAATTGCTGTGGGGCGGGGCGGCAGCGGCGCTGAGCGTCGCAACGACGATTCCGATTGCGCTATGGGCGCTCGGCAAGGGGCTGAGCTTTTACGCGACCATCGCGGCGTTCGACGGCTGGAGCGCGATACCACGCCTTGCCGGATCGCTCGGCTATCTGGCGCTGCTCGCACTCTATGGACGGTGCGCGCATGGCTGGATCGCCCACCGCTTTGCGCTCGCGGGCCGCACTGCCTTCAGCAATTATCTCGGCACTTCGGCGGCGATGATGCTGGTGTTTCCCGGCTGGGGCTTCGGCCTGTTCGGCGAGCTGACCCGCCTCCAGCTTTATGGCGTGGTGCTGGTCGCATGGGTGGTGATGCTGGCGTGGCCCGGGCCATGGCTCGCCCGCTTTCGCTATGGTCCGCTCGAATGGCTGTGGCGCTGCCTGACCTATGGGCGAATGGTGCCGATGCGCAGGCGATAAGATTCCGGCTTGCTAATGAGAATGGTTCGCACTAGCATCCATTTCAGCGACAGAATCGGGAGCCGCTCTGGGATGTATGTCTGCATCTGCAATGCCATTCGCGAAAGCGACCTGCGCCGTGCCGCGCGCCACTGTGCGGGCGGTGCGGAGGCGTGCTATGCCGCGCTCGGCAAGCGGCCCGATTGCGGAACCTGTCTCGAAGACGCGCAGGACATTATCGAGGAAGAGCGCGAACTCGGTTTCCGCGCCGTTCAAGCAGCCTAGCGGACTTTGCGTCACCCAGTGGACTTGATCCCCCCGTCCCGCGCTCGCATAGTCGGGTTCGCAGCCACAACGGAGAAGCGAGCGTGAAGGGCGACGACAAGATTATCGAGTACCTCAACAAGGCGCTCACCAATGAACTCACCGCGATCAACCAGTACTGGCTGCATTACCGCGTGCTGGCCGATTGGGGAGTGGGCAAGCTCGCAGATTACGAGCGCAAGGAATCGATCGAGGAGATGGAGCACGCCGATAAGCTGGCAGAACGCATCCTGTTCCTCGAGGCGCTGCCCAATTTCCAGGCGCTGCACAAGCTCAAGGTGGGCGAGACGGTCGAGGAAATCCTCAAGGCCGATCTGGCGCTGGAGATGGAGGCGATCCCGCTGCTGCGCGAAGCCGCCGATTATTGCCAGCAATGCAAGGACTTCACCTCGGGCCAGATTTTCGAGGATATCCTCGCCAACGAGGAAGAACACGTCGATTTCCTCGAAACGCAATTCGACATGATCAAGCGCATGGGGCTGGAAAATTACGTCCAGCTGCAAAGCCGCCCGGCTGGTGATGATGGCGAGGGGTGACGCTCGTTAAGTTTGAGATGTTGGGGTGAGCGGACATTAGCCTCGAACTGTTTCCCGTCTATCAAAACGACAAACAAACAGGTAATCTTGGCCGTGGACTTTTCGGCGATACTTATCCTTCCCTACAGTGTAGTCGTTGCCATTTCCGCGTTGGTTGTGGCGCTGATTTTTCGACGTGAAGCGCCTCGCTTGATCTGGCCGTTCCTGTTCTCATTCCTCACGGCTTCGGCTGTTTTTATTGGAATGCCACAAGCAAGCGAAGTTGGTTACTGGATCGCCTTCGCCCTAGGCTTGTCGCTTTGGGCTGCGTTTGGAACTGTTATCGGTGCGGGCGTTGTGAAGCTGACGAGGGCCACCATTCGCGTATTCCAAGGCAAATGACCGCAATATCGGCGTTAGCTGCCGCCAACCTCACCCCTTCGCATAAGGGTTCTTCGGGCTTTTCAGCACCACCCGCACCGGCACCGCGTCGAAGCCTAGCTCCCTGCGGATGCCGTTGACGAGGTAGCGTTCGTAGCTCTTGGGCAGGTCGTCGAGCCGCGTCCCGAACACCACGAAACGCGGCGGGCGGGTGCCGGCCTGGGTGATGTAGCGCAGCTTGATCCGCTTGCCCCCAGGCGCGGGCGGGGGATTGGCTTCCAGAGCATCGTCGAACCAGCGGTTGAGTGCGGCGGTCGAGACGCGCTTTGACCACGCATCGCGCAGTTCGAAGGCGGCGTGGAGCATCGTGTCGAGCCCCTTGCCGGTCCTGGCCGACACCGCGAACACCGGCAGGCCGCGAACCTGCGAAAGCCCCTCGTCGAGCGCGCCCTTGATGCCGTTGAACAGGCTGCTGGCGTTTTCGGCGACGTCCCATTTGTTGATCGCCACCATCAGCGCGCGGCCTTCTTCGAGCACCATCGAGGCGATCTTGAGGTCCTGATGCTCAAGCCCGCGTGTGGCGTCGAGCAGCAGGACCACGACTTCGGCAAAATCGACCGCGCGGCGCGCATCGGCGACCGACAGCTTCTCCAGCTTTTCGGTAACTTGCGCCTTCTTGCGCATCCCGGCGGTGTCGATCAGGCGAATATCGCGCCGTTCCCCGGTGCGCGGGTCGAGCCAGTTCCAGTCGACCGCGATCGAATCGCGCGTGATCCCGGCTTCGGGGCCGGTCAGCAGGCGGTCTTCGCCCAGCAGGCGGTTGATGAGTGTCGATTTGCCCGCATTGGGCCGCCCGACGATGGCGAGCTTGAGCGGTCCCGATGGATGCTCGCCATCCTCGTCCTCTTCCCCCTCGATCTCGCCGGCGTTTTCGGCACCTTCGGCCTTTTCGCCGATCACCGGCCATAGCGCGCCGAACAGATCGGCCACACCTTCGCCATGCTCGGCCGACAGCGCGACCGGCTCGCCAAGGCCCAGATTGTAGCTTTCGAGCACGCCGCTTTCGCCCGCTGCACCCTCGGCCTTGTTGGCCACAAGCACCACAGGCACGCTCTGGGTGCGCAGCCAGCGGGCGATTTCCTCGTCGAGCGGGGTCAGGCCTGCACGCGCGTCGATCACGAACAGCGCGGCGTCCGCTCCTTCGAGGCTGACCTCGGTCTGCGCGCGCATCCGACCGGGAAGGGTGTCGGGATCGTCGTCCTCCCACCCGGCGGTGTCGACGGCGGTGAATTCGAGGCCCGCAACCACGGCATCGCCCATCCGGCGGTCGCGCGTGACGCCGGGCTGGTCGTCGACCAGCGCGAGCTTCTTGCCCACCAGCCGGTTGAACAGCGTGGATTTGCCCACATTGGGGCGACCGATGATGATGACCTGCGGTTTCATATCCGCCGCGGTAGGACGCTGAGGAGCAGCGTCAATCGTTCTTCGCAATAGGGGCGTCGTCACCCAAATCCTCGAACCATGCCTCGACCGGGCCGGTGAGCTTGAGCGTCAGTGGTTTGCCGCGCCGGTCGACAGTCTTGCCCGCCTGCACGCGCACCCAGCCTTCGGGAATCGAATATTCTTCGATATCGGTGCGCTGGCGTCCCTTGAAACGTATGCCGACGCCGCGCTTCAATGCCTCGACGTCGAAATGCGGGCTGTCGGCATGGACCGAAAGCCGCTCGGGCGGCGTGTCTGCGGCGTTGCTGGCGGCTGCGGTGTCTGCGGTCTGGTCGGTGTTGCTCATCGCGCGGCGGATAGTCGTCACCCCCCTTTGCGTCAATCGGGCGGCGGTGTTTCAATCGGACCAGGATTGGGCGTGTCGATGTCCGGCGCCGGTGGCGCCACTTCCGGTGGCTCGTTGGCGGGCGATTCGGCAGGGCTGGGTTGCGGCGGCATTTCCTGCGGCGTGGTAGGGTCGATCGTGTCGGGTGCGGGCTGGGCATTCATGACGAACAGTCCTCTCTTGCTGGAGTAGAAACGCCGTCCGTCGCATGGCTGTTCCACCAAATCGCCCGGACGCTTGCCCTTTTCGCCGCACACGACTAGAGGCACCCGCCTACGCGCGACGGCTTCGGGCCGCCGTGCAACTCCGTTTGGGCTCGCGGGCGTGGCGGAACTGGTAGACGCGCTGGTTTTAGGTACCAGTATCGCAAGATGTGGGGGTTCGAGTCCCTTCGCCCGCACCAGTTCAACCATGCCCGGCGCAAGCCAGGTTCCTAAAGGTTCGAAAGTTCGAAAGTTCGCCAGTCCATGCAAGTTACCGAAACCACCAATAAGGGCCTCAAGCGGGCATACACCCTGACCATCACGTCCAAGGAAATCGATTCCAAGGTCGCTGCGGAGATCAAGAAGATCGCCCCGCAAGTACGTATGCCCGGCTTCCGCCCCGGCAAGGTGCCGACCAATCTGTTGCGCAAGATGCACGGCGAGCAGGTCCACGCGCAGGTGCTCAACGACACGATTCGCGAATCGGTCGATTCGCTGATGAAGGACAAGGAACTGCGCCCTGCGATGCAGCCGCAGATCGAGCTGGGTGAAGGCTACGAGGAAGGCAAGGACGCCGAAGTCAGTGTCGCTCTGGAAGTGCTGCCCGACGTCACCGTTCCTTCGACCGACGGGTTGAAACTTGAGCGTATGACTGTCCCCGTCACCGACGAACAGGTCGATGAGGCGCTGGAGCGGATTGCGGGCCAGAACAAGAGCTACAAGGACGCCGCCAAGACCAAGAAGGCGGCCGAGGGCGACCAGCTGATCATCGATTTCGTGGGCCGCGTCGACGGTGTCGAATTCGAAGGTGGCAAGGCCGAAGGCACACCGCTGGTGATCGGATCGGGCGCCTTCATCCCCGGTTTCGAGGAACAGCTGACCGGCGTAAAAACCGGCGACACCAAGACCATCACCGTGACCTTCCCGGCCGATTACCAGGCGAAGGATCTGGCGGGCAAGGAAGCCGAGTTCGACGTCACCGTCCAGGCGGTGAAGACCGAGACCGAAACCAAGGTCGACGAGGATTTCGCCAAGAACCTCGGCCTTGAAAGCCTCGACCAGCTCAAGGGCCTGATCCGCGGCCAGCTGGAGCAGGAAACCGCCGGCCTCACCCGCACGCAGATGAAGCGGGCATTGCTCGACCAGCTTGCCGCCGGCCACGATTTCGATGTGCCCGAACAGATGGTCGATGCCGAATTCGACCAGATCTGGCAGCAGCTCCAGCAGGAAGCCGCGCAGTCGGACGATGCGGCTGCGGCGCTGAAGGAAATTGAAGACGAGAAGGACGATTACCGCGCGATCGCCGTGCGCCGCGTCCGGCTCGGCCTGCTCCTCTCCGAGATCGGCCAGGACGCCGGTGTTCAGGTTAGCCAGCAGGAAATGTCGATGCTGATGCAGCAGGCTGCGCAGCAGTATCGCCCGGAAGACCGCGAGCGGTTCATGCAGTTCGTCCAGCAGGAACCGATGGCCGCTGCCCAGCTGCGCGCCCCGCTGTATGAGGACAAGGTCGTCGATTACCTGTTCGACAAGGCCGAGATTACCGACCGCGAAGTAACCCGCGAGGAGCTTGAGGCGGCGATCGAGGCGGAAGACACCGCCGAAGCCAAGCCTGCCGCGAAGAAGAAGGCTCCCGCCAAGAAAGCGGCTGCCAAGAAAGCCCCGGCGAAAAAGGCTGAGGCCAAGGACGAGGCGGAAGCCAAGCCAGCTGCGAAGAAGGCCCCGGCCAAGAAGGCCCCTGCCAAGAAGGCGGAGGACAAGCCCGCAGCCGAGAAGACACCCGCGAAGAAGGCACCTGCGAAAAAGGCTCCGGCCAAGAAAGCGGAACCCGCAGCCGAGTCTGCCGCCAAGAAAGCTCCTGCGAAGAAGCCAGCTGCAAAGAAGGCCCCGGCCAAGAAGTAACGAGCGTTCTCGGGTTCCGGCGCCGTCAGGTGCCGGAACCCCTGAGCGGTTTTATCGGTTTGCCTGCGTATGACCATGCAGGCGATCTTCGGCGATCCCACCGCGCATATCGACACCGCCCAGGCCTGCGCCCGGATGGCGGTTATTTTCGTATTCGGACTGCTGATCGTGCGGCTCGCGGGGCGCCGCATCTTCGGGCGCTGGGCCGCGCTTGATATCACCGTGGCAATCATGCTGGGGTCCAACCTCAGTCGTGCGGCCACCGGCAACGCCGCGATGCTGCCGACCATCGCCGAATCGCTGCTGCTCGTCGCCCTGCATTACATGCTTGCGCAGGCGGCTGCGCGCAGCGCCTGGTTTGCCCGCCTTGTCGAAGGGCCGGAGATCATCCTTGGGCGGGGTGGCAAAATCGATGAGGGCGCGCGCAAGCAGCATGGCGTGTCGCGGCTCGACATCCAGGAGGCGCTCCATGAAAAGGGGATGGAGCATATCTCGGAAACCGACAGCATCGCGCTCGAAACGTCCGGCAAGCTGGGCATTACTACGTCCCCACGCCGATGATCGAAGCCTATATCCGTGATTACACGCTGACGGTTTCGTTGGTGGTCGAGGGGATCGCCGCGCTGATCGTCACTTTTGCCGTGGCCGAAGCGATCGTGCGATTGCTGTTGAACGCGCGTTTCAGGCAAACTCCGGTTGCGATCTCCCATGCCGGGAAAGAGCAAATCCGCCTACGTCTGGGGCGCTGGCTGGCACTTGCCCTGGAGCTGCTGCTGGGTGCCGACATCATGCGCACCGCGGTCGCGCCGAGTTGGTCCGACATCGGCAAGCTTGCCGCCATCGCCGCAGTGAGGACGGCGCTGAATTTCTTCCTCCAGCGCGAAATCGACGGTGCCGCGGCGCGCGAGGCGCTTCAGGCGCAGCGCAGTCAGTCGAGCGGTGGTGGTGCCCATGGCTTGAACGACGGCGGCGAAAGCTTGGCCGAGCGCGCCGCTTCATAGGCGGCGCCCGCCTTCAGGACGTCGGCGTCTTTCCACTTACCGCTCATGATGCTGAGGCCGATTGGCAAGCCTTCCACGTCGCCCATCGGCACGGTGAGGTGGGGATAACCGGCAATGGCGGCCAGCGAGCCAGCGCCGATATTGCCGCTGAAATGATCGCCGTTGACGAGATCGCTGGTCCACGCCGGTCCCATCGTCGGCGCGATCAGGAAGGCTACATTATTGTCCGTCATCAGCTTGTCGATGCCCTGCGGCCCGGCAAGATCGAACGAGGTCTGGCGGGCCTTTTCGTATGCCGCCTTGTCGGTCTCCTTCAGCGCCTGTTCGAATGTCCCCTGACCGAACCAGCGCAGCTCCTGATTCGCGTGGGCTTTGTTGAAGGCCACCAGATCGGCCAGAGTCTTCGGCATTCCCGGCTCGGGCAGCGAGCCAAGATAGCTCTGCATGTCGGTGCGCAATTCGTACAGCAGAACGGTGAATTCCGCCTCACCCATCTTGTCGGGCATCTTGTAATCGATCGGTACCAGCACCGCGCCCGCCCGCTTGAGATCGTCCAGCGCCTTGTCGAACAGTGCCTTCACATCCTTGCGTGTCCCGACCTGCTTTTCCATCACCCCGATGCGAACGCCCTTGAGCGATGCCCCGGCGAGCGCCGCGGCAAAGTCTATCTTGTGCTTGTCCGCGTCCTTGGTCGCGGGATCGGCCGGATCGCTGCCAGCGATCGCGGTAAGCAGCATCGCAGCATCGTGGACGTTTTGTGCCATCGGCCCGGCGGTGTCCTGCGAATGGCTGATCGGCACGATATGCGTGCGGCTGACAAGTCCGACCGTAGGTTTGAACCCGACCACACCATTAATGCTCGCTGGGCAGGTAATCGATCCGTCGGTCTCCGTGCCCAGCGCCGCCCATGCGAAACCGGCGGCAACCGCAGCGCCGCTGCCTGAGGACGAGCCGCAAGTGTTGCGGTCGATGGCATGAGGGTTCTTGGTCAGCCCGCCGACAGCGCTCCATCCGCTGGTGGAGTTGCCGTCACGGATATTGGCCCATTCGCTGAGATTGGTCTTGCCCAGCACGACACCGCCCGCGGCGCGCAGTCGCGCGATCAGCGGTGCATCGCGTCCGGTGCGGTTGCCGGCCAGTGCCAGAGATCCGGCGGTAGTCGGCCATTCGCGCGTCTCGATATTGTCCTTCACCAGCACCGTGCGCCCGCCGAGTGGGAGATTGGCGTCGTCGTCGGCCTCCTTGCGTGCGGTCTGTTCGTCGGCCTGTACTATTACCGCGTTGATCTGCGGTCCGGCATCGTCGAGCGACTGAATGCGCGCCAGATAGGCCGCTGCATCATCGCCGGGTGAAGCCGAGGCGGGGAGGGCGAGACCGAAAACAGCCAGCGGGGCGACGCGCGCGAGAAGATTGCTCATTACCACGTCATGCGACGCATCGACCTGCGCTACAAGCCCGGCTTAGAAATTGCCCTTAACGCTCAGCCGGAAGATCGGTCCGATCAGTTGCGAGCGGTCCTCGATAAAGGAGACCGGTGAACTGTCGCGCGGGCCGGTGTAGACAGTGCGGTAGAGCTTGTGGCGGGCATTGGCGAGGTTCACCACCTGGAACTTGACCGTCATACCCAGCACGTCCTTGTTTTCGATGAAGTAGAAATCGAACAACGGGCCTTCGTTCTGGTAACCGTACTCGCCGACACGGTAATAGTCGGTTACATGGGGCGCCTCGATCCCCGCACCCCAGGCCCAATTGCTGTGCGGAATATCGTGGCGCAGGGAAATATTGGCGTAGCGATCGGTCATCCCGCTGATCTGCCGCTTCTCGCCGGTCAGCGGATCGGTCAGCGCCGATGTCTGTGCGATAATGTCGCTATCGATCTTGGCGCCCTTGAAGCCGAGCGGGTCGAGTTGGAAGGTGCTGGTCCATTCGAATCCGTAACGCCGCGCGTGAGGAATGTTGCCACGCCCCTCTCCGCCGCCGGGCAGGGGGATGACGTCGATATAATCCTGATAGAACCGCCCATAGAGGCGTAAGTCGGTTGTGCCCCATTTGCCCAGGTTCTTCTTGGTCTCGAGATCGACATTCCAGATTTGCGAAGGCACCAATTGTGCGTTGTCGCCATTGGCATTTCCCTGATCGAGGTAGATCCGGGCGAGGAAATCGTTGAAGTCGAGTTGGCCGATCTGCCGCTCCACTTTAAGCGAGATGTCGAGCCCCTTTTCGGGTGTCCAGGCGAGGCTGGCGCTGCCCTTGGGGCGGAAGAACGTGCGCGATAGCGCGTTGGCGCCCGTCTGACGGATGGTTGAGGTTTCGGCTGCCGCAATGACCTGCAATGTCAGGCGGTCGGTGAGCGGGCGGCCATAGCTGATGCTGGCATCGTAGCGGTCTTCGCGCACGCCGCCGTTCCCACCGGGGAAGGGGACCTGGACGAACGTGCCATCGGGATCGAGATCGAACAGGCCCGACGTCTTGTCGAGTCGGTTGTACGCCGCTTCGCCCGCAATCTGCCAGTCCGCCTTGCCCCACTTCCAGCTGTATTCGGCGCGCCCGATCGCCTCGCCGGTCGCCACCGATTGCAAATAGCGGTCGCCCTCCGAAGCGCGTCCGTCGGGATAGCTGGTGATGGCCTGATCGTCGTAATTGTCATGGCGATAGCGATTGAGCCCGATCAGCTTGAGCCGTCCGCCAAGCAGGCCGAAGCTGTAATCGCCGCTCAATTGGTATTCGTGGCCGCGTTCCTGCGAATAGTATCGCCAGTCGCGCGCGACATCGCCCACAGGAACGCGCGTTTCGTCTTCGAAATCGGTGTCGTAGATAGTGCGATAGAAGCCATTAAGGTTAAGCTGCGTTGCGCTCGCTTTGCCGACCGTGATCCCTGCGCTGAATTTCGGCGAATCATAGTCCGACCACAGGTGCCCGTCGCGGCTTTCCTGCAAGCTGCCATCGCCGTTCAGCAGGCGATAAGGGCCGCCAGTCGCCCCGCGATCGCTCTCGTTGGACAGGCCGATGGTGTATTGGACCTTGCCCAGAGTGCCCTTCGCCGACAGCCGGCCATCGAGATAGCCGGGATGGGAAAAATGCGGGCGACCTTGGACGCGCCAGTAATACTGCCCGGAGAATTTATCCGGACGGGTGATGATATCGGCCACCTGTCCTGACAGGCCGGGGATCGAAAGTTTTGCGCCATCGACGATGTCGATCCGGACGACGCTGTTGGCCGGTATCCGGCTCAATTGGTCGTAGAGGCTGTCCGATTTGGTGGTGACGCGTTCGTCGTTCACCAGCACATTCGCGGTTGCCTGCCCCAGTCCGCGCACGTCGGAATCGTCGTCCCCACGAAGCTGGAAGCCGGGAAGGTTGTTGAGCATATCCATTGCGTTCTTCGGGCTGAACCGCGAAAAAAAATCGGCTGGAAAGCTTTGCTGTGTGGCGGAAGTTTCGTTGCTGCTGGCCGGTTTGCCACCGCTCGGCTCCTTGGCGGCGAGCGGCATGGCCGTGGCGCAAACTAGCAGTGGTAAGATGTGTGTAGCCGTAAAACCGGCTGATCTCATGCGTCCCTGTTTCATGACTCAGTGTATTATGACAGCAATACTCTATGGCCAGATTGTCTCGATGAATGACATTCGTCGGTCTATCAACGACAAGTGTAATCGTCCCGCAATGGGCTTCATCGGGGGAGAATGGGTTAATCCCCTTGAATTACCGTGGGCAGTCGCGACATAGGTTCGCAATCTGACACAAGAGGACTTTTCATGATCGATCTGTTTGGCACCGACGCCTATGCAAGCCAGGGCAAGTTCGCCCGCGATCCGGTGACGGGTGCGCTGGTGCCGGTGGTGGTTGAGCAGACCAGCCGGGGCGAACGCAGCTTCGACATTTTCAGCCGCCTGCTGCGCGAACGCATCGTGTTCGTAACCGACCAGATCGAGGACAACATGGCCTCGCTTATCGTTGCCCAGCTGCTGTTTCTGGAGAGCGAGAACCCCTCCAAGCCGATCAGCATGTACATCAATTCGCCCGGTGGCGTGGTGACGGCTGGCCTCGCGATTCATGACACCATGCAATATATCAAGCCGCGCGTTTCGACCGTGTGCGTGGGCCAGGCCGCCAGCATGGGCAGCTTCCTGCTGGCTGCGGGCGAGCCGGGGATGCGTATCGCGCTGCCCAATGCGCGGATCATGGTCCACCAGCCTTCGGGCGGTGCGCGCGGTATGGCGTCCGACATCGAAATCCAGGCGCGTGAGATCCTGCGGATGCGCAAGCGCATGAACGATCTTTACGCGAAGTATACCGGCAAGAAGCTCGACGAGATCGAGAAGGCGATGGACCGCGATACCTTCCTCGAAGCCGACGAAGCGATGAAATTCGGCATTGTGGACAAGGTGTTCGAGACGCGGCCTGAGAATGAAGGCGATGCCGATGCGGACGGCAGCGGCGGCGCGCCGGAATAGAGTAGTGCCGAAAGGCGCCGCCCCCGAATTGCGGGGCGGACAGGATAACGCTGTAGGTTTTCAGCAACCTTGACGCTTCAGCTTGCGGCAAGACGGTTGCGCTATGGCTGAAATTGAAGGAAACCTGTCGTCAAGGCATAGCCTGTATAGGCGAGTCACCCTGGTCGAGCAGGTAGGGTAGCAGTAGGAAATGACCAAATTGAGCGGAACTGACAGCAAGTCGACACTCTATTGCAGCTTTTGCGGCAAGTCGCAGCATGAGGTGCGCAAGCTCATCGCCGGCCCGACGGTGTTCATCTGCGATGAATGCGTCGAGCTGTGCAACGACATCATTCGCGAAGAAACCAAGGCCGGGATTGCCGGCAAGAAGGATGGCGACGTTCCCACGCCGTCGGAAATCTTCGCCACGCTCAACGATTATGTGATCGGGCAGGACCGAGCCAAGCGCGTGCTCTCGGTCGCTGTGCACAACCATTACAAGCGCTTGAAGCATGCCGGCAAGGCGGGCGATGTCGAGCTGGCAAAGTCGAACATCCTGCTGGTCGGCCCGACCGGTTCGGGCAAGACGCTGCTCGCGCAGACTCTGGCGCGGACGTTCGACGTGCCTTTCACCATGGCCGATGCGACCACCCTTACCGAAGCCGGTTACGTGGGCGAGGACGTGGAAAACATCATCCTCAAGCTGCTCCAGGCGTCCGACTACAACGTCGACAAGGCGCAGCACGGCATCGTCTACATCGACGAAATCGACAAGATCACGCGCAAGGCGGAAAACCCCTCGATCACGCGCGACGTGTCGGGTGAAGGCGTGCAGCAGGCGCTGCTCAAGCTGATGGAAGGCACCACCGCTTCGGTGCCGCCGCAGGGCGGGCGCAAGCATCCGCAGCAGGAATTCCTGCAGGTCGATACCACGAACATCCTGTTCATTTGCGGCGGTGCGTTTGCGGGGCTTGAAAAGATCATCGCCGACCGCCTGCAGAAACGTTCGATCGGTTTCGGCGCGCATGTCGCCGATCCGGACAAGCGTCGCGTCGGCGAGCTGCTCGAAAAGAGCGAGCCGGAAGATCTGCTGAAGTTCGGGCTGATCCCGGAATTCGTCGGTCGTCTGCCGGTGATCGCCACCTTGCGCGATCTCGATGTCGAGGCGCTGGTGACCATCCTCACCCAGCCGAAGAACGCGCTGATCAAGCAGTATCAGAAGCTGTTCGAGCTGGAGGATGTGCAACTCACCTTCACGCCCGAAGCCTTGCAGACGGTGGCCGAGAAGGCGCTCGCCCGCAAGACCGGCGCGCGCGGCCTGCGTTCGATTGTCGAAGGAATCCTGCTCGACACGATGTTCGAACTGCCCGACATGGACGGCGTCACCGAAATCGTGGTCGACAAGGAAGTGGTCGATGGCCGCAAGGACCCCGTGCAGGTAATGGACGGTAAGAAGGGCAAGAAGGAAGCTGCTGCCTAACAGGCTTTCCAGTCACACAAAGTTCGACGGGCGCGATCCAGACAGTGGATCGCGCCCGTTTTGTTTGCGTGCAAAAAAGAAGCCGCCCGGCAGCAATGGAGTGCCGGGCGGCTTCCCCCGAACCTGCTGGCTTCGAACAACAGGCGCGAGGAAGCTTTTGGCTTAGCCGGGTAGCGAAACCGCGTTGGTGACGTGGATCACGCCGTTCGACTGCATCACATTGGCTTGGGTGACGGTCGCCATGCCGCCCTTCGCGTCGATCAGCACGAGCTTGCCATTCTTCATCTCGGCGGTGAGGTTTTCACCTTCGACAGTCTTGAGCATCGCCTTGCCGTGACCGGCCTTGATCTTGGCCATGATGTCCGCAGCGGTCAGCCGTCCGGGCACAACATGATAAGTCAGAATTTTGACCAGCTTGGCCTTGTTCTCAGGCTTGAGCAGCGTCTGCACCGTGCCGGCAGGAAGCTTGTCGAACGCGGCGTTGGTCGGTGCGAAGACGGTGAAAGGTCCGGGGCTTTCGAGCGTCTGCACCAGCCCGGCTGCCTTGACCGCCGCGACCAGCGTCGTGTGCTTCTTGGAATTGACGGCGTTCTGCACGATGTTCTTGCTGGGATACATCGGCGCGCCGCCGACCATCGGAACTTTTGCACCGGCGATTGCCGCACCGCTCAGGCCGACACCGCCCAGAGAAGCGAGGGCGAGACCCGCTGCCGATGCAAGGGTCAGGGTGAAATGCTTGGGTTTCATAGACATGAATTTCTCCTCTTTGCAGCAAGCCCCGTCCATGCTTGCCTGAGGAGTTACGGAGGCATCCGGCGTGCGGATGCACCCAGCACCAAAAATTTTCAGATTTTTTGGAGTTTGGCCGTTGCCACCACTGGACCGGTAGGCAGACCGGTGGTCGAACCGCCGATCGGTTCGACTGAAACGGCCAGGGTCGCGCCCTGATCCAGCCTTCCGGCTAGCATCGGCGGGATCGCCATACGGTTCTCATGGTCGGCGGTCAGCACGCCTAGCGAGCGCGGATCGCCGGAGGCCGGGACCAGCCACAGCTGATGCTGGTGTTTTCCGTCCGACGCGATACCCGCAGTCGAGACCAGCATTTCCTTCGCACCCGGCATTACGGTGACGCCGATGCGCGGCTTGTCCTTCCCGAGATCGAGCGAGGCCACCAGCGGTGCCGCCTGCGGCGTCGGTCCGGAGCCGGGGAGGGGGACAACGAAGGTGAAGAAGGCCAGAACCGCTGCGGCCAACGCCGCCAACGTCGCCGCGCCTTGCCAGATGCGCAGGCGGTGACGCAGAAGCACTGTTTCAGCTGGCGGAGCAGGGTCGTCGATAGCCGCCTGGATACGCTCCCACAGATTGGCGGGAGGGTTCATCTCACCGAGCTCGTCGAACAGCGGAGCAAGGCGATCTTCCCACCATCCGACCTGTTGCGCGAAGTCGGTATCGTTCGCCATCAGCCCACGCGCCTCGAGCAATTCGGCCCCTTCGAGCAGGCCCAGCGCGTATTCGGCGGCCATGGTTTCGCGCGGGCTCATGATTCGAGACACGCTTTCAGACGGGCAAGCCCACGGCGGATACGGCTTTTCATCGTGCCGAGCGGGGTGTTGTTCTTCGTAGCGAGCTGGGCATAGGTCAGCCCATCGAAGAACGCGCGGCGGATCGGTTCGCGCTGCTGGTCTTCGAGCTGATCGAGGCAGTGGTGGATACGCGCGCTTTCCTCGGCACTCTCCACCTGCCGGTCGGGCAGCGGTTGCCGATCGGCAAGGCCGACAGCTTCGTCAATCGGCCCTGACTGCCGCAATACGCGTCCCGAACGCAGGCGGTCGATCGCGCGGTTGCGGGCGAAACTGCTCAGCCACGCAATCGCACTCGCACGTTCCGCGTCGAAGCGGTCGGCCCTGCGCCACAAATTGATATAAACGTCCTGCAATGCGTCCTCTGCTTCGGCCCGGTCTCCTAGGATACGGAGGCAGATTGCAAAAAGCTTCGTTACGCTTGCATCGTAGACGGCGCGCAGCGCTGTACGATCGCCCTGCGCAAGCCGTGTCATGGCCGCATCCAGAAGTTCCTGCGGACCATCGCCGCGATCATTGGCCACCGAACGATTCAGCATCCGGCGACACAATCGGAATCGCGTTCGATCTGGAGCGTGGAATGCCCGATGCGGTGATGATGGCGCAATTCAACCGCAACCTGGCGCAGGAAATCGTCCCCGGGATGGCCGCCGGGCATGACGAGATGCGCGGTCAATGCCGTTTCGGTGGTCGACATCGGCCAGATGTGCAGGTCGTGCACGGTAACGACCCCGGTGAGTCCGGAGAGGTAGCCGCGAACATTGTCCTCCGAAATACCGGGGGGAACCGCCTGCAGCCCCATCTTCACGCTGTCCTTGAGCAGTCCCCATGTGCCCCAGGCGATCACCACGATAATCGCGAGGCTGGTCAGCGGGTCGATCCACAAGGCGCCGGTCGCCATAATCGCAAGACCTGCAAGAACTACGCCGAGACTAACCAGTGCATCGGCGGCCATATGCAGGAACGCGCCGCGGATATTGATGTCATCATGCCGCCCACGCATGAACAGCATCGCGGTGCCTGCGTTGATCGCAATCCCGATGCCCGCGATCACCGCCATCGTGCCGCCCTGAACCGGGCTGGGATCGGCGAGCCGATGGACGGTTTCGAAACCGATCCCGCCGATCGCCACCAGCAGCAACATGGCATTGGCGAGGGCTGCGAGAATGGTCGAGCTTTTGTATCCATAAGTGAACCGGCCCGAGGGTGGGCGTTGCGCAGCAACACTGGCACCCCATGCGAGCAGCAGCGCGAGCACATCGGACAGATTGTGCCCCGCATCGGCAATCAGCGCCATCGATCCCGACAAAACACCGTAGGCTGCCTCCAACACGACAAATGCCGTGTTGAGGACTACGCCGATCAGGAAAGCACGACCGAAATTAGCAGGCGCATGGCTGTGGCCATGACCGTGAGAATGGTCGTGGCCATGTCCGTCGCCGGAGTGTTGGTGGATATGTCCGCCGTGCATCAGGTGTTGGAATAGACGCAATGATCGAGCGCGTCACGCCTGACCACGCCGATGCGCGCGGAAATGGTGTTGCCGTGCCTGCGCAGCCAGCCGCTCGGGTCGACCACGCGGCGCTCCTTGGGCTGGGGGAAAGCGGCGGCCATGCGCGCTGCTTCCAGCGGGGTGAGATGCGCTGCGGAATGGTGGAAATAGCGCTCGGCCCCGGCTTCAGCGCCATAGGTTCCAATGCCCGTTTCCGCGACATTGAGGTAAACCTCCATAATCCGCCGCTTGCCCCAGATATGCTCGATCAGGAAAGTGAACCAGGCTTCCAGCCCTTTGCGCGCATAGCCGCCGTTCTGCCACAGGAACACGTTCTTGGCGGTCTGCTGGCTGATGGTGGAGCCGCCGCGGATATGGCCGCGGTCGTTCTCGCGCACGGCCATATTATGCTTGATCGCCTTCTCGATCGCCTCTGTGTCGAAACCGTCGTGTTCGCAAAACCGGCTATCCTCACCCGCGATGGCCGCGCGCACCAGATTGCGGTCGATATCCGACAGCGGCTCCCAATCCTTGGTGTAGCCGTGCGGGTCCATCAGCATGGTGGCGGTGAACGGCACGGGCACGAATTTGAACAGCACGACCAGCGCTACGCTGAGTACCACAAAGGCGAGGACGATCTTGGCGATGAGGAGGGTGACGAAGCGCATCACGCTGCCCTTTACGGAAAAAGGGCGCGAAGGTCTTCCCCTCGCGCCCTTTTTTGTTCGTCGAACCGACGCGCTCAAGCCGCTGTCGGCAGCAGTTTCTCGCCAGCGATCCGTTGCATTGCCTTCTGCAGCTTTTCGAAGGCGCGTACTTCGATCTGGCGAATGCGTTCGCGGCTCACGTCGTAGACTTGGGAAAGTTCTTCCAGAGTCTGCGGATTGTCGGTCAGCCGCCGTTCGGTGAGGATATGCTTCTCACGATCGTTGAGGCTGTCCATCGCTTCGACCAGCATGTCATGGCGCATGGTCGATTCCTGCGCATCGGCCACCATTTCGTCCTGCAGCGGACCGGTGTCGGTCAGCCAGTCCTGCCATTCGCCGGCGCCTTCCTCGCCCCCACGCATCGGCGAATTGAGCGAGCCGTCGCCGCCCATCAGCATCCGCCGGTTCATGTTGATCACTTCCTGCTCGGGCACGCCGAGATCGGTGGCGATCTTGGTCACATCGTCCGGATGCAGGTCGGTATCGTCGTAGGCGTCGAGCTGCTTCTTCATCCGGCGAAGGTTGAAGAACAGCTTCTTCTGCGCCGCGGTGGTGCCCATCTTGACGAGGCTCCAGCTGCGCAGGATGAATTCCTGGATGGACGCCTTGATCCACCACATCGCGTAGGTGGCGAGGCGGAAGCCGCGATCGGGTTCGAACTTCTTGACGCCCTGCATCAGCCCGACATTGCCTTCGGAAATCAGATCGGACACCGGCAGGCCATAGCCGCGGTACCCCATCGCGATCTTGGCGACGAGACGCAGGTGCGAGGTGACGAGCTGCGCAGCAGCTTCGCCATCGTCATGTTCCTGATAGCGCTTGGCGAGCATGTATTCCTGCTCTGCCGTCAGCACCGGAAATTTCTTGATCTCGGAGAGATAGCGGTTGAGGCTTTGCTCTCCGCCGAGCGCCGGGACGCTCAATGCCTTTGATTTGCTCACAATAACCCTGACCTTTCTTTAGCCGACCTCTGTGGCCCGGACCCCTGATGGGCATCCGCGCGGTTGGGCCGCTGATCCATATATAGGCGATGGGAAGCCGTTTTCTAAGTGACTTTCATCGATTTCAACGAGCGGTTTCGTCGATGAGTTCCCGTATGTCCTGGGGCAATTCGGCCCGGAAATGGAGCTTTTCGCCTGTGACCGGATGGACAAAGCCCAATTCAGCGGCGTGAAGCGCCTGACGGTGGAAGCCGAGTTCCCCGATAAGTCTGCGTAACGGCTTGGGATCGCGTCCATAGACTGGATCTCCTAATAGCGGATGGCCGATTGACGCACAATGAACGCGCACTTGGTGAGTACGGCCGGTTTCTAGACGGCATTCTATCAGCGCTGCCGAGTCGAGTGTCCTTATCGTTCTGTAATGCGTCACGGCGTGCTTGCCACGCGAGGAATCCTTTCCCAGCACAGCCATTTTCTTGCGATCACGGTCGGACCGTCCGATCCGCCCCTCGATCGTCCCTTCGCGAGGGATGGGATGGCCTGCACAGACGGCGAGATAGCGCCGTTCGATCGTATGATCGGCGAATTGCTTTGCGAGCCCTTCATGCGCGGCATCGGTCTTGGCGACGACCAGCAATCCGCTGGTATCCTTGTCGATCCGGTGGACGATGCCCGGGCGCTCGACCCCATTGATCCCGGAAAGTCGCGGAACGCCGTCCTTTCGGCAATGAAACAGCAGCGCGTTGACCAATGTGCCGTCGCGATTGCCTGCGGCAGGATGGACGACCATCCCGGCAGGTTTGTCGACCACCACGAGATGCGCAT
Organism: Sphingomonadaceae bacterium; assembly: GCA_039831335.1. GTDB lineage: Bacteria > Pseudomonadota > Alphaproteobacteria > Sphingomonadales > Sphingomonadaceae > Qipengyuania. Next base: position 148,917 of record JBDONL010000004.1, on the reverse strand, counting down.
CCTCATAGGCGATCACGAGCGGAATATCCTGTGGCTCGACATCGAGCGGGACGGGTGGCGGCAGGTGAATTGTGAATTCTGTGTCATGCGGAAGTTTGACCGAGGCGCTCTTGGCAATTGTTCCAGCGACTTTGACGCGGTTTTCTGCGAGCAAAGCCTTCACCCGCTCGCGCGACAATCCTGTGGCATCGGCCAGTGCCTTGTCGAGCCGACCGACGCCGTCCGTATTGCCGGTGATGATTTCGTCGTCAGCCATGCTAGGGCCATGCGCGATGACGATCGACGTGACAAGCGCGGTACTGGAAGCGATGCTGACCGAAGCGCGCGCTGCGCATCCGCGTGAGGTTTGTGGACTGCTGTTCGGCAGCGAAGCCTGGATCGTCTCCCTGCAACCCGCAACCAATGTCCATCCGACGCCCGAAACCCATTTCGAGATCGATCCGCAGGCGTTGGTCGACGCCCATCGTGCCATGCGAACCGGCGGGCCGCGATTGGTGGGGTATTACCACTCCCACCCCTTCGGCGAACCGGTGCCTTCGACCACCGACATAGCCCTTGCGGCGGGCGACGGTATGATCTGGGCGATCATCGGGCGCGCGCGGGTAACCTTCTGGCGCGCGGGGGATGACGGCATGACGGCGCTTCCCTATCGGCTCGCCGGCGCGTAGGACTTCCTCCGCGCAACTTTCACGCCACACTCGAAAGACCAACCGGACTTCCATGACTGACGCTTCGACCGATCTCGCCGCCCTTTTGTGTTCTCGCCTCTGCCATGACCTGCTTTCGCCGGTAGGCGCCTTTTCCAACGGGCTGGAGCTGCTGGCGAGCGAGACCGATCCGGACATGCGCCAGAACTGCATCGAATTGCTCGAACAGAGCGCGACGATCTCCACCAACAAGCTCAAGTTTTTCCGTCTCGCTTTCGGTGCTGCCGGGGGCTTCGGGGACCGGGTGCCGGTGGAGGAACCCAAGGAATTGATCGAGGCGCTGGTGCGCGACAAGGGGCGGATCGACATTCGCTGGGCATTGGCCACCGCAAACCTGTCCAAGCCGACGGTGAAAGTGTTGCTGAATTTCGCGCAGATCGCGGTGGATTCGCTGGTGCGTGGCGGGACGCTGGATGTCGGGGCGGAACTCCGCGACGGCGCCAGCGAAATCGTCATCCGCGCGACCGGACCCAAGATCGCCTTCGACCAGACCATCGGTCGCGCGATCGAGGGATCGCTGCACGAAGGCGAGCTGTCTAGCCGCACAGCCGCAGCCTATATGATAAACCTGCTGGCCGAGAATGCGGGCGGCAGCCTGCAATATGCTCTGCATGACGATGCGCTTGTTCTGGGCGCGGTGCTGCCGGAGCCGGAAGGTCTGATCGGTTGAGGCTGACGGGCGAAACGGATCGCTGGGGGAGGAACGGATGACGACTTCGGGAGGCAAGGACGAACTCGTACACCGCGAACAGCTCTCGCCCAATTTCGACGAGCGCGCTTTGCCGATCTCGATGGCGGTGATCCACTACACCGAAATGGAAAGCGCGGATGCCGCGATCCAGCGCCTGTGCGATCCTGAAGCAAAGGTTTCCGCCCATTACCTGATCTCGAGCGATGGCGTGGTGACGCGGCTGGTGCCGGAAGAGAAGCGCGCCTGGCATGCGGGCGTTTCCTACTGGCGTGGCATTCGGGACGTGAATTCGGCCAGTGTCGGGATCGAACTGGACCATCCCGGCCATAAGTATGGCTATGGCCCATTCCCCGATGTGCAGTTCGAGGCGCTGGTGCCGCTGCTTGCACGGATCGTGAAGGAATACGATATCCCGCGCGCGAATGTCGTCGGCCATTCGGACGTCGCGCCGCAGCGCAAGATCGATCCGGGTGAGCTGTTCCCGTGGGAGCGGCTGGCGGAATACAATCTGTGTCTGCCGACGCCCGGAATCGAGCTGGGCGATCCGTTTGACAACGATCCGGCTTTCTATCTCGCGCTGGAGCGTTACGGCTATGACATCACCGATGGCCACAAGGTGGTTGAAGCATTCCAGCGCCGCTGGCGCCCCCGCAAGATCGATGGCCAGATCGACGGGGAGATCCGCGCGATCCTGTTCCAACTCCTGCTCGACCGCGACCGGGGCGCCACGCGCTGACGCGGCGCGGGGTCAGAACCAGGCCCTGACCCCGAAAACCAGACTGGTCGTGCTGGCTGAATCGCCGTTCGCATGGGCGTAGGTCGCGCTGCGGCCCACCCGCCATTCCTGCGACACGCCAACATAGGGCGCAAATTCGCGCGCGATTTCATAGCGCAGCCGCAAGCCAAGTTCTGCACGGTCGAGGCCCGCCCCGATCCCTAACTCGGGAATATCCTGGGCCGACAGGTTCAGCTCCGCGCGCGGTTGAAGGATCAGGCGCTGGGTGATGCGTTGGTCGAGCTCGCCTTCCGCGCGCGCGGTCAGTTCCCCTTTATCGGAGAGGAAAGCAGAGGCGTTGACCTCGAACTCATAGGGGGCAAGGCCTTGCACACCAACCACGGCGTAGGTGCGCGCCGGCCCGGCGAAATCATGACGCACGCCGGTTTGCAGGTCGAACCATGGCCCGATTGCATGGCTCCACAATCCCTGCAATTCGGCCTGTTCGGCTTCGCCACCGAAAGTCCCTTCGCCTTCGCTCTTGAGCCAGAGCTTGTCGGTGTCGCCGCCGTACCACGCCTGGCCTTCCCAGGCGTAGCCGTCCTTGCCGTCGTGCAGCTTGTATTCGAGCCGGTCGACTAGGATCTGCCCGAACATCATCCCGCCATTCTCGCGACGCAATTCCTCGCGCGAGGCGCGCATGGCGTCGGCGCCCCAGATGGCATCGGCGGCGCGCGGCGGGCCAGATCCGGCTTCCGGTGGAGGAGGTGTAGGTATGCTCGGCACCGGCTCTTGGTTCGTCGAGACGGCGGGCATGCGGTGCGCATGCGGATCGGGTGCATCCATGGGCATCGCCATGCCACCATGGTGGTCGTGGTGATCATGCGCCGATGCGCTCGGAGCAGGGCTCGGGCTGGGCGAGGGCGCAGGTGTGTCCTGCTTCATCGGCATGTCATGGCCCATGTGCTGCGCCAGCGCCGGGGAAGCCGACAGGGTGAGGCTTGCGATCAGGAGCGCTCTCATGCCGCGTTCTCCTCGGGAGGAGCGACCGAGACGACCTGAAACATCCCGGCGTGCATGTGGTAGAGAAGATGGCAGTGGAAGGCCCAGTCGCCCGGCTCGTTGGCGGTGAGGTCGAATTGCGCGCTGCCGCCCGGCTGGACGATCACCGTGTGCTTGCGCGGCTGGTGCGCGACGTCCGCGCCATTGACCAGTTCGAAGAAATGGCCGTGGAGATGGATCGGGTGCGCCATCATCGTGTCGTTGACCAGCTTCACCCGCACCCGCTCGTTGTTGGCGAAACGGATCGGATGGTCGCTGACGGCGGAGAACTTGGTGCCGTCGAAGGACCACATGTAGCGGTGCATATTACCGGTCAGATGGATTTCGAGCAGGCGCGAGGGTGCGCGCATGTCGGCATTGGGTTCCAGTGCAGCCAGCTTGCGATAATCGAGCACGCGATGATCGACGTCTTGCAGGCCGATGCCGGGGTCGCCCATGCGGTCGGCCGGATGCATCGACACCATGTCAACGCCGGGACCGACCTTGACCGTGGGTGGGAGCCTGGATGTGTCGCGCATCGACATCGAACCCATGTCCATCGCCTTGTCAGAGGCCATCGCGTCATCCTCGCCGGACATCGCCATGGTGCCATGTACCATCGCGGAATGATCCATGCCGTGATGATCGGAATGATCCGCACCGCCGCCCATGTCCATGCCGCCCATGCCCATATCGGTCATGGTCAGGATTGGCGGATCGCGCAGCGGCGGGACTGCCGCGCGCGCGCCGGGATGCGCGGCGAGGGTGGCCAGCGCCATGCCAGAGCGGTCCATCGCCTCGGCCACGATAGTATAGGCGTCCGACCGGCCGGGCTCGATCACCACATCGTAGGTTTCCGCCACCCCGATCTGGAACTCGTCGGTCTGGACCGGGCGCACGTTCTGACCGTCGGCGGCCACCAACGTCATCGGCAGGCCGGGAATGCGGACGTTGAAGAAGGTCATCGCCGAACCGTTTATGATCCTGAGGCGTATGCGCTCACCCGGCTGGAACGCGAATTCCAGTCCTTCCTTGGGGCCATGGCCATTGGCGAGATAGGTATAGGTCGATCCGCTCACGTCGAGGATATCGGTCGGCGACATGCGCATCTTCGCCCATTCGCGGCGATGCTTGGCCGTCAGGGGGTAATTGTCGGTCCAGCTGGTCTTTTCGTAATTGAAATAGCCCTCGCTCTGCTTGAGCTTCTCGAAAATCGTGTGCGGGCTGAGCGGCGAGAATTCGCTCAGCAGCAGCACGTAATCGCGATCCGCCTGCACCAGGTCCGGCCCGGCAGGATCGATGACCAGCGGCCCGTAATGTCCGGCCTGTTCCTGTAGGCCCGAATGGCTGTGCCACCAGTATGTGCCCGACTGGCGGAGCGGGAATTCGGCAGTGAAACGGCCGCCCGCAGGAATGCCGGGGAAGCTGACGCCGGGAACGCCATCCATCTGGAACGGGACCAGCAGCCCGTGCCAGTGGATCGAGGTGTCGACACCCAGCGTGTTGCGGATATTGAGCCTCGCGGTCGTGCCTTCTTTCAGCCGGATCAGCGGGCCGGGAACGCTGCCGTTAACTGCGATGGCATGGCCCGAACGCCCCTGCACAACGCGCGGCCCGCGCGCGACGGTGAGGTCGACCGACGGGCCGCGCACCTCGTCGAAACCAGCACGCAAGGCGGAATGCTTCAGGTCTCCGCCTCGCGCCCATGCGGGCATTGCAAGCGCCGATCCGGCAACCGCCATGGTACCGAGCATTGCACGACGGTTCAGCTGCATGGCGCGTTCAGATCATCGGATGTCATCAAGCTTGGATAGATACCCCGGTGGGGTATTTCAAGGATTTGAGATTTCGCCTGCTCGCGGCGAACCTTCGATTTCCTACGCGTCATCGTGCTGCGATGATCCGGGTATGCGGAATGCGCTCTCTTCCGTCGCAAGTTCTATTGGAAAGACCGGTTTACCCCTCCTCGGCGTTTTTCTCTTCAGGACCGTGTTCCATGTGTTCCATATCGTCGGACTTGTCGCTGACATCTCCAACTTTCGTCCAACAGCGCTTTTGCTTGGCGAAATCGTGCGATGCGCCTATCTCGCCTACCGTCAGGGGGCCGGGCAGCCGCGTGTCTTTACGACGCGAGGAAAGTCCGGGCTCCACGAAGCAAGGGTGGCGGGTAACGCCCGCCGGGCGGCGGCCTTCGGGCCAAGGCCAAGGGAAAGTGCCACAGAGAGCAAACCGCCGATGGCCCGGAAACGGGCACAGGCAAGGGTGAAAGGGTGCGGCAAGAGCGCACCGGGGCTTCGGCAACGCGGCCCGCATGGCAAACCCCACCCGGAGCAAGGCCGAATAGGGATCCCGCGCTTCGCAAGAGGCAGGGCGCTTCGCCCCAGAGGATCCGGGTTGGCTGCAAGAGCGGTTCGGCAACGACCCGCCCAGATGAATGGCTGCCCCCGCGCGGCCGGTCCCGGAAACGGGATACCGCGCGCGGGACAGAACCCGGCTTACAGGCCCCCTGACCTCCTACTCCCTCGACCAGATTCCCGGCGCATCGGGATCGCTACGGGCAATGCGGCCCGGTGTGCTTACCGGCTCGTGCTCGCCAGAAGTCAGCCATTCGATCAGCGGCGTATCCTTGCCCGGAACCACCGCCAGCGTTCGATCACCCTTCGGTGTGCGGGCGACGATCGTTGCGAGTTTCGGCGACCCGTCGCGGGCGTAGTGGACGGTGTAGGTCTCGATGGTGGCAGACCCGGTATAGCTGCGGTCGAGCTCCGGGATCGGGCCTCGCCGTGCATCGGCCTCGGCCTGATAGTCGAAGTCCTGCGGGAAAGCGGCGCCGGTCGGTTCACTCGACAACAGGATCGTGTGGTTGTGTGTCGCATAGCCGCCGTTGGCGAACAGCAGGCCGCGTATCGCTTGGTTTGGCCCCTGCTGATCGCGCACTTGCTCGACCATGCAGCAAACCGCATGGCTCATGTAATTGCCGATCGGCCCACCACCGAAGGTCAGGCCGCCGAACACGGTGATCGGCTTGTCCAGCGGCCAGCCAAGCACGCGGCGCGCCATCTTCGGCACGCAGGGAAAGCAGCTGTAGAGTTCGACAAGATCGAGTTCGTCCGCAGTCACGCCATTGAGCGCCAAGGTGCGTTCGATCGACACCGCGAGGCTGGGCGAGGCGGCAAAGCCGTCACGCTCGAGGAAATTCTCGCTCTCATGCGCCGCTGCGCCGTGACCGATGAAAACCAACCGCTCTTCCGCCACGCCGCGCCGTTTCGCTTCCGCGAAGCTGGTTACGATAAAGCCCGCGCCTTGATTGACCGAGGCATTGGCGACCTGCAGCTTGGTATAGGGAAAGGCAATCGAGCGGTTGCTTGTGGACGGCGTCACGATCTCTTCCGCCGTCGCCGGTTTGCGCAGCCATGCGTGTTCGCACCCTACTGCCACACGGCTCATGCCGGCCCACAAATTGCCGCTTTCCGCCTGTCCCTCAGCAAGCGTCTCGCCGCGCGCCGCGCGTCCAGCGTTCTCGTAGAGCGGATAGACATCGACCGGCACCACCAGCCCGTGGCTCTGGGCATAGCCCTTGCGCACCCTGTGCGTGGCATCGCGCAGCGCGTTAGGCTTGCTGGCATCCTCGCGCGGCTGGAGTGCGGCGAGCTGACCAGCCGTGCGCAGCGCCTCGCCCCCGACCACCACGCACACACTCGCCTCGCCCGCGCCGATGCGGTTGGCGGCTTCGTGCAACAGGCGGATCGGACTGTCGCCATTGGGCATGGGAGTCTGTTCGCGATGCGCAGGAGCGATGCCGAGCGTGTCTGCAAGTGTCCCGTCGAGCGGATTGAGTTGCGGCCATGCGAGCTGGCTGACCACCGCGAGGCTGTCGCACCGATCCAGCCAGTCTCCGCCTGTATCCCTGTCGGCGCGGCGCAAAGCCTCGGCCATCAGCCCGACAGGATCGAGCCCGTCCTGCGGAGTCTCCGGCCGGTCATTCACCTGCCCGACCCCAACGATTACCGGTATCCGTTCCTCATCCATCGGCATCTTGCGACACTCTCCCTTGCCTGTCTCCGGGCACCGCGATACCCGTTGCACAAAGCAACGCAAAGGGAGAGGCCATAATGAAGACGCGCATCACCGAAATGTTCGGGATCGAACATCCGATCATCCAGGGCGGTATGCACTATGTCGGCTTTGCCGAGATGGCGGCGGCGGTCTCCAACGCCGGGGGGCTGGGGATCATTACAGGCCTCACTCAAGGCACGCCCGAAAAGCTCGCCAATGAAATCGCCCGCTGCAAGGACATGACCGACAAGCCTTTCGGTGTGAACTTGACTTTCCTGCCGAGCCTCAACGCGCCCGACTATCCGGGGCTGGTGCGCGTCATCATCGAGGGCGGGGTGAAGGTGGTCGAAACGGCGGGCAACAATCCCGCACAGGTGCTGCCCTTCTTCAAGGACGCTGGGGTGAAGGTCATCCACAAATGCACCAGCGTGCGCCACAGCCTCAAGGCGCAGTCGATCGGCTGCGATGCTGTGAGCGTCGACGGGTTCGAGTGCGGCGGCCATCCGGGCGAGGACGACGTACCCAATATGATCCTGCTCCCGCGCGCGGCGGACGAGTTGGACATCCCTTTCGTTGCCAGTGGCGGACAGGCTGACGGACGCAGTCTCGTCGCCAGCCTCGCGATGGGGGCGGATGGGATCAACATGGGCACACGCTTCATCGCGACCAAGGAAGCGCCGGTGCATGAAAATGTGAAGCAGGCGATTGTCGCTGCGAGCGAACTCGACACGCGGCTGGTGATGCGGCCCTTGCGCAATACCGAGCGGGTGATGACCAACGATGCGGTCGAGCGCCTGCTCGTGAAGGAACGCGAGCTGGGCGACAAGTTGACGTTCGAGGACATCATCGGCGAGGTCGCGGGCGTCTACCCGCGGATCATGAGCGAGGGCGATATGGATGCGGGCGCCTGGTCATGCGGAATGGTTGCCGGATTGATTCATGACATTCCGACCTGCAAGGAATTGATCGACCGGATCATGACGGAAGCCGATACGATTATAAATCAACGGCTTGCGGGCTTCTGCGCGGGATAGATCGCGATGTAACAATGGTGTCACGGTCGTCACCAAGCAGTCACGCAACTGCGGCAATCCATGCGAATCGCATGGAGGGGCGATTGCATGGATATCGTAACGATTTTCATGACGAACACGCTTGGCTCGCGGGCCGAGGAGTTCGTCCATGATGGTACCAGATATGTCTTCGAGCGGATCGGCTGCAATGGACCCGCCAGACTGGCCGAGGGGCAGGTTTGGGTGTTCATCGACTGGGTGCTGGACGAGTGTGCGGGACTTTCGCTCTGCCGCCGTTTGAGCAGCGATCCGCGGATCGAACACGCCCATATTACTATGATCCTCGAACAGGACGACGACGATGACCGGCGGCGCGCTCTGAAGGCAGGGGCGGACGATTACATAGTGGGACCTGTCGACCGCAATGGCGTGCTCGACCGGATCCTGGCTCTCCAATCGCCTCAAGAAGCGAAGTCACCGAACCGACTTATCGCATTGGGTAAACTGACGATTGATCTCGTCGCCCTGCAGGCCAGTTGGGCGAAAGTCCCACTGGTCGTGGGGCCGAACGAATTCCGCCTGCTGCGGTTCTTCGTTGAAAATCCCCATCGTGTGCTGTCGCGCCGCGAATTGATCGCTGGGCTAGGCAAAATAGAGCCGGCGATCGACGAACGCACGGTCGATGTGTGGATCGGGCGCTTGCGCAGGGCATTGAGGAATGCGGGCGCGGGCAACCCGCTCCGCACGGTCCGTTCACAGGGGTACGTCTACGACGGGTGACGCGCTAAGCCGTCAGGAATAATCAGGAGGCGGCGTGTTTTGCGCCGCCTCCCGTTCGTCAGAGTTTAACCGACAGCGTACCGGCAATGATCGTGCCTTTGGCATAGGCATTGAAGTCGATCCGGTTGCCGTTGAGTTCCTGATATTCCTGGTGACCGCGCCCGAGCAGGTTGCGGACCTCACCCTTGATCTCGAACTCCTTGCCCGCAACGGTAAATCCCTGACGCGCCACGAGATCGATTGTAATGCCTGGGTTCTCGATAATATCGGGCCGCTGGAACCCGCGGCTGACCGAGCGTTCGCTGGCGTATTTCACGAGGACGGTGAACTGCTGCAGCTTGTCGACATCCTGCAGGCTGAGCTGGAAATTGCCGACGTGATTGGACTGACCGGTCAGCGGGTCGCCGTCCTTGAAATAGAGGTTAGCGGGCGTTTCGCCAATCCGTGGGATCAGCGTGGTATCGCTGCTGTCGACTTTGAGTTCCGAGTGCGAATAGGTGTAGTTCGCGATGGCCAGAAGTTCCTTGGTCCCGAAGAAACCGCCCCATGAGCTCAGGTCAAAAGTGTGCTGGAGTTCGAATTCGCTTCCGTAAAGGATCGCTTCCGGTGCGTTGGCGTAACTGGTCACCAAGGTCCGCGATTCATTGGTAATGAAGGATTCGATCGGGTTGTCGATCTTCTTGAAGAAGCCTGACAGGCTTAACCGGTTGCGCGTGGTGAGATAGTACTCTGCGCGCAACTCCGCATTGTAGAGCTCGCTGTTCTGGAGCAGCGGATTGCCGCGATAGGGGCGGTTGCTCTCTGGGTCGAAGTAGATCTGTTCGACCAGCTCGCGGAATTGCGGACGCGCCAGCGTCTTGGACGCCGATGCGCGCAATTGCAGCCTGTCTGTCACTTCCCAGGTCACGGTTCCGCTTGGCAGCCAGTAATCGCTGTTGATGCTCGTGGGAATGGCGCCCGACACCGGATTGTTGAAGATCGATTGGTCGAGGTCGACGTTCTGCTTCGAATGCTCGTAGCGTACACCCAGATCGATCGTTACCGGATCGACCGGATTGTAGCGGATCATGCCGTAACCGGCGTGGATCTGCAGCGATGCAGCAAAGGCTGGGAAATCTGATGCTTCGAAGACATTGAACTGGAAACCGGCGAGCGAGGCTCCGTTGATGATGTCGCCCGGTGGACGCAGTCCGATTGCCGGCACGAGCGTACCATCGAGCACATCGCCCGAAGCGATGACAAAGAAGTCGCGCCGCATCGAATAACGGTTGGTGTCGGTATAGGCGTAGCCAACCGTTGCGCGCATGTTGCTGAGGATATTGTAGGAAAGGTCGGCACCGCCGTACCATTGTTTTTCGGTCAGATCGTCGAAAGCGACATCCGACTGGCCAACATCGGACGCCTGGTTGAGATAGGCGACATACTGTTCGCCATACGGACCGATGTGCGTCTTGGTATAGGAAATATTGGCGTTGTAGGGGGCCTTGCGGTCGGTCTGGGCATAGCCTCCACGCAGATCGAGACCGAGGTCGCCGAAGTGGAACTCGCCGACGAGTTGGCTATCGATCAACTGCCTTTCGTAGAACGCCGTATTCTGGTTGGCGAAATCGAACCCCTGGGTGCCGAGCGTGTAATCCGTCCCGATCCCGAGCCGTGCGGTCTTGAGCGTGTCGTGGATATAAAGGTTGGTCCAGCGAATCTTGTTCCGCCCGAAGTCCAAAGCCAAACCCAACAACCCGTTCACCAAAACAGTGTTGTCGGTGATGAAGGTGTTGAAGTCCGAGTTGATGCCGGTGAGATCAGTATTGCCGGTCTGCGAGTGAACGTAGCGGTTGCGCCAATTGTTCTTTATGCCCGCCGTTGCAATAATTCCAAGGGTGGTATCGCCACCCAGGTCAATCGCAGTGCCGCCGGTAATGTCGGCAGAGAAATTGACCGGGATTTCGTTGTCCTTTTGCAAGGTCACGAGATTGGTCGGCATCAACTGCGCGGCGATGCCTTCCTGGATCTCGTTCGAGGTGTCCTGAATGCGCTCGCCACTGGCCATGTAGGCAAGGATGTTCGAGGGAACATCGCGATTACCGTTGTCGTATCCGAGCCAGTCGAGCTTGGAGCCGAAATAGGTCAATCCCTTGCCGAGCGAGGTGATGGTGTCCCCGCTGATACCGCCGCTGATCTTAAGGAACGTTTCGGTCGGAACAGAAACGGTTGTAAGATTGATGACGCCGCCGCCGAATTCGCCCGGGAAATTTGCCGAATAGCTTTTCTGGACCAGCGAAGATGCGATCACATCGGTCGGGAAAATGTCCAGCGGAACCACGCGGCTGAGCGGTTCGGGGCTCGGTAGAGGCAAGCCGTTCAGCAAGGCGAGGGAATAGCGGTCGCCCAGTCCGCGAACATAGACACGACCATTCCCGACTACGGACAGGCCGGTTACGCGGCTCAGGGCGCCAGCGATATCGCCTTCGCCAGTACGTGCTATGGCTTCGGAATCGAGAACCGAGACGACTTGCGTCGAGGAGCGAGTCACGTCGCGGTTGCGGCGTCCGACAACGACAATTTCGCCACCCGGAACGGAAATTTCCGGCTGATTTCTGCTTGCCGAGTCATTGGTACGCTCGGATTCGGCCTGCTGGGCGGCAGCGTCCGGTGTGGTGCCAGATTCTCCGACAGCGGACCCTGTCGATGTATCCTGTGCTTGCGCCACCACTGGATTGGTGAGCGCGGTCGAAAACAGCAATATTGCCGCGAGCCGCGAGCCGGTCGACATTGTTCGAGACCCCCTCAATTAAGTCCCTTGAAGTGTTGGGGTTTACGCACCCCTGCGAAACTCCGGCCGGAAGGCGCGACACTCGATAAAGTGCGTGCTTCCGACCGGATTCAGACAATTAGTAGACTGGCAGGCTTGCGCAGGCCGAGTTGGCGTTGGCGAAGTCCATGGTGCTTGAAGAGCAGGTCCAACCGTCGGTCCAGCTGGTGTTGCCCGTCCAGGCCGAACCAATGTGAGCCGGAAGCTGGAAGAAGCTCGAAATCGCGGTCGGGTCATAGACCGCGACGCCATCTTCGTTGCTGCCGTTCACGTAAGTCATGGCAAGCGTGAAGGTGAAGCCAGTCTGATTGTTGCTGCCAGCGTTCCATGCCGACTGCACATCAGCATCGGTCACGCCGTCGCTTCCCTTGAACGGTTGGGTGGCGCTGCAACTACCGACGACCGAGTTGAACTCGGGGCCAGCCGCAAGCGTACCGGCGCCGTCGATCCGGATGCAGGGGTTGCCGCTGACAATCTCACCGTTGGCCAGCCACAGTTTGGCGTTGCCGCGCGCGCGGACGGCCTGTCCGCTGGCAGTGCTCTGATTGATGAAGGTGAAATTCGTCATGTAGAAATTGCTCTGCGGCAGAGCTTCCACGGCATATTCGGATGATGGCGAGTCGAGTTCGATCATGTTGTCGCCGCCTGCGGTCCGCTGAACGCCGAGCGCGTATTGGATGTAGGCCTGGACACCGCTGTCGAAGTCGAAGCTGTCGTCGTCTGCACCGACCACTGCGACATGGTCCATATGCACTTCGCCGCCCCAGAATTCCATGCCATCGTCCGAGCTGTTGAAGCTCTGCCAATGGTTGATTTTGGTGTTGCGACCGACGCCACCGCCCGAAAGCGATTGCAGTTCGTTGCCTGGAGAGAGGCTGAAACCAGAATAACGGATCTGGAAATAGCTCATCTCGCCCGAATTGTCGTTATAATCGGTTCCGCCGAAAGGTGTTGCGATATTCGTGCCTTCGAGGTTCTTCTGACAATCCGCCTGGTTGAACGGGTTGCCGTTCTGATCGACCCCGCCGCCGACATTGTAATTACCCGAAGCGCAGTCGGAGACCGGTGCGCGACCGAGCAGCACGACACCGCCCCATTGGCCGATATCGGCATCCGTTGCCTTGCCCTGAATGTTCTGGAGGCTGGTGAAGATGATCGGGCGATCGGCCGTGCCATTGGCCATGATCTGGTTGCCGCGATTGACCACCAGGAACGAGCGACCAGTGGCACCATAAAGGATCGCACCCGGGCTGATCGTCAGCACGACGTCATAGCCGGTGCTTGTCGGACCCTGGTCGGTGCCGACATCGACACGACCGGTCATCGAGTAGAGCACGCCTTTTATATAAGGCAGCGTGGTGCTGGCATCGATGACATCGGGCAGGTTGCAGATGAGATAGGTGCCGGTCGGGCCGGTAATCGTTCCCAGATTGGAAAGCTGCGTAGTCGCCGCGATGTTGGGGCACTCCGAAGCAGGCGTGACACCCGTCCCGCCGGTAGATGTCGGCGTGGGGGTTGGGGTCGGTGCTGGATTGTTGATGATGATATCGCCGGTGGTGCCGGGCGAGACGATCTGATCGCCTCCACAGCTGGCGAGAACCAGTGCGCTGGAGCCAATGACGAGCGAGCGGTAGATATGTTTCACGAGCGACGGTCCCCTCATAAACCGAATGAAAAATGGCGGAGGCGCATCCAGTGCGTCCGCGAATCGCTCGCTAGGAGTGCTGCGTTACAGTTTTTGTCCGAGTGTTACCGTTCGTTGACAGTGCTGCACTGAAGGTCGTCCAGATCGGGTTGCATTGCAGATTTATGACAATGTTTCATTTTTGTTGCAGTTTGAACGGACGGGCATAGGATTTGCAGCAGAATTTGATCGGGGAGGATCGAACCATGCTTGCAATTCTTATGAGCGCCGCGCTGATCGCGGCTTCGCCAACTGACGAAATGCAGGCCAATAATAATAATGCGATGTCGAAGGCGCAGCCGTCGCAGGAACTGATTGTTCAGGCGGGGGAGCCAGGCCAGCAAATAAACAGAGGGATCATTCTTGCGCGGCACGGCGATAACGATGCGGCGCGTGCGCTTTTCATCGCTGCACGTGACAATCGGGAATGGATCGACTTGCAGATCCCATCCGGCCAGTGGGTCGACTCTCGCAGCTTAGCGAGGCGCGCTCTGGTCATGCTCAAGCGCGGAGCATTCGTTACGCAAGGACAGATGGCCTTACGCTAACAATCGGGCAACAGCCCTGTGACATTTTCAACGGCTCACCGCGTTAAAACAAGCGGCGGGCCGTTTGGTGCTTGTGATAATCAGCAGGCCAATGTTAACCATATTGTCACCCCTCTGTCATTTATAAGGGTCATTGCCGCGGCTGGAGGGCATGAATGATTCTGACGTATGGTATGCGGACTGTTGCCGCTGCGGGACTCGTGCTTCTCGCGATGCCGGCCCATGCCGACGTTCTGCAGATCGATGGTCAGGGCGCTCATTGGGTCACGCCTGCTGCGCCTTCTTCGGTGGCCGCACTTGGTAACGTCAGCGCTGCGCATTCGGTTCCCGCCGGGGTAAACGCGCCCGATATCGCAGTCGCTCCTGCCGACAGCGCCGCGCAAGTGCCCGAGGCTTACCGCGCTCAGGTGACTGAGCTGGCTGCACGGTATGATCTTAGCCCCTCATTGATCGAGGCGCTGGTGTGGCAGGAAAGTCGCTGGCGACCGGGCGCTGTATCGTCCGCCGGTGCGCGTGGCCTGGCGCAACTCATGCCGGGCACTGCGCGACAGATGGGAGTCAATCCGGATGATCCCGATGCTAACCTTGAAGGCGGGGCGCGCTATCTGAGGATGCAGCTTGATCGTTTCGACGGAGACCTGGAAAAGGCGCTGGCGGCCTATAACGCCGGGCCGGGCCGGGTGGAGCGCGCGGGTGGTGTCCCCGCGATAAGAGAAACACAGACTTACGTGGCGGCCATCATGGGTCGTCTTGCCGATCATTCCCGGGAGTAGAATACACATGCGTTTTATCCGCCCAGCCATTACCACTATGGCGCTCAGTCTGTCTTCCGCTGCCTATGCGCAAGGGGCCGATCCTGCCGGTTCGGGCCCGATCGTGGCGGCACTCGGCTGGCTTCAGGGCACTCTGCTGGGTAATGTTGCGACGGCAGTTGCGGTAATGGCCGTGGCTGCGGTGGGTTTCATGATGCTGACCGGGCGCCTCAACTGGCGGTTTGGCGCGACCGTCATCATCGGTGTGTTTATCCTCTTCGGTGCCGCATCGATCGTGGCCGGCATTCAGCAAGCCGCAGGCGGCGCCTGAGGGCCGACGATGACGCCGCTCGCCCGCCACCGTGTCCATCGCGCCCTTACCAGGCCGCAAATGTTTGCCGGGGTGACGTATAATTTCTTTATCATCAATGGCATGGTAACCACCGAGCTGTTTTTGATAACGGGAAGTTTCTGGGCGCTGCCGGCGGCGCTGGTCATCCATGGCATCGGCTATTTCGCCTGCTTGCGAGAGCCGCGTATTTTCGACCTGTGGATCACCAAGGTTTCCAAATGCCCGCGCGTGAAGAATTACAAGCGCTGGGGCTGCAACAGTTACACGGCCTGACGGTCGGGCAAAGGACGGGTTAGTTATGGGCAAGTGGATCGGAGCAGCGGCCTGGGGCGCGAAGGAAGCGCGCGCCGGTGACCGGCTGCCCTATGCCCGATTGATCGATGAGAGCACGGTCATGCTGCGCGATGGCAGCGTGATGACGGCCCTGCAGGTTCCGGGCCTGCTGTTCGAGACCGAGGACAGCGAAGCGCTGAACGCTCATGCCGCTACGCGCGAGATCATGCTGCGCTCGACGCTGGATGCGCGTTTCGTGCTCTATCATCACGTCATTCGCCGCCGGGTCGAAGTCGATCTGGATGCGCAGTTCCCCGATCCGTTGAGCCGTCATATCGACGCGCGCTGGCGCGAACGACTGGGATCGGGTGCGCTGTTCATCAACGATCAGTTCGTGACTCTTATCCGTCGTCCTGCGCGCGGGAAGGCGGGGCTGGTCGAGCGGTTCCAGAAAAAGGCGCGCGGCCGTCGCGATAGAACCCTGGTCGCCGATCCCAAGGACATGCGCTCGCTCAAGGCAGCCGCGACCGGCCTGCTCGCCTCCTTGTCTGCCTATGGCGCGCAGATTCTGGGCGATTACGTCGGCCCGCAAGGGCATACCAACAACGAAATGCTCGAACTCCTGAGCGCGCTTTACAATGGCGAGATGCGCCCGGTGCGCAAACCTGCGAGCGATGTCGATATCGGCATGATGCTGCCCTATCGCCGGGTTTCCTTCGGGCTCGACGCAATCGAACAGCGGGGTTCGGGTACACCCGATTTCTGTTCGATTCTCGGTCTCAAGGATTATCCCGAAGCGACCAGCCCGGGCCTGCTCGATGCTCTGCTGCGCCTGCCGTGCGAGATGGTGGTAAGCGAAAGCTATGCGCCGACCGAGCGCCAGACCGCGCGCGAACGTATGGATCTAGCGCTGCGGCGTCTGAAATCGGCTGATGAGGAAGCGGCTGCCGAGCGTGCCGACATGCTGTCCGCGCGCGATGCGCTGGGCAATGGGGCGGTCGGCTTCGGCGACCATCACCTGACCGTTACTGTGCGAGCGGGCGATCTTGGACGACTGGACGATGCGACCGCCGCCTGCGCCGCCGCGCTCGCCGATACCGGCGCGATTGCGGTGCGCGAAGATATTAATCTTGAGCCCGCGTTCTGGGGCCAGTTCCCCGGTAATGAGAATTACATCGTTCGCCGCGCGCTGATCTCCAGCGCCAATATGGCGAGTTTCGGCAGCCTGCATGGCTTTGCCCTTGGAACAGCCGAGAACAACCATTGGGGCGATGCGGTGACGCTGCTGGAAACAACCAGCGCGACACCGTTCTTCTTCAATTTCCACAATGGCGACCTTGGCAATTTCTCGGTCATCGGTCCGTCGGGCTCGGGCAAGACCGTGGTGATGAACTTCCTCGCCGCTCAGGCGCAGAAGTTTGCGCCACGAACCGTGCTGTTCGACAAGGATCGTGGCGCCGAATTGTTCATTCGCGGCATCGGCGGGCGTTATGACCGGATCGCGGCGGGCGAGCCGACCGGTTTCAACCCGCTGGCCTTGCCCGACACGCCGGGCAATCGCGCCTTCCTGCGCGACTGGCTGAGCGTGCTGCTGAAGGCCGAGGGACCGGAAGAACTGGCGACCATCGCCCATGCGGTCGATGCGGCGTATGGCAATGATCCCACTCTCAGGCGGCTGCGCAATTTCCGTGAGTTGCTGTCCGGCAGTCGCCGTCCGCAGCCGGGCGATCTGGCGGATCGCTTGTCCGCCTGGATCGCGCATGGTGAGCACGCCTGGTTGTTCGATAACGATGTCGACCGGCTCGACATGAGTACGCGGGTGCTCGGTTTTGACATGACCGCGCTGCTCGAGAATCCACGCCTGCGCACGCCCGTGATGATGTACCTGTTCCACCGCGTCGACGAGCGGCTCGATGGCAAGCCAACCATGATCCTGATCGACGAGGGATGGAAGGCGCTCGACGACGAGGTGTTTGCCGCGCGTATCCGCGACTGGCTCAAAACCCTCAGAAAGCGCAACGCGCTGGTCGGTTTTGCGACGCAATCGGCACGCGATGCGCTTGAAAGCCGCATTTCGACTGCGCTGGTCGAGCAGACCGCGACGATGATCTTCATGCCCAACAGCCGTGCGCGCGCAGAAGACTATTGCGATGGCTTCGGCCTCACCAGTCACGAACTCGCGCTGATCCGTACCTTGCCTGCGCACAGTCGCTGCTTCCTTGTGCGCCAGCACGATGCGAGCGTGGTGGTGCGGCTCGATCTGTCGGGCGCTCCCGAAGTGCTCACGATCCTCTCGGGTCGCGAAAGCGCCGTCCGGCGTCTCGACCTGCTGCGCGAGGCGGTGGGTGACGATCCGGCTGATTGGTACCCATCGCTTACAGGTTGCCCATGGCCGGGTGGCTCGAATGAAATCCTGATGGATTACAACGAGAGGCTCGCAGCGGAATGAGTGCAACCTGCCAACAGATGACCGAGGGTGCGGGCGTGGGAATTGCCTCCGCCCTGCAGGCGGTCGATTGCGTCGCAGGCAATGTGACCGGCGAGGCTTTCGGACGGCTGTTCGCACCGGGTGGATCGATGGCGACCGTGCTGACGATCCTGTTGACGCTGTATGTGGCGTTCTTCGCGATCCAGTTGCTCACCGGGCGCTCCTCACTGGGGGTGCGATCGCTGACCCCGCGAATGATTACCGTGGGGCTGGTGCTGACCTTTGCGACAAGCTGGGTCGCGTACCAAAGTGTTGTCTGGAATCTTGCGATTGGTGCGCCAGACTGGCTTGCCAGCCTGCTGACCGGGGACAAGGGATCGGCGACGATCACCTTCGCACAAAAGATCGATATCGTGTTTCAGGCCATCCAAGAGGCGACCAAGAATACCAAGAACGTCACCGCATTCTCGCCTGAGGGAATGATGTGGATGGGCGCGATGCTGTTCCTGCTTGGGACCGTAGGCATTCTTGTCACCACGCGCATCGCCATGGCCGTGCTGATCGCGCTGGGGCCGGTGTTCGTGGTGCTGGCGCTGTTTTCGAGTACGCGTGGCCTGTTCGCCGGTTGGGTCAAGGGCGTCACCCTGTTGGCGCTGGCTCCGCTTTTTGCCGTGCTGGGGGGGAGCGTGATGCTCGAACTTGCGGTGCCGATACTTGCTGCATTGGTCGGTGCTGGCGGAGGCAACCTCGACCCGCAGGCGGCGGTCGGTTTCTTTATGATCGGCGCGGTCGATATTGCCCTCATGCTGCTGGTGATGAAGGTTGCTGCGACCATGGTCGGCGGCTGGACTGTCTTCGGCCTTGCCGGGAATGCACGCGACCGCGAAACCGACAGCCGTCCGGCAACACCTGCTGCTGCATTGATTGCTCCGCCACCTCAGGTCGCACAGGCGCAATCGACCAGTGAAAGCATTGCCGCTGCTCGGCGTATCGATATTTCTGCCCAGCCAGTCGCCATGGCCGCCAACGATCTGTCCGGGAGCGATGCTTCTCCGGGACGCCGGGCCGCTGTTTCGTCCACATCCTCATATTCGGGACACACGGAACCCGCCATGACCGCGCCTTCACGCGTCAGCGGTGTCGGCAGTCGCTTCCGTCCCGTCGTCACCCGATCCACGGAGAAATTGAAATGATCCGCTCTGGCGCCCTTGCGCTGGCCCTTGCCCTTGCGACCACGCAACTCGCCGCACCTGACCGCGCCGAAGCTGCAGACGCACGTTTGGTAAAGCTGCCCTACAATGCCAATCAGGTCTATCGCCTGGAAGGGCGGACCAAAGTCCAGGCAACGATCCGTTTCGCGCCCGACGAATCCATCGAAAACGTTGCGATCGGTGATTCCTCGGCCTGGCAGGTAACTCCGAACAAGGGGGCGAACCTGTTGTTCGTTAAACCGCTCCAAGCTCATGCTGCGACGAATATGACGGTGGTCACGAACAAGCGGACGTATCTGTTCGATCTGGTTGCCAGTCCACGCGGCACGCCGGTTTATGTAATGAGTTTCTCCTATCCGGATCTGCCGAAAAAGCCCAACGCCAACCCACAGATGGCCGACCAGACTACGCCGACTGAAAGAGCGGCGGCGCAGGATGATCTGGCAGTCTTGGATCCGGCTAAGCTCAACTTCGCCTGGACAAAGAGCGGGGACAAGTCGCTGATGCCCAAGAACGTCTTTGACGACGGGGAGTCGACGTTTCTCACCTGGCCATCGGATCAACCGGTTCCGGCAATCCTGGTGACCAACGAAAAGGGCATCGAAGGGCCGGTTAATTACACAGTGCGCGGCAACACCATCGTCGTGAACGGGGTGCCCAAGCAGATCGTGCTGAGATCGGGTAAGGAACGCGCTGTGCTGGTCGAAGCGGGGCCGCCGAGGCCCGACAAAGAGGAACGCGGACCGACCGCGCTGGCCTCGCGTGCGGAGGATAAATAATGCGTCTGGCAATGAAGCTGCCGCCAAAGGATGACTTCACTGGCGTTGCCAATGACGTCGATCCTCGTGATGAGGTGTCGGGCGACGTGATCGACCTGGCGAGCCGCAACTCCTATCCCATGGTCGCGCAGAGCAAGCGCGGTTCCGATGGGCTAGGCATGGTTGCGGGAATTGCGATAGTTGCCGGGCTTGGGCTGGTAACGTTGTGGAGCATGAATTCCGCGCGCCTCAATCCACCCGCACCCGCAGCCAATCCCACGGCACAACAACCTGCGCCGGTGGCCGCCCCCTCGCAGGCGGTGGTTTTACCACCAGCGCAACCCGCAGTCGCGCCGGCTCCGGTTGCTGCGCCGGCACCCGCTCCGGTGCTTTCCAAACCGCCAGCAAATTCGGCCGTCAATGCCAACCCCAATAGCAGTCCGACGGTGGTGTTCGACGCGGGCGTTTCCCCAGCTACCGTGACCGGGGCACCTGCTCCGGGCGAAGCGGTCGCAGCGAAGCCCGGCGGCGATGTGTCTTCGGCAAGCGCCTTTGCGAGCCGCGTTGGCGGCGTTGGTGGGGCACCTGCGGTAGCCAAACCGATGACCAATCCGGACACCACGGTGACGCAAGGCACGCTGATCCCAGCGGTGCTGGAAACCGCGATCGATACCAATGTGCCGGGCTATGTCCGCGCGGTGGTCAGCCAGGACGTGCGCAGCTTCGATGGTAGCAAGGTGCTGATCCCTCGCTCCAGCAGGCTCATTGGCGAATACCAGTCCGGACTTCAGAACGGGCAGAAGCGTGCCTATGTGATATGGACGCGGTTGATCCGTCCCGATGGGGCTTCGGTCAATCTCGCTTCGCCAGCGATCGGTTTCGACGGCACCACCGGCCTGACGGGCAAGGTCAATTCGCATTTCTTCAAGCGGTTTGGTTCGGCATTGCTGCTGTCGGTTGTCGGCGGTCTCGGCAATCTCGTGAGCGGCGGTTCCTCGATCATTCTTGGCGGCGGCCAATCGGCGGCCTCAACTGCGCTCCAGCAGGATGGCCAGATTGGCCCGACGGTGCGCGTGCGCCAAGGCGAACCGATCCGCATCTTCACCGCGCGCGATCTCGACTTCTCGCAAGTTGGCTGATCCGGGAGCGCGCGACGTGACGGCAGAGATCAGGGCGATCGCAACGGATGAGCCGGTAGATGATGTTCCGCCGGTCGACTTGCACGGCGAACGTAGCGTCTATCTCGATGCCTATCTCGCGCCCTTCCGCGAATGGCTCGACCGTGACACGGTCACCGAAATCATCGTCAATCGTCCGGGCGAAGTGTGGATAGAGGATGCCAACGATCCGGGAATGCGCAAGATCGTGCGCCGCGAGATCGATGATCGCCTGATCCAGCGGCTCGCCGAACAGGTCGCCCGTGTCAGCCACCAGGGCATCAATCGCGAGCACCCGCTGCTCGGTGCAACCTTGCCCGATGGCGCTCGCGTGCAGTTTTGCGGTCCCCCTGCTGCACGCAAGCATTGGGCGATGGCGATCCGCCGTCACCGCCGGCTCGACCTGCCGCTCGATGCCTATGACACCGGACCGCTGATTTCGGCCAAATCCGCACCGATGCCCAATCCGCAGGAGCAGCCAATTGCCTTCCTGCGCGAAGCCATCCGTCAGAAACGCACAATCCTTATTTCGGGTGGGACCAGTACCGGCAAAACCACCTTCCTCAATGCCATGTTGGGGGAAATCCCGGGTCACGAACGCGTCGTGCTCGTCGAGGATACGCCTGAGCTGAAATTGCCGGGTGAGAATGGTGTCGGGCTGGTGGCGGTCAAGGGCGAGCTTGGCGAGGCCAAGGTTACCGCCAATGAGTTGCTGCAAGCGGCTCTGCGCCTTCGTCCGGACCGGATCGTGCTTGGCGAGTTGCGCGGGGCGGAAAGCGTATCCTTCCTGCGCGCGATCAACACCGGCCACCCAGGCAGCTTTTCCACGATCCACGCCAATTCGCTGCGTGGGGCGCTGGAGCAACTATCGCTGATGGTGATGCAGACCGGGATCGGCCTCACACGCTCGGACACGATTGCCTATGCTGCGAGCGTGATCGACGTAATCGTCCAACTCGGGCGTGACGAAAACGGCAAGCGGGGTATCACCCAGATTTCTGAAAGCCGCGCACTGCTGAAAGCTGCGCCAAGCCGCTGATTGCGGCCAATTCGCAACATCATGGCGATTTGCGCAATAATGCTGCGCTGCAACTTGTCCTGCACGTAATCTGTGTTAACTTCGCGTTGCAAATTGCCACGAAAAGGCAATGGCAGGAAGATTAGGAGAGGATTATATGCGGGTATTAGCCACCCTAATGGCGGGCGCGTGCGCGGCTGCGATTGCCATTCCGGCACAAGCTCAAGACACTACTGACACTGGCCAGACCTCCACTACGAAGGCGGCCGCAACATCCTCTCCATCAAGCGAACCTCCGGTCATTATCGTGACCGCCCAGCGCCGCAACGAAGCGTTGCAGAACGTGCCGATCGCGGTGAGCGCCTTCGACTCCCAGGCACTGGAAAAGCAGCAGATCAAGACCACCAGCGATCTGCAACTGAGCCTGCCGAACGTCACCTTCACCAAGACCAACTTCACCAGCGCCAGCTTTACCATTCGCGGAATCGGCGATCTTTGTACCGGTGTGACCTGCGACGCGGCGACCGCAATCGCGATGAACGATCAACCCTTGTTCGCAACACGTATCTTCGAACAGGAATATTACGATCTTGCCCAGATCCAGGTGTTGCGCGGACCGCAGGGCACGCTGTTCGGGCGCAACGCGACGTCGGGCGTGGTCGATTTCATCACGGCGAAGCCTGACATGACCGGCATTCATGCCGCACTCGAAGGCGATTACGGCAATTACAATTCCAAGAAGGTGAAGGGCATGATCAACCTGCCCATTACCGATACGCTGGCGGTACGCGCTGCCGGATTTTATCTGAAGCGCGACGGATTTACTCAGAACCTTTACAACAACACCAGCATCGATGGACGCGATGAGTATGGGTTCCGGGGATCACTGCGGTGGCAGCCGACGGCCAGTACGACGATTGATCTGATGGGACAGTTCTTCCGCGAGAAGGACGATCGCATGCGCATCCAGAAGCAATATTGCCAGACCGATCCCACCGGCGTGCTGGGATGTCTCAATGGCGTTCTAACCAATGGTGTGACTAACTCGAACGCAACGTTGGCGGGTGTTCTGACCTCACAGCAGCTTCTGGCAATCAATGGCATTCCCGCGCCGCTGAACAGCCTTTTTGCGCTCGGTAATCTCACCCCGTCTTCAAATGCTTTC
This sequence comes from Sphingomonadaceae bacterium, assembly GCA_039831335.1. Classification (GTDB taxonomy): domain Bacteria; phylum Pseudomonadota; class Alphaproteobacteria; order Sphingomonadales; family Sphingomonadaceae; genus Qipengyuania. Next base: position 125,759 of record JBDONL010000004.1, on the reverse strand, counting down.
GCCAATGCGCTGAACCCGGCAGACCCGCGGCAGGTCTACACTGCGTTCACACCGCAATATTACACGCGTGAAACGATCTTGCAGGGCCGCATCAGTCAGGATTTGGGCAGCGGCCTGAATTTCAAACTTTCAGGCACTTACCAGAACGTCGCCGTGGATTCTCTGCAGGACTACAATAATGCGCTGCAATCGCGTGCCGGATACCAGCCCGCATTGAACGCGCTCGCAGCGGCGGCTGGAGGCGCGCTTGCGCCGTACGGCCTGCCAGCATCGAACTTCACCAATTTCTACAATGCCCTTTTGCCTCAAGGCCCCAACGGACCGCTATGCACTTCTGCGCCGACAGAGGCGGGAACGGGTATCTTTGGCGGCAATTCGGTGTGTTCGATGGTACCGCTCTCGTTCGACCGCTCGGTCAACTACGATCATAGCTGGGATGTGGAAGGCATCTTGTCGTCTGATTGGGACGGTAAGTTCAACTTCCTGCTGGGTGGTATCTATGCTCACTTCAAAAACACCGAGAACAGCTATTACGTCGATTCGTTCGGACTCGACTATTTCTCAGGTCTGATTGGTTCTCTGAGCGCTGGTGGGCAGGCCTATCTAGGCCCACCGATGTATCAGAACCACACAACCGACTACACTCTTAACTCCTACGGCGTATTCGGTGAGGCGTACTATCAGGCAACCGATAAGTTGAAGTTTACGCTCGGCTTGCGTTTGAACCACGATAGCAAGGAAGTTTCGGCCCGCACCACGCTGTTCAATTTCATCGTGCCTTACGGCCTGTCAAATGCTTTCGATTCTCCTTTGGCTGCTGGGTTCGATGCCGATCCGTCGACGGTCTGTCCCACGACAAATCCCGTGACCCTTTCACAGGCAACGGCAGTTCCGGGTGCCATCGGTTCGGTGGCCGGCTGCGAAGCTCTCCAGACCAACAAAGTTAGCTTCTCGCGGGTAACAGGGCGAGCGGTGATCGATTACCAGATCACCCCGAACAATCTGCTCTATTTCTCCTACTCGCGGGGTTACAAGTCCGGCGGTATCAACCCGCCACTCTCACCGGTGTTTTCAGTCCCTGTGACTTTCCGCCCGGAGTCGATCGATGCCTTTGAACTCGGTTCGAAGAATCGCTTCGGTGGCCTCGAAATTAATGCGACGGCGTTCTACTACAAATACAAGGATTTGCAGTTGTCGCGCATCGTTGCCCGGACTTCGGTCAACGACAATGTCGATGCCAACATCTACGGCGCCGAGATTGAAGCGGTGATGAAGCCGGCTCCGGCGATGACGGTCAATGCGACCTTTAGCTATCTTCATGCTGTCGTCGCAGGCGATAATTACCTGTCCAATCCGCGCGATTTCGGCGGAGGGCGGTCCGATGCGGTAATTATCAAGGATCTGTCGAATGGCGCAAATTGTGCGGTTGCGCCGAATACGCCTGGAAATGCAGCTGGAGCAAATGCGTTTGTAAATACGGTGAATGCTGGAATTGCAGCTGCAACTGGTGCGCAGCTCGGGGGAACGACGCCATTCCCTGCCAATGGTGGCATTGCCTCAACTGGCGCCTTCAGCGTTTGCAGCCAGTTGGCCGCGGTTGCTGCGACGAGCGGAACAGCTTTTGATCCAAACGGCATTACAGTCTATTCGTCGGGTATTCCCGTGAACATTCGTGGCAATCGCCTGCCTGGCGCACCGGACTTCAAGGCTTCTGCAGGCGTGCAGTATGTCTTCGGGCTCGGCAATCTGACGCTGACTCCGCGGTTCGACGCCATCCTGACGAGCCAAACCTATGGCAGCGTGTTCAACGGGATTGCCAATCGCATCCCGAGCTACACGCAGTTCAACGCGCAGGTACAGCTCGACGGGCCCGATGATCGCTGGTTCATTCGCGGTTACATCCAGAACATCACCAACAGCAATTCGATCACGGGTGAATATGTGACCGATCAGTCTTCGGGCAATTACACCAATATCTTTACCCTCGATCCGCGCCGTTACGGCATCGCCGCCGGCTTCAAGTTTTAAGGATCGAGGTCAGCCAAAGGGGGGAGGGCCGGGCGCGATTGCCCGGCCCTTTTTCATGGGTGCCGGGATTTGCTTGCGCGACCGAAGGGAGAAAAGTCGGTATCGCTGTCGAAGATATCGACCCCCTCGTGCCGTTTGAGCCAGCCGACTACTGCATAGGTCACCGGCGTCAGCAGTGCCTCCCACCCAGTCTTGATGGCCCATTGCGACAGCACGACCTGGCCAAGGAGTTCGGGTGGCCAGCCAGCAAGCCCGTAAAATGCCAGCGGGTAGAATATGACCGAATCCAGGCCCTGACCAACCACGGTCGAACCTATTGTGCGCATCCAGAGATACTTGCCATTCGTCCAAAGCTTCATTTTGGCGAGGACGAAGCTGTTGGCGAACTCGCCAGCCCAGAAGGCGGTCATCGAGGCAGCGACGATGCGCCAGCTGTTCCCGAACACGAACTCATAAGCGGGTTGTCCCGGCCAACCTGCAGCGGGAGGCAGGCTGACCACAACCCATGCCATAAAGGCCATGAACACCAACGCGCCAAAGCCCGCCCAGATGACCCGCCGCGCACGCGCATATCCGTAAACCTCGGTCAGCACGTCGCCGATGATGTAGCTAACGGGGAAGAAAAGCACGCCTGCGCCGAAAGACCACTGCTCGCCCCCGGGCAGGGTGATGTAGGATGGCTTGGACGCTCCAATGATGTTCGACAACAGCAGGATGGTGACGAAAGCCGCCATCACGAGATCGAAATAGCGGAAATGCCTTTGTTCGACCGTACTGGCGGAAACGGCATCGAGCGGCTGTGTATTGCGTGAGTGTTCCACAGCCGCTGCCTATCTCTATTTGGCAGTCACGAAAAGCACGCTATGGGGCGCTGGCAGCGCGCCCGTAGCTCAGCTGGATAGAGCACGCGCCTTCTAAGCGTGTGGTCGCAGGTTCGAATCCTGCCGGGCGCGCCAGCATGTCGGTAGCGCTGTTGGGACAACCTTACCTTAACCCTGCCGCAACCTTGAAGTGACCTGTTGGCGGATTCTCGTCACCTTATTGGGCAGCAACTGATGCGCACTCATCACGAGAGATCAACTTCGTCTTGATCCCGGCGATCGAAATTCTGTCTTTTGTCTCCGTGGAAGCCGACATGATTGAGATCGCGAAATCATGGCGGCAATGTTGGACTGTCCGGTTAGGCTGCTTTCAGGAGCGCAGATTGGGATAGCAGACGTTCCAAACGACGGGCCGGCGTGTCAGCTTAGCGCCCGAATCTCGGTCATTGGTGCTTCACTGTAAATTTCCCGATAGCGGACATCTCGGGCAGCGTATTTAAGTGTCAATTAATCGCTACGCCGAGCTTCGACGACCGAGCGTAACGAGCTTGGCTAATGGTCAGGTCGAGATCGCCGCCCAGGCGAAAAACTTGAAGCGGAAGAGTCCCACTCATACCTCAGCTATCAAACATCGACGGCTTTCCCCGTCGAAAAGGATACGCATTGGCCTAACTCTAATCCCAGCTGGCGCGAAGCTGGGTCACCTCATGATTATTTGACTGCCATAATCGTCTACATCTCTTCCTTCCAACCGACGCGTATCAATAGCCAGTTTACGGGATAGGAGGTTACAAAGCCGGCCAGCATGGCCAATTGCATGGCGAACCAGAACTCAGGAGAATTAACTTCCGCGGTGTTCCCAAAGCTCCTCTTAAACCAGAGGAACTGGATCAAGGCCATCCCGCCATACATCCCGACTTGCCAAGACGTTATCGAAGCCGTGTCGGCCTTAATGGCAGCCCAGATCCCTTCTCCCACTGACAAGTCGCGCATGGGTTTAATCGTGTAATACTGGAAAACGACGCCCAGAAGATAAGCGAGTATGAAATCGAGAATCCAGACCGCAAAGATCTTTTCATCCGTCCAGCTATGCCAACCGAGCCACACTGCGATGGCCGGAAAGCCGAATGCGGCCCACTCGGCCACAATGTCGCCTAAGGCGCATCCAGCGCCGCAATGACTGGAACCTTTCCCGACCATCACGGGAAAAGGCGGTTTCTGTTGGTCGGACTTGTCGTTGGCGGGTGCTCGTCCCCACCGATAATAAGCGCCGAGCCACAGCAAGCTACCGAAAAGAGCGGTAACGGGCCAAACGATATTCATGATCCACATTTTCTGCGGTCGTCGAATCTCGTCTACGGCTATAATCGCGGCACAGACGCCACCTAAAAACAGACTAGCGATAGCCACAGTGTGAAGCGATGCGGGGAAATGATTCATGTTTAGGGTGAAGTGGCACTCAGTTAAAAAGGGTGTCTCGGTATTCCATACAGGCTGTCTTTTTACTCAACCCGCTCACTTTTCAGATGTTCCTAAAACCAGGCGCGCAAACCGATTACTAAGCTAGTGGTACTGGCGCTGTCGCCTCTGGCGTGGGCATAGTCGGCGCTGCCCCCCACTTTCCATTCCTGCGCAATGCCGACATAGGGAGCGAACTCCCGTGCGAATTCGTAGCGCAAACGCAGACCGACTTCGGCCCGGTCGAGTCCAGCACCTATTCCAAGTTCAGGGATATCCTGCGCCGCGAGATTAAGCTCGGCCCGCGGTTGCAGGATCAGCCGTTGGGTTATGCGTTGATCGAGCTCACCTTCGATACGGGCGGTCAGCTCGCCCTTGGTCGAAAGGAACGCCTGTGCGCTGGTTTCGAATTGGTAGGGCGCAAGACCCTGAACTCCCACAACCGCGTAAGTGCGCGTCGGGCCGACGAAGTCGTGTCTTGCACCTGCCTGCAAATCGAACCACGGGCCGATGGCGTGACCCCAGAGAGCCTGCACTTCGGCTCGTTCCGCTTTCCCACCAAATGTTCCCTCGCCCTCGCTGCGTACGACCAATTTATCGATATCGCCACCATACCAGGCTTGTCCTTCCCAGGCGTAGCCGTCCTTACCTTCGTGTGCCTTGTATTCCAGGCGATCGATTAGAACCTTAGCGAAGGTCTGGCCCCCGTTTTCGCTGCGCAATTGCTCGCGCGACGCGCGCATCGCTTCGGCACCCCAAATGCTATCGGCGGCGCGAGCGGGACCGGTCCCAGCCTCTGGTGGCGGCGGGGTTGGTTCGGTCGGCGCCTCTGCATGGTTGCCCATGCGCTGCATGTGACCCATTGCCGAGTGATCCATATCCGGCATTTTTGCTGCAGCTTCATCAGTCGCGCCGTTGTGGTTCATCTGAGAGTGTTCCATGCCGGTCATCTTCGGGATCGTCTGCTGGTCGGCAGAAGGGTTCTGGCGGGCTTCTGCAGAAGGCGATGACTTGGGCCGGGCGGTGTGATGGCTGGGCGTAGCGACCGGCCGTGCTGTAGCCGGAGCCAGCGCTTTTGGCTTGGGGCGGGACTTTGCCTTTGGCTTCGACGTGGCACTCGGCGATGGTGCGGGCATCGGCATCGTCATGCCGTGCATATGCTGATCCTGAGCCTGAGCCAGTGCCGGGCTGGCAAAGGCAATCGCAACGGCAGCAGTGGAGAACGACAGGAGGCGCCTCATGCGGCATCCTCCCTCGGCGCCGCAACCGAGACAATCTGAAACATGCCCGCATGCATGTGGTAGAGTAGATGGCAATGAAACGCCCAGTCGCCCGGCTCGTTGGCGGTGAGATCGAACTCGGCGATCCCGCCCGGCTGCACCACGACCGTGTGCTTGCGCGGCTGACGTGCAGCTTGTTCACCGTTGACGAGCTCGAAGAAATGCCCGTGCAGGTGGATCGGATGCGCCATCATGGTGTCGTTCACGAGCTTTACCCGGACACGCTCGTTGTTGGCAAAGCGGATCGGGTCGTCGCTGACAGCTGAAAATTTCCGACCATCGAATGACCACATGTAGCGGTCCATGCTGCCAGTAAGATGGATTTCCAACAAGCGCGAGGGAACCCGTAGATCCTTATTCGGCTCGAATGCTGCAAGTTGCTTATAGTCAAGCACGCGATGCGCTACATCAGCGAGACCTATCCCAGGATCACCCATGCGATCGACCGGATGCATCGCGACCATCCCAAGGCCGGGGCTTACTTTAACCGTCGCTGGCAATTTGGACGTGTCGCGCATGGACATGTGCCCCATGTCCATCCTTGCCGTCGGCTTTGCGGCTTCACCGCTGCTATGTGCCATGGAGCCATGCTCCATCCCGCCCATCGCCATTCCATCATTCATCGACTTGTCTTGGCTTTTGCCGTCGCTCATGCCCATGGTGCCCATACCCATGTCGGCCATCGTAAGCAGCGGTGGATCGCGAAGCGCCGGGACCGCGGCACGCGCGCCCGGCTGCGCAGCGAGCGTCGCGAGTGCCATGCCGGATCGATCCATCGCTTCGGCGACGATTGTATAGGCCTGCGCGGGGCCTGGCTCGATCAAAACATCGTAAGTTTCGGCGACGCCGATCTGGAACTCGTCTGTTTCCACTGGTCGGACATTCTGACCGTCTGCCGCGACCACGGTCATCGGCAGGCCGGGTATGCGTACATTGAAGAAGGTCATGGCCGAGCCGTTGATAATCCGCAGGCGGATCCGTTCTTTCGGCCGGAAGGCGAATTCGAGGCCCTCCTCCGGTCCGTGACCATTGGCGAGATAGGTATAGGTCGATCCGGTCACGTCGAGAATGTCGGTCGGCATCATCCGCATCTTAGCCCATTCGCGGCGCTGCTTTGCGGTCAGCGGATAATTGTCGGTCCAGCTCGTTTGCTGGTAGTTGAAGTAGCCTTCGCCCTTCTTCAGCTTTTCGAAAATCGTGTGCGGACTGAGCGGAGAAAACTCACTTAGCAGCAACACATATTCGCGGTCCGCCTGCACCGGATCGCTCCCGGCCGGATCGATGACGATCGGACCGTAATGCCCAGCTTGTTCCTGTAGGCCGGCATGGCTGTGCCACCAATACGTGCCGGCCTGACGGACCGGGAATTCCGCCGTGAATTTACCGCCTGCAGGGATGCCGGGAAAGCTTACGCCAGGAACACCGTCCATTTGAAATGGGACTAGTAGTCCATGCCAATGGATAGAAGTGTCGGTGTCGAGCGTGTTATGGACCGTAAGGCGGGCTGTCGTGCCTTCCTTTAGCCTCACCAGCGGTCCGGGCACGCTGCCATTCACCGCGATGGCATGGCCGGAACGCCCTTGCACCAATCGCGGTCCTTGACCGACGGTGAGATTGATAGATGAGCCGCTTACCTCGTCGAAGCCTTCACGCACCAATCCGTCAGTCACATTCGCGCCGCGCGCCCAGGCAGGCATTGCACTGACCATCCCGGCAAGACTAGCAGCGGTAGCGCCTCGCATAAGAAAGCGGCGCCGATTGATAGAGATAGTGCTCGAGTGCGAAAATGTGCTCATGCCGATCCCTACGAACGAGACCCGACTATCCCTCAAATTTTTTCAACATTTTGCGCAGTCGCTTACGCGCTCGATAGATTCGCATCTCGATCGTTTTCTCGGTCACACCAAGCAACTCAGCAGCCTCGGAATGACTGCGATCATCGACCGTCACAAGAAGCAACGCTTCGCGCAGTCTGATTGGCAATTTGTCGATCTCTGCTCGAACTGTAACGAGCCTTTCCCGAGCGCTGACAGTTTGTTCGGCGTTGGGCTCATCGCTGATTAACTCAATGCTTTGGCCAACCTGGATCTCGCCTGATGATCCGATATTCAGGAAACGACGTAGGCCACGCCTTCTCAATCGATCGCGGCATTGGTTGAGAACAGCTGTCGTGAGATAGGGTGTAATAGCTCTGGTTGGATCGAGCTTAGCGCGCGATACCCAAATCGAAGCAAGCGCGCTTTGAACAGCATCTTCAGCATCTGTTTGCGAACCCGTCATGCGTCTTGCGAGCAGCAGCAGACGTGGCAAATGCGGTGCAACTAGATCGCTAAACGCCCGACGATTCCCTTCTTTAACCTTCTCGACATTGGTGCCGGATTGGCTGCGCTGCCCCCGCACCTTCTATCAGTCGCCAGGCTTGGCCGTAAGTGAGGCAGCTACCTCGCGGTCGAAGCGCTCCTGCTGAGCAGGAGTGAGCAGAGCGCGCATGGCGAACACATGCCTCACCGTTGCCTTCTGAACGTCACCCATTCGCGCATGCACCTGGTCAATCGCGACCGCGACTTTGGGCCCGTATTGATGCTCTTCGCTCATGGCTGCTCCCAAATTGGCGTTGGCGGCACGCAGGGAGAGATCGAGTTGGCGTTTTTGCACGGCAAACTTCGCTTCGAGCTGTTCAAGCTTTGCATTTTGTTGGGTGTCGAGGTGGAGTTCATGATGCACGAAGGCATGCAAGCTGCGAGGTTTTTCGCTTTCGCGCCAGTGTCCGGCAATAACCGCACCAACGCAACCCGCCACTGCTGCAAGAAGTACTGCCAGGATTACATGGAGGCCGCCGAACTTCATGGTTGAACGTGCAACAATGCCGCCGGCGAGAGATCGGTGCCCTCAACGAGTTGGTAGCCTGCCGTTTGCGCTTTGGCAGGTGCCTGTGTCACGCCGAATCCTGCTCCTAGTCCAATCATCGCCATTGCCAGGAAGAAAACCGACCGATTGCGTCGCTGCTTAACTTCTTCGAGGCGGCCGGCAAGAAGCCACACGCCATCCATAAACCCGTCCGGAAGCACGGCGTTTCCTTCCGACCCGAGAATGGTCAATGCGTGATTGAGGTCATCCTCTTCGAGCATTACGATATCTCTTACTCCTTTTGACGTAGGTACGTCTGTCTTTCGCATACCCCTCAAATTTTCCGAGGGATAGCCAACTGATCTGCGTAATGGAGGGCATGAGCACTACTAACCCTTGTGCCCTGTGCTCCGAACGTTGCTTTGCAGTGCGGGCAAATCAGTTTTCAGATTTTGGGCTCGCGAGGATCGAAGTAAATCTCGCGACTATGCCAGCGGTCGAAGCAAGCGCCATCGTTAGCATTCCTTGCACATCCAGCAAAAAAGGAGAGTCATCATGAAAACCGTTGCTTCAATTGTAGCTGCTGCACTGTTTGCAGTGCCAGCCATCGCTCAAAATGAGCATTCCGTGCCGACGGCTAAACCGTCCGTTGGACCATCTGAAACGCCGCAAGCGTGCACAATGATGCACCATGGAATGAAAATGCGTGGCATGATGATGAAGGGCAAGGATGGAAAGATGTCCTGCCAGATGATGATGGATCACTCGACGATGGCCCAATCGAAGATGGATCATATGAAAATGCCGTCCGAAAACCCGAGTGCCGAGCAATCCAGCCCTCAGCCGCAGTAGGACGGCACCGATGCTAGACGCAGCGGGCCTCTGTTCCATTGTCCAAATCCCGTTCGTGGATTGAAAATTTCGAACTGGCCCCTGCAATCGATAGACCCGCGTCGGCTAGCGGGCCTGCTTTCTTGATGGACGTCAGTATTCGGCAGCATGCCGGGAGAGCGCAACACATGACCAGCTATGTCTGTCCGATGCATCCTGAAGTGGAACAGTCTGAGCCAGGTGATTGTCCGAAATGCGGTATGCACCTCGTGGCCGATAGCGAAGAGAAGTCGGAAGAGCGACATAGCCCCCCGTACCGCCGCTCCACCTCTTCGGGATTGGCGTCAGTCAATGGTCGTTACGATCATGTGCCAGCAGGTTATTCAGGGCCGATTTATACCTGTCCGATGCATCCGGAAGTTCGTCAGGCCTATGCCGGTTCGTGTCCTATTTGCGGGATGGGGCTGGAACTGGAATCGGGCTCGATGATCGACGATGGCCCCAATCCTGAACTTGTCGATTTCACGAGGCGGTTCTGGGTCGGTGCGGTTTTAACTGTTCCGCTTCTGATCCTCTCGATGGGGCCGCTTATTGGACTTGGTGCGGCGCGCGAAGCCCTCGGCGAGCGCACTGCGTTATGGGTCGAATTCGCGCTTGGCACACCGGTGGTCTTGTGGTGCGGATGGCCGTTCATGGTGCGGGGTTGGAAATCATTCCGGACTCGAAACCTCAATATGTTCTCGCTAATCGCGATGGGCGTCAGCGCGGCCTTCGTCTTCAGCATTGTCGCATTACTCGCGCCAAACATTTTCCCATCCGGCTTCCGTAACGCTGAGGGCCATGTGGGAGTTTATTTCGAAGCGGCGGCGGTTATCATCGTTCTGGTACTCCTTGGTCAAATGATGGAATTGCGCGCTCGCGAAGGCACGGGAAAAGCTATTCGTGCGCTGCTTGATCTCGCCGCCAAAACAGCAACCCGGATCAGCAAAGATGGACAGGACGAGCAGGTGCCGCTGGAGACGATCGCAGTCGGAGACCGTTTGCGTGTCCGACCCGGCGAGAAAGTTCCGGTCGATGGCGTGGTCGTCGACGGGCATTCCTCAGTCGACGAAAGCATGATTACAGGCGAGCCTCTTCCGGTAGAAAAGATCGTGGGTGATCCGCTTACTGGAGCAACGATCAACGGAACCGGGAGTTTAATCATGGAAACCCGGAGGGTCGGCGCCGACACAATGCTTGCGCAGATCGTGGAGATGGTCGCTGCGGCGCAAAGATCGCGAGCCCCGATCCAGAAATATGCCGACAAGATTGCGGGTTGGTTTGTGCCGGTCGTCATCGGCGTTGCCATTTTTGCGTTTGTTGGCTGGGCGATCTTTGGCCCTTCGCCTGCGCTCGCCTATGCGCTCATCGCGGCCGTGTCCGTCCTTATCGTTGCCTGTCCTTGCGCATTGGGCCTCGCGACGCCGATGTCGATAATGACGGCCACCGGACGTGGAGCGCAGGCGGGCGTATTGATCAAGAATGCCGAGGCTCTCGAACGTTTCGAGACAGTCGACACGCTGATCGTCGACAAGACTGGCACGCTCACCGAAGGCAGACCACGTCTTACGGCGGTTGTGGCCTACGGCAATGAAAGCGATGATAACATACTGCGATTTGCAGCTTCGCTCGAGCGAGGTTCGGAACACCCGCTTGCCGAGGCAATCGTAGAGGGAGCCAACGAACAAGGCCTCATTCTTGAGGACGCAAGCGACTTCGATGCTCTGACCGGCAAGGGTGTCAAGGGAACCGTCAATGGACGGACGGTCGCGCTAGGTAACAGTGCCATGCTTGAAGAAATGGGCTTGCACGACAATGACCTGGTCGAACAGGCTAATGTCCGGCGCGATGCCGGCGAGACTGTGATGTTCGTGTCCATCGACGGCCGAATCGCGGGACTTTTAAGCGTGGCAGATCCGGTAAAGGAAGCCACGCCGGATGCCCTCAAAACGCTTCACTCGCTGGGGCTGCGCATTATTATGGCAACAGGTGACAATGCGCGAACAGCCAAAGCGATCGCCGCGCGACTCGGGATTGACGAGATCCGCGCCGACGTTCTTCCCGAAGACAAGGCTCGGATCATTCGCGATCTCCAAAACAAGGGAGCCAAAGTTGCCATGGCGGGTGATGGCGTGAACGACGCTCCCGCTTTGGCGCAAGCTGATGTCGGTATAGCAATGGGAACAGGTGCCGATGTTGCCATCGAAAGTGCCGCAATAACGCTCGTAAGTGGTAATCTTGACGGTATCGTGCGTGCACGCCGCCTAGCGCAGGCAACGATGGGCAACATCCGTCAGAATCTGTTCTTTGCGCTGATCTACAACGGCGCCGGCGTGCCGATCGCAGCCGGAGTACTATATCCTGTAATTGGCCTTCTAATCAGTCCAATGTTCGCAGCCTTCGCAATGAGCGCGTCATCGATCTCGGTCATTTTGAACTCCCTCCGCTTGCGATCACTGACGCTCTGACTGAGTGCAGCTGAAACAACACTATCAACTCGAACCGGAGAACATAAGGCATGCCACAATCGCGATTTCGGTATCATTTCCCAAGCCTTCGGTTCGTCGGGATTTCAGTCCTGCTTGCGGTGTTTCTTGTGGCCGCTTTCATTTGGTTTGGGTTCTACAATATCGGGGCTGATGCGCCGCATAGCAGGCCTGTTTACGCGCTACTCGAGAGCCTGCGTGACGGCTCGATCGCGGTCCATGCACGATCCGTGAAAGTTCCTGACAACCTTTCCAGCCCAGGACGAATCGCCGCCGGCGCAGGTCTCTACGGCGAAATGTGCCAGTCCTGCCATCTTGGCCCCGGTGTCGAGAAGACCGAGATTGCTCAAGGTCTTTACCCCAGGGCTCCAGAACTGGCAAAAGGCATCGATCTAACGCCAGCGCAGCAGTTCTGGACCATCAAACACGGAGTAAAGCTCACCGCCATGCCGGCATGGGGCAAGACCCATCCCGATCCGCTGATCTGGGACATGGTAGCGTTTCTTCAGAAACTCCCCAAAATGACCGCACAGCAATATCGACAGGCTATTGCCAATGCTCCCGAAGATCATGATGAGATGATGAAGGCGGTATCCGATCACCACTGATTCTGGCTGATGGTCCGCTCACCCTTAGATCGTGCCAAAACTCGTCTGTCTGGAAACGGCCCACAATCATTTATCAGCGGAAGATTGTAGAACTTGTCTCGCCATCACAAAGGCTGATTGCCCGACCGTCCGACATGTACGCTCCGCATAGACGCAGCGTTTCTATTCGGACGACCTTGGCCCTCGACATGGACACTCCGTCGGATGAACTTCTTTCTCCGGAAAATTTCAGATGCAGCTTGCTGACCAGTTTCATGTCGGCACGCCCAAGCCCGCTTGCGCCCGTATCGACAGCAAATGTGAACGGACCTTGGCAATTCACGCTGGCTTGCACGTATAGTCTACCATCAATGACGCGGATTGGGATGTCTACAAGAGCCCCCGCCTTGGCCGAATTGACCAATGTGCATGCTGACTTCTCGAGACCACCAGAGGGTACCATTGATGTCGCTCCGGCAGCATTGCCTGCAAGGGGTAATATGGCTGCAACGCATGCAAGCAAAATCGATAATTTCACCCGCGCACTCCGATCAAAGTGTATTGCTAATATAACACACTGACCAGTGACCTTGTCAACCAAGCGTGGGGACATTGCAGAAGCGCACCGATTGCGAAGATTCACGTTCTAGAGTTCAGCCCAACCGTCGTTGCAAGCGAGCGTCAGGGCGCATGACAGCTCTTAGAAAGCTAATCCGAAGTCGCGAAATATGCTCTCGTCGGCGACGACTGCCGCGGCGCTTTTGACAACGGTCGAACCAGCCCAATCGAGATCTGTTGGGAGCGCTGGCAAGCCTCTGGCTTCGGCTCAATCCATGGGGATCGCGAGCAAACCACAAATGGCACTGAAGCTATCGAATTGGGGTCTTCGAAATTGCCGGCATGTCGAGATAATGAGCGATCCACTCCGCAAAGAACGATATCCGCTTACTTGCAAAGGTCTGTCCGCAGACACCCTGTTTAAAGGTCCCCGCGCGAACAGCCCTGACATCTGCCAGCGATCCGTCGAGACCATGGGTCACGCCTGCCAATGTCCATTTACCGTCGAACTTGATGAGAACCGGCCCGCCGCTATCGCCACCAGCGATAACTCCTTCCAGCGGCAATGCGTTCGTACCGCAATCGAACACATACCGAAGCCATGGACCATTGGCATCGGTAATTCGGTTCTCAGCCTCGCGAAGTTCGCCGCGATGCGGGGCATTGTCCGGCGCGCCGGTCAAATCGGTTCCGGTGGCCCCCTTGCCGATGATTTCCGCGACCGCACCTATCTCGGCTGAGCCGGTGTAATACGATAACTGTTTCACATCTGAGACCGGCGCCTTCAACTCCAGAAGTGCAATATCCCGCATATCGCTCATTGCTACTCTATACTTCTTCATCCAGGCGGCTTCGTCGAACACATTGTTTTTGTCGAACAAGGGTTTGAACATCGCTTTCCAGGCTGAAGCGGACTTTTCATAGCCGGGGTAAAGGATGATTCGAGCCACCGCGCGACGTTTGCCGTTAATCGTGACGAACCAATCCTTCGGATGGTCCTTCATATATCTCACAGCATGGGCGGCAGTGACCACCCATGTCGGAGCGATCAAGGTTCCATGCCCTTCATAAGGCAGGTCTGCCAAAGCCGGTATCGCCTGCGGATCGACCCGATAGCGTGTGTCGCTAACGTCGTTCCGCCTGACAATGGCCGAGGCCGGCGCTGAAAGAACCGAACATATCCCCAATGCCCCGACTACAAAGAACTTGAGTTTCGGTGGCATCGTAAGCTGTCCTTCTCGGCAATTGCCGCTTTCTGATTATCAGCTAGCCGGCAGTTGATTTGCCGTATTATAGATGCAATACAGCAAGTCAAACCTTGCGCGTAATCTGTGCTTTAGCGAAGCGGAATGATTGCTTGAAACGAACAACTGAGATTGGAATCTGCTTGGCATGAATATTTTTGCGTCACCTGATTTCGGGGGCAAGAATGAGCGCTTAAATCGATAATATGCTCGGCGGTATTATCAGAAATGATGCATCACCCGGGCACTGCAAAGTCAGCCCGCTCACTTGCATTAAGTTCTAACGGATACCGACCATCATGAGAAAGATCGGTTTACTTGCCTATTCCCCATATGCGCCGCCAACGATACAATGTTGAATGCGAATTGGGTAGCAAGGATGCCAAACTCACGAACGGTCAACACATAGTTTATCAAAAAGGCATTTGGTTCGGTACCAAAGACAGAGTCTTTGGTATCATAACGACCGTTCCAAAATTCTGTCGCACCGACAGACTCAGTGATGGGTTGCCCTCCAGGCACCCATCGAGCCAAGGTAGACATCCAGTCTCTCGAACCCCTTGCTGTCAAGCCATCCCGCGGCGACGGTCGCCCGCATTCCGCTGGCACACATGAGCGTGTAGTGTCGACCAGGATCGAGCTCGCGATAGCGGTCGTTAAGTTCGCCAACGTAAATGTGCTGGGAACCCTCGATAGCGTCTTGCGAGCGTTCGTCAGCATCCCTCACGTCGAGTAGCACCCAGCCATCTTCGTCGTCGTGTAGTCGACGCTCGACTTCATCGCTCCCTATCATCGGCATAGTCAGCATCATCCTACCCTGCGCAGCGGCGGGCACGACGCCGACATATCCGCCCACTATATTGTCCAGCGCAATCCGCACGAGATGCATCGTGGCAGCTTTGAGCTGATCTTCGTTCGAAGCGACAAGCGCCACGCTCTCGCCTTCGCGGATAAACCATCCCGCAAACGCAGAAATCATGCCGACTGGCAGATTCATCGATCCAGGAAGATGGCCGGAAGCAAAGGCAAGCGGCTCGCGCACGTCGACAAGATGATCGACGTCGATATCGCCCAATTCGGTTAGTGACAGGCGCTTGGGCCGTAAGGTCCGAGGTGCGGCATCGCCACCCTCCAGATTGAGGCGCTCCATCAGCCGGAAATAGGGAGGCTGGTAGTGGTTTTCCCCGACCTTGAAATCGATGAAGGCGTCCCGCCTCTCAAACTGCAGGCGCGGATTGTTTGCGCGCTCGTGTCCGAGCGTTGAGAATTCGCGCTCGGCCATGCCCGAACCACAGACCGAACCTGCCCCGTGTGCAGGGTAGAGTATGACGTGATCCCCGAGAGCCAGGATCTTCTGCAGGGAATCGTAGAGCAAACCAGCGACCTCGCGCTTGCGATCGGGGTAAAAATCTGTGCGACCGACATCGCCGACAAACAGTGCGTCTCCGGTGAACACACCGACCGGTCCATCGGGATAGGCCGTGTCGTGAAGCACGAAAGCAAGATGGTCGTCCGTGTGCCCCGGAGTCTCCAGCACCTTGATTTTCAGCTGGCCCATGTCGAACTCATCGCCTTCGCGGGCAGTGTCGGCGTATTCGACAGCTCCGGCAGTATTTGGACCATGAAGAACGCGCGCTCCGGTCAACTCCTTGAGGATTGGAGCACCGGACACGAGATCCTCATTGCGATGGGTTTCGAAGATGTGCGTGATCTCCAGCCCCTCAGCACGCGCCATGTCGACATAGCACTCACAATCGCGGCGTGGATCGATGACAGCGGCCTTGCCCCCTGAGCCGATGATGTAGGACAGGTGGGACAGGCCCGGCGTCTTGATTTTTTCGAGCAGCATGGTGCCTCCTTCAGATAGTAAAAGCAGGACCGGCGCGAACCGATCCCGCTTTCAAAAGATTCGATGAGGTATTCCGCTCAATCCATTTTCACCGTTCGCAGATATGGGCGTAGAGTGGTGAAGCCCTGTGGTAAGCGGGTTTTGTCGTCTTCGTTGGAAACCGAGGGAGGGATGTCGCATAATCTCGCTGAACGAATGGCCGCTTACGACGATCCAGATCAAAACACTGGAAGACCGCTATGTCGGCAAGACCCACCAAAGCAATTGGTTCATCGGAAGGTCGGCTTCCTCACTTGGTCGCCTGAGACCGGACAGTCAGCAAACGTTTAGAGTTTCGGACGCCGTGAGGCGTCGGAAAGTCGACGGTGCCCGAACCCGCGGGCCGCACATGCTGAGTTATGGGGATTTCGCTTTTGGGCTGATCTGGGGGTCTGCTGACGGTGCCGATAAACGGACGTATGCAAGAGCAGCCCGTCTGATTTGGTGTTGGCAAAGCTGCCGTGGGAAGTGAGTGCGTCCGATATTGGCGAGAGGACGGCTGCTTTTGGGGCGGCGACATGCAGACGTTGTGGCCGCCGGAAGCGTGGCTGCGGCGAGGTCTGTGAGTGTCGAGCCGTGCCGGGTCACGGCGCAGGGGGCCCGGATGGGCTGACGCCGGTTGGCGGACCGCGCGGCAGGTGGCCGCGCTGGAACGTCTCGATGATGACCATGCGCCCCCCGCAGCATGGGCATGGCGGATGGACATCGGACGGTTCGGCGGGAGCTTCGTCTGCGGCAGGAGCGGCAACCGCGAGCAGCTGGCGAGCGCGTTCGAGATGGGCCTTGCGGGTGCTGCCTGCGAGGAGGCCGTAATGGCGGATGCGGTGGAACCCGCGCGGCAGGCAGTGCAGGAGGAAGCGGCGGATGAACTCGTCGGGGCTGAGCGTCATCAGCTGCTGGCGGTCGGAGCCACTGCGGCGATAGTCCTTGTAGCGGAAGGTGACGTTGCCTTCGTCGAAGAAGACGAGCCGGCTGTTCGAGATCGCGACGCGGTGGGTGTAGCGCGACAGGTAGGCGAGCACGGCTTCAGGTCCGGCGAATGGCGGCTTGGCATAGACCACCCAGCGCTTCTTCCTGACCGGTGACAGATAGCGCAGGAAAGCGCGCCGGTCGGCAAGAGGCGTCATCTGGCCGAAGAAGGCGAGGCGTCCGGCATCCTGGAGCGCCAGGAGCCGCGTCAGGAACAAGCGACGGAACAGCGCGCCCAACATGCGCACCGGCAACAGGAACGCCGGGCGCGCGCTGATCCAGCGTTCACCGCCTGGCGCGATGCCGCCGCCCGGCACGATCATGTGGATGTGCGGATGGTGAGTCATTGCCGAACCCCAGGTGTGGAGCACGGCGGTGATGCCGATGCGTGCACCAAGGTGCCTCGGGTCGGCGGCGATGATCAGCATCGTCTCCGAGGCGATCCTGAACAGCAGGTCGTAGACCAGCGCCTTGTTGTGGAATGCGATCGCGGCGATCTCCGCCGGTAGCGTGAACACGACGTGGAAGTAGCCGACCGGCAGCAGGTCGGCCTCGCGCGCGGCGAGCCAGTTGCGTGCAGCCACGCCCTGGCACTTGGGGCAATGCCGGTTGCGGCAGGAGTTGTAGGCGATCCGCCAGTGGCCACAGTCGGTGCAGGCCTCGACATGGCCACCCAGCGCCGCGGTGCGGCAGTGCTCGACCGCCGACATGACCTTGAGCTGATGCAGGCTCAGGTGCCCGGCATGGGAGGTGCGATAGGCAGGTCCTGCAGCGCGGAAGACGTCGGCGACCTCGAGCGAGGTCCGCACCGCTCAGCCGTCGGGTGCCCCCGCATCGGGTCCGGCCAGCGCGAGTTGGTCGAGCGGACTGACCACCGCGCGCATCGTCTTCGTCGCCACCTGGGTGTAGAAGGCGGTGGTGTTGAGCTTGGCGTGACCGAGCAGCGCCTGGATGACGCGGATGTCGACTCAATCCTCGAGCAGGTGCGTGGCGAAACTGTGCCGCAGGGTGTGCGGTCCCACACGCTTGGCGATATCGGCTGCCTCTGCCGCCTGGACGACGACGCGGTAAAGCTGGCGGGTGCTGATCGGCACCGCAGCGCTCTGGCCGGGGAAGAGCCAGCCATCTGCATGAAGCACACCTTGTTGCCGTCCGGCGCGCCACCAGTCGCGCAGCAGCACAAGCAGTCCATCGGGCAGCATGGCGTTGCGATAGCGCCCTCCCTTACCCCGCTCGATCCTCAGCAGCATGCGCTTGCTGTCGATATCGCGCACCTTGAGTGCGGAAACCTCGCCGACACGCAGGCCCGCGCCATAGGCGACCGACAGCGCCGCCTGATGCTTGAGGCAGGTGGTGGCATCGAGCAACCGCTTCACCTCCTCGAGCGTCAGCACCACGGGGATCTTGCGGGCATGCGCCGTGCGGACCAGCTTGCGGGCGAGCTCGGGCCGGTCGAGCGTGTGGGTGAAGAAGAACCGCAGCGCTGCCACGATGCTGTTCATGGTCGGCGCCGGAACGCCTGCTTCCCGCTGCTCGATCTGGAAGCGGCGCAGATCCTCGGGGACCGCGGTATGCGGCGAGCGCCCCAGCCAGGTCGCGAACCGCCCGACATCGCGCAGGTAGTTGCGCTGCGTCTCCGGACTGAACCGGCGCATCGTCATATCCTCGATCAGCCGCTGGCGCAGCGGGCTGACCGGTTCTACCGGGACAAGATCGTTCATCGTTCGACTCCTTGAGTTTAAGGAGCCGAAAGGGTCTGCCTCTCCAGCAAACCGCTCAATCCATGAACCGCGCACCCCGTCCTGCGCCTACCTCACCGCATGCGCCACTCCCGCGCAGCGGGTTCGTGCTGCGGCCCAGGAGGTGCAGTAATTCAAGGTCTGAACGAACGACCACTTTTGATGAAATTGGCTGGGGCTCCCAATGGCGAGTATTGTCGGCGGATGCCGCCAGGTCGCCAAGACCGCGAGCTATGGGCAGTATTTCAATATTTTGATCCGGAAGGCGCCATTTTCCGCCGGGCGAAAACTGAGCGCGTCTCCAAACCCCCCTGCGGGAATAGAAATCGCAATGCTCGATCAACGGGCGAATATTCCCGACAGACGCAAGTACCACGCTCAGTTCTTCGAGGCTATTCGGCCCCGCATGATCGATTTGATAATCAGCATCGCCTTTTCGATGGCGGGAGCCCTTTGCCTCGCCCTCTTGGCTGGAGTGGTACTTCGAAGCCAGGTGCGCTGGGGCTATGTCCTTCTGGCTTTACTGGGACTGCTCTTTTACTGGGTTCTCGTGGTGGTGGGCGCCGAGATCCAGGCACGCTTCGGCCCGTCGGGGCTGCATTGGAACTGGCTCGGCAAGCTCTTCACGATCTTTTTGCTCCTGGCAGCCGCGTTGCTCGTGCCGCGGGCGGGGCGTCGCGAGGCCGGTTTGACTCTGCGCATGCGGGAGGGCAGCGTCGGGCCGTGCCTCGTCGCCGCGGTCCTGCTCTTCGCCCTGTCCTGGTCCGCGGAGACCTGGGCCGCCGACGGTACCGACCTGTCACCGGAGCGTCTGCTCTTCCAGGCGTTGATGCCGGGGCTCGACGAGGAAATCTTCTTCAGGGGGTATTTCCTTGCCCTGCTGGCGCGAGCTTTCGACGACGCCGGCAACGATCATGCCCCCGCCGAGCGCCGCTCCCGCGACCAGTTGCCTTCGGTCAATCATGCTGTTCCTTTCGTGGCTTGGGATCGGCAATCCGGCACGCAACCGGTGGCGTCATCCGGATCGCAGATATTTGACGAGCGCCAGCAGGCTGAGGACGAGCCATGCAAGAATGAGGATCCAGACGATGCCCATTCCCACCATCATGCCGGTCGGCATGTCACTCGCGCAGTTCATCATGGTGTTTCTCCTTGTTCTTTCTTGGCTGACCGGCGGCGCAACAGCAGATAGCCGGCGGGAATAACCAGCATTGAGATCAGCGGTGCGGTGAACATGCCGCCGATCATGGGCGCTGCGATGCGGCGCATCACTTCCGACCCTGTTCCCGCGCTTATCAGGATCGGCAGCAGGCCCGCCAAAATCACCGCGACGGTCATTGCCTTGGGCCGCACCCGCAGCAGCGCCCCTTCGCGTACCGCGGTCGTAATTTCGGCAATGCTCGGATTGGGGCCACGGTCGGCGAGCGCCTGCTTGAGATAGACAAGCATCACCACGCCGAATTCGGCCGCCACGCCGGCAAGCGCTATGAAACCGACCGCGGTCGCGACCGACTGGTTGTAGCCGAGCAGATAGAGCAGCCACAGCCCGCCGGTCAGCGCGAACGGCAGCGTCGCCATGACGAGCAGCGCCTCGTCGAACTGCTTGAAGATCAGATAGAGCAGGACGAAGATGATGAGCAGCGTCGCCGGAACGACGATCATCATCCGCTGCTCGGCGCGCTTCAGATATTCGAACTGGCCGGTGTAGGACACGCTGACGCCGGGCGGCAGTTTCACCTGGCTACGAACCGCGTCCTGAAGATCCTCGACGACCGAGGCGATGTCGCGCCCGCGGCTGTCGATATAGATCCAGGTCGATGGCCTGCCATTCTCGCTCCGCAGCATCGGCGGCCCCGAACTCACCTTCACATCGGCGACGCTGCCGAGTGTGATCTGCTGTCGCGAAGGGGTGAGGATCGGCAGCGCGCGCAGCTCCTTCAGGCTGTCGCGAATTTCGCGCGGATAGCGCACGCTGATCGGATAGCGGGCCAGCCCCTCGACCGTCTCGCCGATCGTCTGTCCGCCGATCGCGCTCGCGACGATCGATTGCACGTCGGAGATGTTGAGGCCGTAGCGGCCGGCACGTGCCCGGTCGATATCGACATCGATATAGTGTCCGCCGGACAGCCGATCGGCGAGCGCCGAGGTGACGCCGGGGACCGATTTCGCGACGCCTTCGATCTTCTGCGCGACGCCGTCGATCGTCGACAGCTCAGCGCCCGAGACCTTGACCCCGATTGGGCTCTTGATGCCGGTCGACAGCATCTCAATCCGATTGCGGATCGGCGGAATCCAGAAGTTGGCGATGCCGGGAACCTTCACCGCCGCGTCGAGCGCGTCGACGAGCTTGTCAGGCGTCATGCCTTCGCGCCACTGATCGCGTGGTTTGAAATGAACAACGCTTTCGAACATCGTCAGCGGCGCGGGATCGGTCGCGGTATCGGCGCGCCCCGCCTTGCCGAAGACGGTTTCCACTTCGGGAACGGTCTTGATCATCCGGTCGGTCTGCTGGAGCAGCTCGGCCGCCTTGGCGGGCGAAACCCCCGGCAGCGTGGACGGCATGTAGAGCAGATCGCCCTCGTCCATCTGCGGCAGGAATTCGCCGCCGAGCTGACTTATCGGCCACAGGCTCGAGGCGAAGACGAGTCCGGCGATCAGGATCGTCGTCTTCGGGCGGACCATGACCCAGTCGATCGCGGGGCGGTAAATCCGTGTCAGCCAGCGGTTGATCGGATTGGCCTGTTCTTCCGGTATCCGCCCGCGGATCAGATATCCCATCAGGATCGGAATCAGCGTGACCGACAGGATGGCCGCCCCCGCCATCGCATAGGTCTTGGTGAAGGCAAGCGGCGCGAACAGCCGTCCTTCCTGTCCCTGCAGCGTGAAGACCGGCACGAACGACAGGGCGATGATGAGCAGGCTGAGGAACAATGCCGGCGCCACCTCGACGGCAGACGCGGTGACGAGGCGCCAGCGCGCCTCGCCCCTCAGCGTATCGTCGGGGTGAAGGTGGTTCCACCGCTCGATATGCTTGTGCGCGTTCTCGATCATCACGATCGCGGCGTCGGTCATCGCGCCCACCGCGATGGCGATGCCGCCGAGCGACATGATGTTCGCGTTGACGCCCTGGATGCGCATGACGATCAGCGCGATCAGCACGCCGAGCGGCAAGGTGAGGATCGCGACCAGCGCCGAGCGCGCGTGCCACAGAAACAGCGCGCAGACGAGCGCGACGACGATGAATTCCTCAAACAGTTTTTCCTTGAGGTTGTCGACGCCGCGATCGATCAGTGACGACCGGTCGTAGGTCGGCACAATCTCAACGCCGGGCGGGAGGCTCTTCTTGAGGTCGTCGAGCTTGGCCTTGATGTTGGTGATGGCCTGCCGCGCGTTCTTGCCCGACCGCAGCACGATGATGCCTCCCGCGACCTCACCTTGGCCGTTCAGTTCGGCGACGCCGCGCCGGATAGCGGGGCCGGTCTGGATCGTGGCGACGTCGCCGAGCGTGATCGGAATGCCGCCCAATACCGTGTCGACCGGGATCGCCCGGAAATCGTCGAGATTTTCGAGATAGCCGCTGGCGCGCACGATATATTCGCTTTCCGCCATCTCGACGACCGAGCCGCCCTTTTCCTGGTTAGCGTTTCTGACTGCCTTGATCACCGCATCCTGGGTGATGCCGTAGGATGCCATCCGCTGGGGATCGAGGACGATCTGATATTGGCGCACCATCCCGCCGATGCTCGCCACCTCGGCGACGTCGGGGACGGTCTTGAGCTCGTAGCGCAGGAACCAGTCCTGAATGCTCCTCAGCTGCGCGAGGTCGTGCTGCCCGGTCCTGTCGACCAGCGCATATTCGTAGATCCAGCCTACGCCGGTCGCATCGGGGCCGAGCGATGCCTTGGCGCCCTCGGGCAGCTGGCTTTGGACCTGGCTCAGATATTCGAGGACGCGCGAGCGCGCCCAATAGAGATCGGTGCCGTCGTCGAACAGAATGTAGACGTAGCTGTCGCCGTTGAACGAATAGCCGCGCACCGTCCGTGCACCCGGCACCGACAGCATCGTCGTCGCGAGCGGATAGGTGACCTGATCCTCGACGAGCTGCGGCGCCTGTCCCGGATAACTCGTACGGATGATGACCTGCACGTCGGACAGGTCGGGAAGCGCGTCGACGGGTGTGGTTTTCGTTGCCCAGATGCCGACTGCGAGCAAAGCTCCAACCAGCAACAGGACGAGGAAGCGCCCGCGGACGCAGGCGCGGACGAGCGAGCCGATCATTGGCCTCCTCCCGCGCGCGTGATGCTCGTCACGGTATGCGACCGGCCCTGTTTGCGGAAGTGGAAGGTGATGCGGTCCCCCGTCTTGAAGCCGCGCGCAAGTTCAGGTTTGGCGAGCGCGAAGGTCATCGTCATCGCCGGCCATTTCAGCGCCGGCACCGGCCCGTGCGAGATGGTGATCGCGTTGGGCTTGATGGCTTCGATCTTGCCGGTGGCGGTGTAGCCCGTAGCGGCGTCCGGCGCCTCTTTCGCGCTGTCCGAAGACGCCGGACGCGGGGCATCGAGCGGTCGGACCTGAAGGTCCGAGAGGCTGGCTTCGGAATCGACGAGGAACTGGCCCGAGGCGACGACCTTCTCGCCGGCGGCGAGACCGTCGAGGATTTCGGTCTGGCCTCCGCCCTCGCGGCCGAGCTTCACCTCGGCCGGCTGGAAGCGGCCATTGCCTGTCGCCAGCATCACGATGTCGCGCTTTCCGGTGCGGATCACCGCTTCGCTCGGAACGAGGAGATGCGGTTCGCCGCTTTGGCCGAGATGCACGGTCGCGAACATGCCGGGTTTCAGCCGGCCACCGCGATTGGCAAGCTCGATGCGCACGGTAAGCGTGCGGCTGGCCTCGGCGGCGGTCGGCAGAACCGCGATGACGCGGCCGGTGAAGCGTTCGCCGGGATAGCTCGCGACATCGGCGGCGGCGGTTTCGCCGACCCTGATCTGCCCGGCCTGCGCCTCGGGAACGGCGGCGTTGAGCCATACCGTCCCCAGCCCGTTGACTTGCGCCAGCGTCTGACCGGCGGCGAGCGTCATGCCCGAGCGCACGTCGAGCGTCTGGATGACGCCGCTGACAGGAGTCGAGATCGTCACCACATTCTGTTCGCGCCCGGTCCGGTCGACGCGCGCGATCAGGCCCTCCGGCATCCCGAGCAGTTTCAGCCGCTCGCGCGCCGCCGCGGCGAGGCTCTGATTGCCCGCACGCCGGAGCGCGAGATATTCCGCCTGCGCACCGCCCCATTCGGGCACCAGGAGATCGGCGATCGGAGCGCCGCGTCGGACCAGGTCGCTCGGCGCCCGACCATAGGTGCGCTGGACGAATCCGCCGGACCGTGCCTGGATGACCGCGACGTCACGCTGGTTGAAATCGATCGTGCCGGTCACATCGACGCTCGAGCGCAGCGTACCCATCTGTGCGGTCGCGGTGCGGATGCCGAGATTTTGCATGACGCGCGGATCGATCTTGACGCCGGGTGCCGAATTGCCCGCCTCGTCGACATATTTGGGGATGGTCTTCATGCCCATCGACGACAGCGTGTCAGGATTGTCGTAATGCTCGGTCGGCACCATCGGATCGTACCAATAGAGGATCTTGCGGCCGTCCTTGGCCGCCGCGCCCGACGGCGCGGCGCTTGTCTGTTCGGCCAGAAAATAGCCGCCGGCGCCGGCGGCCAGCGAGGCGACGCCGATTGCCGCGGCAATGCGCAGCTTCAGAGATTTGTCGAGGGTCACTTGGCACCTCCGGTATAGGCGAACAGGATTTGGACGGCGGCGCGCTTGAGCGCCGCTTGGCGGTCGAGAAGGTCGATTTCGGCGTCGGCTAACGCGATCGTCTGGTTGAGTGCGGCGCCCAGATCGAGCCGGCCGGCGGCGTAGCTTTCCTGCGCGACGACGGCTCGCTTCTTCGACAGGGGCACCAGCTGGTCGCGGGCACGATCATATTGTTCGCGCCGCATGCGATAGTCGGCGAGATCGCTACTCAGCGCGGCACGGGCCTGACGCTCGGCATCGATCCGCTCGAGCCGCGCGGCCTGTTCATCGCCGAGCCGTGCGTCGATCACGGGATCCTGCCGCTTGCCGGCGAAGAGCGGAAGGTCGATCGAAACGCCGATCGACACGAAATTGCCGAACTGCGGCTGGCGATGCGCGAACGAAGCCTTCAGGGCCCAGTCGGGATGCTTCTCGACGCGGGCGAGGCGGACATCGGCTTGCGCCTGACCGATGGCGGCATCGCGCACGCGCAGGCTGGGCAGCGTATCGATCCGCGCGGCCAGCGCTGTCGAGTCGATCTCCGTGGCAGGCGGCGGGCCGGCGACCTGGGGCGCGGCGATACCGGTCCAGCGCCGCAGCTCGGCGCGCGCCTTGGCGATCGCCGCCTCGCGCTCGCTCCGGCGATCGGCAAGTTTGGCGGCAAGAATGTCGGGATCGAACGCCTCGGCGCCGGTGGCGCTGCCCGAGGCGAGCCGCGCGCCCATCGTCTTTTGCAGGTCGCCGATATCGCTCTCCAGTTTCGCGAGGATGTCGAGGCGCTTTTGGGCGAAATAGAGATCGACCCAGGCCAGCGCCGCGCCGAGCCTGGCCTCGCGAACCGCGACCGCCTCGCGCGCGTCGGCGGCGGTGATGTCCGCCGCCGCCCGGTCGGCGCGAGCATGGCGCTTCTTGAGATTGGGAAATTCCTGACGGACACCGATGGTTTGCCGGACGTAGCCGTTGGGCGTCACCGGCGGAGCCTGCGTCAACCGGAAGTCGTTGAAATCGAGATCGATCGTCGGATCGGGGAGCTGATCGGCGGCGACGGCGGAACGTCGCGCCGCCGCGGCTTGCTCCGAACGTGCCTCGACCGACGGTGCGTCGCCTTCGGCGCGTTCGACCGCCTGTCCGAACGTCAACGATTGCGCTGAGGCGGGTGTGGCTTGCACGATCGCCGCCATCCCAACGGTGATCGCCAGACGCGCGGCGGCGCCTTGCGTAGGGTTCTTCATTCGTGAGCCTTCGTGTCGCCGCGTACCAAGCGTGTACGGGCACGTCGCGAATCTGCCGCGCTCGCGGTGATGTCGCGGGAAGAGGCGCACGCCGCGGCGACGCAAAGGCCCCCATGTAACCGGGCAGCCGAGACGTCCGCCGCGTGGTCGCGGCGCCGTTGCCTAAAGGATCAGAGAGATGGGCGCGGAGGCGCGAGTGGGGGTGCGACCGTCAAGCCGGTCAAGCGCGCGGAGGACGGGGCGAACGCAATGTCGTCCGACAGTGCAACGCGACGCGCGATCGCCGGGTCGGCCGATGGCGCCATAACGCCGCTGCACCCGGCCATGCTGACAAGACAGGTCGCGAAATTGCAGCCTTGCTTGTCCGAGCCGCTCTTGTTGGTGTCGTTCATCATCCGCATGCAGTCGGCGGAAGACGACGTACTCGCAGTCACGGTCGCATCGGTTGAACGGGCATGCGCCAAGCCCTGCCCGCTCACGGTCAGTGCAAGCAGCGATAACAGGATCGAGTAGAGCACGGTTCGCAACACGCGCGATCCCTCCCATACATCTGGCCGAATTGTCAACACCGAAAGCATCAGTGGCGGAATGTGGAGGCCTGCGAAAGGGAACAAATCTCTGACAGGTACTTTGCGTAGTAGTGTTTTCGCTTCTGCGGTCAAGTCGCTGAATTTCAGTATTCGACTAAAGTTTACCCGAATAATACTTGTGGTAAATGCTTTCAACAGATCACAGTTATGCCGCCTCGGATTTGCCGAGCGGGGTTTGCCCGTGACGAGATCCGATCAATGGCAAACCCTGTCTAACCACGCTAATGGCGACAATCGGCGTCCTGCTCGGACGCAAGGCCGATGAGTAGATGAGTATATGGGAAGAGCGCGGAGGTGCTGGGCCGCGTGGCGCTGATCGTGATCGACGTATCGATGCTCCATCAACACATATGGGTCTAGCGGCGAGAGACCCCAAGCGTCGCTCAACGCGTCTGGGAGCTTGTCGTACGTCGGATAGGTCCTATCGCTTCCGCGACGCAGCGATATGCCGCACCGGCGAGGAATTCCTTGTGGCTGACGGGTGAAAGCAACTCCTCGATCGCGTGCCAGGGCTTGATGGCGGCATAGTCGCGGCTGACGCCGAACGGGCGGTTGATGAAGATTGCCAGGTCGATAAGCCATTTCGGCCAGTGCTCGGGTTCCTTCAGCCCGAGACAAGCGAAGCGTGCCCCCAGTCGCAGTCGATCTGCTACGCGCGCTATCACCTCGGCGTGATCGGGCAGCATTTCGAGCGCGAATGTTGCCACCGCGCCGTCAAGTGTGTCTGGCAAGTCGGCGGTTCTGAGGTCACCGCATCGTAGCTCCACATTGTCCCAACCGTTATCGGCGACCCGTTCACGGGCCTTGGCCAGCATTTCCGGAGAAAGATCGATGCCGACGACCCGGCCGGTCGGTCCGACCCTCCGGACCAACATCGCGAGGTTCGCGCCGGTCCCGCAGCCAAGATCAACGACCGTTGCGCCGGGCCGAAGGTTCAGCGCATCGATCGTAGTCGCGCGCTGTCGGCCAATTCCCGCGAGCCGGTAAATGACCAGCGCGGCGTCATAGAATTTCGCGGTCCTGCCATAGACCTTCTTAACTTGGTCATTATCGAGAACCATCACTCGTCACGGTAGCAGGTCGACTGCTCTTGCTGAAGAGGAGTATTGAAGCCATCCTCGCCAATTCATGCTATATCAATACATAGCCCGTGCGGCGTCAGGATACATTTTTGAGTTTGACTAAGCACGCGGTGGCACTATGGATGCACGCCGCATGCGAGGATTGATCGCTCTTGTTCTGGGAACGCTGCTGTCGCTGTCATTGGCGGCAAGTGCGGTCGCGCACGTCATGGAGGCGCCGGTTTCGCATTTTGCCGGCGCGGTCGAATGCACCGCCGATAACGACGGCAAGACCGGCGATAGCGACGGTGAGAAGTCCGCACCGCACCCTCATGCTTCGCATTGCCATCACCTGACAGCACCTGTGGATGCGGTCGCGTCCGAGGTCCCGGTATCGCTGCGGGATATTAGTCTTGCGCTTCCGTCACGGCCGCTGGATCCGGCACCGTCCGACGACATGCTGAGGCCTCCGCGCGCCTGACGAATGCGTCCGCCCCCTCACGGGGGATGTCCGTTCGTCAGGAGATAATTCATGTATCGTATCGTCGCCGCGGCCTTCGCCGTGGCCGCGACCGGCTGGGGTACATCGCCCTTGTCGGCGCAAACCGTGGCCGGACCGCCGGCCACGATGGGGCCTGTCGCGCAAGGCGCGCCGCCAGTATCGTCCACGGCAAAGCTGCCGGAGCGGCTCAGCCTTGCGGAAGCGCTCGCCCTAGCGGCGGCTCGCTCGCCGCGCATCGTGGACGCGCAGAGCCAGGTCGATGCTGCGCGTGCACGCGTTCGCCAGGCAGGCTTTCGGGTAAACCCCACGCTCAGCGTCGAGGCTGAGAATTTCCTAGGCTCCGGCGCTTTCGAAGGGTTTCGAAGCACCGAGCTGACCGCCTCGATCAACCAGCAGATCGACCTTGCCGGCCACCGCAAGGCCCGTGTGACGGTCGCCGAAGCTCGACTATTCGCTGAAACCTTGCGGCTGGCGATCGCTCGCGCCGACCTCATCCAGAACGTCCGGCAGCGCTTTGCCCGGGCGATAGCGGCGCGAGAGCAGCTTGCGGTCGCCCGCGACAATGCCGACCGGTCGCGTGAACTCGCCCGAATCGCGGGGGAACTGGTTGATGCCGGACGCGAGCCGCCGCTGCGTGCGCTGCGCGCGCGGGCCGCACTCGCCCGCGAGCAGGCGGCGGTCGAGGCGGCAGTGGCCGAAGAGCAGGCGGCGCGGGCCGCGCTCGGCACCTTGCTTGGCAGCAAAACGCCGCCGGCACAGGTGGTTGGCGCTGTCGAGGTGCCGATGCCGGCCAGCATCAGTGCTCCGGAAGCGCTCGATGTGCTACTCGCCCGCGCGGAAACGGCGATTGCCGAAGCGCAAGTGAGCAACGCACGGGCCGAGGGTCGGGTCGATCCGTCGATCGGCCTGGGTGTGAAGGCGGTGCGCGAAACGGGCGATGTCGGACTGGTGGCGGGCATATCGATGCCGCTTCCGATCTTCGACCGCAATCAGGGCAATATCGCTGCCGCCGGTGCCGAACGCGTCGCTGCGGAAGCGAGGCTGTTCGATGTCGAGAACCGGACCCGGGCGGAAATCGACACCGCGCGTGCCGAACTGCGCGCCGCTGACGCGCGCCTGACCGCCCTGCGCGACAGCGGGATCGGCGAGGCAAAGGAAGCGCTGCGCCTTGCCGACCTGTCCTATCGCGCCGGCAAGTCGTCGCTGATCGAATTGCTCGATGCCCAGCGCAGCCTCGCGCTTCTCCAAACCGATCTGATCGATGCGCGGCGCGCCCGCGCGGAGGCAGCGGCGGCGCTTGCGCGCCTTGCCGCGCCCTTCACCCAGGGAACCAACTGACATGAATCGCAACATTATCGCCGCATGCGCGGCAATCGCCGTCCTCTCCGGCGGCACAGGATATTTGCTCGCGGGGGGCGAGGACGCATCGCGCGACCGCGCGCCTGCGACCACACCGGAAACCGCTACCACTTCTGACATCGTCGTGATGACGCCCGAACGGATCAAGACGGCCGACATCGCGCTGGTCGAGGTGGGCCCCGGCGCCTTCGGGTCCGAGATCGTCGCTCAGGGCTCGATCGAAGCGCCGCCCAATGGCGTCGCCGTCCTGACCGCCGGGGCGGAGGGCCGGGTCACCCGCATCACCAAACAGATCGGCGACGCCGTATCGCAGGGGCAAGTCGTTGCCCGCATCGAGAGTCGCGACGCAGCCGACATTTCCGGCGACCTGCGTGCGGCGCAAGCGCGTGCTGCCCAGGCAAGGGCCGAATATGAGCGCGAGCAGCGCCTCTTCGATGCGAAGGTCACTGCCGAGGCCGATCTGCAAAAGGCCCGCGCCGATTATCAGGCCGCGGTCGCCGCGGTCGATGCGGCGCAGGGTTCCGCTGCCGCGGCGGGCGTGACCGGGCGCTATGTGCTGGTCCGCTCGCCGATTTCGGGAAGCGTCACCGCGGCGTCGGCCAAGCTAGGCAACTATGTCAGCCCGGAAACCGAGCTGTTCCGCATCGCCAACCCCAATCTCGTCCAGGCGCAGGTCTCGGTGCCAGTCGCCGACGGCCGCCGGATCGAGCGTGGCGCGCGTGCCGTGATCGAGGCGGGCGGACAGGAGATCCCGGCGCGGGTTCGCTCGGTCACGCCGTCCGCCAATCCCGAAAGTCGAACGCTGACGGTGATCCTGACGCCAACCGCCGGCCGTAGCATGTTGACGCCGGGTGATTACATCCGCGCCCGCATCACCGCCGCAAAGGGTGGTGAAGCCGGCCTGTCGGTCCCCGCCGAAGCGGTGCAGTCGGTCGGCGGGCGCGACGTCGTCTTCGTGCGGACGGACAAGGGCTTCGCCCCGCGCTCCGTGCAACTCGGCGCGCGCACCAGCGCGGCGGCGCAGATCCTGAACGGGCTGAAGCCCGGCGAGACGATCGCCGGCGCCAATGCCTTCCTCCTCAAGGCCGAACTCGAAAAGGGTTCGGGCGAGGAAGAGTGACCGGACCGATCAGGAGATACGCGCCATGCTAGCCAAGCTAATCGACGGATCGGTCCGACACCGGTATCTGGTCCTCTTCATCATCGCAGCGATCGCGGCCTTCGGGCTGTTTCAGCTCAAGAAGCTGCCGATCGACGCGGTTCCCGACATCACCAACAATCAGGTGCAGATCAATTCGGTCGCGCCCGAGCTATCCCCCGTCAACATGGAAAAGCTGGTGACGTTTCCGGTGGAAACGTCGCTTGCGGGCATCCCGGGGCTGGAGACGACACGCTCGATCACCCGCAACGGGTTCAGCCAGGTCGTCGCGATCTTCAGCGACGATACCGACATCTATTTCGCCCGCCAGCAGGTCGGCGAGCGGCTTAACCAGATCGGCGACGCGCTGCCGCAGGGTGTGCAGCCAACCATGGGCCCGATCTCGACCGGTCTCGGCGAAGTGCTGATGTGGTCGATCCGCTATGCCGAGCCGGGGACCAAGGATGCCAAGGTGCGCGACGGCAAGCCGGGGCCGCAGAGCGACGGGTCCTATATCACGCCAGAAGGTCAGCGGCTGACGACCGAGACTGCCAAGGCCGCTTATCTGCGCACCGTTCAGGACTGGATCGTCGCGCTTCAGATGCGAACCGTTCCTGGCATTGCCGGCGTCGACTCGATCGGCGGCTACCAGAAGAAGTATCTGGTCCAACCCGACCCCGCGAAGCTTTCCTCCTACGGCCTGTCGTTCATGGATGTCGCCGACGCGCTCGAACGCAACAACCTCTCGGTCGGCGCGAACTACGTCAATCGCGGGGGCGAGGCGTTCCTCGCCCGGGTCGATGCGCGCATCACCTCGATCGACCAGATCGAGAATGCGGTGATCGCCGACCGTGCCGGCGTTCCCATCCGCCTGTCCGACGTCGCCTCGGTTTCGATCGGCGGCGAGCTGCGAACCGGCGCGGCATCGGAAAACGGCAATCAGGCGGTGATCGGAACCGCGCTGATGCTGCTCGGCGAAAACAGCCGGGCAGTCGCGCAGGACGCTGGCGAAAGGTTGGAACAGATCAGGCCGTCGCTTCCGCCGGGGGTCGAATTGCAGGTCGTGCTCGACCGCTCGAAACTGGTCAACGCGACGATCGAGACGATCCAGAAGAACCTGACCGAAGGCGCGCTGCTCGTTATCGTGTCACTGTTCCTGCTGCTCGGCAATTTCCGCGCCGCGATCATATCCGCGCTCGTCATTCCCTTTTCGTTTCTGATGATGGCGATCGGGATGAACTGGCTGAAAGTGCCGGGCAATCTGATGAGTCTCGGCGCGCTTGATTTCGGGCTGATCGTCGACGGCACGGTGATCATCGTCGAGAACTTCCTCCGCCGCATGGCGGAACGGCAGGAACATGAAGGCCGGCTGCTGAACGTCGGCGAGCGGCTCGAAGAGGTCGCGGGCTCGGTCAAGGAGATGATCCGCCCCTCGCTGTTCGGACAGGCGATCATCCTGATGGTCTTCGCGCCGCTGCTGACCTTCACCGGGGTCGAGGGCAAGACCTTCTCGCCAATGGCGATCACGGTGATGCTCGCGCTGGTCGCCGCGTTCATCCTGTCGATGACCTTGGTGCCCGCACTGCTGGCGGTGGTCGTCCGCGGCCGCGTTGCCGAAAAGGAAGTGCGGGTGATCGCTTGGGCGAAGGAACGCTATGCCCGCGGCCTGCCGCGCGCGCTGGCGCGGCCTTGGGTCACGATCGGAACGGGCGTCGCGGTGTTTGCGCTGTCGCTCGCCGTGTTCCAGTTCGTCGGACGCGAGTTCATCCCGCAGCTCGATGAAAAGGACTTCGCGGTCTCGGCGATCCGCATCCCGTCCACCTCGCTCGAACAATCGGCGAAGATGCAGCGCGACGTCGAACGTGCGCTGATGAGCGTGCCAGAGGTCGACTATGTCTTCTCGAAAACCGGCACTGCCGAGGTGGCGTCCGACCCGATGCCGCCGAACCGGTCGGACAGCTTCGTGATGCTCAAGCCGGAGGAGGAATGGCCCGATCCGGATCTTAGCAAGGCGGAACTTGCGAAGAAGCTCGATGCGAAGCTGCAACCGCTCGTCGGTAACGCGTTCAGCTTCACCCAGCCGATCGAGATGCGGTTCAACGAACTCATCTCGGGCGTGCGTGGCACGGTCGCGATCTCGCTTTATGGCGACGATCTCGACCAGATGGCGACGACGTCGGAACAGATCGCACGCGTCCTGCAATCGATCGACGGTGCGGCCGACGTTCAGGCCGACCAGACCGGCGGGTTTCCGACGCTCGACTTCCGCTTCGATCGCGCCGCGATCTCCGGGCTAGGGCTGCAGGTCGAAGATGTCGCCAAGACGGTTTCGGCCGCACTCGGCGGCCGCGAAGCAGGCGTGGTGTTCGAGGGTGATCGCCGGTTCGACGTTGTCGTGCGCATGCCAGACGCCACCCGCGACAATATCGACGCGATCGGTGCGATTCCGGTCATGTTGCCGCAAGAAGCGAGCGCAGGACGCCATTCGGTGCCGCTGCGCCAGCTCGTCGACTTCAAGGAGGTCGAGGGGATCAACCAGATCAGCCGCGTCAACGGCAAGCGGCGTGTCGTCATCCAGTCGAATGTGCGCGGGCGTGATGTCGGCACCTTCGTCGCCGAAGCGCAGGCGAAGGTCCGAAGCCAGGTCGATCTGCCAGCGGGCATGTATCTGGAATGGGGCGGGCAGTTCCAGAGCCTGCAGGCGGCGTCGCAGCGGCTGATGATCGTCATTCCCATCGCGGCGGTGCTGATCTTCGTTCTGCTCTTGATGGCGCTGGAAAGCATCGCGATGGCGGCGGCGATCTTCGCCGCGGTTCCGCTGGCGATTTCGGGCGGCATCTTCGCGCTGTTCCTAACCGGGCAGCTCTTCTCGATCTCGGCGGCGGTAGGCTTCATCGTGCTGTTCGGCGTCTCTGTGCTGAACGGTCTGGTGATGATGACCAGCATCCAGGCGCGGCTCAAATCGGGCATGGATGTCGGGGAGGCGATCGAGGGCGGCGCGATGGAGCGCTTCCGTTCGGTGCTGATGACGGCGATCGTGCCGTCGCTCGGTTTCGTGCCGATGGCAATCGCGCACGGCACCGGCGCCGAGGTGCAGAAACCGCTGGCGATCACGGTGATCGGCGGACTCATCACCGCGACCATCCTGACGTTGTTCGTGCTGCCCGCGATCTCGAAGCTGGTGCTTGGCCGGAAGCGGAAGAATGCGGTCGCCGAGCTTCATCACGAAGCTACGACCGTTTGAGGACAGGAGAAACGAAATGAGTGAAGAAACGATGTTGCTTCGGCTTTATACCGACGAGAATGCCCGCTACGGCGATGAAGCAGTAATGGATTTGGTCATCCGGCGCGCGAGGCGCGCCGGGCTGGCCGGCGCAACCGTCCTGCGCGGCCGGGCGGGTTTCGGTGCCCGAACGGCGCCGATCCATGAGCATCACGCGTTCGGTATCGCGGACAATCTGCCGGTGGTGATTGAGATGGTCGACCAAGAGGCTGCGCTCCGTGCGTTCGCCCATACGGTCGCCGATCTTCATCATATCGGCCTGATGACGCTCGAGCGCGTCGAAACGCTGATGCCGCTTCGGCGCGACTGACGGAAAGGAAGAGCACCATGGGCGGTCATCATCATCACGGACATGATCACGGCCATTCGCACGCCGGGCACGGCCATGCTCCGGCGAGTTTCGGCACGGCGTTCGCGGTTGGCATTGGCCTGAACGTCATCTTCGTGGTGATTGAGGCCGCCTATGGTATTCTGTCCAATTCGCTGGCGCTGCTTGCCGACGCCGGCCACAATTTGAGTGACGTTTTCGGACTCGTCATCGCCTGGGTGGCCGTGCTCGTCGCGAAGAAGGCGCCGACCTGGCGCTATACTTACGGCCTGCAGGGCAGCTCGATCCTCGCAGCGCTCGCCAATGGCGTGTTCCTGATGCTGGCAGCGGGCGCGATCGCCTGGCAGGCGGTGCTGCGCTTTTCCGATCCCGAGCCGGTCGCCGGCAACACGGTGATGATCGTCGCCGCGATCGGCATCGCGATCAACACCGGCACCGCGCTGATGTTCATGCGCGGCCGCAAGGGCGACATCAACATCCAGGGCGCGTTCCTGCACATGGCGGCCGATGCGGCCGTGTCGGCGGGCGTGGTGCTCGCCGGGCTCGCCATCCGCTATACCGGGTGGAACTGGCTCGACCCGGTCACCAGCCTTTTGATCGTCGCGGTTATCGTCTGGAGCACTTGGGGGCTGTTGCGCGAGGCATTCGCCATGTCGCTCAACGCCGTGCCGTCGGGGATCGATGCGAAGGCGGTGGAGGAGTCTCTGGCGCAGATCGACTGCGTGACGGCGGTGCACGACCTGCACATCTGGGCGATGAGCACCACCGACACCGCACTGACGGCACATCTGGTCGTGCCCGCCGAACACGACCGCGATGCGTTTCTCCACGACGTTGCCGCCGACCTGCACGAGCATTTCGGTATCGACCACACCACGCTCCAGATCGAGCGCGATCCCAAGGCGTGCGCGCTCGAGCCGGCGGACGTGGTGTAGCATCGTGCAGGCGCTCACCTACACGCTCATTCCCCTTGTCGCGCTTGCGATCGGTGCCCTGACGACGCTTCGCTTCAATGCCGGGCCCCGGCTTCGCAGCGCCGTCCAGCATCTCGCAGCGGGCGTGGTGTTCGCGGCGGCCGCGGGTGAGATTTTGCCCGACGTCAAACATGGCGGCTCGCTGCTCGCGGTCATCGTCGGCGCTCTCGCGGGGATCGCGGCGATGCTGCTGCTCAAGGCATATAGCAGCCGCACCGAGGGGGCGACCGGGCTCGCTGTGGCCACCGGCCTCGACCTCGCCATCGACGGATTGGTGCTCGGACTGGGCTTCGTCGCGGGAGCGCGGCAGGGTATGTTGCTCACCATCGCATTGACGCTGGAGGTGCTGTTTCTCGGGCTGACGCCGGTCGGGGCATTCGCCGAGACGCTTTCGCGTGGACGCGCGGTGTTGATGACCATGCTAGTCGGCCTGGCACTTCCCATCGGCGCGCTGCTCGGCCAGCCGATCGCTGCGCTACCCGAAGCATTTCGCACCGGCTGCTATGCCTTCGGTCTGATGGCGCTTCTCTATCTCGTCACCGAAGAACTGCTGGTCGAGGCGCATGAAAAGCCCGAGACGCCGGTCGCGACAGGCATGTTTTTCCTCGGATTTCTTGCCATTCTGGTCATCGAGGAATTGATGCGCGGGTAAGGCTTCGCCAAAGAAGGAGCATGGCCAGTTATCTCGCTTACGTCGGTGCGGCTTTCGCGGAAATCGCCGGCTGCTTCGCCTTCTGGGCGTGGCCTCGGCTCGACTGGTCTTCGCTCTGGGTTCTGCCTGGCATTGCGTCGCTCGCGCTTTTCGCATGGTTGTTGACACTCGTCGACACGGACAGGCCGGGCGCGCTTTTGCGGCCTATGGCGGTGTCTATATCATGGCGATCGGCTGGATGTGGATTGTCGAGAAGACGCCCCCGACCGCTGGGATATCCCGCCGCGGTGTGCCTCGCGGACTCGGCCGTCATCCTCTTCGCCCCGCGGTCGGCCTGAGCGGAATGACCAAAATGGCTTATAGACGACCGAACGCCCTTCTTCGCTGATCGCGCAAAGCGGCTATCATCCGCAGGCCGCGCCACCAGCCCGCCGTCCACAACAGCCAAACGGTGGTCGAAGAAAGCGTCGCGGTCAAACCGAGCCGCTGTAACTGCGCGCGGAGCATCTCTGACATCGGCAGCAAGCACCCCAGTGCGCCGATGCTGGCGGCGAGCAGAACAATGATGAGGGGACGTCTCACGCCTCTTGCCGCGATGCCATCTTCACCCTTCGCTCCGGGACGGCGGACCTTCGGGCGCCAAGGCCTGCAGGATGTCGCAGTCGCCGATTGCACCGCCTGTGCAGGAATTCACCAACCCGCTCAGTTCGCGCCGCAGCGACGAAAGGTCGACGATCTTACGCTCGACTTCCGCAAGGTGCTGACGCGCGATGGCGTCGACGCGTTCGCAATCGGCGCGGGCGTTGCGTGTCAGCGCCATCAATTCGGTGATCTGCTTCAGCGAAAAGCCGAGATCGCGCCCGCGCTTGATAAAGCTCAGCCGAGCGAGCGCGGCCGCGTCATAGTCGCGGTAGTTGCCGGCGATCCGCGCCGGCTTCTCGAGCAGCCCGCTCTTCTCATACCAGCGGATGGTTTCAACGCGAACGCCGGTGCGGCGCGCGAGTTCGCCAATGCGCATGTGCCGATCCCTTGACCCTGTAGCGACTTCAGGGAGCATATGGCGTTCATGTTCGATTTTTCCACTCCGCACGGAGACCGCGATGCCATGTTGTGATTGCTCGTCCGAGGAGGCGCCGGCCAATGATCCCCATTGGCGGCGCGCGCTGTGGATCGCGCTCGCGGTCAATGCGGCAATGTTTGCCGGTGAGATGGTCGTCGGCCTTGTTTCGGGATCTCAGGCACTACGCGCCGACGCGCTCGATTTTCTCGGCGATTCGGCCAATTATGCGATCAGCCTGGGTGTCGCAGGTTCGGCACTGGTCTGGAGAGCGCGAGCGGCGGTCGCAAAGGGGGCGACGCTTGCGGCGCTGGGCATTTCTGTCCTGGTTTCGACAGCGATCGCGGCATGGCATGGATCGGTGCCGCACGCCGATATGATGGGCGTGGTCGGGATCATCGCCCTTGTCGCGAATGGTGGCGTGGCAGTCATGCTGTTCCGCTATCGCGACGGCGATGCCAACCGGCGATCGGTTTGGATCTGCTCGCGCAACGACGCCATCGGCAACATCGCGGTTGTGGCAGCCGCAGCCGGCGTGTTCGGGACCGGAACGGCATGGCCCGATCTCATCGTCGCCGCGATCATGGCAGCACTCGGCATATCGGGCGGATGGCAGATTCTGCGCCACGCGATGCGCGATCTGTCCGAGGCGCGATCGGCTCGGGAATCCGTCTCGATCTGAAATCTGAAAGTAAGAATGCGTTGCAATAGCCTTGACCCTATAGCGGCTTCAGGGATTATTGCGCGCGCTATGAACTTCCGGGAATCGCATCCGACATCGGGCCTCGCCTACCGCAGCACGGCCGCGCAACGGCCCTTACTGGCGCTTCTGACGGCGATGCTGCTGGTGCTGGTTGGCGGCGCTGCATCGGCGCAGACGGTAGACGCCGGAACCGCCGATAAGGTGACGACGACCTGGAAGCTGCTCGACTATATGGCGGTCGACTATGACGGGGCGGTGC
This sequence comes from Sphingomonadaceae bacterium, assembly GCA_039831335.1. Taxonomy (GTDB): domain Bacteria; phylum Pseudomonadota; class Alphaproteobacteria; order Sphingomonadales; family Sphingomonadaceae; genus Qipengyuania. The sequence continues at coordinate 88,054 of JBDONL010000004.1, read as the reverse complement.
GCAACGGCCAGATCGTTAGCCGCGGCGAATATGCCGAAATGACCGAATTCGCGGACACCATCGTGAGCACGATCGGCGATTTACCCAGCCGACCCGGCCGTAGCGCGCTTGTGCAGCAGGCGGGGGCCCTGCAGCGTCAGGTCGACGCGAAGGAAGGTGGCGACCGGATCGCTGCGACTGCCCATGCGCTGTCAAAGGCGCTTCTTACCGCATATCCGGTCGCGATCGCGCCTAAGACGCCACCGGATGTCTCGCGTGGCGACAGGTTGTTCGCCGACAACTGCGCCGCCTGTCATGGCGCCAGCGGCAATGGCAAGGGACCCAACGCCGCTGCTCTGGATACGCCGCCGATCGCCTTTACCGATGCCGGCCGCGCCCGCAAACGAAGCCTCGCCGCCCTCGAGCAGGTGATCACGCAAGGTATCGACGGAACGGCGATGCAGAGCTTTCGCGATTTGCCGCCCGCCGATCGCTGGGCGCTGGCGTTTCGGGCGGGTGAATTCGCTTTTTCCGAAGCCGATGTTCAGCGCGGCAAGGCGCTCTGGCGAAACGAGGCTGCCATCCGATCGCGCATTCCCGACCTCAAAACGCTGGTCACGACGACGTCCGCCGCGCTGGGCGAGGCGATCGGCAAGCAAAAAGCCGACGCCGTGATGGCCTATCTGCGCATGCACCCGGAGGCGGTGGCGCGCGCCTCGACAGGGGGAGCCGGCGACTCCATCGCGGTCACCCGGACGAAGCTCGATGCGAGTTTGGCAGCATATCGCGCCGGTGACGCGAAAAAGGCGAAGGCGCTGGCGCTTTCCGCGTATCTTGACGGGTTCGAACCCATCGAGCCGCTTTTGAGCGCCAAGGACGCCGGCCTGATGGCGAATATCGAGACCCGCATGGGGGCGTTCCGCGCCGGCATCGGCGACGGAATCTCGTCCGGCGAGCTGGCGTCACGGGCCGCGGCAATCGAAACGCTGCTCGACGATGCGTCGGCTGCACTGTCCCCGCAAGCGTCAAGCGCCGTTTCGACCTTTCTCGGAGCGTTCACCATTCTCCTGCGCGAAGGCCTGGAAGCTCTGCTCATCGTTGTCGCCATGCTTGCATTTCTTCGCAAGGCGGAGCGGGTCGATGCCCTTCGGTATGTGCATGGCGGCTGGATATCCGCTCTCGCTGCCGGCGGCGCGACCTGGGCGGTGGCCACCTACGCGATAGGCATCAGCGGCGCGAGCCGCGAGCTGACCGAAGGGCTGGGCTCGCTCCTGGCTGCGGTGGTTCTGCTGTCCGTCGGGATCTGGATGCACGGCAAGAGCCACGCTGACCAATGGCAGCGCTATATCCGCAAAAAACTTTCAGGTGCGCTCAATCGCCAATCCGGCTGGTTTCTGTTCGCGCTGGCTTTTGTCGTCGTCTACCGCGAGGTGTTCGAGACGATCCTCTTCTATGCGGCTCTTTGGGCGCAGGGTAACGGCGCGGTGATGCTGCTCGGCGCGGGCGCCGCCATCGGCGTGCTTGCGCTGATCGCCTGGGCGATGCTGCGCTACAGTCGCTCGCTGCCGATCGGCACCTTCTTCCGCTACAGCGCATGGCTGATGGCGATCCTTACGGTGGTGTTGGCCGGCAAGGGCGTTGCGGCGCTTCAGGAGGCCGGTTGGATTGATATCGCGCCGCTCGCCGAAATGCCGCGGATTTCGATCCTCGGCGTGTTTCCAACGTGGCAATCGGTGCTGGCGCAGATTGTCGCTCTGGTCGCGATCGTGATTGGATTCGTCCTGAACGACCGGCAAAAGCGGCCGCAAACCGCCACGTAAATGGTGGCTGCCACGTGCGAACCGCGCGACCACAAGTTCAGGGTATCGCAGCGCGGTCTGGCTATTCCGCCATCGGCGCCTGCCAGATTCCTTTGGCGGCGTCGGCATTTATGACGCCGATGATGAGATCGGGATAGACAGACCGCCACACGATGGTGACCAAGCCCGCGACGATGATTGGAATATTGGCGAAGACGTCGGTACCGGCAACCGCAATAGCAAGATCGGTCTCGGCCATTTGAGTTCAGCGACCAGAGACCTTTGCGCACCGCGTGTCCGCCCAACGCGAAAGTCTACGCGATGCCCAGCGCCGTCTGGGCAATGTCGGACCGATACGGACCGATTCCGACAAAGTCCTCGACGTAAGGCGGACGACCTAGTGGGGCCGCAAGCGGGCTTCTACGGCGCGCGTCGTGGCGGTTACTACCTCAGAGCCCGCAGTCAGAATAGCGGATGAATTGCCATGCGCGAGCGCAATCGCGTCGCGAAGATGCAGGTGCGGACTGGCTTGCGTTAGTCTGTGCTATTAGGCTCAGGACTCATTGATCACAGCCAGAAGATGACGGTAGAGGCGAGAGCGATGTCGGAGAAGAAGACCGTAGGGCACCGATCGTAGGGGGTGGCGACGCGGCGCCAGTCCTTGAGGCGACCGAACATGATCTCGATGCGGTTTCGGCGTTTGTAGCGACGCTTGTCGTATTTGATGGCATCGAGACGGGATTTCCGCCCAGGAATGCAGGGCTTGATCCCCCTTTGCTGAAGAGCATCCCTGAACCAGTCGGCGTCATAGCCGCGGTCCCCCAGCAGCCATTGCGCCTTGGGAAGGTCGTCGAGTAGCGCGGCAGCGCCCGTATAATCGCTGATCTGGCCTGCGGTCATGAAGAAGCTGAGCGGGCGACCGTTGGCATCGGTGACGGCGTGAAGCTTGGTGTTCATGCCTCCTTTGGTGCGGCCGATCAGCCGCCCGAGATCCCCTTTTTTAACCGCAGGCTCGATGCCGTGCGGTGCGCCTTCAAGTAGGTTGCGTCGATCATGACTGTCTTTGGTTCAGCACCCTGGGCAGCTAGCCCTTCCATCATGCGAAGGAAGACGCCCATCTCGCCCCACCGTTTCCAGCGGTTGTAGAGCGTCTTGTACGGACCATACTCCTTGGGCGCATCACACCAGCGCGACCCGTTGCGATTGACGAATATTATCCCGCTCAGCACCCGCCGGTCATCGACCCGTGGCTTGCCGTGGCTCTTGGGAAAATACGGCCGAAGCCGCGCCATCTGCTCGTCCGTCAGTCAATACAAGTCGCTCATGATCAGTCTCCTTGCGGAGCCTGAATCAGATCATGCCTCTCAGATCAATGGGTCCTGAGCCTAGGCCCTGTTCGTCGTGCCCGCGCACTGGCCAGAGCAGCGAGGAAGGGGATTGGTTCGAGTCGCAGATCACCAGCAGTGCGCCGGCATCGGGCAGCAGGAAGCCGCTGCGCTCTCTCGTGGGAGCCTGAACCTTTTCGAGCAATGGGGCGTGTCCGGCGCTACCTTGATGCCGAATGTGTTCGTGAGTGATTGTTGTGACGGAAATTGTAGGATTCGGGCTGAAAAATCGGCAGGCCATCGCAGAAAATATGCGGTTCGCCTCATTGAAATTCTGGGGGTATTTTTTGCCTCAATCTTCTAAAAGACATTATATATCAATTCAATAGCGGTCAGAAAATCATCCCTCCTCCGCTACCATAAACTACTGATGTCTAACGATAATACCCTCCTGACTGGTTTTTGAAAGTTTACAAACTTTTGTAAACATTTTGAAAAGTTTACATTTCATGCCTCTAAGGTACTGAAAACGTTAGTTGAACAGTTTCGGCCGCTAATTGACGCGTTCGCTAAGTAGATATCGAGCTATAGCTTCGAGATTTGCAACTTCGCCACTTGTAAGTAGGTCCATTGCGCAACGACCGTCGAATAGGGGGAGTGTGTTTGGCGCGCGCATCCAATCCTTCGAAAGCTCATGATTTAGTAAAATGACAAGAGAACCGTAGATGGAAATTACGCATCCGACACGGTGTCGAGCATCCTTAGGTATCGAGATTTTCTGATGCGCTTGAGACCGATCTTTCCAAACTTCGAGAGTTATCTCGTCGCCAGCAGCAATTGTTAAGCACTGCTCTCGCGCGTCCATATCCCAATGATTGGCGATATTGAAGAACGCTCTGAGAATAATACCGTCGTCATTATTCAAGGCGAAAGCACAAAATTTATCTGTCATCGCCTATAAGCCCCAGCTGCAATTATATATGTTTTGTTGTGTTGTTTATAATAATACCTTGTGAATATAGGATATTTTAATTGAGAAAAATTTGTCATACAAGCAAAAATATCAATTATCTCATATATCTCTGAATTACGTTAGAGGCTCAATTTTGAAATCTTTGCTCGGCTACGAAGTCGAATCCTATCGCAATTTCGGATGTCGGATCAGCGTCAATCAAAAATAAGACGTTAGCGATCGCGTCGGATACTAAAGCACAGGCAATTGGCTCGCTCGCGTCAAAACCTGTCATGACCTTGGCACAGTCTTCGATGAGGGGCCCAAATCTACGCCGTAGTCGGTTTCTAACCTCGAAAACGTTTTCAGCGATCATTGCGCAAAATATTTGAATATAGCCACTTTCAGTCTCAGAACTAATGTAGGCAGAATACAAGGATCTTTGTTTTGTGGTTGGCGGCCATGAGTTTGGCTGCCATCCGGATGGCAATTCGCGAAGATGCAATTGTGCGTCTGGGCACAGGAATTCAGCTGCGGGAATTCCCGATAAGGAGCGGGGATTTGGATCGAGACTGAGGCCCATTTCCAAGGCTAAAAAGGCTCTTCGAAAGCCCTCCTGCCCTACGCAGGCATCGATCGGTGCAAGTCCGTCGAGCAGACGCTTTCTTGTTACCATCCATTCGATGGGTTCAATGTCCAATCCATCTCTTAGAATTCGCGAACTCAATGCAGAGGCAACCTGAACTAGACGGATACGTTGCACTCGATCATCATCTCGGCAGACCCACCAAGGAGCCAGATTTGCTGTTTGCTCCCCATGGGCCAGTGTCATTGGATGGGCGCGCATAAATCACCTCATAAGGCACGTTTCGCTATGCCGCTTCGCACACACGGCGATCTACGAATCACTCTGGTATATCGATATATCGGGATACTCCGCTATGTCGAATCAAAAGACTTCTGACGAGGCGCTTGGCGAATTCGCGTCGCCTAGGCTATGCTTCTCATTGAGGTGCCCAGTCTTTGAATTGATACCGACCTGGGAATGACAAAAGCTATGGAAAATAAGTTTGCAGTCGCGGCGCTGTCTGCGCTCGCCTTTGAGACGAGATTAAGGGCTGTTCAACTACTCGCATCGGTTGGCGAAGAGGGTATCCCTGCTGGCCAATTGGCAGAAAGGCTCGGTGTTCAGCAGAACACGATGAGCGATCACTTACGAGCGCTCTCTCAGGCAGAAATTGTCACGACCGAACGGCGTAGCCGTTCTGTGATCTATCGTGTTAACCCTTCGATGGTCGCGGACCTCGCTAAGTTCCTAGAAGAGAGATGTACGCCTGGAAGCCAAGCGGCTTGAGAGCAGGATATTCTTGGAAAATTCCTCGTGTGCAGAACTAGTCACGGATAAAATTGGATATTTTTAAAATCTGATTGAGGAACCTTGGCATTCTTCAAACATCACAAGATAATGTATCCGTAAATAACATAAGGTTGAGTTGAGGTCTCCGGGATACAACCGGAGAATGAAATGCTCGAACAATTACTGATCGAAGACCTCGCAAATTGTCCACCGCAAGTCTGGGCACTGAGAATACGTCAAGCTTCAATCATAAGCCCTTTGCTTAGAAACAACGCAAGATCTACGGAGATTGCGGACGCGTGTGAAAAACTTGGAGTTAGTCGTCGGCGCATTCGACAACTTATCACACTCGCACGGACACGGCAGTCCGGTGTTGGCCCACGTGGTCACAACACCGGACTAGGCCTTTGGCTCGGGGCAGCTAAGGAGTCCCTTATAGAGGAGGCGATTTTCCTCTCAAGGAGGGACGCGACTTTAAAAGAATTCGGTGACATTGTCGCCAAATTAAGTCGCCGCCTCAAGGTTGAAGAACCATCAAGCGTTACAATTCGCCATCGCTTTAATTCGAGACGCGCCGAGATGAATTCAATTGAAAGATTACAATTGAGAAATTATGTTACGTTTGACCTAACTCCGCTCCGTCTCTCAGTGTTTGATGATGAGGGAAACTCACAAACTGCTTGGCTATTAGTCGGTTTTTCTAGAGCGGCAGCGCAAGTAATAGGCCATGACATGTTTCCCGGTCGACCAAATTCTTCGACGCTTGGGCGAGCGCTGGGAGCGATATTACATGACCAATCACGTGCGAGCCGTTTTGGCGCAACTTCTGGCATTCTGAAGATCTTGGCGACTGGTTCGGGTCACTTGGGCAATAAGATGTGTGCTGCGTCGACGACCCAGACTTGGAAAACAGGAACAATAATCCGAGCAGTCTATGGCCTGAAAATTGGGCGAATTCATCTGCTTTCTGATAATCGAGCAAGACGTGAAAATGGAATGACCCCTGTCCCACTTCAAGCTGCACGAAAAGTTCTTGAATTTCTGCTCGTGGCTGCGCCTGAGTTCGTCAATCTGGCCCATCGTTCGTGAACATCATCAAGGCATCTCGGAGTTCTAGGATCGGCATTTCGACAATAACGCGCAAATTCTGTTCGATGCGTGTTAGCTTATTCGATCGCCCAATCTGATTGGCCACGTTTTCTGTATGATCGGCAAGTAAACTGCAATTCCAACGGTTTACAGCAGCTCCTATCAGATTGCGCGCCTCAGTTAATGGGATACCCCTGTCCTCCGAGACTGCATTAAATCGTTCCATTGCCATCGGCCTGAACGAAAATGGCGGAAGGCGATCCCCGATTACCCTTAAAATACCGGTGCCGTGGCGACGAACACCTTCATTTACAAAGTATAGCTTTGTCGATTGTAAACGGCCCCGAGTGTATTCCTCATCGGCGAAAATTTCCAGCCCTTTTGCCACAACCCAAGTTAATTGGTTCATTTCCTGTAGGACGGATAAGCGCGCATCTGCAAAGCCTCTAATACGAGATCGAAAATCAGCAAGGGCAAGGTTCAAACCCTCACCATTGTCATAGCCGGGCATAAGACTGTGCCCGGCTATGAGTTTCGAAGCCTGATCGATAATCAGGGTTAGAATAGGGTAAGTTGCTTCGGATCCATTTGAAATCGGCAATTCAACATATACCTGATCGATAAATATATGCTCTCCGAACGGCCCCAAATCCTCTTCCCCGAAGGGTTTAGCGCGTAGGGAAAGGATCCTCGACCTTATGCTCGACGAACTAGGAAGTTGTATACCATCGACTTCGCACGCAAGGCGCAATTCAGCTTCGATTTTGGACAGCCGCTCTGTAGGTGCTATTTGGAGAAGGCGTTGCAGTAGACGCTCGGCCCGGGGATCCAGGCCTTTACGAGCTATCGACTGCCGAGCGACGTTTCTGAATCGCGGTGTGAGGGCGCGTGTGGGGCCGTATTCTCTGAGCTTTGCGATGAGATTAAGAAGTTGGCGACGGCCAACTCCTATGCGAGCGGCTGTCAGATCCCCGTCGCCGTGAAATTCCGATTCTGGATCGAGATATCGGTCCAGAGAGATTAGTCTGTCTTTGACGATTTCCTGTTTTTCAGCCGACTGCAGGGCGAACAACGCCTGTTCTTCTTCCATGCTCCAACCTTTTGGCAAGTGCTTCACAAAGGCGGAATACAATTCGATTTCGTCGATCGGCACGTCATTTCCAAAAATCAACAAGCTTCCTCTTTAGAGGAAGCTTGTTATTGTGGCGGAACCATAAACGCAATGAGAAACCGCTTGCCATCGAAAATTCCTGCGCTCAAAACGGAAGCATAAACGCAATCTAATTGAGATAGATCGATGATCAAAACGCCCGCGGAATCCCAGTTTAGCGAGGATTTGAACCCTTACTTCCAAGTTCGCATTCCTGACCATCTGGAGTGTTTACCGCCTCGTGCACGACGCAACTATGGCAGGAATCACGTTCACCCACTTTGGTCAGCGACGACATTGGAAAGCCATTCTCGGTTTAACGATCAGGTTGATCGGCATGAGAAATTAGAGATTTACTCTATCGATCCATATTACCATATCACACACCGCCGAAAGCAATTTACCTTTGCATTCCTGAGCCGCAAGAATGGTCGAACCCAAACTGGGGAGAGTTGGTGGGAATATAGTCATGCGAAGCGGCTTGAGGTGGATCCGGAAGTTGCGGACTACCAACTGGGTGGGTTCCGGATCACTTGGCGTACGTCGCATGGCATTCGAGAGTATACACCAGATGCAGTTAGGGTTGACACCGCAGGGGCCATCGCCGCTGACGAGGTGAAAGCCAGCGCAAGTTATTTTCACGAACCTGAGTACTCTGCTCAGATGAAGCGAACGAATATTGATCTGGCGGCCGCTGGTATCTGCTTCAACATGATTGACGGCGAACAGATGTTGAGCAATCGTCGCTATTTCTACAACGTCGCCAAGGCCTTCGATGACCGTTTTGCAAAATTCGGCGATCGTGAGCTCGACCAGATACACAACGTCATCCGTGATAATGATGCCGGTGTAGAGCTGGGAAGAATCGCCAATGCGATGCAGCTTCATGCAGCTTCTGCGATGCAGATAGTAAACGCCATGATGTGTAAGGGTCTGGTCGTATACGACCTAAACTACCCTGCAAACTTAGATACCATAGTCAGGCTGTTTCCGAAGCTCGCAACTCCTCTGCCTGATATCCGGTCTATCCAAATCTAGCTCCGAACTGCGGCAATCTGCACCCTACCCAATCGCAATATCAATGTCGGCGGCTCAGCTTGCTCGTCGAACGAATGAGTTACCTCGGAGATTTGAGATGTCCCAGAGCAATAGGGTGACCCCTACGTCTTATTCCGCAAATGCTCTCGCCGGTGATTTGAATCCAGATACTATATTTCGTTGCGATGGGCGCGACGTTCGACTGGAGCGAGTACATAATAATGGTTCTATCGAATTGATTGATCTCAAGACACTTGATCGCGTCCAAATAATCGATCCTTCGACCGGCATGCCGACAGCTCCTACAATTGAGTGGATGCGGGAAGCCTATAAGGGCGGTATGCTTTACCTTGTCGATAAGAGGCCTTCCTGTGCTGATGAACGTCAGCGCATTTATGAAAGGCTTGATCCAGACGCTTGCGGAGATCTGGATCCGAAATCTGTTTGGCGATTTCGTCTAGCGTACCGAGCCTCGAAAGACTCAATCAAGAAGACCGATGATGCAGCGGCGTCGTGGCTCTCTGACAACTTCGGTAGCGAGGAAGGGGACAGAGACTTCCCATGCCCCGCGCCAAGCTCACTCCGGCGATGGATTCGTGACCTTGAGCAGCGCAGCCCGCGTACAGGATCACTCGTTTCTTTGCGGGGGCGAAGAGCAGGACAATCACAATTGAATCCGATCGTCGATGCCCTTGTCCATGAAGCTGCGCTCTGGTTTTGGACCCGTAAGCGAGCAAAAATGATCGAAGCATACGCCTGGCTGAAGGAGAGGATCGCCGCCACCAATTCGGCACTACTAGAGGAGCGCCGAACACCTTATCCGACGCCGAGTTTTGAAACCCTGCGCAAGCGCATTCAGCGCCTACGATGCCATGACACGGTACTCTCAAAGGAGGGCGAGAAAGCAGCGGCGAAGCTCTATCACGGCTCTGGCGAAGGCATAAAGGCTGACCGAGTACTTGAGATATGTTTCATGGATGCGACGACGCTCGAGCAGACAATCGTCTTTGACGACGACTGGCAATTGCCCGCCTGCAAGGTCAGAGTGGTTGCGCTGTTGGACTGCGCCACACACGCTATCTTGGCTTGCCACCCTTATGCGGGTCCCAATCGGTCGGAAACGTCTATGGAGGCGATCATTGAGTGCATGGTTCCCTCCGATGCTCCAGCCGAAATGATGCGGGATTATCCGGGGCTAGCAAACATTTTTGGACGACCTGCTGCAATTTTGCCAGACAATGAGAAGGCCTTGATCGCCCCTTCTTCGGTTCCATGTTTGAACGAGGCGGGAATTTCAGTCCTGTTGCCCCCGGTCGAGATGCCCACAGCAAAGGCTGCAATCGAGCGCTTTTTTCGCACTTTGAAAGAAGCACTTGCCTCTATTCCAGGCACTATGATCGATCCTAAACGCGCTAAAGACCTCGACTACGATGCGATTAATTCGGCGGCGCTCACATTTCATCAATTACGAAATGTCGTTGCTCAAGTCGTAGCGTCACACAACGTTTCAGCTTCGAAGGGCCTCGATGGCAGGTCGCCGCTCGCAATCTGGACTAAAAAAGTTGGCGCCCGCGTTACGCCTGCATTTGAAGAAATCGCTGACATTCGACGTATGCTCGGGCGTACTCATGAAGCTTTACTCACTACGGACGGAATTGAACTGGATGGCATTCGGTATAGGGATGCTAAATCCGTTGAAAAACTCCTGAACAACATGTCTAGCACCGCTTCAGTACGCGGGCAGCGCAGCGATGGATCCGCGACGGTGCGAGTCAAAGTGCGCCGATGTGATGGGAACATCGACACTATCGATGTCTTCGACACACTTACCAAGACGTATGTGTCACTCCCGTCGACTCAGCCTGAATACACACACAAGCTCTCGCTATGGGAGCATAAGGAATTTAAACGGCAAGCACAAAGGCGTGGGGATTGGTTCGATAGCCAAGAGGCGCGACTGAAATCTAAAGCAGTTACCATTCGAATGATCGACGAACTGGCTCCTGATCTGGCCTTTCGTCAGCGCCGGTCAATGGCCGCGCTTTACATGTCTACTCAATTAGATTCGCTTTGCTCTGGCCAGCAACCTAGTCAGTTTCCATCGGATGCAATCATCACCCCACAAGTCGCAGGCGATCAATTCCGTCAGGATGATGGATTTCCCCCGGAAGACCAGGCGTCGCCACCGATTAAACGACAGTCGAAACACAAGCCACCCATGAGACCGCAAGGTTACGGATTTGCGAATTCGGAAATCGCACCCGCTGACTTCAGTTGGGACGATGTCCACCTGGACGACTGCAAATTTGATAGAGGAGATGAGGCCTGGGATTATCGCATACATTCAGGAGGGTATGATCGCAGCGAGGGGGCCGGGCAATGACCAGACATGTCCGAAACCCCGTACCGAGCACAGGACATGCCCTGCAGCAATTTGACGACGAAGGTACACGTCGCGAAATGCTTGCGAAAAAGGTCATGCGGGACATTTCGATCCCATACCCTAAACAGATTGCAATTATGCAGCGTATTGAAGCGTTGAGACTTTCTACACTGGGTATTCGTGGCGAGCCTCTACCGGGCCTTAGACTTTCCCAAGTCAGTCAAGCCGGCAAGACGAAAACGCTTCAAACTTATATATTGGGCCTAAGAGCTAAAATTAAATATGGAAAGTCTGAAAAATCGAAAAATCAAGTAGTTTATATAGGCTTAAAAAGACGTGTTACCGTCAAAATGTTTTATCAGAGATTGCTTTCGGAAATGGGTGACACCCATCCCGATAAAGGCAACTTAGAGACTTTGATTCAACGAGCAGAAGAGTTTCTTCGCAAGCTTGGTGTCGAGCTGTTAATTGTTGATGAAGTACAGCATCTCGCCAATCCTCGATCAGACAGCCAAGAAGTCACAGACGAACTTAAATCATTTCTAGATCGTGGCGTCGTTCCGGTAGTTTTCGCGGGCAATGAAGAGTCAAGGCACTTCTTCGAAAATAATGCGCAGCTCTCTGCAAGGCTTGGAGCCCCTTTAGAGCTAAGTCCAACGAATGTACGAGCTAACCAAGACGCTAAGATGTTCAAGGCATTTTGTATCGATCTGGATAGGGCAATAACCGCTTCGGGGGTAGTCGAGCGTTTATCTAATTTGGGTTGTGATGAAGTGCTGCGGGGCCTCTTAATCGCATCCTCAGGGCATATCGGGCGAGTCTGCAGATTGGTTGGTGCTGCGTTAGAACACGCGGCACGCCGCCATGCCGAATTCGTTGAAATCTACGATTTATCGTTTGCGATCGATAACCTCGCACTGCCGAGTAAGTGGGTGTCGCATAATCCATTCAAAAAAGATGTACGATGACGGGAGGCTGCGCCATCCGCGATACGGCAGATGTGTCGCGTCTCCTTTTCACGCCCGAACCGGTGGACGGCGAGAGTTTGATAGGATTAGTAGCTCGCGCAACGCGAGAAAATGTACTGGAGCGAACCAGTATCTTGCTGCAGAAATGTGCGCCAACGCTCTTCGATCCCGGCACGATTGGCCAAGATATTCTCGATCCGCATCGCTTAGCCATACAACTGGGCTGCTCAACTCAGGAAATACTTAAGCGATGCCATCCATACCTAAGTGGTGATCGAGGCGTATCCCACGTTCGTTGGGGCAATGGCGAGATGTTCCGTTTGGACCTAATAACTACCGGCCGACGCATTTCTCCTGCTTCATTGAGGTCGAATAACTATCACCGCGCTTCCTGGATGAACCGTTTGCTTCCCTATTGTTCCGAGAGCCTAGAGTTGCTCATTGACCGATGTCAGATTTGTGGAAGAAAGCAGGACTGGAAGCGCGCATGGGGTATCGGAAATTGCGACGATCCATTGTGCCGAGCAGAACTATTGCCTCAGAAGCTTGAGGCGCTGGCACAGGATCTTGTCCCAGGATATCGGTTTTTCGCTCAAATCGTTTCACCAATTTCTGCTGAAAGAGATAAGGCAGTTTCGAAACTTGAGAGCGACTTGGCAGCACTGCCTCCTGCTACTTTGATCAACCTAATCTTTCAGGTTGGGACAATGGCTCAGGATTCCCCGTTTTTCATTTCCCGGACAGCGCTTCGAAATTTGTCGGCATTTCAAATTGCAAAATGCGTGTCCGTTGGTACCAATCTAGTACTTGATTGGCCGTTAAAGCTACGTGGTGCCGTTGGCGCAATGCTTGATGCACAGCAAAGCAAAGGCCCGGATCATCGTGCCAAATTTGTCAAGATTGTCCGTCGTTTAGGCTCGCGAAGTGTAACTCGCGAGCAGGCGGATTTGGTCGCAAAGGGCATTCCTGAGGCATTCGAACACGCGGCTACCGCCCTTGCGGCTTTGGTTAGGCCGGTAGTCCCTGCGAATGTAATTTGCAGGACCATGCACATAAGTACGAAAGAGCTCGAAGCAATTCGCGTAGCTGGATTAATTGAGCATCGCGTCATCGTCGACGGCAAACGGAAACAAATCCAATTCGATGCCGATGAATTTGAAGCACTCGCGGAATGTCAGCGTAAGAGCGCGTTCGCTAGCAGATTCGAACAGAACTATGGGCTGCCTCGATATGCAGTTGAGCAGCTAGTGTGCTTGGGAGAAATTAGGCACGAAGATCATCCGGCCCTAGCGCTGATTAATCCTACTCTGCGGATTATCCAGGAGAGTGCCGATGATTTTTCTAATAACCTTTGGTCGGCGTCATCAGAGCGAAGACGCCCGGGCGACGCAATTCCCCTTGGAACCGCGTCGCATATACTAGGCGGTGGTCCGAAACCATGGGGCTCGATATTGACGGCAATGAGAAAAGGCGAGTTGCAATTCTGGCTCTCCACCAAGGGCAAATTTATTAGAAGAGCGTTTGTCCGTCCTTCAGAATTAATCCCCTTCACATCCATCAAGTTCTGCGAAGCATCTTGGCCAAAGTTTTCATTCAAGGATGCATACACTCAGATTGATGCGGCAGAGATTCTTAACCTTGATGCGCTTCAAATTCGCCGATCGATTCAAGCCGGGGAATTGAAGTTTCGGTCCAAGGGCGTATCGTTGTTGACCGATAGAAGGCCGGTGCTTCGGCTTGCTGCCAATCATGTTTCGGCATCGGAAATCGCGCTTCGAACGGGTCGCGCCCCCAACACGGTTCACCACCTAATGAAAAAATTTCCGCACATTCCAAAATCAAATGCCGGTTGGGATCGATCTGCCTTTTATGACGAATTCGGTTAGTATGTAGCGACGCAATAGTTTTAGGGTAATGTGATCTACGCGCGCAAGTGGCCGCCTCTATTCGAGGCGGCCTTTTCGTTTCTGCCGCTAAGCCATGGGGATGTAGAAACAGATTATGGTGGTTTGCGGGTAATGGGTCAGGCGAAATTGTATTTTGCCGAACCAAGGTCAGTTCCGGTTGAATTGACAAGGTTGTCAAAGCTCTGATGCTGGCTGAATTCTTTTAATTCAGAGTTCAAATCAAGGTTGTCCCAACAAGCGCTTATTGCGGTGTCCTTAGCTAGCCTCTGCTAGCGCGGTCTATCGGTTCAAAGGTGACCGGATAGCCCAAATCGTCGGGGATGCTTAGCACTCGCTGTCCATTACGTCGCTCGATAGAAGGAGTGATCGTGCGTTGCGGTGTCTGTTCGGCATGGACGCGTGCTTGTTCGAAAGTGTCGAATTGGGCCAGGCGTTCCAGATTTCGCCGGGTGGGGAAGATCAGATCGATTGTTCCCGCGTCTGCGCGCGCGAGCGCATTGGCAGCACTGCTCCAGAACAGATGCGTGTTTTCGGTAGCATCCACCGCAACATCGACCGCGCCGGTCCCCAGATCGAGCAAATAGAAACGCGTATCGAAGATCCGATTGTGCGCAATGCCTCGTGGCCACCAGCGAGCGAAGGAGGTCAATGTATCGAGATCGGGAGTGAGGCTGAAACGATCGAGTACCGGAGCAAGCGTACCTTCATTAATCAGCGCCTCGCGAATTTCACCTGCACGGATGGCATCGACCCTTTCCTGCATACCCACAACCAAGCCGGTTTCCTCGATGGTTTCGCGGATAGCGGCGATGCGATGGGCCGCTTCGTCAAGCGGCAGGTCTTGCGCAATTTGTGCGGCCAAATCCCAGTCAGCAGGATCGACGCGGCCTCCGGGAAAAACCGCCATACCACCGGCAAAGGCCATCGCGCGCGATCGGACCACCATCAGAATTTCTGCAGCGCGTGCAGGATCGGGCCGACGGAAAATGACCAGGGTAGCGGCTGGTATTGCATCGTCTTGCTCGGAGGACATGGGGTAGTCTGTGCATGGCATGGCAGCACTTGCCAAGTCCGTTTGTGCAATCACGGGGTGTCGGAATTTTTGACAATCCCATCTTTATTCGCGCGATCGTTAACCACTGTCTTGCCGGAATTTCCGCGCTTCACAGAGTTTGGCACAGCCTGTGCATCGTTCACGATGTCTCTAGAGGTCTTCGAATGAGGCGGAACCACTGGTCTCCCGGTTCCGCCTCTCCGATCTCCCGCTTCGTTCCCCCGGATGAAGCTCTAAACGGAAAAGCCGCCCACGACCCGGGGCGGCTTTTCTTTTTACCATGCGCGCAAACTTGGCGCGACGCGGTTCAGCTTTCAGCTTTCGCGACCTGCTTTTCGACCATCATTTCCTGCAATTCACCGGCTTCGAACATTTCCATCATGATGTCGCTGCCGCCGACGAATTCGCCTTTAACATAGAGCTGGGGGATGGTCGGCCAGTCGGAATAACTCTTGATGCCCTGGCGTATTTCCATGTCCTGCAACACATCGACGCTGTCATAGGCGACGCCGCAATGTTCGAGGATCGCCACCGCACGGCTGGAAAAACCGCATTGCGGGAACAATGGCGTTCCCTTCATGAACAGGACGACATCATTGGCTTTGACGATGTCGGAAATGCGCGTCGTTACGTCGGACATGGCGACCGATCCTTGTCTGCTGGAATATCTTGGTAAGTGTCAGGTGGGTGCTTGGGTAGTCAGTTGCAAGGCGTGCAGTTCGCCGCCCATGCGCCCGCCGAGGGCGGAGTAGACGAGCTTGTGTTGCTGCACCCGGTTCTTGCCCGCAAACTGCGGCGCCTCGACGTGGGCCGCGTAATGATCGCCATCCCCGGCGAGATCGCGGATGGTTACCGTGGACCCGGGCAACGCCTCCACGATGAGTCGCTCGATTTCCTGCGCCTGCATCGCCATGGGATCAGGACTGATCGGTCATGAACTGGCGCCGCGCTTCCACCGTATAGAATTCCAGCTTGGCGCGGATTTCGCTTTCCGGGACATCGCAACCCGCCTGGGTCAGATCGCCGAACACCTTGCGGATCACATCTTCGTGCCCGGCTTCCTCGAAATCGGCCTGGACGACGGATTTCTTGTAGGCGTCGGTTTCTTCATCGGTCAGGCCCATGAGCTCGGCGGCCCATTCGCCAAGCAGGCGATTGCAGCGCGCCGCGATCTTGAAGCTGTTTTCCTCGTCGAACGCGAATTTCGCTTCTTCGCCGCGCTCACGGTCCCTGAAATTGGTCATCGCTTATCCTTTGTGTCGCCCGGATCGCTCCGATGCTGGCAATTGGCATCCGAGATAATGCCGAGGGCAGGGCGCATCAAGCGCGCAAAATGCCGCTTACCCCATTGTCACGACGAGTTTGCCGATCGCGCCGCGATCTTCCAGCTTGGCAATGGCTTCATGCGCGCGTTCGATAGGGTATGTTTCGCTGACAAGCGGGCTGATCTTGCCATTACGCCACAAGGCGAACAATTCGTCGATGTTCGCCGCGTTGCGTTTGGGCTCGCGTGCGGTGAACGCGCCCCAGAACACGCCGCGAATGTCGCAGCTCTTAAGCAGTGTCAGGTTGAGCGGCATCTTGGCGATCCCGGCGGGAAAGCCGATTACCAGGAACCGGCCCTCCCAGGCGATCGAACGCAGCGCAGGCTCGGAATAATCGCCACCGACGATATCGTAGACGATGTCCGCGCCATTGGGGCCGACTGCATCCTTGAACTGCTGGGCGAGCGCCTTGGAGGTATCCTTGTCGAACGGCGCGCGAGGATAGATCACCACCTCGTCCGCGCCCGCCTTGCGAGCCGCCTCACCCTTTTCCTCGCTCGACACACCGGCGACCACGCGGCACCCATAGGCCTTGGCCAATTCGACCGCCGACAGGCCGACGCCGCCCGCAGCGCCCAGTACCAGCACGGTTTCACCCGCCTTGATGTCGCCGCGATCCTTGAGCGCGTGGATCGTGGTGCCATAGGTCATCAGAAGGGCCGAGGCTTCGACCAGGTCGATCCCATCCGGAACGCGGAACAGGCGCGGCGCGGCGACCACGACTTTTTCCTGCAAGCCGCCATTGCCGACGCCGGCAATGACCTTGTCTCCGATGCTCCAGTCGGTGACGCCTTCGCCCAGCGCCTCGATGGTGCCGGAAATTTCACCGCCCGGCGCGAAGGGGCGAGGCGGTTTGAATTGATAGAGGTCGCGGATGATCAGCGTGTCGGGAAAATTGATCGCGCAGGCAGCCACCTTGACCAGCACTTCTCCCTTGCCAGGGGTGGGCGCGGCGATATCTTCGACGACCAGCGTTTCCGGTCCTCCGACTTCTTTCGACAAAACGGCTTTCATAGGGCTCTCTCCCGGTTCGTATCGAGCCAGGGCAGTGCCCCGGCGCGGTTGTTCTCGTATTTTCCGATAGCGCTGTCGCTGGCGAGGGTCAGGCCGATCTCGTCGGTCCCGTCGAGCAGGCAGGCTTTGCGGAACGGATCGATTTCGAAGTGAAAGCGGTCCTGAAAATGGGTTGTCACGCTTTGTAAGTCGAGGTCGATGGCAATCGGATCGGTCTGCGCGACTTCCAGCAACCGGTCGACCGCTTCCTGCGGCAGTTCGACCGTCAGAATGCCGTTCTTGAACGCGTTGCCCGAGAAGATGTCGGAAAAACTCGGCGCGATGACCGCCTTGATCCCCAAATCGGCGAGTGCCCATGCGGCGTGTTCGCGGCTCGACCCGCACCCGAAATTGTCGCCCGCAATGAGGATGCTGGCGTCTGCGAACTCGGGATCGTCGAACACATTGCCGGGCTTTGCGCGAACGGTTTCGAACGCCCCCTTGCCGAGGCCTTCACGGGTAATCGTCTTTAGCCAATGCGCGGGGATGATAACGTCCGTATCGACATTCGCCGCGCCGAAGGGAATGGCGCGTCCCTCTATGGTATCGACCGGCTGCATCAATCGGTTTCGGGCGGCTCGCCCGAGGGGATCTTGCCCGGTGCAGCGGGTTTGTTCTTACGCTCCTTGCGCTTGCCCGCATAGAGCATGGCTGCGGCTACTGCAGCCGATCCGATTGCGCCTGCCAGTGCAGCGGCGGCTTTTCCCTTGTTGGTCATGCCTTATCCAATGCGATTGCAGGGCATTCGTTGCAAGCCCGATATACTCGAGTGTTCACCGCAGCAGCTCGCGCACGTCGGTTAGGTGCCCGGTCACGGCGGCAGCGGCGGCCATGGCGGGGCTCATCAGATGCGTCCTTGCACCGGGGCCCTGCCGACCGACGAAATTGCGGTTGGAGGTGGAGGCGCACCGCTCCCCGGCGGGCACTTTGTCCGGGTTCATTGCAAGGCAGGCCGAACAGCCCGGCTCGCGCCATTCGAAGCCTGCCTCGATGAAGATCCGGTCGAGCCCTTCGGCTTCCGCCTGCCGCTTGACCAGACCCGATCCGGGTACGGCGATGGCCCAGCGAACGTTCGCGGCTTTCTTGCGGCCCTTAAGCACTTCCGAAGCTGCCCGCAGATCCTCGATCCGGCTGTTGGTGCAGCTGCCAATGAAGATGTTCTCGACTGCGATTTCCGAAAGTGGCGTGCCGGGTTCAAGGCCCATGTAGTCCAGGCTGTTGGCGGCGGCTGTGCGCTTGGAGGGGTCTGAAAAGCTGTCGGGAGAGGGCACCATGGCACCGATGGCGGCAACGTCTTCCGGGCTGGTCCCCCAGGTGACAGTAGGTTCGACATCGGCTGCGTCGATGACTATTGATTTGTCGAATTGTGCGCCGGGATCGGTTGCAAGGCTGCGCCACCAGCTCACAGCGCGCTCCCATTCATCGTTACTCGGTGCGAACGGGCGATTCTTCAGCCATCCGAAAACCTTGTCGTCGGGGGCGATAAGGCCCGCGCGTGCACCGCCCTCGATGCTCATGTTGCACACGGTCAGCCGACCTTCGACGCTCATCTTTTCGAACACCGGTCCGCGATATTCGATCACGTGACCGGTGCCTCCGGCAGTGCCGATTACGCCGATGATGTGCAGGATCAGGTCCTTGGGGGTGATGCCCGGACCGAGCTCGCCCTCGACGCGCACTTCCATGGTTTTCGATGGCTTGAGGAGCAGGGTTTGCGTCGCCAGCACATGCTCCACCTCGCTGGTGCCGATGCCGAAGGCCAGCGCGCCGATACCGCCATGCGCGGCGGTATGGCTGTCACCGCAAACGATGGTGGTGCCGGGCAGCGAGAAGCCCTGTTCCGGCCCGACGACATGAACGATGCCCTGCTCGGGCGCATTCGCGTCGATGTATTCAATCCCGAACTCAGCGGTATTGCGTTCGAGCGCGGCGAGCTGCTGCGCGCTCTGCGGGTCTGCGATGGGGAGCGGCGTGCCATCGGCGGCGAGGCGTGCGGTGGTCGGAAGATTGTGATCGGGCACTGCCAGCGTCAGATCGGGCCGCCGCACTTTCCGTCCGGCCATACGCAGCCCTTCGAAGGCTTGTGGGCTGGTCACCTCATGCACGAGGTGGCGGTCGATATAGACGATACAAGTGCCGTCGGGGCGGCGATCCACGACGTGAGCGTCCCAGATCTTTTCGTACAATGTGCGGGGGCGACTGGCCATGGCATTGGGCTAGGCTGGCCGCCCCCGCTGGGCAAGATGGGAAAACTTGGCCAAGCTCAAGGCTTAGCGACGGTGGCCACGATCCCGATCGTAGCGATGATCGTTGCGATCAATCAGCTGTCGGCTGAGGTTGCGCTGCACCCGGTCGATCTGGCGGTTCAGCGTGTTGAGCTCGCCGCGCGAGAAACCGCCGCGGGCATAGACACGCCAGGTGCGATCGAGCTGACGGACCTGCTGGTTGAGCATCCGGGCTTCACGATAGGTAATCTGGTGACGAGCCTGTGCCCGGTCGACCTGGCGGTCGAGCTGGTTGATTTCAGCCTTCAGCCTTCCGCCATTGGCAAAGGTCGCGGCCGAGGCGGGAACTGCTCCAACCGCCAGCGAGGCGGCGACGGCAGCGGCGAGGGGGAGTTTCCAGCGGTTCATTGTTCGGTTCCTTTCAAAGCGACCCTGTGGGCCGGTCGTTTTGGTTTAGGCCGAGTTTTATGAACAGCAGAGATATTCCATGTCGCGAAACGTATCACTTGCGCAATGATTTGTCGCAGCGTGGTCGGGCAGGAATGGTCCCGATCACAGTTTGATAACTGCGAATCTTCGTGCAATTGCCCGCTTTGCATGACATACTTACAATCATGTCAGCAAAGTCGCACACCGTACCCATTGCCGTCACCCCCGATGACATCGATTTCATGGGGCATGTGAACAATGCGCGTTATCTCAACTGGGTGCAGGACGCGGTTCTGGCTCACTGGAACAAGCGCGCTCCGGCAGAGGAAGTCGCAGCCAAGGCATGGGTCGCGCTCAAGCACGAGATCACCTATCGGCGTCCCGCCTTCCTCGACGACGATGTGATCGCGCACACCGTTCTCGAAGGGTTCAAGGGCGCGCGCGCATTCTACCACACGGTGATCAGCCGCGGCGAGGAAGTGCTGGCAGAGGTGAAATCCGCATGGTGTTGCATCGATGCGGAAACCCTGCGGCCCGCAAGAATCGGCGAGCATCTGCGTGGGTTCTTTTTCCCGCCCGACAATTGACCTATAGCGCGCGCGATCATGGCCGTGCTTGTCCCGCTCTCCATCGTCCTCGTTACCATCCTCGCGATGGAGATGGTCGCGTGGGCAAGCCACAAGTACATCATGCATGGGTTCGGCTGGGGCTGGCATCGCGATCATCATGAGCCGCATGACCGGATGCTGGAAAAGAACGACCTCTACGGGCTGGTCGGCGCGGCGATGAGCATTTCCATGTTCGCGCTGGGCAGTCCGCTGGTGATGGGTGCGTCGGCATGGCCACCCGCGACCTGGATCGGCCTCGGCATCCTTGGCTATGGCATCATCTATACGCTGGTGCACGACGGGCTGGTCCACCAGCGCTATTTCCGCTGGGTTCCGCGTAGCGGTTACGCCAAAAGGATCGTGCAGGCGCACAAGCTCCACCACGCGACCATCGGCAAGGAGGGCGGAGTGAGCTTCGGCTTCGTCTTCGCCCGCGATCCGGCGAAGCTGAAGGCGGAACTCAAACGCCAGCGGGAGGCAGGCATCGCCGTAGTCAGGGACAGTGTCGGCGCTTGATCGTGGAACGCCAGAGCAGGTTTTGAAACCTGTGACCTTTCGCTAAAAACCGAGCAGATACTTGTGCTTGCAGAGAAATCGTCAAAGCCCGGTGTGGACTTCGGATTGCGTCAGGTGTGACTTTCGTGGCCTTTGTGTCTCGACGATGGGAAAGAGCGATCCCCGCGATACCCGTCCAGCCATCGTGTAGGAAAGCGACGCCCGCGCCCTATTCGTTGCGGGTCGCGATCCAGCTTCCCGCGATCACCAGCACCGCGATCGAGATGAAGTACCAAGGTTCGCCGAGTGTGAAGTAAGTGACCGCAGCACCAATCGCCATGCTTGTGATTGCCAACGTCTTGGCGCGACGGCTGATCGCCTTGCGCTCGCGCCAGTCGGCGATTTGCGGCCCCCAGTGCGGATGATCGAGGATCTTGCGCTCCCATTCGGGATTGCTGCGGGCGAAGCAATAGACCGCCAGCAGCAGGAACGGCACCGTCGGGAGCAGGGGTAGCGCCGCGCCCACCGCGCCAAGTGCGACGAAGAAAATTCCGGCAGCCAGATAAACGCGCCGCATCAGAGTCAGTCCGCTGCGATCCGTGCGGCGTGGTCGCGCACCAGTGCGATCATGTTGGGCACACCCTGCGTGCGGTTGGAGGACAGCTGGCTGGAGAGGTCAAACGGCGCCAGTGCCGCGGCCACATCCATCGCCGCCACTTCGTCTGCCGGACGATCCTGAACCGCCGCGATGACCAGTGCGACAATGCCCTTGGTGATCGCGGCATTGCTGTCGGCGAGGAAATGCAATTTGCTCTCGTTGCCTGTGGGATAGACCCACACTTGCGCCGAGCATCCACGCACCAGCGTGGCATCGGTCTTGAGGGCTGTGGGCATCGGCTCCAGATCGCGGCCCAGTTCGATCAGCAGACGATAGCGGTCGTCGGCATCGAGAAATTCATATTCTTCGAGGATATCGTCGAGTGTGCGCATGGGCGGGTCCATGGCAGTCCGTGCGCCGGGCGTCCAGAGATGCAGCGCGAGATCCGGCTCTAAAGCGTGCCGATCCCGCCGGGGCGGGTGAGCGCGTAATAGATGACGTAAATCCAGCTCAGGAAGCCGTGAATGGTCGCCCAGACGATCGACTTGTGCAGGCTCCAGCTGATCGCGACGGCCAGGGCGCTCCCAAGGCCGATCCCGGCGCGGGTGGCGTCGCCCCGGGCGCTGCTCACAGATCGACTCCGCTGGCGATCGCTTCCAGCTTGCGGATACGCTCCTTGAGGTCGGACATTTCAATCCGCGCCGCGCCAAGCGCGGTCGAGGGATCGCGGTCGTGCGCCCCGATATCGAGCTCTTTCTGCTTCAGCGCGAGCCAGCTGTGCCATGCCCTCAGCAGGGCGGCGACCACCAGGCCGAGCCCGATCAGGGCAGTGGCCGCAATGACAATGGTCGGTTCCAACATGATGACGTTCGATCCTTCCTGCTACCTGTCCGCTTAATTGTCCTGCTTGTGGCGCAGGGCTTCTATTTCTTCGCTGATCCGCTGCGTTTCGCGCGCGTCCAGCGAATTGCCGTCGGTCGCGATGCGTTCGAGCACCTTGATCCGCTCGCGCAAATCCTCGATCTCGCGCTCGAGCGCGGCGTCATGCGTGCGGGTTTCGAAATCCGCCGAATCCAGCCGGTAATCGTCGCGGTAATCCCGATGGGCGAGGCGTCGTTCGCGCATCACGCGAGAGATGGCGACGACAGCAACGATAATGACAATGGCTGTCCATATGCTCACGATGCCTGCTCCACCTTGATGGTTGGATTTTCGGACAGATCGAGCGAACGAAGCTCATCGATCTGGACGGCCAGCGCGTGATTGCCATCGGTGGCAATGCGTTCGAGTACCCGCAAGCGATCTTCGAAACGGCGATAATCTGCGGTTACTTGACCAGCTTGCGCTGCCTTGGCTTCAGCTAGCCGAGTCTCGAGTTCGAGCTTACGTTCCTTGTGAGCTTGCTCGCGTCGAGAGATAGCGTAGCCCGCGATCAAGGCCATCGCGACGATGACCGTGATAAAGCCAAATATCAGCAACAGGTCGGGATCCATCAGTTGGCCTCCTTACCCGTTTCGCGCAGGCGATCGATTTCATGGGTTAGCTGGTATCCGCTGTCGGTGACGATCCGCTCCACATTAGCGAGTCGGTCCTTCATCGATCCGAGTTCGGCACGCAGTTGGGCGTTCTCCTGCGTCAGCAATTTCAGCCGTTCCGCGTTCTGCCCGTCGGAGGCGGGGCGCAGGGACTGGCCCCACATACCTTCGAGAGGATAACCGTGTTTGATGCGCAGGCGGGTGGTGTGAATCCAACCGGCAATGCCAGCGGCACCCAAGCCCAGCCCGGCAAAGATGATCCAGGGTAGGATCGGAATTATGACGTTTGCGGCATCCATTATATTCTCTCCTTCCGATTGAGATCCAGCTGAACGCCGCTCGATTGTTCAACCTTATGCTGGTCGCGCAGCGCCTCGATCTGGGTTGCGACATCATAACCGCCATCGGTCACGATCCGCTCTAGGACGCGGACACGCTCCTCCAAATCGGCTACCCGGCTTGAATATTGCGCAGCTTTTTCGGCGGTCGCTTCGGCTGTGCTTTTCACATTCATCTGCGCGAGCTTTTGCTGATGTCTTGCCCAGATCGCCACGATTGGGATCATCAGCGCGACTATCGGAACCAGTTCACCCATTGTATTTTCTCCCTGAGGCGTCTTAGCGCAGCCGTTCGATCTCGGCGTTGAGGCGCGGGTTGCTGCTGACGTAGTAGGTTTCGACTTCCGCCAGGCGGCGATCGATGTCCTTCATCTTCGAGCGAATCTCGCGCGCGGTGCGCTTGGGGCTCTGCCTTACGCGCTGCCAATATTTGCTCTCGTCATGATCGACGTAGAGATGCGGCGGCTTCTTGCTGAGCAGGATACCGGCAAGGAAATAGGCGGGCAGGGCGACGCCGGTCGAGAAGACGAGGGCGATGAAGGCGAGCCGGATCCAGAGCGCATCCACCCCGGTGTAGTCGGCTATTCCCGAGCACACCCCCATGAGCTTGGCGTTCTGCTTATCGCGATAGAGCGTGGTGCGGGGGGTGTTCACTGATGAGCTCCCTTCTTTTCGGCGATCAGGTTTTCCAGTTCGCGCAGTTGCTGGTTGTCGACCTCGCTGTCCGCGATCAGGCGGGCGGGACGGAATTCGGGGTTGTCGCTGGCGACGAGGCGCTCGACGGTGTCCATCCGCGCATCAAGCCGCTTGGCGAGGTTATAGAGTTCCTCGAGCAGGACCTCATCGTCCGTGGTGATCGTCGCGGAGGTTTTCCACTTGGTGACATAGTGCAACACGATCCACGGGATCGCGATGAAACATGCGGCTACAAAAAACGCTTCCACTTGATCATTCCCCCTTCTTGGCGGCGCTGTCGTCCGCTGACTCATTCAGGCCGAGCGCGCGTTTCATCTGTTCCAGTTCATCGTCGACCGCATCGGCGCCTTCCAGCGCGGCGATCTCGTCGGCGAGCGAGAGCTTGTCGACCTCGCTCGACAGCTTGAGCGCATCGGCGCGGCCTTCGGCGTAATCGACCCGGCGTTCGAGCTGGTCGAAGCGGCTCAGCGCCTCGTCGACCCGTTCGTTGGTCATCAGGCTGCGCAGCTTTACGCGGTTCTCCGCGCTTTCGAGGCGCGCGGCGATGGCGGTTTGGCGGCTGCGGGCCTCGCGTAGGCGGTGCTGCAGTTTGGCGATATCCTGCTCATAGGCGCGCAGCGCATCGTCGAGCACCGCGATTTCCTGCTTGAGCTGCTCGGACATGTCGCCCGCCTTCTTCTTCTCGACCAGCGCGGCGCGGGCGAGATCCTCGCGATCCTTGGAGAGCGCCAGCTGCGCTTTTTCGGCCCAGTCGGCTTGCAGCTTGTCGAGCTTGACGGTGTGGCGGTGCATTTCCTTCTGGTCGGCGATGGTGCGCGCGGCGCTCGCGCGAACTTCGACCAGCGTTTCTTCCATTTCGAGGATGATCATGCGGATCATCTTCTGCGGGTCGTCTGCCTTATCCAGCATATCGTTGAAATTGGCCGCGATGATGTCGCGGGTTCGGCTGAAAATACCCATTAATGGTGCTCCGCTGGAAAAAAACTCTTGGGCCTTGTCTACCACATCGCGCGTGGGAGTGGGGGAACGGCGCAGGCGCTCGACCTCCTCCTCGATCCGCGACAGGCGACGGCCCTCTCCCGGTTGGGCCGAGGCCCCGCCTGCGCTGGCATTGCTGCCGCGCGGGGGACTGTCGGGGGAGCGGGGCTCCGGCCCTAGGGGATCGTGGTCGGACGGCTTGTTCACGCCAGAATGGCCTGCGTGGTCGTGCTCACCATCATCGGTGAAGCGGCGGCCGGGGTGATCTGCGTGCTCAGTACGACAAACGCAGCCATCGCGGTGATGCTGGCAAGCGCTGCCTGGCCAAGCCGGGTGCGAAAGAAGCGACGGTCGTACATTTGTGGTCCTCCAGAAACTCTTGTTCATGGAACTGCAAACCGCGTGCCAAACCGTATTCAACTTGGATTTCCGCCATTTTTTCAGTGCTGAAGCTATCGAAACACGAAATTCTTGCCAAGATATGGTGATTTGCACTAAATCTTGGGCATGGATCGGGAAGGGCAATTTATCGGCCAATCCATGGCCTTCCTCGACGCCGTCGAACGGACCAGCCGTGCCGCCCCGATGCAGCGCCCCGTTCTGGTGATCGGCGAGCGCGGGACGGGCAAGGAACTGATCGCCGAACGTCTCCATCGCCTATCCTCCCGTTGGGACGAGCCGCTGGTCACCATGAATTGCGCGGCCCTGCCCGAAACGCTGATCGAAGCGGAACTCTTCGGTCACGAAGCGGGCGCCTTCACCGGTGCTACCAGAGCGCGCGCGGGACGGTTCGAGGAAGCCGACAAGGGGACGTTATTTCTCGACGAACTGGGCACTTTGTCGATGGGCGCGCAGGAACGGCTGCTGCGCGCGGTCGAATATGGGGAGGTGACGCGAATCGGCTCGTCCCGCCCGATCCGGGTCAGCGTGCGGATCGTCGCCGCGACCAACGAGGATCTGCCCGCCAAGGCCAAGCGCGGCGAGTTCCGGGCCGACCTGCTCGACCGGCTCAGTTTCGAGGTCATCACCCTGCCTCCGCTGCGGGTGCGCGAAGGAGATGTCGCAGTGCTGTCCGACTATTTCGGGCGGCGCATGGCGGCCGAGCTGTCGTGGGAGATGTGGCCCGGTTTTGCCGAGCACGTCGCCCGCGAGCTGGAGGATTATCGCTGGCCGGGCAATGTGCGCGAACTGCGCAACGTCGTCGAACGGGCAGTCTATCGCTGGGACGATTGGAATGAACCGATCGGCCATGTCCAGTTCGACCCGTTCGACAGTCCGTGGAAGCCGGAAGGATCGCCTGTCAGCCACAAGGCGCAAGCCAAGGCCGATGATCCTGGCGAAACGGTCGAGCCATCGACAAGCTATGACGCGATCGACGATCTGCGCGCCGCAGTCGATGCGCATGAACGCGCAATCCTGGAACACGCGCTGGGCAAGCATCGCTGGAACCAGCGCCACACCGCCAAGGCGCTCGGCCTCAGCTATGACCAGCTTCGCCATTGCATCAAGAAGCACGCACTGGCCGAATAGGCTCGCCGATAGTTAGTTTCTGCTAGGCAATTCTACGTTGTATGGCAGAAACGCTATCGCTGCTCTTGCTGGGCTAGTCTTCGGGGACGATGCCACAGAATTCGATCGCACCTCTCGACCCGCTGAAATCGAATCGGCGTTTTCGTAGCCGGGCCCGGCTGGGGATCGCCGCGCGCCTCATGCTGATGGAGGGTGTGATTGCGTGCAGGATTGAAAATCTTTCCATCGGCGGTGCTCGCTTGCAGATCGATTCGCCCCTCAAGCTGGGGTGCCCCGGTATCCTGACCATCCATGACACCGATGCCTTCGGGGAGATCGTGTGGCAGTCGCGCGGACGCGCGGGCTTCAAGTTCGATGAAATGCTCGAGGATGGGGAAGTCGTGCGCTTGCGTCATCTCGCACCGAAAATCCTCATGAATGAAAACAATCATGTCGAGATATTCGCCCTGGACTGGGTTGAGGGTCGCGCCTGATCGTAAGACCGGTTCCACGAAAGCCATTGCAATGCGCGCTCCGGCAGCCTAGATAGCGCGCATCCCGACATCGTCGCGACTTTGAAGGGCTGGCGCCGCAAGGGGCCGGCGCGAAACCTGATTGTCGCATCGATAGTCCATTACGGAGCTGCAATGGCCGATCTGGCGCGTTTAAATGAAATCATCGAACCTGAGGCAAAGGCGCTCGGTTTCGATCTCGTGCGCGTGAAAATGATTGCGAGCGAGGCTGGCGATGGCGAGCAAGCCTTGCAGATCATGGCAGAAGATCCGGCGACCGGACAGCTCGTGATCGAACAATGCGCCGCGCTGTCGCGCCGCGTCTCCGACCGCATCGATGAGCTTGAGGCTCTGGGCAAGGTGCTTATACCCGGTGCCTATCACCTCGAAGTCAGCTCGCCCGGCATCGATCGTCCGCTGACCCGACCCAAGGATTTCACCGCCTGGGCTGGCCACGAGGCCAAGATCAGCATGGACAAATCCTATGACGGGCAACGCAATCTGCGCGGCATCCTCGAAGGGATCGATGGCGACTTGGTGACAATTACCGATCGCAAGGCGGGCAGGCTTGCCATTCCGCTCGGTTCGATCCATGCGGCCAAGCTCATCCTGACCGACGAGCTGATCGCCGCGACCCGCCCGCTGGATGCCAGCGGTGCAGACGAAATTATCGAAGTCAACGAAGAGAAGGCAGACAACTGATGGCCAGCGCCATTTCCGCCAACAAGGCAGAGCTCCTCGCGATCGCGAATTCGGTCGCCTCGGAAAAGATGATCGACAAGGCGATCGTCATCGAGGCGATGGAAGAGGCGATCCAGAAAAGCGCGCGCAACCGCTATGGTGCGGAAAACGACATTCGCGCCAAGCTGGACCCGCAGACCGGCGATTTGCGCCTGTGGCGCGTGGTCGAAGTGGTCGAAGAGGTCGAAGACTACTTCAAGCAGGTCGATCTCAAGGCCGCGCAGAAGCTCGACAAGGATGCTAAGCTGGGCGACTTCATCGTCGACCCGCTGCCGCCGGTCGATCTGGGCCGCATCGACGCGCAGAGCGCCAAGCAGGTGATCTTCCAGAAAGTCCGCGATGCCGAGCGCGAGCGCCAGTTCAACGAATTCCAGGACCGCGCGGGCGAAGTCATCACCGGCGTGATCAAATCGGTCGAATTCGGCCATGTGATCGTCAACCTTGGCCGAGCCGAGGGTGTCATCCGCCGCGACCAGCAGATTCCGCGCGAAGCTGCGCGTGTCGGCGAGCGTGTTCGCGCGCTGATCACCAAGGTCGAACGCAACAACCGCGGCCCGCAGATATTCCTGTCCCGCGCGCACCCCGACTTCATGAAGAAGCTGTTCGCGCAGGAAGTGCCCGAGATCTACGACGGCATCATCGAGATCAAGGCCGCCGCCCGCGATCCGGGCAGCCGCGCCAAGATCGGCGTGATCAGCCATGATTCGAGCATCGACCCGGTCGGCGCCTGCGTCGGCATGAAGGGCAGCCGCGTGCAGGCCGTCGTGCAGGAGCTGCAGGGCGAAAAGATCGATATCATTCCCTGGTCGGACGATCAGGCGACTTTCATCGTCAACGCACTCCAGCCTGCGACTGTCGCGCGCGTCGTGCTAGAC
Organism: Sphingomonadaceae bacterium; assembly: GCA_039831335.1. GTDB lineage: Bacteria > Pseudomonadota > Alphaproteobacteria > Sphingomonadales > Sphingomonadaceae > Qipengyuania. The sequence continues at coordinate 59,136 of JBDONL010000004.1, read as the reverse complement.
GAGGAAGAGGGCCGCATCGAAGTGGTGGTGCCGGATGATCAGCTTTCGCTGGCCATCGGGCGGCGCGGCCAGAACGTGCGCCTCGCCAGCCAGCTGACCGGCAACCAGATCGACATCATGACCGAGGAAGAGGCGAGCACCAAGCGGCAGAAGGAATTCGCCGAACGCTCCAAGATGTTCGAGGAAGAACTCGACGTCGACGAGACGCTGAGCCAACTGCTGGTGGCCGAAGGCTTCGCCGAGCTCGAGGAAGTCGCCTATGTCGAGATCGACGAACTGGCGGGCATCGAAGGCTTCGACAGCGAGCTTGCTGAAGAGTTGCAAAGCCGTGCGCTCGAAGCGATCGAACGCCAGGAAGCCGCGCATCGCGAGGCCCGCCGCGAACTGGGCGTCGAAGACGACCTCGCCGAACTGCCGCATCTCACCGAAGCGATGCTGGTCACGCTGGGCAAGGGTGGCATCAAGACGCTCGACGATCTTGCGGACCTCGCGACCGACGAACTGATCGCCAAGAAGCGTGAAGCGCCGCGTCGCCGCAGCAATTCTCCCGATGGTCCGCCGATGCGGCGCCCGTCGGTTCGCGAACAGGACAAGGGCGGTGTGCTCGGCGAATACGGCCTGACCGAAGAGCAGGGTAACGAGATCATCATGGCTGCCCGCGCGCATTGGTTCGAAGACGAAGAACCTACCCAGGCTGCTGAGCCGGCTGCAACGCAGGAGGCCGCTGATGCGGACTCCGAACAATGAGCGCCTGACGCCCGACATTGTTGAAGCCCCTGCGGCCCGGAACGCTTCCGAGCCCGAGCGGCGCTGTGTGCTGACCGGTGAGGTCGCGCCGCGCGCCGGGCTGGTGCGACTGGTGCTTTCGCCCGACGGGCTGGTTTTGCCCGATGTGCAGGCCAAGGCCCCCGGACGCGGAGCCTGGATCGGCGTGAATCGCACAGCGCTTGCGGCTGCGCTGGCCGACGGCGCGCTAGAGCGTGCGTTGAAGCGCGCGTTCAAGGACGGACGTCTCGATATCCCGGCGGATCTGGACGTTCGCATCCAGCAATCGCTCGAGCGGCAATTGCTCGACCGGCTGGGCTTGGAATTGCGGATCGGCACCCTCATATTGGGCACCGAACGCATTGCAGAGACCGCGCGAGCGGGCGGCGTAGCGCTGCTGTTTCATGCCAGCGATGCGAGCGAATCCGGTCGGAAAAAGCTCGATCAGGCGTGGCGCGTCGGGGAAGGGCGCGAAGGTTCGCGCGAAACGGGCATCATTCTGCCTCTGGACCGCAACGGCCTGTCTGTGGCACTGGGCCGCGACAACGTCGTTCATCTGGCGCTTGCCGAGGACCGGGCTGCAGAGCGCGTCGGGTCTTTGCTGGTCCGCCTGTTGCATTTTCTGGGAGAGCCTTCTCCCGCGATATTGACCGATCGGAGCCATGGGGCACCGGTTGATGACGACGAATTGAATACGTGAAGGATTGAAGAGCTACATGAGCGAGGACACCGACAAGCCAACCCGTAAGCCGCTCGGCCTGAAAAGGTCGGTCGACGCGGGTGAGGTTAAGCAGACCTTCAGCCACGGCCGCACCAACAAGGTGGCGGTCGAGGTGAAGCGGCGCCGCAAGCTCGTGAAGCCGGGCGAAGCGGCTCCGCCACCGCCACCCCCTCCGCCCCCGCCGCCACCCCCTCCGCCGCCGGCACCGGCAGCGAAGAAGCCTGCGACGCGCAAGGCTCCGGCGGGCGAGACCCCGCAAGAACGTGTCGCACGCCTCCAGCGCGAAGCCGAGGAAGATCGGCTGCGCCAGGCCGAGGAAGCCCGCAAGCGCGAGGAGGAGCAGGCGCGCCAGGCCGCAGAAGACGAAAAGCGCCGCGCCGAGGAAAATCGCAAGGCCGAAGAAGAAGCGGCCAAGCAGGCCGAGGCGGAAGCCGAAGCAGCTGCTGCCGAGCCCGAGCCCGAGGAAGCTGCGTCTTCGGACGAGACCGAGAGCGAGAGCGAGAGCAATTCCAGCGGCAATACGCCCGCTCCGCGTCGCTTCACGCCGGTCGCCCGTCCCGAGCCGAAGAAACCCGAAAAGCGCAAGGCCAAGGACGACAAGCGTCCCGCGCCCGCTGCAGCCGAGCGTCCCGACAAGCGTCGCTCCGGCAAGCTCACTGTCACCCGCGCCCTCAACGAGGACGAGGGGCGCCGCGCGCGCAGCCTTGCCGCGCTCAAGCGTGCGCGTGAAAAGGAACGCCGGATGCACGGCGGCGGTTCGTCCAAGCCGCGCGAGAAGCAGGTGCGCGACGTGGTCGTGCCCGAGGCGATTACGGTGCAGGAGCTCGCCAACCGCATGGCCGAAAAAGGCGCGGATCTGGTCAAGGAGCTGTTCAACCTCGGCATGATGGTGACCGTCAACCAGACGATCGACCAGGACACCGCCGAGCTGCTGGTCGAACAGTTCGGTCACAACATCACCCGCGTCAGCGAAAGCGATGTCGATATCGACACCAGCGACGACACCGATCCGGAAGAAAGCCTGAAGCCGCGTCCTCCGGTGGTGACGATCATGGGCCATGTCGATCACGGCAAGACCAGCCTGCTCGACGCGCTGCGCGGCACCAATGTGATCAAGGGCGAAGCCGGTGGCATCACCCAGCACATCGGCAGTTATCAGGTGAAAACGAAGGGGGGCGACAAGGTCACCTTCCTCGACACGCCGGGCCACGCCGCTTTCACCGAAATGCGTGCGCGCGGCGCCAATGTCACCGATATCGTGGTGCTGGTGGTCGCCGCCGACGATGGCATCATGCCGCAGACGATCGAGGCGATCAATCATACCAAGGCCGCAGGCGTGCCGATGATCGTGGCGATCAACAAAGTCGACAAGCCCGAAGCCAATCCGCAGCGTATTCGCGAGCGCTTGCTCGAACACGAAATCATCGTCGAGGCGATGGGCGGTGAGACGCAGGACGTCGAAATCTCGGCCAAGACCGGCCAGGGGCTCGACGAGTTGATCGAGAAGATCGCGCTTCAGGCCGAGCTGATGGAACTGAAAGCCAACCCCGATCGTCCGGCGGATGCCACGGTGATCGAGGCGCAGCTCGACAAGGGGCGCGGTCCGGTCGCAACCGTGCTCATCACGCGCGGTACGCTCAAACGCGGCGATACCTTCGTGGTCGGCACCGAGAGTGGGCGTGTGCGCGCGATCGTCGACGATTCAGGTAAGCAGATCAAGGAAGCCGGTCCTTCGGCCCCGGTCGAGGTTCTTGGCCTTGGCGGCGTGCCCGGTGCGGGTGACCAGCTGACCGTGGTCGAAAACGAACAGCGCGCCCGCGAAGTGGCCCAGTATCGTCAGGAAAAGGCGACAGAAAAGCGCACAGCGCTCGCGCCGACCAGCTTCGACACGATGTTCACCAACCTCGCCAACAATGTCATCGAATACCCGGTGGTGGTGAAGGCCGATGTGCAGGGTTCGGTCGAAGCGATCGTCAACGCGCTGCACAACCTCTCGAACGATGAAATCAAGGTGCGCGTGCTGCACGCCGGTGTCGGTGCGATCACCGAGAGCGACGTGGGTCTGGCAGCGGCGTCAAAGGCGCCGATTATCGGCTTCAACGTCCGTCCCAACGCCAAGGCGCGCCAGCTGGTCGAACGCGAAAAGGTGCGGATGATGTACTACGACGTCATCTACCACCTGACCGAAGAAATCGCCAAGGAGATGGCGGGCGAGCTGGGTCCAGAGCGGATCGAGAACGTCGTTGGCCGTGCCGAGGTCAAGCAAGTCTTCCCTGCCGGCAAGCGCGACAAGGCGGCGGGCCTGCTGGTTCTCGAAGGTGCCATCCGCAAGGGGCTGCACGCCCGTCTCACGCGCGACGATGTCATTGTGTCGGCCACGACCATCCAGTCGCTGCGCCGGTTCAAGGACGATGTCGACGAAGTCCGCGCGGGTCTCGAATGCGGTGTCGTGCTGGCCGACACCAACGACATCAAGGCCGGGGACAATCTCGAAGTGTTCGAGGTCGAGGAGCGTGAGCGGACGCTGTGACGGTCGAGCACGCGCTTGGCCACGCCCATGCATCATTGATGGGCGTGGCATTCGAAAGCTTCGACCGGGAGCGTGAGGAGATTACCTTGCGCTTCCACGCGCCCGATAGCTTCATCACCCCGCGCGGCTCCGTGCAGGGCGGGCTCGTCGCGGGGTTTCTCGACGAGGTGATGGGCTGGGCGCATGTTTGGGCCACCGATCAGGCCGAAGCGCCGCTCAATCTGGAAATCAGCATGTCCTTGCTGAAGCCGGTTCCGGCCGGTCCGCTGGTCGGCAAGGGTCGCGTGGTGCGACGGGGCAAACGGGTAATCTTCCTGGAGGGCGAATTGTTCGATCCGGCAGGCACCTTGCTTGCCCGTTCGACCAGCACCGCTATTCCCACCCCGCGTCCAACAGGAAAATAGCATCAATTCGCAATTCTTGGGGATGCTCAAAGGCACAAACGTGACGTCTGCTACGACTCACAGCAGACGAATGGGGGCGGCCAGAACCCGACCGCCCCCAAGCCTGGTCAGCGGATAGCGTTGGTGACAACCGCTGAAATGATCCCGCTGGTAATGCCGATCAGCACGGCGTCGTTGCCCGAACGAACCCAACGGTAGCCGCGCGGCGGTGCGCGCAACGTGCGATAGTCGCGATAGTTGAGGACGCGGTAATTCGTTGCATAGCGGCGGTCGAATTTCTGACCCTTGGCCCATTTGTGATGGGCCTTGGCGCTGACATGTTTGCCATGGTTGTCAGGATGTTCGCGCGCCTGAGCGGCCACGGGGGCGAGCATCGAAAGCGCAGCGAGGCTGGCTAGTATCTTCTTCATGATGACATTCCTTCGCTTGTTGTTACAAGAGAAACGGAATGGCCCGTTCAACGGGTCCGAACTTCCTTGTCGCAAAATGTAACCAGCTATGAGCCGCAACCAATTCACGCCCGAACAGCAATCCGTCCGCGTCCTTAAAGTGGGGGAGCGGGTGCGGCATATCCTGTCCGAACTGCTCGCGCGGGGCGAGGCGCATGACGATGTGCTGACGGCGCATTCGGTCAGCGTGACCGAGGTACGCATGACGCCCGATCTGCGCAACGCCAAGGCTTTCGTCAAACCTTTGCTGGGCGAGGACGAAGCCGCCGTCCTCAAGGCGCTGCGCACCAATACGGCGTTCTTCCAGCGCGAGGTCGCCAAGCGGCTCGGGTTGAAATTCGCGCCGAAGCTGAATTTTCAGCCCGACGAAAGCTTTGACGAAGCCGACCGGATCGAGCGCCTGCTGAACGATCCGCGCGTCACGCGCGATCTCGACGAGGATGATTGACACCTGCGTCATCCCGGAGAAAGCTGGGGTCTGTCGCCACTTTTATCGAAGCCGGAAGCAATTCCAGCTTTTGCTGGAATGACGGAACAGGACATTGGCAAAGCTCTATTTCTATTATGCCAGCATGAATGCGGGGAAGAGTTCGACCTTGCTGCAGGCCGCGTTCAATTATGGCGAGCGCGACATGCGCGTGTCGCTGTGGACCGCCGCGCTTGACAACCGGCCCGGTTTCGGCGCGATCAGCAGCCGGATCGGACTGTCGAGCGATGCCCACCGCTTCGATACCAGCACGAATATTGAACGAGCCGTGCTGGTCGATCATGAGGCGGAACGCATTGCCTGTGTGCTGGTCGACGAGGCGCAGTTCCTTTCCCGCGATCAGGTGTGGCAATTGGCGCGGCTGGCGGACGAGGAAGATATTCCGGTGCTGTGCTATGGGCTCAGGACCGATTTCCAGGGCGAGCTGTTTCCCGGTTCCGCCGCGCTGCTGGGCATTGCCGATGCGCTGGTCGAGCTGAAGGCGGTGTGCCACTGCGGGCGCAAGGCGACGATGAATTTGCGTGTCGATGAAAGCGGCGCAGCGGTAGGCGAGGGCGCGCAGACCGAGATCGGCGGCAACGATCGTTATGTTGCGTTGTGTCGCAGGCACTTCAGCAAGGCCTTGGGGCGCACTACATAGGTCATCATGTCCGACACAATCCAGCTTGCCGTCATCCTGATCCCCTGCCTGATTGTGGCGATCGTGTTCCATGAGGTGGCGCATGGCTTTGCCGCGCTGCTGCTGGGCGATCCGACCGCGCGGGAAGAGCGGCGGCTGTCGCTGAACCCGCTGCGCCATGTCGATCCCATCGGCACGCTTCTGGTGCCCGGCGCGCTGGCGCTGTTCGGCGGGCCGGTGTTCGGCTGGGCGAAGCCGGTGCCGGTGAACTTCCGGCGGCTGAGGAATCCGCGGCTGGGCATGATATTGGTCGCAGCCGCGGGGCCGGGAACGAATTTCCTGCTCGCGGCGCTGGCGGCAATTGCGATCGGCAGCTTCGGCTTGCTCGGGCAAGTGCAGGTTGCCGCCGGGATTGCGTTGGGCCCGGAGCCTTCGATGCTGGCGCAGGGGCTGATGTATTTCCTGTTGATCAATCTGTTCCTCGCGCTGTTCAACCTGCTGCCGATCCCGCCGTTCGATGGCTCGCATATCGTCGAAGGCCTGCTTCCGCGCTCGCTCTCGCGCCAATACGCCAAGCTGCGGCAGCTGGGGATGTTGCTGTTCATCATCCTGATCGCAGTGGTGTGGGTGTTTCCCAACGCAGGAATTCTCGCGCGCGTGATCGGCCCGCCGGTTAACTGGCTGATGGGGCATTATCTCCAGCTGGCACAGGCATTCACCGGACATTGAGCAGACAGCGTGCGCTCGAACCGGAGCGCATTGCCAATTTGTAACGGACCTGCGCCTGATGGGGCGCGTTTTATCGGTATCCCAAATGCGTCAGAGACGGGCTGACATATCGAAGGAGATCAGACCCATGATCCGTTCGCTGAACCTCGTTCTCGCCGCGCTCGCAATCGCCAGCGCACCGACCATCGCCCACGCCGCCCCGGCCCCATCCTCCCGGCATCAGGCTAGAGCGCGTGATGCCAGCATCCCCTTTGCCAATACGGTCGGTGTCTGGAACTGGGAGGGGCGTGGCGATTCCACCGTCTATTTCGAAAGCAACAAGCGCCAATGGTACAAGGCGACCCTGATGGCGCCGTCGTTCGACCTGCCTTTCGTGAACTATATCGGCATCGATGCCGGACCGACCGGAACGCTGGATCGCTTCGGCGCGGTCTATATCCATGGCCAGCGCCATCCGTTTTCGAGCTTCGTGAAGATTGCGGGTAAGCCGCCTGCTGCCAAGAAGCACTGACAGGGTGCCGATCCGCCGCTAAGGCGCGGGGCATGGAAGCAAAACCAAGTCCCAATGGCTGGATCGTGCTCGACAAACCCCGCGGTCTGGGATCGACCCAGGCCGTCGGTGCGACCAAGCGCGTATTGCGGCAGGGCGGCTATGCCAGGACCAAGGTCGGCCATGGCGGCACGCTCGACCCGCTGGCCGAAGGGGTCTTGCCGATTGCGCTGGGTGAAGCGACCAAGCTCGCGGGGCGGATGCTCGATGCGAGCAAGATCTACGACTTCACGATCCAGTTCGGCCAAGAGACCGACACGCTCGATACCGAGGGAGAGGTGGTGGCAACCAGCCAGCACCGCCCGCCGCGTGCGGCTGTTGCGGCAATCCTCGACAGCTTTACCGGCCCGATCGACCAAATTCCGCCCGCCTATTCCGCGATCAAGCTCGACGGCAAGCGCGCCTACGATCGCGCGCGCGCGGGCGAGGATGTGGACATGCCCACGCGCCGGGTGACGATCCATGCGCTCGAGCTGCTCGGGCCGGTCGATGCAACGCCGATCGATTCCGCGTTCGCCACGACGCTCGGTCGTCCCGATCCCTACGACCCTGCCGCGCCGCTCGAACTGGCCGACAGCGTGACCCTTCGCGCCCACGTTTCCAAGGGCACATATATCCGATCGCTGGCACGCGATATCGCCCACGCCCTTGGCACGCTGGGTCACGTTACCTATCTCAGGCGTATCAAGGCCGGCCCGTTCCACGAGGATCAGGCGATTTCGCTGGACAAACTGGACGAAATCGGTAAGGGCGCGCCACTTCAAGACCACCTCCTGCCGCTGGAGGCGGGGCTGGACGACATCCCGGCCCTTTCCCTCGATCCCGATAGCGCGCAGGCGGTCCGACAGGGCCGGGTACTTTCGGGGCTGCCCCAATCCGATGGGCTCTATCTTGCGCGCAGCGGCACCGTGCCGGTCGCGCTGATCGAGATCACGGATGGCACGGCGAAAGTCGTGCGGGGTTTCAACTATCCAGATGTCGCGGAGTAAAATGCATGTCGGTTACCGCCGAAAAGAAGCAAGAGATCATCAAGGACAACGCCCAGGCCAAGGGTGATACCGGTTCGCCGGAAGTGCAGGTCGCGATCCTCACCGAGCGTATTCGCAACCTGACCGGTCATTTCAAGGACCACCACAAGGACAATCACTCGCGCCGCGGCCTCCTGATGATGGTCAACAAGCGCCGCAACCTGCTCTCCTATCTGAAGAAGAAGGACGTCGAGCGGTACAACGCGCTGATCCAGAAGCTCGGGCTTCGGAAGTAAGAGTTTCTCAGAGGGGCGGCTCCAAGGGCCGCCCCTTTGTCTATCCGGCTCCCGAGCAATTCGGCTGGGGGCGGACGATTGGGGCGCAGACAGCCCCGCACCGGACCGGGACGGCTTACCCGGCACTGTAGGCCCCGCACCGCAATATGGCCGTGCGGGCATCAAGGAAAACCAATGTTCGACACGAAAACCGTATCGCTGGAGTGGGGCGGGAAAACCCTCACTCTGGAAACCGGCCGCATTGCCCGTCAGGCAGACGGCGCGGTCCTCGCCACTTATGGCGAAACCGTAGTGCTTTGCGCGGTCACCGCCGCCAAGAGCGTCAAGGAAGGGCAGGACTTCTTCCCGCTGACCGTACACTACCAGGAAAAATTCTCCTCCGCCGGCCGGATCCCCGGTGGCTTCTTCAAGCGTGAGCGCGGCGCGACCGAAAAGGAAACGCTGACCAGCCGCCTCATCGACCGGCCGGTGCGCCCGTTGTTCCCGGAAGGCTTCTACAACGAGATCAACGTCATCGCGCAGGTCTTCAGCTATGACGGCGAGTGCGAGCCTGATGTTCTGGCGATGATCGCGGCCTCGGCTGCGCTTACGATTTCGGGCGTTCCCTTCATGGGCCCGATCGGCGCCTGCCGCGTCGGTTTCAAGGACGGCGAATACATCCTCAACCCCAAGCAAGCCACGGCGCTGGCCGATGACGGTCGTCTCGACCTCGTCGTCGCCGCCACTCACGACGCCGTGATGATGGTGGAATCCGAAGCCAAGGAACTGAACGAGCAGGAAATGCTCGGCGCAGTCGCCTTCGCTCATGACAGCATTCGCCCGGTCGTCAATGCAATCATCGATCTGGCCGAACAGGCCGCCAAGGATCCTTGGGAAATCGCTGCTTCGGACGGCAACGAGGACATGAAGTCGGCGATTAAAGCCATGATCGGCGACGATATCGCCAAGGCTTACCAGCTGACCGACAAGTCCGCCCGTTCGGACGCGCTCAACGCGGCGCGCGAGAAGGTCAAGGCGCATTACGGCAACGAAGAATTCGACGGCCAGCAGCGCATGACCGCGATCAAGCTGACCAAGAAGCTCGAAGCCGAAATCGTGCGCGGTGCGATCCTCAAGGACGGTACCCGCATCGACGGTCGCAAGCTCGATCAGGTCCGCCCGATCGAAGCAATGGTCGGCGTGCTTCCGCGCGCTCACGGCTCCTCGCTGTTCACCCGCGGTGAAACGCAGGCGCTGTGCTCGACGACGCTCGGGACCAAGGAAAGCGAGCAGATGATCGACGGGCTCGAAGGTCTGACCTACGAGCGCTTCATGCTGCACTACAACTTCCCGCCCTATTCGGTCGGCGAAGTGGGCCGTTTCGGGGCGCCCTCGCGCCGCGACACCGGCCACGGCAAGCTCGCCTGGCGTGCGCTGCACAACGTGCTGCCGACGCATGACGACTTCCCCTATACCATCCGCGTTCTGAGCGACATCACCGAGTCCAACGGCTCGTCCTCGATGGCGACCGTTTGCGGCGGCTGTCTGTCGATGATGGACGCGGGCGTTCCGATCGAACGTCCGGTGTCGGGTATCGCCATGGGCCTGATCCTCGAAGGCTCGGACTTTGCGGTCCTCTCCGACATCCTCGGCGACGAGGATCACCTCGGCGACATGGATTTCAAGGTAGCGGGCACCGAAGCTGGCATCACGACGATGCAGATGGACATCAAGGTTGCCGGCATCACGCAGGAAATCATGGGTAAGGCGCTCGAGCAGGCGAAGGCTGGCCGTGCGCACATCCTTGGTGAAATGCAGAAGGCGCTCGGCACCGCGCGTACCGAAGTCAGCAAGCACGCCCCGCGCATCGAGACGATCCAGATCGACAAGTCGAAGATCCGCGACGTCATCGGCACCGGCGGCAAGGTGATCCGCGAGATCGTGGCGGAGACCGGCGCCAAGGTCGATATCGACGACGAAGGCGTGATCAAGATCTCCTCTTCCGACCTCGACCAGATCGAGGCCGCGAAGAAGTGGATCCTCGGCATCGTGGAAGAGCCCGAAGTCGGCAAGATCTACAACGGCAAGGTCGTCAACATCGTCGATTTCGGCGCATTCGTGAACTTCATGGGCGGCAAGGACGGTCTCGTCCACGTCAGTGAAATGAAGAACGAGCGGGTTGAGAAGCCGACCGATGTCGTGTCCGAAGGCCAGGAAGTGAAGGTCAAGGTCCTCGAGATCGACAACCGCGGCAAGGTCCGGCTGTCGATGCGTGTCGTCGATCAGGAAACCGGCGAGGAACTGGAAGACACCCGTCCTCCGCGCGAACCGCGTGAAAAGCGCGAAGGTGGCCGCGGCGGCGATCGTCGCGGAGGCCGTGGCGGCGGACGCGACCGTGGACCACGCGGTGGTGGCGGTGGCCGTGACCGTGGCGATCGCGGTGGCGATGGCCCGGCGCATGTGCCGGACTTCCTCAAGGACTGATTAGAGTCCTGACGAACTGGAAAGGGCCGCAAGGAGCAATCCTTGCGGCCCTTGTTCTTTTTCAGGGGGGCGTTCTTTTCAGTGGGACGGTGGCAGGCTGCTCAGCCTTTTAGCGGTAGTGCGCCAAGGAAATCGCGCTTGCCGATTTTAAGGCCCTTCATACGCAGAATATCGTATGCTGTGGCGGCATGGAAAAACAGGTTCGGCTGGCTGAAGCCGAACAGGAAATGCTGCACGGTAAACTCCATCCGAAGCTTGTCGCCAATGGTGAACACCATATCGTTGCCGGCGATGGCTTCCAGTTGCCCGTCATCGCAGTGCGACACGGTTTCAATCGCCTTGCCGATCGTTTCGCGCAAACCATCGAAGCTGTCGGGTGGAGGCGCCATATGCGGCGAAAAGCTTCCCGCTTTGCAACTTTCGAGTGCCAGAGCGCTGTGCACCCAACAGCTTTTGACCTGATAGGCAAACGGCAGCATATCTTCGATCAGCCGCGCGTCGAGGATTTCCCGCTCCGTCATTGCCCCTTCCGCGCAAGCAGTTTCGGCCTTGCCGATAAGCTGTGCGACGGCACCGAGGGTCTGAAGCCAGTTGGGAATAAGCGCATCATGCAGTGTCAGGGCCATTGGGATTGCCTTTCGGGTCGGTTTGGGAATCGCCCCATGGCCTTAGACCAAGGCCGACATTTGCCGAAAGAGGTATCCCTGCACGGCTGTCAGGCCGATTGTCGTAAACTCGGCTCCTGGGGCGCAAACTCTGTCAGCCGCAAGGAGCGATCGCGTCCGGCACCTTTGGCTGCATAGAGAGCCCGGTCAGCGCGCTTCATCACGCTTTCCATGCTGTCATCGCCATTGACGATGGCCAACCCGGCGCTGGCTGTGACATCGAACGGTATTTCTGGCACGCTTTCGCGGACCAATACCGTGATCCGCCTTCGCGCCAGTTCCGCCGTTCGCTCCCAATTCGATCCGTAAAGCAGCAGCATGAACTCTTCGCCACCCAAGCGGCCAGGAAAACAGCTATCGCTGGCTAGTGCCTTGGCAACGGCGACAAGGACCTCATCGCCGATGTCGTGGCCATAGTTGTCGTTGATTCGCTTGAACAGGTCGCAATCGACCATGGCAATGCCTGTCGGCCGACCGACGTCTGGATCGCGGAATTTTTTCGCCAGGCCGCGGCGGTTGGCGATCCTCGTCAGTGGGTCGAGCGCACTTGCCATGTTTGCAGCGCGCACATCCGCCATGGCTTCATCCCGTTGGCGCATCATAATCATGTAGCCATCCCCGATGCCGGCAGCGGTGACGACGAATTCGATCAGGAAGGCGACCAGTATCGCTTCGAAATAGAACGGCGCGGTATGTTGCCATGCAAGTTCCCAGAACAGCGCGGCGATGGCCACGCCAATGCCGGGCGCCCATGCCGCAGCCTGAAACATCGCGGCCCGGCTGCCAGCGCGGATTGCCGAAAAGAGCGCCACCACAAGCATAGCGATAAGACAAACCAATACGCTGTCGTGCAGTGTGTCGAGAGTACCGGTGAAAGCAATGGACGGCGCCAGAAGCGTAAGTGCGATACCGGTCGGCAACATGCTCCAGAGCAGGATCCGCGTTCGGCGAAGGTCGAACCGATCGTCGATATACGTCGCCAGCAACGGGCCGATCACCGCTATCGCGATGTCGGTTGCGATGGTGCGCAGCAGGACAGCGTCACTGGTAGAGGCAAACAGGAACCGTTCGGTCGGAGGAAAGGTAAGCGCAATGATTCCAACGGCGATTGCCCTGGTGGCAACCCAGCACAGGAATCGTCGCTGCATGATATAGGCGAGTACACCCGATGCGCTCGCAAAAGCGACGACGCAGGACACGAATGCCCCCAGGGTGAAACTCGCCCAATCCAACTATCCATCCCCCTCGCTTGAACAGCTGCAACCTATCCAGGTTATACTAGACGCATTGTCGTCCTAAGTGGCTAAAGAACGTCCCTAATATTTTAAGCTTGGCGCCAGAGGTATTGCCTCTAGCGGTCAGCGTACCCTTGGACCGCCGAAGGGCAGCGGAGGAGGTGGACGGCGCGCACCACGGGGCAGCTGTGCCTGATAGGCGCGCCCGCAATGCTCGATGCAATAGGGAAAGCCCGGATTGACCTGTTCGCCGCAGAAGTGGAAATCCGCTTCGCCCGGGTGCCCCATCGGCCAGCGGCAGACTTTGTCGCTGAGATCGAGCAGGCTGGTCTTGTCGGCGATGTCCGGGCTCGGCTTGGCCGGCACGAGACGACGTGGTGGGGCAGGGGGAATTGGCGCCTGCTGATCGCCCGGACCCTGACGCAAGAAGCCGCCCGGCCCGACCGACACGATCCGCGATACATCGGCGTTCTTGTTCGGGAGCGGCTGTGACGGCGTTGCGGCATTGGACATCGCCGGGCGCGAAGCCGGGGCCGATTCTTTTTCCGCGGCCGGGCTCGGCTCGGGCGTGGGCGCGCGTGGCTTGGGCGCCGCCTTTTTGGGCTTTGCCGCGGGTTTGGGTGCGGGAGCCGGCTTGGCAGTCGCCTTATCGTTCGCCTTCACCGGCGAAGGGCGTGATTTCAGACCAAGTCGATGCGCTTTTCCGATTACAGCGTTCCGGCTGACACCGCCGAGCTCGTCAGCGATCTGGCTGGCGGTCGAGCCGCTCTCCCACATTTTCTTGAGGGTCGCTATTCGTTCGTCGGTCCAGCTCATCACGTCACTCTTCGTTTTCTCGGCAAGCGCGCTTGCCTGTTCATACTTGCCAGTCGCGGTGCATCGCCCTAGTCGCGGCCCCATGGCCCAGCAAGCAAATCTCGCTGATACGCACTCGAAGCAATCAACGCAGGATGGCGCGCCTGTCCCGGACAGGTTTGCCCCACGCGGCGTTCCGGTCATCACCGGAGTCAACCGCGTCGGATTGTGGAGTCTCTATATTAAGGAGGTTCGCCGGTTTCTCAAGGTCCAGACCCAGACGATCTGGGCTCCAGCGATCACCACGCTGCTGTTTCTGGTGATATTCACCGTTGCGCTCGGTCGTTCGGGGCATGGGGTTTATGGATATCCCTTCGGCGATTTCGTCGCGCCCGGGCTGATCGTGATGGGCATGATGCAGAACTCCTTCGCCAATTCGTCCTTTTCCCTGTTGGCTGGCAAGATTCAGGGGACGATCATCGACCTGCTGATGCCGCCCCTTTCGGAAGGCGAACTGATGACCGGGATCGTGGCTGCCGCGGTCACTCGCGCGCTCATGGTCGGGTGTACCGTGGCTGCCGCTATGTGGCTTTATCCGAGCGTTCATCTTCACGCGCTGGAGCCATGGGCAATCGTATGGTTCGGACTGATGGGGGCGATCCTGCTTGCGTTGATGGGGCTGCTCGCTTCGATCTGGGCGGAGAAATTCGATCACAACGCTGCAGTGACCAATTTCGTGATCGCACCGCTCTCGCTGCTGTCGGGGACGTTTTACACCATCGATCACCTGCATGGCGTGTTCCAGACGATCAGCCGCTTCAACCCGTTCTTCTATATCATTTCGGGCTTTCGCTATGGCTTCCTCGGCCAAAGCGATATCGGCAGCGCACAGGCGATCGTGTGGGCGGCGGTCGGACTGGGCCTGTTCAACGCCGCTTTCGGCCTGCTGGTCTATCGTGTGCTTCGGTCGGGCTGGAACCTGAAGAGCTGAGCGCTTCGGTCTATCAGTGAGTCAGAGAGCGGCGCAGGCGATAGCGCCCGTTCTCGAAATCTTCGAACATGGAATGAACTTCCGGGTGCTCTACCGGTCCGGCGAGCGAATCGCCGACGAGGTTCTGCTGGCTGACATAGGCGAGATAGGAACCATCCTCGCTTTCGGCGAACAGGTGATAGAAAGGCTGATTGCGATCGGGCCGGATATCTTCGGGAATGGAATCGTACCATTCCTCGCTGTTGGCGAAGACCGGGTCGATATCGAAGACGACACCGCGAAAATCGAACATCCGATGGCGCACGACGTCGCCCGGTGCGAATTGCGTGCGCACGCTGCTGGGCGCGTCGATCGTGCGACCGGCGAGGGGAGAGAAGAACTGTGCTCTTTCCATATGATCGGGAATATGGGTGCGATGCTTCATGGACTCAAGCCGAGATGGCAGATTCATCCCCAATCTCGAGCACATTAGGCGAGCTTTGCGCTTGGCAAGCGCGATTGCCTCGGCTAACGGCTCCGGCTCCCGATCACTTGGCCCAAGAGGCCTTGCGATGTGCCTTGATGCGGAGAGGTGGCAGAGTGGTCGAATGCGCCGCACTCGAAATGCGGTATACGGGCAACCGTATCGAGGGTTCGAATCCCTCCCTCTCCGCCACCTGGCTTTCCAGAGCAATCCAGGCCTTTCCACACACGTTTGTAATTCCTCAAGTTTTTGCGGTCAGAGTGTCCAAAGGCGTCCAGTCCATTCCGGTGCAATCCGGAGCAAGTTGGGGGCATTTTGGGGGCACTCACTTGAGGAGATGGGGGCATGCTGACCGACGCAGCCATTCGGAAGGCCAAACCGCGAGACAAGGATTACAAGCTTGCCGACTCAGGGGGTTTGCACCTCTTCGTCACCAAGACCGGTCATCGGTCCTGGCGATTGAAATATCGCTTCGCAGGTAAAGAGCGCCGGTTGGTCTTCGGGTCATATCCTGAAGTCAGCTTGGCCAAGGCCCGCGATATGCGCGACGATGCCAAGCGATTGCTGCGGGAGGGGCGCGATCCAGCCTATGAAACCAGGAAGGCCAAGCTCGCTAATATCGAACGGCATGAGCATACGCTGGAGACGGTCGCTCGTGAGTGGCATGAACTGCAGAAGGACCGCTGGACCAAGGTTCATGCCAACGATGTACTGACCAGTCTTGAGCGGGACATTTTTCCAATGATCGGCGATCTCGCGATCAGCGATATCGACGAGGATATCATCCTTACGACGTTGCAGGCAGTTGAGAATCGCGGTGCAATTGAAACAGCACACAGGCTTCGGCAGCGGCTCAACAGCGTATTCAGTTATGCAAAGCCGAGGAAGCTTGTCACTTCCAACCCAACCAACATAGGCGAACTGCTTAAGCCGGTGCCGACTCGCAAGCGTCTCCCGGCGCTTGTCGATCTAACCGAGATCAGGAAGCTGATCAGCGCGGTTGACCAGGCTGGCGCCAGTCCGGTCACGAGGCTGGCAAGTCGCTTCATGGCTCTGACAGCGCAGCGGCCAGGGATGATACGGACGGCGCCATGGAAAGAATTCGAGGGTATCGATTGGGAGGCGGCTGCTCCTGCCGAGGAATCGGCGGTATGGCGTATTCCTGCATCTCGGATGAAACAGGACCTCGCATTGCGCGAGGACGATGATTTCGAGCATCTCGTGCCTTTATCGCGCCAGGCCGTCGATGTCTTGCGGACCGTCCATCGACTGACAGGTCGTGGTCCGCTGGCGTTTCCGGGTAACCGCAGCTCCCATTCTCCGATGTCGGAAAATAGTGTGAACTACCTTTATAACCGACTGGGCTATCAGGGACGGCATGTCAGCCACGGATGGCGATCGTCTTTTTCCACACTGATGAACGAGCACTTTGCGCGCCAACAGGTGGGGGCAGATTCACGGCTGATGATCGAGCGAATGATCATCGACCTGATGCTGGCGCATATTCCATCGGGTCTTTCGGAGGCGGAACGACGTTACAATCGGGCGGCCTACATCGATCGGCGGCGAGAAATTGCGCAGCTTTGGGCGGACTGGATCATGGAAGGCCAAGTCGACGCCTCATCTCTGCTCGATGGGCCGCGCCGACCGCTCAAGCAGCGCTAGCGAGGGTTGGCTACCCAATCCAGAACCGCCGATTCATGCCAGGCGACCATGTTGGGGCCGAGGCGAATTTGTTTTGGAAAGAGCCCTAGGTCGATTTTGAGATACAGGCTCGAGCGGCTGATGCCCGTTAAGTTGAGCACTTCGGGCAATCGAATAAGCCGCTCCCGCCTGTGCTGCGAGTCTGTCTCTGCTGGGCTTGAACTGCCATGTTGATCAGGAGTTGATCGACGCTTTGTAGTGTCGGACTTGCTTGTGAGCCATGCGGGTTTGACCGTGCTTGCGGATGTGTTCGGGCAGTGCATGCCTTTGCCTAGGGTTATCCGGTTTTCTCGTCCCGGTCGGCAAAGTGTGCTTAATTCGAAAGCGGTAGTCTGGCAGGATATCCCAACATTGCGGCCCCACAAGCGGCGTTTCGAGATTCACGTCCACAGCTTCTCGCTCTGACTTTTGCAAGAGGCTTTCCGAACGAACATTTTTGATAGTAGTGGACGATTGATTGCCTGCCTCGCTCAGTGCATAATTCGCGAAGCTGAGTACCAAGGAACCATGCCAAGACGTGCGGAAGTCATTCAAAACTATTGCCTGATACGCGTAATACAATCGAAGTGATGGCCCATTCGCACCTGATCGAAAATCGATTGAGTTAAACTTATCCAAGGCTTCCTGCGTTGGCTTCTTTCGCCCTAAAAAAACGTCTGTATTATCAATAAGGCTCTCGAGCCGGAGACTGGCAAACGCAATCTGCTCGCCAGACGTTTTTCCGGCGATCGCAGTGGATATCTCCATCCTCGAGTCTTTTGGTTGCTTTCCGCTTTCCCCCATGGTTCGCCATTTGGCGATCTGGGGTCTTGCGTGGTCAGCGACGATCGGCATCAATATACCGTTGAGAACATCGCTCAGTGCAGCAAGAATCTCATTATATGACATGCCGTATGACTGTTTGATTTGTTCGGCTTTAGCTTCCAGCTGCTTAAAGAGTGAGCTAAGCGCACCTCGCGGCTTTTTGTCATTTTCGACGGTCGTGGCGGAATATTCTATGGCGTTCATGACTCCTTCCCAATCGCGCATAATTCCGCCAAATGTGGGACCGCTAGGGCCAGATCTGACTCCGAACCCAAAATTATTCATGGCTCTAGATCGTGCTGCAATCAGCTGCAGCTCCAATGCGCCATAATAGAGGAGCATGATGCGAGTTGCTGCGTTCAACTGCGGGCGCGATACATTCGTGTTTTTCGCTGTACTTCGCACCTTGTCTAATTGTCCGGTCAACAGAGCAATAAATGCGTCACTAGATTGCGCATTGATTTCTAGCAGTTCCTTGGCATCAAGTTTGGGGTTTAGGCCTAAGGCCTCAGCTATGAAGGTAGGAGCTCCGCCGATATCGACTGCGCAAAGCAAACGGCCCAAAATATGAACGAGCTCAGAATCAGCCGAAGCTGATAGTTTCTGTGCGATCGATTTCGGTAGCGAAACGCGGTGATCCTGCAGGTGGCCCAGCGGCCAAGCATCAATATCCATCTGGAACACCGCAAGCTCGAAGTCTGACCGAGACATGCCTCCATGATATACTCGATGAATGTTTTCATCGATGCATCGACGTATTCCTTCTTCAGAAAAATCGTCAGGAAATTCAATCTGATCAAAGAACTGAAATGGAGTCACGAACAAAGCCTGTAAACGCGTCAAACAGACCGCCAGCCTGTGATCGGACTACGTGCAGAATTAATTAAGGCCACTTTGCTGACCGGGAAAAAATTTCTCCGGCATGCCACCGAGCTCCTGTCCGCGGCGTCGTGATGGCACCGCAGCAAAGGAGCAAAACAATGTCAGAAGCAGAAAATCTCGGTAACGAAATCGGCGCGGAATTCGCCAAGGTCCGGGCGCAGGGGAGTAAACCTCAACGCGAAGCGCGCACTCTCGTCGAGAAAATACTCGAGCACGACCCAAAAGCCAAATTGCCGGATTTGTTAGCGAATGAGAAAATCGTCGCGTGGCAGACGGCGAATAACGTGACCGACAATCATCTCAAAGTCGCGCTCACGAATGCGCGCGCAAAGCTCAAGAAAGTCAACGTTCCGAAACGGCCGAAGCCAGCGCGCAGTGGGACCAACTCGTCGACCGCAAATCGTGCGGCTGCCCAAGCACGCCCACAGCAAGCCCATCTCGGTATCGTACCTAATCAAGACCCAAACGACCTCTAATTTGGCCCTACCGAGGGTCGATTCTCATCCATCAAAATTCAGGCAAAGTTGCTCCCGACGCACTGCTCGGGACCGACCGATGCTGCGCGTCTAGAAAGTACTAAACCATGCAAACTTCATCCAAACTAAGCACCAAGTTCACGACCTCAGCGGCCCCAATCGTAATCTCAGGTGGAGATAAGGGTGGCACCGGGAAGAGTTTTCTTGCCCGAACAGCACTATCTTATCTTCGTTGGCTGGGCCGAATGGTTGTCGGTTTCGATTGCGATAACCGCAATGCTCATCTCGAACGATATGCTGGCACCAGAACCAAAGTCTTTCGTCACAATATCCGGGATCATTCCAGCTGCTCAGAAATGCTGACCGCCTGGGAAGGTGTCGATCCAAACTGTATAATCTTAGTCGATTTGCCGGGCAATATTGGCGACGTCCTCGAGGTCCAAAAAGCCCGCATTAAGCTGCTTGCCTCGGCCCTCAACAGGCCGCTCATTTGCCTATGGGCAGCCACCGAAGAAGAGGATTCAATCTGGCTGCTGAAGCCCATGCTAGATTTCATACCGCCGTCTCAAACTCTGTTCATCATGAACGGCAGGTTCGGCGAGACTTTGGACAAATTCGAACTTTGGAATCGATCCAATACCCGGGCCGAATTTCTCGCAGCCGGAGGGTCAGAGGGTCATCTGCCGGTATTGTCAATTTACCCCAGGACAAAGATCGCCCGCGCGCGATGCGCCTTTGACGATCTTGCTGGCGCTGGCTTGAGTATGACGGAGCAGATTGACTTCGAGCTTTGGTGGGCCGGGGTAAATCGAGCACTTCAGCCGCTGTCGGACCTGTTGGAGATTGCACGATGAAGCACCTCGCAGATGATATCGTTCGCAAGTTTCTCGAAAGGCAGCCCACGCCAAAGGAGTATCGCGATATCGCCGAACTCCTCGACCTTGCGCCTATCGAAATGCGGGAGAGCCCGGCGGCGGTATTCCAGGTCGTCATGCTGATCGCCTCAATACAACAGCAGCGTGAAACCCTCAAAGAGGCCACGTGGGAAGCGCAGCAAAAGGTGCACCATGATTTACCCAACCGCATCGATGAGGCTGCCTACAAGGCGCTCAATAAGATGCGTGATCTGCTTCCCATCAACGCCAAGGATACGACGCGACGCATCATGAAAGTGGTCACGCTCTGCGTTGTATCTGTGGGTCTGCTTTGCGGCGTTGCTGGATACATCGTCGGGGCAAAACACGAACGAAACTTCAACGCTTCAAGCCACGCTGCATCGGATCTCGAATTCGCAAGATGTGTCGATGCCGCCTCCGGGGCCTTCGCAGAAAGCTATCGACGCGGTATCCGCAAGGCTCCGGTTTCGAGCGATATCGTACGATATGACTTGGGCGCCTGCGCTGCAGAGTACGCCGACCGCAAAGCAACCGGCTCATAATCCAGTCTCAAAAGTGAAGTGACCCGCCCCGTGCACGGGGCGGGCACAGCCCAGAATCTCTCCAAAGTCGAAAGGGAGGAAAGGAGCAAGGGCTGGCCAACGACTACCGCGCCCGCTGCCGCCGGCGCTTCGGGTCCGGCTCTGTCGCCAAGGCTCTGTCGCTGGACCCTGCGTGGCCCGACCTTGCTGGTGTGAGCTCTGCTCCCCCCAGGCCCCCCTCGCTGCACTCGCTAATGCACAGGAAGGAAAATGAAATGCCCGGCCAAACCGGATCAGAAACTCGCCAGCGCACCGTCGTACGCTCCACACGCTGGAGCGAAACCGAGTTCGCCCAGCTTCAATCCATCGCCGTCGCATCCGGCTGCTCGGAGGCCGAGGTTCTTCGCCGGCTCGTCGCTCGCGCTGACAAGCACATCCTGATCACGCGCGATCTCGTCGTTGCCGTGAGCCGTCTTGGTTCGAACCTCAACCAGATAGCACGGCACCTGAATCGCGGAGGTCTGGTCGACCCCGACGAGCTCCTGGTCGCCTACACTGAGCTGCTGTCCCTCATTACCTTGGCGCGGTCATGATCCCGAATCTCACCTGGGGTGCGGACTTCGTCGGGCTTGTGACCTACCTGGTCGTCGAACGAGACCACGAAGTCATAGACCTCTCCGGCGTATCTTCGATCGATACCGCGGCAAATGAGATGGCACTTATCGCGTCGCAAAACAGCCGCGCATCGAACAAGCTGTTGCACCTCTCGCTGAGTGCCGCTCACGAGGATCTCGAGCTGACCGGGTCGACCTGGCTTCACGTAGCCCAGCGCATCGAGGATGCACTTGGCTTGGCCGGACATCAGCGCGTGATTGTTCGCCACAAGGATACCAAGCACGACCACGTGCATGTGTTCTGGTGCACCATCTCGATGGACACTTTCCAGACACCGCAGAAACGCTGGTTTCTGAAGAAAGGTTGTGCGATCCGCGGCATCGGACCTCATGCGATGACCGACGAGCAATGCGCGCGCGTGCCTCCAGCAAATCGAGCACGTCGGACTTACGACTTTCGCGCGCTGGCACGTGCGCAGGATGTCTGCCGCAGGCTTGAGCGAGAGTTGCAATTGCGCGAACTGGACACACCGGAACAGGCCAAGCAGAAGCGCCTCAAGCGAACGCAAGAACGTGCGACCTTCGGACAACAGAAGCGCAGCGAGAGAACCGGGTCTGTACCGCTGATCGAGCGAGCCTGGGATATTCGCGAGGCGCTCGACCATACAGATTGGCCTTCGCGCCACCGCGCACTGGCCGAAATAGGGCTCGAGATCCAACCCGTCTTCGCCAAGTCACGAAATGGTGATGACCGGCTGCGCGGTATAGTGATCTGTGACACCCGAGATCCTGGCAATCGTATCAAGGCCTCCGATCTTGATCGTCCGCACACCAAGTTCGGCCTGATGTCGCTCGACAAGCGCAACACTCATGGCGCTGAAGCATTCGAGGACTGGTGGCCTAACCGTCACGCTGTCTCGATCCATGAAAGCAAAAAGCAGGACGACGATCGCGCTATTCTGAAACGCGACTACGACCTGCTCGCCGCCAAGCATCGGTTGGACGAACAGCTACGTTCCGCGCAGCTTAGGTCTTTGAGGAAGCAGCAGCGGACTGAGCTACGCGCTGTCAGACGCAGCCTCATGCAGCAGCGCAAGCAAATGGCCAGCGAGCTTCCGGTCTCTCACCGTCGCGCATTCTACGCCCAATTCGATCGCTCATTCCGTGAACCGCGGCTCACGCCGATACTATCGCGTCACGCAGACGAGGCCCGTGAGTTTCGACGGACGCGCAAGCCGACTTGGAAGCAGTACGTCGATCAACGTGCACAGCAGGGGTGCCGGCATGCGATCGCGCTCAAGCGGCAATCAACACGCGTGGAACTGGCTCCGATGTTGCAAAAAGGGCAGCGTCTCGATGTCGATGTTTCTTACGCGATTTCACGGGGCTCACGAGATCAAGACAGGAGTCGGGAGAACTTCGCGCCGGTTATCAAAGCCGACGAGGAGCAGGAGGATAAAGAGGCTGCAGCCATGTGGTGGAAGTCTCAAAGAGAGCGGGGAGGTCGATAGGCGCTTGGGCAGCTTTGCAGCCTAATCTCAGTCATTCCTCCACTCCGAGCATGACGCTGAAGCGGACGTTGAAATGATTATCGCAGAGGGGCGGCAATGTTCGACGATCCGGAACGGCAGGTATTAGGTCTCAGCGTGCGGATAGCTGCCCTTCGCTGCAGCCATGTCTGATGGCAGCTAGGCGCCCCAATTTCGGTCGTTCAGATGGTCTGTGGATCATCCTGAAAGCTGCCATCAATAAAGTTTAGTGGCGGGCGAGATCGATCCAATTTGAAGCTTTTATTCCTCTGGATCGAAAATCTGTTGCGGCGCTATACTGCCTCTACGGAGGGGACATGGCGCTATCATTCTACGAGGCAAAACAGCGGCTTCTATCTGGTCAGCCGCTTACTTGGGCGAAATTCGGCGACCATAAGGCAGGCTCGGTGCACCTCGCCTCCGCGGGCGCGCGGCGGTTGTTCCACTTCCTGCTCACATGCGAACAATCCAAAGTCGCCGACGCGCACGAAGACCTCTTTGACGATCTAGTTGCGGCCTGGAAGATTGAAACCTTCGACCCTGCGACCGAGACGCAACAGAGCGGGACGGCGACGAATGCCGGCCCTTGGCGCCTTGCTCGAATTGAAACCAGCGGCTTCGGCGGATTGAACCAGATTGGCGGGCCTCCCTTTTCCGTACCCTTCGACGGAGCAAACTGGTGTCTCGAGGGCCAGAATGGTTCGGGCAAGACGTCGCTGGCAAGCGCGATCATCTGGGCGATGACCGGCTATCGTTGCCGCGACCAAGACGGGCTGCACCTCGAGACCGGGGTCAGGGCTCCTGTCGAGAATGATGCTGGTTCAACGATCGGGAACTGGCCCCCAATTGTGTCCTATCCGACCAGCGCGATGGCGTTGGCCGGCTCTGCCGAGACCTGGGTACGGCTGACATTCCACGATCCGGCTGGTAACACCGCCCATGCGTATCGCAGGCTAGTGGCCGCGCCGGGCGCCCAGCCCGTCATCGAAGTCGATATTTCGGCTGACCTCCTGACAACGCCCCAGCTGCTGGAGGTCGGGCTCCTCATGCCCGCTCGCCTTGCCCGTATCGGCTTTGGCGAGCGTAGTCAGTCGATCTACGATGCGGTTAAGCTCCTAACAGGGCTCGATCAGCTGGCTGCCATCGCCGATGGCGCGGCCAATTTCACCCATCGATCCAAACGCTTTCTCAAATATGCGCTGGACAAGGGGGGTGAAACCATTGCGGCGCGCCTCGAAGCCGCTCTTGAACGCGCGACCCAAACGGCGGTCAAGATCGACTTTAACCTGAAGGTCGCGGGCAAGCGCGAGGACAAGGGCTACGCTCAGGAGCTCCGCGACGCCGCGAAGACGGCTTCGGATCAGGCCGCAGCACACCTCGTCGTGCTGACTTCGGAGATCGCATCGACACTCGACACGGCGAATGCGGACGATCGCGGCAAGATCAAGGCTGCGGTCAATTCAGCGCGCGCGATACTGGGCGACAGTTCCAAAGGCGTCGATGTTTTCTCGGCCTGGAAGGCACTCGCAAATGCTCCGGGAGACACGCAGTTTCAGGCGCTGCCGGGTCTGCTCACCGACGCAAAGACCCGTCTGGCCCAAGCGATCGTTTGGGACAAGCGACAGGCCGAAGATCAAAAGCTGCGGTTGAAGGCATTGGCGTCCCGCTTCTACGAGCCGGCACCGCATTCTCACGAGGGCGCCGATTGCCCTTTGTGCGAAGGAAAGCTGACCGGCGAAAAGCGCGCTGCGCTCGCTGACGAACTTGCCACCCTGAAGCAGGCAGCGTCCGTCGCCGAGCGGAGACTGGCTGATGTTTGTGCAGAGCTCGAGAAGTCGATCCGCGATTCTGTGCCGCAGGCCGTAGACGCCCATTTCGACACCTTGTCGGCGATGCAGCCGCGCGACTCCTTTTCCGAGGCTGCCAAACAGGTGTTTGTTCAAGGGGCGCCGTTCTCGATTGTCCTGACCGGCGTAGCGGCATTCGCATCAGATGCCGTTGACGACATAACGCAGAAGCTTCCCGCCTTCGTACACACCGTGACGGCGCCCGATCCGACCTCGCCACCAGCGGCATCCGAGCTGCTAAGCTATATCGCCAAGGTAGAGCGTGTGATGGCGCTGGCTGCGTGGTGGCAGACGCATCGGCCACAGTTCGCGTCGGGTTGGCGCGAGATGGCGGGCAGTGCGGCAGAGGACGGCACGTACCCGGCCGACTCCATCGAGGGCAGGATCCAGGCGCTGGAAGCTGCCCTGGAACGCGCTGCCCCGCTCGATCAACTCGCTAAGGATCTGGAAACGGCCGCGAAGGAAGCTGATCTGTGGCTTCCGATCCACGAGCAGCAACGTGTTCGGGAAGCAATAGCGACAGCGCTGATACCTCTGAAGGATCTGCGTCTGCTCGTCGCCGCCCAGACTGCCGGATCGATCTCGGCGCTCTCCGGCCGCATGAAGGCAATTTTGGGGCGGATCCATTTCAAGGAGCGATTGTCGTTCGAGGATGCCGTTCTGGCTAAGAAAGCGGTTCTCATCGCCGGCAGCTTCGATGATGGCTTGCGGGTCGACGCGTCCGTAGTCGCCAACAGCTCCTGGTTGCGCGCGATCCTATGGGCCTTCGTGCTCGCCGTGCGCGAGCAGGCCATCATTGATGCCGGGGCCAATCCGTTTCCTTTGATGCTGCTGGACGATCCTCAGGTGACCTTCGATCCGCGGAATAAACGCAAATGGGCCGAGGAGATCGCTAGGCTGGGCAAGGCCGATCCGACCGACATTTCCGGTGCGCAGATCCTCATGATTACCCATGAGCGCCAATTTCACGGCGGTCAACGCAATGCTCAAGGACGCCAAGCTGTTTCAGGTTGCAGGGCGCAGCGCCGAACCGATCGCGCTCGATGGCCAGTACATCATCACCCATCCGATCGCGATGACGAGCGCGGCCCTCGCACAACTGGAAGGACGACTGGTGATTGCCGTGGACGATACCGGCGCCCGGTACTTCAAGCGGTTCCGTTCGCACGCTCAGCTTGTTGTTCTCGAGAGCCTCAACCCGGATGGGATGACGTCAGCTGAGTTACTGAGTTTCGGCGGGGAACAGGGGCTGCCCAAATTGACATCGCTAATGGAGGTCGTCGGAATCCTGTTCGAGCTGCCTTCATGAGGCGCTGGCCTTGCTGCTCGGGGTCGCATGGAAGGAGATAGGATGCCGGCCATGACAGATCCGATGGACGCTCTGATCGATTTCCGCAGGGCGATCGCACAGCGGGAAATTCGCGTTCAGCCAGCGGACTTCCATCCGGACATCTTCGTGCATGTCGATCAACCGGCCGGCGGACCGAGATATACCTATGCTCTGGTCGAAGGCGGCGAGGTCACCGCGGTCGCGCTCCTCGCACTGACCGAGCCGATCGAGGGCGTGCCGACTTTCCAGCTTGGCTACGCAGTGATGGAATCTCAGCGAGGTGCCGGGCGCGCGCAGCGTGTGGCGATGGCAGCGATAAACGAGAAATGCCGCGGGCTTCGCCGGAACGGGATTTCAAAGCTCTATTTCGAGGCGGTGGTCGATCGCGAGAACATGGTGTCGCTTCACATTGCTGAGAAGGTGATCGGAGGTCCGCGTACGGAGTGCCTTGACCACGATTCCGGCGTGCCCGCCATCCAGTTTCAATGTCTCGTCGATTCTAGCGCGTGAGCGCCGCGATATGAAACGACGATTCCTGTCTTCAGCTTGGCCCATTTGTGACCGAAGGGCGTCGAAACCAAGCGCAACCGTCTGTTGACGGAACTTTCGACAGGAAAGCCGACCGTCCGCTACCGGCCCAGGAGGCGCCATAATCCGCCGTATGATGAACGGCCGGTTTCAGGTGCCAGCTCAAGAGCCGCGAACGGCAGCAATGTTGGCGTTTGCCCGCAGAATCGGAATTTCCGAAGGCGGCCCAGTTTTAGACTGACTGCTATGCGGCCACATGTCGGCCGTAACCTTTACTTAAGCCACTTTCCTGAGCGGGCATTGAAATTGGCAGACCCCGATTTCCTGCAATAAGGAGCACTCGAATTACCAGAAGAATACTTCCAGCAGGCCTCCGCCCAAGCAAAACTGTGGCTTGGGTCAACACTCACCTTGTTCACTCATTGTTCCCTGCTATTAATTGACGATGATCGATCCTGCAGACGACGCCAAGCTCGCAACCGTAGAAGAGTTGCTGGTCTCCGAAGGCATGAATGAAGCCGCCGAGGTTTTGCGCGAAGCAGATGCAGAAATTGCCGAGACAGGCTTCGACAATTGGAATGGCGGAACGCGCATTCACACTGTCTTTCTTTCAATTGAACCCTCCGAATTCGGTCGATTGTCCGCAAAGCGTAGCTCACTCGAAGAGCAGATCACTGCCCGGGTAAAATCTGTCTTTGAAGACGGCGCTAATGATTGGTTCGGCGTGGAAATACGTCCTCGAATTCAAGCTCGTGCCAATTGGCGGTCGTCACCTGCCCAGCTACCTCGAAGAGCACGTCAGAATATCATCGACGGATTAAAGGTCGAAAAGATTCAATGGATGGGCGAACTTGATGATGTGGAATTTCTACAGCGCCTGTGGGATCTCGAGGCCATGCCATCCACCGACCATCGGTTTGAGAATGCAGCGGGGGATATCTGGCAGCATCGGCGCAACAATGACGATTGGGACGATGACTGGATTTTTGGCGACAAACGCTTTGATCTGTTGGGTGGAAAGGCTGAGATGTTCTTGACATTTCTCGCTGAGATGGTTCATCCAATTGTCCGGCCAGATCGAAATGAAGCATTGGAATTGGTCCGCGTATTCAACGATCAGTTGCGTCCGGCAGGCTGGTCGCTTGTCGAAGTTGAGCAGATTGCCGGTCGCCCTCGTTTCGTCGCTAAGCCCATTGGTGATTTCGGCGAGAGGTCGGTGCTGCGAGCGAAGACCGTCGCGGACGCCCTAAACGCGGGATGGATGAAGAAAGAGATTGAGCGGCTTGAGAACTCGGTAGATCGAGATCCTGCCTTGGCGATTGGGACTGCAAAAGAACTTGTGGAAAGTTGCTGCAAAACCGTCCTTACGAATAGGCGAGTGTCTTACAGCAAGAATGCCGACCTACCTACTTTGACCAAACTGGTGGCAAGCGAACTTGGCCTCGTTCCGGAGGGAATCTCTGATGAAGCGAAGGGGGCAAATACGATTAAATTAATCCTTCGCAATTTGAGCGCGCTTACGCAGTATCTAGCAGAACTGCGCGGCCTTTATGGCTCCGGTCACGGTCGGGACGGTCAACACAGGGGGCTCCAGCCTCGACACGCAAGGCTTGCTGTAGGCGCTGCTGTCTCGTTCATAGACTTTGTTACGGAAACCTACCGCGATCGCACTGCTGCGGAAAGCAACATCACGGGCACTCCCGAATGATGCACGTTTGCTTTGATCGGCCCGCAAGTAGCGGCGGACAGTGGCCTTTACTCGAATGACAGCTTTCCGCCATCGCATGGCTGAAAGCGGCAATTCGGCTATCGGCCCGAGCTTCGTCGTCGTTCACCACCTGAACCAATGACCAGTTTTGACGATAAAGAAGGCCGCAGCGAATGACGGCCATGTGGGGGAAAGCTGATATTGCTCACGGGTATTGAGAATGCTATCGATAGCAGGTGCCCCAACCGAATGTTCTTGCTGCGGTAATTGCTCTTGTTGGAGCCACTATCTCCGCAGCGGTCGCGAACCATTCAACCTTCACGATGGTAGGGTTATTGAGAGAAAAGGGCCATAGCTTTGGCTACTTTGGGTGGAATCCGCTCAAATCTATCAGTGTCCAGCAAGAATTCAGACGGCAATTCCCAGAGAGTCCGCTAATCCTTCGACGTCAAATCTCCGCTGGGATTATGGGCGTTTGCATGATCTCAGCCGCCTATTTCATCGGCATTTTCGGTTGACTGAAATGTCCGCTTTGTTGTCGTTTGCTGCCCGTCCGCTTCTGGCACGTCACTAGCTCGGTGAAACAGGCGCAAATGGGGTGGAAAGCGGACACCAGCACTACTAGTCTGAAGTTATGACATACGCATCAACGGCGCGCCGGATGACGCGCTTCAATCGTCGGTTCGGCCGCATCTTTATCCCCTTCTGGATAGGGCTCGCGCTCCTGTTTACGATCGCTGCTGCTGCGGATAGCGTTTGGCAGTTCGGATGGGGTTACAGCAGCGAAGATGCATTGCATGGTTTGGGCATGGTAGGCTTCGGCTTCTTGTTTTGGCTAGCTTGGCACTGGATGCTGAAACTCATCGACTGGCTGAATGTGATCTTCCTTGGGTCCGACGCAGGCCAAGGCACGCGAGACTGAGGTTTGCTAGCCCAAAACGTCAGCAATGTTGTCGTCTCCGGAAAGTCCGGTTTAGGCTTGGAAAACTGTCGATGAGGACATTCGACTAGGTTTTGACCGCCACAGCGCTTGGACGTCTGCTTTGGCACGATGCCATACCAAAACCTGTCAGTCAGCAAACGGCCCACTTGCAGGCGTGATTTACGAAGTGAACGAACGGCAAATTTCAGGCCGCTCATCACATCTTCCGAATGGCAGTAATGTTGGCGGATTCGGCCTCCACACATGCGGCCCAAGCGTCACGGCACATGTGCAGCCTCATTGTGATGTCGTCTGTCTCTAGCCAAAAGCAAAATGCTCCCGAAATGCCATGGCATCTCGAGAGCACATGTTGCGGTCTTCTCGCTTTGGCTATTTCTTTGCCAGAGCCATCCGATGATTTGCCTTCTCAACGGCAAGCGCAATTTTAGAGTCGGCGTTAGCGTGCATGCTCTTGGTACAGCGTTTCTGAGCCATGAGGTCATTGAGGTCGCGCACGGCATTGTCTTCGCATACGCTGCGTATTGCGGAGCGAGTCCTGGCATTGAGCCGGTCGCGACCTTGTTCTGAGCTAAGATCAAGGTCGCCATATGAGACTGCGACTGAGTTGTCCGCAACGGACTCGCGGTGTGCGGTAGCTGCAGAGATCGGTATAGTCGCCAAAACCAGACCAAAGATTATGAGCATCTTCATAAAGTCCTCCTTCACGATTGCGACAATCAGGAGGTATCGACGCATCGGGAACTGCGCATCGGACAAACGTTCTAAAGTACTGGCGGGAATTTCAAAATCGTAACAATGTAATCTTGGCTATGGCTGCTAGATCTGAAAACTGCGGGCTAGCGGATCGTCACGAATCCGCTCCATAGCAGGACGTTCAATTAGGCTGGCAAGTCCGCTATATGCTAACTGGCCGTGATTGAGCGATGCTGACCAAAAGGCTCTGCTGCAAACGATCCGATTATAGACCTTCGGCGCTACGTTGCGATTCTATAAAACCTTCGATCAACTGAAGATTTTTCCGAGCTTATCCAAACGCCGGGTGAGCTATCAATTGACGAGCTTTAATTCGCTTGTCGATAAGTACAATCAGAACTAAGGCTATGAATTCAGCAGTAATCTGGTGCATTAAGATGGATCGGGATACACGCGAGAGCGATATAATTGCTCAACTGCATTCCAGTCGGACTGGGGAAGACTTTTGGACCCAATTGCTGCCTCAAATGGCAGAGCTGCTTGGGGCAAATCACATAAATCTCGGTATTTTCGATCCCCTATTGGGAACTGCATATGGGGTTGCTCCGCGGACCGATCCAGCCTGGCAAGAATCCTACAGCGAATACTGGGCGCGGCAAAATCCACTTTGGTTAAAGACCGGCTCGCTGCCCGTCGGTCAGATCTTTACACCACGAGCGGTGATGGAACCCGATGAATTCATCGAGACCGCATTCTACCAGGAGTGGTGGCGTCCTGTCGGTTTAGGTCTCGACGCATTGGCCACTAACATATTACTCGACGGGGACGCGTCGGGCGTGATGTCGGTCTATTCCGGTGAGAAGGCCGAAGATTTTGATCGCCAAGATTATGTGTCCTTTGCAAACATTGCGCTTCATGTTTCACAAGCGATCGCTCTCGAGCGAAGGCTGCTGGCGCTAGAGGGAGCTGCAGGTGCCATGCTTGAGGCGCTGGACCGCCTCGATGTTGGAGTTGCAATCCTTTCCCACGATGCGCATTTGCTTGCGGCCAATTTATCATTCGAGTCTCTCCTGAACGGCGAAAGCGGTGTGGCAGTCGTATCAGGTAAAGTTACTGTCCAGGGCCTTCCCCATTCTCTTGAGGCGATACTGAATGATTGCTCCCGGCGAGGAGCGCTGTTTGCAAGCTGCAGCTTTGTTAGAAGGGAAATCGAGCAAGGCATGGGACGATCCGTGCAGATAATCCCAGCGAGCCATATTTCCACCTTTGACGCTTCGATCCTGCGTATGCCCAGACCGGTTGCGTGTTTGGTCATCGCCGACACCCCGCAACGTCTCATCCGCTTGCGTGAGAAATTGTCGACTCGATACCACCTGACTGAAGCCGAAATTGCACTGACTCTCGAGGTTTGTCGGGGCGACGGCAAGGCCGCTGCCGCCGCACGTCGCGGTGTTACTTATGCTACGGCGCGATCCCAACTTGTTTCGATATTCGAGAAGACTGGCGTCCATCGTCAGGCAGAACTCGTGAAATTACTGCAAGAATTCAGCTGACTCAGCTTCCATAGAACATTCGTTCGATGTGGTTGCTTTCCTGCGCTGATACCCAACTGAGACATTGATTGTGACTCAAGGTCGTTGCCACGACCGCCACGATTCAAGGCATTCGATAATTCGATAGGAAGGGAAAACACCATGCGATTTCGACTGTTAGCAGCCGCGGCGATGTGCGTGATGGGTCAAGGCTATCCTGCTATCGCAGCGGACTTTGTCTTCACCGGTGCGCGGCAGAATGTAAACCCGATTACGCCGCCTGGGACAGGGCGCTGCGCGCCAACCTATTTCAACACTGTGTCCATTGGTCCCGGCGCGATATCCTCGACCGGCACTTCCAATTTTGGCGATTTCACAGCGACGCAGAGCCATTGCATTACATCCGCTCCACCAACGAGTGTCGTCGATGGAATTTTTTCCTATGATTTTGCGGCTGGCGATTCCCTGTTCGGAGCATACACCGGCAGTGTGACAGCAACCGGGACGCCTGGTTTATTCAACACGATCGAGAATCTGGTCGTGACGGGTGGGACAGGTCGATTTCTGAACGCCAGCGGGACAATCAACACATCGGGTCAACTGCAGTTCGGCATGCTGGATGGCAAAACCGTCGGAAACTATTCTGGCAAAGTTGAAGGATTGCTGAGTCTCCCAGCGGTTCCCGAACCAGCTACTTGGATGCTCCTCATAATGGGCTTTGGCGCAGTTGGTGGCGCGCTCAGGAGTAAAAAGAGTACCACTCCAAAAATGACCCTGCCATAGAATCACTGGCCGCTTATGCGCCGCGGGAAAATTAGTCGCGGCGCCAAGGCCGTTCTCGCTCACGCGCGGCTTAACCTCGCTGAACGAATGGCCGAGTTCGACGAACAAGATCGAAGCTCTGGAAGACCGCTTTGTCGGCGGGTACTGTCAGACGTAGAGGTCAGCCTAGACGTCTGCTTCTCCGGCTTCTGATGCTGGGACCGGACAGGCAGTAACCGGCCCAGTTGTCGTCGCTGGCGCGTGCGGGAATGTACGGCGGCTTTCGACGAGCTAATTCGAAGTAGGGAGTGTCGGCTAAGTCGGCGCTTCCAGCATTTATTGGAGAAGTGGACGCGACCGAAGGTAATCTCCACGGTCGGCGGGTCAATACTTCCACCCGTGTCTCCAAACTATGGTGTTAGAATCGTAAGTTAATGGACGGACTCGCCTACATAAAGCCTAATACGCCCGGACACGCTGAAGATAGGAACAGCCACCTTCCCAATCCGCACGGTCAATCGGCTGGACTGCCGTTCGAGAATTCCATGAACATTCTGGCAATGTCCATGCATACAGCTTTACTGTGCTGCTGTTGCTGAAGTTGAACGCCTTCGAGCAGTCTCCCCAGAAAACGCGATGGGCCATAATAGGCCAGAGACCAGGCTTGAAACATTCTGTCCGGTCCAAGAGCGAGCGGTAGCGTAGTAACCTTTGCATGGCGGCGGTCAGCGAGAATGCTTGCCTTCAGGTCCACTACCGCTGCTTTCGGTCCCTCTAGGAGCTGCGAAAAGCGATTACCCGTGAAGATCAGGGCACCGGTTATTCCAAGCGAAGCGTTCCGCGAAACAGATAGCTCAATGATATCCTGGATAACTCGCTGGGCTTCCTGGATCGAAAACATCGCTTCGCTCACATAGACCCAATGAAAGATGTCGGTTTGGTCATTCATATGCTTACTCGTCTGACTGCGAAGCTTTCGGTTCACTCGCCTGCAGCACGATCTCGAACACCGCGCCAGGGCCTGTCGCGGCATTGGCTGCCCGCAGGCTGCCGCCATTGGCTTCGACCAAAGTTCGGGAAAGCAGCAGGCCAACGCCTAGCCCCTGCTTTGGGGCTTCGCGCTGGGTTGATCGCAATTCCCCGATCTGGTCATCCGCCAGGCCAGACCCGTAGTCGCGGACAGATATGACGGCGTACTTCACGTCTTCCCGAGAGGTGGCAATGATCACCTCCTTTCGGTCGGATTGCTTCGACGCCTCATCGGCATTGCGAAGCAGGTTCACAAGCACTTGCTCGAGCTGGATCTGGTCGGCCAGTACGTAAGCGGCATCGCGCGAGATATCCTTCGAAACCGCAAGATCGAACTTTCCGCTGGCGAGGAGAAGGCCGACACTTCTGTCAACTGCGGCCGAGATCGGCACCGTTCGGCGTTCTGCCTCGCCCGACTGGATTAGCGGACGAAGCCGCCTGATGATGTCGCCTGCGCGATCGATCTGCTCCTGGGCGTGGAGGATTGCACCGACTGGCTCTGTTGCCTCTTTGTGATCGTGCCGTAGCAAGCGGCGGCTGACGGATAGGTAGTTCGCTGCGGCCGTGAGCGGTTGGTTGAGCTCGTGGGCCAGTGTCATTGCAACAGTGCCCATCGCATTGATGCGACTTGCGTGCAGCAAGCTATGGCGCGTTTTTTCAAGACCGATGCGTGCTTCGACCTTTTCTGTCACATCCATGCCGGTGCAAAGCACTCCGGATATTTCCCCTCCATCGTCCTTCACCGGATGATAGATGAAGTCGACATATTTGGATTGCGCTCGTTGTCCTTCATATACGCGAACTTCCATCGCGTTAGCACTGAAAGGCCGACCAGAGCTGACCACTTCTTGCAGCAGATCATCAAAACCTTGCTGATGGGCTTCAGGAATGGCGCGACGTACCGGTAAGCCCTGCAAAGGGCGGTTGTTGTAGAATCGTGCGAATTCCTCATTTACGAATTGAAGTGTGAAGTCATCAGTGGTCGCATACGCCATCATAAATGGCGCTTCCTGGAAAATGCTTTGCAGCTTCTGATTCTCAATCAACAACCGCTCGCTCAACTGATGACCGTCGGTGTTGTCGTGGATGTCGATGAGCACACCGCACGCAGCGGTAGCTGCATAGAATGGCAAAAAGGCACGAAGAAACAGAAGCATCGCAAGTCCGAAAGGCTGAGCAATCAGGTGGTAGCCAAGGCACAGCAGTATCCCGCCGCAGGCAGTCCCATCGACTCAAACTGACCGGCTATGTTGCGCGGCGAAAGTCTCTTCCGGTCGGCATCACGTGGGATACAGAGCTTCCCGGCTTCGGACTTCGCAAGCGCAAGTCGGGACATCTCACGTGGATCGTAAAGCACAGGCCGCGAGGCGTGCAGCGAATGGTGACTCTGGGAAGCGCGGGAGTGGCGGCAGGTGCGCTGGGCGCTCCCGCCGCGCGCGCTGCCGCGCGCAGATTGCTCATCAAGGCGACGCTTGCCGATCTGCCTACTGCTCCGGAGAAGCTTAAGGCTCCACTCTTTGCAGAATTCGCGGAGGAGTTCTGGCTCGACTATTCGCCGCACTGGAAGCCTTCCACGCGCGATGCATCTCGGGCTTACATCGACAAGCGGTTGATCCCACGGTTTGGGACGCTTTGTGTTGATGCGATTGAACGCGCTGACATCAATCGTTGGCGAGACAGCATGGCTGACGTGGGAGGAGCATTCAATCGCAGCATCCCGGTCATGTCGGTTATGATGCAATATGCCGAGAAGCTCGGCTATCGCGAGAAGAACACCAACCCGTGTCGCGGCGTCTCTCGCTTCAAGCGGGACCTGCCCGAACGCTATCTGTCCGCCGATGAATATCGAAGGCTCGGTAGGGTGCTGGCAGAGCACGACGGTGCCAATGCGTTCGTGGTCCCGGCTCTCCTGATGCTGATCTATACAGGCGCACGGGTTTCAGAGATTGCGACACTGCGCTGGCGCTACGTCCAGATACCCCGCCTCGCATTGCCTGACAGCAAAACCGGCCCGAAAACAATCTACCTCAACCCGCAGGCAATCGCTGTGCTCGATGGGCTACAATGGCGCGGAGACGATCAGCTCGTATTCCCGGCAGTATATCGCGAAGTGCCGATCAATTTGGGCCAACACTGGGAGAAGATCAGGCGCAAGGCAGCTTTGCCCGACGTGCGCCTGCACGACTTGCGTCACAGCTTCGCCTCGGTGGCCATTGCGAAAGGCATACCGCTAGCAACGATTGGCAAGCTGCTTGGCCACGCGCTGCCCGAAACGACGGCGCGGTACGCGCATCTCGCGGACGAGGTGATTTCGGAAAGCGCCGACCGCATCTGTTCAACCCTCGCAAAATCGATGGGAATGACCGCATGACCAGCTATGACCTCAAGCGCATTCTTGCCGAGGAGCTGGCGCGCATCGTGCCGGGTGATGCCGGAAAGCGTCGCACGAGGTTCGACTACGTCCTTCCCGGTTTTGGTGAGCGTATCCATCCATCAGGCAGGAAGAGTTACGTTCTTCAGCGCACGATGGGCGGCAAGCAAAGGCTCATCACCATAGGCGATGCTGCTATTCTGACCGAGCGGATCGCCAAAGATGTTGCGCGTCGCCTCATCTTGAGGATCGAACTGGGCCAGAACCCGGCAGACAGGAAACAACGCGGCAAGAAGACGCCGACCTATGCATCCTTTCTTCGGCACTATTGGGAGGTCGCGGCTCCGACCTGGAAGCCATCCACGCTTGAGATACACGACATCTACCGGCGAACGCACTTGGAACATGCGTTCGCCGGAAGGTTCGTCGACGAGATCAGCCATGCCGATGCAGTGCGCTGGCATGCAACGTTGACGCGTTCGGCAGGGCCGGGCGCGGCCAACCGCGCTATGGAAATCCTAAAGGCGATGTTCGGCATGGCGGAAGCATGGGGTTATCTCCCAGAACACTCGAATCCCTTTCGTGGCGTCAAGCGCAACAAGGGGCGGAAGATCGAACGCTTTCTGAGCCAAGCAGAGATGGCCCTTCTTGGGGAAGCCCTGTCACAGCATCGAGCCGACAAGCCCAATGAGGTGGCGGTCATTTCGCTACTCGCTTTGACAGGATGTCGGCGCGGCGAAATTCTCAATCTCACTTGGGGCGAGGTTCAGGGCCGTAAGCTCAAGCTGACCGATTCAAAGACTGGGCCACGTGTCATATGGCTTGGCAAAGAGGCGAGGGCAGTCATTGATCGCTTGCCGCGCAGAAGGAGCCATGAGCGCGTCTTCCAATTCGATGTGCTGCCCGTCTCTGCAATCGAATGGTTCTGGCGCATGCTGAGGGTCGAAGCGGGCATCGAGGACGTGAGATTGCACGATCTTCGGCACAACTATGCGAGCCTCGCTGCTCGCTCATCCGAGACATTGCCCATGATTGGGCGCTTGCTGGGCCACAGAAACTCTTCAACAACCGCACGTTACGCTCATTTGGATGACGGGCATCTGCTCTTGATGTCAGACCTGATCGGAAGTGAAATTGGCGGGAAGATTGCTTTCCAACCTCAATCTCGACAATGACAGGGTCTCAAGAGCAACCGTGCGAGCAGCGACCGTGTGGATAACCTCGAATGCAAGGAATCTGGCTGCTGAGTCGAATCACGGAATATGCTTTAGTCACCAAAGGAGATGCTGGCGCATCTATTGCTGAATTAGAAAGACTAGAAATAGCAGATGAATGCGGTCGAGATTGAAGAAGCGATATCGGAGCTAGCGGAACAGCCTTTTGACAAGACTGAATTCCCCTTCCAATTCCTTGCTGCATTCGGAAATAAACCCACTACCATTAAGCGTCTTCGCTCAGGCGCGTCGAATAGCTCCGACCTTGAGGGCGGGGTGCTACAGCGCAACAATATTCACATTGCGACATGTGAATTTGGCGAGGTAGACGCGACACTTCAGGCGTTACGGCAAAGCCCCCAGACGGCGAGTGCCCGCGCCAAATTCATTCTCGCTACCGACGGCGAGACGCTTCAAGCCGAAGAGGTTGGAAGCGACGAAGCTCCTATCGCCTGCGAGTATGCGGACTTTCCTGACCACTTCGGTTTCCTGCTCCCGCTCGCTGGCATCACGACGGTCAAGCAAATCCGTGAGAGCTCGTTCGATATCAAGGCCACTGGGCGGCTCAATCGTCTCTATGTCGAGCTCTTAAAAGACAATCCCGATTGGGACACCGACGAGCGCCGCCCCGACATGAACCATTTTATGGCGCGGCTTATCTTTTGCTTCTTCGCGGAAGACACAGACATCTTCCACGGCGAAGACCTCTTCACGCGCACCATCGAGCAGATGAGTGAGAGAGACTCGTCCAACACGCACGAGGTGATTGGCGAGATTTTTCGCGCGATGGATTGCAAACTCACTGAGCGAGACGCCAACGAGACGCCACGTTACGCAAACCAGTTTCCGTATGTGAACGGCGAGCTCTTCTCGGGCAGCACAGAAGTCCCCACCTTCAGCAGGATTGCGCGCTCCTACCTTATCAACATCGGCAATCTCGATTGGAAGAAGATCAACCCCGACATCTTCGGAAGCATGATTCAGGCCGTAGCCGACGATGAAGAACGCGGCGCGCTGGGAATGCACTACACAAGCGTTCCGAACATCTTGAAGGTGCTCAACCCTCTCTTTCTCGATGACCTACGTGAGAAACTGGAAGAAGCCGAGGACAGCCCAGTCAAATTGCTCAATCTCAGAAAGCGCATTGCCAAGATAAGAGTCTTCGACCCTGCCTGTGGCTCAGGGAATTTCTTGGTCATCGCTTACAAAGAGATGCGAGCGATTGAGGCCGAGATTAACAAGAGGCGCGACGAGGCGGATAGGCGTTCAGACATACCCCTCACGAATTTTCGTGGGATCGAACTGAGGAATTTTCCGGCGGAAGTGGCCCGACTGGCGCTAATCATCGCTGAGTATCAATCCGACGTATTGTATAGAGGTCAGAAAGAAGCTCTAGCGGAGTTTCTCCCCTTAGATGCTCAAAACTGGATAACCTGCGGCGATGCCCTTCGGTTAGATTGGCTGAGTATCTGCCCGCCAACCGGGACGGGCGTGAAACACACGTCGGATGACCTATTTCATACACCCTTGGACCAAGCTCAAATTGACTTCGAGAACGAAGGTGGCGAGACCTATATTTGCGGCAACCCTCCTTATCTTGGCAGTCAGACACAAACCGACGAACAAAAAGCTGCTCTAGGTGCGGTGTTTGATGGCATTACCAGCAAATGGCGGTCACTAGATTTCGTTGCTGGTTGGTTCTTGAAAGCCGCTGATTATGGTCGGAAGACAGAATGCACCGCAGCGTTCGTGGCTACAAACTCCATCTGCCAGGGTCGCCAAGTATCAACACTCTGGCCACTAATCTCTGAACGCAAGCATGAGATCGTCTTCGCTCATACAGCCTTCAAATGGTCCAACTTGGCAAGCCACAATGCGGGTGTGACTGTTGTAATAGTCGGAATATCCGCCAGCAGGAACATAGCTCGGCGTCTGTTCTCGTTAGACCGTGATGGTGAGACTACCGCCAAAGAATGCAGCAACATCAATGCATATTTGGTGGCGGCCAAAGATATCATCGTCGACCAGAGGTCGCGCCCACTCTCTCAACTCCCAGAAATGAATTTTGGTAGCATGCCTAACGACGGTGGCGGATTGATCTTAAGCATGTCCGAAGGCACGAGCGCTAATACAAATTATAACGTGCCAACGAAGTTTATTCGCCCGTTGGTGGGCTCGCTTGAGTTCATTAGAGGAAGCGAACGGCGGTGCGTTTGGGTTTCGGATGAGGACTATTCCGAAGCCCAGAGCAATACATGGTTGCAGGCTCGTTTCGACTCAGTGGAAACAACGAGGAAAAAGTCGAAAAGGGCGACCACGAAGGCTCTTGCGTCTACTCCGCACAAGTTCGGTGAAGTTCGACAGCAGGGAGACGAGCAAGTTATTATCGTCCCCGCTGTCTCGTCAGAATCTCGCCCATATTTACCTGTCGGCCTCCTGCAAGCGGGAACCGTTGTAAGCAATAGCGCTTTCGCGTTGCTCGATGCGCCAACTTGGGCCGTTTCAATTGTCGCATCCAAGATGCACCTAATTTGGGTTCTTGCCGTTTGCGGTCAACTTGAGACGCGTATCAGGTATTCAAATACTCTAGGTTGGAACACGTTTCCATTGCCAGCACTCACCGAGAAGAACGAGTCCGACTTAACTCGATGTGCGGAAGACATCTTGCTTGCTCGGGAAGAGAATTTTCCAGCGACGATTGCAGAGATGTATGACCCAGACGAAATGCCAATCAATTTGCGTGAAGCGCATGAGCGCAATGATGAGGTATTGGAACGCATCTACATCGGACGACAATTCAAAAATGACTCCGAGCGCCTAGAAAAGCTGTTCGAGCTTTACACCAAGATGACGACCAAGCCTCAATCAACGAAAACGAAAATGAAAGCCTGACCCGATGACCGCCGAGAAATCCGTTCCTTCCGTATCTGTATCCTATGCCCAGACTGGCGCTTCGACCAAGTCGAACGAGCTGGGTATGAGGGCGATGCAGGAGCGAGCATATGAGAAGCGCGGCGAGCAGTATCTCCTCATCAAGTCTCCACCAGCATCAGGTAAGAGCCGTGCGCTTATGTTCATCGCGCTCGACAAGCTGCACAATCAGGACTTGGCACAGGCCATTATTACCGTCCCTGAAAAATCCATCGGGTCGAGCTTTGCGGACGAACCCCTAAGCAAATTTGGCTTCTGGGCAGATTGGGAGGTCGAACCGCAATGGAATCTTTGCAACGCTCCTGGCACGGAAGGCAGCAAGGCCGATTCAGTCGGGGCGTTCTTGAAGAGCAATGCACGAGTCCTTGTCTGTCCACACGCGACCTTCCGCAACGCTGTAGAGAAGTTCGGTGTCGAGGCATTCGACAATCGCTTGATTGCGGTGGACGAGTTTCACCACGTCTCAGCCAACCCCGATAACAAGCTTGGCGCACAGCTCGCCGAGCTAATCGAGCGCGACAAGGTTCACGTTGTTGCGATGACAGGTTCCTACTTCCGTGGCGATGCCGAGGCCGTGCTTGCTCCGCAAGACGAGGCCAAGTTCGATAGCGTCACCTACACCTATTATGAGCAGCTCAACGGCTACAAATGGCTGAAGACCCTCGACATCGGCTATTTCTTCTACTCAGGCTCCTATGCCGACGACATCCTAAAGGTTCTCGACCCCGACGAGAAAACCATCATTCATATCCCGAGCGTCAACTCGCGCGAGAGCACCAAAGATAAACACCGCGAAGTTGAACACATCATCGACGAGCTGGGCGAGTGGAAAGGGACTGACCCCAAAACAGGCTTCCAGCTTGTCCATACTTCAGACGGTAAGATTCTGAAGATTGCTGACCTTGTCGATGACAGCGATCAAGGCCAGCGGTCCAAAGTGCTCGCGGCGCTCAAAGACCCCTCGCAGAAAAACAACCGCGAAAACGTCGATATCATCATCGCTCTCGGCATGGCGAAGGAAGGCTTCGACTGGATTTGGTGCGAGCATGCTTTGACGGTTGGATATCGCGCCAGCCTGACAGAGATTGTTCAAATCATCGGGCGGGCAACGCGCGATGCTGAAGGGAAAACCCGCGCTCGTTTCACCAATCTGATTGCTGAGCCCGACGCTTCGGAAGAGGCAGTGACGGAAGCCGTCAACGATACGCTGAAAGCCATCGCTGCCAGCCTCTTGATGGAGCAGGTTCTCGCACCACGCTTCGAGTTCAAGCCAAAGAAGGCCACGAACGTCGCGACCGAAGGCTTCGACTATGGGGAGGGCGGCTACGATCCCGACGCCTGCAATGTCGGATTCAACGAAGAGCGCGGAACATTCCAAATCGAGATAAAAGGCCTTGCCGAACCAAAATCCGAAGAGGCCGAACGCATTTGCCGAGAAGACCTCAATGAAGTCATCACCGCCTTCGTTCAGGACAAATCCTCGATTGAACGCGGACTCTTCGATGAGGAGCTTGTGCCCGAGGAGCTCACTCAGGTTCGCATGGGTAAGATTATCAAGGACAAGTTTCCCGAACTCGATGACGAGGACCAGGAGGCCGTTCGCCAGCACGCCATCGCAGCTCTTAACCTCACTCAGAAGGCCAAGGAAATTGCCGTTGGCGGTGAGAACGAGGAGAAGGGCAATACGGCTCTGATTGATGGTGTACGCAAATACGCGATGGACGTGCGAGAACTCGACATCGACCTTATCGACCGCATCAATCCGTTCGGCGAAGCATACGCCATTCTAGCAAAGACAATGAGCGAGGAGAGCTTGAAGCAGGTTGCCTCAATCATCTCTGGTAAGCGCGTCAATTTGACACCTGAAGAGGCTCGCGACCTTGCAAAGCGCGCACTGAAATTCAAGCAGGAACGCGGACGCTTGCCATCCATCACCTCAGCAGATGCTTGGGAAAAGCGAATGGCAGAAGGCGTAGCTTTCCTTGCGCGCATGAAAGCCGAGGCTGCCAATGGCTAATTTCACGCAGGAAGATGATGACCTCCTCGAAGAGCTAGGCGTTGAGGTCGAAGCCAAGAAGATTGCCAGTCGCACACCGCGCGAAGAGCGCATCATCGCGGGCTTTGAGGAAATTCAGCGTTTCGTCGAAGAGAATGGCAAGCGCCCACGGCATGGCGAAGACAATGACATTTTTGAACGCCTGTATGCCGTCAGGTTAGAGCGCATCCGAGACCAAGATGAATGTCGTACTCTTGTCGAACCGATGGACCATCAAGGCTTGCTCGACACCACCAACATTGAGCAGCCAGTCGAGGTTGATGAACTCGACGATGATGCACTTCTCGCTGAGCTAGGCGTGGAAGCCGAAACGGCAGACATCACCGAGCTTCGTCATGTCCGTTCCAGCGCCGAAAAGCGTGCGGCCGAAGAGATTGCCCATCGCGACAAATGCGAGGACTTCGAGAAATTCGAGCCTCTCTTCGTGAAGGTTCAAAGGGAAATCAAAGACGGCATTCGCCAAACCCGCCCATTCGTCAAAGACGCTGGCTTCCTGAAGGCCGACATCAAACAGGGTGAATTCTTCATTCTGGGCGGACAAACCGTTTACGTCGCCGAGGTCGGAGAAACCATCAAAGCGCCTAACGGTGAAACAGACGCTCGGCTTCGTGTCATTTATTCCAACGGCACCGAGAGCAATCTGTTGCTTCGCTCGCTTCAAAGGGCGCTTTATAAAGACGAGGCAAGCAGGCGGATAACTGAACCAATTGCCGGCCCACTTTTCACGGACGAAGAAGATGACGACGATCAGGCAAGCGGAACCATCTACGTTCTGCGGAGCAGGTCCGATCATCCAACCGTCGCGGCACATCGCGAGGTGCTTCACAAAATCGGAGTGACGAGCGGCAAAGTTGAGCGACGTATCGCGAATGCTAAGATCGACCCCACCTTCCTCATGGCTGAGGTCGAAATTGTCGCGACATACGAGCTATTCAATATCAATCGTACCAAGCTTGAAAACGTCATTCATCGAGTATTCGGCGCCGCAAAACTCGACATCGAAATCATGGACCGGTTCGGTAAACCGGTCGAACCTAAGGAGTGGTTCCTGGTTCCGCGGTTCGTCATCGACGAGGCGGTAGAGCGTATAAAGGATGGCACAATTAGCACTCTAAAATACGATC
This sequence comes from Sphingomonadaceae bacterium, assembly GCA_039831335.1. Lineage (GTDB taxonomy): Bacteria > Pseudomonadota > Alphaproteobacteria > Sphingomonadales > Sphingomonadaceae > Qipengyuania. The sequence continues at coordinate 16,512 of JBDONL010000004.1, read as the reverse complement.
CCAATTCAGCAAGTTTGACCGAAAGAGAGTTCAGATCGTGAACTGCAGGTACAAACTCTTATCACCGGACTCGGCTGGGGAGAGCGCCGACCTGCTCGCAGGTAAGAACTCGGAAGATGGACTTCGCCGAATTCAGGCTTTGTTGGCCGACTGGCTGCGAATGGAGAACGTAGTGGTCTTGACTGCCGCTGGCTGCTCAGTCGGTGCAGGTGGACGACTGATGGCGGGGCCTGCCGCCAACAATTTGGAATGCCTGGTGCTCGATGCCGTTGAACAATGTCCCCTCTCAGAAAATGCCAAGGCGATCATCGAATGGAAGAAGGCGAACGGCTTTGGTGTTGGCGGTTTTGAAGATTGGCTCAGCTACCTCTTCAACGCTTCAGGCCTTACAAAATCCGAAGAATCACCGGTCGCGTCGGTGACGTGGAAACGGGGCGAAAGCACAAACGGCGAGGGTGCATCCCAAGAAGACGGGCCTCTTGTGCTGAGCGAAGATGATGAGCGAACGCTCTGCCGCTACATCGAGAAGGCGATCTATGCGGAGTGCGCACTTCAAATCGATCGTGCCGAGCTTACAGCTGAAACCTCTGGCAGCTCTTCCGGCCATATTCCGTTTCTCGCAAAGCTCATAGCTCGCGACACCAACCTAGGCCGCACTCACCTTTTCACGCTCAATTACGATACGTTGTTCGAGCAAGCGCTCGAAGAGCTTGGCATTCAATATTTCGATGGCTTCTCTGGCAAAACAACCGCTCGCTTTGATCCTGCCGTGTATGGGCTGGACATCTACTATCCTGGCGACGTTGCAGAAGGCAGGGTCCGTCGCTTCGACAAATTTCTCCAGTACTACAAGCTCCACGGTTCCTTGCATTGGTTCGTGGATGATGATGGAACGTATCGGTCGCGTCACAGGGATTTGTCGTTTGCTCAAGCTTATCGCGGTAGTGACGTTGCCGGAAAAGCTCTCAAGCTCCAGTCCGATGAATTCAATCAGATCGGTTCCTTTGGCATTCTGCCCACGTCACAGAAATTCACCCAGACTCTGGGAATGCCGTTCTCGCATCTGTTCCGGCTTTTCCAGGCGAGGCTGAACCAGCCGCAGACGTTTTTGCTCGTTCTTGGATATGGTTTCGGCGATGACCACGTCACCCGCATCATCGAAACGGCCTTGATGAACCCGTCTCTCGTGATGCTCGTTGTTGAGCCGAACCCGGCGAGCAAAATCGTCGAACGGATCGCCGCTTATCAAAGCTTGGGCCAGCGTGCATTTGTTCTCACGGAGCGGCTTGAGCCTGGGGCGGATTGCTCCTTCAAAATCGCTACTTTTGCCGATTTTGCGCAAAACGTCATGCCAGACGTAAAGTGGCTGGAAGACTTCAAACGGCTGCGCCAGTTTGAGGAGCAAATCCGAAAGACCGAAGAGAAAGGGTCTGACCAAACCGCAGGTGAAGCTTAATGGAGCAGCCGCGCGTCATAGGTCATGTGGTGTCCGTCAATGGCTTCCGTCTGAAAGTAGAGCTTTCGACTGAGGCCAAGTCATCATCACGCGCGACCCCTGATGGCGTGCAGCGGGCTGTTGCCATCAATTCATTCTTGACCTTCGATCTTGGAGCTGGGGCTCTCGCAATCGGTATTCTCAGCGATCTTGAGGCCAGAGAAGCCTACGATCCCACAACCGATGATGAGCTGTCCTTGGAGCTAACCAAGCCCAGACGCATAGCGTCTGTTCAATTGCTGGGAACTGTGAAGCAGGCGGCCAAAGGCAACTGGAAATTCGATACAGGCATAACCATTCTACCGACTCTCGATACACCGGCTGAGGTCGCCAATCCCGATATACTAACCGGCATTTTCGGGCGGCCTCCGTTGCGAAACAAGCCAAGAGGCTGGGGTGAAGGAGATTTCGATTTTCCGTTGGAGATCGGTCATCAAACGGGCGACGAAAACACAAAAGTGAGCGCTTCGTTCAATGACCTGTTCTCAAGGCCGCTAGCTGTCGTCGGCAATACGGGGTCCGGTAAATCCTACACTGTTGCCAGCCTCATTCGCGGCGTACTTGACCACGACAAAATGCAATCCGAGGATGGCTTTGACCCTCACATCTTCATTCTAGATATCAATGGAGAATATGCGAGCGCGTTCTTGAGCGCCGAGCAAGCAGATTATCAGCGGGAGCCAAATAAGCTCTACCTCAATGGCGAGGAATTCTGCCTTCCAGCGTGGCTCATGAACGGCGAAGAGATCTGTGATTGGCTGCAAGCTTCTGAAGCGACGCAGGAGCCAGTTCTCAAAGATTGGTGGGCGATCGCGAAAGCGTCACCAAGTGGTGCCAGCGCTTATGACCCGCTCCAAGTGGCCATTACCAAGATTGATGCTGCTGTCGCGTGGCTCGACGACCCAAAGCAGCCTGCGTCAGGGTCATTTGATGTTCCGATTAACCATGCTGAGCAATACGCGAACGATGTCGATTGGGATGGCTTTCGCAACCTAATCATCTGGACTCCCAACAACACCCACGAATGGCGCAAGATATCCAACGATAAGGCTGTGAGGGATCGCCTCGGCGAAATCCGAACCGAACTCTTGGAGAAGATATCGCAGCGCCAGAACGAGGGGGTGAATTTCGCGAAATCCGCTGATGCCCCGCGCTTTGTCGCTGTTCAGGAGTTTCGCGATCCAAACCTCGTAGATCGGTCTACGGACCAAGAGGGTAGCAAGAGGCTGGATCAGTATCTTCTGACACTCAAGCTTCGAATGCGAACGCGTCTTGATGACCGGAGATGGCAGTCGTTCTTCAGCTTTGAAGAACAAGGCATCGACTCGTTTCAAGCATGGATGGATAAGCTGGGTATCGGACGCAAATCACCGTCCCGCGTTTCCGTCCTAGATATGTCGATGCTGGCCTCGGAGGTCCTTCCCTTCGCCTGTGCCTTGCTCGGCCGCATCTTCTTGGAAACCCGAGAAATGCTTAAACCTGACATTCGGAGCCGTTACCCGTGGCTACTCATACTCGAAGAGGCCCACAACTACGTCAGACCGCCACGCACATTAGAGGAACGCAGTCAGAGCCTTTCACGCAGTGCGTTCGAGCGGGTCGCGAAGGAAGGAAGAAAGTTTGGCCTTTCGCTCGTCGTCGCAAGCCAGAGGCCGAGCGAGATCAGTCAGACAATCATAAGTCAGTGCGCCAACTTCTTTTCGCACCGTCTCCAGAATCCCGACGACATCGACCATTTTCGCCGGATTATTCCCAAACAAGCCCAGCGCCTGCTCGACCAAGTGACCGTTCTCGCTGCCGGCGAGGCGATCGTTTTCGGCAGTGCCCTTCACGTGCCGGTGCGGGTGCAAATGACGATGCCTGCAAGAGAGCCCTGGAGTGCGACAGCGGCACCATTTGTTGATTGGGCGAAGGGCGACATCTTTCCTCTCAATGATGTCATGTCTGACTGGGGATTGGGTTCGAAAAAAGGAGAAGGCGAAGAGGAGATACCTGCGGCAATCGGTGAGACTGCGGAAGCTAAGCCACAGTCCAATGATCTAGATGATGACATCCCCTTCTAGGGCGAACCTAAGCATCCTACACCCAGACATAGTGAACTTCTGAAAGGGTACTTACTCACGGTTGTCCCATTTTGATGGTCGCGCAACCGGCGCGTCAAGGACGGCAGGGTCCCACCATTTTGCCTCCCCTTCGCTTCGCTACGGTCCGACAAAATCGTTACCCCTACCGCCGCTTCGCGGTCGCCCGTGCGGGCGATCCCTGACCCGCCTGTCGCACGTCCATCCGTCCTGCTCCCGCCGTCAACGGCAGGCATCAGGAGGATACAATGGCTACGCAATTCCAATCCACTTCGACTTCGGAACGCTACTTTGCCGCGTTGGCTGTTGCAGAGCGTCGGGCGCTACACAGCTTCTTCGATCAGCACATTGTTGAAGAACGAGAACTCGGATATTTTGCCTTGGATGAGGGCGACTACAACGCACTCCCGGACATCTTGCAGCGCGCGTAGTGCATACCGTCCGCGGGGCAATGTCGGACGAATTCTGACTGTAGGATCAGGGCAGGGGCCGGTGACGGTTCCTGCCATTTTCGTGTTCGCAGGGGAAAGCGGTTGACCTCCCGCTCAGCGACCGGGCTGGCCTTCGCTCGTTAATTCGTCGGGGCGCGTCCAAGCAGTTGCTCTATCCAAAGAGGCGCCTCTACATCCGCCCATTTTTTATCAAACTAAGGCCAGTTGGTAGCCCAGAGCCGAGTCCGCTTAGAATCTCGCTCTGTTCTGGAAAAGCCCGACTGCTCCCGCTCCGAAAATAAGGTCGAAAATTCAGTGCATTGAACGGTTGCTCCAAGTTGCCGGAAACGTCTGCGCGCATTGTAACTTGACAGCACACCGTACGCAGCTCGATCGTGGCAAGCGATGGGAGTGAAGTAGAGCTGGCAGAATCGAAAAGAAGAGACCCCCTCGACAGACTGGCAGAACAGCATTTTCTCGGCATGGATCTTGTTTTCGCCGGCTTGCGCCCTGAGCGTGTAATCCTTGATCTTTTCCCAAGTCTCCTGTCGCATCTTAGGAAAGCTCAAGCCGAGCAGTTCGGTCCCTGCTGCAGTATCAAGGCGCGCGTAGGCATCGTTGTAGAAGGCGAGCAGTTCAGTCCTCCACAGTAATAGCTTTGGCGCTCCGGAACGGAGCATGGTGTCAAGTATCTGACGGAGTAATGATTCCTCGCTATGATCACCGTGGGTTATCTTGGCGAGTTCAAGCCGGCTGATTGCTTGCGCGCAGCTACCGGAGGGCGGGGCTAACCCCACTTGTCACTGCCATCGGGAATAAGCGTCAATAGGTCATGCAGATTGCGAGCGCCCGTCTTCGCCATCATGGTGACACGGTAGGATTCGACGGTGCGCGGACTTAATCCCAGTTCTGCTGCGATGGTCTTGTTAGACTTTCCGACGATGACACCATCGAGTACCTGGCGTTCACGAGTACTCAACGCGGAGACAATCTTCTTGCGGGCCAGTGCAGAGCGCGATTTTGCCAGCGCAGCGGGAAAGCTGCGGATGCTCTCTTGCAAAGCAGCGAGCAGATCTTCTTCGGAGAAGGGCTTTTGCAAGAATTCCAGGGCGCCCAGTTTCACGGCTTCTACGGCCGCGGCTATGTCCCCGTGTCCGGACATCACGATGGCTGGCCAATAGCAACTGCCAGCCCTCATCTGACGCAGCATTTCAAGTCCCGACATCTCGGGCATACGAAGATCCAGAAGCACCACACCTGGTTCTAGAAAATCCATATCATCGAGAAAATCGTGGCCGCCCAGAAACGGCCGAACCGTCATCTCCATGGAACGCAGCAAAACAGCCAGCGAAGCGCGCACTTCGCGGTCGTCTTCCACGACATAAACCGGCGGCCTTTCCAAAGCCCTCTCCTCAGCCCACCAACGGCTCGCGATAGGCCAAGGTTCCACACTGACATACCGTAGTCATACGGAGGATTTGTACTGCAGAATATGGACGGTATCACATTGTAAATACACGTGTAATTCAAGAAACGTAAAGCTTCGAGCGATGGTCATTCCGCCGTCGACATGGAAGGATTCATAAGCAGCAATGCAGAGGTATCGTATCGAAGTCGCAAATCCGCAGGGTGTTCGAATGGCATCGCTGGAAGTGACGGCCAGGAACCGCAGAGATAGCCTTCGACACGTAGCCTGGCTCCGTCCGACGTGGCCTGAATGTCAGGTGACCCTTTCTCGATGCTAACCGCCGTCTGAACCAATCTCAGGCGTGCCCCTCCCCGAGTGGCTGCCTGCCTTTGGAAGGCGCCCTGAATTATTGTCCGTTTCTAGAGGGCTATAATGAAGCGAAGTCCCTATCTCTCAGTTCCGTTCGCAGCGAAGCTCCGACCTTTTCCAACAGCGCTCGGCAGCCTCGGCAGAAACATCCATGGTTGACTTTAAACCTCGAGCAACGCGCCAGGCGATTTGGCTAGCAGCACGTTTGCGCGACGAGGCCGGGTGGAACGACGTGGTCATTGCCAATGTCTCCCCTCGCGGCATGATGCTGAAATGTGAGCGACCCCCTGCAAGGGGGGCCTTCATAGAAATACGGCATAAGGGCTTCTGTGCAATCGGCAAAGTGATCTGGCGCGATCAGGGTCGCTGCGGAATCTTCACGAGAGACACCATAGATGTGGAATCTCTGCTCGGACGACCCCAACCAAAGATCGACCAGGTAAGCAAGGCTCTGAAAGCAGACCGGCGAGCCCTGATCCGTCGCGTGCCAGCGCCTGAGTTAGCAGATGCAAGCAAACGCGCTGCCAAAATTCTTGATTGGGCCGCAATCGCTTTAATCGCAGTGGTGGCCGCGATGGCCCTGGCTCACGAAGTTTCGTCAATGCTTGATGCGTCTGCAGGCAAGATCGTAGCCGAATTGGATCGTGTGCAGAAGGAGCATTCCCGTTGAGAAAACCAATCGCACCGAGCTGAGTTTGCCGATCATAGATTTCATGAGCCGTTTCATTTCCTGGCGCAGTGTGAAGATCATAGGGGCGCGCGCATACGATGTATTACCACCAAATCGACGAATCATCTCGGCTTGCCGCACTGCATTCCTTGCGAATTCTTGATTCTCCAACGCAGGATTGCTTTGATCGCATCACGCGGCTGTGCACCAACTTGTTCGACTGTTCCATCTCGCTCATCACATTGATTGATGAAAGGCGTCAGTGGTTTCTTTCGAGGCAAGGCCTGGACTGCAAGGAGACGCCTCGGGAAGTGTCCTTTTGCTCCCATGCCATGGAAAATGGGCGTAGTTTACTGGTCTTGGATGCGCAGGAAGACGTTCGATTTAAATCCAATCCGCTGGTGATAGGGGCCCCCGGCATCAGATCCTATCTTGGCCATCCTTTAGCGGACAGCAATGGTATTCCAATCGGCGCTCTTTGCGTAGCCGATGAGCGCGGGTCGCGCTTTGCCGAACACCATTTAACAACATTGGCGCCGCTGGCACGCCTTGTGGAAGATCTGATTGCCGCGCATGATCAGCGCCTTCGGGCAGCTGATCTGGCAGTACATTTGAACGAGCGCTCCAAATGCCTGGAAGACTCCAACAGAATTTTCAAGCAGGCTGAAAAGATTGCAAAAATTGGATCTTGGGAGCTGGATATCGAGCGGGACGCCTTTCGCTGTTCGGATGAAGTCTTTTCCATTTATGAAATCCCGAAAGAATTGCGCATGGATTTGCGCAAATCTGTTGATCTGTATGCTCCCCAAGACAGATCAATAGTCCTGAAGGCCATCGCGGATGCCATCAAACATAGGTCGGTTGCTCAATTTGAAGCAGACCTCACGACGTCTGGCGGCACGCGTAAGCGGATTAGGGCGCGTGCCGAATATATAGCAGGCAACGAGGAGCTGGGACCACGCTTGGTCGGGATAGTAAAAGATATTTCCGAAACATATCATGCCCATCTGGCGCTTCAGCGTGCGGCGGATTACGACATGCTCACCGGACTGCGCAATCGACATGCTTTCGATCGATGCCTTCGCGAGCGGATCGAGGCATATCGGAGGACGGGTGAGGATTTCTTCGTTTTTCTACTCGACCTCGATGGCTTCAAGGACGTCAACGACACTTATGGCCATCTGGTCGGTGACGTGGTTCTCGAAGAAGTCAGCGCACGCATAACCAGAGCGGTTCCAGACGGGGCGGTGGCGGCCCGCTGGGGAGGAGACGAATTTGCCGTTATCGGGCCTCAGGGGCTGTCCCGAGAAGAGGCTGCCGAGCTCGGCGAAGCCTTGATCAATGCCATAACCGCCCAGCTGGCGATCGCTGGCAGAAAGGTTGGCGTGAGCGCTACCTGTGGCCTTGCTTGTACCGAGAGAACGTCTTCGGGCCGCGAGCTGCTGCGCAGAGCTGACCTGGCTCTTTACGAAGGCAAGCGGCGCGAACCGGGGCTGGTCCACGTTTATGCAGACAGCCTTGAAAGTGCCAGCAGGCTTCGTCAGGAAGCGATCGCCACGACACGTAGCGCCCTGGAAGAAGACCTGATTTTTGCGGCCTATCAGCCGATCGTCCGCCTTTCCGACAGCCGGCTAGTTGGGCTGGAGGCTCTGATGAGACTGAACACGCGATCCGGCGAAATGTTGACAGCCACGCAGGTATTGCCAGCGATCATTGATCCGGTGCTGTCGCGAGAAATAAGCGAAAAAATCATCACTCATGTTTGTCGCGATTTTCCGGAAATCGAAGCAGGGCAGCCCAGTGTCGAATTTATCAGTATCAATGCTACAGAAGCGGATCTGCTGAACCGCGACTTCTGTGATCGATTGCTATCCTCGTTAGAGGTAAGCGGGATTCCCGCACAGCGGATCATGCTGGAGATCACCGAGACAATGCTATTGGTAAACGATGTGGTGTCGGTGCAGGGTGTGCTGTCGAGACTGCGGGCAGCTGGTATGCGGATTGCGCTCGACGATTTTGGAACTGGCTTTTCGTCCCTTTCTCATCTCCGGGATTTCTCCATCGATAGAGTCAAGATCGACGGCAGCTTTGTTCAGAAAATGTGTTTCGATCATCAATCGCGGCTGATTGTTCAGGCCCTTATCGCGATGGGGAAAAACCTTGGACTCGAGATTATTGCAGAAGGTATCGAGACCGAACAACAACGCACTTTGTTGATGCAGATGGGATGCTGTTACGGACAAGGCTATCTATTCAGCCCGGCCGAAACGGCTTGCCGACTTAAACTGCTCGCACTTGGCAAAGCGAACGCATCCCCGAGTCGCAGTGCTGCGTGACGCACTCCACAAAGGCAAGGGAAGACATCGCGAATGACTGCCTTGTTGGCGGCTGCTGCCTGAGCATTTCGTTCGCCTGAAAATCTGCTTTGCGCATTTCTCTGTCTGGGATCAGACAGAGAGATGACGGTCAAGAAAGCTCCTTAATTCACCACTTGAACGAGCGGCCGGTTTTGAAGGTAAAGCAAAGCGCTGCGAATGGCGGGTATGTCGGCGAGACCCGACAAGGCAATTGGTTCACCGGAATGTCGGCTTTCCTCAGTTGGACGCCTGAGACCGGAAAGTCAGCAACCGGCCCAGGAGGCGCCATAATCCGCCGTATGATGAACGGCCGGTTTCAGGTGCCAGCTCAAGAGCCGCGAACGGCAGCAATCAGGCGAATGCGGCCAGCTTGGGCTGGTCTCTCCGTGACCTCATAAAATCAAGCGGACCGACTGCGTATGAACCAAGCAGAATGAAGATGGCGAAAGATCCGCTGCAGGTGAAGAACTAGTGATCAAACAAGTGCATTGTGAAGTTGCGCAGCGGGCCAGCGGTCCGCGCCAAGCGGAGCTTCATCGATGATTGGCAGCGCTTGGTCGAGATTGGTGACTTCGATAAGAGCTATCTCTAGTGCTGTGTAAAAGTGAAACGCCTTCGCATCATGGTCTAAAGCGGAGAACCTTCGAGAAGATATTTAACAAGCCGGATTAAAGCTCGCTCAGAAGCAGGCTTCTCGAGCCGTGGCACCGAGCAGAGGCGGCTCGGAATAGCTGACTGGTCGTATCCTGTGAGGAACGCGAACGAAACGCCCAGACGCCGAAGATAATCGGCGGTTTCAAATGAAGCGCCTTTGCCCAAGTTAATGTCGAGCAGCGCAGCATCGGCGGTGCAACTCGCGAGAAGCCTTGGTACCTCCGTTGCACGTCCGGTTGGGCCAAGGATCAGTGCCCCCACAGATTGCAAACATTCGGCGACTGCACGAGCTTGCATGTAGTCATCTTCAACTAGCAAAATTTTGCGCCGGTACAGACTACCCGTCCTCATGTGGCTCCTCCACGATCAGGCCCTGTTTCGAACACGCTCGTTCCGTCGATAAGTGGGAATGCAATCTCTGCTCTCACACCGCTAGCCGTAACGTACAGAGTGCCCTCACCATGAAGTTCGTAGGGCACGCGTTGCTCGATCAGCTCCGTGCCGAAGCCGCTCTTGTCACCTTGACATATGGTTTGCATACTTTGCTCCTGCCACTCCAGCTGCAGCCAGTTTTCGCCGTCCAGCGGCGCAACAGCCCAAGTCACGGAAAGTGCGCCGCCCGGCTCAGCAAGCGCGCCATATTTGATAGAATTGGTTGCAAGCTCATGTAGAGCCAGCGTGAGCACTTCCGCCGCTTTCGACGAAAGCCGCACGTTGGGTCCCTTCACCTCCACTCGTGCTTCATCGGCTAGATGAGCATCGAGCTCAACGTGAACGAGGTGTTCCAGATGCACTTGTGAGTCTGCTGAGCGCGTGAGGAGGACCTGTGTTCTCGCCATAGCGTCCAGACGGCCCACGAGATGCGCGGTAAACTCTTCCAAATACTCGTAGGTGCTACTGGTCTGCCGAACCATGGAGCGCACCATTGCGAGGATATTGCGAACCCTATGCTGCAATTCTGCGAGAAGTAACTTCTGGCGTTCGTCCGAAGCGTGACGCTCCGTCACGTCCGCAACGTGGTGAATAATCGCCACCACATTTCCGTTACCGTCGAGGACAGGCGCGTTGGCCGGTTGCCACCATCGTTCCTCGAAGATGCCGTCCGGACGAATGATCGCATATCTCTGAACTTCCATCAGATCGAACTGACGCGTGACAAGCACTCGTTCCAGCGACGCGCGCAAATTCTTAACTCCGTCGGCAGCGGGATCGCTGGGGTTGTCGGGGAACGCCTCGAACATCGCGCATCCGACAAGGTCATCCCGACACCGCATGGTCGCTGTGAGATATGCGTCATTGACGTCCGCTATCGTAAAGCGTGGCGCATCCGGATTCAGAATGAGAAAAGGCGCGGGCGACGATGCGAAGAGGGCAGCATACCTTTCCTTACTCTCGCGCAGCGCGATCTCGGCAAGCTTTTGGTTACTAATATCAAGGCTCGAGAGAAGGATGCCGTCGTTCGCTTTGGCGATGGTCTGGTGAAACCAGCCGTCAAATTGTTCGTGATTGTAGTATTGTTCATGAGTGATCGGGACGCCGGTCTCAGTCACCTGAACAAATTTGTTCCACAAACCCGTCTCAAGCACTCCGGGGTTCTCATTGAGCAATCGCCTTCCCACGTTCGAGCCCCAGCGCTCGTTCCATCGCTTGTTTGTTAGAAGCCATTCAAAATCAATGATGTCGCCACTTTCGCCGCGCACCGCTTTGAGCAACTGAATTTCCTCCAGTGAGCTGTCGATCGCCGTGAGCAGCAGGCCGTAGGAACCGGCCAGCATATCCTCGGACGGCTTCCGCGAATTCACAGCTCGAGGTCGCATGCTGACGCGCCGCCAAAATGAACGGTCGAGCAAAGAGGAGTAGATACGTGTTCCACGGCAAGCTTCATCCTAGCGGATCAGCGATTCATGGGAATATCTGTTCCACTAATTGGCAATGTCGGTTTCCCACCGCTTTGACGCCATAGCTGACTAGATCGGTTCGACAACATTGCTGACATCTGCGCGATGAGTTAGTCCATATGCATAATCGATGCGAACTTCTGAACTGTATGCCTCTGGATCGCTTTGGGCTGCGATGCACTGGCGTCGGTTAGTATTATGCTGCCGATATTGCATCCGATTATTATCTCAGCGGCTATTTTCGCAGCCGGTGTGGCGCTAATCTGTTTCTGCGTATCTTGTTCAGCCGGTTCTATCGTCGTGGTATTTGCTAAGATGCAAGTTGACGCGACTTGGCTGTGACGACGCGTGAAGCTCCCCGATCCAGGGTAGGGTTGTTCGGGAAAAATGCGTTGATCCCGCGCTGTTTCCAGTCCGCGCAGTGCTTACAAGCGGCTCTCGGTACTGGCGCTGGGCAAGTTCTGGGTTGGCGAACCAGTTATCCTGTTGTGGCACGATGCTGCATTTATGAGTGTCGAGTTAAACATCATGTTCGCAGCCTGTTGCTCTCTTTCCCGACGTTACTATTACGAAACTTGCCGTGCTGTGGCGTTGGCAGTCGCGGGGATTGATTGGTTCGAAGCAAGCAAAAGGTAGCGGTGTAAACTACCGGTGCTTCAGGACGATTGTTTCAGATCATTTTGCGGAATGATAGAGATGCCGGCATCATTCTCGAGGATCGCGTGTTTCACCTGATCCAGTCGTTCCAGACCGTGCTGTGAGCGGGCAGCCACCATAATGTCAGCAGTGTCGGTACGCGTCTTGTCGAGGGCGTGAAAATCAATGGTTCCGTTGTGAACCAGGAAGGTGGGCCGACCATTAATCATCTTGGACAACAAAGGAGACCAGCGCATCACATAAGATAAGCCGATATCGATCAGGAACAGCGTCAATACAAGTATAACAGAGTTTACGATCGAAAAATCATCTCCAAGGAGAGCCTGTTGGGTTGTTTCAGCGACAATAAGTAACAAAACAAAATCGAAAGGCGTGGTTTCAGCCATAGTACGTCGACCGGAAATGCGGATGATGACCAGCATGACAAAATATATGGTTAACCCTCTGATTACGCTCTCCAAATCTTTCCTCCTCAGGGTAGAATTGTGATCGTGATGGGCTTTGACTTTACCCCAGCTACATGGAAGCTTCCGAAATTTTTCGGCAACGAGGCTGCGTTTGCGCGGATTGAGAAGCGAGCAATGCTAGGACCTGACTCGGCTGAGGTATCGAATGTGAACAATTCTCCTTCCGATGTCGCCATGACAGAACTTGGCTGGGGACTGACTGCTTCAATCGTAAAAGTGGTCAGAAAGCGTTGTGGTATAAGCACTGTGATGGTTTTGCTCAGTCGGGACTCAAATCTGACTGTGAGATAATCAGTGGCAGCCCAGCGAGAAACGCGCGGAATATCCGCATGAGCTTGCCCGATACCAACAGACTGATGTGCAAAGACGCCGCCGCTTCCTGTGAAGCCCAGGAATGCGGCCACAACGATCAATAGCATGATTATCCAGCCGACCCGGCTTGCAACCCACATATATTCCTGTTGAACCGGATCGACCGAGACATCGACACTGCAGTCAATAGAATCCAGTCGAGGCATGTCAGTTTTTCCTAACAGCCTGCAATATTCCAAACGGAAGCACAGGCGATCGTATAAACATAATTTTATATCCTAAACTCAGTGCATATATTCGTGAAAACAGGCCTTTTTCATATCGTTCCGGATCTCTAATCTATGTTAGAATAATATTTTCAGACTATTGTAGAAGCATCAGGGAAACGAGAACGATCCCACTTTGAGCGGCGCTGGATAATCAATTTCCTAGTGGGGAATCGAAGCAATCAACGACTGGTGGTTGCCACGGACGATCTTTCGGAGAGAGACATTGAAAAACGCCCATTGGACCGTCGCGACCGTACTGACTGCCTCGCTTGTTTTCAGTCTTACAGCGTGTTCTGACCGGCCAGCTCGTAATGAGGAAACTGTGTTGGATGCGAATTCCCAGGTAGATGCAGACTCGCTGCCTGCGGCCGGTCAGTCAGCTGCTGGCTCACAGGGTGCTTCATTTCTGACTAAAGCGATGAAGGGCGACAACAGCGAAGTGAAACTTGGGAAACTTGCTGTAAGTCAGGCCGCTGGCCAACGCGTAAGAGATTTTGGTCGAATGCTCGCGGATGATCACAGTAAAGCAAAGGCCCAAGTGGCGGCTTTAGCGACCTCTCTAGGAGTTGCCGTTACGGATGAACCATCTGATCGAGCAAATATTGAGTATGAGAAACTAAAGGAATTAAGTGGAAGCCAATTCGATAAAGAATTTGTATCGTACATGATTGAGGATCATCGCGCGGACATCGAGGCGTTTGAAAACGAGGCGAGCAGCGACGATCCCCCGATCGTCAAGCATATGGCTGCGAACACACTTCCCACGCTCAAGAAGCACTTGGAGAAGGCTCAATCGCTCCGGTAAGAAGGCAAACATCTGCATCATGATGTTGTCAGTGGGCTGGGCGTGATGCTGCACTTTCTTCAGTGGTATGGGGCTGTTTCTGCCGTTGTGGCGGCATTGGTCGTGGCTTCGAACATCACGACGAGAATAACCGGATGGGCGTTCGTATTGTTTGCAACTTCCTCTGCAGCGCTCATTGCCTGGGGGTTTTTGAGCAACGATGCTGAGGGGATCGGTTGGCAGAACATATGCCTTCTCGTCATCAATCTCTGGGGCGTTTATCGCTACTTGTTTCGACGAAATGGTAATCTCGGTTCTGGCAGCTCCAAATCCGGAAGCTGAAACGGTCCAATGTGTGCAGGTAAAAAGCGAAAATGGTACACTTTCCCAAACCTGAGCTGATGGCCTGGTATCGCACTTGTACTCGAGCGGCTGCGGAGTCCGAGCCGGTGTGGTGTTATGATCTTGTCAAGTAGCATGGCTGACGCATTAGCGAGAGGCGCTGTACTTGCGGTGGTCGCGCTTTCATGGGTGGTTGTGCAAGTGCGAATGGTGGGCCTTCGTTCACTTTCCAAGATGACGAGTTTCGACTTCGTTATGACGATTGCCTTGGGCAGCTTGGTGGCTGGGGCAGCACAAGCGGCTAATTGGTCGCAGTTCGTGCAACCGTTGGCAGCGATGACCGGCCTGTTCTTTGCACAATGGCTTGCAGCAAGACTCCGTAAATTGTCTGACGTTTTTGAGGAAGTCATACAAAACCGGCCCATGCTGCTTATGAGGGATGGCAAAATCGACCATCAAGCATTGAAACACACGAGAGTGGCCGAAAGCGATCTTCTGGCAAAGCTGCGTCACGCCAATGTTCTTAATCTGAAAGACGTGCGCGCGGTGGTTCTCGAGACGACCGGCGATGTGTCCGTCCTTCAGGGCGAGGGACTGGATGAGATAATTCTGAAAGGCGTCAATTGTAAATCCGAATAAGGCTTACGGCGCATCGCATGCTGCCTGAGTGCAATTGAAGCAGGAAATAGGCGTGAACCGGATGAGCCGCGAAAGTCATCATGCATTTATATAAATTTTTTCAAGTACTTTCTAAAGCGCCGCTACTCGTCGCTCTTGTGTTCTCATATACGGCTGTCGCCCAAAACCCACCGACAGTCCCTGATGACGGGACGCCGATCATCGTTACCGGCAAGGGTTTGCGGGAAACGCCCGGAACACCAGCTTACGACACTATCGTAATCGATCGAGCGCAACTGACGACGACTGCGTCCGGTAATATCGAGGATGCGCTCACGTCGGTCGCCGGGTTTCAGGAGTTTCGCCGGTCCGACAGCCGCTCCGCCAACCCCAGTGCGCAGGGGGCTACGCTGCGTGCGCTGGGCGGCAACGCCACCAGCCGCGCGCTGGTCCTGCTTGACGGTGTGCCAATGGCTGATCCGTTTTTCGGCTTCATCCCGTTCAATGCCATCGCTCCCGGGCGGCTTGCGAGTGTGCGGGTGACACGAGGGGGCGGCTCAGGACCGTTTGGAGCCGGAGCACTGGCAGGCACCATTGAACTCACCAGCGCGGATGCTCACATGCTGGCTCCGTTCGATGGCGAAGTGTTGGTGAACGATCGTGGCGGGACGCAGGCTAGTGTCAATGCTGCGGCCCGTCTTGGATCGGGGTTCGTCACCGCATCGGGTGGATGGGATAGGGGTGAGGGGTTCTGGACCACGCCGCTCGACCAGCGCGTCCCCGCCAGTGCCACGTCTGCCTACGACAACTGGTCGATGCAGTTGCGCGGCGTTGCGCCGGTCAGCGACACAGTCGAACTGCAGGCGCGTGCGCTGGTTTATGATGACCAGCGGACCTTGCGCTTCAAGGGCGCGGACAGCGCAAGTTCCGGTCAGGATGCCAGCTTGCGGCTGGTGGGGCATGGGCGTTGGCAGTTCGACGCGCTCGCCTATGTCCAGGCGCGCAATTTCAGCAATATCGTGATCAGTTCAACCCGTTTCGTCCCGGTCCTTGACCAACGCAACACGCCGTCCACGGGGTTGGGCGGCAAGATCGAGTTGCGACCGCCTGTTGGCGATAATCATGTCCTGCGGCTGGGTATGGATTATCGCAAATCCATCGGCGAGCTTTACGAGGATGCCAAAAGCGCGTTCACTGGTGCAATCACCGCAAGGCGCAACGCGGGCGGGGCGAACACCGATCTGGGCCTGTTCGCCGAGGACGATTGGACGCTCGGGGCACTGACACTGACGGCAGGCGCGCGCGCCGACCGATACACTATCCGCGACGGATTCTATCTCGAACGGGACGCCGCCGGGACGCTGTTGGCCAGCGAGAGTTACCCAGACCGCGCCGGATGGCAGGGATCGTTTCGTGGCGGGGCGGTCTGGCACCTTGGCGGAGGCGTGAAGCTGCGCGCTGCCGCCTACACCGGCCTGCGCCTGCCGACGCTCAACGAACTCTACCGCCCGTTCGTGGTGTTTCCCGTCACGACCGAGGCGAATGCTGCGCTGAAGAACGAACGGCTGGTGGGCTATGAGGCGGGCCTCGACATTGCGCCGACCGACGCGATCAAGTTTTCGCTGACCGCGTTCGACAACCGGGTCGAGGGCGCGATTGCCAATGTCACCATCGGCACCAATCTGCGCCAACGGCAGAAC
>JBDONL010000001.1:0-231793 GCA_039831335.1 Sphingomonadaceae bacterium | reverse complement strand
CTGCTAAAACCGCGACCCACCACCCACGCCACTCAAGCCTGACAATGGCACCCGCAACGACCCCCGTCGTCAATAAGACCATCACCGCAAAGGCCGCTTGCGCACCCGGCTGGGTGACCGTGTATAAATCGTGATCCATCTCAGCTTGATACCGCACCGACCTATTGTCCGCTATGGGGTCGTAAGCCGCCATTCCATCTTTCCTACCCACGCCTCCCCATGCCAGCGTCCCGGCATGGCGATCGCCCTCGCAAACCGCATCCTGAACGCTCTCAAAGCCGCCCATGTCGCCATCGCGACTTTTTACCTTCAGGACCGTGTTCCATGTGTTCCATATCGTCGGAATGCAGGGCGGTTTTCCAACTTCGGTCCTACACGCTCCGCAGACTCAATCCGCACCCTCACGCCGCAGCAGTTCACGCTTGATGTCGAGGCCGTAGGCGTAGCCGCCGAGGTCGCCGCCGGTGCGGATCACCCGGTGGCAGGGGATCAGCACCGCGACGTTGTTGCGCGCGTTGGCGCTGCCAGCCGCCCGCACCGCCTTGGGGTTGCCAGCCGCCGCGGCAATTTCGGCATAGGTGCGGGTCTCGCCCGAAGGAATTTCGCGCAGCGCCTTCCAGCAGGCCTCCTGGAACGCGGTGCCTTTCACGTCGAGCGGGATGTGGGCGAAGTCGCCCGGCGCCTCGACGCTGGCGACCACTTCGACCAGCAGCGCCTCGAAATCCGCCCCGCCCTCGACCAGCCCGGCCTTGGGAAAACGACTGCGCAAGGCCTCCGGCCCTTCGGCAAAGGACAGGCGGCACACGCCCTTGTCGGTCGCAGCGACCAGCATGTCGCCCAGCGAGGTATCGACCACGGCCCAATGGATCGTCACGCCCTCGCCGCCCTTGGCCCATGCGCTCGGTGCCATACCCATCCTGTCCTTCGTTGCTTCGTAAAACCGGCTCGGCGCTCCATAGCCGGCTTCGTAGATCGCGCCCGTCACGCTGCCCTCGCCCAGCGCATCGCGCGCGCGTTCTTCCCGCAGGGCGCGGGCGTAAGCGGCAGGCGAGAGGCCGGTGGCGCGTTTGAACAGGCGCTGGAAATGGGTCGGCGAATAGCCGGTGAGCTGCGCCAGTTCGTCGAGCGTCGGCCCAGCATCGTGCGCCTGCCGGATCTCGTCGATGGCCGCGAGCACGGCGGCCTCCTCGTTCGATTGCCGATCGGGCGCGCAGCGCTTGCACGCGCGCAAGCCCGCCGCTTCCGCCTCCGCGCAGTTCGCATAGAAACGCACATTCTCGCGCTTGGGCGCACGCGCGGGACAGGACGGGCGGCAATAGATGCCGGTCGAATGGACGCCGGTCACGAAGGCCCCGTCATAGCGCCGGTCCTTGGCCAGCGCGATGCGCCAGCGCTGCTCATCGGTGAGCGCGCGATCAGTCATGGTGCCGTTCCACTGCGGCGAGAAAGCATCCCCATGCGGCATTATGCGCATGAATATAGGCAATTGAATGATCGGCCAACAGCCCCCGTATCGTGGCATCACCCTCGCCCGGTGCAGCCAGGGCCGCCTGGCGCATCATGCCATTGCAATCGAAAGCGCGCAGCCCGATTGTCCGCTTGTCGAGCATGGGCGGCACGCGGTCGACCGAAGAGGCCGCCCGTTCGGCGCCTTCCCGCACGAAGATGGCATGAGCAATGCGGAACGGCCGCGCGACGTCGTTGGACACATGGTTGACCAGCATCAGCCTGTCGCCAGTTCGCGCATCCTCCAGCGAGACCCGGCAGGGAAACCCGGTATCGCTGGTGGCTATCACCATTTCGGCGAGATTCGCTGCCCGTTCCTCATGATCCATCCCAAACAGCGGGGCGAAGGTTTGAGGGTCGAGTCCTTCTATACGGTAGGTCATGGCACGTTCCTTTCACTCGACAGTTCTACGCCCTCCACCGCCGGTCGCATCCCGGAGCTTGCGGTCAATGTCATGGGCAAGCTAAAGGCGGCGGCAATGCTGCGCTTCGCCAGACTGCTCGCCGTCGCCTTCGCCCTGCTTTCGGCTTCGCTGCTGCGCGCCGATCCGTCCGACATCGATGCCGCCGCGCGCGGTGTGGTGCGGGTGGTGATCGTCAGCACCAATCAGGACGGGGTCTCCCCGGTCGGCCATGGCACCGGCTTTGCCGTGACGCCCGACAAGATCGTCACCAACGCCCATGTGGTGCGCGATGCGGCGCAGGACGATGCGCTCAAGATCGCCATCGTGCCCTCGGACGGCGGGCGGGCGGTCTATGGCCAGATCCTCGCCTTTTCGCCGCGCAACGATTTGGCTCTGATATCCATTTCGAGCGCAATCCACCTGCCACCACTGGCCATTGCCGGGGGGCCGCCCCCCGATGCGGGCGAAGTGACTGCCGTTGGCTACCCACTCAATGTCGACCGCGCGCAGGGCTTGAGCCTTGCCGACATCATCCAGCCGCAACCGCCGGTAAAGAGCCACGGCTACCTTTCGGGCAAGCGCCCGAGCCGCCAGTTCGATACGCTGCTCCACACCGCCCCGATCGGGCGTGGCAATTCGGGCGGGCCGCTGCTCGATGCCTGCGGGCGCGTGCTGGGCGTCAACAGTTTCGGAGCCGATGCCTCCAGCGCGGACGCCGAATTCTTCTTCGCAGTGTCGGACAAGGAGCTGATCCCGTTCCTGCGCGACAACGGCGTCGATGCGCGGATCAATTCCAGCCCGTGCCGCTCGATGGCCGATTTGAATGCGCAGGAGCGCGCGCGCGCCCAGCAGGAACAGATCGACGCCCGCGTCGCGCTGGAAGGACGAACGGAGGCACAGCGGGCCAAGCGCGAACGCGCGCAGTTCATCGCCGAGATGAAAGTGCGCGACGAACGCGACGACCGCATGTTGGCGAGCGTGGTATTGCTGCTGATTGCCGCCGGGCTCGGCTGGTGGGCTTACGAAAAACGACCACGCATCACAGAGGATGGCGAGCCCGCTCCGATGCCGCAGACGAACAAGCTCGTCGCGGTCGGGGCTGGCGTTTCGGTCGCGTTGATGCTGTTCCTGCAATTCACGCGGCCCGGCATCGACGAAATCGACCGGCGGGTCGCCGCCGCAATGGCGCCCGAGGCGAAAACGGGCTCGAAACAAGACGAAGTCTCGCTCGACGGGCACAAGGGCACACGCCGTTATCTGTGCCATATCGACCAGCAACGCAGCCGGGTGACGACCTCACGCACCGACGATCTCGATTTCACATGGAATGCCACCGGTTGTGTCAACGGGCGCACGCAATATGGTTTTGCCAATGGCAGCTGGCAACGCGTCCTGGTGCCGAACGAAGATCAGGAAGTTTCGGTCAACAGCTTCGATCCCGATCGCCGCGAGTTCCGGGTCGAGCGCTATCCGCTTTCAAGCGAGGCAATGCAGGCTGCACGCGCGGCACGCGGCCAGTATTCGGCGCCCGAATGCGGAGGGAATGCGGCCGCATCCAAGCTGGGCGAGCAGCAGGCGGGCGTGCTCTCCGCCCTGCCCTCGCAGCCCAACGAGCGGTTGGTGTACAACTGCGATGCCGTGGGCGAAAATGGCCAGCCCGCAAAGGCCGGGCCGACGCCGTAACACAAGTCCGGGCTAGGCGGCGAGCGGTTCGCCGGTCAGGGTGATGCGGTGCATCTCGCGCGCATGGCCCTGATAATCGTTCATCGCGTTGTGCCAGGTTGTGCGGTTGTCCCAGATCGCCACCGATCCCGGTTGCCACACCACGCGGCACTGATGCGCCGGGTTCATCGCTTCGGCGAACAATTGCTGGAGCAGCGGCAGGCTCTCCTCGCGCGTCTGTCCGGTGAAATGGATGGTGAAGGAGGGATTCACATAGAGCAGCTTGCGTCCGGTGCGCGGATGGCGAATCACCACAGGGTGCACCGCGCCGGTGCGCACATCCTGCCCGCGCAGGTCGGCGCCGATATCGGTCTGGGCGTAGATCCCACCCTCCTGATAGACGTGGTCGGCGGTGTGGTAGGCGGACAAATTCTCGATTGCGGCCTTTAGCTCGTCAGACAATGCATCGTAGGCTGCGCCCATATGGGAGTAGAGCGTATCCCCGCCCGATGGTGGCAGGATGCGCGCCACCAGAATCGAGCCCATCGCCGGGACCTGGTCATAGGAATGATCGGTATGCCATGCTCCGCCGATGTTGGTCTGCTGATCGGCGCGTTTGCGGACCAGCGCAATTTCCGGATAGGCGGCTTCGAGCGGGAAATAGGCATTGAGGTCGATCCCGCCCCAGGCCCTGGCAAAGGCGATATGCTGTTCGGGGGTCAGGTCCTGATCGCGAAACACCGCGACACCATGTTCGTACACCGCCTGCCGGATCTCACCCATCTGCGCATCATCGGCCTGCGCGATTTGCACTCCGCGAATCTCCACACCGCATTCGCGGGCAAGCGGCTCCAGTTCCATCGACTCTCTCCTTATTTGTTCTCGCCGTGTAACCTACTCCAATTGCTCGATCGGGGGAAATGCGATCACGCGCCGGGTTGCATCGTGCAACTCCCAATGCTAGTCGCGCGCCAGCCTTGGCCGGGGGACCATAGTCGTACCCATATCGGATGAGGTCAAAATCGCTAATTTCCGAACGCAAGAGGGTGAAGGCGTGGAGATTTCCGCCGGTATTCAGGCTAGCCTGTCAGGACGATATGCTGCTGCGCTTTTCGAACTCGCGAGCGAGGGCGGGACGGTGACTGCTGTCGAATCGGACCTCGACACTATCGATGCTGCACTCGGCGAATCGGCCGAGTTAAAGGCGCTGACCGTCAATCCGCGCGTGTCGCGCACCGAGGCCGAACAGGCGCTCGCCGGTGTGGCTCCGCTACTGGGCCTGTCGCAGCTGACCGCCAGTTTTCTCGGAGTGCTTGCGCAGAATCGCCGGTTGGGCCAGCTTCCCGCAGTGATCCGCGCCTTCCGCCAGATTGCCGCCGCCCAGCGCGGCGAGCTGACCGCAGAGGTTACCAGCGCCCGCGCGCTGACCGACCAGCAGCTCGAATCGCTGCGCCAGAAACTGACCGCGCGTGAGGGGCGCACGGTCAAGCTGTCGACCAAGGTCGATCCCGAACTCCTCGGCGGACTTGTCGTAACGCTTGGCTCCAGGCGCATCGACGGTTCGATCCGCACCCGTCTCAATTCTCTCGACCAGGCCCTGAAAGCCTGACGCCCGGCCCATAAGGACGAAAGCAAACCATGGACATCCGCGCCGCAGAAATTTCCAAGGTCATCAAGGACCAAATCGCCAATTTCGGCACCGAGGCCGAAGTCAGCGAAGTCGGCACCGTGCTCAGCGTGGGCGACGGAATTGCCCGTATCCACGGCCTCGACCGGGTCCAGGCCGGTGAGATGATCGAATTTTCCGACGGCGTGCAGGGCATGGCGTTGAACCTCGAAGCCGACAACGTCGGTGCGGTGATCTTCGGTGCCGATACCGGCATTAAGGAAGGTGACACCGTCAAGCGTACCGGCACCATCGTTGACGTGCCGGTCGGCAAGGGCCTGCTTGGCCGCGTGGTCGACGCGCTAGGCAACCCGATCGACGGCAAGGGCCCGATCGAGAATGTCGAACGCAAGCGCGTCGAAGTGAAGGCGCCGGGCATCATCCCGCGCCAGTCGGTTTCCGAGCCGGTCCAGTCGGGCCTCAAGGCGATCGACGCGCTCGTCCCCGTTGGTCGCGGCCAGCGCGAGCTGATCATCGGCGACCGTCAGACCGGCAAGACCGCCGTCGCGATCGACACCTTCATCAACCAGAAGGAAGCGAACGCGGGCGACGACGAGAGCAAGAAGCTTTATTGCATTTACGTCGCGGTCGGCCAGAAGCGCTCGACCGTCGCGCAGATCGTGCGCCAGCTCGAAGAAAACGGCGCGATGGACTATTCGATCGTCGTCGCCGCGACCGCGTCCGAACCCGCGCCGCTGCAATATCTCGCGCCCTACACCGGCTGCGCGATGGGCGAATTCTTTCGCGACAACGGCATGCACGCCGTGATCGTCTATGACGACCTCTCCAAGCAGGCGGTCGCCTATCGTCAGATGTCGCTGCTGCTGCGCCGCCCGCCGGGCCGCGAAGCCTATCCGGGCGACGTCTTCTACCTGCACAGCCGCCTGCTCGAGCGCGCTGCCAAGATGAGCGATGCGCAAGGTGGCGGCTCGCTCACCGCGCTGCCGATCATCGAAACCCAAGCGGGCGACGTTTCGGCCTATATTCCGACCAACGTGATCTCGATCACCGACGGCCAGATCTTCCTCGAGACCGAGCTGTTCTATCAGGGCATCCGGCCCGCGATCAACGTCGGCCTGTCCGTCAGCCGCGTCGGCGGTGCCGCACAGACCAAGGCGATGAAGACCGTCTCTGGCTCGATGAAGCTCGACCTCGCACAGTACCGCGAAATGGCCGCCTTTGCGCAGTTCGGCTCGGACCTCGATGCCGCTACCCAGAAGCTGCTCAACCGCGGCGCGCGCCTGACCGAACTGCTCAAGCAGCGCCAGTTCAGCCCGATGCCCTTCGAAGAGCAGACGGTGTCGATCTTCGCCGGCACCAATGGCTATCTCGATGCGATCGAGACCAACCGTGTCACCGAATACGAAGAGCAGATGCTGAGCTTCATGCGCCACGATCACGCCGATGTCCTGAAGGATATCCGCGAGAGCAAGAAGTTCGACGACGGCATCAAGGACCGCACGGTCAAGGCGCTCGAAGCCTTCGCCAAGCAGTTCGCCTAAGGGAGCTGGCGCATGGCCTCGCTCAAGGAACTGAAAAACCGGATCAAGTCGGTCAAGTCGACCCAGAAGATCACCAAGGCGAAGCAGATGGTCGCCGCGGCGAAGCTGCGCCGTGCGCAGGCCGCTGCCGAGGCGGCACGCCCCTATGCGGAGCGGCTGGCCAAGGTGATGGGTTCGCTGGCGGACAAGATCCGTGGCGAAAGCGGGCCGCTGCTGCTGCGCGGAACCGGCTCGGACCAGCGGCATATGCTGGTTCTGGTCAACACCGACAAGGGCCTGTGCGGCGGTCTCAACGCCAATATCGTCAAGGCCGCCAAGGCCAAGGCGCGCGAATTGATCGGCCAAGGCAAGACGGTTGAATTCTACCTCGTCGGACGCAAGGGCCGCGCACCGATCAAGCGCGACTTTGCCGACCGGATTAACAAGCATTTCGATACTTCGAATGTACGCGATCCCGGCTTCGAGGAAGCGGAGACCATTGCCAGCGACCTGATCACCATGTTCGACCAGGGCAAGTTCGACGTTGCGCATCTGGTCTATCCGCAGTTCAAATCGGCCCTGTCGCAGGATCCGACCGTCCAGCAATTGATCCCGGTCCCGCGTCCCGAACAGACCGCCGCGGCATCGGACTCCACGCAAGCCGGGGCGGTGGTCGAATACGAGCCTGATGAAGAAGCGATCCTCGCCGAATTGCTGCCGCGTTATGTCCGCACGCAATTGTTCGGCGCGCTGCTCGAACTCGCGGCAAGCGAACAGGGTGCCTCCATGACCGCGATGGACAACGCCACGCGTAACGCAGGGGATCTGATCAACAAGCTGACCATTCAATACAATCGAAGCCGTCAGGCCGCGATTACGACCGAACTCATCGAAATCATCGCCGGCGCCGAAGCCCTGTAACAAACCATGCTTATCCCGCCAGACGGGACCCCAATCAGGAAATTACGACGTGAACAAAACCGCCCTTCTCCTCGTTCTCGCTCCGGCATTCGCTCTGGCCGCCTGCGGCTCGCAGCCGACGCCGCAGCCGACGCAGACTGCGGTTGCTACGCCGACGCCGACCGTCGAGCACCTGCCGCCGCCCGATCAGGAGACCTTCGGCAAGGTGCTTGCCAAGGCCTGTCCCAACGCCGACAAGGTTGTGATCGCTTCGTGTAAGGCGAATGGCATGGGCGCGACGTCGTTCATTTGCCAATTCGGCCTCGGCAAGGACAATTATCTTCGCAACACCGCAACGGTCGATCAGAAAGACGGCGAATATATCCTCGTCGATGCCGACAAGATCTGCGCCGCTCATCCCAAGGGCAAGAACTAAGCCCGCATAACCATTTGACCAGGATAAACGCATCATGGCCACCGCACCTAAACTGAACCAGAGCCCGAACGGCACCATTGCGCAGGTTATCGGCGCGGTGGTCGACGTCGCCTTTACCGGCGAACTGCCCCCGATCCTGACCGCGCTCGAGACCAAGAACGGTGAGAACACGCTGGTTCTCGAAGTCGCGCAGCACCTCGGTGAGAACACCGTGCGCACAATCGCGATGGACGGCACCGACGGCCTTACCCGCGGGCAGGAAGTGGTCAACACGGGTGCGCAGATCTCGGTGCCGGTCGGCCCCAAGACGCTTGGACGCATCATGAATGTGGTCGGCGAACCGATCGACGAGCGCGGCCCGGTCGGTGCGGACAGCACCATGCCGATCCACGCCGAAGCCCCGCCTTTCATCGACCAGTCGACCGAGGCAGCGATTCTCGTCACCGGGATCAAGGTCATCGACCTGCTCGCCCCTTACGCCAAGGGCGGCAAGATCGGCCTGTTCGGCGGCGCTGGCGTCGGCAAGACCGTGCTGATTCAGGAACTGATCAACAACATTGCCAAGGGCCATGGCGGCGTGTCGGTGTTTGCCGGCGTGGGTGAGCGCACCCGCGAAGGTAATGACCTCTATCATGAGTTCCTCGACGCGGGCGTCATCGCCAAGGACGCCGACGGGAACGCGACCAGCGAAGGCTCGAAGGTGGCCCTCGTGTTCGGCCAGATGAACGAGCCTCCGGGTGCGCGTGCCCGCGTGGCGCTGACCGGCCTCACCATGGCGGAATATTTCCGCGACGTGGAAGGCCAGGACGTGCTGTTCTTCGTCGACAACATCTTCCGCTTCACGCAGGCCGGCTCGGAAGTGTCGGCACTGCTCGGCCGTATCCCGTCGGCGGTGGGCTATCAGCCGACGCTGGCGACCGACATGGGCAACCTGCAGGAACGCATCACCTCGACCACCAAGGGCTCGATCACCTCGGTGCAGGCGATCTACGTGCCGGCGGACGACTTGACCGACCCGGCACCGGCGACCTCCTTTGCCCACCTCGACGCCACCACCACGCTGAGCCGCGCTATTTCGGAACTCGGCATCTATCCGGCGGTCGACCCGCTCGATTCCACCAGCCGCGTGCTCGAACCGCGCGTTGTCGGTCAGGAGCATTACGAAACCGCTCGCCGCGTTCAGGAAACGCTGCAGAAGTACAAGTCGCTCCAGGACATCATCGCCATTCTCGGCATGGACGAACTGTCGGAAGAGGATAAGCTGACCGTCGCCCGCGCGCGCAAGATCCAGCGCTTCCTCAGCCAGCCGTTCCACGTCGCCGAGGTCTTCACCAACATCCCGGGCGTGTTCGTCCAGCTGGAAGACACGGTGAAGAGCTTCAAGGCGGTCGTCGACGGCGAATACGATCACTTGCCCGAAGCCGCCTTCTACATGGTCGGCGGGATCGAACAGGTCGTCGAGAAGGCCAAGAAACTGGCTGCGGACGCCTGAGGCTTAGGAAAACGACATGCCCCTGCACTTCGAACTCGTCACGCCGGAAAAGCTGGTTCGTTCCGAGGACGTCTACATGGTGGTCGTCCCCGGCACCGAGGGCGAGTTCGGCGTGCTGGCTGGCCACGCTCCGCTGATGTCGACCATCCGCGATGGAGCGGTTCGGGTCCTCAAGACCGAGGGAGCACCCGCGGAAGAAATCATCGTGCGCGGAGGCTTCGCCGAAGTCTCCGCTGAAGGTCTGACGGTCCTCGCAGAGCACGTCGAGGATTGATGCTGTCAGTCTACCTAATCTAAAGTAAATCGAAATTAACTATAACGATTAAGGCACCGGTGAGACCGGTCGGGCGATACCCGTGCTCATGCTCACACAAGCCATCACCGGGACATTCGCCACTGGCAACCAACGCTATGCCGACCGCCGCGTCTTGCGGCTCAAGGCACAGTTGTCGGCGGAAGATGCCCGTGAAGGCGCGCTGATCCATAACCTTTCGAGCACCGGGATGCTGCTGTCGGCGCAATCCGGCCTCAGCGTTGGCGAGACAATCTCGATCGAGCTGCCCGACGGCGAATCGCGCAATGCGGAGATCGTCTGGGCCGACGAAGGCCTTTTCGGTTGCCGTTTCGACAAACCGTTGACGCAAGCGGCCCTCAGTGCGGCCTATCTTCGCGCCAACCCGGAGCCATCCGCTGATGCGATGAAGCCGGAGCCAGCCGTTCAGCTTGAGCGCCTGAAGCAGCATTGGGCGATGGAAGGCGAAACTGCCGCTCCTGCAAAGCTCTCAGTCGTACGAACTGCAGCGCTGGAAGAAAAAAAACTGCCGCTCGGTCAGCGAGGCTGGGTCATCATCGGATTGTCGCTGAGCACGTGGATCGTGGCGGCAACGATCACGTACCTGGTCTGGCAGCTGCTCGCCTGACGAGGCGTGCCGGTGCTGGATCATTCAGCACCGCCCGATTTCAACAATCCCTTATTGTCGGATCAATCGACCGGTGGCAGCTCGATCGGAGCGAGCGCCACGGGAGCGGGCTCGATTGCCTGAGTTTCCATATTCTGATGGAAGGTCCAGTCGGCAAGTTCGACTCGAGATTGCGGCAAGGCAATTTTGAACGGTTCGACCTTGGCCAGATTGAACGTAATCGTACCGAAGTCCGTGCCGCTCGCATCGGTTTGCTTGGGCGCAAGCGGTTCGATCCGCGTCAACATCGGATTCGGTTTCAGCGGATTATCGCCCACCACATTGCCGTATGTGCTGTATCGGCAGACCAGCACGTCCTCGCCATTGCCATGCGCCAGCGCACAACCCACTTTGCGTGTATCATGCCAGATAACCTGTGTGTAATGCGCTACATCCAGAATATTGCCGGTGGTGCTGTTGTTCGGGAAACTGCCATGGCGAAAGAACCGCTTTTCCTTCAGCCATAGCCCGACCATGTCCTCCGGCGTAAACGCACCGGTGGTTCCGGCCCAGAGATTCTCGCCTTCCAGCGGCTTTCCCGGTTCGTCCGGCGAATGGTAGAATTGTCCTGTGCTGGCGAGCTTGTTTGCCCAGACCTGCGCATCGCGGGCAAGGCGATTGTCCCATTGCATCGGTGCCATGCCCATCGCCTGTCTTGCGCGATTGTGTCCTGCCAGAAGTCGATCGTCGAATCCGACATGCATTCCCTGCGCGCTGAGCAGCAGCGGCGAAGCGCAGGCCAACACGAGTACGCGAGTAAGATTGCGGGCAAGAGGTGACATAAGCAAACTCCGCTTGACCACGAGAGCTTGCGCGCCGCGGTGCAAAGACGGCGTAAATGCAAAAGGTTAATGCTGAGCTTAGTTTGCTATTCGGGAAGACCGTCAGCCGGCCTTGGCGTCACCGATAATGTCGACGATGTCGCCCTTGTGCGCGAGTGCGAACAGGCGCTTGGCAAATTCGGTCGGAACGCCGATGCAGCCGTTGGTGGCGTGACCCGGCGTCACCTCGCTCCCGTGAATGGCCACGCCATCGCTACGGAGCCACAGCGAATAGGGCATTGGGGCATCATAGGTGATCGAGTGGTAATCCTTCGTCTTGCCGAGGATCGGCAGATGCCCTCGCGGCGATTCCTTGCCATTCGCACCATAAACGATGATCGCGGTGCCGACTTCATGCGGGCCAATGAATACCGAAATGAGTTGGCGATCAAGATCGACCCTGATCTTCAGCTTGCCCGGCGGAACCCCCACAGTGTCCCACTTGTATTGGCCATATTTGAGCTGGCCGGTGGTATCGATGATTGATTTGATGCCAGCAGGCAGCAAGCCATCCTTGGCGGCCAGCTGACTTGCGCTGGGAGTCAGGTAAAGCCGATCGCCACTGTCATGTGCAAGATGTTGCACCGGTTGCGCCGCCATCACGGGAACTGGAGGCGCACTCGGTTCGGTATGGGCCGCCTCCGCAGGAGTGAGCACCCATATGGTTGCACCGACCAGAGCGGCGATCCCGATCAGAACGCCAGCAAATCCGATCCAGGCACGCGCGATGGCATCATACCGCAAGGAGGGCAGCCTTCTTCCTGCGCATCGCCCCGCCGATCACGCCGAAGCCGACAATCATCAACAGCCAAGTTGCCGGTTCCGGCACGGCCGACGGAGGAGGAGGTGGTGGTGGATTGCCGCCACCGCCGCCGCCAGTCGGAGGAGGAGACCCCCCGCCGCCACCGCCACCAGGTGGAATCAAGATGATGCCCCCGCCGCCGGGCGTTCCGGGCACGAACGGACCGCCCGGCCCACCACCGATCGGCGGCGGCGAAAAGTCCATGTTGGGCAGCGCGGGAAGCCCTGCAGGAACAGAGTTCAGCGCGAACTCAGACGGATAAAAGATCTTGCCGAGCGCCTTTTCGGTCGGCGCAGGCTTGGGCTTCGCAACCCGCTGACGCGGCAAAGCGCGGGCGCGCTTGCCCTTGCCCTTAAGCGCAATGCCACCGATGCGCGGCCCCGGAGAGCGCGCTTCCAGCGCATCGATCGCTTCCGAGCCGAGCTTCGTCAAACTATCGAACCGGCCAAAGGTTTTGCCGCTGTCGCCACCGCGATCTGGAGCGGTTTCCCACAATACACCAGCCACCGTCAGCGCAACCAGCGCTGTGATAGCGGATGCTATTAGCTTCCCTTTACGGGAGTTGAGAAACGTTAGCGTTGGCATAAGAACTCTGTACCAAGCATTCGGAAGCAATGCGGGCAAAAAATACGGACTGTGCCGGAATTGCGCATCATTTTCCCAAACCCTGAATATTTAATCTGTGCTGACCGCTAGAAAATTCGGGAAGCATTTCACCTCACCTACGAGTCGGCCAGAAAAACGCCCCAATATTTTCATTTGTATAGGGTATCCCCCTCTCCCGCGCAAACGAAGCACAGTGGTTCGAAGTGGATGAAAGGCAAATCCCGCATCGCCTTTCATCCTGGCCCAAACTGCGTTTTGATGAGTGGTGGGCGATGAATCCATTAAGAATGATCGCGCACCAGCCTGTATTTATTTTTCTTTGTATTGCGAGTGCCCCGCTCCTACCAAATTGGGACTGTCCGGACAATCTATCCTACTGCTTTGTCAAGAAAACCCAGTACGCCCCATTATCCGGCGGTCGCGAGGGACTTGTTAACCATACCATGCGACAAGTTAGCCGGATCACGCCGCATCGGTGTTGGCAGGAGAAGCAATCTTGGCGACGCGCGCCATTCCACTCGATAGCAGGGTAAATCGATCCGATTCGATCAGTCGTGCGCTCATCGTTGCAACCCTGGCCATTGCTGTGCTGGCTACACGTATCATCTGGTTCGGCGATCCCGTGGCCGATATCGATGAGCAATTGTATTCCCTTATCGGGCAGCAAATGCTGCACGGGCAGATGCCCTATATCGATCTATGGGACCGCAAGCCGTTCGGCTTGTTTGCGTTGTTCGCACTGGCACATTGGCTCTTCGGCCCCGGTCCCGTAGCGTATCAGACAGTTGCTGCAGCCTTTACCTTTGTCGGCGCGCTGCTGACTTACAGCCTCGCCCGGGATCTCGTCGATCGTTTTGGGGCGACCATGGCTGGCGTGCTCTATGCCATCCTCATGTGTGCCTTTGCCAGCTATTCGGGGCAATCCGAGGCATTTCACGTGCCGATGATGCTGGGCGCTGTTTGGCTAGTCCGCGACCCCAATCATCGAAGCGCTTCCCGCAGGGCTCTCATGGCGATGCTGATCGCCGGATTCGCGTTGCAAATCAAATATACGGTACTGCCCCAATGCGCGTTGCTAGGCGGTTGGGTGCTGTTTTCACGCTGGCGCAGGGGGTGCAGCTGGCCCGAACTGATGCGTACGGGCGCGCTTTATGCTTTCATCGGGCTTATTCCTACCTTGCTGGTGGCAGTGTTTTATGCTTCGATCGGAGGGTTCGATACACTGCTGCAAGCCAACATCACCTCTGCCTTCGAGCGTGCAGCTGCACCGCTCGGCCGGTTGAATCCGCAGACAGCGTTGTGGGCAAACCCGATCACGATCCTCGTGGTTTTCGGACTCTACGCCGCGTTTCGCGTCAAACGACCGGATAATATGGCGCGCTATTGGTTCTACGCAGCGTGGCTCCTCGCTTGCGTGGCGACGGTATTCCTGCCTTCCACCGTCTATCTTTATTACTATGCGACACTGGTTCCGGCGGCGGTACTTCTGGTCACTCCCCTTCTCGATCGCCGCGGCCCTTTCGGACCTTTTGCGGGACTCGTGCTGGTCACCCTGAGTTTCGTCCTTATCCAGCCCGCCAATCGCTACCGTCATTCCCTGTTCGAACGGGCAGAAAATCTTCACCTCGCGCAGGCGATTGCGCCCCATGTGTCGAACACAGCCTGCCTATGGGTCTATGATGGACCGACCGCGCTGTATCGCATGACCGGAAGCTGCCTGCCGACGCGCTTCATCTATCCCGACCACCTCAACAATCTTCTTGAGCACGATGCGCTCGGGACCAGCCAGCCGGGCGAAGTCCGGCGTATCCTCTCGCACAAGCCGCCGGTGATCGTCGCGGCCAGTGCGGCCTTCACGGAACAGAGCCCGGACGTGGCAGCCATCGTCAAAAGGGCGCTTGCAAAAGATTACCGCCCGATTGCCAGCGCCAATCTGCACGACCGCGTCGTGACCGCATATCTAAGGCACCAATAGCTTTCTTAGCTCTTGCTACGGCTTTCTTTCTCAGCCGCTTTCTTCTTGCGCATCGCATCGTGAAAACGGTCCGCCCAGCCAGGCTTGACCGATTGTTCGGCGCGCACCAGCCGTAGCTCGCCATCCCCAACGTCGCGTGTCACCGTGCTGCCCGCTCCGACGATAGCATCGGCACCGATCGACACCGGCGCTACCAGCGCGCTATTCGATCCGATAAAGGCACGCGGACCGATGGTGGTCTTGTACTTGAAATAGCCGTCGTAATTGCAGGTGATCGTGCCCGCCCCGATATTGGCACCTGCGCCCACTTCGGCATCGCCAAGATAGGTCAAATGGCTAGCCTTGGCGCCTTCGTGCATAACTGTCTTCTTCACCTCGACGAAATTGCCGACGAAGGCGTTCTTCTCCAGCACCGCGCCGGGGCGCAACCGGGCGAACGGCCCAACTTCCACACCTTCGCCCAAAGTCGCGCCTTCGAGATGGCAGAATGCCTTGATATGCACGCTGTCGGCCACCGTGACGCCGGGGCCGAATACCACATTGGGTTCGATGGTGACATCGCGACCAAGCTTCGTGTCGAAGCTGAAGAACACCGATGACGGATCGCGCAGCGTTACGCCATCGGACATCGCTTCCTCGCGGCGGAACTCCTGCCACTGAGCTTCGGCGGCGGCGAGTTCCGCACGACTGTTGATCCCGGAAACTTCCTCCGGTCGATCGGTGGTGATCGCCGCGCACAGATCGCCATCCGCGTTGGCGATATTGACCACATCGACGAGATAATATTCCTGCTGCGCGTTGTCGCTTCCGACACGCCGCAACAGATCGAACATATCCGCAGCACGCCCGGCCATCAGGCCCGAATTGCACAGGCGGCAAGCACGTTCGTTCTCACTCGCATCCTTGTACTCGACCATCTTACTGATGCGGCCCGTTTCATCAGCGATCACACGGCCATAGTGCCCCGCATCGTCCGGTTCGAACGCCAGCACCACCACCTTCGGACTGTCGGCTTCATGCAGCCGGTCGAGCATCGCTGCCATCGTTTGCGGGCGCACGAACGGCACGTCACCGTAGAGGACCAGCACATCGCCTTCATATCCCTCCAACGCATTCTCGGCCTGCTGGACCGCATGGCCGGTGCCAAGCTGTGGTTCCTGCAAAGCCGTCGCCGCGCTTCCTGCCAGCGCGGTCTCGAGCTGATCGCGGCCCGAACCGACCACCACCACCTTGCGCGCGGAGCCGAGCGTGTCGACACTAGCCAGCAAATGCATCAGCATCGGTCGTCCGGCTATCGGATGCAGCACCTTGTGCAGCTCGCTCTTCATGCGGGTGCCCTTGCCTGCAGCGAGGATTATGGTGGCGAATTCGCGCGTCGTATCGGTCATAGGCAACGCCATGCCATCCTTCGCTTGCGGTTTGAAGCGATGATCGCCATCTCCTGACGCAATGAGCGATTTTCCTTTTGCTATCGTAGGTTTCGATCTCGACGGAACTGTCCTCGACACGCATCGCGACCTGGGCGAAGCCGTGAACTATGCGCTTGGCATAAGGGGTTTCGATCCGGTGCCAGACGAGAGCATGAAAGACCTCATCGGTGGTGGAGCCAAGCTGATGCTGGCGCGCGCGATCGAGCAGCAGGGCGGCCTGCCGGACGACGAGTTCCGCCCACTCTACAAGCAGATGCTGGCCTATTACGGAGAAAATTGTGCCGTCCACACGGCACCATTTCCTGGCATGAGCGAAGTTCTTTCCGATCTGCATGGACGCGGGATCCCGCTGGCGCTGGTCACCAACAAGTTCGAAAGCTTTGCCCGCAAGATCCTCACCGATCTCAGGCTGATCGACTGTTTCTCGACCCTGCTGGGCGGGGATTCGCTTGGCAAGGGTACGGCAAAGCCTGCCCCGGACCAGCTTCTCGCCGCGCGCGAGCGATGCGGTGGCGGCGCGATGGTATACATCGGTGACAGCTCCTACGATGTGGCTGCAGCCCGCGCGGCGGAGATGCCGGTTGTGGTGGCCGGCTATGGCTACAGCGACAAGCCGCCGCATGAGCTGGGCGGCGATACGATAATCGATTCGCCATCGGACCTCCTCGACGTCCTCCAAAACTGGTAAGCACGCCGTTACGGAATCGCGGGCTATCGCGCTGCCGGTTGCATCCCCCGCGCGATAGTGCCACCCCGCAGGCAGATTGACCCTTACGTAAACCCGACTCGGAGAGAAACCATGACCATCGATTTCAAGGACAAGGTAGCCATCGTAACCGGCGCAGGCGGCGGTTTGGGCCGCGAATACGCGCTCGAACTCGGCCGCCGCGGCGCCAAGGTGGTGGTCAACGATCTGGGCGGAGCGCGCGATGGCACAGGCCATTCCGACATGGCGCAAAAAGTCGTCGAGGAGATCGAGGCGGCAGGCGGCACCGCCATGGCCAACGGCCATTCGGTCACCGAATACGACCAGATGGAAGAAATGGTCGCCCGTGCGAAGGAAAAATGGGGCGGCGTCCACGTCCTGATCAACAACGCGGGCGTGCTGCGCGACAAGACCTTCGCCAAGATGGAACCGGCCGATTTCGATTTCGTGGTGAAAGTCCACCTGATCGGCTCGGCCTATGCCACCAAGGCGTGCTGGGAAACCTTCCGCGAGCAGGCCTATGGCCGCGTGCTGATGACCGCATCCTCAACCGGCCTGTTCGGCAATTTCGGCCAGGCCAACTATGGCGCGGCCAAGCTGGGCCTCGCCGGTCTCACCAAGACGCTCCAGCTCGAAGGTGCGAAGTACAACATCAAGTGCAACACGCTTTCCCCGGTTGCGGGCACCCGCATGACCGAGGACCTGTTCCCCGAAGAAGCCTTCAAGCTGTTCGATCCGGTGAATGTGGTTCCCGCTGCGCTGTTCCTGGTGAGCGAAGACGCGCCGACCAACGCCATCGTCGGTGCGGGTGCTGGCGGTTACCACTCGGCATGGGTGATGATGAACGATGCCGTCTGGTTGCCCGAGGGCGAACGCACGGTCGAAGGGTTTGCCGCCCATTGGGACAAGATCAGCGAACAGAGCCATCTTCATGCGCCCAATTCGGGTTCGGAGCAGTCGGCTGCGATCCTGAAAGCGATGCAGAAGGTGCTCGGCGCGGATGCCGCTCCGTCGAGCGCACGAGGCTGATCGATGAGCCGTATTGACTGAATAATACACCGGGCCTATTCTCTCCTTTCGATAACAGGGGAGGGTCCGGTGTATTCCGAAGAGGATATCAATGGAGCGGTGGCGGCTGGCGCGCTGAGCGCGGATGCGGCAACCAGCTTTCGCGCTCATATGAGCACAGTCCGCGCCATGCCGCGAAGCGATGAGGAAAATTTTCGCCTCATCAACAGTTTCAACGATATTTTCGTCTCGATCGGCGTTGTGATCCTGCTGATCGCAATGGGTTCGATCGGCGGTGCAATAACCGGTTCGCCAAACGATTCCTCGCTGTTCGGCAGCCTGTTCCCGATCTTCCTTCCCAGCACGCTGGTGGCCGGCGCAGCCTGGGCGCTTGCAGAAATCTTCACCCGACAGCGCCGTATGGCGCTGCCGTCGATCCTGCTGCTGGTCGCGTTCGTCGGAGGCGTGCTGGCAGCATCCTTCGCGTTGATCTCTTTTCCCATCGGACTGATTGCCGGAATTCACACCATTAGCGAGCAAGCCATCGGGCAATCGAAGATCGGTGACGCGATGGGCGCCGTGCTGATTGTCCTGATCATGGCCGGTGCCGCAGCACTGACTACCTATTTCTCGTGGCTGCACTGGAAACGCTTCATGGTGCCGATTACCATCGCAGCGGGAGCTGCTGCGGTCGTCGCCTGCGCCATCGGGGCAGCGGCGTTGGCGGTGCAAATCATGACCGACGGACAAGGCCGTTTCCCGATTCTTGCGCTGGTGTTCTTTGCAGGACTTTGCGTGTTCGCCGTGGCGATGCGCTGGGACATGAGCGACCGCGAGCGCACCACGCGGCGCAGCGATGTCGCCTTCTGGCTGCATCTGCTCGCCGCCCCGATGATCGCCCACCCGCTGTTCTATTCGCTCGGCGTGATGGACGGTGGCGGCGCGGTCGGCGTCGGCGGAGCCTTGGGTGTGATTGCGATCTATTTGCTGTTCGGGCTGGTAGCGCTCGCCATTGACCGGCGCGCGTTGCTGGTTTCCGCGCTCGCCTATGTGCTGGCCGCCCTCACCTTCCTGTTCGATCGTTTTGGCGCGGTGGAGTTGAACTTCGCACTGACGGCGCTGGTAATCGGCTCGGCGCTGCTCACGCTGGCGGGTTTCTGGACCCCGATCCGCGCGAAAGTGGTCGCGCAGCTGCCCGGCAATGTGCAGATGCGCCTGCCGCAAGCGGGGATGGCGACAGCCTGAGCGGTGTAATACTGCAACGAAGACCTACGGCGGCATCAGAACTCATCTGGCACAGCCTATGATGAACCTTCCGGTGCCGCCCGGTCGGTAAGCGATCATGGTCGAACCATATGCGACGATACGGGACCACTGGCCACATCACCCAACGGTAATGCCAGCAATTTTCCACGCGCCGTTCTCTCGCACCAGCGATACCGTCTCGACCACGTTCGCCTTCTTGGCAAAGCTCGAGCGGAACTTTACCACTTCGTAGCCGTGCGGCGGAGCGGGTATGCTTTGCTCGCTCATGAGCACGCGCGATCGCTGCTCCCCGAGTGAATTCGGCACACCCTGCGCGGCCTTCGTCCAGGCCGCGAGAGTGTTGCGCTGCTGGAATTTGCTGGCCGTCATTCGATAGGTTGCGGACCAGTTTCCCTGATCCGCGAGCGATAGGAAGTGGCGAGCGGTATCAATGATCGCGGGATCGCTGGTTTCTATCGCAGCGGTCTCGCCACCAGCCACATCCGCATTCATTTGCGGCATGGCTGCAAGAGCGATCAATCCTAACAACAACGTCATAATGGCACCTCCGATGGCTATCCAACCCAGGCGGCCAATCCGCCCGGTGCCGTTATGTCGTTGCATCTCAGGGGCCGTGACGCCTTCCCCAATTTGCGTGTCCCGCAAAGGATTGGGGGGGTCGCCCTCGACCTCGAACAGCAGCCGTGCCGCTTCACGGCTGCTCGAAACCGACAGCTTTCGGCGTGCGTCCCGGAGTCGTTCATTGATTGTGTGAATCGAGCGATCGAGACTTCGGGCAATCGATTTGGCATCGTGCCCGCGCACGATCAGGCGCAGCGTCTGCTTTTCCTTCTCCGTCAGCGCATCGACGCCATGGTTCGGCTTCGTGGTCATCAGTTCGAGACCTAAATCAGACTGGTTGGCGCAAACACCCCGAAAAAATCGTACCTTGCGATCTGTGCCGGAAGCGGTGCCAACACGATTCAAAATTCGGATCGACCTAACGCGTCCGGCCACAACCATCAGTTTCACTGACCTTCAGCCAGCGGGAGCGAATTTATCCTTGCATAATGTGGGGACAACATTGCCGCTGAGCCAGTTATTAGGCGCCCGCATTTGACCGTTTTGGATGTCGTTTCAATAACACCACCGCATTATGATTGTTAGGCAATGCCGCTGACGAACTGACTTGTTGGCCGCCAATGCATGCGCAGAATGGATAGAGAAGCGATGGTTATTCATTCCACTGGCGGCAATGAACAGTCTCGCTGGCCAACGGCAATTCAGATTATTGTGGCGTTGTTGGGCGTTGGCTGCGCTTTGGCCATCCAGTGGCACCGGCTCGTAAACCATGATGTTGCCTATCTCACCTGGGTGGCCGACAAGGTCATGCACGGCGCCGTCTTTGGCGTTGATATTCAAGAGCTCAATCCACCGTTGGCTTTCATCATCTATTCGCCAGCAGCCTTGCTCGCGCAGTGGACAGGCTACCCCCACGCCATCAAACTCTGCATCGCTGCGCTGGCCTTGGTTTCCATGGCGGTCGTCGCAAAAACTGCCCCGAAGAATCTGACACTGCCACTTATCGCCGGCCTGGGGCTCTTTTTGGCAATCGGGTTTCCACGCGAATTCGGACAACGCGAGGAAATCGCCATGTTCCTGCTTGCGCCATATGTCGCAGGGTACGCGCGACAAAACAGATGGAATGTGGTGAGCGGAGTGATGGCGGGCATAGGTGCCTGCATCAAACCTTACTTCCTGCTGGTTCCGATCATTCTACTCGCGCATCGCCGGAAGATTGCCGCCGCAGAATGGGCACTCGCAATCACCGGTTTCGCATATGCGGCAATCATCCTGATCTTTTTCAGGCCCTATCTTGAAGTCATGCTTCCTGCCGCACGAACGGTCTATTCCGGAATCGGTGTGCAAGAAGCGGGGCAAGGACAGTTCCTGATCTTGCTGGACTACCTTCT
Source organism: Sphingomonadaceae bacterium (assembly GCA_039831335.1). Taxonomy (GTDB): domain Bacteria; phylum Pseudomonadota; class Alphaproteobacteria; order Sphingomonadales; family Sphingomonadaceae; genus Qipengyuania. The sequence goes on along the minus strand of JBDONL010000001.1, from coordinate 210,721 downwards.
GGTGGCAGTGGGCATTGCCGCATTGGCGCGCGATCGCAATGCTCTGCGCTTGGGGCTGGCTGGCATTGGTTTTGGTCTGGCTGGCGCCCTTCAGGGAAAGTTTTTTGACTACCATTTCATGGCAGCTTGGGGATTCGTGCTGCTGTGCCTGATTGCCATTCTGGTTTGCCAAACGGGTATCATCAGGATTCTGGCCTTGGCGGGCTTGGTGACAACACTGGTTCATTTCGCATTTGTTGCGCGGCCGTGGCTAAACGACGCCGAAGGGCGCGAAACGACAGTTCGCGCCATGCTCAGGCAAATCGACCGGGCCGACAGCTTCATCGTTATTTCCGACTACCCATTCCCGGCCTTCCCGACGGCCATTTATACCCGAACGCCTTATCTGGGCGCAGCAAGCTGTAATATGGGACTAGCCGCAGTCGGTATGCTTGATACGGGTCAAGACAGTACGATCGACGCATCAGTCAGGCAAATTGCCTTGGGCGCAGAACTTGCCGACCTTCGCAAGCAACCGGAATTGGTCATCGTGAATACCGATTGGCAGAGTTTTTCAGGCTTGAGATCGAACAATTTCGATGGCCTACGATGGCTCAACCGGAATGCAGGTTTCCATCGGCTATGGCAGCATTATCATTTCACAGGACAAATCGGACAGTGGAAGTTGTATCGCCGCAACACAGCCATCGAGGGTGCTGGATAGCTCGGATCACCACATCCCGATCAGCGTCGAACCGCATCCTGATTGGCCATCCCGAGATGGTGGCTGGGAAACAACGCCGCTCTAGAACTTGATCTTGAATCGCACCATGGCCCGATTCGAGCGGGCCATACCAAAATCTTCGCTTTCGGTTTCGGCGCTGACGCTTACGCCTTTTGCCAGCTGCACCTGCGCTTTGGGGAGCCCCTTGTTGCGCGACTGAGGGACGGTGTCTTCCAGACGATATTGGCTATTATCCTGGCGCCTGGCGCAGACGACAATTTCGCTGGTTGAAGTCGGTTGTTGCTGCTGTGCCGCGCAAGGTGGAGGGACGAGGATATCGATCCGGACCGGTTCGTCGGCTCCGGCGCCCTGAATCGCTGCTGCGAGCACGAGAAGGTTCATTCCCTATCTCCGGGCCGGTACCGGTCCGACCGAAAGCGTCTATAGCTCAAAAACCTTTAAATTCAAAATTCTGGACCAGTCGATTCACCGTGGACCTAACGCTTAGTCCTCGACCGCCTTCACCAGCCGACGTTCGACCGGGGCCAGCACACCAGCCAGTTCGTGCCCGCGCTTGAGCATCTGGCCGTGCTCGCCGAACAGCGCCCACATGCCCTGGCGGTTGCGTAAGGCGGGGCGTTTCTCGATCCGCGCCTGCGGGCGCTCGGCGGTGCGGCGGAAAGCGGAGAAGGAGGCGAAGTCCTTGTCGAAATCCATCGCATAGTCGCGCCACTGCCCGGCGGCGACCATCCGGCCATAAAGGTCGAGGATACGCATCAGTTCTTCACGTGTGAAGCTGGTCTGGTTCGCGCCGCCTTTCGGGAAAGCAGCGGGGAATGCTATGACCGAGCCATTCGCACCGCCCTGGGCCTGCGGACGGCTCAATTGTCGGTCCCGCTACGCGACGTTGGCAGTTCTTCAGCCGTGGAGGCGCGTAGCGATGCAAGTTCGGAGCGCATTTCAGCCAATTGCTGTTCAAGCGCTTCGATCCGGCCCATATCGGGCTCGCACGGCTCGTTGCAGGGCGTGCCATAAGGCATGAATTCACGCATGTAGGTTTCCACCGGCACCAGCGTCGAACGCGCCTTGAAGCCGATCATCGTCGCACCATCGGGCACATCGTCGGTCACCACCGCATTGGCACCGATACGGGCACGCTCGCCAATCGTAATCGGCCCGATAACCTGTGCCCCGGACCCGATGATGACATTGTTTTCGATCGTCGGATGGCGCTTCCCACCCACTCCATTGGTGGGATTGGTGCCCCCAAGTGTGACGCATTGATAGATCGTCACATCATGACCGATCTCGGCTGTTTCACCAATCACCGAAAAACCGTGGTCGATGAAGAAATTGCGTCCAATTTTCGCGCCGGGGTGGATATCGATCGCGGTCAGGAAGCGGCCCATGTGATTGACCAGCCGCGCGAGGAAGAACAGTTCCGCTTCGAACAGCCAGTGTGCTACGCGGTGGAAGCCAAGCGCCCAGACGCCAGGGTATAGCAGGATTTCCCAGCGCGAACGCGGCGCGGGATCGCGCGCTCGGATACTGTCGAGATAAGCGGTCAGGCGGTTGAACATGACAGAAACGAATCTCCCACCAATCGGCAATTAAAGCAAGCTGGCCTGCTCCGGCCCCTGCACCGATTCCAGCGCATCGCGCCACACCGACATGGTGGCGGGAAGCTGGCGTTCAAGCGAAATTCGATCGATTGCAGCGACGACCGTCTCGATCGCGGCATAACTGCGCTCGATCCGGGGGACCAGATAGGCGCTCGCCGCATCGCTCAGCGCGAGATGGCGCTGCGCGGCATGGGCCTCGATCAAATCGCGCACCATCGCGTCGTCGGGCGCACCGATTGCCAGCTGGAGCGAGCCGCCCAACCGCGAAGCGAGGTCGGGAAGCGTAATGGTCCAACCTTCGCGCGCGCTGAGCAGCAGTGCGCTGCCATCTTCCTGCGCGCGGTTCCAGCGATGGAACAGCGTCGTCTCATCGACATCTTGAGCATCGTCGATCGCCTCCCCGCGCCCGCTTGCGGCAAAATGCCGTGCAAGCAGCGTCTTGCCCGATCGCGGTGGCCCGACGAGTACCGCGGTGTGAAATGGCCAGCGCGATGGGTCCGCCAGCGCCTCGACAACCGACGCATTGGCCGCGCCGACCACAATCCGCGTGGAAGCGGTGGCGTCGCGTGTGTCGAGCGGGAGTGCGTATTGGGCCATGGCGCGCCTTCCGGCGCCTAGCGCGAGACGGAGAGCCCGCCTGCCCCTTCGCGCACGGTAAAGCCGCGCGCTCTCAGCGCCTTGGCAAGCTCCGCCTGCGATCCGGAGAAGCTGATCCGCATCACCGAGACGCCGCCGATCGCGAGGCTGCTCGTCGCCGCTCCGCGCACGCCGGTAGCACCACGAGCAGCCGCCAGGGCAGAATCGACCGAGGCGGCATTGGGTGTGGCGAACTGGACGGTATAACTGGTCACTTTCACGACAGGCGCGGGTGTCGGCGGGGTATCGCTTGCGCTTGCATCGGGAGCGCTTGTTGCACTGCCATCTGGAGGCGAGAGCCCCGCAGTGCTGGCGTCAGCGGCAGCGGCTGCCGTGGCTGCGTCCTGCGCCTCCAGCTCCCGCCCGCGCTGGACCAGCGCGGCAATCCCGGGCGGCAGGGTCGGCGCCGCGACATTGAGCGTCGGATCGGGCCGAAGCTTGCCTGCATTGAAAGCATCGGTGAAGATCCCGTCGAAACGCGTCACCGCAGAATCGAGCATGGCATCGAGTTGATCGGGCGACTGCGCTGTCAGGTCGAAACTGGCGAGGACCTTGTTATCGGGGCCGTAGCGAGCGGTGAAGTGTCCTTCTATAGGCCCGCCGGGATAGCTATAGTTGAGATTGGCGATCGCAACCAACACGTCGGACGCGCCGAACTGGTCGAGCACGGCACGCCACCACAAGCGGCTGCGCCTGTCGGTCTGCCCGAAAGTGACCATTAGCGAATCACCGCCTGCACCCACGGGGCGGACGTAATCGATATTGCTGTTCCCAGCCTGGAAATCGGCCCAGGCGCGCTGCCACTGGTTACGTCGCTGGTAGACGAGCTCCGAACCCGCCGAAACTGTCACCGGGATCAGCAGCATCGGCGAAGAGCGCACGATCGCGCCACCACCGCCAAGATACTGGCTCGCACGGCCACGGTCGAAGGTTACGCCCAGCTGCGCGATATAGCGATGCAGGCCCAACTGTTCGTGCTCGATCACGATGGCCGAAACCATGCCGGATATCTGCGAATCGGACAGTTTCGGACCGCCCAGCTTGGCCCATGCCAGCCGTTCGGCCTGCTTCCAGCCTTCTTCGCGCGCTTGTTCACCGGTCTTGCCCGTGGTGTCCACCTTGATGCCCGATACCTGGATATCGCGCGAAACCGCGACCGGCGCGATACCGCGATCCCCCGAGACCTGCGCGCGCACGGCCAGCGCAATCAACACCATAACAGCGCCCGCCAGCAACAGCAGGATCGGTTTGCGGTATCGCGGCAAAGGGAGGGAAAGCGACGTCATGTGAAAATTTGATGGGCCTTTTGGCGCATGGGCCATGGAAATCCAAGCGCGAATGCGTATGGCAGCATCCAGGATGAGCGACGATACCACAAGCTACACTTATGCACGCGCGGGCGTGTCGATCGAAGCCGGCAATGCGCTGGTCAAGGCGATCGGCCCGCTGGCACGCGCAACTGCCCGCCCCGGCGCGACCAGCGAACTGGGCGGTTTCGGCGGATTTTTCGATCCCAAGGCGGCGGGATACACCGATCCGTTGCTGGTCGCGGCGAATGACGGCGTGGGCACCAAACTCAAGCTGGCGATCGACAGCGGTCGGCATGACACTGTCGGCATCGATCTCGTCGCGATGTGCGTCAACGATCTGATCGTTCAGGGGGCCGAGCCGCTTTTCTTTCTCGATTACTTTGCCACCGGCAAGCTGGAGAACGGCATCGCCGAGCGAGTCGTTGCGGGGATCGCGGATGGCTGCAAGCAGGCAGGCTGCGCGCTGATCGGCGGCGAGACGGCGGAAATGCCTGGCATGTATGCCGCAGGCGACTACGACCTTGCGGGCTTCTGCGTCGGTGCGGTCGAGCGGGGCGAGCAACTGACCGGCGAGCGTGTGCGCGCAGGGCAGACGCTGATCGGGCTGGCCAGCTCGGGCGTGCATTCGAACGGCTATTCGCTGGTCCGACGGCTGGCGGCCGACAAGGGCTGGAAGCTCGACCGTCCCGCCCTGTTCGATGCCGACCGACTGCTAATCGACGCGCTGATCGAACCGACGAAGATCTATGTGAAGAGCCTGTTGCCCGCAATCCGCGCCGGGCGCATCGTCGCATTGGCGCATATTACCGGCGGCGGTCTGCTCGAAAATATTCCCCGCGTCCTGCCCGAGGGCACACACGCGGTGGTCGATGCCGATAGCTGGGAGCAACCGCGCCTGATGGCCTTCCTGCAGGCACAAGGGAATATCGAGCCGGAGGAAATGGCGCGGACGTTCAATTGCGGCGTCGGCATGGTGCTGGCGGTCGAGCCGGACGAAGTCGGTTCGCTGATTGCCGATCTGGCGCAGGCGGGCGAGAGTGCCTTCGTCATCGGTCGAATCGGGCCTGGGGCGCGCGGCTGCACCGTGCGCGGATCGGCGGGCACATGGTCGGCGCGGGATGCCTGGGAGGCGCACCATTCCGCCTGAGCGCACTTCGACGCGCGCCCGGATCGCCGTGCTGATTTCGGGCACGGGGTCGAACATGGCAGCGTTGCTCTATGCCAGCCGCCTGCCGGATGCCCCGTTCGAAATCGTGCTGGTCGCCAGCAACGATCCTGCCGCACCCGGTCTCGAACTCGCGGAGGCAGAAGGCATTGCGACTTTCGCGCTGGCGCATAAGGGAATGCCCCGCGCGGAGCACGAGGCGCAGATGGAAGCCGCAATTCTTGCCGCAGGGGCGGAATATATCGCACTTGCGGGTTACATGCGGGTCATCACCGCCGAGACTGTGGCGCGCTGGAGTGGACGGATGCTCAATATCCATCCATCGCTGCTGCCAAAATACACCGGCCTCGATACCCATGCCCGGGCTATCGCTGCGGGTGACAGCCATGGCGGTGTATCGGTCCATCTGGTGACCGAGGAACTGGATGCGGGCGAAGTGCTCGGCCAGATCGCGGTCGCCACCCAACCCGGCGACACGCCCGAAGCACTCGCCCGACGCGTGCTGTTTGCCGAACACCAGCTCTATCCGCGCGTTCTGGCCGACTATGTCTCGCGTGGTAACGATCCAGAGCACTTGCTTGCAAGGGTGCGCGAACTCGCCCTGTCCCTGCCCGAAACCCATGAACGCACCAGCCACGGTTCGCCCGGTTTCCGTGTCGGAAGCGAGAAGAGCGGTAAGTTTTTTGCCCACTTCTCCGACCAGCATCATGGTGTCCAACACATCGGCCTGCTGGTGAAGACCGGCAGCATGGACGAGCTGGAAAACCTCGTCGAGACGCAGCCGCAAGCCTATTACAAACCCGCTTATTATGGAGCCAGCGGCTGGGTTGGGCTGATCCTCAATCGCCGAGGGGTCGACTGGAACCATGTCGGCGAATGGCTCGAGCGTAGCTGGCGAGCGGTAGCACCACCTCGACTGACGAAGCTGATGGACGCAGCCGACGAATTCTGACGACCGCGCCCAATCTTCGCGTCAAGCCTTCTTGCCGATGCCCGGCAGGAACGCCCCGGTCCGTTTGCTGTAGGTCACATATTCATCGCCATAGAGCGCGGTGAGGTCGCGTTCCTCATGCGCGATACCGATCATGATGTAGACGGTCAGCCCGGCTGCGAGCAGCACATGGCTGTAGGTCATGTCCGGTGTCGCCCACAGGGCGATCAACCCCAAATCGACCACCAGCGATACGATGGGCGATCCTGCCAATCCTTTGTCGACATGCTTCGGCATGAACGAAAAGCCGCCGACGAAGCCGACCAGATAGACGAAACTTACGAAAAACGCTGCGTAACAGACGAGCGCGACGACAAGCCCCAATAAACGAGCCATGGGGACCCTCCCCTTAAAGGACGACCCTTCTCAAATGCTACCATGATAATGGACGGCCGCCTAATCGCGGTTGAAAGCGAAGCTATTCAGATGGTTTTGGCTCGTCGTTTGCTCGCGTAGTCATATCGCGGACATCGTTGGGAGCGAGATTGCGGGTCATCCCAGGCGGGCCGCCTTCGGCCCAGGATTGCCATTCTTTCACGCGCCCATCTTCGCACACGATGCGCCACGCAGCACGCCGATCGCCCCCGAAATAAGGGCTCTTGGTTACACCCCGCATCAGAACTTCAGGATTTTTGAAGCTGGTTTCCTCGACTTCAATGGCGAAGTCCGGATCACGCTCGAACAGCAGCGCAATGGCGTCGAGAGCGATTTGCCGCCCGACGACGCCCTCGCGCCAGCTATCGATATAGGTGAACTCATCGTGCATCAGCTCACCCAGCGTGGCGAGATCATGGGCGTTGAGCGCTGCGGCAAACCGCAGCGCCAACCCCTTGTCCTTTTGTGATCGTCCCCACATCATGCGCGCAGGCTTACCACGCGCGATGAAGCGTGCGTTAACGCAATTGTTATTGTGCGATCAAAAGAGTCGGGCTTGCGCCCAAATCAGCCGACGATCTCATCCTTGTCGAAGAAAAAGTCGATTTCGATCTTCGCGTTATCTTCCGAGTCCGAGCCGTGAACCGTGTTGGCCTCGATGCTTTCGGCAAAGGTCTTGCGGATCGTACCCTCGGCAGCGTCGGCCGGGTTGGTCGCGCCCATCACGTCGCGGTTGCGCTTGACCGCATCTTCGCCTTCGAGGACTTGCACCACAACCGGGCCGCTGGTCATGAAATCGCACAGTTCGCCGTAGAACGGGCGTTCTTTGTGTACGGCGTAAAAGCCCTCGGCCTGCTCGCGGGTCATGTGAATGCGCTTGGAAGCAACGACGCGCAGGCCGGCCTCCTCCAGCATCTTGGTGACGGCGCCGGTTAGGTTACGACGGGTGGCATCGGGCTTGATGATCGAAAAGGTGCGGGTAACCGCCATGGGAATGGATCCTTGCGTTTTGGGGAAATATTGCGCGCGCCGATAGCGTCCGGTCTCGCAGTGGGCAAGCCCCGAGGGTATGAACCGACGCGAATTCGACAAAGCTGTTCGCTAAATGCTTGCGATCACGCTCCTTCGCGCCATCCGCGGTCGGTTTGCTTGTGTATGCGCATTTCCGCGCCGCTTGCGCCAAGGGACCGCCACAGATCCCGTGCCGCCTCTGTTCGTTCCGACCCGAACAGCAGGAAGGCGCGTTCGAAGCGTTCCGCTCCTTCACGCCATTCGCCATCGGCAAGGCAGATCATCTTCGCGCCATTTGCCGGATCGCACGTTTCCGAAAGCAGGATCGGCTGGCGTTCGGCGTCCGGGCCGCCTGCTAACCCATTGGCAAGGAAGCTGCCGCTTCGTTCCCACAATGCTTGCGAAAGCGCCGTGCGCTGTGCCTCCTCGCGCGCCACTACCAGCAATCGTTCCCCGGTTTCGAGCAGCTTGCCCGCCAGCAGCGGGACAACCCGCTCGACCGGGTCACGACTGAGCTGGTAGAAATCGATCCGCAGCGGATCAGCCTTCCAGATTGTCCGCCACGAAGCGGTCGATCAGGCGTACTCCGAAGCCGGTCGCGCCCTTGCCCCAGCTGTGACCGGGCTTGTCGGCCCACACCATGCCCGCGATGTCGCAGTGCGCCCAGGGCGTGCCATCCTTGATGAAGCGCTTGAGGAACTGCGCGGCGGTGATCGATCCGGCTCCCTTGCCACCGATATTTTTCATATCGGCGATCGGGCTTTCGAGCAGCTTGTCATAAGCCGGGGAGAGCGGGAAGCGCCAAAGTGCATCGCCGCTTTCCTTGCCAGCGGCAAGCATCTGGCTGGCCAGCGTATCGTCGTTGGAGAATATCCCGCCATGCTCGTGACCCAGAGCGATAATCATTGCGCCGGTCAGCGTCGCGAAATCGACGATGCGCGCAGGCTTGAAGGTCTCCTGAGTCCAATGCAGCGCATCGGCAAGCACCAACCGACCTTCGGCATCGGTGTTCAGCACCTCGATCGTCTGGCCCGACATCGAAGTCACGACATCGCCGGGTCGCTGGGCATTGCCGTCGGGCATGTTCTCAACCAGGCCGCATACGCCCACGACATTGACCCTGGCCTTGCGCGAGACAAGCGCGAGCATGGCACCGGCGACGGCCCCTGCCCCGCCCATGTCCCACTTCATGTCCTCCATGCCCGGTCCGGGCTTCAGGGATATGCCGCCGGTGTCGAAAGTCACGCCCTTGCCGACGAAAGCCGTCGGGGCATCGCCTGCCACACCGCCGTTCCACTTGATCGCAAGCAAGCGCGAATCGCGGGTCGAACCCTGGCCCACGCCAAGCAGCGCGCCCATGCCGAGACGGGTCATTTCTTCCTCGTCGAGGACAATAATCTCGGCCCCGGTGCCCTCGAAGCGCGCCTGACAACGGGCGACGAATTCTTCGGGGTAAAGAATATTGGCAGGTTCGGTCACCAGCTCGCGGGTGAATTCGACACCCTTGGCCACCGCCTCACCGTCGCGCCAGGCATCCGCAGCCCCATCGGGCGCGTTAAACACCTGCACGGTTTCAAGGGTGACCTTGTGATCATCCTTCATCCGCGTGCGATACGCATCCCATCGCCAGTTCCTGAGGCGCAGGCCGATCAGTACCGAAGCGAGCGATGCGGCCGACAGATTACCTGCATCGAGCCCGATCACAGTCGCGCCCGAGGTCTGGAACTTGGCCGCCAGCACCGCGCCTGCGCGTTCGAGATAATGCACGCGGTCATCGGCGGTGGGATCGCCCGCTCCGGCCAGCGCGATGCGCACAACCGTGCCGTCACGCTCGACGAAACCGTCGAAAAACTGCCCGGCGGCACCTTTGAAACGGGCGGCTTCGACACCCTCGACCAGTGATCGTTCGAGGCCATCTGGCAGCTTGCCCTTATCGACGACATGGGCGACGAGGCTCAGCCCTTGGGGACGGGACTGGCTGAATTCGATATGCATGGAAACTCCGGCATTGAACGATTGGGGGTATAAGAACACATTGCGCCTAGGCTCACGGCCTGCCTCTGGCAACCGCTTACCGAAATGGCGGCAGTTGCAACCTTACTGGAGACGGAGTGCATTTATGGGTCTGGACCCGGACCCAGAGCAATGCGATAGGCGGCTGATGCGCTGCCGCCGCGAAAGAGTGCCAGGTTCCCCTCCTTCGCGCGCCGAATGGGCCGCTGCGATGACACTCGCCATGCTTCCCTTCGCGGCGAATCCGCTTGCAGCACAGGATCTTCAACCTGCCCCGCTTGAACATGCGCCGGTGCCTCCGCCTACCTCGGCGAACGACGATCAGGGCAACCGCCAGATCACTTTCGAGGCCGATGCGGTCAATTACGACAGCACGAACACCGTGATCACCGCGACAGGCAATGTCCTGTTGCGCAATGGCGAACGTTCGGTGCGTGCGGACAAGGTTACCTACAACAGCAAGACCGGCAAGATCCTCGCCAGCGGGCGCGTGCGCTTCGTCGATGAAAGCGGCAACCAGCTGTTCACCGACAGTGTCGAGCTGACCGACAAGTTCGAAGCCGGATCATTGCAGGATCTGCTGATCGCCTTGCGGCAGGGCGGGCGGCTGGCAGCGAAATCGGGGGAGCGCAAAAGCAACGGCGATGTCGAGTTACACTATGCCGCCTACACGGGCTGCCCTGTGGAAACATCCGACGGATGCCCCAAGAAACCGACTTGGAAGATTACCGCGCGCCGGGTGATCTATGATCCCGCAAACGACAAGGTTCGCTTCTCCGGCGCCCATCTGGAGTTGTTCGGCGCGCGCATCCTGCCAATTCCCTCGCTGGCCATTCGCACCGATGGCGGGCCGGTCAACGGCTTTCTGGTTCCCGATTTCCGCGTCTCGCGAAACAACGGTATCGAAGTCTCCGACAGCTATTACATGCGTTTCGGCGACAACAAGGATCTGACTGCCAGCGCCTATATTTTTTCCCAGGCCCCGCCAATGGTGAGTGCGGAATGGCGGCACCTGACCGGCATCGGCGCGTATCAGGTCACAGGTTATCTGACCGAAAGCAAACGCGCCTCCAACCTCACCGGGACCTCGACCGATACCACGCGCGATCCGCGTGGCTACCTGTTTGCCAATGGCAAGTTCCAGTTCGATCCCAACTGGAGCCTGACGACTTCGATTCGTCTTGCCAGCGACCGCACATTCCTGCGGCGCTATGACATCAGCTATGACGATCGCCTGCGCTCGATGGTCAATCTGGAGCGTATCGACGACAGTTCCTACCTCTCGATCGCGGGCTGGTACACGCAGACGCTGCGGCTCAACCAGGTTCAGGGCCAGCAGCCGATCGCCCTTCCCGCGATCGATTATCGCAAACGGCTGGCCGATCCCCTGGCAGGCGGCACAATCGAGCTGCAGGTCAACAGTCTCGACCTGATCCGTACCGAGGGGCAGGATACCCAGCGCGCCTTTGCAAAGGCGCAATGGGACCTGCGACGGATCACACCTTGGGGTCAGGTAGTGCAATTGACCGGGCTGGTGCGGGGCGACGTCTACCATTCCGACGCCAACGACCTCACCACCACGCCGATCTATCAGGGCCTGCCCGGCTGGCAGGCGCGCGGTATTGCGGCCGCAGCAGTGGATGTGAGCTGGCCGCTTGTAGGCAAGGCGTTTGGCGGGGAGCAGGTGCTGACCCCGCGGGTGCAACTGGTCGCAACGCCGCCAATCCGCAACCTGCAGGTTCCCAATGAGGATTCGCGAGCCATCGATCTGGAGGACACCAATCTGTTCTCGATCAACCGCTATCCGGGTTTCGACCGCTTCGAGGACGGGGTGCGCCTCACCTACGGGGTCGACTGGCAATTGCGGCGACCGGGATGGAAAGTCGAAGCGACATTGGGCCAGTCCTATCGCTTTACTGGCAGCACAGACATTCTGGTCGATGGGACCGGCTTCTATAATAGGCTGTCCGATTATGTTGGCCGGGTCGAAGTCCGCTACAAGGATTTCGTCAAGCTGACCCATCGCTTCCGGCTCGATAAGGACAATTTCGCCGTGCGCGACAACGAGATCGATGCAACGATCGGCTCGTCCAAGACCTATCTCGAAGTCGGCTATCTGCGTCTTAACCGCAATATCACCCAGATCGAGGATTTGCAGGATCGCGAGGAATTGCGCGCCGCCACGCGCGTCGCTTTCGCAAAATACTGGTCGGCGTTCGGATCGGGAGTGTTCAACCTCACCAATTCGCAGGAAGACCCGACCTTTACGAGCAACGGCTTCCAGCCGATCCGCACCCGCCTCGGACTTGCCTATCGCGACGATTGCCTTGAACTCGGGGTCACCTGGCAGCGCGACTACGTGACGGCGGGCGATGCTCAGCGGGGCAACAGCTTCCAGGTCTATTTCAGCCTGCGCAATCTCGGCGTTCGATAGGATCGGGGCCAAACACCCGCATGCCGTTGGCATTGGCGCACAAAGCGGCTATCGCGCCGAACCACTATCAGCTTTGGTTAAGCCGGAAACCTGCAAACGACCGGCAATTCTTCCAGTGAACACGGATTGGATCATAGTGAAGCTCAAGACGCTTACCGCCCTGTTTCCCGCAACCGCCGCCGCCGCTTTGGTGCTGGCCGGCGTCGCCGTTCACGCACAGGATACGGCATCGGACACGCAGGAATCCGCCGATAATTCGCAGGATAATGGATCGCTCGACCTGCCTTCCGACATCAAGATGTTGGGCGAGAACGATCCCAACGTCCGCACGGCTACCGCAGTCGTGAACGGCCATGTCATCACCGGCACCGATGTCGATCAACGGGTCGCGCTTGTCGTCGCTGCCAACAAGGGCAAGGTATCATCCGACGAGATGAAGCGCCTGCGCGCGCAGGTATTGCGCAATCTTATCGACGAGACGCTCCAGATTCAGGAAGCCAAGGCGCAGAAGATCGAAGTCGACCCGCAAGAGGTCGAGCAGAGCTACCAAAGGGTGGCCGCGCAGAATTTCGGCCAGAATCCCGGCAAGATGGATGCCTATTTGAAGAGCGTCGGATCTTCTCCCGCCTCGCTCAAGCGCCAGATCGAAGGCGAGATTGCCTGGCAGAAATTGCTACGACGCAATATTCAGCCTTTCGTAAACGTCTCCAATGGCGAGGTGAACGACGTTCTCAAGCAGCTCGAGGCGTCGAAGGGCACCGAAGAATATCGCCTTGGTGAAATCTATCTCTCGGCAACCCCACAGACCTCCGCCGCGGTGGAGCAGAATGCCGAGAAGATCGTCGACCAGCTCAAGAAGGGCGGCAGCTTTGCCGCTTATGCGCGCCAGTTTTCCGAAGCCTCCACGGCTGCGGTCGGCGGCGACCTGGGCTGGGTGCGGCTCGGCACATTGCCAACCGAAATGGCCACTGTCGCGCGCGAGATGCAGCCCGGCCAGCTGGTTGGGCCGTTCCAGATCCCCGGCGGCTGGGAAATCATGCTGCTGATCGATAAGCGCAAGGTCCTAACCGCCGATCCGCGCGATGCGGTCCTGTCGCTCAAACAGATTTCGATCACCTTCAAACCCGGCATCAGCGAAGACGCGGCGCGCGCGCAGGTCCAGAAATTTGCCGAGGGTGTGAAGCAGATCAAGGGGTGCGGCGATGTCGATCGCGAAGCGCAGGCACTGGGCGCCAGCGTGGTCGAGAACAACCAGGTCCGCGCCCGCGCGTTGCCTGCCCAGCTGCAGGACGCGGTGCTCAACCTCAAGGTCGGCCAGACCACCCCACCTTTCGGTTCGGTGCAGGATGGTGTGCGTGTGCTGATGCTGTGCGGACGCGACGATCCCGAGCAGGTCGACAAGCCCGATTTCGAGTCGGTCATGAACAAGCTCGAGGACGAGCGGATCAACAAGCGCGCGCAGCGCTATCTGCGCGACCTGCGCAGCGACGCTTATATCGAATACAACTGAGCATGGCTGCGGCGCCACTCGCCGTTTCGCTCGGTGATCCTGCGGGAATCGGCCCGGAGCTGATCGCGGAAGCGTGGTCGCAGCGCGGTTCGCTCGACCTGCCGCCTTTCGCGGTGATCGGCGGGGCGGGCGTGCTGGTGGCAGCGGCGCGTAGTCGCGGGATCGAGCTGCCGGTTGCGACTGTTTCGGACCCCGGCGAAGCGGCGGCCGTGTTCGACGAGGCGTTGCCCGTTTGGGGGGCGCTCGACGGTGCCTACACTCCCGGACAAAAGAGCGCCGACGGTGCGCGACTGGCGCTGGCATCGCTCGAAGCTGCCTGTGCCTTGACCGTCGAAGGCAAGGCTGGCGCAGTAATGACCATGCCCGTGGCGAAATCTCAGCTCGCCTCGGTTGGCTTCACTCACCCCGGACAGACCGAGTTCGTCGCTGCCGTATGCGGCGTGGCGGCAGAGGACGCGGTGATGATGCTCGCCGGTCCCTCGTTGCGAACGGTCCCGCTCACCGTGCACTGCCCACTCGCGGACGTGCCGATCCTGCTGACCAGCGAGTTGATCGTCCGCAAGGGGCGGGTGGTGGCGCATGCGCTGGAACACGATTTCGGGATCGAAAACCCGCGACTGGCCCTTTGCGGGCTCAACCCCCACGCGGGTGAGGACGGACGCATGGGGGACGAAGAACAAAGGATCATTACGCCTGCCATCGCCCGGTTGGTGGAGGAAGGCATCGCCGCGACCGGCCCGCATCCGGCCGATGCACTGTTCGCCCACCGCGCGCGCGAAACCTATGACGTGGCACTCGCCATGTATCACGATCAGGCGTTGATCCCATTGAAAGCACTCGATTTCGACGAGGGTGTGAACGTCACGCTCGGCCTTCCAATCGTACGCACCAGTCCTGATCACGGCACCGCCTTCCCGCTCGCAGGCAAGGGACTGGCCGATCCGGGCGCAACGATCTCTGCCCTGCGGATGGCCGCCACCTGTGCCGCGCGTCGGCAGGCCGCGCGTGGCTGAGCTGCCGCCCTTGCGCGAGGTCATCGCGCGCCACGGACTGTCCGCGAGCAAGGCGCTGGGCCAGAATTTTTTGTTCGATGCGCAATTGCTCGACCGGATCGCCGCGATTCCCGGCGACTTGCAAGACCGCGCGGTGCTGGAAGTCGGCCCCGGACCCGGCGGCCTGACCCGTGCCCTGCTGCGCGCAGGCGCCCGCGTGACCGCGATCGAGATGGACCGCCGATGCCTCCCCGCCCTCGCCGAACTTGGCGACGCCTTTCCCGGCCAGCTCCGCGTGATCGAAGGCGACGCGATGGCGATCGATCACGAAGAAATGATGGGGGAGCCCTTCGCGGTGGTTGCGAACCTGCCTTACAATGTCGGCACAGCCTTGTTCACGCGCTGGCTGTCGAGCGAACAATGGCCTCCCGCTTGGACCAGCCTGACCCTGATGTTCCAGCTCGAAGTGGCCCAGCGGATCGTCGCCACTCCGTGCAGCGGAGCCTATGGCCGCCTTGCCGTGCTCGCACAGTGGCGCAGCCGCGCAAGGCTCGCGATGAAAGTCCACCGCAGCGCCTTTACCCCGCCGCCCAAGGTGATGAGCGCTATCGTTCATATCGAACCAGGAACCATGCCCGAAGGCGTGGCAGTGGACACGCTCGAACGCGTGACACAGGCCGCCTTCGGGCAGCGCCGCAAGATGCTGCGCCAGAGCCTCAAGTCGGTGCCCGGAGCGCTTGTCGCGCTGGAAACGCTCGGGATCGATCCGCAACGTCGCGCCGAAACGCTGGGCGTCGACGATTTCGTCGCCATCGCGCGCCAGCTATAACCAAGCGGCGGGGTGGACTTGCCCACCCCTGCCCGGCTAGGCGGTTGCGCATGAAACCGGTCGTCCCCCAACTCGAAACCATCGATGGCGATGCGATGCTCGCCCAGACGCTGAAATGGGCCGAAATCAACAGCGGCACCGGCAATCTGGCCGGTCTGGCCGAGGTAACAGGTCACATCGCAGACGCCTTCTCGGTCCTGCCCGGCACGGTTGAACTGGTCGACCCCGCCCCGGTCACCGCAATCGCGCCAGACGGAAAGGAATTCGCCAAGGAGCATGGACGCCACATGGTGCTGAGCGTTCGCCCCGAGGCGGAACGGCGCATCCTGCTGACCGGCCACATGGACACCGTATTCCCCGTCGATCACCCCTTCCAGACCGTGACGCGGGTCGACGAGGAGACTGTCAACGGACCCGGTACCGCCGATATGAAAGGCGGCCTCTGCGTCATTCTCCACGCGCTGCTGGCCTTAGAGCGCGGCGAAAACGCCAGCCGCATCGGCTATGACGTGATGATCAATTCGGATGAGGAGACCGGCAGCCTTGCCAGCCGCGCCCTTATCGAGCGGCTGGCGCAGGGCAAATACGCCGCACTGACCTATGAACCCAGCGCCCTGCCCGACGGCACACTCGCCCATGCGCGGGGGGGCACCGGCAATTATTCGATCACCCTGCACGGGCGCAGCGCCCACGCCGGCCGAAATCCTCAGGACGGACGCAACGCCATCGTCGCGGCCAGCGATCTGGTGCTCAGGATCACCGCGCTGCAAGGCGATGACATCACCGTCAACCCGGCCAAGATCGAAGGCGGCGGCGCGAACAACGTCGTGCCCGACCTTGCCGTGTTGCGCTTCAACATCCGCCCCAAGACGACCGAGGCGATGAATCGTTTCGATAGCCAGCTCGACACGATCCTCGATGCGCTGGCGAAAGAGCATGACATATCCGTCCACCGCCATGGCGGCGTGACCCGCCCGCCCAAGCCGGTCGATGCGCGCGCGCAAAAGCTGTTCGATCTCGTGCGCGATTGCGGTGCAGAGCTGGGCCAGACCATTGGCTGGCAGCCCACCGGCGGTGTGTGCGACGGCAACAATGTCGCCGCCTGCGGAGTGCCGGTGGTCGATACCATGGGCGTGCGTGGCGGCAAGATCCACTCGCCGGATGAATTCATGATCATACCCAGCCTCGTCGAGCGCGCCGCCCTGTCGGCACTGGTACTCGAACGGCTGGCTTCGGGAGACAGTTTGTGAGTTTTCGCTTACGGGCCGCGCGCCTGACCGATGTCGAACCCTTGTACGAGATGGCCAAGCTGACCGGGGGTGGGTTTACCAATTTGCCCGCCGATCGTGATGCGATCGAAGCCAAGCTCAATCGCTCCGAAGCCGCCTTCTCGCGCACCAGCGACGATCTGGGCGACGACCAGTTCGTCCTCGCGCTCGAAAATGCCGATACGAAGGCCGTGCGCGGCACGTGCCAGCTGATGAGTCAGGTCGGGCAACGCTGGCCGTTCTATTCCTATCGGCTTAACACGCTGACGCAGTATTCCAAGGAGCTGGACCGCACGGTACGCGCCGAACTGCTCAGCCTCGTCACCGATCTCGAAGGATCGAGCGAGGTTGGCGGATTGTTCCTCCATCCGAACGAACGCGCAGGCGGCCTCGGCCTGCTCCTCGCACGCAGCCGTTACCTGTTCATTGCGATGCACCGCGCGCGCTTTGCCGACCGCATTCTCGCCGAATTGCGCGGGGTGATCGACGATCGCGGCGGCTCCCCCTTCTGGGACGGCGTAGCAGGCCGTTTCTTCGGCATGAGTTTTCAGGACGCGGACTATTTCAACGCCATCCACGGCAACCAATTCATCGCGGATCTGATGCCGAAGCATCCGGTGTATGTCTCGATGCTGGACGAGGAAGCGCGCAAGGTCATCGGCCTGCCCCACCCCACCGGCCGCGCGGCGATGCGAATGCTGGAAAAGGAAGGCTTCAGCCACGAAGGCTATGTCGATATCTTCGACGGCGGCCCGACCATGACCACCCGCACCGATCAGGTGAAGAGCGTGGCTGAGGCGGTTCCGGCAACGCTCGATTATGCCGACCTCGACATCGGCGAACGCGCGATCCTCGCGACAGGCACGCTCGAAACGTTCCGAAGCTGCTATGGCCTGCGCGAAATGCGCGGCGACGATGGCGTGGCGATCGATGCGCGCGCCGCCGAACTGCTCGGCGTGAGTGAGGGCGACGAGGTGTGGAGCGTGGCGCGGTGACGCTGGTCGAAATCAATTTCGACGGGATCGTCGGCCCGAGCCACAATTACGCCGGACTCAGCCTTGGCAATATCGCCAGCGCCAGCCACAAGGGCGATGCCAGCTTTCCCCGCGCTGCCGCGCTGCAAGGCGTGGCCAAGATGCGCGGGAATATGGCGCGCGGGCTGGCACAGGGTTTCCTGCTCCCCCTGCCCCGCCCCAATGGCCAGCTCCTGCGCGATCTGTCTGTAGATAACAGCGCTGCGCGCCAGCTCACCGCCGCAGCATGGTCGGCATCGAGCATGTGGACCGCCAATGCCGCCACTGTCAGCCCCGCACCCGATACGGCGGATGGACGCTGCCACCTCACGCCTGCCAATCTCGTCACCATGCTCCATCGCGGTCAGGAATGGCCCGATACCAAGCGCCAGCTCGATATCGCTTTCGGCGACACGCGGCATTTCGCTGTGCACGACGCGGTCCCGCCCAGCTTTGGCGACGAGGGCGCGGCCAACCATATGCGCCTGTGCGACGGGCATGGCGCACGGGGCGTCGAGGTGTTCGTCTATGGCAAGCAGGGCGGACGCTTCCCCGCACGCCAGCACGAACAGGCAAGCCGCGCGGTGGCTCGCCTCCATGGGCTCGCCCCGGACGCTTGCGTCTTTATCGAACAGAATCCCGAGGCGATTGCGGCGGGCGCGTTCCACAACGATGTGGTCGCCGTCGCCAACGAACGCGTGCTGTTTACCCACGCACGCGCCTTCGCCGATCAGCAGGGCGTTTACGAGGCCATCCGCGCGGCCTTCCCGGCGCTCGAAGTGGTCGAGGTGCCCGAGGCGGCTGTGAGCCTCGAAGAGGCCATCCGCACGTATCTGTTCAACGCCCAGCTCCTCACCTTGCCCGACGGTACGATGGCGCTGGTGGTGCCCGAGGAATGCCGCGAAAGCGCCAGCGTGTGGGCATGGGTCGAGACGATGCTGGCTGGCAATGGTCCGATCCGGCAGGTGATCCCGGTAGACGTGCGCCAGTCGATGGCCAATGGCGGTGGCCCCGCATGCCTGCGCCTGCGCGTGGTGGCCGATCCGGCGACGGTCGATCAACGCTTTCTGCTCGATGAAGCCAAGGCCGACCGGATCGAAGCGGTGATTGCCGAAACCTGGCCCGAACGGATAGAGCCGCGCGAAATCGGTGATGCCGGGCTGGCGGAGCGTGTCGTGGCCGCGCGTAAGGCGCTGTTGCTAGCGTTGGAATTGGGTGAACTGATCTAAGCGCCTCAATCCGGCACGAACATAGTTAACGCGCTGGACTCAAACTGTCGGCGCGCCTTACACCTTGCCTCGGGTTAACCACCACAATCCGCGTAATTGCGCCGCTGGCACGATGTTTGCGTTGGATGCCGTTAACGAAAGGATCGCAAGTTGTGCTGAAAAAGATCGGTCGTCTGTTCGTCATCAAGACGCGCTGGGAGGCCTATCTTATCATCTACGCGCTTGCGCTCGGCGCGACCGAACGCGGTCATGTCTATATGCAGCAATACCCCGGCTTCGGTGGCAAGCTGCTGTTCCTCGCCGCGACGGGCTCGGTGTTCCTGGCGGGCGCGAAGATCCTCGACTGTTTGAAGTTGGAAAAAGCGGCGCGCGAGGCGGGCATGGAACCCAAATCTGTTTCTTCGCCTGACGCCGCCTAATCACTTACCCTCTCAACCGTGCGGGCCGACCTTGGTCGCATCGGAACCGGGCGGCGCGACGGGCAGCGCCGACAGGTCTATCTCCCGCGCTCCTTCATACGTTCGGTTCGATTTGACGCACGCGGTCAGAAGGCTAGGCACGCACGGCGGGCCATTCATGTCCGGCGCTCGCGCATTCCCCTTGTCCCTTGTCGCATCGGCATAGGCACTCGAAGACTTGGGGTCGCGCAAGCGATAGGCATCATTGCGCTCGCGATTGGCGCAAACCACGATTTCGCCGGAAATCTCTGCCGCTTCTTGCCGCCGACGGCAATCATCATCCTGCGAAGGTGGACCGACAGATTGCACAGCATCGTCTTGCGCCAGCGCCGCGAACGGCGTCACACCGAAAGAAAAAAGCAGCACGAAAAACAGTCTCTTGCCGCTCATTTCTTCCACTCTCTTGACCCATAGAGGCGGCATAAGACTTACAGCAGCGGCATCGGAAGACAATGGGTCAGACGAGATGCTTGCCGTGCAAGCAAGTGCGACGTCAGCGCTCTATCTGGCATAAATAGGGTGGAGGGTTTCTGTTGCTACGTACCCTCCGGACGCCCGGTTTCCGATTCTGTTACCCGGTTCGGTCCGAACCGTGCTCTAGGCTTTGTAAGATCAGGCCGTTAGGCCGTCAGATTACGCAGCGAGAGCAAGTGCTTCGTTATCGTTGGCACTTGTGTGTTTTGAGCCTTTAACGGGTTACTCAGCCCGGACGAAAACACCGTCTTTCAACACACGTCGATCCTGGTTCGGCCCCGTCATAAGTCCCGGAAAAACCGGGGTTTGTGGTGGAGCCGCCGGGTACTGCCCCCGGGTCCGTTGTGCCTATTGCACGGCGCAATTTATCGTCATAGCCAGCCGAAACCGGCAGGCCCTATATAGACATTGCGCCCTTAATGGGAAGTGAGCGGGAGTCTTTGTTTCCGCACGCCATCCGGCGCGCGATCTCCTCGCTCATGCGGCCTTACGGTCGCGTCGCTGTGGGCGACCGTAAGGCCTTGCGGGCGTCGCCGCGTCCTTTGCCGCACGCCGCTGCCAGATTTACGGGCGCTTTTTCAGCTCGTCCCGGATCTCGGTCAGCAGGTCCAGCTCGGTCGGGCCGGCGGGCTTTTCCTCGGGCGGCTTGCGATGGAATTCATCCATGATCTTGTGGGTATAGCGCACCAGCAGGAAGATGATGAAAGCCAGGATCAGGAAATTGATCACAGCCGTGATGAACGATCCATAACCGATCATCGCCGCGCCAGCCTTCTTCAGCGCGGCATAATCCTGCATCGATCCGGTGTAATTCGCAGGCGCGTGGAGCAGGATGAAATATTTGGAGAAATCTTCGCCTCCGAAGATAAATCCCACCACCGGCATGATGATATCCTCGGTCAGCGAAGTGACGATCTTGCCGAATGCCGCGCCGATAATCACCGCCACCGCCAGATCCATCACATTGCCACGTGCGATGAATGCCCTGAAGTCCTTGAACATTGTTTGTGCTCCCAGCCAGCCAACCCGTAAGGCAGTAATTTCCCTGCCCTCCCTTCCCTTACGATTCAAGTGCCGACTTCCCTTGCAAGCCATGCCAGCCGTGCTATCTCTATAAGACAGTTACACCCCCAAGGAGCCATTTCCATGACTCGCATATCCGCTGTTCGCATCGCCGTGATCGCCTGCTTCGCCCTCGCGCTCTCGGCCTGCGGGATCAATTCGGTGCCGGAAAAACAGGAAGCCGCCAAGGCCGCCTGGGCCAACGTCCAGAGCGCCTATCAGCGGCGCGCCGACCTGGTGCCCAATCTGGTCGCCTCGGTGAAGGCGGCGGCGCAATCGGAAACGACGATCCTCACCAATGTCACCAATGCCCGCGCCCGCGCGACCAGCATCAATATCACCACGGACGATTTGTCCAACCCGGCGGAATTCAAGAAATTCCAGGACGCGCAGAACCAACTGACGCAGGCGCTCGGCCAGCTGCGCACGGTGGTTGAAAATTATCCGCAATTGCAAAGCCAGGCGCGCTTCGCCGACCTGATGACGGCACTGGAAGGCAGCGAGAATCGCATCGACACCGCGCGCGTGCGCTACAACGAAGCGGTGCAGGATTATAACACCACGATCCGCACCTTCCCCGACGCGATCGGTGCCAAGTTAATCCATGGCGCGAAGCCGATGGTCCCGTTCGAAGCGAGCGCCGCTGCACAGAATGCCCCGAGCGTGAACTTCGGTGACATGGGTGCCCAGCCCGCACCGGCCCCGGCGATGCCCGGCGCAAACGACAACGCCACCGCAACGCCAAGCGCGACGGCGACCTCGGCAACGAACTGAGGATTAGCCCATGCGCCGCATAGCGGCTTTCCTCGCGCTGCTGCTGGCGCTCGTCTCGACCACCGCCCGCGCCGAATATCCGGCGCGGCCGGATGGTCCGATTGCCGATTACGCGCATGTCCTGAAACCGGCCGATGCGGCCAGCCTCGACAGCGAGCTGCGCGCCTATAACGCCAAGACGGGCCGCGCGATTATCGTTGCCACTGTGCCATCGCTCGATGGACAAGCGATCGAGGACTATGGGCTCGCGCTCGCGGAGAAGTGGGGTATCGGTGGCAAGGAAAGCCAGAACGGGGTTCTGCTGCTGGTCGCGCCGAGCGAGCGCAAGCTGACCATCCGCACCGCGCGCGGCGTGGATACGCGGCTGACGGACATCATGTCTGGGCGGATTATTCGCGACGTCATCGTGCCTCAGTTCAAGCAGGGCGACATGTCGCAAGGCATCGTCGATGGCGTCAACGCGATCATCCAGCAGCTCGATATGGACCCGGCGCAGGCCAAGGCCATCGAAGAAGCCGAGGCAGCGCGCAAGGCATCGCAAAAGTCGAGCGAAGGCGGGTTTCCCATCGGCGCGCTGTTCTGGTTCGCCTTCCTGTTCTTTTTCTTCATCCTGCCGATGTTCGGGCGTGGCCGCAGGCGGCGGCGCTATCGCAGCCCCTGGGGCAATGCCGCGCGCGACATCATGCTGTGGGAAGTCGGTAAGGGCATTGCGCGCAGCTTCACCGATCATGACGATTGGGGTGGAGGCGGCGGCTTTGGCGGAGGCGGCGGTGGTGGCGGCTTCGGCGGCTTCGGCGGCGGCGGCGGTGGTTTCACCGGCGGCGGTGCGAGCGGAGGCTGGTGATGGCGCGATTGACCGAAGCACAACAGCGGCTCGTCACCGAAGCCGTTACCAGGGCCGAGGAGAACACCTCGGGCGAAATCGTAACAGTCCTTACCGACCGGTCGGACGGCTATACCGAGGTCGCGCTGCTGTGGGCCGCCGCGGTGGCGTTCACCGCAATGGCGATCGTCTCGACCTTCCCCGGTTTCTACACCGGCCTGTTCGACCGGATTTTCGGCAATTGGGCGCATGACTGGACGGCCGGCGAGTTGATGACGCTCGTTACCGGGATCGGCCTCGCCAAGTTCTTCGGCATGTGGCTCATCCAGGCGTGGCAGCCGCTCAAGTTCTTCCTCATTCCCGGCCCGGTCAAATCGGCACGGGCAAATGAGGCTGCGGTGCGCCTGTTCAAGGTCGGCGCGGACCGCCGCACGGTTGGGCGCACCGGCGTGCTGCTCTACCTCTCGCTGCGCGAACGCCGCGCGGAAATTGTTGCGGACGAGGCGATTGCGGCCAAGGTCGCGCCCGAAGTCTGGGGCAATGCGATGGCGGCGATGCTTACGGAGATCAAGGCGGGTCGGATTGCCGAGGGTATGGCATCGGGCGTCACCGAGGTCGGCAAGATATTGGCCGAGCAATTCCCTCGCGCCGATGACGATGTCAACGAGCTGCCCGACCGCCTGATCGAACTCTGATTTACGGCCCGAGGTATTCCCTGAAATGTCCGTTCCCGACCATGACGCGCCGGAAGACATCGTCTGGCAGGGCAAGTTCATTACCGCCAAGATACGGGGACGCTGGGAATATGTCAGCCGCGCGCGCGGCATTCGCGCCGCGGTCATCCTGCCGCTGATCGACGACGATGTAATCCTCGTGGAGCAATATCGCGTCCCGCTGGCGCGCAATTGCCTCGAACTGCCCGCCGGCCTCATCGGCGATATCGAGGGCGAGGAGGACGAACACGATTTCGCCGCTGCAGGGCGCGAGCTGGAAGAGGAAACCGGCTATCGCGCCCGCAAGCTGGAGGATTTGGGCAATTTCTTCTCCTCCCCCGGTATGGTCAGTGAAAGCTTCACGCTGGTGCGCGCCACCGGTCTCGAACAAATCGGCCCGGGTGGCGGAACCGAAGGCGAGAATATCACGGTCCACCGCGTTCCCTTGAGCGACCTCAATCAATTCATTGCCGCCAAACGCGAGCAAGGTTGCGGAATCGACGTGCGGATGCTCTTGCTGCTGGGAACACAAATAATCTCGGGAGAGTGAATATGGCTGGACGTGTTGCAGGCAAGCTGGCGCTGGTGACGGGCGGTGCGCAGGGGCTCGGCGCGGCGCAGTCGAAGATGCTGGCGCGCGAAGGCGCGCGGGTACTCGTCACGGACATCAACGCCGCCGGTGCTGACTCGACCGCCGAGGCGATCAACGCCGATCATGGTGCAGGCACGGCCTTTTCGATGAAGCTCGATGTGACGCAGGAAGCCGAGTGGGAAGCCGCCATCGACGCGGCGCGCGAGCATCTCGGCGGCCTCAGCGTATTGGTCAACAACGCCGGGGTCGGCGTGCGTGGCAATATCGAAACCTGTACGCTGGAAGAGTGGAAACGCGGCTTCGCGATCAACGTGGACAGCGTGTTTCTCGGTTGCCAGAAGGCATTGCCGCTGATGAAGGATCACCAGCCCGGCTCGATTATCAATATCTCAAGTATCGCAGGACTGATCGCCAGCGATACCATGCCAGGCTACAACGCCAGCAAGGCCGCGGTGTGGATGCTGTCGAAATCGGTGGCGCTTTATTGCGCCAAGATGGGCTGGAACATCCGTTGCAATTCGGTCCACCCGACCTTCATCGACACGCCGATCCTCGACGGGATGGTGGCCAGCACGGGCAAGGAAAAGAGCGTCATCATGGACAAGCTCGCCCGGCAAATCCCGCTGAAGCGCGTCGGCGAACCCGACGATATCGCCAATGGGGTGCTGTATCTGGCAAGCGATGAGAGCAAGTTCATGACCGGTGCGGAGCTGAAGCTCGACGGCGGTATCTCGGCCATGTGAAAATGCGACGACAGGAAGATATGACGAGGGGGCCTCGTCCGCGAGTCCCCCTCAGTCGGCGATCAGTCCGATCGCGAGATAGATCAGCGCGGCCGTGCCGAGGCTGATGAAGGCACCGACCACGAAGGCGATCCGCACCAGTGTCGTGTTGATCCCTGTCCAGTCGGCGATCCCCGAGGCGACGCCCATCAGCTTGCCGTTGCGGCGATCGAGATGGAAGCCGGGGCGCCCGCCGGATTTGACTTCGCGAATATCGTTCATGCGAAAACTCCATTGGGCGAAGCCGGGATGATGGTGGTGGCGAGGATCAGCCCCGTCATCACAAGCGAGAAAGCAGCGGCGAGCAACTTGTCGGCAGAAAATTCGAACATCGGTAGGTCTCCTTGGATTGGGTTTGAGTGACGGGCCGAGTTCAGGCGAACAGGCCAGCAGGGCTTGCGGGAACAATGGCGGCGGCCATGCACAGTGCCGAGATGGCAAAAGCGGCGACGGCGGCGAGAGCGTTGTTGGCATTGAAGATCGACATAAAAACTTCCTTCCTGATGTTGCTCCGGATCATTCCGGGGACATGACAAGGGATAGCAACTGGCGTGCCAAACTTAAAAAACCCCGGAAATCCGACATTCTTGTCTGAATGGAGCGACACAGCATCATTCACCTTTGCGCAATGTTGGGAATTTTTCCCAATTGTTGGAAATGAGGTTTTTCGAGTGACGCGAGGCCAGCTTCCGGGCTAGGTCGCCAGCTATCCATGGCGCTCGACCGCATCTCTCTGCAGGACCTTCGCAACCACGCCTCGACCACGCTTGAGGCGACGGCGCAGCTCAACCTGCTGGTCGGCGCGAACGGCGCAGGCAAGACCAATGTGCTCGAGGCATTGTCCCTGCTCGCGCCCGGTCGCGGCCTGCGCCGCGCAAGCCTGTCGGAAATCGCCCGGGCCGACGGCGGTGGCGGCTTCGCGGTCGGGGCTTCGCTCACGGGCGAGAATGAAACGCGCCTCGGGACCTACACCCAGCCAGACCAGCCTGGTCGCCGCCGGGTGCGGATCAATGGCGCGGATGCCAGCGCGGCAATGCTCGGCGAATGGCTCGCGATCGGATGGCTGACCCCGGCGATGGACGGGCTGTTCGTGGCACCGGCGTCGGAGAGACGGCGGTATATGGACCGCCTCGCGCTCGCGCTCGACCCAGCCCATGCCAGTCATGTATCGCACTATGAGCGGGCATTACGCGAGCGTAATCGACTGTTATCCGACGATAAGGCTCCCGAACCCAAATGGCTCGACGCGATCGAGGTCCAGCTCGCGCGCCACGGCGCAGCGGTGACCGAGGGGCGAATGCGGCTGATTGACGCCCTCATGGCCGAAATCGTGCGGCATGAGGAGAGCCCCTTCCCGCGCCCGGCACTGAACTATATCGCAGGTGGGCCGGTCGGTTTCGACCAGCTGAGTCAAGCGCTCTACGACGGTCGCAAGGCCGACCGCGCCGCCGCGCGAACGCTTACCGGCCCGCACCGCGATGATCTGGAAGTGCTCTATGCCGCAAAGGGCGTGCAAGCCGCGCAAAGTTCGACTGGCGAGCAAAAGGCGCTGCTGATCGCCATGACTCTGGCGCATGCCGCGCTTGCAGCACGTGGGCGCCCCTCGCTGTTGCTGCTCGACGAGGTCGCCGCCCATCTCGATCCGTCGCGCCGGGCGGCGCTTTACACGCGACTGAAGGATAGCGGCGCGCAGGTCTGGCTGACAGGCACCGAAATCGCGCCATTCTCCGAGATCGCCGACGAAGCGGCAATGTGGACGGTGAGTGGCGGCGCGGTATCGCCCTGCTAAAATGCTATTTGTCAGGAGGCGGTGGCAAGGCCTGCTCGACCGCCTGCTCCGTCGCCTTCACCAGAACGCCGATTCCCTCCACAGTGGGATGCAGATGGTCCGACTGGAACAGCTCGGGACGCTGGTAGATGCTCTGTAGCCAGAACGGCACCAGCGTCGCTCCATACTGCTTGGCGAGATCGGGATAGATCGCGTCGAAGCTCTTTTCGTAGTCCGCGCCATAATTGGGTGGCGCGCGCATTCCCATGATGAGCACCGCAATTCCACGCTGCTTCAACTCGTCCAGCATCGCGGAAAGATTGGCGCGGGTTTGCTTGGGTGAAATCCCGCGCAGCATATCGTTCGCGCCCAGCTCAAGCAGCACCAGGTCCGGCTTTTGCGGCTGGGAGTCGAGCGTAAACGCCAGCCGTTCCAGCCCAGCAGCCGTGGTGTCGCCAGACACTCCGGCGTTGACGATCACCGCGTTGATTCCCTTGCTCCTCAACGCGTCTTGCATCTGCGCGGGATAGCTGCGCTGCAGGCCTACGCCTTTGCCCGCGAACAGGCTATCACCGAAAGCAAGGATATGCCGCTCCGGTCCCGCGACGGGCGACGGCTGCACTGCGGGCATGCCGCTGGCAGCTTGCTTTGGCGCGGACGCATCGGGCGATCGGTCGCCCCCGCTGCCACAGGCAGCCAGAGCGAAGAACAGCGGCATTATCGACCAACGGCTTACAGGCACCGGCAAGACTCCTTGTTGCAATCCCCTGCCTATGCCATCGAGCGAGTGTGACAAGCCCTTCTCCGGTCATTTCGGCCAGTTCGCTCACCCTGACGCTCGGCACCGCCGCTGCGCCCGTACCCATTCTCAAAGGTATCGACCTCGCCGTAATGCCCGGCGAGACGCTCGCCCTGCTCGGCCCCTCCGGCTCGGGCAAAAGCTCGCTAATGGCGGTGCTTACCGGGCTGGAGCGCGCGAGTGGGGGAAGCCTTACCATTGCAGGCGAAAACTTCACCACGCTTGACGAGGATGCCTTGGCACGAGCCCGGCGCGGACGGATCGGGATCGTGTTGCAGGCATTCCACCTCCTGCCGACCATGACCGCGCTGGAAAACGTCGCGACCCCGCTCGAGTTGGCAGGCGCCGCCGACGCGCGCGAACGGGCCAAGACAGAACTCGACGCAGTCGGTCTCGGCCACCGTCTCGATCATTATCCGCAGCAGCTTTCGGGCGGCGAGCAGCAACGCGTTGCCATCGCACGCGCCATTGCTCCGCGTCCGCCCTTGATCTGCGCAGACGAGCCGACCGGCAATCTCGATGCAGCGACCGGGCAGGCAATCGTCGACATGCTGTTCGCCCGTCGTGCACAGACACAGGCGACGCTGGTCGTCATCACCCACGATCCCGAACTGGCTGCGCGTTGCGGACGGGTTATCACGCTGGCGGATGGCATGATTGCGAGCGACACGCGTGACTGACGCATCGGCATTCGGCTGGCGTGGGGCCTGGAGGATCGCGCGCCGCGACCTCTCAGCGCGGTTCAAGGGGCTGCGCCTGCTGCTGGTCTGCCTGTTACTCGGCACGGCCGCGCTGACCGCGATCGGCACGCTGACCGCCGGCATTCAGGGGGAGCTGACGAGCCGCGGGCAAGTGATCCTTGGCGGGGACTTGCAGGTGTCGGTGTGGCAGCGTCCGCTGTCTCAGGAGGAATTGCGCGCGCTTGCCAACAATGGCTGGGTATCGCAGGGCACACGGCTGCAAGCAATGGCACGTCACGGCGATCTGGCAGTCCCAATTCAGTTGAAGGCGGTCGATGCCGCCTACCCGCTTTATGGGGCATTGACACTGAAGGATGGACGATCGGTCCGCAATCCGCCGCTCAACCAGGCATGGCTATCGCAGGATGCCGCCGACCGCCTGGCGCTGAAGTCGGGGCAATCCTTCGCCATAGGGTCGAAGACACTGACCGTGGGCGGGATCATCGCCAACGAACCGGATAAACTTGGCGAGGGGTTCCAGTTCGGCCCGACGATCATTGTCGACGCGCGGTTCCCGCAGGCCGCCGGGCTGATCGCACCGGGATCGATGTATCGCACGAAGGTACGCCTCGCGATTAATACCGGTCAATCGCCGGAAAACGTCGGCAGCGCCTTCCAGCGTGAGTTCCCCAATCAGGGCTTCGAAGTGCGCACCCGCGACAATGCCTCACCCGGAGCGGACCGCTTCATTGCGCGGATGGGCGATTTCCTGACGCTGGTCGGGCTCGCCGCGCTCGTGATCGCGGGTATCGGGATAGGCGGGGGGGTGACCTCTTACCTTGATGCACGCCGCCAGAACATCGCCACGCTCAAGATACTTGGCGCGACAAGCACCGACATCGCGCGGATTTATGCGCTGGAAATCGCGCTTGCTGCCGTTGCGGGCAGTGTTGTCGGGATTCTCATCGGCCTTGCAATCACGCCGCTGCTGGCAAAAGCCATTGCCGGGCTGCTGCCGGTCGAAAGCGGGCTGGTGTTCTCGCTTCCCGCCGTCCTGCTCGCCTTTGCCTATGGCGTGCTGGTCGCGCTGATCTTTGCCGCGCCGCCGCTGCTGCGCGCGAGGCATGTGCCCGCAATGGCGCTGATGCGGGCGCGGATTGCCCCATTGGCGCGCGACAGGCTGGCGCTTGCGGTCGTCGGTGGAGGACTGCTGGCGCTTTGCGGATTGGCGCTGGCGACATCGCAGAACTGGCAACTGACCGGCGGCTTCCTGCTCGGCGTTGCGGGAATGCTGGGCCTGCTGGCACTGGTCGGCTGGGCAGTGAAGCGAACAGCAGCTTCCCTTCCTCGACCGCGCAATCCTGTCGCACGCACCGCGCTCGCCAATCTTCATCGACCGGGTTCGGCCACCGGGGCACTGGTCACGGCACTCGGTTTCGGTCTCGCCGCATTCGTCCTGCTGACAGGCGTGCAAAGCGCGATCGAGGGCACCATCGCCAAGCGCATACCGCAGCAGGCGCCCGATTACTTCGTGCTCGACGTGCCGCGCGGTCAAGCGCAGGGGTTTGGCGATCTGGTGCGCACAATCGATCCCAAGGCCGATCTGCGCACCGTGCCGATGCTGCGCGGGGCGGTGCTTGCCTTCGGGCCACCGGGTCAGATGACTCAGGTAGCGGACATGACCAGCATTCCCGAGGATGCGTGGGCATTGCGCGGTGAGCGTGGGCTGACCTTCTCCGACACAGTGCCGCCGGGCAATGCGGTGAGCGCGGGTAAATGGTGGAAGCCGGGGCACACCGGCCCGCCGGAAGTCTCGGTCGACGAGGACTTTGCCAAGGCGGTCGGCCTCAAGCTGGGTGACGATGTGACTTTCGGCGTGCTCGGGGTCGAGAAGACCGCGCGCGTCACCAGTTTCCGTCGGGTCGACTGGCAAAGCCTTGGGTTCAATTTCGTGTTCGTCCTCAGCCCCGATGTGCTGAAAGATGCGCCCTATAATCTCGCCGCGACGATTTCCCTGCATGACGACGCCGCGCGTGGGCCACTGCTACGGGCGTTGGTCAAGCAATTCCCCTCCTCCTCGGTGATCGAGGTCGGCGACGTGCTGGTGCAGGCGCGCAATCTGCTCGGACAAGTCGGCCTCGCCACTCTGGTTGCCGCCGGGGTGACGGTGCTGGCAGGGATCGCCGTGCTGCTTGGCGCGATTGCGGCGGCGCGTTCCCAGCGCAGCTACGACACGGTGATCCTGCGCGTGCTCGGCGCCAACCGCTGGCAGGTGCTGGCGATGGCTCTGGCCGAATACGCCGCGCTGGTGCTGGTGCTGGGCGCGGTCGCGCTGGCGCTTGGCAGCCTTGGCGCCTGGCTGGTGGTGGTCAAGCTGTTCGAACTCGATTGGCTGCCCGACTGGGGCGTGGTGCTGGCAACGCTGGGCGGAGGGCTGCTGGCGGTGCTGGCGTTCGCAGTTCTCGGATCGCTGCCTTTGCTCAGGGTGCGGCCGGCGCAGGCATTGCGGACGCTTTAGTGCTCCCCGAGAGTGACGTTGAGCGTGGCGCTCAGCACAGCCCAGCAAACAACTCGAGCTGTGCCATTCCAAGCTCAAACAAAAAAGGGGGCCCGCAGGCCCCCTTTCCTTATCGCGATGATCGTTCGGATCAGAACTTGAACCGCGCCGACACGCCGTAGGTGCGCGGCTGGTTGGTGTAACCGCTGATCGACTGACTCTGCGCCACCGAATCGAAGATGTCGGTGACGTTGCGATCGTCGAGGAGATTGCGGCCCCACACCGTCAGGTCCAGTCCCATACCGAAGGAATAGGTCAGCGAGGCGTTGAGGTTGTTCACTTCCTGGACGAACGGACGCGCCGCAGCGAACGCCGGTGCGTAATTGCGGCTGCCGTCCGAATTGGTGGTGATGAACGCCAGCAGGCCCGGCTCGACCTGGGTGGGCGAGGAATAATCGAAATCGCCGCGCAGGATCAGGTGATCGCCATTGCTGCCGATCGGCTGATTCCATTCCGCTCCGAACACCGCCGAGATACGCGGGATGTTGACCACCTCGGTCCCAGACAAGTCACCGAAGGGCGAATTCGGGAAGCTGTCGTATTTTGGATCGAGATAGGTCATCGACAGGCTGATCGTCAGCGGCTCGGCCGGCTTCACCATCCCGTCGAATTCGATACCGAAGGTCGATTCCTTGTCGGCGTTGGCGAACACGAAGCCGGTGCCGGTGAAGGTGTTGGTCTGGAAGTTCTTGATCGATTGCTTGAAGAAAGTGAGGTTGGCAGACGCGAGACCCCAGTTGGCCTTGATCCCCAATTCGTACACTTCCGAATTCTCCGGTGCGGCGAAGCGCGAGCCGGAAACAAGGTTGTTCACCGCCAGGCCGCGGCTGACAAGCGCCGTGTAATCCGCCAGCGACGGGCGGCTATCACGCGACAGGTTCCAGCTCGAAGCCTTGAAGCCCGTGGCATAGGAGATATAGGCGTTGATCTGGCGGTTGAACTTATACGCCAGCCGCGCCGACCAGGTCCAGTCGCCGTCCCGCGTCTTGCCGTTCTCGACATCGTTGGGGAAGTTCTGAAACGGTGGCAGGAACTGCAGCGGGGTCAGCGCCAACAGCGGGTTCACCGAAGGATTGCTGGCATTGGCGGCAGCATAGGCCTGCGCCCCTGACTGGATTTGTGCGAAAGCGGCCGGATTCGCCGTAGCGAAAGCAGCAACCTGCGCCTGATTGGACGCATCAACGCCATAACCAGCCAATGTTTGCGACAGCGCGCCTGCATAAATTGCAGTCTGCCCGATCGAGGTCAGATTAAGCCCGCTGAACACATCGGTGCTGACCGAATTGGACGCCACATCCTTGGCGTCCTTTGTGTAGTTCGCGCCCAGCGTCAGCGTCAGCGGCTCGGCCAGCTTGATATCGACATTGCCGAATACCGACCAGCTCTCGTCCTTTTGGGTGAACTTGTCGAAAAAGCCCTGCCCCGATGCGAAGAACTGTCCGGTATAATCCGTGCCGGTAAGCGCGCTGATCGTGCCTTCGAGTTGCTGAACGGCATAATCGTTCGGCGGGCTGGTGATCGGGCCGCCGATCAGGATGTTGGCGTAATTGCGGAAATCGTCACCATAGACGATCTGGTCGGCGGTCTTGAGCTTCTCGTTGAAATAGTAGCCGCCCAGCAGGAAGTTGATCGGCCCGTCGAAATCGCTTGCGAGGCGCAGTTCCTGCGTAAAGGTTTTGATCGTCGACTGGCCGACATTCGCGCCGGTCGCCAGTTTGGCGCTGGTAAAATCGACGTCCTGATCGGCGTTGAGCCGGGTTTCGCGATAGGCCGTGATCGAGGTCAGCTTGAAGTGGCCGAAGTTGTAGTCGCCCTGCCCGGAGACACCCCAGTTCTCGATCTTGCTCGTCGGCACGACGTCCGAATAGACCACA
This sequence comes from Sphingomonadaceae bacterium, assembly GCA_039831335.1. GTDB lineage: Bacteria > Pseudomonadota > Alphaproteobacteria > Sphingomonadales > Sphingomonadaceae > Qipengyuania. The sequence goes on along the minus strand of JBDONL010000001.1, from coordinate 178,264 downwards.
TCGTTGAAGGGGGTCTGGTAATCGTTGACCATCCCGCCGACGGCCTGAACTGCAGCGGTCGCCGCCGAGGGGCGCAGGTTCACGACACCGCAGCACTTCTCGTCCAGCTTGTCGTAATCGCCGATCACGCGGAAGCTGAAATCGGGGGTCGGTTCGAACAGCAGCTGGCCGCGGGCGAACCAGCGGTTGCGATTGTTCATGTCATCGCCGTTGTAGGCGTTGGTCAAATAGCCGTCACGGCGGTTGTAGCCCGCCGAAATCGACGCCGCGATCGTATCGGTGATCGGACCGGTCAGGTAACCCTTGACCACGGCGGCGTTGTAATTGCCGTAACTCGCCTCAAGGCTGCCATGCGGAGTGAAGGACGGCTTCTTGGTGATGATCGAGATCACACCGGCGCTGGCGTTCTTGCCGAACAGGGTCGACTGGGGACCGCGCAGCACTTCGACGCGCTCGATGTCGGGAAGGTCGCTGATCTGCGAAATCGCGCGGCTGCGATAGACGCCATCGACGAAAACCGCGACCGAAGGTTCGAGGCCGAGGTTGTTGCCGCTCGTGCCGAACCCACGGATCGAATAGGTGGTGGCGAACTGGCTCTGGCTCTGCGTGACCTTGAGGCTGGGCACGACGCTCGAAAGGTCGGTGATATCGCGGATCTGTGCGCGCTCGATGGTGTCGGCGGTGGTCACGCTGACCGCAACGGGCACATCCTGCAGCGTCTGCGCGCGCTTGGTGGCCGTTACGATAATCTCATTGCCGCTGCCGAGCGGGGCGTCTGCGTCGCTCGTAGTAGGCTTGGCAGCTGATTCGGCTGCCTGATCTTGAGACTGCTGCGTTTGCGTATCGGCAGCAGCATCCTGAGCATGAGCGGTCGCGGAGATCGAAATTGTGGCCACACCTGCAAGCAGCAGATGGCGAGCATACCAATTGGCGCTGAAGCGCATGAAATTATTCCTCTCTCTTGGGGGTGAAACCCATATTGGAAACCAGCACGGGCCTCGTCGGAGACTGACCTATCCATTCACAATGGCTGGCTCAATCGGAGATGAAGGTTTTTGATCGAAATCTTGTTTCGAAACCGATAATTGTGGTCACACGGCAACAGATTGGCCCTCGTGACGCTTGCCGAGTGGACCATGCTCGGCTAGGGGCGCGCGCGAACGGCGCTCTTGCTGCCGCCCATTCCTACCCCGAAAGCTCTCATGTCACGCTCCTTGCGCAATATCGCGATCATCGCCCACGTCGACCATGGCAAGACCACGCTCGTCGACCAGCTCTTCCGCCAGTCCGGCACCTTCCGCGAGAACCAGCGGGTCGAGGAGCGCGCGATGGATTCGGGCGACCTCGAAAAGGAGCGCGGGATCACCATCCTCGCCAAATGTACCAGCGTCGAATGGGAGCGCGGCGGAGAAACCACTCGGATTAATATCGTCGATACTCCGGGCCACGCCGACTTCGGCGCCGAGGTGGAACGCATCCTATCGATGGTCGATGGCGTTATACTTCTGGTCGATGCCGCCGAAGGGCCGATGCCGCAGACCAAGTTCGTCACCGGCAAGGCTCTCGCGCTGGGACTGCGCCCGATCGTGGTGGTCAACAAGATCGACCGTTCCGACGCGCGCCCTCAGGAAGTGCTCGACGAAGTGTTCGACCTGTTCGCCTCGCTCGACGCCAACGACGAACAGCTCGATTTCCCCTCGCTCTGGGCCTCGGGCCGCGATGGATATGCCAGCCCCGACGAGACCGCACGCTCGGGCGATCTCAATCCGCTGTTCGAACTGATCGTCGACCATGTGCCCTCGCCCGGTCTCGATTCAGACGCGCCCTTCTCCTTCCTGGTCACCCTGCTCGACCGCGACAATTTCATGGGCCGCGTGCTGACCGGCCGGGTCCAGTCGGGCCGCGTCAAGGTCAACGACCCGATCCGCGCGCTCGATGCGAAGGGCAATGTGGTCGAGGCCGGACGCGCCACCAAGCTGCTCAGCTTCCGCGGGCTTGAGCGTGTTCCGGTTGACAGCGCCGAAGCGGGCGACATCATCGCGCTGGCCGGCCTTGAGAAGGCGACCGTCTCCAATACCATCGCCGATCCCGCCGTGGCCGAACCGATTGCCGCACAGCCCATCGACCCACCGACGCTGGCGATGCGCTTCGCTGTCAATGACAGCCCGCTCGCCGGACGCGAGGGCGACAAGGTGACGAGCCGCATGATCCGCGATCGCTTGATGCGCGAAGCAGAAACCAATGTCGCGATCCGCGTGACCGAAAGCGCCGACAAGGACAGCTTCGAAGTTGCCGGGCGCGGCGAATTGCAGCTGGGCGTATTGATCGAAACGATGCGCCGCGAAGGCTTCGAACTCGGTATCAGCCGCCCGCGCGTGCTGTTCCGCGAGGAAGGCGGCAAGCGGATGGAGCCGTTCGAGACCGTCGTGATCGACGTCGACGACGAATTCTCCGGCACGGTCGTGGAAAAAATGCAGCGTCGCAAGGCCGAGCTGACCGAAATGCGACCCTCCGGCCAGGGTAAGACCCGCGTGACCTTCTCCGCGCCCAGCCGCGGTCTGATCGGCTATCACGGCGAATTCCTGTCCGACACACGCGGCACCGGAATTATGAATCGCCTGTTCGAGAAATACGGCCCGCACAAGGGCGCGATCGAAGGCCGTATCAACGGGGTGCTGATCTCGAATGCCAGCGGTGAGGCGGTGGGCTACGCCCTCAACAGTCTCGAAGATCGCGGCGTGCTGTTCGTCAGCCCGCAGGAAAAGGTTTATGAAGGGATGGTGATCGGCGAGAACGCCAAGCCCGACGATCTCGAGGTCAATCCGCTCAAATCCAAGCAACTGACCAACTTCCGCTCTTCGGGCAAGGACGATGCGATCCGCCTCACTCCGCCGCGGATCATGACGCTCGAACAGGCGATCGCCTATATCGACGATGACGAAATGGTCGAAGTGACGCCGAAATCGATCCGTCTGCGCAAGGCCATTCTCGACCCGCACGAACGCAAGAAGGCGCGACGCAAGTCGGAAGACTAAACCCGCTTCAGTCGCGGACCAGTTTGTTCAGGTCGCCGGTAAAATTCTCGGTCCAGCGCTGAACGTTTTCGTCGCGCACGCAATTGCGCATCGGCTTCCAGCGCGCCTTGCGTTCCGCGAGCGGCATGTCGAGCGCCTGGCGGATTTTCTCGGCAATGTCGTCCGGGCTGTGCGGGTTGACGAGCAGCGCTTCCGACAATTGCTGCGCAGCCCCGGCAAAGCGTGACAGGATCAACACCCCGGGGTCTTCCGCATCCTGGCAAGCGATATATTCCTTCGCCACGAGGTTCATACCGTCGCGTAGCGGCGTGACGAGGCCGATCTTGCAAGCGCGATAGGCACCGACCAGTTGCCCTTGCGTATGCCCTTGGTTGACATAGCGGATCGGGACGATGTCTATCCGGCTGCGCGCGCCGTTGATCTGCCCAGCTTTCTGTTCCAACTCCGCGCGAATGCGTTTGTAGCTTTCGACGTCCTCGCGACTGGGGGGCGCGATCTGGATGAACACCAGATCCTCCACGCGTTCGGGAAAGCGGTCGAAGAACCGTCCGATGCCATCGAGCCTTTCGGGCAGTCCCTTGGAATAGTCGAGCCGGTCGACGCCGATCATTGCGGTACGGTGGCGCGTGCTGGACAGAACGCGCTGGGCGGTCTGGCGCGCCTCCCCGGTCTCGCCCATTGCCTTGAAATGCTCGTAATCGATCCCGATCGGATAGGCTCTTGCAATAGTCGTCCGTCCATCGAGAGTGATCCGGCCACTGTCCTCATCAACGTCGGCCCCAAGCTCATGCTCGCAATAGTGCAGGAAGCTCGCGAGCCATTCGTCGCATTGGAAACCGAGCAGGTCGTAAGCCAGCATCGTTTTCACCAGTCGCTCATGATACGGCAGCGACACCAGCAGCCGCGTCGCTGGCCAGGGGGTGTGCAGGAAGAACCCCATGCGATTGGTGAAGCCCTTGCGGCGAAGATCGTCGCCTAGCGGGATCAGGTGATAATCGTGCGCCCAGACGACATCATCGAGCTTGAGAAGCGGCGCTAGCGAGGAGGCAAAACGTTCGTTCACCCGCTCGTAGCCCCGTCCCGTCTCTCGCTCGAAACGGGCAAGATCAATGCGATAATGGAACAGCGGCCAGAGCGTCGAATTGGCATAGCCGTTGTAATATTCGTCGAGATCGTGGGGCGAGAGATCAATCGTCGCCATGGTGACGCCATCATAGGTGCCGACATGCGGCTCGGACGATGGGTTCTCCGCCGTCTCGCCCGACCAGCCGAACCACAATCCGCCGCTTTTCTTGAGCGCCGCATTGAGCGCCCCGGCCAGCCCACCTTGCGCACCTGCCGCACCGCGCGCCTTGGGAACGGCGACGCGGTTGGAAATGACGACGAGACGGCTCAACGGATCGTGTTCCAGCTCTTTGACAAAAGGCCTGCGCAGTTGATCACACCAACCAGCGAATAGGTCTGGGGGAAGTTCCCCCATAATTCCCCGCTGTCGATTGCCAGATCCTCCGAGAGCAGTCCGGAATTGGTCGTATGCCCGAGCATTTCGACAAACAGCGACCGCGCTTCGTCGTCGCGCCCGTCGAGGTGCAAGGCCTCGATCAACCAGAAAGTGCAGATGTTGAACGCCGTTTCCGGCATGCCGAAATCGTCCTCGGTGGCATATCGCAGCATATAATCGCCACGCCTCAGCCCCTTTTCGATCGCCGCTAGAGTCGAGCGGAACCGTGGACTGTCCGGTTCGACAAACCGCACCTCCGCAAGCTGCAGCAGGCTGGCATCGAGATAATCGTGACCAAAGGCAGCCGTGTAGTGGCCGCCCTTTTCGCCGTCGATCCAAGCTTTCGTCTCGATGCTTTCGCGAATCTTGTCGGCGCGCTCACGCCAGAAATCATGACGGTCCGTCTTGCCAAGCTTTTGCGCGATGACGGAAAGCCGGTGACAGGCTGCCCAGCTCATCATCACCGAATAAGTATGGACCGCACTACGCGTCCGGAACTCCCACAATCCGGCATCGGGCTGATCGTGCTTCTGCCATGCCATCTCGCCGACGTGTTCGAGGCTGGCGAAATCGCGTTCGTCTGCCATGCGCAACAAGCGACGATCGAAGAAGCCATGCGCCGACGGCAGCACGATCTGGCCGTAACAGTCGAACTGGTCCTGCGTGTATGCAGCATTCCCGACACGAACCGGCCCCATTCCGCGATAGCCCGCCAGATCATCGGCAATCCGCTCGTCGAGCTGATGGTCGCCCATCACTGAATAGAGTGGCTGGATCAGACCGTCGGCGCAATTGTCGACGATGTTCCTGAGATAAGTCAGATATTTCTCAAGCACATCGAGCGCACCAAGCCGGTTCAGCGCCTGCACGGTGTAATAGGCATCGCGAATCCAGCAATAACGGTAGTCCCAATTGCGTTCGGTTCCGGGCGCTTCCGGGATAGAGGTGGTCAGCGCGGCGACGATCGCGCCGGTTTCCTCATGCTGGCACAGCTTGAGCGCGATCGCACAACGTATGACCTCGTCCTGCCATTCCATCGGAGTCGCGAGGCCGCGGACCCACAGACGCCAGTATTTGCGCGTGAGCGATTCCATTCGCCGCACCTCGTCTCGGACATTCCCGTGGAAGGGCTCGTCCGGGCCGAGAAAAAAGTGCTGGTCGCTTTCGACGCGATAGGCCCGCTGTTCGAGAACGTAGCCCACCGGCGCGTCGGTCGACAATCGAATCGACTGGTCTCCGATGAGGAAGCGAACGTGGTTGGTGCCATGCGTGGTCTTCGCCAGCTCCGCACCATAATCGCGCATCGGCGCAAGCCTCACCTTAAGCCTTGGAGTGCCTGACACCGGGCGCACGATGCGGGCATAGGCTACCGGTCGGTACATCCGTCCGTCGCGCTCAAACCGGGGACAGAAGTCGGATATCTCTACCGCACTGCCATCCTTCGCTTCCAGCCGGGTAATCAGAATCGGGGTGTTGCGCTCGTAATGCTGGGTGGCCGAAACCTGATCCTCCAGTTCGAAACGCCACACGCCCTGGTCCTGCTTGTCGCCGTTGAGCAAAGCGCAGAATACCGGGTCACCGTCGACGCGGGGAACGCAGCCCCACACCAATCCTGCGGAATTGTCGATAAGGCCGGAAACCTGGCAATTGCCGATCGGCCAGAGGTCGAGACTTGCTTGGGGAATGCTCACAATCCCAACCAATGGTGCACTGCGGCAGGATCGGCAAGGGCATAGTCGGCATTTTCAGACCGGCGTGGACCGACAGCAATGGCAAGGCCGCCAAGTTCACGCGCAGCGATAAAGCCATCTTCGTCGGTAACATCGTCGCCCAGGAACAGCGGCCGGGAACCGGCAAAAGGCTGAATCGCCATGAACGCGCGCACCGCTGCACCCTTATCCGCACCGGGCCGAACCAGTTCGGCAACGAACTTGCCGCGCTTGAGCGTAAGGTCATAGTCCTCGGCAAGTTGCGCCATGAAATGCGCAGCGTTGTCCTCAACATTCGGGTTGCCACGCGAGTGGAGCGCAGCACCATGAGCCTTGCGTTCATAGTGCAGGCCAGTCCGCACAGCGTAATCGGCAATCTGCGCAACGACATCGTCGGGAAGCGCCTCTGCCGCATGGCTCAGGACGGTCCCATCCGCCAGGCGCTGGTCGGCACCATGCGATCCCGCACGCGCTACCTCCAGCTGACCGATGTGATGCAGGAGGTTATCGAGCGCACGCCCACTCACCACCGCCAGACGACCGTGAAGTCGCTGCGCCAGTTTTTCCAGCCGATCCCCGAGATCGTCGGCTACATCTATTCCTTCGGGTGTCGTTGCAAGATCGACCAGAGTACCATCAAAGTCGAGGAATAATGCAGGAGGAGCATCCTGAATTATATTCGCGAGCGGCGGAGGAGCGGGAAGGTCTTGTGCCATGGCCGCGCGCAATAGGATTGCTGCGAACTGGGTCAAGCCACAGCCGGCAAGCGGACATCGTTCGAATAGACTGTCATTGACACCCTGTCGCCACCTTGAAATCGGCCCGTCAAGGGTAATTCCGGGCCAGCGGTGGCCAAAGCCGGTAACATTTGTTACCTGCGCCGCCATGAAAACAGGAACACTGATCACACTCGCCATCTATTTCATTGGAATGCTCGGTATCGGGCTGTTCGCCTGGAAGAAGTCGACCGAGACTTCCGAGGGCTATCTGCTTGCCGGGCGCGGGCTTAGCCCGATGGTCGCCTCTTTGTCGGCCGGCGCATCCGACATGTCGGGCTGGTTGCTGCTTGGCCTGCCGGGAGCGCTCTATGTCGCCGGGCTGGGCCAGGCGTGGATCGGCATCGGCCTGTTTATGGGTGCTTTCGTCAATTGGGTAGTGGTCGCTCCACGACTGCGCGAGCAGAGTGAAAGGTACAACAACTCGCTGACAATCCCGGAATTCCTCGCCAATCGGTTCCCCGAAAGCGCGGTGACATTGCGGGTTGTTTCGGCGCTTGTGATCGTGGTGTTCTTCACCGTCTATACCGCTTCTGGCATGGTTGGCGGCGGCAAGCTGTTTGAAACAGCCTTCGCAGGCCTGCTGCCCAATGCCGCGATGAGCGATTATCAAATGGGTATCTGGATCACCGCGCTGGTGGTCCTCACTTACACGATGATCGGCGGCTTCCTGGCGGTGAGCCTGACCGACTTCGTGCAGGGTGTCATCATGATGCTCGCGCTGATCGTCATGCCGCTGGTGGTGATGTTCGGACCGGGTGGCAGCGGTGGCGATTCGCTCGGCCAGGTCCCGGTTGCTGGCTTTCTCAGCTTAACCCACGGGCTCACCATTCTAGGATTTATCAGCGCGATCACATGGGGTCTGGGTTATTTCGGCCAGCCGCACATCATCGTGCGTTTCATGGCGCTGCGGAGCACCAAGGATGTTCCCGCTGCACGTCGAATCGGGATGAGCTGGATGCTCGTCTGCCTGCTCGGATCGATCGGGGTCGGCATTGCCGGCCGCGCCTATGCCCAGCGCAACGGACTGGTGCTGGACGATCCGGAGACGATCTTCATCATGCTGGCCGACCTGCTGTTCAATCCGCTGATTACCGGCTTCCTCTACGCTGCGCTGCTGGCGGCAATCATGTCGACCATCAGCTCGCAGCTGCTGGTTTCTTCCTCCTCTCTGACCGAGGATTTCTATCGCCTGTTCCTGCGCCGCAACGCCAGCGAACGCGAAGCGGTCAACGTTGGGCGGATCAGCGTTGCACTCGTGGCGCTCGCGGGCATCCTGATCGCACGCAATCCCACTAGCGGCGTGCTCGATTTGGTGTCGCACGCCTGGGCTGGCTTCGGTGCCGCATTCGGACCACTGATCCTGCTGGCGCTGACATGGAAGCGGATGACCGGCACCGGCGCCGTTGCCGGCCTCGTCACCGGGGCGGTGGTCGTCGCCGGATGGATCGCCTTGGGCTGGGATCAGCACCTTCCGGGCATGAGCGCCGGGCTCTACGAAATCGTACCCGGCTTCATCGCCGCATGGATCGCGATCGTAGTTGTTAGCGGGATGACCCGCTCTCAGCCGCGCGGCGCCTTGTCCTGAGGCACCAGTTCTCCGCGCACCTTTTTCTGGTGCCATAACCACCAGCTGTAAACCGTCGGGATCAAAGCCGCGATCCCGACGGATACCAGTACTACGATTGCCGTATTTTGCGGTCTGATCGGCAGCAGACTTGCAATGACGATCGCAAGGCCGGCGAGCATCATCAGCTTGCCACCTAGGCGGTGGGTTGCAATCCATACATCGGTATCGGTCAGCGTCCACGGCGTGCGGATGCCAACGAAGAAGCCGGGACGGCTCTTGGGCAGTGCGTTTCCCAGCACGATGAACATGAGGCCTATCGCCAGCATGATCGCGTTGACCGGCAGGGTAATACCCCAGCCGGGAAGGCCGATTGCCAGTTGCACCACGATCATCACGCCGAGGACGCCCAGCCACGCGGTCCTGAACAGTGCGGATGATTGTTCGAGACGGTCCTGCAACGGTTCGATCCGGGGAATAATCGAGAAGAAAATGCCTAGACCCGCAGCGATGGCCGCAGGCATCAACAGTGCTTTAAGCGCTGGTGCGAACCGGTCTGGCTGGCCAGCGGCGTTCCAGTGCGTTGGCAGCATCGTGCCCGCTGGAAGGCGATGCGCGGTCAGTACGGCGAATCCCACCATCAAGGCGGCGACCAGCACAGATACGAAAAACAGGCCTTTGGTCTTCATTGTTCGTCCTCCGGAGCTGGCGCGTTCATGCCCATGCGCGACATGAACCCGTGCAATGCCTCTTCCAGCGTAGACAGATTGAGTGTGTAGATGATGTGGCCGCCGCGTTGCTCGCCCTGGATCAGCCCCGCTTCGCGCAGCTTGGCGAAATGCGCCGACATGGTCGGTTTGGAGACATCGAAATGATCGGCCAGATCACCAGCCGACATTCCGCCGCGCTTGAGCAATTCGAGCACTTCACGACGTATGGGATGCGATAGGGCGTCGAACACTCTTGTCATAGGTATTTAGCTAAATCACTAAATGACAAAAGTCAATTGTGCGGGTAGATTTCGCTCGTCATGGACGGTCGCCCTTCGAAATCGCTGCAATTTTGCTGTTGCGCGGCCCTTGCCATGCTGCTGGCGAGTTGTGGCAGCATTCCTCCAAGTCGTGACGATCAGCAGACCGGCGTTGCCGCAACCGCCGCCCGTCCTGGAGACGCGCAATGCCTGGCACAGCTTGGCGCGACTGGAGCGCAATTCTTGCCGCTACCCGACCGCTATTATGGCGGCGAGTGTTCAACCGTGAATACGGTTCGCCTAGAAGATCTGGCCGGGGATCAGGGGGAGTTCTCGCTCAGCAACCTCGGACCGGTCAACTGCAGACTGGCAAATGAATTCGCAAACTGGGCCCGGTTTGGCGTTGACCGTGCAGCACGCCAGGTTCTCGGCAGTTCACTCAAGCGAATTGAAACGATGGGCAGTTATTCGTGCCGTACCATTGCCGGGTCCAATCGCATATCCGCCCATGCGAAAGCCGAGGCGATCGACGTTTCCGCCTTCGATCTGGCCGATGGCCGCCGGATCAGCGTGAAAACCGATTGGTCAAGCGGCACACCAGAAGAACGCAAGTTCCTGCAAATCATCCACCGCAGCGCCTGCAAGAGATTCGGCACCGTACTCGGGCCGGATTACAACTCCGCTCACCAGAACCATTTTCATCTCGAAGTGACCGGCAATTCCTATTGTCGGTAACATCGATCCGGCTGTTCCGACCGTCACGCAAACAGAGGGTGTGGCTCCGTTAAAGCAGGGGCTGGTTCACGGCTAGCGTTTCCCACGTTGAACAAAGGCTGCTGCGTGCCACGATTGGAACCGAGCGGGGTTGCCATACCCACGGCCATGTTCGCCTCCAAGCACAACCGCACGGCTTCAGCCGAATGCGACGCGCCGAGTTTCGACATCATATTGGCGCGGTGGATTTCGACGGTCCGCGGGCTGATCTCCAGTTCGCGAGCAATTACCTTGTTGCTCGAGCCCTGTGTCAGCCAGTCGAGCACTTCGAGCTCACGCGGTGTCAGGTTCTCAAGCCGCTTGCGCGCGTCGATAACCCGGCGGCGTGCATCGCAATAAGGACCGGCTTCCTGTTCGATAACCTCCAGCGAAGATGCCAGGCGTTCCTTGGTGAGCGGCAGTTCGATGTAATCGAGCGCCCCTTCCTTGATCGCTTCGACGACGCGGCGCGGAGCGGGTGTGGAACCGGTAGCTATTATCGGCAACCAGTGTCCGGCACGCTCCAGCGCGGCCACGATTTCCACCAGGCTGCCCGGACCGTCGCAGTCCTCCAGAATAATCACGCCGCTGGTCGGAACATGCGCCTCCAACTCGGCCGGGTTGTTATAAATCTCCGCATGATATCCAAGATCAAAACAGATACGGGCCTGCGTAGCTCGCTCTGCACTTGATTGGGCAATGATGTGGAGAGTCGTGTCTTTCGCCATGTTAAACCTCCTCCATGAGCATGCTCACGACTAGGAAGTAGAGTTGGCGTTTTAGGTAAATTCCGCTTCGGAGGGATTACCTAGGAATATCCGCATATAATGACCTTAACCCGACGATTACCATAATCCGGATCGGATGAAAAAACCCGCCATGAAGCGCCGTTATGCGAAACAAATCGCGCTTTAGCTACAATTCAATGGTTATAAAAACTATAATCCGGCAGCGAGTCGAAGGCACTCTTAAGCGCGTTGGCCCAGTTGCTCGAGATTACCTGGAAATAGGAATCGTCATGGGCGATCCGGCGAACATGGTTTGGTTCGTAACTGTCTCGCTCGATCACCATCAAATCCAGAGGTAGTCCTACCGACAAATTGGCTTTCAGCGTCGAATCGAACGACACCATCAGCAGCTTGACCGCATCTTCCATGCTCATAGTACGATCATAGGCGCGCAGGATGATCGGGCGGCCATATTTGGTCTCGCCGATCTGGAAGAACGGCGTGTCCGATCCCGCTTCGATGAAATTGCCTTCGGGATAGATCAGGAACAGGCGCGGCTCCATCCCGGCAATCTGGCCCGCAACGATAATCGACGCGGTAAAACGCCCTTCCCCACGCTGGCCGTTGGCGTCCTGACGACTGGAAATGGTGGCACGCAGGAGCCGCCCAATTTCCGTCGCCACCTGGAACATGGTGGGCGACTTGAGAATCACGTTATCGCGTTCGTCGGGCTCTTTGGTGCGCTCTTCCAACTGGCTTACCACGGCTTGCGTGGTAGCAAGGTTGCCCGCCGTCATCAGGGTTATGATGCGCTCCCCCGGCACCTGCCAATGGAACATCTTCTTGAACACAGAGATATTATCGACGCCGGAGTTTGTCCGCGTGTCGCTCATCAACACGAGGCCCTTATCGAGCATCATTCCCACGCAATACGTCATGCCCATCCTTACTGCTGATCGATTTGCTGATGCTCGACTGCAACGGCAACTTCAAGCGCCTGCGTGGTTCCACCGATACTGATCCCCGCAACCGGGGCCGCATCATTGTAATCGCGCCCAGTAGCGACGCGGACATAGCGCGGATCGGGGCTGATCCCGTTGGAGATGTCGAATCCGACCCAGCCGAGCCCCTCGACATGCGCTTCTGCCCAAGCGTGGGTGGCCTCCTGCTCGATCCGGTCGTCCATCATCAGATAACCGCTGACATATCGCGCGGGAATGTCGAGCGCGCGGGCAATGCCGATGAAGATATGGGCATGGTCCTGACAGACTCCCTTACCCATCGCCAGAGACTCTTCTGCCGAAGTATCGACACCCGTCGCACCGGTCGTCCAAGGTACGCGATCGAGGATGGCAGCCGATGCGCGATGGAGCAGTTCGAGCGGGTCGTCACGCCGTTCCTTCAACTCGCGCAGAATACCGCGCATCGCCGGACCGGGCCGGGTCAATGCTGTCTGCCCGCAGAAGCTCCATAGTGGCAGATGCCCCGAATGCTGCCCGATCACACCGGCAAAATCATGGGTGTCCACCGTTCCTTCGCAAGTCACGGACACATCCTGCACTCCCGGTTGAACCGCGATCAGCGTCACCGTATTGTGGTGCTGGTCTTCGTATTCGAGCTGCCAGTCGGCATTCTCGTATCGCATTTGCCAGTCGATGATTTCCTGCCCCTGCGTTGCCTTGGGCGTAAGGCGCAGACGCTGGAGCGCGTGGATCACCGGTTCATCGAAACGGTATCGGGTGGTATGGCGAATCGCGAGGCGCATCAGGCGTGGAACCTGTATTCTTCGGCAATCGCCAGACCGATAGCGGTGTTCGTCTCCATAAACTCCACCAGGAATTCGTGCAGGCCGCGATCAAAGACATCGTCGATGCCGATCTGCGAGAGGCGTGTGTCGGCTTCGCGCATCAGCTCATTGGCCTTGCATTCCGTGCCGTGAATCCGGGCGAGCGCTGCCAGATGTTCGCGCAAGGCACCATGGCTGAATGCAAGGCTGCGTGGGAAACGTGTATCGAGCACGAGGAATTCGACGATCCGCTTGGCATCGATCTGCCCCGCGTTGAGCCAGCGGTAGGCACGATCGCCCGAAACCGATCGCAGGATCGTATCCCACTGCCCGGTGTCGAGGCTGGAGCCGACATACGTCAGCGAGGGCAGCAGGAGGAAATATTTGATGTCGAGGATGCGCGCGACATTGTCGGCGCGCTCGATATAGGTGCCGGCGCGGGCAAAATAGAAACCTTCGTTGCGCAGCATCGTCCCGACAATCGCACCATGCGCCAGCGTTCCTGCCTGACGGATCATCGAGAGCGCCTCGCCCACGCGTTGCTCGGACACCGGGCGCGCAAGCAGCTTCTTGATCTGGATCCAGCTGTCGTTGACCGCCTCCCACAATTCGCCCGTCACGGCGTTGCGCGACTGGCGGGCGTTGTCGCGCACCTGCCCGAACATGGCGAGCACGCTTACGGGATTGTCCTTGTCGCGCAGCATGAAGTTCCACGCCTGCAAACCAGTACAGGTGGCATGGCGCGCGTCGTAGCTGTCGCGTAGTCCCGCCGCCGCGATCACCGAGCGCCATTCCTCTTCCGATGCGACCAAGTCGCGGGTCAGCGCCATGCGCATACCGGCATCGATCATGCGCGCAGTGTTCTCGATCCGCTCGAGATAGCGGAACATCCAGAACAGCGCGTTGGCGGTGCGCCCTAGCATGATGTGCGCGCTCCCATCAGTCTTTCAGCACCCAGGTGTCCTTGGTGCCGCCGCCCTGACTGGAATTCACCACCAGCGAGCCCTTCTTCATCGCCACTCGCGTGAGCCCGCCCGGCGTGATGTCGATCGTGTCGGGAGAGACGAGCACAAAGGGGCGCAGGTCGACATGACGCGGGGCGAGGCCCTTGTCGGTGAAGATCGGGCAGGTCGAGAGCGAGAGCGTCGGCTGCGCGATGTAGTTTTCCGGATGCGCTTCCAGCTTCTTGCGAAATTCGGCGATCTCGGATTTCGACGCCGCGGGACCGATGAGCATCCCGTATCCGCCGGAACCATGGACCTCCTTGACCACCAGCTCGGCGAGATTGTCGAGCACATAGCGGCAACTGTCTTCATCGGCGCAGCGCCATGTCTCAACATTGGGCAGCAACGGCTTTTCGCCGGTGTAGAATTCGACGATTTCCGGCATGAAGGAATAGATCGCCTTGTCGTCCGCCACCCCGGTTCCGGGCGCATTTGCGATGGTGATCCCTCCCGCACGGTAGACATCCATGATCCCCGGAACACCCAACACGCTATCGGGATTAAAGCTCAGCGGATCGAGGAATTCGTCGTCAACCCGGCGATAGATCACGTCGATCGGCTGATATCCGCGCGTGGTACGCATGGCGACGCGGCCGTTGATCACTCTCAGATCGCTTCCCTCGACCAGTTCCGCGCCCATCTGGTCGGCAAGGAAGGCGTGTTCGAAATAAGCCGAATTGTACATTCCGGGTGTGAGCACCGCGACCACCGGCTTGCCCCTTGTGGCGGGCGGCGCACAAGCGGCGAGGCTCTTGGCAAGGCGGCGGGGATAATTCGATACGGCCTCGACCGGGACGTGCATAAACAGTTCGGGAAACATCGCCATCATCGTTTCGCGATTTTCCAGCATGTATGAGACGCCGGAAGGCGTGCGCGCATTGTCCTCCAGAACATAGAATTCATCCGGTCCGGTACGCACAAGGTCGATCCCGACGATATGGGTATAGATGCCGCCCGGTGGGGTGAAGCCCACCATATTGCGCAGCCATGCAGCGTTGTCGCGCAGCAACCGTTGCGGCACGCGCCCCGCGCGGATGATTTCCTGCCGATGATAAAGATCGTGAAGAAAGGCGTTGAGCGCGCGCACACGCTGTTCGATCCCGCGGCTCAATCGCCGCCACTCACCCGCATCGATGATACGCGGGACCATGTCGAACGGGATCAGCCGTTCCTCGGCCTCGCTCTCGCCATAGACGTTGAAGGTTATTCCGGTGCGCCGAAACGCCGTTTCAGCATCGCGATGCTTGCGTTTGAGGAAGGCGGCGCTCTTCTCGGAATACCAGGCATGGTAATCCCGATAAGCGTTACGAATGCTGCCATCGGGGACATGCATTTCGTCGAAAAATTCGTTCTGGCCGCTCATAACCCCCTATTTCGGATGGGTGGATTGGCCTCTCCTGCGAGCAGGCTACACCACCTTCAGATAGTTTCAAGCTCCCGCAGCACGGTTTCGATCGCCTCCTTGGAATAGACGAAACCCATGTGGGTGCAGCGCAGAGCGATAGCGCGGTCGCGCTCGCCCGCCCGGCCGCAAGCGCTACGCGGGTGCACGACGCCATCGCGCGGACTCCAAAGCGCGATCGTTTCGACCGGGGGCTTCTCACACAAGACGCAATCGATCGGCGGTTCGTCGACCCGGTGACCGGCAACCATCTGGTAGGCGCGCCAGGCGTTGTTGGAACGCGGATTGCCCGAGAACGGCGTACCCATGGTAATGACGCGCGTGACCTTGTCGGGATGGCGCTTGGCGATCTCGCGCGCATAGATACCGCCGAGGCTCCAGCCTACGAGCATGACTTTCTGACCATAACGCTCATGGATTTCCAGCAAGCGTTCCTCGATCCGATCGAGAATGTCGGGGGTAGCCCCCATGTTGAAGCCCTGCCCCCAGCGCTTGACCTTGTGCCCGGCCTTTTCGATTTGCCGCGCCATATAGCGCAGCCGCGCGGGATGCGCGCCGAAACCCGGTAGCATCAGGACGATCTGAGGCTTGGCGCTGGGCGCAATGTCGAGTTCGCGCACACTGCGGCGCAATGGCTCGATCAGCCACGCAAGTTCGCCCAGCAGCAAAAGCGGTCGCGGAGCGCGCGCGTCTTCGGGCAAAGGCTCACGCGCAAGCGCAAGCCGCCGCCCGATATCGAAAGCCGAGCGATAGGCTCTGTTGGCCATGCCGGAGAGGTGGCGCCCCATAGTGTGACGCAATGTCCACATTCCGCTCTTGCTTGGCAAGTCTACAGCTGGAGTGACTCGCGTTGCGAGACGGCGTTGGTAGAGCGAACTGTTCCCGATGTTACGCACAACAGTGCGCGCTGCGTCAATCATGATCATGACGCCCGCGATGTCGACCGCGGTCGTGGCCCCCATTATGGTCGGTATGGCGATAATGGGGCATTTTGTAACCGCGCTGCGGTGTTACCGAGCCGCGCCATTCGCGCCAGTGATCGCCTTCGCCACGATCGCGGCGGAAGTGTGCGTGGTTCCCGGCACGATAGGCGCGCTCATCGCGGCTGGTGCGGTAATAAAAAGTGCCGTTCGTGCCCCAGTAGCCGTCATAGATCGGGCCGTAATAGCCATCGTAATAGGCGTTATAGGGCGCGGCATAACCGTAGTCGTACCCGGAATTCGTGCCGTAGCCGTAATTCCCATAACCATAACCATATTGATCGCTGGCGCATCCTGCGAGGGTACACAGAGAAGTACCGGCAGCGATGATCATCAATGCTTTTTGCATAATCTGCTCCAGACCCCCTGCCTTGCCGTTTGAAATGCCCGGCGAAGGCAATAGTTTCCGGAACGCTGGCGCCGGGTGACAAGCGACTGATTACCACCAGCCCGCGAAAATCAATCCTGCGCCTGCATCTACGAAGCGGGACAAGGGCCGACGCGTTTGCTCTCCACTTTCGTATGGGTGTTCATCTTGCCCATCCCCGGCGCTTCCATCTGCATCGTCATGTCCATGATCGAAGAGGTCGACGTGCCGGTGCCGTTGAGCGCGATCCGCGCCTTGCCTCCTTGCGGCGCTGCGCAGTTCATCACCGCATCGATCTTGCCTCCCGACACGTCGAACCGCTCGAACGTGCAATTGCCCTGCTGGGCGCGCCGCGCCATTTCCTCGTAGCCTTTCGCCGCCTCTTCGGGCGTCAGGCAATATTCGCTGGTCTCACCGCTGCTCATCGACTTCTTGAGCATATCCGCGACTCCCGCTGGGGCGCCCGGCGCATCCACCGAAATCACCGTGCTCGTGCTGCGGTAGAGGCCCGGCTCGGGCCGAACCATATTGGCCATGCGATCCGCGACCTTGTCCGCGCTGACGCTGCCGCCCGCGCTGTCCGCGTCGCTGCTACCGCAACCCGCCAGTCCGGCGAGTGCCGTGATTGCGATGGTTGTTCGAAAAATCATTCCCGCCCTCCGATTTCGAAAGCAGCTTAACCCGCGCATTTGCGAAAGCCAAACACACCGTTGCGCAAGGCCGTTCTGTCCACCATATGTTCGCCTATGGCAGAGCTCGTAATTCGCAGGGGCCTCGACGAGCCCGACACCTCGGGTGAGTTCGTCCCGCACCGCCCCGCGCGCCCCGACAAGTCGATGCCGGGGAAGAAATTCGAGCTGGTGTCCGACTACGAACCCAGCGGCGACCAGCCGACGGCCATCGCCGAACTCGTCGGCACGGCGCAGGATGAGGAACAGACACAGGTTCTGCTGGGCGTCACCGGCAGCGGCAAGACGTTCACCATGGCCAAGGTGATCGAGCAATTGCAGCGCCCTGCCCTGATCCTGGCGCCCAACAAAATCCTTGCCGCGCAGCTTTATGGCGAATTCAAGAGCTTCTTCCCCAACAACGCGGTCGAATATTTCGTCAGCTATTACGATTATTACCAGCCCGAAGCCTATGTCCCCCGCTCCGACACCTATATCGAGAAGGAAAGCTCGGTAAACGAGGCGATCGACCGGATGCGCCATTCGGCGACCCGCGCGCTGCTCGAACGCGACGACGTGATCATCGTCGCTTCCGTATCGTGCCTCTATGGCATCGGCTCGGTCGAAACCTATTCGGCGATGATCTTCGACCTCAAGCAGGGCGAAACGCAGGACCAGCGCGAGATCATCCGCAAGCTGGTGGCGCTGCAATACAAGCGCAACGACGCCGCCTTCACGCGCGGCACCTTCCGCGTGCGCGGCGACAACCTCGAGATCTTTCCCAGCCACTACGAGGATATGGCCTGGCGGGTCAGCTTCTTCGGTGACGAGATCGAGGAGATCAGCGAGTTCGATCCGCTGACCGGCAAGAAGGGCACGACCCTCGACAAGGTGCGGGTCTACGCCAATTCGCACTATGTCACGCCCGGCCCGACGATGAAGCAGGCGAGCGAGGCGATCAAATTCGAACTCACTGAGCGGCTCAAGGAACTGAACGAGGAAGGCCGCCTGCTCGAAGCCCAGCGGCTCGAACAGCGGACCAATTTCGATCTCGAGATGATCGCCGCGACCGGCAGCTGCGCGGGGATCGAAAACTATAGCCGCTTCCTGACCGGACGCCTGCCGGGTGAGCCGCCGCCGACGCTGTTCGAATATCTGCCCGAAAACGCCTTGCTGTTCGTCGACGAAAGCCACCAGACCGTACCGCAGATCGGCGCGATGGCGCGCGGCGACCACCGCCGCAAGATCACGCTCGCCGAATACGGCTTCCGCCTGCCCAGCTGTATCGACAACCGCCCGCTGCGGTTCAACGAATGGGACGCGATGCGCCCGCAAACCTTCTGCGTATCGGCAACGCCCGGCACATGGGAGATGGAGCAGACCGGCGGCGTCTTCGCCGAACAGGTCATCCGCCCCACCGGCCTGATCGATCCGCCGGTCGAAATCCGCCCGGTTGAAGACCAGGTGCAGGACTGCATCCAGGAATGCCTCGCCACTGCGAAGAAGGGCTATCGCACGCTCGTCACCACGCTGACCAAGCGCATGGCCGAGGATCTGACCGAATTCATGCACGAGGCGGGCGTGCGGGTGCGCTACATGCATTCGGACGTCGAGACTCTGGAGCGTATCGAGCTTATCCGCGACCTGCGGCTCGGGGTCTATGACGTGCTGGTGGGAATCAACCTGCTGCGCGAAGGGCTCGACATTCCCGAATGCGGGCTGGTGTGTATCCTCGACGCCGACAAGGAAGGCTTCCTGCGCTCGGAGACTTCGCTGATCCAGACCATCGGCCGCGCCGCGCGCAATGCCGATGGCCGGGTGATCCTCTACGCCGACCGGATCACCGGCAGCATGGAACGCGCCATGGCCGAGACCGAGCGCCGGCGCGAGAAACAGCGCGCCTATAACGAGGAACATGGGATCACCCCGACCACGATCATCCGGGGGATTCAGGATATTGTGGCACATACCGCCTCGCAGGACGGCGTGACGGTCGACACCGGTGACCCCGAGCGTAACAATCTCGTCGGGCACAATCTCAGAAGCTATATCCAGGACCTCGAAAAGCGGATGCGCGAAGCCGCCGCCGATCTTGAATTCGAAGAAGCGGGCCGTTTGCGTGACGAAATTCGCCGCCTAGAGAACGACGAACTAGGCCTGCCCGACGACGCCAAAGCTGCGCCGCGAGTGGGACGCAGCAACGAAGGCAAGCCGGGCACGCGCAAGACGCGCTATGGCAAAACCCGGTACAAGAGGATGGGGGGAAAGCCCTGAACCTGTCGTTCGGCGGGCAACAAAGGCGTTCGTCGAGCATAGCTGCCAAGACGATTGCGTTTTGCAGCGCGAAGGCGTTCCCTGCGGGGGTTCAACCCGGGGGAGTTTTCGATGTCCAGATTCGCCTTGCTGTTCGCTGCGCCCATTGCGCTTGCCGCCTCGGCCTGCGCCACCATGGCCGAGCCGCCCGCCGATAATTCCGCAACCATTGCCGCCGCCGTTGCCGCACCGGACAGACCCGCCGAAGCCCGAGCGCTCGACGACAGCCGCAAGCCTGTCCAAGTGCTCGAATGGCTCGGGGTGAAGCCGGGTATGGACGTTGCCGATCTGATCTCCGGCACCGGCTACTGGGCAGAAATCATGGCGCACATCGTCGGCCCAAAGGGCCACGTCACCGCCTATGAGCCCAATCAGTTCTACAACGACGAGAAGGGCGATGCGCTGTGGAGCGCGCTCGAAAAGCGCGCGCCCAATGTCTCCATGGTGCGCTATCCGTTCGAACATTTCGCCGCGCCCGCCAACACGATCGATGCGGCGATCATCAATCTCAACTATCACGACCTTTACTGGACCTCCGACAAGTACAAGATCGGCAAGACCGATCCGCGCGAGTGGGTCCGCGCCATGTACGCCGCACTGAAGCCGGGCGGTGTGATCGGCGTTATCGACCATGTCGGCCCAGCTGGTGACACGCGCGCAATGGTCGATAAGCTCCACCGGATCGATCCGGCGGTGGTAAAGGCCGATTTCGAAAGCGCCGGGTTCAAGCTGGTGAGCACCAGCCACCTGCTCGCCAATCCCGCGGACGATCACACCAAGCTGGTGTTCGATCCGTCCATCCGCGGCAAGACCGACCGCTTCATGTTCAAGTTCCACAAACCGCGCTGATCGCGCGATAAACCCCGGCGGCGGTCACCCTTGCGACAAGCCGCCGGGACGACTACCGAACACCGACAAAGGCGCATCAGACGCCGTCCACTAAAGGGAAATTCCATGAGCCGAATGATCGCCGCCTGCCTCGCGTTTGCGCTGGGCGCCAGCACCCCGTTTGTTGCGCTTCATGCGCAGGACAAGGACGCTGCCGCCAAAAGTGACAGCGACGGCTATGCCAAGGATTTCAAACCCTTCCCGGCAGCCAAATCGGTGCAGCAGTCGGCAGTGATCGGCGGCAAGCGCGTCAATTACACCGCTACGGTCGGCTCGATTCCGGTCAAGGATTCCAAAGGAAAGACCATCGGCGAGGTGGTCTATACCGCCTATACCGTGCCCGGTGCGGCACGGAGCCGGCCGGTCACCTTCGCCTTCAACGGCGGCCCTGGTGCCTCCTCGGTCTATCTCAATCTTGGTGCGATCGGCCCCAAGCGGGTCCAGTTCGGCGCGCAAGGCGATACCCCGTCGGATAGCCCGGTGCTGACCGACAACGCCGGCTCGTGGCTCGATTTCACCGATCTGGTATTCATCGACCCGATCGGCACGGGCTTTTCGCGCAGCCGGGTCGATCCCGAACAGACCAAGAAAGACTTCTACACCGCGGACAAGGACATCGATTACCTCAGCCGCGTGGTCTACAACTGGCTGCTCCAGAACAAGCGGATGGAGAGCCCGAAGTACCTCGTCGGCGAAAGCTACGGCGGTTATCGCCTGCCGCGCCTCGCCTACCATCTGGAATCGCAGGTCGGCGTCGGTATTTCCGGCATGACGATGGTGTCGCCTTATCTCGACCCGCCCGCCATTGGCGAAGCGGATTCGCTGTCGCCGCTACCGTGGATGATCAACCTGCCCGCCATGGCCGCCGGTCATTTCGAGCGTGAAGGCAAGCATCTCGACGCCGCGCTGATGAACCCGGTCGAACAATATGTCCGCACCCAGTTCGTGACCGATTTCCTCGCCGGGCCGAAGGACAAGGCGGCGACCGATCGCCTGTCGGCCAAGGTCGCGGAGCTGACGGGGCTCGATCCCGCCATGGTCCGCCGGATGAACGGGCGGATCGATATCGGCACCTATTTGCGCGACATTCACCGCGATCAGGGCAAGATCGGATCGGTGTATGATTCCAACTACACCGTCTACGATCCCTTCCCGGCGAGCGCCTACCCGGAATACAACGATCCGTTGCTCAACACGCTGATCGCGCCGACCACCTCGGCGATGGTCGATTTCGTGACCCGCGTGGTCGGCTGGGATGTCGATGCGCCGTACAACGCGCTGTCCTACGAAGTGAATCAGAACTGGAAGCGCGACAACACCGACACGCCGGTGAAGGATCTGCGCAAGGCCATCGCAATCGATCCGAAGATGACGGTCAACATCGTGCATGGCTGGGACGATTTGTCCTGTCCCTATTTCGCATCGAAGCTGATCGTCGCGCAAATGCCGAACTTCGGCGTCGAAAACCGGATCAAGCTGCACATGTATCCTGGTGGTCACATGTTCTACGCAAGGCCCGACAATCAGGAGCCCCTGCGCCGAGATATCATGGCGACCTACAAATAAGTCTGCTGAGGAATACCGCTTTTGTAACGATTTACCGGCGGGCGCTGCGATGGCATAGCGCCCGCCGATGCATATCAGGGTCCACGCTGCAAAACTACGAAAGGCCGCATTGCTGGTCCTGTTGCCGCTGGCCGGATGCAAACCCCCGGCAGCCGATAATTACGTCGAGCGGGTGGGCATTTCCCAGCGTCAGGCGCCCTCGCCTCCCATCGCCTCGCCCGACAGCAAAGGGGCGATCTGGGTGCCCAGCCCCAAGCGTGTCGAACGCTTGCTCTACGGCAAACCCGGCCAGCCTCCGCTGATGGCGCTCGAATGCAACGGCAAGGGGGCCTCCGCTGCCATTACCTACACCCGCTTTGCCGCTGCCGACCGCGATGCGCAGGCGATCCTCGCGCTGATCGGCAATGGCCATGTCTCGCGGCTGAAGATCGACGCGACGCGCGAAGGCGATGCGTGGCTGTGGCACGGCTCGGTCAACCCGCATGACGAGGCGCTGGAGGCGCTGACCGGATCGCACCGGGTTGAAGCGACCGTACCGGGTGCAGGATCGGTGATCCTGAACGCTAGCCCGCTACCGGGCGAGCTGATCCGGCTTTGCCGGGCGCAGTCCCCCGAGCCAGCGACTCCAGCAGCGACGGAGTAAGCACCTGCGGTAACTGCTGCGGCGCGCCGCCACCTGCCGGATACCACAGATAGAGCGGCACACCGGCCGCGCCGTGCTGCGTCAGGAAGGCGGTGATCTCCGGATCGCGCCGCGTCCAGTCACCCACCATCGGCACGACACCGGCTTTCTCGAACGCATCGCGGGTCGCTTCGCGCTCGATCGAGGTGCGTTCGTTGACTTTGCAGGTCAGGCACCAGTCGGCGGTAAACCATACGAACACGGGCTTGCCCGAGGCGCGCGCTTTGGCGAGTGCTGCCTGTGAAAACGGTTGCGCGGCGATGATGTCGCTCTCTGCAGAACTTGGAGGGTGCATCAGCTTCGGCATCCCGATGGCCAGAGCGAACACCGCCACAGCGACTGCAGCCACCGAGGCAGCGCTCCGACGCCGCGTTTCCAGCGCAGGGTTCCACAACAGGCTAAGGCCAAACACCACCAGGCCAGCCATCGCCAACCCAGCCAACGCGAATCCCACGCCACCAAGTCGCCAGCACAGCCACGCAAGCGCCAGCGCGGTGAGCGCCATCGGTACGGCAAGAATACGGCGGAAGGTCACCATCCACTGACCCGGCCTTGGCAGCAAACGGCGTAGCGGCGGCACGAAACCGAGCAGCAGGAATGGGAACGCCAGCCCCAGCCCCAGCGCGCCGAACAGCACCAGAGCCTCCGCCCATGGCAGCAGCAACGCGGCCCCCAGCGCAGCGGCCATGAACGGTCCGGTGCAAGGCGTGGCGACGAAGGCCGCCAGCAGGCCGGTCGCGAAAGAGCCACTGCCGCTGCCCGCGGCACCCGAAATCGCTATCCCGGGAATCTCGAACGCGCCGAGGAAATTGGCGGTGATCGCCGCTGCCAGTACGAGCAGCGCGACGACCACGCCGGGCTGTTGCAACTGGAACGCCCAGCCGATCTGCTCGCCGCCCGCACGCAGCGCGAGCATCACGCCGCCCAGCGCGAGACAGGCGAGCACCACGCCCGCGGTGTAGGCCAACGCATCTCGTCTTGCGCCGCTTTCCTCGCCACCGGCGCGGGCAAGCGCGAGCGCCTTCAGGCTCAGTATCGGGAACACGCAAGGCATGATGTTGAGGATCAAGCCGCCAAGGAATGCGCCGACCAACGCCCACCACACAGAAGGCAAAGCGGAAGTCGATCCGGCGAGGGCTTTGCCACCGTTCGGGATGGTACCTGGCTCTGCTACGAAGCGCACCCCCTGCCCCTCACCCAATTTGAGGATGCCGGTGACTGTGCTGGGTGTTTCACTGGTATCGAGCGGAATATCGGCCAGCAGCAAATCGCCCTTGCGGCTGAAGGCCTGAGCTGCGCTGTAGGAAACCAGATCGAGGTTCTCAATAAAGACATGCGGAGATGAAACGGCAAGCGAGGCAGGCAGCGGAATGGCAAGGCGCAACTGCTTGCCCGCAATTGCAAAGCTCGCCTTGCGGTCGAGATCCGGTGCAATGTCCGCTCGCCACCGATCGAAGCGAGGATCGCTTGCGGCCTGCCCGGGATAGAGCGTCAACTTCGCGCGCTCGGGCACGCAGATCTTGTCGGTACAGGCAAGATAGTCGAGGCTTAGAGAAATCGGCGGCACATTGGCGACATCGGCACCTTTCGGCACCCCGATCGGTATGAGGACGGTATATGGCCCTTCGAACACATAATTGGCCAATCCGGCGATATCGAGCAGTTGCGGCACGGGGTAGCGCGGGGCGCCCGCACTCCAGCCCTTAGGCAGCGACCAATGGAGTCTCATTGGCTCGCCCGCGTCGCCGGGATTGGCCCAGTAACCATGCCAGGCCGAGGACTTCGGCGTAAAATGCAGCGCCAGCGTCCATTCCTTGCCGGCTACCGGCGGTCCATCGGCAAACATCTGAACGGCAATGTTGTTGCCGGCACCATTACCCGGTCCGGGCAACGCCTGCGCGTGCAAAACGCCCGCCCAGCTCGCCATCAGCACCATAAATGCAGCGATTGCGGCGCGTAGCGCGCGCGTTGTCCTTGCTTCGATCACGCGGCAGGCTTTAGGGCGGTTGCATGACTGGCGCAACGAGGTGGCGATGAGTGACAAACGGGACCTGCTGATTCTGGGTGGCGGGCTAGTGGGCATGACACTCGCCCTCGCCGCAGCGAAGAAGGGGCTTACCAGCCATGTCGTCGACCGTGCCGATCCGGCCGCGCTGACCGCCGAAGGCTTCGACGGTCGCGCCAGCGCGATCTCGACCGCAAGCTGGAACCTGTTCGGCAATATCGGACTTGCCGAGCGGCTCGAAGATCAGGCCTGCCCGATCGCTACCATCGCGGTCACCGACCAGATGAAACCGGGCCGGATCGATTTTACCCCCGAACCGGGCGAAGGATCGCTCGGGCGGATGTTTGCCAACCGCAGCCTGCGGCTCGCTTTGTTCGAGGCTGCGGCGGCCGAACCGCTGATTTCATGGCACTCGAAAGCCGATGTCGTGGAACGCGAGCGCGGTGAGCATGGTGTAGCCGCCACACTGGCGGACGGGCAGAAGCTGGAAGCATCGCTGTTGGTCGGAGCGGAAGGTCGAGGATCGCCGACGCGCGAACAGGCGGGTATTACCATCGCCAAATGGGATTACCGCCACCGTGCGATCATTGCCGGCATTACCCATGACCACCCGCATGACAATGTCGCGTGGGAGATTTTCTATCCGGCCGGGCCGTTTGCGCTGTTGCCAATGCTTGATGGCGACGACGGCAGTCATCGCAGCGCGCTGGTGTGGACCGTCGATGAAAGCGATGCAGGCGGTACGCTCAAACTGCCCGAGCGAGCGTTTCTTGCCGAAGTGCAGCAGCGCATGGGCGATATCTTCGGCAAGGTCCTGTCTGTGGGACCGCGCTCGTCCTATCCGCTCGGCTTTCACCATACCGCGCGGATTACTGACAACCGGCTCGCGCTGGTCGGCGATGCTGCGCACGGTATTCACCCAATCGCCGGGCAGGGCCTCAATCTCGGCCTGCGCGATGTTGGTGCGTTGGTCGAGGTGCTTGGCGATGGCGCGCGGCTCGGCCTCGATCCGGGCGATGCGCAATTGCTCGCGCGGTATGAGCGCTGGCGCGGACTCGACAGCTTCATGGTGGCGCTTGCGACCGACGGGCTGACTCGGCTGTTCGGGATCGATGGACCGCTCGCCTCGCGTGTGCGGAGGCTGGGCATGGCGGGCGTCCAGCGCAGCCCCATGCTCAAGCGGTTCTTCATGGATGAAGCGCGCGGCATGGCAGGCGACTTGCCCGAATTGCTGCGCGCCTAGATTGGATTACGTCTCTGCGGGCTCCGGTGGAGCGGCGCTGCTGTCCGCCGGGCTTGCCTGTTCGATCTGCTTGCCATTGCCATCACGCAGCTTGCGCGGTTCGAGCACGGCGGCGGTCTCGATCAGGTCTAGAGCCTTTTGCGCCGAATCATACCGTTCGGCTGCGCTGATCCATGCCTTGGCCTTGTCCGCACCGGGCAACGCCCTGACCTCGGCAATTGCCGGTTCCACGCGCCCACTTTCAAGGAAAAGCTTGGCCCGTTCGATCCGCTTTTCCGGCTCGGGAGACGGCGTAGTGTCGCGTCGGATCACGAACAGCTGCGACAATTCCGAGCGCATTCGCGCCCAGGAAAACAGCTGATCGGTTTCCTTGAGCGTCGGCGCCAGCCCGTCCAGTTGCGCGACAAGCTGGTCCATCGTCACCGGGTTACGACTGAAACTGACGATCGTGTTGACCGCATTGGGCATCGCATCGCCAAACCGCAGCCGCAACTGGTCCGCCAGATAGCC
Source organism: Sphingomonadaceae bacterium (assembly GCA_039831335.1). Lineage (GTDB taxonomy): Bacteria > Pseudomonadota > Alphaproteobacteria > Sphingomonadales > Sphingomonadaceae > Qipengyuania. Next base: position 151,811 of record JBDONL010000001.1, on the reverse strand, counting down.
GAGCTGCGCACCACGATCGAGCGCGCGGCGCGCGGAAAAGGCGATCAACAGGCCTTCCGCCCTCGCGGCATTGCCCGCAGCGGCCTGCGCCTGGAGATCGAGCCGGGAAATGCGCTGCTCAGCGGCTGCAAGACGCTGGTCAAGTCCGCCCTGCTGCTCCGCAACCCGCGCAACCGCCTTGTTCGCTGCCTCACTGGCCTGCGCGCTGGGCGTGCTGGCCGGAGTGCTGGGAGACGCTTCGGGTGCGGCCCCGCTCGCGTCTGCGCTTGGTGTCGGCGCGGGCATCGTGTCGGCTGCCGTCGGCCGTTCGATCACCACCTCGGGCTTGGCGTAACGATAGACGCCGTAGCCCACCAAAGCTCCCCCGAGCAGGAACGAAGCCACAACCGTCATGATGATTGGGCGAGCGGACCCACGCGTTTTCCGGCTGGTCAGATAGTCTTCCATCCGTTCCCGTTCTCAAGACCCTGCAAAAGCGGCGCCGAAACGCCGTACACCCCCGTACAATCGGCTTAGCCCTTGCACAAAAGATTTCCCTTGGCCAGCAGCACGGCATCCTCGGGGCGATCTGCGATGTGGACAGCGCCCCACCCTTCGCCTGCTGCGACTGCAACTCGCTGTGACAGCGCGAGTATGACCAGAAGCTGACGCGCGATGCCGAGCCTGTCGCATTCGCTGGCCCAATAGCGGGCCGCGCTGGCCGAATGGAGCGCGATGATTGCAGAACGTGCCTGCACTTGCTGCGCCAGTTTGGGCGAAACAGGATGCGCTATCATTCGGTAAGCGACGGCCTCTGCCATTTCGATTCCCTTTGGCGGGTCGAGTGCCACATTCTCCTCGCCCGTCACGCGCAACAGGCGCAATTCCTCTGTCGTCAGTTCGCCGAGCAATTGCTGGAGGTTGCCGATACCTGTCCGGGCGACTTCGAACCCTGCTTCACGCGCAGCGTCGGCGGTTGCCCGACCTACGGCAAAGACGGGCAGGTTCCGCAAACAGGCCAAGGCATCGCCGCCAAGCTCGAAAACCCGCGCACTGCCGATCAGCAGACCGTCGAAGGCTGCGTCCGGTGGCTGCCAGCCCACCGCCTCGCCCGCAAACAGCGGTGCACCGATCACCTCGATACCGAGGGTCGCCGCACCGGCGGCAGTGCTGCTCCAACCCGGTTCAGGCCGCAGGACGCAAAGTGGACGGTTCAAGCGGCGCCTGCGAAAGTGGCGCGCAATTGTGCCGATGCCTGCGCCAGCAAGCTGCGGCCAAGAGCTTGGGGCGCTTCCTTGTCACCAAACGCAAACCGCGTGTAGCCTTCGATCTTTTCGGAACCGTTGGGGCTGAAAATCGCAGCCCGGATCGACAGGTCTTGATCCTCCCGTTGCGTCAGGCACGCGATCGCGCTGTGGCACGATCCGCCGAGCGCATTGAGCAAAGCGCGTTCGGCCATCACCTCCGCATGACTTGGCGCGTGATCGATAGCCGACAGCCAGTTGCGGACTTCATCGGCATCGCGGCGGCATTCAATCCCGATGGCCGCCTGCGCAGGCGCCGGGAGCCAGTCTTGCGGATCGAGCCTTGTGCCGATCCCGCGCTCGCCCAGACGGTCCAGCCCTGCCGCCGCAAGGAAGGTCGCATCGACCTCACCTTCTGCCAGCTTGCGCTGGCGTGTTGCGACATTGCCGCGAAAGGTAACGACGCGGCAGTCAGGCCTCCGGCTGAGCAATTGCGCGGCACGGCGTGGGGCGCTGGTGCCAATTGTCGCGCCTCTAGGGAGGCCTACAATCGATGGGGCGCCCAGCAACACATCCGCCTTGTCGGCTCGGGGCAGGATGGCGGCGATAGTCAGGCTGTCGGGTCGTAATGTCTCGACGTCTTTCATCGAATGCACCGCTGCGTCGATCCGTCCTTCGGCCAGCCATAGGTCGAGTTCGCGCGTCCACAGTGCCTTGCCGCCGATATCCGCAAGTGCGCGGTCCTGTATCCGGTCGCCGCTCGCCAGCACCGGCACAAGTTCGATGTCTTCCGCATTCCAGCCGTGGACCGCGCACAGGCGCTCACGCGCTTCAAGAGCCTGCGCCATCGCCAACGGCGACTGACGGGTGCCGAGGCGAAGTTTGGGGGTGTGTTCAGGAACTGATGTCATGGCGTGTCCTTGCCCTAGCCGCGCAGGCCACTAGATGAAAGACAGATGGGACTGGTGCTTGGAATCGAATCGAGCTGCGACGAAACGGCAGCCGCGCTGGTAACCAGCGACAGGCAGATCATTGCCCAGCGCATCGCCTCGCAGGACGAACACCATGCTCCCTATGGCGGCGTCGTCCCCGAGATCGCCGCGCGCGCGCATGCTGAAAGGCTTGCCCCGATGGTTGAGGCGGTGCTTCAGGATGCCGGGGTTGGCCTGAACGATTGCGATGCGATTGCCGCCACAGCCGGTCCGGGCCTGATCGGAGGAGTCATGGTCGGGCTGGTCAGCGCCAAGGCGCTCGCCATGGCCAGCGACACACCGCTGATCGCAATCAACCATCTCGAAGGTCATGCGCTAAGCCCCCGCCTTGCCGATCCGACGCTCGACTTCCCCTATCTGCTGCTGCTCGTTTCCGGCGGGCATTGCCAGATCCTGCTGGTTAAGGCGGTCGGTCACTATCGCCGCCTGGCCACCACCATCGACGATGCGCTGGGCGAGGCATTCGACAAGACCGCCAAAATTCTCGGCCTTGGCTTTCCCGGCGGCCCTGCGGTCGAACGGCTCGCGCGCGAGGGCAACGCGAGCGCCGTGCCACTGCCCCGCCCGCTCGCAGGGAGCAAGGAACCGCATTTCTCCTTCGCCGGGCTCAAAAGTGCGGTGTTGCGGGCGTTCCAGAGCGGACAATATGCGCCACAGGATATCGCCGCGAGCTTCCAGCAGGCCGCGATCGATTGTGTAATCGATCGATTGCGTTTCGCGATCGAGCGACACGGCGCAGCTCCAGCGCTGGTGGTGGCAGGCGGCGTCGCCTCGAACATCGCAGTCCGCAGCGCATTGGAGGCGCTCGCCGCCGATTACTCGATGCGTTTTACCGCTCCGCCGCCGAAACTGTGCACCGATAACGCTGCAATGATCGCCTGGGCGGGCTGCGAGCGACTGGGGCAATCGGACCCGCTCGATTTCGTCGCCCGGCCGCGCTGGCCACTCGATCCCGAGGCGGAACCGGCGCGCGGTGCGGGGGTCAAGGCATGAGCGCCGTCGGCGTTCTCGGCGCCGGGGCATGGGGCACGGCACTTGCGCAATCGCTCGCCAGCGACGGGCGCGACGTGCTGCTGTGGGCGCGCGATGAGGAGCTGGTGGAGCAGCTCAATGCCACCCGCCGCAACACGCTCTACCTGCCTTCTGCCGAGCTGGCCGCGAGCATCACCGCGACCAGCGATCTTGCCGCCATGGCCGGCCTCGACGTGCTGCTGGTGGTAACGCCGGCGCAGCATATGGCCAACGTGCTCGGTGCACTGCCCTCCTGCCCTCACGATCTGGTGCTGTGCTCCAAGGGCATCGATGCGGCTTCGGGTCAGCTCCTCAACGATCTCGCCCGCGCCATTGCCCCGGCAAGTGAGGTCGCGGTGCTGTCAGGCCCGACCTTCGCCCACGAAGTTGCGGACGGCCTGCCCACTGCCGTCACCCTCGCCTGCGGCGGTGGCGAAGCGCAGTGGGAGCGGCTCGCGCCGGTCATCGCGCGGCCATCGCTCCGCCCCTATTATTCGCACGATGTCGCGGGAGCGGAGATCGGCGGAGCGGTCAAGAATGTGCTCGCCATAGCCTGCGGCGTGGTCGAGGGCTTGCGGCTGGGGCAGAACGCGCGCGCGGCGCTGATCGCGCGTGGCTATGCCGAAATGCTGCGCTTTGGCGAGGCATTCGGTGCCGAGGCCGAAACGCTCGCTGGGCTGTGTGGCCTTGGCGACCTCGTGCTGACATGCACGTCGACGGCAAGCCGCAATTTTTCGCTCGGCAAGGCGCTGGGCGAAGGCGGCGATCCCAAGGCGCTGATGGCCGACCGTCGCACAGTGGCGGAAGGCGCCTTCACCGCGCCGGTGCTCACCCGGCTGGCCGGGGAACGCGGTATTGACATGCCGATTGCCGAGGCAGTCCGGGCGATCCTCGATGGCGCTTCGGCAGCCGACATCGTGGCGCGCCTGCTCGCCCGCCCGCTGCGGTCAGAGCAGGGGACCTGAGCGGCAACCTTTCGCGCTGCCGCCAGAGACGCTAGAAGGCGTTCACGCTCCGTAAGGGTCAAGACAAGACAGAGGGACTTAGCCACCAATGGACTTCATCCAGGCAAACTGGCTTTTGGTGCTGATCGCACTGATCGTCGCGGTCGCAATCGCATGGTATGTGTTTCACGCCAGCCGCCGCACCCGTATCACCGGTGAGACACGCGATGTGCTCGACGAAGGCGCCGCGCCTGCCGCGCGCAACCAGGCACTGATCGACAGCGCACCCTCGGCACGCAAGGAACCTGCCCCGACCGTTCCGCCGGTCGCCCCGATCGGACTGGCCGGTGCAGGCGTTGCTGTCGAAGCCGGGGCCATGGCCGAAAGCACGCAGGCCGAGAAGCAAGCCGCCGCCAGAGAAGGCGCTTCCGGAGAGGGTGACGATCTCACCCGGATCAAGGGTGTCGGTCCGAAGCTTGCCGACCAGCTACGCTCTCTCGGGATCACAAGCTTTGCCGAAATCGCAGGGTGGAGCGAAGCAGACATTGCGCGGATCGACCCGCAACTGGGCCGGTTCGAGGGACGCATCGCGCGCGACAATTGGGTCGAACAGGCACGTTACCTGTCCAGCGACGATATCGCGGGTTTTGAATCGCGCTTCGGTAAGGTAAATTGATTCGGGAACGCAATTTCGACTCGGAACGTATACACTTATTGGGGCCGCAGAACCGACAGACGGGAGTATAACCCATGGACCAGCTCAGGATACTCGTTGCCGAAGACGAGCCACTTGTCGCTTACGACATTTGCGAATCGGTCGAGAGCGCTGGCTATGCCGTATCCGGTCCGTTCAGCGACATCTCATCGGCCATGCTGTCTTTCCAGAAAGACCGTCCCGATTGCGCCATCCTCGATGTGACCCTGTACGATGGCGCTGTCTATCCGCTTGCCGAGAAGCTGATCGCCGAGAATGTCCCGGTGATCTTCCATTCGGGCAATGTGTCGTCCGACGAGGTCAAGCGGCGCTTCCCCCAGTCGCACGCGCTGTCGAAGCCCTGCCCTCCGGCGAAGATCATCGACAGCCTCCAGAACGTTCTCGCCGAAGCCTGATCGCGCCTATCGCGCCTATTCATCGCGGTTTTGGAAGTGCCAACCGGCCTGCATGGTCGCAGGTCTTGTCCCATGCCCGCAACCCTGACATGAGCAAGCCGCCAGATTAGGAGAGAACATGGCCGGCATGATCCCTTTCGCGTGGGACGATCCTTTTTCCCTCGATTCCCAGCTGACCGAAGACGAGCGCATGATCCGCGATGCGGCGCATGGCTTTGCCCAAAGCGAGTTGCAACCGCGCGTGATCGACGCCTTCCGCGAGGAAGTGGACGCGCCCGAGTTGTTCCCGCTCATGGGCCGGGCCGGATTGCTTGGCGCCACGGTGCCTGAGGAATACGGCGGCGCAGGCGCGAGCTATGTCGCCTATGGCCTCATCGCGCGCGAAATCGAGCGGGTCGATTCAGGCTATCGCTCGATGGCGAGCGTCCAATCGAGCCTCGTGATGTACCCAATTCACGCCTATGGATCGGAAGAACAGCGCAAGAAGTATCTTCCCGGCCTCGCCAGTGGCGCGTTGATCGGCTGCTTCGGTCTGACCGAACCCGATGCGGGCTCCGATCCGGGTGGGATGAAGACCCACGCCAGGAAAGACGGCGATGGGTACGTTCTCAACGGCTCGAAAACATGGATTTCCAACTCCCCCTTCGCCGATGTGTTCGTGGTCTGGGCCAAGAGCGAGGCGCATGGCGGCGGCATTCGCGGCTTCGTGCTCGAGAAGGGAATGAAAGGCCTGTCCGCCCCCAAGATCGAAGGCAAGATCTCACTGCGCGCCAGCACCACCGGCATGATCGTGATGGACGACGTGAAAGTCGGCGCGGACGCCCTGTTGCCCGAAGTACAGGGATTGAAGGGACCGTTCGGTTGCCTCAACCGCGCGCGCTACGGCATCAGCTGGGGCGCGATGGGCGCGGCGGAATTCTGCCTCAACGCGGCACGGCAATACGGGCTCGACCGGCACCAGTTCGGCGTGCCGCTGGCGAGCAAGCAACTCTATCAACTGAAGCTCGCCGACATGATGAGCGAAATCGCGCTGGGCCTGCAATCGTCCCTGCGCGTCGGGCGGCTGATGGACGAAGGCGCGTTCGCGCCCGAAATGATTTCGATCGTCAAGCGCAATAATGTCGGCAAGGCGCTCGATATTGCGCGCAAGTCCCGCGACATGCACGGCGGCAACGGCATCTCGGAAGAATACCAGGTGATCCGGCATATGGTGAATTTGGAGACGGTGAACACCTATGAGGGCACGCATGACGTCCATGCGCTGATCCTCGGGCGCGCGATCACGGGGCTGGCAGCTTTCTGATGTACGGTGGGCCTGATCGGCTGTCCTACTCGCCGGAGGCGTGGCACAGCTCGATCATGGCTCATGTGATCGCCCGTCTTGCCAATGTCGCATCGGCGGACCTCAATCAGATCGGTTTTTTGCTTCAGGACCGTGTTCCATGTGTTCCATGTGTTCCATGTGTTCCATATTGTTGGAACTTCGTCCCTGATTCCAAGATTGGTCCAACATGGACGGCAAGGCATATTCGATGAAGCTTTACGGCTATTTCCGCAGCTCGACGAGCTATCGCCTGCGCATTGCGCTGGAACTCAAAGGGCTGCCTTTCGAATATATCCCGGTGAATCTGGTCAAGGCCGAGCAGAAAGATGCCGGTTACACCACGCGCAATCCTTTCGGCTCGGTGCCGCTTCTCGAAGCGGACGGTCGCGACCGGGCACAGTCGATGGCGCAGCTCGAATGGCTGGAAGAAGCCCATCCCCAGCCGCCGCTTCTACCGCGCGATATCGAGGACCGCTTCACCGTGCGCGAATTGGCTTATGCCATCGCCACCGAAATCCATGCGGTGAACAATCTGCCGGTGCTCAAATATCTCAAGGATCCGCTCGGCGTCTCGCAGGAGCAGATCGACGAATGGTATCGCCACTGGCTGCGCCGAACCTTCGATCCAGTGGAAGAACGATTGGCCCAACTCGGCACAGGCGACTTCCTGTTCGATGCACCGGGCCTGTTCGAGGTCGTGCTGATCCCGCAGGTCTATAACGGCCATCGCTTCGCCTTCGATTTTACCCCCTACCCTCATATCTCCCGGATCGAGGCAGCCTGCCTCAGCCTGCCCGCATTCCAGCGCGCGCATCCGGACAACCAAACAGATAGCCCCGAATATCCGGGACAGGAGCAGACTACATGAAACTCGCAACGCTCAACGATGGAACCCGCGACGGCAAGCTGGTGGTGGTCTCGAAAGACCTCACTCGCTGCTGCGCGGCAGACAATATCGCGCCGACACTGCAAGCCGCGCTCGACGATTGGGCGCGGCTCGCGCCCAAGCTCGAGGCGCTTTACCGCGACGTCGAGCATGAGGCGGTGCCTTGCGAGCGGTTCCACGAGCGCGAGGCGCTCTCCCCGCTTCCCCGCGCCTATCAATGGGCCGATGGCAGCGCCTACATCAACCACGTCGAACTGGTCCGCAAGGCGCGCGGTGCGGAAGTACCGGAAAGCTTTTATCACGATCCGCTGATGTATCAGGGCGGCTCTGACGGTTTCCTTGCCCCGCGTGACGATATTCCGCTCAAGGACACCAAATGGGGCTGCGACATGGAGGGCGAGATCGCCGTCGTCACCGATGATGTGCCAATGGGCGTTTCCAGCGACGAAGCAGCAGACCACATCAAGCTGGTGATGCTGGTCAACGATGTGTCACTGCGCGGGCTGATCCCGGGCGAGCTGGCCAAGGGCTTCGGCTTCTTCCAGTCGAAGCCCGCCAGCGCTTTTTCGCCCGTCGCCGTCACCCCTGATGAACTGGGCGATGCGTGGAAGAGCAGCGTGATCCATCTCCCGCTGATGGTCGATTACAATGGCGAAGCCTTCGGCCGCGCCAACGCCGGGGTGGATGCGACATTTAGCCTTGCCGATCTGGTTGCCCATGCGGCCAAGACCCGCAACCTGTGCGCGGGCTCGATCGTCGGATCGGGCACGGTCTCCAACCAAGGGCCGGATGGCGATCCCGGCAAGCCGGTCAGTGAAGGTGGACTGGGCTACAGCTGCATCGCCGAAATCCGCATGATCGAGACCATCGCCACGGGCGAAGCGACCACACGCTTCATGCAGCCGGGCGATACCGTGCGCGTTGAAATGAAGGATGCGGACGGTCATTCGATCTTTGGCGCTATCGAGCAAACGGTGGTCCAGGCCTGACCTCACCGTGGTCGCGAAACGCAGAACCGGGTTCCGCTGGTTGAAGTGGTTGGTTGTGGCGCTGGGGCTTCTGGCGCTTCTTTTCCTGCTCGCCACCAGTTCACACCCCTGGGTGCCAACGGCGCGCGCAGCGACCGCCCAGCAGGTCAAACTCACCCGGTTGGTCTTCCAGGCAGCCCGCAAGAGCCGCGCCATGGGCAAGCCGGTGCAGTTGACGCTCGATCAGCAGCAACTCGATGCCGCCTCAACCATGATCGGTCAGGGTTTTCCACCCAATCGACTGGCCGCGCAAATCCACGGCGATCGCCTGACAGTGACCGCCAGCCGTCCGTTCATGGGCCGCTGGATCAATGTTCGTGGCATAACCAGCGGAAAAAGTGACGGGTTTCCCGATCTGAGCGTCAGGGTCGGGGCCATTCCAATCCCCGGCTGGATGGCCAAATTCGGCCTCGGCATGGCCCGGCGCCTGATGATCTTGCGCGGCGCGACACTTCCTCCGCTCGACACGCTGGTTGCCGGAACCAATGTTTCCAAGGGGCTTGTTACCGCGCAGATCATGTTGCCACGCACCGGTCTCGTCGATCAGGCATCGGGCGATGGTGCGCTGGCAATCGACGATGACGAGGTCGCGCGGCTCTATTGCAAACTCGCCGCCGAGCAACGCGCCAACCCCGACCCGCTGTTCGCCCACCAGATGCGCCGGGCAATGGCGCTCAGCACTGCCTCGCGCGAAAGCGATGGCGCGGCCCTGGTCGCGCTCGCCATGCTGGCAGTGAACAAGCAGGTCGGGCAACTGGTGGGAGACGCCGATACCAAGAGCGCCAAATGCAAGGCGCCCCCCGGCCAGCTGACCTTGCAGGGACGGACGGATTCGCCCAAGCATTGGTCGCTCTCGGCTGCGCTGGAAGTAACGACTGGCCGCAACTTCACTGTCGCCATGGGTGAATGGAAGGAATTGTCGGACAGCCTCGCCAGCAACCCGTATCTTGCCAAGGGCGATGCCAGCGGTTTTTCCTTCGTCGACCTCGCCACCGACCGAGCGGGTTTCCTGACTGCAAAGAACCTGATGGATCCTGCCAAGCTCGCTGACACACGCGCACGAATGATGCGGGCTACGGACGATATGTTGCTACCCAAAACCGCGCTGACGCTCAGCGACGGGATGCCGAATGCGCAATTCGTCGCTGCCTATGGCGGAACGGACGATCCGCGGTTCAAGGCGAAGGTGCAGAGCATCGATGCGATGCTGAAGGCGGACGGCATCGATTGACGCCATCCGCCTTGGGGTACGCTACATCGAGCGCGCGATGAGCATTTTCATGATCTCGTTAGAGCCTCCGAAAATGCGGGTAATGCGGCTGTCGCGGAACATCTTGGCGATGGGGTATTCGTTGATGTAGCCCCACCCCCCGTGGAGCTGAAGGCACTTGTCGACCACTTCGCCCTGCAGCTCGGTCAGCCAGTATTTGGCGATCGAGGCGGTGGTGACGTCGAGTTCGCCGCGCAGCAGCTTGGCGATGCAGTCGTTGAGGAACACCTTGGCCGCGGTGCCGCGCGCCTTGAGATCGGCGAGCACGAACTGGGTGTTCTGGAAGTCCCAGATGGTCTGCCCGAAAGCCTTCCTTTGCTTGACGTATTCGACCGTCGTGTCGAGCGCCTTCTCGATGGTGGACATCGCACCGACCGCGATCACCAGCCGTTCCTGCGGCAGTTCGCCCATCAACTGGTAGAAACCCTTGCCTTCCTCGCCGCCGAGCAGATTGTCGGCGGGCACGAAGACATCGTCGAAGAACAATTCGCTGGTATCGGCCGCGTCCTGCCCGACCTTGTCGAGCTTCTTGCCGCGCTTGAACCCTTCGGCGCCATCGGTCTCGACGCACATCAGGCTGATACCCTTGGCCCGCTGGGTCGGGTCGGTCTTGGCGACGACGACGATGAAATTGGCCAGCTGGCCGGAGGAGATGAAGGTCTTGGCCCCATTGAGGCGATAACCATTGCCGTCGCGCACGGCAGTGGTGGAAATGCTCTGGAGGTCGGACCCAACCCCCGGTTCCGTCATGGCGATGGCGCTGATGTATTCGCCGCTCACCAGCTTGGGCAGCCAGCGTTTCTTCTGCTCCTCGGTCCCGTGCCGCACGATATAGGGCAGGATGATGACATTGTGCAGCGAAGCGGCAAAACCATCGACGCCCTTGTCCGCCTGCTGGTCGAGCACCACCAGATCGTGCCGAAAATCGCCGCCATGCCCGCCGTATTCCTCGGGCACGGTCATGCCCAGCAGGCCGGCTTGTCCCGCCTCTTCCCAGAAGGCGCGTTCGACCATGCCGTCCTCACGCCATTTCTCGACGCGCTTTTCGGGGGCGTGTTGCTCGAAGAACTTGCCCACGGCATCGCGGAAGACCGCTATTTCCTCATCGGCCATGAACTCGGGATCGGGTACGTCGATTACAGGCATGTTTCAGGATCCTCTCGATTATGCGCGACGCCTTGGGCGTTCTCTCGCTTGGTATTACTTGCCTTTCCAGTTCGGCGCGCGCTTCTCGGCGAAAGCAGCGGCACCTTCACGCGCGTCCTCGCTCACGAACACCGGCGCGATAAGCTGCGCCTGGCGATTGTAACGTTCGTCCATCGGCCAACCGCGCGATTCCTTGATGATCTGCTTTGAAACCCGCACCGCCAGAGGGCCGTTTGCTACGATCCGCGCCGCCAGCTCCTTCGCGCCCTGGAAGGCAGAGCCATCGGTCACACGGTTGATCAATCCCAGCTCGTAAGCGCGCTCGGCAGAAATGAAGTCACCCGTCAGAGCCAGTTCCATCGCGATCCGTTCGGGTATCTGGTCAGGCAGCATCATCACCCCGCCAGCAGCGGCGACAAGGCCGCGTTTGGCTTCGGGAATACCGAATTTCGCATCCTTGTTGGCAACGACGAGGTCACAAGCGATCATGAGTTCGAGACCGCCCGCAAGCGCATAACCCTCCACGGCAGCGATGAGCGGTTTGACTGGTGGCTTCTGCACAACCCCACCAAAACCGCGCCCTTCGACGCTGGGGGATTCGCCACGCAGAAAGCCTTTGAGGTCCATGCCCGAACAAAATGTACCGCCCGCGCCAGTCAGGATACCGACCCGCAAACTGTCGTCCGCGTCCAGCCGGTCCATTGCCGCCGCGATTCCCTCGGCGGCCGCCTTGGTCATCGCGTTCTTGGCCTCAGGACGATTGATGGTGACGACGAGAATTCCGTCCTCGACGCTCGTCAGCACTTCTTCCGACATGCCTCTACTCCAATTGCTTATTGAAACTTTTCTTGCGCCCTTGCTGCCGCCGGTTTACGCATCCGTCAACCAACAAATGTCCGCGAGACAGCGGTACGAGAGGAGAGCCAGCGATGCCCGAAGCCTATATCATCGATGCCGTTCGCACCCCGCGCGGGGTTGGCAAACAGGGTAAAGGCGCACTTGCGCACATGCATCCGCAACATCTCGCGGCAACGGTGCTGAAGGCGATCAAGGAGCGCAATCACCTCGACACGTCGACTGTGGATGACGTGATCTGGTCCGTCTCGACACAGGACGGGATGCAGGCGGGCGACATGGGGCGGATGGCCGCGCTCGATGCCGGCTTCGACATCACCGCCTCGGGCACCACGCTCGACCGCTTCTGCGGCGGCGGGATTACGTCGGTCGCACTCGCTGCGGCGCAAGTGATGAGCGGGATGGAAGAGTGTGTCATCGCCGGCGGGACCGAGATGATGAGCCTCACCGCGCAAATGGCACGTGACAAGATGGCGGCGGGACTCAAGGGCCCGATGATGGGCAGCTACAACGAGCGCCTGCAAGCGGTGCATCCGCAAAGCCATCAGGGCGTGTGCGGCGATGCCATTGCCAGCATGGAGGGCTTTACCCGCGAAGAACTGGACGAGGTTGGCTACCGCAGCCAGCAACGTGCCGCAAAAGCAATCGAGGAGCATCGTTTCGACAAGTCGTTGGTGCCGGTCACCGACGTTGACGGCAATGTCGTCCTCGACCGCGAGGAATTCCCCCGCCCGCAGACCACACGCGAAGGGTTGTCGGAACTTCAACCCGCCTTCACCAAGATCGCCGATGTCCCGCTCGACCCGAGCGGCACGACCTTCCGGGGCCTCGTAAACCAGAAGTACCCCGATCTGGAGATCGAGCACTTCCACCACGCGGGCAACAGCTCCGGTGTGGTCGACGGCGCGGCTGCGGTGCTGGTGGCGAGCAAGGATTACGCGCAGAAGCACGGTCTGAAGCCGCGCGCTCGAATCGTGGCCACCGCCAATATGGGCGATGATCCTACGTTGATGCTCAACGCCCCGGTCCCGGCGGCGAAGAAAGTGCTGGAAAAGGCGGGCCTGTCCAAGGACGACATAGATCTGTACGAGATCAACGAAGCCTTCGCGGTGGTCGCGGCTAAGTTCGTGAAGGATCTCGGGCTCGACTGGGACAAGGTCAACGTCAATGGCGGCTCGATCGCACTCGGCCATCCGATCGGTGCGACCGGATCGATCCTGATCGGTACCATTGTCGACGAACTGGAACGCCAGAACAAGCGCTACGGCCTCGTGACCATGTGCGCGGCCGGCGGCATGGCCCCGGCGATCATCGTCGAGCGGGTGGATGAGTTTGTGGACTAGAATGCCTTAGCGCTCGAAAGCAGGCGAGCTTCCGTATCTAAGGCGTCATCCGATCGGCTATCACCCGGCGCCACAATCTTTGTACTGCCGGTTTGGGTTAAGGTTTTGTCTGGAATACAGGCGAATAGATCGCTGTCGTCTTCAGCGAACCTCGCACCGAAAGGTGATCTTGATCGAAATAGTACAAGCCCTGCCTGTCTCCGAGTGCGCAACTTTCGTTTGAGCATAATTTGCTTGCCGGCCACAGGAATGACACGTCGGGCAGCGTTTTGAAGAAGGCCAGAATGCGTCGATTTCGCTCAGTGTAATCCGATAGTGGAATAGTGCTGGGGGTGGCTACGAAGCCGAACTGCGAAACGTAAAAACGCTGGGGAACATTGAACGGAGGTTCCGGAAGTGGCCCTACGATAAAGACCTTCTTGCCTGCCTTGTGTAAGCGATCGAGCACGCGTCTGAACCCAGCTTCCCAAATCTTGGCATTATCCTTCTCGCTCGGGGCGATCCCATTGGCATCTTCCAGGCGAATATCGACGGGCGTTTCGACCGGATTGCCAGGTGCGCCAATTCTCCAGTTGGTCCAGCGAGCCGCGAAAACGACCGTCGTTATGCGGGGATCGTTCAGTGCAAGCGCGAGCATCCTGTCGTTATAAGTCTTGCAATAACGATAGGCCGTCGAGCGTGTCAGTCCGGGCTGAGTTGTATCGCTGATCGAGAACCCGATTCCCGGAGGACAATCGGCATCCGCCGCAAACAGGAACGAGGCGTTGAGTTGCCTTGCCTGTGCTTCGAGAGGAGTGGCTGCAACCATGGCGTGGGAATCGCCCCAGAGCAGGACATGAGGTTGAGCCTGCTTGTCGCCGAGCAAACAGGCATCCTCAACCACTGACGTGTTGGTCATGCATTCGCTGTGGTGACGCATTTCATCACCGGCTGTGGCGACATACATTGCGCTTCGCGCATCGAGCCGAGCCGGAGCGCCCCCTGATCGAGCAAGGGCAAACCCAACGAGGCCGAAGGCGACCATTGCAGCAAGAGGCACGGTATAGGCAGCTCTTGCCTTGGACTTCCGAACAGGGTTCTCAATAAGGTAGAGTGTTGCAAAAGCCAGCAACAGCGACAGTGCGGAAAGCACAAGGCCCACCGCAGGGCTGAAGTGGCCACCCACCAGATAGTCCGCGAATGCGAAAATCGGAAAATGCCAGAGATAGTAGGAATAGGACGCTTGCCCGACACGAACGAACGGTGCTGAAGCGAGCACACGATAGGTTGGCCCCGAACCGCTCCAGATTAGCATCGCTGCCCCGAGACAAGGCGGTATAGCGGCAAGTCCCGGAAACGGTGTTGCAGAGCTATAGAAGAGTACGGAAAGGACAATAAGGGCGGCACCCAATACGCCTATCGGGCCAGCAATTCGTTCATTACGCGGTACGGCACCGCAAGCGAGCAATCCGCCGACGATTAATTCCCATGCCCGGGTGGGAAGTAGGTAAAAGACAGCACTCGGCGCATACGGAAGAAGCGCAATAGCGAGCACCAGCGACGCCGCGCCGATACCAAGCAGTACCCATGCCAATTTCACCCTGGTCTTGGCGAGAAAGTAGAGCAAAATCGGATAAAAGATGTAGAATTGCTCTTCGACTGCCAGCGACCACGTGTGCAGCAGGGGCTGAACCTCACTGGAGACCGCGAAATAGTCCACCGCTTTGCGAAACCAGAAATTCGACGCAAACAGCGTCACGAACCCCATACTGTTGCCATAAGCTTCGAGGTTCGATGGCGGCAGGAAGATCCATGCAGCCGCTGTCGTTAGTGCAAGGACAATAAGAAGCGCCGGCAATATTCGCCGAATACGGCGCTTGTAGAATTCGACGATACTGAACCTGTTTTGCTCAATGTCCTTGAGCAAAATCCCGGTGATCAGGAACCCGGAAATCACGAAAAAGACATCGACGCCTACAAAGCCGCCGGAAAAGCCGGCAATACCCGCATGATAGAGGACGACAGGCACGACCGCCAATGTCCGTAGGCCGTCGATATCAGGCCGATAACGCAAGTTTGACATGGAATTCCTAGAGCACTTCGGGCGAGTAACATAATGACGGCGACGAACCGCTGCACACCACTCGGAAACTGGTGTTGATTGCAATCGCATGCACAATACCGCTCCAGCGAGCAACCCGGTCGTTCGCGGAAAAGATACGGGTATGAGCCAGCACTATCAGGCTCAGGTCAGCAGCTAACCACGGATTGGTTTTCCAAGGAGGCTGTCGGCAATGATCCGTTGTTGTATCTCGCTGGATCCTTCGAATATCTTTGTCAGGCGCGCGTCGCGCCAATGGCGTTCAACCGCGTGGAGCGTGGTGTAGCCCGCCCCACCGAGGATCTGGAGCGCTTCGCTGGTGACGCGTTCGGCCATTTCGGCGGCATAGTATTTGACCATGGCCGCCTCGCGCGCGCAGTTCTCGCCATTGTCGAGCTTGTGGCACACTTGCCAGAGCAAAGCGCGCGCCGCCTCGACCTCGGTCGCCATGGTCGCGAGCTTGAACCGGATTGCCTGAAAGTCTGAAATCGGGCGGTCGAACTGCTCGCGCTCCTTGGCATAGGCCAGTGCATCTTCCAGCGCCCCGCGCGCCAACCCGATCGAGCGTGCCGCCGTGTGGGCACGCGCTCCTTCCAGCCCCGAAACGATCGCCTTGAAGGCACCGCCGACCTCGCCGAAGCCGTAGTCCGGCGTGCGCGCGCCATCGAAAGCCAGTTCGTAGGTTTTCCAGCCGTGATAACCGATCTTGGGTATCGGCTGTCCGCTGACGCCTGCGGGAAATTCGCCCCGCGGCTTTTCGAACAGGATAGCGGTCAGCCCGGCCCAGCGCGGCGCATCGGGGTCGTGGGAAGTGCGGCAGATGACTTGCAGGAAGTCTGCCCGGTCGGCAAAGGTACACCAGTATTTGCTGCCAGTGACGATCCATTCATCCCCGTCTCGTTCCGCCCTGCATGCGATGGAGGCCATGTCCGATCCGGCGCTGGGCTCGGACATCGAAAACGCCCCAAGATAGTGGCCCTGTGCCATGGCCCGAATTTTCTCCGCGCGTTCGGCATCATCCTTTGCCGGGATCGCGGTATAAAACATATTGCCGCGTGCAATGATCGACCCGACGCTCATCCAGGCGCGCGAAAGCTCCTCGGCCACCAGGCAGTACTCGAAGAAGCCAAGCCCCAACCCGCCCAGCCGCTCTGGGATGAGGATGCCGAAGAAGCCCAGCTCACCCATGCGCGCGATGAGCTCGTCGGGTATCTCGCCCTTCTCGGGGTCCAGCCGATTGGCAACCGGCAGAACTTCTTGCATTGCGAATTCGCGGGCCATGTCGCGGATCATGATCCGCTCTTCGGTCATGTAGCCGGGGCTGGGCCGCGGCTCGGGCTTGTCCATCATCCTGCCGTCTTGCCCTGCCCACGGCTCGCCCGCAAGCATTCAGGATTGTCCGTGACTCATAGGTTCAATTGGCGCAGAAAGGTTGCAGATACGAACTGGGAGAGTCGATCATGGCCGAGAGCTACAAAAACCTTATCGATGGCGAGATGATTTCCACGGCGAAGACATTTGCGGTGGTCAACCCGGCGACCGAGGAAGATATCGCGCAGGTTCCCGCTTGCGGCAAAGACGAACTTGACCGAGCGGTTGCTGCTGCACGAAAGGCTTTTCTGAGCTGGCGGAAGACCCCGATCGAAGAGCGGCGCAAGGCGGTTCAAGCTATTGCTGCAACCATCAAAGACAACGCCGATGAATTGTTTCGTCTGCTGACGCTGGAACAGGGCAAGCCGCACAGCCAGGCGCAGATGGAGATCTATGGCGCGGCTGGCTTGGCGGCGGCGCAATCAACGCTGAACCTCGACGATATCATCAACGAGGATTCCGACCAGCGCCTCAGCCGCACGCGCCACGTGCCTGTCGGCGTGGTCGGTGGCATCGTGCCGTGGAACTTCCCGGTCATGATGGCGGTGCAGAAGATCGTGCCGGCTATCCTGTCGGGATGCACGATCGTCCTCAAGCCATCTCCCTTCACCCCGCTCACCACCTTGCGGATCGCCGAGCTAATCAAGGGCGTGGTGCCAGCAGGCGTGGTCAATATCATTACCGGCCCTGACGAACTCGGGCCGTTGATCACCGAGCATCCCGATATCGACAAGATCACCTTCACCGGGTCCACCGCGACCGGCAAGAAGATCATGGAAGGCGCATCAAAGGACCTCAAGCGCATGACGCTGGAACTGGGTGGCAACGACGCTTCGATCGTACTGCCCGATGCCGATGTCGAAAAGGTGGCGGAACAGCTGTTCTGGTCAAGCTTCAGCAACGCCGGGCAGATCTGCATCGCCGCCAAGCGGATTTATATCCACGAGGACATCTATGATGATCTGAGCAAGGCGATTGCCGAATACGCAAAGCAGGTGAAGGTCGGCGATGGATCGCATCAGGGGACAGGTGTCGGCCCGATACAGAATAAGAAGCAGTTCGACCGCGTGTGCGAGCTGATCCAGGATGCCAAGGACAACGGCTATCAATTCCTCCTCGGTGGAGACGTCGACCCGTCGGGCACCGGCTATTACGTGCCGATTACAATTCTCGACAACCCGCCCGAATACGCACGGATCGTGGCGGAGGAACAGTTCGGACCGGTGATGCCGCTGATGAAATTCTCCTCGGTCGATGAGGTCATCGAACGCGCCAATAATTCGGCTTATGGTCTGGCGGGCGCGGTGTGGACAAAAGACACCGATCAGGGCGTTGCAATTGCCGAGCAACTGGAAACCGGCACCGTCTGGATTAACGAATTCCTCCACATCAATCCGCTCGCGACTTTTGGCGGCCACAAGCAATCAGGTTTCGGTGCTGAATACGGTATCGAAGGCTTGAAGGAGTTCACGTATTCGCAAGTTATTACGGTAAAGCGCGACGCCGAAGTTTAGCGTATTTTGAGCCCTGGCGGCATGGACAAACCACATGCTGTCCAGGGCACATTCCGGAAAAAGCCGGATCGCGCCGCGCAGATCATATTGTTAATCAACCGGTGATATCTTGTAATTCCAAAGGATATGCTGGTGGGGGTGGCATTGGCTTGCTAGGAGCCTGCTCTTTCACCGGCTCGCTTTCTGGTGTCCATCAAGGAATTACGCGTGCGCTTCGTTGGTCTAGCTATTCTGCTGCTGCTGATCCCGATCTGCATTGCATTCCTGAACCGCGACAAGCGCAACCGAGACTGGGCCGTTTTGGCGTTAGGCTTCCTCATGTTCATCACGGGGTCGCTGCATGTCGACGTCTCGCTCTACGGCTGGCCGACATGGCCGGGCATAGCCAGGGGAATTCTTTTTTCTCCCACTGACGTCATCTCCATCGCGTTGATCGCGACACGACGAAGCAAACGTCATGAACGGCCGCCCTTACTGCTCTATTGCTTGTTGCTCTTTCCGCAGATGCTGTCGATATTCTTTGCCGACCTACCGATTGCGACCATATTCGTAGTCGTATCGACCCTGCGTTACATGCTGTTTTTCTACGCACTGGGTGGCGAACTCTCCCGTCCTTCTGCGATCCGTGCACTTCTGGTTGGCCTCTCTTGCGGGCTGGTGATCCAAGCGGGCTATGTCATAAATCAAAAGCTGCACGGCGCGATCCAGGCGACGGGTTCAGCAGATCACCAGAACGAGATGGGAATGATGATCGAGTTGGCTATTTTGCCACTCGTTGCCGCGGTGCTTGAAAATTTTGGACGGCGCCGGATTCTCTATGTTGGTATCGCTGCATGCCTCATCGTTATCGCAGGAGGTGGATCGCGGGCAACATTGGGGTTCGTCGGTGCAGGAATTCCATTGCTGTTGCTGGTTAGTTATCTGCGCCGCCCATCTCCGCACAAGATCAAGATTATTGGCGCTGCCGCATTGGCTATTGGATTGGCGATCCCGCTGGCTCTCGGGACGCTTAGCGAGCGCTTCGGCGACCGATCCGTCGTGACACAAGAAACGGTTCGAGACGCTTTCAAACGCGCAGCGCATGAAATGTCGCGAGACCATCCCTTCGGTGTAGGCGCCAATATGTTCGTCGTTATCGACAACACCAAAGGATATGCCGATCGGGCAGGACTGGGATGGTTCTCCGGCAACCGCAACGCACCTGTCCACAACGGTTACCTTCTTGCCCGTGCGGAGACAGGATGGATTGGCGAAATCTGCATGATATTACTGCTGGGAATCAGCGGTTTTTGGGCATTGCGTACCGCGTTTAGAAGCCGCAAGGATCCGGTGTCTGGCGTGGCACTGGGCTGTGCAGCGGCTATCTTGGTAACTGCATTGCACAACAATTTCGAATTTGCCTGGTTCACCGAACCCATCCAGCGCATATTCGTTCTGAACCTTTCGCTGGTCTATGGCTGCGATCAATATTGGCGGCTATTGCGCAAACAGCAACGGCGCGAAATGAAGCAAAAAGCCAAGGATCAAATGGCCGAAGATCTGGCGCCGTCCCCTATCTGACAACGTGCGTTCACATGGTTGCGACCGCGGCCTGACGTAACTCATTATAAGAAGTGCACCATGCCATCGGATAGATCGATCCCTCCAATTGCGACCTGGTGGACTCTGCTCAAGTCTACTATTCTGGATCGCCCTATCAGCCGGCAAGTCGGGTGGGTCGTCGGACCGTTTGCAGCAATGCAATTGCTGCGGCTGATCTCAAACATCGTGCTTACTCATATACTTGCTCCGCAGCTCTTCGGATTGATGCTGCTGGTCAATTCGTTGAGAACGGGCGCCGAATTGCTGTCGGATATCGGCATCGGGCAAAGTGTTGTGAGGTCTCGGAACGGCGAGGATCGGACGTTTCTCGATGTCGCTTGGACGATTCAGGTGTTTCGCGGGCTGCTGCTTACCGCGATCATGCTCGCCTTGGCTTGGCCAATTTCCGAGCTTTACGACAAGCCTGAGCTATTTCCTATCCTGCTCGTTGTGTCGCCTATCTTCATACTGACCGGTCTTCAGTCGCCGGCCCTGTTTACAATCCAGAAACGGATCGATTTACGCAAGCGCGCCGCTTACGATCTGTTCGGACTGATCGCCAACATCGCGATGACGGTGACGCTTGCACTGGTCCTGCGCTCGATCTGGGCTCTGGTCTTCGGACTGCTCTTCACAACGCTGTTTTCGACCATCCTCAGCCATTTCCTGTCCGAAAAATACATGCCGCGTTTCAGGTGGCAGCCTGACTTCGTTCTCGAAATCGTGCATTTCGGAAAATGGATCTTTCTGTCGACCGCCATCTTCTTTGCCGCAGGTACATTCGACCGGCTGTATTTCGTCGGATCGGTGCCCATCGCCCTTGCTGGCGTCTATGCCGTCGCGAGGACGTTTTCCGATATGCTCAGCCAGCTTGCACAACGAGCCGGCTCATTTCTGGTGTTTCCTAAAGTCGCTGCGATGCAGGATCGAAGGGACGAAATCGGCGACCGGCTACGCTCGATGCGCATGCTTACCTTGTCGCTCGTCGCATGTGCTGCTGGTGTTGCAGTCGCGTGTTCCGACAAGTTCATTCTACTTGCTTACGATCCACGGTATCATGCCGCCGCATTCATGATTCCGATCCTGCTCAGCAGTGTTTGGTTCGGCATATTGTCCTCTTTCGCGGATTCGATGTTGATGGGCTGCGGTCGACCGGCGCCTGGGGCCTGGGCTAACGGCGGCAAATTTGTTGCGCTACTCATCGGCTTGCCTCTTGCCGTCATGCACGGTGACTTCCTCGTTGCCATGCTGGTTCTAATGCTTGCTGAAATGGTCCGGTGGGTGATGCTGATACCTCCTTCACGCAGGGAAAAGCTCACATCTTTCAAAGACGATATGATGTTGACCGGACTCATGTTCGGCACGGCCATCATTATCAAAAGCGCATTGGGATCTTTCGGCATCGTGCCCAGTATCGCGCAATGGTGGTCTATGCATGGGCTACTGCACACCTGACAATCACGAGGGTCGGATTGTCCAACACCTGGATTTGTCGGCAGGAACCGGCAAAGCACCGTTACCAACCATCTTAATTGCCGCAGAAAAATAACCATTGTGGTTATTTTTGGCCTTTCCTACAGAATATTTTCGGTTCTAACGGCTTTGCCCTTCTTAAGCCAAAGAAGGAAAAGCAAATGCCTGACACGTTCGATCGGTTCGGTCATCTGGCCGACACCCTCATCAGTCCCGCACGCATCGCCTTTACCATCACCCCCAGCGATTCCATCAATTTGGATGAGATTCCGAAAGCTTTTGCGGTCGGAAGCGCGGGAACAATTGTCGTTCGCGCAATCGATTCATCTGAAGACGTATCGCTGACAGTCGTAGCCGGACAAATCGTTCCGCTGCGCGTATCGCATGTTCGTGCAAGCGGTACCTCTGTCACTGGAATCGTGGGATTCGCATGATGCTGGGCTTCGGTTTCAGTTCGACGTCTGCGTTGAGCATGCTTGACACCAGTGGGGCGATTTCTTCCGATAAGTTGTTGGTGGCCATCCTTGGCGGTCAGTCAAACCAGGTCGGCTATTACGCCACACGCGATAATGCGGTCGATACGGATTATGCCGGCATCTACCAGTATGGCGATGCGACATCGCTTCAAGCGACGCCTTCGATCAGCAGCGGCATCGTTCCGCTCTACCATAACGATACCCAAATGCAGTTGGGGCAGCCGGGCAACACCGGTTCGACCAGCTGGCTCTCGCCCGGCGAATACATGGCGCGCGAAGCAATCGAGAGCGGCTATGCGGACAAGGTGTTGCTGGTGCCGACAGCGCGCGGCTCGACACACATGGTCAGCCAGACCGCGCCCAGCTGGTATCCTGCGGCAAGCGGCGGCGGCAGCCTGTTCGAGGAGATGATTTCGCAAGCCAACGCCGCAATCGCTGCGGCGGCGGTCCATCCGGACTTTGCCGGGATGGATATCGAAGTCGTATTCTCGTGGGTGCAAGGTGAGCAGGACGCAAACGATGGCGTCTCGCAGGCGACATACGCCTCCGTGATGGCGGCACAGATTGCGCAGAGCCGTGCGCGCGTGACGGGTGCGAGCGGTGCGAAATACGTGATCGGCTCGATGCTCCCCAATTACTGGCTGGCGAGCGGCACGAACTACGACCCGGCCATGGACCTCATCAACCGCGCCCATGTCCAGGCGTCCCTGGAGAACGCCAACACCTTCTACGCAATGGGTGCCGATGGGAATGTCACCGGCAACAACGGGCGGCACTACGGCACCGCTGCCAGCGTGCGCGAGCAAGGTCGGCGCATGACGCGTATCTTTGCCGAGCCTGCCGCCGCTGGCCCGACGATCACCAGCGCGGACACCGTTGCGGCAACGAATGGCTCACCCTTCGCACTCGCCCTTGCGCACGATGGCATCCATGCGACCTTTGCCATCGTCGGCGGTGCCGACGCAGCGCTGTTCGAGATCTCGGACCCCTATTACCAGCCCAAGCTGCGCTGGGTTGGCAACGGCAACGGACCTGCCGCCGATGGCGATTATGTGGTCGAAATAGCCGCTTTCGACGGCGGGCATGTGCAAGGGCCGGTGCAGACAATTACCGCAACGGTGGCAACGGCTACCGCCCCAACCGAGGTTAGCTATGTGCCTGCTGCAAGCTCACCCTTTAGCGGGACCGCCGCATCGGGTGTGGCGAACAGCATCAGCTTCACCGCCGAGATAGCCGCAGGTGTAAACTTGCTCGCGATCGTGGTCGACAATCGCCGCGTGACCGGCGTTACGGTCGGCGGGAACGCTGCAACGCTGGTGGTCGAGGATATCAGCAATACGCAGTACGGCACCCATCTCTACGTCTACAATTCCGCTTCGGCAGGAAGCCAGACAGTCGTTATCACGGTCAACAGCAGCGGGGCCGATATCGCTTGCCATATCGGCGAGCTGGTCGGTGCGAATCCGGCGGCAAGTTCAACCGCCAAGAAGACCATCGGTTCGGCCAGCGATCCGGTCACGACGACTTCGGCGCTCACGGTTCCGGCAAATGGCCTTGGGGTCGCGATTGCGCGCGCCTTCGGGACGATCGCGATCAGCTGGAACAACGGCACTTTCGTTGACGATGTGGCTGTTCCCGCAACCCAGCGCACCTCCGGTACAATTCGGGTATCGATTGCCGAGTTTGCGCCGGGAAGCGTCGCTCCGTCCTTCAACAGCGCCCCCGATAGCCAGGAGGCTATCGTGGCAGCTGCATTTTCGCTCAGTGAATGATCCTTGCGTATACTCAGTGACTATTCATGGAGAACGCTGGTAAGTTCAGCAAATGGATTTGAAACTGAGACCATTCGGCAAGTTCCGTGCGTTATGGCAATTGCTCGCCGTTTTGCTGGCTGCCGTGGCGCTGGCTTGTGTAGCGCTTGCCCTGACACTTCCCACACGAGCTGACGCCTCCAAGCGATCAGACAAGTGCGATACATCGTCCAGCGGCCCCGGCCACGCCGGTGTGCTGAAACTCGATTGTCCGAATGATCCGTCCAAGGGGCTCGCCGCATCTCAGGATGCCGAGCCCTCGGCCGCTGGAGATACATTCAAGGAGCTGGAACCGATCGCGCCCAATTATCATCGCGATCGAATGCTCGTCCGCGCACATGGCACAGGGAAGATTCCTCACAGCGCTGCTCCCGACGTTCTCGGTGCATTTCGCCTCACTTGCGCGCCTTCGCATCTGTCCTACGACGACCCCGTCGTTTACCCCGACCAGCCGGGTAAAAGCCATCTCCACCTGTTTTTCGGCAACAGCTTGGCCAATGCAAGCAGCACGTATCAGAGTCTGCGAAAGACCGGTTCCAGCACCTGCGGTGAACTCAATCGCTCGGCATATTGGATGCCGGCATTGATGAACGGTCAGAAGGTCATTCTACCGGATTATGCCACGGTATATTACAAGCGACGTCCGACGTCCGACCCATTGTGTCATACTGCGACTATCGAATGCATCGGCCTGCCCCGTGGGCTGCGGTATGTGTTCGGGCGAGCAATGACCGGCGGGAAACCGGCTTCCGATACGAAAGACCCGGTCAATTTCGTCTGCACGAAGCCGGCGATATCGTCGCGCGACATGTACGAAGTGCTCAGCAAGTGCCAGGACGGGGCCAAATTCCTCGCCCAGATCGCCGCCAACAATTGCTGGAACGGTACGCAGCTCGACAGCCCGGACCATCGCAGCCACATGGCACAAATGTACTGGAATAACAGGGGGCAACAGGTTTGCCCACGTGGTCACAAGTTCCAGACGCCCGATTTTCATTTTATCGTTACATGGACCATGCGGGATCAGATGCGCTCCGCGAAGTTCTCATCAGACATCATGGCGGGCACCGCCGCTGGCGAAACGCTACACGCTGACTGGTTTGGTGCGTGGGACGACCAGACGCTGGCTACATGGCTGAAGAATTGCATCAACGGTTTCAAAAATGCGAGCGGCGGGGACCTTTGCGACGGAACGCAAATCAAAGGCGCTTCGGTGCCCAGCTACGGCTGGAGAAACCCCAACCCCATCGTCGACGCTCCTAAGCGAGGATAAACGACCTACCGTCGACGGCTCGTTTGCCTGTCTGCCCACCAGATAACGAAAATCCTTGGTCCTTTGACCAGATAACGTTGCCATAGCCGCGTAGGCTCGCTCGCAAGGCGGAACAGCCACTCCAATCCGATCTTCTGCATGATCAGCGGAGCGCGCCGCTTCGCACCGCTGAGAAACTCCACCGAGGCCCCGATGCACAGCGCCACACCACGAGCCTTACCGCGCTGGGCAATTTCTCTTGCGACGATTTCGCTCTGCGGGGCGCCGATGGCGAAGAGCACGATATCCGCGCGTGTAGCCTCGACAAAGTGGGCGATTTCTTCTCGTGCGAACGCGCTGTCACGCACCCCCATCGGTGGATCGAGATGCTTTATCGTGCAATTCGGCAGGTTATGTCGCAACCAATCGGCCTCGCGTGCCTGACCGCCAACGAGCGCCAGAGACGTGTTCTTCCCTCCTAACCTGCCGATCAATTGCTTTACCAAATCGCTGCCGGGGGCAATTCTGAGGCTTTCGCCCGAAAGCTTCGCCAGTTTAGCGAGGATACGGCTATCATTGAGGCGCAGATCGCTCTCAACGACGGCCTGCCGATAGGCAGTTCGCCACGGCTCGTCACCATCGTCGTGATACATCACCACATGATCGACGTTCGGCGTGACAACATAGGTGAAGCTGTCCTCATGCGCGTGACGCTCGACCCAGTCCACTGCCTGCTCCAGAGTGAGCTGCGAAAACGCGATATTGAGAAAAGTTAGCGGTTCAGCGGCTACTTCACTCACTGCCATGTCCTGCCGACCAGCGGGTTGGCTCGGCGTATACCGGGCAAGGGATCGAGCGCATAAGCGGTCTTGGACTGTAGCAACCCCTGCTTGGCATCGGCCGTACACGCTGAGTCTTTCGCTTTCTGGCAGATTTCAAGATAGATATCCCAACTCGATTCGCGCGATGGCGCAACATTGGAAAGGCGACGGACTGCGGATTCCGCAGCATCGATGTTGCCGCGAGATACCAACCAGTCGGCAAAGGATTTGGTCAGGTTGGGATCCTGGGGGTGCGCTTCGATACCTTCGCGATAGACCCGTTCGACGCCGGCGGGACGGTTGGCTTTCTGATAGGCTTTTGCAAGCAGGACATAACCGTCGATCCGATCGAGGCATTCGGTCGCAACGACCTGCGCCTGCGTAATCGCATCGTTCGGCTTGCCGTGCATCAGGTCCCATTCCGCAAGGCCGGTGAGCGCTTCGCAATTGGTTGTGTCCTGCTCAACGATCTTGCGTGCAGCAGCAGCAGCCTGGGGATTGCCTTGTTCGATCCCGATCCGCGCCAGCAGCCCCGACGCACGCGGATCGCTCGAACCGGCAACCAGCTTCGCCGCCACATCGGACTTGCCGTGATCGATATAGAATCGCGCCGCAGCCAGTCTGGCATCCATGCCATCCTTGCTCGCGACAGCGGCGATATCCTGATCTGTCAGCGGTGTGACGTCATACTCGTCCCACATATCGACCAACCGCCCCATCGCCTGGCTATCGTTGCCAAACCGCTCCAGCATCGAAAGCCCCACCGCTCTCGCGCCGGTCACGTCTCCGGACTTGTACCGTACATTCATCTCGTCGAGCGCAAGGTCGACGCTTTGCGGGTTTTGCCCACTCAGGAACGCAAACTGCTCGAGCATCAGTGGAACATCCCCTTGGGCGCGGGCAACTTCGAGCAATGCCGAAGAAACCAACCCGTTGTTCCCGTATTTGGAAGCCGCATCGCTCAGCATGGTCAAGGCCTCAGCCTGCTTGCCTTGCAGAAACAGCCCGCGCGCCTTGAGCACTGTGCCACGTGGATCCTGCGGATTTCGGGCAAGAATTTTTTCGCCAGTCGCGATGGCACCGTCATAATCCTTGTCGGATAGTTCCAGCACGCCCTTCGACAGCAACACTTCCGGGATATCGGGATTGATCGCCAACGCCCGCTTGATCGCGTCCTCGGCCGTGTCCTTGTCGCCGACCGCCACGCCGAGTTCCGAGATAGCGGTTAGCGCCTCCATATTGTTGGGGTCCATCGCCAAGACTACGCGATAGGCATCGAACGCAGGGCGAAATTCCTGCAGACGGTATTTGATGCGCGCGTCCAGCAGAAGGATATCTTCCTGGTCATCGCGATAGGACAGGGCACGTGCGATCGCCCTGCTGGCGCCTTGCACGTCACCCTGATTAAGCAATTGCTGGGCGATTGCCGCTTCCTTTTCCGCCTTTTGCTGGGAACTGGCACACCCTCCCAGCGTAAAGAGCAGCGTTAAGGATATGATAGCCACCATGTGTCTAAACGGGATGGGGCGAGAGACAATGTGTTGGCCATGTGGCATGGCCGTGTTAATACCCCGGCACAGTAAAAAATCCAGCGCCAAGGCAGGAATCCTCTATTGTTCAGAAACATCTCACTTGCTCGCAAGCAGATAGTCACGATGGTCATTTCAGCAATCGCGCTTCTCGCGTTGCCAATGGCCAATATGGCCCACGCACAGGCACCGGCGCAAGCGGCTAGTCGCTCGACCACGACTGCCGGGCAACCGACCCCGTCGATTTCGACCTATCGGATCAATCCGGGAGATGGCCTCAACATATATGTTTGGGGTGAAGAGCGGCTCCAGCGCCAGCTCAAGGTCCTTCCCGATGGCACGATCGCTTTCCCGTTGGTCGGCCAGCTCAAGGTCTCGGGCCTGCGTCCGCAGGATGTGGAAAAGCTCGTCAGCGAACGATTGCGCGACCAGTATCGCGGCGATGTGCCGTTCGTGACGGTAACGGTGACCGATACTGCGGGTATGTCCTTCTCGATCATGGGTAAAGTTCGCTCACCGGGCGTTTTCAATACCAACCGCTACGTCAATGTATTGCAGGCGATCAGTCTGGCCGGCGGCCCTGCCGAGTTTGCCAATATGGACAATGTCACGCTTATTCGGGGGGCCGGGGATCAGATGAAGGTGTATCACGTTCATCTCGGCCAGCTGTTCAAATCGGGTGTGAACACGGGAGATGTGCAGAGGGCAGGCATCGTTACCGTAGAACCCGGTGACGTCATCATCGTGCCCTGAGGACGGGACAGTGAAACACATCCGTACGCTTTCAAGGGCATTATTGCTCTCATGCACGACGCTGACCTTACCCAGCGTCGTGCATGCACAAGAAGTGCGCAAGGGCATCATCGTCAAAGTCGATGCTGAAGCTGATTCAAACCCGTTCCTGGGATATTCCGGTACCGGCTCTGCCGACAGTTCTTCCGACTGGGTCGGCGCTGGCAGTGTCGAGGTGCGGCCATGGCTGACCAGCAAGGGGCCGACGTCCAGCTTCAACCTGAGCGCGTTTGCACGCGGACGTGCCTACACAAGCAAATACGGCTTCGACGATAGCTATGGGGGCAATCTAAACGTCACGAAGCGCACGAGCGAGCGCACGACTCTGTCGGCAAACGCCAGCGTTACATCATCCTCTCCGCGCGGTCGCTATGACTATATCGGCCGACTGCCGGCATCGTTGACTCCTGGAGGAACGGGCTCCGACGTCGGAACGCCCGTTACCGACCCAAGCTTGCTGGTGCCGGGAGAAGATATCACCCTGCTCGGCCTCAGCGGTCGCACGACCAATATCAACGTTGGTGCTCAGGGAACGACCCAGCTCAGCGAGCGATCGTCATTCAACGCCAATGTCGGCTATCAGAAACTGATCGTCACCGGCAATTCTGGCAGCTCATTTGGCAACACGGATTACGACAGCGTTTCCGCAGGGCTTGGCTATACCCATCAGCTTTCGCAGCGGACACAGATCGGCCTGACCGGCAACGCTCGCTATACCCATTATCAGGCGATTTATCCCAGTGCGACCACCTTCGGCCTGTTCGCCACACTGGATAGGCAGCTCGGTGAATTCTGGCATCTGTCGGCATCGGCGGGCGTCTCTGCAACCCATTCGGAAGCGAATAGCCAATTTCCGAGCTATTCCAATGTTACGGCGGCCGGCTCTGTTTCGATCTGCAACCAGAACAGTCGGCGCAGCTTCTGCCTTTCCTATGACCGCGCGCAGCAACCCAGCGCGCTTGGTCGCATTCGCAATACCGACTCGGTATCGGCACAATACAGCCAGTCCGTGTCGGATCGCGATCGCCTCAGCGCGACTGCCGGTTACACAAGCAGCAAGTCCAACGATCCGAATACAACAAGTTTCCGCGATATCGAGCTGCTCAGCTTCCGCTCGACCTTCACCCACACCTTTAGCGATCGCCTGGACGGTTATGTGTTCGGTTCGGTCGATCGTTCCTATGGTGGGTTCGTTAACGATAAACCGCGTATAGCAATCGGCATCGGCTTGACCGTGCGCATTGGAGATCACCCTTGACCGCTTATGATATGGACGACGATGATGCGCCCGCGCCAACCGGCATGGGTGCGATCCTCGCCCAGTTGCCCATAATTCTGTGGCAACGACGGTGGTTCATCATCGTCCCGGCGTTGGTGATATTCATCCTCGCGGTCGCAGCCGCCCTTCTGCTTCCGAAAAAATACGATTCGTCGGCCGTTCTGCTGGTTCAGTCACCCAGCCTGCCGAAAGAAATCATCGGGATGCAGCAGGATGATGCAGTGGCGCAGAGGATCGCCGCCATCCGGCAGCAGATTATCAATCGCCCGGCCTTGATAGGTCTGATCCAGAGGAACGGCCTTTACCAGGATAAGCGCCAGAGCACACCGCTCTCGAAAATTGTCGAGGACATGCGCGACGCGATTACCCTGGTTCCTGAGTCGATCGATCTCGCTGGGAGCAACAAGAACCAGACAGTGTCTGTCCGTCTCTCCTATACCTACAATAATCCGGTCAAGGCGCAGGCCGTCGCTCAACAGTTGATGGAGAAGGTGGTCGAGGTCGATTCCACCACCAATACCGAGCAGTTGACCGAAACCGTTCAGTTCCTGACCGACCAGCAACAGGATCTTCAGCGCAAGATCGATGCTGCGCAAAGCGATGTCTCCGCGTTCAATCAGCGTTACGGCAGCATCCTTGCGGCCGGTTCAGCCGCCGTTATCGGTGGCTCGGGCGGCAGTTACGATGTGCAGATCGCGGCTCTCGAGCGCGAGATCTCCCAGCTTGAGGCGCAACGCGCGTCGCTTGCCTCTGCAGACACTCGCGATCCTGCGGTGGTCGCAGCAGAGGCCCAGCTCGCGGCTGCGAAAGCAATCTATACCGATCAAAACCCGGATGTGATCATCGCCAAGCAGCGACTTGAAGAGGCGAAGAAATTCGCCAAGCAGAACGTCGCCAAGGCACCGGTCGAACAGCTCAACCGACAGCTTGAATTCGACCGCACCCAGCTCGCGCAGTTGCGTGCGGCGAAGTCCAACGAGCAGGCGCAAACCTCCGCAGTGCTCGCCAAACGTGCCGAAGCGCCTGCAATCCAGGAACAACAGGGGCAGCTGCAACAACGCCTCCAGACACTGTACAAACAGCTGGATGCCGTTTCCGGCCAGCTTCTCTCTGCACGTGCCAGCGCTCGCGCGGGCCAGGAGCAGATGGGCGAACGACTGATCGTGGTCGACCCCCCGGTCGTACCGGATCGCCCCACTTCGCCCAATCGCCCGCTGATCGTCGGCCTTGGTGCAGCGGCGGGTCTGGGCCTCGGCCTGCTCTTGGCACTCGCGGTCGAGATCATTCTCCACCCAATCCGCGATCCAGCGGTTCTCGCCAGCATTACGGGATCACGACCGCTGGCGATGATCCCTGTCGTAGGCGCTGGCGAACCACCCCTTCGCCGTGGCCAGAGGGGGCAACGCATGGGCTGGCTGAAACGCATATTTGGAAGACGTCGTAAGCATGAACTACGCAATGCCTGAGCCACTCGAAAGCGTGACATTCACCCTTCCCTCCGCCTTTGAGCGGGCCGGGGTTATCTCCCTGGGCGAGGATGTCCTCGACCGGCAGAGGATTGTCGGTTTCGACAGTCACGAGGAGCGCGCAAGGCCGTTTAACCTGCTGCGGTCGCAGATCACACGTTCGCTGGAAAGCAGCGGACAGCAGATCATCGCGATGACCAGTGCGACCCCGGCTGCGGGCAAGACATTTGTCTCGGTCAATCTGGCTGCTGCGCTTTCGCGCATTACCGGTCGTACCGTGCTGCTGTGCGATTTCGATCTCCGGCGCGGATCGGTCCTCGCTAGCCTGGAGGCAGACGTTCCGTCCGATCTCTCAGCCTATCTGCGCGGTGAGTTGGACGATTGGACACAAGCTCTTTACCGGGTCGATGACACGGACCTGTTCGTCCTGCCCTGCATCGGTGCCTTGCGCCGCAGCGGCGAATTGCTGACTTCGAAGCGCTTCGAGGAATTGATCGCAGCGCTGAGGGCGCTGCCGGAAGAAATACTTGTGATGGCCGATCTCCCACCGGTCTTTGCCAGTGACGACGCTCTACTGACGATGGAACATCTCGACAGCTACATGTTGGTAGTCGAGCATGGCCGCAACACCGCAACACAGGTTCGCGAAACCATCGCCTTGCTGGAACCTTCGCCCTGCCTCGGCACGATCCTCAATCGCTATCGCGGCGGTTTCTTCGATGCCTATGGTTATGGCTATGGCGATCCCTATGGGATCAAGAATTATGGCAAGGAAAAGCGCTAGACCGGCGCACTAATGCGGCTGTTTTGATTTGTCGCCGCCAGTCGTAGCATCAGGCTGCGGCTGGCCGTCGACAATCAATCGCGATGATCCGCTTCCAGACTTGAGCTGACCGCTCTGCTCATCCGCACGCAAGCGTGAGGGTGTTGCCGATGGCGTAGGAGAAGCTTGCGGCGTGGAGTGCACCAACCGGCCGGGATTGGTATCCGCCGCCAGAGCAGGTGCGAGTGGTGCCACCAGCAGGCGGCTTTCCGGCGTTTGCGTCGGAACATCCGTCGGTTGTTCGGCAAGTTGGGCACCAGAACCGACGAGAGCGCTCGGCAGGATCTCATAGGCGAAATCGTAGTGCTGGTTGAATGCACCCGGCGCACCGAGCGGTCCACGCATCAGATAGAAGATATGCGCACCAATCGTCTTCACCTTGTCGAGCGACGAGGCCCAATAGGGGATGACGAAATTGGCATGATAGTGGGTCGCATTGCCGACCGCCGGATCCACCCTGCCCGATAACGCCTGAACCGCTATCTTGCGCGCGCGCTCGAAACCTGCCTGAGACGGCACCCTCGCCAGGCTTCCGTCGCAAGTGAAGGTGAACTGGCAACCGGTCACGCGCTCGGCTCCCTGGTAAACAACCCCGCACACCGTGTCGGGAAAGGCCAGGCTATGGACACGATTGAGTACGACCTGTGCCACGGCCCTTTCGCCGGCATCGCCCTCGCTCGCAGCTTCATAATAAACCGCATGCGCGAGGCATTGGACGGCAGCTTCGTAATGAGGATCGGCCTTGTTCGCCGGATCGACAGCCAATGGCCGAGCAGCTGGAACCTTGAGCAAGTCATTGGGCCTTGCGGCATTCATGGCGAGCGCATCGGCAGGGGCGATGGCCTTTACTTCCGTATCATAGATGATCTCGAGATCGCTTGCCGAGCCGTTTCCCTTGGCCGCCTGTAACACTGTTCTTGGAACGGTATCGCCATGATGCGGGGTTTGCTCCGGCTGGCTAAGGACATACCAGACGCCGACCAGCATTACTGCGGCGGCAGCAATCAGCAGCGCCATCGCCACACCTCGCCAGGGCCGCTGACGACCGGTTCGGACTTCGGGAAGCAGGATATCGTCCGCATCGATATCCTCTGGGGGCATTATTTCAGTTTCGCTCGACACACTCTGGGCCCCCTCCGGGCAAACTTGGTCCAATTAAAAATCCGCAATTCCCAATCAGTGCCAACGCGTGCTTTGCGCAGCCTTCATGCTTTATCATCACTTTGGCCTTTGGCCTAAACTCTTGGTGCGCTCATGCTAAAAAGAGACAGCGCACATATTTTCTTGGTTTTTTGCAGGTAGATGGGGGTGAAGCTGAAAATAAGATTGGCAAGACCTTGGAACCACAAAGTTTATCCCGCTATGGCACGGAGATGATTGCAGCCATTTTTTACGTTCAAGCCGCGGGATCGACCCACTCGTGATTGTTGTGTCTTCAATCATGGCATGGGCAATTTTGTTCGTTGCCGGATTGCCCCTGACAATTTTGTGCATGGAACTGCTCGCGGGCCTTTGGAGCGGGTCAGGCGGCCCCCTCGGCGGGACGCCCAAGTCGATCTCGGTGCTCATTCCGGCGCATGACGAAGTGGCTGGAATTGCGGCAACTGTCGAGGCGCTGAAATCGGTTGCTCCACGCGACACGCAAATTCTGGTGGTGGCGGACAATTGTTCGGACGACACGGCAGAACGCGCGAGAACGGCCGGCGCCCAGGTGATCGAACGTCACGATACGGTTGCACGGGGCAAGGGATATGCGCTCGCTTTCGGTCGCGATTATCTGGCGAAACAGGCTGGTGGCCCGCCGGATGTGGTGATCGTCCTGGATGCGGATTGCCGTCTTGGCGAAGGAAGCCTTGAATCCCTGAGCGCAATCGCTTTGCAGCGCGGAACTCCAACCCAGGCGATCAACCTGATTTCGCCGGATTTCGGCGCGCCTCCCATGGTTCAGATCTCCAGCTTCGCGATGCTCGTCAAAAACCTGTTCCGTTCTCGCGGGATGCAACGGCTTGGGGGTGCCGCCTTGTTGACGGGGACAGGCATGGCCCTTCCTTGGCAACGGATAGCGAATGCGAAACTGGCGACGGGCTCCATCGTGGAGGATCTCGCGCTGGGGATCGAACTTACCCGCGAAGGTTATCCGCCATATCTGGTGGAGCAGGCCCATGTCCGAAGTGCCCCGGCCGACATGCGAGACGCCTTGCAGCAGCGCAAGCGGTGGGAGCATGGCTTCCTCGATAGCCTGAAAAATCTTGCCCTCCCCGTCTTTTCCAAGGGGCTGAAAAGGGGGTCGCGGGCGGAGATTCTTTTGGGACTTCATCTCATGGTGCCACCCCTTGCCCTCACGATGGCGGTTGCCTCAATGTCGTTCGTGGTGGTTTGCCTACTTGGCTGGCTCGGTGCGCAAATTGCCCCGGCTGTGATTCTCGGCATTCTGCTGGCAATGGCCTTGGCACTCGTGCTGTTGGCGTGGTTGATCGAAGGACAGGCATTTCTGAGCGCCAAGACATTGCTGCGGATACCGCTCTATGTGCTTTGGAAAATCCCGATTTACGCAAGCTTCCTGCGCAAGCCACAGGCGAACTGGAACCGTACACCCCGCCGAAGCGATCAGGGAAGTGAAGACAAATGAAGCGCGACCTGATCAAACCACTGCACGGCCTGCGCGGAATTGCCGCGCTCACCGTGGTTTTCGGCCACTACGGTATTGTCACATCGACCCCGAGCCTTGGTGTAGTCCTGTTTTTCATCCTCAGCGGATTTCTGATCGGCAAACTCTATATGGAGCGACCCTTCAATACGAAGGAAGTCTCAAGCTACGTCGTTGCGCGTTTTGCACGCATTTACCCGTTGTTTGCGCTGGTCGTGGTGGGCACCGGAGTGCTGAACATGGTATTCCCTGACGCTCAGGTGTTCTATCTGGAGCCAGACCAGATCGTACCGCACCTTCTGCTGTTCGGATCGAATATGACAATCTGGACGATTTGCGCGGAATTCCAGTTCTATCTGGTTTTCATCGCGATCTGGTGGATGCAGACCAAGTCGCGAAACGTATGGTGGATCATCCTGCCAATTCTCTTCGTGTCCTTCGCCTACGGTGCATCATTGGGCGCTGGGGCGGGTCGAACGGATATCTTCAGTTATCTGCACGTGTTCTCGCTCGGCCTGATCATTTCCATCTTGACGCGCGAGAGCCATCCGAAATTCGATCGAGTGGCTGCGGTCGGGTTGCCGATCTTCGTTGTCGCCTACGCGACGGTCTATTTCGCCTATCCGAGGCTGGGTTTCACCGAACGCGCTATATACGTCCATCCGCTCGTATTGCTGATCTGTGCGGGCCTGCTGCTTACTTCCCTCGCAGCCGGTGAGAACTGGGTGAATCGACTGCTGAGCCTGCCGCCGGCCATTTGGTTGGGTGAAGTGTCGTTCGGGATTTATCTGCTACACAGGCCGGTCGGCTGGGCATTGGATGTCGAACTTCCCCATCACCCCTTCAACAAACTTGGCGCCGTTGCCGTTACGATGATCCTGGCGCAGGTCGCGCATATGGCAATTGAAAAGCCGTCTCGCGATGCTTTGAGGAAATGGGGAGCCACTCTCATCCATCAGCGACGCATTTCCAGCCCCTGATGCCAAGCGTTGACTGCGACGAAGTGGACTCAATCGTTGGGTGACCCGAACTTCAGATTTCTTTGGCTCATTCCGCGACGTCCAAACAATTTGTTGCGAACCCGGCGTGCCAGGGAGACGAAAGTCCTGACGACAGGAATGCGGTCAATCGCCTTGCCACCCGACACATCGCTGCGCGAGGCACGTTGCACCGACACGCGTTCGAATACAGTCACGAGATCGGGATAAGCCCTCCGCATCCATACCATCGCACCATCGATAGGAGGGCGGATGGTCGGATCGTACCCCGGGTCGGCAGCCGCGATCGCATCGGGTTCGAAATCCGGCTCAAGATATCGCGTCAGATAATCCGCTCCGATTTTGGCGGCCTTTGCTGAAAAAGCCATGAAATGCGATCCGATCAGATCGCTGTCCTTCGGCTCTGCATCGCCCACCATTTCGAAGCCGCCGTAGAAAATATCCCAGTTCCCCGACAAGCTGGCCTCATAGATCTCGGGAACCAGGAAGTTGCAATCGTCTTCGAGGATCAAGATCGAGGCGTTGCGCTCTGCCGCTTCGCGAAACAAGGCGATCCTTGCGAGGAAATTGCCATGCGAACCAACACGCCGAAACATCCCATGGCCTTCCGCCCGAATGGCCGGAAAATAGGCAATCCGCGGGTCGTTGCGCAAACCGATCGCATTGAACTGAGCATCCATTTCCCGTCGACGATCCGCGCGCTCGACCAGATTGACCACCCGGATGAGATCGAACTGCTCAAAGATTGGCGGCATCGAGGGCAACGAATTATCCTTCTGTTTCGGTAACGCGGCAGGGCTCTGATGTAAGCGCGCGCCGGAAGAAGCTGT
This sequence comes from Sphingomonadaceae bacterium, assembly GCA_039831335.1. Lineage (GTDB taxonomy): Bacteria > Pseudomonadota > Alphaproteobacteria > Sphingomonadales > Sphingomonadaceae > Qipengyuania. The sequence continues at coordinate 115,936 of JBDONL010000001.1, read as the reverse complement.
TCCTCCGGCGCGTGCAAAGTTCAGCCGTGCCCGACAATCGCAAAATCTGGTGCGAGAAGCAGAACGACTATTTCGTGGCAGCTTTCGTTGGCAGACCTGCGATCCCGCTCTTTTTCGCTGTTACACCCGGGACATCGGTCGATGGTGTAGCCGGTGCGCCAAATCCGGACTGGTATTCGACCTTGGCATCCTTCTTTGCCTGATCGAGACGGTCCTTCATCTCCTTGGCAACCGATTGCTTGACGAACATCTGGTTCGCTATCGCCTTGGCGTTGTCACCAGTAATCGGCGCCGGCTTGGTAGCCATGATCATGACCACGGCTACCGTCGGCCCGGTCGGAACGATCAGCGGCTCGCTGCTGCCGATCTGTTTCATCTGGCTGAACATTTTCGGCGGAAGCTGAGCACTGTCGATCTGGTTGTTGCCGCGCTGGAATTTGATCCCGAAGCGATTGAGCGTCGCGACCACATCAGCCATCGTCTTGGCCGGATTCAGTGCGTCCATTACGTCTTTTCGCTCTGGCGTCGGAAACACGATCTGGTCGACCGCGAAGATCGTCCTATCGGAAAAAGCCTGAGGATTGGAGTTGATGACATTCTGGATATCTTGCGCGGATGGCTGCTTCAGGTCGCGGGCAAGTTTCTCACCCAGCATCTGGACCAGAAGGCCTTCGTCCATCTTCTTCTTGCGCAGAACGTAGTCGGGCGATGATTCGATACCATCCTTCTTCGCAACATCGGCCAGCAACTGCCGGTCCAAGACGCGCTCCAGAGCCATGTTGCGGATTTTCTGTCCCTCGTCGCCCTCGAGCTTCGGCGCGTTCTGAAGTTCGCCGTTGACTTCCTGGGTGGTGACTTCCTGGCCGTTCACAACAGCGACCACCTGCCCTTCCGGCTTGCGGTCGCAACCGCTCAGCGCCGCCAGCGCAGCCAGGCTGCAGACTACGGCTGAAGTGCGCTTCCAGTCGGCAATTCTCTCGAAAATGTTAGCTGACGTCATTGTGACTACCTTTCGCATCGCTCGCGAGCGATCATGAGTTGCGCCGCAATCATGCTTTTAGCGGCGTGTTGAACAGGAGATTACGCAAGTGGGGTGGCGATTCCCGAAAGAGCTGGCGCACGAAATCCTCAAGTGGTTTTTCTGCATGGTCGAGATCGCCCGACAGCATCGATACCCTGACCAGCACACCGTCGGGAATGATCCCGCGCAGATTTGCCTTGGCCACCGCCATGCGCTGTTCGATCCAGCGCCGGGGGAAATCACCTTCGACGCGGGTCCAATATAGCACCACCTCGTTACGGGTGTCGCTTCTTGCGGTGAATATCTGACTGGGAAGCTGCTCCCCATTGGGCATTGCGACATCGATCGGATCGATCGTCGAAAGCGTATAACCGCCCGCCGGATAGCAGATTTCCGGACGATGCATTTGCAGCACCCCATCCTGACGGTTGTTATATGCGATCAGCAACATCACCACATTACCGGTCGGCGCCTGATAGGTGCGGGTGATCAGATTGTCATACAGCCGGTCGGACAGCGCATCGGATGGCGGCAGGACAAGCCCACTCGACGTTTCGAACTGATATTCCCCTATCTTGTTGGGAATCCAGCTCTTGAACTCGTCGGTCTTGATTCGCGGACGGTTGGGTGCCGGCTGGCGCGCCTGCGCGAAGCCGGAGGCTGCCGCCAGCCCTAAGCCGAGTACAACCTTCCGGCGATCCAAATTGAGGCGCGGCTTGATCGGTGCATCATCCATGACGGCGATCCTCATGAGTGCGATCGGCTTTGCGGGCGAACATTCTGGTCAACCCGATGTCGAGCAGGAAAATGAACAGCAGAGCGAGGATAAACATCGTCATGCCGGCCAGCTCGTGGAGGAAGCCTTGCGCCACCGCCTCACCGGCAAAATAGGTCAGCAAGATCAGGATCAGCACACGAAAGAAATTTGCTGCAATCGCTACCGGAAGGACAAACAGCAGCAGGATAAGCTGCTGGCGGCGTTCGTTCTTGTGCATCAGATAGATGTAAAACAACGTCAATGCCGACAGGGAAACGATTGAGTTTAGGCCAGAGCAGGCAGCCGCCACGAGCAACTGATACTGCCCGATCTGGATGGTCACCCCTGTTCCGCCAATCGGCATTCCGAAGACCTGCAAGAGGGAAATTGCGGTCTGCGTGATGCCTACCTTAAGCGGCAGAGTTAGCGTGTATATGACCGTATCTGGCGGGGGGAATACGAAAGCCAGATAGAGCAGCGGGAAGAACATTGCCTTCATGAACCTTCCGCCAACCAGGCCATATACCGCAGACAAAAGTACGCAATACATCGCGTAGCCTTCAATCTCTACGATCTGGGTGATCCGCGCGAGCAGGTAAATCGGAATGAAAACAGCCAGCAATATGGCCACATGCCATACCGGCGGCGCCTTGATCAGGTGGCGCACCTCTTGCCATTCGTGCCACAGTAGCCACAAACCGGTTGCGAGGATGATCGGACCATAGGCCCCCTCCTCGGTCGACCATGTGCTCGTAGCGACGAAGATAAAGGTTGGGAGTGCAATCGCCAGCACACCAGCAATGAACACGTAATCGGCCCAGCGCAGGCCGGAAAATAACGTCCCTGCAATTGCAGTGGAGCCGCTACTGGCAGGTGATGCCATGTCGTCAGAATCCACTGACTGGCTCGCAAGATCGATCTTGTTCAATATACATCCAAGCTGACGACACGCGAAATGCGCAATTCGTCTTACCCCTCGACCGCAATATCCGATGCAATAAGTGGAGGGTCAAGCCCAACTCGTTCATGCTGTTCCGAAAACGAACAGCATGAGAAGCTTTGGTTATCTCACGCAATCTGTTTGAAATAGGCGATTGTTTTTTCCAATCCCTGTTCCAGGGCGACCTTGGGTTCCCAGCCCAACCACTCTTTGGCCAGAGAAATATCGGGTTTGCGCTGGAGAGGATCGTCCTGAGGCAGCGGACGCTCGACGATTGTCGAGCTCGATCCGATCATGGCGATAACCTGCTCAGCCAGTTCGCGAATGGTGAATTCGCGGGGGTTGCCGATATTGACCGGGCCTGGACGATCATCATCGGTTGCCATCAGCGCAAGAAAACCGTCGATCAAATCGTCAACATAACAGAAGCTACGCGTTTGTTTGCCCTCGCCGTAGACCGTAATAGGTTCGTTCCTCAGCGCCTGCATGATGAAATTCGAAACCACACGACCGTCGGACGGGTGCATCCGAGGGCCATAGGTGTTGAAGATACGCGCAACCTTGATCTCAACTCCGTGCTGGCGATGGTAATCAAAGAACAGCGTCTCGGCGCAGCGTTTGCCTTCGTCGTAGCAACTGCGAATTCCGATCGGATTGACGTTACCCCAATACTGCTCTTGCTGCGGATGGACATGCGGGTCGCCATAGACCTCGCTGGTAGAAGCTTGGAATATGCGCACCCCCAATCGCTTGGCGAGACCCAGCATATTGATCGCACCGTGCACCGATGTCTTGGTCGTCTGCACCGGATCGTGCTGGTAATGCACCGGACTGGCCGGGCAGGCGAGGTTCCAGATCTCGTCCACCTCGACGAACAGCGGAAAACATACGTCGTGGCGCATGAATTCGAAGCGCGGATGGCTCACCAGGTGATCGAGGTTGCGCTTGTCACCGGTAAATAGGTTGTCGACGCATAACACTTCGTCCCCGCGCTCGATCAATCGATCGATCAGATGCGAGCCGAGAAAGCCCGCCCCACCGGTTACAAGAGTTCGCTTCCGTCCATATGCGTTACGCGCCATTTATTCCTCCGGCAGAAGCCGCTCCGAACACGAGTGCTTCATTTTTGTCAATTATCGCGAAAGCCCTGTGAAAGCGTAAAATTTTGGCAGCCTTCCATTCCAGCTGAATATCCTACAGGCGGCGAGCGTAACGGCCATCTTATCGACATGTTCCAGCTTGCGGTGAATGGTCGCTGCATTTTTCATGCGAATCGCTGGTAGGGGTTGGCCCATGCAACTCCCTCCAAACCGATATTTTCAGCCGGAATCATGGTTAAGTATTATTTAACTTTTTAATTGATCTTAATACCTAGTATCCAAGGTATACGCACAAAAACGCGATCCTCTGAAAGTTTCAGACTGTATTGTCTTTCTCCATTTTTGGCTGAATTACGCTAAATCCAAATTGTATCCTCAGTCCGCCGTAATTCTGCCTTAATTGATCCCGTTTTTGTCCAAACCACATCCCGTTAACCGAGTTGTGCAGCTTAGCTTTAGGTAGTTTTTGCCATTTCAGCTTCACGGAGTTTCTCAGCGTGGAGTTAAGTGTGCGGACATCGAAAAGCTCGTTTGCGATCAGTCTGGCAGCCCTGTTGCTAAGTGGTTGTGGCGCGGAATCCGTGGGGATCCCCACCGCGTCAGCTGCTACAGATGCGACTGTTGCCGCCGATGCAACGGCAGCGACCCCGACGCCAACCTCGACATCAACCTCGAGCCCAACCCCGACCCCGACCCCAAGCTCGACACCGACGGACTCGGCCACGACTGCCAGTTCCAGCACTTCGATCGTCGGCACGGATAAATCGGAAGGCTATCCGCAGATGGATAAGGTCGCACCGAACTACGATCGCGCCTCCATGCTCCAGACGGCATGGGGAACTGGGGCTCTTCCCAAAAGCATGGGCGTCGATCCGGTCGGTGCTTTCCGTTTGATCTGTGCACCAAGCCACCTTTCGTATGACGATCCGATCGTTTATCCGGGTCAACCAGGGAAGAGCCACCTTCACCTGTTCTTCGGTAATGATGAAACCGATGCCAATTCGACGTACAAGAGCCTGCGTTCGAGCGGTACAAGTACCTGCGGACTGTTGAATCGATCGGGTTATTGGATGCCCGCACTTCTCGACGGCCATGGCAATGTTGTGCTGCCAGATTACGCTTCGGTTTATTACAAGCGCCTTCCGGACACTGATCCACACTGCGCTCCCGGTGCAATGTCGGAAAAGGGATGCATCGCGCTCCCGCGCGGCCTTCGCTACGTGTTTGGGCGCACCATGCAAGGTGGAGTCTATGCCGACAATCGTCGGGACGGCGTCAACTTCGTGTGCGATAAGGCTGGCCTGAGCAGTAGCGACTTCAGTGTGGTCGCCAAGGGTTGCCCTGCGGGTGCGCAAATCGGTGTGCAAATGATCGCGCCGAATTGTTGGGACGGCAAAAATCTCGACACGCCCGATCACCGCGCGCAAACCCACGATACGACCTATGGGAACACTGGCGTAGAACGGTGCCCCGCAGGATATCCCTACATTCTGCCAACCTTCACCTTCTCCATTTTCTTTACGGTTCCGGTCGGCGGCCTGGCCGATGCGGAATTCTCTTCGGACAAGATGATGGGAATGCCTGCTGGAAGTACCGTCCATGCAGACTGGCTTGGCGCATGGGATGATGACACTTTGCAGGCTTGGACGAAGGGTTGCATCGACGGCCACCTCAATGGGTCCGGCGGAGACTTGTGCAACGGCCAGCAGATGGTTGGCGCCCAGCAACCCACATATGGTTGGCACAACCCCAACGCCGTCATCCCAGTCCCTGCAGTCGGCCAGACCATTCCGCTGACCTGAAAAGCGACCAATTGATATTAGCGTCCGGTATCATCCCGTGATGCCGGACGCAGTTTTTGCGCACCAGACCGTGCCGCGCAAGTGGTTCAAAGCTGTACAAGACTGACAGCCGGGTTTGCAGTCAATGCTGCACTACTCTAATGCAGCAGCAACGAATGCAGATTAAAGGATGCCGCTTGTGGAAACCGTATATGACTGGATTACGGTATTGGGGTTTGCCGGACTGGTGACGCTGTTCCTGCAGCGCTCGTCCCTGGAAAATCCACCGGATACCATTTGGCACTATCTGCCGCCGGCAATTGGCGCTGCGGTCACCAACTACTTCGGCAACGAAGGCAACCACGTTGTTGCCATAGCGGTGGGCATAGCATCGATCGCCTATGTGATCCTTGTCCTCAAGCCACGCATCAAGGCTTGATCCAGGCCTTCGATACATAACAGCGATGGAGTGCTTGGCACGATGTAGTTCGGCGACTGCTATCGGGACCAGGCATTAATTCAGTCATACCGGACCAAGCAGAATCCGCCGCTACCCGAACAACGACCTCGCCAGTCGGGCTATCGATATCACTGCGATAAATGAAGGCAGAGACCGGTCAAAGGACACAGTATCGGTCGACGGCAAATATCATCGGAAATCCATATACCCAGCCTCAATAGGCGTTGGGATGGACCAATACCCGCAATGTCGCAAAGACGATCTCGACATCGCGCCACAGACGCCAGCCCGAGAGATATTCCAGGTCTGATTGCAGCCGGTCGGTCAAGTCGCTGGTCTTCTCGGTCGCGCCCCTGAAACCGCGAATCTGAGCCAAACCGGTGATACCCGGCTTTAGCGCATGACGCTCCCAATATCGCTGTGTGATTTCCCAGAACAGCCGGTCGTCCGCTGTCGAACCAAGCGCATGGGGGCGCGGTCCGACAATGCTCATCTCACCCTTGATAACGTTGAAGAGCTGCGGGATTTCATCGATACTCGTGCGGCGGATAAAGCGCCCAAATTTTGAAATCCGCTCATCGTCGCGACGTGTGGACTGTTTACCCTCCGCATCGCTGGCTTCCTGCCGCATCGAGCGAAACTTGTAGATCATAAACGGTACATTATTGCGGCCGACCCGTGGCTGCCGGAAGAATACCGGCCCCCGGCTATCCAGCTTGATACAGATAGCAACAGTAATCAGAAGAGGACCCAGCAGAATCACCGCCGGTATGGCAACCACAAGATCGAATATCCGCTTCTTGATCCGGTTCGCCAGGCTCATTGATCCACGCGACACCACCAGTGTGCCTGCACCAGCGAAATTATCGAGCCCGATAACGCCGATGTCGTTGCGTTGTTCGACCAGCAATTCGCCCTTGGCATTGATCGATTTGAGCAGAGTAGCCCACTGCGCCTGATGCTCTACGCTGCAGGCCACGACCACACGGTCGTAGAAATCGGTCGCACGGGCAAATCGTTCGAGCATGGCCGGATCACCAAGATCTGGCTCCAGCCCATTCTGCCTGGCATCGACAACATAACGCGCCTTCACTTCCGGAATCGGGACCGAATCGACGATGACCAGCTCATCGAACAACACCCCCTGCAAGGCACCTCTGACCCAGCGGTGGGCGAGATATCGTCCAAGCAAGGCGACCACCAAGGTTGTCGAAAACACCACCGCGACGCCTATACGCGATATGTCGGAAGCGGTCTGCGTAATGAAGAAGAACGCGAACACGACCATGAAAGTCTGGATCACAGAATAAACGATGCGCCGCGCGCTTTCGGCAAAATCGGACAGTGCCTCCAGCGTGTACGCGCCAAGATTACCGGCGATTATCACCAGCATAGGCAGGATGAAGAAAATCAGACTGATACCGTTGGGGGCGAGCCAAGCCTCATCACGGATCTGGTTCGCTACGCCGAATGCGATAATCACCGCCAGCGCATCGGACAGGATCAGTCGGGCGTAAAGCGACAGCCTGGCGGTCTGGCGCGAATGCATATCCCGCACGACATTGGCGGCATCCTGCGCATCGACTTTAAGGCTTCCAGGATCTTTCATTCACAATCCACAACTTGCACATCCAATTACAACCGCCGGCTACTATTCGCCAAGTCAACCGACATCATTCCATCATTGCTGCCCCATATCGGTGCATATACCGACCGGACCATGAACGATCGGCACCGGAATTTATATCAACCAAACATTACAGTATTGTAGAATTCCGACCTAGCAGCGCCTGGTCATAATCTCATTCCTTGAGTCATGCCTCCAAGATACATGATTGAAATATATCTGTAATTGCAGCGCCTCCCAAAATCACGCCAGCAGTGCCCCATGGCGATACAATCCCGTGGTGACGCATTTACACGATCGGCTTGGTAGCGGGACAAGGTTAAGGCCACATTAGCGCAACCGGGTTGGCTACTGTCATTGCGTTAAGCAACATTGCTTCATCGTCCAAAAGGAGGACCATCATCAACGATCCCGGAAGATAATCCGATAGACGAAGAACTTGATTGAGGATGAGGTTGCCAGAACCACGACAATCGAAATTCGATAGTCCACATGCAGCAACCTGAAGAGGCCGAGAAAAGACAGATATTCAATCAGACGAAAGGCGCCGTTGGTCGGGATATAATGCGCCAATTGCCTAAGCCATGACCCGCGTGAGCGAAACACGAACAATCGCAACAATACGATATTGATGGCATAGGCCGTCGCAAACCCGATCGCCACGGCGACTTCGACCGCCATGCCCAACATCCCATGCAGGACAATCGGCAATCCGAACGACATTGCCGCGCTGAACCCGGTCGAAATGCCGAAACGAACCAGTTGCCCTCCGATTTCGACCAATCGGCTCAATATTTATCCTTTCCAGAACATTTGAGGACCAGCATGTTTCGCCCTGGTGGGGCAAACTCACCCTCCGATATCCACGCCTCAAACAGTGCAAGCCGCAGGCGTCAAGACAATCGGGCGAACGAGGGAGTAGTCTGAATAGCCTTTAATCTCCCGCCCCACTCTTCGAGACCACCGGGAGCAACACCGAGCTAGCGCTATCGCCGCCATGTTCGATGCTGATCGTCGCCTTGCGATAGTCCTCGGGCTTGGCGAAGAAAATATTTTGCACATAGGTCTGCGGATTGCGGTCATACACCGGGAACAGGCTCGACTGGATCTGCACCATGATCCGGTGGCCAGGCTTGAATGTGTAATTCACCGTCGGAAGGCGGAACTTGTACTGCTGCACCTTGCCCGCCGGAATCGGCGATGGGTCGGAATAGCTCTTGCGATAGCGACCACGAAAGATATCGAGCGAAACCGGAAGCTGATAGCCACCCATTTTCGGATCTTCGGGGTAGGATTGCGGATACACATCAATCACCTTGACGACGAAGTCCGCATCGGTCCCGGTAGTCTTGGCGAAGATATTCGCAATCGGTGCGCCTTCGATCGTCACCGATTTCGTCAGCACAGGCGTCTGATAGCTCAGCACGTCCGAACGATTGGCTACGAAACGCTGATCCTGCACCAGCCAGGTGCGCCAACGGCTTTCGTTGTCGGCCGGGATCGGACGCGCAAGATAGGGCACCGGCTGCGCCGGATCGGAGACGTAGTAGTCAGCGCCGGCGGCTGCCTTGCCGAAACCGAGCCCCATATTTGCCTGAAGATAGATCGGGGTCAGCGATTGCTTGCTGGCCACTTTCCAATCGGCAAACTGATCCCATTTGTCAGCCTGCGGGTCATACAACATTGCTTGCGGTAACGGCTTTGCAGGCGCGCCATCGACCAGATACTGGTCGAAGAAGGGAATGATCCAGTTCTTGCGGAATTTTCGTGCCGTATCACCGCTCCACTTGAGCGGCCCTAGATTCCAGCCCGCGCGATTTATCTGGCTGTGCCACCAGGGTCCGATGACCAGGTGGTTGTTGTTCGCATAGCCGACATTCTTGAGCGCTTCCCACGCGTGAACGGCACCATAGATGTCTTCCTGGTCCCACATGCCCTGCAACCACATGGTGGGCACCTTTGACGGTTTGGCCGCCACCAGCTTGTCGACCGCCTGCAATTGCCAGAAGGCGTCATAGGCCGGGTGAGAAACTACACGATTGTACCATGGCAATTGCTCAAGGCCGTTAGCCTTTGCCATCGCGCCAGCCGATCCCGCCTTCAGGAAATTCTCGTAATCGTCGTAGCCTTCGCGGGGGATGCCTTCGCCCCCGCCCTTCACACTCGACTGACTAACGAAGAAGTCGAGATTGCCGAGGCGGAAAGCGCCATTATGAAACCAGTCGTCACCCATCCAGCCATCGACCATCGGGCTTTCGGGCGCGGCCACTTTCAGCGCCGGATGCGGGTCGAGTAGCGCCATGGTGACCGTCCAGCCGTCATAACTAGACCCGATCATTCCGACCCGGCCATTCGACTGCTTTATGTTCTTCACCAGCCAGTCGATCGTGTCCCAGGCATCCGTGGTGTCGTCAGTGTTACTGGGATTGAGCGGCCCACGCGGTGGGCGGGTCATCACATATTTGCCTTCCGAGCCATATTTCCCGCGAACGTCCTGCCACACCAGGATGTAGCGGCCATCGGCCCAGTCGGTGTCGCCCGACCACACCGCATCTTTCATATGCGGGCTGTTGTTCGGGACAAAACCGCTCGCATTGTAAGGCGTGCGTTCGAGCAGCATCGGCAGATCGTGCGCGCCCTTGGGGATCATGATCACAGTGTGCAGCTTCACCCCGTCGCGCATCGGGATCATCACGTCCTTTTTAACGTAATCGAAGGCTTCCTGCGGCTGCTGCCAATCCTTGGGGATGTCTGAGCCGGTCTGGACCATATCCGGCGTCACCTTGCCCGAAGTATAGCCCGGCTGGCCCGCCGCGATCAGCGGCAATGCGGTTACGGCGATGATGGCGGCGAGGCGTGGCGACATGGTGGTTTGCTCCCTGTTATCGGGCGCGACCGGACACTATCCGTCGCCCCGCGTAAAGGGCAAATTCACACCTTCGGCCCGAGTGCGCTTTCGCGTTCGATCAAGGAGACAGGAATGCGCTTGCTGTCCGGAGAATTGGCGAGCGCCATCTCGACCAGGGCCTCTCCTGCTGCGTCGAAATCTGCCCGCACGGTGGTGAGAGTCGGGAAAGAATGAGCACCAGCCGCGATCCCGTCGAAACCAACCACTCCGATATGCTCCGGGCACCGTACATTGCGTCGGCGTAACTGCTCGATCGCGCCGAGCGCGCTGGCATCGCACGCGGCAAAAATGGAATCGCAATCGATCCCTTCGTCGAGCAGTCTATCGACTGCGCGCCGCCCTTGTTCTTCGCGCAGAAGGTCGTCGGGCGTGTCGATGGTCTGCGCGGCGAGACCGGCTTCCTGCATCGCCGCCTCGAAACCGGCCAATCTTTCGCGAAACTGCTGTTGATAGGGATCGCTCGCACCGATGAAGACTGGCTTGCGATAGCCCTTGCCTAACAGATATTCGGTGAGCTGGCGCGCGCCTGCGTGATTGTCGGGACGCACAAAAGCGAGATCGTCGGACGCCCCGCCCCAGTATGCAACCTTCCGAGCCCCATCGTCGAGCGCGCGGAAATAGTCCCACGCTGCCGCGTTGGCGGTGGTTCCGATGACGATCATCCCATCGGCAAGCCCGCGATCGGGAAAGTCGCCTGCGAACTCCGCTTCGCTCGCCTGATAAGACACCAGCGCCTGCAGATTGCGTTTGCCCGCCGATCGCAGCACTGCGGCGAGCACCGCGTGCGCCACCGGATTGACCGCGTCGATCGCGCCATCGAGCCGCGCAATCAGCACTACGGCAAGGCTGCGGGTGCGGCCCTGTCGCAAACTCGCCGCGCGCTCGTCGACATGATACTTAAGCTCTCGCGCGGCCTGTAGAACCTTGTCGCGCGTTGCTTCGGAAATGATCGTCGATCCGGCGAGCGCGCGCGAGACTGTTGCCTGACTGACACCGGCCTTTTCAGCAACGTCAAAGGATGTAACCCGCGTACCTTCGGTCTTCATCGCAGTGAATCCAACACATCTACCGTGAACACCGGATTCCCCCCCCTCCGATCATATTTCCTTACCCATAGATCGCAATTTGCCGATGCTCTGTGTCACACACTGACAACTTTGAACAGCGGGAGTAAACAGCTTCACCAGATGTGAGGTCAAGACTGGCTCAGTTCGCCTTTGCAACCAGTCTGTTGTTGGATCGATCACGGTCGGGCAGCTTGTGGTCGGGATCGACTTCTGCCGACGCCACTGTCTTGCCTGCTGGCACAAAGACCTTGGTATTGCGATTGCGGATCCAGCTTTCCACCGGCAGACGCATATCCTCATGCGTCCCGTCAGCGAAATTCACCCGTAGCGTAGCGGGCATCACCAGCTTGTCGTGGCTGCCCACGGTGATAGCCGTGCCCTTGGCCGGGTCGCCATCGACCGGGGCGATGGCGTCGACGCCGAGGTCGAGCGTCCAGTTGTTCGCGTACCATCCGCGCCACCACCAGCTTAGATCCTCGCCCGCGCCACTGTCCATCGCGCGGAAGAAATCGGCGGGCTGTGGATGCTTGAACGCCCATGCGGCGATGAACCGGCGGAACGCGGGATCGAAGCGGTCGGGGCCAAGGATTTCCTCGCGCAGCAGCCGGAGGCCAAGTGCAGATTTGAAATAGGTCACCGGATGGCGATATTTCTCGATGATCGAATCCGCCCGCGTCAAAAGAACGGGAGCGCTTGGATCCTCGATGACCGGCAGAATCTCATCCACCGGATTGCCGCCGCCGGGTGCGTATTCGCTATCGCGCTTCGGCCCATATTCACCGTGGTTGAAATCGTCGGATTCGTAAGTGTCGATGAAAGTATTGAAGCCCTCGTCCATCCACGCGTTGCGCCGCTCGTCGAAGCCGACGATCATCGGAAACCAGCTATGCCCGATCTCGTGCGCCGTGATCCAGAAGAGCTGCTTGCCCTTGTCGTTGATCCCGTCGAACACGATGCCCGGATATTCCATGCCTGACGCGATTCCGGCGACATTGATCGCATTGGGCCAGGGATAGGTGAACCAGCGGCGGGAGAAGTTCTCGACCGAATCCTTGAGATATTGCGTCGAGCGTCCCCACGCGGCATTGCCAGCACTCTCAGCCGGATAGACCGATTGGGCCAGTGCGCTCTTGCCGCCGGGCAAGTTGACGCGCGCCGCGTCCCAAGCGAACACCTTGGACGCGGCAAAGGCCACATCGCGCGTATCGTTCATGTGGAAGTGCCAAGTGAGCGTGCCGCCTTGCTTGGGCCGGGACGAAGCCTTGCCGATCTCCGACGGCTTGATGATGAACATCGTCGTATTGCTGTCCTGCGCTTCGGCGAAGCGCTTGCGCTGGGTTGCGGTCAGCACATCCTGCGGGTTCATCAGCGCACCTGATCCGGCGATGATCATGTCGCTGGGCGCGGTGACGTAATAGTCGAAATTGCCGTATTCGAGGTAGAATTCCTGCGCCAGATAGGGAAGCGTGTCCCAGCCGCGGATGTCATCGTACACGGCCATGCGCGGATACCATTGCGCCAGATTATAGACCGGGCCGTCCTTGGCCATGCCCCATGCCATGCGCCCGCCCCAAGCGCCCGGAATGTCGAAATGCCAGGAAATGCGCAGCTTGACCTGCCCGCCCTTCGCGGCGAGCAGGCTGGGGAGCGTGATCCTGAGCCGCGTGTCGCTCACCAGCGTCTTGGCCGGGACGAAAGAGCCATTCTGCTCGATCTCGACTGAATCCAGCACATAGCCATCGGTCGTGCCGCCCTGCGGTGTTTCTGCGGCATAGGCACCACGGCTGCCCGGACGATAGCGGTTCTGGTCGAGCTGCAACCACAGCTCGGCCAGCTTGTCCGGGCTGTTGTTGGTGTAGGTGATAACCTCCGAGCCCTTGAGCGAAGGCGATGTCGCATCGGCGTTCAGGGTCGCGTGAATCTGGTAGTCGGCGCGGTTCTGCCAATATTGTGGCCCCGGCAGGCCGTTCGGGGAACGATAGACGTTGACCGCCTGATGCATGTCGAACGGCGCGAATGCGGCGACCGGATCGTATTTGTGCGCGTCATCCTGCGCGTTCGACTGAGCCATTGCCGGCAGCGAAGTCAGCAACAGTGCCGCAATCCCAATCAAATTACGCGCGGCGGTCGTGGGAAAGGCCATGGCAGTCTCGTTCTTTGCTGTTCGAACCGGGGAGGATTTGCGACACCGAAGGCAGGCGCGGCCTGCACACCTGTCTCTTTCCCGCTTCGAGCGCGCTTGTAAAGAAGTGCCGAACCTTCAGCGCGAGATCAGTTGCGGCTGACCAGTTCGCGATTGATCTGGAGTGCCAACAGAGTGAGCACAGCGCCCGACAGCAAGTAACCACCCGCCGCCAGCAGCCCGACCTTGCTCGCCAGCAGCAGCGCGGCGAGCGGCGCAAAGCCTGCTCCGAACAGCCACGCCAGGTCGGACGTGAGCGCCGATGCGGTATATCGAGAGAGGCCACCGAAATTGGCCGCCACCGCGCCGGAACTCTGCCCGAAGGACAGGCCAAGTAGGATGAAACCGACGATCATGTACACCAGTTCACCGGTCTGGCCGGCGTCGAGCAGTTGCGGGGCGAAACCGCTGAACACCGCGATCGCTGCCGCACCCACGCCGAGCAGCGTCCGCCGACCATAACGGTCGGCCAGCCAGCCCGAAGCGATGATCGCCCCGATACCGAAGAAACCGGCAATACATTCGATGATAAGGAAGTTCGATGGCACTTCGCGGGTGAACAGGAAGATCCACGACAGCGGGAACACAGTGACCATGTGGAACAGCGCAAAGCTCGCCAGCGGCGCGAAGGCACCGATGATGATGCTGCGCCATTGTTCCCTTACCGTGGTCAGCACCGGTGCGGGCTTGAGATCGCGATTGTTGAACAGCCGCGCGTATTCAGGCGTCGTCACGATCCGCAGGCGGGCGAAGAGCGCCACCACGTTGATCGCAAAGGCCACGAAGAACGGATAGCGCCAGCCCCAGCTCAGGAAATCGGCCGCCGAAAGCGTAGCGACGAAATAGGCGAACAGCCCGCTCGCCACGATCAAGCCGATCGGTGCGCCGAGCTGCGGAATCATCGCATACCAGCCACGCCGGTTTTCCGGCACGTTAAGCGCGAGCAGGGAGGCGAGACCGTCCCACGCCCCGCCCAATGCCAAGCCTTGCCCCACGCGCAGGACAGAGAGTAGGATCGCCGCTCCGATACCCAATGTCGAGTATCCGGGCAGGAAGGCCATGGCGGCCGTCGAGCCGCCCAAAAGGAACAGCGCCACCGTGAGCTTGGTCGCACGCCCGTAATTGCGATCGACCGCCATGAAGATGAGGCTGCCGAACGGTCGAGCGATAAAGGCAAGCGCGAAAATACCGAAAGACCACAAAGTCCCGGTCAATCGGTCGGTGAAGGGAAACAGCAGATGCGGAAAAACCAGCACCGAAGCGATGGCAAACACGAAGAAGTCGAAAAATTCCGAGGTCCGACCGACAATCACGCCAATCGCGATCTCGCCGGGCGCAACCCGGCCATGTGCGCCAACCGGCCCGGATCCTTCGTCGGCGTCGTTCCCGACGAGATTCGCATCCACCGCCTGCCCTGCACTCATCACAAAATTCTCCAGAAAATCACTGCAGCAGCGCCATCTGCCCGCGCTTGGGTATCGTCAGGCGCTTTATCACACTCGCGGCCAAATAGGTATCGGATCGTCGAAGGGGGATTGGACAAAATGTCCAATGTTGCGCTGCACCATCGATCCCTAGATCGCGCGCCGATGACACGTCCAGCTATCTTCAGTTCCCTGCCCAATCCCAGCAACTGGCCACGCATTCGGGCCTTGGGTGTGGCCGCAATGCTTGCGCCATTGCTTTCCGGCTGCAACGCAATCGTGCTTTCGCCGCATGGTGACGTTGCGTCGCAGCAAGCGGATCTGGTCATCATCTCGACCTTCCTGATGCTGCTGATCATCGTCCCGGTGATGGTGCTCACCGTCATTTTCGCGCGCAAATACCGCGCATCGAACGAGGAAGCGGATTATCAGCCCGAGTGGGAGCATTCGACCCAGCTCGAGCTGATTATCTGGGCGGCGCCGCTGTTGATCATCATCGCGCTCGGCGCCGTCACCTGGACCGGCACGCACAAGCTCGATCCTTACCGCCCGATCGAACGGATTGCGGCGAACAAGCCATTGCCGACAGGCGTGAAACCGCTCGATGTCCAAGTCGTTGCGATGGACTGGAAATGGCTGTTCGTGATTCCGGAATACGGCATTGCCACGGTCAACGATCTGGCCGCCCCAATCGACCGCCCCATCCGTTTCCATATCACTTCGTCGAGCGTGATGAATTCATTCTACATTCCCGCGCTTGCCGGGCAGATCTACGCCATGCCGAGCATGGAGACCCAGCTCAACGCCGTGATCAACAAGCCCGGCACCTATGAAGGCTTCAGCGCCAATTATTCGGGCGAAGGCTTCAACCATATGCGCTTCGCTTTTCACGGAATGAGTGAGGCCGGGTTCCAGCAATGGATTGCCGAGGCGCGCCAATCCGGCCTCAAGCTCGACCGCGCATCCTATCTCAAGCTGGCCCAGCCCACGATCGATGCGCCAGTCATGCGTTACGGATCGATCCTTCCGCAGATTTACCAGCTCGCGCTCAACAATTGCGTTGCGCCGGGCACGCCCTGCATCGCCGACCAGATGCGCCGCGACCGGGAGACGGCAGCCGGACAGACGCCGGGTAGCAGCCATATGGGCGAAATGGCGATGGCCCCTCATTCAACGACGCCGGTCGGGGCAAGCCAGGATGAGGAGGGTGACAAGCTCGCCCAGGCTCCGCTTCGTGGGGCCGGGCTAACCCCACCCAGCATGCTGCCTCCGCGCCCAGTACTCGCCGAAAGCCGCAGCCCCGCAAGCACCACCGACAGCCTGTGAACGAGAGTTTCGCGTAATGATTCCCGATCCCTTCCCCTACACCGGCTGGCTGTTCGGCCGACTATCCTGGGCAGCCATCCCGATCCACGAGCCGATCCTGATCGTCACCTTCATCATGGTATCGATCGGGGCGATCGCGGTCTTGGGCGCGATCACTTATTTCAAGGCCTGGGGGATGCTGTGGCGTGACTGGTTCACCTCGGTCGACCACAAGAAGATCGGCGTGATGTATATCGTGCTGGCGCTGATCATGCTGCTGCGCGGCTTCGCCGACGCGCTGATGATGCGTTCGCAACAGGCGATCTCCTTCGGTAGCAATCACGGTTATTTGCCCCCCGAGCACTATGACCAGATCTTCACCGCCCATGGCGTGATCATGATCTTCTTCGTCGCCATGCCGCTCGTAGTGGGGCTGATGAACTACGTCGTTCCCTTGCAGATCGGCGCGCGCGACGTCTCCTTCCCCTGGCTCAACAATTTCAGTTTCTGGCTGACGGTTTCCGGCGCGGTCCTCACCATGATCTCGCTGTTCGTGGGCCATTATTCGACCGCCGGATGGCTCGCCATGGCACCGTTCTCCGGCAAGGAGGCAAGCCCGGGTGTCGGCGTCGATTACTACATCTGGGGATTACAGATCGCAGGGCTCGGAACCTTGCTGTCCGGCGTCAATCTGGTCGCCACCATCCTCAGGATGCGTGCGCCGGGTATGAGCTTGATGAAGATGCCGGTCTTCACCTGGACGGCGCTGTGCACGAACATCCTGATCGTCGCTGCCTTTCCGATCCTGACCGTGGTGCTCGCACTGCTCAGCCTCGACCGCTATCTCGGGTTTGAATTCTTCACGAACACCAGCGGCGGCAACCCGATGATGTACGTGAACCTGATCTGGATCTGGGGCCACCCGGAAGTTTACATCCTGATCCTGCCCTGCTTCGGCGTCTTTTCGGAAGTTGCGGCGACGTTTTCGGGCAAGCGTCTGTTCGGCTATACCTCGATGGTCTACGCGACAATCGTCATCACCATTCTGGCCTACCTGGTGTGGCTGCACCACTTCTTCACCATGGGCTCGGGCGCGGACGTCAATTCCTTCTTCGGGATCACCACGATGATCATCTCGATCCCGACGGGGGCGAAGATTTTCAACTGGCTGTTCACGCTTTACCGCGGCCGCATCCGCTTCGACCTGCCGATGATGTGGACACTGGCCTTCATGCTGACCTTCGTAATCGGTGGGATGACCGGCGTGCTGCTGGCGGTGCCACCGGCGGACTTCGTCCTGCACAACTCACTGTTCCTGATCGCGCACTTCCACAACGTCATCATCGGCGGCGTGCTGTTCGGCGGCTTTGCTGGGATCAACTACTGGTTCCCCAAGGTCACCGGCTTCCGGCTCGACGAAAAGTGGGGCAAGCGCTCGTTCTGGCTGTGGGTGATCGGCTTCTACTTCGCCTTCATGCCGCTCTATGTGCTGGGCCTGATGGGCGTGACCCGCCGCATGTCGCACTTCGACAATCCGGCGTTGCAGATCTGGTTCGAGATTGCGGCATTCGGCGCACTGCTGATCGCAGGCGGTATCGCTTGCATGATCATGCAGTTCATCGTCACCTTCAAGAACCGCAAGCAATTGCTCGATACCACGGGGGATCTGTGGGAAGGCCGCACGCTCGAATGGGCGACGTCCTCGCCACCGCCGGAGTACAATTTCGCCTTCACCCCAGTCGTCCACGACCGTGATGCCTGGTGGGATATGAAGCGCCACAATTACCAGCGCCCGACTACCGGCTTCGAGAAAATCCACATGCCGCGCAACTCCGGCGCCGGTGTAATTATCGCCGGGATCAGCGTGGCCTTCGGTTTCGCCATGGTCTGGCAAATCTGGTGGCTCGCCGCGATCACCTTCGTTGGCATGGCCGTCGTCGGCATCGGCCATACATTCAACTACAACCGCGATTTCTACATCCCGGTGGAACGCGTGCGAGAAGTTGAAGAGGCCCGCACCCGCGAGCTGGAGACGGCATGATGGCGACGCAATCCCATTCCCACGGGTCCGATACGATGAACACGCAAGCCTATTTCGACGGCGATCGTCCGCTGTTCCACCTGCCCAAGGAACCGCATCATCCCGACGGCCACAGCACCATGCTGGGCTTCTGGATATACCTGATGAGCGACTGCCTGCTGTTTGCAGGCCTGTTCGCGACGTTTGCGGTGCTTGAGCATTCCTATGCCGGTGGCCCCGGACCCAAGGAATTGTTCGAACTGCCGCTGGTCGCGCTCAATACCGCGATGCTGCTATTCTCCTCGATCACCTATGGCTTTGCCATGCTGGTGATGGAGCGCGGCAAGAAGAACGCGACGCTGATCTGGCTTGGCATTACCGGCCTGTTCGGCCTTGCCTTCCTCAGCATCGAAATGCAAGAATTCGCCGGGTTGATCGCCGAAGGTGCGACCCCGCAGTCGAGCGCGTTCCTGTCGGCCTTCTTCACCCTTGTCGGCACCCACGGCCTGCACGTCACGTTGGGGACGATCTGGCTCGTCACGCTGATGGTGCAGGTAGCGCAGAAGGGCCTTATCCCCGCCAACCGCCGCCGCCTGATGTGCCTCAGCATGTTTTGGCACTTCCTCGACATCGTCTGGATCGGCGTGTTCACCTTCGTCTACCTCATGGGAGTTGCGCAATGAGCGACACCGCTACCAACCACCACGGCGCAGGCGAAGACCATCTCGACCACCCGCCGCACGGCTCGTTCAAGGGCTACATGATCGGGTTCATCCTGTCGGTGATCCTGACCGCAATCCCGTTTGCGCTGGTCATGACCGGCACGCTCGACAAATCCGTCACCGTGCCGCTGATCCTGTTGATGGCGCTGGTGCAGATTGTGGTGCACATGGTCTACTTCCTGCACATGAATATGTCGGTCGAGGACGGCTGGTCGATGCTGGCACTTATCTTCACCGTGGTATTCGTGATCATCACGCTCGCCGGGTCGATGTGGGTGCTTTACAATATGAACGCCAATATGATGCCGATGGACATGCCTGTGGCTCCGGCAACGCAGGCGGCGACAGCTATCGGCGGATAATCCCATGGCGCAGGCGATCCGCCAGCGGCGCGGCCTGTCGCTTGCGCTTGTCATGCTGGTCTTCATGGCCGGGTTTGTCGGCCTCGGGGTCTGGCAGGTGCATCGCCTCGCGTGGAAGGAAGCGCTGATCGCGCGGGTGGATGCGCGGGTTCATGCTGCGCCCGTGCCCGCACCGGGCCCACAGGGCTGGCCTTCGATCACCGCGAAGAACAGCGAATATCGCCGTGTCAGCCTGAGCGGGCATTTTGAGCATGTCCCGGCGACGCTTGTGCAAGCTGTTACCGACAAGGGCAGCGGTTTCTGGGTACTGGCGCCCTTCACGGATATTCGCGGCTTTACCGTACTGGTCAATCGCGGTTTCGTGCCGGACCGCAAGTCAGGCGAAAAGCTCGCCCCGTCCGAACAACAGCGTATAATCGGCCTGTTGCGCATCACCGAGCCGGGTGGGGGTTTCCTCCAATCCAACCAGCCCGCTGCTAACCGCTGGTTTTCGCGAGACGTCGCCGCCATCGCCCATGCGCGACACCTGAAAACCTTTGCCCCGTATTTCATAGATCAATCCGCAGGTGAAAGTGAGGCGGACGGCCCGATTGGCGGACTTACCGTAATACGTTTCCCCAACAACCATCTCTCCTATGCTATTACATGGTTCGTGCTCGCTGCGATGAGCCTGATTGCCGCTGTGTGGTTGATAAGGGAGCGCTTTCGTCCGACAAGCGGGTGATGGCGAGCAGCACACTCACACCGAACATGGAGGACACAGTGCCTGTCGCTACCGATGCGCCCGGTGGCGAAGCGAATATGCGTCAGCTCATCGCCCTGCGCTGGCTGGCGGTCGGCGGCCAGTTCGGAACGATCATGGTGGTGTTTTTCGGCATGGGCGTGGAGCTGCCGCTCGCGCCCATGATGGCGACCATCGCCGGGCTTGTCGCGCTCAATCTGGTCAGCATCGCCAGCCTTCGGCGCGGAACCAAGGTGGGCAATCGCGAAATATTCCTCGCGCTGATCCTCGACAACGCCGCACTTACCGCATTGCTCTATCTCAGCGGAGGCGCAACCAATCCGTTCATCTGGCTGTTCCTGCTGCAAGTCGTCCTCGGCGCAGTGCTGCTCGATCGCTGGTCGGTCTGGGTGGTAACCGCGCTCAGCGCAGCCTGTTTTGTCGTACTGCTGCTCACGCATTATCCGCTCGTGTTGCCCCCAAAGTTCGCTGTGGGCCTGTTCGACCTCTATATCTTCGGGGCTCTGACCAGCTTCCTGTTGATAGCCGTGCTACTTGTCTTCTTCGTAACCCGGATCAACGACAACGTCCGCGCCAGCGACGCCAGCCTCGCGCAATTGCGCCAGCAGGCCGCCGAAGAGGATCACATTGTCCGCATGGGCCTGCTGGCGACGGGCGCGGCGCATGAGCTCGGCACTCCCCTCGCCTCCCTGTCGGTTATCGCCAACGATTGGAGCCATCGGCCGGAACTCGCGGCATTCCCCGATCTGGCCGAGGAGATCGAAGACGTGCGCATCGCAGTCGAACGCTGCAAGGCTATCGTTACGGGTATCCTCACTTCGGCTGGCGAGGTGCGTGGCGAGAAACCGGAAGTGACCCGGCTCGCGGCATTTCTGGACGAGATTGCGCAGGAATGGCGTCAACGCTCGGGCGAACAATCTCTGCGCTGCGACATCGATATCGGTGAAGATATCGCGATCGTATCCGACATTGCGTTGCAACAGGTCATCTGGAACGTACTCGACAACGCATTCGAAGCGTCCGGCAAGCCAGTCGAACTCACGGCGCGGCGGATCGATGGCGAACTTCTGCTGAGCGTGACCGACGATGGTCCAGGTTTCGATGACGGTATCCTTCGCAACATCGGCAAACCCTATCGGTCCACCAAGCAACGCCAGGGGGCCGGGCTCGGCCTGTTTCTGGTCATCAATGTTATGCGAAAAATGGGTGGATCACTGGTCGCGGCCAATCGCCCCGCAGGCGGTGCCGAGGTGGTGCTCGCGCTGCCGATCGAGGCGATAGCCTGGAATGGGAGGACGCAAGCGTGAGTGGCAAATCGTTGATGATCGTCGAGGACGATGCCGATCTCGCTCGAACGCTCAAGCGCTCCTTCGAACGGCGCGGTTACTCGGTTATCCATGTGACCTCGCCCGCCGAACTCGACACAGCGATTAACGCTTTTGCCCCCGGTGAAGCGCCCGACTATGCACTGGTCGACCTGAAGCTGGGCACCGAATCCGGACTGGGCTGTGTGCGATCCCTGACCGAACATTCCTCAAGCACGGTCATCGTCGTGTTAACGGGATACGCAAGCATCGCTACCGCAGTCGAGGCGATCAAGCTGGGTGCCTCGAACTATCTGCCAAAGCCGGCCAACAGCGACGAAATCGAGGCCGCTTTCGGCAAGACCGAGGCCGATGCAAACGTATCGCTGGCGGCGCAACCAACGCGATCGGTCAAGACGCTCGAGTGGGAGCATATACACGAGACGCTGGCGGCCACCGGGTTCAACATTTCCGAAACGGCGCGGCGGTTGGGAATGCACCGGCGGACACTCGCACGAAAGCTTGAAAAGCGACGGATCAAATAGGCTACGCCTTCCGGGGAGGATCATGGGCAATTACATCGGTGCAATCGACCAGGGGACGACAAGCTCGCGCTTCATCATCTTCGACAAGGGTGGCCGCGTCGTCAGCGTCGCGCAGAAAGAGCACGAACAAATCTTCCCAAAGGCCGGCTGGGTCGAACACGATCCGCGGGAGATCTGGCAGAAGGTCCGCGCGGTCATCGGCGAAGCGATGGCAGCGAAAGATCTCAAGCCGTCAGACCTTGCCGCAATCGGCATTACCAACCAGCGCGAAACCACGCTGGTGTGGAACCGCAAGACCGGCGAGCCGATCTATAACGCTATCGTGTGGCAAGACACGCGCGTTGCACCCATGGTGGCGGAATTTGCCGCGCAGGGAGGACAGGATCGCTACCGTGCGATAACCGGGTTGCCGCTGACGACCTATTTCAGCGGACTGAAGTTGCGCTGGATCCTCCAAAATGTCGAAGGTGCGCGCGCCGCTGCCGAAGCGGGCGACCTGGTGTTCGGCACCATCGACAGCTTCCTGATCTGGCACCTGACCGGCGGCATTGACGGTGGACATCATGTAATCGACGTCACAAACGCCAGCCGCACCCAGCTGATGAATCTGGGAAAGCTGGCGTGGGACACCGGCATTCTGGCCGATTTCGACATCCCGGCGTCGATGCTGCCCGAAATCGTTCCGTCATCGGCGATCTATGGCGAAGCGACACCCAATTCGATCCGTGGGGTGCCAATTGCAGGCGATCTGGGCGATCAGCAGGCGGCTTTGTTTGGGCAAGCGTGCTTCGAGCCGGGTGAAGCCAAGAACACTTATGGCACAGGCAGTTTCATGCTGCTCAACACCGGCACTGAACCGGTCGCGTCCAAGAGCGGCCTTCTCACGACACTCGCCTACCAAATCGGCGATGCACCGGCTGTTTACGCGCTGGAAGGCTCGATCGCGATCACCGGCGCGCTGGTGCAATGGCTGCGCGACAACCTCGGACTGATCCGTTCAAGCGAGGAGATCGAGCCGCTCGCCCGCTCGGTCGATGACAATGGCGGTGCCTATTTCGTGCCCGCCTTCTCTGGCCTCTATGCCCCTTATTGGCGCGACAATGCGCGCGGGGTGATCGCCGGCCTGACCCGCTTCGTCAACAAAGGCCATATCGCCCGCGCCGCACTCGAGGCGACAGCGTTTCAGGTCCGCGAAGTCGTCGAAGCGATGGAAGCGGACTCCGGTATCGCACTGGCCGATCTCAGGGTTGATGGAGGGATGGTGGTCAACGAATTGCTGATGCAGTTCCAGGCCGACATCCTCGGCAAACCGGTGGTGCGACCGGTAGTTCAGGAGACTACCGCGCTAGGCGCCGCCTATGCGGCAGGTCTCGCGGTCGGGTTTTTTGCCAGTACCGATGAGCTGGTCGCCAACTGGGCGGAAGACAGGCGCTGGAGCCCGGAGATGGAAGAGGACCGTCGCAGCGAGCTTTACCGCATGTGGAAACGCGCCGTCACACGCACCTTCGACTGGCTTGACTGACTTCCGAATTAAGGCCCGATCCAGTCACAGATTTCATCGACCGCTGCGTCGATTGGCTCCTTACCCGAAAGGCGCAGAACCTGTTCGTCGCGACAGGGTCGTTCCAGGGCTTCGAACTGGCTATCCAATAGCGAGCTTGGCATGAAGTGGTGCTTTCGCTCTTGAAGGCGATTACGCAGCGTCTCGCGATCCGGATCGGGAAACACGAATGCCAAGTGAGGGTCGGCCTGCCTCAAAAGGTCGCGATAGCGGCGCTTGAGTGCCGAACAACTGATAACTCCGCCCTCGCCGGACCGATACTGCTGCCCGATCCAGTCCGCCACCCGGTCGAGCCAGGGCGCACGGTCAGCATCGTTTAGCGGATGGCCCGAACGCATCTTGTCGACGTTGGCTTTCGGATGCAGGTCATCGCCTTCCTCGAACGGGCAGCCCAGCCGCGCTGCCAGCGCCTTGCCGATTGTTGACTTGCCGGAGGCCGACACGCCCATCACAACCACCACCGGAGCGGAAGCGCTCATGCCTCGATTTTCGTCAGCAAGTTCTCAATGATGACGGCGACGCCATCTTCCTCGTTGGAGACGGTGGTGCGCTTCGCTTTCGTTCGAACTTCAGCATCGGCATTACCCATCGCAACGCTGTCCCCTGCCCGTTCGAACATGGCGACATCGTTATGGCCGTCACCGATTACCAGCACGTCTGCGAGAGAAACACCAAAGGCGCGGGCGATTGCTGCGACCCCTTCGCCCTTGTTGGCCTTGGGTGCGGTGAAGTCGAGATAATAGGGTTGGGATCTTTTGATCGTCGCCTCATGACCGAACCGGTCGCAAGTTTCCCGCTCCAACCGCGCGAGAAGCGCATGATCGTCGCTCACACCAACGATCTTGTCAGCCGGAATGAGATGGCCGGAAAAGTCTTTGCATAACGTCGGCTCGATATTGGCTGACTGGCGTTCGCTCGATGCGTGAAGGGTCTCCCCACGCCGCGCCATCCATTTTCCTTCGGCGAACACCCAGGGTTCGACACCCCCAGATTCCAGCATGGCAAGTATCTGTTTGGCAACGCCTGCATCGAGGCGCTGGGCGCAGGTAATCGCGCGGTCCGCCATGAACAATGTGCCGCCGTTAAACGCGCCCATCGGCCCTTCGATGCCAAGCCTTTCGGCGATCCAGTACATCCCGCTTGGCGGACGCGCGCTGATCAGGGAAACGGCGACCCCGGCGTTGCGCAACCGTTTGACTGCATGTTCCGTCCGATCGGACAGGGATTTATCGTCGCGTACCAGCGTGCCGTCGACATCACTTATCAAGAGCTTGGGCATTGAGGCGATCATCGTCCCAGCGCGTGCCATTGCCGGCCATCGCGTTCCAGCAATCCATCGGCAGCCTTCGGCCCAGCGCTGCCAGCGCGATACGTCTCTGGCTTTCCGGATTTCCACGCCTTGGTGATCGGATCGACAATCCGCCAGGCAGCCTCAACCGCATCGGCGCGCTGGAACAATGTTTGGTCACCGGTAAGGATATCATAGATCAGCGTTTCATAACCCGTGCTGCCGCCAAGCTCGAAATAATCGGCGTAGCTGAATTGCATCGCGACCGGCGTTGGCTCGATTTCTGCGCCCGGCTTCTTGGCCATGAAATCGAGCGAGATGCCCTCGTCAGGCTGCAATTGCAGGACCAGCCGGTTGCCGGGGATCGTGCCTACTTTGGCATCGCGGAAATCAGCATAGGGGACGGGCTTGAACGTGACCACGACTTCGCTGTCCTTGTGCGACATTGCCTTGCCGGTGCGGAGGTAGAACGGGATGCCCGCCCAGCGCCAATTGTCGATTTCCAGCTTCAGTGCGGCATAGGTTTCGGTGCGGCTGTCGGACGCCACGCCATCGGCTTTTGCATAGGCGGCGACCTTGTTTCCGCCCACATTCCCGGCGGTGTAGACGCCGCGCACCGTGTCGCGCTTCACGTCCTTCGCGTTGGGGATACGGATGGCATCCAGGAGTTGCGACTTGGCCTCTCGTATCGACGCAGCGTCGAACCGATTGGGCGGTTCCATCGCGGTCATCGCGAGGATCTGGAACAGATGGTTGGGGACCATGTCGCGCAGCGTGCCGGTGGCATCGAAAAACTCACCGCGCGTGCCGACATCTACCGTTTCCGCGACGGTGATCTGCACATTGTCGATATATTGCCGGTTCCACACCGCCTCGATCATCGCGTTGGCGAAGCGTGCAACCATGATGTTCTGGACCGTCTCCTTGCCGAGGAAATGGTCGATCCGGTAGGTATCGTTCTCATCGACCCAACGCAGGATTTTCGCGTTCAGCGCCTTCGCCGACGCTGCATTGTGACCGAAGGGTTTTTCGACCGCAAGGCGCCGAAATGCGCCTTTCTTCTCGAACAGCCCCGCCTCACCCAATCCGTCGATAATCGGTTCGAACAAGCTCGGCGATATCGCGAGGTAGAACACGGCATTGTCGGCGCCATCCTTCTCAAGCCGCTCATCGAGCTGCGTGTAGAAGCCGGAATCGGTGACGTCACCGGCCATGTAGTGGACCTTGCCGCGCAGCTTGCGCCAGGCCTTCGCGTAACCCGCGCCGGTTTCGCCTGCGTCGAAATCCTCAAGGCTTTGGCGAAATTCGGCATCGCTCATTTCGCTTCGACTGACACCGAGCACAGAGAATTGATCGTCGATCATGCCCGCCGCCATCATATGGATCAGCGACGGCACCAAAAGCCTGCGGGTCAGATCGCCGCCGGCTCCGAAAATCACCAGCGTGGCGGGCGGCGCAGTCTTCTCGCCAGCCATTATTGCGGGATCTCGACGTGTCCGCCAAAGCCATAGCGCATGGCCGACAGCAGCTTCTCCCCGAAAGTGTGTTCGACACGCGAATGGAACCGCGCATAGAGCGCCGAGGACAACACCTCGGCTGGCACGGCCTCCTCGATGGCCGCTTCGATCGTCCAACGCCCTTCCCCGCTATCGGCGACGTCGCCGGTGAACTTGGAAAGCTCGGCATCGCGAGCAAGCGCCGAGGCGCTGAGGTCGAGCAGCCATGAACTGATCACGCTGCCCCGCCGCCAGACTTCCGCGACATCGCCAACGTCGATGGTGAAGCGTTGATCCTCAGGCAATTCCTCGGATGCCTTGCCCTTCAATATGTCGAAACCTTCGGCATAAGCCTGCATCAATCCGTATTCGATCCCGTTGTGAACCATTTTCACGAAGTGGCCTGAGCCTGCCGGACCGGTGTGGATATAGCCATGCTCGGCACGATCGTCATCGGAGTTGCGTCCCTCGGTGCGCGGAATATCGCCGAGCCCCGGCGCCAGGGTCTTGAAGATCGGATCGAGCCGACGAACGACATCGGCCTCACCGCCGATCATCATGCAATAGCCGCGCTCAAGCCCCCACACGCCGCCGGATGTACCGACATCAAGGTAATGGATACCCTTCTCCCGCAACGTCTTCGCGCGGCGGATATCGTCCTTGTAGAAACTGTTGCCGCCATCAATGATGGTTTCGCCCTGCTGCCCGGTGTCCCCCAGCTTCGCGATCACGCTATCGGTAATCTCGCCCGCTGGCAGCATCACCCAGAAAACCGCGTCCTCGCCCAGCTTTTCTCGCAAATCCGGGATATCTTTGGCGGCAGTAGCCGTGCCATCGCTTTCCATCTGCTTGCCGATTTTAGGGTCCTGATCGTAGACGACCAGTTCGTGCCCACCTTGTGCCAGACGAGTGGCCATGTTCCGGCCCATCCGGCCAAGCCCCAGCATACCGATTTTCATGATGTTATCCTGCTTGCGATTGTTCGTTGACCCGGTTGCCGTCGGCGAAACGTTTTCGCTTTTCGTCGACCGCCTCCAACAGCGCATCGAACGCGTCGGAGAATTTTTTCACGCCATCTGTCACCAGATCATCGGTGATCGCGTCGAGATCGATACCGAGGCCGGCAAGCTCTTCCAGTTCGGCCGCAGCCGCATCCTGCCCGCTCGCCAGTGTCTGTGCGACCGTCCCATGGTCGCGGAACGCGTCCATCGTGTCAGGCGGCAATGTGTTGACTGTGTCGGGACCGATCAATGTTTCGACATAGAGTACGTCACTGTAATCGGGGTTCTTGGTGCTGGTTGATGCCCAGAGCAATCGCTGCGGCATCGCGCCCTTGTCCGCCAGCTTCCGCCAGCGTTCGCCAGCGATCATCTCGCAATACCACGCATAGGCACTCTTTGCGCTGGCTATAGCAATCTTGCCCTTGAGCTTGTTGGCGCGCTCGGCGCTGGTGCCGCCAGCCTCGACGACGGAGTCGAGTTGCTCGTCCACCTGCGTGTCGATGCGACTGAGGAAGAAACTCGCAACACTGGCGATGCGGTCGATCGGTTCGCCCTTGGCAACGCGCGCCTCCAGGCCTTCGACATAGGCTATTGCGACGGCCTGATACGCTTCGACCGCGAACAGCAGGGTCACGTTGACGTTGATCCCATCCTCGATCAGCGTGCGGATTGCCAGAACGCCAGCCTCGGTCCCCGGCACCTTGATCATGAGATTTGGCCGATCAACCATCGCCCACAGGCGGCGCGCCTCCGCGATCGTCTCGCCCGTCTGGTTGGCGAGATAGGGTGATACCTCGAGGCTGACGTAGCCATCCCGTGCGTCCAAGCGGTCGTATACCGGGCGCAGCGTATCGGCGGCTTTGCGGATGTCTTCCACCGCCAGCGTTTCGTATAGGTCGTTTGCGTCCTTGCTCCCGTTTGCCACTGAATTTGCGATGCTGTCATCGTAGCGGTCCGAATGCCCCATCGCCTTCTCGAAGATCGAGGGGTTGGAGGTGACGCCGGTAAGCCCGTCCTCATCGACCAATTTCTTCAGACCGCCGTCCTCGAGAAATCTACGATCGACAAAATCAAGCCAGACGCCTTGCCCGGCCTCGTTCAGCTGTTTCAAACGGCTCATGCGTCCTCCGTCTGCTTGATAAGGACCCTGGCCTTGCGGCAGATATACTCGACAGTGAAGCCGAACTTTTTCTGCAACTCTCCGGCAGGCGCCGATGCGCCAAAGCCCTGCATGGCGATGATCGCCCCGTCTGGTCCGACATACCGATCCCAGCCCATCGGCGCGGCCTGCTCGACCGCAAGTCGCGCGGACACAGCGCGTGGCAACACTCTGTCGCGATAGGTATCGTCCTGCTGTTCGAACAGATACCAGCTCGGCATCGACACAACGCGACAACGCACGCCATCGCCGGCCAGCGCCTCATGCGCTTCGAGGCACAAGGACACCTCGCTTCCGCTCGCCATCAGGATCACCTCGGGCGCGCCTTCACAATCGGCAAGGATGTAGGCACCCTTGGCCAAACCATCGGCGTCGGCATAGCGCTCGCGGTCAATAGTCGGAAGGTTCTGGCGCGAGAAGATCAAGCTGGTGGGTGTCAGCGATTGCTTCATCGCAAGCGACCACGCCACTCGCGTTTCATTAGCATCGGCGGGGCGAATGACATTCATGTTGGGAATTGCGCGCAGCCCGGCAAGCTGTTCGATCGGCTGGTGGGTCGGACCGTCCTCGCCCACACCGATCGAGTCATGCGTGAAGACGAAGATAACCGGTAGTTCCATCAGCGCGGCCAGCCGCATCGGTGGGCGCATATAATCGGAGAACACGAGGAACGTCGCCGTGTAGGGGCGCAGGTGGCACAGCGCCATGCCATTGGCGATGGCGCCCATCGCGTGTTCGCGCACACCGAAGTGAATATTGCGGCCGCCCGGATTGTCCGGTGCCAAGGTCCCTGCATCGTCAGCCTTGAGCAATGTCTTTGTCGACGGCGCGAGATCGGCCGATCCGCCGAGCAGCAAGGGCACATACGGCGCGATGGCGTTCAGGACATCGCCACTCGCCGCACGGGAAGCCATGCCCTTTGCGTCGGCATCGAATACAGGCAAATCCTGTTGCCAGCCATCCGGCAACTTGCCGGAAACCAGGCAGTCCAACTCGCCAGCAAGTTCGGCATTCGCTTGCCGGAGAGCGGCAGCGGATCGGCCCCATTGCTCGACTAAAGGACCTATTCGCCCTTTCATTGCCCCGCGAAAATGGTCGGTCACGCCATCTGGCACGAGGAACTTCGCGTCCTCTGGCCAGCCGAGCGCACGCTTGGTTTCAGCCACCGCTTCTGCCCCCATCGCATCACTATGGGCATCGGAAGTTCCGGCGAGAGGGGACCCGAAGCCAATCACCGTATCGAGGACGATCAGTGTGGGCGCATCCCGTGTGTCGCGGAAAGTCCTATAAGCTTGGGCAATTGCCTCACAATCATTGCCATCCTTGATGTGAAGGACATTCCAACCATACGCCCGGAAGCGAGCGGCAACGTCTTCACTGAATGCAAGCGGGGTATGCCCTTCGATGGTCACAGAATTGTTGTCGTAGACCCAGCACAAGTTCGCCAGTTTGAGGTGCCCGGCAAGCGACGCCGCCTCACTCGCAACACCCTCCATCATGTCGCCATCACTACAGAAATTGTATACATCGTAGTCGAACAGGGGCGTTTCGGCATCGGAGAACCGAGCGTCGAGCCAGCGTCCGGCTATCGCCATGCCGACACTGTTGCCGCAGCCCTGCCCCAGCGGTCCGGTTGTCGTCTCTACCCCAGTGGTGTGGCGATATTCCGGGTGGCCGGGTGTCTTGGAGTCGAGCTGACGAAACCGCTCGATATCCTCCAGCGACACCGCGGGCGCTCCAGTTGGTTGCCCATCCGCATCAATCTCGCGAACGCCGGCCAAATGGAGCACGGCGTAGAGCAGCATCGAGGCGTGGCCACAGGACAAAACGAAGCGATCACGACCGGGCCAGTCCGCCCGATCAGGATCGTAGCGCAGGAATTGAGTCCACAAAGTGTAAGCCGCTGGTGCCAGCCCCATCGGGGCTCCGGGATGACCGGAATTGGCCTTTTCTACGGCGTCGAGCGTCAGCGTTCGAATGGTATCGATGGTCGATTGGGCGAGGTTTCCAGACAAGGTCTTCTCCGGAGGAGGCAGGGATGTGGCGGGGCATCTGGATTGGTGCCGGGGTCATGTATCGAACCGATACACTCCGGTGTTTGTTCCATAGCGTTCTAAGGCAAATCGACAGTTCCCATTGCATTGGGATTGCGCTCGATATGCTCGACTCCGTCCGGTCCGGCGACATAGAGCGCATCGATCTCGGTCAGGAACAGGCCATGCGCCATCACGCCCGGGATGGCACTGAGTTGTGCAGCAATGTCGGTGAGGTTTCCAAGGCCCGCAAAGGTGCAATCGAGGATGTAATTGCGCTGATCCGTCACCACGGGTTCGCCAGCCTGTCGGCGCCATACTGGGTTTCCCCCTAATCCGGCTATTTTCTCTGCGACAAACCCGCGCGCGAACGGCAGAACCTCGACAGGCAATGCCTCGCAACCCAATTCTGCTACGCGTTTGCGCGTATCGGCAATTGCAATCATGCGCGCCGCTGCGTTGGCGAGGATCTTTTCGCGCAGCAATGCCCCGCCACCACCCTTTATCGCGCGCATGTCCGGATCGATCTCATCCACCCCATCGATGGTCAGATCGAGCGTCGCAGTGGCATCGAATGGCTTGGGACGCATCCCTGACTCGATGGCTAGTTTCGCGGTTGCTTCCGAACTGGCGAATATGGTGATGGCCAGCCCGTCCAGTACGCGCTGACCAAGTATAGTGACGGCCTCGGCTGCTGTCGTGCCACTGCCGAGGCCGACCATCATTCCATCGCAAACCTCTGCCACCGCAGCTTTTGCCGCCTGCCGCTTGTAGCGCAATATATCTGCGCTTGCGTGGTGATAATTAGACAGTTGGGACATGGGTTATGGCCTCGGGCACGGATGAAAATGAAACAGATCGGATCGCTTTCCAGTTCCAGTCCCTGAAGTATCCGCAAGGATTGCGCAGCATTGCCAAGAGATGGCGGTTCGGACGCGCAAACGATTGGCTTTTATGGCCACCTAAGCTAGCAATATTCCATGCATGCGCCACTTTGCCAGGCTTGCGCTATTCGCAACCGCGCCATTTGCGCGGACCTCGACAGCGAAGAGCTGTCTCTTCTGAACAGCATCGGGCGACAACGCAGGCTCCGTGCTGGCGAACAACTGTTGTGGGAGGGGGATGAGGCCGTCCTCGTCGCCAATGTCGTAGAAGGGGTGCTCAAGCTCTCGACGTTCACATCCGAAGGCAAGGAACAGATACTCGGGCTGGTGTACCCTTCCGATTTTCTCGGTCGTCCCTTCGGCGAGACCACACCCTATGGTGTAGAGGCGCTGACCGATGCGCATGTCTGTGTGTTCCAGCGCGCTGATTTCGATCGATTTGCGCGTGAACATCCACGGCTGGAACACAAGTTGCTCGAACGTACACTGGTGGAGCTTGATCGTACCCGCAGGTGGATGCTGCTGCTGGGGCGAATGAGCGCGGAACAGAAGCTTGCCAGCTTTCTGCTCGAGATGGAGGACCGAATGGCCAATGGCGGCTGCGCCCCATCCTTCGGTGAGCCAAAAGCCTGGCAACTGCCCCTATCGCGCCAGCAAATTGCCGACGTTCTGGGCCTGACCATAGAAACCGTCAGTCGCCAGTTTTCCCGTATGAAGGCGGACGGGCTGATCGACCTGCCTTCGCGGCGCGAGGTCGTGCTGCTCGAACGCGAGACACTTTCGGAGCTGTCACGCTAACAGTATTGTCCGTCAGCCAGCCTCCGCCTTGTCGGCATATTGATCGTAGGCTTCCAGTGCCTGCGCCGCATACATGGCACTCGGCCCGGCCCCCATATAGACTGCAAGGCCCAGCGTTTCTGCGATCTCTTCCCGGCTTGCGCCATGCTTGCGGGCAACTTCGACGTGATAGGTGATGCAAGGGTCGCAGCGAACCGCAACCGAGATGGCGACCGCCAGCAGTTCCTTGGTTTTGGCGTCGAGTGCACCGCCTTCATGGGCTGCTGCGCCCATTTCGCGAAACGCCTGCATCACGCCCGGCGAACCGCGATGCAGCTGTTTGATCGCAGGGATGAGGTTGGCGGCCATGCTTGGCCAGTCCTTGAACTGCGTGTGGGTCATGGCCGCGTCTCCTCGTGATGGTTCCACCGCTCAGAAGCGGTAGGCGATGCCTGCGCTCAAAACCCAGGGATCGAGCTTGTGCCTTGTCCGGATGGCCAGTGTGTCGTTCGCATACCAGCTTGCAGTGGTATCGACGAAATACTTCTTGGCATCGAGCGTCAGGCCGAAGCCACTGTTACCAAGTGCAATGTCGGCCCCTCCCTGCAGGACGAAACCGAATTCGTCCGAGAGATCGGTACGGGTGACACCCAGCGGGATCGTCGCGGCGCCCGGATCGACATCAACCCACCAGAAATACGCTACGCCCGCACCGACATAGGGCTTCACCGGGCCGAGCGGCAGGTGATATTTCGCCGTCAATGTGGCCGGGATCAGCTTGGCGTTCGACACCAGTTCGGTGCCCGGCGCAAAGCCACTGTAGGCATTGACGTCATGCTGGGTCATGCAGCAGATCGTTTCAAGAGAGAAGGAATCGCTGAAAAAATACTCGATTGCCAATGTCGGCACATAATTGTCGCTGGCAGCCGTCTGCGTGCCAGCAGGCAGGCCAACATTATCGGTTTCGACCGAGGTGATCTTGCCATCGGGTAGCACGGCGGTGCCCAGCAATTTGACCTGCACCTTACCCGATGGATCGCCCGCAACCGCAGGACCGGCCGCAAGCAGGGCAGCCAGCGCTGCACCCGCGACAAAAAACTTCTTCATGGGTCTTTCCCCGGTGCCACAGTGCCGCGGATTGCGGCGAGGATATTGCGGCACGTGGCGTCCCAATGACCGCAAAGCGGTTGCGATTCTTTGATGCAGATCAATGCCGGTCTCCAGCGTTTGACGGCAATGGGGCACCATGATGACCTTCCCTGCCTCATTCGATCGTTTCGCCGAGCGGGCCTTGTCGCCCAGCCTCAGCGACGGATCATTCTTGCGCGCACGAGCGCTGGCGCGCCTGATTCACTTGTCGTCAGACGACATCGCAAAGCTTGAGGAAAGCGATGCTTCGCTGGTTTTCGTGGTCGATGGAGCGATCAAGCTGGTGGCGCATACCGAAACGCGTCGCGAACAGGTGGTGGCATTTCATTTTGTCGGTGATCTGCTCAAGGTCCCCGCACGGGGCAGCCATCGCTATGGCCTGCACGCGTTAACCGATACCGATCTGATCGTGCTGCCCTATACCGAGATACGCGACCTGGCCGCACTCGATCCCGTCACGCTTGGCAAGATGCTCGACAGCAGCGACGCAGCACTCGCCCGCGCGCGCGAGAAGACGGTACTTCTGGGGCGCAAATCGGCGCCGGAGAAAGTCGCCGATTTCCTCGTGTCGATGGCCGCCAGGATCGGCAAGCGAACGAGCGGAACGGTCACCGTCGATCTGCCGATGTCGCGCCGGGATATCGCCGACAGCATCGGTTTGACCGTCGAAACTATTAGCCGCCAGCTCAGCAAGTTGCGCGAAATGGGCCTGATCGAAACGACCGGGCGGACACGCATTATCATTCACGATCTGGCCGTGCTGCAACGGCTGGCCGATCACCTGCCCGAAGCCGCGTGATCGCGAAACGGGCAATATGCCGGAATTGATCTGAATCAAGGCACAGGGGTCGCGCGCGCCTTAATCGCTGCACGCGAAACGGAGGGTTCAATGCAATATCAATCAGCGCTCACACGCGTTGGGCTGTGGTTCGCCGTGCTGCTGGCATCGATTGTCGTGGCGGCGCTGGCCAAGGATGCCGGATTTCAGGCCCATGCGGCGATCGTGGGGGTTGTGGCCCTTGGTTTCATGTGGGCCGCCGCCGGACGGTTCGATCCGCTGGCTGCGCGCTACAGCTTTTTCAAGTTTCCAGACACGCCATCGCGCTATGACGATGATCCGATCCGCTGGGGCGTGATTGCGACGATGTTCTGGGGCATGGCGGGGTTCGTCGCGGGGCTGTACATCGCTCTGCAGCTGGCTTTCCCGGCACTCAATTTCGAACCCTACCTCAATTTCGGGCGATTGCGTCCGCTGCACACCAGCGCGGTGATTTTCGCTTTCGGTGGCAATGCGCTGATCGCGACCAGCTTCTATGTCGTGCAGCGTACTTGCCGCACTCAACTTGCCTTCCCGACGCTCGCGCGGTTCGTGTTCTGGGGCTACCAGTTGTTCATCGTTCTGGCAGCGACAGGTTATCTTCTGGGGATAACCCAGAGCCGCGAATATGCCGAGCCAGAATGGTACGTCGATCTGTGGCTGACGATCGTCTGGGTCGCCTATGCCGCAGTGTTCATCGGCACGATCCTCAAGCGGCACGAACCGCATATCTATGTCGCCAACTGGTTCTACCTCGCCTTTATCATCACCATCGCGATGCTGCATATCGTCAATAATCTGGCGATCCCGGTCAGTTTCCTCGGTGCCAAGAGCTACAGCGCGTTTTCAGGTGTTCAGGATGCGCTGACGCAATGGTGGTACGGGCATAATGCGGTGGGCTTCTTCCTGACCGCGGGCTTCCTCGCGATGATGTATTACTTCGTGCCCAAACAGGCGGAACGGCCGGTCTATTCCTATCGTCTGTCGATCATCCACTTCTGGTCGCTGATCTTCCTCTACATTTGGGCCGGACCGCATCACCTGCATTACACGGCATTGCCCGACTGGGCGCAGACGCTGGGCATGGTGTTTTCGATCATGCTGTGGATGCCAAGCTGGGGCGGAATGATCAACGGTCTGATGACGCTCAACGGCGCATGGGACAAGATCCGCACCGACCCCATCATCCGCATGATGGTGATGGCGCTGGCCTTCTACGGCATGAGCACGTTCGAAGGCCCGATGATGTCGATCAAGAGCGTCAATTCGCTGTCGCACTACACCGACTGGACGATCGGCCACGTACATTCCGGCGCGCTGGGCTGGAACGGGATGATCACCTTTGCGAGCATGTATTACCTCGTCCCACGCCTGTGGAAGCGTGAGCGGATGTTCAGCCTGCGGATGATCAACTGGCACTTCTGGCTCGCGACGATCGGCATCGTCTTCTACGCCTCCAGCATGTGGGTGGCGGGTGTCACCCAGGGGCTCATGTGGCGCGAATACGGCCCGGACGGCTATCTCGTGAACAGCTTCGCCGATACCGTGGCCGCACTCCATCCGATGTACATCCTGCGCGCCTTCGGCGGCCTGCTTTACCTCTCAGGTGCGGTCATCATGACTTACAACGTCTGGATGACGCTGGCCGGTCGCCTGCGCGACGAAGCACCAATGCGTGATGCTCCCTACGATCCCGAAAGCGACCGCCCGCTTCCCGATGCGCGGCATGGCGCCGTTCCGGCCGAATGAGGACACTTTTCCAATGAGCATGACCGAAAAGCACAAAAAGCTGGAACGCAACATCACCCTGCTGGCGGTGGCGACCTTCATCGTGGTCGCGATCGGCGGGACGGTAGAGATCGCACCGCTGTTCTGGATCGATAACACCATCGAGAAGGTCGAGGGCGTGCGTCCCTACACCCCGCTGGAGCAGGCCGGGCGCGACATCTACATCCGCGAAGGGTGTTACGTTTGCCATAGCCAGATGATCCGTCCTTTCCGCGACGAGGTGGAACGCTACGGCCACTACAGCCTCGCCGCTGAAAGCATGTACGACCACCCCTTCCAATGGGGATCGAAACGGACCGGACCCGATCTGGCACGAGTTGGCGGGCGCTATTCCGACGCTTGGCACGTCCAGCACCTGACCAATCCGCAAAGCGTGGT
Source organism: Sphingomonadaceae bacterium (assembly GCA_039831335.1). Lineage (GTDB taxonomy): Bacteria > Pseudomonadota > Alphaproteobacteria > Sphingomonadales > Sphingomonadaceae > Qipengyuania. The sequence goes on along the minus strand of JBDONL010000001.1, from coordinate 79,338 downwards.
GCCTGAAAGTGTCATGCCCAAATACGGATTTCTCAAGGACACCGAGCTCAAGCTGGGCGATCCGGCAGCCACGCTGATCACCCTGCGGGAGGTGGGCGTGCCCTATACCGACCGCGATATCGACCAGGCGATGGACGACCTGCTCCTGCAGGCCGATCCCGACAAGGACGCAGGCGATTTCCTCAAACGCTATCCCAAGGCTGTGATCCGCGATTACGACGGTCAGAAGCACAGCCTGACGGAAATGGATGCGCTGGTCGCGTATCTCCAGGTGCTGGGCACCATGGTCGATTTCAACAGCGCCGCTGCGCAAGAAGAGCTGGCTAAGGAGACAGGACGATGAGCTTTTACGAGCAAATCCGACACTTCGCCGACAGCCATTTCCTGCTGGCGATGTTCGCTATTTTCCTCACCCTCGCTCTGTGGCCTTTCCGGCCCGGCGGCAAGCGCCGCAGCGACGATGCAAGCATGGTGATTTTCAAGGAAGACGGTGATGGCGAATAAGCACATCGATGAAGCCACGGGCACCGAAACGGTCGGCCATGAATGGGACGGGATCGAGGAACTCAACACACCGCTGCCGCGCTGGTGGCTGTGGACCTTCTACCTTACCATCCTGTTCGCCGTCGGATATGTTATTGCCTATCCCGCCTGGCCGATGATCGACCGGGCGACCGGTGGAATGCTCGGCTGGTCGAGCCGCGGGCAGCTCGCGAAATCACTTGCCGACGCGGAAGCCGACAAACGCGCTATTGCCGACAGGATCGGGGCCATAGCATTGGAAAAGCTGCCGGCCGACAAGGCGCTGATGCGTCAGGCAGTGGCTGGCGGCGCGGCGGCGTTCAAGGTCAATTGCGTCCAGTGCCATGGTTCCGGCGCAGCTGGAAGTCAGACGCTCGGCTACCCCAATCTCAACGATGACGACTGGTTGTGGGGCGGCACGCTGGAAGACATCCATTACACGATCACTCATGGAATCCGCCAGCACGAGGACGACGATAAGCGTCAGAGCCAGATGCCGCCTTTCGAAGGCGCATTCGATGCCGGGCAGCTCGACGCTGTTGCCAAACACGTGTTGGCACTGCGCGGCAAGTCCAAGGACAATGCTGAGGGAGCAAAACTCTTCGCAGATAATTGCGCTGCCTGCCACGGCCCGAATGGCGGTGGAGATCGCAAGCTCGGCGCGCCGCGTCTCAACGATGCGATCTGGCTTTACGGCGGGACCAAGGAAGACATCGAGAAGCAAGTGCTCAATCCCCGGATGGGCGTGATGCCGCATTGGGGCGGACGCCTCAGCCCGGTCACCATCAAGATGCTGGCGGCCTATGTTTGGTCCCTTGGCGGCGGCGAGGCGACACCTGGGGAAGCCAAGGCCGGTGCCGTATCCTCATCGAATCGCAACGGGAGCCAGGCGGCTGGACAAGCGGAAGCCAGTACAAATGAGCGACCCTGACCATCCCGCTACAGGCACACTTGCCGATCTGAAGGCGGCGACCCGGAGACATCAACCCAAGGAGCCGGCGCGCGAGCACCTGCCCGAACGCCTCTACGAGAAGCGCGAGTTCGTTCACAACAAGCGCATCGACGGTCGTTTCCGGCGGTTCAAATGGTTTGTGATGTTCGTCACTCTGGCGATCTATTACGGTACCCCCTGGATCCGCTGGGACCGTGGCCCCTACGCGCCCGACCAAGCCGTGCTGGTCGATCTGGCGCATCGCCGATTCTACATGTTCGGCATCGAGATCTGGCCTCAGGAATTCTATTTCGTGGCTGGGCTACTCATCATGGCCGGGATTGGATTGTTCCTGGTGACCAGCGCTGTCGGGCGCGCGTGGTGCGGATACGCTTGCCCGCAAACCGTGTGGACCGATGTGTTCCAGCATGTCGACCGCTTCATCGACGGTGATCGCAATGCCCGCAAGCGTCTCGATGCTGCGCCCTGGACCTGGGGCAAGGTCACGCGTCGGGCGGTCAAATGGACGATCTACCTGCTGATCGGCTTCTGGACCGGCGGCGCATGGATCATGTATTTCGCAGATGCCCCCACTCTGGTGCACCAATTCTGGCGCGGCGAGGCGGCGCCTGTCGCCTATATCACGGTAGCTATCCTGACGTTGACTACGGTCATGCTGGGTGGCTTCATGCGTGAACAGGTGTGTATCTATATGTGCCCTTGGCCGCGCATCCAGTCCGCGATGCTCGATGAAAAGAGCTTGATCGTAACCTACAAGGACTGGCGCGGAGAGCCGCGCGGTAGCGTCAAGAAAGCACAGAAGAATCCCGATTCATTTGGCGACTGCATCGATTGCCAACAGTGCGTGCAGGTGTGCCCGACCGGGATCGATATCCGGGAAGGTCCGCAAATCGGCTGCATTACCTGTGCGCTGTGCATCGACGCCTGCGACAAGGTTATGAAGGACATTGGTCGCCCGCGCGGGCTGATCGATTATGCCACGCTGGAAGACTGCCAGCGCGAGGCAGCCGGCGAAGCGCCGCGACCGATCTGGAAGGCCATCTTCCATCCGCGCACGATCGCCTATTTTCTTATCTGGGCGAGTATCGGGCTTGGCCTGTTGTTCGCGCTCGACACGCGCAGCCACACCGATCTCACCGTGGCGCCTGACCGCAATCCGCCCTACATGCTGATGAGCGACGGTTCGGTGCGCAACGCCTACACTTTGCGGCTGCGCAATATGGAAAGCCGGCCCCGGCAGATGATCGTTTCGCTTGTGGGTCTGCCGGGCGGCGTGATGTGGACCGACACCATCCGTCGTCGTGTCGCTGCACCGCAACAGACTTTCACCGTACCTGCGGACCAACTGCTCACCGTCCGCGCTTATGTGGTGGCACCCGAAGGAACAAGCGAAACGGACTTCGACTTCCGTCTTGCATCGCTCGACGAGCAGGGTGAGACCGACACGGTTAAAACACGGTTCAATGCTCCGGGGGAAGAATGATGAATCGGACTGGGAGAAAGCGAACCGGCACGAACCGCTTCACCGGATGGCATATGACGGTGATCCTCGTCGGATTCTTTGGCGTCGTCATTGCGGTCAACTTCACCATGGCATTCTTTGCTATCGACCGGTTTGGCGGAGTGGTGGTCGAAAACTCCTATGTCGCGAGCCAGAAGTTCAATGGCTGGCTGGACGAGGCGCGCAGCGAAGACCGGCTGGGCTGGAAAGCCGATATAGAGCGCGATACGCAAGGGCGACTTGCGGTGATCACTGAAGGCGTACCGCAGGATGCCAAGCTGGTTGCGCATTTGCGCCGTCCTTTGGGCACACCGGACGATCGCACGTTTCCGCTGCTGCAAACCTCTCCTCACCATTATCGCTCAGCTGACGTCGAGCCCGGACGCTGGATCGTCCGTCTCGAAGTCGATGCGGGCGGCCGCAACTGGTCGCATGAGGAGCACGTGGATTGAACGCACCTTTCGCCGCCGACGCCGGTATGCGCGATGTGATCGATACGCGGCTGACTGCGCCGGGTATTCGCTGTGCCGGTTGTATCGGCAAGATCGAAAGGGAATTGCCCAAACTCGACGGCATCGAGAGCGCGCGTGTCAATTTCTCCGCCAAACGCGTGGCGATCCGGCATTCGACAGCACTGGACGAAAGCGATTTGGTCGACGCCCTCGCTCGCATCGGGTTCGAGGCACAACCGGTCGCCGCCAATCCGCTGGCTCAGGACGACCGCGAAACCAAGGCATTGCTGCGGGCGTTGGCGGTGGCGGGGTTCGGCATGATGAACATCATGCTGCTGTCGGTCAGCGTCTGGGCCGGTGCGCAAGGAAGTACGCGCGAACTGTTCCACTGGCTCTCGGCGATCATTGCGCTACCTGTAATCGCCTATGCCGGGCGGCCGTTCTTCTCCTCGGCATGGATGGCAATGAAATACCGCCGCACCAATATGGACGTACCGATATCGATCGGCATTGCACTTGCGACCGGGCTAAGCCTCTATGAAACGCTGGATGGCGGCCAGCACGCCTATTTCGATGGCGCGGTCATGCTCCTGTTTTTCCTGCTCGCAGGACGGGTTCTCGACGCCACCATGCGCTCGCGCACGCGTGCAGGAATTGGGGCGCTTCTGTCGAAGATGGGCCGCAGCACGGCTGTTATCCAACCGGACGGCACGACCAAACGCCTGAACGCCGAACAACTTGCCCCCGACATGCTCATGCTGGTGGCGGCTGGTGAGGCTCTCGCAGCGGATGGCGAAATCGTCAGTGGTACAAGCGCTATCGACAACAGCATGTTGACCGGCGAGAGCACTCCGGTTGGCGTCGGTGCGCACGACAAGGTGCTTGCCGGAGCCGTCAATCAAATGGGGTCGCTGACAGTCCGGATCACCGCCGTCGCAAAGGATACTGCGCTCGCCGAGATCGCCCGGCTGATGGACGAGGCGGGACAATCGCGCAGCCGTTATGTCAAGATCGCCGACCGCGCCGCGCGGCTCTATGCGCCGCTGGTCCATTCGCTCGCGCTCGCCGCGTTCATCGGTTGGATTCTCGCCGGGGCGGGCTGGCACCAGGCGCTGGTAATCGCGATCTCGGTGCTGATTATCACCTGCCCTTGTGCCATGGGGCTCGCCGTGCCCGCCGCGCAAGTGGTTGCGGCGGGCGCGCTGGGCAAGCGCGGATTGCTGGTCAAGGATGGCACCGCGCTGGAGCGGTTGGCAGACATCGATATCGCACTGTTCGACAAGACCGGAACCCTGACCATGGGCGAACCGCAGGCGGAGCTTGACGATCTGCCGCCGGATGCAAAAGCCGTGGCGCTGGGGCTGGCACAAGCAAGCCGCCACCCACTCAGCCGCGCCATCACCAAGGCATTACTGGCCGATCATTTTGTCCCGGCAAAGCTGGATGAGATTAAGGAACACCCTGGCCAGGGTATTGCTGCGAAGTACCTTGGAAGATCAGTCTTCCTGAGACGCGATCCAGATGCTCCCGCTGGTCTGACCAGTCGTCTCACCATCGGAGAGAAAAGCTGGGGCATCCGCTACGCCGATCATCTGCGTCCCGATGCCGCAGCTGCTCTGCGGATGCTCGGTGCGATGGGGATCGAATCGCGTATCCTGTCCGGCGATCGCGAGCAGATGGTCGCCGCCGTTGCGGATGAACTCGATTCTACTGGGGAAGGTGGCGCCACGCCCGCACGCAAACTCGCCGTGCTCGAAGCACTCAGAAAGGAAGGCCACTACCCATTGATGGTGGGTGATGGATTGAACGACGGCCCGGCTCTCGCTGCTGCCCACGCTTCGATCGCGCCGGGTTCCGCCAGCGATATCAGCCAGCAGGCCGCCGACGCGGTGTTTGTCGGCGATCGGCTGATGCCCGTAGCGCTCGGCATTAAGGTCGCTCGCAGGACCATGTCAGTCGTACGGCAGAATTTCGCACTGGCGGTGCTCTACAATATCTGCGCGGTTCCCTTGGCCCTAGGGGGGTTGGTTACGCCATTGATCGCGGCGGTCGCCATGTCGCTGAGTTCGCTGATGGTGGTGGGCAATTCGCTACGCCTCGTACGAGTTGCCCGATGACCGGGCTGACCTTCCTGATCCCCATTGCACTTGGGATGGGGCTGCTGGGCCTCGCAGCGTTCTTCTGGTCGATGAAGCATGGCCAGTTTGACGATCTCGACGGGGCGGCCAACCGCATCCTGATCGACGAGGAGGACGAGGGGTGAACGGCCTGCCCTTTATATTGATTGCTCTTGCCCCGCTGGCGTTCGGTCCAGCCCTTCAGCCAACACAGCGTTCAACAGCCATCTCTGTGGCGCTCTGCAACGGGGGCAGTATCACCTTACCGCTCGGCCGGGATGCACCCGCCCCTGGTCCTAAACCATGCAAGATCGCCGCCTGCCATGCAGGATGCTTGCGCGAGGAATTTGATCCATCGCAATGATCGCCTCGCGCGCTTGAACAAATAAGCTGCCTATGTGGCCTTATTATCCCGAACTGCTGGCAACGCCTGTTCCGCGCTACACCAGCTATCCGACGGCGGCCGATTTCGGACCGCTCGACGAAACCGCCCATCTGCGGGCGCTGGAGTGTGCGGAGGGCGACCTGTCGCTTTATGTGCACATCCCGTTCTGCGAGAAAATCTGCTATTATTGCGGCTGCAATACCGCTGCATCCGGTCGCGAACGGAGGCTGCAAAGCTACCTCTTCGCCCTGCATAGCGAAATCGACATGATTGCGCGGCACCGGCCAGCCAGAACGAAAGTCAAAAGGATATCCTTTGGCGGTGGAAGCCCCAATGCGTTGGCCCCGGTGGATTTCGTGAGATTGGTCGATGCGCTGACAGTAGCCTTCGATCCCGACGATCCGATCTGGTCGATTGAGCTCGATCCGCGGACGCTGACGCCGGAATGGGGTGCGGTCATCGAACGTGTCGGGATCACACGCGCCAGCCTCGGCGTGCAAACCTTTGATTCCGCCTGCCAGGCTGCCATCGGACGCGTCCAGGATGAAAATACCATCCTGCGCAGCGTCGATCTCTTGAGGAATGCGGGCATTGCCTCGCTCAATTTCGACCTGATGTATGGTTTGCCGGGCCAGACCGAAGATCAGTTGATCGACACCTTGCACCGTACGCGCGTACTCGGCGCGGATCGTGTCGCGCTGTTCGGCTATGCCCACGTGCCTCATATCGTCCCGCGTCAGAGGATGATCGCTGCAACCAATCTACCCGGGCAAGAGATGCGGTTCCAAATGGCGGCGATGGGCTACGCCTATCTGGTCACACATGGCTATACCCCGGTCGGGTTCGACCATTTTGCCCGTCCTGGCGGCGACCCGCTAGCCAAAGCGGCCATGGCAGGGACGCTGCACCGCAACTTTCAGGGTTTTACCGAGGATGACGCGCCCATTCTGCTCGGTCTCGGGGCATCCGCAATCAGCAGCTTTCCCCAATTGCTGGCGCAAAACGAAAAGAATTCCGGGCGGTACCGCATGATCGCCTCGCAACATAAGCCGCTTGCCAATCGCGGCGTGTTGCGCTCGGTCGACGATCGCCGCCGCAGCAGGATCATCGAGAGACTGCTGTGCCATGGCGAAGCGCAGGTCGATGCCGACCTGATGACTCAGACCGCCTGTGCGCTCCAGCCATTCGTGGCACGCGGATTGGCAAACATCGCGGACAATGTGTTGACGATCGATCCTGATGGCCTGCCTTATGCTCGCACGATAGCGGCGCTGTTCGACAGTTATCGGGCACAGCCCGGAACCAACTTCAGCTCCGCAATCTAGGTAGCCTCAAAGTCGCACCAAAGTATGTGAAAAGGAGCATTACCCAAGGCAAATCGCCGCGCTTCTTGGACGCACTATAAATAGGGATTGACGCAGATTCAGTGGCCGTGCTGTCAGTCTAATCGCAATTTGCCTTCGATCTGCGCAGCTATCCCTTACCCCATCAAGGCTCAGGCCATGAGTGATTGCCACTCGGCCAGTCCGGTCAAGCGGCGGATCTTGCAGGTCTGTCTGTCGACGAGATGGCATTCGAGATTGAAGTATTTATGGACGTTGGCGTGAACCGAGGCGAAACTCTGCAAGCTCTTCATTCGCCTGAAGCGGAGCATCGCTCGCTCTCGTCTTCGGAACGAGAGATGGCTGTTCTCCATCCGGTTGTTGGGCCTGCGTCCGACCTCCTGCTTCTCCTGTTTGCCGAGTTCGATCATTGTTGCCCTATAGGAACGCAGACCATCGGTAGGGATCGCCTCATGCAAGCCATGGCGCTTGAGCGCCTTCTTCACGAACCGAATCGCGGAAGCTTGGTCGCGGGTTTCGTTACGTAGCACTCGAGAATTTCGCCTTCTTGGTCGGCAACGCGCCACAGCTAGACCATCACGCCACCAGGCGGATCACCTTGGGCGAGGAATTGAAGTATCTGGACGAGTTGTAAGCCTTGCGCTTCCTGGGCATCCAATACCCCTGCCCGCTCACAAATACACTCAGGACGGATTACCCTGCGCAAACCCGCCCACATCGCCACGTTGCGCGCACGCCCGGTAAGCAGAGACTAGTGCTGGGGGTGACTGGCGGAGCGGGTGGGATTCGAACCCACGATACGGGGTTACCGTATACACACTTTCCAGGCGTGCGCCTTCGACCACTCGGCCACCGCTCCGCGCCTTGTCATGCTACCGCTTCGTTGTTTGAGCACGGCCAGCTTTCCAAGAAGGCGCGCCCCTAGCTTGGCGGAGCGCCGGGTGCAAGTGCGTGGAACACCAATCGCGCACAATATCGCTGCGGATGGCATAATCCGGTCGCATTTTCACATTATGGGAGTTAGGCCGGGGCTGCGCGGATCAGGCATTCCCTGCGAACTCCGGCGTCAAAGCCCCTCCCCGCCCACAGAAAACGTGTGGAGAGGGGCTTTCTCTTGGGCGCGGTGCTTGGCACACTCATCATCATGACCCGCTCAAAGATTGCGCTCGCAGCACTCCTCGCCCCTTTGGTCGCCCTGGCCTCGCCCACGCTCTCGCAGGAGCCGCCCAAGGGCGCGCCCTCGCCGAATGAGATCGTCGATGCTGCCCCGGCGAGCGAGTGGGTGAAAATCGCCCCGCAAGACCTGCTGGTGATGACGCTGGCCCCCGCCGCGGATGGCTCGGCGCGCAAGGTTGTGATCCAGCTGATGCCCACCCCGTTCAGCCAGGGCTGGGTCGACAACATCCGCACCCTCGCCCGCGACCATTGGTACGATGGGATCGCGGTGGTGAGGGTGCAGGACAATTACGTCGTCCAATGGGGCGATCCCGATGGCGAGGACCCGGCCAAAGCCAAGCCGCTGCCCAAGGATCTGAAGGTGATGAGCGAGGCGGATTATGCCCCACCAGTTCCGGCCCCGTCAGCGAAGTTTCAAGGTGCACCCGCAATTGGCTTTTCACATGTTCGTGATGCCTATGCGCCAGCCACAGGCTTCACTCTAACCGGGTGGCCTGTGGGAAGTGATGGCAAGATGTGGTGGCCCATCCACTGCTATGGCATGGTCGGCGTGGGCCGGAACTATTCGCCCGATACCGGCACCGGGGCGGAGTTCTACACCGTGATCGGCACTCCGCCGCGCCATCTAGACCGCAATATCGCGCTGGTCGGGAGGGTGATCGAGGGGATGGAATATCTCTCCAGCCTGCCGCGCGGGCATGGACCGCTGGGCTTCTACCAAGACCCCGCGAAGCGCGTGTCGATCCTCTCGGTGCGGCTTGCCAGCGACCTCGCCAAGGACAACCAGCCGCATTTCGAATATCTCTCGACCGAGAGCCAGACCTTCGCGAAATACGCCGATGCCCGCGCCAACCGCCGCGATCCGTTCTTCATCCACCCGGCGGGCGGCGCGGATATCTGCAATATCCCGGTGCCGGTCCGGCCTGTGCCCGCCGGTTAAGGCCCAGCGATCACACCTGCTGCATCAACTCGATACGGTTGCCGAAGGGATCGGTGATATCGCCGCGGATATAACCGTCGAGCGGCTTGCCGGGACTGAACGGCACCCCCGCCATTTCGAGTTTGCGGCGCAGTTCGACCAGATCGTCGACCAGCAAGGCGGGATGGGCTTTACGGGAGGGAATGTGGCCCTCCTCCACGCCCAGATGGACGTGCGCCTGCCCCGCGACGAACCAGCAGCCGCCATTGACCGCAAGATGCGGCGGCTTCTCGATCTCGTCCATCCCCAGCACACCGATGAAGAAACGCCGCGCGCGATCCTCCCCCCCATGGGGCATGGCGAGCTGCACATGATCGATCCCGACAACGCCAGCCATCAGATACGCTCCGCCTGAGCGACCGCATCGCTGGCGCGCAATGCGCTCAGGATGCGGTTGAGGTGGGTCACGTCTTGCACGTCGAGGTCGATCTCATAGGTGGTAAAAGGATTGTCGAGCTGGGTCTGGTCAAGGCTTTTCACATTGCACAGGTTCTGCGCGAAGATGCTGGCCATTTCCGCCAGCGTGCCGGGCCTGTCGTAGAGCGTCACCCGAAGCCGCCCGACCGCGCCCGCCGCACGCTTGCCCCAGTTGAGATCGATCCAGTCGGCATCGATGCCGCTGGCGAGCTCATGGCAATCTATCGTGTGAACCTCAACTCGCTCGCCTGTACGGCGCGTGCCGACAATACGGTCGCCCGGGACGGGGTGGCAGCATGTCGCCAGCGTGTAGCCCACGCCCGGCGTCAGTCCGCGGATCGACAGGGTGCTCTGGCTCCAGTCGGGCACCTCGGGAATGTCCTCGGTGCAGCCCGGCACCAGCGCCTCCATTACCTCGCGATCCTCGATCTTGGCCGCGCCAATGGCGTAATAGAGGTCTTCCTCCTCCTCCATCTCCAGCCGTTCGAGTGCGGCACCCAGCGCCTTCTTGCCCACTTTGGCGGGCACGCGCGTGACGATCTCGTCGAACAGTTTCTTGCCGATATCGGCGACTTCTGCACGCTCCTTCAAACGCACAGCGCGGCGGATAGCAGCGCGCGCCTTCCCGGTCACGACGTAGCCGAGCCAAGACAATTGCGGCTCGGCATCGGAGCCCTTGATGATCTCCACCACATCGCCGTTGGCGAGCGGCGTGCGCAGCGGCACGTGGCGGCCGTTGATCTTTGCCCCCACCGTCAGCGCGCCGAGGTCGGTGTGGACCGCAAAAGCGAAATCGACCGGGGTCGCGCCCTTGGGCAGTTGGAACAGCGCGCCCTTGGGCGTGAAGGCGAAAATTCTATCCTGGTAAATCGCGAGCCGGGTATTTTCGAGCAGCTCCTCGGCATCGTGACTGGTGTCGACGATCTCGATCAGATCGCGCAGCCAGCCGACCTGCCCATCGGGCTTGTCGCCCTGCTTGTAAGCCCAATGCGCGGCATAGCCGAATTCGTTCAGCCGGTGCATCTCGCGAGTGCGTATCTGGACTTCGACGCGCATCGAATTCTCATACATCAGGGCGGTATGGAGCGAGCGATAACCGTTGGTCTTGGGCGTCGAAATGTAATCCTTGAACCGACCGGGCAGGAATTGCCATGTCGTGTGGAGCACGCCCATCGCGCGATAGCAGTCGGCCTCGTTCTCCGTGATGACGCGGAACGCCATGATGTCGGTCACCTGTTCAAAGCTGACGTGGCGTTCGGCCATTTTGCGCCAGATCGAATAGGGATGCTTCTCGCGGCCCGAGACCTCGACCTTCAGGCCCGCTTCGGCAAGCGCCTGCTTGATCGCCAGCGCGATCGCGTCGACCTGCCCGCCGTCCTGCGCGCGCAATTGTTCGAGCCGCTTGGTGATGGTGCGAAAAGCATCGGGCTCGATCTGCTCGAAGGCGAGCAGCTGCATCTCACGCATATATTCGTACATGCCGACGCGCTCGGCCAGCGGGGCGTAGATCTCCATCGTCTCGCGCGCGATGCGTTGGCGCTTTTCGGGCGATTTGATGAAATGCAGCGTGCGCATGTTGTGCAGCCGGTCGCCCAGCTTGACCAGCAGCACCCGGATATCCTCGCTCATGGCGAGCAGGAACTTGCGCAAATTCTCCGCCGCGCGCTCGTCCTCGGGCATCTGCTCGATCTTGGAGAGCTTGGTCACGCCATCGACCAGCCGCGCGACATCGGTGCCGAAATTGTTCTCTATGTCTTCAATCGTTGCCAGCGTGTCCTCGACTGTGTCGTGGAGCAGCGCGGTAGCAATCGTTTCCTGATCGAGTTTCAGGTCGGTCATCAACCCGGCGACTTCGACCGGATGGCTGAAATACGGGTCCCCACTGGCGCGCGTCTGCGTTCCGTGCTTCTGAACGGTATAAACATAGGCGCGATTGAGCATCGCCTCATCGGCGTCCGGGTCGTATTCCTTGACCCGCTCAACCAGTTCGTATTGCCTCAGCATCGTATCGCCAAATGTGTTGCCCAATGCGCCCTATTGCAACGCAAAAAGCGCCCTAGCCTCAATCACGCCCACGCTGCCTCGGGCGGGAGGCTCATCAATATGGCGTCCACCTTGCCGCCGGTCTTCAGGCCAAACAGCGTACCGCGATCGTAAACGAGATTGAATTCGGCATAACGTCCGCGCCATTCTCGCTGGCGGCGCTTGTCGTCATTGGACCAATCGGCACCCATCCGGCGGCGCACGATTGCAGGAAAGACGTCGAGAAACGCTTCGCCTACGTCGCGGGTGAAGGCGAAATTGCGTTCGAAAGCAGCCTCGTCCGAACATTCGAGGTGATCGTAGAATATCCCGCCCACCCCGCGATGGACGCCGCGATGAGGGATATAGAAATAGTCCTCAGCCCATTTGCTGAAGCGCTCATAATAGGTCGGGTTATGCGCGGCGCAGGCAGCGCGAAAGCGCGCGTGAAATTCCTGCGTATCGTCGTCGTAAGGTATCGGCGGGTTGAGATCCGCCCCGCCACCGAACCACGCCTTGCCGGTGACCAGGAACCGCGTGTTCATGTGAACCGCCGGGACATGCGGATTGGCCATATGCGCGACCAGGCTGATCCCGGTGGCGGTAAACCCCGGATTCTCTGCGCTCGCCCCGTTTATCGTCGCAGCGAAATCGGGTGCGAAATTGCCATGGACTGTCGAGACGTTGACCCCGACTTTCTCGAACACCTGCCCCTTCATTAACCCACGCGTACCACCGCCGGGATTGGCGTTGCCATCCTCCTCGCGCGACCATGGCGTGTATTCGAATCGCGCGTCCGAACCTGCCTCCTGCTCGATCGCCTCGAACGCTGCGCAGATGCGGTCGCGCAAAGCCTCGAACCACTGTTGCGCCTGTTCGGTCTGCTTGCTCCATCCGGTCATGGCAATCCCCTTGCCAAGCGCGGTCAGCCACGGCAAGAGCATAGGCATGGTTCCCCTTTCGTTCGCAAACCAGCAATGGCACCTGACCCAAAGCGGCGCGCTGTTCTGGCCAGACGAGAACGCGCTGCTGGTGGCGGATCTTCACCTCGAGAAGGCGAGCTATTTCGCGCAGCACGGGCAGTTGATCCCGCCCTATGACAGCCGCGAAACGCTCCAGCGACTCGCCGCAGCCTTGCGCGCCACCGGTGCCCGCCGGGTCATTACGCTTGGCGACAATTTCCATGATTCGCGCGGTATCGAACGGATGGAACCAGAGGCGCGTGGCATGCTTACCGCGCTGACCAAAGCGTTCGACTGGATATGGATCACCGGCAATCACGACGCGAGGATGGAAGCGCGCTGCGGTGGCACTCTGGCCGAGGAACTCGAACTGGGCGGCATGATCCTGCGCCACCAGGCCCGCCCCGGCGAAACCCGGCCCGAACTGTCGGGGCATTTCCATCCCAAGCTCAGCCTGTCGATCCAGAAACGGCGGATCATGCGCCCTTGCGGGGTGATCGGCAGCGATGGCGAGCGCGGGGGCCGGATGATCCTGCCGGCGTTCGGTGCCTTTACCGGCGGCATGAACGCCGCCGATCCCGCGATTCTCGAAGCGCTGCAACCCGCTCGTGCCATCGACGCGGTGGTCGCCACCGGACAACGCATCGCCACCTTCCCGCTTTGGCGAGACGCGGCCTGAAGGCCACAAGCCAGCGCCTTTTGTACCCCCGATTGCGTGTTCCCCCTTTCGTTTACGGGGAACAATGCCTATTTGCTCGCTTTCAATCTACGAAAATCAACTACAGGAGAAAGCCCCATAGCCCGTCCACCCCGTCGTTCGCTGCAGCCGCCGGTCAAGAGCGGCCCGCGCTTCGACCAATTCATCCAGTCGCCCAAAGTCCGCGTGATCGATCACGAGGGAGAAAATCTGGGCGTGATGTACACCCGCGAAGCAATCGAGCAGGCCGCCGATCTCGGTCTTAACCTCGTCGAAGTTTCGCCCAATGCCGATCCGCCGGTGTGCAAGTTCCTCGATGTCGGCAAATACCGCTACGAAGCCCAGAAAAAGGCCAATGCGGCGCGCAAGACGCAAAAGACGCAGGACATCAAGGAAATCAAGATGCGTCCGAACATCGACGATCACGATTACGATGTGAAGATGCGCAGCATGAACAAGTTCATCGAGAATGGCGACAAGGTGAAGGTCACCCTGCGCTTCCGTGGACGCGAGATGGCGCACCAGCAACTCGGCATGGACTTGCTCAAGCGGGTTCAGGAAGATGTTGCGGAAGTCGCCAAGGTCGAAGCGTTCCCACGCCTCGAGGGGCGCCAGATGCTGATGGTGCTTTCGCCCAAATAACCCACTGTTATCCCAATCCGGGGAACGCGCTGGGCGCTTCCCCGGTTTAGGGTGCATGACTCGACACCCGATCCCATTATTGTTTGCCGGTGGGGCCGCTTTAGCCCTGTGTTCGTGCAGTGCGCCTGCGCACCAGCAAGCAGCTGCAACACCGACACCCTCCCCCACCGCCAGTCCGAGCGCGTCCTCCACGCAATCGTCAGTGGGTGTCGACACCGCCGAAGTGCCGCCTTCGAAGATCGTGCCGATGGTTTCGCCCGTCGCCAGCCCCGACGGCGTCAACGATGGCAACCCGGACCTGACGCCAGTTCCGTCGAAGCCGGAAGTGGAGCGCACCGCCAAGGGCGCACGCAACGTGCTGCTCTCCTTCGCCCGAGCGATCGAGCTGAAGGAGTTCGATCAGGCATGGCACATGCTGGGCAAGTCGGCCCAGAAGAAGTGGAGCATGTCCGCTTTCAACAAGCTGTTTGCTGGTCTCGACCACATCAGCGTGGCGGTTCCTGACGGGCGGATGGAAGGCGCAGCAGGCTCATCTTACTACACCAGTCAGGCGACCATCACCGCGAAAGATGCGGACGGACGACCGGTTCGGATCGAAGGCCCGATCACACTGCGCCGGGTCAATGACGTGCCCGGTGCCACACCCTATCAATTGCATTGGCATATCGAGCAACTCAAACTCGACTGGACCCATTGAGCAGCGGTGGCAAGCCGGACAGCGCAGGAGTGATCCTGCGTGCCCTGATCGCCAATCTCGGTATTGCTGCGGCCAAGCTGGTCGCGGCGGCGCTGACTGGCAGTTCGGCGATGCTGACCGAGGGCGTGCATTCGCTCATCGACAGCTGCAACCAGCTGCTGCTGTGGTACGGTGGAAAGCGCGCCGCAAAGCCACCCGACGCGCTGCACCCGATGGGGTACCAGCGCGAACTCTATTTCTGGTCGGTTGTGGTCGCGATGCTGATCTTCGGCCTTGGCGCCGGCTTTTCCGCCTATGAGGGCGTCGTCCATATCGTCCATCCCGAACCGACACGCGAGCCGATCATTGCCTTCGGAGTGCTCGCCGTTGCCTTTGCGCTGGAAGGTTGGTCCCTGCGTGCCGCCTATCGTTCGTTCAACGCACAGCGCAACGCGGGCGACAGCTTCTGGCAGGGCGTCCGCGATACCAAGGACAGCACCACGCTGGTCGTGCTGCTGGAGGATTCGGCGGCCGTGTCGGGCGTGCTGGTGGCCGCGGTCGGTATTGGCCTGGAACTGGCGACCGACAATGCGATCTGGGATGGCATCGCCTCGCTTGGCATTGCCGCCCTGCTCGCATTTGTTGCGGCTACGTTGCTGCGTGAAGCGAAGGGTCTGCTGATCGGCGAGAGCGCGGATCCCAAGCTGATCAAGGCTATTCGCAGTGAGGTCGCTGCTGCTCAGGGTGTGGTTGCCGTGGAAGATGTGATGACGATCCACCTCGCCCCCGAGAACGTGGTAGTGATCGTCGATGTCAATTACGCCAACGATTTGCAGGTCGTGGAGATGGAACGATTGATCGGCTCTCTCGAAATCCGGTTGCGAGGCACCTTCTCGACAATCGACCGCGTCTATCTGCGGCCGGTGGGCGGCGGGGCGCCTGACCCGAGCTGATTTCAAGTGCCAACATTTTCGGACCATTTGCCCAAAGTGCCTCCGGGGCGCAGTCACCAACAAATAATGTAGCGATTGCAGACATTTTGAACGCCTGTTAGGCGGCCAGAAACGAGAGGGCGCATGATGAACGACGCGCAATTCCTTTGGGGCTGATTTCCGAATATCCGAAGTTGTCGGCGCCGCAGAAGAACGCGATCTGGGCGAGCTATCTCGGCTGGACGCTCGATGCGTTCGACTTCTTCCTTCTGGTGTTCATGCTAAGGGCGATTGCCACCAGCTTTGACACCGATGTTGAGCATGTTTCCGAAACCCTGTTCCTGACGCTGGCAGCGCGGCCTGCCGGGGCATTGGTGTTCGGCTGGCTGGGCGACCGGTTCGGGCGGCGGCCGGTGCTGATGCTTGTGATCGTGTGCTTTTCGGTGTTCTCATTCCTTTCCGGTCTCAGCCAGACGATTACGCAGCTGCTGATCGTGCGTACTTTGTTTGGCTTCGCGATGGGCGGCGAATGGGGCCTTGGCGCCAGTCTGGTCATGGAGAGTATTCCCGCCCGGCTGCGCGGCCCAGTTTCCGGGTTATTGCAGGCAGGCTATTCGACGGGCTTTCTGGTCGCGAGCCTCGTCTATTACCTGTTCTTCGATGCGATCGGCTGGCGGGCGATGTTCTTCCTCGGCCTCGCCCCGGCGCTGTTCGTACTGTTCATCCGAATGCGGGTGGAGGAGAGCCCCAGCTTTGCCGCGCGGCGCCATGAACCACATCCCCCGGTGCTGGCGGTACTGGTCGAGCACTGGAAGCTCGCGCTCTATCTGGTGGTGCTAATGACCGCGATGAACTTCCTCAGCCACGGCACCGGCGATCTCTACCCGACCTTCCTCCAGCAGCAGCGCAAGTTCGACACCCATACGGTGGGGATGCTTGCGATCGTGCTCAATATCGGCTCGATCATCGGCTCACTATCTTTCGGCCAGCTATCCGAAACACTCGGGCGGCGACGAACGCTGGCGCTTGCGTGCATATTGGTGCTGCCGGTGATACCTCTGTGGGCCTATGCTCACAGCCTGATGGCGTTGGGGCTAGGCGCGTTCCTGATGGGGCTGGCGGTACAGGGTGCCTGGGCCAATATCCCGGCCTATCTCAACGAGCTGTCGCCCCCTGCGGTCAGGGCTATGTTTCCGGGGCTCGTCTACCAGCTGGGCAATCTGATCGCTTCGCGCGTTTCGCCGATCCAGGCCGGTATTGCCGCCAATCATAGTGGTAATTACGCTTTTGCGCTTGCGGCGGTGACGCTAGTGACTGCGGTCGTACTGGCGGTGTGGGTAATGCTCGGCCCCGAGCGACGCGACGAGCTTGAGTAAGTCCATCCGTACCGGTTGAAACCCCAAGGCAGTGGCGATATGCGCGGCTGCAATTGCGCTGTCCGGCGGAGAAGCGTTCCTGCGGAGGTTAGGAACGGGCGCCCCGGCCCCGCCAGACCAGCCCCCGCCTTCCTGGGGGCGTTGTTCACAGGAAGGATGCAGCCGCCATGGCCGCTCACGAAATCGATCCCACCACCCCGCGCAAGACACCCCATGCCGAGCCCAAGACCATCGGCGGACGCGAGCTGAAGCCCGCCACGCTGATGATGGGCCACGGCTATGATCCGGTGCTGTCCGAAGGCAGCCTCAAGCCGCCGATCTTCCTCACAAGCACCTTTGCCTTTCCCAGTGCGGCGGATGGCAAGCGCCATTTCGAGGGCATCACCGGCAAGCGCCCCGGCGGCGCCGACGGCCTAGTCTATTCACGCTTCAACGCGCCCAATCAGGAAATCCTCGAGGATCGCCTGTCGATCTGGGACGGCGCGGAAGATGCGCTGAGCTTCTCCAGCGGCATGACCGCGATTTGCGTGCTGATGCTGACCTATGCGAGCCAGGGCGACGTGATCGTCCACTCAGGCCCGCTCTACGCTGCGTCCGAAGGCTTCGTCGCCAAGGTTCTGGCGAAATTCGGCGTGACCTATGTCGACTTTCCTGCCGGTGCGACCCGTGAAAAGCTCGACGTGGTTCTGGCCAAGGCCAAGCAGCAGGCGAGCGATCAGGGAGGCAAGGTCTGCATGGTCTATCTCGAAAGTCCGGGCAATCCGACCAACGCGTTGGTCGATGTCGAGGCGGTGCGTGCTGCGCGCGATGCAGCCGGCCTCGACTGCCCGATCGCGATCGACAACACATTCCTCGGCCCGCTATGGCAGCGCCCGCTCGATCAGGGCGCGGACATCGTGGTCTACTCGCTGACCAAATATGTCGGCGGTCACTCGGACCTTGTCGCAGGCAGCATAGCCGGTGCCAAGAAGTGGATGGATCCGGTGCGGGCGCTGCGCAACACCATGGGCGGAATCTGCGATCCCAACACCGCGTGGATGCTCATGCGTAGCCTCGAAACGGTCGAGCTGCGGATGCAGCGGGCGGGCGAAAACGCCGCCAAGGTGTGCGATTATCTCGCCAAGCACCCCAAGGTCGAAGGTCTCGGCTATCTCGGTATGATCAAGGATGCGCGCCAGCAGGACATCTATGATAGGCACTGCCTTGGCGCGGGTTCGACCTTCTCTTTGCTGCTCAAGGGCGGCGAAGCCGAGTGCTTCCGCTTCCTCGACAGCCTGAAGATCGCCAAGCTCGCCGTGAGTCTCGGCGGGACGGAAACGCTGGCCAGCCACCCAGCCAGCATGACGCATCTTTCGGTGCCCGATGGACGCAAGGCTGAACTGGGCATTTCGGACAATCTGGTGCGGATCAGTATCGGGATCGAAGATGCCGACGATCTGATCGCCGATTTCGAACAGGCGCTGGAGCAGGTCTGACACGGATCGGCTTCCTTGCCTGCGCCGAAACGCTGCCCGCTCATGCGGGCGGGACGGGGAAGCGGCGCGGTGATGCTTTCGAGCACGATCTCGAAGTCGCCGCGCTGCGCCCAGCCTTCGCGGATGCCGGGCTGGAGCTGGTCGAAATCGACTGGCGCGCACCACTCGATGCGTTTGACGGGCTGGCGCTGGTCATGCTTGGAACGCCCTGGGATTATCAGGATCGCGCTGCTGAGTTCCTGACCCGGCTGAATGAACTTGATGGGCGCGGGATCATCGTCTGTAATGCGCCGCAGGTGGTTCGTTGGAACATCGACAAACGCTACCTACAGCAGCTCGCTGAAGCAGATGCGGCGATAATTCCGACGCTGTGGCACGATAATCCAGACCGTGAAGTTGTGCTCGGTGCAATGGAGCATTTCGCGTGCGAACGCGTGGTGGTCAAACGCCAAATCGGTGCGGGTGCTCTCGGCCAGCACAGTTTCACTCATGTCGTGCCGCCGGATGCAGATTGGTGCATGGGCCGCGCGGCGATGATCCAGCCATTCCTTCCTGCCATCGTCGAAGAAGGCGAATACAGCTTCATCTTCATCGATAGCGCGTTTTCTCATGGCGTACGCAAACGACCGGCGACTGGCGATTATCGCATCCAGTCACTGTTCGGTGGCAGGGAGGAAGTGTTCATGCCCACACCGACCGACCTTGCCCAAGCGCAAAACGTGCTCGCCTCCCTTCCCGCCACCGATTTGCTTTATGCCCGCATCGACATGGTTCGCCTGGACGATGGACGACTGGCCGTGATGGAAGCGGAATTGGTCGAGCCCTACCTCTATCCCGAACAAGGCCCCGAACTCGGCGATAGGATTGCGCGCGCTATCCTCCGACGCCTCTAATGCTTGATCCACTCCTTCGCTTCATCCAGTTCTGCCAGCGCGAAGATCCGCATCTCGCCTGGTAGAAGCGGCGCGAACATACGTGTCGCGAGCCGCATCCAGCCGATATCGGTTACCAGCGCCATACGCCGGAAGCTCTTCCAGTGCTCCAAACCAAGACGCATATCGCTCAGCGCCGCATCGGCGGTGTAGGAGATGTAGTCGCCATCCATCACCACCAGTGCTTTGAGCTTGTCGTGCCGTTCGAGTTTCTTCTCGACCAGAGGCACCAGGGTCTCGCGATAGTCGTCGGCGGTGATGATGCCCTTGATCTTCAAGGCGATGACATCGTCCGGCCATTCTCCCGGCAGCATGGCGAACTCTCCGGGGTCGTCGCCCTGCTTGCCCAGCCAAGCGATGGCCATATCGTACTTGTCCTCCGGAAAATGCCGGACCTTGGCCGAGACGAACCGGTTGACCAGCGGCGGTAGCAGTTCGAGCAGGCCGATATCACCAACAAGGGCGATCTTGCCGATTACTTTCTGATGCGCCCGGATGAAATCGAGGTGACGCTGGAGCGCAGCGAGACTCGCCCAATGAGGGATACCCTGCGGATGGATCAGCAGATCGGGAACTGTATCGTGGCTGTTGATGTGGCCGTTGATCGCATCCGTCAGACGCTGAAAATCCGCGACATCGAGGGCTCCCTGTGGGCGGATAACCGCAAGCTTGGGATTGGGGAAATTTACCGTAATCATGGCCGGTCTCCACTGTGTCTGTATTCTTGGAGAATAGCGGACATGCAATGCGATTCCTTGCGCCAGATCAATTTGGACGCTTCAGATCAGCCGCGCCATTCGCGCCGCTCCTCGGCTTGCTTGAGCACTTCATAGGCAACGCTGAAAGACTGGAACTGGCGAGCCGCATCTTCATCACCCGGCTTTACATCAGGGTGGACTTCCTTGGCTTTCTCGCGCCAAGCCTTCTTCACTGCGACAAAATCGGCATCTGCTTCCAGTCCCAGCAGTTCGAGTGCGCGCATCTCGTCCGCGGAACGCGAGCCGTCTCCCGATCCAGACCAGCCATAGTGCTGCGCCTCCGCATACCCGGCATTTTCGGCACGTTCACTTTTGGCGCGGGCTTCTTTCTCAGCCTTGTCGAGACCTTCGAAATAATCCCATTTCGAATTGTATTCCGCCGCGTGCTTCTGGCAGAAATACCACCGGTCCGGGCTGTTGGGTGCTTTGGGTGCGGGGCAATCGCCTGGCTCATCGCAACCGTGCCGATCGCACAGGCGCACCGTCGTCGCTTCTCGCGCAGAGCCGTAACCCCGCCAGCGAGGGAAACCCCAGTCGTTAGAGCGGCGCGGTTTAGGCATGGAGACGAATCGGGATAGTCACTGGAAACAAGGTAGGACGGCAGGCCACCAGCGCAAGGCGCGCTGGCGCCAATTTGAAGTCGCCGGTACCAGCCGGCCCGGTGGGATTCCGGACCGGCTGCACAATTTTCCGGTCAGTTGATGATGACGGTCGCGTCGCGGCGGTTCTTGGCCCAATCTTCCGGAGTGGAGCCCAGCGCCACCGGACGTTCCTTGCCATAGCTGACCGTACGGATGCGGTCTGGCGAAATACCCAAGCTGACAAGATAATTTTTCGCAGCATTCGCACGGCGCTCGCCCAGCGCGAGGTTGTACTCACGCGTACCGCGCTCGTCGCAATTGCCCTCGATGGTGAAGTTGAGGTTCGGATGCTGCTGGAAATAGGCTGCCTGCAATTTGAGCTTGGCGGCATCGGTGCTGTCGATGTCCGACTTGTCGGTGTCGAAATAGACCACCGTGTTGTCGAGCCCGATTGCGTTATCGAAATGCTCCTGTGTGCCCACAGCCGGACCGGAAGGCGGCGGTGGTGGCGTGGGAGTTTCCGCCGCGGGCTGCTCAGGAGGCGGCGGCAGCTCCTGCGGAGCCTTCTTGGCGCAGGAAGCAAGGGCCAGCGTGCTCACGGCAAGTGCGGTGGCGGCAAAACGCATTTTCATCATTCATCCTCCTTAGGCGGAATTACAGATCGCAGTTCCGGGCAACCCTGCCCTACTAATTCACTTATGGCAGAATCGGTCCCCATGCGGGATCGGACGCGTCGACCGGCGTCTTGATCTCGCGCAAATTCTTGCCGGTGAGATCGACCTGCCAGATATGCGCGTCCCCGCTGCCCCGGGCAGTGCGGAAAAATTGGATGATCCGGCCGTTGGGGGCCCAGGTCGGGCCTTCGTCCTGCCAGCCACGCGTTAGATCGCGCATGTCGCGTCCACTCGGCGTCATCACCGCGATATGGAAATCGCCGACGATATGGGTGAAAGCGATCTGGTCGCCCCGCGGGCTCCATTCAGGCGTCGCACAACGGCCGGAGAAGAAGCTTATGCGGTGCTGGTTCGATCCATCGGCGTTCATCACGTAGCATTGCTGTGCGCCCGAACGATCGCTTTCGAACACGATCTGGCTGCCATTAGGCGAATAGGAACCAGCGATGTCGATGCCTGGCGTATCGGTTAACCGGGTAGAGGCCCCACCCTGCGCGCTGACGCGATAGATATCGGTATTGCCGCCGACGGCCATGGAATAGATGATCCACTTGCCGTCCGGGCTCCAGCGCGGGGCGAAGGTCGGGTTATGGCTTTTCGTGATGAGCCGCTGCGTTCCTGTCCCGACATTGTAGACATAAATCCGCGGATTGCCGTCGATATAGGACAGATACACCAACTCGCGGTAATCGGGTGAATAGCGCGGGGTCAGCGCGGTTGCGCGACCGGTAGTGATGAAACGCACATTGGCGCCATCGGAATCCATGATCGCGAGCCGCTTGATCCTGTGGTTCTTGGGACCGGTCTCGGCGATATAGGCGATCTTGCTGTCGAAGAACGGGCTTTCACCGGACAGGCGCGAATAGACCATGTCGGAGCATTTATGCGCCGCGCGGCGCCAGTCCTGCGGCGGCACGATCCAGCCCTTGCGCTCCAGCTGGGTCTTCAATCCCATGTCATAGAGATAGCAGCCGACGATCAGATTGCCGTCGCTGCGCGCGCGAACATAGCCTTCGACCAGCATGTCCGCGCCTCGGTTCGACCAAGTTGCCCAGTTGGGCGAGGTGATCTCGCCATAACTGGGTTGCGGCAAGCTGTCCGGGCCGGTGGGCTTGAACAGCCCGTTGTTCTTGAGGTCGGATGTGATGACCCGCGCGAGTTCCTTGCCCAGCGCCGCTGTACCCTGCGCGTTTGCGGGGGTCGGGACATTGGCATCGGTGGCGAAACCGGGAATGGCGATGCCCAAATCCTCCAGCTTGCCTTCGTAGGAGACGCTGCCGGTCAGGCCCTGATCGGTCTGGCCGTCGCTCTGGACCGTGTCGGTCTGCGGCAGTTTCTGACCGAGGTCCTGATTCTGCGCGGCAAGCGGCGTAATCGCAACGAGGAGCGCGGTAACGGAGATGATATATTTCATTGGGCCAACCTATAGTCGAAACTGAATGTGACTGTCTTCCACACGTCGTAATATTTTGCAGGCAAGTCGAAAGGTGCAGCAAGTTGTACCGCGCGAATTGCCAGTTCGCCATGGCGACCCGCCTGCGCGCGATTGATCGGGGTGATGCCGGTCTGTCGGACCAACTGCGGACGACCGGCAAGGCTGCCATCCTTGTTGAGCTGGAACCTGACGTAACTGGTGACCTTGTCGATGTCCGGCCCATCGGGCGGGGTCCAATGCGGCTTGATCTGGCGCGCGATGGCCTGAACCAGCGACGCCGAAACACCCGGCCCCAACTCACTCGCTGCAGCGCGCGTTTCATCGGTCTTGGTACTGGAGCCCAGTCCGGCGAGGAAATTGTCACCCAGTAGCGATCCGCCCTGCTTCTTCTTGGGCTGCGGCGGTGCAGGCTTGGGCTTTTCTTTCGCCACCGGAGGTTGCGGGCGCGGCTGCGGCGCGGGCTTTTCCTGCGGCTTGCTTTCCGGCTTCGGCTTCTGTTCGGCCTGGGGCGCAGGATTTGTCTCCGACGACAACTCCGGCGCAATCGCCGCACGGCTTTCAGGAACCGGTTGCGGCGCGCTGGCGCTCATCGCGACATTGTCGACCAGACTCACCGTCATGCGCTGGACCGGCTCGATTTCAGCCCGGTGGCGCGACTGGATCAGGAACGCGGCCACGATGCCGAGGTGAAGCGCAACCGCCACCCCAAGCCCGATCCGCTCTTCCCTGCGCAGATGTGCCAAAGCCATCGCCATGGAGCTATGGAGCCGCCGATGAACCGTTGGTGACCAGCGAAATCCGGTTGAGTCCGGCCCGGTTCAATTCGCCCATGACCTGCATCACCCGCTCATAGGGCAGGCTGCGGTCTGCGCGCAGAGTTATGTCCGGTCCCTTGCCCGCGCGTGGCAGCGTTGCAAGCGCGCTTTCGAGGCCGCCTTGCGGTATCGGGCGCTTGTCGATGTACACCGCGCCCTGCCCGTCGATGCTGATCGTCACGGCCTGGTTTTCGCTGTCGAGCGGATTTGCGCGGCTGTCGGGCAGGTCGATCGGCACCGCAGCAGTCATGAGCGGCGCTGTGACCATGAAGATGATCAGCAGCACCAGCATCACGTCGACCAGCGGGGTGACGTTGATCTCCGCCATCGGAGCACGGCGGGATCGCCGCCCGCGCCGTCCGCCGCCCGATGATGCCAACCCCATTGCCATCTCAGCGCGTCTCCAACTGGCGACTGAGCCCCGCATGGAGCCGGTCGGCGAAGCGTTGCAGGCGGCCCTCGTAATGGTTCACGCGGTGGCTGAAGCGGTTGTAGGCAATGACGGCCGGAATGGCCGCAAACAAGCCAATCGCCGTGGCGAACAAAGCCTCGGAAATGCCGGGAGCGACGACCGCCAGCGAGGAACTGGCCTGTCGTCCGATCTGGAAAAAGCTGTTCATGATCCCCCAGACAGTGCCGAACAGCCCGACGAAGGGCGCGACCGAACCGACAGTGGCGAGGAAGTTGAGCCGGTCTGCAAGTTCGTCCGCTTCGTTCGCGATCTGGCTGTCCATCGCCGTGGCAATCCGCTGGCGCGCGCCCTCGCGATCCTTGACCCCATCCTTCGTCGAACGCCGCCATTCCGTGACCCCGGCATTAGCGACCCGCGCAGGGGGCAAATCCGCCCGCCCGCGCTCGGACATAAAGCGATCAAAATTGTCCGCCTGCCAGAATTCATCTTCATAGGCGCGGGTCTTGGAACCAAGCCTGCCCATGCGCAGCGAGAAGCTGACAATGATGGTCCAGGTCCACAAGGATGCGAGCAGCAAGCCGAGCATGACCAGTTTGACGACGATATCCGCGTCGAGGAACAGGCGCACCGGGTTGAGCCGGGTCGGTGCCTCGGCTGCTGCGGTCGCGGCCAGAAGGACGAGATCACTCATGTGGTTTTGCTGACTCCCATGAACTCAGAAAAGGCCTTGTGCCAGGTGGCGGACATCCGGCGCGGACGTCCTGCCGGATCGATGAAGCCGACGCGAAGCCGCGCCTCGACCAGCAATTCGTCCCCACGCCGGGCGAACTGATGCATCCTGCATGATGCCGCTCGTACATCGGTGCAGAGTGTTTCGATAACGATGTCGTCGTCCAAACGTGCCGGGCGACGAAATTCAAGGTCCATTCCGGCAACCGCAAAGGCCCCCTCACCCGCTTCGATAGCGGCACGCTGGTCAACCCCGATCATTCGCACGAGGTCGGACCGGGCACGCTCGAACCAGCGCAGGTAATTGGCATGATAGACGATGCCCGACAGGTCCGTGTCCTCATAATACGCGCGCACCGCAAAGAAGTGGCGGGAACCTTCGATCAGGCCGCCTTGTGGTTGCAGGGGAGGTCGCGGTTGGGTCATGAACGGGCGCTGACCTAAATGACCCACCGCGCATTGCCTAGAGGGTGCGGACAAAGCGAATCTGGCAAACGACAAACCGTTGCTAGCGCGCGATCATCGGCCCAAGCGGCTGCCCCCCGAAGATGTGGACGTGCAAATGGGCGACTTCCTGTCCGCCATGCTGCCCGATATTGGCGAGCAGGCGATAACCAGGCTCGACCAGACCCTTCGCCCGCGCAACCTCGCCCACAGCGCGCACGAATCCGCCGATTTCCGCGTCCGAGGCACGCGCGGAAAAATCGTCCCAGCTGACATATTCGCCCTTGGGGATCACCAGAATGTGGATCTTGGCCTGCGGATTGATGTCCTCGAACGCCAGAGCCCATTCGTCCTCGTAAACCTTGGTACACGGGATCTCCCCACGCAGGATCTTCGCAAAGATATTGTTCGGGTCATAACGCTCGGTTGGGTCGATCGGCATTGGCTCAGCTCCTCTGCGCTTTTTCTTCCAGCCCCGATGTGCCCTCGCGCCGTTCAAGTTCGGTCATCACACGCTCGAGCGACACGCCTTTCGCGGCCAGGAGCACGGTGAGGTGGAACAGGACGTCTGCGGCCTCGCCAACCAGTTCCTCCTCGCTGCCCGAGAGTGCGGCGATCACCGTCTCGACCGCTTCCTCGCCCAGCTTGCGGGCCATGACCGGCAGGCCGCGCGCGTTCAATTGCGCGACATAGCTCGACGAAGGATCGGCGGAGAGGCGCTGGCGCACCGTGGCTTCAAGGCGGGCGAGTGTGTCCATCGGCGGCACCTGTAACCGGCTCAGACGCGCGCGGGAAGGCCCGCCTCACGCAAAGCGGCATGGGCCTCGGCTATCGAATGCTGGCCAAAGTGGAAGATCGAGGCGGCGAGCACAGCGTCGGCATGGCCCTTGGTCACGCCCGCCACCAGATGTTCGAGTGAGCCGACCCCGCCACTAGCGATCACCGGCACACTGACCGCATCGGCGATGGCACGGATGAGTTCGAGGTCGTAGCCGTCCTTGGTCCCGTCGGCGTCCATCGAGGTGACGAGCAGTTCGCCTGCGCCCAGTTCGGCCAGCCGGATAGCATGGGCGACCGCGTCGATCCCGGTGGGATTGCGCCCGCCATGGGTGAATACCTCCCAACCCCGCATCGCGCCGCTGGTCGCAGCGCGCGCATCGACGCTGGCGACGACACACTGGCTACCGAAGCGGTCGGCGATCTCGCCAACCAGTTCGGGCCGCGCGACGGCGGCGGAGTTGACCGCGATCTTGTCCGCGCCTGCCAGCAGCAGCGCGCGCGCGTCCTCGACGCTCCTCACCCCACCGCCCACGGTCAGCGGCATGAAGCACACCTCGGCCGTGCGCCGGACGATATCGAGCAAAGTCCCGCGCCCTTCGTGGCTGGCGGAAATGTCGAGGAAGCACAGCTCGTCCGCCCCGGCGCGATCATAGGCGCGCGCCTGCTCCACCGGATCGCCTGCGTCGATAAGGTCGACGAAATTGACGCCCTTGACCACGCGCCCATCGGCGACGTCGAGACAAGGCATGACGCGGATACGGACGGTCAAGACCAAAATCTTTTAATCAAAAACTGAACCACAAAATACATACCATAAGTGACGGCTAGGAAATTGATAATACTAGCTATCCAAAACGCCCGCGGGTTCTCCTGCTTAGTATATTCGCTGTAAATAAGGCTCGCCCGTCCATTTGAGAAGTTGTTAGCAGCAATTGCACCGAAAACCGGCACCAGAAACGTCAGAATCCACGTATCGGTCATGCCCGCCCCGCCATGGCCAGCGCCGCGCCGAGATCGAGACGCCCGTCGTAGAGCGCGCGACCAGTGATCACCCCCTCAATCCCCTCGCGTGCGTGCAACGCGAGGATATGGATGTCGTCGAGGCCCTTCACCCCGCCGCTGGCGATCACCGGGATATCGACCCGGCGTGCAAGGTCGAGCGTCGCGTCGATATTGACACCTTTGAGCAGCCCGTCGCGCCCGATATCGGTGAACAGCAGCGAGGCGACGCCCGCATCCTCGAACCTTCGGGCAAGGTCATGCACCGGCACATCGCTGACTTCGGCCCAACCCTCGGTCGCGACCATGCCATCGCGCGCGTCCACCGCGACCACAATCCCGCCTTCGTATTCGCGCGCCATGTCGCGCACGAATTGCGGGTCTTTCAGCGCCGCCGAGCCCATCACGATCCGCGCGACGCCAAGGTCGAACCAGCCCTCCACCGCTTCGCGCGTGCGGATGCCGCCGCCCAGTTGCACATAGCCGGGGAACGCCGCGATGATTGCCTCGACCGCCTCTCGGTTCTCAGCCCGTCCGGCAAATGAGCCGTCCAGGTCAACCACATGCAGATGCTCCGACCCGGCCTCGGCAAAGAGCATCGCCTGCGCCGCCGGGTCATCACCATAAATCGTCGCACGGTCCATGTCCCCTTCGGCAAGACGCACGACCTTGCCTTGCTTGAGGTCGATGGCAGGGAAAACGATCATGGCTTCCACTCCAGGAACCGTTCAAGCAGAGCCAGCCCGTAAGACTGGCTCTTCTCAGGATGGAATTGCACACCGAGCATATTGTCGCGCCCGACCGCGGCGACCAGCCCGCCGCCATGGTCGGTCATCGCCAGCACATCCTCGCGATGGCGCGGCTTGAAGTGGTAGGAGTGGAGGAAATAGGCCTCGCCCTCCTCGATCACGGCATGGCCGCGCGCGTGTGGGACCAGCGCAACATCGTTCCAGCCCATATGCGGCACTTTCACTGTGCGGTCGGTCGGCTCGATCAGCCGCACCGTCCCGCCGATCCAGCCGAGGCCCGGCGTCTCGCCATGCTCCAGCCCGCGCTCGGCGAGCAGTTGCATCCCCACACAAATGCCGAGGAACGGCGCGCCGCCCACGAACACCCGCTCGCGCATCGCCTCAATCGCGCCGCCGATCGCGTGCAGCCCCTCGGCACAAGCCTTGAACGAGCCAACTCCCGGCAAGACAATCCTGTCCGCCGCCCGGATCACGTCGGGATTGCATGTCACATGGACTGACGCACCGGCCTTGCGGAGCGCGTTTTCCACCGAATGGAGATTGCCCGCGCCATAGTCGATCAGGGCAACAACCTCACCCACCCAGCTGCCCCTTGGTGCTGGGCACTGCGCCGCCCTTGCGCGGGTCGATTTCGACCGCCTGTCGCATCGCGCGGGCAAACCCCTTGTAGAGCGCTTCGCAGATATGGTGGTTGTTCTGGCCGTAAAGCAGCTCGCAATGCAGTGTCAGACCGGCGGTCTGCGCGACCGAATGGAACCAGTGCTCAATCAGTTCGGTGTCCCACTCGCCAAGCTTTTCCTGCGTGAAGCCAGCCCGCCACACGAGATACGGACGGCCCGAAATATCGAGTGCCACGCGGGCAAGCGTCTCGTCCATCGGGGAATAGGCGGTGCCGTATCGCGCGATTCCGCCCTTGTCACCCAGCGCCTGGGCAATCGCCTGCCCCAACGCGAGTGCGCTGTCCTCGGTCGTGTGGTGCTGGTCGACATGCAGATCGCCATCAACCGTCATTGTGACGTCGATCAGCGAATGGCGCGAGAATTGTTCGACCATATGGTCGAGAAAGCCGATACCGGTAGAAACCCGATACTGGCCCGTCCCGTCGAGATCGACCTCGACGACAATCGCCGTTTCGGCCGTCTTGCGCTCTATTCGTCCGCTTCGCATGGGTGCCGCGCTACAACCGGCAGGGTGAATTGCGCAAGTATTCTCGCTTGACCGCGCCGATTGAGCGCGCCACCTAGCGGCTCATGAGCGACGATACGCCCGACAGCCTGATCCCCTACGACGCCATCGTGCAGGAAGCTTTGCGCGCGGTCGTGGGCCGCGTTTTGCGCGAAATCGAACAGACCGGCAGCGAACTGCCCGGCAACCACCATTTCTACATCACCTTCAAGACCCATGCGCCCGGCGTTTCGATCCCGCGCTCGCTGATCGAGCGGTTTCCCGACGAAATGACCATCGTGCTTCAGAACAAGTTCTGGGACCTGAAGGTGGAGGACGATCATTTCAGCGTGGGACTAAGCTTCAACCAGATCCCGGCCAATCTGTTCATCCCCTATGCCGCGATCACCCAGTTCGTCGACCCGGCGGTCGATTTCGGTCTCCAGTTCCAGGCAACCGTCGCCGACATGGAACCCACACCGACCGAAAATCCCGAAAACGACGAATCGGAACGCGACGATGCGCAAGGCGTTGAAAAGGGCGAGGACGGCTCCAATGTCGTCACAGTAGATTTCGGCCGAAAGAAATAGGCACGCAGCTTTCCGTTTGCGCGCCTCGTAAGGGGGAGCAATGGGCAAACACGTTTCACGGCATGGCGCAAAGGCAGTCAACAAGCTGCGCAAGGCGACGCCAAAACCGAGCGAAGAAGTGCCCGGTCCTTCTGAAAATCCCGCGACCAATATCATGCTGGCAGATGTCACCATCCGAGCCGGTTCATACATTTTGCGCCGCTCGGTCGAAAAGGGATTCTTACGCGGTCGCTATGGCCGCGACGCAGCGCGCGACATGATTAGGAACAAATCGCTTGGGACCTCCCTGATGTCCTTCGCACTCGCACGGATTGCAACACGCAATTTACCCGGAGCGATCCTCATCGGCGGCGGCGCCATCGCCAAGACGCTCTATGACCGGCGCAAAGGCAGGCGCAAAGCGCAGCGCGATGGAGACAAAAAACTGCTTGATCGAGCGCACGGCGAGTAACACCCCTTGATTTGCGCCGCGGATTTTCCGACAGGCGCACATGGCCATCATCTCCCATCCCGACACGCTGGCCCGGCGTGGCCTCATGTTCATCCTGTCCTCGCCCTCCGGCGCAGGCAAGACGACAATCTCGCGGATGTTGCTGGCCGCCGATGACGAGTTGAAACTGTCGGTGTCGGTTACGACCCGACCGCCCCGCCCCGGTGAGATCGAAGGGGTGCACTATCATTTCGTCGACGATGCCGAATTCGACAGGCTGGTCGAGGAAGATGACTTCTACGAATGGGCCCCGGTGTTCGGTTATCGTTATGGCACCCCCAAGGGCCGTATCCGCGCCGCGCTGAAGGACGGGCAGGACTTTCTGTTCGACATCGACTGGCAGGGAACCCAGCAGCTCTACCAGAAAGACCAGCAGGACGTGGTGCGGGTGTTCATCCTTCCACCCAGCCTGCCCGAACTGCGCCGTAGGCTGGAAGCTCGCCAGACCGACAGCGCCGAAGTGATCGAAAGCCGCATGGAGCGCGCAAGGGCGGAAATCAGCCACTGGGACGCTTACGACTATGTCGTCATCAACGACGATGTCGACGCGTGCTTCGCCAAGGTTCGCGAAATCCTTCAGGCTGAGCGGATGAAGCGCCAGCGCCAGACCGGCCTCATCCCCTTCGTGCGCGAGCTAATGGGGTGACACCACAACGCATTCTGCTCCGGGAGAGCCGACCACACCGATAGCCTTTGTGAGGGGGACCATCCGGCGTTCGCGCCGCATCACAAGGACAACAGCACGCATGGTCGCCGAGACGCAAAAGAGCGCAAGCTCAGCCCCCCGCCAGTTCACTCGCACATTGTCGGGGTTCGGGGTCATAATCCTCACGCTCTCGGTACTCTCGCCGGGGGTCTCGGTCCTCGTCAGTGGCACTGCGATCGTGCAGGATGCGGGAACGGGTGTGGTCATCGCCTTCCTGATCGGCAGTCTCGTGTGCTTTTGCCAGACCTCGATGGCCGCCGAACTCGGCGCAGCCTATCCCACCGCCGGATACGATTACGCCGCGCTCGGCCATGCCATCGGGGATTGGGCAGGCGCGACCAGCTATATCGCCAGCATTTCGACGATCCCGCTGTTCCTCAACACATCGGCCAAGGGCATCGCGATCTACCTCCAGCCTTTCGGCATTCCACTGAGTGCGAACGAGATCACGCTGGTCACGGTCGCAGTTGTCGCCGCGCTATCCATGCTCAACATTCGGGCCAATGAACGGATCACCGGCCTGTTCATGGCGATTGAATTTGCGGCCCTGTTCCTGATCGCAGCCGTTGGGTTCTGGCACGCCCAGCCGGAAGCCTGGCACATGGTCCTCACCCCTATGCATATGCACAACGGCCTGTGGGTTGCCGCCGGGATCGGCGTTGTCGGGATCGCGATCAACAACGCCTCATGGGCACTGGCCGGGTCATCACAGGCGCTGATGTTCAGCGAGGATATGAAGAACCCGCGCACCATCGGACGGATTATCATGATCGCCTTTGCGCTGACGATCGTTTCGGAAACCGCGCCGGTAATCGGTATCATCGTCGGGTCGCACAATCTCAGGGCGGTGCTCGCGAGCACGTCGCCGTTCGAGGTCTTCCTCGGCGCCTACCTGCCCGGTTTCGTATTGCGAATGGTATCGCTGTCGATTGCGATCGCGATCTTCAACGCGTGCCTCGCCGGCTTCGTGGGGATCGGACGCAACATCTTCGCGATGGGCCGCACGAAACTGTTCGCGCCACCTATCAACCACGCGCTGACGCGCCTGACCCGCAAAAGCGATGCACCATGGGTGGCGCTCACCTTCCTTGGTGTGACGACCGCGGCGGCGACATGGCTACCCATGTCGTTCGAAGTGCTGCTGCTCTCGGGAAATTACACAATCCTGACGATATTCTATGTCTGGGGCGTGTTCGCCGGACGGCGCAGCGGGCGTACCGGCACGCACGACTACAAGACGCCGCTGTTCCCACTGATCCCGATAATCGGCATATTCATCGTAATTGGCGAGGTTATAGTGCTGTGGCTCGACCCCGACACGGGGCGCAAATCGCTGTTTGTGTGCGGCGGGGTTTGGCTGCTGTCCTATTGCTATTACCGCTGGGTGTTGATGCGCCGCCCCGATGGCTGGCAAATGACCGGCCCGGCGGATATCGACGCGATGGCTGCAGTCAAATAGTGCAAATCCACCCACCCAAGGAACGATCGATGGGCTTCGCACGCTGTCAGCGCATGCCAGTCGGATATCGCACGCCATGAATTCCAGCATCTCGGGGACATTGGCCGGGTTGATCGTGGGTGTGCTGACTGCCACCGGCTATTTCGGCCTGCTAGGGCTCATGGCTGTGGAATCGGCCTGCATTCCGTTGCCGTCGGAGATTATCCTGCCCTTCGCTGGCTTCCTCGTCGCGCAAGGCAAGATGAGCCTGTTTATTGCCGCAACGGTTGGCGCATTGGGTTGCAACGTGGGTTCCGCCATCGCCTACGCCGTGGGAGAGCATGGCGGGCGCAGCGCGATCGAACGGTGGGGCCGCTATTTGCTCATAAACCGCCACGATATCGACAAGGCCGAAAGGTTCTTCGAACGTTTTGGCTCGGCAGCGGTATTGATCGGGCGAATGCTGCCGGTGATCCGCACTTTCATCGCCTTCCCGGCCGGCATTGCGCGGATGCCCAAGCTGAAATTCCACATCTACACCTTCGTCGGCTCGTGGCCTTGGTGCCTGCTGCTGACCTACATTGGCATGACGCTTGGCGACCGATGGAATTCAAGCGGTCAACTCGCGACAATTTTCCACTATGCCGATTATGCAATCGCCATAGTGCTCATCGGCACGATTGCCCGCTTCATATATGTCCGACGGCGGCCAGTTCCTGATTGAGCCGTGGCGGGAAGTCAGCGCCCCGCCGCCGGATCGGCAAAATGGGTCGGCAGGTGGGCGTTGACGATGCCGCCATCGACAGTGAGCGTTTCGCCGATAGTGTAATCGCCCGCGCGGCTCGCGAGATAGACTGCGCTGCCGCCCATGTCGTATTTATCGCCAACGCGCTTGTTGGGGATTCCCTGCGCGCTCTCCTCCTCCATGTCGCGCGCAACGCGGTTCATGTTCGATGGGAAGGCGCCCGGCGCAATCGCGGTGACATAGATCTGGTCCTTGACCAGCCGCGCCGCCATCCGCCGCGTGAGGTGGATCAGCGCTGCCTTGGATGCCTGATAACTGTAGGTTTCCCAAGGATTGATCCGCAGGCCATCCACCGAGACGATGTTAATGACCTTGCCCGGCCGCTCGGCGCTGGAGGCGGCCTTCAGCAGGCCATGCAGCTTTTGTGTCAGGAAGAAGGGCGATTTCACATTGAGGTCCATCACCTTGTCCCACCCGCTTTCGGGAAAGTCCTCGAAATCGGCGCCCCAGGCGGTGCCGGCATTGTTGACGAGAATATCGAGCTTGCTCTCTTTCGCGGAGATCTCGGCCACGAGCTCCTCGATTCCTTCCATGGTCGAGATATCGCCCTGGATCGGTACGACCTTCTCACCCAGTTCCTCGGCAGCCTCGTGCAATTCGCCACCCTTGCGGGCAGTGATATAGACACGTTCGATCCCGGCGGCGAGGAAACCCTCGACGATCATCCGGCCGATACCGCGGCTTCCGCCGGTGACGAGCGCCACACGCCCCTTGAGGCTGAAAAGGTCTTCGAGGGTCATTGCGTTCTCTCCCGCTCAATATCCGCTCATCTCGGCCACCCGCCCGGCATGGTAGTACTGGTCGCCCAGAAACTCCTGCAAGGCGCGGTCGCGCTTCATGTAGAGGCCGATGTCGTATTCGTCGGTCATGCCGATCCCGCCATGCATCTGCACCCCTTCGCGCACCGCCAGCCCGGCGACC
Organism: Sphingomonadaceae bacterium; assembly: GCA_039831335.1. GTDB lineage: Bacteria > Pseudomonadota > Alphaproteobacteria > Sphingomonadales > Sphingomonadaceae > Qipengyuania. The sequence continues at coordinate 45,290 of JBDONL010000001.1, read as the reverse complement.
TTGGCGACCTTGGCCTTGGCGACAGAAGCCATCAGGTCTGCGCGCTCGCTGCCAGCGTCGAGCAATTGCGCCGCCTTGACCACCGCCGCACGCGCAATCTCGACTTCGGAGTAGAGATGCGCCGCACGATGCTGGAGCGCCTGAAATTCGCCGATCAGTTTCCCGAACTGCTTGCGCTGCTTGAGGTAATCGACGGTCATGTCCATCGCTCCGCGCGCAACGCCCACGCCCTCTGCGGCAGCGCCCACACGCCCGGCTTGCAACATCCTGTCGAGGATCGCGCGTCCGCCATCGACTTCCCCGATCACGGCATCGCCATCGAGTTCGACGCCGTCGAAAGTGGTGTGCGTTGCCATCGAGCTGTCGACCAGCCGCACGGCCTCGTGGCTCAAGCCGCTGGCGTCCTTCGGGACGGCGAACAGCGTGATCCCATCGGCATCGCTTTCGCTACCGGAAGTGCGCGCGGCGACCACCAACATGTCTGCACTCGCGCCCTGGATCACGAAATCCTTGCGGCCCGATAGGCGAAAACCATTACCCGATTTTTCCGCCTTGGTCGCGACGCGCTCGGGCCGGTGCTTGGCGCCTTCGTCAATGGCTACCGCGAACACGCTGTCGCCCGAAACGAGACCCGGCAGCCAACGTCCGCGCAGGTCGTCGCTCCCTTCGGTAAGCGCGCTCGCTGCCAGTACCGAGCTGGTAAGGAAAGGCGAAGGGGTGAGGTTGCGCCCGATTTCCTCGAGCACGATACCCGCCTCGACATGGCCCATGCCGAGCCCGCCATCGGCCTCGGGCACGAGGATGCCGGTGAAGCCCATTTCCGCCATCTGCTTCCACAGGCCATGGCCGAAACCGTCCTTGCAATTGCGGTCGCGCCAATGGCGCAGCTGTTTGCCGATCGCACCTTCCTCGCCCATGAATTGGCCGGCGGTGTCGGCGAGCATCGCCTGATCGTCATCGTAATAGAGTGGCATGTCTCTCTCCAGGCCCGCTTGGCAGCAGGCAATATCTCAGGTTTATCAGGCGCCGGGCAGGTCGAGGATGCGCTTGGCGATCACGTTGAGCATCACCTCGCTCGTCCCGCCTTCGATGCTGTTGGCCTTGGTGCGCAGCCAGTTACGAGCGGTCTTGCCGCCACCGGTTTCCTCGCTGTCCCATTCGAGAGCGCGACTACCGCCCGCCGCCATCATCAGCTCGTGCCGGCGCTTGTTAAGCTCGGTCCCGGCGTATTTCATCATGTTGGGTTGCGCCGGATGCGCCTTGCCGACCTTGACCTCGTCGAGGAATTTCTCACCCATGCAGGCATAGGCCAGCGCATCGACATCGAACTGGGCCAGTTCGGCGCGCAGCACTGGGTCAAGTTCGCCCGAAGCGCGCTTCATGGCAGCACCAATTGCCGCAGTCCGCTCGCCGCCATCGGCGCCCGAGATCATCTCGCGCTCGTGACCGAGGAGATATTTGGCGACGTCCCAGCCGCGGTTGACCTCGCCGACTTGCGCCGGGATGCCTTCGCCATAGCTCTTGGGCACCGACACATCGTCGAAGAAAGTCTCGCAGAAGGGGCTGTTGCCACTGATCAGCAGGATCGGCTTGGTCGAGACACCCTCGCTCCGCATATCGAACAGCATAAAGGTGATGCCGCGATATTTGTCCGCCTTGTCGGTGCGCACGAGACAGAAGATCCAGTCGGCCTTGTCGGCATAGCTGGTCCAGATCTTGCTGCCATTGACGACCCAATGGTCGCCCTTGTCTTCCCCGAAAGTCTGTAAGGACACCAGATCGCTGCCCGAGCCCGGTTCGGAATAGCCCTGGCACCAGCGGATTTCACCGCGAGCGATTTCGTTGAGGAAGCGTTGTTTCTGTTCCTCAGTGCCGAACTTCAGCAGCGCGGGCCCAAGCATCCAGATGCCGAAGCTGGAGAGCGGCGCACGGGCATTGATCCGCGCCATTTCCTCACGCAATATCTTGGCCTGCGGCGGGGTCAGCCCCGCGCCGCCGTATTCCTTGGGCCAGGCCGGCACGGTGTAGCCCTTGTCGCGGCACGCCTCGAACCATGCTTTCTGCGCATCGCTCTTGAAGGACGCATTGCGGCCACCCCAGAAAACATCTTCGTCGTCGCGCACGGGTTCACGCATTTCAGGCGGACAATTCGCCTCCAGCCATGCACGGGTTTGTTTGCGGAATTGTTCCAGATCGCCATCGCTGTGAGACATGGCCGACTCCTCTCTCCAAAGGCTTGGTTGACGTTTACGGTAAGGCGATTCGCGTGTCCGCCGCAAGCGTGATTGTTGCGCGCGGCCATGCCGTAGCGTCAGTCGGATTGCGTTGACGCACACGTCAAGAGGCTTAAGCTGGTGGCAAAACAAAACTATGTGAAGGATGCCCCCACAAGTGCCCCATTCAGGCCGATTCACAGGCAAGACCGTCATTGTCACCGGCGCTGCTTCCGGTATCGGCGCAGCGTCGGCCAAGCTGTTTGCGCAAGAAGGTGCGATTGTCTTTGCAGCCGATATCGATCGCGAAGGCGGCGCAGCGCTGGTGGCAAGCGATGTCAGCGATATTCGCTTCCAGCATTGCGACGTCACCGACACCGAATCGATCCGCCGCATGATGGACCACGCTGCCGATGAAACTGGCGGAATCGACGTGGTCCTCAACAATGCGGGTGCGGGCGGTGCGCGCGCCTCGTTGGCCGAAATCGAACCGGACGAGTGGGACCGTACCATGGACCTGCTGCTGCGCTCGGTCGCTTTCGGCATCCGCTATGCCGTCCCTCATATGAAGGGCCGCAAAGGCGCCAGCATCGTCAATATCTCGAGCGTCGCGGCGGTCGGCCCCGGCTATTCGCCGAGCGCCTATGCCGTGGCCAAGGCCGGCGTGCTGCACCTGACCAAGGTCGCGGCAACCGACCTTGCGCAATTCGGAATCCGGGTGAACGCGATCCAGCCCGGTTTCATCAACACCAATATCTTCACCAGCTCGCTCGAAGTGCCCGATCAGTTCAAGGATCAGGCCAAGGCGGCCATCGCGCAGATGTCGAGCCAGGCCCAGCCGGTCGCACGCGGCGGCCAGCCGGAAGACATCGCCAATGCGGTGACCTTCCTTGCCAGCGATGCTGCCGGGTTCGTAACCGGAGCTTCGCTGCTGGTCGATGGCGGGATTACCCTCGGCCCGCGACACAGTTGGGATCCGGAAACGCCCGGCCTGTTCGCCACTCTGGAGGCAATGGAGCAGCAGGCCAAAGGCCACGCGGGATGAGCCAGACCGAAGGCCGCCTGCCGCAGAAACTCAAGCTGTTCCACGGTTTCGGCGCGGTCGCCTTCGGCATCAAGGACAACGGATTTTCCGTCTTCCTGTTGATCTACTACAATCAGGTGCTTGGCATGGACGCCAGGCTGGTCAGCGCCGCTCTGGCGATGGCGCTGATCATCGATGCCTTCATCGATCCGCTGCTCGGCAATCTCTCCGACCGAACTTACACCCGCTGGGGACGGCGCCTTCCTTGGCTCTACACAGCCGCCATTCCACTCGCCTTTGCATGGGTCCTACTGTGGTCTCCGCCGGGTGGCGGAACGCCGAGTTTCTGGGAACTGCTCGGCCTTGCGGTTTTCGTGCGGATGCTGCTGTCGGCCTGCGAGGTGCCGTCGGTTTCGCTCGTGCCTGAACTCACGCGCGACTATGATGAGCGCACCACCCTGTTCCGCTATCGCTATTTGTTCGGGTGGTCTGGCGGGCTGCTGATGCTGTTCCTCGCCTACAATGTCTTCATGCGTGGCGACGCCATGCTGCACCGGCCCGGCTATGTGACATTCGGGATAGTCGGCGCGATCCTTATGGTAATTTCCGTCGTCGTCTCAGCGATGGGCCAGCACAGCCGGGTTGCGCATCTTCCCGCACAGAAGCCACCACCGTTTTCCTTCCGGGTAGCTTTCGCCGAAATTGGGGAGGCGTTTGCCGAGCGCGCATTCCTGATCCTCGCGATCGGCGCGATGGCCGCCTATATGAACCAAGGCATGACCTTTGCCATTTCGAACTATCTGTTCCTGTTCGTCTGGCGTTTCACCGACACCACTTTCTTCTTCTACACCCTGCTCCTGTTCGCCAGCGTTGTGACGAGCTTTTTCATCCTCGGCCCCCTGCATCGCCGTTTCGGCAAGCCGCGCACGGCATGGGTAGCGGCGCTGACGGCAATGATATTCTGGCTGGTCCCTTATATCACGCGGCTCGCCGGGCTATGGCCCCAACCCGGATCGACGCTTTCCCACGTTCTCCTTTTCGGCTTTATCCTGGTCGGCAATCTGTCTGGCATCATCGTCGCCATTTCATCCTCCTCGATGGTCGCCGAGATCGTCGAGGCGTTCGAGGAACGCACCAAGAGACGCGCCGAAGGGTCGTTCTATTCCGGCAACTGGTTCGTGCAGAAATGCGCCACCGGCCTCGGCATCTTCGCTACCGGCCAGATTATTTCGATTTCCGGTATGCCCGAAGGCGCCAAGCCCGGCAGCGTGGACACCGGCGTAATCGATACGATGACCATCCTGTATTGCATCATGGTATTCGCGCTGGGACTGTTCTCGGCTTTCTGGTTGGCGCGCTTTCCCATCACCCGTGCCGACCATGAGGCGCGACTCAAATCTCTCGATGCTGCGGCGCGGAGCGACCCCGACGCCTCTGGCATGGTACCCTGATACACACAAAACGATTCGCAGAAGGACACAAACGATATGGATTTCGAACCCACCGACAGGCAGCGTTACTGGCGCGACCGCGTGCAAAACTTCATCGAATCGCACATTCGCCCAGCGGTCGATACCTACAAGCAGCAGGATGCCGAAGGCGATCGCTGGAAGGTCATCCCGGTGGTCGAGGAGCTCAAGGCAAAGGCCAAGGCCGACGGTATCTGGAACCTGTTCATGCCGCCGCGCAACGACAGCCATCACCATGTCGATGAAACGCATGAGTTCGAAGGCCCCGGCCTGACCAATCTCGAGTACGCTTTGTGCGCGGAAGAAATGGGTCGGATCGGTTTTGCTTCCGAAGTGTTCAACTGCTCCGCGCCCGATACCGGCAATATGGAAGTGCTGCATCGCTACGGAACTGCGGAGCAGAAGGCCGAATGGCTCGATCCGCTGATGAACGGCGAAATCCGCTCCGCCTTCCTGATGACCGAACCGTTCACTGCTTCGTCCGATGCAACCAATATCGAAACGCGGATCGAGCGCGACGGTGACGAATACGTCATCAACGGACGCAAATGGTGGTCATCGGGCCTCGGGGATCCGCGCTGCAAGGTCGCGATTGTCATGGGCAAGACCGACTTTTCCGCCGGTCGCCACGCCCAGCAATCGATGGTGCTGATGCCGATCGATACGCCTGGCGTGAACATAATACGGCACCTGCCGGTATTCGGTTACGACGACGCACCGCACGGTCATATGGAGGTCGAGCTCAAGGATGTGCGCGTCCCTGTCAGCAGCATGCTGCTGGGCGAAGGGCGCGGCTTCGAGATCGCGCAGGGCCGCCTCGGGCCGGGCCGCATTCATCACTGCATGCGCACCATCGGCGTCGCGGAAGAAGCCCTGGCCAAGATGTGCCGCCGCCTGCAGGAGCGCGAGGCTTTCGGCAAGCCGATCTACAAGCATTCGGTGTGGGAGGAACGCATCGCACGCGCGCGTATCGACATCGACATGACCCGCCTGCTGTGCCTCAAGGCTGCAGACATGATGGACAAGGTCGGCAACAAGAACGCCAAACAGGAAATCGCCATGATCAAGGTGCAGGCACCCAACATGGCCCTCAAGATTATCGACGATGCCATCCAGGCGCATGGCGGCGGCGGCGTGTCCAACGATTACGGCCTCGCCAACGCCTACGCGCACCAGCGCACGCTGAGGTTGGCGGACGGGCCGGACGAGGTCCATGCCCGCTCGATCGCGCGGATGGAATTCGCCAAGCACGCTCCCAACCAAGGGCCAACCGCCAATGCGTTGCGCGACGGCAAGGCGCCCTATAATTCGAACGATAATCTGAGCGCGGGCGACATGGGAGCGACGCGCTGATGGCCAAGGCAGCAATCCTCGAAAAGCCCGGTGAAGGGCTGGTGATCGGCGAGGTCGAACTCGCCGATCCGCTGCCGCATGAAGTGCTGATCGACACCAAGGCCTGCGGCTTGTGCCATTCGGACCTGCATTTCATCGACGGCGCCTATCCCCATGCCCTGCCCGCCATCCCCGGCCATGAAGCCGCCGGGGTGGTTCGCGCGGTGGGAAGCGAGGTCAGGACGGTCAAACCCGGTGACCATGTCGTCAGCTGCCTCAGCGCGTTTTGCGGGCATTGCGAATTCTGCGTCACGGGGCGAATGGCGCTGTGCATGGGCGCAGACACGCGCCGCTCCAAGGGCCAGCCGCAGCGCATTTCCCGCGCGGGCGGCGGCGAGCCAGTCGCACAAATGCTCAACCTGTCGGCGTTCAGCGAGCAGATGCTGATCCACGAGCACGCCTGCGTCGCGATCGACAAGGATATGCCGCTCGACAGGGCGGCGGTGATCGGATGCGCTGTGACGACCGGCGCTGGCACGATCTTCAACGCGTGTTCCGTTGTGCCCGGAGAAACGGTGGCGGTGGTTGGTTGTGGCGGGGTCGGCCTGGCCGCGATCAACGCCGCCAAGATCGCCGGTGCGGGTAAGGTCATCGCGGTCGATCCGATCCCGGAAAAGCGCAAGCTGGCCGAGGTTCTGGGCGCAACCCACAGTTTTGACGCCATGGCTGACGATGTGGTCGACCAGATCGTCGCGCTGACCGGCGGCGGCGTGCATCACGCGATCGAGGCGGTCGGGCGGCAGGCGTCGGCCGATCTTGCCGTCAAACTGTTGCGCCGAGGAGGGACGGCGACAATCCTCGGCATGATGCCGCTCGATTGCAAGGTCGGACTGGGCGCGATGGATTTGCTGTCGGGCAAGAAATTGCAAGGCGCGATCATGGGAATGAACCATTTCCCGGTCGACCTGCCACGGCTCGTCGATTTCTACATGCGCGGACTGCTCGATCTCGACACGATTATTGCCGAACGGATCAGCCTCGACCAAGTGAATGAGGGTTTCGACAAAATGCGTGCGGGTCACTCGGCGCGCAGCGTGATTGTGTTCGACTGATGGCCGCAGAACCCAAACCGATCGACTTCGACAAGGAAATGGTTGGCACCATCGCGGTGCCCGAACGCGACCAGCTCGACCTTGATCGCCTGACCGAATGGTTCGAGGGCAATGTCGAAGGCTTTGCAGGGCCGATTTCCTATTCGAAGTTCAAGGGCGGCCAATCCAACCCGACATACCGCATCGACACGCCCGGCTGCAGCTATGTGCTGCGCCGCCAGCCTTTCGGCAAGCTGCTACCCAGTGCCCATGCGGTCGATCGCGAATACACCGCCATGCACGCGTTAGGGCCGACGGGATTTCCGGTGCCCAAGACCTATGGACTATGCGAAGACCCCGAGGTACTCGGCTCCAAGTTCTTCGTCATGGGCTTGGCTGATGGGCGCTCGCTGTGGAACGGCGCGCTGCCCGGTATTGCGACAGAAGATCGGCGCGAAATCTACAATTCGATGATCGACACCATGGCCGATCTCCACACCAAGGATCCGGTGGCGATCGGGCTTGGCGATTACGGCAAGCCGACCGATTATTGCGCGCGCCAGATCGCGCGGTGGAGCAAGCAGTACAAGCTCTCCGAAACCGAGCACATGCCGCAAATGGAGCGACTGATCGAATGGCTGCCCGAAACGATCCCGCCACAGCATGAATCGAGCGTGGTGCATGGGGACTACCGGCTCGACAATATGATCTTCGAAAAGGACGCCAATCGCGTGCTGGCAGTGCTCGATTGGGAATTGTCGACGCTGGGCGATCCGATTGCCGATTTCAGTTATCTCATGCTCAACTGGCACAACCCCGCCGATGGCCGGGCCGGTCTGCTCGGGCTCGATCTGGCGGAGCTTGGTATTCCAACGCAGGACGAGGCGGTCGAACGCTATGTTGCGCGCACCGGCTATCCGGTCCCGCCGATGGACTGGTATTTCGCCTACAACCTCTTCCGGCTCGCTGGCATCATGCAAGGGATCAAGAAACGCGTGATCGACGGCACTGCATCATCCGCGCATGCCAAGCAAATGAGCGAGCGGGTCGGGCCGTTGGTCGAACGCGCTTATGAATTTGCGCTAGCGGCGGGAATGCCGACTTAGAAATTGGCACTCCACCTGAAGGCGACGCCCTTGTCGGTCGGCAAGGTCGCGTAATTGCCGGGATTGTGACGGACGAACAGGCTGGCGCTACCAAAACCGCCCCACAGCGGCCCACGCCACGCCAGTTCGCCGTCGATCTCGCGCCCCGAAGGCGCAAGCGAAAGTGTTTCGAAGCCGTATTGCGCAGCCTCGGTGGCGTAGGAATAGCTGATCGGGAGCCACAGGTTCAGGCCGCCCGAATCCACCCGCAGCGGCTGCGAAATCCTGAAGCCGAAACTGTCACCGGGCGTGAAGACGGAACTGTTGGAGAAATCCATACTCCAGGCACTGGTGCGCAAGCTCGATCCGCTCGACAGAGCCCCACCCGCTCGAACGCGTGTAAATCCTTGCCGGACGGCTCCAGTCAGCGTCCATCCCCTGACAATCGGCAACGCTGCCGATCCGTCAAGGAACACCGTGTCGGCCCCGCTCCCACCGAACTGCGGTGCCAGATAGGCCCCCAGAACAGTCGAATCTTCCTGCAACCAGTTCATCCCGAGAGTAGTCGCGATCGGCCCCAATTGGCGATCTGCCGACAACCCCACACGGCGGGTTGCCAACGTCCGATTGCGACCAAGGACAAGTTCGGTCGGGTCGAACGTGTGGTCGAGCCAAGCATCGCCGGTTTCGGCACTGACCGTAATCCCCGTCGAGCCCACCATGCGACGGATTGCTAAGGAAGAATCAACCGTTTGTGCAAAGCCGCTGTTCTGATCTGCGGCGGACGCGATCATGAACGCGGGCCTTTGCGCACCCTGCAACTGCTCGACCAACCCGCTCGCGCCTTGTCGCGTCGCAAACGCCAGTTGGGTACGCGGCGAAATCCGTGCCGCAACATAGGCAGCAAGCACGCGCGCCCGACTCGCATCCTCGCCCGACAGGCGCAGTTGGCCCGTCCACTGGCCGTCGTTCAACGTGTCCGTATCGGAGACGGTAAAGGCGAGGGTGAGATTGGCAGTGCCCGCCGACATCGCCCGGCCGCCCTGCATCAAACTCGATGTCAGTCGGGGCTGGAGCGCAGCCGATCTGGTCCCTGCCCCGAAATCGACCTGATAGGCACGCTTGTAACCATCGAGAACGATGGCCGGGACACTCTGGTACCCTGCCAGCGCGTCGCCCATTGCGGGCGATCCAACGACGCTGGTCGAACCGATCCGGACGGCGCTCGTGCTGCCAGCCAGCGTTGAGACTCCCATGGGTTGCATGGCCGCCGCAATGTCGAGAAGCCCCCGACCATAGGTCGAATCCGTGCCCGTCGTTCCGAGATCCTTGGCGCTCTTCAGCAGAATATCGACGATCTGTTGGCCGGTCAGGTTGGGAAACGCTTGCGCAAGCAAGGCTACCGCACCGGCTACCTGGGGAGCAGCGAAGCTGGTGCCGGAAAACACCAGATTGAACGATCCCGAAGCATCGTGACCGACATAGATCTGTCCATTGTCGTAGACGCAACATACGTCTTCGCCTCGTGCATCGAGATACCAGTCGGCCTGGCTTCCAGCCCGCTGACTGAAGGTCGACATGACATTGTTGGCATCGACCGAACCGACGATGATAACATTATTGCCGCCTGCCTGACGAACGGCGCTGGCGAAGGCATCCGGCTGGTTTGGGTCGGTCGTGGTGTCGCTGCCATCACCGCCATTGCCCGCCGCCACGATCACCACAACGCCCGCTGCGGATGCACGCGCCACAGCATCGGTTACGACAGACCCCGCGCCATTGCCGCCAAGACTCAGATTGATTACCTTCGCTCCGGCGGCGACGGCCTTGTCGATCCCTTTGGCGATGTTGGTGTCCGAAAACGTGCAGGTATCCTTAGCGCTGGTGTCTCCGGGTGTGGTTGCGGTGCAACTTCCCGGAGTATCCGTTCGCAAAACCAGCAGGCTGGCATCGAAAGCAATGCCCATAACTCCCGAATTGTTACGCGCCGCCGCGGCTACGAGGGCAACATTCGTCCCATGATCGTCGGTCGCCTGAATCGAGCGGGTTCCGGCGACATCCTGTGAGTCGGCCAATATTCGTCCGGCAAATTCGGGACTGGTTGTATCGATACCGGTATCGATGATCGCAATCGTGCTGCCTTTTCCGGTGTAACCTGCATCCCATGCGGTTATGGCATTGTGCTGCGCCGGGCCATCGGATCGACGGTATTCAGCGGTGTCGTACTGACTGGAAGAAGGGGCCGGAGCGGGGGCGGGAGTTGGCGCGGGCGTAGGTGATGGGGCAGGAGCTGGTGCCGGGGCAGGTGGAGGCGTGCTGGTGATCGGCGTACCACCTCCGCCGCCGCACGCAGCCAGCAATGCGAGGCCCGAAAGGCCCGCGCCATGTCGGATGATCATGCGAACTCGCAGTCGTATAGTGATCAACTCGCTTCCAGACATCCCTCGCCCCCAAGGCGGCCAGATAAATGCGCCCTAACGGCGCGTGGCTGCTCGATAATTAACGCAAGTCGTGCCCAGTTTGCTTGCCCCGCGATGTCCTGCGCCTTAACGGCATTCGCGCACCGACGCGAGAGGGACAAGCACATGACCAACAGATTGGCCGCAACTATCGAACAGGCATGGGAAGACCGTATCGCGGGAAGACCCGCACAGACTGACCTGAAAGGGAAGGTCGCCGAAGCACTTGCCTTGCTCGACACCGGAGCCGCGCGAGTTGCCGAACTGAGCGGTGCCGGTGGATGGCAGGTCAATCAATGGCTCAAGAAAGCGGTATTGTTATCCTTTGGGCTCGAAGACAATCGCCTGATGGAAGGGGGCAGCGCAGGCAATCCGGCTTTCGACAAGGTGCCCAGCAAGTTCGCCGGTTGGGACGATGCGCGCTTCCGTGCGGCTGGCTTCCGTGTCGTGCCCGGAGCAATCGTCCGGGCAGGTGCCTATATTGCCCCCGGCTGTGTGTTGATGCCAAGTTTCGTGAACATTGGCGCCTATGTCGGCGAAGGAACGATGGTCGATACTTGGGCCTCGATCGGCTCCTGCGCGCAGATCGGCAAGGGATGCCATATTTCCGCCGGGGCCGGAATCGGCGGTGTGCTCGAACCGATGCAAGCCAATCCAACCATCATCGGTGACAATTGCTTCATCGGTGCACGCTCTGAAATCGTCGAGGGCGTGATTGTAGGCGAAGGGTCGGTCGTCGCAATGGGCGTGTTCATCACTCGCTCCACCAAGATCGTCGATCGTGCAAGCGGGGCGATCAGCTACGGGGCGATCCCCCCCTATTCGGTTGTGGTGCCGGGTACGCTGCCGGCAAAGGATGGCGGTCCGTCGCTGGCTTGCGCCGTCATCGTGAAGACGGTCGATGCACAAACGCGTGAGAAGACGGCGATCAACGATTTGCTCCGTCTGTAAAACGCTCCCTTGCCCTCAAGGAACATCGCGACCAACTACCCGTTGATGAACAAACCAGGAGGTTTGTCATGCGTACGGAAGACAAAACAGTCCACGTCAGTGAAACCGAAGCGAGCGCCGGATCAAAGGAAGGCGTGGTGCGATGGGTGCTTATCGTCGGCACAGTACTGGCGATCATCCTGCTTTCGATCGTCTGGATCAGCGGATCCGCATCGAAGAACGGCGCAGTGGGTGATCAAAGTGTCAGCGACAAGATGCAGGCGCAACAATCCGAAAACGAAGCGGCGGATGTGATGATTACCCCGACCCCGGCGGATAGCAATCAAGTGACCCATCAGGACGGACTCACCGTAATGAAGAACGATGCAACACCTGACGGTCAATAATAACGAGAAGGCAAGAGGTTATGCCTGCCAGATCGAAAGCCCAGCAGCGCGCCGCCGGAGCAGCACTATCTGCCAAGCGCGGTGAAACAAAAGTTGGCGACCTGCAGGATGCCTCAAAGAAAATGTATGAGTCGATGAGCGAAGCAGAGCTTCAGGATCTGGCCGCAACTGATACCGACACTCTGCCCGATCACATCGACGAGGATTAGATCGTGCGTATTCAGTGAGGTGACATGAGGGCGGAGCGGTGACGTTTATTGCGGTGCACCCGGCAGACCGGATGCACCGCAAGGTCGGTTAGCTGAGGTGCTTCGATACCGCAGCAGTCATTTTGAACATCGAGATCTGGCTGTTGCCAATCACCGCGCCAAGCTTGGCATCGGGATTGATCATCCGCTTGTCCTTGCTGTCCTGAAGGCTGTGCGCCTTGATATATTCCCAGACCTTCGACGTGACCTGCGCGCGTGTCATCGGGCCCTTGCCCACGACCGCCTCGAGATCCGGCGAAAGCGTAACCGGTTTTTGCAGAGCGTTGTTCTTGCCAGCCATGAGTATGTCCTTTCCTGTCAGGCTTTGCTAAAAATTATCGAAATTACAATTTATTGCAGTCAGTCTTCCTCGTCCCATCCTAAATCTTCTGTTTCCGTCCCTTCGAACTTTGCGGCCAGCACGGCACAGGCGGTTACATGGCCACGCATCGCGGAAAACACTTCCTCCGCTTTCGCACCGGGCATCTGGATCAATGGCAGATCGAGTGCAAACAACTGGAATACGTAGTTATGCTTCTCGCCGATTGGCGGTTCGGGCAAGAGCCATTCGGAATTACCGCGGCCATTCTTGCCCGTACGCGGAGGAACTTCGCCTTCGAGCAGCTTACCCTTCTGAGGCGGCAATCCCCATACCAACCAGTGAAGCAGCGGTTCGCCGCCGTGGGGGCCTACGCTTTCGACGACCAGCACCAGTTCCTGGGACCCCGGGGGCGGCGCGCTCCATTCGAGCGGCGGAGCGACGGCATCTTCTTCAAACGCCGTAAAACACGGGTCCAGTTCACTCCCCGGCGAAAATGCCGGACTGCTGAGGGTAAAGCCCGATTTTCCCAGCACTTTCTCTTCGCCGAGAGAATCGACCGCAAGGCCGCGTGTTCCTGCCGGCACTCCGGCAGCGCTTACAACCCAATCTGCAACAGATTCACTCACTATACGCCTATCCTTGTCATAAACTGCATTTGCTCCTCCACGAGATGTCGCACCATGGCTGGAACCGCGATTTGCACCGTTTTCACCTAGGGAATGTCGCAAAGGCTTTCAAACCGCCGCATTTCCCTGCAATATCGGCGTAAATGGGACAGCGTTTATTCGGCTGCGTTCATAGAGCCGAGCAAACGCAAGCCGCAAAACAAGCAGGGAACCACATACAATGTCCATGGGTCGCACCATTATTTCATCGGTTTTAGCACTTTCTCTGGTGGCCTGTGGCGGCGGTGGTGGTGGTGGTGGCGGAACCGGTGCATCGTCGGGAACCGGTGGCACAGGCGGTGGAAGTACTTCAACCACGGATTGTTCCTTTTCCGCGCGCGAGCAATGGATCCGCAATACGATCAATGAATGGTATCTTTTCCCCGACAAGCTGAATCTGAACGCCGATCCGGCCAGTTTCACGAATTTGCAGGATTATATCGATGCGCTTGTGGCACCTTCAGTGGTAACTCCCGGCGTTACGGGATCCGGTCCATTGCGTCACGCTGGCCTTACCTACATTACGTCTATTTCAGACGAGAATGCGCTGATCCAAAGCGGATCGAACGCCGGTTTCGGAGTTAGACTGGGCTATAACACGGCATCCAATCGGGTGTTCGTTCTCGAAGCATTCGAAAGCGCACCTGCCTATGCTGCAGGCATAGATCGGGGTGCGGAACTGCTGGCTATTAATGGCACTTCCGTCTCGTCGCTTATGGCCTCCGGGGGGCCGTCCGCTGTCTCGGATGCGCTCGGTGCCTCCGACGCGGGGGTTAGCCGTTCACTGACTTTTGCCGATCCTGACGGAACACAACACACGGCCACCGTGACCAAGGCAGACTATTCACTCGATCCGATATCGAACCGTTACGGTGTCGAGATTCTCAACGATGGCGTGGAAAAGGTTGGCTACGTCAATCTGCGCACCTTCATCATACAGGACGCCGAAAATCAGCTACGTGATGCATTCCAGCAGTTCCAGTCTGCCGGAGTCACGAAGGTCATCCTCGATCTACGCTATAATGGCGGCGGCCTTGTTTCGGTGGCGGAAGTGCTCGGCGACCTGATGGCCAAGGACAAAGTCGGGCAGGTATTCAGCAAGACCGAATTCCGCTCGTCCCAATCGACAAACGATACAACCGACTATTTCGCTGCGGAATCCAACGCGATCGCAGCCACGAAGATTGCCATTATCGGAACCAGCGGCACCGCCTCGGCGAGCGAACTCGTCGCCAATGCCTTCATCCCTTACCTCAAGAACAACATCGCGCTGATTGGATCGAACACCTTCGGCAAGCCCGTTGGACAAGGCGCATTCGACCGCTCGGCCTGCGACGACCGCTTGCGGGTCATCGCGTTCCGCACGGTCAATGCCGATGGCAATGGCGATTATTATGGCGGTCTCGCATCGGTGATGCCCGCCACTTGCGAAGCGTCCGACGATTATTCCAAGCAATTGGGCGATCCAACCGAGTCATCGATCAAGACCGCTCTCGACTATCTTGCCGGACGCAGTTGTACGCCAATTGCAGGCACTTCAGGCCAGACCGCGCAGTCTGTCCAGCCGCGCGATAACCTGCTGCGGTCTCAAAGCGGGAGCAGCCTCGACCATGACAGCCCGGGAATTTACTAGCGCCCCATAAGCCCGGACCGCCGAAGTAGCTGGTCAGGATTTATCCTGCTCCGTTACCCCTTGGCGATCGGTCCAGGCGCATCCGTCGCGTTGCTCATTGCCGATACGAAGGGTGGCTACGAAGGGATAGCTACGCGCGCTCATGCCATCGACGCATGTTCCGGGTGTTATAGCGAGATCGAAGTCCTTGCCTTTGAAACTTCCGCTGAAACCCAACCCGTTGTTTCCGGCAAAGCGCGATACCTTGAACGAGGTTCCGTTCGGATCGTCCGGCGTGGTGTAGCGCAAATTCGTCCCCGACACCTGTCCGCCCCAGAATGGTTCAGTCCCGACCAGATGGATCGTCTCACCGGGGGCTATTCCACCAAAAGTTCCGCCCGGGCCAGAACCGGTCGCACGCTCCTGCACTTGGCAGGCCGCAAGGCCCAAAACCAATGCGATTACCGCTACCGCCGGCAATTTTGTGCGAAGGTCCCGAGGATCGAAATTGTCCGGCCGGCAAAGCATAGGTCAAAGCCTTAACCTGGCCGGCGCATCCGTCAATGTCCCACCAAAGCCTCGGTCTGAAGGGAACATTCAACCGGGTGTTTACGTTCGAGAAACCAAGACCCGAAACAATATGGAGCACATCAGATGAATCTGAGTCCTGTCTTTCTGGGGACTTGCCTGGCATGTGCCTTGGGCGGGGCAATCGCAGGATCATCGCTTGGTTCGACCCCGGTTCTTGCTCGTGCCAACACAGACACGTTCGCTCCTGCCGATGTTCCGGCCAATTATCAATCGGTGGCTGTTTCGGAGCCGAACCAGCCCGCCCCCGATCATTATCCGCTCGTGACGCCCAGAGGCACGGTCGCCATTGCCGACCTGTCCGACCGGGGCCTCTACAGCCAGGCGCGCTATCGCGCGAACGATGCATATGTTGCGGTCAGGCTCGCGTCCGATGCGAACGATAACGATATAATGCGTCAAGTCACAGCGGCAGCCCCCGACACCCTGACTGCATCGGTCAAGGTTGCTCCACCTCCGCAACGGGCATACGCAACATCAAAGCCGCTAAAGCTTGGGACAGGGCCAGTGCAGATCGGGGGGACGATCAGTCTATCCGCAACTGCGAACGCTTCATTCAATGAAAATACCGGCCATGCCAGGCTTATTCACGTAAGCTCGACGACCAATCAATCACTTAATTCTCAGGAACCCGTTAGCGCTCCAAATCGTTGATTTGTCATACGGCTTCGCGCCGCACCAATCGTAAAAGGACCGCTACCATGCTTTTGACCGTTGCTATCATTCTCGCCGTATTATGGGCTCTTGGTTTTCTTGCCTTCCATGTCGCTGGCGGGCTGATCCACATCCTGCTGGTTCTCGCGGTGATTGCGCTGATCGTCCATCTCGTGCGTGGACGCGGCGCCGCCTTGTAGAAAGCTGAAATTTGAGAATCAAAGAGCGCGGCCAGAGAACTGGTCGCGCTCTTTTTCGTCATTCCTGGACGCAGCAGCAGATCAAAGCGTCCGGGCACTTACCGCCGGTGATGATCGCCGTCATGATCCCTATCGCGACGATGCCAATTGTCACCATCTCTGCCGCCCCTGCGGCCCCAGTCTCGCCGTTCACGATAATCGTCCCGGTCCCGGTAATATCCGCGATTCCCGTAGTAACCGCGGATTCCGTAATAGCCGCGATCGCGCCCATACCAACGCCCACCGCGATAGTGCTCGCGGTAATAGTATACGTGGTAGGGATAAGGCCGGAAGGTCCAGGCTCCACCGACATAAACCCATGGTCGATACCAGCCCGGCGCGGCGTAATCGTAATCAGAGGGGTAGTAGTATGTCGGCGCATCGCGACGCATCACATACCCTGGCGGGCATCCGGGGCTGGTGGAGTACGACGTGCTTGCACCGACCGCAGCACCGCCGATGGCACCAACCGCTGCCCCTGCCAGAGTAGAACCACCGTGGTCATGCCTGCCGCCGAGGCTGGAACCGACAATTGCGCCAAGCACACCGCCGATAACCGCACCGGCGGCTGTGTTGTCGCCTGACCGAACACAATATCGCCGCGACCATGCCTCAGTCTGACGAGCAAACGCGGCATCGCGTGCCGACCAATCGCCATAGGCCCCTACCTCATATCCAGGTGGTGGCGGCGGCGGCACACTCCCATCATATCCGGGCGGCGGGGCATAAGCATCATTATACGGAGGCGCGCTGTCGTAGTCGCCGTAATAGGGGGGTGGCGGCGCTGGATCATAGGCTTGAGCCGAAGCAGCCGAGATGGCAATCGGTCCGGTTGCCATGGTAGCAATCGCAAGGACCAATGGCTTTGCTTTGAACAAGGGTATCATGCTGTCTACTTTCCACGAAAGTCGGGTTGTGACCTGCTGAAGTTCCTCGTTTTAGCGCCCGGATTTCCGAACAATCGCTGAACGGACCGGATTGTCGGGTTCGACCTGTGCAAACCAACTCCGCGATACGCCCCAAATGGAAACGGGCCGCAGGCTTCATTCACCCACGGCCCATTCGTTCGCCTTGCCTGCTTGTTTAGCGGCAGGTGACGTTCTTCGAATCGATTGCCGCACCCGCTGCGGCGCCACCTGCTGCGCCAAGAATAGTGCCCAGCGTCTTCGAACCGCCCGGCGCGATGATGTTGCCGAGAATGCCGCCAGCAACCCCACCAACGATCAGCCCCGTAGTGCCGTCCGAACGGCGGCAGTAATAGCGTCCATCCTGGCCCCGGTAAATGCGATCGGAACGCTTCAGGGTATAGGTACGGTAGCGGGGATCTTCACGATAATAATTATTGGCGTAATAGCCATTATAGCGCGGGTCCGGATTGTTGTAATTGTACTGGCCATACTGGTTGTAATAGCTTGAATCATAATAGCCGTATGGATCGTTCCCGTATCCGGTGGTGGCGCATCCACCAAGAGCAGTCACAGCGGTGGCGGCAGCAAGTGCCGCAATCATCGGTTTCATTGCATTATCTCCCTCTCAAGGCACCCTGAGGCGCCGCGATGGTTGCTTCCCACCAAGTCCCCGATCAATGAGCGAGATGCCGGATTTGTTCCTCGCGCTACATGTGATCGCCGATCACATATTTGTTTGGTCCGGCGGCACAGTGTTGGGGATTGCAGCCGCGTCGTGCCCTTCTTGCCCGCGCGGCAGAGCGGTGCCGATGCCATAGCTGGTCATGCTTATCGAGCCCATGGAACACCCACTCAAAAGCGTTTCCATCTCACTGCCTTCAGCCGAGGCAATCCCGGCGAGATAGAGCAGCGGCAGGAAGTGATCCTCCGTCGGCACAGCCTGTGCAAAATCGGGATGTTCGGCCAGTTTCAATATATCCGATGGATCATCCCCAATCTGCCGCATCGCCGCCTCGTCGAACCTTTCAGCCCAGTCATAGCCCATGTTCGGCTTCTGCCATTGCAGGCGCCCAAGATTATGTACGACATTGCCGCTTCCGATCACCATCACACCCTTCGCGCGCAAAGGCGCAAGTGCGCGACCCAGCTCAAGATGATGGGACAGCGGTTTGCGTGCGTCGAGCGAGAGCTGGATCACGGGGACATCCGCTTCGGGATATAGATGCGCAAGCACCGACCAGGTGCCATGATCCAGGCCCCATTGGTCCCGGTCGAGGCCGACCCAATGCGGCTTGACCAATTCGACGATCTCACCCGCCAGTTCCGGATCGCCGGGGGCAGGATATTCGACATCGAACAACTCCTGCGGGAAACCGTAGAAATCGTGGATCGTGCGAGGATTTGCCATCGCCGTAACCGCCGTCGCGCCGAAGTACCAATGGGCAGAGATCGCCAAAATCGCCTTGGGTTTTGGAATGGCTTTGCCCAGCGAACGCCATGCACGCGTGTAGTCATTGTTTTCGAGCGTGTTCATCGGGCTTCCGTGACCGATGAAGAGTGCCGGGGTTCTAGTCATGGTGCGCAGGCTCCTTGTCGTGCCTGTCAGATAGGATGCAGGAGTGGTCGCACCAGCCCTTCAGAAGCAGCGAAACGGCGTATGGCCACAACATAATGTTTGTGTAGCAGGGGGCAGGCTTGGCCCGCACTTCCCCACTCAATCGTGTTTGCGAATATCCTCGCTAAGGACCGCCACGGTGACGCCGAACTTGCGTACCTTCATGACATTATAGGCGCGCTGACCGTCATGTGAGAGCGCGAGCCATTGTTCGGTCGGGAAGCCCCCTTTCATCGTGAAGGAAAGGTGCAGCCGGTTGCCGTCGACCTCGCCTGTCACTGGCCCTTCGGCATCGGTTAGCGTGCCGGTAAAATGGTTTGTCCCATCCTTGCGGATCACCCACTCGCGGGTGCGTTGCGGTTTGTCGCCTTCACGGATGATCTGTGTAAGGTGGAGTGCGCCTCCTTCCACCTTGCCGAAGCTGCGCACCTGAGTACGCTCAGTGCCGGAGAAAACCTTGGACAGCCGCCCTTCCCCTTCGCTGTGCCCGCTGAAGAAGGCAATCACGTCGAAGACCGGTTGCGGCGCAGGTGCGATCGGGGCAGCCGCGATACGCGGGGTGTGCGCACAGCCCACCAGCGCGAGAGGCAGAAGTAAGGCAGTGAGTTTCAGGGCGCTGCGCATGGTCGCTAGTTAAGCCTGAAACAGCATGTGTAGGAAAGCGTCACGCGCTGCTTAGAGTCAGGCCTCGCTTGCCTGTATCTCCTCAACACGCGCAGCTTCGGCGGCGCGTTCGGCGGCCTTTTCCCGTTCCACTCGCTCGCGCATGGCAGACACGCTTTTCGCCTGATCGGCAAGCGCGCGCCAGGTCTTGGCCGCACGCTCTGCGCGTTCGCGCACATTGTCGAGGGTCGCCTCTGCCGCCGCAGCTTCGGATTCGCGCGCGCGCTCGGAATAGAATTCGTAGCTCTGGCTCATCGTGGTTCTCCTGAATGCGGCTGGTGGATTGTTTGTGGTGAGGCAAAGGCGCGCCGCCCACACCCCGCAAGGAGCATGGGCGGCGCACCGGATTTCAGTCCGCGCTGGACAGGTTGACCGCGCTTTCCTTGCCGTTGCGGCCGATTTCGACGTCGTAGTTGAGACGCTGCTCCTTATCGAGCGTCGTCATCCCGGCGGCCTGGACCGCGGTGATGTGGACGAAGCTGTCGGCCGAGCCGTCGTCGGGCTGGATGAAGCCATAGCCCTTGTCGGTGTTGAAGAATTTTACGGTGCCAGTCTTGGCCATTGGGTGTTCCTTTCGAGAACGTCTGGGTACCCGCCCACACAGGATTGCGCGCGCGGCATTGCGTAAGGTCGTCCGAAGAAAGGAAGTCGTCGTCTGGTTTACGCCGGGGCCAGCAAAGGCAAACGGCGGTCGTCAAATCTCGAAGTCCGTCGCAAATTTCGACGTCAGCATGAGTGTGATAGCACGGGTGGGGCCAATCGCCTAATCGCGGGTCGATCAGTTCCGCGTGATCGTCTCGTTGACGGTCGCGAACGTGATCCCGAAACGCTTGATCTTCATCACATTGCGCGCGCTCTGCCCGCCGGGCGCGAGGGTCAGCCGCTGGCGGAAGGCGAATCCGTCCTTGTCGGTGTAATCGATGTGCAGCACGCCATCGACAACCTCGGCTTCGACCGGGCCGCGTGCGCCGGTCAGCGTGCCGGTGAAGCGTCCGGGGGAAACCTGCCGCAGGTGCCACACCCTATCGAGCGTCTTGTACCCGTCGATCTTCACCGTCTGGTCGAGCACCAGCTCGCCGTCCTGCTCGACCTTGCCGACGCTCACCACATGGGTGTCGGTCGGGGCGGAGAAGACTTTCTTCAGCACCCCCTCGCCCGTCGTCCGCCCGCTGAAGAAGGTCACCGGATCGAACGGCGGCGGGGCAGCAGGGGCGATGGGGCCGGCCACCGCATGGCCCAGCGGCAACAGCGCGAGCGCCAGCGCGGTGATCGGCACAGCGGCCCGGCGCTTCGACGTGGCAGTGCAGCGACCCATCCCGTATTCTCCCCGAGGATCCGGAGCCACAAGGCCCCCGGCCGCCAGCCCGGCGGCAGCGAATCATCGGGCTCGTCATACCATCCTTGCCGCCGCTGCCATCCAACTTCCGCGCGGCAAGTCCGGTATTTGCGACGAACCGCCCGGCGCAGCGGCCGGACGAGGCCCTGCGCCGGTGCTAGAGCGCCTTGTCGGGCCGCTGGTCGTGGCTGTGGCGGCTTTCCTTGCCGAGCACCCGTTCGAGCCGCTGGGCGAGCGTGTTGGCCGCCTTGCGCGCCGCATCGTCGACCTTGGCGGCGTGTTCGGTAACGCCGATGGGCCGCCCGCCGCGCGGGCGCGCCTCGATCATGCAGGCCTTGTCATCCGCCCCGTGCTTGGGCCCGTTCTCGTCCCGCACATGGATTTCCAGCCGCGTCAGCCGCTCCTCGAACCGCGCCAGCTTGGTGCGCACCGCCGCCTCGATCCGCTCGGCGACGTTTTCGGTGCCCATGACCGAGGAGTCGGAATTGAACTGCACCTGCATGGAAATCTCTCCTTTTTTGCTTCTGCGTTATCAACTCACGAGATGGGCATTCGGGCCTGCGATTTCTATCGAAAACGTCACCTTTGATGGAACAGATGGAACACGGTCCAGGGAGTAAAACGCGCCTTGCGTAACCGTGTCGCGACGAGCCGTAACCCTGACACGGCAAGCCGTCACCCCGGCCGCGCGGCGTGACACCCGACCGGCCCGCCGCGACACCCTGCGCAGGGCTCGCCCGTCACGCTGGCACCGGGCCGCCGTCACCGTGCGCGGCCCGAACCGTCACCCTCGGACCCATGCGCCACAGGACGCGTGTCGAGCAGCGGATGGACGTATTTGCGCCGCCGCGAGGAGGCGCGGGACTTGCGCCAGACCTCCAGCGACATATCCCAATACTCGGCAAACTTGGGCGCCCGCGCGCGCAGGCGATAGGCCGCCTGCCGGCTCATCCCCACCGCCCGCGCCGAGGCGGCGACCTTGCCGCTGCGCGCAAGCAGCTTGAGGAAAATCGTCGCCTTCTCGCCCGTCCAGCGGGTGTTGTCGGGCTTGGATTTGGGTGGCGAGCGGCGCGGAGGGGGCTGGGTCATCCGGCAGGGTAAGGCATGGATGGGGGCGTGTAGGAAAGTTTTGCGGTCCCTCCCCCTTGCGCTAGCGAAGGGGCATGACCGCACCGGCCACCCCTATCACCATCCTCGTCGACGCCGACGCCTGCCCGGTGAAGGACGAGATCTACCGCGTGGCCGAGCGGCACGGCGCGCATGTCCGCGTGGTCAGCAACAGCCCCTTCCGCGTGCCGGTGAGCGAGCGGGTGAAGCGCGTGGTGGTCTCGGACGGCTTCGATGCTGCCGATGACTGGATAGCGGAGCACGCAAACGAGCGCAGCGTTGTGATCACCGCCGATATATTGCTGGCCGAGCGCTGCCTCAAGGCGGGCGCGACCATGCTGCGCCACGACGGCAAAAGCTTCGACGCCGCCAGCATCGGCAGCGCCATCGCCACCCGCGCGATCATGGAAGACCTGCGCGCCGGGATGGACGGAGTGGGCGGAGGCCCGCCGCCGTTCAGCAAGGCGGATAGGTCGAACTTCCTGCAGGCGCTGGACCGGGAGTTGGTGCGGTTGGGGAAGTTGGCAGTGGGGAGATAAGTATCTAATCCCAAATTCTCGTAAGTCGTTGCTAAAAGTTGTTTTCTCTTAGGCGAGATAGTTCTTGGTCAACCAACTGATCTGGGGGCTGGAAAAAGTTGAATCGTTCATAAAGTGGCGTGAGAAACCCACCAAGAAACTCTGGCAAGTTGTCAGCTAACTGAGCAACGGTTGCTCGCCCTTCCAATTCAACTTGATCGGTCTGGCAAGTCCATCCCTCGAACATGGCGCGTCGTCCAGTGATGCTCGTCAACTGGCGACCCATGAGACCAGTAAAGGTTACTCGAATTGAAACCGCTTCGACGTTTTCGAACCTGGTAGCAAGACGAGCCACGAAGATCAGCAATTCGCCAATACGCCAAACTGGCAGCGTAAGGTCCACCCACCGACCAGGCTCAACACGTTCCCAGCCATCCTCGGAATAACCGCGTATTGAGTAGAGCTTTCCATCTCTCGTAGCCCGCCAGAAGTCACAGAGGGATGGATCTCTTTCTTCCCAATTGTCGCGTGCCGGACGGCCTACCCAAGCATCGACACCATTGTCTGTAGGATATGGTCGCCACTCAGGAGTGGTCATATCTAAGAACGGTGGCCAACCGGTATGCTTTGGCCTCCGAGCGAATGCCAATCGCTCCTGGAGCTCGTTTAGTGAATGGGCGGCATTTGCGCCTACGAGGGAGCAAGCAAATTCGTAATGCCCACGCGGGAAGCGTGAGGGTGAACCGTCAGGCAGATCGTCGATAAGAGCTTCCCAGCGTTCCCGTGAATCCTCGACAAATGCTTCGAGAATTTCGCTCTCGTCTGGAGCAGCGTCGCCTGCATCCAGACGCCCTGAAAGAATTCCTCGAATTGAGTCGAGCATTTCGTCTCGACCTGCACGGACACAACGTGAAAGAAGCACTCTCCATTCTTCTGCTGACTGCGGCTCCTCACTTCGAGGGCCGGGCTTCCGGATATAGCATTTGTTTTGAGCGATTACTCCAGCGCAATCCCGCCGGCTCATTACCGGCTCCGTCAAATTACCCGGCACAGAAATCACCGGGTGTATTACCGCGGTTTCGGGGTGTCCGACGGAATACATACGGCAATGGAAATTTGGCGATGCGAACCTGTTGACGGCACTGTTGATGGCGTCTTGGGTGACTTCAGGAACTTCATCAGGGCGCTCAACCGAGACAAGAACCTCTCCGTCCTCTTCCATACCTAAAACTATAAATCCACCACCATGGTTAGCTAGTGCAATAGCTGCCTTGGCCACGATTGCACGGTGCTCATTCGTAGTGAGATCAAGCCAGCCCTTATATTCTGCACCCAAGTCTTCGCGTGGTTCAGTCAATAAGGGGCGGAGTTCGGCAATAGTTGGCATGAGGATAGTTCTAAAAAAACCAAGGCTCTCGTCAATCATGCTCCCGGTCGCGCTGCCCGATGTACAGCTCGCGCCCGGTTTCCTCATATACCCGGCTCATTTCATCCATCCCCGCCTCGGCATCCTCCACTGGCACTGTCGCCGCAAGATAGCTCCCCGAGTTCTGCTTCGCCGCGAAGTCGCGCACTTCCTGCGTGATCTTCATCGAGCAGAAGTTGTCCTCGCTACGCTCGTTCGCGTCAACCGCTTTGCGGTTTCGGCCCGGGGCCGCACATGGAGCAGAAGTGGGCGGTCTTGGCGCCTTCTGCGGGGAGGGTCTGGTCGTGGTATTGCTCGGCGGTGTCGGGGTCGAGTGAGGCAAGAACTGGTCGCGCCAGCGGAATTTCCTACGACCTCTCGCTCCCTCACCCCCCGCCATTCCGTGCAACCGCCGCCTTCACCAGCGCCTTGAACGGCTCTGCCGCCAGCGTATCGCCCTCGAACAGGTCGATCGCGCGGCGGGTCTTGCCTTCGAGGCTTGCGTTGAACAGCCCCGTCGGGTCGGGCAGCGCGGCTCCGTGGGCGAAGGTGAGCTTGACCTTGTCCTTGTAGGTCTCGCCCGTGCAGATGATCCCTCCGGCCGACCATGTCGGCACGCCCGCGGGATTGGTGGGCTTCTTCCACTTGCGCTCCTCCACCGCCTCCGGCGCGGCCTCGGCGATCAGGCGGCGTGCGTGTTCCAGCACCGCCGCGCGCCAGTCGGCCTTGTCACCCATCCTTGTCCTCCATCCCCAACAGTGTGCGCCAGTCGATCCGTGCAAGAAGCACCAAAGCGGCGAGCATCGCAAGCTGTATGGCGATGCCGAGCGGACTGCTCAGCTCCTCGCGCAGGACCTCGCCCATGCTGGTCGAGCGGATGCTGCGAGCGGTGATCCCGTAGATCGAATAGGACACGATCCGCCCGATGAAGAAGGCGGCGGTGAAGCGCAGCAGCGGCAGCCGCGCGAGGCCCGCCGCCTCGAACAATTGCGCGGAAGGGACCGGGGAGAGCGCGAACAGGCCGAGCGCCAGCAGCGCGTTGCGCCGGCGCCGCTCCAGCGCCTCGCGCGCGGCGGCGAGGTTGCGCCGGGTCTTGTCCGACAGGAAGCGCTGGCCGACCAGCCGCGTGGCGTGACCGAGCAGGAACCGCCCCGAAGCCGCCGCCACCGCGCCGGTCGCGATCAGCAGCGGCAGCTCCAGCTCGGCGTTGAACGCATAAAGCGCGATGATCGACCAGGTCGGCGGCCCGAAGGCGGGGAGCAGGTTGACCGCGAAGACGAGCGCGAAGAAGATCGCATAGTCGATCATCGTCCGCGCCCGTCAGCGAGCCGTTATTTGCTCGGCATGTAGAGGTCGCCGCCCTCGCGGTATTTCTCGGCCATTTCCTCCATACCTTCTTCCGCCTTCTCGCTCGGCGCGGTGGCGGCGAGATAGCTGTCGGAGTTCTGCTTGGCGGCGAAATCGCGCACCTCCTGCGTGATCTTCATGCTGCAGAATTTCGGCCCGCACATCGAGCAGAAGTGCGCGGTCTTGGCGCCTTCTGCGGGGAGGGTCTGGTCGTGGTATTGCTCGGCCGTGTCGGGGTCGAGGCTCAAATTGAACTGGTCGCGCCAGCGGAATTCGAAGCGCGCTTTGGAGAGCGCATCGTCGCGGACCTTGGCCGCCGGGTGCCCCTTGGCGAGGTCGGCCGCGTGGGCGGCGAGCTTGTAGGTGACCACGCCCACCTTTACGTCGTCCCGGTCGGGCAGGCCGAGGTGCTCCTTGGGCGTGACGTAGCAGAGCATGGCGGTGCCGTACCAGCCGATCTGCGCCGCGCCGATGCCGCTGGTGATGTGGTCGTAACCCGGCGCGATATCGGTGACGAGCGGCCCGAGCGTGTAGAAGGGCGCTTCGCCGCAAGCCTCCAGCTGCTTGTCCATGTTCTCCTTGATCTTGTGCATCGGCACGTGGCCGGGGCCTTCGATCATCACCTGCACGTCCTGCTCCCAGGCGCGCTTGGTCAGCTCGCCCAGCGTGTAGAGCTCGGCGAACTGGGCTTCGTCGTTGGCGTCGGCGATCGAGCCGGGGCGCAGGCCGTCGCCCAGCGAATAGGCGATGTCATAGGCCTTCATGATCTCGGTGATCTCGTCGAAACGCTCGTAGAGGAAGCTCTCTTTGTGATGCGCGAGGCACCATTTCGCCATGATCGAGCCGCCGCGCGAGACGATGCCGGTGACGCGTTTGGCGGTCATCGGGACATAGGGCAGGCGCACGCCGGCGTGGATGGTGAAATAGTCGACGCCCTGTTCGGCCTGTTCGATCAGCGTATCGCGGAAGATTTCCCAGGTCAGGTCCTCGGCAATGCCGCCGACTTTTTCCAGCGCCTGGTAAATGGGAACGGTGCCGATGGGGACGGGGCTGTTGCGGATGATCCATTCGCGGGTGTCGTGGATGTTGCGGCCCGTGGAAAGGTCCATGACGGTGTCCGCGCCCCAGCGGATCGACCAGACCATCTTGTCGACTTCGCTGGCGACATCGCTGGCGACCGCCGAGTTGCCGATATTGGCGTTGATCTTGACGAGGAAGTTGCGCCCGATCGCCATCGGTTCGGCTTCGGGGTGGTTGACGTTGGAGGGGATAATCGCCCGCCCGCGCGCCACTTCGTCGCGTACGAATTCCGGCGTGACGTACTCAGGGATCGCCGCGCCCCAAGAATTGCCTTCCGGTGCCTCGCGCAGCTTTGCACGCCCGAGGTTCTCGCGCTCGGCGACATATTCCATCTCGGGCGTGATGATGCCGCGCCTTGCGTAGTGCATCTGGCTGAGGTTCGCGCCGGGTTTCGCGCGCAGCACGCGCTTGTGGACGGCGGGGAATGCGGGGACGCCGCCGCTGCGGTCGGGGCCGAGCTGGCCGTTATCCTCGGGCCGCACTTCGCGCGCGTCGTATTCCTCGACATCGCCGCGCTCGAGCTGCCACTGGCGGCGCAGCTGGGGAAGTCCCGCGCGGATATCGATCTGCGCATCGGGATCGGTGTAGGGGCCGGAGGTGTCATAGACCCGCACCGGATCCTCGCCGCCCTCCAGCGCGATCTCGCGCATGGCGACCTTGCGGTCACCGACATAAATCTTCTTCGAGCCACGGATAGCGCCGGTGGTCACGCCGATTTCGAATTGGGAATTGATGTCGGCCATGCGGGTATTCTCCTTAAAGCGGAGGGCGCATGTCGGATGCCGCACGCCCACTCCCTCCGCCGATGCTAATCGGTTCAGGTTCGACGGGTCGTGTGGAGCACACCCACACCTCTCAGCCAAAGCTGGCTCCCCGGGGATGGCCACGCGTCTATACCCTGCGACGCATCAGGTCCAGCCAGCGCATGACTTTCCATTTTGGAAAATTATGACTTGCCGAATCGGAAAGTGAAATCTATCACTTTCCATATTGGAAAATTAGGAGACACGTCATGCAACCCGAAGAAGCCCGTACCACCCTTGCCGGGGTCAGCGGCGTCGAAGCGCGACTGGCGGAAAAGTTGACCAAGTGCCCACCATGGCGCCACGCGGCTTTCGGGATGCTGCTCGGCATTTTGGTCGCGTCCATCGCGATATCGGGCACCGCCCAGATTATTGGTACCGTGGTAGTGCTGACGCTCGTCGGACTGCTGCTTTGGCACGATTTGCGGCGCTACGGCGTGTTCGTGAACGGTTATCGCCGGGGCGCGACCTTGCCGGTCGCACTGGCCTATGTCGGCACGCTGGTCGTGCTGATAGCGGCGGCGATGTATATGCGCGAAAACGACTTCTCGATCTGGAGCAAGCTCGGCCTTGGCGCGATCGCTTTCGCCTGGGCGACGTTTACCAGCGTGCAGTGGAACCGCGCCTATCGCAAGGAATTGCGCGGCGGATCGCTGTGAGCAGCGCCATCGATCCGGTGCTCCACGCTCCCGCGCGGCTGCAAATCGCGGCGGTGCTGGGGCGCGTGACCAAGGCCGAGTTTGCCGTGCTCAAGGATGTGACCGGCGTATCGGATTCGGTGCTGTCCAAGCATCTCTCCGCATTGTCCGAGGCGGGTTACGTCAAGCTCAGCAAGGCGGCTCGCGATGGGCGGCAAAGGACATGGGCCTCGTTGACACGCGCTGGCGCAAAAGCCTTCAAGGCGCATATGGCCGCCTTGCACGAACTGGCCGCCGCTGCCGAGCAGGCCATCGCCGCCGAGTAAGTCCGCGAGATTACCGCGAATTAATGGGACCGGACGGAACCCCGGCGTTCCAGCGTGAGTTTTATGGATGGTCGCAAGAAACCGGAGTATCCCCCATGTTCCGCAAACTGTCCCCCACACAAATTGTCCCCGCAATCGGTGGCTTCGCCATCATCGGCGCGGCGTTGAGCCTGGCCGTTCCCGGCGCAGCCGAGGCGGCCAGACCGCCAAGCGATTCCTCGCGCCCGGTCTGCACGGCCTCGATCACCGACAATTGCGTCCAGCACGAACCCGGCTCGATCTGGTATCGCAATCACGAGAAGGCCACGCTTCACCACACGGCGTGGAAGCACAAGAAGGAATGGCGTCACCACGCTGCCAAGAAAGCGTAGTCGCCAGACAGGCAGGGGCGTGAGTATCCGGGCATCCGGTCTCACGCCCCGGTCCTGATCCGTAGCCAATCTCAGTCGATCACGTCCCCACGCGCCATCACCCAATCGACCTTTTGCAGGATACGCGCATCCTTGAGCGGGTCGCCGTCAACCGCAATCATGTCGGCTGAATAGCCGGGCGCAAGCCGCCCGATCTGGTTTGCCATCCCGAGTACCCTGGCCGCCGTAGTGGTTGCTGTAGCAAGCGCTTCCTTTGCGCTCATCCCGCAATGATCCTCCATCAGGCCAAATTCCTCAGCATTGCGGCCATGCGCGGTGACCCCGCTGTCGGTCCCGAAGGCAATCGTCACCCCGGCGGCGCGCGCATTGCGGCAGCCTTCGCCCAAATGCCCCAGTGTCATGCGGATCTTGGCCTCGACCGCCGGGGTGTAGACGCCCTTGCCCAGCCCCTCGCTCACGCCCTTGAAGGCGAGCAGCGTCGGCACCAGCACCGTGCCGTGCGCCTTCATGATCTTGGCCGTCTCGGGCGAGATGAACGTGCCGTGTTCGATGGTATCCACCCCCGCCTCGGTCGCCGCGCGCACACCCTTGTCGGCGTGGGCGTGGGCGGCGACATGGACGCCGAGCGCATGGGCCGTGTCGACGATGGCTTTCATCTCCTCGTTGGTGAAGGCCTGGCCGAGGCTCTTGTCGCCCTGGCTCAGCACGCCTCCGGTAGCCATGATCTTGATCCAGTCGGCCCCCTCGCGCACGGTCTTGCGGACCAGCGCGGCGCATTCGACCGCGCCGGTGCAGGTGTTGGCGTTGTGCTTGTCGAGCACCGCCATGACTTCTGGACGGAAGCCGTGGACATCGGCATGGCCGCCGATGGGGGACAGCGGCATTCCCGCCCACAGCACGCGCGGCGCTTCGAACCAGCCTTCGTTGGTGGCGCGCACCAGCGCCGCCGAGGCGCGCGGATCGTTGCCGACGTCGCGCACGGTGGTGAAGCCCGCCTCGACGGTTTTTCTCGCGTTCTTGACATTGACCAGCGCGGTCCATTCGTCGGTATCGATGGCCTCGCGCCACCAGTCGCCACCCGGATCGCTGCCAAGATGGACATGGGTGTCAATCAGCCCCGGCAGCACCGTCTTGCCCGGGAGGTCAATCACCTCGGCCCCCGCAGGCCCGGCGTTCCAGCCCGGTTCGATCGAGACGATCGTGCCATCGGTTTCGACAATCGTCGCCCGGCCCATCGGCGCGGACGCGGGATCGGTAACGACATGCTCGGCATGAATGACGCGGGTTGCCGCCGTCGCCGGTGTGGCAGACATGGCCGCAAGTGCCGCGACCAGCGCGGTAAAAGTAAGGTGACGCATGAAAATCCTCCCGTTTACGCGTGGGAGTTTGAGCGTCTCATCCGCGCGGCGCAAGTATCAAAGAACCAACGGTGACTTTGAGAGCTTTTTGGCAAGAACCTGCCTATCTGCTCACGACACCATTGCTGACGTTCACCAGTATTCCACGACCGCGTGTCCGCTGAGCAGAAGGACAAGCCCGAATAGCAATACCAAGCCCATCCAAGCAGCAATCACGATATAGACCCAGCCGCCCGGCGGGACCGGGACTCCTTGCCGCACGCGCCTACGTCGCTTGGCCGCCAAAGCAAGCGAACCAATCAGCATGAAACCGTTCAATACGCCGTGGAGAAGTGAAAGGTGCAAGACCATGCGGCAATGCTATTCGGCGCTGCGCATTGTTGCAATGTCCGCTCTCCCCTACATTCCAGACATTCCGATAGTCGCCTACGTGTTTGGTAAGCGGCCACAAGCTCTGCCTTAAAACGTATACCCCAGCCCCAGCCCAGCCATCCACTGATCCACGCTGCCGCGGATGCTGGTGAAGGGTGTGTCTGCGGCAGAGCCTTGCAGGTGCGAATAGCCGCCGATCGCGAAGACTGCCCAGCCGCCGTTGGCGAGATTTCCGTCGAGGTCGATCGCGCCGAACAGCGTCGCCGACAGCTTGTCGAAGCCGCCCTGCGCGTTGTACACCGGTAGCTGGTCCGCCACCGGGACGCTCGCCGGAGCAGTCGGGACTGAGTAATAATAATCCGCGAAACGGTCGTTCACATGCCGTGCGGACAGCGACAGCGAGACTGCGGCACCCCGGCTGACGGGGGTGAAATAGCTGACCGAGGGATTGACGATCATCCCCTTGGACGCGCCCGCCACATCCCACAGCACGTCCACATTGACGCTGAGGCTGTCATAGGGGTTGAGCACTCCGGGAAACCGCACTCCGACGGTCGGACCGACTTCGACCCCGGTATCCAGTTCGCCATATTCCTCCACCACAGGGTCCTTGATCCGCTCGGCCCGGTTGCGATCGAGCCGACCCGCAATGCCCAGCGACAGCGACGGTTTTCCCTGCACAGATGGCAGGAAATTTAGCGCAAGCCCGGCGGGACGAGGGTTGATCCCAATCCCGGCGACCCGCCCCTGAATAACCGGGATGGGCGTTATCTCGTAATCGTTCGAGCCGGTGTAGGAAGGGGTCAAGATCGCGCCTGCCCCGATGCTGATCCAGTCGCCATTGAACACGGTGTTATCATAGGCGTTGGCGGCATCCGGGGCGGCCGTGCTGGCGACCGGCGGAGGCGTGGCTTCGGTGCGGTCCTGCGCGGCCAGCGGCCCGGCAACCGAAACTGCACCAAGCAATGCGGCCAAAGCCACTCCAGATCGAAACGACATCTTTTGGAATTCCCCTTGTTTTCACCCTGAACGAAACAAGCGGTGGGCCGGTTCCTGCCGATTTCACTGATCGACTTTGCGCACGAGCTTCATTGTAACGCAAGCTGCATCGACCTACTCACCGGCATATGACGAACGCGAACCCTGCCGAAGCTCCATCCGCTTGCGATATCGCTATCGTCGGCGGAGGGCTGGCAGGTGGCCTTACCGCACTGGCGATCCATCGCGCGTTTCCGGCAATGACGCTCGTACTACTGGAAGCGGGCGAAGCGCTCGGCGGCAATCACCGCTGGAGCTGGTTCGAAAGCGACCTGCGCCCGCGTGAGGCCGAGCTGATGGCCGCTTTTCCGACCGCGCATTGGCTATTGGGAACCAGCGTTAAATTTCCCGGCCATCAGCGCGCTTTGACCGCCGCGTATCGTTCTCTCGCAAGCGCGGATTTCGACGCGACGCTGCGCGATATTCTACCACCCGATACCATCCTGTGCTCGAGCCGTGTTGCAAAGCTCGACGGGCAGGGCGTCACCCTGGCCAGTGGGGAGCGGATCGCGGCGCGCGCGGTGATCGATTGCCGGGATTTTGCGCCCTCGCCCCACCTTGCCGGCGGCTGGCAGATCTTCCTCGGTCGCCACATCAGGACCGCACGGCCACACGGCCTCGACCGCCCGATCATCATGGACGCCGATCTGCCCCAGCACGGTGCCTATCGCTTCGTCTATTCGCTCCCGCTCTCTCCCGACGAGATTTTTGTCGAGGACACCTATTACGCCGATGAGCCGGTGCTGGACCGGTCGGCGCTGGGGGAACGCATCGCCGCCTATTGCGCCGCGCAGGGGTGGGATGGCGACCTTCTCTGCGAAGAGCACGGAATACTCCCGGTTCTGACCGGAGGCGATTTTGCCGCTTATCGCGGCGAGGTCGGCATGCCGGGAGTGGCGCTGGCGGGCGCGCGCGGTCTCTTTTCCCACCCGCTCACCAGCTACACCCTGCCCTTTGCCGTCGCCAACGCGCTGGCCGTTGCCCAAGCTGCAGAACTTCCCGGCTGTGCCCTGGCGGGGATGCTGGATCGGCGTGCGGCAGAGCATTGGCACGCGATGCAGTTCTACCGGCTGCTGGGCAAAATGCTGTTCGGTGCGGCACAGCCCGAGCAGCGTTATCGCATCTTCGAACGCTTCTATAGCCTGCCCGAGCCGCTGATCGAACGTTTCTATGCCGGATGTTCGACCGGGCGCGATCGTCTTCGCATACTCACCGGCAAGCCGCCGGTGCCGATCCATCGCGGCCTCGCAGCTTTGCTTGGCAAAGGCCGTCCACTCGTTAAAGGAGGTGGGCAGTGACTACTGCTACACCATCCGATTTCACCGTCGCCCCCGTTCTCGACGCGCAAGGCGACCCGATCGCAGCGACCGGCAGGAGCGCCTGCGTGATTGGCGCAGGCTTTGGCGGACTGGCGCTCGCAATCCGCCTGCAAGCCGCCGGCATCGCCACCACACTGGTCGAAGCGCGCGACAAACCGGGTGGGCGCGCCTATTTCTGGGAGCGCGACGGCTTCACCTTCGATGGCGGACCGACCGTCATTACCGACCCCGATTGCCTGCGCGAGCTGTGGGGACTCACCGGGCATGCGATGGGCGACGACATCGAGTTGATGGAAGTCACCCCCTTCTATCGCCTGAGTTGGCCCGACGGCACGCAATTCGATTATTCGAACGACGAAAGCCGCCTGTTCAACGAAATCGCCCGGCTCAACCCCGCCGATGTCGCTGGCTACCAGCGGTTCCTCGACTATTCTGCCGGAGTTTACGAGGAAGGCTACGTCAAGCTCGGCCATGTGCCCTTCCTCGATTTCAAATCGATGCTGAAGGCCGCGCCCGCGCTGATGACGAAACAGGCCTGGCGCAGCGTCTATTCGATGGTCAGCCATTACGTCGAGAACGAGAAGCTGCGTGAGGCCTTCAGTTTCCACACGCTGCTGGTCGGCGGCAACCCGATGACCACCAGCGCGATCTATGCGCTGATCCACAAGCTGGAAAAGGACGGCGGCGTGTGGTGGGCGAAGGGCGGGACCAACCGCCTCATCGCGGCGATGGTCACGCATTTCGAACGGATCGGCGGCACGGTGCGGATGCACGATCCGGTTACCTGCATCCACACTTTCGGCACGCGCGCGAGCGCAGTGGAGACGGCCTCGGGCTGGAAGCAGCGTTTCGATGCGGTCGCCAGCAACGGCGATTTGATGCACACCTATCGCCAGCTCCTGGGCCACACCAAGCGGGGCGACAAATACGCGCGCAGCCTGGCGAAGAAGCGCTTCTCACCCGGCCTGTTCGTGGTCCATTTCGGGGTCGAAGGCGCATGGCCCGGCATCCCGCATCATTCGATCCTGTTCGGGCCGCGCTACAAGGGCCTGCTGGAAGACATTTACGATCACGGCGTTCTGCCGGCGGATTTCTCGATCTACCTCCACCATCCCAGCGTGACCGACCCGAGCGTGGCACCCGAGGGCAAGAGCACCTTCTACGCCCTCGTCCCCGTCGCCCACATGGGCAAGCTCGCCATCGACTGGGAGCAGATGGGGCCGCTGCTCGAACAGCGTATCCTGGAAGAGATCGAACGGCGCCTGATCCCCGGCCTCAAGGATCGTATCGTCACCAAGTTCCATTACGCCCCGCGCGATTTCGCGAACGACCTCAATGCCCATCTCGGCAGCGCTTTCAGTCTGGAACCGATATTGACGCAAAGCGCCTATTTCCGCGCGCACAACCGCGATGATGTGATCGAAAACCTCTACCTCGTTGGCGCGGGCACGCATCCGGGCGCAGGAATCCCCGGCGTGGTAGGCAGCGCCAAGGCCACCGCGAGGTTGATGATCGAGGATCTGGCATGATCGGGCGTCGGCTCATGCGATTGGCGATTACGGCCGCAGCCGCGCTCCTTGCCTGCACCGCTTCGGCGCGGGATCTGGTGCTGCTCCATGAAACGCAACACCACAATCGTATATTGCTCGACCGCGACAGCCTGACCGTCAGCAAGCAGTTCGACCGTGTGCTGCGCGAAGGAATTGTGTCGCTCGACAACAGCGTGAGCACCGCAGCTGTCAACGTCTACGCCGCCGATGTCGGGGTGCAGACCGATTGCGTCGCGGGTCAATTGGCAGTGCTGTACGCGCGGGCCTATGCGCCGGACGGCAGCCCTGCACCAAGCTCGTTAACCCCCACACCGCATGAATTGGCCAAACCAGCCGATTTGTTCGAACGCATTGCATACAAAGGGATTTGTCAGTCACAATGAAGCGAATTGCCGTCTATTGCGGGTCCGCAACCCCCGAAGACCCCCGTTACATGGACTTTGCCCGCGAGGTCGGGCGCACGCTGGCGGAGCGCGGGATCGGCGTCGTCTATGGCGGCGGTCGGCTTGGGCTGATGGGCGCGGTCGCGTCCTCCGCACTTGCCGCCGGTGGCGAGGTAATCGGCGTGATCCCCGATGCCCTCGCCAGCGCGGAAGTGGCGAACACCGATTGCACGCAGCTGATCAAGGTTGGCGGGATGCACGAACGCAAGCAGACCTTCACCGATCTGTGCGATGGTTTCCTCACCATCCCGGGCGGCGTCGGCACGATGGACGAATTGTGGGAAGCGATGAGCTGGGCGCAATTGGGCTACCACAGCAAGCCGGTCGGCCTGCTCAACGCTTTCGGGTTCTACGACCATCTGATCGCTTTCAACCGCCACATGGCCGAGGTCGGCTTCGTGCGGCCCGCCCATCAGAACATCCTGATCGCGGCGGACACGTTAAGCGAATTGTTGGAATTGATGGCTAGCCACCGCCCGCACACACCAATTTTTGCAATGACGGCAGACGACCTCTGAACGACACACGCGCCCTTGCCCCTTCGCGATTCATCCGCAGCACACCCGTGCGCGCGGGCGGTGGGCGCGAGCGCGCCGCACTGGTCGCAAGCGCGAAGGCAGCGATCAGCGAGGGATCGCATTCCTTTGCCGCCGCCAGCCGCCTGTTCGACCGGCGCACGCGCGAGCGGTGCTGGCTGTTCTACGCCTGGTGCCGCCGCTGCGACGACATCGCCGATGCGCAGCACGCCGGACATCCGCTGTCCGAAAACGAGCATATCGACGCGGAGGAGCTCAAGCATTCGGAGGACCGCCTGCAGGCGATTCGCGTGCTGACCCGCCGCGCGTTCGAGCGCCAGCCGACCGCCGATCCGGCGTTCGACGGGCTGGGCCTGCTGGCCGAGGAATGCGGGCTGACCCCGGACATGGCCGAGGATATCATTGCCGGTTTCGCGCTTGACGCTGCCGAATGGCGCCCGCGCACAGAGGGCGATCTGATGCGCTATTGCTATCATGTGGCGGGCGCGGTCGGGATTGCGATGGCCAAGATCATGGGCGTGACCGACGACGATGGCGACACGCTCGACCGCGCCTGCGACCTGGGCCTTGCCTTCCAACTCGCCAATATCGCGCGCGATGTGGTCGAGGACGATGCCAACGGGCGCTGCTACATCCCGAGCGACTGGCTGATCGGCCTGGACCTGCCGCCCGGCAGCCTGGCGTGGCCGCAAAATCGCGAAAAGCTTGCCACGCTGATGCCACGCCTGATGGCGCCGATGGAGCGCCACGCTGAGGCTTCCAAGCTGGGCGCAGCGCGGCTCGCGTTCCGCCAACGCTGGGCGGTGCTCGCCGCAGCGCGCATCTATACCGATATCGGGCACAAGGTGCTCGCCGCGGGGCCGCAGGCGTGGGACCGGCGGATCGTCGTCACGCGGCGGGAAAAGCTCGTCCACGTCGCACGCGCCTTCCGCGAAGCCTTGCGCAACAAGCCCGAAGCGCCCGCCGAGCCGATCGACTGGACGCGCCACGATTTCCGGCCGGTTGCCGGGTGGTAGCTTGAAGCGCTGGCCAACGGGGGCTAGCGCGTAAATCATGATATCCAAGCTCCTGATCGCCAACCGTGGCGAGATCGCCTGCCGCATCATCCGCACCGCCCGCGCCATGGGGATCGCCACGGTCGCCGTCTATTCCGATGCCGATACCAAGGCGCTGCACGTCCGCTCGGCCGACGAGGCGGTGCACATCGGCCCCTCGCCTGCCGCCGAAAGCTATCTGGTCGGTGACAAGATCATCGCCGCCGCGAAGCAAACTGGTGCGGAGGCGATCCATCCCGGCTACGGCTTCCTGTCGGAGAACGCCGGTTTCGCGCAAGCGGTGATCGACGCCGGGCTCGTGTGGGTCGGGCCCAAGCCTGCCAGCATCGAAGCGATGGGGCTGAAGGACGCCGCCAAAAAGCTGATGCGCGAAGCGGGCGTGCCGGTGACGCCGGGCTATGACGGCGAGGACCAGAGCCCCGAACGGCTGAAGCAGGAGGCCGACGCGATCGGCTATCCGGTGCTGATCAAGGCGGTGGCGGGCGGCGGCGGCAAGGGGATGCGCAAGGTCGACAGGCCCGACAATTTCCTGTCGGCGCTCGAAAGCTGTAAACGCGAGGCCAAGGCCAGCTTCTCCAACGACGAGGTGCTGCTGGAGAAGTGGATTACCTCACCCCGCCATATCGAGGTGCAGGTGTTCGGCGACGCCCATGGCAATGTCGTCCATTTGTTCGAACGCGACTGCTCGCTCCAGCGCCGCCACCAGAAGGTGATCGAGGAAGCCCCCGCCCCCGGCATGAGCGCGGAGACCCGCGAACAGCTCTGCGCCGCAGCCGTGCGCGCGGCCAAGGCGGTCGATTACGAAGGCGCGGGCACGATCGAATTCATCGCCGACGCCAGCGAAGGCCTGCGCGCGGACCGAATCTTCTTCATGGAAATGAACACGCGCCTGCAGGTCGAACACCCGGTGACCGAGGAAATCACCGGAGTTGATCTGGTCGAGTGGCAGCTAAGGGTGGCGAGCGGCGAGCCGATTCCCGTGAAGCAGGAACAACTCACCATTGACGGCTGGGCGATGGAAGCGCGGCTTTATGCCGAGGATCCGGCGAAGGGGTTTTTGCCGAGCACGGGGCGGCTTGAATATCTTCTGTTCCAAGACGAGGGTCGCATCGAAACCGGTGTCGAAGAGGGCGACGAGATTTCTCCCTTTTATGACCCGATGATCGCCAAATTGGTTGCTTGGGGAGAGACTCGCGAGGAGGCCGACGATCTCCTTTTCAAAATGGCCTCGTCGGTGGAAATTTGGCCGGTCCGGTCGAATGCCGGTTTTCTCAGCAGAACGTTGGAAGACCCAGATTTCATCAGTGCGAACATCGACACGGGTTTCATCGCAGAACGGCTCGATTCACTCGTTCCGCCGGATGTCGCCGAGGATCATGTTTGGAAGATTGCCGCTGAAGCGGCGCTGCTTGATGTGACTGAGGAGGACGATGGCCTCGCGGGTTTCCGCCTGAATGCGAAGCCGAGGGTTGCAGTCACGCTTACCCATAGCGGCGAAACCAAAACCCAACCTTCCGAGCCCGCAATTGCTGGGTCAACAACCTACCGCGACGACGCGCGCGTCTTGGTTTTTGACCATGGTACCACCTATGAATTCAACAAAGTTGTGCGCGGCACCGGCCACGCCTCCGCCGCCGACGGCGCGATCATAGCACCCATGCCGGGCAAGGTCATCGCGGTCGATGTGGCCGAGGGCGATGCGGTCACCGCGGGCCAGCGGCTCATGGTGCTCGAGGCGATGAAGATGGAGCACGCGCTCACCGCGCCGTTCGACGGGACCGTCACCGAACTCAACGCCAGCGAGGGCGGGCAGGTGCAGGTCGAGGCGGTACTTGCCGTGGTGGAGCCGGTCGCGGAATGAGCATGTTGCCACACCCAAATCCGCGCCGTTTGCTCGGGAATTCAAGTATCGAAGCGAGCGCCATCGCGTGGGGCATGTGGCGCACCGCCGATGATGGGCTCGACGCGCGCGGCCTGTCCACGCTCGTCCATAGCGCGCTCGATGCAGGGATCGACCTCCACGACACCGCCGACATCTACGGCTTCGACGGCAAGGGCGGATTCGGTGACGCCGAGGCCTTGCTGGGCGAGGTGCTGCACGCCGAGCCGGGCCTGCGACAGCGCATCGTGCTGGCCACCAAGGGCGGCGTTAGGCCGCCGTTGCCGTATGATCAGTCGTCCGACTACATGGGCGACGCGCTCGAGGCGTCGCTCAAGCGGTTGGGGGTCGAGCACATCGATCTCTATCAGGTGCACCGGCCGGACATCCTCACCCATCCGCAAGAACTGGCGCGATTCCTCGACGATGCTCTGGCGAGTGGCAAGGTTCGCGCCATCGGCGTCTCGAATTTCACCATCCACCAGATCGATGCCCTTACTGGACTTCTCGGCGCGCCGCTTGCCACCACCCAGCCGGAAATCAGCCCGCTGCGCATCGAACCGTTCGACAATGGCGAGATGGACCAGGCGATGAGGCTCAGGCTCGCGCCCCTCGCATGGTCTCCGCTCGGGGGTGGACGCCTGATGCGGCCGACAACGCCGCATGAGCAGGCTGTCGCCGCTGCGCTGGATCATGCCGCAGAGGAGGCGGGTGTGAGCCGCGCAGTCGCCACCTACAGCTGGTTGATGGCGCATCCTGCGCGGATCGTGCCGATTGTCGGATCGCAAAAGCCCGAGAGGATCGTGGAAGCTGCGCAAGCGCTGACCATGCGCTGGACTCGCGAGGCGTGGTACAAGGTGTTTGCCGCCGCGCGCGGCGCACCGCTGCCCTGAGCGGACGCGATTTCGCGCTCGACAGCCTGCCAAGCGCTTGCCATCACTGCTGGCCATGAGTTGGGAGAGAGAGCTCGAAGAGCTGCGTCGGCGCGAGGCGCTGGCCGAACAGATGGGCGGCCCCGACAAGGTCGGCCGCCAGCATGGGCGCGGCAAGATGGATGCGCGCGCAAGGCTTGCCGCGCTGGTCGATCCGGGGAGCTTCCGCGAGATCGGCAAGATCGCCGGGCGCGGCTCCTATGATGATGACGGCAATCTCGAAAGCGTCCTCCCCGCCCCCTTCCTGTTCGGCAAGGCGCTTATCAATGGCCGCCCGGTCGTGGCGACGGCGGACGATTTCACCATTCGTGGCGGCGCGGCGGATGCCGGGATCA
This sequence comes from Sphingomonadaceae bacterium, assembly GCA_039831335.1. Taxonomy (GTDB): domain Bacteria; phylum Pseudomonadota; class Alphaproteobacteria; order Sphingomonadales; family Sphingomonadaceae; genus Qipengyuania. The sequence goes on along the minus strand of JBDONL010000001.1, from coordinate 6,018 downwards.
GCCGCAAGATGGTGCAGGCGGAGAAGATGGCGCATGAGCTGAAGCTGCCCATCATCCGCATGATCGACGGCACCGGCGGCGGCGGATCGGTCAAGACGCTGGAACAGATCGGCGCGACCTATATCCCCGCCGTTCCCGGCTGGTCGGATGTGGTCAGAAATCTCGACACCGTGCCGGTCGTCGCGCTCGCGCTCGGGCCGACCGCGGGGCTTGGCGCGGCGCGCACGGTCGCCAGCCATTATTCGATCATGGTCAAAGGGCTGAGCCAGATCTTCGCCGCCGGTCCAGCCGTGGTCGATGGCCTGGGCGAAAGCTATAAGGGCTCCGACGATCACCAGCAGGCCAAGGAAGACCTGGGCGGCAGCGCCATCCATACGCGCAACGGTGTGGTCGACGACGAGGTGGCGAGCGAAGCCGAAGCCTTCGCCCGCGCGCGCCATTTCCTCTCTTTCATGCCCGAATACGCCGGACAGCCCGCGCGCCGTTCGCTGTGCACCGACCCGGTCCATCGCCGTGAAGAGGCCCTGCTCGATCTTGTCCCGCGCGATCCGAAACAGGTCTATTCGATGCGGCGCTGCATGGAGATGGTGTTCGACAGCGGCACCGTGTTCGAAATCGGGCGCATGTGGGGCCGCACCTGCATCACCGCTCTCGCCCGGCTCGATGGCTGGCCGGTGATGGTGCTCGCCAGCGACCCGAGCTACCTCGGCGGGAGTTGGGACGCCAAGAGTTCGGAAAAGGTCGAGCGGTTCGTGAAACTGGCCGATCTGTTCCGCCTGCCCATCGTCCATCTGGTCGACAATCCCGGCTTCATGATCGGGCGCGAGGCGGAGATGGCGGGGACGATCCGCTATGGCGTGCAGGCGATGAACGCGATCTACAAGGTGAGCGTACCGCTCGCGTCCGTCGTGCTGCGCCGCGCCTATGGCATTGCGGGCAGCGCGATGAGCAACGCCGAGACATACCAATATCGCTATTGCTGGCCTTCGGGCGACTGGGGCAGTCTGCCGATCGCGGGTGGGCTGGAGGTTGCCTACAAGTCCGACCTCGAAGCTGCGGACGATCCGGCGGCGGAACTCGAAGCGATCCGCGCAAGGCTCGCCAAAGTCACCTCGCCCTTCCGCAGCGCCGAACGCTTCAATGTCGAGGATATCATCGACCCGCGCGACACCCGTCCGTTGCTGTGCGAATTTGCCGAACTGGCGTGGCGCAGACTGGGCAGTGAAGCCTAGTGGAACTGCTGCATCGAGGGAATCTTGCGCGCCACGCCGGGGCGCGTGAAAAGTTTGCCGCGCTCGCTGTACAGCACCAGCGCAAAGCTCAACAGGCTGCACCCCAACAGCGCGAGCGCCAGCGGCACCGCGCTGCCATCGTAGAACTGGCCGATCACGATTCCCATCCCAGCGCCCAGGATCATGCGCACAAAGGATTGCGCACTCGAGGCGGATCCGGCGGCGTGTTCAAACGGCTGCATCGCGATCGAGCTGAAATTGGCACCGGTAAAGCCGAGCAGGCACATATTTGCCGACATCAGCGGCACGAACAGCCACAGATTGCCGCCTTGGGTCAGCGCCGCATAGACCTGCATCACCGATACTATCACGAATGTGATCAGCGCCGTGTGCGATACGCGCCGCGCGCCGAACCGCTCAACGATGCGCGAGTTGAGAAAACTCGACAGCGCCAGAGTCGATGCGGTCGCGCCGAAAATCACCGGGAACAGCTCGCCCGCACCGAAATGCTCGCCGACCAGTTGCTGCGCGGAACTGATGTAGCCGAACACCGCCCCGAAGGTCAGCCCGCTGCCAAGCACATAGCCGATCGCCGCGCGGGTGCGGAAGGTCAGCAGCAGATTGTGCAGCGCATGGGTGAAGTCGAGCTCCTGCCGGTCTTCCGGGTGCATTGTTTCAGGCAGGCGCATCCATGCCCATGCCAGCACAATCGCCGCCAGTAACGCGATTACCACGAACACGTAATGCCATGATGCGAAGGTCAGGACCGCCTGCCCCACACTCGGCGCGAGCACAGGGACAACCATGAAAACGATGAAAATGGTCGACAGCAGCCGCGCCATAGTATCGCCTTCGAAACGGTCGCGGATGATCGCGGCGGGCAGGACGCCCAGCCCGGCCGCGCCGAAGCCCTGCAACGCCCTGAGCGCAAGCAACGAGTCAAAGCTCGGCGCGAGCGCACACAGCAATGCTGTCACGACGTAGCAGGCAAGCACGCCGAACAGCACCCGCCGCCGCCCGAAACGGTCGGCCAGCGCGCCGGGGATCAGGCAGCCGACGCCATTGGCGAGCAGGTACACGCCAACGACCAGCTGCCGCTCGTTGGGATCGGTCACGCCGAACCCCTGCGCGATCTGTTCGAGCGCGGGCAGCATCCCGTCGATAGCGAGAGCGCCGAGGCTCATCACCGCTGCCATCAGCGCGATGAATTCGGGCCGACGCAGACTGCGTGCGCTCCCGTCGCTAGAGGTGATGGCCGTGCTCATGCGCAGCGCCATGCCTGTTGCGCTGCAACAAGGGAAGGGGTTTGCGCGCGATCTTTCCTTGGCCGTGCGGCGAGCCTAGCTTTGTGTGCATGGGCGAATCCCGGCAGGAAGAGGACAATCACAGCGAGGCGGACGGCCTGCGCAAGATCATCCATGTCGATATGGACGCCTTCTTCGCGAGCGTCGAACAGCGCGACAATCCCGACTTGCGCGGCAAGCCGGTGGCGGTCGGCGGGGCGGGCGGGCGCGGCGTTGTGGCCGCGGCCAGCTATGAAGCGCGCAAGTTCGGCGTGCGCAGCGCCATGCCCTCGGTCACGGCCAAGCGGCTTTGCCCAGACCTCATTTTCTGCAAGAGCCGGTTCGACGTCTATCGCGAGGTCAGCCGTCAGATCCGCGCGATCTTCCACCATCACACCGACCTCGTCGAGCCGCTGAGCCTCGACGAAGCCTATCTCGACGTAACCGAGGACAAGCTCGGCATCGGCAGCGCCACCCGCATCGCGGAGCTGATCCGGCAGGAAATCCGTGCCAAGACCAAGCTCACCGCGAGTGCGGGGGTGAGCTACAACAAATTCCTGGCCAAGTTGGCGAGCGACCAGAACAAGCCTGACGGTTTGTGCGTGATCCGCCCCGGCGAAGGCGCGGATTTCGTCGCGGGCCTGCCGGTGCGCCGGTTCCATGGCGTAGGCCCGCGCGGGGCGGAGAAGATGGCGAAGCTGGGCATTGAAACCGGCGCGGACCTCGCCGCCAAGGACATCGCGTTCCTGCGCCTGAATTTTGGCAGTTTCGCCGACTATCTCTATCGCGCCGCGCGCGGGATCGACCTCAGGCGGGTGAGCGCCCACCGCATCCGCAAATCGGTCGGCGGAGAGCGGACCTTCGGCGAGGACATTTCTTCCGGTCCCGCCCTGCGCGAAACGCTGGAGGACATCATCGACATCGTTTGGGGCTATATCGAGCGCGCCGAAGCCAAGGGCCGCACGATTACGCTCAAGCTCAAATACACCGATTTCCAGACGATGACGCGGGCGAAGTCTGTATCCCAGCCGATCGCCGACAAGGCCGAATTCGCGCGACTGTCGCGCGAATTGCTTGACGAAGTGCTCCCCTTGCCCCTGCCAATCCGCCTGATGGGCCTGACGCTGTCGAAGTTGGAGCATGACAGCGAAGATGACGAACCACCCCGCCCGGACGCACAACTATCGCTGCTTTAGACTGCAAGGGCGAATGGTTGGCGCAGTTGCTGTCCGAAAGCGGACTCTCTTTATAATGGCGGGAACATCAAGAAAGGCCGGTGGAAAGTGGAAATCTCTAACTCAGTTTGGTCCAAAATTCAGGTGGTAGAGCAGATGCTGGCTGACCGGGGATATGACGCCGAATGGTTCAGGAACGTGCTTGCGCAAAAGGGCGTCACGCCTTGTATTCCGGGCCGAAAATCCCGCTCGACGCCGGTCAAATACGATAAGCGCCGATACAAACGCCGCAACCGCATCGACATCATGTTCGGCCGTCTGAAAAATGGGGTCGTGTGGCAACACGCTAAGACCGCTAAACTATCGCCTTCTTCTTCGCCTCGCTCTGACCGCCACCCTACTCTTGTGGTTGTGATCAGTGAGTCCTGAGCTAAGGAGCTCAGAATCCTTCAATCGATCACACATGCATTGTGTCTTTCAAATATCCCGGTCAGGCGCGGATAGCTGGACGCCTCCTGGTCCGTGAGCGAATAGATCGCGGCAACTTCATAAAGTTTTTCATCTTCGCCAATGGGTGAAACCACATTTGCAAGGTTAATCATCGTTGCCTTGTAGGTGCAGGATCGGCCGAGCTCGCTTCCTCCATTCAAGTGTAGCGATGCGCATCCTTCACGTCGTGTAACAAAGGCGTCGAACCCCTTGCTGCGCGACATTTCTGCGAGCGTGCGCAGCGTCATACGGTTGAGCATTCCAACATCCGAGTAAGCGGGTAGGGAGCTTCTTACCTCGATGCGATTCCTGCTCTTGAACTTGCAAAAGGCGCCAGCCGAGGAACCCAGCAACGTGCCGACCTGTGCACTCGCAACTGTGGCCGGAGTCACAAGCAACACCGCCTGCAATATCGCAAGATTACCGATGGCGCCCTTGCCGATCCGCATCGTTGATCCTTACATTCAATTGATAAGCTGGAGTTACGACGAAGGACACCGCTGGGTCTAGGCTTTACTTACTGATTGGAAAGAACAAGTCACTCCGCTTGTTCTTTCCGTGTGTCGCGATCCGCGATCAGATTTAGGCTCAGGACCCATTGATTGGCTAAGTGCCAACACCGGACAGACTCCTGACGGCCCAGTTGCGGACACAACAAGGACACGGCGGCTTGCGCCGCCGAGAGTACCTCGGTAAGTTCTTGATTTCGGTGGTTGCGGGGGTTGGATTTGAACCAACGACCTTCAGGTTATGAGCCTGACGAGCTACCGGACTGCTCCACCCCGCGGCACCTATTGTTCGCCTCAAGCGCCGGCGCCGACATCCGTCGGCTTGGCTTTCCTCGCCCCTTACGGAGCTGAGGGCGGCCGGTCGGCCTTGCGACCCTGCGGGTCGTTCGGCGACGCCCAAGGACGTAAGCCTTCGAGCGCATCGTCACCAGGCGTCGAGCCCGGAGACAAAAAAGCCGCCGCTCGGTTCGCACCGGCAGCGGCTTTTGAAACATCATGAATGGGTTGTCCCGCACATACCCGCCGGCTGCAATGCCTGGCGACGACCTACTCTTCCAATGCTTGAGCATTAGTACCATCGGCGCGGTCCGGTTTCACGGCCGAGTTCGAGATGGGATCGGGTGGGTCACAGACGCTATGGTCACCAAGCAATGAAGCAGGCGGGTGTGCGGGTTTTAAATCGATGCTGTTGAGCTTTTGAGGGCTTATCCGGCTTTCGAGTTTCCTCCGATCGCGGACAGCAGGGCTGTCGTTGATGGTATGAATTCTACAAGCGCGAACAGAACTATTAGGACCGGTTAGCTCCACGCATTACTGCGCTTCCACACCCGGCCTATCAACGTCATGGTCTATGACGGTTCGATGATTGCTTATCTTAAGGGAGGCTTCCCGCTTAGATGCTTTCAGCGGTTATCCCGTCCGTACATAGCTACCCTGCGGCACCCTTGGCAGGATGACAGGTACACCAGAGGTACGTTCACCCCGGTCCTCTCGTACTAGGGGCAACTCCTTTCAACAATCGACGCCCACGGCAGATAGGGACCAAACTGTCTCGCGACGTTCTGAACCCAGCTCACGTACCACTTTAATTGGCGAACAGCCAAACCCTTGGGACCTGCTCCAGCCCCAGGATGTGATGAGCCGACATCGAGGTGCCAAACGATTCCGTCGATATGAGCTCTTGGGAATCATCAGCCTGTTATCCCCGGCGTACCTTTTATCCGTTGAGCGATGGCCCTTCCACGAGGGACCACCGGATCACTATGACCGACTTTCGTCTCTGCTCGACTCGTCAGTCTCGCAGTCAGGCAGGCTTATGCCATTGCACTCT
>JBDONL010000005.1:1085000-1086794 GCA_039831335.1 Sphingomonadaceae bacterium | reverse complement strand
CCCGGCGTACCTTTTATCCGTTGAGCGATGGCCCTTCCACGAGGGACCACCGGATCACTATGACCGACTTTCGTCTCTGCTCGACTCGTCAGTCTCGCAGTCAGGCAGGCTTATGCCATTGCACTCTTGCAGACGGTTTCCAACCGTCCTGAGCCTACCATCGCGCGCCTCCGTTACTCTTTAGGAGGCGACCGCCCCAGTCAAACTACCCGCCACAGAGGGTCCCTACACCGGCTAACGGTGCGAGGTTAGACATCAGAAAACAGCAGGGTGGTATTTCACCTATGGCTCCACTCGGACTGGCGCCCAAGTTTCAAAGCCTCCCACCTATGCTACACAACTCTTTCCTAATGCCACTCTGAAGCTGCAGTAAAGGTGCACGGGGTCTTTCCGTCTAACCGCGGGTACTCCGCATCTTCACGGAGAATTCAATTTCGCTGAGCATATCCTGGAGACAGTGGGGAAGTCGTTACGCCATTCGTGCAGGTCGGAACTTACCCGACAAGGAATTTCGCTACCTTAGGACCGTTATAGTTACGGCCGCCGTTTACTCGGGCTTCAATTCGGAGCTTGCACTCCTCCTCTTAACCTTCGAGCACCGGGCAGGCGTCAGACCCTATACGTCGTCTTGAAGCCGACTTAGCAGAGTCCTGTGTTTTTGCTAAACAGTCGCTACCCCCTGGCCTGTGCCCCCTGCAAAGACTTGCGTCGATACAGGGCCTCCTTCTTCCGAAGGTACGGAGGCAATTTGCCGAGTTCCTTCAGGATACTTCTCTCAAGCGCCTTGGTATACTCTACCTGACCACCTGTGTCGGTTTCGGGTACGGTCTATACGGAGAGGCTATTTCCTGGAACTGCTTGGCTGCCCGTTCAATCCAATAAGAACGAACAACGTCCACAATCCGTCACACATCTCCAGGCCCACGAATATTAACGTGGTTCCCATCGACTACCCCCTTCGGGCTCGTCTTAGGGGCCGGCTCACCCTGCTCCGATTAGCGTTGAGCAGGAACCCTTGGTCTTTCGGCGAGAGGGCATCTCACCCTCTTTGTCGCTACTCATGTCAGCATTCGCACTTCCGATACGTCCACCGTCGGTTACCCTTCGGCTTCACTCGCTTACGGAACGCTCCGCTACCGCTCAGAATAAATTCTGAACCCTAAGCTTCGGTGCATCACTTTAGCCCCGTTACATCTTCGCCGCAGAAACCCTTATTTAGACCAGTGAGCTGTTACGCTTTCTTTAAAGGATGGCTGCTTCTAAGCCAACCTCCTGGTTGTTTTGGGATTTCCACATGCTTTCCCACTTAGTGATGACTTGGGGACCTTAGCTGTAGGTTAGGGCTGTTTCCCTTTTGACGACGGACCTTAGCACCCGCCGTCTGTCTGCCGGATAAGACTCGATGGTATTCGGAGTTTGGTTAGGTTTGGTACCGCTCGCGCAGCCCTAGCCCATCCAGTGCTCTACCCCCATCGGCATACGTCCGACGCTCTACCTCAATAGATTTCGCGGAGAACCAGCTATTTCCCGGCTTGATTGGCCTTTCACCCCTAAACACAACTCATCCGAGCATTTTTCAACATGCAACGGTTCGGCCCTCCAGTGCGTGTTACCGCACCTTCAGCCTGGTCATGCCTAGATCGCCGGGGTTCGGGTCTAATGCATCATACTCTGTCGCCCTATTCAGACTCGCTTTCGCTGCGCCTACGCCTAACGGCTTAAGCTTGCATGATACACTAAGTCACTGACCCATTATGCAAGAGGTACGCTGTCACCCCCTATGGGGCTCCAACT
>JBDONL010000005.1:0-1080000 GCA_039831335.1 Sphingomonadaceae bacterium | reverse complement strand
CAAACTGCGCGCAGAGATGAACCGCCTCGATGGGCGCGCGCTGGCGCGTGCGGTGGATTCGCTGCTCAACTACGAGACGGTCAAATACTTCGTTGCCGAACGTCGCGAACAGCAACGCTATGCCTCGGCAACCCGGGCCTATGCTGAAGCCGCCGTCAAAAGCGAAAACAGTCTGGGCCTGCTCAACATTGCGCAGGCACTGGTCACCAACCTCCTGATGGCTGCAGCCATGGCCTTTACCGTCTATGGATGGTGGCAGGGGAAATACACAGCCGGGCAACTCGTCTTCGTGCAGGCACAGCTGACCCAGCTGTTCCGCCCGCTCGACATGCTCGGAACGGTCTATCGGACCTTGCGTCAGGGGCTGATCGACATGGCGGCGATGTTCAGCCTGATCGATACCGAAGCGGAGGTGAAGGACCTACCCGGAGCGCCTGCGCTGGTCATTCATCGCCCTACCCTCGCCTTCGACAATGTCGTGTTCGGATACGAGCCGGAGCGGACCATTCTGCACGGCCTCAGCTTCGAGGTACCGGCAGGGGCGAGCTACGCCATCGTCGGCCCATCGGGTGCGGGAAAGAGCACCATCGCCCGGCTGCTGTATCGCTTCTACGATCCGCAGGCCGGACGCATATTGATCGACGGGCAGGATATCGCCGGGGTGACGCAGGAGAGCCTGCGCGCAACAATCGGGATCGTCCCGCAGGATAGCGTACTGTTCAATGACACTATCGGCTACAATATCGGCTATGGGCGTGACGGCGCGACGCGGGATGAAATTGACGCCGCTGCACGTAGCGCTGCGATCGGCGAATTCATTGCAAGCCTGCCACAGGGATTCGATACCGAGGTGGGCGAACGAGGGCTCAAGCTTTCGGGCGGGGAGAAGCAGCGCGTCGCGATCGCGCGCACGCTGGTCAAAGATCCACCGATCCTTCTGCTCGATGAGGCCACCAGCGCACTTGATTCGCGCACTGAACAGGACATTCTTGCAACGCTGCGGCGAATTTCTCGCGGACGAACGAGCCTGTCGATCGCCCATCGACTCTCGACGATCGCCGATGCCGATAGGATTCTGGTGCTCGAGAATGGTCGTCTTGCCGAGCAAGGCCACCATACGGAATTGCTGCGACGCGAGGGCCTTTATGCCGAAATGTGGGCACGCCAGCAGGCCGAGGGTGAACTGACCGGAGAGGCCGCAGAGTGAGCGCAAACTTGCGCTGCACTGCACAATAGGCCACAGGGAGCACCAAACAGGCCATCCGGCCAAGACAATCACGGATCACACTTATGTTTTCAGCTGCCGCGCTCCGCCGCGACTGGCTCGCCAATCCGCGTGCCGACATCCTTGCAGGCATTGTCGTTGCTCTTGCCCTGATTCCCGAAGCGATCGGATTTTCGATTATCGCGGGTGTCGATCCGCGCGTGGGGCTCTATGCCTCGGTGACTATCGCAATTGTCATCTCTTTCACCGGAGGGCGACCGGGTATGATCTCTGCGGCGACCGCAGCGGTTGCCGTAGTGGTCGTGCCATTGGTGCGGGACCATGGCGTGGAATATCTGTTCGCAGCGACGATCCTGATGGGCATCTTCCAGGCTATTGCCGCCCTCGCTCGGCTGGACCTGCTGATGCAGTTCGTCAGCCGCTCGGTCATCACCGGCTTCGTTAACGCTCTGGCGATCCTCATTTTCATGGCGCAATTGCCGCAGCTTACCCATGTCGGGTGGGAGACCTACACGATGGTCGCCGCCTCGCTGGCGATCATCTATCTGTTTCCCAAGCTGACAACTGCCGTCCCCAGCCCGCTCATTGCGATTATCGTCATGACCGCTTTGTCGATCTGGATTTCGGCACCGGTCCACACCGTAGGCGACATGGGCAAGCTGCCCGATGGGCTGCCGTTCTTCCACCTGCCGCAAGTCCCGCTCAACTGGGAAACCTTGCGTATTATCGCCCCCTACTCCGCAACCATGGCGGCGGTAGGCCTGCTCGAATCGCTGCTGACCGCGCAGATCGTCGACGACATGACCCACACCGGCAGCGCCAAGCGCCGGGAATGTGCGGGGCAAGGCGGAGCGAACATCGTCGCCGCGCTGTTTGGCGGCATGGGCGGCTGCGCCATGATCGGCCAGTCGGTCATCAACGTCACCAGCGGTGGACGCGGGCGACTCTCAACCTTCACCGCTGGCGTGGCGCTGCTGATCCTGCTTTCTGTGTTGGGCAGTCTCGTCGGGCGGGTACCGATGCCGGCACTCGTCGCGATCATGATCATGGTGTCGATCGGCACCTTCTCGTGGAACTCGATCCCCAACCTCGCCAAGCATCCCTGGCAATCATCGGTGGTGATGCTGACAACCGTTGTGGTCGTGGTGGCAACGCACAATCTGGCGTTTGGCGTGCTGGCAGGCGTGATCCTCTCGGGCATTTTCTTCACGCAGAAGGTGATGGGCATGTTTTCCGTCACCCGCACGCGCGAAGCGGACAAGGCGGTCTACACCGCAACCGGGCAGATCTTCTTCGCCAGCGTGGACCGCTTTATTGCCGCGCTTGGACCTGAGAGCTTTCAGCCCGACCCGGCGGACCACGTCATCATTGACGTCTCAGGCGCGCATTTCTGGGATATCTCGGCAATCGGTGCGCTCGACAAGGTGGTCGAGCGAATGCGCCGCAACGGTCGCAGCGTTCAGGTAATCGGCCTCAATCGCGCGAGCAGCGATCTGGTCGACAAATTCGCACTGACTGACAAGACCGGTGTGGAAATCGGACTGGCACCGCATCCTTAAGCCGGACGCGCTAGACGACCTGCCCGGCAGCCCAGCCGCTCGCCCAGGCCCACTGGAAATTGTAACCGCCGAGCCACCCGGTCACATCGACCGCTTCTCCGATGGCGAACAGGCCGGGCACGCGCTTTGCCTCCATCGTCTTGGAGGACAGCTCCGCTGTGCTGATACCGCCGACTGTCACTTCGGCCTTGGCAAAGCCTTCCGTCCCGTTCGGCTGAAACAGCCAATCGGCAAGGCACATCCCGGCAGCTCGCAAATCCACATCCGTCGCGTTCGCCAGCGGTCCGTCGATCTTCAGACGTTCGGCGAGCGCATCAGCCAAACGGTACGGCAGGACAGAGCGAAGCGTGCTTCGCACCGTTGAGCCGGGATGGCTGCGCTTTTCTGCCACCAGCCATTCGCCACCCCTGTCAGGCAGGAAGTCGATCGATATGGGGGCCCCGCGCTGCCAATAGGAAGACACCTGAAGAATCGCCGGTCCCGACAGACCGCGATGGGTGAAAAGCGCCGCTTCGCGAAACGCGGCCTTGCCGCAGCGCGCTTCGACTGCTGTGGCAACGCCCGAAAGCTCCCGGAACAGCACGTCATCCCCACCCAGCGTCAACGGAACCAGCGCCGGGCGCGGCTCGACCACTTTCAGACCGAACTGTCGCGCCAGATCATAGGCGTATCCGGTGCTGCCCATCTTCGGGATCGACGGACCGCCGGTGGCTATTACCAGCGAAGCAGCATCGACCGTTTGCGATTGAGTCGTGACGACAAATCGCGCGCCTGAATGCTCGACACTTTCGATTTGCTCGCCACACGCCACGGCAACTCCGCCCTTGGCGCATTCCTCGAGCAACATATCGACGATTTGCCGCGCCGAGCCGTCGCAGAACAGCTGGCCGAGCGTCTTCTCATGCCAGGCGATGCCATGGCTATCGACCAGCGCGAGGAAATCCTGGGGCGTGTAGCGACTGAGTGCGGATTTGGCGAAATGCGGATTGGCCGAAATGAAGCGATCGGCAGCGGTGTTTATATTGGTGAAATTGCACCGTCCTCCGCCCGATATGAGGATTTTCTTACCCGGCTTCTCGGCCCGGTCGAGCACCAGCACCCGCCGACCGCGCGCGCCCGCTTGCGCCGCGCACATCAATCCCGCCGCACCGGCACCCAGCACAATGACATCGAAGCTGGACCCGGACATTCACGCCCTTTCGGCAGCGAGGCAAACTTTGCGAGCGTTCGGCTCGTTGCCGAACCTAGAGGATATATTTGCTGAGATCGGCATCGCCAGCGAGTTCGTTCAGTCGATCGCGCACATAAGCGGCATCGATCGTCACTGTCTCGCCCTGATGCTCTTCGGCCTCGAAGCTGATTTCCTCAAGCAAACGTTCCATAACGGTCTGCAAGCGGCGAGCGCCGATATTCTCGACGCTCTCGTTTACTCGCGCGGCGATAGTGGCGAGTTCGCGGATCGCGTCATCCTCGAACGCCAACGTCACGCCCTCGGTCCCGATCAGCGCCTTGTATTGCGCGACCAGATTGGCCCGGGTTTCGGACAGGATGCGCACGAAGTCGTCCTCCGTCAGCGCGCGCAGCTCTACCCGAATCGGCAGTCGGCCCTGCAATTCGGGGAGCATGTCGGATGGCTTGGCGACATGGAACGCGCCGCTGGCGATGAACAGCACATGGTCGGTCTTCATCGGACCATATTTGGTCGCCACAGTCGTGCCCTCGATGAGCGGCAGAAGGTCGCGTTGCACACCTTCCCGGCTGACCGAGCCGCCACGCACATCGCTGACCGCGATCTTGTCGATCTCGTCGAGGAACACGATGCCGTTGGTTTCGGCGTTCTCCAAAGCGACCCTTGCGACATCGTCTTGGTCCATGCGCTTTTCGGCCTCTTCCTCGACCAGACGATCCCAAGCATCGGGGACGCGAAGCTTACGGCGCTTGGTGTTGTTCTTGCCCATCGCCTTGCCGAACATGTCCGACAGGTTGATCATCCCGACGCCGCCGGGCATCCCCGGGATATCCATCGGCATATTCGGCGCTTCGGACACTTCGATTTCGACTTCGGTGTCGTTCATCGAATTATCGGTGACGCGCTGGCGAAACGCTTCGCGTGTCGCCTCACTGGCGTTCTCGCCGACCAGCGCATTGAGCAGGCGATCCATCGCCGCCTTGCTGGCCGCTTCGCGCACAGCCTCGCGGCGCCGCTCTTTCTCGAGACGAATCGCCTCTTCGACCAGGTCGCGAGCGATCTGTTCGACGTCGCGGCCGACATAGCCGACCTCGGTGAACTTGGTCGCCTCGACCTTGACGAATGGAGCCTCGGCCAGCTTCGCCAGTCGCCGACTGATCTCGGTCTTGCCGCAGCCGGTGGGGCCGATCATCAGGATATTCTTGGGCGTCACCTCGTCGCGCAGATCGGGCGACAGGCGCTGGCGGCGCCAGCGATTGCGCAGCGCTACGGCCACGGCGCGCTTGGCGTCCTTCTGGCCGATGATATGTTCGTCCAATGCGGCAACGATCGCCTTGGGTGTCAGGTTCTGGATCATGGAATTCCCGGATAATCGGATCAGACGGTTTCGAGCGTCACATTGCCATTGGTGAAGACACACAGGTCGGCTGCTACGGCCATCGCCTTGCGCGCGATTTTCTCAGGGTCATCTTCATACTCGGCGAGGGCGCGGGCTGCAGCGAGCGCATAATTGCCGCCCGAACCAATCGCGGCGATCCCGCCATCGGGCTCGAGCACATCGCCATTGCCGGTCAGGACCAGCAGATTGTCTTTGTCGGCAACGATCATCAACGCTTCGAGATTGCGCAGATATTTGTCGGTGCGCCAGTCCTTGGTCAGTTCGACCGCGGCGCGCAGCAATTGGCCGCTATATTGTTCGAGCTTCTTTTCCAGTCGCTCGAAAAGGGTAAACGCATCGGCTGTCGCCCCGGCGAACCCGGCCACGACCTTGCCGCCGGAACCGATCCGGCGAACCTTGGTCGCGTTGGGCTTCATCACCGTGTTGCCCATCGAAACCTGGCCATCGCCGGCGATAATCGTCTTATCGCCGCGCTTGACGCCGATGATGGTGGTTGAATGCCACTTCACAAGTCCGTGGCTGGAGGAATTATCGCTCATGCCCGGCGATATGGGGTCAGCCGCCGCCCGGTCAAGCAAGGTCAGGCAAACTATCGCGGGTGCGGCAATTACCCTCCGCCAGCGGTATTGCTGCCAGAATCGGGATTTGCGCCCGCACCCGCAGCGCCGACCTGTCCGATATTGCCGAACAGATCCTCGAAGAAACTCCGCTCGCGCCCAAGGGTGGGCGTCTTCGCGCCATCGGGACGGAGATAGACGATCTTGTCGAGACCCGTATCCTTTTCGGTGCTGACGACATTGCCCGCCTTGTCGAAGGTCACTGCCAGAAGGGCATGCTGGGCAATGCGAGGACGACGAAACGGGCCGGACAGGTTCGTGTCCGAAACATAGTACCAGATGTTCTCGCCGAACTGGCTCTTGAAGGTGGGATCGCCCAACGTGTCACGTACGGAACGCTCGTTGTCGATGCCGGCGTGGATGCCGTTATAAAGCAGCGGATCGATGATATAGCCGCGCTGCTGACGGATCGAGGTGCAGCCTGTCGCGGCTAGCGCTATGGCCACCACGAATGTGAAGGCTAGCGCCTTGGACCCTGGAACTACCGATTTCGTCACATCAACTCCATGAACCCTGCGCGCCACCAATGATGCAGGCGACGCTCAATGCGTGCGCACGCCTTAGGACGGCCCGCCGCGCGGTGCAACACGAACCCCTAGCGGACTTGGGGACGGCCCCTTGAATTGCTGATGAACATGGCCCAGTCAGCACAGATCATGAGCTTTCTCGCCCGCATGTTCGCATCACGCAAAGATCCGCGCCTCGCGCTACAACCGTTGTGGCATCGCACGATCGTAATCGCGCGCGAGCCGGAATGGTATCGCAACTGCGGCGTGGTCGACACGCTCGAGGGGCGATTCGATATGGTTGTCGCCGTATTGTCGCTGGTGATGCTGCGGATGGAGGGCGATCCCGAGCTCGCCCCCAAGACCGCGCTGCTGGCAGAATTCTTCGTCGAAGATATGGATGGGCAGCTGCGACAGGCGGGCGTGGGCGATTTGTTCGTGGGCAAGCATATCGGCAAGCTGATGAGCACGCTGGGTGGGCGAATTGGTGCCTATCGCAAAGGGCTGAACCAAGGGCGCGAGATATTGGCCGGAGCGGCAGCGCGGAACATTACGCTCACGGAGGGAACAAACCCGGAGGCTGTCGCCGAAAGGATGGAGGCGCTCCACGAACGGCTCGCCGAAACCAGCAATGAAGCGCTCCTCGCCGGAGACATTGCATGAGCGAGTCCAGCGAATTATCGCGCGTGATCAAACTTGATCGACTTCCGCAGGACATTGTTACGATTGAGGCCACCAAGGAGGAAAATGCCGCCTTGGCGCGGCGATTCGGGCTTCCGTCCATACAGAGCTTGTCCGCAAGAGTTTTACTGGAAACAGATGGTCGCGAAATTGGCGTTTCGGGTTCATTGATAGCCGACATAGAACAGGCCTGCGCGATTTCGGGTGAGCCGTTTGTTAACCGAATCGAAGAACCGATTGCGTTTCGCTTTGTCCCGCGCGCGGACCCGGCACCCGAAGCCTCGCCGGACGAGGAGATTGAGCTCGAAAGCGATCAACTGGACGAGATCGAGTATGACGGTTCGGCTTTCGACCTCGGGGAAGCCATCGCGCAAAGCCTGGCGCTCGCGATCGATCCTTACGCTACCGGTCCCGATGCAGACAAAGTGCGTCGGGAAAAAGGGCTTTCGGGCGACGACGTTCCGAGCGGACCGTTCGCCGCCTTGGCGCAACTAAAGGGAACAGCGCCCGACACGGATTCCTGATAGATTAAACCACCATAAGCGGCCTGCCATCGGCATGGCGGCGAAGAGCGCAAGCGTATTTTCAGATACTGTTGCTGACGCTGAGGTCGAGCGACAGTTTGGTGGGCACATGCTCCCTGTCGCCTTCGAACTTCGTCAGGAATTCCTCGATCGGAATGTTTTGCCTGCGATCGACCATTGGATTGTGCATATCCCCATCGATGGCGTGCGATTCCTCAGGTGTCATCCGCACATGCAGATAAGGCACCCAGACATCGCCGTACTCGGCTTTCTGATACCATACGTCGAGCACGTCGTAGGAAGCCCACGAGCCGGTCGGCTCCTGCAGGCGAATCCCTTCGCCAATGCGCGGCACGACAATCATCTTCAACCGCAGGGTCGTTTGATAGGTCTCGTTCTGGATTTCGACTTCGATCACGCGGCCCGGCCAATCACTCAAATTCTGGAAAGTTCTATGCCGCGCTTTTCCCAGAGAGACATTGACATGGTTTTAACGATGACGTCACGCGGTCACAGCGTCGCCGAGCAAAATTTCCTAGCTAAGCAATTAATCCTGCAAGACTTTAGCGCGCACCCCGACCATACTTTTGTCAACCATGCGCAATCCGTTTTTGTCGAGCAGACGACCATCATGGGCGAGAATGGAAACCGGACCGATCGGCAAGCGGTCGCGCTCGTCCACTAGCACCGGATTTTCGACAATATCGACTCCATATTTCTGGCCCCACTGACGCAAGGCAATCATTGCTGGCAGCAAATCCATGCCCTTGTCGGTCAGCCGGTATTCGATTTTGCGACGATCGTCGGCCATCGCCTGGCGCACGAGAATGCCGTGCTCGACCAACTTGGCAAGGCGGTTGGAGAGAATGTTGCGTGCGATGCCGAGTTCGCTCAAGAATTCCTCGAAATGGTGCAATCCATTGAAACTCGCGCGCAGGATCATGAAGCTCCAACGCTCGCCCATGACTTCAAGTGCTTGAGGGAGCCCGCATTCGGTCAATTCCCGTAGCGGTTCGCGTACGTCGCCCATTTTTATCCTTTCCCTTACGGAACCTTGTAAACCGATTTGTCGCAGAACTGCAAAATATGTTTCAGTTTTTGGTTGCAACTTAAAACTGAAACCATTAAGTAGTGATTCGCAACTGATCTGGCAACCCCCGATCGGTATGCGCGGGAGCCCTTCTTTCCCGCCATTCCAACGCTTGCTCTAAGGACGCACGTCATGCTTTCGAGTTCTCCTCTCTTCACCCGGGTGGGCGCAATTGGCCTTGCCCTGACCTGGACTCTGGCCACTTTTGGTGCCGCGCTGAGCCCGGTACCCGCCGCAGCCCAGACCCCCAGCTCAAACTATTACCGTGCCGAATTGGTCAAACCGGCCAAGGATGGCCAAACCATTGCCGGTAGCCAGGTATGGAACTGCAACGACACGGTTTGTGTTGCCGACAAAGGGATCGACCGGCCGTTGCGAGTCTGTCGAGATCTTTTCCGCAAAACCGGCGACATCGTCAGCTTCACTGCGAATGGTAAGGAGCTCGAAGCCAAGGATTTGGCGCGCTGCAACGCCTGACACCCGGCAGTCACAATACCCACCCTCCTCTCCATCGGGTGGCTTTATGGGCCTTCGGACAATGCGCCGAAGGCCCTCTTTTTCGTCATCCCGCCAGAAGCCCGCGGCGGATGAGATCGCTGCGCAGGGTCTGGGCGTTTATGAAGTGATGCGCCTGCCAGCCGCAGGCCCGCGCGCCAGCAACATTGACGGCATTGTCATCTATGAAGAGCATGGCTGCAGGATCGTGACCGAAACGCTCTGTCGCGAGCGCGAATATCGCAGGATCGGGCTTGGCAATTTCTTCCTCGCCCGAGACGACGATATCGCGAAACAGGTTGAAAATCGGCTGCGTGGGGTGAAACCCCGCCCATAGATCCGCACCGAAATTTGTAATCGCAAAAAGCGGTACGCCAGCCTGATCCAGGTCGGCAACGATTTCCAGGCTGCCCAATATCGGTCCGGGTACAGTTTCGTTGAACCGGGTCGCATAGGCATGGATGGCTGCAGAATAATCGGGATACTGCGCCTTGCGTTCAGCGACCATATCCGCAAGCGGGCGCCCGCGGTCATGCTGGAAATGCCATTCCTCGCTGACCACTTCGCTAAGAAGAAACTCCAATCGATCCGGATCGTGCTCGACTTTCTCGAATAGAGCCCTGAGCTGCCACTGGAACAGCACTCGCCCGACATCGAACACGACCGCTTCGATCATTCCGCCAGTCCCTTCAAAACGAAGGGCCCGCACTCCCATGGGAGCCGGGCCACTCGATCAACCAAAGTTCCACCGCAAGCAGCGGTGAGCAGGCTCAGCCCTGGCGGGCCTTGAACCGGCGGTTGGTCTTGTTGATGACGTATGTGCGACCGCGACGACGAATCACGCGGCAATCGCGATGGCGGTTCTTCAGCGACTTGAGGCTGTTGCGAATCTTCATGGCTATCTCATCTGGCAAAGAAATACGCGCCGGAAGCTGGCCCTCCGACGCGCCGAATTCAAGCTGCGCCGTTAGCGCAGCACTGCCGTCGGGTCAAGCACGGCCGCGAATCTCGGACAGGCGCCGCTCCCATTGCAAGGCGTGCGCAACGATCACGTCGAGATCGTCGAAGCGAGGCCGCCATGGCAGCGTCGCACGAATTCGCGAAGGATCGGACACGATCATCCCCGAATCGCCTGCGCGACGCGGACCGAATCGTCGCTCGATTGTGCGGTTGGTTACCCGGTCCACCGCGTCTAGCATCTCTAGCACAGAAAACCCCCGACCATAGCCGCAGTTCATCGTCAGTGATCGGCCCGGATGCGCGAGCAACTCTGCCAGAGCCAGCACATGCGCAGCCGCCAGATCGCTGACATGGATATAGTCGCGCACACCCGTTCCATCGGGCGTGTCGTAGTCTGTGCCGAACACATCGACATGGCTGCGTTTGCCGGTTGCCGCCTCGCATGCGACTTTGAGCAGGTGGGTTGCGCCGGCGGTCGATTGTCCTGTTCGACCTTCAGGATCGGCACCCGCGACGTTGAAATACCGCAACGCGCAATAGGTAAAATCATGCGCCACTGCGGTATCGGCCAGCATTTGCTCCGTCATCAGCTTCGACCAGCCATATGGATTGATCGGAACGGTTGGCGTTTCCTCGGTCACCTGCGGCACATCCGGCAGACCGTAGGTCGCAGCCGTCGAACTGAAGATGAAACGCTTCACCCCATTTGCGACCGCCGCCGCAATCAGCGCGCGGCTCTTTACCGTGTTGTTTTCATAATATTTGAGTGGGTTGCTGACCGATTCGGGTACCACAATCGATCCAGCGAAATGCATGATCGCGCCGATGTCGTGATCCTTCACGATCCGCGCAATCAGCTGCGCATCGGCGATGTCGCCTTCGTAGAGGGGCACGTCTTCGGGTATGGCAAAGCGAAAACCCGTCGACAGATTGTCGATCACCACAACCGGCCATCCCGCATCACGTAGCGCGAGGACCGCATGGCTACCGATATAACCGGCACCGCCAGTAACGAGGACAGGACACTGTGTGCTTGCGTTCATGTAATGCTCGCTAGCATGAGCAAACGGTTCGTGTAACCTTGGATCGTGCCCGATCTCCGATCGGCACATCCATACCGCGAAATCATGTGATATGGACTTGGTGTGGACCTAACCATCGACCGGCAAAGAGGCTTTTAAATGAACCGCACATATCGATCCCTCATTCTTGCCGCCGGCTTGCTGGGCCTGGCCGGCTGCGCGACTACGCCGGGTCCGGTGGAAGTAACCCGTTTCGTCTCCCCTACTGCGACCAATCGGCTTGGACAGGGCACCATATCGATCGTGGTCGCGCCCGGACAGCAGGACGATCTCGAGACCGCTCCCTATCGGGCAGCTGTGGCGCAGGAACTTACGCGGCTGGGATATACGCCTACCGACGGGTCTGCCGGTCAGGTCGCCCAGATCGAAGTCGAGCGTCATCTCCATCTGGCTGGCCAGAAACCCAATCCGGTTAGCGTGGGCGTCGGCGGCGGAACGGGTTCCTACGGTTCCGGCCTGGGCGTCGGTGTCGGCATCCACCTCGGTGGCGGTCCGCGCAACCAGATCAGCACGCAATTGTCCGTGAAGATCAAGGATACCGCGAACGGGCAGAGTCTGTGGGAAGGCCGCGCCGATCTGGCGGTCAAGGACAACTCTCCCCTTGCGGATCGCACACGCAATGCCCAGACGCTGGCCGAAGCGTTGTTCCGGAACTTCCCGGGCAACAATGGCGAAACGGTCAAAGTTAGGGTCAAATAGTGAGCGACATCAGGATCGATGCGGAATTCGACAGCGGTAATATCGAAGTTTTAGGCGTCGAGGGAGCAAGCGCCCGACTGGCCATTCCACGCGACCACATGAGCGAATTCGCGCAGTGGTTCCATTTCCGCGTTTCCGGCGCTGCCGGACGCGAGCTGGAGCTGAACATCACCGGCCTGAGCAAGAGCGCCTATCCCGGTGGCTGGCCCGGTTATGACGCTGTGGTGTCCGAAGACCGCCAGTATTGGGGCCGTGCCAAATCGAGCTACGACAAGGACGCCAACGATGGCACGCTGACAATCCGCTACACCCCCGCAAGCGACATCGCCTGGTTCGCCTATTTCGCGCCCTATACGATGGAACGCCACCACGATCTTGTCGCCGAAGCTGCGGCAAGCGAAGGGGTAGACTACAAATGCCTTGGCACCACGCTCGATGGCCAGCCGCTCGATTGCCTCGAACTGGGTGACGGCGACAAGCAGGTGTGGCTCTATGCACGCCAGCATCCCGGCGAGAGTATGGCCGAGTGGTGGATGGAAGGCGCGCTCGAAGTGCTGACCGACCCCGCCGATCCGGTGGCGATGGGACTGCGCAAGCAATGCCGCTTCCACATCGTGCCCAATTGCAATCCCGACGGATCGCGCCGCGGCCATCTGCGGACCAATGCGGTGGGCACCAACCTCAACCGCGAATGGGACACTCCGAGCGCCGAGAAGAGCCCCGAAGTGCTCGCGATCCGCAATGCGATGGACGCGACCGGTGTGGATTTCGCGATGGACGTTCACGGCGACGAAGCGATCCCGGTCGCCTTCCTCGCCGGGTTCGAAGGCATTCCGAGCTGGACCGACGATCAGGGCGAACGCTTCTATCGCTACCAGCGCATCCTCGCGCGCCGCACACCCGATTTCCAGACCGAGCTGGGCTACACCAAGTCGAGCCCTGGCAGCGCCAACCTTTCGATGAGCACCAACCAGCTTGCCGAGCGTTTCGGCGCGACCGCGATGACACTGGAAATGCCGTTCAAGGACAATCCGAAAGCGCCCGAACCGGCACAGGGCTGGAGCCCGGAACGCTCGAAACTGCTGGCGCGCGATTGCCTTGCGGCTTTGCTGGAGTGGTTGGGCAAGGACTGAGGTCGTCGCCAGCCTAGTCGGCACCCGCCATCCTGCTGGTTGCGCGCATTGTCAGGGCAGGTCGCAGTCGAACGCTTTCCGGATGATGGTTTCGGTTTCCCGATAGGTCACGAAACCCATGGCGTCATAATAGGCCAGCGCGGCGGGGCTGTCGGCACCGATGTAGGCATCGATCTTTGGTAGCCCTGCGACGACTGCGGCAGCTTTGCTTTGCGCAAACAACGCTTTGCCGACTCCGCGCCTGTGGGCGCTAGGTCGGATATGCGTTCCGATGATACCCCAGCCGACCGGTGTATCGTAAGAATTGCCCACTTCCGCTTTCTTGAGCGATTGAAAGCCCAGAATGTCTCCGTGCTCGTCCACCGCCACGCTGCAAGCAACACGCGTCGGGTATGTGATATAGCGCGAAAGGACGGAGGCCGGATCATGCGCACGGTCCTTCCCGGTGACTGCGATGATCTCCGCCAAAACGCGGCTCATCCTCTCGGCATCGGTCGGAATTGCGGGTCTGACCTGCATATCGCGCCTTTGATTCACCCCGGCTTCGGTTAGCGCCGCTTCAGTCGAGGCTCGCGGGGCCGAAAGCGTGGGGCAACAGTTCGGACAGCCTCACCGACTGCACCTCGTTCGGTCCCACGCAGAGCACCAGCGGATCGGTACCGCCGAGCTGGGCGAGTTCGTTCAGCACTTGGCGACAGCGCCCGCAAGGCGTGATCGCATCGGCGCCCGGTCCAGTCACAGCCACCGCTTCCAGCCCGCCGCGCACACCGGCATCCATCGCCTTGGCCACAGCGACGGTTTCAGCACACAGCGCGAGGCCATAGCTGGCGTTTTCAATATTGGTGCCCGTTACGACACTACCGTCGGCAAAACGCAGCGCCGCGCCCACGGCGAAGCGCGAATAAGGGGAATAGGATTGATGGGCCGCCGCCCGCGCCGCTTCGATCAGTTCATCGTCCTGCATCATTGTCTCCATCGCCGCGTCACGGCTGCACGACCACCCAACGCAGCGGATTGTCCGCTGCCGGAGTCTGGTAATCGCCATTCGCGGTCCACAGCACCCATGGCCGCCCTGCGTAGGTCGGTGGAAAGAAATCGCGCGACAGCCACAGATTGCGATCGAGCCGCGCGGCGACGTGATAGCGCGCTTCGAATGCACGCGTGGGGGCGAGGATCACCGGCTTGCCGGAATGCGCCTCAATCTGGTTCACGAAGGTCATCAGCTCGCTCTGAACCGCCGCTTCGCTGACCCGTTCGGGACAATAGTCCGTGTTGCCCGCAAGGATCACCGCCGGAGGAAGCAGTTTCGGATCGCGCGGCACTTCAGTGACGAAATTGGCCGATTGCCCACCGGCCTTCTGGCACGGGTCGAACACATGGGCTGCCCCCACCTGCAAACCGGCTGCACGAGCCGCCGCGAGATTGTCGGAGAAGCGCGTTTCCTTGCCGTTCGCACCGTTGCTGGCCTCGAGATAGACAAATTGCGCGCCCAGCCCCTTCAGCACGTCGAAGCGCACATCCCCGTCCTCGTCGCCGATCAAGGCTCCCTGCTCGGGATAGCGCGTCTCGTCGGGCCGCCAGTGGCGCGCGTAGTGCCACAGCCATAGCGCCCCGCCCAGCGAGGCCAGAACAAGTACGATGATCAGCTTCTGCCGCCAGCCGTGCTTGCGACGGGCACTAATCCTGCGTTTTCTGCGCGCCATCCCGTCAGCCCTTGATATGGAGCACGCAGATCAGCGTAAACAGCCGCCGAGCGGTGGGAAAATCGGTTTCGATCTTGCCTTCCAACCGTTCCAACAACAGCTCCGCCGCACGATTGTGGATTCCGCGCCGGGCCATGTCGATCGTCTCGATCTCGGCGGGAGTCGCTTTGCGGATCGCCTGATAATAGCTGTCGCAAATGGCGAAATACTCGCGGATCGGTCGCCGGAAGCGCGCCAGCCCCAGAACCAGTTGCTCCACAGCCGCGCCATCCATGTCACCAATGTCGAGCACCAGCCGTCCGTCGGTCACCGACAAGCGCAATTTGTAAGGCCCGTCGATACCGCGCTCGACCGATCGCAGCGGCTTGAAACGATTCTCCTCGATGAGGTCGAAGATCGCGATCCGCCGTTCCTGTTCGATATCGGCGTTGCGCCACAGGATCGTTGTCTCATCGAGCGAGATGTCAGCGATCCGGTGATCGGGGTTGAAGGAAGCGGATTCGGTCATGCGTCGGCAGTTGCTTTCGCAGATGCGGTAGGGTCGCGGCAAGGCAAGATCGCATCATTGGCGAAACGTCCCCGATATCCACACGCAACACGATGCCTGTTTGCTTGCATGATCCCATCGCTCATGTGCATCTGGCGCCATGACCGATCAGGACCTGCTCACCCGTACCGCCGATTCGGCATCCGCTCCGCTGGCGCAGGGCCGTTCCCTGCCCGCGAATCTGGAGGCTGAGGCGGCGTTTCTCGGCGCGGTGCTGATCGACAACAAGGTGATCGAGGAGCTGACGGTCGCGCTGCGCCCGGACCATTTCCACGCCCCCGTGCACCAGCGTATTTACGAGCGCGTGCTGAAGCTGATCGACCGCAACGCAACCGCATCCCCGGTCACGCTCAAACCCTATTTCGATGGCGACGAATCATTCAAGGAACTGGGCGGCACCACCTATCTTGCCCAGCTTACCGCCGACGGACAGGGCTTGCTTGCCTCGCGCGAACTGTCCCAGCAGATTTACGACCTCGCGCTGCTGCGCCAGTTGGTGTCCGTCGGTCGTGAATTGGTCGAGGATGCGCTCGACACCTCGGACGATGTCGCCCCGCTGGAAATGATCGCACAGGCGGAAGCCTCGCTCTATGCCGTGGCCGAGGGTGAGGCGAGCACGTCGCAGGCGACCGATTTTCGCTCGGCATCGCTGGTGGCGCTGAAGCTGGCCGAGGCAGCGATGAATTCGGGCGGCGGGCTTTCGGGCAAGACCACCGGGCTTGAGGTGATCGACGAGAAAACGGCCGGACTGCACAATTCCGACCTCATCATCCTCGCCGGGCGTCCGGGTATGGGCAAGACCTCGCTTGCGACCAATATCGCGTTCAACTGTGCCGAAGAGCACCTCAAGCACCAGCGCGAAGGCGGGCCGTTCAACTACGGCGCACCGGTGGCCTTCTTCAGCCTGGAGATGAGCGCCGACCAGCTGGCGACCCGTATCCTTGCCGAACAGGCGGAAATTTCATCCGAAAGCCTGCGTTCGGGCAAGATCAGCCGGGATGAGTTCCATGCGCTGTCGCGTGCCAGCCAGCGCCTCAACGAACTGCCGCTCTATATCGACGACACTCCGGCGCTGACCATCGCCGCGCTGCGCAGCCGCGCCCGGCGGCTCAAGCGACGCCACGGCATCGGTCTGATCGTGGTCGACTATCTCCAGCTGCTGCAAGGTTCGGGCCGGGCGAACGACAACCGCGTCAACGAAATTTCAGAGATCAGCCGCGGCTTGAAGACACTGGCGAAGGAGCTCGAACTTCCGGTGATCGCGCTCTCCCAGCTCAGCCGTGCGGTAGAACAACGCGAGGACAAGCGTCCGATGCTCTCCGACCTGCGCGAATCGGGCTCGATCGAGCAGGACGCCGATATGGTGTGGTTCATCTACCGCGCCGACTATTATCACGAGGCATCGCGACCCGATTTCCCCACGCCCGAAAGCTCGGTCGATGTGCAGGAGAAATACAAGATCTGGGAAGAGCGCTACCTTGAGCTCAAGAACAAGGCGACGCTGATCGTCGCCAAGCAGCGCCATGGCTCGACCGGAAACGTCCCGCTGCTGTTCCACAGCGAGATCACCAAGTTCTCCTCCCCTTCCAAGCGCGATTACAGCAGTTGGGGTTACGAGTAGGGTTCTCCTCAGACTTCTGGCCTATTGCTTGACTTCACGGGCCACGGCACCTATCTCGCAGCCTTTCCCGGATTCAATGATTTTTCGGAGTGCTGTATGGCGCGCGTTACTGTCGAAGATTGCGTCGACAAGGTTCCCAATCGTTTCGATCTCGTCCTTCTTGCCGCCCAGCGTGCGCGCGAGATTTCCGGCGGGGCCGAGCTGACTGTCGATCGCGATCGCGACAAGAACCCGGTCGTGGCGCTGCGCGAGATTGCCGAACAGACCGTTCGTCCGAATCACCTGCACGAAGCAGCCGTGACCAATCTGCAGAAAATCCTGCCCGACGACGAGGACGAGGCCGACGAGATCGGTTCGCTCAGCCAGTCGGCCGAGGCGCTGCGGATCACCGCCGCGACCCCGACGCGCTCGACCTCGATCGGTGGTGATTACGACGGCTGATGTATGTCAGCTCCGGCTAATTCCTAAAGGGCCGCTCCGACAGGGGCGGCCCTTTTGCTTTGTCTGACCGAATTACGACGATGCGGGCGCCTGCTTGCGTCCCTGCCACAATGCAGTAACTTCACTGTCACATCGCGAGAATTCCGCGAGTTCCAACTCGCAAGACAAGGGGTGTGATTGAAAATCGATGGCCGTCATAGCGGTGTACAGCGTCAAGGGCGGAGTGGGCAAAACCACATTTGCCGCCAATCTTGCCTGGTGCTCTGCGCATGACAGCGGCTGGAAGACGCTGTTGTGGGATCTCGATGCGGCAGGCGGCGCGGCATTCCTGCTGGGGCTCGAACCTCATCCAAAGAAATCCGCGAACAGCGTGTTTTCGCGCGAGCGCGACCCGACGAGGCTGATTCGCTCAACGCAATATCCCAGCCTCGATGTCCTGCCCTCGGACAGCAGCCTGTGGTCGCTCGACAGCCAGCTCTCCGCCATCGGCAAGAAGCGCCGCCTGGCCAAGATCGCCGAAAGCCTCGGCAAGACCTATTCCCGCATCATACTCGATTGCCCGCCGGTGCTGAGCGAGGTGAGCACGCAGGCCATGCGCGCATCCGATCTCGTGATCGTGCCGCTGCCGCCCTCCCCTCTGTCGACCCGCGCGTTCGAGCTCGTCGCCGAGGAGGTCAAGGGCAGCGGGAAGAAGCATCCGCCAATGCTACCGGTGCTCTCAATGGTCGATCGCCGTCGGACGCTCCACCGCGAGGCGATCGAGGCGAACCCGAACTGGCCGGTGATCCCGCTCGCCAGCGCGCTCGAGCAATGCGCTGTCCAGCGCGCGCCGGTCGGCGCTTTCGCCCCAAACAGCCCGGCCGCGCGCGACATCGCGCTGCTGTGGCGGGCGATCGAACGCAAGCTCGCGAAGCGCAAGGCAAAGTAGCGGCGGATTGCACGCAAACTGCGGTGACCTTATGGTCGCGACCGACGAGGGGGACGCAGCCATGAGCGATTTCGGAGATGCACTGGGCACTGCCGCAGAAGGCGGATTATTCGCGCGCGCCGTAGCCGGCAGACGGAAGGGGGACAAAAGCGCTGCCGGCCATTTCGTAGAACGCGACTGCCTGAATTGCGGCTCCGCTCTCACGGGCCCCTATTGCCAGCAGTGCGGCCAGCAGGCGCATCTGCACCGCACATTGGGGGCGTTCCTGCACGACTTGCTCCACGGAGCGCTGCATTTCGAGGGCAAGACCTGGCACACGCTGCCGTTGCTCGCATGGAAGCCGGGTGAACTGACCCGCCGTTACATCCATGGGGAGCGGGCGCGGTTCGTCTCGCCGATGGCGCTGTTTCTGTTCTCCATCTTCCTGATGTTCGCCGTCTTCCAGGCCATCGGCCTGACTCCGCCGACCGAAATCAACACGACCGATGGCTTCAAATCCAATATGGTCGCCATGCAGAAAGATCTGACCGAAAAACGCGACAGCCTGACGGACAAGCTCGCAAAAATGCCCGCAACCGATCCTGACAGGGCGGCGATGGAAGCGAAACTGACCGATGCCGAGAACGCCCTCGAAGGGATCGACAAAGTCGGGAACGCGATCTCGAACGGTCAGGGAATCGCCAAAGTCACGACCATCGACACAGGCGTCGCATTCCTCGATCACGGCCTCGAGAAATGGCGCAAGAACCCAGGGCTGATGCTCTACAAACTGCAATCGAACAGCTACAAATTCAGCTGGCTGCTGATCCCCCTCTCGATCCCCTTTATGTGGGTGCTGTTTTTCTGGAAGCGGGGGGTGCGGGCATACGATCATGCGATCTTCGTGACATACTCGATCGCTTTCATGTCGCTCCTATTCGTCGCGCTTTCGGTGCTTTACGCGCTTGGCCTGTCGTGGGGCATCGTCAGCCTGATCGGGACGACGATACCGCTGATTCATATCTACCGGCAGTTGCGCGGAACCTACCTTCTGTCACGCTTTTCGGCGATCTGGCGCTTGGTTGTGTTGACGTTTTTCATCTCGATAATCGCGACCGTTTTCCTGCAGATCCTGCTGGTGCTCGGGGCTTTCTGAGTCGCTTTCCGGAGCTGATCGGTCATCGCATAATACGAAAAGGGCGGACCAACCGGCCCGCCCTTCCTAATCTCAATATTCTGAGCCTCAAGCGCCCTGCGGCGCACTTTCGCCCGATCCGCCGAACTTGCGCCCCGCCTTGGGAATCGCTGACGGGCGGGTAGGAATGACCACTGTCGCCGAACCATCATCGTCGCTGCGTTCGATCTTGCCGTCTTTCATCAGCTGATCAATTTCCTCACCCGTCAGCGTCTCGTATTCGAGCAGCGCCTGGGCGAGCAAATGCAGCTTGTCCTCATGGGTCGAAAGCACATCGCGAGCGCGGGTAAGTCCGCCTTCAACCAGCGACTTGATTTCAGCGTCGATCAGCTTGTTGGTGTCTTCACCGCCCATCGTCCGCTGCGTCCCGCTCATACCGAGATAGCCTTCCTGGCTCTGCTCGTATTGCAGCGGACCAAGCTTGTCGGACATACCCCATTTGGTCACCATGTTGCGCGCAAGGTCTGTGGCATACTGGATGTCGCCGCTCGCGCCCGAGCTGACCTTGTCGTGCCCGAAAATGATTTCCTCGGCCACGCGACCACCCATGCTGACCGCAAGGTTCGCGTGCATCTTGTCGCGGTGGTATGAGTAGTTGTCGCGTTCCGGCAAGCGCATAACCATTCCCAGCGCCATACCGCGTGGGATGATCGTCGCCTTGTGGATCGGATCGGAAGCGGGCTCGTGGATGCTGACGAGCGCGTGACCGGCCTCGTGATAGGCGGTCATCTTCTTCTCGTCGTCGGTCATCACCATCGAGCGGCGTTCGCTGCCCATCATGACCTTGTCCTTGGCGTCCTCGAACTCCTGCATCGCGACCAGCCGCTTGCTGCGCCGCGCGGCAAGCAGCGCTGCCTCGTTGCAGAGATTGGCGAGGTCAGCACCGGAGAAACCGGGGGTTCCGCGCGCGATGGTGCGGGCGTTGACGTCGGGCGCCAGCGGCAGCTTCTTCATATGCACGCCGAGGATCTTTTCGCGCCCGTCGATATCGGGCACCGGTACCACCACTTGGCGGTCGAAACGGCCCGGGCGCAGCAGCGCCGGGTCGAGCACGTCGGGCCGGTTGGTCGCGGCGATGATGATGATGCCTTCGTTGGCTTCGAACCCGTCCATCTCGACCAGCAGCTGGTTCAGTGTTTGCTCGCGTTCGTCGTTCGAATTGCCGAGGCCATGGCCACGATGGCGACCGACGGCGTCGATTTCGTCGATGAAGACGATACAGGGCGCATTCTTCTTCGCCTGTTCGAACATGTCGCGCACACGGCTCGCGCCGACGCCGACGAACATCTCGACGAAGTCGGAGCCCGAAATGGTGAAGAAGGGCACGCCCGCTTCGCCCGCGATGGCACGCGCCAGCAACGTCTTACCGGTACCGGGGGAGCCGACCAGCAGCGCGCCCTTGGGAATCGTCCCGCCGAGTTTGGCGAAACGCTGAGGATCTTTCAGGAACTCGACAATCTCCTCCAGCTCCTCGCGCGCCTCGTCGATACCAGCGACATCGGCGAAAGTGACCTTGCCGGTCTTTTCGGTCAGCATCTTGGCCTTGGATTTGCCGAAGCCCATGGCACCGCCGGCACCACCGCCTTTCTGCACCTGCCTGAGCGCGAAGAACGCAATGCCAAGGATCAGGATGAAGGGCAGCGACTGGATCAGCACATAGGTGAAGACGCTCATCTCCTCCTTCTGCGCGCCGGAATAGGAGACGTTGTTCTTGTCGAGCAACTCGGTCAGCGTGTTGTCGCCATGCACCGGAACGGTGGAGAACGCCTGCCCATTGGTGAGCGTCCCGGTAATCGTATCGGTGCCGATCTGCACGTCGCGCACCTGCCCTTCGGCCACCTTGTGGCGGAAATCCGAATAGCGCAGCTGATCGCCGCTGGTGCGGGTGCTGCCGCTGAACGCGGAGACGACGATAAGCAGGGCAAGGAAAATCCCGCCCCAGATCATCAGGCTCTTCACCCAGGGGTTGGGTCCGCCGCCTTCGGGCTCACCGGGCTGGTTGGAGTCGCTCATCGTTAACGCAATTCCTCTAGAGTTCCGTACTAATCTAAGCGACAGCGGGTGAATGACAAGTTGATGCGCGCCCGGAAAGACGCGTAAATATTCAGATTACCGAAATCGCTCCGCTCGAAATAGCGGTGTATCGTCAATTTTTCGTGCGTTTTCGCAGTAATGCCGACCGCTCGCAACGGCACACGACTTCGCCGCGCTGGTTGATACATTCATGCAAAAAGGTAACGATTCCGGCATCGGGGCGCGATTTGCTCTCCCGCAAGCCGATCACTTCGCTGGTCGCATGGAGCGTATCGCCGATAAACACCGGCTTGGGCATCACCAGTTTGTCGTATCCCAGATTGGCCACCAAAGTCCCGAGCGTCGTGTCGCCCACGCTCAACCCGACCATCAGCGAGAAGGTGAAAGTGCCGTTGACCAGGATCTGGCCGAACTCACTCGCCTTTGCTGCTTCCGCATCGAGATGGAGCGGTTGCGGGTTATGAGTCATGGTCGTGAACAGGAGATTGTCCGTCTCCGTCACGGTACGGTGGATGTCGTGGGTGATCGCGTCACCCACGCTCCATTCGTCGAAGAACCGACCCGCCATCAGGCGTAGCCCATCACCGCCTTGACCTCGACGAATTCGTCGAAGCCGAACTTGCCCCATTCGCGGCCATTGCCGGACTTCTTGTAGCCGCCGAAGGCCGCGTTCATGTCGTAGCCGCCGTTGATCGCGACCCGCCCGGCGCGGATTTTGCGCGCGGTCTTGCGGGCCAGCTCGAGATCCTCGCCGGTGATCGCGCTGGCGAGGCCGTATTCGGTATCGTTGGCAATCCGCACCGCGTCATCGAGATCGTCATAGCCAAGGATCGCCAACACTGGACCAAAGATTTCCTCGCGCGCGATGGTCATGTCGTTGGTAACATCGGCGAACACGGTCGGCTTGACGTAATGGCCGGTTTCCAGCCCCTCCGGCTTGCCCGGACCCCCTGCTACCAGCGTCGCGCCTTCCGCGATACCCTTTTCGATCAGGCCCTGGATCTTGTCCCACTGCGCCTTGGAGACAACCGGGCCGATGGTGGCGTTGCCCTTGGGATCGCCGGGGATGACCTTTTCGGCTGCCTCCCTGGCTGCGGCCTTGGCTTCTTCCATGCGAGCATGGGGGACAAGCATCCGGCTGGGCGCGGTGCAGGTCTGGCCAGAATTGCCCATCATCGCGGTGGTGCCGCGCGCTACCGACTGCGCGAAAGCGCTGTCGTCGAGAACGATATTGGGGCTCTTGCCGCCCAGTTCCTGTGCGACGCGCTTGACGGTCGGCGCAGCGTTGGCCGCAATCGCAATGCCTGCGCGGGTCGAGCCGGTGAAGCTGATCATGTCGATATCGGGGTGCCCCGACATCGCCGTGCCCACGCCCGGACCGTCACCATTGACGAGGTTGAACACACCCTTGGGCACGCCCGCTTCGTGCATGATCTCGGTGAAAATCGCCGCATCGAAGGGCGCGATTTCCGACGGTTTCAGGATCATCGTGTTGCCGGTCGCCAGCGCCGGAAAGACCTTGCAGGCGATCTGATTGAGTGGCCAGTTCCACGGGGTAATCATGCCCACCACACCGACCGGCTCATAAACATGCAGCGTTGGCCCATCCTGCCGCTCGAACTCGAAATTCTCGAGGATCTGGATCGCGGTGGCGCAATGCCCGGCAAGCAGGCCGACATGCGGACCATTTGCGAGCGACATTGGTGCGCCCATTTCGTCGCTGACCGCTTTGGCGAGGTCCTCGCGACGCGTCTCGATCCCTGCCTGGATCGCGCGCAGCAGCTCAAGCCGTTCCTCGCGCGAGGAGAACTGCCAGCTTTCGAACGCCTTGCGCGCCGCGACCACCGCACGATCCACATCGGCGGCGCTGCCGAAGGCGATATGCCCGATGGTTTCTTCGGTCGCCGGATTTTCGACCGGCTGGCTGTTCGGCTCGGCCGGATCGACCCATTGGCCGTCGATATAGAACTGGGTGTATTCGTACATGTCTCTCTCCTTGCGCGTTGCGCGTAATACTAGCTCCAGCGTTCCACCACCGCTTCACCATCCTCGGCGCTGTCGCGGATCGCCCCAGGCGTGCGCGAAAAGCGCGGTGCAGGGGCGGTGTGCCAGCGTCCGTCATGTTTGACGAAGCATTCTCTTGCCCGCATGTGGGGATGATCCTTTGCTTCGTCGAGGGGCACCACCGGTGCAAAACAGGCATCGGTGCCTTCGAGAATTTCACACCACTCGGCCTGCGTTTTCGTCAGGAACAGCGCGGCCAGCTTTTCAGCATAGGCATCCCAGTTCGCCGGATCGAGCTGACCCTCGGCAAGGTCTGCAGGCGCATCGGATCGCTGGAGAAGTTCGGCATAGAATTGCGGTTCGATCGCGCCGACGCTGATCTCCTTGCCGTCCTTGCAGGCATAGCAGCGATAGAAATGCGCTGCCCCACCCAGAAGCCCCGCGCCCCTGACCGTGCTGCGCAAGGCCGAGTGCGGCTGGCCGTAGAAGAAGCTCATCAGGCTGGTGACGCCATCGACGATCGCCGCATCGACAACCTGCCCCTTGCCCGAACGCGCGCGCTCGAACAGTGCGGCAAGGATACCGAGCGCGCAATACATCGAGCCACCGCCGAAATCACCGACGAGGTTCTGTGGCGGCACCGGCAATTCGCCGCGTTTCCCGATCGCATCGAGTGCCCCGGTCACCGCGATATAGTTAAGGTCGTGCCCGGCTGCCTGCGCCAGCGGCCCTTCCTGTCCCCAGCCAGTCATGCGCGCATAGACGAGAGCCGGATTCGCTTCGAGCAGCACATCGGGGCCAAGCCCCAGCCGCTCCATCACACCGGGACGAAACCCTTCGACAAGAACGTCGGCCTTCGCACAGGCTTCGAGGCAGAAGCGTCGCCCCTCCTCGCTCTTGACGTCGACCTGCGCGCGGTGGCGCGCGCGTTCCACCACCGGATTGGTAACCCGCGCACCCTGACGTTCAATCCGCACGACTTCGGCCCCCATGTCGGCCAGCAGCATGGCGACATGCGGTCCGGGACCGATTCCGGCAAATTCGACTACCTTTAGGCCGACCAACGGCCCTTCGCCCTTCGCACTCATCGAGGAATTCTCCCAAATTCTTTTGCCTTCGCATGGCCCGCTCGTGGCACCCTTGGCAAGTGGCAACCAAATCTTTCTTTTCGGACAAGGCCATGCCCCCTAGCTCGCAATCTGACCATGACAGAGCTTACCCATCTTCAGCGGCTCGAAGCCGAGAGCATCCACATCATGCGCGAAGTGGTTGCCGAGACGGAACGTCCGGTGATGCTCTACTCGGTGGGCAAGGACAGCGCGGTAATGCTGCATCTTGCGCGCAAGGCGTTTCACCCCGCGCCCCCGCCGTTCGCCCTGCTGCACGTCGATACGACCTGGAAGTTCAAGGACATGTACGCGCTGCGCGACAAGGCGGCGCGTGATGCGGGAATGGAATTGCTGGTCCATCGCAACCCGGAAGCCGAAGCGCAGGGGATCAACCCGTTCGACCACGGCGCGCTGCACACCGACATGTGGAAGACGCAAGGGCTGCGGCAGGCGCTCGATCACTATGGCTTCGACGCGGCCTTCGGCGGCGCGCGGCGCGACGAGGAGAAAAGCCGCGCCAAGGAACGCGTGTTCTCATTCCGCAATGCCAGCCACGGGTGGGACCCGAAGAACCAGCGGCCCGAGCTGTGGAACCTCTACAACACCCGCAAGGCCAGGGGCGAGAGCATCCGCGTGTTCCCGCTGTCCAACTGGACCGAGGCGGACATCTGGGAATACATCCTTGCCGAAGGGATAGAGATCGTCCCGCTCTATCTCGCCGCACCCCGTCCGACCTATGAACATGAAGGCGCGATCTTCATGGCCGACGATATCGAGCGACTCGAACGCGTCATGGGGCATCGCCCGGACATCACCACCCGCACTATCCGGTTCCGCACATTGGGCTGCTTCCCTCTGACCGCGGCGGTGGAGAGCGAGGCGGCAACGCTGGAAGAGGTCGTGCGCGAAACGCTCGCCGCGACCGGTTCGGAGCGCGCCGGGCGCGTGATCGACCGCGACGATGGCGAAGGATCGATGGAGAAGAAAAAGCGCGAGGGCTATTTCTGATGACCAGCCAGAGCACCCTCCTGCGCTTCATCACCTGCGGCAGCGTCGACGATGGCAAATCGACTCTGATCGGACGCTTGCTCTACGACAGCAAGGCGTTGCACACCGACCAGCTCGAGGCGCTCGATGCCGACAGCCGCCGCGTCGGCACGCAAGGCGACAGGCCCGATTTTGCGTTGCTTGTGGATGGCCTCTCCGCCGAGCGCGAGCAGGGCATAACCATCGATGTCGCCTACCGGTTTTTCGCCACCGAGAAACGCAAGTTCATCGTCGCGGATTGCCCCGGCCATGAACAATATACACGCAATATGGTCACTGGTGCATCGACTGCGGATGCTGCGGTAATCCTTATCGATGCGCGCAAGGGCGTGCTGCGCCAGACCCGGCGGCACAGCTATCTGTGCCATTTGCTCGGTATCGAGGACGTGATCCTGGCGGTGACCAAGATGGATCTGGTCGATTGGTCGCAAGGCGATTTCGATGATATAGCGGGAGCGTATCAGGACTTTGCGTCGACACTTGGATTGAAGCGCGTGACCGCCATTCCGGTGTCGGGCATCGAGGGCGACAACATCGCCCAGCGATCGTCCAGCATGGACTGGTATCGCGGACCGACATTGATTGAGGCGCTTGAAGGCATTGAGGTCAATTCCAGCCGCTTGGCGAACCTGCCGTTCCGCATGCCGGTGCAACTGGTCAACCGACCGAATCTTGATTTCCGTGGCTTTTCCGGTTTGATCGCGAGCGGCACGGTAGCTCCGGGCGACGCTGTCCGCATCCTGCCGTCGGGCCGCGAGAGCAGCATTGCGCGGATCGAGAGTTTCGATGGTCCGCTGGAGCGAGCGCAGGCGGGGCAATCGGTCACACTGGTGTTCGAGGATGAAATCGATTGCTCGCGCGGCGATGTCATCGCGACCGCCGCCGCGCCGCCCCAAGCCGCCGACCAGTTCGAGGTGACGCTGGTGTGGCTCGACGATGCGCCATTGCAGGTCAATCGATCCTACCTGCTCAAGCTGGGCGCGCAGAGCGTGCCGGTCAACGTGCGCCAGCCCAAGTACCGTGTCGATATCAACACGCTCGACGAGATGGCAGCGAAGACACTCGAATTGAACGAAATCGGCGTGACCGAGCTTCACGCCGACCGACGGATCGTGTTCGAACCCTATGCCGAAAACCGGGCGCTTGGCGGCTTTATACTCATCGATCGCCAGACCAATGCCACGGTCGCTGCCGGGATGCTGCATTTCGCCTTGCGGCGGGCGCAAAACGTCCATTGGCAGCCGACCGACATTACGCGGGCCGAGCGTGCCCAGATGAAGAACCAGACGCCGCGCGTGCTGTGGTTCACCGGGCTGTCGGGCTCGGGCAAGTCGACCATCGCCAATGCGGTGGAAAAGCGGCTCGCACTGATGAACCGTCACACTTTCCTGCTCGATGGCGACAATATCCGCCACGGACTCAACCGTGACCTTGGCTTTACAGAGGCCGACCGGGCGGAAAACATTCGCCGCATCGGCGAGGTGGCAAAGCTCATGGCGGATGCCGGGTTGATCGTGCTGACCGCCTTCATCAGCCCGTTCCGTGCCGAGCGCGACATGGTCCGCGCGATGCTGCCCGAAGGCGAATTCATCGAGATCCATGTCGATACGCCGCTCGAAGTGGCCGAAGCGCGCGACGTGAAGGGGCTGTACCAGAAGGCCCGCGCGGGCAAGCTGAAGAACTTCACCGGGATTGACAGTCCGTATGAGCCGCCCCTCGATCCGGAGATTTCCGTCAACACGGTGGAAATGAGCGTGGATGAGGCAGCAGAGCATATTATTCGTGCGATCCTGCCGTTAAAATGACCGGGGCAGCAAAACCCGCGCGCATACGGGGGGCGATGCGATGACCGATGCCGAACTGGCTGCGAAGCTGGCCTGCACCGCAGGGCAAATCCTGGTCGACCTGCGCGCATCCGGCCTGCTGTCAGGAAAACCGCTGGGCGTGGCCGGCGATCGAACCGCCGACAGTTTCCTGATGTCCGCCCTGAAAACATTGCGCAGCGAGGACGCCGTACTGTGCGAGGAAAGTCGCTCCACGCCTGGCCGGACCAAGGCAAACCGGGTGTGGATCGTCGATCCTCTCGACGGGACGCGCGAATACAGCGAAGGCCGCGAAGACTGGGCGGTCCATGTCGCGCTGGCCATCGATGGCGTTGCGACTGTTGGCGCGGTCGCCTTGCCCGATTGCGACGGCGGCCTGCTGCTGCGTTCGGACCAGCCCTCGACACTGCCACCTGCCGCGTCGCCGCCGCGGATCGTTGTCAGCCGCACCCGTCCCCCGCGTGAGGCCGAGGCTGTGGCGCAGGCCTTGGGCGGGCAGCTCGTGCCAATGGGCTCGGCCGGGGCTAAGGCGATGGCGGTGTTGCGCGGTGAAGCCGAAGCCTATGTCCATTCGGGCGGCCAATACGAATGGGACAGTTGCGCCCCAGTGGCCGTGGCCATGGCCCATGGCCTGACCTGCACACGTCTCGATGGTTCACCCCTGCGGTACAATTGCGCAAATGTCGCGATGCCCGATCTGGTGATTTGTCGCCCTGAACTGCACGCAAGCATCCTTGCCGCCGCGCGGGCTGTTACCGAAGTTTAACCCCGCCACCACGCTGGGAACACAATTGCTTCGCTAATTAGGTTATGAGGGGATTGCATCAGGCATTGCCCCTTTTCCTGGCATTGAACACTGATGGCGAATATCTTCTACGATCCGTCGGGCCGACGCAGCCTGTGGGCCAAGCGCGTACTCGGCGTTGCCCTGCTTGCAATCCTGCTCGCAGCAGCCGCACTCGCGACATCCGTTGCGCATGTCCCTCAAGGCTCGGTGATGACGCCGTTCCTGCCACGCGGCCATGCCCGGGCCTTCCTGCCGGAAACGCGGCGCGGCGCGCCACGGCATCATTCCTGGCTGCCCGCCAGCAAGGCACGATCATCGAACACTCCGCTCAATATCGGATTTTATGTGCCGGACGACGAGGCGTCGATTTCGTCGCTGCGACGAAACATCCAGCATCTGGACTGGGTCGTTCCCCTCGATGCGACCGTAGTTGGGCCGCAACACCAATTTTCCGTGCTGGGCGATACGAACTTTGATCGGTTGCTGGCGAACACGACGCATTCTCCTCTGGTTATGCCGATGGTGCAGAACGCGCACAATGGACAATGGGACGGCATCGACACCGCCGCCCTTCTTCGCCAGCCACAGAGCCGCGCATGGTTCGCGCGGCAACTCGCCACCATGGTCGGCAATGCCCATGCCAGCGGAATAGTGCTCGACCTCGAATCGCTGCCACAAACCTCGATCCACGACTATCTGACGTTCATCCCGTTGCTGCGCCAAGCCCTGCCTGCCGGAAGTCAGATCGCGTTGACCGTTCCGGCCGACGACCCAAGCTGGCCGCTCGCTGCGTTCGGCAAGGTGGCCGACCATGTCATCCTGATGGCTTACGACCAGCACTGGGCCCAGGGGCAACCGGGACCGATTGCCGCACAAGACTGGTTCGTCCGGCAGGTCGAACAGGCTCGCGCCAAAATCGGCGAGGACAAGCTAATCGTGGCCTTGGGCAATTACGCATACGACTGGCATGGCAAGAGCGCAGACGGCCTGTCAGTCGAAGAGGCCTGGCTGGAAGCGCATGACAACGATGCGCCTATCACCTTCGACAAGCAAAGCGGCAACCCCGGCTTCGCCTTCACCGACGATGACGGAGCGCACACCGTCTGGATGCTCGACGCCGCGACCGCATGGAACGAGATGCAGGCGCTCAAGCGGCTTGGCATCGACGATATCGCGCTCTGGCGACTGGGAACCGAAGACCCGGGCTTCTGGTCGTCGCTCAAGGCGTTTCGACAGGGCGGGAAGCCTGACCTGTCCAGGCTGCAGGAGCTGCTCAACAGCGATGTCGAAGGGTCCGGCGAAATCCTCAGGATCACCTCCACGCCTACCGATGGGCTACGCTCGATCACATTCGAACGCGACGCGCTGATCGGAAATGAGCAATTCCATTCGCTGCCCACCCCCACGGTGGTGCAGCGTACTGGCAGCGCCGATCCGAAAGCCATTGCGTTGACTTTCGACGATGGGCCGGATGGAACCTGGACGCCGCAAATCCTCGACATTCTCGAACGCAAGCATGTTCCGGGGACTTTTTTCATGATCGGCGAGAACGCTCTCGCCCACCCAGAAATCGTCAATCGGATTGTCGACGATGGCGGCGAGATCGGCAATCACACCTACACCCACCCCAATCTGGCCAAGACCTCTGACGCAGAGTCGCGCTTGGAAATCAACGCCACACAGCGCGTGATCGAAGCCTACACCGGCCGTCGGTTGACGCTGTTCCGCGCGCCATATTTCGGAGATGCCGAACCTACGACCGAGGACGAGCTCGCCCCTGCGCTTATCGCGCAGAAGCTGGGCTATACTATCGTCGGCCTGCATGCCGACGCGGAGGACTGGCAGCGACCCGGCGTCGCCCAGATCATCAAGAACGTGATGGATTCGGTGCATTCATCGAACCCGGACCGAACCGTCAACGTGGTCCTCCTCCACGATGGCGGTGGCGACCGCGCCCAGACGGTGGCGGCTTTGCCGATCATCATCGA
The DNA here is from genome assembly GCA_039831335.1 of Sphingomonadaceae bacterium. Lineage (GTDB taxonomy): Bacteria > Pseudomonadota > Alphaproteobacteria > Sphingomonadales > Sphingomonadaceae > Qipengyuania. The sequence continues at coordinate 1,049,635 of JBDONL010000005.1, read as the reverse complement.
TCGCCTGCGGGCAGAAGGCTATCACTTCGTCCCGGCGTCGGCGCTTGCCGGTATACCGCAGAGCGCGGCGATGCCGGTCATCTCGGGCAGCGACCTGGTGAGTGTGCGCATCGATGCAGCGATTTTCCTGCTGCTTGCCGGATTCGGCCTGCTGCTGTCGTGGATTTTCTATGTCGCAATCACGCTCGGCATTGCGCGCGCGATCATCATGGCGGTGCTCGCATGGTGGCAAAGCCGCCGCCGCCGCGCCGACCCTCCGACGCTCACGCCGCAGGTGTCGGTCATCATCCCGGCCTATAACGAGGAACGGGTGATCGCCTCGTCGGTCGCGCGCGTCCTCGCCAGCGATTATCCCTCGCTCGAAGTGATCGTTGCCGACGATGGCTCGAAGGACCGCACATCCGCGATCGTCGCCGAGGCTTTTGCCGGTGATCCGCGGGTCACGCTGATGACCTTGCAGAACGGTGGCAAAGCCTCCGCACTCAACCGGGCTATGGCGCAAGCCAAAGGCGAGGTGATCATCGCGCTCGACGCCGACACCCAGTTCGAGCCGACAACGATCCGCCGCCTCGCGCGTTGGTTCGCCGATCCGCAACTCGGTGCGGTGGCGGGCGACGCGCGGGTCGGCAACAGGGTCAACCTCGTCACCCGCTGGCAGGCGATCGAATATATCACCGCCCAGAACCTGGAGCGTCGCGCGCTCGCGGGATTCGATGCCATGACGGTGGTGCCCGGCGCGGTCGGCGCATGGCGGCGCAAGGCGCTTGACGAAGTTGGCGGCTATCCCGAGGATACGCTGGCCGAAGATCAAGACCTCACTATCGCGATCCAGCGTGCCGGCTGGACGGTGACCTATGATCCGCGCGCCACCGCGTGGACCGAGGCCCCCGAAAGCTTCAAGGCGCTGGCCAAGCAGCGCTATCGCTGGGCCTTCGGGACGTTGCAGTGCCTGTGGAAGCACCGCGCCGTGTTGCGCAAGGGCGACCCGGCGGGTCTTGCATGGATCGGCATGCCGCAAGCCTGGGCGTTCCAGATCGTCCTTGCGGCGGTCTCCCCGCTGATCGATCTCGCGCTGGTGCTTTCGATCATCTCCACCATCCTGCGCGTCATGCAGCACGGCTGGGCGCAGACCAGTGGCGATGTGAGCATGATGGGCCTGTACTGGCTGGCCTTCACCGCCATCGACATGATCTGCGGCTGGGTTGCCTATCGTCTCGATGGGCACGGCCAGCGTTTCCCCGGATTGCTGCTGATCGCCCAACGCATCGTCTATCGTCAGGTGATGTATTGGGTCGTGCTTCGCGCGATTGCCTCGGCGATCGGCGGGTGGACCGTCGGCTGGGGCAAGCTCGAGCGCAGCGGTCGCGTGGCAATGGCGCAGGATGGACCGAGGGGCGGAAAGCAGAAGACCGCCTGACCGCTACATCTTTTCCTTCCAGCCTATCCGGATCAGCATCCAGTTGACCGGATAGGAGGTGACGAAACCGCCCAGCATGGCAAGCTGCATCGCGAACCAGAATTCGGGAGTGTTGACTTCTGCCGTGCCGCCGAACGCCCGCTTGAACCAGACGAACTGGATCAAAGCCATGACGCCGTACATCCCGACCTGCCACGAGCTGATCGATGCCGTGTCGGCCTTGACCGCAGCCCAGATGCCGCCGCCGACCGACAGGTCGCGCATCGGCTTGATAGTGAAATACTGGAACACCACGCCGATCAGGAAGGCGAGCAGGAAGTCGGGAATCCAGATCGCGAAGATCTTATCCTCGAACCAGCTCTGCCAGCCGAACCACACCGCAATCGCAGGGAAGGCGAACGCCGCCCACTCGACGATGATATCGCCCAGCGTGCAACCCGCGCCGCAATGGCTCGATCCCTTGGCGACCATCACCGGAAACGAAACCTCACCCTGATCCGCGTCCGGGTCGGCTGGGGTTCTGCCCCAGCGATAGTAGATCGCAAGCCACAGGACCGAGCCGAACAGCGCGGTCAGCGGCCACACCAAATTCATGATCCACATTTTCTGAGGACGGCGGATTTCATCCAGCGCGATGGTTATCGCGCAGACGAACCCCGATGCGACCGCGATTGTGGAAAGGAAATGCAGCCAGTCCGGAAATTCCGGACTCACTTGACCATCATCCAGATGCCCATCGCAAACATCATGACATTCTCGGTTAGCGAGACGAAGCCGAGCGGCACATTCGAGCTGCCACCGACACAGGCGCATTTGAGTTCGCGCTTCTGGATATACACCGCGTAGAACACCGACACCGCGCCGATGCCACCAATGACGAGCGCAATCGGGACCGACAGCCAGTCCAGCGCGTGGGCAGTCATCAGCACGCCGGCCAGCCCTTCGGCAAAAGGATAGACAGTGGCGTATGGCACCCAGCGCTTCGCCAGCAGATCGTAGCCGAGAAACATGGTCGCGAACCCATCCACGTCGCGCAGCTTCTGTAAGGCGAGCAGGCACATGGTGAGGGAAATGAACAGCTCGACGCTCATCACGCTAACCAGCGCCCCACCCATCAGCCAGCTGACCGCCAGAGCCAGCGCCGCCCCCATCGCGAAGATGGCAAGGACGGGCTTGTAGGTGGTGGCGTCGGGATCCTTGACCGGCTTGCCGAGGAAGCGGCGCAGATCGTCATAACCGCCCACCCGCTTGCCGCCGATGAATGTCTGCGGCGTCGTCTTGACCCCGTGCTTTTCCTTGAACTCATCGGTTTCGGCGCGGGTGGTGAGGTGATGGTCCTCGATCTCGTAACCTTGCGACTTGAGCAGATGTACGGTCTTCAAACCCCACGGGCAGGTGTGCTTTTCCATCACCATGCGATAGACGGTCGCCCGTTTGGCGGTGTCCTGCGAAATCTGGCTCATGTCGTTCATCGTTTTATCCTTCCGAGCAGGTCGACCAGCTCGTTGAATTTCTGACGCTGCGCTTCCGGATCGCCCGAAGCGATTGCCTCGCTCACGCAGCTTGAGGTGTGATCGGCGAGGACGCTGTCCTCGACCTTGGCCAGCGCGGACTTTACCGCCTGGATCTGATGCAGGACATCCATGCAGTACCGGTCCTGCTCGATCATACCGGCAATACCGCGCACTTGCCCTTCAATGCGCTTGAGACGGTTGAGAGTCGCGTCGCGTTGCTTTGCCATCGGCATAACCTTGTAATACCCAAGGGGGGTATATGGTTCCGATGCGCGGCAGCTTCAACAGCCCGCCCTGCCCGCTTGGGTCAGTCGCGCAGCCAGTGTCGCGCCAGCGCCATATGCAGGCGCAGACCGGTTTCCAGCACATCGTCGTTGAAGTCGTAATGCGGGTTGTGCAGCGACGGCGAGTCCATCCCTCTGCCCTGTCCCAGCCAGATATAGGCGCCGGGGCATTGTTGCAGCATGTAGGAGAAATCTTCCGAGGTCGCCGCCGGATCCGGGGCCAGATGCGCCGTCGCGACAGTCGCGGAAATTTCCAGCGCATCGGCGGCCGCTTGCGCGTCGTTGATCGTCGCGGGATAGTTGCGGGTGTAATCCAGATTTCCACGCACCTCGAAAGCCGTTTCGATTCCGCGGACGATCCGGCCAATCCGCTCCTCGATGCGGTCCTGCACCTCCGGATCGAACGTGCGCACCGTGCCGCCCACCATTGCGTCTGCGGGCAACACGTTGTGGGTATGGCCGCCCGCGATCTCCGTCACCGACAGCACCGCGGCGGCGGTCGGCGGTATGTCTCGCGCGATGATCGTGTTGAGCTGCTGGACCAGAGCGGACGCCGCCAGAATCGCATCGGGCGTATCCTGCGGCAAGGCGGCATGACCGCCCCTGCCCTCCAGCGTGATGCGGAACGTATCCGCCGATCCCATGATGGCGCCCGGCCTTGTGGCGATCGTGCCCGCTGGCAGACTGGGCCAGTTGTGGAGCGCATAGACACGTTCGCACGGGAAGCGCTCGAACAGGCCATCCTCCACCATCTCCCGCGCACCGCCGAGCCCTTCCTCAGCGGGCTGGAAAATGACATTGAGCGTGCCGGAAAACTGCGGATCACGCGCCAGCGCCTGTGCCGCCCCGAGCAGCATGGCGACATGGCCATCATGCCCGCAGCCGTGGAAGCACCCCGGATTCCTGCTCGCCCAAGCGAGATTGGTTTGCTCGACGATCGGAAGCGCATCCATGTCCGCGCGCAGACCCAGCGTGCGCTGCCCATCTCCGGCTCGCAGCACACCCACGACACCGGTTCCGCCGATGCCCTCATGCACCTCCAGCCCCGCCTCGCGCAGTAGCTTTGCGACAGTGGCAGCAGTGCGATGCTCCTTGAAACCAAGTTCCGGCTGGCTGTGTATATCACGCCGCAGGGCAATCAGCGGTTCGATAAGATCGGTAATGTCATTCACTAACGCTGCATACCAAACTGCCGCTGGATTACGAAACGATACCGCAAGAAAGCGGGTGTGGATTGCTTGACTTAGGGCTTCATCGATTCCCCTATTTCCGGATAAGCATGAGTCTCAGGAAAATCGATCAACTGGCCTTGCTGGCCATGCAATCCCTGATCTACGCAGGTGCCGCCCGATGGTCGCACTCGACAGGTTGGTTGGTTACATTGCCGCCGCCCAAGATAGGCCTTCGACCGCTACGGCGCAGGCAGGCGTGGGACTGATCACGGGAACGGTCCAGACGACAGCCAAGGTTGTCGACGATGCGGCACGCTAAATGACCGATCCGAGGTTTACCGCAGCGAATAACCGAAAGGCAGTCAAAACGGTCAAGAACTTCGGCAAATCGGCGTGCAAGGGTTTCTCGACGCTCTTCAACCTCGACAAGAAGAAGTGTCATCAAGCGGGGCGGGTCAAGGTAAAGAACGAAACCCGACCTCGCTTGGTGGCTGGTCGAATATATTGCGTGGCTGCTGGCGACTGACCATCAAGCTAGTGGGCGAGATGAACCACCAGTCCTGTCATAACCAATCCGAGCACACTCACGGCAGAAGAGAACCACCCGCCCCCGACTGCGCGGCTACGCGGCAGGAGCTCTGCGCTCCCGATGTACAGGAAACCGCCAGCAAACAGGGCCAGCAGGAGCGAGAACTGCGAGGCCGTGACCGTTATCGACTGGCCTGCAGCCACTCCGAGCAGTGGAGCGATACTGTTCACAACCAGCCAGTTGCGGGCGTTCTTGTGATCCTGAGCCGACGCGCTCAGGGCTATGATATTGGCTCCATCGGCCATGTCGTGAATGAGAATGGCGATTGCGACGACCCAGCCGGTTCCGGTCGATATCTGAAACGCAAGGCCAATTCCCAGCCCATCCATAACGCTGTGCAGGATCAGAGAACCCCTGCCCAGCACTGCCGCGATCGGGAGACGATTCAATAGGGTCAGCAACGCAAACCCGGCGGCCAACATGGCAAAGATCGCGGCTGCCGAATGATGACCGTTTCCAAGCTGAATGGCATTCGGCATCAGATCGAGCAAGGCGAGACCGATAACGAAACCGCTGGTGAGCCCGAACAGCAAGGTCTCATGGCGCAGCAATCGGATCGCCAAGACGCCACCTGCCAAAGTGAAGAGACCCGCAACCGCCCCCACTGCATAGGGAAGCCATGTAGTCACTGGTCGTTACTCCTACCGGTCGAACCGAATCTAGATTGCCGATCTTTTCGATCCCGGCAAGTTTGACAGTTCCTGAAAATCTGAGCGGGGTCGCTTCTTGTGAAGCGTTTGGAGGAGGCGACATAGCGAGATTTCGAACCGTTCGGCACTATCTTCTCCCTTGTTGTCGCGGCATGGCGCAGGCGCGATCGGATCGTGGAGGGACCGATCGCGCCTGCACTAGCGGGCTTAAAACGTCGCGACGTGCAGCACGAAGCGCACGGAACGACCGGGCTGCATCACCAGATCCTTGTTAAAGGCGGTCGCATAACGCTGGACATCGTCAGTCAGGTTATCACCGACGACCGACAGCTCGATCCCAGGGTAGGCCTTGAACGGTCGCACAGTGATATGCGCGCTCAGGTCGTTGTAGGAATCGGTCGGGGTGTCAAACACGCCGTAATCGTCCTGCCGGCCATAATGGATCAGTGTGAACCCGGCATCGAGCGGCTTGCTCTTCCAGTCGAGGCCACCGCCAATCCGATAGGGGGGAATGCGCGGCACGTTGTTTCCATCATCGAGCGTCGCGCGGGTATAATCCCCCAGCACATGCGCCTTTAGTGTCCCGCGTTCGGAATTGTAAAGATCGAGGCTGGCCTGACCCTCTACCCCACGGAAATGCGCGCCCTGCTGGCGATAGAACACCTCGCGCAGTTCCTCGCTGTCGCCGACCACACAATTGCCGTCATCGTCGCAGGTCCGCCCGGTCAGGTCGCCATAGATGTAATTGTTGAACCAGGTCGAATAGAGGCTGCCTTCGAAGCTGAACGGCCCCTTGTTGATCCTGAGGCTCAGCTCGAGGCTGTTGGCGCGTTCCATCTTGAGGTCGGGATCGCCGGTCTCGTAGGTCTGCGGCCCGTCGTGTCCACCGCGAGCGAACAACTCAGTGAGCGCTGGTGCGCGGCCCGTGGTCGAACCGGTCAGGCCGAACTTTACGCCCGGCGTTATTGTGTAGAGCGCACCCAACGCGCCGCTGACCGGGGTATAGTCACGCGAGCTGAAAACATCGGATAGCGGCGTACCCGTTATATGGACGTTCTCCACTCGGCCACTCGCTTCGAGATGGAACTTCGGCGAGACGTCGATCTCGGAGAAGAGGTATCCAGCGATGTTGTCGGACGTCGCTGGGCTTAGATAGGAAGCGTCTTCCCCGATCGCGGAGAAATCGCGATGCTGGTATTCGGCACCGAGCGCTAGATTGCTGATGAATCCGATCGGATTGATCAGCAACTCGCTGTGCAGATCGTATTCCTTGTTCTTGAAGGTTGTGTTGACCGATCCGTCCGGGTTCTTTTCCTGATGCTGGTAATCGGCATAACTACCATCGATGTTGAGCGATTTGAGAGCGCCGCCCAATCCGATGACATCGCGCGTCATGATCTTGGTCTGACGCATATCGATATAGGTGGTGTCGCTGGGAATGCCGTATTGCGCATCGTAATGCGTCACTGCGATCCCCAGATGGCTGTTGCTATCAGGGATGAAATAGGACCCGCCCAGCGCTCCGCCCCAACCGTGGAAGAAGGAATTCGCCTGCGTGCCGAGCGGCGTATCGTAGTCGCCGGTATGGCGGTAATAGGCGTCCGCATGGAGCGCGATATCCCCCGCTTGCGCATTGACCAGGCCAGATGTTTCTGCGGCATCATTTACGGTTGCGTAGCTGCCATTCACTTCAGCGCTCAACGGGTCAGAGAAACGTTGCATCGGCACGCGATCATTGAGGACATTGACCACACCGCCGATCGCCTGGCTGCCATAGCGCAGCGCCGCCGCACCACGCACGACCTCGATGCTTTGCGCCGATAGCGGATCGATTGGTGTGCCGTGATCCGGGCCGATATCCGACACGTCGGAAATGCTCGTCCCGTCCTCCAGCAGACGCACGCGGTTTGCATCCATCCCGCGAATGATTGGCCGCGAGGCACCCTCAGCGAATCCCGAAGCAGAGATTCCCGGTACATCCTTCAAGGCATTGGCGATGCTGGCCCCACCGGCTTGTCTGATCTCTTCGGAATCGACCTTGGCTGGAATTGCTGGTGTTTGGTCGATTGCGCTGTGAAATGGCGTTGCTGTAACGATGATTTGCGTGGGGTTGGCGCTGTCGGTCGGTGTGTCTTGTTTGTCCTCCGCCTGCGCAGCGGTTGCAAAGGTGATGCTTCCAACCAGAAGGGTGCTGGCCAGCAGTTTCGATCTCATCATGGTGGGGGTAGTCCTCATTTCGTATTGTTCGTGATCGCACAAACTGCCCGCTCAAGGCAGATGTCACGATTCATGTTATACCATTACATTGATTGGATGCGTTGTCGAGGCATGAAATCCATTCATCGGGATCTGACTGATTCACCTGCACAGGCGAGCGAGAAAAGGTTCGTAGCGTTAGGCTCTGCATCGCACGCACCCTACGCGCCTATTCACGGTATAATGTGTTGCAAGCGTCGCCTTTGAGGCGTCGCTTCAATCGCTGCAGCATATGGGAAAGGTAAATGGTGCCCAGAAGAGGACTCGAACCGCGCAACTAACATTATGAAAAATATAGCATGAAAATGTTTCTATAGGGGTATCAACCCCCAAAGTGACCCCCGCCTCCTAAAGCTTAGTGGGGTCGCTAAGTTCGTGAGCAGCAGCTTACCCAGAGGTAAATAGAGCTTGATGCGAGCGCAGTGATTCATGGAACTGCCTCCTCCGGCAATTGAGCCGTTTCATGACGCGCGGCCGATATGGCGAACTTTTGTTGTCAATTCAGCGGCTCGTAGCCTTGTGATTGGCGCGCTCCTAATCAATACAGGTCAGGTCGAGGGGGCTTTGCGTGTCACAATCGTTTTTCGATCATCCTATTCTTAATTCGCCGTATGAGCCGCCTAGCCGGTATCATGCGCTGGACGAAGACGGGCAGCCGCTTGAGCAGCCTCCGATTGAAGGACGGCGGCCCTGCGACTTCATCACGCCGGTTCCCAAACCAAAACGCCGTTCGAGCAAGGCTGCGCAAGCCTCGATGTTGTTCGAAGATGCGACCGGCCTTTCGGATGACGATCAGGAATACAATCCGAAGCCGATCATCAATGAGATACGGGCGCACGTCACCACGTGGCGCAATCTGCCTAGCGACCGGGACTGGGGCGTAACTCCGGCGACGGCTCGCCTGCTTCATCATTGGCGGCGCACCGAGGTTGAAGGTCTCCGACCCTTCTTCTGTCAGGTCGAAGCCGTCGAGACGGTAATCTGGCTGACCGAAGTTGCCCGAACGCAAAAGCGATATGCTCACCTGTGGAAGCATGTCGAGGGCGCCAACCGGGCATCGAGCCCGGAACTAACGCGCATCGCCATGAAGATGGCGACCGGCGCGGGCAAGACCACTGTCATGGCGATGCTGATCGCATGGCAGACCGTCAACGCGGTCCGCTCGCCGACTAGTAGCCATTTTAGCCGGGGCTTCCTCATCGTTGCGCCAGGCATCACCATCAAGGATCGTCTGCGCGTCCTGCTGCCGGACGATCCCGACAGCTATTATCGCAACCGCGATTTGGTGCCCTCCGACATGCTCCCGGAGATCGGCAAGGCCAAGGTCGTCATCACGAATTACCATTCCTTCAAGCGCCGCGAGACGATGGATGTCTCCAAGGTTGGCAAGGCTTTGCTGCAAGGCCGGGGCGAAGCTCCGACCACTATCGAGAGCGAAGGGCAGATGCTTCAGCGCGCCTGCGGCGAGTTGATGACGATGAAGAATGTCGTCGTCATCAATGACGAGGCGCACCACTGCTATGAGGAGCGTCCGCAAGGCAGCATCGAAGAACTGACCGATGCTGACAGCAAGGCCGAAGCCAAGGAAAACAAGGAAGCTGCGCGGCTCTGGATCAACGGCATCAAGGCGCTGAAGAAGAAGGTCGGTGTGCGGGCCGTCTATGATCTTTCCGCCACGCCGTTCTTCCTTTCTGGGTCAGGCTATGTGGAAGGCACTCTGTTCCCGTGGGTGGTGAGCGACTTTTCGCTGATGGACGCTATCGAGTGCGGCATTGTGAAGCTCCCGCGTGTGCCGGTGGCCGACAACCTGCCGATTGCGGACATGCCGATCTATCGCAAGCTGTGGGAACATATCGGCAAGGACATGCCGAAGAAGGGCGCGAAGAAGTCCGAAGACCTCGACCCGCTCAAGCTCCCGACCAAGCTTCTGACGGCGCTGGATGCGCTCTACAATCACTATGTGCTGGTCCATGAGGCATGGAAGCGGGCGGGTATCCCTGTGCCCCCCGTCTTCATCGTGGTGTGCAACAACACCTCCACCTCGAAGCTGATCTACGAATACATCTCCGGCTGGGATCGCCCCAATGCGGACGATGAACTGGTCAACGTTCATCGGGGCCACCTCGAACTGTTCCGCAACTACGATGAGCACGGCAACCGGATCGCCCGCGCCCCTACCCTGCTGATCGACAGTGCCCAGCTTGAAAGCGGTGAGGCGCTGGATACGAACTTCCGCAAGATTGCCGAAGCCGAGATCGAGCAGTTCCGCCGAGAACGGCAAGAACGCACCGGGCGTGTCGAGGATGCCGACGACATCGACGATGCCGAACTGCTGCGCGAGGTGATGAACACCGTGGGCCAAGTCGGGCGTCTTGGCGAGAACATCCGCTGCGTCGTCTCGGTCTCGATGCTCACCGAAGGCTGGGACGCCAATACCGTTACGCACATTCTCGGCGTTCGCGCCTTCGGAACGCAGTTGTTGTGTGAGCAGGTGGTCGGGCGCGGCCTGCGCCGCCAGTCCTACGAACTGAACGAACAGGGCCTGTTCGATGTCGAATATGCCGATGTGCTCGGCATCCCCTTCGACTTCACCGCCAAGCCAGTCGTGGTCAAACCTACACCCCCCAAGCTGGTCACTCGCGTCCACGCTGTGAAAGAGCGGGTGGCCGAACGCCCGGAGTTGGAGATCACCTTCCCGCGTGTTGAAGGCTACCGCGTCGATCTGCCGGAAGAGCGGATCAGCGCCAACTTCACCGATGACAGCCGATTGATCGTAACGCCGGAGGACATCGGCCCTTCGCGGGTAACCATGTCTGGCATCGTTGGCGCAACCGAAGAACTGACTGCGCAAGGGCTTAGCGATAACCGCCCCAGCGCCATTGCCTTTTCGTTGGCTAAGCACGTCTTGCGGAGGTTCGCCAGTGGTGATGGCGATCTTCCGGTGCACCTGTTCGGGCAAGTCAAACGTGTAGTGAAGGAATGGCTCGACGGCGAATATCTGGTCCTGAAGTCAGTGCCACTCGGAGTTCTCGGCGAAAACGGCTACATGGAGATCAAGGATCAGGCGGCGGAGCGCATCTTCCTCGCCTGCCAGCGGTATGAGCACGGGCCGAAGGCGATCAAGGCGATCCTCGATCCCTACAATCCCAAGTCCACCACCCGGCACGTGAACTTCACCACCAGCAAGGACACATACTCCACCGATCTTCGCCGCAGCCACGTCAGCCACGTGGTCTGCGACAGCACATGGGAAGCCGAACTCGCCCGCGCGCTCGAAACCCACCCTCGCGTGGTCGCCTATGTGAAGAACCAAGGTTTGGGGTTGGAAGTGCCATACCGCGATGGTGCGAAGCCGCGCCGCTACATCCCGGACATGGTCGTGCGGCTGGATGACGGCAACGGCCCGGACGACCTGCTCAACCTCGTGCTTGAGACGAAGGGCTATCGCAAGGGCGACGCGCAGTTGAAGGCGGAGACCATGAGAACCCTGTGGATGCCCGGCGTAAACAATCTCGGCACATTTGGTCGCTGGGTCTTTGCCGAGTTCACCGATGTTTTCGAGATTGAGGGGCGGTTCGGTGATTTGGTCAAGAGTGTTGTGGAGCAAATCCCCACGGAGCTTGGGCAAGGTAGCCCAGTCGCTACGGCAGGAAAGTAAGAATGGGTAGGGGCAATTATCTCGGTGGCGGCACCATATTCACCTATGCCGATCTCGATTGGTTCGGAGCCGGTGGTGTCGAAGTGCCGCGCGAGGAACGCAAAGAACGGATCAAGAAGGAACTGATCCGTCAGCGTCAACAAGGACTGCCACCGAACCCTACCCAACGAGAGCGTGAACTTCACGAAGCGTTGCAGCTTTCAATAGTGCTTGATCTTATCGCAGATCGCCTTGCCGATCAGCCTTGTGTCGCCCCTGTCCGCAAGCCGATAGACAGCAACACAGAGCAGCGGATCGCGGAACTGAAGCGCGACCTCGCTGCCTTTGCCAATCAAGCTCGCAATGCAGTGAACATGCATGAGAAGCTCCGGCAAGAACTTCGGACGCTTCTCGCGAAGCACCACATTGCAGAAGATACCTATCCTGAAGCCCGGAAGCTCGTGCTGTGACCTTCCGCGTCCGAGATAACAGGCGCGCGCATCAGAAGTCGCCCCGCGATGGAGACACACTGAACGATGCACGCAAACCCCATGACCACAAGGTGACCCCCTAATGGCCCGCAAGCCCAAGGCCCCGAAGCAAGTCGGCACGCTGAACTTTGAGAAGGATGTTCGCCGGAACATCCCGACTGCCGAAATGGCCGATCTCGCGGCGATGCAGGAGGAGATGGCTCCGCTGCAACCCGTTGCATATCCGCGTGCCCGTCCCCTGGCCGAAGGCGAGGTGCGGGAGCGGGATGAAGACCTTGATCCGCAGATCGTGTGGAATGGTGTGAAGATCATGCTGACCAAGGATCAGGTGGCGCAGCTTGCCGAGACCGGGACCATCGAGATCGGCGATGCGCAACTCGTCTGGCGCGGGAAGGATCGGCAGGACTGGTCCGACCTGATCGTTACCGCGCCGCCGCTCTACATTCAGGAGAAGGTGCACCCAAAGGCGATCATCGACGATCTGGTGCGCCAGACCGAAGAGGCGAAGGAAGAGGCGAGCGATGCGCCGGACCTGTTCGCCGATTTCAACGGCCTGTCCGATCCGATGGCACGCACCGAGTTCTATCAGCACGATCAGCACTGGTCGAACCGGATGATCCTCGGCGACAGCTTGCAGGTGATGGCCAGCCTTGCAGAGCGTGAGGCGCTGAAGAGCAAGGTCCAAGCCATCTATTTCGATCCGCCCTATGGCATCAAGTTCGGGTCAAATTGGCAAGTCTCGACACAAAGCCGAGATGTAAAGGATACAAAACAAACTGACATCACCCGTGAACCAGAACAGGTGAAGGCGTTCCGCGACACGTGGAAAGATGGCATTCACTCTTATCTGACCTATTTGCGCGACCGGCTAACGGTGATGCGTGAGCTACTCACGGAAAGCGGATCAATCTTCGTGCAAATCGGAGACGAAAACTGTCATCGCGTCCGTGCTGTCATGGACGAAGTATTTGGAGACGAGAACTTTGTTGCCGAGATCGAGTTCACAAAAAGCTCGGTCGGCCTTCAAGCTTCAAGCAGGGTCGCACAAATCTCTGACACCCTCATTTGGTATGCCAAAGATGCAAAGAAGGGCAAATTCCGACGATTGATGGAGCACAAGGGTGATCAGTTCGACCCTCAATATGCCACTCTTCTTCTCGAAGACGGAACGACCCGCACATTATCGCCAGAGGAGAAGGAAGCCTTTCCCAGTGGTCTCAATCTAGATGCAGTTATTCAGGCGGACAACCTGACCAAACCCGGCCCCGGTGCAAAGTATCCAGTGAACTTCCGAGGCCGAGAGTTTCTTTCCGGCAAACGCTGGTGGGGAACCACGGCTGAAAACATGGAGCGTCTAATCAAAGCGGGCCGCGTCGTGCAGTCCGGAAATAGCATTCGTTTTGCCCGTCGCTTTGTTGATAGCCGATACGGTCAGTTAAGTAATCTATGGCTTGGGTTCCTCGGTCAGACACAACCGACCTATGTGGTGCAGACAAACACTGATGTAATTCAACGTTGTATTTTGATGACCACCGATCCCGGCGATCTTGTGCTCGATCCTACATGCGGATCGGGCTCAACTGCCACGGTCGCTGAACAGTGGGGTCGCCGCTGGATCACTATTGATACGAGCCGCGTAGCACTCGCTCTTGCTCGGACGCGGATAATGGCAGCGCGCTATCCTTGGTATCTCCTCGCGGACAGTGCCGAGGGCAAACAGAGAGAAGGTGAAGTCACCGGAAAGCCTCCGATCGACCGCCAGTCGTTCTCTGACGTTCGGCAAGGCTTTGTCTATGAGCGTGTGCCACACATCACGCTCAAATCCATCGTCAACAATGCCGAGATCGACGTGATCTGGGACGAGTGGGAAGAGAAGTTGGAGCCATTGCGCGCCGAACTTAATCAAGCCACTGGCAACGATTGGCAGGAATGGCAAATACCACGCGAGCCGGAGGCTGGCTGGTCCTCCAACGTGGCCGGTGTGCACAAGGCTTGGTGGGACGCCCGCATTGCCCGGCAGAAGGAGATTGACGGCTCCATCGCCCGCGCCGCCGATGTCGAATATCTCTACGACAAGCCCTACTCCGACAACAGCCGTGTGCGCGTAGCCGGGCCGTTCACTGTCGAAAGCCTCTCCCCCCATCGCATAGTCCCCGCCGATGCCGAGGAACTGGTCGATCAAATCGACGCCGAAGCGCACGGCATGGAAGGCAGCAAGCCGAAGAAGCGCGGGCCGCTCTCCTCGTCCGAAACCGACTTCGCCGCGATGGTCATCGAGCATCTGAAAACGGCGGGCGTCCACCAGACCGACAAGGCCGACCGGATCGCCTTCACCAGCCTCACGCCTTTCGCCGGGCGCGGTTACATCGCCGCCGAAGGCCGCTTTATGGAAGGCGAGACCGAGCGCCGCGCTGCGATCTTCATCGGCCCGGAGTTCGGCACCCTCTCCCGCGTCGATCTCACCGCCGCCGCACGCGAGGCCGCCGAAAGCCGTTTCGATGTGCTGATCGCCGTCAGTTTCGCCTTCGATGCCCATGCCAGCGAACTGACCCGGCTTGGCCCGCTGCCGATCCTCAAGGCCAAAATGAACCCCGACCTGCACATGGCGGACGAACTCAAGAACACCGGCAAGGGCAACCTCTTCACCGTGTTCGGCGAGCCCGACATCGACATTCTGGAAGAGGCAGATGGCCGCATCGCCGTGCGCGTCAACGGCGTGGACATCTACGATCCCAATACCGGCGAAGTCCGCTCCAACGATGTGAAGGGCATCGCCGCGTGGTTCATTGACACGGCCTACAACGAAGAGAGCTTCTTCGTCCGCCACGCTTACTTCCTCGGCGCGAACGATCCCTACAAGCAGTTGAAGACCACTCTGAAAGCCGAGATCGACGAAGAGGCATGGGCGACGCTGAACCGTGCCACCTCCCGCCCCTTTAACCGCCCGGAAAGTGGCCGCATTGCAGTAAAGGTTATCAACCACTTCGGCGATGAGGTGATGAAGGTGTTTGGGGTCTAGGCGATGAGCGATGCAACCGCAGGCGGCGAAGTAATCAATCCGACAGATTTGAAGCGCGTAAAAGATGCAGCCGTTGCCGCCAACATCAAGATTTTAGAGAACTTCTTCTCATTCGTGATCGGTTTCGCCCTCACGCAAGCTACGATGAAGTTGGTTGATACATGGACGCAGGCAGAGGTCACGAAACTGCCTATCGGCGCAACCGTCCTCTATTTGGCACTCTTGCTCACAATCGTTCCATTCTACCAAGGAATGAGCCGTTTTCTCTATGAGACGCACGTCGTGAGACCATTAGAGAAACCTGATGCTCGGTCGTCGCCAATGCTTCTGGATATTTGGGCTTTCATGGTGATGAGTTGCATCATCTTCGCGATGGGTCGCTTCTTAAATGATCCGACTTGGTTTTTCTATCTCTGGTCACTACTGCTTTTGATCGACATCATTTGGACCTTGACGGTCTGGTGGATACAGAAAAGTCGCGTTCCCAAATGGGCTCTGAACAACGCGATCTGGCTCATTTTGGCTTGGGGATACTGGTGGGCAATACACCGGACAGGCTTTCCGACGACGATCAAACCCGAACTACTTCCGGCTCTGAAATATGGTTTTGTCGTTTTTGAGGCCCTAAGAACGGTCTTTGACTATTGGGTAAACTGGAAGTTCTACTTCCCGCCTGAATACCGAGGTGCGAAATGAGCGTCCAACTCGATCCGGCCAAGATTATCTACCTCGCAGGCCCCTATTCAAACGATGCACCATTGCATCCAAAACAACCCGCCCCAGCCTCCAAAAGGTTGGCACGCTTCAACGCCGTAACCGAGGCAGCACGGCATTTGATCGAAGACGGCCTCCTAGTTTTTAGCCCCCTGACGATGACCCATCCGATTGACGTGCGGATGAAGCATGATCCGGGATCAGAGTTCTGGGTAGCTTTTGACGAGGCGTTTATGACCCATTGCGGACGCCTGATGGTGCTCAAGCTACCCGGCTGGGATGCTAGTTCTGGGGTCCAAAGAGAGATCGACTTCTTCAAAGATCGCGGGATCGAGCCGGAATGGAAAGAGCCGAGCGACTTTGGCGTTTCCACAGATGATCCCGACTTCTCTGCTGCGTTCTCGTAACCGATGCAGTTCCATATCGCCGACAGCTTCACTGCCGCGCTGTCCCGTCTCACCGGGCAGGAGCAAAAGCAGGCCAAGACAGCGGCGTTCGACTTGCAACTGAACCCGGCCCATCCGGGCTTTCAGATGCACCGACTGACCAATGGCCGCGATCCTAACTTCTGGTCCGTGCGGGTCAATCAGGACATCCGCATCATTATACACAAGACCGAGGCGAGCTTCATGCTGGCCTATGTGGATCACCATGACGATGCCTATGCTTGGGCGTCCCGTCGCCGGATCGAAGCGCACCCACGAACTGGTGCCATCCAGATCGTCGAAGTTCACGAAACGGTCGAAGAAGCTGCAGGGCCTCTCTTCACAGCACCGAAGATCGTGCCCGCGCCAGAGCCGTTGCAACCCGTTGCGTCCGCAATCTTCGCCGACCTTACCGAAGACGCCTTGCTGGACATCGGCACGCCTTCTGACTGGGTGGCGGACATCCTGACGTGGACCGAAGAACGCTTCTTCCAGCTGAGCGAGCGACTTCCTGCCGAAGTTGCGGAAGCACTGCTGGATTTTGCTGCTACGGGTCGCCTGCCGACGCCGGAACCTGCAACCGCCGATCCCTTCGCTCACCCAGATACACTCCGTCGCGTCCAGACGATCACCACCGAAGCGGAACTGCGGTTGGCGCTCGACTATCCGTGGGACAAGTGGAGCGTGTTTCTTCACCCATCGCAACGGGATGTCGTGGAGCGCGACTTTTCCGGCCCGGCACGTGTCATGGGCACGGCTGGCACGGGCAAGACTATTGTTGCGCTACATCGAGCAGCGCGAGCCGTGCGGGAAGATGAGCGGGCGCGGGTCTTGCTCACCAGCTTCTCTCGCCCACTTGCGAACGCCCTGAAGGCGAAGTTGGCCATCTTGCTTGTCGACGATCTGGGCATGTTAGACCGCGTGTCGATTGCGTCGTTCGAGGATGCCGCGACGGAGCTATTTCAACTTGCCACTGGACGCAGGCCCACCCTCGCCCCGATTGATGCCCAGAACGCCGCCATAGAGCGCGCTATGGCCGATCTGGGCTACGCCGAACTGCCCCTGCGCTTCGTCACCGCCGAGTGGCGGCAGATAGTGGACGCTTGGAACCTGCCCGATCTGGAAAGCTACGCATCGGTCCCCCGGATCGGGCGGCGCAATCCTCTTGGTTCCAAGCAGCGCGAAGCCCTCTGGCCGGTGTTCGAGGCAGCCCGCGCTGTGCTGGCATCAAGGGGCTTCCTGACATCCTCGCAGCTGTTCGCCGCCGTCGAGGCCAACTTCAATGGCAAAGGCGATAAGCCGTTCACGCACGTGATCGTGGACGAAGCACAGGATTTGGGCATTTCGGAACTCCGCATGATTGGCGCAATCTCGTCGGGCCCAAACTCGTTGTTCTTTGCGGGCGACATCGGGCAGCGGATATTCCAGCTACCGTTCTCATGGCTTGCATTGGGCGTGGATGTCCGGGGCCGTTCTTCGAGCCTGCGGATAAACTATCGGACTTCCCGACAGATCAGAGAATCGGCGGATCAACTTCTGCCGCAGAAAGTCCGCGACGTTGACGGGATTGAGGATGACCGAACTGGTGCGCAGTCAGTTTTCGAGGGACCGGCCCCTGTAATCGCACAATGTGCCGATCATGCCGACGAAACCGCCAACGTGGCCGGCTATCTTCGTGCGGCAATCGAGGAAGGCATCGGCGCAGCAGAGATCGGTATCTTCGTCCGCGACGCTGAATATCTGCCTCGCGCGCGAGACGCTGTTGCTGCGGCTGGCTTGGAAGCGCGGCAACTGACCGAGCGTGCCGAAGACTTCGGTGACTGTATATCGCTTGGCACCATGCACCTTGCGAAAGGCTTGGAGTTCAAGGCGGTCGTCGTCATGGCCTGCGATGACGATGCGCTCCCTCTGCAATCGCGCGTTGACGCCGCCACCGACGAAGACGAGTTGCGGGAGGTGTTTGATACCGAGCGACACCTTTTCTACGTTGCCTGCACGCGAGCGAGAGACCGACTGCATGTCACAGGAGTGCAACCGATCTCCGACTTCGTTACTGACATGACCATGTCGTAGATTTCAGCGCTTGACACGGTGCCCTCAACGCGGCTCCGCGCACGACTATATGCCGCTAGTCTTTGATCGACCAGCCGCAATTAGTGAACGCAGCAATGTCAACCGGACCGAACTCGGGAAGCGCGGAATGGCCACGTAGTGCCTATTTCTTGGGGCCGAACGCGCCATCAGGGAGCGGAAAATTCGCGCCTCGGCGCCTTCCAAATACATATAATCGCTGTAAGCGGCCGAAGCGAGAACGCCGGAGGAGAAACCTCAAAATGCTCTTCAATCCAAGTTGCAAGGCAGCGGCGTAAACTAACGCCCTGCGATCGGCAGCTTCCGGATGCATAAGAATTCACACGGCTAGGACATCCATCTTCCCTGTGTTTATGGGCTTGGATAGCCACCGTTTACGCCGAGTAAGGGATGCAAGCTCATAGAGCAGATGCACCCCTTTCTCTGCATGTCACGCATCGAAGTCGCGATAGAAATCATTAGGTCGCGCGGTGGAGATGATACTCCACCCATTGTCTTCGAAATGGGCAAGACCACCGCTGTGATCGTCAGCAAATTGCCGCAGAATCTCTGGCTGCATGTCAGCCGGCGGATCCCAGGGGCCAAGCGCATAGGTCACTTCAGGCCAGTGCAGCAGGCCATCATGGAATGCCTTTAGCAGCAAGTGGCTTGCATGCTGGATGTCGTCAGCGACAATTGGAATTGCGCTAATGCGGATGTCGGTAGCTCGAAAGATATGCATGTTAACCTCATCAGTCGTTTACGATGAGATCACCATGCAGCATTCACTCGCTGCAGTCGGGTGGGCAATACAATAGGCGCTTGGGAAATTACTCCCCGCCGCTCGCTCCATGCTCACTCATTGTCGGGCACCGGTGTGGGCACACGCTTCGTCCCGGAAAGCTCTTGGTCCATGTATTTCAGTTGGAGTGGGGCGAAGTAGTCGATGGCAGCCCATGACCCAAACTCGTGCTTGAACTCAGGTAGTGCTGCCTTGACCAAGGCATCGCCGGGCAGACCCGCAGCACGTTCCTTCTGAACTAGCGTGCGTAGGGCTTTGAAATAGCCTTCCAGAGCAGCGACGTCCGCCACCCTACCCACATCGCCATGTCCGGGCACGAACGTCCTCTGAGCGGCTCCTGGAGTGTTAACCAGCCGGTTGGTTGTATCGATCCACTGAGCAACATTACCGTCGATCATATTGGGCGAGACATGGTTCCAGAAGATGTCGCCGCAGAAAAGCAGTTTTGCGTCTGGCACACTTACCATGAGATCTCCCCCGGTATGGCCAAGCGCCGGCTCAATCACGACCTTCCTATGGCCGAGCCAGATTGTCATCCGATGCCGTGTGGTCTCGTCGGGCAGATCGAGTTTGGCGATTTGAGCCTTGTATAGCGGCGTGAGATGACTGCCGAGCAGATGCAGGTTTTCTGTTCTCACCCAAGCGCGTTCGTTGTGATGGGCGATAATGATCGCTCCAGCATCGCGTAACACCTGATCACCGCCAGTATGATCGATATGGTAATGGGTATTGACGAGATAGCGGATCGGTTTGTCAGTGATTTTGTGGATCTGTGCGATCAGTGACCGCGTGGCCTCAGGATGGAAAAAGGCATCGACTACCAAAACCCCGTTATCGCCGATCACGAAGCCAGCGTTCGAGCCAGACTTTCCTTCGGGGCCGTCAATCGCCGCATAGACGCCAGGTCCGACTTGCTTGAGCGTGAAAGGCAATGCCTCGACGCTCTTAGATGTAGCAGTGCTGGAAGTTGTCGCAGCAGCTGAGACGAACGCCGGGACGATGGTCATAGCGATTGCTAGCGAAACGAGCCCTCGATTGATCTTAACCGATGCTCTGCTCAAGCTTGGCATAGATTTGACCTCATGATGTCTTTGGTGTCGACCTCGCGGCAAAGACTTGTCCGTCATGAACGGAAATCCGGGCGTCTGACAAGGCAGTCGTAACGACGAGGCGCCCGGCTCAATCACGCAAGGAACTGGAAATTTGACTCAATTCAATATGGTGAATAGCGTTGATTAAATATTGTTAATGATTCGCTCTGGGGGCTTTATGAAACAGCTATCACTTCTCATCAGTTCCGGTCTGCTTCTCGCATCAGCGCCGCTGTGCGCGGCTACTTATGTAGGGACACGTGATGTTAACGGCGTGACGGTCAACATATCTATTACGACCGATGACACAATTGGTGCTCTCTCAGCCTCCAATATTCTCGATTTTGACATCGGGCTCTCGGATGTGGAAAACAATGAACTGAACCCTACGAACTCGTCTTTTCAGCTCGCCGGATCATCGTTGGTGGCTTCAGCGGCAAATCTAACATTTGATTTCTCGCAAAGCGACGCAGCTGTGGCGTTTTTCAAGACTGGATCGACCGCGCAATATTGTTTGTTGGGAACAGGTTATAGCTGCTTTGGTCAATTTGGCGGTGAGGCCGCGACATCGGGCGGATTAACGGCCCACGTCCTGTCCCAAGGAAACCAGATAATCGCGAGCGTGCCAACCGACGTTCCAGCTGTTCCCGAGCCCATTACCTGGGCCCTTATGGTCATAGGTTTTGGCGGCGTCGGCGGCCTTATGAGGCTCAAATCGTCAACTATCGCGAGCTTCGCACGGACGTAGTAACCTTGCCAACATACAGCTGCCTACTCGATTTCCACGTGCTGGTTTTATAGCCTAGAAATGACGGCAGCGATCTATCATTCGGCAAGATTGGCGAGGACGGCGTCAACATCATAGCTTGTATCAGCAAGCAAGGCATCGGTGCTGCGATCTGGCATAGCGATCAGGGCGTCATATGCGTTACAGACGGCGGCCTCGCCGAACGCCAACTGGCCAAGATCGCCTGCAAGCAGGACAATCCCGACGGGGTGACGATCTGGCACCCGGACAACATGCCGGGACCGTTGCTTGCAGTGCCGCTCAAGGACATTCCCGGTGTCGGCACCAATATGGCCAAGCGGCTGATGCGAAGCCGTATCTATTCGACACAAGACCTTTACGAGACCGAGCCCAAGCAGATGCGCAAGATCTGGCGCAATGTCACCGGCGAGCGGCTTTGGTATGCCCTGCACGGTTACGACATACAGGCACCGGAGAGCAAACGTGGCATGTTCGGTCATGGGCGCGTGCTTCCCTCTGAATGCCGCTCGCTCGATGGCGCGCGCGGTATCTGCCGTGTCCTGCTGACCAAGGCTGCGCGCAGGCTGCGGCGTGAAGGCTTTTATTGCTCAGGGCTGTGGCTCTGGCTCGATCACAACGCCGGCAACTGGTCGGGCAAGCGCTTGCTGCCGACCGTGCATGACGATCAGGCGTTGCTGAGCGAGTTCCAGGTGCTGTGGGAGCAAGCCTCCTCCCAGCTTTCGCGCCGACCCACGATCTACAGGATCGGCGTCACGCTGTTCGATCTGTCCCCTGCCAACAGCCGGCAACTCGATTTCCTGCTCGCCGATGACAGCGAGCGTCAGCGATGGGAGGCGATCAACACCGCCATCGACCTGCTCAACTACAAATGGGGCAAGACGGTTGCCAGTGTCGGGTTCTGGCCGCGCGAGAACCTCGAAAACATCGGCGGAAAGATCAGTTACACGCGCATTCCCAGCGCCGAGGATTTCTGGTGATGGGCAGCTGGAAGACCAAGCTTCGGGCTGCCGATCTGCCCTCCGACAGCAAGCTGGAAGCGGTGTGCCGATCCTGTGGGCATGTTCGCTATCTCACCCGCTCTTATCTGGTGGACGAGCGTCATGCCGGGCATCTCTATATCGATCAGATCGAGCGCCGGTCTCGGTGCCGGGTGCTGGGCTGCAAGGGCCGCATGAGGCTGGCGATGATGCACAAGAGCCAGACCAGCGGGTTTGTTGGGGGGATGGCGTAAGCGCAATGATACGGATGCCACACCGAACCCAATAACACCCGATGATGACAGCCTTCATCGAGCTTAAGCCGGTTTGTTATCGCCGGTTTCATTCCTACCAGAGCTGAGATCACCGGTTTACTGAAACGCCGTGTGATGCAAGAATTGGGTTCGGCAAAATTCGAAGGGAGTGGTGAATGAGCCGGAAGATGATCGCAGCGTTTCTGGCTGGCCTGATGTTGACCCTTTTTCTGGGTTCGAAAATTCTCGATATCAACTTCGGATACTGGGGCTTTGGCCTGCTGGTCATCGCCGCGGCGTTTGGCTTGATCGCTTTGGTGACGCCTGAAACAGGCGCCACGATCGACGACGAACAGGCAGGATGGCGTAGCCCTCTCCAGAAGCGTTTGTTTTACGGTGCGCTGCTCTTGATGCTGACGGTTTCTCTCTTGCCGCTAATACGAGCGCTATAGCACGGGCTGGAAGCCGCATAAGACGAATGGATGGCCACGATGACGCTGGTGATCATATCCCTCACGTTGAATGTCTTGGTTCTCGTTCCCGTATGCGCCGGGTTAGCAGCAGATGCGAAGTGGACGCATGAGGCATGGGGCGATCCAACACCGGCCCGAGGCATATTGCTGAGCATCTACTTCGCGATACTGCTGCTTTCATTGGCTCTACTCTGGATCCGCGAGCCACGGCTTGTGGCACCGCTTCTCGCCGTTCAAGTCATCTACAAGATAACTACCCCGTGGAGCGTGGGGACGCTGCGTAATCCAGTTGTGCTGAGCAACCTGGCGATTGCTGCGGCGCATACGGCAACGCTTGCAGTGATCTGGCCGCAACTCGGCCTTTGAGGCGCTCCTGGATCGCTCCGCTTCGCATGACCGTGTTTTGAGCAGATACCGCTCATACGATGCAAGGACACGGCTTTTCTGAAACTTGCCGTAAAGGCTAGACCCGGATCGATCTGTGCTGTGCCCATTAGGACTTCGACGCCCACTCAGAGGCGTCGAAGCATGCTCAATGATCAAGTGTAAAGCACGTAATACCACCCCTCAGTCGACATGGGGGAAACCGTGGTTGTTCTTCCTTCACCAAATTCTCTAGCTCTTCGCTGAGCGCCAGATCCTCGAACTCCAACATGTCCATAGTGAGGTCATAGCTAGGCCAAAACCCGAAACGCTTCAGCATGGCCAATGAAATTTGGCGATCGCTTTGGTATCGTTCTCCGCCATCATGGACACCGGGTTGAAATCAATATCGCGGGCCCTGTGAAGTGCCATAGTTATTCCTCTTTATTGTTAGTGAGGTGATGACCATGAAGCGTTCGATCATGGAATGCGGGTGGCTTCGTAATTGAGACTCGTTGGAAGAGTCATGTTAGCGATAATGTCTGGTATCTATCTGCTTTACCGGCACTACATACGAAATACCCTCACCGCATAGGTTCGCGAATGCCGCCGAGAAAATCGGCGACTACCTATCGGTCTCTGTGTTGACCCGCCGGCGGCTGGGGCACAGTTCCCGCAAACGATGCGGGTTTGGTCAGCGTAGTTATTGAGGGTGAAAATCGGCTGCGAGGAAGAACGTGCGATCATACTTTTTTGTGGCATAGCGAGCCCAACCAGAGTCAGGTTCAGGTTCCATATAAATCGAGCCAGCGCCTCGCGTTGCCGTCAGCCAAGCGCCCCTGACTACCTCCTCGAGCTGGAGCTCGCTTCTCAGAACATCCAAAGCCGCTGCAAAGTCTGCAAAGCCATGCAGATGAGCGTTTGTTAAGAGGTTTTCAGGGAAGAGAATAGCGCGCAGGCGGAGTTCTATAGGGAAACGACCCATGTTCCGTATACCGTGCACACGCTTGTCGAATAGATGGCAAAATGTTCCGCAGATATCCTTGAGGCGCGAAAGGGAAAGCTCCCGATCGGTATTAAGGGTGATCGCATGTGTATAGCCGTCTCTTGCAGACCAATCGATGAGGGCATTGCGCTCGCAGCGCCGTTGATACTGGGTGACCATACCCTAGTATATGCTATGTAACACACATAATGCCAGCAAAAAATGTGTGTCGTATGGCACATATGCTAGCTTGGATTTCGTTTTGTGCAGCTTAGCGCGCGGCGGATTGCCTCTATATCCGACGCCTCGAGACCGTCAGAGCTGATGGCAGGTCTCAAATCGCGCAGCAAATCAATGGCAATAAGCTCGTGAACTGTTAGCCATCGCCTGCGAGGCCGCTGTTCGGCAGCGACTTCTCGCATCACTGCGCGCTGCTCCTGGGAGAGATTGCTTATAGGCCGACCGAGACTCACTGCGAGTTCATGAACCATGGAGTCACCCCCGTCGTCATGGACTCCAAGGAGAGCCCACGACACATCAGGGTGTCTCTGCTCAACTACCGCCTGCAGGAAAGCCGCAGGATCAATCTCCAATACTTGAGCAATGTCTTCGGCTCGGTCGATAGGTATTGGCACTCTGCCAGTGGCCATATGACTCAATACCACCGCCTGCTTGTATCCCAATAAGGCTCCGACTTTGCGCATACTCAACTTACGGTCTTGCGATGCACGCGCCAGACCTTCGGTAAGCATGCGTGCCGCATGGCTATCAGCCAGTTTAGGATCGATCTCTCGCGTCATTTGATCATGTGTAAACCGACATTCATGTGTGTCAATCAGCTTGCACATCGTTATTGTGTGGTGTATAACACCCACATTAGAGATCGCGGTCGCGTGTCATTGTTCACGTATTCCGCAAATTTGTTACGAGCAGGATCAGATATGACGAGACGAACATACAAGATTAACGAAGTAGCGCAGGCATTGGGTCTGGGTCGAACTACAATCCACAAGCTCATTCGGCAGGGTGAACTTCAGAAGATTAAGCTTGGGCGATCAACATTGATCTCCGCAGAGTCAGTTGATGCACTCCTTCAGCGCAATGCCGTTTGAGGAGACGTAGGCATGGCGCTCAATGTGAAACAAATCGAAAACGCGAAACCGGAAGCAAAGCCTTGGAAACTCGCCGATGAAAGGGGCTTGTATCTTCTGATCTCACCGAACGGCTCGAAACGCTGGCATCTTCGCTACTCATTCCTCGGCCAGAAGAAGAAGATCAGCTTTGGCCCCTTCCCCGATGTGAGCCTCAAGTCAGCTCGAGCAAAGAGAGATGAAGCGCGCGCGATGGTCGCTGATGGCGTGGATCCTCTACAACAGCGCCGCGAGCAGAAGATCGAAGCGAAACTCGCATCGGAAAATACGTTCGCTGCTATAGCGCGAGAATACATCGCGAAGCGTGCTGATGACGGCGACAAAGCTATAAGCAAGAGCACACGTCACAAAACCGAGTGGTTGCTGTCGCTGATTGAGCCGAAGCTTGGACGGGTTCCGGTCAGGGAAATCACCGCACCTTTACTCTTAGGTGTTTTGAGAGAGGTGCAAGAGTCGGGTCGTCGCGAGACTGCGCGACGGTTACGTTCGTTCGTCAGCCGAGTTCTCAACTTTGCCATCGGTAAGGGCATCGCTGAAAATAACCCCGCTCCAGCTTTGCAAGGAGCACTCTCAGCACCGACGGTCCGACATCATCCTGCCGTGGTTGAACCAAAGGCGCTAGGAGAGCTGCTCCGAGCAATCGATGGCTACGCAGGTTATGCATCTACCAACGCGGCGTTGAAGCTCTCTGCACACCTCTTCCAGCGTCCTGGTGAGATCCGCACGATGAAATGGGCAGACGTCGATTTCGATAATGCGATTTGGACGATCCCAGCCAACAAGACAAAGATGCGTCGCGAACACAGGGTGCCCCTGTCACGTCAGGCAGTCGCAATCATACGCTCGATGGAGGACGTTGCAGCTTATAGCGAATATGTATTTCCAAGCTTTAATCCGAAGAAACCGTTGTCCGAGAACGCTGTCACAGGCGCACTAAAGCGCCTAGGTTATGCCGGAGTGATGACTGCCCATGGTTTTCGCACAAGCGCCAGTTCATTGCTGAATGAGAGCGGCGAATTTCATCCTGACGCTATCGAACGTGCTCTAGCGCATCAGGACAGCAACGCTGTTCGCGCGGTCTACAACAGAACGCAATACTGGGACGAGCGTGTGAGAATGATGCAGTGGTGGTCGGATAAGATCGATTCTCTGAAAACGCCAAACGCTGCTTAATTAAGGGGTCAAAATCTGGGAAATGACCCCCAAAAAGAACCCCCGCAGGATGCGATTTGGCGCGACCATCCGCGATCACGCGTGAAGTAGTGAAAGATATTTCTCTATATATACCAGTAGCTTCTGACTGATCGCGATCCTTCGCGAATAAGCTACTGGTGCCCAGAAGAGGACTCGAACCTCCACGACCTTGCGATCGCCGCCACCTGAAGACGGTGCGTCTACCAATTCCGCCATCTGGGCACACAATGGCAGTCGATCATCTTGGCTCGACCGCCGGGTAGGGGCGGGCCGATAGCGATTGCGGGGGTGGCATGTCAATTGCAATCGTCATTGGTTTGCGCGCGCGATGCCCCAGAGCTTGCGAGCTCGGGCCGCTTGGGGCAAGGGCGTTTCACCCGAACAGCAAGGAATCGAAGCGAGCGATCATGGCGGCAGACAAGGCACTTTACGGAAAATTGGTGGTGCTGATGGGCGGGAGCGGTTTTCTCGGCCAGCATGTCGCCGAGGCGCTCTTGTCGCGCGGTGCGCGTGTCAAGGTGGTCAGCCGCCATCCGGAAAAAGCGTATCGGCTCAAACCGCTCGCCAACCTTGGCCAGATCCAGTTCCTTCGCGGCAACGTAACTAACCGCAATTCCGTGATCGGAGCGATCGCGGGAGCGGATGCGGTGGTCAATCTCGTCGGCAGCTTTACCGGCAATCTCGATCAGGTGATGGGCACGAGTCCGGGCTGGATGGCCGAAGCTGCCAGCGCAACAGGCGCAGAAGCCTTCGTCCATGTCAGCGCCATCGTCCCCGATAGCCACGCGGGCGTAGGGTATGCGGAAGCCAAGCGGCACGGTGAAGATGCTGTACGCTCTGGCTTCAAGAAGGCGACCATCATCCGCCCTTCGCTGATCTTCGGTCCGAATGGCGGGATTACCGAATTGTTCGGGAAGCTGATCGAAACTTTCCCAGTGATTCCGGTGTTCGGGCCAGACGCGCCGGTGCAGCCGGTGTATGTCGTCGATATCGCCCGCGCGATTGTCCGTGCGCTCGAAAACCCCGGTGATTGCGGAGGCAAGATTTACGAGCTCGGCGGGCCTGAACAGATCACCATGATGGCGCTCAATCGCCAGATCGCAGCGGCGCAGCGGCGCAAGCGGATGTTCCTTGCCATGCCGGATGAACTGTCGAGCCTGTTCGCCAGCCTGCCGGGTACGCCGATGAGCCGCGATCAGTGGGCGCTGCTGAAGGGCGGCAATGTGGTTTCAGGCAAGCATCCCGGCTTCAAGCAGATCGGCGTTGCGCCGAAACCGCTCGGACTGTTTCTGGACAGCTGGATGCAGCGCTATCGCAAGCATGGACGCTTCAACGAGCCTCAAACCGAGGCCTGAGACCGACCGCTCGCCACAAACACCAAAAGTGTCAGCTTGCTTCGGGCCGGCTTTCGATTTGCGGCGTCGCCGGTTCCACCAACAGTTGCGACCCGCGATGGCCGGTTATGCGGACCCGCTGACCGCTGGCGACATCAGGTCCATGGGCGATCCATTCGCTGTCGCCCACGCGCACCCTGCCGGATCCGCCGTCGATCGCCTGGGTGACGATTGCGCTCTCGCCCACCAGCCGACCGAGGCGATTGTTGAGCAGCGGATCGCTGCTGACGATCGGCGAGTCTGACAAAAAGCGGCGCGCCGAATAGGCGAAGATCAGCGACAGGAAAACGAAACTGACGAGTTGCATCGCCGCTGGCGGATCGCCGACGAATACAAGCAGCCCGGTCGCCAGTGCGGCAAGCGCAAGCCAGATGAGGTAAACACCAGGCACCACCAGCTCTAGCAATGCGAGGACGAGCCCCACCGCAATCCATAGCCAATATGTCTCGATGCCGTCCATCAACGTTTGTCGCCGGTACGTGGCACACTGGGGCGTCGTACCGGGTCGCGCCCGGAGGCAAGCGGCGTACCCGTATCGATGGTGCCCTTCACATCGCCGAAAGTGTCGCGCACCAGTTCACCGATCCCGCCCAGTGAACCGATCAACTGGGTTGCCTCGACCGGGAACAGGATGGTCTTGGCATTGGGGCTTTCGGCGAACTTGCCGAGCGCCTTGGTGTATTCCTGCGCGACGAAATAATTGATCGCCATGCTGCCCGAAGTGGCGATGGCTTGCGAAACGGCCTCGGTCGCCTTGGCCTCGGCCTCGGCCTCGCGCTCACGTGCCTCGGCGTTGCGGAAAGCGGATTCGCGTTGCCCTTCGGCCTTGAGGATTGCCGACTGCTTCTCGCCTTCGGCACGCAGGATGCGGCTGGCGCGATCGCCCTCGGCCTCGAGGATTTCGGCACGCTTCAACCGTTCCGCCTTCATCTGGCGCGCCATCGCCTCGGAGATATCGAGCGGCGGGCGGATGTCCTTGATTTCGACACGGGTAATCTTCACGCCCCAGGGCGAAGTCGCATGGTCCACAACCGAAAGAAGCCGCGCGTTGATCTCGTCACGCTTGGACAGCGTCTCGTCGAGGTCCATGCTGCCCATCACCGTGCGTAAATTGGTGGTGGTCAAAGCCATGATCGCAGGATGCAGACCGGACACTTCGTAAGCCGCCTTACCCGCTTCCAGCACTTGAAAGAACACCACCGCATCGACGCCGACCATGGCGTTGTCCTTGGTGATAATCTCCTGCCCCGGGATATCGAGCACTTGCTCCATCATGTTGATCTTGTGCCCCACGCGCTCGAAGAACGGGACAAGCAGATGAAGGCCCGGATCGGCCGCTTTGGTGAATTTGCCGAACCGCTCGATGGTGTAGACATAGCCTTGCCGGACGACCTGCACAGCCGACATCAGGAAAACCACCAGAACCACCAGCAGCAGAACGGCTGCAATCAAACCCCCGGACATCACAATCTCCCTATGATCCGGGCCGATGGTAGCGGGTAGAGCGCCGAACCGGAAGCGAAACCGGTTCCGAGATGTCAGAGACTCGTCTTGTACGTCTCCAGCAGCTGCTGCCAGGCACGTTCCGCCTGCGCTTCGTTGTAGCTGGGCGAATCGGGCACGGTCCATCCGTGGTCGGCTGGATAAACGGCAATTTCGGCCTGTGCCCCAGCCGTTTCGGCGGCGCTCTTCAGCAAATTCTTGTCGTCGGGAGCCTTGGCGTCATCGTTTTGCGCGATCAGCACGAGGTAATGCGCCTTAGGGTTCTTGGCGAACATCGCCTGCGGCCCATTGAGCTCGTCCTTGCGCACCAGCCCCGCGCCATGGAAGCTCGCTGCCGCGCCGACCCGCTCGGGCGCCGCGCCCGCGCCCCACAGGGCAAAACCCCCGGTCATGCAATACCCCTGCGTGCCGAGCTTGCGCGCGGTGTCGACAGTGTCCTGCTGGTCCAGCCACGCAAACGCCGCTGCTGCGTCGTGCATCACACTGCCTGCGGAGAATTTCTCTCGCCACGGCGTCACCTTCTTGAAGCCGCCATTGCCAGCGAAATCGGCGAAATCGGCAAACTGCTGACCGTGTACGTCGCGATAGTAAGGGTTGGCGAGCAACACCGTATAGCCAGCCGTGGCGAGCCGCTTGGCCATCTGCCGGTTCGCCGGACGGATACCTGCAATGTCCGGCCAGAACAGCACGCCGGGTGCCTTTCGACCGCTGCGAGAGAACAACACGCCGTCGAGCGTGCCGTCGGAGGTAGGGATTTCAACCGCATTTTCCGCGACACCGTCATTCGGCTGGCTGGTTTGGCTGGCCTTTCCGCCAGTTCCGCCAGAGGCGCAGGCTGCGAGCGTACCGGCGGCACCGAAGACGCCCAGTTGCCGCCGGGTCAATGCCGCAGCACCCCAATGTTCAAGATCGGACTCTTCGCACATCGTCACGTCTCCCAGGATGTTGCTCGTCCCGCCCGCGTTCCACCCTAGTGACCTTAAAGTCCCGCACAAGGGCGATGGACAAGATTAATGCCCTGAGGCAGGATGCTGATCCAAGATCGGGGCGAACCCCGGCGAAGGGGAGAGTGACATGAGGAATGGCATCGTGGCGGTCTTGGCTGCGGGTTCGCTGGCTGCGTGCAGCATGGCATCGGACCCAGGAAAAGACGCGGATCAATCCCGTCTGGCTACCCAGGGCGTAACCGATGCGAAGATCGCTCGCGGTCCCGGCAATGAATGGCTGACTTATGGTGGCGGGCCGGACGAGAAGCGTTTTTCTCCGCTCGACCAGATCAACGCCGGGAATGTCGGTCAGCTCAAACTCGCCTGGTATGCCGATCTCGACACCGCGCGTGGACAGGAAGCGACGCCGTTAATGCATGACGGCACTTTGTTCGTCACCACCGCATGGTCGATGGTCAAGGCCTATGACGCAGCCACCGGCAAGCTCAAATGGGCCTACGATCCCCAGGTCCCGCGCGAGACGCTGATTCGGACCTGCTGCGACGCGGTCAATCGCGGAGTCGCCCTTTATGGAGACAAGGCATTCGTCGGCACTCTGGACGGCAGGCTGGTGGCGCTTGATCAGAAGACCGGCCAAGTGCTGTGGTCGAAATCGGTCGTACCCGACCAGAAGAGCTACACCATCACTGGCGCGCCACGAATTGCCAAGGGGCTGGTACTGATCGGTTCGGGCGGTGCGGAATATCGCGCGCGCGGGTATATCGCCGCCTACGATCCCGACACCGGAGCCCGCAAATGGATCTTTCACACCGTGCCAGGCAATCCCGCCGATGGGTTTGAGAACG
This sequence comes from Sphingomonadaceae bacterium, assembly GCA_039831335.1. Classification (GTDB taxonomy): domain Bacteria; phylum Pseudomonadota; class Alphaproteobacteria; order Sphingomonadales; family Sphingomonadaceae; genus Qipengyuania. Next base: position 1,018,649 of record JBDONL010000005.1, on the reverse strand, counting down.
CCGCGATGGAGAAAGCCGCGGGAACTTGGGCAGGTGACTGGTGGAAGCTGGGCGGCGGCGGAACGGTGTGGGATTCGATCACCTATGACCCGCAGACTGGTCTCGTCTATTTCGGCACGGGCAATGCCGAGCCATGGAATCCGGCGGCCATGGACCGTGGTGACGGCGACAGCCTCTACACCGGGTCGATTGTCGCAGTGGATGCGGCAACGGGCCAATATCGCTGGCATTTCCAGGAAACACCGGAGGACCGCTGGGATTTCGACAGCGACGCGCAGATCACCGTCGCCGATCTGACAATCGGCGGCAAGCAGCGCCACGTTATCCTCCATGCGCCCAAGAACGGCTTCGTCTATGTGCTGGACGCCAGGACTGGGGAATTCCTGTCCGGCAAGGGATACGTCCCACAGAACTGGACGTCCGGGCTCGACAAGAATGGTCGCCCGGTGATCGTCGCCGAAGCGCGTTACGAAAAGACCGGAAAGCCCTTCCTCGGCACACCCGGCGCGATGGGTGCGCACAGCTGGCAACCGATGAGCTTTTCGCCCAAGACTGGGCTGCTCTATATCCCGACCAACTACACCTCACAGGCCTATCTGGCCGAAAAGGACTGGGAGCCAAGCGCAATCGGGTTTCAGGTCGGTCTCGATGCAGGCAGCGTCGCCATGCCAGCCAATAAGGCCGTGCGGGCAGCATTCGCCAAGCAATACACCGGCGCTCTCGTGGCATGGGATCCGGTGAAGCAGGAAAAGCGCTGGTCCGTTCCCTACCCCGGCCCATGGAACGGCGGCACGCTGGCAACGGCAGGGAATCTGGTGTTCCAGGGCACGGCCAAGGGGGATGTTCGCGCATACAGCGCCGACACCGGCAAGCAGTTATGGTCGTTCCCTGCGGAAACTGGTGTTATCGCAGCCCCGATGACCTACAGCATCAATGGCACGCAATATGTCGCGGTGCTGGCCGGTTGGGGCGGCGTTTACGATCTGGTCGCGGGCGTGCTGCACGACAAGTCCGGACCGGTCCGCAACGTCAGCCGCCTGCTGGTGTTCAAGCTTGGCGGGTCGGCAAAGCTACCGCCCGCTCCATCGCTCAACCAGACGTTGCTCGATCCGCCTGCTTTCAAGGGAACGGCTGCACAGGTCGCCAAGGGATCGCAGCTTTATGGGCGGTATTGCAGCGTCTGCCATGGCGATGCTGCCGTTGGTGGATCGCTGGTGCCCGACTTGCGCCGTTCGGGCGCTATCGCAAGCCCTGACGCGATCAGGTCGATTGTGATCGACGGTGCATTGAAGCACAACGGGATGGTCAGCTTCGCCTCGGCGATAAAGCCCGATGGCGCAGAAGACATCCGTCAATATATCATCAAGCGCGCAAACGAAGATGCGGAACTGGCAAAGCAAGGCAAGGGCGGGAAGCCATAGGACAAGCCTGGCGCTCAGGCAGCGACCGGGGACGGGTGGTCGCTTTCGAAGCGTATCGCCTTGAAGCCGATGTTGCGCAAAGCGTTCACCACCGCATCGCGTTCTGACTGGCGCAGAGCAGGGGCCGTCGGAAGCACCTTGACCTTGGCATCGAGGAGGATGAACCCTCCGCTCATCACCTTGCGAATAGCCTTGACCAGCGCATACTCGAAATACAGCGGATCGGCGATCAGCCTGCCTTGTGCCGAGAACGGTATTTCGGATTTGAAATCGACGAATCGACCCGAACGGCGGTCTGCGACCTGCACGCGATCGGGATAAATTCCCATTTCAAAATCGATACGGAACAGCATGACGTAACTTTGGAATAGCTCCTGTTTCCTGCATGACTAATAACACGAGCTAGGGAGCGCAGTTCCTGAATATTAACCATAGTTCATCGCATTATTAAGCGCGGCCATCGCATTTTTAGCGCGAAGGATGTCCACCAAGCCATAAGACTTGTCATCTTTCGACGCGCTCTTCACCGGCAGCGCCATGCACTTGCACACCGACGACAAGCTGAACTCTTCAGCGTAAAAAGTCAGTGCGATCCATTCGCCAACACATGCAGTGTGGCGATAAAGGAAGGCGAACCGCCGCTCGTCATGATCGAATACAGCCGCCCCTCGTCATGCGCCTTTTTCCATTCGCTACGATCGGTTCCGGCCCGCCACCCGTTGTCGGTCTTGATCACATTGAATGTCGCGGCGGTCCCTGCGTGAAAGGCCGGGGCGACACCCAGATCTTGCTCCAACGCGGCAGCCATACCGATGTCGGGCTGCGGAGGGATGATGCCGCAACCCTGGCGTGTTTCACCGGCGCTGGTCGTATCTTCTGCGCGCAGGACCAGAGCGCCGCCACTCGTCGGCAAATACCGCTGTGTCGCAGGATCGAACTGCTTAGGTGCATCGGCCCCACCGCTCTTCCAGCCTGCACGTTCAGCCGCAGCAAGGATGGCGTGAGCAGGCCGACCGGAAAGACAGAACCGCTCGAAATCGGTGACAGCCGGGTCGACCACTGTTGCGGTGGCCAAGGCGAGTAACGCAATCATCTGATTTCTCCGCTGTTGTTTTCCATGCGGTCGAATTCAATCCGTGCACTCTGGCCTATCGGCCTTAACGCCGAGTGAGCGCCGATTCGCATTCCTGCATCAATTGCGCGATGATGTCGGCGACCGGCTCCTCGACCTTGACCATGCCGACCGACTGTCCTGCCATCAGCGATCCGTTGTCGACGTCGCCGTCGATCACCGCGCGGCGCAGCGCCCCGGCCCAGTAGTGTTCAATCTGCAATTGCGCCTCGGCCATGGCGACTTCCTCGCGGTCGAGCGCGCCCATCACTTCGCGCTGCTTGGCGGTGAACGCCTCGCTGCCCTTGTTGCGAAGCGCGCGCACCGGGATCACAGGCAGGCGTGGATCGAGCTGGACGCTCGCCACCGCATCGCGCGCGCTGGCGCGAAAGAACGCTTTCTTGAAATCGGGGTGCGCAATGCTCTCGCTTGCACAGGCGAAGCGTGTCCCGAGCTGGACACCGCAGGCACCCATCTCGAGATAGCCTGCGATCGCCTCGCCCCGGCCGATCCCGCCGGCGACGAACACCAGATGATCGGCCGCCAGTTCGGGCAGCATTTCCTGCGCCAGCACGCTGGTCGAGACCGGGCCGATATGGCCGCCCGCCTCCATCCCCTCGATCACCAGCGCGTCTGCGCCGGACCGCAGCAGTTTCTTTGCCAGCGCCAGCGTCGGCGCAAAGCAGATTACCTTGGCACCGCTTGCCTTGATTGCCTCGACACTGCCCTTGGGCGGGATGCCGCCCGCGAGCACGACGTGGCCGACGCCATGCTTCGCGCAAACCTCGATCAGGTCGAACAATTGCGGATGCATGGTGATGAGATTGACACCGAAAGGCTTGTCGGTCAGCGCCCTGGTCCCGGCAATCTCGCCGTCGAGCAAGTCGGGCGTCATTGCGCCGCAGGCGATCACGCCGAACCCGCCCGCATTGGAGATAGCGGAGACGAGATTGCGTTCGGATACCCAGCTCATTGCGCCGCACAGGATGGCGTATTGCGAACCGAGGAAGTCACAGCCGCGCTGCATCAGCGTGGCACTCTTGGAATAGCTGTTCATCGCGCGGCGATAGAAAGGCGAAGGCCGAACGGCAAGTGGGCGATGCCTACAAGTCCATCCAGCCGCCCTCGCCCCCGCCAATCGGATCGGCGGGCGGGATCGGGGTCATCCGCGGCAGATCCTTGGCCAGCGCTGCGCGCCGCTTGGGATCGAGCAAGCGCCGCGACAGGCTTAGTGCCCAGGCGCGCGAGGCTTCGTCGCCCCGATCCTTCGCCAGCGTTGCGCCGATGTCGTCAAGCTTCTGATCGATGGCGGCGGCCACTTCGGGTGTGGTAGTTTTGTTCGCAGCAGCCGAGGCCAGCATGGTAATGATGCGATAGGCGATCCGACGCGTCAAAGCGTCATCATGGCGATCGACGACTTGCGCCGTGACCCGGTCAAGGATTTCCCCGACGCCCAGCATCGAACCATCCTGCGCGTGCTGTGCCGACACCCGGTCGAGCCGCGCAGGCGCCAGCAACGATCCGAGCGTGATCTCGGCGGCGGCATCGGCAGCAACCAGCGGGTCGAACAGCGGGCTGCGTTCGCCGGAAAATATCTCGATGTCGAACTGGCGATTGTCCGATCCGTTACGCGGCGAGGACAGCAGCGGCACCAGTCGCGCAGGCACGCGCAAGGCATCGGGCGATAGCGTCGCCAGCAAAGCGTCGAGCGCGGCGCGCTGGTCGGCTGCGGGCACCGGCAGCGCCTGTTCGCGTCCACCGCCGTTGACCGCATAGGAAAACTCGCCCCCGCCGATCGCCTTGGCTGCGGCCACAATCTCATAGCGATGGAGCAGCCAGATCGGCACGAAGCGGCGGCGCAGATTGGCCATCGGTTCGCCCGGAGCCAATGCGCCGAGCCCGAATTGCGCAATCGCCGCCTTGCGCACGGCCATCATCCGGTTGAGTTCTGCGGTGGGGTCCGCGCCATCGTCCCACAATCCGCCCCAGCGCTGCGAGGTGGCGGGAGAGCGCGCATCGCCGTCCTGCACATAACGCAACCCGCTAGCGACAACGGCGGCCGCCTTGGCGCGCGCCGCGGCTTCGTCCGGCTCGCCATAGAGCCAGTCGACCGTCGCCATGTCCCATTTGCCGACACCCACACCATAGGCATCGCTCAAATCGGGTTTGCCATCGACCAGCCCGATCCGCGGCGGCGGATAATCCATCACCGAGGCGCGGTCCTGCGTGCTGGCGGCGAAATTATGCGCGAAGCCCAGCGTGTGGCCGACCTCATGCGCTGCGAGCTGGCGCAATCTCGCCAGCGCCACCTGCACCGGATCGTTCGGCCCGCCGGTATTGAGCTTGTCCGCCCCCACCAGTCCTTCGAAAATCTGGATGTCCTGACGCGCGCGAAGCGAGCCGAGCACGACCATGCCCTTGACGATCTCGCCGGTGCGCGGATCGACGATTTCCTGGCCATAGGACCACCCGCGCGTCGCCCGATCGTCCCAGTTGACGACATTGTAACGCACGTCGAGCGGATCGATGTCCTTGGGCAGCACCTTGACCTCGAAGGCATCGATATAGCCGGCGGCAGCGAACGCCTGCTTCCACCAACTGACACCATCGATCAGCGCCTGCCGGATCGGCTCGGGCGCGCGATTGTCGATGTAATAGACGATCGGCTGTTTGACGCGCGAGGGCGCCGGGCCGGGATTGACCTTCTCCAGCCGGAAGCGATTGGCGAAATCGCGCACGACATCCTCGCCCAGCGGAGCGGCGAAATCGACCACCTGCGTCGCGAAGCCGCCCATGCGCGGATCGAAAGCGCGCGGGACGAAGCCCGGTCCGGGCAGCTTGACGAAACTGGAATGGACCGTGAAGCTGACCTGCCGCGGATCGGGGGCGATATTGGACACCTCGTCACCCGGTCTGTCCGAAGCGAAGGTCTGGATTGCGTCGACCTCGACATTGTCGGGAAAGACCTTGACCGAGGCGGGCACTGCCGCGCTCAGTTTGTCGGCCAGCTTGAACCCGGACCCCGCCCCTTGTGGGTTGTCGCCGGTGCCCATGGTATCGCTGCTCTGGTTGAGCGAATCCGCAATGCCCAGTGTGTCCGACGCGAGGAAGCCCGAGATGTCGACCACATAGCTGCCATCGGGCAGGGTTTCGGCGATGTCTCCCATCCACACGGTCGAGGTGGCGAAATCGCCACTGCCGCGCGGATCGCTCTGCTGGGCTCCGGTGGCGCGGAAGCGCGGGTTCTCGAACTGGATGGCGACTTTCTTGCCCAACCGCCGGAACGCGATGATCTGCGTATTGCCGACCCGCCCACGATCGAGGAAAGTTGGCGCCGCGCCGAGCCCGGTCCGGAGCGCGGTGGAGTAGAGATAGCGCGCCGACACCCCATCCTCGCCCGGCGCGGGTAGCGTCATCAGGATACGCCCGCCGTCGACATCGACATGGACCGGTATCAGCCCCCGATGCCCCTCGGTATGGGCAAACACCGCATCGGCGGGCTTGGGGGCGGGCTTGGATGCGGCCGCTGCCGGAGCAGCGAGCGCCAGCAGGCTCGCGAAAGTCAGGAATTGCCGCATGATGCCCCCGTTATTCAGTTTCCGCGACGATGCTCCCGCCGCGCCGCTTTCGCAATGCCTTCAGGCTGCTTCGTCCTTTGCGTCCAGTCCATAAGCGGTATGAAGCACGCGGACCGCGAGTTCCGTCTCGTCCTCGTCAATCAGGACCGACACCTTGATTTCGCTGGTGGTGATCGCCTGAATATTGATCCCGCGTTCGGCCAGCGCCTTGAACATATTGCTGGCAACACCCGCATGGCTTTTCATGCCCACGCCGACCACGCTGATCTTCGCAATCTTGCTGTCGGTGATGATACGGTTGAACCCGATGTTGCCGCGCTGGTCCTCCAGCAGCGCCTGCGCGCGGGCTAGATCCGCCTGCGGCACGGTGAAGGTCACGTCGGTCTCGCCCTTGTCGCGCCCGACGTTCTGGATAATCATATCGACGTTAATCGATGCCTTGGCGAGCGGCTCGAAGATATTCGCCACCGCGCCGGGCCGGTCGGGCACGCGGGTGAGGATGATCTTGGCCTCGTTCTTGTCGTGTGCGATGCCGGTTACGTGCTGGCGTTCCATTTCGCCCTTCTCCACCAATTCGTTCATTTCCTCTTCCGACACGATCATTGTGCCGGGGAGTGCGTCTGCGGGGGTCGCATTGTCGTCGACGAAGCTGGAAAGGACCTGCACCCGAACGCCCTCCTTCATGGCAAGCCCGACCGAGCGGGTCTGGAGCACCTTGGCCCCGACGCTCGCCAGTTCGAGCATTTCCTCATAAGTCACCGCTTTCAGCTTGCGGGCCTTGGCGACGATGCGCGGATCGGTGGTATAGACACCGTCGACGTCGGTGTAGATGTCGCAGCGATCCGCCCCGATCGCAGCAGCGACCGCGACCGCCGACGTGTCCGAACCGCCGCGGCCCAGCGTGGTTATACGGCCATCCCCGGACAAACCCTGGAAACCGGGAATGACCGCGATCTCGCCGCGTCCGAGGCTTTCTAGCAGGGTTTCGCTGTCGATATTCTCGATCCGGGCCTTGGCATGGGCCTCTATGGTATGGACCGGCAATTGCCAGCCGAGCCAGCTGCGCGCCTTGCAGCCGAGCGACTGGAGAGTCAGCGCGAGAAGCCCGCTGGTAACCTGCTCGCCGCTCGCCACCACCACGTCATATTCGGCCGGATCGTAAAGCGCGTTGGCTTCGCGGCAGAAATTGACAAGGCGGTCGGTTTCGCCCGCCATCGCCGAGACCACCACCGCCACTTCGTCGCGCGTGCCATCCGGTTTGGGTGCGGCCTGTTTGCGCACGATATTCGCAACGCGCCGGATGCGCTCGGTCCCGGCCATTGAAGTGCCGCCGAATTTCATCACGATCCGCGCCAAGGAATAAGCCTCCTGCTGGTAAGTGCAACCGGGCGCTGTTAGGGAGCGCGCATGGGCGATGCAACCGTATCAAAAGCAACCATCCGTGCCGAAGAGGCCGAGCATTTCGGTCGCCTTGCTGCCGATTGGTGGAATCCGAAAGGCAGTTCGGCGATGCTGCACCGGATAAACCCCGTCCGGCTCGGCTTCATCCGAACGGCAATCGATACGCATTTTCAAACGGATAGCACCGCACTCAAGCCACTGGCGGACAAGACCGCGCTCGATGTCGGATGCGGTGCTGGGCTGCTGTGCGAACCGCTCGCACGGCTCGGGGCGCAGGTCACCGGCGTCGATGCGGCACCTGAAAATATCGCTGCGGCACAGGCCCATGCGGCGGGCGGCGGGCTGGCCATCAACTATCTTGCGGGTGATCTTTCAGCGCTCGACCTCGGCCAGTTTGATCTGGTCACCGCGATGGAAGTGCTCGAACACGTCGCCGACAAACCGGCCTTCCTTGCCGCGCTCGCCGCGAGCCTGAAGCCGGGCGGGCTATTGATCCTGTCCACCCCCAACCGCACGCCGAAGAGCCGGTTGCTGCTGGTGGGGGCCGCCGAAGCCGTTGGTGCGATCCCGCGCGGGACGCATGACTGGGACGATTTCGTGACCCTCGCCGAGCTTGATGATTTGCTCGACGAAGCCGGGTTGGTACGCGGCGAAACGCAGGGCATCGGCTTTTCTCCGGTCAGGGGTTTCCATCTCACTGACGATGTTTCGCTCGACATTGTCTGCACCGCGCGGCACGGCTGACACGCAATGGCGAAGCTTTCCGAACTCAAACCGCGTCCCGAAGACGAGAGCTTCCTGCGACGGGTGTTCCTGCTGGTGTTTGTCGGGACGCTGCTGACGGTCATCGTCTATACGCACGAGCTGTTGCTGCTGGCCTTTGGCGCGCTGCTGATCGCTCTCCTGTTGCAGGTGATGCGTAATTTTTTCCAGCGACGGCTCAAGCTGGGCGAATCGCTCGCGCTGACACTGGCGACGCTGCTGCTGCTCGCGGTCCTCGGGCTGATCGGATACCTGTTCTACGCCGAACTTGCCCACCAGACCGAAATGCTCGGGCGGGAATTGCCGCGCGCGTGGCAAGCGATGCAGTCGCGGCTGGAGACCGGGGCAATCGGGCGACTGCTGCTGAGCTCGCTCCAGAACCGTTCTACGGTGACCTTTATCACCAATGAGATCGGATCAATCACCAAGGGCTCGGCGCTGGTCCTGTTCAATCTTATCATCGTCATTTCGGCGGGCGTCTATTTCGCCGCCGACCCGAAGCGCTATCGGCGCGGGCTCGCGATGCTCAGCCCCAAATCTTATCGCCCGCTGGTGGACTGCACGCTGGGCGAGATCGGCGTGGCGCTCAAGCTCTGGCTAATTACGCAATCGGTATCGATGGTCGTCATGGGCGGTCTGTTCGCACTTGGTCTGTATGTTTCGGGAGTACCCGCATGGGGTGCGCTGGGGCTGCTGGGCGGCCTTGCCGAGTTCATTCCCTATGTCGGACCGATCGTCGCCATGCTCCCGGCCTTCCTGCTCGCCGCCGCCGGGCAAGGATCGCTGTTCGGTGTATTCATGACATACGGCCTCGCGCGGATCGTGCAGGCGAACATCGTCACCCCGCTGGTGACAGGCCGTGTGGTTTCGGTGCCGCCGGGATGGTACATCTTCCTGATCCTGGGCTCAGGCTATGTCTTCGGCACATTCGGCCTGTTCTTTGCCGGGCCACTGGCCATCGCCGCCTACACCGCCTGGCTGGCGCTCTATTCGCGCGCGACCCTGGGCGATGAGGTCGAAATGCCCGGCGGAAACAATCGCCCGAAAACGGACACTGAGCCTCAATAGTCCGGCAGGGTGAAATCGTCGGTCATCCCTGCGCCCAGGATCGGTTTGGACAGAAAGGGTATGGCAGCGAGCAGCGTCGCCGCTTCGCGCAGGCCCACGCCCCACCAATTCTTCGGCGCGAAGAAGCCCTTGAGCCGCAGCGCGCTCGCCTGCTTCTTCGCCAGATAGGCCTGCAAGCGCTGCTCATAGGCAGCAAAGGCGCGCGCATAATCGCCGTCCGCACTGTGCAACTCTCCTGCCAGCACATAGGCTTCGGTCATCGCGAGTCCGGTGCCTTCGCCCGCGAGCAATGTCGGACAGGCGGCCGCGTCGCCGATCAGGGCCACCCGCCCCTTGCTCCAGCACGGCATGGATATCTGGGCAAGCTTGTCGAAATAGAGCGGCCCCGCATCTTCCAGTGCCGCGAGGATCGCATCGCTTTCCCACCCCGTGCCGCCGAAAATTTGCCTCAACACCGCGCGCGTCTCGTCCGCGCTCTCAGGCTCGGCCTCGATCAGGCTGTCGGCAAACACGAACAGCACCATGGTGGTATCGTCCTTCAGGCTCGCGCGGCTGATCTGGCGATTGGGGCGGGTGAACTGCACATAGGCAAGCTCGTCGCGCGGGCGGTATCCCTTGAGCGTGGCGGCGGCGACATGCAGCCCCAACGGCCGCTCGAACTGCTCCTGCGGTCCAAAGGTCATCGCCCGCACCGCCGAATGCAAGCCATCTGCCCCAACCAGCAAGTCGAACTCTTCGTGCGAGCCGTCAGACAGCTCAACCGACACCGCCTCGCCGCTTTCAGCATAGCCGGTGACGTTAGTGCCGAAGCGCGTTTCGATCCCGTGACACGCATCGAGGATCGCAGCGGCCAGATCACTCCGGGCGATGCTGAGATAGTCGCCTCCGGCGATCTCCACGAACACGCTCGCGTCGATGGCGGCGGTCTTCATCCCGCGCAGCGTGTGCGATTCGAGCCGTTCGATGATGTAGCCGTCCTCGCGCAAGCGCGGGATCAGCCCCATCTTGCCGGCCACGCGATAGCCCGAGGCCCAGAAATCGATGATATAGCCGCCGTCGCGAAAACCCTCGGCGCGTTCGAACAGTACCGGCTCGTGACCATAGTTCCTCAGCCACCAGGCCAGTGTCGGCCCGGCAACACCGCAGCCATTGATCGCAACCCGCATCCTCAGCCTCCCGCTGTTTTTGTTGTACTCCGCTGGTCCGGGACCGCGCCCGGGTCGTCCGTGAACACACCATCGACACCCGCTTTCTTGAGCGCGGCGAAGGCGGCGGTGAAATCGCCGGTGCCGTTGGGATTGCTCCCCCGGCGCAGCATCGGGGGCAGGAAGGCGTTTTCCTTGCGCAAGGTCCATGCGTGAACCTTCAGACCCGCAGCATGGGCGCGTGCGATCAGGTCGGTCGGCTTGCCGTCAGGCGCGAACAGCAGGCTCATATCGACCCCGATGACGCTCGCGTATTGGGCGATATCCCTGAGTCCGGCGTCCGACAGCATCGAGGCATAGGTCACACCCGGCTCGTCCGCCGGACCGCCCTGCGCCTCGATCAATTGCACCAGCGGCAGCGGCACAAGCTTGTGGAGCCTTTTCAGAGGACCGACTTCGAAGCACTGGATAAACACCGGCGCGCCTTCGTGATCCAGTCCCGCCTTCTTGAGCGCGGTGACCAGCAGGTCCACGCTGTCGATCCCGTCGGTCTGAAGCAGGAAGGTGGGGTGCTTGAGCTCGGGATAGATGCCGATGGTCCGCCCGGTTTCGGCTTCCTTGGCCTTCACCAGTTTCACGATCTCAGCGAATGTGGGGATCTGGTAGAGCCCGTCGAAGCGGGCATTGGCGGGACGGACGCCGGGAATGCGCTCCTTGGCGCGCAGCGTCCGCAGTTCGGCAAGGGTGAAGTCCTCGGCGAACCAGCCGCTCACCAACCGTCCGTCGACCTCCTTGGAGCGGCGACGGTCGGCAAACTCGGGATGGTCGGCGACATCGGTGGTGCCGCCGATCTCGTTCTCGTGCCGCGCGACCAGCGCCAAATCCTTGGTCACCACGAGGTCCGGCTCGATATAATCGGCTCCCTCGTCGATTGCGCGTTCATAGCCTTCCAGAGTGTGCTCGGGCCGCTCGCCCGCCGCGCCGCGATGGCCGATGACCAGCATGTGATCCGCCGCCATCGCCGCCGTGCCGGGAACGATGAGCGCGAGGGTGGCCAGTGCCGCCAGCAACGTCGCGATCGACCGCCTCAGCAAAACGCGTTCTCCCACTCGCTTTGGGTGAAGCCGACCAGCACGCGCTGCCCGTTCGAATGCTCGGCCACCGGGCGCTTGATCATGCTGGGATGCGCTTCCATCAGCTTGAGCGCCTTGGCGCGGTCAATATCGGCCTTGTCCTCGTCGGATAGTTTGCGGAAGGTCGTGCCACGACGGTTGAGCAGGCATTCCCAGCCGCATTCATCGGCCCAGCGCGCAAGTTTGGCAGCGTCCGCGCCTTCCTTCTTGTAATCGTGGAAATCATAGTCGAGGCCGTTCGCCTCCAGCCATTTGCGCGCCTTCTTGATCGTGTCGCAATTGGGAATACCGTAGAGTTGGATCGTCACTTGGCGGGTCCTAGAATATGGAACACATGGAACACGGTCCTGAAGCAAAAAAGCGCCGGGTCCGCAAAGGCGTGCTTCACACTCTTGGGGAGGCAGGATTGCGGCTTCATGACCAACGGTCTTAGCTGCTTGCAGCCTAGTAGGACAGGTGGGCGTCCGCAATCGCCACTGCCAGCGCATCAGCCGCATCGGCGCCCGCGATCTGCGCACCGGGCAGCAGCACTTTGAGCATCGCCTGCACCTGCGCCTTTTCCGCCGCTCCGGTGCCCACTACCGATTTCTTCACCGCGCGCGCAGCGTGTTCGCGCACCGGTACGCCCGCCCGCCCGCAAGCGGCCAACACGCTCCCGCGCGCCTGCGCCAGCTTGAGGGTGGATTGCGGGTTCTTGTTGGCGAAGACTTCCTCCACCGCGACACGGTCGGGCGCGTGGGTATCGATCACAGCGGCAATGGCATCGTGGAGGTGGTGGAGCCGTTCGGCCATCGGCGCCTTCGCATTTGTCGGCACTTCGCCATTGGCGACGTGCGACAGGCGGCTGCCCTCGGACCGGACCACGCCCCAGCCGGTGCAGGAGAGCGAGGGATCTAGGCCGAGGATCAGAGTCACAGCCTGAGGCCGAACTTCGGGCCGAAATGCATCATCAGCAGGTAAAGGACCACCGTCAGCGCGCAGCCCATGGCGAGCGACGCCCAAAACGGCGTGCCCGCTCGCAGCAATACCGGGATCAGCAGGAACATCGGCAGGCTGGGCAGGACGTACCAGAAGGTTGCCTGCGCATGGATCGCCATGTTCTCGGCGTCGGGCCGAGAGTACCACAGGAATATCATCCCAAGGACCGACACCAGCGGCAGCGAAGCGACGATGGCCGCGGTGGCGGGCACGATCTCGGAAATCGCCGCGATCATCGCGCCAGCAAGCAAGGCCCGCGCGATGAGAGCCCACATCAGCCCAGCTTCTCCATGATCTCGTCCGAAATCTCGTAATTGCCCCAGACGGTCTGGACATCGTCGTCGTCGTCGAGCGCATCGACCAGCTTGATCAGCGTGCCCGCACCGCTTTCATCCATCTCGACGGTGATGTTCGGCTTCCACGCCAGCTTGACCGTCTCAGCCTCGCCAAGGCTCTTTTCGAGCGCGGCGGAAACTTCGTGCAGCGCGTCGGCAGCGGTCCAGATGGTGTGGCCATCCTCGCTGCTTTCGATATCGTCGGCGCCCGCTTCCATCGCGGCTTCGAGCACCTTGTCCTCGCTGCCCGCGCTCGCCGGATATTCGATCAGCCCGAGCCGTTCGAAACCGTGGCTTACGGAACCTTCCGAGCCGAGGTTGCCGCCGTTCTTGCTGAAGGCGGTGCGGACATTGGTGGCGGTGCGATTGCGGTTGTCGGTCAGCGCTTCGACGATCAGCGCGACGCCGCCCGGTCCATAGCCTTCGTAACGCACTTCTTCGTAATCGTCGCCTTCGTTGGCGGTCGCCTTGTCGATCGCGCGCTGGATATTGTCCTTGGGCATCGACTGCGCCTTGGCCGCGTTGACCGCGAGGCGCAGGCGCGGGTTCATGTCCGGATCGGGCATCCCCATCTTGGCCGCAACAGTGATTTCGCGCGAAAGCTTGGAGAACTGGGCCGAGCGCTTCTTATCCTGCGCGCCCTTGCGGTGCATGATGTTCTTGAACTTGGAATGGCCTGCCATGGGAACCTTCGAAAAAATAATGCTGTCGGCGGGCCCTGATGCGGGCCCTGCGCTGTGCCCGCGCCTTATACCGAGGGCGGGTGGCTAGGCAACTATTCGGGCAAACGAACGCGAGGTCGGGTTTATACGCGCACAGCCGTCCCGCTGGCGCTGACCATCAGCATCGAGCCGGTATCCCCGATCACCTCGTAATCGAGATCGATCCCGACCACCGCATTACCACCCAGCGCGCCGCATTCGGCCTGGATTTCCTCGATCGCCTGCTGGCGCGCGTCACGCAATATGCGTTCATAGCTGCCCGAGCGCCCACCCACGATGTCGCGGATATTGGCGAACAGGTCGCGGAACAGGTTCGCCCCGACGATCACCTCGCCGGTGACGATCCCGAGATATTCCTGGATCGGCCGCCCCTCCAGCGTGGGCGTGGTAGTAACGGTGATTCCGCGTGCGTCTTTCCAGGGTCCGGCCATGTGATCCTCCTCCAGCTGGCTGGTGTGTTATCACCATAGAGCGCCGGAGGCAGAGATCAACCGATACCCAGCGCCGCCTTGTAGGTGTCGAGCACCATTTCCATCTCGCGCCGGTCGTCGGGCTTCATCTTACGAAGACGCACGATCTGACGCATGATCTTCACATCGTAACCGACCGCCTTGGCCTCGGCATAGACGTCGCGGATATCGTCGGCGATGCCCTTCTTTTCTTCTTCGAGGCGTTCGACCCGCTCGATCAGCAGGCGCAGGCGGTCGTCGGTGGCTTCGGCCATCTTGTGTACTCCGTGAAATATGAGAATCGGTCGGCCGCGCGATAGCGGGGGCGACGCGCCGGGTGAAGGTGGTGCGGGGCTACTCCACCCGATTTTTTGCGACGCTGGCTTCCATCCGGTCGAGTTGCTCCTGAGTCGCCGGGGTCTGGTAGCGGTCCTTCCACTCGTCCATCGGCAACCCGTGGATCAACTCGCGCGCTGCGGCCTTATCGCCTTTGAAACCCGCATCGCGAATCCAATCGGCGAGGCAATTGCGGCAGAAACCCGCCAGCCCCATTAGCTCGATATTCTGCGCGTCGTGGCGATGCTGCAAATGGCGCACCAACCTGCGAAACGCCGCCGCCGCCACATCGTCGGGAAGCGCGTCGAGCGCCTGTGTTTTCGTATTCACTGCAATACTCCTTCAAACTGTCTCACGCCTCTGCCATAGGCCGCATCGATGCAGAAATTCGAGCCCCGCGACCGCAAGGTCAAGATTCTCGCCACCGTCGGCCCTGCCAGCCGGTCCCCCGAAATGCTCGAGCGGCTGTTCAAGGCCGGGGTGGACGCCTTCCGCGTCAACATGAGCCACGGCGATCAGGAAACCCACGCGCAGACCATCGCCGCAATCCGCGCGGTGGAAAAGAAATTCGGCCGCCCGATCGCGATCCTCGCCGATCTCCAGGGGCCGAAACTGCGCGTCGGCACCTTCAAGGATGGCAAGGCGGTAATCCGCCATGGCGGGCATTTCACCCTCGACCGCAAGCAGGAGCCGGGCGACGAGACCCGCGTCGAGCTACCGCACCCGGAATTGTTCGGGCTGATGGAAAAAGGACAGCGCCTCCTGATCAACGACGGCAAGATCCGCCTGCGCGTGATCCGCGCCAGCGAGGACGAGATCCTCTGCTCTGCCGAGGTCGGCGGGGTCATTTCGGATCGCAAGGGCGTCAACGTGCCCGACGCTGAGGTGCCGATCCCGGCGTTGACCGACAAGGACCGGCGCGACCTCGCCTTCGCGATGGCGCAGGGGGCGGACTGGATCGGCCTCAGCTTCGTGCAGCGGCCCGAGGATCTGGCCGAAGCGCGCAAGCTGATGGGCGGGCGCGGCGCGCTGTGCGCCAAGATCGAAAAGCCGATGGCAGTGCGCCGCCTCGACGAGATCATCGAGCTGTCCGACGGCATCATGGTCGCACGCGGCGATCTGGGCGTGGAGCTGGAGCCGCAG
Source organism: Sphingomonadaceae bacterium (assembly GCA_039831335.1). Lineage (GTDB taxonomy): Bacteria > Pseudomonadota > Alphaproteobacteria > Sphingomonadales > Sphingomonadaceae > Qipengyuania. The sequence continues at coordinate 1,003,067 of JBDONL010000005.1, read as the reverse complement.
GAAGTCCCGCCGCTGCAAAAGCAGATCGTCGGCGCGGCGCGCCATGCGGGCAAGCCGGTGATTGTCGCGACGCAGATGCTCGAATCGATGATCGAAAGCCCTGCCCCGACCCGTGCCGAAGTCTCAGACGTCGCCAACGCGGTCTACGATGGGGCCGATGCGGTGATGTTGAGCGCGGAAACCGCAGCGGGCGACTGGCCGGAAGAAGCGGTCACGATCATGGACAAGATCGCCGTGCAGGTGGAACGCGACAGCGCGTATCTGGCGCGCGTCCGCTTTCTCGACACGCCGCCCGATCGCACCACCGCCGACGCGCTGGCCCATGCCTGCATGACCATCGCCGACACGGTCACGATCCGCGCAATCACGGTCTTCACCGGATCGGGTTCGACCGCCCGCCGCGTTGCCCGCGAACGCCCGAGCGTGCCGATGCTGGTGCTGACGCCCTCAAATACCACCGCACGGCGCTGCGCATTGCTGTGGGGAGCGCACGCTGTCGTCACCAAGGACATCGGAAGCTTCGAGGAGATGATCGCCAAGGGCAAGCGCATGGCACTGCGTCACCGCTTCGCCAACGGTGGCGACAAGCTGGTTGCGCTGGCGGGCGTACCTTTCGGCACGCCGGGCTCAACAAACCTCATCCATGTGGTGACCCTGTCCGGGAACGAGTTGGACCAGCACGAAGGCTGATACGCCGGAAACTTTGCTGTGCCGCACCGTTAGCTTAGCGGAGGGCAACGGAGAAAAGTTTGATGGCGAAGAATGTGGCGCAAATCGTAGTCGATGCACTCGAACAAGCGGGTGCGCGACGAATTTACGGCATTCCTGGCGACACCATCAATCACTTCACCGATGCGGTCGCCAAGTCGAATTTGCGCTGGATCCATGTCCGCCACGAAGAGGCCGGCGCAATGGCCGCCGGCGGAGAATCCTATTTCACCGGCGAGCTGACTGTTTGTGCGGGCACCTGCGGGCCGGGCTCGCTCCATTTCGTCAACGGCGTTTACGAAACGCATCGCAACGGTGCGCCGATGGTGCTGATCGCCTCGGACGTGGCGCGCAACGAGAGCGGGTTCAACTTCCCGCAGGAAGTCGACCAGCGCAAGGTCTTTGAGCAACACACGCATTTCTGCGAGTACATCTCCCATCCCTCGCAGGCGCGGCGCATCGTCGCGAAGGCGGCGCAAACGGCGCTGACCAAGCGCGGGGTAGCGGTGGTGATCGTCAACGGCGACATGTTCACCCAGACCGATAAGGACGAACAAGCCTGGAGCGTCATGCGCCCGCAACCGCGCTGCCTGCCCAGCGATGCCGAACTTACCGAACTCGCCCGCATGGTGGACAAGGCAGACAAAATCACACTCTATGCCGGGATCGGCGCGCGTGACGCACTCGAGCAGATCCGCGCCTTCTGTGACAAGGTCAAGGCGCCGATGGTTCACACCACCCGCGCCAAGCAGTGGCTGGAACCTGACAATCCTTTCAACGTCGGGGTCAACGGTATCCTCGGCAATCGCGCAGGCGTTAACGCACTGGAGCGCGCGGATTTGGTCATCACGCTCGGCTGCGACTTCGCTTACACCCAGTACTATCCGGACAAGGCAATCGCCCAGATCGATATTGATCCAACCCATCTCGGGCAGCGCGCGCCAGTCGATCTCGGGCTCGTCGGAGACGCGAAGAGCACGCTCGAGGCGTTAACGCCGATGATTCGCGCGCGCACCGATACGGCGCATCTAGAGAAGCACCAGGACGAGTGGAACGATGATCGCAAGGGCTACAAGGACGCAGGAAAAGAGACCGATCCAACACTGATCCATCCTCAATATGTTGCCAATCTCCTCAACGAGAAGGCGGCCGAGGACGCAATCTTCACTGCCGACGGCGGCTCGCCGATGGTCTGGCTGTTGCGCCATCTCGACGCGAACGGGAAACGCGGCTTCCTTACCAGCCTGCTGCACGGCACGATGGCCAACGCCTATCCGCAGGCGATGGGCGCAAAGCTTGCCTATCCCGACCGTCAAGTGATCGCTCTGTGCGGCGACGGCGGGATGACCATGCTGATGGGTGACCTGCTGACGCTGGTGCAGGAGAAAATTCCTGCAAAGCTGCTGGTGTTCAACAACAGCTCGCTCGGCTTCGTCGAGATGGAACAGCGGGTCGAAGGACTGGTCGATCATTACACCGGCCTCCATAATCCTGATTTCGCACGCGTCGCAGAGGCATGCGGATTGACCGGACGACGGGTCGAAAACGCCGACGATCTTCCGGCTGCGATGGACGCATGGTTGGCCGAACCCGGCCCCGCACTGCTCGACGTAAAGGTCAATCGCGTCGAACTGGTAATGCCACCCAAGATCGAAGCGTCCCAGGTCGCATCGACGGCAATGTTCGGTGTGAAGGCGGTATTGGACGGGCGTAGCAGCGAGGTGGTATCACTATTACGTGACAATTTCCTGCGCTGAGTTCGCCGCCTCGCGACAAAAATGGCCCCGGCCTAGTTGTAGCCGTAACCGTCGTTATCGTCGCCCATCATGGTGCCGGCACCCTGTTGCGAAAGCGAGTGTATCTGGCGGCTGATATCGTCCGGGCGAACCCCGGCGTAAGCCAGTGCACCGGTGACGATCGCAACGCTGATGAGAATGCGCTTCAACATGACAGCGCATTCTCATCCTCGACTGGTCAAGATTACGGCAAGAAACAAGGTTAAACCCAAGTTTACGTCTCGCCGGAAAATCCCGTCAGGAATCCGGCAACATTCCTGCCGAGCGCATCGACGGCATACCCCCCCTCCATGACTATCACTGCAGGCAGGTCGAGGCCGGCAATGATTGCTCCCATGGCAGAGTAGTCAGGAGTTTCGAGGCGAAACTGCGAAATCGGGTCTTCGGCGAATGTATCGGCGCCGAAACTGACAACGAGAAACTTCGCCCCCCACCCCACGATACGCTCGCATAGCAGCTCCAGTGCCGGGCGATAACTATCCCAGCCGGTCCCGCGCGGCAGTGGGATGTTGATCGTTGCTCCCTCGCCGACGCCGCGGCCGCGCTCATCGGCATGCCCCCAGTAGAACGGGAAATCGGTCGCGGGGTCGGCATGGATGGAGGCGAACAATACGTCTCCATCCTCATAAAATATATCCTGCGTCCCGTTGCCATGATGATAATCGACATCGAGTACCGCCACAGGCCCAAGCCCCCGCAAGATAGCCTGTCGCGCGACGATGGCGGCGTTGTTGAGATAGCAATAGCCGCCCATGTAATCCGCGCCCGCGTGGTGGCCGGGTGGACGACAGGCGGCGAATGCAGAGCCTTCGTAACCCCTCGCGACCGCATCGAACGCAGACAGCGCGGCTTGCGCCGCCCCATAGGCAGCCATCCAGGTCCCCGCCGCAATCGGCGTCGCAGCGTCCATCGCGTAAGCACCGATCCGCGCGTCGATCCGCTGGAGCGACAGCGGGCGGCGCCCCACCACGGGAAAGGTGTAACCGATCGCATCGCCTCTGCGCCCCGCGGCAAGCCACTCGTCATGCGCCGATTTGATGAAGGCAACATAGCTCGGATCGTGCACAGCAAGGATCGGCTCAAGGCCGAAATCGCCAGCTTCCTCGACCGCTCCGAGCGCGTCGAGGATCGTCGTCAATCGAGCGGGCGTTTCGGCGTAATCGGTCCACTCGCCATTGTTGAGCTCACGCAGCGGCGCGTGGGACATTTGGTCGCGGTGGTGGAATATTCTCATCCGCTTGCCGCCGCGCGTTCGAGCCTGGTACGCGCACGCTCTTCGCCGATAAGCGGCAGCAATTGCGCCATGTCCGGGCCGTGATCCATTCCCGTCAGCGCCTGCCTTAGCGGCAGAAACAATGTCTTGCCCTTGCGCCCGGTCGCCTGTTTGAGCGTATTGGCGAGCGCATGCCAGGGATCCTCGTCCCATCTCAGCAGATGGGCCGCTTCAGCGAGGAAGGCGCGATCTTCAGCGGTAAACCCGGGCGACTCAATCGGCCCGGTAACCAGTTTCCACCAATCAGCTGCCTCGCCCACGTGCGCAAGATTAGGGCGGATTGCCAGCCATCCCGCCTCGTCCATTCCTGCCGGCAGGCGAGCGCAAACGGCCTTGTAATCGAGCGAATGGACGATCCCTGCATTGAGCCGTTCCAGATCCGCATCGTCGAATTTCGCCGGTGCTCGTCCAAAACTGTTCAGATCGAATGTCTCGATAAGCTCCTGCCGTTCGGAGATGGGTTCCACCGGCTGCGATGTGCCAAGCCGTGCGAGCAGTGCGAGCAGTGCCTGCGGCTCGATATCGCGGTCACGGAAAGCGTCGCAACCAAGCGAGCCCAACCGTTTGGACAGCTTGCCCTCGCTACCCACAAGCAGTGCCTCATGGGCGAAATTCGGGATGTTTCTTGCTGCATCGTCCTGTGCAGCAAAAATTGCGGTAAACATCTGTATTTGCACGGCAGTATTGGAAACATGATCCTCTCCGCGCAGGACATCGGTGACACCCATATCGATGTCGTCGATCACGCTCGGCAGCATATAGAGCCAACTCCCGTCGGCGCGGCGAATGACCGGATCGGACAGCTGTGCAGGATCGAATTTCTGCGGCCCTCTGACCCCATCTTCCCAATGGATCGGCTCGCTGTGATCGAGCTTGAAGCGCCAGTGCGGTGCCACCCCTTGGGCCTCCTTTGCCGTGCGCTGGTCCTCGTCCAGGGTCAAGGCTGCACGATCGTAAATCGGCGGCAAGCCACGCCCTAGCTGGATCTTGCGCTTGAGATCGAGTTCCTGCGCAGTCTCGTAACAGGGATACACCCGGCCCGCTTGCTGCAGCGCCGAGAACACTTTTTCGTATAACGCCATGCGCTGCGACTGGCGCTCTTCGCCATCGGGTTCGATACCCAGCCAGGCAAGGTCGGCTCGGATCGCTTCGACATACTCCTCACGACTGCGCTCGGCATCGGTATCGTCGATCCTGAGCAGGAACCGCCCACCGTGCTTTTTCGCCAGCATCCAGTTGTGGAGTGCGGTGCGAATATTGCCGACATGAAGGCGGCCGGTTGGAGAGGGCGCGAAACGGGTGATCGTATTAGTCATCGTGCAGCGCCGATACCGCGTGCAAGGCGGCTTGGCGAGAGGCGAGACACTATCGCCCGTTTCGTAAGTTCAGGCCCGTCGCCTGCCCTTCTTGCGTGCAATCGCGGCCTTGCGCGCCCGACGATAGTCGAGCACGCCGCCACTTTCGCTCGCCTCTCTGGCTTCCAGCAGACGCTGGTCGATTTCGGTACCGGCCATAGGCTTCTGGATGAAGAACCCCTGCGCCTCGTCGCAGCCGAGCTTGCGGAGAAGCTCCAGCTGCTCGGCGTTCTCGACGCCTTCGGCGATGGTGTACATGCCCAGCGCGTCGGCGAGTTGCGCAATGGTCGCTACGATCGCACGCGCTTCCTCGCTGGCAGTGATGTCGACCACGAAGTTGCGGTCGATTTTGATGCGGTCGAACGGGTAACTGCGCAAATAGCTGAGCGAGGAATAGCCTGTCCCGAAATCGTCGAGCGCCATGCAGGCGCCGAGATCACGCAAGCGACGCATGGTGCCCAATCCCGCGTCACCATCTCGGATCAGCACGCTTTCGGTGATCTCGAACTCAAGTCGCTCGGGTGCGATGCCGGTCGAAGCCAGCAATTCGCGGATCGTCGGCACCAGCTGCGCATCGCGCATTTGCGTGACCGACAGGTTGATGGCGATACGGAAGTCCCCGTCCCATTCGCTCAGTTCGGTCAGGCCGCTGCGAATGACCCAATAGCCCAACGGCAGGATCAGCCCACTGTCTTCCGCTATCGGCAGGAATTCGTCCGGCCCCAGCAACCCTCGCTGTGGGTGCTCCCAACGCACCAGCACCTCGAATGCGCTAATGGCATTGCTTTCGAGATCCATGATCGGCTGGTAATGAAGACGTAACTGATCGCTTTCGATCGCCTCGCGCAGCTCGATTTCAATCTGGCGACGCTCCTTGGCAGCGCGGTCGATCGCATCGTCGAACAAGGCAAACTCGTCGCGCCCCTTGGCCTTTGCTGCGTAAAGCGCAAGATCGGCCCGGCGCATGAGTTCGGCCGCGTTGCAGACCTTGCTTGGGTCGTATTCAGCCTGGCAACGTGCGATGCCGATGCTGGTTGAAACACGGAAGGTCTGGCCATCGATACGAAATGGCTCGCGTGCGGCAGCGAGGAAGCGATGCGCTCGCTCCATCAGCATCCCGTCCCCCGCATTTGTGCGCATGAGAACCGCGAATTCGTCCCCACCCAGCCGCGCGACCAGATCTCCATCGCGCACCTCGTCTGCCAGACGCGTGCCCATCTGGCTGAGCAGCGCATCGCCCATTCCGTGACCCTGGGTATCGTTAATCGACTTGAAATCGTCGAGATCGAGATAGAAGAGCGCAACCTCGCGCGGACTGCTGGCTGAAGCCAATGCGGCACGCAATTCGCGATCGAAGCAATAACGGTTGGCGAGCCCGGTGAGCTGATCGTAATGCGCCATATGCTGGACTTGCTGCTCGACCATGCGCGCCTCGGTCACATCGCGCCCGACGCCCGTAATCCGAGCGCCGGACTGAGGCCTTGCAGAGAGCGACCACCAGCGTTGTTCGCCGGCCACCGAAAGCGACACTACCAGATCGCGGAACGGGGCGCGGTCACCGAGCAGGCTCGCCAGCCTGTCGCGCGTTTCGCCTGAATCGAACAGGTCGAGGAAGCGACGCCCGGCGAGATCTTCCGCATCCAACCCGGCGACTTCGGCAAGACGGGATGATACTTCGCACAAGTCACCTGCGCTATCGAGCGTCCACAAGAAGTCGGACGCTTGCGCTTCGTACTCCTTGAGCAAGACCCGGACCGTCTCCTCACTTTGACCGCGCAGGAGTTCATCCTCACAGGCTCGGCGAAACGCAATGCCTTGGGCCCGGATGGTAATCAGCAGTGACAGTGCATAGACTGCGATCAGCGCGATGATCGCCAAGGCATCGCGTCCGGCAATTATCCACGCGGCCGCTGCGAGGCCGCCGCCAACGGCAACGATATGCACTTGCGCTGCACGCGGCACATTGCGGTGCGCCAGCAGCACGGTATTGAAAATAGCCGCCCCGACCAGACCAAGAACGGCATGCTGCAAGCCATCACCAAAAAAGGCTGCAAAGACGAAGCCGGACGCCCAGGCAATACTCCCAGCTATCAGCACCGCATTAACCTGCGCCCAACGTGACCGTCGGACACGATCGCTTGCCAGTTCACTGCGCAATCGGGTTGCAAGCAACAGGCGCAGGCCGATCAGGAGGAATGCGGTAGCGCTCCAGGGTGCGAGCAGAACCAGCGGTGCGTTAGGCGCGAAGCTCGCCAGCAGAACCAGAATCGATGCAATTGCCGGAGCGAGCGCGAGCGACGAGGATTGCGCGAACCGCTCCAGCCTGCGCCTTAGCAGCAGGCGTTCAAGCGTCGCCGCATCATATCCCGAATCAGCCGGAAACGCCGCCTGCTTAATCGCCCTGCCTCATCTCTGCCTCAGCTTGTCCATTATTAAAGCACAATCCACCGCCAAAGGACACTGAAAAGCAGCTACAAAAGGTCCGGGGCGCCTGTCGGCACAAGGCCGACGAGCACCCCGAGACCCGAAAGCGACAGCCGTGCAAAGTGTGCTTGACCTGCAGCCGTCGCTTCCAACCATTTTTCAATCGACAGTGTCCCTGAAGGCCCTTGAACCGACAGGGACACCGCGAAAGTCTTCGCTATTGGGATTAGGCGAAGTTAAGCTTTGCTTTCTGTCGACGTGAGGCGCGCAGCGCACCGCCGACCGCGCCGAAGCCGAGGATCAGCATCAGCCAGGTCGCCGGTTCGGGCACCGCGCCGCCGGTAATCTCGCGCTTGAGTTTGGTTCTCAACGAGGATTCGAACGCCGCGAAATTACTGGCCGTCATCGAGAAAGAGCCGGTTCCGCCTACCACATTGCTGCAGTCGGCCCCACCACCGATACCGATACAGTTGATCTGGTCGACCCCGGCACCCAGTGCATCGGCAACCGATGTTCCCATGGTTCCAAAACCGTCAGTGGACACATCGATGATTTGGCGATTTGACGTAACGCCGTTGCCGAAGATATCGGCAGTCGCGGTGTTGATCGCGCTGCCGATATTCGTACCACCACCGGTATAGGCCATGTTGGTCAAGGCCGTGATTAACGCGCTGAAATTGCCTGACGTAATCTCCGCCATAGAGAAGATCGTCGTCGTCGTGCTGGCGAAGCGGTAAATCCCGATCGCGATCGTCCCGTCTTGTGGCAGGATCGATGTGTCACTCAGGGCATTGATATAGGCCTGGCGCTGGAGGTTAAAGTCAGATGATCCGATACTTCCGGACGCGTCGAGCGCGAGCGCCAGTTCGATCGTAGCGGCAGACGCTGGCGCGCTCATGGCCAAAGCCGAAGTTGCGCCAAGTGCGGTTAGCAAAAGCTTTTTCATGATACTTCCCTCTTTCGGAATTGAAATCGTGCTTACGACCCGAAAGACGCAGGAATTTCACCTGCATCAGGGAAATGTGATTTTCTTGGCGACTATATCTTATCAGGCGACCGTTATCAGTCTTCGCAAACTGTGCCGGAGCTGTTCCCCCGGTAGCGCAATGCCGATTTAGATGAACATTTGGTAATGTTTGTGACGCACCGCGTCAATGGATGGATTGTTTCGCGTCCCGAACTGTCCCTGTTTGAAACAGAGCGTCTATTGCAGCAAAAACCCCGCCGGATCGCTCCGGCGGGGTTCGTGAGTATTAGCAGCGAGAAACTGCGCTTCAGGCGTTGGCTTCACCTTCGTCCGACTGCTCGAGGTATTCGCCCGCATCCGCATCGGTGCCGTGGGTTTCGCCCTCGACCTTGGCCAGCGGGTCGTCACCGATGTCATCGGCGGGATCGCGCTGCAGCTCGGCAGCGTGCTCTTCCTCGGCGGTGTTGGCGGCGATGATCGCCTCCTGCGCCTTCTTCCACTGGGCCCGCAGCGCAGCGTCGCGGCTGGAGGCGGTGACCCGCAACCGGTTCATGCCCGCGCCTGTGCCGGCGGGGATGAGACGACCGACGATCACGTTCTCCTTGAGGCCGATCAGCGTGTCCTTCTTGCCCTCGACCGAAGCCTGGGTGAGCACGCGGGTCGTCTCCTGGAACGAAGCTGCCGAGATGAAGGAACGCGTCTGCAGGCTCGCCTTGGTGATCCCGAGCAGGATCGGCTTGCCTTCGGCCGGCTTCTTGTTCTTCGCCAGCTTGGCGTTGAGCGCGTTCATCTCTTCGAGGTCGACCTGTTCGCCCGGCAGCAGCGTGGTGTCGCCGCCATCGGTGATCTCGACCTTCTGCAGCATCTGGCGAACGATCACCTCGATGTGCTTGTCGTTGATCTTCACGCCCTGCAAGCGATAGACTTCCTGGATTTCGTTGACGAGATATTCGGCCAGCGCCTCGATCCCGAGAACTTCCAGAATGTCGTGCGGGTTGGGCGAGCCCGAGATGAGCGTATCGCCCTTCTTGACGAAGTCGCCTTCCTGGACGTCGATCACCTTGGTCTTGGGGATCAGGTACTCGACTGCATCCCCTTCCTCCGGCACGATCGCGATCTTGCGCTTCGCCTTGTATTCGCGGACGAATTCGATCCGTCCCGAAATCTTGGCGATGATCGAATTGTCCTTCGGCAGGCGCGCTTCGAACAGCTCGGCAACACGCGGCAGACCGCCGGTGATGTCGCGCGTCTTGGCCGCTTCACGCGAAGCACGGGCAAGGATGTCACCGGCTTCGACCTGCTGGCCATCGTCGACCGACAGCGTGGTGCCCGGAGCCAGCATGTAACGCTGGGCTTCGGTTTCGCCATCGTCGCTCTGGCCTTCGCCCATCAGGGTCAGGCGCGGACGCAGATCGTCCTTCTTCTTGCGGCCGGTGGTGCGCAGTTCGGTGACGACGCGCTGCGCGATACCGGTGGCATCGTCCACCCGTTCTTCCATGGTCGTGCCGTCGATCAGGTCCTGATACTTCACCACGCCCGACTGCTCGGTGATGATCGGCAGCGAGAACGGATCCCATTCCGCCAGACGATCGCCTTCCTTCACCTTGGCGCCATCCTTGTGCATCAGCACAGTACCGTAAGGCACCTTGTGGATTTCGCGCTCACGGCCTTCGGCGTCGATTACCGCCAGCTCGCCGTTGCGGGCGAGCGAGAGGATGCGGCCCTTCTTGTCGGTGATCGTAGGCATGTCGCGATAGACGACCTTACCGTCGGAAACCGATTCAAGGTGGCTCGTTTCGTTGAGCTGCGCCGCACCGCCGATGTGGAAGGTCCGCATCGTCAGCTGGGTGCCGGGCTCACCGATCGACTGCGCCGCGATCACGCCGACAGCTTCGCCGATGTTCACCGGAGTACCGCGGGCAAGGTCACGGCCATAGCAGGTCGCGCAAACGCCCTGTTCAGCTTCGCAGACCAATGGACTGCGGATCTTGGCCTGCTGGACCTCGGCTTCCTCAATGGCCTTGACCATCGGTTCGTCGAGCAGCGTGCCGGCCTTGACGATCACTTCGCCGGTCGCGGCATTGGTAATGTCTTCGGCCGTGGTGCGACCGAGGATGCGCTCGGCGAGCGAGGCGATCACGCTGCCGCCCTGCACGATGGCGCGCATCACCAGCGCGTTCTCGGTCTTGCAGTCGTCCTCGACGATCACGCAGTCCTGTGACACGTCCACAAGACGGCGGGTCAGGTAGCCCGAGTTCGCCGTCTTGAGCGCGGTATCGGCCAGACCCTTGCGGGCGCCGTGGGTCGAGTTGAAGTACTCAAGGACGGTCAGGCCTTCCTTGAAGTTCGAGATGATCGGCGTTTCGATGATCTCGCCCGAAGGCTTGGCCATCAGGCCGCGCATACCGGCGAGCTGCTTCATCTGCGCTGGCGAACCACGCGCACCGGAGTGGCTCATCATGTAGATCGAGTTGATCTGACCCTGCTTGCCATCGTCATCGATGGGCTGAGAGCGGATTTCCTCCATCATCGCGTCGGCCACCTGATCGCCGCAACGGCTCCAGGCGTCGATCACCTTGTTGTATTTTTCCTGCTGGGTGATCAGGCCGTCCTGATACTGCTGCTCGTAATCGGCCACCAGTGTCTTGGTGTCCTCGACCAGCTTGTCCTTGGCCAGCGGGATGATCATGTCGTCCTTGCCGAAGGAAATGCCGGCCTTGAACGCGTTACGGAAGCCGAGCGACATGATCGCGTCGGCGAACAGCACCGTGTCCTTCTGGCCAGTGTGGCGATAGACCTCGTCGATCACGTCGCCGATGTCCTTCTTGGTCAATAGGCGGTTGACGATGTCGAAGGGAACCTTGTGGTTCTTCGGCAGGCATTCGCCGATCAGCATCCGGCCCGGCGTGGTGACGAAACGCTTCATCACGACCTTGCCGTCTTCCTCGGCCTGCGGCACGCGCGCCATGATGCGCGTGTGCAGCGTCACGGCCTTGGTTTCGAGCGCCTGGTGCACTTCTGCCATGTCTGCGAATACGGGCAGCTTCTCGTGCTTTTCGCCCTTCTCGCCCTCGGTGAATTCGGGCTTCTTCTCCTGCCGTTCCATGGACAGGTAGTAGATGCCCAGCACCATGTCCTGCGAGGGCACGATGATCGGCTTGCCGTTGGCGGGCGAGAGGATGTTGTTGGTGCTCATCATCAGCACGCGCGCTTCCAGCTGCGCCTCGAGGCTCAGCGGCACGTGCACGGCCATCTGGTCACCGTCGAAGTCGGCGTTGAAGGCCGAGCAGACCAGCGGGTGAAGCTGGATCGCCTTGCCTTCGATCAGCACCGGCTCGAACGCCTGGATGCCGAGGCGGTGGAGCGTCGGCGCACGGTTGAGCAGCACCGGATGCTCGCGGATCACCTCGTCGAGGATGTCCCAGACTTCCTTGCGCTCCTTCTCGACCCACTTCTTCGCCTGCTTGAGGGTCATCGAGAGACCCTTGGCGTCGAGGCGGGCGTAGATGAACGGCTTGAACAGTTCGAGCGCCATCTTCTTGGGCAGGCCGCACTGGTGCAGCTTGAGTTCCGGGCCGGTCACGATGACCGAACGGCCAGAATAGTCGACGCGCTTGCCGAGAAGGTTCTGACGGAAGCGGCCCTGCTTGCCCTTGAGCATGTCGCTGAGCGACTTCAGTGGACGCTTGTTGGCGCCGGTAATGACGCGGCCACGGCGACCGTTGTCGAACAGCGCGTCCACGGCCTCCTGAAGCATGCGCTTTTCGTTGCGGACGATGATGTCCGGCGCGCGCAGCTCGATCAGGCGCTTCAGGCGGTTGTTACGGTTGATGACCCGGCGATAGAGATCGTTGAGATCGGATGTCGCGAAACGGCCACCGTCGAGCGGCACCAGCGGGCGCAGTTCGGGCGGGATCACCGGAATCACTTCGAGGATCATCCATTCGGGACGGTTGCCCGATTCGATGAAGCTCTCGACGACCTTGAGGCGCTTGATGATCTTCTTTGGCTTGAGGGTCGACTTGGTCTCCTCCAGCTCGGTCAGCAGATCCTCGCGCTCCTGCTCGAGGTTAAGGTCCATGAGCATGAACTTGACCGCCTCTGCGCCGATCCCGGCGGAGAACGCGTCCTCGCCATATTCGTCCTGCGCTTCGAGCAGTTCGTCCTCGGTCAGCAGCTGGAACTTCTCCAGCGGAGTGAGACCCGGCTCGGTGACGATGTAGCTTTCGAAATACAGCACGCGCTCAAGCTGCTTGAGCTGCATGTCGAGCAGCAGGCCGATGCGCGAAGGCAGCGACTTGAGGTACCAGATATGCGCGACCGGCGCGGCCAGTTCGATATGGCCCATGCGCTCGCGCCGGACCTTGGTCACGGTCACTTCGACGCCGCATTTTTCGCAGACGACGCCCTTGTACTTCATGCGCTTGTATTTGCCGCACAGGCACTCGTAATCCTTCACGGGGCCGAAGATGCGCGCGCAGAACAACCCGTCACGCTCGGGCTTGAACGTGCGGTAGTTGATCGTTTCCGGCTTCTTGATCTCGCCGAAGGACCACGAGCGGATGCGCTCGGGCGACGCGATGCCGATCTGGATCTCGTCAAACGTCTCGGGCTTGGCGAGCTGGTTGGTGAATTTGGTCAGTTCGTTCATCGTTCAGTCCCTCTGGGGGTGAGTTTCAATTGGCATTCGCGCGGCGGCGATATGCAAAGAAGGCTGTGATCGCGGCCGAGGTCAGGAAGAAGGTCCCGAGGGAAATCCGTCCTGCACCTGGGCTGAAAGCCAGAACCACAACTCCTGCGAGGAGCTGCACTCCGGCCAGCAGGCCCATTTTGGTTGCCGCGCTCACAAATTACTCCGCCGCGATCTGCATGCCGTCGTCGTCATCCTCGTCGGCAAGCGACTTCAGCTCGACGTTAAGGCCCAAGGACCGCATTTCCTTGACGAGCACGTTGAAGCTCTCAGGAATGCCGGCCTCGAAGGTATCGTCGCCCTTGACGATCGCTTCATAGACCTTGGTGCGGCCGACCACGTCGTCGGACTTGACGGTCAGGATTTCCTGCAGCGTGTAAGCCGCGCCGTAAGCCTGCAGCGCCCAGACCTCCATCTCGCCGAAGCGCTGGCCGCCGAACTGCGCCTTGCCGCCCAGCGGCTGCTGGGTGACGAGGCTGTAGGGGCCGATCGAACGCGCGTGGATCTTGTCGTCGACGAGGTGGTGCAGCTTGAGCATGTAGATGATGCCCACGGTCACCTTGCGGTCGAAAGCTTCGCCGGTGCGGCCATCGTAAAGCACCGACTGGCCCGAACCGTCGAGGCCCGCCTTCTCAAGCTGGGTCGTGACGTCGCCCTCGCGCGCGCCGTCGAACACCGGAGTGCCCATCGGGACGCCGGTGACGAGGTTGGAAGCGAGTTCGATCACCTCGTCCGCAGAGCGGCTTTCGATGTCGGCATGATACTGCTCGCCATAGACATCCTTCAACTTGTCGACGATCGCAGCGGGCGGATTGCCCTCTGTCACGTCGGGATTGGCAGTGCGCCATTCCTCAAGCTGGCGACCGATCTGCTGGCCCATTTCACGCGCGGCAAAGCCGAGGTGGGTTTCGAAAATCTGCCCCACGTTCATACGCGACGGCACACCCAGCGGGTTGAGCACGATATCGACCGGGGTCCCGTCTTCGAGGAAGGGCATGTCTTCCTGCGGCAGGATCCGGCTGATTACGCCCTTGTTCCCGTGGCGGCCCGCCATCTTGTCGCCCGGCTGCAGCTTGCGCTTCACCGCGACGAACACCTTGACCATCTTGAGCACGCCCGGAGCGAGCTCGTCACCGCGTTCGAGCTTCTCCTTACGGTCCTCGAACTTGTGATCGATGCCCTTTACGGCTTCGTCGTACTGGCCCTTGATCGCCTCGATCTGCGCCTGACGGCTGTCGTCCGCCACGGCGAACTTGAACCATTCGTGGCGCTCGACACTCTCGAGCAGCTCCTCGGTAATTTCCGAACCCTTCTTGACGCCCTTGGGCGCAGCGGAAGCGGTCTGGCCGAGCAGCATGTCCTTCAGGCGGTTGTAGGTCGCCCGGTTGAGGATGCTGCGCTCATCCGCGGCATCCTTGCGCAAATGCTCGATTTCTGTCGCCTGGATCTGCTTGGTACGGTCGTCGATCTCGATGCCGTGGCGGTTGAACACGCGCACTTCGACGATCGTCCCGGCAACACCCGGCGGCAGGCGGAGCGAGGTGTCGCGCACGTCGCTGGCCTTTTCACCGAAGATCGCGCGCAGGAGCTTTTCTTCCGGCGTCATCGGGCTTTCGCCCTTGGGCGTGATCTTGCCGACCAGGATATCGCCCGGATGCACTTCGGCACCGATGTAGACGATGCCCGCCTCGTCGAGGTTGCGCAGCGCTTCCTCGCCGACGTTGGGGATGTCGCGGGTGATGTCTTCCGGCCCGAGCTTGGTGTCGCGCGCCATGACCTCGAACTCCTCGATATGGATCGAGGTGAAGACGTCATCCTTCACGATACGCTCGGAAATGAGGATCGAGTCCTCGTAGTTGTAGCCGTTCCAAGGCATGAAGGCGACGAGGCTGTTGCGGCCCAGCGCCAGCTCGCCAAGATCGGTCGAAGGACCGTCGGCGATCACATCGCCCGGCTCGACCGTCTCACCCACCTTCACCAGCGGGCGCTGGTTAATGCAGGTGTTCTGGTTCGAACGCTGGAACTTCTGCAGCGTGTAGATGTCGACACCCGACTGGCCGGGTTCGACATCGCCGATCGCGCGGATGACGATACGGGTCGCGTCGACCTGGTCGACTACGCCGCCGCGGGTGGCGGTGATCGCCGCACCCGAATCGCGCGCCACGGTCTCTTCCATGCCGGTACCGACAAACGGTGCCTCGGCCTTGACCAGCGGCACCGCCTGGCGCTGCATGTTCGAGCCCATCAACGCGCGGTTGGCGTCGTCGTTCTCCAGGAACGGGATCAGCGAGGCCGCGACCGAGACAAGCTGCTTGGGCGAAACGTCCATCAGCGTGATCTGCTCGCGCGGAGCCATGAAGTAATCGCCGTTCTGGCGCGCCGAGACGAATTCCTCGACGAACGCACCCTCGTCATCGAGCTCGGCCGAAGCCTGCGCAACGGTGTGCTTCTGCTCTTCCATGGCCGAGAGATAGACGACCTCACTCGACACCTTGCCATCCTTGATCAGGCGGTAGGGCGTTTCGATGAAGCCGTATTTGTTAACCCGGCTGAACGAGGCCAGCGAGTTGATCAGGCCGATGTTCGGGCCTTCCGGCGTTTCGATCGGACAGATACGGCCATAGTGTGTCGGGTGGACGTCGCGAACTTCGAAGCCCGCGCGCTCGCGGGTAAGACCACCCGGCCCGAGCGCCGACACGCGGCGCTTGTGGGTAACTTCCGACAGCGGGTTGGTCTGGTCCATGAACTGCGAGAGCTGGCTGGAACCGAAGAACTCGCGCACAGCGGCAACAGCCGGCTTGGCGTTGATGAGATCGTTCGGCATCACGGTCGAGACATCGACCGAGCTCATCCGCTCCTTCACCGCGCGCTCCATGCGCAACAGGCCGACGCGGTACTGGTTTTCGAGCAGCTCGCCGACCGAACGCACGCGACGGTTGCCGAGGTTGTCGATGTCGTCGACTTCGCCCTTGCCGTCCTTGAGGTTCACCAGCTCCTTGACCACCGCGAGGATATCTTCCTTGCGCAGCGTGGTGACGGTGTCCTCGGCGTCGAGGCCGAGACGCATGTTCAGCTTCACGCGGCCAACGGCGGACAGGTCGTAGCGCTCACCGTCGAAGAACAGGCCTTCGAACAGCGCTTCGGCGGTTTCCTTGGTCGGCGGCTCACCCGGACGCATGACCTTGTAGATCGCTTCAAGACCCTCGTCGCGGTTCTCGGCCTTGTCGACCTTGAGCGTGTTGCGCATCCACGGACCGGTGTTGATGTCGTCAATGTCGAGCAGGTCGAGCGAGTCGACGCCAGCCTGGTCGAGCACTTCGAGGTTTTCAGGCGAAACTTCGTCGCCCGCCTCGATATAGATACGACCGGTGCTCTCGTCGATCATGTCGCGCGCGGCGAAATGGCCGAAGATTTCCTCAGTCGGCAGGAGCAGGGTATCGAGCCCGTCCTTGGCCGCCTTGTTGGCGGCACGCGGGCTGATCTTCTGGCCGGCGGGGAACACTTCCTCACCGGTCTTGGCATCCACCAGAGCGAACGCGGGCTTGGCGCCGCGCCACTGGTCGGCGCTGAACGGGATCTGCCAGCCGTCCTTGGCGCGCTTCCATGTGATGGTGTTGTAGAATTCGGCAAGGATCTGCTCGGCATCGAGGCCGAGCGCAAACAGCAGCGCGGTGACCGGCAGCTTGCGCTTGCGGTCGATGCGGACGTTGACGATGTCCTTGGCGTCGAATTCGAAATCGAGCCAGCTGCCGCGATAGGGAATGATCCGCGCGGCGAAGAGGAGCTTGCCCGAGGAATGCGTTTTGCCGCGATCATGGTCGAACAGCACACCCGGCGAACGGTGCATCTGGCTGACGATCACGCGCTCGGTACCATTGACGATGAATGTGCCGTTCCCCGTCATGAGCGGCATGTCGCCCATGTAGACGTCCTGCTCCTTGATATCGAGCACGGAACGGGTCTCTGTTTCCTGGTCGACTTCGAACACGATCAGACGCAACGTCACCTTCATCGGAGCCGCATAGGTGATGCCGCGCTGGCGGCATTCGGTTACATCATACTTGGGCGGTTCGAGCTCGTAGTGCACGAAGTCGAGTTCGGCGGTGCCGGCGAAATCGCGAATCGGGAACACCGACCGCAGCGTCTTTTCAAGGCCCGAAACATAGCCGGTTTCCTTGTCCGAGCGCAGGAACTGCTCGTAGCTTTCGCGCTGGACCTCGATCAGGTTCGGCATTTCGACGACTTCGTGAATGTCGCCGAAGATCTTGCGGATACGCCGTTTCGCGGTGCCCGAGACGGTGGTCTGCGGTGCTTTCGCCTTGGTTGCCATGGAGTAATGGTGCCTCGTACTGGTGTGGCCGGGCCGATAGTGCGGACCGGATCGCTCAAGTCTCGCGCATGTAAAAATCCATTGCCGGGACGCGAAAAGGCCGCAGCGAACGCGCACCGATACCGGCGGCTGACTGCAGCTTCTCTAGCGTCGCGATTATGGAAACGCCGCTTCCATTCTTAATCCGATTCCCGCGCATGAATCAGATTTGCTCGAAGCGTGCGGTTGAAGGTCATGTAGGGTTCGCACCCTAGCTTGTAAACCCCACACGATGACACATTTTTCGGCATGATTTGCCACAGCCAAATTCGCAGAAATCTGCGCCTTTTAAGGGTTTACCCGGAGCAAAATCATGCGCAATGCAATTTTTCTCTTGAGGCCTGCCTGAAATGTGGCCATTTTATGTCTGCCGATTTTGGCTAAAGGAATTTATATCATGAACAAGCTTGCTCTTCTCGCTCTCCCGCTGTCGCTCGCTCTCGTCGGCTGCGACAAGAAGGCCGAAGCTCCGGCCGACACCACCGCGACCGACACCGCGATGACCACCGACACGATGGCTACCGACACCGCGACCCCGGCTGCTACCGATGCCGCGACCGACACCGCGACCCCGGCTGCTACCGACACCGCGACTCCTTCGGACGCTCCGTCGGAGTAATCAAGCCTTCGATCCCTTCGCTGGGATCGGCTTGACACAGACGCTGAAACGTCTAGAGGCCCGCCTGCGAATGGCGGGCCTCTTTGCGTCCGGCGTTCGTTCCGTCCGAGACAGCTGGTGCCACGGATTGGCCGTGGCTTAATTTCCGGCCTAGACGGGGAAAAGAGATTTTCGTCCGACACCTCGTGCTGAGGCTATCGGCGTTTCGCGCCAGATCCTGATGTGTCAGGCAGGCGCTCCTCCTTCCCTTGTCACAACGGACTCGTTCGTGTCGCCCACTTCGGGCGTTGCGGCAAACGTAGCCGGTCGTGCGGGAGCCATCCCGTCCGGCCATAGAGAAGGAGTATGGCATGGATCGTTCGCAGAAAGCCGATTCGGTCGCCCAGCTCAACGAAGTCTTCAGCCAGGCGGGCGTGGTGGTCGTCACCCGCAACCTGGGGCTGTCGGTGGCGCAATCCACCGAACTGCGCTCGAAGATGCGTGAAGCCGGTGCGTCCTACAAGGTTGCGAAGAACCGTCTCGCCAGGCTCGCCCTGAAGGACACCGATTACGTGGGGCTCGACGAGCTCCTCACGGGTCCGACCGCCCTCGGTTATTCCGAGGACCCGGTCGCCGCGGCCAAGGTCGTAGTGGACTTCGCCAAGACCACCGACAAGCTTGAAATCGTCGGCGGTTCGATGGGCGCGCAGAAGCTCGACGAAGCAGGGGTCAAGGCGCTCGCCTCGATGCCCAGCCTCGACGAACTTCGTGGGACGATCGTGGGCCTCCTCAACGCGCCGGCGACCAAGGTCGTCCGCACGGTCAAGGAACCCGCGGCACTGCTCGCTCGCGTATTCGGGGCCTATGCGGCCAAGGAAGCGGCGTAAGGTTCGTTCGCGTCAGAACATATTTGCAATCCATGGGGCGCACACCCTGTTCAGGACCGCCCCGCCACATATTTGGAGTGAAACATCATGGCCGATATCGCCAAGCTTGTTGAAGAACTGTCGAAGCTGACCGTCATGGAAGCCGCTGAGCTTGCCAAGGCGCTGGAAGAAGAGTGGGGCGTGAGCGCCGCCGCTGCTGTTGCCGTTGCTGCACCTGCTGGTGGTGGCGACGCCGGTGCCGCAGCCGAGGAAAAGGACGAATTCGACGTCGTCCTGACCGGCGACGGTGGCAAGAAGATCCAGGTGATCAAGGAAGTCCGCGCCATCACCGGCCTGGGCCTGACCGAAGCCAAGGCGCTCGTCGAAGGCGCGCCGAAGGCCGTCAAGGAAGGCGTCAACAAGGCCGAGGCCGAGGAAATCAAGAGCAAGATCGAAGCCGCTGGCGGCACCGTCGAGCTCAAGTAAGCCTCACCGGTCTTACGGCAAGACAATCGGAAGGGCGGTTCCGCAAGGTGCCGCCCTTTTGCTTTGCCAGTGCCAGCTATTTCGCGGCGTCAGGCCTGCCATCAAGACAGATCGTCTCGCCCGGTTTCAGCGTCGCCTGCGGATTGATCCCTTCAAGGTAAATCAGCGTTTCGGCATCCTTCTGGCTCATGCCCATTGCGGAGGCGTGGGCCATCAGTTGCGCGATGGTGAAGCCCTTCCCGTCCGCACCCTTGGGGACGGTCAGCACTGTGCCTGCGCATTGCGGTTTGCCGTTCTTGCTGGCGGTGCAAGCGGTGGTTGCGAGCGCGAGCGCGATGACAAGGCTGAAAGCGGCTGTCGCCTTCATCCTAGATATCGTCGGCGCTGGTCAGTTCGCGGCGGTCGAGCTCGCCGGTCATGTTCGCGACCGTCACCGCCACCGCGGCATCGCCGCTGACATTGGTGGTGGTGCGCATCATGTCCATGATCCGGTCGACCCCGGCGACGAAGGCGATCGTTTCCAGCGGCACGCCGACCGCGCCGAACACCAGCGCCATCATGATCAGTCCCGCGCCGGGTATCCCCGCCGCCCCGACCGCGCCCAAGGTCGCGAGGATCGAGATCAGGAAATACTGGCCCCAGGTCAGGTCCACGCCGAATACCTGCGCGCCGAACAAGGTGGCGAGGCCAAGGTACATCGCGGTGCCGTTCATGTTGATCGTCGCACCAAGCGAGATGACGAAGCTTGCGACGGAGTTCGATACGCCGAGGTTGCGCTCAGCACAGCGCAGCGTCACCGGCAGAGTCGCGTTGGAGCTGGCGGTCGAATAGCTGACCGCCATTGCATCGACGATGCCGCGGAAGAAATCGACCGGCGAAAGCTTGGCCATGAACTTGATCATCGCCGAATACATGACACCGATAATCAACAGGCAGCCGACGTAATTGAGCGCGACCAGCTTGGCGAGCGCAGTCAATGCGTCGAACCCAAGCGTGCCCGCAACCCACGCCATCAGCGCAAACACGCCGAAGGGGGTCAGCTCCATCACCACCATGGTGACATGCTGCATCACCACAGCGCCCGAATCGAAGATCTTCTGGACCGGCCCGCCCTCTTCCTTGGCCATCAATATGCCAACGCCGATCAAGAGAGAGAACACGATCAGCGGCAGGACGTTGACATCCGCCATCACCTGCACCGGGCTTTGCGGAACGATGCCGAGGATCATCGAACGCCATGTGGCCTCGTTCGGAGTCGGCGTCGGCCCGAGGTCGAGCCCGGCGGTGTTCACCCCGATCCCCGGCTGGATGAGCGTGCCCAGCAGCAAGCCAAGCCACACCGCGATCTGGCCGGTAACGACAAACAACAGCAACGCGCGTCCACCGACCGCACCGAGTTTGCGCAGGTCACCGATTGCGGCAACGCCCGAAACCAGGCTGAAGAAGATCAGCGGCACCACCAGCATCTTGATGAAGGCGATGAACACGTCGCCGATAATCTTGATACTTTCCGCCCCCGGCCCCCAGAACAGCCCAACGGCGATGCCCAGCACCAGCGCGGCAATCACGCGCTGCCACAAGGGAATGGCGAACCAGCGTTTCAACATGTGCGTCCCCTCAGACGATTATCAGGCGCCCAGCGCCGAGCGCGCGATCTGCGCATAAATGCGGCTTAGCGTATCGAGGTCGGCGATGGCCACCGCCTCGTCGCGTTTGTGCATGGTTGCGTTGACCAGTCCGAATTCGATCACCGGGCAGACCGCGCGCAGGAACCGCGCATCCGATGTCCCGCCAGTGGTCGAGGCTTCGGGTTCGATCCCGGTTTCGGCCTTCACCGCCTGCGCCACCAGCGCGGAAAATTCGCCGGGCGGGGTCAGGAACGGCTCGCCCGAAATCACCGGGCGTGCCTCGCCGCCATGCTTGCGCGCAATGGCTGAAATCCTCTCGGCAAGTTCGGCTCCGCTATGCGTGTCGTTGAAACGGATCGAGATGCGCGCCTCGGCACGGCCGGGAATGACGTTATGGGCCGGGTTGCCGACATGAACGTCGGTGATTTCGAGATTAGACGGCTGGAACCAGTCGGTGCCCTCGTCGAGCACAAGTGCTTCCAGTTCGGCCAGCATCGCAACGAGGCGCGGTATCGGATTGTCGGCGAGATGCGGATAGGCAACGTGGCCCTGCGTACCATCGACGCTGAGCCAGATATTGACCGATCCGCGCCGCCCGATCTTCATCATGTCGCCAAGCCGGTTGACGCTGGTCGGCTCACCGACAAGACACAGATCGGGCTGGTGGCCATGCTCGCGCATGAAATCGATCAGCGCGCGCGTCCCATAAACCGCCGGTCCTTCTTCGTCGCCGGTGATGATGAAGCTTATTGTCCCCGCGTCCTGCGGAATTTCTGCCGTGGCGGCGACCATCGCCGCGATCGAACCCTTCATGTCGACCGCCCCGCGCCCATGGAGCAATTCGCCGCGTACCTCCGGCTCGAACGCCCCACTCACCCAGCCCTCGCCCGGTGGCACCACGTCGAGATGCCCTGCAAAGGCGAAGTGACGCGAACCTACGGGGCCTTGCCGGTAGGCGAAGCAATTCTCGACCGGGCCATCCGGAGCTTTGCCGGCAGTGAACCGGTGGACGGAAAAACCCAGCGGCGCGATCATCGCTTCGAAGGCATCGAACACAGCGCCTCGCGCCGGGGTGACACTGGGCGCGGCA
The DNA here is from genome assembly GCA_039831335.1 of Sphingomonadaceae bacterium. GTDB lineage: Bacteria > Pseudomonadota > Alphaproteobacteria > Sphingomonadales > Sphingomonadaceae > Qipengyuania. Next base: position 980,817 of record JBDONL010000005.1, on the reverse strand, counting down.
ATCAACTGCTTGGCGAGATCGAGGGTTTGAGTCATCTTCACCCGGCTAGCAGGAGTGGAAGCCATGCCAAAGCTCGATCTGAAATCGATTCCCCAGACCAACGCGACCGGCTACCCCGCGCCATACGATGCGGAGGTCGAGGGACGCTGGTATCGTCGTCTCGCCCCGCCCGCGGGTCTCACGAAAATGGGCGCGAGCCATGTGGTGCTGAAGCCGGGCGCTTATTCCTCGCAACGGCACTGGCACCGCGAGGAGGACGAGCTGGTGGTGATGCTGAGCGGCGAGGCAGTGCTGCTTGAGGATAATGGCGAGACAGTCGTGAAGCCGGGGGACGTGCTGGCATGGCCTGCAGGGGTCGAAAACGGGCACCGCCTGCACAATCGTGGCGCGGTCGACTGCGTGTTCGTGGCGATCAGCGCGGGCGATCGGGACAGGGACTCGGGGGAATATCCCGATATCGACATGGTCTTCGACCCTGATGGTTACGCGCGCAAGGATGGCACCCGCTACTCCGCACGGCGTGCTTCCTAGCCAGCGATCGTTTTTGGCCCATCTGGCGCCATCGCTTCGTCGAGCAGGTGAGCGAGCCTTAGACCTGCCTGCTCGATCCGCTTACGCGCCACTGGAACCGCTTCCGTAATCGCCTGCTGGGTCAGCTTTCCTCTATCGGGCATAGCGCCTGCGCCCGGGTCCCGACCGAAAGCGTTGCGATAGACGAAATCCCTGGTGATTTCCCAGCTCTCGCGCCCCCAGTCTTCCGGCGTTCCGCCCGCAAGTCTTGCTTTTTCGGCGTCCGAATATTTGCGCACCAATGAAGGGCCGGAGGTTATCGCCCGCTCGGCCAGCGGGTTATCCCAATCGTAATGGAGATTGGTGCCCTTCACGATCCCGTAATCGACATGGCGGGTGTTGCCGCCCTTGTCGTCATCGTCGCCCGAATGCAGCGGCATGTGGATGTCGCCGGTGAAATGAACCAGGAACGCCAGCGCTTCCAGCCGGACATTGGCAGGCAAATGCTTGTCCGCCAGCAGCGCATAATTGCGCGTGATCTGCGCTGAAACGCAAGCTCCACCAGTACAGTTCTTCCGCGCGTTGTAAGGCCGGTCGACCGGCTCGGTCTGGTAATGCCAAGCGAATGTAAAGCCCCAGCGGGTCGGATCGTTGCGAATGCAGTCGGGCCATACCGATGCCTGCGCCAGATTGTGGATCGGGCATTTCGGCGTGCCCAGCAGCGGGTCCGCGCGGTACAGCCGGTCGATCGCCTTGCGCGTCGACGGCTCTATATTGGCGAGCGCGATCCGCGCGACGGTCTGGTGACCGAAGAAGCCCCAGGCCATCGCGGCTTGCGGCATCAGGAACAGCGATGTGGCGGCAATCCCGGCGATCAGGCGGGCGAGGTGGATTCGTATTGTTCGATGACCCATTCTTCGTTTTCCGAGGCGGCGATCCATTGTTTCATCCAGTCGTGTTCCCACACCGCTTCCATATAGGCGAGCGCGAAGCCGGGGACGGGGATCTGGTAGCTGATGAAACGGCTGACCACTGGCGCATAGACGATGTCCGCCGCGCCGAAAGTGCCGAACAGGAACGGGCCGCCCGCACCGAAGCGCGCGCGCGCTTCCGCCCACAGGCCGAGAATGCGCACGATATCGCGCTTGGCCGCATCGGTCAGTTGTACGCCTTCGAATCTGCGACGCACATTCATCGGGCATTCGCCGCGCAGCGCCGCGTAGGAGCTGTGCATTTCCGCGACCATCGATCGGGCCATGCCGCGCGCAGTATCGTCCTTCGGCCAGAACCGGTCGCGCCCGACCTTGTCGGCGAGATATTCGAGGATTGCGAGACTGTCCCACACGACCGTGTCGCCATCCCACAGGATCGGCACTTTGCCGCTCGATGGCTGGAGACCGCCATCCTCCTGCTTCACCGCCTCCCATTCCTCACCATAGAGCGGGACGATGATTTCCTCGAAACCGATGCCGGACTGCTTGGCCGCAAGCCAGCCGCGCAAGGACCAGCTGGAGTAATTCTTGTTGCCAATGATGAGTTTCATGCGCCGCTACCTTGCTTGCTATGGGCGCGCCTAGAGCCTCTGCCCGCCGCTGTCGAGCCGCAGCTTGGGTGCTTGTCGGGTTAAATCGTGACGTTACAAGGCTGACCATGAGCCTGCGCCCGTTCCATCTCGCTTTTCCCGTCGACGATCTTGCCGCCGCGCGCGCCTTTTATGGCGGAGTGCTCGGTTGCCGCGAAGGTCGCAGCAGCGACGAATGGATTGATTTCGATTTCTTCGGTCACCAGATCGTTGCGCATCTCGCGCCCGGTGATGCCGGTGATCGTGCCAGCAACCATGTCGATGGCCACGGTGTTCCGGTTCCGCATTTCGGCGTCGTACTGGCAATGGCCGACTGGCGGGCGTTAGCAGAGAGGCTGGAGACCGCGGGTGTGAACTTCGCGATCCCGCCGACCATCCGCTTCAAGGGAAAACCGGGCGAACAGGCGACGATGTTCTTTCGCGATCCCAGCGGCAATGCGCTGGAGATCAAGGCGTTCGAAAACCTCGCGAGTCTTTTCGCCAAATAACCGACGGAAAGATTCAGACCCCTGCGTCGGCCAGTACGGCGGCACGCAAAGCGGCGATCCCCATCCCCTTTTCCGCGCTGGTTACGTGCAGCACCGGATAGGCTGCGACATGCTTTTTCGCCTCCGCCTCGGTCTGTGCGACGACTTCAGCGAGGGCGCTGGCCTTGATCTTGTCAGCCTTGGTCAGCACCACGCGATAACCGACCGCCGCCTCGTCGAGCATTTTCATCATCTCGCGGTCGACGTCCTTCAACCCGTGGCGCGCATCGACCAGCACCAATGTACGCGCCAGCACCTGCCGCCCACGCAGATAGGTGCGCACGAGCTGCTTCCAGCGTTCGACCACTTTCACCGGCGCCTTGGCGAAGCCGTAGCCGGGCATATCGACCAGCCTGAGCTGCGTCGGTTGTCCGACCTCGAAGAAATTGAGTTCCTGCGTGCGGCCCGGCGTCACCGAGGCGCGCGCAATCGCACGGCGACCGGTGATAGCGTTGAGCAGCGTGCTCTTGCCGACGTTCGAGCGCCCGCAAAAGGCGATCTCCGGCACATCCGCTTCAGGCAGGAAATGCAAGGCCGGGGCCGACAGCAGGAAGTCCACCCGCCCGGAGAACAGCGCCGCGGCGCGACGTTCCTCGGCTTCGGCGGCCCGGCGCTCCTGTTCGGCGGTGGACGCTTCGGTCACGTCAGTCCGCCGCGGCCTTCACCGCCTTGCGCTCCTTCTCCACCGCCGCGCGCAATTGCGGATGGCGCGAGTAGAGATATTTCTGCTGGGCAATGGTAAGCAAGTTGCTGGTGGTCCAGTAAAGCAGCAGGCCTGCGGCGAACGGCGCCATGACGAACATCATCATCCACGGCATGATCGAGAACATCTTCTGCTGAACCGGATCGGCGGGAGCCGGGTTGAGGCGGAAGGTGAGCCACATGGTGAAGCCGAGCAACAGCGCCAGCACGCCGATCGCGAGGAAGCCGGTCGGGTGAAACGGCAGGAGGCCAAACAGATTCAAGACCGTCGCCGGATCGGGCGCGGACAAGTCCCTGATCCACAGGATGAAGGGCTGGTGGCGCATCTCGATCGCCAGCACGAAGACTTTGTAAAGCGCGAAGAGGATCGGTGCCTGAAGCACCATCGGCAAGCAGCCGGCGAGCGGATTGACGCCTTCGTCCTTGAACAGCTTCTGCATCTCCTGCTGCTGCTTCATCTTGTCGTCTTTGTACTTCTCCTGGATCGCCTTCATGCGCGGCTGGATCGCTTTCATCGCCGCCATGGACGCGAACTGCTTCTGCGCGATCGGGAACAGCGCACCGCGCACGATCACGGTCAGCAGGATAATTGCCACCCCGAAATTACCGGCGAGATGGAACAACTGGTTGAGCAGCCACAGGAAGGGCTGTTCGAACCAGCGGAACCAGCCCCAGTCGATCGCCAAATCGAATTTGGGAATTCCGGCCTTTTCATAATGCGAGAGGATGTCGCTCGCCTTGGCCCCGGCGAACAATTGCGTGCTGACTTCAGCGGCGCGGCCCGCGGGAACCGAAATCGGCGAATAGACCAGATCGGCGCGGAAGAGATTGTCGCCCAGCCCTCGGAAGTCGGCCTTGGCCTGGGCTCCGGCTTGCGGGACAAGCGCGCTCAGCCAGTAGATGTCGGTAAAGCCCATCCAGCCGATCTTGCCGGTCGGCGATGAAACCTGACCTGCGCCCAGATCCTTGTAATCGACATCGTAATCGGCCGCGTCGTTGAACATTCCGATGGGGCCGGAATGCGCGATCCACAAATCCTGGCTCGCGTTGCGGTCGGTGCGATTGATCAGCGCGAAAGGTTGGACCTTCGCAGTGGTCGAGCCCCTGTTGTCCACCCGCTGCTGAGCGTGGATCATGTAATCCCTGTCGATGGTCAGCTTGATCGACAGACCGATGCCGTCGGGTCCCTGCCGGTGCAGGGTGACGGGCGTCGTTGGGGTTAGCTTGGTGCCATCGGCCTGCCATTTGCCTTCAGGCAGGCGTTGACCGTTCACGAGGAAGCCGAACTCGGCGAACTGCTGCGCGGGCGTGCCTTGCGGCGAAAACAGCCGCACTGGCGGCGAGTTCTTCTCGACCGTCTCGCGGTAGTCCTTGAGCACCAGATCGTCGATCGTGCCGGTGTCGAGGTTGATCGACCCGGCGACTCGCGGCGCATCGATCGGGATACGATCGGGCGATGCCAGCGCGGTCTTGAGATCGGCTTTCTCCAGCGCGATCTGCTTGGGATCCATCAGGCCGCCGGCACGCGAGTGCGCTATCTTGGCGTCGCTTGCAGCCGGTGTCGCGCCCGGTTGAGGTGCGCCGACATCGGACTGACCACTGGCCTGCGCGGTGGCGGTTGCAGGCGGCGTTGCCGGTTGCGGATAGAGATAGCGCACGACCGCATCCCAGCCGAACAACAACATGAAAGACAGGGCCGCAGCGAGAATGAGATTGCGTGAATTGGTCAAGGACTTCGCTTCCGTCGGTGGTCCGGATTATCTGGTTAGGTGTATTATAATGTCAAGACAGTGGCGGTCACGGAACCGGGTCGAACCCGCAACCGCCCCATGGGTGGCAGCGCATTAACCGCTTAAACGCCAGCCATCCACCCTTGATCGCGCCATATTTGGTCAGGGCCTCGATCGCGTATTCGCTACAACTGGGTGAATAGCGGCAGGAGGGCGGCAGAATCCGGCTGGGACCGAGCTGCCAGAAACGCGCAATCCAGATCAGGGGATATTTCACCGGCGTGGCCCCCTGCCTCGCCGCGGCGGATCGCCTTTGCCTGCCGCAGCACGCGAAAGGGCGGCGTCCAGTTCCCCGGCAAGTGCTTGAAAATCGCGTTCAATCCCACCTTCGCGCCCGATCAGCACATGATCGTGATCCGTGAGCCCGCGTTCGGGCAGCGCGCTGCGCAAAAGCTCCCGAAAGCGGCGCTTCATCCGATTACGCACCACCGCATTGCCGATCTTCTTGGTCACTGTGATGCCGTAGCGTTTGCCCCGCCCGCCGTTGGGCAGCGCCAGCAGCACGAAACCCGGCCGCGCCACGCGCAAGCCGCGATTGGCTGCCAGGAAATCGGCGCGCTTGCGCATCACGGAAATGGATTCGGTCACAGATGCCTCATACGCCAAACGGGCCCCCACCGGGAGCCCGCAAGGCCGACTGGCCGTCCGCAGCGCCGCGGGGCGCGAGGAGGTCGCACGCGCGGATGCGCGTGCGCATGTCAAATCAGGCGCAGAGCGTCTTGCGGCCGCGCTTGCGGCGGGCGCGCAGCACCTTGCGACCACCGGGGGTGGCCTTGCGTGCGAAGAAACCGTGGCGACGGGCGCGCACGAGGTTCGAGGGCTGGAAAGTCCGCTTCATCGGGCGATTCCTTGTCTAAATCCATTTGCGATGCGCATTCCGGCCTACCCGATATGCCGCACCAATAAAAAGGGCCGTCCGTCGCCGAACGACCGCCATTAGATGCGCGCGCATAGGCAAGTCCATGCCAGTGGTCAAGTGATTCCCTGCCCTGCCACGTGCCGGACGCACTCGACACGAGAGGTTGAAGCCGCCATGTAATAACCGGGAAAAAGAGCTGCAACAGCAGTCTCTTGCACAAATGGGGGTTGTATCGATCATGGTCGCGTTGGTGCAAACCGTCGCCTATCTCGGGCTGGAGGCGCGCGGCGTCGAAGTGCAATGCCAGGTCGCACCCGGCCTGCCGCGTTTCGCCATCGTCGGCCTGCCCGACAAGGCCGTCGGAGAAAGCCGCGAACGGGTGCAGGCCGCCCTTTCCGCGATGGGTCTGGCGCTGCCGCCCAAACGGATCACCATCAACCTGTCACCTGCCGACCTGCCCAAGGAAGGCAGCCATTACGATCTTCCGATCGCGCTCGCACTGCTGGCGGCGATGGGCGTGACCGATGCCGAGCAACTGGGTGATTTCATCGCGGTAGGTGAGTTGTCGCTTGATGCGCGGATCGTCGGCTCGCCTGGTGTGCTGCTCGCCGCACTTCACGCCAGCCAGAACGATGCAGGATTGATCTGCCCTGCCTCGCAAGGCGCAGAAGCGCGCTGGGCCAGCGGTGTGCCGGTGATCGCCGCGCCGGACCTCGGCAGCCTGCTCAATCACCTCAAGGGAACGCAACGCCTGCCCGAACCGAAGCCGGGAGACATCGAGGCCAGCACACCCGGCCCCGATCTGAGGCAGGTAAAGGGTCAGGAGACCGCCAAACGCGCGCTGGAGATTGCCGCAGCCGGAGGGCACAATCTGCTGATGATCGGTCCTCCGGGCGCTGGCAAGTCGCTGCTGGCGAGTTGCCTCCCCGGCATCCTGCCCGAGCTCACACCCGCCGAAGCGCTGGAAGTGAGCATGGTGCAATCGGTCGCCGGCACGCTGGAAGAAGGGCGCATCAGCCGCTCGCGCCCGTTCCGCGCGCCGCATCATTCCGCTTCGATGGCGGCGCTCACCGGCGGCGGCCTGAAGGTAAAGCCGGGGGAGGTCAGCCTCGCGCATCTGGGCGTCCTGTTTCTCGACGAACTGCCCGAATTCCAGCGAGCGGTCCTCGATTCGCTGCGCCAGCCGCTTGAAACAGGAAAGGTCGATGTTGCGCGCGCCAACGCGCATGTCGCCTTTCCCGCGCGCGTGCAACTGGTCGCAGCGATGAATCCATGCCGGTGCGGCCACCTCGGCGATGCCGCGCTAGCCTGCTCGCGTGCGCCGCGCTGCGCAGCAGACTACCAAAGCAAGGTTTCCGGGCCACTGCTCGACCGGATCGACCTGCACGTCGAAGTCGATCCTGTCAGCGCAGCCGATCTCGCACTACCGCCGCCGTCGGAAGGCAGCGCCGAAGTCGCCGCGCGCGTGGCAAGGGCGCGTTCGAGTCAGACCGCTCGCACCGACGCGACGGGCGCGCGCAGCAATGCCGAACTGGAAGGCGATGCGCTGGAACGCGTCGCAACGCCCGACGAAGCAGGCAAGCAATTGTTGATGCAGGCCGCAACCGCGATGCGCCTGTCGGCCCGCAGCTATACGCGCATGCTCCGGGTATCGCGCACGATTGCCGATCTGGCCGGAGCAGACCAGATCGGCAGGATTCATGTCGCCGAAGCCCTGAGCTATCGCAGGCAGCCCCCGCGCGCGTAAACTGGGGGCGAGTGAGGCGGTGTGGCTGCGCCATGGCGATGCCGTAAGCATATATTTTTACAAATGAATATAGGATCGGCACCAAGTCCCGCGCCCGTCCGTTTACCGAATATCAAGGTAAGAAGCTGCGAAAGCCTTAATCGGATTCTTGCTACTTTACTAAGCTATTACAGCCAGAGGGGGCTGCTGGTTGCGGCAGACCATATGATGAGCGATCTTTCTCGGTATCGAAAATCTGTAGTTATCTTTTCCGTCGGTGTGATCGGGCTGGTCTCTTTGGTTTTCGACGGAGACAAGAATCCGAGCATGATCGAGAGCGAAGCGCAATCGCTGGCGCATCATGGCAATGCGCAGCCCGACGCGGGTGCGGATCACGAACGGCGCCTATTGTTCGTCTCAGGCAATTCATCTGTGAGTCCGGAAACTGACGCCAACAATAACTTACCGAATGATGCGCAAACGGCAGCCGCAAACCCGTGGGCAATCGACTCAGCAGATGCGCGGGCGGCGCAACCCGACATTGCCAGGCGCCCCGATCCGCTGCCGGATAATATAATTGTCTACAAATAAGGAAACTTCGCCAGCGGCATGACTGACCGCGTTATTTGCAAGTCAACTGCGTCAGGCTTTCAGTGTTGCTGATGTCGTTGTTCTGACGTCCGCGCACGTTGAAGGCAGTTTCCCGGCGGATAATCCCATTCAGGTTGAACAGGCTGCCCACCATCAGCGGCTGATACTGATAGCTGACTTCGACAAACATCACCGCCGTACCGGGTATCGAGGTGATCTTGTCGCCCGTCGGCCCCATTCCGTCCACCAGACTGCTGTCCGTACGCCCCTTGTCCTGCTTGCCGTAAGCAGGCGCAACCGACAAATCTCCCCAGCATCTCTGCCAGTTGATCATCTGTCCGTGCTTGCTGCCTTTCTGATCGTTGTCCTGCAGCGAGGACAGAACAACACGTCCGTGCTGTTCGAAGCCCATGGAGCCTCCGATGACATTGGCACCGGCGAACACCTCATAGATGTTGGCCTCGTCGATGCCGGTCGTGACACGACCGGCGTTGTCCGCCACGGTCATGGCAATCTGGCTGACCTTGAACTGCGCAATAGCGTAATTCGCCAATTCCAGTCCCCCAAGAATGAGAAACAGCATCACGGGAGCGATCATAGCAAATTCGACGAAGGCAACGCCTCTGGTATCGCGAAGCAGAAGGCGATGTGTGTTCGGGAGCCGCATGGATCAGGATCCGCACACGATGGGCGGCGTTTTCTGCGTCCCATATGGCTGGTTGCGGATGGCCGTTTCGACAGTCATCCGGTAGTTGGGGGAAAAGCCGAGCAACTGCGCAACAGGTAGCAGACGTGGCATGACTATATTTGCCTTGTAGAACACCACATCGTTGGCCCCGCCGATGCCATTGCGCGAACTGTCGCTGTCGTACTTTCCGTTCTCATTGAGATCGGAAAAACAATCGCCATCGGCGGCGTCATATTTGCCATTGCCATTGACGTCGGTCATCAGTTTCTCGGGATTGCCGATGTTGCTGAAGTCGTAGAAATTGCTCTCGCTTACGGTGATCGTCGCATTCGGCGTGATTGCCTGGAGCTGTTGCAAAATGGTGGCCTTCACCTGATCTTCGGTCGTATTGCCACTTGCGTTGAATTGCGGATTCTGGACCGAAGCGCGCCGGGCGGCATCGGTTAGCGCACCCTGCAACACCGATCGGATATAGGCTTGGTGCCCAAGATCGAAGCCGCCCATTATCATGATGCATAGGGGCAAGGCGACCAGCGCAAACTCGACGGAAGTGACACCTCGTCCATCCCTTCGCAATCGCGTGAGCATGGATTGAAAACCCGTCATTTCGTCAACCTCAGATTGCCGATACCCTGACCGATTTTTTCAAAAACCTGCTCGAGATCCGAACCGTCGCTGGTGTAGAAATGGTCGGCGCTCGTTGCGCAATCCTTGATGTCTTTCGTATCGGTGACGTCGAGTGCGATTACCCAGACGGTGATCCCCATCGATTTGGCCAGATTACAGGCAGCCTTGAACCGCGCGATGTGGGCGCTGTCACAGCCCGAACTGCCCCAAGAACAGTTTTGCACCCGGTTCTGGAACTTCTGGATACCATAGGCGGAATACAGCGTATCGCCGGTATCGAGCTTGCCATCGGTCATGAAGACTATGTTCTGGTTTACGGGAATGCCATCGCGTTCGGTCGGGTTTTCGTCCGCAAAGAAGCCGGTGCGCGAAATGAACCGCAAACCCCAGAGCATACCGATATCGTGATAGGTCCCGCCGGTGACCCTCGCAGTGGCGTCGTTGATCGCCTGCTGGAAACTGCTTTCACTCGAATATTGCTGGAGCTTGCTTGCCTCGGCCGGGCAACCGGTTTGAATCCAGGTGTTGTAGACCGAGTAGAATTTTACCCCGCCGCTGGTCGTTGAGCCCGCATTTGTATGTGCAGGTGGATCGTAGCGACCGAACTGCAGTTCGTCCTGATTGCCCGCATTACCAGCCTGGGTATCGACATCCGCGCGGGTGATAGTGTCGTCAATTTTGAACGGCGACATCGATTCACCGACTGATGGGCGTTCCTCGATGCAGCCATCGCCACTCGTGCGGAAGTTTTCGGTATTGCCCCCAGTGCTGCCATTGCCCTTGCCGATATTCCAGCTCGATTCGTTGATACTGACGATTTTCGAGCCCAGCGATGTATTGGTGGTGCAATATTGGTACTTGCCTTTACCAGTGCATGTCTGGGTGGTCGTCACATCCACATAAGGCTGATCCTTCAGAATATCCTTGTTCTTGAGCGCTCTCGCGACATTGACCGTATGCGAATAGGGCATGATGCCATACCGCGTGATCGAGCCATCGTCGCTTTCGAGCGCACGATACAAGCCCATCGCGCCGGTGCGCAGCCGCGAAATCTTGCTCGCCCCGCCAGAGCTTGGCGCATCGGCCATGGAACCGGTAACGTCGAGCACCAGCATGATGTCGTTGTGCCCCATGTCGCGGGTAGCGTTGCAACTGACCTCGATCGGAATGGCGCGATATCCGAAGATCTGCATCAATGCAGTCGGCACCTTGGCGCTTGCCGTACCATCCAGCTGCGAACTGGACGTCGGATCGGCAATCACATTGAAGGTAAGATTGCTTACCCGCGCCGTGCCCGACGGAAAATTGAAGTAGAAGAACTTGTCAGCTTCGTCCTTGACGGAAGTATCGAATGTGGTGCCCTGCATATATTGGCGGGCGGCCAGAACCCCCGCATCGCACGCGTTCTGAAGCCGCTGCCGTGCCATATAGGCCGTACTGAGATCGAGAGCCGATCCAATGATAGCCGTCACTGGGATCATTGCCGCAGCACAGATCGCCAGCACGTTGCCGGATCTGTCGGTACGCAGCCGACTCATCAGAAATGAAGTACGGAGCATAGAACCCCCTCTGGTCAATCGAGGTGGGAACTATGAAAATTGGATTAGAAGCAATGTAAGAGAATGGGTTTAAATCGGGTCAGTAGCTTTACTTAACGACACGGACACCGATGTTCCTGAAGCCAACGTCAGGCACACTCTACTCACTGAGAAGCAAGGCAATCAACTGCGCGGACGTGTTCAGATCAGCAGGTACAGCACCGTAAGAACCAGCAGCAGCGCCGCCGCGTCCAGCGCGCAGAGCGCGAGCAGCGGGCACCGGGTTACATCGATATTGGCTCTCTCCACCATCTCTCTCCAATGCAGATCCGTCGTTTCGCGGATATGTCATTGGCAATGTTTTACCACAGCGCGGGCATGCTGAAAAGGTTTCAGAAGCATGCTGCCGTTGCGCACTCAACAGCGGCTCAAGACAAACGAAAAAGGGCGCTGCCATAACGGCAACACCCTCTTCCGCGTGCGATAAGGCGCGCTTACTTGACCAGCTCGACCTGTTCGAATTCCAGTTCGACCGGGGTCGCGCGGCCGAAGATCGAAACCGATACCTTGACTTTCTGCTTGTCGAAATCGAGTTCCTCGACAAGACCGTTGAAGCTGGCGAAGGGGCCGTCGAGAACCTTGACCTGATCGCCGATCTCGTAATCGACACTGACCTGCTTCTTGGGCGCGGCCTTGGCTTCTTCGACTCCGCCGAAATAGCGCGCCGCCTCTTTCTCCGAAATCGCCTGCGGCTTGTTGTTGGTTCCGAGGAAGCCGGTCACCTTCGGTGTGTTCTTGACGAGGTGGTAGATATCGTCAGTCATCGCCAGCTTGGCGAGAACATAGCCGGGCATGAACTTGCGTTCGATCTGGACCTTCTTGCCGCGCTTGATCTCGGTCACGGTTTCAGTCGGAACCTCGACCTGCTCCACACCGTCCGACAGGCCCAGCCGCTCGGCCTCGGCGATGATCGCATCGCGAACCTTGTTTTCGAAACCGGAATAGGCGTGGATGATATACCAGCGTGCCATATGAATGAATTATCCTGTCAGATGCGGGTAGCGGCGATCAGGCGAGACTGAGCAGCCAGCTCACCACGGCGCTGAAAAGCGAATCGACGCCGAGAAAGAACAGCGACAGGATCAGCATCATGACAAAGACGAAAATCGAGGTCTTGATCGTCTCTTCGCGCGTTGGCCAAACGACCTTGCGCGTTTCGGCGCGAACCTGATTCAGGAACTCGGCCGGCGATGTCTTGCGGGTCTTTTCGGCCATGAAATCTATTCCTGCGTCCTTGGCGTGTGTCTGTCTGCCGCTCATCGATGGGGTCTGCGCCGCCCCGGATCAAGTCCGGGAGGGCTAAAAACGGTCCGGCGATGCTCGGAAAGCGGGCGCAGCTTTAGTCGGGCACCGCGTCAAACGCAAGATGGAGTTCGAAGAGATGCAGCAATTCCCCCGCATTTCAGGGCGGAGCGCAGGATTTTCGAAATGGGTCGAGTGTTACTTCGCGCCAAACAATCGTTCGAGGAAGCTGGGCCGTTCCATCGGCTGGATCGGACCGTGCACCAACCGACGAATGCCCGAGTCGCTATAGCCACGCGGTTTGGACCAGCGATCGGGAGAACTGCTGTGGAATGGCAGATTGGACATGATCGACCTCTACATAACGCGGGCTACGCCGCCATCCCCATCCAAACTCTCGGAGAGTCCGTCGGGTTCCGGGCCACGCGACCACACGTACCAGATCAGGACGACGCAAGCGAATGGCATGAGATTGAGCCCGAGCGGCAGCGCCGCCGCACGAGTGGCGAAGGGCGCGAAGTAGAGCGCGACGAGAACGGCCTTCTCGTATGCACGGAATCCGTGTGTGAGGCCCTGATTCACTAGCCATAGCGTCGGCACAACAAGGAACGGCAGGTCGTAATTGAACAGGTAAGGGGAGGCGATTCCCGTGGCCGCCAGGACAAGCGCGCCACTGCCGCGCCAGTCATTACCGAATCGTCGCCATGCAAGCAGCGCCACTATCATCATTGCGAGCAGCACCAGCGCTGCGACCATCATGGCAGTTTGCTCGCCAAAATAGATCCGCGCCTGCGCATAGACACTGCTCAACCGCAGCAGGAAGGCTGTTGGCGCATAGTCCATGATCGCCCTGCTTGCCGCCCAGCTCTCGGGATAGGCGAGCATCGTCTTGCTGCCGAATGCCGCCCAGCTCGCCAGCACGAGAATGGCGACACTTGCGGCCGCAGCCGTAAACGCGAGCCAGCGCCGCCCCATGGCGAGCCAGAACGGAAACAACAGTGCCAGATGCGGCTTTATCAGCACTGTCCCGATTGCCGCGCCCGAAGCCATCGGGTGGCGATCGAGCCGTGTCGCAGCGTAAACAAGTGCGGCTCCGGTCACGAAGCCAGTCTGCCCGTGGATCGCCTCGACCAGTGCGCCGGGATAGATCAGCACCAAAACCCACAGTCGCGGGAAGGCGCGGATGCTGACCCACGCCCATAGCGCGAAGCCCAGAACCACCCATATCAGCCATGCCACCGGATAGGGCAGCATTCCGAAAGGCGTCGCCAGGAACAGGAAGGGCGGTGGATTGACGAAGGCAAAGTAATTGGTCGAGGCAGTCGCTGTCTGGACCCGCTGCTGCACCGCCAGGTCGTAGGCTGCCGACGGGTCACCTGCAGCGGCGACATGGCCTGCCCCCCAAAATGCAAGAAAATCGCTGCCGACCGGACCGATAGCATCACGGTAGGAAAGCGCGAAGATGACCAGCGAGGCGATTCCGATCAGCACGGCGTATCCGCGCACCCGCCCCGAATCGAGCCAGCGCGCCTCACGCAGGAAGTCGACCACCCGTTCCATTCCGCAGACTGACTACCGCGCACGTCACTTGCGTGCCAGCGGACGGAGCCGCTGGATTGGGGAAAATGCGTGGCTTATCGAGGGAAATGGCAGGGGTGACAGGATTCGAACCGATTCCTAGCGCCGCGCCAAGCTATTGACTTTAAAGGGCACATCTCCATTCGGGATCAAAGTTATACCAAAAAGCTGCTACACATGCAAGCCATTGTGCGATTGTCTGGTCCGTGGCTCGCACCAAATCCTTCGCAGGATGGCAGCCTCTTCCGACTCCGCCAGGCACGAGCGATCACTGCCAATCTCACCCTGGCAAGGCAACTCCGCAGTCCCGGGCGAATCTGTCAAGAGCTGTAGTAAGCGCTTCAGATTGCGCAGGGGCAACCACGGCAATGGCCTCATGTAGGGCAGTCAGCAAACTGGGGAGGTGCACGACGATGGCATGGCGTTTGGCAGCGGGGCCCTTCCCCGTACGCCAGGCAAGAATTTCGCCCAGAGTCGTCTCTCCAGGGTTCTCGTCCAGACTTACCCCAAGCATTCCGTTTCCGGCCCCAAGTTCTGTCAGAAGGCTAGGAATGACGGTCCACAACAATTGCTCACTCAGGGGCCCGTTAGGCGCAGCTCTGATTTCGCTCCAGGCATAGGCAAGATTGACGCGCGCCCGGTCCCAATAGGATTGTACAATGCGAACTGCGTGGGTGGGAGAACAACCGCTGTCGATTAGCTCAAAGATAAGGACGATCTGGAGGATATCGTCGATTGCGTAAGACGCCCGACCGCGGCCTGTGAGTGTTGCCCCGTATCCGCCGATACGCTGAAGGTATTTGAACCGTCCGAGCAAGGCGCCCCGCTGGGTCTCGGATAGACCAAACAGCTCGATCAGCAGCCGCTCCAGATTTCCGTATCCGATTTCCATGTGCTTCCCCTGCCTCGTGCAGCAGCATTGGACCATCCTGAAACGACTCACACAAGGTCAAGTCGATTGACAGAATCATTCTTTTAGGTATTATTTGGTGGTTCACGCACGGAGTCGCGCCGATGACTCAAGCGACACTTCTCGAACTCGCCCGCATGTGGGACCTCGCTGAGCAGGAAGAGGCTTGCCTGGCGAAGGCCGGACCCTCCTCGATCGCCATATGCCTCGACATAGACCGGTCCCTGCTCTGGCTGCTCGGGGAGCGCGACACGGTGCGTCGGTGGCTAAAGACACCCCAACGGGTTCTCTATCATAGGACGCCGCTGCACCTTGTTATCGGGTCGAGCTCGGGACGAGATCTTGTCCGTCAAGCATTGCTCATCGAGGCCGCCGATGCACGCGACGCGGAGGCGCTCGTCGCCATGGACGCATCGTGACATCCCAAAGGTGTCTCGTCCTCGACATCGAGACAGCACTCGATCGCGCAGCTGGCGAGCGCGCAGGACGCACTGGGCCCCGCGCTTTCCAGCGACCCTGGCTTCACCGGGTCGTCGCCGTCTCCACCCTTGCGTTCATCGAAGAGGCGCAGAATGCGTATTTCAGCGACTTTCAGCTCGATACAACCTTGGCTTGCGAGCCGATGGAAGAAGTTGCGTTGCTGGCATTCGTTGAAGATCGCCTGGACTGGCTTGGGCCAAGGGGAACGTTGATAACTTGGAACGGTCAGGCGCACGATATGCCAATCTTGGCGGGGCGACGCCTGCACCATTGGATGTTCACCTCATCGTGGCACGATCGGTTTGATGGCCCCAGCCGCGACTGTGAAGATCTTATGCAATGCTTCGGAAGTCGCGCGCGCTGGCCCGCGCTCGCAGACGTGTGTGCTGCGCTCGGCGTCCCGTGCAATCCAACGTCACGCCAAAGGACCACCGATCGCTCCCTTCTTCTGGCTGCCAAGGGTCAGACCGATGTCGTCGCGACATTCTTGCTCCACTGCTACTGGACGGCGCACCTAAACGCATCGCTCGGGTTCCTGACCGCCGGTTGGGTTAGCGTTGCAGACTATTTGCTGGCCAGATCTCCCACAGAGGAGCATCTGTCGCAGTTTGCGACAGCTCCGGCGGCGTTACTCGCGCGGAAAAAGGACCAATTACTGCGGAACTGATAGGTCCACAGGAACGGGTATCCGTCTGTAGCGCTGGCGCGCGCGACAAAAAGGCGGCAAGAGCACAAGATGAGCCCGATCTTGGCAACAATTGGCGCGCACGTGCGCAGCCTGCGCAAACAGCGCGGACTGACGCAAATCGAGCTCGGCCAGAAGATCGGGCTCAACCCGAACCTGCTAGGACGGATTGAGCGCGGCGATCAGAACCCCGCGTTGCTGACACTTGCAAAGGTTGCTGACGGGCTCGGCGTGTCCCTCGAAGAACTTGTAAAGGGCTGTCCGCCCTTCAGCCGCTCTCGGACCGACTAGATCATGGCTTGCACTGGGTCTTTCGGACAGAACTCCTCTTGCGAATCAATCATTCTTATAAGTATTATTTGCCGTGAAGCCCGCAGTCAAGACCGTTCGGCATAATCGGAACGCAGCCATGACTTTCGTCCTCGAATGGCGCCCGCCCAACACGGCCAGTCAGCCCATCCGTAGCGTAGTGAGCTATATGCGGGTGTTCCGATCTGCGGCCGCCGTTAAGGCGTTCGTTTGCTCGAGGGGTTTTGCTGAGGGGAATGCAGATGAGCTGCGGCTCTCGGCTCATCGTCAACACTCCACCGAGTCAGTATTCACGACTGTCGCTGACATCCTTCGCTGGAACCCGCGACAATCAACGCTCCCTTCGGCGCTGGCTGACAGCAAGTGGGAGGCAGAACTCGGCGCGCTGGGACTACCCGATCAAATCCTGGACGCGGTGACCAAGCAGCTCAAGCGCGCACAAGAACGACACTTCTTGTCCGATGCCCAAGTACAACGGCTCCGAGCGATGATCGCAGCCGCGCTGGCTGGAAAGGCGCTTTAGATGCCAACGCGCAAGCCCGTAGATGTCACCGATCTCGAAGCGCTCGAGAGGCTCGATCGGTGGCTCGCGGCTAGTGGTGGCAGTGCAAGCTTCGAGGACGTCGTCAGGGAAGACGATCAAGTGCTTGTCGCTGGATACCTGCTGAGGGGATTTCGACGGGCCGCGCGCGACCCGGTTTTCGACCGCTTCCGGACGTACAGCGAGGATGGCGCGAACCGAGACGCGGGGAGCGGCCTGCTTTTCCATCTGGTCGACCACGTTGCTGCGGCATGGGCTGTCACCAGTGAAGAGAAACTCACCCTACTTGCCTTGAAGGCGCCGCGTGAACTCGAAGTCTTACGGGACGTGCCATTCAGCGCCGTTCCGCCCGAGACCTTGGAACGGGGGGTCCTTCTGCTCGACATGTTTCTTCAACTTAACGCTATCCTGCCGAAAATAGAACACGCCGATAGCTGGATACGGCGCCCGAACTCCGCGCCGCTATTCGGCGGAGACACTGCCCTATCGACGATGCTTGAGGGTGGCCTTGGCATGATGCGCGCGACACGCGGCTACCTGCGCAGTGAGGCGCTCGGCGCTTGGTGACATGCGAAGCGCTCACCGAAAGGCCACAAAAGGTTGACGGCGATTGGCATCGCTCCAGACATGGATTTAGTCGCCAGGATCGCTGCCAAATGCCAGCTTGCGAGCAATCTGCTCGAGTTGGGCCAGTTCGGCGCGGGTCTCATGGATGATGTCGATCAATTCGGCTTTGGATTTGCGTTCGAGCGCCTTGTCGCGGCGACGCGGTTTGCGCGCCCGCGGTCGCACTCGGGCTGGGTTCGCCTGGAGGTAGAGTTCGTATGCCTCCGGATTGTTGAGAATGGTACTCTGGGCAAGCGGTGGTTGGCCGTCCGAAAGTGCAGCGTCGGCCTCAGTGATCGCACGCAAACTCGCGGGCCGGTCCTGTTTCTGTAGCCACTCGATCGCGACCGCGACGCGCGCGCACGTCGCAGCGCGCCGTTTCGCTGACGTTTTCGCCAACCCAGATGGGCACTCACTCATTGCAGCCGCCCGGCGTTGCTGTGCAGAAACCGCGCGAAATCGGCCTTCATGTTCTCGCTCGGCCTCATGTATCGCGAGGTTATGCCGGGACCGCCATGATGCATCGCCCCTTGTACGAGCCGGGGATCGATCCCGCGGTGACCGGTCATTTTGCCGAACGCGACGCGCAGGTCGTGGGAAGCCAAGGGATATCCGTAAAGGAGAGCTTGAAGTCCCGCATTGATCTCGGCGTTGCGCAACATGGTGCCGTCGCGCTGGAATATATTGGGGCGTGGTGCTGCCTCTTTGCGCGACGGCGCCACAATCGGAGCCAGGGTCCAGCCATTGCGCCGGGCCACTTCGATAGCGCAAGTCAGCGCCTGGAGCGTAACTGTATCGAGATAGAAGCGCTCGAGTGCGGGCCGTCCCTTGGGCTTCGCCCAGAAAAAGCACTGGACCGCATCGGTCGCCGTTGCACCCACCGCTCCCATTCGGCGAATCCCACGCGCGACTTCGTCCGCCGTCAGAAGGTCGTGCGCAAGTTGAAGCGTTTCTCCGATACGCGCACCACAGAGCAATCCGCACCGGGCCACAGCACGAGCGATCGCAAAGGCGTGCTCAAGGACCGCGATCGGCACCAATACGAGACCATGGCGAAAGGCCGTGTCGGCCAGTTCGCGGTCACATGGTGCATGAAACGCGAACAGGCTCAGTCCGGTACGGTTTGGCTGCGAACCTATCCGGCGATGAAAGCCTGCCAGCAATCGCTCATGGTCGTCGGTGAGCACAGACGGGCTGACAAACAGGCCAAGCGCGTAGGCTTCGAGGATCGGGATGGTGTCGTCGATTCCCTGTCGGTCGCGTACTCCGCGATATTCCAGCACCCAGGGATCCGGCGGAATTTGCTGTCCCCTGCGATGCGCCAGCGGTCCCAATCGCCGTGCGAGTTTGGCGCGGTCATGGAGCACGAACTCCACTGCCCGGGTGCCGTGCAGCGGGGATCCGTCGAAACCGGTCTTGGGCAAGGTAACCGTGAACCGGGCGCTACGCGCACCCGCTCGCGCAACATACGCGCGACACGCGTCATCGAAGGCCTCGCGAATTTGCGCGACCTCGCCAGCGCGCAAATCTGCGAGTTGCAGGATCTGGTCGAAGTTGTCGGCAATCGGGTCCGCGGTCGAGGCGCGCCGGCATTCGGCTTCATACCGAATTTTCGCTGCGAGCTCGCGGCCCTCGTCAAAATCGCTCGGGAATGGAATATGCAGGAGCATTCCCGCGAGCGGTTGTTGCAGCTCCGGATGGCAGCGCACATAGCCCTCGAGGCTGTGTGCGGCCTGTGACAGCTTGCACCAGAAGTCGAGCCGCGACTGGTTCGGCTCCGCCCTTACCCACTCCAGCACCGCGTCTGGCAAGCTGGCCGGGATAATGATGCGATCGCCCGCGTCGGTTTCGGCGACCCACCCGTCCAGCGCTTCCCACGCCTGGAGGCGCCGCGAGATGCGTTTAGGGGCCGGACGACTGGCGCACAGCAGCAACAGGTCGAGCGCGGCATGCAACCGGAGGACCGGGCTCGCGAGGGCAAGAACGCGCGCGGCATAGCGGTCACCGGGCACCGGGTAAAGATCGCTTGCATCCGGCTGGAGGCACGTCTGCGGGAGAGGCGGCAATTCGTCTCGGAGCCATGCGCAAAAGGCCGCGCCGGACCCTTCGCATTCGATCCCAACGTGACGCTGCAGTGGGATCCGCTGTCCAAGCCGCGCGGCGATCTCCTGTTGCGCCACCCGCATCGGCTCCCTTTGACCGCCCAGCAGCGCGTAAATCTGCGGTTGGGTAATCCGCGCATATCCCGCGAGTAGCTCGGCCGCGACCGCGATCGCCCGCGGATGATGCGGTTCGCCCCCCTGCTGGAACTGCGCGCGCCATTCGCGGTAGGCATCGAGAAACGCGTGGCCCTCGGGGCCGCCCGGTCCAACCAGCGCTTCGAGCGCGGCGCGACCGGCTTCGAGCCTAGCAGGATCGCGAAGTCTCATCGCACTTGTCCCGCGGCAAAGGCAGCAAGCGCCGCGATTTCAGGAGCCGATGCGTCGGCCGCCGTCCGCGGTACGGCGGCGGGCCGCGGCGGCATTTCCGCAAGCTGGCGCAGAAGCGTTCGCCGGTCGGAGTCCGCGAGGTCGCCCGCATAGTAGAGGACCATGGCGGCACCGGTCTGCCAGCCCTGCAGTCCGGCGAGCAAGCGGACCATGCGCTCTTCATCGCCCTGGTCGGCGGCGCGCGCGCGGATAGCGATCAAGCGGTCGCTGGTCAGTTCGTGCCGCAGCCAGTGCGGTGTGGCGGCGCTGCCGGCTGCGCGCAGCGTGGGCCGCCAGTAGTGATCGTTGAACAGCGAATAGGAGATAGGCCGGCCGCGGGTATTGAGGAACAATCCGGCGTGGAGCGGATCCGCCTCGGGGTTCTGCAGGTGGATGCGCTTAAGCTGGTCGAGGCCCAGATCGGTGAGCGCACGACGGGGTCCGTCGACCCAATCGGCAAGACGCGCCTCCCAGGTCGGAGCGAGATAGAGCGTCTTCGTGCGCTCACCGCGCGAGCCCTTGTTGGGGCACGCGACCCAGTCGCCGAAGCCCGAAGCGGCCCAGTCGGCGATGGTCAGGTGGAGGGTTTCGCTGATGCGCTGGCCGTGATCGGCGGTGAACTCGGCCGCCTCGCGGATGCCGGCGGGCCAGTCGTGATCGAGCGTGCGCAGGAGTTCGGCGCAATGCGGGTCGGCGGCGAGCGGTCGGCTATGGCGACGGTTGGCAATCACGAAGTAGCGCATGGGTCGCAGATGCTTTGCATCGGGGAGCGGCGAAAGGCGGGCCTCGGGGCAGGCGATCGGATCGAAATCGATCTCGCCGCGGATCTGGTGCTGGGTGTAGCAATGCCCGAGCACGGTGAGTGCGACATCGACGGTGGGGCCGAGCGCATCCGGGGGGCTGACCAGCACCGCGCCCGCCGGCAGTTGATGGTAGCGCATCCGGCAGCCGCTGGCGCTGAGCAACCGGCTGAGCACGGTGCGCGCGGCATCGCGTGAAGTGACCAGGCCCGCGTAAAACGCGCGATCGGCGCCGCCGGCGTCGAGGAGCCGCGCCAGCGCATGGGCGTATTTGCGCGCGGTGGCCTGGCAGACGGCGTTGTGCAGCAGCGAGAGGCCGCGCGAGAGCCATGGGAGATGCTCGCCGGTAGGAGAGAAGAGGGCGACTCGGGTCCCGTCGAAGAGGGCGTAATGGCGCATTTCGGGATCACTTTTAATCCCAAGCGTTTCGGAGCGAAAGGGCGGCGCGGCACCGGCGCCGGAAACCGTGCGAGCAGCGCTGTCAGCACACGCGTGAGCGTTTAATTTCGCTTCGAAAACCCCGCGAACACCGGACTCGTGGCTGCTATAAAATTCCACTAGTCCCATCAATCCTTGATCCCGGGCCATTTTCGGCACTCCCTTCGTGCGCTGCTAGTGATCGCGTTGCTTTCTAGCATCATCCCCCGATCGCATCGTCGAGGTTCGCTATTGCTCCGAAAGCCCTGCGAGTCACAAAAAGATTCTCAAGTATCCAGTAAATATGCTGATACCTCCTCAGATTTATCCTAAAACATCCTCAATCGTAATGATTTCATAATCTTTATCGAATTACTCATCCTTCGTCTCAAGAATCATCTCGTTCCGACCTCGTATTTAAATCAATTTCCAACAACTCGTTATTATACTCGATTTGCACCTTCACAACCACGACCTATTTGGGAGTTCTTGGCGAAAGTATGCATTGTTATATTTTCCTGCACCCTAATCTGCACGTCGGACTTCGGATGTAGTGGAGATTGAAGAGTACCATCCTGCTTTCTGCGCGCTTCAATCAGAACTCTCTAGGACGTAATGACCGCGAGGTGATGGTGTTGGGACAACCTTATTCGGAACTAACGATCGCGGCGCTGCTCGGCCACGCGTCTCGGGGAATTACTCAGCGCTATGTGCATATCGATGAACCATTGCGCGCGGCGGCCACTGCGGTGTCCAATCGGATCGCAGAGCTCCTTGATGAACTAACGCTCTCTGCCAAAAGATCCGCCGACGCTCCATGACCTCTCGCCGATCATTTAGGGTACGTGAACTGCTGCGCAGCTGCTCAGGAGGTTTATATGCGCAGCGTTGTTCAACCAGTAATCGCCATTGCGCTTGATCGTGGACGAATGCGGCTTCGTATTCACGAGCGGCTGGACCGGTTTCACCGACATTGCACAATGCATCGCGCGAGTCAGCCGACACGACGGTTGCCAGTTGGCGAATCAAACGTCTGGCATCCTGCGCCTTCATTTCAAAGAATTCGCACGCCTCCAGCGCGAGTTTCATTGATCGGGCATGTGGCCCACCTTCCATGGTCGCGGTCTCCAGTTGAGGGTTGCGGCCGGGAGCGGGAATAACGACGAAGACTGGCGAAAGACGCCAGCGGTTAGAGCCGACGTAAATGAAGCCATGGTTCTTGAGGTGATCGTCCTTGTTCGAAACCGGGATAGTAAAAACCAGGCGCCGGTACAATTCTTCGAAATCAGCACTTGGATCGGCCGAGTGCGCGCGCATAAAATCGACGATTTCGGTGTAGGAGCCGGGTTCAGTTCCGGTTTTCCCGAGCGCTGTTCGCGCCGAAATATAAGGAATCCGGGCCGTACCGCGCCGATCAAATCGCTCGGTTAATGCTACGGGAAAGGGAGTATTGGACAATTCGAGCCTAACTTCTGGCGTCCGAAAGCCACATTTTCTTGCCAACCGGTGCGTCGCGACCTCGACGCGCTCGACCGGACTTTCGTTGGTCAGCGAGGTAAACTTGGCAAGCCAGAGCCGCTCGCCCTCGGGGACATTGGCCTTGGGGCGCGCTCGCCAGACCCTCCGGCCTCCGCCAGCGTCTGCATATCCTCCTGCGAGACATCCTTGCCTGCCTCGTAGTCTTGCGCGATCCTGGTGTTCGCTTCGAGCTCGACCAGACGCGGCACGGCGTCGGAGGCATTTCCGGCGATGAGTTGCCCGTTCTCATCTAGGAAGCGCAAGGCACCCTGACGACAAAGGTCGTCAGACAGGGTTAGATATTCGAATTCGGTGTGCCCGGTGCCATAGGTTCTTGTCAGCAGGCGTCGCCCCCAGCTGTCTGGTGCCGCATCGGCGAACGCACCTGGAATTGCATCATGCCTTGCCTCGCGCTGGCCGGCCGAGTGGAAGGGTCCGCCCTCGAGCGGCAGATCAGGCGATAGCGCGAAAGCCTGCGTACTTGCGACCCACTCGGGAGAACAGGAGAAGGTTGAGAGCTAGCGTGGCGCCTCGCTGGTGAAGTGCAACTGACCCACTGGGACGAGGCCCTCGTCTAGTGCGACACGCGCGTAATACTTCGTCATCAGAAAGCAACACCATTTGGATCGATGTCATCGTTCGCCCCGCCATCAGCTTAGCTTTGCCCTGCTCCGGGCGGGCCTCCTGCACGGCGCATTCCACTCGAACGGCCGCGGCGGGGCAGACGTTCATTATCAAGCGCCAGACCGATATCATCCTTGCGCACATCGATCAGATCCCCCATCCGGTCGATGAGTCCGAACACGACTAGGATATCGCACAACGTGCCGATCCCGACCCCGGCATCGCCCTTTTCGAGACGTGTCACTGTGCTGCGCGACGTACCAGCGCGGAGCGCCAGGTCTTCAATTGAGATGCGTCTGCGCAGCCGCGCTTCGCGCAGGCCTTCACCGAGACGCCGCAAGGCAGTGGTGGATTTCGGTGAACTCATAGTCAACATCTCATATATGGTGCATAAATAGCTTTATTGCACCATATATGAGATGTTATCAGTTAAAACAACCTTGGCATCCCTTTATCGGGTCGACAGCCCGCAGGTAAGCTCGCGGCTTCTCCATAATCGGCGCGCGTCGGCGACTCGGGTGACCTATGTGCGCGCGCATTTCGACCACAATGTTCCATGGACTTCCGTCGGTGCCTCGCTGGGCCCAGCTTTGCCGTCATGTTCGCTGCAGGAATGTAGCCAGAACGATGGCGTGATTGAAGTGCTTGTCACGGGCAGCGTACAGCAAGGTAATATCCTTGCAATCTGCAAGATGGCGAAGCTGTTCCACTGCTTGCGTGTTTGCGGTCAACTCTTCGCGGTAGCGATGACGAAATTCCTCGAAACGTGCAGGATCATGTCCAAACCACTTCCTGAGTTCCGTAGTTGGGGCAATCTCCCTGAACCAGAGATCGAGTTTAGCATCATGCTTCGAGATGCCTCTCGGCCAAATGCGATCGACCAGTATCCGTTCGCCATCGTGTGCCTCGGCCGGTTCATAAATACGTTTGGTCTGGATGAAGCCCATTACCGTGCGCCACTACCTCCACGACCGATCCAGGCCGGAGGGTCGCTAGCAGGAAAGGATTCGATGGAGGCTTCGTCGACTTCGTCAAATGCGTCCGTCGCAACCATGGCATTAACCTGCCGGGTGATGTCCGCAATCAACGACCTTCTGGACGCAAGCGACACCCCGAAACGATTCGTGACGATTTCCTTGATCAAATCATTCAGTTTGCGGTGGTCGATCCGATATCGTTCCACAATCAAGCGAACCGTCTGTGCGATTTCCGTCTGGTCGATCGATCGTGCGGACTTTTGTGCCATCATATCGTTCCCGCCTGTTTGCGATGCGGACGTTGAACCCGCACGTGAACCGGACGCTGCCTCTTAAACGATACCCGGCATTTTGGCCATGGCGGAGAGCGAGGTGTCAAAGCAGTGGTTATGGGAAAGTCATGCGCAGAGCATTCTTCGGCATTCCATGGTGGACCCGGTGCATTACGCCGTGCCAGATTCTCGCAGTGGAATTGACGGATTGGTATTTCCGATTCAGACTTGCCGCATGGTTCTTTCGCGAACTGAAAGATGTCTTTGCACTCATGCAGGCCAACTCCCCGCACGAGTACATCCCTCGTCCTGACCGCGATACGCGGATTCGGGGCGAGGATTGGTATCCTTCCACTATAGGCCGTTGCACAATCCGCGGTCTTATTCGCGAGTTTGAGACATATCTGACTTCACCGTTGACGCACAGCCCTCCATCCACCTGATCGACACCGAAGCCGAAGCGCTATACGACTTGGCGATGGCCCATGAGAAACGAGCGCCTGAACTGGCTGCCAAGCTGATCGCGGAACTTGACCGGGCCACACTATATCCGGCGAGCGTCATTCCGGACGATGTGGTCACCATAAATTCCGAAGTCGAGTTCATTGACGAGCGATCGGGTCACGATCGACGAATCAAGCTCGTCTGCCCAATAGATGCCGACATAGATCGTCATCGTCTGTCCGTGCTGACACTCGTTGGCGCCGGTCTGATCGGGATGAAGGAAGGAGCCTCAATCGCGTGGCCAGATCGCACTGGCAATGTCAGACCACTGCGCATCGCCAGGGTCATGCAACCAGATCATGAAAGACTATGTTAGGTCACCATCCTGGTGGCGGGAGCGTCTGTTGGCCCATCGGCACACGATCGGATGGTCATCCCGATTCAAGACTGCGCAAGTCGCTGCCACGGGTTTCTCGTCCGAATCGTAGAATGAGGGTCAGCGCGAGCGCCGTTGGCACGAGCATCAACAACGCCGCATCGTCGAGTTGGGGTTCAAGCGCGAGGATGCCTAGGAGTTGCGCGACCAACCCACCGCCTTTGCTACAAGCAGCGACCCAGCCTGTCGCTCTTGCCCGTACACGTAGGGGGAAACATTCTGCGGTATAGGGTAACAACGATGCAATCACGCCATTCGATCCAAGGATCAACAAAGCTACCGGCGCTACCGGATTGCCACCAGTTGATGCTAACCAGAGGACGGCACCCAGGCCGAGAGCAGTCAAGGTCATCATGGCCGCTACAGTGCGTTTGGTGCTCCAGAAGCTATAGAGAGCAGCTGTGATGAACACCATCGGCAAACCGATGAGCGCCGAGCGCGCAAGCAATGCGCTTGCCATTTCGACGCGATAGCCTCGCGCAACGAGGTCGCCAGGGAGCCAGAGGATCAGCCCAAAATTGATCAAGCCCCAGACAAGCGCCGCTAGGCTTAGCGCCATCAACGTTCCAGTCATCGATTTTGGAAATGTTGCCTCCCTCGCCGTACCCGCAGGAGACTTTCTTTCGGCTTCTGCATGCGCACCGAACATCTGCATGATACGGTACGCTTCGTGTCGTCGCCCTCGCGAGATCAGGAAGGCCGGAGATTCCGGAAACAATGCGCCAAGACCAACCAGCAACAAACCGGTCGGTAGATTGAGCAACCAAAGTATGCGCCAGCCGAAGAGTGGCTGCAGCAGTGCCGATGCCCCGCTAGCGGCAACATATCCGCCCAGGGCACCGAGCCCACCAACGAGCACCAGCGCCCAACCTCTGTGCCGCATAGGCATAGTTTCGGCCAACAGTGCATAAGTGACAGGAAGCATACCACCTGCGGCAAGGCCCATCAGGAAGCACATGGCGATATTCCAGTTGAGCGATGGCATGGCCCCGCAAATCGCCGTGCCTACAAACATCACAGCCGACAGCAGAATCGAGGCCTTGCGGCCATAGAGATCGGCAATGGCGCCCCACACCACCGAACCTGCCACGGTGCCAGCGATGGCCGAGAAGGGAACCATTGCCGCTGTGGCAGGCGAGACGCCGTATTCGTCGCTCATGCCGTTCATCGTGAAGCCAAGGGTCGCCGGTTTCATGACATCGATCGTTAGGGCGACGACGAGCACTGTCATAAGTCGCCAATGCGCTGGGCCAAGCGCGGCATCTTCCGGTGCGGCCACGACAATCGCATGCGCGTCTGACGCAATCCTCGTTTCCCCTACGGGAAGCAGTCCATAGGCTGCGATCATGAGCCCGCCTAGGATGGCGGCCATCCCTGCCAGCATTTCGCTGTCCATCGGCATTCCGGCCATGCGATAATGCATCGGGGCGCTGGCTATGAACATGGGCAGGTGCAAGGCCACGCCCACGGCAACGCAGGCGCTGCCGAAAACGAATGCGAGTAGACCTCGGCGTTCGGCAAAAAGGCCCCCAGTCACAGCGCCTCGAACTGGCGCTGTGAACTGGCTTGGCACAAATGCGGATCGACGGAACGTGCGACATATTGTGCAGCGGGTCTCGACCTTAACTCACATCGGCACCGGTTGGCTTGCGTCGCGATCAGGGTTCGTCTGGAACCATGAGGGATCGCTGGTAAGGCAGTGCGACTTTGCAGGTCGATTGGAAGCGCGCATTGTCGCTCCAAGATGAACTGGCGCGTGTCATCCCAATGCGCAATAGATCGTGCACTATCGGCTGGACATTTGCCGAATCCGGCTGGTTCTAGCGCAAGCCCCAAGATCATTTCATGACCGAGAATAGGGTTGTCAGCAGGGTGATTACTACGCCAAAAATCATGACCATGACGCCGGCAATTCGCAGAATATATGTCAGCGGCTCCTGGGGTTGCGGGTCGACACCAGAACGTGTTGGCGGTCGCGGCTTGCCGATCAGGCGTCGGAACCAGGCTTGTCGGAATGCCATGGAAAAGCCAGTGACAGCCAGCGCCAAACCGAACAGATCGACCGTCAAGACGTAGCCGGACATGGTTCAGCTCCCCGCTTCATTGTGTGTCAACATGCGTCCAGTCCCCGATTGATCCCGGCGATCAAATCCTCCTCGGCTTCAAGACCGACCGACAAGCGCAGCAGACCGTCGCTGATACCGGCGACCTTTCGCGCATCGCGGCCCATGTCGGCATGGGTCATCGTTGCCGGATGGGCGACCAGGCTTTCGACGCCGCCGAGCGATTCTGCGAGCGTGAAGTACCCCACATTGGCGATGAACCGGCGGACCGCACCCACGCCACCGGTCAGTTCGAAACTCAGCATGGCTCCGAATCCAGACTGCTGCCGCGACGCGAGGACATGCCCAGGATCGGTCGGAAGACCGGGATAGTGGACTTTGCTGACGGCAGGATGGCACGCGAGTTGGGTCGCAATCGCCATGGCGTTGTGTTGCTGTATCCGCATACGCGCAAACAGCGTGCGCAGGCCACGCAAGGTGAGCCAGGAATCGAAGGGAGCGCCGACGCTGCCGACAATATTGGCCCAAGCTCGCAGCGCCTCCGCCTCCACCGGATCGGCAGCGACGAGCGCTCCACCGATCACATCGGAATGCCCGTTTAGGTATTTGGTGGTCGAATGTATGGCATAGTCGGCACCGAGCGCGATTGGTTTCTGGATCGCGGGCGACAGGAAGGTGTTGTCGACAGCGACTTTCGCGCCCACCGCCTTTGCCTGCGCCACGCGTGCGGCGATATCCACGACACGCATGAGCGGGTTGCTGGGCGTTTCGAGCAGGACCAGCATCGGCCCCTTCTCCAGTTCCGCCGCGTAAGCCGCATCGTCCGTTTGGTCAAGAAAGTGGACCGAACAATGCCTTCGGTCTGCCCGTGCCTTGAGCAGCCGCATGGTTCCGCCATAGCAGTCGTGCGGCGCAAGAACCAGATCGTCTGGTTCCAGCCGACCCACCAGTAGATCGAGCGCGGCCATGCCGCTCGAGGTGATGACGGCACCGGCGCCGCCTTCCAGCTTCGTCAAGGCTTCGGCAAGCAGGCAACGGGTAGGATTGCCGCTGCGACCGTAATCGTACGATCGCGGTGTGTCGAAGCCAGCGAACTCGTAGGTGCTCGACAGATAGAGCGGGGGGGCCACGGCCCCGTAGGCCGGGTCCGCCGCCACGCCGAAGGCGGCCGCAACGGTCTCCGGGCCGGGTGACGATCTGCTGGTGTCACTCATTGAACAGCCGTCCTTCCGTTACTTCGCGGACAATTCCCGCGCGGATGGTGAAATCCCCGAAGTGCTCACCTGCCTCGCGCTCCACGGCAAAGCGACCGAGGGCCTGGTCCAGTACCTCCAGGATGGCCGCTTCGCCGATATTCTCTCGCACCATGCGATTGAGACGCTCGCCGTGAAATCCGCCGCCCAGATAGAGATTGTATTTGCCTGGCGCACGACCGGTCAGGCCGATCTCGGCGATATAGGGGCGCGAGCAACCATTGGGGCAGCCGCTCATTCGCAGCGTGATCGGTTCGTCCGCGAGACCATGGCGATCGAGAATGCGCTCGATCTTCTCAAGCAGCGTGGGCAGGTAGCGTTCGCTCTCGGCCATGGCGAGCCCGCAGGTCGGCAGGGCGACACAGGCGATGGCATTACGGCGGAATGGCGCGACAGTGTCTGCGTCGTGTCCATGTTCGGCGAGCAACGCATCGATAGTAGGGCGCTCCTCTTCCTGGACTCCGGCAATGATGACATTCTGGTTGGGCGTCAGGCGGAAGGTGCCGCGATGAACGCGTGCGATATCACGCAAGGTGTCGAGGAGCTTCCGATCGAGCCGGCCGCTGCGGATGAAGACGGTGCGGTGATGGCACCCGTCCGGAGTGGAATTCCAGCCATAGCTGTCGCCGTTCGAGGTGAAGGAAAAAGGCCGCGCGGCTTCAAAGAACGCGCCCATTCGCTGCTCGATCTCCGTTTTGATCCAGTCGAGCCCCTTGTCGTCAATGGTGTATTTGAAGCGCGCGCGCTGGCGGTCCTTGCGATCACCATAGTCGCGCTGAACCGCCATCACGGAATCGGCGCAGGCGACGACCTTTTCCACCGGAATGAAACCGATGAGACTGGCGAGCCGAGGATAGGTCGCGGGCGCTTGATCGGTACGCCCCATGCCGCCGCCAATGACGACATTGAATCCTTCCAACCCCTCCGGACCGCCAATCGCGATGAACCCGAGATCCTGGGCATAGACATCGATATCGTTTGATGGTGGCAGTGCGAAGCCGATCTTGAATTTGCGTGGCAGATAGGTTCGGCCATAGAATGGTTCTTCCGGCTCGGAAGAGGCGACGCGCTCGTCGCCATACCATATCTCGTGATAGGCGCGCGTCTTCGGAATGACATGGTCGCTGACGTGTTTGGCCATTGCCGCGACTTCGGCGTGAAATTGCGAGCTTTGCGGATCGACGGTACACATCACGCCGCGGCTGTCGTCACCGCAGGCGGCGACGGTGTCGAGCAGCGTGTCATGCAGGCCCTGGATGATCGGCCGCAGGCTGTCCTTCAATACCCAGTGAAACTGGAATGTCTGGCGCGTCGTGATCCGCAGTGTTTCGCCGCCATGGGCGCGAGCAAGCTCATCGAGCTTCAGCCATTGCGCCGGCGCGCAGACACCGCCCGGTAGGCGCACCCGGATCATGAACTGGTAGGCGGGCTCCAGTTTCTGGTGCCGGCGCTCGTCGCGCAGATCACGATCATCCTGCTGATAAATGCCATGAAACTTCATCAGCTTGACATCGTTTTCCGATGGCATTGCACCGGTAATCCGATCGAGCAGCCCTTGCGCGATGCTGCCACGGAGAAAATCGCTACCGTCTTTCATCGTCTCGTCAGGCCCAAGCCGGTCGAGCGGTTGAGAAAGATCGCGGCTGCGGTCGAAGGTATCGGTGGTCATAGGGCGAGCCTTCAATAAACGTCGCGCTGATAGCGGTGGTCGGATTGGAGTGAGCGAACATAATCCGTTGCTGCCTCGCGACCGGTGCGCGCCTCGGCCGCGACAATGTCGATCAGTGTGTTGTGGACGTCGGGCGCCAGGTTGGCGGCATCGCCGCAGACATAGATATGGGCGCCTTCTTCTAGCCAGGCGAATATGTCCCGGCTCTGCTCCTTCATGCGGTGTTGAACGTAGATCTTCTCATTGCTGTCCCGCGAGAAGGCGACATCCATTCGCCTGAGTGTTCCATCCTTCAACCAGGTCTGCCATTCGGCTTGGTAGAGAAAATCGGTACGAAAATTGCGTTCGCCGAAGAACAACCAGTTCCAGCCGCCCGCTCCCCGCACTTCCCGTTCCTGCAGGAATGCCCGGTAAGGCGCTACGCCGGTACCGGCTCCAATCATGATAATCGGCGTCTCATCGTTCACCGGCAGCCGGAAGTGCGGATTGTTCTGGACATAAACCGGCAGCACCGTGTCGCGGTCGGCGCGATCCGCAAGCAGACCCGACGCCACGCCGCTGCGCGGATCGCCATGCAGATCGTAGCGCACTGGAGCTACGGTCACATGCGCCTCATCAGGAGCGGCGGCAAGGCTCGATGCGAGCGAATAGAGGCGCGGCTGCAGGGGGCGCAGCGCCGAGACAAACCCCTGAGGCGTAACCGCTTCGACGGGGAAGCGACGGACGATGTCGACAATGTGATGGGTGTGCAGGAAAACGGATCGGTCGCCGGATCGATCGTCTTGCTGGAGTTGCCGCAGCGTGTCGGCCTCGCTCAGCATCGCCCAATAATCGAGAAAGCGCGGCGTTGCGGCGGTGATCTCGAACCGATGCGTGAGCGCTTCGTCCAGTCTGAGAGCTTTTCCCTTGTGCTCGAACTCGGTATCGGCGTGCAGCGACAGTGCGTCGATCAACGTCGCGACGATTGCCGGATCGTTGGTCGCTGTGATGCCCAGAGCGTCGCCGGGCTCATAAACCAGTCCCGAACCTTCGAGCGAGAATTCGATGTGGCGCGTTTCCTTGGAAGAACCGCGCCCGACGATGGCAATGTTCTCGATGACCGGCGCCGGGAACGGGTAACGCTTGTCGTGGATCACCGTTGGTGAGGCAGTCGAGTGTGCTGCAGCAGCTGCGATCATCGTCGGCGCGGCTTCCGTGCCCAGTTGTTCGATGATCGCTTGCGTCCAGCTTTCGGCAGCCTCTTCGTAGTCGATGTCGCAATCTACACGGGGTACGAGCCGTTCGGCGCCCAGTTCTTCGAATCGGCGGTCGAGCCGTTTGCCGGCTTCGCAATAGAATTCGTAGGTGGAATCGCCCAGAGCCAGAACGGCGAAGCGCTTGCCGTCGAGCTTCGGCGCCTTGCGACCTTCAATGTATTCGAAAAAACCAGTTGCGGGTTGCGGTGGATCCCCCTCGCCATAGGTGCTGACGATGAGCAGCAGATCCTCCTCTCCGGCAAGCCGGCGGGTCTTGTAATCCGCCATGTCGACCACTTCGCACACCAAACCTGTGGCCCTGGCGCTGGTCGCCAGCGCGCGCGCCAGTTCGGAGGCGTTTCCCGTTTCACTGCCATAGAGAACCGTTATTGTGCGCACCGGGGGGCTGGGCAACGGACCAGGCGCTGTCGAATGAGACGATCTGTCTCCCAGCCCGGCAAAATAGCCGCTCAGCCAATGCTTCTGCGACGCGGATAGCGCGCTGCCGAGTTCGTGGACCAACCGCCATTGATCCGGAGTCAGAGTTGGACCGGGCGGTGTATGGTGTGTCATCAAGCAAATTCCTTAGACCCAACTCTGGCGCGACGACGCGGGGGGGGTGGCACTCTCGACACGGTGTTGCGATCACACAGGCATCGACAACGATCCGGTCGGTCCGCCCTTACTCCAGCACGGCGACACATGAGACAAACGAATATTATTTGGTATTAAGCGCAATATTTATACGCTGACTATCGATGCGCCAGAACCACCTGGTTCCCGAAGCGTTCAACCGAACTGATCGAGAATGCCGGCAATTGCGGAGCGCAGGCGCTGGATTTCCTCGCGATGCACTGACGACAGCGCCGCCAGTTTTGTGTCGGCGCTGGGAGTCAGGCGTAACATCGTCCGGCGGCGATCGGTCTCGGCGGATTCCCGTGTAACCATGCCCAACGTTTCCAGGCGATCGATGAGTCCGGTGGCGCTATGCGGCTTGAGAAGAAGCCGTTCGGCAACATAGCCGATAGTCGGCAGGTCCGAACCCGCACCCCGAATAACCAGCAGGGCTTGATGCTGTTGCGGCGTCAGGCCGACCTTGCCCGCCTGTGTTTCGCTGAAGGCGAGGAATTGTCGAAGGGCGTGCCGAAACGAGGCGAGCGCGGCGTAGTCGGAATCGGCGAGCGCTGCGCCTGAGGCCGTCATGGGATTCTCCCGATTGTAAAATGTCGCAATGCGATATAATCGCGCCTGGTCAACATCGAAAGGCACAATTTTTCCATGTCGCTTACACCGCCGCGCGCTGTCGAACTGCATCAACTGGGGGATCATAGCGTCGATCTTCGAATGCCGATGTTGGCGCTGCTGGCACTTGCCGTGGGTTCGGGTGGTGCCTTTGGCGCTTGGATCCTGCTCAAGCTCATCGCTATCGCCACCAATCTCTTCTGGTTCGGCCGACTATCGGCCGAACACGCCGCGATCACCGATGCCTCCGTCGGGTTGATGATCATCGCCATACCGATCATCGGCAGTCTCGTCGTCGGCTTCATGGCCAGATTCGGGTCCGACAAGATCCGGGGGCACGGAATTCCCGAAGCCATCGAGACCATTCTGTTTGGCGAAAGCCGTCTATCGCTGAAGGTCGCCCTTCTCAAACCGCTCTCGTCCGCGATATCGATCGGCAGTGGTGGACCCTTTGGTGCCGAGGGGCCGATCATCATGACAGGAGGGGCCTTGGGTTCGTTGATCGCGCAATGTTTCCGCCTCAGCGCTGCGGAACGCAAGACGCTGCTCGTTGCGGGTGCTTCAGCCGGTATGACCGCCATCTTCGGTACACCTCTGGCGGCCATTTTGCTCGCGGTGGAAGTGCTGCTGTTCGAATGGAAACCGCGCAGTTTCGTCCCTGTAGTTGTCGCGACTATAGTGTCCTTCGCCTGGCGCCCCTATCTCGTCGGGTCCGGCCCCATGTTTCCCATGAGCGCAATGACGCCTGGACTGGGCTGGCCGCTTCTGGCAGCGGCCGGGATCGGCCTTCTGACTGGGCTGGAGGCGCTGCTTCTGTCGACCTCGCTCTACCGGATCGAAGATCTGTTCCACAGATTACCTGTCCACTGGATGTGGTGGCCGGCGATTGGCGCGGTCGTTGTCGGTTTCGGCGGACTTCTCGACGCCCATGTGCTTGGTGCTGGCTATGCCAGTATCGACGCGCTGCTCAACGGATCGTTCACGCTCCGGGTGGTCGGGGTGTTGCTGGTTGTCAAGGCGGTGGTATGGCTGGTGGCGCTTGGATCGGGCACGTCCGGCGGCGTACTGGCGCCACTCCTGATCCTTGGCGGTGCCGCAGGCTTCCTCGTCGGACAGGTATTGCCTGGCGATGCCGGTTTCTGGGCGATGATCGGCATGGCCGGGATCATGAGTGGAGCCATGCGCGCGCCAATGACGGGCGCCGTCTTCGCCGCCGAGCTGACAGGCCACTTCGACGCGATACCCAGCACTATTGTGGCCGCTGGCGTGGCCTACGCCGTGAGTGTGCTCCTCATGCGCCGCTCGATCCTTACCGAGAAAATTGCCCGCCGCGGTCGTCATATCCTCCAGGAATACACCGTCGATCCGCTCGACTTGCTGCAGGCCGACCAACTCATGACGCGAGCACCGACAACCCTGTCTTCGTCCATGACCGTCGCCGAGGCTCTCGATTTCTTCACCGCGGACGCACTGCATCGCAGCTATCCGATCGTGGATGATGACGGTCGTCTGTTGGGGCTGGTGTCGCGAACGGACGCCTTACGGTGGCAGGCCGACCACACCAGGATCGGAGTGACGCTTGCCGAAGCCGTCTCGGATGTCGCGCAGCCCGTCGCCTATCCCGACACCCCCAGCGGCGTAGTTGCGGATTTGATCATCGAAACCGGCGTCGGGCGTATACCGATCGTCGATCGGAAGACACACCGGGTTGTCGGCATACTCTCCCGGCAGGATCTGCTCAAGGCGAGGAGCGCGAGCCGACTGGCGGAGACCGGAAGGGATCGCTTTGTCGGACGAGGCGCATTTCCGACCGATCGAGATCACGACATCGATTCATCTCTCCGATCGGTTTGATTGCGCCATTCCCGACTGCGACCGACAGCGTGTCTCACGCGCGACACCGTTAGCTCTGTCTTTCCGGCAAGACCCATCGCTCCCCTGCGCACGCATAGCGAAAGGGATAGCGGACACCTGCTCGATTACACTTGCTCGCCCGCAACCAGTTCGCTGCTCGGATGAAAGCGCTTGACGAGACGCAGCGTGTTCTTGTCCGTGTGATCCATCTCCTTGCCGTCCAGCGCCGCCAGCTTCAGGACCAGTGTCTGCTCGTAGCTGAAGGTTCCGTCATCGTTGAGGGCGAACGTGCTTGTGAAGCGCATGAGTTCGGCGCGTTCGGACAGATAGATGTTCTGCAGGATGCCGTAGTTGCGATCACCCGCTTTCGCAGCGAAGGTGATGGTCTTGTCGTGCGGTGTCGCGTCCCCACCGGCAAGAATGGCTATGCCGCGGCCGAACACCACCACACGTTTGACCTGCCCGCGACGCTTGTCCCACAGTAAGTAGCCGACCTCATCGTGAAAGGGGTTCATCGACTCTTCGCCGTGCCGCCAGGCGGTGTTCTCGTATTTCAGACCTTCGAGCTCCTGCTGGCCGTTCTCCTGCTTGGGAATCGGAGAAAAGCGAAACTTCTCGAAATAGCCCGTCTCGCCGGTTTCGTTGTCCTTGTTGTGAAACGAGACGTCGACTCCGCCGTTGCCCTCCCATTCGCCGACCAGCCATGTCAACGGTCCCAGCGCCTGGGGACCGTGATAGTCCTCGGTCAGTCTACGGATTTCCGTTTCGCTAAGTTTGGTCATCCTTGCATGCCTCCTGCTGTTGGACTGTGCGAAGCGCGAACGCCGCACCTTTCGACCGGCATCGTTTCACCGCAGTCAACGCAAGGCAAACGAATATAATTCAGCGTTGAATGCAAAAAGTTTCGTATCAAATTTATGGAGTTCTAGATGGCGCATGGCGATTCCGGCAATCGCGAACAGGCCATGAGGGAAACAGCGATATCTGTGCGGGCCGAAGTCCGGATCGCCAAAGGCGATCGCCGCGATCTTCAGGTGCGGGGTGAGGGCGGCTCTTCCAGGAACGCTTGGGTACGCTCGATATTGGTGCGGTGCCGGTCCGCCATTTCCTTCAGATCGGCGTGCAGAGCGTCGTCACGAACCCGCGGCAGCAAGCGTTCGATCTTGCGGACTACCCAGGCTTGACCGCGATTGAGAAACACGAGCCTATCGACAAGGTCGGAGATGGCCATCGCCTTGGCGAAGAACGCGCCAGTCTGATGGGAGGGTTGTCCTCCCAGAAGCTGAATCTGCTGTGTGAGCATGGCGCACCAATGGGCCTCGTCGCGTCCCACGTCCTGCATCAGTTCGACATAGGCCGCGCGCGAGGTCTCGCGGTGACTGTGCGCTGCGACCCGCGCGCCCGCGCGCTCAGCTTCGAG
The DNA here is from genome assembly GCA_039831335.1 of Sphingomonadaceae bacterium. Taxonomy (GTDB): domain Bacteria; phylum Pseudomonadota; class Alphaproteobacteria; order Sphingomonadales; family Sphingomonadaceae; genus Qipengyuania. Next base: position 944,574 of record JBDONL010000005.1, on the reverse strand, counting down.
CAATTCGTTAAGCGCGGCAAGGATCTCATCGCGATCCGCGTAACCCATGTAGCTGTCGGAGGCGTCCGCAACGTAGCAGACTGGGGAAGAAGGCTTGTTCGTCATACCGCAATCCGCGCTGCCGCATGAAGACCGACACGAACGCGGTCCATGACCCCCGGATCAGCCTTCGCCGAATGGACGACATAGGCCGAATAGGAAAATTCGGGACTCCCCGGCACCAGGGTCAGGCGACCCTCCTCCAGATAACTGCGAATATAGCCTTTGCGAAAATAACCGTTGCCGCCGGTTGCCAGGATATATTCGAGCGCCAGAGGTCCATAGCTGACCGACAGCACGGGACTGGGTTCATCAGGATACGCTGCCTGGTAGCTTGCAGCAAATTCGTCTCCCCAGTCGATCTGGACACGATCCTCCTGAGTCAAGGCTGCGGTGGTCGGTGTCGTCCTCACCAGCACCAGCTTTTCTTCGAACAGCAGTTCGGCGACGACGCCGGGGCGACTGGGTGCTGCATAGATTACCGCGCAATCGAGTGAACCGTCCTGAACCTGGGCCATCAGTCGTTCCGAAACGTCGATCTGGGTTCGAATCGCGATACCCGGGCATTCGCGCCGCATCCACAATAGCCAATGACGCAATAGCGGATTCCACAGACTCAACTCGGCGCCGACAGTTACGATGGTCTCGCGGCCCGGAGGCAAGGCGACGGCGTGCTGCGCCCTCGCCCAGACCTGGACCAGAGTCCTGGCGAAGCGCAGGAACTGTTCGCCCGAAGGGGTGAGTTTGGCGCCGGCCTTGTTGCGCACGAACACCGGACAGCCCAATCTTTCCTCGAGCGTGCGGATGCGCGCGCTGACCGCGGTTTGGGTAAGATTGAGATTGGCTGCCGCTCCCACGAAGCTGCCAGTCTTTACCACTTCCAGGAAGGTACGGGCAGTGCCAATGTCCAAGCAGCAAAATCCTTCATTTCAACATGCAATAATATTCATTTGCCTAAGATGCCATACCAAGACGAGGATAGCCGCTCAAGGAGAATGCGTCATGGCGGATGCAAACATCGATTCGCAACCATTGGTCGGCTGGCGGCGGTGAGAGCGTTGCACCCATCCCGCTCCAGGTCGTCCACGTCAAGACGCAGGCTGGTGGTGCAGGGCGCTTGCTTGATGGCGATCGGACTGCTCATCGTCGGATTGGCGTTCGCAATTCTACGCATGATGTCATTCGGCGTCATCGATGATCGAATTTGTGTCGCAGCGGGCGTCTTCGTCCTGGCGGTGTGCGTTGGGGCGATTGCGGCAGCTTCTCAACGCGAGGGCAGTCATCTGTTGGTGCACAGGCCCCGCGGTCCGCAAGCCATGCGAGCGGAAATCCGAACCCGATCATTCAATGGCGTGCGCAAGTCGTCTCGGCCGACGACATTTGCGGCTCAACCACCGGTTTCGTCGTCGGCGCCAGTCCGCATGGAGGTATGGTCCAAGCACCCCAGAGGTGTCCGGACCGACACCGCCCGATCGGTACGCTACTGGCTTGTTGCAGCACCCAGCGCTGCCATATGCACCAATTTGTGCGGTCATCTCGTTGCCTTGATCGGATGGATCGATCCGAACGATACACTGCTGGTGACTGTGCTCGCGTTGCCAGCAGCGCTTGTCACTGCCGCCAGGTTCGCGCCGGCAGCTCAATGCGATTGATATCACAAATTTTGCGTTGAACCATAAAGATCATTCGCTTGTTTGGCCCGCGCTCGTGGCACAGATTGGCAAAAGATTGAACAAGGAGCCATCATGACTATCCAACTCGGGCAGACCGCCCCCGATTTCGAGCAGGACAGCACGCAAGGCCGCATACGCTTTCACGAATGGCTGGGATCGAACTGGGGCGTTTTGTTCAGCCACCCGCGGAATTTCACGCCAGTGTGCACCACCGAACTGGGCGAGGTCGCAAGGTTGAGAGCCGAGTGGGACAAGCGCAACGTCAGGCCGATCGGTCTTTCGGTCGATCCGGTCGAATCGCATCACAAATGGGAGCGCGATATCGAGGACACGCAAGGGATGGGACTCGACTTCCCGATGCTGGCCGATCCCGATGGCCTGGTGTCCACCCTCTATGGCATGATCCATCCCGATAGCGATCCGACTGTCACCGTCCGGTCTGTGTTCGTGATCGACCCGTCCAAGAAGGTCCGTCTGATCCTCACCTATCCACCGAGCACAGGACGCAACTTCGCTGAGATTCTGCGAGCAATCGACAGCCTGCAACTGACCGATGCACGCAGCATCGCAACGCCTGTCAATTGGTCGCCGGGCGATGAGGTCGTGATTTCTCCCAAGCTGTCCGATGAAGAGGCGAACCGACAATTTCCACAAGGCTTCCGATCGCTCAAGCCCTATCTGCGAATGGTCGATCTGCGCGATCCATCCTAATGATCACCGACCCGGTACACAACCACTGCAATCTTCCTGTCTCGGAGCCAGGGGATCGCGAGCTCGACGAACTGCTTGTGCGGAACGCAGCCTGGGCGGCCTCCAAGACCTCGAACGACCCGACCTTTTTCCATCGTCTCGTCGAACAGCAGCGTCCCCGATACTTCTGGATCGGGTGCTCGGACAGCCGCGTCCCGGCAACGGAAATCGTCGATCTCGATCCTGGCGAAATGTTCGTGCATCGCAATGTTGCGAACCTCGCACTCGAGCATGATCCCAGCTTTGCGGCCGCGCTGCAATTCGCGGTCGAAACGCTCGAGGTGAGCCACATCATGGTTGTCGGACACTATGGGTGCGGTGGCATTCAGGCGGCCCTCGAGGACAAGCCGGAGCAGGACGATCCGGTCGCTCGCTGGATCGAGCCTATTCGTAGATTGCGGAGCCAGGCCGTGGAAACGGCAGAAAATTCCGAGGATCGTGCGGCCCGTCTTTGCGAGGCGAATGTCTTGTCCCAGGTGGATCGCGTGATCGAAAACAGCGTAGTACGCCAAGCGTGGGACAAAGGACGCAACCTCACCGTCAGCGGCTATGTCTACCGGATCGAAGACGGCTTGCTCAAGGCCATCGCTCTCAAGCGCAACGCAGTATCTGGTGAAAGCGCCTTGTCGGCGTGAGTCCAGTCGACGCCGTGAAATCTCGTTCGTTCGATCTCGTCGGCAGGATGTGCGACCCGAATCGGTCATGACACGCTTCCGTCAGATCGTTTTGAGAGAAAATGGCATTTTCTGGGGACACTCTTGACGGCTCCGGCCCGTCATTCAGGCTGGATTGCCCTGAGCGTCATCGCGGTGGCGTTCAATATGAGGCCAGCGTTCACGAGCGTCGGACCGGTTCTGCCGCTCCTGTCGGACGAACTGTCCCTGTCGGGCGGCGCGCAGAGCTTTCTGACGGCGCTGCCGGTGTTCTTTCTCGGCGCGGCGGCGCCCATGGCGGCTTGGTCTGTGCGACGGTTGCGTCTCGAACGCATCGTGTTCGGGTTCCTCGCGATCCTGATAATCGCGATCGCAATCAGACCTCTTGCCGGTGCGGCGCTCCTGCTGGTGGGGACTGCGGTAGTCGGTGCGTGCATCGGTGTGATCGGCGTGCTGCTTCCAGCCATCATCAAACGTGATTTTGCGAAACATCAGAGTCTTTTCACCGGACTGTATACGGCAGTACTCTGCGTCGGCGCCGCAACCGCCGCTGGCGCAACCGAACCCTTAAGGCGCGTATTCGATGGCGCTTGGTCTTATGCATTGGCTGTCTGGATGGTGCCTGCGACATTGGCTGCAATCATCTGGTGGCGCAATATGTTCCGCCATCACACCGAGTTCGCACCGCTTGCGATCCATGCCCCACTGTACCGGGATGCGCTGGCCTGGCAGATTACCGGCTATATGGGTCTGCAATCCGCGCTTGCATACACGGTATTCGGGTGGCTGCCGACGATTTTGCAGGACAGGGGGGTTGATCCGGTCGCCGCCGGATTCATGCTGTCGATATCCATAATTGTACAAGTCATCACGGCCCTCGCCGCCCCCTGGTTCGGCGGAAGGATGCGCGATCAACGCTTGATCATTGCTGTGGTGATGGTTGCGACGATGATTGGCCTGGTCGGTTGTTTTTATGCGCCCGTCTCGACGATCTGGATTTGGGCGATCCTGGTCGGGCTGGGCCAAGGCGGCGCTTTCAGTATGGCGTTGACCTTGCTCAGTTTGCGCACGCGAAACCATCAGACGGCCGCGCGCCTGTCGAGCATGGCGCAAGGTATAGGGTACCTCATCGCGGCCTCTGGTCCGTTCTGCGTGGGCTATCTGCACGGGCAAACGGGCGGTTGGACGGCCTCGGTAATATTCCTCGGCCTCATTGGGCTGACCGCTCTCTGGGCGGGCCTTGGCGCTGGACGTGCCCGTTTCGTTGTAGACGGCGACGGCCGCGAGGCGATGTCATGATCAGGTCACCACAACTAAGCCCAGTTCAGACGCCTGCTTTCGACGTATCCCGCTGATCGCTGCTCGGTTGGCCCGTTCCTGTGGTCATCGCGATTAGCCGGTCATGGCTCAACGAGACAAACCGAAGGCCACCGATTTCGCGCTGAACCCGCTTCAGCAGCCGATCGGAATCGCTATCTGAAACAGGTTCGCCATCGATGATCTTTACTAGCGTGGGATAAGGGCCTTCCATCGAAAATCTCCAATCTGCCTTCTGTATCAGACGGATCGGTCAAGGTCGAACGGAAACTTTTGATACATAAACGAAACCAATGTTTGGAATTCGAAGGCTCGATGTCCAATCGAGGGCTGATTTCCTGAAAATCTGGTGCAATATTTTCTAATACACGACTCTGGCCTCACTATTCTTGTCAGGTTGCAATTCGTGCAACATGGCTTGGTGGCCGTTCATAGGCGGATTCGTTCGAGGCTTGTCCGACGCTTGGGCAGCGAATGGTGGACCAGTGGACGGAACGAATGGCGGGGTTCCGTTTGCGGGCGGACCGCTCGGACGCACATGAGATCGAACGCGTGGTGCAACTGACCTTCAAAGAATTTGATGTCGCTTTCGCGTTCGCCAGGCGCGAGTTGAAGGAGGATGGAGGGGTTCTCAAGGTCATTCTCAATGGCCGCTATGCCAAAGGCACGTGGCTCGACGGGCCGCATATAAGGATCGATCCGCGCCTGACTATTGTTTGGCCGTTCGAGACAAGGCGCGATTGAGCAAGGTTCGAGAAGGTCAAGGAAACCTATGTCAAGGCGCGTTGCTCCAAACACAATCGGATCTCTAAGAGCGGGCTTGATTGGCTGGGACGCGAGGTCGAAGAACCAGGTGATGTGGTTCATTCCATTTGCACCGAGCGCATCGCTGCACTGAAGTAAATCATCCAGTCGCGCTGTTCCTGTTGGGTTTGACAGAGTTGGAGCCGGGTGTTGATCACGTCAGGCAGGTGTGAAGGATCAGCACGGCAATCCCGAATAAAGCGATCGCTGCGGGGACCACCAGCATCTGCCCATACACTTCTCCCCTCGAGAGCGGGCCATAAAGAGTTGGCAAAGCGCGGCTCGTTCGGCTTAGTGGACTCGGCGGCTGCGCAGGCCCCTGACGCAGCAGGACCCGTACCGTGCCGAAGAACATGGCAACATAAAGCCCCGAGACGACAATCACAAAAGTGGCGCGTCCTCCGCCGATCGCGCCGAACAACGCGATCAGGAACACCGCGTAGCATCCGACCATCGTCATCCACGCGCCCGCAGGTATCTCGAACAGCCTGCTTTCGGCTGTCTGTGGGATCGGGATCGCCGCGTTATCATTCGCTTCGATCAGGACGTTCTTCGCTCGCTCCTGAGCGGGCGTATTGGGAAGTAGCGCCTGGCTCGGGGTCGTGGGTGCAACAAGTGATTCAAACATCGACAAGTCCTTTCCGGGTAAAGGAGTGTGCCGCTCAGGGCGTTGCAGATCAGTTTGGCGGTGCGTCATCAATCACCGTTCGGAAGGACCGGCGGCGCGTCGTAAAAGTCGATGCGCATGCGAAAATCGCCCTGCGGCGTGACCCAATGCGCCTGGTCGGGCAGGATGAGGCCAGGGTTATCCGGCGTCAGCCGCTTATCGGGTGTCCCGTCCGCAAAGGTCAGATCGACCGTGCCCTCCAGGATCCGAATGACGCCCCACACGCCGGGTTTCGTTCGGTGCTTGCGTTGCAGCGCCGCGGGCAGCGAGCTCGCATCGAAGACGGGGGTCGAACGATAGGGTTCGCTCATCTCAGCGCGAAGGCAGCGTCGTTGCGTGCGGCGGATAGGGCACCGGCGTCCTGGGGCCGGCGGAAACGCCGCCGAGCGTGTCGGCAAAACCATGGTTGACGTCCCGGTGATGGGCCTCATCCTGACGCACGACATCGACCACGTCGCGCAGCGTGGCCTCGTCGGGCAAGCGCCAGTAATGTTTCGCGATCTCGGGCGCGGGCAAATTGGGCGAACGCCCTTCGTCGATCTCCTGAAGATAGAGTGTATAACTTAGTACAGCCTCTTCCTCGAAATAGCCGACCACCCGATGCGCGGTCTTGGCCGAGACGAGATAGAGCACGAAGAAACCGACATAGAACACCCATTGGACGGCAAGAACAATCAACCGTTCGAACAGCGTGGGTCGCGCAACCTCGATGAACGTCATCAGGTGCATCCGTTCATTCTCCGCCTCTTCCATCAAGGTCCGGATCCAGCCCTCGTCGTCGCACATCCGGCGCAGGCATTTCAGGTGGTTGATCGTGGCCCCGACCATACCGGGAACGGCGGCCACGGTTTCAAGGACGATCGCCCGGTGACCGTAGCGCTTGGCGAAGAAGGTGTCGGCGCTCAGTCGCAGCGCTTTGGTAAATCCATAGGCGAACCGGTCGGAAAACCCACGGGGACGGTGGTGCGTCGGCGCATGGGCCTTGCGTTCGGCGGCGCGGGCTTCCCGATCGAGGCGAAGCAGGTCATTGGTCATGGCGATGGCTTTCTTGTCAGCGACTGGAAAGGGATGGGGCGAATTATGCAGGCGAGGCGTCCGGCACTCGGAACCACAGCGCCAGCTGGAGGCTTTGCGCAATGCGATCGGCCTTTTCCTGCAGCGCCTCGGCGCGTGGGCCCGGGACAAGCTCACTGGTAACCTCGCGCCACAGTGCGAGCCAGCGATCGAACATCCGCGGCTCGAGGCGCAGCTTGTGCTTGAGGTGCGCGGCCGTCGGGTTGCCCTTGTAACGTCCGCTGGTCCGCATGATCGAGGACCAGAATGCGACCAGCTTGCCCAAGTGATGGTCCCAGTCGTCGATTGCATCGTTGAACACCGGTCCTATCAGCGGATCCCGCCGCACACGGCCATAGAAGACCGGAATGATGATTTCGATCTCGCGCTCTTCAATGGCTGTGGCATCAGGCATGGCAACGACTCGCAAATGATGTATATAAGATGCATCTATAACGGGAAAATAAAACATGCAAGAAAAATGCATCTTTATGAATAGGGGGAGGCTATCCTCATGCGACTGACCTTGCACTCCGACTATGCCATGCGTGTGTTGTTGCATTTGGGAGCTCAGCCCGAACGCCTTGTCTCGATCGCCGAAATCGCCGAATCCTACCGCATTTCGCGTAACCATTTGACGAAAGTCGTGCACGGTCTCGTCATAGCCGGTCTGGTCGACAGCGTCCGTGGGCGTTCAGGTGGTATTCGCCTGGCGCGCTCGACGCAGGAGATCAATTTGGGCGACGTGCTGCGCTTGACCGAGGAGGGGTTCGAACTGGTCGACTGCGCCAACTGCGTTATCGCCCCGGCTTGCGGTTTGACTGCGGTCGTGAACGAAGCGCTGGCCGCTTTCATGGCGGTGTTCGACGGTTATACGCTCGCCGACATTCTGGGCCGCCGAAAGGAATTGCGTCACCTGCTGTCCGACTGCGCCGAGCAGGATGCGTGATCGCATGGAGCAGATCATCGAGCGCATAGATACTGTCGGCGAAGACGGGCGACATGTCGAGATCCTGCGGTATCTCCACACCAGGATCGAGCGGACGAACGCCGGGCGACGGGTTCGGATCGGAGCCGAGCGTTTGGCACTGCACAGTGGTCAAGCGGTTCAGCCTCTGGGGACGGCCGAGTTTATCCGCTCCGACACCGGAGAGCGCCTCGTCCGCGTGTGAGCCCTGCTGATCGGGGCCTTCGAAAGGCCCGTTTGTCGATGTCGGAGCGCTGCTTGCGAGGTATTTGCCGGCCGTCGCGTCGGTCTGTTGCCGCCTCAGCCGTGGGGTGTCCGGAACGGATGAGCATGCACATCCTTGTAGGCTGTCTCGATCGTAGGCAGCAGTTCGGAAAGGGGCTGCAGCAGCCGAGTAAGCGCGTTCGACGTTGCTACCATCTGGTCGGCTCCAAGAATGTTCGCTCGGTGTAGAGGGGGACTTCGAATTCGCGTGTAATTGCCCTAGCTGCCCTCGGACGATGCGCGGCCGAAGTAAGCTGCCCCGATCCGACAATGGATTTCGTGCCCGAGCGGTACCCTCGTCTTGGAGAACCAAGCTGCCGCACATAGGGACTCCGCCGGGCCTCGGGGTCGCGCAGCGACTAGACCCACGCCGACCGCTCCGCCACGCTTATTGCGAACTCAGTACCCAGCTGCGCAGTGGCCGTTCAGACATCTGCGTAAATTCCCATTCGAACCAAGTCTGCCGTAGTATTCGCTTCCAGTTTCCTCATGATTCCAGCTTTGATTTTAACGATATCCTCCAGAGGACGTCCGACGTGAACTGAAATCCGCAACATCGAGTTTCCTGCGACGATCTGCCGTAAAACGTCGCGTTCGGGGCGGTCGAGGCTCCTGACGAGGGCGCGAGCCTCCCTTATATATATCGCGAGGAGGCCCGCTGTCGGATCGAAGGTGCTCATTATGCCACCCGCTTTCTTTTGGCGACGGTTCGCGTCGACAGCTGAAACGGACCGAGGGCCGGAATGCAAGCTAAAGATAACATTAGTTATGGCGCCCGCGGACTTGGATAGGCTGACTCACTTTCGCAATCCGCAACCGTCGGAAGTGGCCGGTGCGATCCGGCCATTCGATAGCTTCCCCTTCCTGCATTCCGATTAGCCCCGCTCCCACCAGAGTCATCACCGACAATCGACCTTCCTCGATATTGGCCTCACCCGGCCAGACGAGATCTACCGTCCGACGTGCACCGGAGCCTTCATCAACAAACTGGACCCGCGAGCCCATGCTCACGACGTGCGTGGGGAGTTCGGCGCGGCTGTGAACTATCGCGCGATCGATTTCTTCTAGAAGTTTAGCAGTGACTTCAGGAGACCGCGCCTCAGCGGCCATCGCCAAGTTCGACAAAGTGTCGGCTTCGCTATCGACAAGGTGAATCTCCGGCTTCTCGCCGTTCAACGGATTGGACATGGTTTGATTCTCGCAATGTACCCGCGCGAAGATGGCACGGTAAGGGCTGATCGAAGTACGGGAGCCTCGTCCCGACCTCGCCTATTGCGGTCGAGACGAGGCACGCGCCCGTGCGGGCAGCTGGCCTGCATGAGCGAAGTGACACTTCTGGCAGCGCGAGAATACCATTCGCAACATGTGCTCCTTAATTTCGGCTGCGTCAAATCTACGACCTGATTTCGCGCTGCCGCTGATAATGCTAGCGACATCGCCGTCCCAAGGGACTATCACGGCGGAATGACCAGCTTTCAGGTGTTCGCGCGACGGCAAAAACCGGATTTCGCAATCGATCTGGGAACCGCCAACATGCGCATCGTCATCCCTGGTGAGGGATGCGTCTTTGACGAGCCCTCACTTTGCTATTTTCAGGATGTGGACGGCCGTTCGCGGCTCATGGCTGCGGGCAAAGCAGTCCTGGCGATGGTTGACCGAGTTCCCAAAACGTTCAGTGTTCGACGCCCCCTTGCAAGAGGTGTCCTACAGGACATCGAGGCGACCACAGCGCTATTGGCGCACGGACTTGCATCGCTGTCACGGCGGGCACGCCGTTCCCGCCCCCGTGCCATGATTGGTCTTCCTGCCGATGCGACCAAAGCGGAAGCGAATGCCCTTTTGACTGCCGCCACCGATGCCGGGCTTGGCCGGATCGAGTTGGTCCGCGAGCCTTTCGCCGCAGCGCTTGGAGCTGGACTGCCAGTCGGGGAGGCTCGGGCGTCCATGGTTGTTGAGTGCGGTGCTGGCACGACCGAAATCGCGGTTTTTTCGATGGACGGACAATGCAAAACGCGTTCGATCCGATTAGGCGGGCAGGATCTCGACGAAGCTTTGCTGGATTATCTGCAGAAAACGCGTCATTTCCTGATCGGCAGCAGGTCTGCGGAGAACCTCAAGCGAGAGCTGTCGGCGCGGACAAGTGCCTCTCACAGCGGGCAAGTCGTGGCCGTAAAAGGTCGCGATCTGAGAACCGGGCTTCCTGGGACGCTTACCCTGCCTGCATCGACGTTTGATTCCATCTTCGAGAAGCACTTTGGCAGGTTCGCGGAGGCAACACGGAGTGTGCTCAGTGAATTGTCGCCGGACCTCGCTGCGGATCTGCTCGACGGGCCGATCGTCGCCACCGGAGGTGGAATTTGCGCGAATTTCCTGGCTGATGCGATAGCACGGGAGTGCGGCGTCTCCGTGAACGTGTCGGACGATGCCTCGGGTTGCGTAGCAAGGGGCTTCCAGCGACTGCTGGATGACTGAGAACGGCCCAATTATCTCATTTATTTTACATCTGCAGGAGAACGAATGGTGTTTGCGCGAGCGCTCGGTGACGCATGGTCGCGCGCGTATGTTTTGCTAACGTTCATCGCGTTGTACTGGGCCGGCAATGCGATCGTAGCGCGAGCTGCACGGGAGATCGTGCCGCCAGTGGCGCTGGCGTTCTGGCGATGGAGCTTCGCCCTTCTAATCATCCTTTCTTTCGCCTGGCAGCATCTAACACGCGATTGACAAGTCATACGCAGGAACTGGAAGATCCTGATACTGTTGGGATGCCTTGGTATCGGCGCGTTTAACACGCTGCTCTACACTGGTCTCCAGGAGACCACCGCACTCAACGCGATGTTGCTCCAATCGGGACAACCCGCGCTCATTTTGGTGATGGGTGCTCTCGTAATGGGCGACAGGATCTCGTGGCGTCAGATAGGTGGAGCAGTGATTGCATTGCTCGGTGTTCTGGCAATTATCGTCCGCGGCAACATAGGCGCGCTTATCGACTTCCGCTTCAACGGGGGCGATCTGGTTATCGCTTTTGCGGTGTGTCTGTGGGCGATCTACGCCGTCATGCTTCGCCTCAAGCCTGCGATTCATCCGCTGAGCCTGTTCGCCGTGACGCTCGTCATCGGTATCGTGGTCATCGCTCCGTTCTATGCAGTCGAGGTCCAGTCGGGCAGGTTGATATACCCTCAGGGAAGGGCTTTCCTGGCGATAGCTTACGTGAGCATTTTCCCCTCGACCCTTGCTTATCTGTTCTTCATCCGAGGCGTTGAACTGATGGTTCCGCTAGAACGGGCATCTTCATGAATATCTTGCCTGTGCTTGGTGCCAGTCTCGCCATTCTCTTTTTGGGCGAGCCGCTTCATACCTTCCATGCGGTCGGACTGATATTGATCCTGGGCGGTATTATGTTCGCAGGACGTGGGCAGCAGGCGCGTTCTGGAAAGTTTTCGCGGCAACTCGGACCCGTCCAAGCCGCTGGAAGCGAAACGGCAGCACTCCGCGTTGGGCTCGCCGATAGAAGACAGTCCGCTCCCGGCCCACAAGGTGCCACAATTGCAGGCGTGAATGAACGGCCGGTTTCGAAGATCAAGCTAGGTGTCGAGATTGTCGGCTTTGTGGGGGAAAGCGGACACGCCGCTAAATCAGATTTTTGCACTCCTTAGCCGAAGAGAATTCGTCACCACCGAAATTGAAGACGCGCTCATGGCAAAGGCGGCGAACATCGGGCTGATCAGGATTCCGAGCACGGGATAGAGTATCCCGGCGGCGACCGGCACGCCGAGCGCGTTGTAACACAAGGCAAAGAACAGGTTCTGGCGGATATTGCGCATCGTCGCGAGCGTAAGCTTTCGCGCGCGCACGATCCCATCGAGATTGCCCATGACAAGCGTGATCCCCGCGCTTTCGATCGCGACATCCGCCCCTGTTCCCATCGCGATGCCGACATCGGCCTGGGCGAGCGCAGGCGCATCGTTCACGCCGTCGCCCGCCATTGCGACCTTGCTTCCCTGATCTTGCAATTGGCGAATGATGCGCGCCTTGTCTTCGGGCAGCACATCGGCGCGCACTTCATCGATGCCGAGGCGCCTTGCAATCGCGCGGGCCGTGCGTTCGTTGTCGCCTGTTGCCATGATGATGCGGAAGCCGAGCTCGTGCAGGGCGGCAAGGGCGCCGGGGGTCGTCTCCTTCACCGGATCCGCGACGCTGACCACCCCTGCAAGCGCGCCTTCGATGGCAACGAACATGACCGTCTCGCCCTCGTCCCGCCGCGCGTCGGCCACATCTGCCAGCCCTGCCGGATCGAGCCCCAGGTCCCGCATTAGCGCCGCATTGCCGAGCGCCACTCGTCGCCCGTCGACCCGCCCCTTCACGCCCTTGCCGGTTACCACCTCGAATTCTTCCATGCCCGAAAGCTGCAAGCCGCGATCCTGCGCGCCGCTCACGATCGCTTCGGCAAGCGGGTGTTCGGAGCCGCGCTCCAGCGTCGCTGCAATCCGCAGCAGATCCTTCTCCGTGCTGCCTTCTTCGGGGATGACCGCGACAAGGCGCGGCTTACCCTCTGTCAGGGTGCCCGTCTTGTCGACGATCAGCGTGTCGATCGTCTCGAAGCGTTCCAGCGCCTCGGCATTCTTGATGAGTACACCCGACTGCGCGCCGCGACCGGTTGCTGTCATGATCGACATGGGCGTCGCGAGGCCGAGGGCGCATGGGCACGCGATGATCAGGACGGACACGGCCGCAATCAGGGCATAGGACAGCGCGGGGTCCGGTCCGAGAATTGCCCAGGCGACAAAGGCGGCGCCCGCAATCGCGATCACCGCAGGTACGAACCATCCGGCCACCTTGTCGGCATATTTCTGGATCGGAGCGCGAGATCGCTGCGCTTTTGCGACCATTTCTACGATCTGGCTAAGCATCGTGTCCGCGCCGACCCTGAGCGCTTCGATCACGAGGCTGCCGGTGCCGTTGATTGTCGCACCGGTGACCGGATCGTCCTTGGTCTTCTCGGCCGGGACGGGTTCCCCGGTAATCATGCTTTCATCCACCGATGAGCGGCCTTCGATCACGATCCCGTCGACCGGAACCTTCTCCCCAGGCCGTACGCGCAGCCGGTCGCCGACCTCGATTTCTTCGAGCGGGACTTCCTCCTCGCTGCCATCTGCGCGGATGACGCGCGCGGTCTTGGCCGCCAGGTCGAGCAGTGCCCGGATTGCCTTGCCAGTCCCTTCGCGCGCCCGCAATTCCATCACCTGTCCCAGCAGCACGAGCACGACGATCACTGCGGCGGCTTCGAAATAGACAGGGACGTGTCCGTGCATGTCCCGGAAGCCGGCTGGAAACAGGCCGGGCGCGAAAACCGCTGCAACGCTGAACAGCCATGCGGCCATGACGCCCATTGCGATGAGGGAGAACATGTTGAGGTTCCACGAGGCAAAGGACTTCCAGCCCCGCTCGAGGAAGGGCCCGCCGCACCACAGGACCACCGGTGTTGCCAGTACCAGTTCCGCCCATTGCGCGCGCCCTTGCCCGATCGCCTCGCGGATCACGCCAAGGCCGATCATCGGACCCATGGAGAGGAGCAGCACCGGCACGGTCAGGACGGCGCCAATCCAGAACCGCCGCGTAAAGTCGGCGAGTTCTGGGTTCGGGCCTACTTCGGCATGCGCCGTGCTTTCGTGTTCGAGCGCCATGCCGCAGATCGGGCATGAACCGTGGTGCGTCTGGCGCACTTCAGGATGCATCGGACAGGTGTAGACCGGCCCCCGATATTTCGCTGGGACCAGATCGTACCGGCCACCGTGCGCAGGCTCGCCATGCCCGCCATCGTCACCGCCATGTTGACAGGAATGGTTGTGCCGGTCTGACCCGCCATGGTCGCAGCTGATGCTCATAGCAACGCAATATACAAGTCATCCTGCACATGCGCCAATATCCGCTTCGTTGTCGTTATCGGAAAGGCAAGTTCTGTTCGAAAATCTCGGAAAGCGGCCTTGGCGCTTTCGCAAAACCAAATCCAACTTGCCTAGTTGGCGCTCTGTTCTAAAAGCAATTTGCTGCGGAGGCTTCCCCGCCCACGCCCAAGTGTGTCGGATCTCAACCCCCCTTAGAGTGTTCTAAGGTTACGCTCCGATCCGCAGCACCTTGCCGCTTAAACGTCAAATGCTGTCAGCAGCTGCCAGCACAGGCGCTGGCTTATGACTTCGCCGGACTTATCGTTGCATCCAAGGGCAAATAGGTAGACCTTATGCCTGCTGGCCGAATGAGTCGGCCCGCACTGGAGTAAACCGCAATGCGTGTATCTTCTGCTCTCATAGCCGCTATTGCCCTAATCGCTTCCCCCACAATAGCCAGCGCCGCGCCGTGTCGCGATGCGCATGGCAAGTTCGTGAAGTGTACGACCGCCAAAGCACCTAAAGCCGCAAAATGCCGTGACGCAAAAGGTCATTTTGCCAAGTGTGGAACGCCGGGGGCAAAGCCGGTCAAATGAATTTACGGCGCAGTGCGCTGCCGCGCCGCCATTTGTGAATTGGGTATCGATGCTGTCGGTCGATCTCGATTTCTAAAGCCAGGTGATCGGTGCCTGCCCCTGGGCAAGATTGCCCCTGCAACGCGTGGACAGTGCGAGACCTGGAACCATTGCAGAAGCATGCTCAAGACCAATCGACAGCGGTGAAGGTGCAATTCGTCCGGGTCGCGCAGGTGGGCGAATTGCACCTCCGCCAGTAAGCTAAGCTCTCTTTGGCCGTTGGACCACCGCCAGCTGATTAGTCTCGGTTCAATTGATCGATTAGATCGGCAATGCGGTCGATGGCGTCGCTGGTTTCTCCGGAGTATCTGAGAGCATCGGCTCTCACGTAATCGCTTACCGACGGATGCGCTATGTATGCGACTGCGGCGGCTCTGTAATCGACCATTGCGCGATGCAATTCGGCGTGGTCGTCAATTGCATGCTCAGCTAGATCAGCCGCCAGCTTGGCCACAGCCTCCGCTCTTTCAGCCAGCAAAAGCAACTTGTTTTGCATCACCAACCCCCACATCGAAAGCAGCAATTGCCCCCCTCTGCTGAGTCGGTCAAATCATCTGTTGGGCGGGTAGCTCTACAGACGCCAACAAAGGCGACATTCTTAACCTCGGTTTGGCTTGTCAAAAGCCGCCATATATTCAGCTGCTCGCCGATTTCGGCAACTGGGATTTGTCTGTTCAAGATATCGTACTGGGTTTGGCGCAGGCGAAGCTGTCTTCCTCATGATCGAAGGTGGTCTGAAGGACGTGACTGCATTCCAGCATCCATAAACATGCTTTATATGCGCGGTATATTTCTGACTAATCGGGAAATTCTTTTTTAATATCCAATCGGATAAGAGGGTTTCACAGACCATTAGAAATGCGAAAATTGTAGGAGGGTCGCATTCCTTACAATGGTCAAAAGGCGCGTGCACCGCGCAAGAATGTCTCGATTCCTGCGCGTATGCGCGGAAGTTCCAACTGGGCGGATGTTCACATCAAGAATGTATCGCTCAAGGGCTTGATGGCTGAGATGCCAAACCCACCTAGCAGGGGGCGGTATATCGAAATTCGCCGAGGCACCCATATCCTTGTCGGCGCCGTCGTCTGGTCTCGTGGATCGCACTTCGGAGTATCGCTATCCGACGCGATCGATGTCGAAGGCCTAGCGAAAGGTGTAACGCCAGCGAACAGTGGCGAACGGCGCAATAGCGTGCGTCGATCAGAGAAAACGCGGGCTCTGGTGCTCACGTCGCCAAGCGACTGGCGCTGGCTCGGCAAGGCGTTCGAGCGCGTTAGTCTGACGTTAGTAGGCGCAACCCTCGCTTTTCTGGCAGCGTCGATGGTCTTCGAAACGGTCGATAGCCCGATGCAGGTGATCGGCACATACCTTGGCAACTGAGATGCAAGTCGATGATGTTTGGGTGTGAGGAAATGAGTGACGATAAGGCGAGCTTGTAAGGTTAGCCGATAGCCAATGCGTCCCTCTCGGTCGAGAAATCGAACGCCCGGTTACGGCCGTCAGCTTTTGCTGCATAGAGCGCTCGATCAGCTTGTCCGTATAACTCTGACCAATCGCCAACACGTTCCAATGTGCCAAACGCCATGCCGATGCTGGCGGTCAGCTCCTCGCCATGAGGCATTTCAGCCGATTGTATATCTTCCAGTATCGTCGAGGCTAGGTTTGGAGTCAGGTCCAGAACGTTCCCAACCAGTGCGAACTCCTCTCCTCCGAGCCTCGCGACATGGATCGAAGGTGTGGCGTAGTTAGATAACAGTGTAGCGACGATCATCATGACTTCGTCACCGGTATCGTGGCCAAAGTGGTCATTGACCAATTTGAATTGGTCGATGTCCAAAATCATCAAG
This sequence comes from Sphingomonadaceae bacterium, assembly GCA_039831335.1. Taxonomy (GTDB): domain Bacteria; phylum Pseudomonadota; class Alphaproteobacteria; order Sphingomonadales; family Sphingomonadaceae; genus Qipengyuania. Next base: position 928,023 of record JBDONL010000005.1, on the reverse strand, counting down.
CGTATGGGATTGCACTGCTACCCAACCTTGGACCATTCGGGTCTGGAGTTTTCCGCCTTTCCCAGATCCGGTGGGCTGGTTGCACCGGCTGAGTTTGCCAGCATGATCGGGGGATATTCCCGATCGCGCTGTGCGGTCGCTCTTCGTTGTAGTGTCTACGCCAGGCCTCCAGCTTTTCGCAAGCGTCTTGCAGGTTCAGGAACCAGTGGGCGTTCAGACACTCGCTGCGCAGCTTGCTGTTGAACGCCTCGATGAACGCATTGTCTGTGGGCTTGCCAGGGCGGGAGAAGTCCAGGATCACTCCGCGCTGGTAAGCCCCTCCGCTGTGACGATGACAAATTTACACCATCACATGCTGGGACCAAACACCTAGAGTTTTACTCTCATGTTGGCTTCTCAGAATTCCACACCAATCTCGGACGAGTGACGTGAGGTTGAGTAGATTTCGGGCTGCGCGAACGCAGGATCAACGACTGTAAATTCAATACACGCCGTTCGAGGCTTGCAGTTACAACCGGGATTGTTGCCATCGCTTTCGACAAGGCCACCAGGCTGCTTACCTTCGCGTACCGGCCCTCTCCTTCTGACTCATTGATGTGCCCGAGAAGATCGTTGCGCACCCGTCGGTCAATCCCCGCTTCGCACAACTGGGTTTCCACGGTGTGACGCATCGAGTGGATAAGTTGTCCCTCTGCTAGATCGGGAAGACACTGGCGTATTCGCCGTCCAAACTTTTTGAGAAAGTAGTCCGCAGGTCTGGTCTTTTTCGCGTTGAGATCGGGAAAGAGGCGCGTCTCTCCGCGCCTCTTGAGCTCTTCCACATATTCCAGAAATCCAAGACGAACCGCTTCGCGCGGTATCGGGATAATGCGGTGGGAAGTTACGTTCTTCACTCTTCCCAGCTCGTTGTCCTTGATTTCGATGTATGGAACATCAGAATGGATGTGAATTTCGGACACCAAGCGAGCGCAGATCTCGGTTTCACGCGCTCCTGTATACCAGATTAGAATTGGGACCCAGTAACCCGCATCGTGAAAAACGAGCGCACCGGGTACAAATCGCCGACTAACGGAGGCGCATCCAGTCCAGATCGGCAGAGAAAAGAGCCGGTGCCCCTGGTCAATAGAGTAAGCTTCTCGTTGCGATCGCCTATCCCGTCGGTCGGAAACGTGGAACTGGCTCCATTCAATCGCCGCCATTCCCGCGAAAATGCCGGAAACGTATTCCCAAAGTACTTTGAAGAAGAAGAAATGCCGGTTGCAGGTGCTGACTCCTAACCCGACTTTGCTGGCGTTAAGCTCGCCCCGGCGCACTTGATCGTCAGCCTCAGCACAGATTTCATCGAGCGTCATGGCGTCATGACGAGGCGACTTGTGATGGCTGGCCGGCAATCGATCGAGATACCAATCGAAGCGTTCTACATCCTCGTGGCGCAATTGCACTATCGGAAGAGGGAAAGCCTTTGTCGCGAGTTTCGTCGTCCCGCGAAACTGCTTCACCGTGTCCGCATTCCACCTGTCGCGCTTCCTTCGCCGTTCCGAACGCCCCTCGTGTCCTCGAAGAATTGCCGCGAGAAATCGTTCTCCAGCCTCCTCGATGGTTAATTCTGCCCATTGCTTCGACGTTTCCGCCGTGGGGCTTTTGCTGTGCACCATCTTCAGGTGGGGTTCGAGAGAGGATGCCTTCGCTTCTTGATTAAGATCGAGGAGGTGTGAGGGCGGCCACTCCGGGTCTGCCGCACACATTCGCTCAGCCGGGAAGTACTCCTCGTCGCCTGGGTCTGTCGGCGGAAATCCCGCAGGATTTACGTAATCCTTGCGGAATTCACGCGCGGCCTGCAGCTTTGCACGAAACAGCGCCCTGATTGCCAGATCCTCGTTTTCTTCTGATGGCGTTGCACCGATGGCGGACAAGGCATCTTCGCCCCCCTGTCGGGCAGATTCATGTAGTCGCTCCAGCGACCCTATCCCACCTAAGACATAGATGCGCTCGAGTTCATCCAGCGCGGGTGAAAGCGTGTGGAGGTAATCCTCGACACTTTCATACTCTGTCGGATCGGGACAGCCGGACCGGACGATATCCTCGCTGATCTGACTTATCGCGGCGAGGTGGTCTGGCATCAGCTCGCTATATCGCTGCGGGAGGACATCATTGTTTGACAGCCGCTGAACGGCACAATGGAGCAGCTCGAGCGCGTCGCGCTCCACAACCAACTGCCGTTCAAAGATTTTGCGCCGCTGAGCCATGCTAAGACTGCAATTGTCATGATCCATGGCGAAAACCCTTCGAAAGGTCTCGCAGCGATCGGCAAGCCTCGCCCCGCGCTGGCGCGCCACCGACAGGCGCCGCGTTTTCAGACTGAGACATATACGCTGGCTGATGCCATCCGGCCAATGGATATTTCGACGGTAGTAATAGACTGCGCCGCGGCGGAACAGGTTGGTGATGGCAGTCATCGGCCGACTCGCACCTAGAGGTTACAGCTGGGGCGTGTTTGCCCAGCCGCGAACGAGGATTGGCCATAAGGATCAGCGCTTTAGCGCGAAAATGGCAGGGGTGACAGGATTCGAACCCGTGGCCCTCGGTTTTGGAGACCGATGCTCTACCAGCTGAGCTACACCCCTGCAGCAGGCCGCGCCACTAGCTGCACAGGACGGGCTTGGCAAGGTGGCGTCAAACACGATAGCAGCGTGTGCCGCGTGCGCCCCTCTTCATCGGACCACCGAACAGATGCATTCGCCCACTCGCCCAATCGACCGCATACCGCCCGAGCTGCTGCTGCGGGCCTATCGCGCGGGCATCTTCCCGATGGCCGATTTTCGTGACGATCCCGAGGTTTTCTGGGTCGAGCCGCGCGAACGCGCGATTATTCCACTCGATGGTTTCCACTTATCGCGCAGCCTCGCCAAGACCCTCCGACGCGACCTTTTCCGCGTCACCTGCGATGCCGATTTTTCCGGAACCATCGCAGCCTGCGCCGCCCCGCGCGAAGAACTGGCCGAAAGCTGGATCAGCGAACGAATCGAAGCAAGCTATCGCGATCTGTTCGCCAATGGCCATGCGCATTCAATCGAATGCTGGGGCCAGAACGAAGCTGGCGAGCAACAACTCGTCGGCGGCCTCTATGGCGTGGCCTTCGATCGGGTGTTCTGTGGCGAAAGCATGTTCAGCCGCGCGACCGATGCCAGCAAGATCGCGCTCGCATGGCTGGTGGCCGGACTAAGGCAGGCAGGTTACCAGTTGCTCGATTGCCAGTTCATCACCGACCACCTTGCCTCACTGGGTGCGGTGGCAATCGCTCAGGAAGACTACCTCAAGCGAGTGCAATCGGCACACGGTGCGCCGCGATGCAGCTTGCCTCAGGCGCTGGAAGAGCTGGTGGGTGTCGGTGAAGGCGAAGAAGAAGGCTTGGGTGCCGCTTCGCCCGGAAAACGCATCGAGCAATCCTTGACCCAGACATCGTAAATCGGATTCTGGACGACATTGAGACTGGGCGATTGCTTGAAGAGCCAGCCGGAAAAGATCTTGGTGAAATTTTCGGAATTATGATTCTGGCGCACAAAGACCTGCACGAAAGCGCCGGTTTCCTCGGGCATTTCCCAAGGCGCGGTGTTCTCGCAGCTTTCCAACCGCACGATGACATCGCCGATCCGGCGCGTCTCGCCCGGTTTCATCTTGAGGTCCTGCTCGATATTGTTGCGCTTGTTGAGCAGGCCGAGCGTGGCCACGCGATCCTTGAGCGGCGTGCCGCCATTCTCGCCCTTTGGTTGCACAGGCAGCGGGGCCTGCTGCTCGATCTCCTTGGGAATCGAAGTCTCTTCCGGGCGCGGCGGTGGCGGCGCCTTGGAACAGGCTGCCAGCAATACCGGCAAGGCTAGAACAGCGGCCCGGCGCATAGGCGTCAGGCGTCCGGCGACCAGGCTTCGTAATCGCCGGTCGCACTTGCGCGCCGGCCCCCACGCTCGAGCGCGCCGGAAGGGCGGTATGCAGCCTGCGTTCCGGTGGCGTTGGGCGAATAATCGGCTTCCCAGATCCGTGCGGGTGGGAGGTTGCTCTCCGGCACGCCTTCACCTGCGCCATGCAGCCAGCCGTGCCATTCGGCCGGAACGCGACTGGCATCGTTGGATCCATGATAGATCACCCAGCGCCGCTCGCGTTCGTCACCGTTCCTGGACTTGGAGCGGTAATATTTGTTGCCCTCGGCATCGGTGCCAACCTGCTCGCCATGGCGGGCGGTAAACAGCGAGGTGCCGATGGTCGCGCCATCCCACCAGGTGAAGATCTTTCCGAGAATGCTCATGCGATAAGTCCCATTGGCGCGCGCCTAGCCGATTACTGAGCAATCGCCAAGCACCGAGCTCAGCAATAGGGCAATGTTCACAAATTGACGAATTCACAAGATGCGGTTGCCTGCAGGCGACAGGGAATTTTCACGAGCAGGATTACTCTCGCGCCTCGGCAATCCATTGCTCTAGCTCGACGAGCGATGCGGCGTCGATCACGGCAACTGCAATCGAGAGCTCGTGACCGGCGCGAAGCATAGCGGCCATCTGTTTTTCTCGTCGTTTACGGCGTTCAAGCAAATCCTCTTCCGCATCCTGGTCGGGCTCCACACCGTATGGCCCGAAACGGCGTCGGCGGGCATAGGCCGCCGCCGCCTCACGCCTTTCGGCCTCTGCGGGGTCAACCTCGGCGCGCAATTCGGGGGCAATTCCTGCTTGTGAAAGCGATTGACCGATGCGGCGCGCGCCATAGCCGCGCTGCAACAATCCGCGCGCCCTAGAGCGCGCGTATCCCTCATCATCGACATAACCCTTGTCGACGAAACGCGTGACGATCGCGGCGATGTCAGGCGGCTCCCCACCCTCCTGCTCATCCACATAGCCACGTTCGCGCAGCTTTCGCTCTAGGTAGGAATGGAGTTTGCCCGACGAGGTCGCAAAACGCGCCACATAAGACAGAGCAAGTTCTTCCAGCCGCACCGGATCGAGTGGCCGGGGTTTGCGTTTTGCACGACGTCTGGAGTAAACGGGCTGGCTCATTTGCCATATTCGTGCCACAAACCTTATCAAATGGGAAAGTTTGATGACCTGAGCCGAAGGAACGGCACACATGGGACATTTGGGGGCCACCGCCAAGGTACTGAAGAAAAACGGGTATCGCTTTAGCCTATGACCGACGCCGTATTGACGCCGACGCCGAACGACTGTGATCTGCCACGCCGCAGGTCCGACTTCTCCACGTTCTGCGAGGCAATCGACTATGCCGCCTTGAGCGCCAAGGGGCTCAATTTTCACGACATGCGTGGACAACTCGAAAGGGCTTATCCCTTCGCCGAGATGCGCGAGGATGCGCTGGCCATGGCCCGACGCCTCGTTGCCCATGGCATTGCCAAGGATGACCGGGTTGCTCTCGTCGCCGAGACGGGACCGGAGTTCGCGGCGCTGTTCTGTGGTTGCGTCTACGCCGGAGCATGGCCGGTGCCACTGCCGTTGCCGACGACTTTCGGTGGCAAGGAGAATTATATCGAGCAGCTCGCCGTCCAGCTCCAGAGCTGCGACCCGAAAATCCTGCTCTATCCCGCCGAAATCGCCGAAATCGCCGACGCTGCCGCACAACGTCAGGAATGCGAGGGCATGAGCTGGGAGGATTTCTCCGAAATTCCCGCCACGCCTTGCGACCTGCCGCAAGCCTCGCCGGATGACATCTGCTACTTGCAGTATTCCAGCGGTTCGACCCGGTTTCCAACCGGCGTTGCCGTGACGCACGAGGCGCTGCTGCACAATCTTTTCGGCCACGCCACCGCCATGGGCCTTGGCCAAAACGATCGCGTTGTCAGCTGGCTGCCTTGGTATCACGACATGGGGCTGGTCGGCTGTTTCCTCTCACCAATTTCCAATCAAGTGAGCTGCGATTACCTGCGAACAGAGCATTTCGCCAGGCGCCCGCTTGCCTGGCTAGACCTCATCAGCCGCAACACAGGCAACACGCTCAGCTATTCGCCGACTTTCGGCTATGACATCTGCGCGCGTCGCATCTCCAGCCAGAGCAATGTCGCAGACCGTTTCGACCTGTCGCGCTGGCGCACGGCGGGCAATGGCGCGGACATGATCCGGCCCGACGTGATGCAAAATTTCGTCAACGCTTTTGCCGGTGCCGGGTTCAAGGCCAAGGCGTTCACGCCAAGCTATGGCCTCGCTGAATCGACCTTGGCCGTCACCGTCATGCCTCCGGGCGAGGGCATTCGCGTCGAATTGGTCGAGGAAGAACGCCTCTCGGGCCAGCCGCGCTCGCTCGACCGCCCTGCGCGCTATCGCGCGATCGTCAATTGCGGCAAGCCGCTACCCGGCATGGAAGTCGAAATTCGCGGCGAGGCCGGGCAGGTCAAGGGCGACCACCAGATCGGCAAGGTCTGGTGCTGCGGCAAGAGCGTGATGCATTCCTACTTCCGCAACCCGGAAGCCACCGACGACTGCCTTGTCGATGGCTGGCTCGATACCGGCGACATGGGCTACATGGCCAAGGGCTATCTGTTCATCGTCGGTCGGGCGAAGGACATGATCATCATCAACGGCAAAAATCACTGGCCACAAGATATAGAATGGGCGGTGGAACAGTTGCCCGGCTTCAACCACGGCGACATCGCTGCCTTTGCGGTGGAAACCGAAACCGGCGAAGAAGCACCGGCAGTACTGGTCCATTGCCGTGTTTCCGACCCCGAGGAACGTGTGCGTCTGCGTGACCAGATCGCCGACAAGGTTCGCTCGGTCACAGGCATGGCCTGCGTGGTCGAGCTGGTGCCTCCGCGTACTTTGCCCCGCACAAGTTCGGGCAAGCTGAGCCGCGCCAAGGCAAAACGCCTTTATCTCGCCGGCGAAATCGAACCGATCAAACTGCCCGTCGCCGCCTGACGCCCATCGTCGTTTCCAAAACGGGAACCGGAAGCAAGTTTATCAATTGATAAGATCAGGTGGAATATAAGGCGGGGCATGACGGAAACAGGTAACCTGTCCGGCAAGCGAATATTGATCGTCGAGGATAATGCGTTGCTCGCGTTTGAAATCGAATCGATCGTCGAGCAGTGGGGTGCGATTCCAGTTGGTCCCGCGCTTGACCTCGCAACCGGCTTCGCGCTGTCAGAGAGCGGTGCAATCGATGGCGCCTTGCTCGACATCAATCTGGGTGATGAGCAAGTCTGGCCGCTGGCCCAATCGCTCAATGCGCGCGGCATTCCGATTGTTTTTGTCAGCGCCAATTGCCGTGACGTCGATTTTCCCGAGCATTTGGGGTTGTGTGCGAAGCTCGACAAACCCGCCACGAGTATGGCCATCGTCAATACTCTTTGCTGCGCGATCGCCTGACTTCACTCGTCGTTTGCATGCGGCAAATCGCAACGCCAGCCGCACGCAAACCCTTGAAGCCTGTGTCTTAGATATCTAATACAGGAAACTGTGAGGGGCTTCGGCCCGCAACGGGAGTGCGAGCGTCCACATGAGCGAAACGAAGACCACCACCGCCACGGCGACCGACCTTGAGCTCACGCCGCCCGATCCGGTGCCGCAGGTTGCACCGGAAAAAGCCGCAGGGCTTGTGCCGGTGTCCGAAGAGGTCAAGACCAAACTCCAGACCAAGGTGGATGCCTTCGTCGACGAACTCATCGCGCAAGACGCCAATTCCCCGGAATTCGGGAAAAAAGTCGACCAGCTTACGAACATGGGGCGCAAGGAGATCGCCGCCGCAGCCGGCCAGTCGAACCGCTTTCTTGATCGCCCGGTGCGCGCGATGGACAAGGACGAAGGCGTCGGCGCCAACCTTGCCGAGCTGCGCCGCGTGGTCGAGGATCTCGATCCGGGCAAGCGCGGCAAGCTGTCGGGCACTCGCAAGATCCTCGGCATCATCCCTTTCGGCAACAAGCTCACCAATTATTTCCGCAGCTATCAGAGCGCGCAGACGCACATCCAGGACATCCTCACCCATCTTGCCAGCGGCAAGGACGAGCTGCTGATGGACAATGCCGCGATCGACGTCGAGCGGCAGAAGCTGTGGGAAGCGATGGGCAATCTCGAACAGATGGTCCACATCTCCAAGGCACTCGACGAAAAACTCGAGGACAAGGCGGAAGAGCTTGACGCAACCGACCCGGCCAAGGCCAAGGCGGTTCGCGAAACGGCCCTGTTCTACGTCCGCCAACGCACGCAGGACCTGCTCACGCAAATGGCGGTCAGCGTTCAGGGCTATCTCGCGCTCGATCTGGTGAAGAAGAACAATGTCGAGCTGGTGAAAGGGGTGGATCGTGCCAGCACCACCACCGTCGCGGCGCTGCGCACAGCGGTGACGGTTGCCGAAGCGATGACCAACCAGCGGCTGGTGCTAGGGCAGATCACTGCACTGAACGAAACCACTGCCGGCATCATCGATTCCACATCAACCATGCTGCGCGACCAGACGGGCAAAATCCACCAGCAGGCCGCCGCCAGCACGATCCCGCTCGAAACGCTCCAGCGTGCCTTCCAGAACATCTATGACACGATGGATGAGGTCGATTCGTTCAAGCTGAAGGCGCTCGATTCGATGAAACAGACGGTCAACACGCTGTCCAACGAGGTCGAAAAATCGCGTGGCTACATCGCGCGTGCCGAGGGCCAGTCGCAGGCGCAAAGCCAGGTCAGCGAATCCAATCTGCTGACCGCGGAGAGCTGAGATGCCGGACCTGACCCGCGAGAGCGATCGCCTGCTCGAGCAAGGTCGGGCATTGGTCCGCGACAACCGCGAAGGCGGTCGTCATCGTCGTACCCCCTCCATCGGGCAGGGATCGGCACTGCTCAAACGCAAGAATTTAATCTCCCGCCTGCGCAACGTCATCCTGGCGATATTCGCAATTTGGGTTGCGGGCGGCGTCCTGGGCGCAATCGTGAACGGTATCGGGATACTGGGTGTTCTAACCTTAATCGTCGCAACGATCGTAGCGGTCGGTATCTTTGGCAATTACCCACGCCTCAAGACCCCTAAGCGGGCCGACATCACCCGTGGCGACGATGTGCAAAAACTCGTCGGGCGAACGGAGCTATGGCTTGAGGCGCAGCGCCCCGCCCTGCCTCCGCCAGCCGCCAAGCTGGTCGATACGATCGGCGTTCAGCTCGATGGACTTGGCCTCCAGCTCGAAGGTCTCGATCAGGCTCACCCAAAGGCCCGCGAAATACGCAGCCTGGTGGGCGAACAATTGCCCGAGATGATCGATAGTTATCGTCGCATTCCGGCGGCGTTGCGCCGCGAGGAGCGCGGCGGGTCGACACCCGATGAACAACTGACCCAGAGCCTCGGCACGATCAGCCATGAAATCGATTCGATTACCCGCCAGCTAGCTGAGGGATCACTGGACGATCTGGCGATCAAGCACCGCTACCTCGATTACAAGTTCGGCAGTGCTGCCGACGTCGCCCCCGCATTAGAGGACAAGTCCTGATGCGCGTCCCGATCGCCCACCAGTTGCCACGCGAGGAAGTGCGCCGTCGCCTGCATTCGCGCAGCCACGAAATCAGCAATTTCATTCCCGGTGGCATGGCGCAGGTCGAAACCGCTTGGCCCAATGAAGATACCATGACGCTGGCGGTGAAGGCGATGGGTCAGGGTATCACCGGCAGGGTGTTGATCGAAGATCACCAGGTGGTGTTCGAAGTCGATCTGCCGGCAGCTCTGTCCTTCGTCGAACCGATGGTCGCCGGCGCGATCCGTGAGAAGGGTCAGAAACTGCTGGAAAAGAAATAGGCGCTTAAAGCTGGGACACCAGCAAAGTCCGTCCACCCTCGTCGAACACGACATCCTCGATCCGCTCGGCCAGGCCGCATTCGCCTGCGGCAAGGAACTCACCCGCAATCACCGTTTCGCCTTCCAGCGGTAAGACGAGGAGCGGCCCGGGATGGGCTGCGCATTGCGCCGCATCGGGCTTCCCGTCACAGTGTGAAAAGCGAAAATACGGGCCATCCACCAAGGTGACGCTGTCGCTCGGCCCGACATGCTGCTTCAAATGTGCGGCATAGGGTGCGCCATGAGCAACCGCTAACCCCTCATCGAGATGCAGTTCACGAGGGCGGCCATAGTCGTAGAGGCGATAGGTGATGTCGCTGTTCTGCTGCACCTCCACGAGCGTTAGCCCCGGTCCTATCGCGTGGACCGTTCCGGCTGGCAGGTAGAAAAAATCCCCGCGCTTGACCGGGTGCCATGTGAGCAGGTCTTCGATCGAACCATCGAGCGCGGCTGACCGCATCGCATCTTTGTCGAGCGCCGTGTCGAAACCAATGGCAAGCCGGGCGCCGGGTTCGGCATCGAGCACCAGCCAGCATTCTTCCTTGCCCGCCATACCGGTGCCGGCCTGCGCGTCAGACGGATGGACCTGAACCGACAGCTTCTCGCTGGTGAAGAGATATTTGACAAGCACCCGGTTCAGTTCGGCTGGTGGATCGAACCATATTTCCCCGACCGGCTCATCGCCGTCATTGCGGAATGGTGCAGGCAAGATCCGTTTGCCCCAGACCTTGTCGACAATGATCGTATCGAGCTTCATTGCTGCGTCGCTCCCGGTAGTTTGCCAACCAATTGTGCGCCTGCGCGCGAAGTGACCAGCACTTCGTCTCCATCCACCACCACAATGACATCATCGAGGCCGACCACCGAGACACGGGCATGATCGCTCTCCACCATCACATTGCGACATCCCAGCAAGTCGGCGGGTCCGGATGCGTAATTGCCATGCTCATCGCATATTCGCGCATCCATCAACGCGCTCCAATTGCCGATATCCGACCAGCCCATATCGGCGGCCACAACTGCAGCACGGTCCGTATTCTCCATCACAGCGTAATCGACCGATTCCCCGGCAATTTCGGCAAAGGGCAGAGCTGCAGGATGGACCTGCCAGCCGCTTCGCCGTGCCTGACCGTAGGATTGCGCAACCAGCTGCGCCATTTGCGGGCGATACATTTCCAGCTCGGCGAGGAAAGTGCCAACACGGAACGCAAAAATCCCGCCGTTCCAGACGAAATTGCCGCTTTCAAGGAAACCGCGAGCGGTCGCCTCATCCGGTTTTTCGACAAAACGATCGACGCGAAACCCGGAACCAAGCCGGCCACCTTTGCGAATATAGCCGTAGCCGGTTTCCGGGCGCGTAGGTTCGATACCGAAAGCGACCATGAAATCCTCATCCGCCAACTCAGCGGCGCTTTCGACCCCGGCAAGAAACGCGCGCTCATCGGCAATGTGATGGTCGCTCGGGCAGACCAGCATGATGGCGTCGGACGGCAAGGCATGGGCGGCAAGTGCAATCGCCGGGGCGGTGTTTCTGGCTGCAGGTTCGACGATCAACTGCCCACCATCGAGAGGACCAACCTGTTCCTCGATCATTGCAACATGGTCCGAACCCGCGACAATCGTCGGAGCGCCAAACCGTGCGGGATCGGAGACCCGATCAAGGCTTTGCTGGAACAAGGTCCGTTCCCCCACCAGCGAGAGGAACGGCTTGGGTCGCGCCTTACGGCTCCGCGGCCACAAGCGAGTGCCGCTGCCACCGCACAGGATAACCGGATGAATGCGTGCCATGCGCGCACCCTAATCACGGAAAGCCACGCGTTTCCAGACTTATCGCGCGAACCACTCCTGCCTCCAGCCATACGTCGCAGGCACAGGCTCTCCCTGGGCATTAATGGCTGGACGAAACCGGAACCGTTGCTCCGCGAGCTGACACACGATCGCATCCGCCTGCGGGTCGGGACTCGGACGCACTATGCGGCAATTGTGCGCGCGCCCATCGACGCCAACGGTCATATAGACCGTAACCGATGTGCCAAAACGGCTCTGGCGACCACCGGGAGGAACCGGGAAATCCGCAGCAGCATTGATGTCACCGGCGATCTTGACCGGGCGAGTAACCGCGGCGCCGCCCTGCCCCATGCCGCCGTTTCCACTACCCGTCCCCGCCCCGGAGGATGCACCTCCTGTCCCGTCTCCGGTATCGCGGGTGCCCGAACTGGTCTTTGTCCCGCTGGAGGCAACTCTTGGCATGGGGGCTGCGGGGCTGCGCACCACCTTCGGTGATGGAGCAGAAACGGGGCGAGGGACCGCCTTCTTGCCCGCCTTGCCCGCCGCACCTTCGGGCACGGGTTGCTGAACGGTGGCCGTTGGGCTGGGCGATGGGGACGGAGCAACGGTAAAGGCTGCCACGACCGCCCGTTCCACCGTGCGCACCGTATCCGGCGTGAAGGCACGGAGGAGGGCATAGAATAACAGCAGATGCAACAACAGCACGCCGGCGATCGTCGGCACGCTCGGGCGGCGTCTTGTTGAGGCATAATTGTTCGAGGGATGATCCGCCATTGCCTTACGAATAAACCCTTAGCGCAGTGGTTCCACAAGCTTTGCCATTCGCGGTGCATGGCAGCACACATGGAATCACGCGAAACCGAAAGGCGGGCTCACCACCACGAACTCGCCAGGCTCAAGTCGACAAGGCCGCGCATCCTGCTGGCGGACGATCAACATAACGAACGTCTTGCCATCGCCGACCTGTTGATCCGTTGCGGGATGGCTGTCGACCTTGCCGCTGGCGGCGAGGCGGCAATCGGCCGCGTTCTGGATGCCGAGGAGCGGGGTTACGCCTATGATCTTGCCTTGATCGATTGCGACATGCCGCATTGCGATGGTTTCGAAGCAACCCGTGCCATCCGTATCGCCGGCTACGCGCCCAGCCTGCTGCCGATACTCGGTATTCTCGATCAGCCCGACCATCGCGAGAAGCTGCTGGTATTCTCTGCCGAAATGCAGGGTGCGGTGATCCGCCCGGTGACGCTGGAAACGCTGGTGCCGCTGCTCAATCGCTGGTTACCGCATCGTATCCTGGCGCAGGATGACCCCCAGCCTGTCGCAGGCTGACTGACCACAGAAAAACGGCGGCCCCATCGGAGCCGCCGTTTCTTTTGTTTCGCGTTTTGATCGCAGACGATCAGAACTGATAGCTTACGCCCAGCTTGATACGCCATACCGAGGCAATGGTGTCGATATAACGGCTGTCGTTGACGCTTGTGCCATCGTTGTTCGTCAGAAACTTGGTAATGATATAGCGCCCCTGACTGTCAACGCCACTGCTGTCGCCAATCGACAGCGAGCCATACGATGTATTGCGATAAAGTGTGTTCCAGTTCTTATCGAGTAGATTCAGGAAATTGTCGACCATGGCATAGACCTTGATCTTGTCGTTCTTCCCGAAAAGGTGACCGGGCCCCGGAAGCTCTTGCGACAATACGAGGTCCATATCGAAGTACCAAGGGTTGGTGCAGGTGTTCTTCACGATCGACTGACCGACATAGTCTTTCAGGCACTTCGTGCTGTTCGCATAGTCGGCCAACTGCTGCACCGCCGCCATGTTGGACGAGGGCGAGATGTTGGGATCGCTCGGGCCCGTCGGCAGATAGATCAGCGCATCGTCGTAGCCATAGGCAATCGCGAACAGGTTACGGCTACTGAATGTCGCGCTGTAGGGATTGCCCGAGGTCGCGTTAAAGGTGATGCCGAGCTTAGTCTTGTTGTCGCCGAAGAATTTCTCGGTGAAGTTGAGGTTCATCGAGATGTTGTCCTCTTGCGAGAACTGGCTACGACCGGCCGCCGGGTTCTGGATATCGAACGTCGGAGGGTACTTGAAGTTCGACGTCGCCTGCGAGCTGGTGAAAGCACGACGATCCTGCGCATCGGTATAGGCATAGCCAATCGTGAAATCGACCGAACCGCCACTGGTGAACACTCCCCGATCAAAGTGCTTGGCAAGGAAGATCGACGCGACCTGGCTGTGGTAGCCATCGGAATTGGTCAGGTCGATTGCCCCATTACGCCCCGTGGCGAAGCAGGCCGACGTCACGTTCGTATAGGTCGGCGTTGGGTTTGAGCTTTGCAGTTGAGCATCACACCCGGCAAGCAGAGGATCGATCGAGCGATAAATCGGACGACCATCGATAGTGTACCCATTCAGACCCTGGCTCGGATCCACGACCTGCGTAAGGTCGGCAACTGCGAACGGATTGTTGTACTTGCTGTAGATGTAATCGAGCTTCAGCTTCCAGTCGCTGAAGAAGCCACTCGAAGCGAAGTCGAGATTGCTCTCGATCCCGAAGTTCGCACGCAGCACAGTTGGCATCTTGATGTTAGGATCGATCGACTGGACCGGTGAAGCACCGTTCGCAGCGACATTACCAGCAGCTGCGACAACGCAGGCGGGGAATCCGCTAAAAGTGCCGCCGCTTAGAACATTAGTCGGCGTGGTCGTACAGTTGCGCGAGTCAGCCGACGCTGACGCATAGCCATTGTTGGCGAAAGCGTTCGAGAACCAAACCAACGGATCGCCGCCCGTGTACATGCCAACCCCAAGGCGCAGCTTGTTGCGGGTAAACGGACCAACATCGCCGGCATCATAGGTGAACGCGACGCGCGGCAGAACCTGAATCGGCAGGTGACTGAAACCAATTGCATTGGTACGACCGTAGCGCTGCATGAACAGCGGGTTGTACTTGGGTGAATCGCCATCGTACCAATTTGCACGAACACCAGCGACAACATTGAGCGTGTCCGTCATTTGCCAGTCGTCCTGCAGGAACGCCGAATAGATTTCACGCTTGAAGATCGCTGCAGCATCATCCGGGTTGCCGGTAGCCGAGAAGGTTCCGAATGCGCCAACGTAGCCGTTCGAAACTACGGTGCCGGGGGTCAGACGAGAACCACCGCCGCTGGTGCCGCTCGAAAGCACGCCATTGGCGAAATCGGTCGCGTTGTCGAACACCAGCGTACCTGTTCCGTTGGGGATGAACAGGTTGTAGATCTTCGCCTGGTTCAGCTGCGCGCCGAACTTCAGCTTGTGATCGCCCAGCGTCAGCTTGGCTATTGCCGAAGCCTGCTGAATCGTGGTGTTGAGCGTGTTTGCAGAACGATAATAGCCAGGTCCGATGATCACCGAAGCATCGTTCCCCGTGGCGTTATCCACGCCGACAACGATACGCGGTATTGGATTGGCGTCGGTCGCTTCGCCGCCACCGACCGGCCCCTGAATGTCATCGACCTTCGAATAGGAGTAACGCAACTCGGTCGAGAAATTGTCCGACCAGTTCGAAAGCAATCGCCCAGAGTAATAGTTGGAGTCGGTGCCATACTGTGAATAGCTGTTCAGGCCAGTGATCCCAACATTGGGCGAGAACGTGTAGTTATCGTCCGCACTTATCGAAACTTCTTTGAGATGCTGATAGGTAGCCTCGAGGCGGTGCTTGTCGTTGATCTGCCAGTCGAGCCGCGCGAAGTAGCGGTCGTTCTTGTACGGCAGGTTGGTGACTAGCGGCCCCGGATCGATCCCATACACATTACGTGCAATGTCCGCGATATCGTTGAACTGCGTTGCTGTGATGTCCGAAGTCTGGTTGGGATAGCCTGCGCCGCTTGGCCCATAGTCTTGCGCCTTGGCAGTCGAGATATGTGAATAAGCGCCATAGAAGAACAGGTGATCGGGAATGATCGGCCCACCGAGCGAAACGCCCCAACGTTTCTCGGGATCTATCGGAGCGACCGAACCTGTCGGCAGGTTCTTCCCGCGCAGGCTGTTGTCGGCGTATTCATAGAAACCCGAGCCGTGAAACTTGTTGGTGCCCGACTTGGTGATCGCGTTAACCTGACAACCGGTGAAGCCGTCATATTCCACGTCGTACGGTGCGAACTGAACCTGAATTTCGCTGATCGCGTCATACGGAAGCGGTGCGCTTGTACGCGAAGCATAGGCGGTACCGTTGAGGCCGAACACGTCACCCTGCTGAATTCCGTCAACAGTGAAGCCGTTCGAACGGTTGTTGCCACCGAGACACGAATAGGTGACCTGGCCATTGCTGTTGTTGAGCGTGATACGCGGATCGTAGCGGATGACATCCTGGATATCGCGACCGTAAGTCGGCGCATTCTCGATGGCCTGAGTGCCGAACGATGCGCCCGGACCGACCGCGAGCTGCGTCACCGTAACGCGCGAGCCGGTCACGACGATTACGCCGGTACCGCTGCTGAGTGTGAAGCCGAGGTTGGTCGGCCCCTGAAGGTTGGTGTAAATGTCGTTGATCGTCTGCCCTTCGAGACCGCCAGCACTGGCAGAAACCGTGTAGGGCCCCCCCGAAGTAAGGTTGGGAGCGTTGAAGTTGCCCTGCGCGCCAGTGGTTGTCGTGGTCTTCGCCCCGGTACGCGTGTCGGTAACGATCACGGTTGCGCCCGGAACCGGAGCACCGGCGTCGTCGGTCACAGTGCCCTGGATCGTCGAGGTGATCTGCTGAGCAGCAACCGGTGCGGCGGTCATTACGCCAGCGGCGGAGAGGCTGACGACAGACGCAGCCAGCAAATATTTCAGTTTCATCGAATGTGCCCCATCCTGTGGAAGACAGAAGAAATGTGTTCAGACGGCTCGGTTCGAGTCCTGTCGACCGCCCCACAGAGGCTTTATGTGACGCACTTGTTACAGCGCCAGACCTGATTATCCACAGGACATTGGGCTGATAAATAACCAGCTGTATTTACAGGATATCCTTATGTTGCACGAACGCCACACCCGTGCGCGGATCGCAATTCTCTTCGCAATTGCGGAAAAATTGCAACAGGTCAGGCGAGATTTATCTCGCGAAGCCGCTGTTGCAGGAAGTCGTGGCTGGAGATCGGCTCAGGGTGATTCTCGGGTTCTGCGGGATCGATGCACTGCGCCAATGTCTCGATCACATAGTCGGGCCGGAAGTGCAGGAAGAAGGGCATCGAGTAGCGCGCGCGATAGGCTGCCTCTCCACGCGGATTGACCACCCGGTGCGTGGTCGAGCGCAATCTGCCGTTCGTCAGCCGCTCGAGCATATCGCCGATATTGACCACCAGCGCCCCTTCGGGGACGTCGATCGCCTTCCACTCGCCCTGCGCAGTCAGCAATTCGAGCCCGGCCTCCTCCGCACCGAGCAAAAGGGTGATGGTATTGATATCGCCATGCGCAGCGGCGCGGATCGCCCCTTCGGCATCGGCACTGTTCAGCGGGGGATAGTGCAGCAGGCGCATCACCGAATTGCCATCTTCAACCGTTGGGGCAAAGAATCCGCGAGGCAAATCGAGATGCAGGGCAATCGCTTCCAGCACGCGGGCGCCTGCGGTTTCGAAGGCTTCGTAGAGCGCCGCGAAAGTCTCGCGAAACCCTCGCACCTCGTCGGGCCAGACATTAGGCGCCATGAATTCAGCCAGCGGATGGCCCGAAGGCAGTTCGCGTCCGACATGCCAGAATTCCTTGAGATCGTGGACCTCGGCGTCCTTGGCGCGCTCCACCCCGAAAGGCGTATAGCCCCGCGCACCGCCGCCGCCTGCAATCTTGTAGGCCATCTTGGCCTCGGTCGGCAGGGCGAAGAACGCGCGGGAGAGTTCCTCCGCGCGGTCGATCAATTCCTGAGGAATTCCGTGGTCGCGGATTACCGCAAAGCCATATTCCTCGAAGCTCTTGCCAAGATCATCGGCGACCTGTTCGAGCGGGCGGGCGATAGAGACGGATGCGATATCGGACATTATGCGACCTCAGTAAGGCAAAAACAGACCGGCCAGAGCCGCACTCATCAGATTGGCAAGCGAACCGGCGGCCAGCGCGCGCAAGCCCAGCCTGGCGATGACCGGGCGCTGATTGGGCGCCAGACCGCCGGTGACCGCCATCTGAATAGCAATAGAGGAGAAATTGGCAAAGCCGCACAGTGCAAAGGTGACGATTGCACGGCTGTGCATTGACAGCACATCCGGCCCCATCTTGCCGAGTTCGATGAAGGCGACGAATTCGTTGAGCACGATCTTGGTGCCGAACAAACCACCTGCCGTAATCGCTTGATCCCAAGGAATACCCAGCAGGAACATCACCGGCGCGAACACCCAGCCGAGCAGCTCCTGGAACGAGAGATCGGCATAACCGAACCACCCACCGACTGCGCCGAGCAGGCCGTTGGCAAGCGCCACCAGCGCCACGAAGGCCAGCACCATCGCCCCCACCGCGACCGCCAGCTTGACGCCGGTCTGCGCACCTTGTGCGGCCGCCTCGATCACATTGGCGGGGCGATGCCCTTCCTCGAACGCTTCGGCGACCTCGTCCGGCTCACCGGCCTCCACCAGAGCGGCGGGGCCTTCTGCGCTGATTCGCGCTTCGGGGAGTTTAACCTCGCCTTCGGCCTCGGGCGAGGGTTCGCCGTCATCGGGCATGATGATCTTGGCCATCAGGATGCCGCCGGGCGCGGACATGAACGCCGCGGCCAGCAGGAACGGCAGATAACGCGGACCGAGCAACCCGGCATAAGCGGCGAGGATCGTGCCCGCGACACCGGCCATCCCCACACTCATCAGTGTGAACAGCCGACTTGGCGCGAGCGCTGCAAGATAGGGTCGCACCACCAGCGGACTTTCCGACTGGCCAACGAAGATATTGGCCGCCGCGCCCAGCGATTCGACGCGGGAGATGCCGGTGATCCAGCCGATCGCCCCGCCGACCCAGCGCACCACTTTCTGCATGATCCCGAGATAATAGAGGATCGAAACCAGTGCGGCGAAGAACACGATCACCGGCAGTGCACCGAGGGCAAAAGTATTCTTGAGCGGGTTATCGATCCCGAACAGGAACTCGGTGCCCTTGTCCGCGTATGACAGCAGCGCAGCAACGCCGTTGGCCATGCCTTGGATCACGGCCCTCCCGCCACTGGTGGCGAGCACCAGGAAAGCCATCAGGGCTTGCAGGGCAAAGGCCGCGCCCACCACGCGCAGCCGAATGCGGCGCTTGCCGGTGGAGAGCAGGAACGCGATCGCGAGGATCGCGACAATGCCGAGAATATTGGCCAGAACTGACGGCATGAAGTCCCCTTTGCAGGTCAGTCACACGTGGGTAAAAACTTCCGCTCTCTTGCCGTTTGCCCGGCACTAGTCAATTTGGGCGGCCTTCTACCCTGTTGATCGAAGGCCCGATCCCGTGACCAACGAGACCCCGCAGACCACCTCCACCCCGCCCGCAATGCCGCGCGCTTTGTTCGTTTACCTGCTGCTTTATGGCGGGATGGCCGTGCTCGCCGGTGTCCTCGCGTTCAAGCAATTTGCGCTCGGCACGTCCGGGCTGGCGGTCGAATCGGGAATATTGTGCTTCCTCCTGCTGGTCGCGATCTCCAGTACGATTGCCCAACTTTATGGCGAGGGTCTTGCCAATCGGCTGGTTTTGTGGGGGTTCGTCCCACTTGCGGTGTCGATCGCGCTGATCGGGCTGGTGCTCAACCTGCCGCCCTCGCCCGACATGCCCGCAGCCAATATCGCTGCATTTGGAACGGTGCTGTCGCAAACGCCACGGATCATGGCTGCGGGGCCTGCCGCCTATCTGGTATCATTGCTGCTCAATGTGTGGCTGTTCTCGCGACTGCGCGGCAAGGGCGACAAGCAAAGCGGCGGACTGGCCATGGCGGTACGCGGGGCAATCGCATCAGCGCTGAGCCAGGCGGTCGATTCGCTCATTTTCATTACATTGGCGTTCTACGGCGAATTCCCGATCCGCGACCTGCTGATCGGACAGATCATCGCCAAGGTGACGCTGTCGATAGTATTGGTGCCACTGCTGATCGCGGGGTTCGTGGCACTAGCGCGAAAACTAGACCGCAACGCGTAATCGGCCAAAATGGTGAGCCCTGCTGGGTTCGAACCAGCGACCTACTGATTAAAAGTCAGTTGCTCTACCGACTGAGCTAAGGGCCCGACCATTTTGCGGCGATGTGTCGCCGGGCGCGTCACCTAGGCAGGGGGCGGGGCCGGGTCAAGCGTGTGTTGAGCGCTCTGATCGACAAGCCGGTACCAGGATCGCACCAATCGGGTGCAATCGTCACTGCTGGCGTGAGCACGAAATCCCTTTCGCGGAACGCTCTATGGGGAATTGTCAGCCCGCCTTTCTGCCAAACTCCCCCACTCCACAGGATAATGTCGAGGTCTAACGGGCGGGCACGCCAGCGCTGGCCTCGCCGACGGCGTCCGAAGCCTGCTTCGATCCGATGGAGCTGGGTCATCAGCGCCAACGGCATGAGGTCGGTCGCGATCACGGCTGCGCCATTGGCGTATCGCCGCAAGGATGGCCCCATGGCGGCGCTCTCGATTATCGGGGCGAAGGCGTCGACATGAAGTCCTGACCGCTCAAGCGCGTCTCGCGCTGCGAACAGCACGCTGCGCGGCGAGCCAACTCCCGGCACGCGCATGTTCGAACCCAGAGCGATGAGGTAGTGCTGCGTCAGATGTCTTCGCACAGCCGCCCGTAGAGCTGGGGCCTGCGGTCGCGGAAGAAACCCATCCCCGCCCTGTGCTTGGCCGCCCGGTCGAGGTCGAGCGTCGCCACCAGCACGCCCTCCTCCTCAGCCCCGAATTCGGCGACCAGGTCGCCCCATTCGTCGCTGATGAAGCTGTGTCCATAGAAGTGCTGCGCGCGATCTTCCGGTCCTTCGTGCCCGATCCGGTTGGCAGCCGCGACCGGCATACAGTTCGAAACCGCATGACCGATCATCGCGCGGCGCCACATCCGGCTGGTGTCGAGATCGGCATCGTAGGGTTCGGACCCGATGGCGGTCGGGTAGAGCAGCACTTCGGCGCCTTGCAAGGCCATCGCGCGCGCGCACTCGGGATACCACTGGTCCCAGCAAATGCCGACGCCAATCCTTGCGGTGCCACCGGTACAGGGCACATCCCAGGTCTTGAACCCGTCATTGCCGGGCCGGAAATAGAATTTTTCCTCATACCCCGGTCCATCGGGAATGTGGCTCTTGCGATAGGTGCCCATGATCTTGCCGTAGGGGTCGATCATCGCGAGCGTATTGTAATAGTGATGTCCGTCGCGTTCGAAGAAGCTCGTCGGTATTGCCACGGCCAATTCGCGCGCGAGTTCCTGCATCGCCAGCACGCTGGGATGTTCGGCGGTGGGCCGTGCGCGAGCGAACAATGCCTCGTCCTCCTCGCGGCAGAAATATTCTCCCGCGAACAATTCGGGAGGCAGGATGAGCTGCGCTCCCTGCGCTGCAGCTTTGCGCACCAATGCGACAACAGCGGCGATGTTGCCCGCCTCTTCCGGAAGGGCGAGTGGCAGTTGCAGGACGGCGACGGTCAGACTTCTCATGGCCCCTTCATAACGGTTCGGCGCGCAGGAACCAGCGGGGTTTTCGTCAGCTTTTCCGTCGCACGATGACAAGTCTGCCGGGCGTACCTATCTAAGCGCCTCAAGGAGAGAATAGGAAAATGGCTGAATATCAAACCGCGATCCTTGCCGGGGGATGCTTCTGGTGCACCGAAGCGGTGATGAACGATGTGGTCGGCGTCGGTTCGGTGGAAAGCGGCTATATCGGCGGCTCCAAAGCCAATCCGACCTACAAGGAAGTGTGCTCCGGCGAAACCGGCCATGCCGAGGCCGTGCGGGTGACCTTCGACCCGGAAGCGATCAGCTATGCCGATCTGCTCGATGTGTTCATGGGCACGCATGACCCGACCCAGCTCAACCGGCAGGGCAATGACGTGGGCACGCAATATCGTTCGGCGATCTTCGTGGTCGACGAAGGCCAGCGGTCGGATGCGGAAGCTGCCATCGCTCGCTGGAACGACGAGCACTCCGGCCAGAGCGCTGTCACGACGATCGAGGGGCCGGCCGAGTGGTATTCGGCCGAGGATTACCACCAGGAATATTGGGAAGGCGAAGGGCAGCGCAATCCCTACTGCCTCGCGACGATCCCGCCCAAGCTGATGAAGCTGCGCAAGAGTTTCCAGAACCGCGTGAAGCAATAGCTGCGCGGGGTGCCGATCGAAAAAGTCGTCGGCACCCCGATGCGGATATCTTGGGTTATGCCCTCGCTTGTGCGGGAGCGCTGACCGAACGCGGGGCATTCGGGTCGGTGGCAGTACCCGTATCGGTTACCAGCTCGTCGAACAGCGTCTCGTAGTGGCGCATGGCCTGACGCAAATCCTCGGTCGAGGCCTCACCGCGGGTCGAGCGGTCGGCAATTTCGTGTCCAGCGAGATAATGTCTTGCGACCTCGCCATGATCGACCGTCAGATTGGCATGGCGCGCTTCGAAATCGGCCATCGGATAGCCGCGCGTCTTCATCACGGTGGTCAGCAGCCGGTCGGCGCGGATGACCGCCTCGATCGGGCTGTCGACAAACAGCGCCTTGGTCGAAACCCACTCTTCCCTGAATTCTTCACGCTCTGCCGGGCCAAGCGGGCGGATATCGAAGCTCTTCACCCTTTTCTCGCGCTCGAGCAATTCGGCTTCCGCCGCGGAGCGCCCGCCGCGTGTTTCCACCGTGCGATCGTATTCGTCGCCGAAGTGCTCGCGCAGCGTATCCGTCCGGCGCTTGCGCATCGCCAGCCAGCCGAGCACGAGCAACAGCACGACGACGGCGACGATAATCACTATGGTCAAATTCTGGCCTTGCATGACACTATCCTCAGATACCGTCCAAGCCCCCGCTGCCTGACCAATCGCCGGGACCCCAGAGCGTTCCGGGCCAGGGGTATTACATCCGGAACACGCCGAATGCCGGACGGTCCGCGATGGGTGCTTCGAGAGCGGCGGCGAGACTGAGGCCGAGGACGTCGCGGGTTTGCACCGGGTCGATCACGCCATCGTCCCACAGGCGCGCGGTGGCGTAATAGGGGTTGCCCTCGTCCTCGTATTTCTGGCGGATCGGGGCCTTGAATTCTTCCGCCTGTTCCGGCGTCCAGCTGTCGGCGTCGCGATGGACGGTGGCGAGCACGCTGGCCGCCTGTTCGCCGCCCATCACGCTGATGCGCGCATTGGGCCAGGTAAACAGGAAGCGCGGGGAATAGGCGCGGCCGCACATGCCGTAATTGCCCGCACCGAAGCTGCCGCCGATCACCACGGTGATCTTAGGGACGGTCGCGGTGGCGACCGCGGTCACCAGCTTGGCGCCATGCTTGGCGATCCCTTCCGCCTCGTATTTGCCGCCGACCATGAAGCCCGAGATGTTCTGGAGGAACAGCAGCGGGATGCGGCGCTGGCAGGCGAGTTCGATGAAATGCGCGCCCTTCTGCGCGCTTTCTGAAAACAGCACGCCGTTGTTTGCAAGGATCGCCACCGGCATCCCCCAGATATGCGCAAAGCCGCAGACGAGGGTGGAGCCGTAGTTGGCCTTGAACTCGTGGAACTCGCTGCCGTCGACCAGCCGCGCGATCACCTCGTGCACATCATAAGGCGCGCGCACGTCTTCGGGGATCAGGGCGTAGAGATCTTCTGCGTCATATTTGGGCGCGCGCGGGTCGCGCCGCTCGACGTCTTTTGCCGCACCCGTATTCGCGCCCAGATGACTGACGATATCGCGCACGATGGTGAGCGCGTGCTCGTCGTTCTCCGCAAGGTGATCGACCACGCCGCTCTTCTTTGCATGGAGATCGCCGCCCCCCAGATCCTCGGCACTGATTTCTTCGCCCGTCGCGGCCTTCACCAGCGGCGGACCGGCGAGGAAGATGGTGCCCTGGTTGCGCACGATCACCGTTTCGTCGCTCATTGCCGGGACATAGGCCCCGCCTGCCGTGCAGCTTCCCATGACGCAGGCGATTTGCGGAATGCCGAGCGCCGACATATTCGCCTGGTTATAGAAGATGCGTCCGAAATGCTCGCGGTCGGGAAACACCTCGGCCTGATAGGGCAGGTTCGCGCCGCCGCTGTCGACCAGATAGACGCAAGGGAGCCGGTTCTCCTGCGCGATCTCCTGTGCCCGCAGATGCTTCTTGACCGTCATCGGGTAATAGCTGCCACCCTTCACGGTCGGATCGTTGCAGGCGATCATCACCTGCCGCCCGGACACACGCCCGATTCCGGCGATCATCGAAGCACCGTTGACGTCGCCCTCATACATGCCGTTCGCCGCCAGCTGGCCGATCTCGAGAAAGGGACTGCCGGGATCGAGCAAGCGCTCTACCCTCTCGCGCGGGAGGAGCTTGCCGCGACTGACATGGCGCTCGCGATGGCGTTCGCTGCCGCCCAGCGCCGCTTCGGCGACCTTGGCGCGCAATTCATCGGCGAGGCCCTTGTTGTGATTGAAGCGCGCCTTGGCATCGGGCGCGTCACGGTCGAGCTTGGAAGTCAGCGTTGGTGCACTCATGCCGGCGGGGCCTAGCCATGCGGCGCAAAAATGCAATGTGCGCTGCAACGCAATGTGCCGCTGGCGGGGAGCTTTGCGTCGACCCGCGCATTGAAGGGCTGGAGGGGCCGGTCAATCAAAGGAACCTCCATGCCACGCACAGTCATCGTCACGGGCGCAGAGTCCGGCATCGGAGCCGCCTGCGCAGCGGCCTTCGGCGCGCTCGGGGACAGGGTCGCCATCTGCTATTATTCCGAGGAAGCCGCGGCGAAGAAAACCGCAAGCGCAGTCGAAAAAGGCGGGGGCACGGCCATGACCGTGCAATGCAATGTCGCCGACGAAGCCTCGGTCGATGCCGCTTTCGCTGCGGTCGAAAAGCGTTGGGGCGTTGCCGGGGTGCTGGTCAATTCTGCCGGACTCAACATGAGCGGTGTAAAGGTCCGCGATATGACGCTCAAGCAATGGCAGCGGCTGATCGACACCGACCTTACCGGCGCATTCCTGACCTCACGCCGCTTCGTCACCGCGCGTGGTGATACCACCAGTGACGCGGCGATCATCCAGATCAGTTCCATCCACGCCTATGCGGTGCGCGACGGCGGGGCGGATTATTGCGCAGCCAAGGGCGGGCAAACCAATCTCGTCGAAACGCTCGCGATCGAGGAGGCGGCGAGGGGTCTGCGCGTCAATGCGATCGATCCCGGCATGATCCTCACGCCGATGAACGAGCGGGCGGTGGAGGACGGGGCCTATCGCGCCTCGCTGGTCAGGAATATCCCGATGGGCCGCGCAGGAGAGCCTTCGGAAGTCGCCGATCTCGCGGTGTTCCTCGCCTCGGACAAGGCGCGCTATATTACTGGCGCGCACATGGTGATCGACGGTGGGCTGTCGTTGATGCAGGCGGTGGGGGCATAACCTATCGCCATCGCTTGCGAGCCGGAAACGGGCTTGCCACGCGCCACTTAGCTGCAACAACGTTGCACGATGATGGGACGGTTCTTGACGATAGCCCTTGCCCTGCTTTGGGCAATGAATGCGCACTCGGCGGTGGCGCAGGCGGATACAACACCTCCTCAACCAGAGGTGGTTCACTTACCCAGCTTCCCCCCGCCCTGCCGCCGGGTGGGAGACGTACCGACGCTCACTATCGATCCGGCGATCGCCGCCGATCTCGCCGAAATCGGGCTCGACCGCGCGGGCGTGTTCGAGCGGATGAAGGAAACCTCGATCCCGGAAACCATGGGCTGCTGGGCGATGCCGGTCGGCGATTTCGACGGGCAGCTAATCTCGGTCGGCATGGCGCAATGGAATTTCGGCACCGGCAGTTTGCAACCGGTGCTGGTCGAGTGGCGCGATTCCTTTCGCTCGCACCGCAAGGCGAAGCGGGCGTTGAAACAGCTCGCTCCGGTCTATGGCAAGCTGCTGTTTTCGAAAGACTGCCTCTCCGACCCGGTGAGCGACACATGCCGCGATGGCATCCTCGCCGCGCATGGACCCGACGGGAAGCTCAACCCCGAAATGATCAGCGAGCTGACCGCGCTGTTCGAAAGCGACCGGATGCTGCAGGTCCAGCTCAACCATTACCTCGCCGTGCTGGAAAATGTCCGCGGCGATCTCCAGCGCGTCTTCCCCGATGGCCCGATCACCATGCGCAAGGTCCGCTGGGCGATCGACATGCGCGTGCAGCAGGGCGGATTGCCGCCGAGCGACGACATCGCGCGCCTGCGCCGCAAAATCGCCGCCATGACCCCGGCGGCGCGCTGGACCCGGCTCGACGCGATATTTTCGTGGTACGAGGCGATTTCCCAGTCGCTCGATCAGGACGGGGTCAGCCGCGACTATGCCTGGAACGTGGGCCAGTGGCGCTGCCTGATGCGCAGCGGCCAGATCGACGACGAGCAATACGAACTGCTCGCGATCACCTTCCTGCGCAGCCGTTCGGCAACCGGCAATTCGGGCCGCTGGCAGGCGCTGACCTTCTCCCGCCGCGCGAAGATCGTGCTCGGCGTCGGCAGCGTCAGCGGCGTGCAGGATGGGGCTTGTGCCGGAGCTTAGCGCTTGCGAACGAACTCCGCGCGCAGAACCAGTCCCTTGATACCGGGATATTTGCAATCGATCTCCTGCGGGTCACCGGTCAGGCGGATCGACTTGATAAGCGTGCCTTGCTTGAGCGTCTGGCCTGCCCCCTTGACTTCCAGGTCCTTGATCAGCGTGACCTGATCTCCATCGGAGAGTAAGTTGCCGACCGCGTCGCGCACTTCGACCGCATCAGCCGCCGCCTGTTTCGCCGCGAGTTCGGACGCGGGCATCCATTCACCGGATTCCTCGTCATAGACGTAATCCTCGTCGCTCATCCCGCAGCGCCGATCAGCTCGCGTCCGATGAGCATCCGGCGGATCTCGTTGGTGCCTGCGCCGATATCGAGCAGCTTGGCGTCGCGCAGATAGCGTTCGACCGGCCAGTCCTTGGTGTAGCCCGCCCCGCCCAGCGCCTGCACCGCCTCGGCGGCGACCTTGAAGGCGTTCTCGCTCGCCAGCAGGATCGTGCCCGCCGCGTCGAAGCGCGTGGTCTGGCCCGCGTCGCACGCCTTGGCCACCGCATAGGTGTAGGCGCGCGCCGATTGCAGCGCGACATACATGTCCGCGACCTTGGCCTGCATCAGCTGGAAGCTGCCGATCGGTTTGCCGAACTGCTTTCTCTCGCGCAGATAGGGGATGACGCAGTCGAGGCACGCCTGCATGATGCCGAGCTGCAGCCCGGCGAGCACCACGCGCTCGTAATCGAGCCCGCTCATCAGCACCCCGACCCCGCCGTGGAGCGGACCCATCACGTTCTCTTCGGGCACCTCGCAATCGTCGAACACCAGCTCGGCGGTCGGGCTGCCGCGCATCCCCATCTTGTCGATCTTCTGGCCGATGCTGAACCCGGGCATGTCCTTTTCGATCAGGAAGGCGGTGATCCCGCGACTGCCGCCATCGGGATTGGTCTTGGCATAGACCACCAGCGTATCGGCATAGGTCGCGTTGGTGATCCAGAACTTGGTGCCGTTGAGGACATAGCCGCCCTGAACGGCATCGGCCTTCAGCTTCATCGAGACCACGTCCGAACCGGCGCTCGCTTCCGACATGGCGAGCGAACCGACATGTTCGCCGCTGATCAGCTTGGGCAGGTATTTCTCCTTCTGCTCGTCATTGCCCCAGCGGCGGATCTGGTTGACGCACAGGTTCGAGTGCGCGCCATAGGACAGGCCGACCGAGGCGCTCGCGCGGCTGACTTCCTCGACCGCGATGACGTGTTCGAGATAACCGAGACCCAAGCCCCCATCGGCCTCGTCCACCGTGATCCCATGCAGGCCCAGCGCGCCCATCTGCGGCCACAGCTGACGCGGGAACCAGTCCTCGCGGTCGGCCTTCTCGGCCAGCGGCGCGATCTGCTCGTCGGCAAAGCGGGCCGTCGTTTCACGGATCATCTGCGCGGTATCGCCCAGCTGAAAATCGAAATCGGGGGTCGCGCGCATCGTCTCTCCTTGCGTGAGCGCCAAAGTTGTTTGCTGCGCGCGCGATAGCGGCAGATTGGCAGGTGAGCAAACTACGCCATCCGGGGGTCGCGCTCGCGCCAGCTTTTGCTATGAAGGTCCTCATGTTGTCCCGAGCAAGCCGCCATAGCGTGACGTTTCGTACCGCCCTTTTCGCGACAGGCCTCGCTTTCGCGCTGACGGCGTGTTCCAAATCCAGCGATTCCGCGGCAAGCGATGGCTCCACCTCGGCAGACACAAGCGCTTCCGCCACCAACAGCACGTCCGGCACGCCCTTGCCGAGCGACTTCACCGGCACCGCATGGCGGGTCGATGGCACGGACGGGGCGCGCTACACCACATATCTCGATGCGCAGGGCCGCTATCGCGACTGGCGCGATGGCCAGCCGTGGGCCACCGGGACATGGGAAACCGGCGACGATGGATCGCTGTGCTTCACGCCCGACGGCGACAATGTGCTGCGCCGCTGCTGGCAACCCGATTCGATGACGGCGGATGGGACGATGACCGCTACCGCAGAGGACGGTCACCAGATCGAACTGACCCAGGTCGATTACAGTCCGCCGCCGCCATCGGCTTCGGGCACGGCGAGCAAGTCGTCGCAGAAGAAGTCGTGAGCGACACTGTCGCACCGGAACTGGAATTCCATTCGGTAGAAAAGCATTTCGGGGCAACGGTAGCGGTTGCCGGAGTAACCATAAGCATCGCGCGCGGTGAATTTGTGGCACTGGTCGGCACATCGGGCTCGGGCAAGTCCACCCTGCTCAAGACAATCAACCGTCTGGTCGAGCCGAGTTCGGGCGAAATCCTGTTCGAAGGCGAAAACGTAGCCCGGCGTCCGCTGGCCCAACTACGCCGCAACATCGGTTATGTGTTTCAGGGAATCGGCCTGTTCCCGCATATGACCATCGGCGAGAATGTCGCGCTCGGCCCTCGCCTCGCTGGCGAGAGCATGGGTGACGACAGGATCGGCGAGACGCTCGAACTGGTGGACCTGCCGCCCGACATGCGCCAGCGAATGCCGTCGGAGCTTTCGGGCGGTCAGCGCCAGCGTGTCGGCGTGGCGCGCGCGCTCGCCACCCAACCGCAATTGCTGCTGATGGACGAACCCTTCGGCGCGCTCGACCCGATCACCCGCGATGCGCTGGGCGAGAGGGTCAGAAGCCTGCATCACGAGTTGGGGATCACCACCATCATGGTCACCCACGACATGGCCGAAGCGCTGTTGCTGGCCGACCGGGTACTGGTGATGCAGGCCGGGCGGATCGAGGCCGACTGCGCCCCGCGCGAGCTGTTGCATGGCGAAGGCGGGGATTTCGCGCAGGAGCTTGTCGCCGTCCCGCGAGCGCAGAGCGAACGGCTGGCGGCGCTGAAGCAATGAGCGCCTTCCTCACCGCGCTTGGCGGCCTCGGCGATGAACTCGCCGCCCACGTCCTGCTGTCCGCCTCGGCCATCGGGCTAAGTCTTGCCATCGCCCTGCCGCTGGCGATCTGGGCGAGCCGGTCGGAGCATGTCGCCCGCGTAGCCTTGGGCTTTGCCAGCCTCGTCCAGACTATTCCGGCGCTCGCATTGCTGGCGCTGTTCTTCCCGGTCCTGTTGAGCCTGCGCGCGGTGTTCGGCACTGGCCTGCCAACGCTCGGCTTCCTGCCGGCATTGCTGGCTCTGACACTCTATGCCCTGCTGCCGATCCTCAGGAATGCGGTGACCGCACAAGCCAACCTCGATGCCGGCGTGCTGGAAGCGGCCGACGCGATGGGCATGACCCGATGGCAGAAGTTGAGGCTCGTCGAAGCACCTCTCGCCGCGCCCTATATCATGGCCGGACTGCGAACGGCGGCGGTCTGGACGATCGGCGCGGCGACGCTCTCCACCACTATCGGGCAAAAGAGCCTCGGCGATCCGATCTTCGCGGGTCTCCAGACCCAGAATTGGGTGCTGGTCCTCGCCGGCTGCTTCGCCTCGGCAGCCCTCGCGCTCGTCGCCGATGGGCTTTTGGCCGTGGTCGAACGCGGCTTTGCCCGACGCAATCGGCTGATGTGGATCGGCGGAATGGCTGCGGTGTTGATCGGGGTCGGTGCAGCGCTGGTGGGGCATTTCGGGATTGGGCAGGGCGAGCGATCGGAACGGCGTGTCGTGATCGGTGCCAAGAGCTTTTCCGAGCAATATATTCTCGCCCGCCTGATCGGCCAGCGGCTTGAAAAGGCCGGGTTCGAAGTCAGCTATCGCGACGGACTGGGGTCCGCCGTGATCCATAGCGCGCTCACCAGCAATGCCGTCGACGTCTATGTCGACTACACCGGCACGCTGTGGACCAACCAGCTCAAGCGCAGCGGCAATCCGGGGCGGGAGGCGATGTATCGCCAGATCGCGCAGTGGGAGCATGATACCACCGGAGCAGAAGTGCTGGGCAAGCTCGGTTTCGAAAATGCCTATGCCTTCGCCATGCGGCCCGGTGAAGCAAAGCAATTGGGCGTCGGCTCACTCGCAGACCTGACCCGCGTCGCACCGCGGCTTACCCTCGGCGCGGACATCGAATTCTTCGAACGTCCCGAATGGTTTGCGGTCAAGCGTACCTATGGCCTGAGCTTCGCTCGCCAGCGCAGCTTCACCACAACCTTCATGTATGACGCGCTGCAATCGGGCGAAGCCGATGTCATTACCGCATACACCTCGGATGGGCGCATTGCTGCGGACCATCTGACGGTGCTGCGTGATCCCAAGCAGGCCTTCCCCAGCTACGATGCGATCATCCTGCTGAGCCCCAAGGCGAGTTCCAACGCCAGGATCGCCGCCGCGCTCAAGTCGCTGCTTGGCAAGATCGACGTCGAAAAGGTGCGCAAGGCGAATTATTCGGTCGATCGGGAGGCCGACAAGCGAACGCCAGCGCAAGCGGCAAGGGAGCTGGCCAAGGAGATCGGTCTCTAGGCGTCCGTTGGCTGGCCTTCGTCGGTAAAACCGGCGCCTTCCGGCCAACCGGCACCGGTGAGGGCCATAACCTTGAACAGCTCACCCATTTCTTCCGGATCGGTCAGGCGATGGCGCGCCGCTTCGACTTCCTCCGCCTTGTCGGGTGCCGACGCCTTGAGCTTGTCGGCACGGACATCGAGCCCCAGCCGCCCGAGCCATTCGCCCTGCGTGGTGGTCTGGACCAATGTTCCTTCGCCCCGCGCGATCAGCACGAGGCTGGCAAAATCGACATGCGCCGTCAGGTCGGCTTCACCCGGCATCGCCAGCGCGTCGACCTTCTGATGCGCGCGGACCGCTTGCAAGGTCGATCCGGTACGCGGTTTCAGGTGGCCATAATCGATCCATAGCCCCGCCCCGCCCTTGACCACCAAATGCTGCGCCACATCGCGCAGGATCGCCGCTGCGGCGGGTGAGGTTTCGACCACCGTGCCCGGAGGATCGCGCCCGAACACATCGGGCACGATTGCGTCGAGCGGCTGCGGCCCGGCAATGAAGGTAAATTCCTCGCCATCGAGCGCGACCATCCGTTCGCGCCAGCCGCCCACCGCCTTGACCAGCTGGTGGATCGGCAGAGCATCGAGGAACTCATTGGCGACCAGCAGCCATGGGCCGTCGCGTGGTACGGTGTCGAGGCTGTCGTGGAATTGCGCGTCCGGGATAGCCGACGTCTGGATGCCGCGCAGTGTGGGCGATCCCTCGACCAGATGGACCTGTGGCTTCATCCCGAAACGGTTCAGCGTGCGCAACACGTCACGCGCCAATGTGCCGCGGCCCGGCCCCAGCTCGACATAGATCGGCTCGACCGGCGGGCTGGCGCGTGACCACAGATCGGCTAGCCACAACCCGACGAACTCACCGAACATCTGGCTTACTTCAGGCGCGGTGACGAAATCGCCCGCGCTGCCCAGCGGATCGCGGGTGGCGTAATAATGGGCATTGCTCTCGCCCATATAGCGCGTAACCGGCAGCGGCCCGTGGTTGCGGATCAGGCGGCGAAACCGTGCCGCCAGATCGCCAGATTGTTGATCACCGTGGTGCATAGCCGCCTGCGCGCGCTCACTCGGGTTTGGGCTCTTCCTTCGCCGCAACCTCGGTCTTGCGAGTAAGGCTGTAGGCGATCACCGCCAGGCCGATGGCGATCATCGGCAAGGTCAGCCACTGCCCGCGCGAAAGGCCGGTGTCCTTGAGTACCCATTCGAGATAGGAATCGGGCTCGCGGAAGAATTCGTTGATGAAGCGTGCGCAGGCAATTCCGACGGTGAACACGCCGACCATCAGCCCCGGGCGATAACGCGCCCGCGTCTTCCAGAACAGCAGCAGCATGATGAGGCCCATCGCCAAACCTTCGAGGCCTGCCTCGTAGAGCTGTGAAGGATGCCGCGGGATAAACGAGCTGATGCAGGTATTGGCGGTGTGCTCGATATCGCAGAAGGTCATCGCCCAGGGGACATCGGTTGCACGACCCCACAGCTCCCCGTTGATGAAATTGGCGATCCGGCCGAAAAACATACCGAAAGGCACGTTGACCGCGATGTAATCGCAGATCCTGAGCCAGTTGAGCTTGTTGCGCCAGGCCACCCAGGTGATCGCGATCAGCACGCCGAGAACGCCGCCGTGGAAGCTCATCCCGCCGTCCCACAGCCGCACCAGCCCCCAGCTGATCGGCCCCGGGTGGTTGAAATCGGTAAACAGCATCGGCTTGTAAAACAGCGCAAAGCCCAGCCGTCCGCCGAGGATGATGCCGAGCGTGCAGTAGAAGAACAGGTCGTCGGCATGGCGCTGCGCCATCGGTGCGCCGGGTGTCTTGAGCATTTTGGATAAATGCCAGTAGCCAAGCAGAATGCCAGAGAGATACGCCAGCGAATACCACCGCAGGGTGAAAAAGCCGAGGTCGATACCCGGCTTCAGGCCCAGGCTGCTCCATGCAAGGTAATGCCCGCTGCTCGAAGCAGCCAATAGTGACAGCAAAGTCTTATCCTCTTAGCGTGACGCGGACCGCGACAGCGACCGTCCGGCGCGGCTTTTGGCATAGCAATGCGATCTGGGCAATCCGAACGGGAAAAGCCCACGTTGCATGGAATCGCGCAGTGTGTGTAAACCGGTTGCGCATAGAAACCTGAGAGGATCACCACCCCACATGCCGACCGAACTCGACAGCGATATTCAGCGTATCACGGCACAAGTTACCGCGCCCGGGCAGATGTTCGAGACACAACCTATCGAACGGCGTGGGGTTCAAATGCCCGCTTTCGTCAACGCTCCGCCGAGCCTGGCGCATTATTTCGCCCATTTCTGCGGCCAGCATCGCGATACGCTGTTCCTTGTCGATGGCGATGCCCGGCTGACATTCGGCGAAGTCTATGACGCAGCCCGCCACGTGGCGCATGGACTGGCGACAACGCAAGGGCTGAAAAAGGGCGACCGGGTCGGGATCGCCGCGCGCAATTCGGCCAACTGGATCATCGCCTATATGGGCGTGCTGATGGCAGGCGGGTGCGCGACCCTGCTCAACGGCTGGTGGACGGGCGAGGAACTCGTTTACGGGATCGACCTTTGCGAATGCTCGCTGGTGCTCGCCGACGAGCCGCGCGCCAAGCGGCTCGACGGGATCGATCATGGCGCGAAGCTGGTGGTTTTCGGGCACCAGGCCCCCGCCTCCGAAGGCCTCGCAGCGGTCTGGGGCGATGGCGATACCGCCACGCAAATGCTGGGTGAGCTCGGCGCCGACGATCTTGCCACCATCCTCTACACCTCCGGTTCGACCGGCAATCCCAAAGGGGCTTATTCCGATCATCGCGGCGTGGTGTCGGGCGTGATGAACTACATCTGCCAGACCGCGATGATCCTCCAGCTGCTTACCGAACGCGGCGAGGCGCCGACGGTGCAGCCGAGCGCGCTTGTGACCGTGCCGCTGTTCCACGTCACCGGCGAGATCCCGCTCTTCCTCCAGTCGATCGCCATGGGCCGCAAGCTGGTGCTGATGCCGCGCTGGGACGCGACCGAGGCGCTGCGCCTGCTCGACGAGGAAAAGATCACCTATTTCGTCGGCGTGCCGCTGATGAGCTATGAACTGGCGACCCATCCGGACCGCGACAAATACGACCTCTCGCAGTGCAAGAGCTTTGCCGCGGGCGGCGCACCGCGCCCGGTGGAACACGTCAACAAGATCAAGGAAGCGTTTCCGCAAGGCTTCCCGCTGCTCGGCTATGGCCTGACCGAAACAAACGCTGTGGGCGCGGGCAATCTCAACGAGAACTACATGGCCAAGCCTGGATCGACCGGAATGCCTTCGCGGCCGCTGGTCGATATGGCGATCCTCAACGATGCTGGCGAACCCTTGGCAACGGGCGAAATCGGCGAAGTTTCGATCCGTTCGGTGTGCAATTTCCTCGGCTACTGGAAGAACGAGGAAGCGACGCAAGCGGCCTATACCGGTGACGGTTATTTCCGCACCGGCGACCTCGGCTATCTCGACCCCGACGGCTATCTGTTCATCGTCGACCGCAAGAAGGACATCATCATCCGCGGCGGCGAAAACATCTCCTGCATCGAGGTCGAGGAAGCGATTTACGCGCATGACAAAGTCGCCGAATGCTCGGTGTTCTCGCTGCCCGACGATCGTTTCGGCGAAGTGCCGGGCGCGGTCTATCTGGTCCAGCCCGGCCAGACGCTGAGCGAGGATGAATTGCGCGCGTTCCTGGCCGAGCATATCGCCGCGTTCAAGATTCCGGTTCAGATGTGGCAGGCCCATGAAGAGTTGCCGCGGCTCGGCACCCAGAAGGTCGACAAGCGCACCGTTCGCGCGACTTATGCCAAGGATTATCAGCGCGCGTGAACGGACTGCGCGTTCCCGCCCAGCGTGCGATCATCGACCGGCGCGCGCTCGCCGGGCGGATCGACGAGCTGCACGGCGAGCACGGCGAAAAGGCGCGGCCCAAGATTGTCACCGCGCTCAAACAGGCCTTGAGCGACGGCCGCAAGGAACTCTCGCGCCGGCTGGAGGACAAGCCCTCCTCCGGGCACGAGATCACCGCTGGTTACGCGTTCCTGATAGACCAGCTCCTACGCGTTATCTTCGATTATGCCACGCAGTCGCTGTACCCGGCACATAACCCCAGCTCCGCCGAACGCATCACGATCGTAGCGGTCGGCGGATATGGCCGTGCGGAAATGGCGTCGCATTCGGACGTCGATATCGCTTTCCTCACCCCGCAACGGGGGACGCCGTGGTGCGAGCAGATCATCGAAACCATGCTCTATCTGCTCTGGGACCTGGGTTTGAAAGTCGGCCATTCGAGCCGCACGGTTGATGATACCATTCGCCTCTCCAAAAGCGACCTGACGATCCGTACGGCCAATCTCGAAGGGCGCTATGTCTGGGGTGACGAGGCGCTTTATGACGAGGTCTCGCAGCGCTTCTGGGCAGAAGTGGTGCGCGGGACCGAGCGGCAATTCGTGGTCGAGAAGCTCGAAGAACGCAACGCCCGCCACAAGCGGATGGGCGACAGCCGCTATGTCGTCGAACCGAATATCAAGGAGGGCAAGGGCGGTTTGCGCGATCTCCAGACGCTCTACTGGATCGGCAAATATATCCACAAGGTGCGAAGCGCCGCGGATCTGGTCGATGTGGGCCTGTTCACGCCGACCGAATATCGCAGCTTCCGCCGGGCGGAGAGTTTTCTGCTGGCGGTGCGCTGCCACCTTCACACGCTGACCGGGAGGGCGGAGGATCGGCTAACCTTCGATTACCAGCGCCAGATCGCAGAGCGGATGAACTTCGCCGAACGACCGGCCAAGAGCGCGGTCGAGCGGTTCATGCAGTTCTATTTCCTACAGGCCAAGCATGTCGGTTCGCTAACCGGCATCTTCCTCGCGCATATCGACGAGGAATTTGCCCAGAAGAACCGCCAGCGCGGCTTTTTCGCCGGATTTCGCAGCCGCCCTCGCACCCTCAAGGGTTATGTCGTGCAGGGTGGGCGTATCGCCGCACCGTCGGACGACTGGTTCCAGAAAGATCCGGTGCGGCTGATCGAGATCTTTCAGCTTGCCGAGGCCGAAAGCCTTGAACTACATCCCGAGACCATGCGCCAGGCCAATCGCGACAGCGGGCTGATCGACCGGGACTTGCGTGAAAATCCCAAGGCCAATGCGCTGTTCCTGGAGGTCCTGACCGGGCGCAACGATCCTGAAGCGGTGCTACGCTGGATGAATGAGGCCAATGTCTTCGGCCGCTTCGTGCCCGATTTCGGACGGGTCAATGCGCAGATGCAGTTCGACATGTATCACCACTATACGGTCGATGAGCACACTATCCGCGCGATCGGGCTGCTTGCGCGGATCGAGAAGGGCGAGCTGGAAGCCGATCACCCGCGCGCCACACGGCTCATCCAGAAAGTCGGCAGCCGCCGCGTCGCCTATGTCGCGGCGCTGCTGCACGATATCGCGAAGGGGCGCGGCGGGGACCATTCGATCCTCGGCGCAGAGGTCGCCGAGAAGCTGTGCCCGCGTTTCGGCCTGACCGAAGCGGAAACCGAAATGGTCGCATGGCTGGTGCGCGAACATTTGCTGATGAGCGCGACTGCCTTCAAGCGCGATCTCACCGATCCCAAGACGATCGACGATTTCGTCGCCCGCGTGCAGAGCGCCGAACGCCTGCGCCACCTCGCGATCCTGACCTCGGTCGATATCCGCGCGGTCGGGCCGGGCACCTGGAACAGCTGGAAGGGTCAGCTGCTGGGCGAACTCTATGACACCGCGCAGGAACAATTGCGGCTCGGCCATATGCGCAGCGGGCGCAAGGAAAGGGTCGCGGCGAGCCAGCAGCAGGTCGCCGAACTGCTGGCCGAAGATGCCGCGCTGGTCGAGCGCTATGGCAAGACTATGGGCGATGCCTACTGGATCGCCGAACCGCATGACATCGCCGCGCGCAATTTGCGTCATTATGCTGCGGCGCGCGATCTGGACGACCAGCTCTCGATCCACTGCGCCTTCTACGAAGCGCGCGGAGCAACACTGGTAACGGTCATCGCCGCCGATCACCCCGGCCTGTTCTATCGCATCGCTGGCGGTATCCATCTTGCGGGCGGTAATATCATCGACGCGCGCATCCATACGACACGCGAAGGATGTGCGCTGGACAATTTCCTCGTGCAGGATCCCCACGGCCGCCCCTTCCACGAGCCTGCCCAGCTTGAGCGGTTGAAAAAGTCCATCGCCGACGCGCTCGCCAACCGCATCCCGCTGGTGCCCAAGCTCGCCCAGCGTCCGCTGCCGCATGGCCGCTCGAAAGCGTTTGACGTGCGTCCGCGGGTGATCTTCGACAACAAGGCCTCAGGGCGCTTCACCGTGATCGAGGTCAACGCGCGTGACCGGCCGGCACTGCTCAACCGCCTTGCGCGTGCGCTGTTCGAAGAGGGGCTGGTGGTCCATTCCGCCCACATCACCGCCTATGGCGAGCGCGCAGCGGACACATTCTATGTGACCGATGTCACCGGGGGCAAATGTACGCTGGAAGAACGGCTAGAACGGCTCGAAGCGGCGCTGCTGGAAGCTGCCAGCGATGAGACACAGGCGAAGCTGGAAGACGCCTGATCAACTCCTAACGCTCGCCGAACAGCGCCGTGCCGACCCGCACATGGGTCGCGCCAAGCTGGATTGCGGTTTCGAAATCGCCACTCATGCCCATGCTGCGCCCGTCCAATCCATGGTCGCGCGCCAGCTTGTCCAGCAGCGCAAAGAAAGGTGCTGGCTCGATATCGGCGGGCGGCACGCACATCAGTCCCGCAAGCGGGATGTCGGCATCGCGCGCCTGCTCCAAAAAGGCAGGCAAGTCGGCAATCATGCAACCGCCCTTCTGGTCCTCGTCGCCGATATTGACCTGCACGAAACAGGGAACCCGCTTGCCGGTCTTGTCGAATGCTTTGGCGAGTGCCCTGAGCAGGCTGGGCCGATCGAGCGAGTGAATGCAGTCGAACAGCTGCACAGCATCCTCGGCCTTGTTCGATTGCAGCTGGCCGACGCAATGCAGGCGCAGCTGGGGAAACTGCTCGCGCAATGCGGGCCACTTATCCTGCGCCTCCTGCACCCGGTTCTCGCCGAAGTGGATCTGGCCTTGCTCGATCAACGGCATGATCGCCTCGACCGGCTTTGTCTTGCTAATCGCGACCAGTGTCACATCGTCCGGCTTGCGGCGCGCGATGCGGCAGGCATGGGCGATGGATTCGCGGATGTGTTCGAGAGGGGTGGCTGACTTTTCCATGGGCCCCGCGCTATAATGGCTGTGTGAGCGAGCGCCAGACCCCCACCCGCAATCTGCCGTTCCTGTGGCTGCTGTCCGACGCGCGCAACGATGCGGGGCTTGAAGATGCGCTAGCGGCTCTTCCCTCTGGCTCGGGCTTCGTCTTCCGCCACTATCACCTCGGTCCCAGACAGCGCAGGCGTCAGTTCGACCATTTGTCGAAGATTGCCAGGAAGAACGACCATCTCGTTATCCTCTCGCGCGCAAGCTGGGCCGAAGTCGCCGAATGGGGCGCTGACGGCACCTATGCCGCGCCCGGATGCAGACTCGGCCAACGCCCTTCAACCGGTTGGCTCCTCACCACCGCACATGACGAGCAGGAGCTTGCCGCAGCTGCCACCTGCAAAGCAGATGGCGTATTTCTCTCACCCGTATTTCCTTCCCGCTCGCACCCTGACGGCCAAGCGCTCGGTCCCGAACGGTTTCTCGCTCTCGCCAATGCATCGACCACTCCGGTGATTGCGCTGGGGGGCATGACGCTAGAGCGCGCCAAAGCACTGCCCTGGCCGCGTTGGGGAGCGATCGATGGGCTCTCGTCGCGATAACGAACCAGCGCAGGGCGCTTGACGCACGACTCCCCGAGGACTCATAAAGGGTTCTGGGACACAAATCTGGACGATCACATGGCAACCCGCGCCCTTACCCCGCCCGACTGGAAGGCAGCATTCCGCCGCTCGCTGCGCCGTGCGCTCGAGATCAGCGGTGCCGGTCTGCTGGCGCTGTTCACTCTGTTTCTCGCGCTGGCGATCATCAGCTATACCCGCACCGATCCCAGCGCCTCGACCGCCGCTTCGGGTGCAGACATCCGCAACTGGATGGGCGCACCGGGGGCCTGGGTCAGCGATCAGGCGCTGGGGTGGTTCGGCTTTCCTGCCGTCCTGCTGCTTCCGCTGCTCTATGTCGCCGCAAGAAGGCTGTGGCGCGATATCGAGGTCGATGGCGACGGTCCGACCGGGCGATGGTGGCGTCCGCTCGGCCTCTTGGCCATCGCGATGGCGCTGCTCGGCGCCGTGCTTGCATTGGTGTTCGATCCGGGCAGCGGCAGCCTGCCTGCCGGCCCCGGCGGGCTGATCGGCCAGGTCATCGCCTTGGGAATCGGGGGGATAGCGGCGCGCTTCGGTGCGTCGGCAGCGGGCTGGATCGTGCTCGTGCTGGCGCTCGCCTGCCTTGCGGGCGGGCTGGCACTGGCAACGCGCGTCTTCGCAATCGATTGGCGACAATTCCTGACCCTGCCCGATTTCTTCCATCGCTATCGCAAGACCGACGAATCCGACCCGCAGGCGTTCACCCGCCGCAAGCCTGAAAAGCGCGTGCGGGCCGAACCGGAGGCCGAGCCGATCGAAGACACCGTGCCGCCCCGCCGCGCGCCCGATATTCCCGACCCCGCCGCTGCGCCGCGTCGCGCGAGCGTCCCGACCAAGGCCAAGCAGCGCGACATGTTCGCGCAATACGACTTGCCCTCGCTCGACCTTCTCGCCGACATCCCACCGGAAAAGGGCGTCAAGCTCGACAAGCTGGCACTGGAACGCAACGCCCGCCTGCTCGAGAACGTGCTCGACGATTTCAAGATCAATGGCGAGATCACCGCCGTGCGCGCCGGTCCGGTCGTGACCATGTACGAGCTGGAACCCGCACCGGGCATCAAGGCCAGCCGGATCATCGGCCTTGCCGAGGACATCGCCCGCAACATGAGCGCGGTCTCCGCGCGCGTCAGCCCGATTCCTGGCAAGACGGTGATGGGCATCGAACTGCCCAATGCCGACCGCCAGATGGTCAGCTATCGCGAGCTGGCCGAGAGCGCAGCCTTTGCCGACAGCAAGGGCGCGCTGCCGATGATCCTGGGCAAGGATATCGCTGGCGAACCGATCATCGCCGACCTTGCCGCCATGCCCCACCTGCTAGTGGCCGGGACCACCGGCTCGGGTAAGTCGGTCGGGCTCAATGCGATCCTGCTGAGCCTGCTCTATCGCTTCACGCCGACCGAGTGCCGCCTGATCCTGATCGATCCCAAGGTGCTCGAACTCAAGACCTACGACGACATCCCCCACCTCCTCAGCCCCGTGGTGACCGAACCGGCCAAATCGGTGCGCGCGCTCAAATGGGCGGTCGAGGAGATGGAAAAGCGCTATCGCATGATGTCGAGCGTCAACTCGCGCAACATTGCCAGCTTCAACGAAAAGGTGAAGGCGGCGATCGCCAAGGGCGCGCCGCTCGGGCGGCGGGTCCAGACCGGCTTTGACCCCGAAACTGGCGAGGAACTCTACGAGGAAGAACAGCTCGATTACGAGGTATTGCCGCAGATCGTGCTGATCGTCGACGAGCTGGCCGACCTGATGGTCACGGTCGGCAAGGAAATCGAGGTGCTGATCCAGCGCCTCAGCCAGAAGAGCCGCGCGGCGGGCATCCACCTGATCATGGCGACGCAGCGCCCCTCGGTCGACG
Organism: Sphingomonadaceae bacterium; assembly: GCA_039831335.1. Lineage (GTDB taxonomy): Bacteria > Pseudomonadota > Alphaproteobacteria > Sphingomonadales > Sphingomonadaceae > Qipengyuania. The sequence continues at coordinate 887,621 of JBDONL010000005.1, read as the reverse complement.
TCATCACCGGCGTCATCAAGGCGAACCTCCCGACCCGCATCAGCTTCAAGGTCACCAGCCGGATCGACAGCCGCACGATCCTGGGCGAACAGGGTGCCGAGCAGCTGCTGGGCAAGGGCGACATGCTCTACAAGCCCAACACCGGGGCGATGATCCGCGTCCACGGTCCGTTCGTGTCGGACGAGGAAGTAGAACGCGTCGCCGATCACTGGCGCGCGCAGGGCAGCCCCGACTATGTCGATGCCGTCACCGAGGAACCGGAAGACGGCGGTTTCTCCTTCGAGGATGAGTTCACCGCCTCCGACAATCCCGAGGAGCGCAAATACCGTCAGGCCTGCCAGATCGTGATCGAGAACCAGAAAGCGTCTGGCTCGTGGCTCCAGCGGCAAATGGGCGTGGGCTACAACACCGCCGCCAAATGGATCGAGCGGATGGAGAGCGAAGGATTGGTCGGCCCCGCCAATCATGTCGGCAGGCGTGAGATTTTCCGCGACCAGGACGGCAATCCGCTTTAGAGCGCTCCTATGAATGCCGTGACCGACGACCATCTGCCGCGCCGCAAAAGCTGGGTTTACAGCCCGGTAGGGCGCACCGTTGCGCCATGGCGATACTGGTGGCGCCACAAGGTCATCAAGGACATCGACCGGACCGCCGTGATCGCCAAGATCGCGGGCGAGAGCGTGCTCACCCCGCGCTATATCTTCATGGTGATGATGTCGGCGGGCATCGCGATCCTCGGCCTGCTGCTGTCCTCACCGGCGGTGGTGATCGGCGCGATGTTGCTCTCGCCGTTGATGAGCCCGATCCTGGGGGTCGGCTTCGCGCTCGCGACAGGCAAGACCAAATGGCTGCGCATGTCTGCCGAAGCTCTCGGTCTTGGCACGATCTTCGCGGTGCTGTTCTGTGCTTTGATTGTGGTGTGTTCTCCCCTGCAGACGGTGACGCAGGAAATCGCCGCACGCACGCGCCCCAATCTGTTCGACTTGATGGTGGCGCTGTTCTCTTCGCTCGCAGGCAGTTACGCGATGATCCGCGGGCGCGAGGGCACTATCGTCGGTGTTGCCATTGCCACCGCCTTGATGCCGCCGCTGGCAGTGATCGGGTTTGGCCTCGCGACCGCCAACTGGACAGTATTCTTCGGCGCCCTCGGCCTCTACATCACAAACTTCCTGACCATCGCGCTCACTGCAACCGTGATGGCACGCCTTTACGGCTTTCGTACGAGCCTATCGAGCCGCCAAGGGAAATTCCAGAATATCGGCATTTTCGTGATCATCGTTGCGCTTGCCATTCCCTTGGGTCTTTCACTGAAAAACATCGCATGGGAAGCCAATGCGCAGAGAATCGTCAAGAACGCCCTGCAGGCCGAATTCGGAAATCGCGCGCGCATCAGCCAGCAGGACATCGACTGGAGTAGCACGCCGCTGGAAATTTCCGCCACCGTGCTGACCCCCAGTTTCGTCAAGAATGCCGAACAGGGAATTGAAGAAAGCCTAGACAAGTCTCTTGGCCGCAAGGTGCATGTTTCGCTCGAACAGTTCCGGGTCGGCACAGAAGCGGGCGCGGCGGAACAGGCGCAGATCGCCCAGGCGCGGGACGCCGCGCAAAAAGCAGCGGAAGATGCAGCGGTAGCCAATGTTGCCCGGCGTCTTGCGCTGATTGCGGGCATCCCCAGCAACGACGTGACGCTCGACCGGGATGGTCAGCGCGCGATTGCGGTTGCGCGCCCGCTGCCCGGCCTCACCCTTCAAGGCTACCGCGATCTGGAACAGCGCGTTGCAGCCGATGCGCCCGACTGGACGATCGCCTTGCGTCCCCCCTTGCTGGCGCTGCCCGAGATTCCGCTGACCGATGGCAAGCCGGGCGATACCGCACAGCAGCCGATAGCGCTGATCAGATGGGCGGCAACGCGGACCGGTGTCCCGGTCACCTTGACAGGCACCAAGGATGCGCTCGATGCGGTGATGCCCATGCTGCAAGGTAACGGAATCACGCTGATCCGTAACGAGGTCAAGCGCGCTGACGCCATCACCACGAAATGGACCGCGAGCGCCCCACCCGAAAACGACGGGCAAGCAAACTAGGGATCAGGCCCGCGCTATGGGATAGCCGCGCCATTGCTTGATGTTGCGGATCGAAAAGCTCGAACGCATCGAAGATACGCCCGGCAAACGCGCCAGACATTCGCGGTGGATCGTATCGAACTGCTCGAGATCGGCCGCCGCGACGCGCAACAAATAGTCCGCATTACCGGACATCAGGTTGCAATCGAGGATATCGTCGAAATCGCGCACCGCTTTTTCGAACCGGTCCATTGCTTCATGGCTCTGACTGGTGAGCGTGATTTCGACGAAAACAACGAGGCTCAGCCCCAACCGCTTGGGATCGAGCCTTGCGCCGTAACCGGAAATGATACCCGACTGTTCGAGCGCGCGTATGCGCCGGTGGCAGGCCGAGGTCGATAGCGCCGCGCTTTCCGCAAGTTCGGCGATCGACTGGGTGGAATCGCGCTGCAACGCTTCAAGCAGGTGGATATCGGCGCGATCCATGAGATTTTTTCCCGTCAATTCCAAGCAAGACGGGAAATATACCCATTAGAGGGGTCTGCAAAGGACAATTTAGGCAAAACTTTCCACCCCATCGCGCGTATCATGCATGAAAGCAAAGGAGTCCTGTCATGCGCGTCGGTAGTCCCAAGGAAATCAAGAACCACGAATATCGCGTCGGCCTGACGCCCGAAAGTGCGGGCGAACTGGTCCATCAGGGCCACGAGGTCTGGATCGAGACCGGTGCAGGCAACGGCATTGGCGCGTATGACGATCAATATGTGGCCGCCGGCGCAAAGATCGTCGACGGCCCGGACCCGATCTTCGCCGAATGCGAGATGGTGGTGAAGGTCAAGGAACCGCAGGCGGTCGAACGCGCCAAGCTGCGCGAAGGCCAGATCCTCTATACCTATCTCCACCTCGCGCCCGACCCCGAACAGACCGCCGACCTGGTCAAGTCAGGCGTCACCGCGATCGCCTACGAAACCGTAACCGGACCGGGCAATTCGCTTCCGCTGTTGAAGCCAATGAGCCAGGTTGCAGGCCGCATGAGCATTCAGGCGGGCGCGACCGCGCTGGAAAAAGCGCATGGCGGGCGCGGCGTGCTGCTCGGCGGCGTTCCCGGCGTTCTGCCCGGCAAGGTCACCGTGATCGGTGGCGGCGTGGTCGGCTTCAACGCCGCGCAGATGGCCGTGGGACTTGGCGCCGACGTCACCATTCTCGACCGCGATCCCGAAGTGCTCGAACGGCTCGGCATCCATTTCGAAAGCCGCGCCAAGACGCGCTTTTCCAACAAGGCCAATCTCGAGGACGAGGTTTGCAACGCCGATCTCGTAATCGGCGCGGTGCTGATTCCCGGCGCGGCGGCCCCCAAGCTGGTAAGCCGTGAACTGCTCAAGAAGATGCAGCCGGGCAGCGTGCTGGTCGACGTCGCGATCGATCAGGGCGGTTGCTTCGAAACCAGCAAGCCGACCACCCACGCCGACCCGACCTACATCGTCGATGATGTGGTCCATTACTGTGTTGCGAACATGCCCGGCGCGGTCGCACGCACCAGCACTTATGCGCTCAACAACGTAACCCTCCCCCACGCGCTGCAAATCGCCAAGCTGGGCTGGCGCGATGCGCTGGCGGCCAATCCCTACCTCGCCGAAGGTCTTAACGTCCATCGCGGCCAGGTGACCTATGAAGCGGTCGCAAATGAACTGGGATACGATTACGTGCCGGTCGATCAGGTGCTCAAGAACGGCTGAGACAGTGCTGCGCCGATCGGAGCGTGCCGGTCGGCGCAGCCTTTTCCGTCATGCAAGCTGGAGATATCGTGGCTCGAACTGAGCGATTTCGCGCAACCGGTCGAGGTCGAGGATCGTCAGCCGCTTGCCCGACAGCTCGATCAGACCGTCGCGCCGCAATTGCTGGAGCGTGCGGTTGACGTGAACCGCCGACAGGCCGGTCGCAGCCGCCAGATCGGATTGTACCAGAGGAAAATCGCAGGTTGCATCCTCGATAAGACCCACCGCCTTCAGCCTGAAATACAATTCGACCAGCAAATGCGCCATACGCTCATCGGCCCTGCGCTGGCCAAGACTAAGCAGCCACTCCCTTTGTATCGCTGCCGTGATCCGCTCCTGCACAAGAAGTGCCTCGACGAAACCGGGAAGGCATTCGGATAGCGCATCGAGCTGCTCGGCGGACACGAGCATATAACGCACAGGCGTGAGCGACTGGACCGAATGATCCATCGTGTCTGCCAGCTGGTTACCCAGGTCGCACACATCCCCCGGGAGGATGAACCCGACGATCTGGCGCCGTCCGTCGGGCAGGTCCTTGTAGCGACAAGCCCACCCGTCGAGCATGAGCAGCGCCGAAGGCGTAGGGCCATCTTCGCGGATCATGTCTACCCGCGCGGTTCCGTTCAACGTCACCGCCACTCCGGACCGTTCAACGGCCAGACAATCGGCTCGGGACAACCGAACCGGGAAGGTGGATTGCAAGGACAAACGGATCACCAATTGCGGATTACAGTGACCAATGCCTTTAGCTTCCCGACAGGTTTCGGCTTTTAAATAAGTTAATCGAGCAAGATAATTCCACAATATGGGTGGCCCGCCATCACGCATCGCGAGAGCGAACAATCGTGGAAAAACGCCGGGCAACATCGCATCTTACACACTACAGATTGTTTCCCTATCCGGCGAAAATCCGAAAGAATAACGGCGGGAGGCGTTTGAGGCCTTACTTTGGCCGTTGCACCCCGGTGCGATAATGTTGGTTTAGGAGGCTAGGACGGGTAAGCGGCCCTATGGGCGATGTCGTGAACCTTGGACCAGTGGCCATTGCAACCGACAGGCTTCTCGCAATCGTGCTGATTATCGGCTTCGTCACCGCATTCGACTTCCTGCAAAGACATGATCCGCCTGCGGCCCGCATCAAGCTGATGCTGGTCGTCTTGGCAGGATTTCTTGCCGCCAGAATTATCTTCATACTGCATTACCTCGACGCTTTCGAACACGATTGGTTTTCGGCTCTTGCATTCTGGCAAGGCGGGTTCACCATCTGGGCCGGTTTTGCGGGCGCGGCCCTGACCCTGTTGTGGCGGCTGCGTCAAAAAGCCCGATTACTACAGGGACTGGGCCTTCTGGCTGCTTGCGCAGCAGCATGGTTCATCATCACCGCATGGGCGGTTCCCGCTCCACGAGCTGTCTACGGCCTTGGACAAATATCCTTTCTCCAGCCTGCGAACCCCACAGAGCTGCGGAACATCAAAGGCCCACTCGTGATCAATCTGTGGGCCACCTGGTGCCCGCCATGCCGGCGAGAGTTGCCCATGCTGGCGCAGGTGGCCGCTCATTCGGATACACCCATTCTGCTGGTCAACGAAGGCGAGACAGCGGAGCAAGTTCGCGCGTATTTGCGCAAGAACCACATTCCCTCGTCCTCCGTTCTCCTCGACATCGACAGCGCGATGATGCGTAGGAACGGCTCCGAGGCCCTGCCAACCACATTATTCGTCGATTCCCAAGGACGCATCGTAAGGCGTCATGTCGGAGAAATATCCCGCGCGGTACTGGCGGCCGGTATCGACCAGATGAAGGGAGAATAGTTTTGCCGAAGTGGAGTTTGTTACTCGCCGTTGGGCTTTCCATCGCTGGCAGTGGTGCGCTGGTCGCTGCGAGCATGAGAGACGGGGCCGCTCGGCCGAGTCCTGATACGGGCGTCAACGACGGCAACGAACAGGCAAATGACAAGGGGCTTGCCTTCCGTTCGGCGATCGCCAACGATCCCGTCGCTCCCAAATACGCACCGGGCGATTTCGACGTCACGGTCATCGTCTATTCGGACTACCAATGCCCATATTGCCGCAAGCTCCATCCAGAGCTGGAACGGCTGATCGGTCAGGACAAGCGAGTTCGCATCGTATACCGTGACTGGCCGATATTCGGCGCGGGATCAGTGGAAGCCGCCAGGGCTGCGATCGCCTCACAATGGCAAGGTAAACACGCAGCCTTCGATGACGCGCTAATGACCACCGGCGGACGCCTCAATTCCGCAAAGATCAAGGCGGCCGCGATCAAGGCTGGCGTAAACTGGACGCGCCTGCAACGCGATCTGCGCCTGCACAAGGCCGACATCGACGGCCTCCTGGCACGCACAAACCGGCAGGCAGAAACAATCGGCCTGCAGGGCACTCCGGCAATCCTGATCGGACCCTATTTCGCTTCGGGAACGCTTACCTATTCGCAATTGATCCAGGCGGTTGCGCTAGCAAGGAAATTCAACAGGGAAAATCCCAAAGCAGCGCTCAAGCAGAAGTGAGCTATCTTATGGCTAGTAATCCGGCAAAATCAGCCCGATTCCTCAAGACTAAGTATCAGCCATATGGACTATGTTGTGCCTACCAAGCCGTTCGCTTTCCTCATAGCCGAACAGCCTCATGACGCTGGGGTTCATCCGCAGGATCTGGCCGTTTGTGTCGAGCAACAGCGTCGGATCGACCACACCTTCGAACATTGCCTTTTGGCGCATGGCAAGGCGATTGCTCCGCACCAGTGCCTCGCTTCGGGAATCAATCGATCTCGCTGTGACGATCGCTACGAACAGAAGCTTCAGGACAGCTGCTAATCCTGCGACGAGTTGGAAACTGGTTCTGGATCGGAAATTCAGCTGCAACAGCATGACTCTTTGTCAGTGAGCCTAGCTAGCTAATTCAGTTAAGAACCGATTTTGCACTGATCCAGCGCTTCTGCTCGAAAGGCATAAAACTGCGCACGCCTGCTTGCACCAAACCGGAGCAATATGGTCGGTGTTTCAGCAGGTCATACTCAACGCAGCAGGCTAGCTCGCCGGATGATCATGAAACAGAGATATGGTTCTAGCCTCACCGGAATCGGGAATGGTCAATTTCAGCGAACCAGATTCGGCATCGAACACAGCTTCGACAGTATTGTCCCCCACCATCGCTTTCGCCGCACCTTTCCAACCATGCACGACGATGGCAATCTGCTTCCACCACGGGCGATACGTGCCTTCGCGCTGGGCGAATCCGATTGCCAACCGACCGCCCGGGCCTTTGGTACAAGACACCTGCTGGCGCAGGAACGCTCCATGTTCGAAACCCGTCGAATGTCCGTCATCGAGATAGATCGTCCCCCGACAATCGTCACCGGGATACACCTGCAAGGTCAATGGCCCCTGCGGAACTTCGGCCGTGCTCTGGACCAGCGGCTGCGTCGGCAGGATGGTACCCGCGCGCACGAACACCGGCAAATAGTCCAGCCGCGGCGTCTGGGAGAGGGTATCGATCGGAGGCGAACCGGCCTTGGCGACTAGCGGTGTCACCTGCTTTCCTGTCCATAAATCGTACCAACCACCGGCAGGCAGGCAAACATCATAACTTTGCGGCGATTCCGGTTTGGGCGGAGGCGCGACCAGTAGCGAGCGGCCCAGGGTAAACGTCATCGATTGGTCGCAACTTGCCTGCTCGAGCACGGGATAATCGTAAAACACGGGGCGCATCAAAGGGTCGCCCGTGCGGTAGTTATTGTCCGCAAGCGCATAGATATACGGCATCAGGCGGTAGCGTTCGTCCACGAACCGGCGGCGGATGGCGAGTTGCTGCGGCCCATCGACCCACGGTTCGGCGCGAGGGGCACCCTTGGCGCTGTGATCGCGAAAAATCGGTGTGAAAGCTGCGATCTCGAACCAGCGGGTCATCAACTCGGGGCTCGGCCCCCCGGTAAATCCACCAACATCGGCCCCGGCATAGGAAAATCCCGAAAGACCGAGGTTGATAAGCTGGTGCACCGACAGTTTCAGGTGATCCCAGGTTGAGCTGTTGTCACCGGTCCAGGTCACCGCATAGCGCTGCCCCCCGGCATAGCTGGCGCGTGTCATCACGAAGGCGCGCTGGTCCGGGCGCAGCGCCTTGAGGCCATCATAGGTCGCGCGCGTGTTTTCCATCCCGTAGACATTGTGAATCTCGGCATGGCTCGCATCGCGCGGGGCGAAATCGTCGCTCGCAATATGGTGGACCGTATCCAGCGGCATGGTCTTGCTCGGCACGTCGAACACCGAGGGTTCGTTCATATCGTTCCAGAACCCGGCAATCCCGTCATCGAGGAAGGATTTGAAGTTCGTCCCCCACCATTTTCTCGCCCCGGCATCGGTAAAATCGGGAAACACGGAGGGGCCGGGCCAGACCTTGCCGACATAGACGGAGCCGTCCGGATTGTGGACGAAGTGATCGCCCGCAATCCCGGTGTCGTAGGGAGCATAATTCTCCCTCGGGGCATGGGCCACATGCAGATCGGTGATCGCGATCAGCTTGATGCCCTTCGCCTTCATCTCCCCGGTGAGCCTCTTGAGGTCAGGAAAGGCCTTGCGATTGACCGTGAACGGGCGGTTGTGGTCCTGAAGATCGATATCCAGCCAGATCACGTCGGTCGGGACACGGTCGGTGCGAAGTCGGTCCGCTATCTGCCGAACCTCGTCGGCGGACATATAGCTGTAGCGCGACTGCTGGTAGCCCAGCGCCCAGAGCGGTGTCAGAGGCGCCTTGCCGGTCAGATCGGTGTAGCGCCGCGTAACCTCGCGCATGGTCGGCCCGGCAATGATGTAATAGTCGATCGGCCCATCAGGAGCGCCGAATGTCATTACATCGGCCTGCTTGTGCCCAAAGTCGAACCATGCGCGCCATGTGTTGTCGAACAGCACGCCGTAAGCCCCGCCCGGTGCGCCGGTCCCGATGAAAAACGGTATCGACTTATAGACGGGGTCGGTCGCGCTGGAGAAACCATAGGCGTCGGTATTCCAGTCGACGTAGCTCGATCCGCGCCGATCGAGCGTTCCACCGGTCTTATCGCCCAGTCCGTAGATATGTTCGCCTTCCGGCAAGGCCTTTCGCAAGGTGAAGGAGGCGCCATCGGTGCGGATCGGATCGGTTGCGTCGGCAAGGATCACCTGTCCCGCAAGATCTGTGACCGTTAGACGCATATCATCGTCGATCGCGACGCGGACGGCATTGGTCGTAAAGCCGTTGTCCGTCGCCGTGACAGAAACCGAATGCCTGCGCACAGTCCTTGGAACCGCCCAGCTGGCATCTTCCGGGAATTTGCCATCAGGTGCAATGCGCACGCGCAACGTCGTTTGTGTCAGGGCGGAAACCCGCATTACCATCGTTCCGCTACGGGCCTCGATACCGCCTTCACGCGGCGTAAGTACGGCCCTCGGAGTCGACGAATGCGTCTCAGTTTGCGTCGCCGCCTGAGCGGTAGTCCCGGCCAAACCTGCCATCACTAAGCCGAGCGTAAACGAGCCGATGATGCGCATTTTCATTCGTATTTCTCCTGACGCAACCTTGCGCGCATTTGGATTAGTCGGTGTGAGACGCAGCTATTCGCCACGCTTCGAAGCGAGTGTTGCTTGCGTCCTGACAAAGCTGGAAACTTTTGCCGCAAGAGACGATTGCTGCTGCTCCCAACCCGGTAGCGCTGCTGTGAGACACGGATGTACTAGGCCGGAAACAATACGTACCATTTCGAATGTAGAGGCAATCCGATCCGCGAACCTTTTCCACGAAGCTTACCAAGCTGCGTTTGGTAGCAGACTTAGTTACAGCACAAGGGCAATAACCCCTTCATGGAAAAGGAGTTTAGCGCTTCCGAATGCTTGGGAAAGCAATGGCGGAGACGGAGGGATTCGAACCCTCGGTACCCTGATAGAGTACGGTTCCTTAGCAGGGAACTGGTTTCAGCCACTCACCCACGTCTCCGGATCGCGGCTTGTTCGCGAAGGCGCGCGCTATAGACGGCGTTTGGCAGGCCTTCAAGGGGGCACGATCAACCGTTTTGCATCCTGTGCATTTTAGCGCGTTCTGCCGATTCGGCTCACCGCATTTCGGATTCGGTTCATCGCGCGCTCATTGCCGGACGCGCATCGCCCGGCTCACACCCCATCATCACTGGAAGCCCGAGGGAGGGGCACCGGATATGCACCAAGCGGCCACCCAATTTCGCCGCCTCGCCATTGCCATCGTTTCCGCCTGCGGCCTGATCGCAGCGCCACTGGCCGCGCAGGTTCAGTCGGTGGACCCCAACGATACCTACAACGCGCCGATCGATGGCGATCTGGCCAAGCCATCGCAGCAGCTCCCACCGGTCCAGCCGCAAGCGCAGCAGCCTGCCGCAACACCGGCACCGACTTATCAGCAGACGCCCGAGACAACGGCGGCTCCTCCGCCGGAGCAGACCGCTGCTCCTGCGCCAGTGACGACCGCCGATGGCCCGCCGCCCGCCCCCACGGGCGACACGTCGGCGACATACCGCGAGGATGACCTTATCGGCGCGGCCGAAGGCGTGTTCGGCAAGGGCGCCAAGGGCGTGGCCGACATGATCCGCGGCCTGCTCAAGAAGCAGGGCGAACCCAACGGTTACATCGTCGGGCGCGAGGCTGGCGGCGCCTTTGTCGTCGGGCTGCGCTACGGCTCCGGCACGCTCTATCACAAGATCGAGGGCAAGATGCCGGTTTACTGGACCGGCCCTTCGGTCGGCTTCGACGTTGGCGCCAATGCCGGAAGCACCTTCATCCTGGTCTACAATCTCTACGACACCAACGATCTGTTCCATCGCTTCCCGGCCGCCGAGGGCCAAGCTTATGTCGTTGGCGGCCTGACCGCGAGCTATCTGCGGCGCGGCGACGTGGTGCTCATTCCCATTCGCGTCGGCGCTGGCCTGCGGCTGGGCGTGAATGCGGGATACATGAAGTTTTCGAAGAAGCAGAAATGGTTGCCGTTCTGATCGGCGATCACGCAAGACCGCCGAAAACAGGCGCATGAGCAAGGGACAGGCGAGCCCTTCGGGTCGATAACATAACGAACCTCGGGCAGCCGGGGGTCGCAACCGAATTCCCCCCAAGCAATTCTGGTTGCGGCCCTTCCTTTCTCGCGGCATGGGGGCGGCGCAATGCTCGACAAACTCCAAGCCCAACCCGCCGACGCGCTGCTCGCGCTCATCAAGCTCCACGCCGCCGACGAACGCGCGGACAAGATCGATCTCGGCGTCGGCGTCTATCGCACTGCCGATGGCGGCACTCCTGTCTTCGCCGCGATCAAGCAGGCCGAACAGGCGCTGGTCGACACACAGGACAGCAAGGCCTATCTCGGCCCGGAAGGCGACATGGGCTTCGTCAACGCGCTGATGCCCTATGTGTTCGGCGATGACGCCACCATGGGCGGACGCATCCAGGGAATGCAGACCCCTGGCGGCACCGGCGCGGTGCGGCTCGCAGCAGCATTGGCGGCCCGCGCGGGCGTCACCCGTATCTTCATGGGCACGCCGAGCTGGCCCAACCATAAACAGATTCTCGATGATGTCGGGCTCGAATTCGTCGGCTTTCCCCACGCGCTGGAAGACGGCACGGCCAATCTCGACGGCGTGCTCGATGCGATCCGAAATGGGCGCGAGGGCGATGCGGTACTGCTCCACGCCTGCTGCCACAACCCCACTGGCATCGATTACACCCCCGAGCAGTGGGATGCGATCGCCGAAGCGCTCAGCGACAGCCCGGTCCTGCCGATTATCGACATCGCCTATCAGGGTCTGGGAGTCGGGCTGGAAGAAGACGCCGCGGGTCTGCGCAAGGTACTGGCCAAGGTGCCCGAAGCGCTGGTGGCCTACAGCTGCGACAAGAACTTCGGCCTTTATCGCGACCGCGTGGGGGCGTTCTACATGATGGCCTCGGACCGCGGGCATCTCGACACGATCGTCTCCAACGCCAACGCGCTGGCCCGCGCGAACTGGTCGATGCCGCCCGATCATGGCGGCGCAGCGGTGCGCACCGTGCTGCGCGACAAGGACCTGACCCGAACCTGGGAAGACGAATTGGCCGACATGCGCGCGCGGGTGCGCCGCGTGCGCGAGCGACTGGCGGCTGCCGATAACAAGGCACCGGGTCTGGGCCTCGCTGCGCTTGCCAAGCAGCATGGCCTGTTCGCCATGCTGCCGCTGAACCGCGAACAGATCGAGGCGCTGCGCCGCGACCACGGCGTCTATATGGCGGGGTCAGGCCGGATCAACGTCGCCGGTCTGACCGAAGCGAACACTCCCAAATTCATCGCCGCGCTGGCGGATGTCACCGGCTGATTTGGACCGCCAGCCCTTCCTCGTCGAGGGGCCGGTCAGCCTGCGCCCGTTGACGGGGGACGACATCGGTCCGCTCTATGCCATAGCCAGCGATCCGCTGGTGTGGGACCAGCACCCGATGGCCGAACGCAGCGAGTGGTCGCATTTCGAAAGCTGGATGCGCGGCAAGCTGGCGGATGGAGGAACGCTGGTCGCCCTGATCGAGGGCGAAGGGCCGCTCGCCAGCTCGACTTACTCGAACTTGCGGACGGAACATGGTGGCGCGGTCGAAATCGGTTCCACCTTCCTCGCCCGGCGACTCTGGGGCGGCTCGACCAATCGCGCGATCAAGCGACTGATGCTGGGCCACGCCTTCGCGCATGTTGCACGGGTGGAATTCCTCGTATGGGACCGCAACTTCCGCTCCCGCCGCGCAGTCGAGAAGATCGGTGGACGATTGACCGAGCGCACAGAAATCGTGGAGCATCGCGGGCGCCCGGTGGTTCATCTGGTCTATGAAATTACCCGCGACGAGTTTGCCGAAGGGCCGCTGGCCTGACACCGAAAACCCACTGCGCGTGGAACACGAAAGCGGCCTTCGAAACCTGTGACCTTTCCCTGTTTATCCATCAAAAACAGAATTTTGATGGGATTTCACGAAGCGGGCGTGTGACTTTTGCGCGCCGGAAGTACACAGTCTGGTGTGACCGGCAGGAAGCCCCACGGACAAGGCAATAAACGACGGCGTCAAAGAGCGGGCCCAAGCGTGGCAGCGTAACCGCGAGTAGGACAGCGAATTTCGCCCTGTCGCAGTGGCCCCAAGTCGGTCCCAGGCTGGATGACCGCCGTTTTCGTCAGTGAAACCGGACCTCGATCCGGAAAGACAATTTATCGGACGGTATCGCTTGATCCGGGCGCGGAAATGGTGCGGCCCTGCGCACCATGCTCAAGGCTGCCCGATCGAGCCGCGCATAGCCGCTTGAAACAGCCACCGCGCTATTCATCAGTGCACCCGTCGGAGCGACTTCGAAACCGATCGTTACCTGCCCCGAGCTGTTCGACGTTGTCGGTTGCCGCGCAAGGATCAGCGCGCGCAGTCTTGCCGAATAGGCCGCAAGCAGGTCCCCTGCGTCGGGACGTTTTGGCTCCGGCTCCGCCACTGGCCGAGGCGCGCTGGGCATGGGCGGCTGCGGCAAGGCGATTGTGGGCGCTTCGGTGCGCGCAGGCAGCAGATCCAGCTGCGACGGGATCGGATCCGCCGCTGGATGCCGCTGCGGATAGACGGATGGCACGACCGGGGAAGAGAGCGCGGTATCATGCTTCGGCTTTTTGCGCTGTTTCTCTTTTCGTTGGGGTGCTGGCGTCGAATGCGTCGTTGCGACGGTCACCAATGCTTGCTGTGCTGGCCTCGATGGCGGATCACCGGCACCCGCGATCTGCGTTGCCAGCGCAAACAGACCAGCATTGATGAGGGCCGCAGCCGACAGCGCCGGTGCGCGCAGGCGGGATGGTCGATCGATGTAACTCATCGACCGCCCACTCCCGACACTGCGCGCCGCTGGCTCATCCTAGAAGTCGAAGCCCAGCCCGATGTTGAAGGATCGCCCACGACCGGGCACCGGGCGCAGCGTATCGGTGGCCTTGTAATCGCCCAGCGATACCCCGCCGAGCGGTAGCGAATACGCTTCGTCGAACAGATTGGTGACATCCAGGCTCAGCCGAACCGGGCCGACTTTGTAGGACGCTCCCAGATCTACCAGCGTGTAGCCAGCAGTCGTCGGTTCGTTGCGGGTGGTATCGACGCGAGTCTTGTCGGCCACGAATTGCGCATCCGTGTGCAGTTCCAGCGGTCCGGCGCGATGCGACAGGCCGAGCCGCGCGTTGAACGGCATCTGGTGATAGACCGGCCCGCCATCGGTCAAATTGTCCCCGCGCTGCCATGACAGCGACCCGGTAAAATCGGTCCCATCGCCATCCTTGCCCTTGGCCAGATGAAGCGATCCGGACACGTCCAGACCGTAGAATTCCGCTTCCTGATTGGCGAATTGCAACTGCACGAAAGGTGATGGCATCCCCATCATATCGGGCAGGACCTGGATGAAGCGCGCATCGATATAGTCGTGCACGCGTGTGTAATAGGGCGAAATGCGCAGCGTATAGGCTTGCGCGCTGCCTCCCAGATCGAGCGCCCCGCTGATCGTGTCGGCCCGCTCCGGCTTGAGATCGAGATTGCCGACATAGCCGTTGCCATCGCCGAACCAGCCAATCATCCGGCTCGCCATGCCTCCGCGGCCCCAGCTGTAACGCTCGTAGATATTGGGCGAGCGGACCTTGTGCGCAAAGCCCAGCTCGAGCGAGGCGCTGGGCGACAGGCGGTAGGTCAACAGTTCGGAACCCGACCAGTTGTCGTCGGTGCGCTGGTGGTCGGCGGCGTTGAAGGCCGCTGCCGCCATCACATCGGCCATCTGCATCATGCCAGTGCCATAAGGCTGGACGTCGCCCGTATTCATCGACACCCGGTCGTAACGAATGCCGACGGTCGAGGTGAAGCGGTCGCTCCATTTGGCGACCCATTCGCCATAAACGCCCAGCCGATCACGATGCGCGCCATTGACGTTCACGAAGGTATCCGGACCCATCATCATGTTTCCGGCCACCGGCGGCCAGTAATCGTCGAGCCATTGGTGGTGGTATTCGACGCCGAGGTTGAGCGTATCGCGATCCGACAGGCGCGGAGACGCTTTGGCCGACGCATCGAAGCTGTGCACTTCGGTGTTCATCGGCATCGAACCGGGCAGCTTGTCCGCGAGGAAATTCATCTCGTGGTCGGTGTCGCGATATCCAGCTCGCAGTGCGAGATCGCCCCAGTCGAAATACCCGTCATAGCTGGCGTTGAGGAACCAGCTCTTGTTGTCGGTCATGTCCATCCACTGGTTGGGGAACGCCTCGTAAGGGGCGTATTGGAAGCCCCCCTTCAGCTGCACGAGGCTGGCTCCGCCCTGCCACGCAAGCGATAACGACTGGTCGGTCTTGGCGTATTCGGTCGAGCGGACCTCGCCCAGATCGCCGCCGCCGTCATACTGGTCGGACTGGGCGTAGGAACCGGTGTAGGTGGCGCTGAGATGCTCGCCTGCCACCGTGATGCTCGCCGATCCGCCGAAGCCATCACCATTGGAGCGATAGAAGCTCGACGCCTTGCCGGTCATCAGTATCGCCTTGCCGGTGGCAAAGCGCGGTTCGGCGCTTTCGACCGCAATGATCCCGCCGATACTGTCCCCGCCATTGCTGACCGGGGCGACGCCGGTCAGCACACTGACCGAGGCGATCGTTTGCGGATCGGTGTAGGATAGCGGCGAATTCATGTCGTTGGGGCAAGCGGCATCGATGGCGAAACCGTCCACCGTGATCCCCAACCGCTGCTCCGAGAGGCCGCGAATCACCGGCATCGAGGAAATGCCGCCGCCGGTATTGGCGCTGACACCGGGGAGCGTCGTCAGGATCTGGGCGGTATCGCTGGTCGATTGCTGATCGCGTGCGAGCGCCTTGCGCGTGATTTTCGTGCCCGCCTCGATCGGCAGGGAGGCACTGTCGCCTGCCGCGCCATTGTCGACATCGATAGGGGCGATTTGCGTGGCATCCTGGGCCATCGCCGCCACCGGTGCGAGCGCGCAGCTCGACGCCAGCACAACGCGCAGGAGTTTGGTATAACTGGTCATTGGTCGTTCCCGTCCTTGGGTACTGCCACGGCCGCCCCGGCAAAGCGGTGGCGAAGAGGCAAAATATGTTCATGAAATGAGTCGCGCAGAGGCCGCGCTCGCCAAGGCGAGCAGGGTACGATGCGCAACCGGTTCAGGACTGGACGGGAGGGGCTCTGGTCTGGGGGCGGAGATAGGCCGCCTGACGCAGCAGCAACTGGCCCAGCGGCAGGAAGGCCAGCGCCAGGGCGAAGGCCAGCAGAGCCTCGATCTGGATCGGATCAGCCCCGGCAAGCGCGCCGCCGATCAGGCTGGTGAACGCGCAATCGCTGTGCTTGGTCGACTGGTCGCTCTGGTGTCCGTGATGCCCGGCCTTCATCGGCATCGCCATTTCCATCTTCGCCAGGCCGGGACTGCTGGCGTCGCACACGGTCACGCTCAGCATGAACGGGCCATCCGACGGACTGATCATGAAGCCCGTCGGAACCACGGCCTTGATGCTGAACGCCAGCACGCACAGCGCGATCAACGCAAGGCGATTGCCGAAAATCCAGGTGCGAAGCGCAGTCACGGCGACGATCCCTAGTCGAACATGATTAAAATGTCATTGGCATCGGAACTGTCAAAAATCGGGAATGCCGTCATTCCCAAAAGACCCTATTTCCCCAGGCTCTTCTCCCGCACGGCGCGGAACTCGGACGTCTTGCTCCAGGTCGGCCAGCGATCGGAGAAGGCGAGTCCGCGGCCCACATCATATGCCAGCGTCACGTCCTGCGCGGCGGCGGCGAAGCTCATGTCCTTGCTCCACGCGTCGCACGGCTGGTGGTAGCATTGCATATAGGCGTCGAGCCATTTCTTGCCCGCTTCGCGTCCACCATCGACGAGGTTCGGCGCGCCGCTGATGGCCATGAACAGCAGTGTCGGCACACCGCGCTTGGCGAGCGAGAAGTGGTCGGCGCGATAGAACAACCCGTTCTGCGGCAGGCTTTCCTGCGTCACCACCCGCCCCTGTGTGGCAGCGGCCTTTGCCAGATCGTCCTCGAGGCTGTCCTGCCCCTTGCCCACCAGCATCACGTCTTTCGACAGGCCACCGGTCTGGAGGATGTCCATCGTGATGTTGGCGACCGTCTTGGCGAAGGAATAGACCGGGTGAACGGCATAGGTTTCCGAGCCCAGCAGCCCCCGCTCCTCGGCGGTCCAGAAGCCGAACACCACGCTGCGCTGCGGGGCGGGACCGTGCTTGAAGGCGCGCGCGATCTCCAACATCCCGGCAACGCCCAGCCCGTCGTCATTGGCGCCGCGTCGGATCGTGCGCCCCTGCGCGTCAGGCGCGCCGATCCCGTAGGCGTCCCAATGCGCGCCATACATCACCACCTCGTCGGGTCGCTTGGTACCGGGGATTTTCGCCAGTACGTTCTGGCTTTCGATGGTGCTGTGGGTCACCGGCAATTGCGCCGAGAACTGCGCATCGAGCGGGACAGGGTGGAAGTCGGGCGAACGCGCGGCGACCTCCTGTTTCGCAAGGTCCAGTCCGGCGGCGGCGAACAGCTTGCTTGCGGCATCGCCCGAGAGCCAGCCCTGCAACAGCAGGCGATTGGGCGCATCGGCGATGTCGTAATTTTCTCCGCCCGGCGCAACGATGGTCGGCCAGCCATAGCCCGCCGCCGCCGTCTGGTGCACGATCAGCGCGCCAATCGCCCCGCGCCGCGCGGCTTCCTCGAACTTGTAGGTCCAGCGTCCGTAATAAGTCATGGTCTTGCCGCCGAACTTGCCCGCCGCGGGCTCGCCCGGCTTGGCGGCAAAATCGGGATCGTTGACGAGGAAGACGGCAATCTTGCCTTTGAGGTCGACGCCCTTGAAATCGTCCCAGCCGCGCTCGGGCGCGTTGACGCCATAACCCACGAACACCATTGGCGCCTTGGCCACCGTCACCGCATCGACCGGGCGCAGCGTGCTGACATAGATGTCCTTGTCCTGCACCAGCGGTATCGCCGTGCCCTTGACGTCGGCCTCCATCGGTCCGGCGGAGAGCTTGGTGTGCACCAGCGGCACAGCTTGCGTCCACTTCCCATCCGGCCCACCCGGTTGCAGCCCGATCTGCTTGAGCTGCGCGATGATCCAGGCAACCGTGCGCGTTTCGCCCTTGGTGCCCGGCGCTCGGCCTTCGAACGGATCAGAAGCCAAGGTCTTCACATCGTCCGACAGACGCTGGGGCGAAATCGGCGAGGCCTTGGCGTGCTTGGCCGGAGTATCGGCCGAGGAGGGAACGCTGGCACAGGCGGCGAGCGCGAAGGCGGATGCGACGAGCAGTTTTCTCATGTCGCCACGCTAGGGCACCTTGAGGGCACGCCGCAAGGGGCGCGTGTCAACTGCGGCTCAGGCGCGCAAGGCTTCCATCCGTTTCAGATAACGCGCCAGCACGTCGATCTCGATATTGAGCGCATCGCCCTGCTGGAGATCGCCGAGCGTCGTCACTTCGGCGGTGTGCGGGATGACGTTGATCCCGAAACGGACATCGCCGCCCGGCTCGTCATGCACGGAATTGACTGTGAGCGAGACGCCGTCGAGCGTCACCGAGCCCTTTTCCGCTACGAACGGCGCGACATCCTTGCCCGCCAGAATTTCGAGCCGGGTGGAGCCGCCTTCCTTCGCCAACGAAGCCACGCGACCCACCGCATCGACATGGCCGGTGACGAGATGGCCGCCGAGTTCGTCCCCGATCCTGAGCGCCGGTTCGAGGTTGAGCCGCGCGCCCTCCCTCCAGCGATCCTGCGCGGTGCGGCTGACGGTTTCGGCCGAGACATCGACCGCGAACCATGCGTCGCCTGTCGCTCCGCCTTTCTCGACGACGGTCAGGCACACGCCCGAACAGGAGATCGACGCGCCGATGGCGATCTTGTCTGGGTCGAACGGGCAGGCGATGGTGAGCCGCAAGTCGCCGCGTTCCTCGACGCGGGTGACGGTGCCGATGGCGGTGACGATTCCGGTGAACATGGCTGCTTGCTAGCGCCGCCGCGCGTAAGCTTCAAACATATCCTCGCCCAATTGCCGCCTTTCGACGCAGGACCAGCGGCCATGGGCGGCGGCAAGATCGGTCAGGCCGATGTCGCCGATGGCGGCGCGTCCCGCTCCGACGATAATGGGCGCACGGTAGACTTCGAGGCGATCGACGAGATCGGCGGCGAGGAAGGATGCCGCGGTCTGCGCCCCGCCTTCGACATAGAGATATTGCGCGCCGGCCAGCGCCCCGATCTCTTCCGGCGAGGCAATCGCGCGTGCGCCCTCCGGTGCCGATCCGCGCGTCAGCGCCCAGCGCTCGGGACTGCGATCCTCCAGACCGGCCAGCCGGACGTCGAGACGCGGTGCATCGGCGCGCCAGGTGCCACCACCGACGAGTATCGCATCGGCCATCGCACGCCGCGAATGGACATGTGCGCGCGCCACCTCACCTGTGATCCAGCGACTGGTGCCATCGGCCAGCGCGATCTGCCCGTCCAGCGACATCGCGAGCTTGAGCGTCACATGCGGGCGGCTTTGCGTGCGGCGCAAGAGGTAGCCCGCGAGGCTTGCGCGACTGGGCGCATGGTCGAGCAAATCGACGGCGATCCCTGCTTCGCGAATGCGGGCAATGCCTTCGCCCGCAGTGCGCGGATCGGGGTCGCCAACGCCCACCACCACGCGCGCAAGGCCCGATCCCGCGATCAGGTCGGCGCAGGCTGGTCCTCTTTCGGAGCGGTGCGCGCACGGTTCCAGCGTGACATAGAGCGTCGCGCCCTCGGCATGCGGTCCGGCAGCTTCCAGCGCCATCGCTTCGGCATGAGGGCGTCCGCCCGCCTGCGTCCATCCGCGCGCAATCACGCGGCCATGTTTGACGAGGATTGCGCCGACGGAAGGGTTCGGATTGCTCTGCGGGCGCCCGCGCAGCGCCAGTCGCGCCGCGGCCCCCAGCCAGTCCGCGTCAGCGGGTGGTGGGTGCAACGCCTGTGTCCGCGCTCTTGCGGTCCTGCTGTTCCAGCCGTTCGACGAGCGCCTTCTTGCGCGCCGCTTCGGCCGCCTTGTCCTTCGCGATCTTCCTGTCGATCGCATCGACATCGACGAAGGTCGCGCGGCCGAGTTCGCGATACATATTCGCGATATCCGCCTGCCGCTTGGCCTGAATTGCGCGGAGCTTGTCCTGCTCTTTCTGGTTGGCGATGTTCGAGGCCATGATCTGCGCGTCGGTGCGGTCCGGCGCATAGGTGGTGATGTAGATCACCTTGGGCTGTTCGGGCGGGGCGCGCCATTTCTCGACCACGAAGCCGTAGAACAACGCAAAAGTCACCGCCAGCGACACCCCGAGGATCGGCCAGCGATGCGGATTGGGTCGCTTGAATTCGGACCAGAAGTCCTGGATCCCGGTGGTGGGATTGAGTCGGGACAGAAATCGCATGGGGCCAAGATAGGGACAGATGGCCCTCAACGCCAGAGCGTCGGCTTTCGGCGAGCTTTTGTCAGGGATAGCTGACCGAAATTAGCAACTGCCCGCGGAAGGTTCCGCCCGTGATTACCGAGCTGTTGGTGGACAGCGTCCCGGCAAAATTGAACTCGCGCCGCCCGTTGGAATCGAGCACCGCGTTGCCGAGGTCGGTGGTGAAGTTAACCACTTGCGACGTGCCCCCGGTGGCGTTGCTCATGGTAATCATGCGCGGCATGTCGACCACGAAAGCCTGCCCCGGCGCTCCGGTCACCAATGCGCGGCCATGGAACGACCAGCCGCCCATATCGCGCAGATTGCCGGTGACGGTGGTCATGCCGCTCGCCGGATCGAGCTGGACCTGACCGATGCCATTGCCGATCACGATGACCTTACCGAAATCGATTGCCTGCTCGATGGTCAGTTGCAGGGGCTGGCATTGCGGCTTGTCGAGTTTCTTCTGGTTGCCGTTGCCGCGGCATCCGGGCGGCAGATGGCACTGCGCGCACAGCCCCTGCGCCTCCAGCGTGGAAGGCGGGAGCATACACACAGCGGCGATTGCTGCCGAAAATCCCAAGGCGCGTGCCATGCGCGCGTTTTCGGATAACAAGGTTAAAAAGCGGTTAGGACATGAGGCAAGCGGACGGATTTTGGCGTGATTGATCGTCTGTTATCGGGGCGTCTGCTGAATGGGCGAATGTCTGGAATGTCGGGGGAAGCGGACATCGAGAAAGGAAATTTAGCGCAGAGAATAAGTCGTGATCAGGCCCGAATTCGGAGAACTCACGACAAGCTGCGCATCGGGTGTTATCGCCAGCAGTCCGGGCGCGGTATCGGACCAAACCGTCGCATGGCTGTTGAGGTCGATCGCGTAGACTTTGGCATCGGTGCTGACGAAAGCAAGCGTGTCAGTCACGACGACATTTCCGATAAACGTCTCTCCTGACGGCAGTGGCCAAGCCCATTTCACGGCTCCCGTCTGCTCGTCGATCGCATCAAATTCCAACGTCTGGTTGCTCCCGGCATAGACCACGCCGCCGCCAACTGCCGGTATGTTGGTATAGCTGCTTGCCGTGCGCCAGCGATATACTCCTTGCTCGATATCGTAGCTCACCAACGGGAACGACACCGAATAGGTACCCTGACCGTTACCGGAATAGGCAATAACATTGTTGTCAGAGCCAATCATCGGCGTGCCGCCGTAAGAATACCCGTTCCATTGCCAGAAGGGGTCTTCGATGGACTTGACGATTGCGCCGGACGCCTTGTCGATGACATCGAGTTTGCCTGAGTAGTAATATAAATAGTTGGAATCCACCGCCGGCGCTTCACCATCCCAGGTATTGCCACCCGATCCGTTCGTTTGCCAGCTGTCGGTGAGCGTGTTGAGATCCCAGGCATAAACCACGTTGCCGTAATAGCCCGAAGCAATAAAAGCACTGTTGTCGTAAACGGTGGGCGGGGCGAAGGTGGACCACTGCGCGGCAGAGATCAGGTTCTTTTTGAACTGCCCGGTTGTGGCGTCGAGTACGACCAACGGATTATTACCAGACGAGGTGAACATCGTCTGGAAGAGCACGTAGTCCGTAGAAAGCGCAGGTCCGCTGGCATTGGAGACATTGCCCAGGCTGTAGTGCCAAAGCTCGGTGCCTGAGGATGATGCCAACGCCACTGCGATACTTGACCCATCCGAGGCGACTTTGGTCACATAGATGGTTCCGGTCCTTGCGGCCACTTCTCGGAAGCGCTGCGTGGCGGAAGGCGCATATTGCCAAGCTTTGACGATTTTTGCCGGATCGAATGTCGCGTGGACATAGCCATTGTGCGATGGACCACGTTGACGTGTCGTCCAATCAGAAAGCTTCACGTCGAGCGTGTACACGAAGCTCTTCGTCGAACCGGGATAGACGGTGGCGCACGCAGATTCCTTGCAAAGTTTGAATGTGACAGTCGTCTTGCGAACCACAGCCGACAGGCCGCTAACGGTCTTGAAATTCGCGGTGAATGTATTTCCCGACTGCGTGATGCTGCCATCGAGGGAAAGAACACTTCGATCGAAATCAAGAACCGGCACGATCGGGTCAGACGACGTACCAGTATAAGTGGCCTCAAGAATCAAAGATGCAACGGAATTTTCTTCGCTCGTAGCCTGACTTGTGGTTGACGGATTTAGCGTAACCGCCAACGTAGGCACGACGACAACCGGGGGAGACGACCCCGAACTACCCGAACCTCCGCCGCAACTGCTTAAAAAAATGCCAGCAGCGACGAAAATGACCTTGCGCATGCCCAATCCCCCCAGATTATTAATTTGTCCACTAAGGACTGCAGCGCAAACGTAGTCCTGCGCCGCAGTGTTCAGCCTATGTGCCTGAAGATAGTCCCCCTCTGTCTTTTCGATATCTGCAGGGAAATCAATTCCTGCGCAAGGGGTTCTTTAATAGGCAGTATTTGGTGGCTGGATGCCTGCCGGTTCAGGGCATAAAAGCGAATAGCTGCGATGTCCGCTTTGTTGGCGTTTGCTGACTGGTAGCTTCTGCTGACTGGCAGCTTCCGGATCAAAATACATCACAGCAGCCTCCGAAACGCCCGCTGTGTTCAGACCACCTGGCTACCCGAAATCGGCGAAAAGCGTGCGTCCGTGGGCGCGCAGCCAATCCTCGGCAGCATCCAGATCGCCTTCGTAGATCTCGGCCAGCAGGGCGTGGAAACGCGGGCTGTGGTCGAAGTGGACCAGATGCGCGACTTCATGCGCGACCACGGAGAGCCGCACCGGATCGGGCGCCTGCACCAGCCGCCAGTTCAGGCGCACGATGCTCTTGCTCGAACAGCTGCCCCAGCGGCGCTGCGCGCGGGTGAGGCGCAGTTCGGGCACGTCGAGGTCTGCCCTTGCGCAGCAGGCGGCGAGGTCCACCCCCATCAGTCGCACAGCCTCGCTTTCCAGCCAGCGCCGCAACCGCCCGACCAGCCCTTCGCGCGGACCGCCTGCGACCAACGTTTCGCCGATGAGGCGCGGACGCCGCGGTGCAGTGGGCTTCCAGTCGAGCGCCAACTCGCCCCCGCGATAAAGCAGGCTGCCCCGCCCCAGCGGATCGCCCTTCTGCGGAATTTTCGTGAGCTGGGCGGCAAGCCAGCCGGCCCGCGCATGGGCAAAGGCGACCGCATCGGCGCTACGGCACCAGCGCGGCAGGGTGATCCGCACCGCGCTGCCGTCGGGGGCAAGCCGCAAGGTCAGCCGCCGGGCGCGCGGATGGCGGTTGAGCTCGATCGGCAATTCCCGCCCGTCGAGCGCGATGATGGGCGGCGCACTGCCTTTCCGCAGCCACTCGATCATCGCGCGCAGCCCCCCGGTGCGGTCATGCGACGTCTTCCCATTCGACGATGTGATGTTCGAGCGGACCCGCCACCGTCTCGCTGATGACGCGCCCTGCCACCGAAACGCCTGCGCGCACGACAGCGTCGCGATCGCCACTGATGAGATAGTGCCAATCCGGCAGCGGCTCATCATCGGCGCGCAGGCGATAGGCGCAGGTGTGGGGCAGCCACTCGATATCGTCGACCAGCTTCAGCGTGAGCGTCAGGCAATCGGGGACGAAGGCCTTGCGGTGCGTGTAATCCTTGCACTGGGCGTTCGTGCAATCGAGCAGGCGGCAGGCGACATTGGTTTCGGCAATCGCGCCGGTATCCTCGTCCTCGAACTTGTGCAGGCAGCAGCGCCCGCAACCATCGCACAGCGCCTCCCACTCTTCGCGGGTCAGGTCGGCCAGCGGCAGCTCCCAGAAACGCGCCCTCACCGGAGCCTCACTGCACCCATTTGGCCAGCGCCGCGGCGACCGCTTGCGGCCCCTGATCGGTCGGCAGGGTTGCGAGCGGCTTGCCCTGTTTGTCGAAAAGATAGGTGATGGCCGAATGGTTGACGAGATAGCCGCCGCCCGGCTGCTTGGCGCCCTTGCTGGCATAGACCTTGAACGCGTCTTCGGCGGCCTTGACCTGTTCCTGAGAACCGGTGAGCCCGATCACGTCGGGCGAGAACGCGGCGGCGAATTCGCCCACCACTTCGGGCGTGTCGCGTTCCGGGTCGACGCTGATGAAGATCGTGCGCAGATTATTGGCCAATGCCGGATGGTCCTTGGCGAAGATTTTTTCCCCCTTGACCGTGCGCTGCATGTCGGTGGGGCACACGTCCGGGCAATAGGTGTAACCGAAATAGACCACCCGGTAATGCCCGTCGAAATCGGACCAGTGGACCGTCTTGCCATACTTGTCGACCAGCGTGAACGGGCCGCCGATCGCGCTGCCGCGCAGGTCCGCGCTGCCGCTGTCCGCGCCCCTGTCTTGCGCCTGCTGCCGGGGTTGCGCGGACGGCGCGCCGCACCCGGCAAGCGCGAGGGTCACGGCGAGAACGGAGAGTGGGGTGGTTTTCCTTCGAGGCATGGCATCAATGTTCATGGTCTGCTAACCGGCCAAGAGCAAGGGGCGAGATGGTTGCGTCCGCTCATAAACAAGGGAAACTTCGGGGTGAAAGCTTTGCGTTCTTTCGGTCTGGCACTGGCTGCGATCCTGGCTTGCGCGCTCACCGTAGCGCCGGCCTATGCGCAGAATGAATCGCCGGGATACACCTTCCTCAAGGCGGTGAAGGATCGCGATGGCGACAAGGTCACCGCTGCGCTCGACAAGCCGGGCAATACGCTGATCAATGCACGCGATGTCAGCACGGGCGAAACCGCGCTGCTGATCGTGGTGCAACGCCGCGACACGACGTGGTTGCGGTTCCTGCTGGAGCATGGAGCCGATCCGAACATTGCCGACAACCACGGACTGACGCCGCTGCAGCTCGCCGCCAATCTGGGCTATCAGGACGGCGTTGCGGTCCTGACCAAGTCTGGCGCGGATGTCGACAAGACCGATTCGACCGGCGAGACACCGCTGATGTTCGCCGTCCACCGGCATGACCTGCCAATGATCCACACCCTGCTCGACGCAGGGGCCGATCCCGACCGCTCGGACAATTCGGGCCGGTCGGCGCGCGACTATGCCAAGCAGATGGGCACCGGCAGCGAAATCGTGCTCGATGAGATGGACAAGGCGGCCGACAAGTTGAAGGCCAAGGCCGACAGCTCCTATGGCCCCGGGGCCTGAGGCGATGGACGATCTGACACTCGACGAATTGCGCGCCGCGCTGGCCCCGGCCATTGCCGACGCGGCCATCTTCGACGGCTGGAGCGAGACCGCGCTCGACCAGGCCGCCGATGGCGCAGGAGTGGATCGCGATGTCGCGCGGCTGGCGTTCAAGCAGGCGGGATCGGGATCGCTGCAGATGGCGATGGTCTCCGCATGGATCGAATCCATCGACCGTGCAATGGCCGCGGCCCTGCCGCCCGAAAAGCTCGCCGGGATGAAAATCCGCGAACGTATCCGCAGCCTCGTGCAATTCCGGCTCGATACGGTCGCCGGTCAGGAAGAGGCGCTGCGGCGCGCGCTGGCGATCATGGCGATGCCGCGCAATGCGCCCACCGCACTCAAACTGGGCTGGCGCAGTGCGGATGCGATGTGGCGGCTCGCGGGCGACACGGCGACCGACTACAACCATTACACCAAGCGCGCCATCCTCGCTTCGCTCTACGCCGCGACGTTGGCGGTGTTCGTCGAGGACGCGAGCGAGGACAAGCAGGACACGCGCGCCTTCCTCGACCGGCGGATCGACGGCGTGATGAAATTCGAGAAGGTCAAGGCGAAGTGGCTAGGCGGCAATCGCGAGCATTTCTCCCCGATGCGCTTCCTCGGTCGCTTGCGTTACCCCGCGCGCTGACCGCCTTCATGAACGATATTTCATAAAACGCTATTGCGAGGCGCTTGCAATTAATGCGCCGGTCTGGCAGCGGGCAGGAATGACGCTCGACCGACTCGGCATCGGCGCACCGGCTCGCATCAAATCGGTGACCTGGGACTTGATTGCGCCCGAGGAGGCCAAGCGCCTGCGCGCCCTCGGTGTGGACATCGACAGTGAGCTTACCATCAGCCATCGCGGAATTTTTGGCGGCGCCGATCCGATCGCGATTACCGTGGGCAATATGACGATTGCGTTGAGGCGTAGCCACGCGCGCGCCATCGCCGTGGAGGCGCTGTGAGCCGCCATCGTACCGCCGCTCTGGTCGGCAACCCCAATTCGGGCAAGAGCGCGCTGTTCAATGCGCTGACCGGGGCGCGCCAGAAGATTGCCAATTATCCCGGCGTCACTGTCGAGCGCAAGGCAGGACGACTGATCCTGCCGAGCGGCGAGCCGGTCGAGCTGATCGACCTGCCCGGCGCCTATTCCTTTGACGCGGCGAGCCCGGACGAAGTCGTCACCGAAAAGGCCGTCCACGGGCGGCTCGAAGGCGAAGTCCGGCCCGACGTGCTGATCCTCGTGCTCGACGCTGCCAATCTCGAGCAGCACCTGGTGTTCGCGCAGGAAGTGCTCGAGCTTGGCCGCCCGACGGTGGTCGCGCTGAACATGGTCGACCTCGCCGAACGCGACGGGTTGACGCTCGACGCCGCGGCGCTGGAGCAGGCGCTCGGCGTACCTGTCATCTCTACGGTCGCGGTACGTCGGCGCGGGCTGGAGGAACTCACCGCAGCGATCGCGGCGGCCGAGACCCATGCGGACGACGCTCCCAATCCCAACTGGCACCTGACCCTGCCCGAACGGCGGCTCGCGGCGAAGACGATGGCGCGCGCCGCGATCCTCTCGCGCAGCACCCGCCACACGGTCGCCAATGGGCTCGACCGGCTGCTGCTTAACCCATGGATCGGCCCGCTGATCCTGTTCGCCTTCCTGTTCGTGATGTTCCAGGCGGTGTTCGCATGGGCGACGCCGTTTGCCGATGCCATCGACGCGGGATTCACCAGCCTGTCCGACCTGCTGACCAATACCATGCCGCCCTCGATCCTGCGCGACTTCCTGACGCAGGGGATCATCGCCGGGGTCGGATCGGTGGTGGTCTTCCTGCCGCAGATCCTGATCCTGTTCTTCTTCATCCTGATCATGGAAGCGAGCGGCTATATGGCGCGCGCCGCCTTCCTGATGGACCGACTGATGGCGGGGGTGGGCCTGTCGGGCAAGAGCTTCATCCCGCTGCTGTCCAGCTTCGCCTGCGCGGTGCCGGGGATCATGGCGACGCGCTCGATCTCGGACCCCAAGGACCGGCTGACCACCATCCTGATCGCGCCGCTGATGACCTGCTCTGCACGGCTGCCGGTCTACGCAGTGATCATCGGCGCTTTCATCCCTGCGCGGACCGTCGGACCGGGAATTGGGCTGCAGGGGCTGGTGCTGTTCGGGCTCTATGTCTCGGGAATCGTCGGCGCGATGGTCGCCGCGTTGCTTTTGCGCGGTACGCTGACCAAGGGCGCGGCATCGGGCTTCATCATGGAATTGCCGCGCTACCAGCTGCCGCGGTTGCGCGATGTGGCAATCGGCCTGTGGCAACGCGCCTTCGTGTTCCTGCGCCGCGCCGGGACGATCATCCTCTCGGCCACCGTCGCCCTGTGGCTCCTGCTGAGCTTCCCTCAGGCCCAGCCGGGACATAGCCAGCTCGACGCCTCTTTCGCCGGCAAGATCGCCGACGGCATTGC
The DNA here is from genome assembly GCA_039831335.1 of Sphingomonadaceae bacterium. GTDB lineage: Bacteria > Pseudomonadota > Alphaproteobacteria > Sphingomonadales > Sphingomonadaceae > Qipengyuania. The sequence goes on along the minus strand of JBDONL010000005.1, from coordinate 859,696 downwards.
CCCCGCGCTCAAGCCCATCGGCTTCAATCGCGAAATCGGCCTTGCGCTGATCCCGGCGATGGCCGCGCGCGAAGTCGCCGTGTCGGCACTCGCTACCACCTATGCCGTCGATGCCAAAACCGAGGCGGAAACCGACCGCGGGCTTATCACCAGGCTGCAAGCGAGCTGGAGCTTGCCGACCGCGCTCGCCTTCCTCGCGTGGTTCGTGTTCGCTCCGCAATGCCTTTCCACCATCGCGGTGACCCGACGGGAGACGAATGGGTGGAAATGGCCTGCCTTCATGGTTGGCTACCTGTTCGGCCTAGCCTATCTTTTCGCCGGGCTGACCTATTGGAGCGCGGTGGCGCTGGGTTTTTAGCAGTCTTGGGCACAATCGCGATTTGCCAGTTGCCTGCCGGCCCGGCTGGGGCCTACCTGTTTGCCGGAATCACTTACTGGAGCGCCGTCGCGCTCGGATTTTAGGCAAGGAAGGTTTGAAATGGCTGGGTCTCTCAACAAGGTCATGCTGATCGGCAATCTCGGAGCGGACCCGGAGATTCGCAGCTTCCAGAACGGCGGCAAGGTCGCCAATCTGCGCATCGCCACAAGCGAAACTTGGAAGGACCGCAACACCGGCGAACGCCAGGAACGCACCGAGTGGCACACGGTCGCGATCTTTTCCGAAGGGCTGATCGGTGTGGTCGAACGGTTCCTCAAGAAGGGTAGCAAGGTCTATATCGAAGGCCAGCTCCAGACGCGCAAATGGCAGGACCAGAACGGTCAGGACCGCTATTCGACCGAGGTCGTCTTGCGCGGCCTCAACGGCACGCTGACGATGCTCGATGGCGCGAGCGGCGGTAGCGGTGGCGGTGGTGGCCAGCGTTCGGGCGGCTGGAACAATCAGGGCGGCGGCCAGCAATCGGGCGGTAACGACGACTGGCGCGGCGGCGGCTCCAGCGGTGGTTCGGGCGGCAGCTCGAACTACGACGATCTGGATGACGACATCCCCTTCTGAGCTGACCATTCCGCGTGGACACCGCTGATTGGCCATCGCGCCCGCAGGCGAGGGATGGCGTCCAATCGGAAATGTCCCCCGGTGATACACTTAGGTAATTCGCCGGAATTGTTTACCGCTCCGTTTACCAGTGGCCCTTTATTTCCCCGGCAGGTTTGGATCAGAAACCGGGGATTTGAAGATGAAGAAATCGATTCTGGCTGTCGCAGCGTTAACCTTGGGCATGGCCACGCCTGCCCATGCCGCGCACTATATTTTCGACGTGTCGATCAATGGCACAACCGGAAGTGGGGTATTCGAAACCAGCGGAGACGCGCGCAACACCTATGCCCTCATCACCTCGCTGACCGGGGTTTTCGGCGGCAAGAACATGGTCCTGTCCGCACCGGGCACTGCACCGTACCTCCCCAGTAACGACAACAAGTTCACCGAGAACGGTATGCCGTTCACTTTTGGCGGACTGGCATTCGCCGCCGGCCCGAAACTCTACAATATCTACAGCAGCGGCTCGCAATTGCTGACCTGCATACCGCACAAAACTTGCTCAGCCAGCACGACATTCTCGGCGACTGCGATCAACGACGTCGCGCCCGTGCCAGAGCCAGCCACGTGGATCATCCTGATCCTCGGTTTTGCCGCGGTCGGCTTGAAGCTGCGACAACGCAACGATCAGCGCATAACGCTCCAGTTCGCCTGACTGTACCGCATGGCATGCGGGCACCAACCTCCTGTGGCCGATCCGCACCAGATTTGCTCAGCAAGGACTTGGCTGCAAATTTGTCCCAAGCTGAAACGGTTTATGCTTAGTTTTCCGTTAATTCCCGGTTGAGGATTGGCGTAGCTGACCATAACATCCCCCTCAGATCGCCGTGGGTCGTTGCCCTCGGGAAAGCGATCCGATCCTGAGGGGGATTTCATGAAGATCGAATTGAGTATGATTTTGGCTGCGTCCGCGTCCATGCTTGCGGCCAGCGGGGCGCAAGCCGCGCAATACGCCGCTTCGGGCTATGCCGAAAGCCGGATGACCTATGCCAATGCCTCGGACATACCGACCGCCAGGACGAGCGGCTATTCGGGTGTGGGTAGTGTCTACATCCAGACCGCGTCGACCGCGTCGACTGGACTTGTCGGAGTCTGCACCGGCTCGCTGATCAATTCCACAACTGTGCTGACCGCCGCGCATTGTCTCTACGATCACGATGAAGCGGGCAATTATGACCCGGTCACTTCGATCAGCTTCTTCCTGCCTTCGCTCGGCGCGGCGATTGACGGTTCTGCGGCTGGTTTCGGCGCGGTCAACTATGCGTTCAACCCTGATTACAACGGCGATATCCTGTCCGGTTATGACGTCGCCTTGTTCACCCTGGGCAAGGAAGCAACCGGTTACGACACCTATGATCTGTATTATGGCGACCCGCTGCAGCAATACATCGAAGTAGGTACAGGCACGATCGGTGGGCCGACCGGCACCGACCCCAGCCTCAGCGACTTCTACAAGCGTGTCGGCACCAATATCTACGAATATTATGGCGATCAGGTGTTCTACGACGTGTCGCATGGCGTGGTGCTGTCGGACTTCGACGATGGAACCGCCGCCCACGACGTTTTCGGGCAATTGGGCGGCAACCGGCAAACCGGTATTCCGGGCGAATCGAACTCGTCTCAGGGTGACTCAGGCGGTCCGGAATTCATCGACGGCGCGATTGCTACGGTCACGTCGTTCGGAATCTCGGCTGTGGCATTCCAGGGCGGCTGCGGCGCGGGTTATATCGATCCTTACGCATCATCGACAGGACGCTGCACGAACTCATCGGTGGGTGAACTCGCCGGGAACACGCTGGTGTCCTACAACAAGAACTTCATCGACGGCTATCTCGGCGTGCCCGAGCCTGCGACCTGGGCGATGATGATTTTCGGCTTCGCTTTCGTGGGCGGTGCCATGCGCCGCCAGGGCAGGCAGAAGGCAGCAGTCAGCTTCGCTTGATCCCGGTCGATATCAGCGGGGCGGAAGCGGTTACGACACCGGTTCCGCCCCTCTTGTTGTCACAATTTCTTGTGCTCGACGATCCGATCCAACTCAGTCAGAGCCGTGCTTTTCCGCACGGGTCGATTCCACCATACCGTCGTAGATGAAGCCGATCGGCTGGACCTCGGCGGCCCGTTTCTTCAGTTCGCCACGCATCCGGCGGTATTCCTCTTCCATCTGCGGCGTCACGGTTGCGCGCGAGTCGTCCAGAGCCTCTCGGAAATCGGCATCGGTCACGTTCTGCACATCGCCGCCAGCACGATGCAGCGCGCTGAGGCCGGCGCGGCGGACGACATCTTCGAGGTCGGCACCGGTGAAGCGCTCGGTCTTTGCCGCGATCTCGGCCAGCGACACGTCGCTCGCCAACGGCATGTCCTTGGTGTGAATGCCGAGGATACGCTCGCGTCCCGGCTTGTCGGGAGTGCCGACATAGACCAGCTCGTCGAACCGCCCCGGTCGTAGCAGCGCCGGATCGACCAGCGTCGGGCGGTTGGTCGCCCCGATCACCACCACCGATTGCAGTTCTTCGAGGCCATCCATTTCGGCAAGGATGGTGTTGACCACCCGGCCCGTCACCTGCGGTTCGCCCTGCCCGCTGCCGCGCGCGGGGACGAGGCTGTCGATCTCGTCGATGAACAGCACGCAAGGTGCAACGGCCCGCGCGCGCTGGAACATGCGGGCGATCTGCTGCTCGCTCTCGCCATACCATTTGGACAGCAGGTCGGAGCTTTTCATCGAGATGAAATTGGCCTCCGCCTCTTTCGCGACCGCCTTGGCAAGCAAGGTCTTGCCGGTCCCCGGAGGACCATAGAGCAGGAAGCCTTGCGCCGGACGGATGCCTAGCCGGTGGAATGCGTCGGGATGCTTGAGCGGCAGCTCGATCCCTTCCTTGAGCTTGGCGATCGCCTCACCCACTCCGCCGATGTCGTCCCAGCCGACATTGGGCACCTGCACCATCACCTCGCGCATGGCGGAAGGCTGGATGCGCTTCAAAGCAGACAGGAAATCCTCGCGGCTGACGAACAGATCGTCGAGCACTTCGGGCGGGATCGTGCCTTCGTCGAGGTCGATCCGCGGCATGATCCGGCGCACCGCCTCGATCGCCGCCTCGCGCGCGAGCGCGGCGATGTCCGCGCCGACAAAGCCGTAAGTGATGCGTGACAATTCCTTCAGGTCGACCTTGTCGCCCAGCGGCATTCCGCGTGTGTGGATGCCGAGGATTTCGCGCCGCCCGTTCTCGTCCGGCACACCGATCACGATCTCGCGATCGAACCGGCCCGGACGCCGCAGCGCCTCGTCGATGGCATCGGGCCGATTGGTCGCCGCGATCACCACCACGTTGGCGCGCGCTTCAAGCCCATCCATCAGCGTGAGCAACTGCGCGACGAGGCGCTTTTCCGCCTCGCCCATGACGCGGTCGCGCTTGGGCGCGATCGAATCGATCTCGTCGATGAAGACGATCGCGGGGGCGTTGCGCGCAGCTTCCTCGAACACCTCGCGCAGACGCTTTTCGCTCTCGCCATAGCCCGAGCCCATGATTTCCGGGCCGTTGATGATCGAGAAGCTGGCATCCGATTCGTTCGCCACCGCCTGCGCCAGGCGCGTCTTTCCGGTCCCCGGCGGGCCATGCAGCAGCACGCCCTTGGGTGGATCGACGCCGAGGCGCGTGAACAATTCGGGATAGCGCAAAGGCAGTTCGACCATCTCACGCAATTGCTGGATAGTATCAGCCATGCCGCCGACATCGTCGTAATTGACCACAGCGCGGCCGCCATGCGGTTCCTCGAACTCGGCGCGCAGCTCGACCTCGGTGTTCTCGTCGATATGGACGATGCCCTTGGGGCTGGTCGACACCACGGTGAGGCGGATCTGCGTGAGGGCATAGGCCGGGGCATTGAACATCCGGCGCACTTCGGGCGGCATGTTCTGGACCGGCTGCTGCCCGGTGGTCGCGACAAGATCGCCCGCCATCAGCGGACGGCGGAAAAAATTGCGCTTGAGCGCCTGTGTCGGGCCTTGCAGGCGCATCTCGCGGCTTGCGGGGGCGAAGACGACGCGCGTTGCGGCGCGCGATTCGGTCGCCTTGATCGTTACATGCTCACCCGAGCCGACCTCGGCATTGGCGCGTTGCAGACCGTCCAGACGGACCACGGACAGCGCCTGATCCTCGTCATAGGCGGGCATGGCCAGCGCAGGAGTGCTGCGCTTGCCGACCAGTTCGACCACATCGCCTTCGGTAATGCCCAGGGTCTGGAACGCGGTGCGCGGCAATCGTGCGATCCCCTGCCCGCTTTCTTCCTGTCGGGCCGCCGCAACCTGCAAGCGTACCGTCTTTTCCTCTAGCGCGGATTGCGCATCGGCCATATTTCCCGCCGTCCTTATGTTGCTTTGCGTACCGCAATCATCGGTAGGACCGGCAAGATAGGATGCCGGACGCGCAATACCAATGAGCAAGGCAGCTTTTGGCTCCAACCAATCGGCAACAAGGCAGGATATCGCCTTAGGCACAGGCAAGAAAAAAGCCCGGTCGGCAAGCCGACCGGGCATGAAAGTTTGGGAGAGGATGCCTGAAAGGCAGGAAGAGATATGCTGCAGTCGCTCACATTTCGCAAGTGCGGAAAAAACATTTATGGTTGCACGAAACGCAACTGATACTCAAAGTCCTGTATTATATCGTTTTTGTTTCCAACAATTGGCAAGGTAACCGTTTCCATTTTCCTCAAAAGACCCGTTGTTGCACCGCAGCATATACTGTTTGATGTCTGTTTTGGCGGGTGACAGGTGGGTCTCGATTGCCTAGTGGACTGGCGACAGACAGGAGTTTCCATGCAGAAAATCTTCCCCGACGCATCCGCCGCGCTCGATGGCTTGCTCAAGGACGGCCTGCTAATCGCCAGTGGCGGTTTCGGCCTTTGCGGGATTCCCGAAAAATTGCTCGACGCGATCCGCGATTCGGGGGTGAAGGACCTGACCTTCGCCAGCAACAATGCCGGGATCGACAATCAGGGGATTGGCAAGCTGCTGCGCACCAAGCAGGTCAAGAAGATGATCAGCTCCTATGTCGGGGAGAACAAGGAGTTCGAACGCCAATTCCTGTCCGGCGAGCTTGAAGTGGAATTCTGTCCGCAAGGCACTCTCGCCGAACGCATGCGCGCGGGCGGTGCGGGCATTCCCGGCTTCTACACCAAGACCGGCGTCGGCACGCAGGTGGCAGACGGCAAGGAAGTAAAGCAGTTCCCCAACCGTGATGGACAGGTGGAGGATTTCATCCTTGAGCGCGGGATTTTCGCCGACCTTTCCATCGTCAAGGCCTGGAAAGCGGACGAGACCGGCAATCTGGTGTTCCGCAAGACCGCCCGCAATTTCAACCAGCCCGCAGCCACTTGCGGCAGGGTTTGCGTAGCAGAGGTCGAAGAAATCGTTCCGGTGGGCAGTCTCGATCCGGATGCGATCCACCTGCCCGGCGTGTTCGTCAACCGGCTGGTGCTGGGCGCGCCATACGACAAGCAGATCGAATTCCGCACCGTGCGGGAGCCCGCAACGGCCTGATGATACCCGCCCGGTTGCAAGCCCTGTTCGTTGCGGCCAGCGCGGCTCCAACCCCAAACTTTCACACCGCGCCATAGCCCATTCCGGAGACCTTCGATGAGAGCCGCTGCTGCTGGATCAGTACTTCTCACCACCGTGCTGCTGGCGGGTTGCGTCAGCGTCAATGCCACGGATTCAAGTGGGTCGATGGCTTCTGCCCAGCAGGCTGCCACGCTTGCCGCACAGGATGCGCAGACCAATATGGCGGCTGACAGCGATCCCCTCGCCCAGCCAGCATCCGATTCCATGCGCTGGCTTTATGGTTCGGGCGAAGCGGCTGGTGCCTCAATCCAGGCCTATCGAATGCTCAGCGATTACGCGGTCGCCATCAGCAAGCGCCGAAGCGTACCCCAATCGGTGCCGATGGGTCTGCCCGGTGCACCCGGTGGGGTTGGGACAGTGTCCTGCCTCAATCCCGACAAATCGATCAAGCCGCTGGCAGTGGTCTTCGATGTCGACGAGACAGTGATTCTCAACCGCGGCTACGAATTCTGGCAGGCCTATTCCGGCCATGGGTATGATGCGAAAGAATGGGCGGACTACGCCCGTACCGGTGCGCCCTTCGTCGAACCCGTCCCGGGTGCGGTCGCGGGAATAACGCGGTTGCGCGAGGCAGGCATCACCGTTGTGTTCAACACCAATCGCAAATCGGACACTGCGGCAGGAACAGCGGCGGCAATCGCTGCGGCGGGTCTCGGCAAGGCGGTCCATGGCGACACGCTGTTCCTGTCGGGCGACGACGCAATGGGCAGCCGCAAGGACGGACGCCGCGCCACCATCGCCGCCAAATATTGCGTCATCGCACTGGGTGGCGACAATCTCGGCGACTTTGCCGACGTGTTCAACACCTCCGGCCTTGCCCCGCAGGCGCGCCGCAAGCTGGCATCGACCGGAAAATTCGCCCGGCTGTGGGGCGCGGGGTGGTTCGCCCTGCCGAACCCGGTCTATGGCGATTCGATCAAGGGCACCGTCGGCGAGGTTTTCCCCCCCGATGCCCGCTGGAAACCCGGCACCAATGACGAGGACAAGTGACATGAGCGATACCGCCACCAAGGCCGGATGGACCCGCGACGAAATGGCCGCCCGCGCCGCACGCGAGCTGGAGGACGGTTTCTACGTCAATCTCGGCATCGGTATCCCGACGCTCGTCGCCAACCACATTCCCGAAGGCATTATGGTAACGCTGCAGAGCGAGAACGGGATGCTCGGCATCGGGCCGTTCCCGCTCGACGAGGATGTCGACGCCGACCTCATCAATGCCGGCAAGCAGACGATCAGCGAACTGCCGCATTCGGCCTATTTCGACAGCGCTACCAGCTTCGCGATGATCCGCGGCGGGCACATCGACCTGACCGTGCTCGGCGCGATGGAAGTCAGCCAGAGCGGCGACATCGCCAACTGGATGATCCCGGGCAAGATGATCAAGGGCATGGGTGGGGCGATGGACCTCGTCGCCGGAGTCAAGAAGATCATCGTGGTCATGGAGCACACCAGCAAGCACGGCGATCCCAAGTTCATCCCCGAATGCACCCTGCCGCTGACCGGGAGAAACGTGGTCGACATGATCATCACCGACCTCGCCGTGTTCCAGCGCCCGGACCATGACAGCCCGTTCAAGCTGATCGAGATGGCTCCCGGCGTGACGGCGGAGGAGATCGCCGCCAAGACGACCGCGCATTATGTGAGCTGACCTGGGTGACGCGGTTCAGTCGCGCTCCTTGAAACCGATCTGGGCGTGGCTCCCGTCGCAGAACGGCTTGTTGTCCGACGCGCCGCAGCGGCATAGCGCCACGCGGTTGCGAATCTCATAGGCCTCGCCATCGGCGGCCTCGATCGGAATCCCGCCGCGCACCCAGATCGGCCCGGAGCATTCCTCGCCCGGATCCTCCACCAGGCACAGGTCTTGCGGCAAGTCTTCCTCGATCGCCTCGTCGCTATCGGCTTTCCATGCCCGCAGCCGGCCCGAGGGACACTGATTCACCTGCTTCACGAACGTTTCGGCGACCTCCTCCTCGTCGGTGCGATCGACCTGGTTCCAGACCTTGCCGTTGCGATCGCAGAATCGGGCGAAGGCGCAGAGTTCTTCGGCGTCGGTCAAGTCGAGTTCCGGCCCGCCCATCCGCTCGGCCTGCAACTCGTACGGCTGGCGCGAAGCGGTTTCCTCGCCATCGAAGCCGCTGGTCTGGTGGGATCCGTCGCAGAAGGGCTTGTTCGCGGATTGCCCACAGCGGCACAGAGCGTAATTTGCCGGAGCGGCAATCTCGGCGCCCTCTTCCCATTCGACCGCCTCTTCATCGGCGTTGATACCGATCGTCTGGCGGAGCAGCGCGGGACCACCGCTGACGAGATAAGGACCATCCTTCGTGACCTCGATCGAGAGGGTATCCGACATCGCTGGAAACTCCTTGCAGCTACCATCGAATAAATATCGACCGGGATCGATGTTCCCCTCGCACGCCAACGCTAGGTCGCGCTCGAATTCCATGCGATACACCGTGGATGGGCATCCATTCCAACTTTCGAAACCGTTTCCTCGACGTGCTGGCGTCGATCTACATCTATAACGAGCATCGCGGATACACCTCGCTCGACCGCGTTCTGGAAGCCGTGCGCGCCCATTGCCCCGAAGATCACGCCTTCATCGCCGCGGTCGAAAAGCACCGCGCGGATGAGGAAAAGCATTACAACATGTTCCGTCGCTGGTTCGAATTGCGCCGGACCATGCCGCTCAAGGTGAACCGCACCTGCGGCCATATCGATCACTTCATCGAAAGCGTGTTCGGTTGCACGATCGAGGAACTCGACACGGCCGCCATCGTCGCCGATCCGGATGCGTTCGAGCGCTTGTGCCGGGTGATCATGATCACCGAACAGCGCGGCATGGCGCAGGTCGATCAATTGCTGGCCAACCGCCATATCCGTTCGGACAAGGCGATGCGGAAAATCTTCGAGGTGGTCGCGCGCGACGAGCCGAGCCACTGGGAACCCTACGATGACTGGCTGCGCGAAAACGGTCGGCAACCGCGCGCCACCCGGCGCGAGCGCTGGACCGATTACTGGATTCACAAATCGCTGATGCTGGCGAAACTGCCCGCGCTGTTCCTCGACCGCAACACGCCGCGCCTCAGCGCATGGCCGCACGAGGATACCGGCGTCTATAGCAACTGACTTGACCCGCAGCGTCCGCTACCCCAGCGATGCTGCGCATGTGGCTCGATCACCCTCGCAAACCGAACAGCCCGCTCGCCGGGCTCAAAGTCCTCGAACTCGCCCGCGTGCTCGCCGGGCCATGGGTGGGGCAGACGCTCGCCGATCTCGGCGCGGATGTGATCAAGGTCGAAAGTCCGGAGGGCGATGGCACAAGGCTATGGGGCCCGCCCTTCGTGACACGATCCAATGGCGAGCGCGAGGCGGCCTATTACCATGGCTGCAATCGCGGCAAGCGATCGATCGTGGCCGATTTCAAGGATGCCGACGATCTGGCGATGGTCGCCGCCCTTGCTGCTGAGGCGGACGTGGTGATCGAGAATTTCAAACCCGGAACGCTGGCGCGTTTTGCCCTCGATTATGCCAGCCTGTCATCGGCCAATCGGGGGCTCGTCTATTGCTCGATCACGGGTTTCGGACAGGATGGACCGCGGTGCAACGAACCCGGCTACGACTTCGTGATCCAGGCGATGAGCGGGTTCATGGCGCTGACCGGAGAGCCGGAGGGCGAGCCGATGAAGCACGGCCTGTCGATCTCCGACCTGTTTTGCGGCCTTTATTCCACCATTGCGATCCAGTCCGCGCTGGCGATGCGTGCGCGCACCGGAACCGGGCAACATATCGACATGGCGCTGTTCGACTGTTCGGTCGCGCTGCTGGCGCATCAGGCGCAATCCTTCTTCACAACCGGCCACAATCCGCCGCGCATGGGGAATTTGCACGCACAGGTGAGCGCCTATGGCGTGTTCCCGACGCTGGATGGCCCGGTGGTGCTCGCCCCGGCCAACGATGGCCTGTTCCGCAAGCTACTGACCCTGCTCGACCGTAACGACCTGCTCGGCGACACACGCTTCGCCACCAACGAAGCGCGCATCGCCAACCGCGAGGAGATAGACGGCATCATCGCCGAGGCCACGTGCAAATGGCAGCGCGACGCCCTGCTGCGCGCCTGCGCGGAAGCAGGCGTGCCCGCTGGACCGATCAACGAAATCAGCGAGGTTTTCGAAGACCCCCAGATTATCGCACGCGGCATGATTTTCCCGATGACCGACAACCTCACCGGCGTACGCAGCCCGATGCGCTTTTCCGACGCGCAACTGGTGCTGGGCGATCCCTCGCCCATGCTCGGGCAGGACCAGCCGTAAGCGCGCATGTCGACTTTAGCTAAAGCCGCCATCATTGACTCATTTAGAAATTTCTGTAATTACAGAAATAAAAGTATGGAGTGAGTCGTGACCGATATCATGGATATCCCAGAGGCGCGTGCCTTTGTTCTCCATTGGGGTGAGATGGGGACAGAATGGGGCGTCAATCGCTCGGTCGCCCAGATTCACGCCCTTCTCTATCTATCGGCGCAACCGCGTCATGCCGAAGAAATCTGCGAAAAGCTGGGTCTTGCCCGCTCGAACGTATCGAACGGCCTCAAGGAATTGCAATCTTACCAGATCGTGCGTCGCGTCCATGTGGAGGGCGATCGCCGCGATCATTTCACCGCAGATACCGATCTTTGGGACATGCTCATGAAGATTACGGCGGAGCGGAAGCGTCGCGAGATCGATCCGACTATCCGGCTGCTAGGGGAACTTTCACAAAGCCTCGAAGGGCGGATCGATATCCCGGAGCATGTTCGCGAACGTATCGGTCGAATGCACGATTTCATTGGGACACTCGCGAATTGGTACGCCGACGTGCGGCGCCTACCCAAATCGACGCTAGTTACTCTGATGAAACTCGGCGGTCGGGTCGCACGGCTATTGCCCGGCGGAAGCAAGGTAAAATCCTGATCTCACCCGAATAGTCGCAGCAAGGAGACGCAAAGCCATAGCCTGACGAGAATAAGTTTCTCAATTTTCAGAAATTACAGGAGGAAATTATGTATCTGGTCCCTTCCTATGCGATCTACCTTGCAGTCAGCATTGCCTTGACCGTTTGGGTCGCGCGCACCTTGTCGAAGAACGGCATCGTCTTCCTGATCGATTGCTTTGGGCACGATGAGGTACTGGCACGTTCGACCAATCATTTGCTGGTCGTCGGCTTTTATCTCGTAAATCTGGGATGGATTTTATTGACGCTGCGTTTCGGAAGTGCACCGGAAAGTATCGCCGAAGCTATCCAGTTCCTGTCGAGCAAAATCGGATTGGTCGTGGTTGTGCTTGGCGCAATGCACTTCTTCAATATGAATGCGATTGCAAAATTTGGTCGGAAGGTTGGCCAATGGCTGCGTGAGGATGCTTTCAGCAGCGAACAGGGCCACACCATCGAGAAAACTGCACTGGCATGAACTGCCAAAAATCGGGCTTCAGGGGAGGGTTGCAGGGTCGCAATCCTCCCATTTCTTTCTTCAAGATGCAGTCCGCCGCTTTTCGTCAGACTATCCCAAAGCCGCCTTCAGCGGCGCGACCAGATCGGTGCGTTCCCACGGGAAGTGATCGCCGGTCGCCTCGCGGCCGAAGTGGCCGTAGGCTGCGCTCTTGCGATAGATCGGCTTGTTCAACCCAAGGTGCGTGCGGATCGCACGTGGGGTCAGGCCGCCGAGTTCGGGGATCGCGCGGATCGCGTCTTCGATCTGCTCGTCGGTCACGCCGTCCACCGCCGTGCCATGCGTATCGACATAGAGCGACAGCGGTTCGCTGACGCCGATGGCGTAAGCGATCTGGATCGTGCAGCGCTTGGCCAGGCCGGCTGCAACCACGTTCTTGGCAAGATAGCGCGTGATGTAAGCCGCCGAACGGTCGACCTTGGTCGGGTCCTTGCCGCTGAAAGCACCCCCGCCATGCGGAGCCGCGCCGCCATAGGTATCGACGATGATCTTGCGGCCCGTGAGCCCGGCGTCGCCGTCCGGCCCGCCGATCACGAAGCTGCCCGTGGGGTTGATGTGCCACTTGGTTTCCTCAGACAGGAATCCGTCGGGCAGGACCTCACCGACCACGCGCTTCACATAGGATTTGAGTTCGGCTTCCTGCTCACCCTTGTCGTAGCCTTCGGCGTGCTGGGTGCTGACCACCACGGCGGTGCAGGCAACCGGCTTGCCGTCCTTGTAGCGCAGCGTCACCTGGCTCTTGGCGTCGGGTTCGAGGAAGGGCGCGGCGCCGCTCTTGCGGTCGGTGGCCATGCGATGCAGGATCTTGTGGCTGTAATCGAGCGTCGCGGGCATCAAATCGGGCGTCTCGTCGCAGGCAAAGCCGAACATTATGCCCTGATCGCCCGCGCCCTCGTCCTTGTTACCGGCGGAATCGACGCCTTGGGCGATATGCGCGCTCTGCGGGTGGAGATGGTTTTCGAAGCGCAGCGTTTCCCAGTGGAACCCGTCCTGCTCGTAACCGATCTCGCGCACCGTACGGCGGACCGTATCCTCGATTTCCTGCTCGATCCCCTCCGCCCAGGTTCCGTCGGTATCCATGATGCCGCGTCCGCGAATTTCGCCCGCGAGGATAACCGTCTGCGTGGTCGTCAGCGTCTCGCACGCAACCCGCGCTTCGGGGTCCTTGGCGAGGAACAGATCGACGATTGCGTCGGAAATCTGGTCGGAAACCTTATCAGGATGGCCTTCGGAAACGCTTTCCGAGGTGAAGAGATAGCTGCTGCGCATAAAAGAGGATATTCCGATATAAAGATAGCTTTATGTCCGCCTCCAGTAGCGATCCGCAAGCCTGCTTGCAACCAGCCATCCGCCCAGCAGCAGCACGCCCCAGACCAGCGTGAGCCAGATGCCCAGACGCGCGAACAGTGTGGGCGGAAGGGGTGGCGGCACCAGCCCGTCGATCCGCCCGGCCACCCGGCGACCAAGATGCGCCCGCACCACGCCGCGCGCGTCGATTACTGCGCTGATCCCGCTGGTGGTCGAACGCAGGATCGGCAGGCCGTCCTCGATCGCCCGCATTCGCGCCTGCGCGAGGTGTTGCGGCGGCCCCCATTCTCCGAACCAGCCATCATTGGACGGATTGAAAATATAATCTGGTCGGTGCGACTCATCGATCACCCGACCTGAGAACACGATCTCGTAACAAATCTGCATCCCGGCTTTGCCCCAGGGCCCGAAATCGAGCGTGCGCGGTCCGGGGCCGGGCAGGAAGTCGATCGAGCCGGATACCAGCCGCGAGAGACCGAGCGGCTTGAGCAGCCATTTCATCGGCAAATATTCGCCATAAGGCACCAGATGCGCCTTGGCGTAACCGCCGAGGATCTTGCCCTCGGAATCAATTGCGGTGATGGTGTTATAGGCCCCCACGGCGCGCGGGTAATTCGCATTGCCCCCGATCTTCAGATCGATCGAACCGAGCAGCATCAAGCCGCCCGGTCCCGCGATATAGCCCAGCCGCCGCCGCGCGAAGGCCGGATCGCCCATCGCGGTCATCTCGTCGTAATACCTTTGGGGATAGCCGGGTCGCAGGTAATCGGGAATTGCGCCTTCCGGCCACAGCACGATGCGATGGCTGACATCGCGGCGCTTTACGCTGAGTTTGGCGAGGGTGGCAAACTGCGATTCGAACTTGGTCGGATCGTCGATCTCTTCCTGCGGGATGTTCGGCTGGACCAGTGTAAACGGCAAAGTTCCCTGTCGCCCTTGCCCCGCTGGCCACAGCATCAGCGCGGCGACCACAGCCGCCAGTGCTCCGGCACCTATCCACTGGCGCGCCAGCAGCAAGGCCAGCAGCGAGGTCGCCACCAGCACCACCACCCCGGAAAGCGCATAGGTGCCGATCCACGGCAGCAGCATCGCCGCGCCCGGACGACTGAACGGCCCGAGCAGCATCAGCGACAGCGGCCCCCAGGCATAACCGGTGAACACCCAGCTCCTCAGCCATTCGCCTGCTATCCAGGATGCGGCGAAGGCGAAACCGAAAGCGCCGAGCGAGCCGCGCCGCGCCATCGCTCGCGCGGCTCCGGCAGCAAAACCGGGCCAGACCGCGAGATAGAGCGAAAGCAGCGGAACCGCCGCCCATCCGAGCGCAACAGGCATATTCGCCTGATAGGTAAAGGCCGTAGCAATCCAGTTGTTGGTGACGGTAAAATGCGCGACACCGAACAGCCAGCCGATCAACGCCGCCTGGCGCCAGTTGGCGCTGCGCCAGACCAGCCACGCCAGTCCGGCAACCGCAGGGATCGCAACCCACCACAGCTCCAGCGGCGGGAAGCCCGTTGCAGCCAACGCACCGAATATCGGCGCACTCAGGCGCGGGTGGGCATCGACCCAGCGCCCGGCGCGCAACAGCGGGCCGGGGCGGGTGCGGATCTGCGGTTCGTGCAAGCCAGCGGCTCCGGCGCTCAGGCGCGGATCAGCCGACCGCGCTCATCGGGCCATCGTCGTCCGCACTGCGGCGGCGGCGAGGCTTGGGCGCTTTCTTCTCCGCGTCAGCATCGTTCGCGCCGATCGAAGGCGGCAAGACGGCGACGTCGATCCCGGATTCATCGCTGCCGGCATCGGCGCTCTTGCGCTGACGCGGCTTGGCTGCCGTCCGGCGAGCGGGCTTGGCATCGCCATCGTCGCTGTCGTTCTCGTCGCGGCGGGCACGGGCCGGCTTGCGCCTAGGCTTGCTTTCCTTATCGGCCGACCTGTCATCCGAGCGCGAGAAGGGATTATCCCCATCCTCGCCTTCCGAAGCCTCTTCGCCTTCGCGCGAGTCATTGTCGTCCGAACGATTGCTCCGATCGTCGCGACGATTGCGGCTGTGACGATTGGAATTGCGACGGCGGTCATCGCCATCGTCATCGTCATCGCTGTCATCATCGTCGCTGTCGCGCTCGTCACGGCGCGCGCGCTGTTCTTCCTGCCGCGCGCGATTGTCGGCGAGAACGCGGAAATAATGGTCCGCGAATTGCAGGTAATATTCCGCCTGCACGCGGTCGCCATTGTGCTGCGCGTCCTGCGCGAGCTTCTTGTATTTGTCGAGCAGCTGGGGCGCGTTGCCCCGTGCACGGCTATCGATCCGGTTGGCCTGGTTGCCACCACCCTGGTTGCGGTTGCCGCGACCGCGACGCCGGTTGTTATTGCGATTGTTGTTCAAAGGGATAGTTTCCTCGTTCCCTGAAGCGCCCAATTCACGCCATGTCTGCGGAACACCCGCATGACCCCTTTTCCGCACCACCATCATGGCCGATGCGGAGCCCCTTGCCTTCCCGGCACACACGCAAAGCTTGGTGCGCGCAGGTCATGCAATTGTCGGAGCCAGACGAAAACGGGGAGCTGCGAGGCCCGAACCGCTCGTCTGCAATCAGACGTAGAGGGTGTGAGGGCCTTTGCCAAGCCCCTATCGCAAAATCAGCGCGCGTGGCCGATTTCCGAGATCGTGGCGCAGATCAACTGTTAAGCCGCATTTGGCAGCAATGTCAGTAACCTGCGCAGCCTGACGCGCGCCAATCTCGACGATCGCAACGCCGTCGTTTGTCAACAGGTCCCTGAACTGCGGGACGAGCACGCGATAGGCGTCCAGCCCTTCGGGGCCGGCGAACAGCGCGCCGGCAGGCTCGTGCTCGCGCACCACCGGCTCGAGCGCCGCGTGGTCCTCGACATAGGGTGGGTTGGCCAGGATCAGGTCGAAGTGCCCGAGATCGTCCGCCCAGCCCGGCGTATCCCAATCGCGCGAGGCCATGCTGACGCGCTCGGACAGTCCGTTGCGTGCGGCGTTGTCGGCCGCGACCGCAAGCGCTTGCGCAGAGCGATCGATGCCGACGCCCTGTGCTTCGGGAAACAGCCTCAACGCGGCGAGCAGCAACGCTCCCGAGCCCGTC
Organism: Sphingomonadaceae bacterium; assembly: GCA_039831335.1. GTDB lineage: Bacteria > Pseudomonadota > Alphaproteobacteria > Sphingomonadales > Sphingomonadaceae > Qipengyuania. The sequence goes on along the minus strand of JBDONL010000005.1, from coordinate 843,152 downwards.
CCGCAATCCAGAACGCGCGATGGCAGATTGTCGGCACACACTTCCTGCGCCGCGCGGATCAACGTTTCGCTATCGCCGCGCGGGATCAGCACATCGGGGGTGACGGCAAGTTCAAGGTCCCAGAACCCCGTGTGGCCGAGAATATAGGCGACCGGCTCGCCCACCAGCCGCCGCGCGAACAGGGTTTCGAAACGCTCCGGCGCAGGCTCACGCATCCGCTCGATCAACAGGGCCGAGCGCGACACACCAAGCGCATCGGCCATCAGCAATTCGGCGTCGAGCCTTGCGGTCGAGGAGTCCGGGCCAAGCTCCGCGACCGCCGAACGCAGCCGCTCGGCGACGGTCATGATTCCAGCGCCGCCAGCCGCTTGGCCTCGTCCTCGGCGATCAGCGCATCGACCAGTTCGGCAAGACCCGGCCCGGCGAGGATTTCGGGCAGCTTGTGCAGCGTGAGCCCGATCCGATGGTCGGTCACACGCCCTTGCGGAAAGTTGTAGGTGCGGATGCGTTCGGATCGGTCGCCCGAACCGACCATCGCCTTCCTCGCCTCGGCCTCGGCCCCTTGTGTCGCCTCGCGCTGCGCATCGTAGAGCCGGGTCCGCAGCACCTGCATCGCCTTTTCCTTGTTCTTGTGCTGACTGCGTCCGTCCTGGCACGTGACCACGGTGCCGGTGGGAAGGTGCGTGATGCGGATCGCGCTGTCGGTGGTGTTGACGTGCTGCCCGCCCGCGCCGCTCGCGCGATAGGTATCGATCTTGAGTTCGGTGGGATCGATCTGGACATCGACCTCGTCCGGCTCGGGCAGGACGGCGACGGTGGCGGCGCTGGTGTGGATGCGCCCGCCGCTCTCGGTCTCGGGCACGCGCTGGACGCGGTGGACGCCGCTCTCGAACTTGAGCTTGGCGAAAACACCATTGCCGGTGACATTGGCGACGATTTCCTTGAAGCCGCCGATCTCATTGGCGTTCATGCTCACCGGCTCGACCTTCCAGCCCTGCTCGGCGGCGAAACGCTCGTACATGCGGTAAAGGTCGGCCGCGAACAGCGCCGCTTCGTCCCCACCCGTCCCGGCGCGGATTTCGAGCATGGCGGGTTTGCTGTCGGCGGAATCGCGCGGGAGCATGGCGATGGCAAGCAGGCGCTCTTTCTCGGGCAGGCTCGCACGCAGCTCGGCCAGCTCCTCCTCGGCCATCGCCTTCATTTCCGGGTCGGCGAGCATTTCGGTCAGCCCGGCGATTTCCCCGCGCATATCGCGCAATTCGATCGCCGCGCGCGCGACCGGCTCCAGCTCGGCATAATCGCGGCTGGCGGCGACGAATTCATCGCCCTCAAGCGTGCCCGAAGCAAGCCGCGCCTCGATCTCGGCGAAGCGATGGGCGATCTGGTCAAGGCGTTCGGGGGGGATGGTCATGACGGCTCGCTAATACCGTCGAGCCCCTTCGTAAGCTCTACTAGCGTGTACGTACGCCCGCCTTCAGGTCCATTGAGAATTTCGGCAACTTTCTTTCGCACCTGACCGCCAGATTTGAGGCTTCGCACCGTCACCTCGCCCTCAGCGAGCTCGTCGTCTCCGAAAACAATGGCAAAGCCCGCACCAGCTGCATCTGCTCGTTGCATCCGCTTTTTGAGATTTCCACGATAGGCGGTATCGCAATATACATTGCGACGTCGCAAGTTTGCGATGAACCCCACACAGAATGCTTCAGCATTTGGACCAATAGGAACCAGAACAAATTCTGGTCGATCCGGATGTATCTTGCCTGCATTCAATACCAACATCGCCAGTCGTTCGATCCCCGCAGCCCAGCCCACCGCTGGCGTCGGCGGGCCGCCGAGGCTTTCCATCAGCCCGTCATAGCGCCCGCCGCCGAGGATCGTGCTCTGGCTCCCCAGCCGCGAGGCCGCTTCGCTGCCCTCGTCGGGGATGAATTCGAAGGCGGTGTGGCGGTAATAGTCGAGCCCGCGCACGAGGCTTTCGGCGCGCACCCATTTCACCCCTGCCGCGTCGAGCCCGCTGGTCACCGCCGCGAAAAACGCGCGCGCCTCGTCCGATAGGAACTGGTCGATCTTCGGCGCGTCGGCGACGAAACGCTGGTCACGGCGATCCTTCGAATCCAGAATTCGCAGAGGGTTCTTCTCCAGCCGCTCCTGCGATTCCTCGCTCAGCTCGTCCTTCACCGCGCGGAAATAGTCGATCAGCGCCGCGCGCCACGCCTCGCGGCTGTCGGCATCGCCCAGCGTGTTGAGGTGCAGCGTTACGCCCTCGATCCCCAGCTCGCGGATCAGCTGGTCCGCCATCGCCAGCAACTCGACGTCGGCCTGCGGTTCGGCCGCGCCGATGATCTCGGCGTCGAGCTGGTGAAACTGGCGATAGCGGCCCTTCTGCGGGCGCTCGTAACGGAACAACGGGCCGTGCGTCGCGAGCTTGACCGGCGCGTGCTGCTGCCAGCCGTTCGACAGATAGGCGCGCGCGATCCCGGCGGTGAACTCGGGCCGCAGCGTCAGCGAATCCCCGCCGCGATCCTCGAACGAATACATTTCCTTGGACACGACATCGGTCGTCTCGCCGATTGCGCGGCTGAACACCTCGGTCTTTTCGAACACCGGCATTTCAACGCGGCGGAAGCGATAGAGCTTGCGCACACGCTCGAAGGTCTCGACGACGAAGGCGAAAGCTTCGGCATCGGCGCCGAAAATATCCTGCGTTCCGCGGATCGCTTGTGGGGTCTTGCTGCTCATGGTGAGCGCGCACTAGCGCCATCGGTGGAGTTGTGAAAGTCGCTCGTCGAGCGAAAACTTGCCTTCGCCGAAGCAATTGCGCATGACCCGCATCCATGAAAAAAAGTCGCACCGCGCCGCTCGCGCTCTCCGCCGCCCTGATGATGTCCACCCAGCCGCTCCACGCACAAGCCGCCAAGTCCATGCCCGTTGAGCAGCAGCTCGACGACGCGACCCCGCTGCCGTCCGACACCGCCTGGCCCGGCGGCCCGATCCAATTGCACATCGATGCGACCGATACCGAGCGCGGCGTCTATCGCGTGGCCGAAACGATCCCCGTGCCGCAGGGCATGACCACGCTCAAGCTGCTCTATCCCAAGTTCCTGCCCGGCAACCACTCTGCCTCCGGCCCGATCAATCTGATCGCAGACTTCCATTTCACCGCCGACGGCAAGGAGCTGAAATGGACCCGCAACCCGCTCGACGTCTATGAGATCGACGTGACCGTGCCCGAGGGTGCGAGCGCGGTGGTGGCGAATTTCGTCCACACCTCGCCGACCCAATCCAATCAGGGCCGGATCACGATGACGCAGGAGATGCTCAACCTGCAATGGGAGAAGATGAGCTTCTATCCCGCGGGCCATTACACCCGCCGGATCGAAATCACCCCGACGGTCAAAGTGCCCGACGGCTGGCGCGTGTTCACCGCGCTCGACGGGCAGAAGCAGACCGGCGACACGGTGACGTGGGACCAGACCAATTACGAAACGCTGGTCGATTCGCCGATCTTCGCTGGCAAATACGCCGAGCAGTTCGATGTCGGCGACAAGATCCACCTCGACGTGGTGGCCGACGCACCCAAGCTGCTCAAGCTGGCGCCCGAAAACCTTGCCAAGTTCAAGAAGATGTACGCCGAGGCCGAAACGCTGTTCGGCGCGCGCCATTTCGATCATTACGACACGCTTCTCGCGCTGACCGATCGCATGGGCGGGATCGGCCTCGAACACCATCGCTCGTCCGAAAACCAGTTCGAACCCAAGGCGTTCATCGACTGGGACAAGATGGACTGGGATCACAATGTCGTGGCGCATGAGCTGGTCCACAGCTGGAACGGCAAATATCGCCGCCCGGCAGACCTGTGGACCCCCGACTACCGCACCCCGATGCAGGATTCGCTGCTGTGGGTCTATGAAGGGCAGACGCAGTTCTGGGGCTATGTCCTCGCCGCAAGGTCGGGCATCCAGAAGAAAGACACCGTGCTCGGCATGTGGGCGCGCGCTGCCGCGCTCTATGACCAAGGCCAGCCTGGCCGCAGCTGGCGCGGGGTGGAAGACACCACCAACGACCCGATCATCAATTCGCGCCGTCCGCTGCCCTATTCCTCACTGAGCCGCAGCGAAGACTATTACGTCGAAGGCGCGCTGACCTGGCTCGAAGCGGACCAGATCATCCGCAAGGGCACGAATGGCAAGAAGGGCCTCGACGATTTCGCCAAGGCCTTCTTCGGCGTCCGCAACGGCGACTGGGGCATCAACACCTACACTTTCGACGATGTCGTGAAGACGCTCAATTCGGTCTATCCCTACGATTGGGCGAGCTTCCTCAAGACGAGGCTCTACGATCCGGGCCAGCCCGCTCCGCTCAAGGGGCTCGAGATGGCCGGCTATCATCTGGTGTGGAAGGACACGCAGAACCCCTATGACAAGGGTCGGTCCGACTATGGCAAGAGCCACGACCTCTATTATTCGCTCGGCATGATCATCGACAAGAACGGCAAGGTTGCCTCGACCCTGTGGGACGGGCCGAGCTTCAAGGCCGGGATCGTCAACGGCGCACAGATCGTTGCCGTGAACGGCGAAGCCTATTCCGGGGAAACGATCGACGATGCGATCACCGCCGCCAAGACCGGCAAGGAGCCGATCAAGCTGCTGGTCAAGCGCGGCGATGCCTATGACACCATCGCGATCGATTACCACGGCGGCCTGCGCTATCCGTGGATCGAACCGACCGGCAAGGGCGAAACCGGGCTCGACCGGTTGCTCGCACCGCGAACGAAGTAACCTCCAGCGATGAGAGAGACGCGCGGCGGGATCGGCAACAGGATCGCGCCGGCGCGTTTTCTCGTCTTTCTTGCGCTGCTGGCCGGTGGGACCATCGCCTGGCACGTCGGTTTTGGAGGGAAATGGGCCGATGCTCTGGCGGCGGGTTTCGACGCATCGGCCGCGCTCTACCTCGTTTCACTGATCCCATTGCTGCACGATGCCGATGCCGAAACCCTGCGTCGCCATGCCCGGGAGAATGATGCCAACCGCCTGCTGGTGCTTGTTCTTGCCCTGGTCATCGTGCTGGTCGTGCTTGCCGCGCTGGCAGGCGAATTGCCCGAAGCGACGCGCGGCAATCTCGGTGCAGCAGCCCGGCTCTTGGGCGCGATCGCCTTTGCATGGCTGTTTTCCATGGCGCTGTACGCCTTGCACTACACACATCTTTATTACGGCGAGGACCCTGAAAAGAAAGGCGTGGACCGAGGCGGGCTCGACTTTCCGGGCAAGAGCGATCCGCTGTTTTCCGATTTCCTCTATTTCTCCGGCACGCTGGCGATGACCTTCCAGACGTCCGACGTTGCGATCACATCGCGCCGGATGCGCAGTATCGTGCTGGTACAAAGTCTTGGTGCATTCGTTTTCAACCTTGGAATCATTGCGCTGGTCATTAATGCGCTGGGCGGGCTGGCATCGGGCGGTGGTGGCGCAGGCGGTTGAAGCGCTTGCCCTCGCACGCGGCTACGGTTACGGCCCCCGCGAAATCCAGCACCCCCGCCGCATCCAGTCAGAAAGCAGCCATGCAGATCAGCAAAATCCCCGTGGGCGACAATCCGCCCGAAAACCTCAATGTTATCATCGAAGTCCCCACCGGCGGCGAACCGGTGAAGTACGAATTCGACAAGGAAAGCGGCGCGCTGTTCGTCGACCGTATCCTGCACACGCCGATGCGCTATCCGGCGAATTACGGCTTCGTGCCGCATACGCTGTCACCCGATGGCGACCCGCTCGACGCGCTGGTGATCGCACGCAGCCCGTTCATTGCAGGCTCGGTTGTGCGCGCTCGCCCGATCGGCGTGCTCAATCTCGAAGACGAGCATGGCGGCGACGAGAAGCTCATCTGCGTGCCGGTCGATTCGACCTTCCCTTATTATTCCGACGTCGGTGAGACCAAGGACCTGCCATCGATCATTTTCCAGCAGATCGAGCACTTCTTCACCCACTACAAGGATCTCGAGGCCGAGAAATGGGTGCGGATCGGGAACTGGGGCGATGCTGCCGAGGCGCGCCGGATAGTGATCGAATCGATTGAGCGGGCCAAAACCGCCAAGTAAGCCTGAACCCACAAGCGTTCCGCCCGGTCACTCGACCGGGCGCGAGCGGTCGAGCAAGTCCTTGTCATCGTCCGGGCCCTGTGCCCTTTCGGCATCGACCATATTCTTGACCTCGTCCACGGGGCGCACATCTTCGGTGTGCGCCTCTTCCTCGCTCCGGCGAGCGCTCACCGGCCTGCTTTCGGATTGATCATGGGCGTCGCGCCCACCGATATTCTCGAATGGCAGAGGCATGGTACGCGGATCGAAACGCAGCCGATAGATCGGCTCTGGCAGGCCGAAACCGGCCTTTTCGAGCGCGCCTTTGACTGCAGGAATCGCCAGCGTCTGGGCCTTGTAGAAATCGGTCTTGGTCTGGTCGATCCAGGCGAGAAACGTGATCACGACATTGGAATTACCGACCTGGACGATCCGCCCTTCCGGCCCCGGATCGGCCAGCACAAAGGGCAATCCCGACAAGGTCTCCACACCGAGCTTGCGCGCTGCGAGTGCGTCGTCGTCCGAATCGATGCCGATATCGAACTGGAAGCGCCGTTGGGGATTGCGGGTGTAATTGAGGATCACCGCCTTGAAGACCTGCGAATTGGGAATCCGCAGGTGATTGCCGTCAAGCGTCATCAGAATGGTCGCGCGGCTGGTCAGTCGGATGATACGCCCTTCCTGCTTGTCGATCTCGACCCAATCGTTGGGGCGGAACGGCTGGCGCAGGCTGAGCATCAGCGAGGCCACATAGTTTTCGATCGTGTCGCGCATGGCAAAGCCAAGGGCGATGCCGATAACGCCCGCACCGCCGAGGACCGCACCCATCAGCGTACCGGCGCCGACCATGTCGAGCGCGATGATGAGGCCCGACAATATAAACACGAATCGGATCGCGCTGGCGATCAGTTCGGCGAGGAAACTGTTAGGGGTAATCCGCCGCCACAGACCGGTCAGGCCGGCGATGGCATAGCCGATAGCGATGATGACCGCCGCGACCAGAATCGCAACGCCGATGAGCGGCAACAGCTTGAACAGCCCCTGGAATTTCTGTTTCAGGGAATCGATCGTAGTGCTGCCCACCTTCACGCTGACATCGCGCGCAAGCGTGTTGTTGACCGTCACCACTCCCGTCACTCGCCCGGCGATGTTCTCGGCACGCCCGATATCTGCCTGCGTAGGGACCGTGCCGCTCAGGCTGACGACCCCTTGCCCGACGCCCACCCTTACCCCTGAAAATTCGGGAAGCTCGGCGAAGATACCGCGGATGCGCGCTGCGATCTTGGCGTCCGAATTGTTATCCTGGACCTCCGAGATCGCCTGCCCTGACGGCGCCGGGGACGGCGAGGCAGAAGCACTGGCGACCGGCGAGCCAAGGAGCTGGTCGAGTTGGCCGAGCGCAGGAGTGCCCAGACTCAGAAGGCCCGCTATTACCGCAGCAATCAGGACCCAGAACCGTTTCATGACCCGGCCACCGTCATCCCATCGATGCGCAGGGTCGGGACGTTGACCGACTGGAGGAATTCGAGGTCATCGGCCGCGCGCATCGCGCCGAACATGGCGATGAGATTGCCCGCTACCGTGATTTCCGCGACAGGCTCCGCAATTGCGCCGTTACGGATACGAAAACCGGATGCCCCACGGCTGTAATCGCCAGTCACGAGATTGACTCCCTGCCCAAACAGCTGGGTAACATAAAGCCCGTCGACGATATCGCTCATCAGCATGTCGGGCGAACAATCGCCCGCTTCGCAATGGACGTTGCTTGCGTGGATACCCGGTGCGCCACCGATACCACGCCCCGCGTGGCCTGTCAGCGGCGCATCGAGTTGCCGCGCGGCTGCGCTGTTGGTGAGCCAGCCGAAGATATGGCCATCCTCGACCAGTGTGCGCGTCTCGCAAGCCAGCCCCTCACCATCGAAGGGGCGTGAGCGATGGCCGCGCGGGCGCAGTGGCTCTTCCACGATGCGGATCGCAGGATCGAACAGGCTTTCGTGTTCATGGCCGAGCAGGAAGCTGGCCTTGCGAGCTATGGCCGCCCCGCTCATTCCGCCGAGCAAGTGGCCGACGAGCCCGCTGCCAACACGCGGGTCGAACACCACCGGCATCGGCCCGCTCGGCATGGAAATCGGCCCGACGCGCACTACGGCGCGCTCTCCCGCCTTTGTGCCGATCGCGACCGCAGGGGGCAGGTCCGCCCGGTGGCGGGCCGAGCGATAGCAATGATCGGTCTGCATGGCGCTGCCTTCACCAGCGATCACACTGGCCCCAAGCGAATGCGCCGTTCCGCCATAAGTTTGCGCGAAACCGTCCGAGGTTACGAAAGCCACCACCGCACGCGAAAAGCTGGCTTCGCCGCCATTGGAATTGGTGACGCCGGACACGCCGCGTGCCGCCTGCTCGACTTCAAGAGCGGCCTCTCGCAGCTCTTCAGGGGTTGGCTCGACAGGATCGACCAGTTCGAGATCGGGAAACGGCGCCTTGGCTAGCCGATCCCGCGGGGCGAGTCCGGCATAGCGATCTTCCGGGGCCAGGCGAGCCATGGCGATTGCCTGCTCGGCCAAGGCCTCCAGCGAAGCCGGAGAAAAATCGCTGCTGCTGACGGATGCGGAGCGCTGACCGACGAACACGCGCAGGCCGATCGCTTCGCTTTCCGAACGCGAGACGTCTTCCAGCTTACCCAGACGGATCGACACGCCTTCCGCACTGTCCGCGCGCATCACCGCATCGGCAGCGTCGGCACCCAACCGCCGGGCGAGCGCAACGATATCATTGCATCGCTCCAACGCCGTGGATTTGTCGATCATTTTTAACTTAACTCCGGATACCTTTTCAGGCCCCGGTTAGGCGTACACCCGGCGACCGTAAACCGCCCAAGTGCCTATTTCAGGCAAGGCTGCGGAAGAACAATGTCAAAGCAAAGGGCAAGCCAAGCGCCACCAGCCACAACAAGAGCTGGTCGCGTCGAAAGCGCGATGAAAGCGCCCAATCATGCGCCTGTTCGTCAGGCAATTCGCTCCAGCGCCGGTCGAACCTGCGGCAAGCGGGGATGATCCCGGCGACCAGCAACACCAGACAGACCATCGCCAAGGATTTGAGACCCGTTTCGCGTATGGCGCCGACGGTCAGGAAAATATTGAGCCCAGTATAGGCAATCAGCGCCACCGCAACATTGTCACTCATGGATTTGCGCCAGTCCACCTGACGCCGCCGTGCATTTCTGTGCGCGATGTCGCTTAAAGCCTTTGCCATGGCATTTTCCCCAATCTGCCTCTCCATTAAGGAACATAAACCCAACCGGCACGCCAAGGCAATATGCCGTCCGCAAGGCCGTCCAACAGCAACACATCGGTCCGGCCGCCAAAGCACCTGTCCAAAGATCGACCTTTCCATGCACGATTCCTGCCAGATCGTTGGAATATCCGCTGTGACGGGGTTTTCACCGGCAATTCGAATGCTACATGACGCTTCATGGCCGATGTCGACCAAACCGAGCTCGCCGAAGAGGCGGTAGCCAACGCCGCCCCGCCCCTCGCCGGAGGCGGGCTCGAAGTCGTTTCAATCGCCAAGAGCTACGACAAGCGCCAAGTGCTCACCGATATCTCGCTGTCGGTCGCCAAGGGCGAGGTGCTGGGCCTGCTGGGCCCCAACGGCGCGGGCAAGACGACCTGCTTCTATTCGATCATGGGGTTGGTGAAGCCGGATTCGGGCCGGATCCTGATGGACGGGCTCGATGTCACCAAGCTGCCGATGTATCGCCGTGCGATCCTCGGGCTGGGCTATTTGCCACAGGAAACCAGCATATTTCGCGGGCTGACGGTCGAACAGAACATCAATTGCGTGCTCGAAATGGCCGAACCCGATAAGCAGGTTCGCGCGGAAGAGCTTGACCGCCTGCTCGACGAATTCGGCCTCACCCGTTTGCGCGAAAGCCCGGCGATGGCCCTGTCGGGTGGCGAACGTCGACGCTGCGAAATCGCTCGCGCGCTGGCGGCCAAGCCATCGATCATGCTGCTCGACGAACCCTTTGCGGGAATCGATCCGCTCTCGATCAGCGACATCCGCGACCTTGTGCGCGATCTCAAGACGCGCGGTATCGGCGTGCTGATTACCGATCACAATGTCCGCGAAACGCTCGAAATCGTTGATCGCGCGTGCATCATCTACGGCGGGCAAGTGCTGTTCGCTGGGACGCCGCAGGCACTGGTCGAGGACGAGAATGTGCGCCGGCTTTATCTCGGCGAGGGCTTCACCCTGTGATCAGTCCGCGCTTGAAGAGCTGAACCATGGCGCTGGGGCCGCGTCTCGAGATCCGGCAATCGCAATCGCTGGTGATGACACCGCAATTGCAGCAGGCGATCAAGCTGCTGGCGCTGTCCAACCTCGAACTCGAAACCCATGTCGCCGAGGCGCTCGAAGCTAACCCGTTGCTGGAAATCGGCGAGGTTTCGCGCGATGCCGGAGACAGCGAGCCATCCGATACGCCGCAAGAGCGCGAAGCCGATGCGCTGATGGACGGTTCGCTCGAATCCGGGGATTCAGCGCTCGACGTCGATACAGCCGCTCTCGACCCGGAACGTGCTCCGGGCGACGGTGACGGCGATTGGGGCCGCGCGGCCAGCACGGGCGGAGGCGGGGAGGAATTGCCCGATCTCGAGAACCGCGCAGGTGATGGACCGACGCTGGCGCAGCATCTGACCGAACAAATCGGCACCGCGACCCATGACAACCGCGAAGCACTGGTTGCAGAATGGATGATTGGCGAAATCGACGAGGCAGGCTATTTCACAGGCGACCTTGCGCTTCTGGCCGAAGAACTTGGGATTGCTCGCAGCGAAGCCGAACGCGCGCTTAAATTGATCCAGACCCTCGATCCCACCGGGGTTGGCGCACGCACTCTCTCGGAATGCCTCGCGCTCCAAGCACGTGAGGCGGATCGCTACGATCCCTGCATGGCGCGGCTGATCGACAATCTCGACCTGCTGGCAGCCGGGGACTTCGCGCGGCTGAAGCGGATGTGCGAAGTCGATGACGAGGATTTCGCCGACATGCTCGCCGAGTTGCGGAGCTACGATCCCAAACCCGGCTTGCGCTATGGCGGCGGGAGCGATGCAGCGGTAGTGCCGGACGTTATCGTAGCCCCCGGCCGCAAGGGCGGCTGGGACATCGCGCTCAACGAGGACAGCCTGCCGCGACTGGTGGTCAACCGCGATTATTATCTCGAACTGCGCGAAGGCTGCATCGACAAGCGCAGCAAGGCCTGGCTGGGCGAGCAGCTGACCGAGGCCAGCTGGCTGATCCGCGCGCTCGACCAACGGGCACGGACGATCCTCAAAGTGGCCGCCGAAATCGTCAAGCGGCAGTCCGGCTTCTTTACCGAGGGCGTGATCGCAATGAAGCCGATGATCCTGCGCGAGGTGGCCGAGGCGATCGACATGCACGAAAGCACGGTCAGCCGTGTCACCAGCAACAAGTACCTCGCTTGCCCCCGCGGAACATTCGAGCTCAAGTATTTCTTCACCAGCGGGGTCGCGTCAGGCGATGGCGACGGCGCAAGTGCCGAGGCTATCAAGCTGCGCATCCGCACTTTGATTGGCGCCGAGGATCCACGCAAACCTTTATCCGATCAAGCGCTGGTCGATCAGCTAAACAGTGAAGGTTACGACCTCGCCCGGCGAACCGTGGCCAAATATCGCGAGGCAGCCGGCATCGGTTCCAGCGCCCAGCGCAGGCGGCAAAACAAGCTCGCCGGGTTGAGCTGAACCAGGCCCTTTGCAACCCGCGATCCCACCCCGTGCAATTGCGCACTCGACAGCAACCGGGGAAATGGCGCATAATATCAACGACACACCGGTTAATAGAGGGAAAACACGTCGAGGAATTTACGCGACGTTAACCTTTTCCGTTCAGAGGTTGGCTGGTTAGATTAACACAGGGTTCCGGCGGATCGGAACGCTGATAGACTTACTCAGGGGCCAAGGGGGACCGACCCATGCGTGTACTGCTGATTGAAGACGAACCGACCACCGCCAAGGCGATCGAGCTGATGCTCACCACCGAAGGCTTCAATGTCTATTCGACCGATCTTGGCGAGGAAGGCCTCGATCTGGGCAAGCTGTATGATTATGACATCATCCTGCTCGACCTGAACCTGCCCGACATGCATGGCTATGACGTGCTCAAGAAGCTGCGCGTCGCCAAGGTCCAGACCCCGGTGCTGATCCTGTCCGGCATTGCCGAAATGGACTCCAAGATTCGCAGCTTTGGCTTCGGTGCCGACGATTATGTTACCAAGCCGTTCCATCGTGACGAGCTGATCGCCCGCATCCATGCTGTGGTGCGCCGCTCGAAGGGCCACAGCCAATCGATCATTCGCACCGGCAAGCTGGCGGTCAACCTCGACACCAAGACCGTTGAAGTCGATGGCGCCCGCGTTCACCTGACCGGCAAGGAATACGCGATGCTCGAGCTGCTTTCGCTGCGCAAGGGCACCACGCTGACCAAGGAAATGTTCCTCAACCACCTTTATGGCGGGATGGACGAACCCGAACTCAAGATCATCGACGTGTTCATCTGTAAGCTGCGCAAGAAACTGGCGCATGCCTGCGGCGGAGAGAACTATATCGAGACCGTATGGGGCCGCGGCTATGTGCTGCGCGACGCGATGGACGAGGCCGAAGCCGCCTGACAAATTGCTCCGATATGGAGGGCGATTGGGCCGGATCCCGCAAGGGATCCGGCCTTTTTGCTGTCTGTGTAGTTCCGAAATGGACGATAATTTTTCCAAACAGCAGCCAAAGCCGCCTAAAAATGGGCTTCTCCCTGCCAAAATTGAAGTCTGGAACTTTTTGAGATATATGGTGTTTTAGGTCTGACTTTAAGAAAACACGGTCAATTTTGTTGGTCGACGCCGCACCTTTCTGGTCGCACTATTGAAGCCATTATTCAAACGGACACTCAATACGCATTCATGCTGATGGTTCTTCTGGGATTTTGCGGGGATGAGCTGATGAATGATTTGCCGGACAAGGATGAACATATGCTGCGCAATCCGGACGCAATCACGCGCAATGTGATAGTTGTCGACGACGATCCCATCAATGCCATGTTGTTGACCGAAATCTGCAACGCTGCGGACTGGAACGTGTCGGGGTGCGCTTCGTCTAGTCGGGAAGCGATGGCGATGTTGCGACAATCGGACCCCTGCTGCATGATCATCGATTACAAGCTCGATGGCGAAAAAACGGGCCTCGATCTCAATTATGAAGTGAAACGGGCGCGCCCGGGCCTGTTCACGATCATGGTCACCGGGTGGGATATCAACGACATCGCCGCGCATATCGATGGCCCGCAACCCGATCGTATCCTGCGCAAACCTATCCCGGCGAATATATTGATGGATTTGCTCGACAGTCTGCACCAGCAGAGCAATGTGGTGAGTTTGCGCAGCGCTGCCAGCTAAGAACGCTGCTGTAGAAATGCATATTTGCGTGATCCGCTGGCAGATTCCTAAGCGGCGCATTTTTCTTTGGACCTGCAGCTACCCCCACCCCTAAACAAGCTGCCATGCAGCGCACTGCCAATGGGACGCCTTCCGCGCGAATTGCCCTGATCGGTGGCATTGTCGCATGCGTTTTCCACGCAATGCTTGCGGGTCGCTATGACCTGTTCCGTGACGAACTCTATTTCATAGTCTGCGGGCAGCATCCCGCTTTCGGCTATGTCGACCAGCCGCCTCTGGTCCCGCTGACCGCGGCAGGCCTCTACAAGCTCGGACTCGGGACCTGGGCGGTTCGCCTGCCTGTGGCAGCCGCCGCCGGGGCGCTTTCCTGGCTGACCGGCACTTTCGCTCGTAAATTGGGCGGCGGCAATTTTGCGGTCGCCATCGCAACATTGGTTACCGCGATCGCCCCACTGTTGATGGGACTAACGGCTACCCTCAACACCTCGGCATTCGATCCGCTGTGCTGGACGGCAGTTGCGCTGCTGGTAGTCCATGCCCTGCGAGAAGATAGCAACCGCGCGCTGATCTGGGCCGGGGTGATCACCGGCATTACGCTGGAAATTAAATATGCGATTCTCTTCTGGATCGTGGGGCTGGTCCTGGCCCTGCTGCTGACCCCGCAACGACGCCTTCTGTTGCGCCCTGCTCTGTGGATTGGCGCGGCGCTGGCCGCAGCGATCGCAGCTCCATCCTTCGTCTGGCAGATGCTTCACGGCTTTCCTTTCCTCGAACTCGGAGAAGCCGCCGGCGGCAAGAACGCCGCCGTCCCGCTCGGTTCGTTCCTCACGAATCAGGTGATGGTGATGAATCCAGCCTTCGCGCCGGTATGGATTGCCGGGCTGCTGGCACCCTTCATTGTGAAACCGCTGAAGGACCTGCGCTTCATTCCGATTGCCTGCCTCGTGGTGTTCGCAATCGTCAGGATCGGCCATGGCAAAGATTACTACCTCGCGCCGCTCTATCCCAGCCTGTTCGCAATCGGCACGGTCGCACTGGCAGGGCTGGTGCGAGCGCGGCTTGCCAGAATTGTCGCAGGAATCGCCGTTGCTGGCGGTGCGGCAGTTTCTGCCGCTGCGGCACCCGTTGCACTGCCAATCCTCTCACCGTCGCAACTAGTCCACTATATCGAACGCACCGGTATCTCGCCGCAAAAGCAGGAGCGCAGCTTCAACGGCACCGTGCTCCCGCAAACCTTTGCCGACCAGCTCGGCTGGCATGATTTCACCCGGCAGGTCGAGGCCGCATGGGCGAAAATTCCCGCCGACGAACGCGCGCGCACGGCAATCAAGGTCGACAACTACGGTGAGGCCGCCGCACTCGATCTCTACGGCAAGGGGCTGCCTCCAGCACTCAGCGGTCACAATCAATATTACTTGTGGGGCCTGCGCGGGCAGGACCCGGTCAATGTGATGGTGGTACAGGACGATCTGCCATCGCTGCGCCCGCATTGCCGCAGCACGAAATTGCTCGGCAAAACCTATTCGCGCTTCGCCATGGCCTATGAGAACGACAAGGTCATCGCGCTGTGCATCGAGGTCAAGCCTTCGCTGCACGAGCTGTGGCCGACGACCAAATACTTCGGATGATGATGCCGGGCATTTTGCGCCTGCCCTCTCGACAAGTGCCGACCGGATTGCCAAGCGGCACGGCATGAGTGCACATAAGGAAGGCGATCCGACGACTCTCAAACGGCTGTATGGCCGCAGCCAGGGCAAGCCCCTGCGTGCGGCGCAGCAGGAGCTGGTCGATACGCTGCTTCCCCAGATCGCACCGCCTCACGAAGGACCGCTCGATTCCCGTGCGCTGTTCGGTGACGATCGCCCACTCCATTTCGAAATCGGTTTCGGTGGCGGCGAGCACCTCGCTCATCGCGCAGACCTGCTTCCCGATCATGGCTTCATCGGTGCGGAGCCTTTCGTCAATGGCGTGGCGCAGGCATTGACCCATGTGCGGGACCATCGGCTTGCCAATGTGCGGATTCATCACGGCGATGCGCTGGAAATACTCGAACGGGTGCCGGATGGCTCGCTGACCATGCTTTACCTGCTGCACCCCGACCCCTGGCCCAAGGCGCGCCATGCAAAACGCCGGATGATGAACGATGGCCCGGTGAAGATGATCGCGGACAAGCTCAAGCCCGGCGGGGAATTTCGCTTCGGCACCGACCACCCGGTTTATCTACGCCACGCGCTTATGGTGATGCGGCGCTTTACCAAGAGTTTCGAATGGTTGGTGGAGGGTCCGCAGGACTGGCAAAACCGCCCGTCTGGCTGGCCGGAGACACGGTATGAGGCGAAGGCTCGCAGGCTGGGTCATGAAGTGTGGTACTTTCGCTGGAGGCGCGCCGGCGGCGACTAGAGACCCGGATGACCTTTACCGAATGGTTTGCTCATAACTTGAAAGAATCGGGGTGAACCGTAATTGGCTCAGCGGGATCGCCCACGAGCCGTCACAGGCCACAGATCGACCAGCGTATCCCCGCTGACCACGTGATAGGTATCGTAGAGGTTGACTGTCGGATCGCAATGCGGTGCCCGAAGTGACACCAGAGCGTCTATCGATGGCAGATCGCCGTTGAAATTGGCCAACGCACCCTGCTCATCACCCATGAAAAAGAAAGCGGTTCCTTCCGCCGCTCCTTCGACGATTTTCGGCGGATCGGCATCGGTTGCGACGGATTTGAAGCCCGCATCAACCGTGACCATGCTCGGCGAATTTGCGCTGATGACGCGTGTGTCGATCATCAGAGCCGTTTCGAACGGTTCTTCGCCTTCCTCAGGTGTCAGGGAACAGGCAAGATATTGGTCGTCCATGAAGACATAGGAGCCGACCTGCAGCTCGGTGAACAGTCCCAGCGTCGCATCGATCCGGTGCGTTCCTGTTCCTCCGCCCGATACGATCGGTGGTATTCCCCCCGCTTCATCCAAAGCGTCGATGACCGAGCGCAGATAGTCGCCACGGTCACGCATCGCTTCTTCGCGTTCGGTGTAGCTCGCTATATGCTGCTGGAGCCCGCAATAATATTGCACCCCGCCATATCCCAGCATCGGTTCGTTGGAGACGATCTGAAAGAGCTCGACCGCCGCTTCGGCACTGGCGACGCCGGTCCGGTGGATGCCTGGATCGATATCGATCAAAACCGTCAGGGGAGCCCGATCCTGACGCGCGATTTCCGCTGCAATCGCTCTGGCGATTTGAGGATTATCGACGGTACACATCAATCCCTCCGTACGTCCGTGAAGAGCCACCAGGCGCTGGATAGCCGGAGCGGACACGACAGGGGATGTAATCAATATTCCGGAAACGCCCGCATCGCTCAGAGCTTCCGCTTCCCCCAGTTTCGCACAGCACACACCCAACGCCCCGGCAGCGATCTGGAGCCTGGCCACATCGGCGCTCTTGTGCGTCTTGGCATGCGGTCTGAGGCTGAGGCCGTTGGCTTTCGCAAATTCCGCCATACGGGTGATATTGCGATCGAGGGCGTCACGGTCGAGTATCAGCACCGGGGTGTTGAGACTTCGGCGCGACCCTTGGCATCCCACCAAATGGCGGTGGAGCTCTTCGTCGGTCATCCTGGCACCTCGATATCGAACAGCCGGGCAAGATCCTCGTTGACGAACTTGCCGGTCGGGTCGACTTTGCGGCGCACCTGCAGGAAATCGGCGGTCCGAGGGTAAAGCTCTGCCACTTCCCGGCTTCCCAGCGTGTGGCGCTTCGCCCAATGTGGCCTGCCGTTGGCGCCGCGCAAAACCGGCTCGATCTCGGCGAACAGATCTCGCCATGGCATCTTTGCGTATTGGTGGAAGGAAATCGACGAGCCGGGTCCTCGATTGAACGGGGACATCCAGATGTCATCACCTGCCACCAGCCTGAATTCGAACGGGAAAGCCACAGGAAGCCGCTTCTTGCGAATAGTGGAAATTGCTTCCAGAAGTGTCGGCATGCCGTCCTGCCGCGGCAGCTCATACTCCATTTCCTCGAAACGGATGGTCCGCTCGCCCGGGAAAATCTGCCATGCCGGGCCTGTGCGCTGCGAAGGCTTGCGGCTCAGGCGCATCATCAGCTTCTGTAATGACGGGATCAGAACGGGGGCCTTGCGCGCGATCTCGCAAGCGATCCGGAACGGTCTCTCGTCGATATCGGTCGAATGACTTAGCTCGCCGTGATATTCGACCGGCTGCAGGCTTTTGAAAATCACGTGGTCGGCATAGGGGAACACGAAGAATTCGAAATGCCGCGTCGCAGAGGCCAGTTCGTCCCACCGCTCGGCCATTTCCGCCAGCGGTCGGCATTCGACATGTTCCTCGAGGTGATAGGCTGGCAGCAGATTTATCTGCATCCGCGTAGCCACGCCGAACAGGCCAAGCGAGAGACGCTGCGCCTCGAACAGCTCGGCCTTGTTTTGCCTGTCGCATTGGACCAGCGATCCGTCAGCCAGCATCAGTTCGAAGGCTGTAACCTGAGTGGACAGGCTGCCCAAGTCCTTGCCGGTTCCATGCGTGCCCGTTGCGGTCGCTCCGGCAAGGGACTGCGGGTTCACATCCCCCTGATTGATCAGCGACAATCCCTCCGCCCACAGGGCCTGCGTCAGGCGCGCCAGGCTCCAGCCGGCGGGAACCCATGCGCTGCGACGGTCAGCGGCAATCTCGATCGACGCGGCATAGGCGCTCATGTCGATGAGCGTGCCGTCGGTCCGGCACAGTGGCATGAAAGAATGACCCGCGCCTTTGACCCTGACCTTATCGGAAGCGGTCAGCAGAGCGGCAAGCTCCGCTGCATCCTTGGGCCGAGCGATCGAGCGCGGTGTTGCCGAAACACTTCCTGACCAGTTTTGCCAAGTCATCGCATTCGCTCTCACCGCTCCCGGGAAAAATACTACCGCGCAAACTCATCCGTCGCCCGGATCAGCGCATCGAGAATGCCCGGCTCATTATACGCATGGCCTGCGCCCTCGATCATCTCGAAACGGGCTTGCGGCCATGCGCGGTGCAGGGCCCATGCGGTCTCCGCCGGACAGGCCATGTCGTAGCGGCCCTGTACGATCACGCCGGGAATATCCTTCAATTTGCCGGCATCGCGAATGAGCTGTCCGTCATCCATCCAGCCGCGATGGGCGAAATAGTGGTTCTCGATCCGCGCGAAAGCGAGCGCGAACTCGTCCTCATCGTGGGTTGCCGACAACGCAGGGTCGGGCAGCAGACGGATTGTCTCGCCCTCCCATACGCTCCAGGCTCTTGCTGCAGCGAGTCGGGCAACGGGATCGTCGCCTGTCAGAACGGAGCGGTAGGCTGAGACCATATCGCCTCGCTCCGCCTCGGGGATCGGCGCGACGAACCGCTCCCACTTGTCGGGATAGATACGGCTGGCGCCACGCTGATAATACCAGTCGATCTCGCTCTGCTGGATGGTGAAGATCCCTCTCAGCACCAGTTCGCTCACCCGCTCAGGATGAGACTGGGCATAGGCCAGTGCGAGTGTCGACCCCCAGCTTCCGCCGAACACCAGCCACTGTTCCACCCCGATCATCGCACGCAACCGTTCCGTATCGGCAACAAGGTGCCAGGTCGTGTTGGCGGTAAGATCGGCGTGCGGCGTCGAACGACCGCAACCGCGCTGATCGAACAGCAGCACGTCGTATCGTACAGGATCGAACAGACGTCGGTGATCCGGCGAAATCCCCCCGCCAGGGCCACCATGAAGGAACACCGCAGGCTTGGCGCCCGGCGTACCGACCCTTTCCCAATACACTTGATGGCCATCGCCAACATCGAGGTGACCGGATGCGAAGGGTTCGATCTCAGGATAGAGTTGTTGCATTGCGCCGCGTTTAGCAAGGCAAGCGGCTTCATCCAATGGCCTGCTGCTTCTCCGGTCGGGCGACGGCATGGCGCGAAGCCACGCCATTCTTCTGCGGACCAAAAGGTGAGAAGCCCTTTGCTCTCGGCAAAAAGGACTGATTGGTGCGGTCGAGAAGACTCGAACTTCCACGGCCTTTCGGCCACAACGACCTCAACGTTGCGCGTCTACCAGTTCCGCCACGACCGCACATCATTAGCGAAGGAGCATATCTCCCCGCGCCGGTAGGTGCGCGCCCCTAGCAGCCGGTTTTATACCCCGCAAGCATTTTGCTTGTCTGATGCACACTGCATCCGACTCGCTTGAGCACGTCATCCTCTGGCCTGCCCATGTCCGGTTGCGGGACACGGCCAATCAGGGATTTGCAATGATGCTTAACGAGGATGAAACAGCGCCCCAGATGAGGGCACTTGCCGCCTTGCTGACACTGGCCATATCGACCAGCCTGTCCCTGCCACCGCGCCAGACGCCTGCAAGCCCTGCGTCGCAGGCCAACGCTTCGGCACGCATCATGCGCCCAGCGATGGTGCGACAGGATCAGAAGGGCACCACAAGCGTCGATGCCGACGGCCAACAGGCGCAAACCCATCGCGACGGCAATGGTACGAAATGGGTAGAATTCCGCTGAGCGCGATCGCGCGGCGAAGCTGGCGTTACTTCGGCGCCCAGCCAATGTCAGCATAGACAGCCGACTTGGGGACGTCGGTGATCCCCTCGTTGATTGTCATCGCCTCACCCGGAGCCAGTTTTTTCTGAGTCGGATTGACCTGCCAGCTATAAACCACGCGGTCGCGGCCATCGCGCAATACGATCAGCAGCGGCGGTACGCTCTTGGTGTCGCGTGTCTCGTTGGTCACCACGATCCGCGCGCCAAAGAATTCGCTGCCGTTTGGCAAAGTGCGCCGCTCCTGTTCCGATGCCGGAAAGGCAATCTTGAGCCCATCAGGCGCGACCGCAAACAGCGGGCGCTCCAGTGGCAACCACGACGGCAGGCCGACGGTGCTGACCAACGCGACCGTGCCCAGTGCAACGACCGCAAACAGCGCGGCCGCCCAACTCGCAAACTTCATCCAGTTACGGCGCGGGCGGAACGGTGGGCGATGGTCGAATTGCGACACATCCTCGTCATGCCCGATATCGCCCGGCACAGTTTGCGCCGGGATATTCTCGAACGGCGGTTCGACACGGTCGAAGCGCGGGTCGTCGTCGCGCGGGTCTGAAACGGTGGAGGGGATGTCATCGGCAACAGCCTGCCGCGTCTCCGGGCGTTCCGTCGCTGGTGCAAAATCGCGCGACGGCTCGGCGTCTGAGGATGGCGGTGACGGCGGGCTTGCAGGGGACGGATTTGCCGGCGACGCGTCCCGTTGCGCAACGACCGCTTCGGCCAGTTCGGCCGATCCTTCCTGGAACCAGCTATGCTTGCATTTGGCACAGCGCACCGTGCGCCCTTCGACCCCGATGGCGCTGTCCGGCACGACGTAGCGCGTCTTGCAAGCAGGGCAGGCAATAATCATTATGCATCATGCCTTAAGGTGCATGGTGAATCCCGACAAGTTCCCTGCCTGTCGACATACGTTAATGACGGCTTTTTTCCACATCGGTGCGCCGCTATAGCCTCAAACCGGACATGACGGGCTCGGCGATAGATCAAGATCGGGTCGCTTTTCGGGTGAAAGGCGACATACGATGAAGAGCGATGGTGAAATCGTGCGCTTCGACAATGTCGGCCTGCGCTACGGCACCGAAAGCGAAGTTCTGTCCGATATCGACTTCACATTGTTCGCGGGGCGGTTCTATTTTCTCACCGGGGCGAGCGGGGCGGGCAAGACCTCGCTGCTCAAGCTGCTTTATCTGGCGCAGCGTCCCTCGCGCGGGGCGATCCGCATGTTCGGCAATGACGTCATCACGCTGAAACGCGATCGCCTGCCCGCCTATCGCCGCAGGCTGGGGGTTGTGTTCCAGGATTTCCGCCTGGTTGGGCATTTGTCCGCGTTCGACAATGTCGCCCTGCCGCTGCGGCTGGCGGGCCTGCGCGAAGCGGATTTGCGCCAGCCGGTCGCGGACATGCTCGACTGGGTGGGCCTCGGCAACCGTTCCGACGCGCGGCCCGCGACGCTCTCGGGCGGCGAACAGCAGCGCGTCGCTATCGCCCGGGCAGTGATCGCCCGGCCGGAACTTCTGGTCGCGGACGAGCCGACCGGCAACGTCGATCCGGATATGGCGCTAAGGCTGCTGCGCCTGTTCGAGGCGCTCAACCGGCTGGGTACGACGGTGGTGGTGGCGACGCACGATCTCCATTTGTTGCGCCGGGTTCCGGATTCTCTCATCATGCGGCTTGATCGGGGACGGCTGGCCGATCCCACCGGCGCGCTGCGCTATCCACCGCGCGGCCCCATCGGACGGACGCAACGGTGAGAGCGCCAACCGTGTTCAAGCAGCGCCCGTTTCGCGGCGCGGCATCGTTCGGCGCGAGACGCGGGGCGCATCTGCTGCCGAACGCGCGCCTCGGCGGGCCAATGCCTTGGGTGATCGCGATCATGGTCGCGCTGACGACGCTGGCTGCAGGTGCGGCGCTGGCTCTCACCCATGTAGCAAACAGCGCGCGCAGCGAGCTGGCGGGCGGTGCAACGGTACAAATCGTAAATGCCGACGATGCCGCGCGCGACAGCCAGGCCGAACAGGTCGTGCACGCGCTCTCTTCCATGCCGGGCATAACCCAGGTCGAACGTGTGCCGCAGCGCAAGATCGCCTCGCTGATCGAGCCCTGGCTGGGCAGTCAGACGGGATCGGATGGAGTTCCACTGCCCGCACTGATCGATGTCCGACTATCGGGGGGTGCGGACGGCGCCCGGCTGACCAGGATCCGGCAAGCCCTGCACAGAATTGCTCCCGACGCGCGGATCGATCCGCAGGCAGAATGGCTGAAGCCGGTGTTCCGTGCGCTCGATGCCTTGCGCTGGCTGGCGCTGAGCCTGATCGCGCTACTGGCCTTCACCAGCGCGGCAGCGGTATGGCTGGCCGCGCGCCATGCGCTCGACACCAATCGCGAGACGATCGAGATCGTGCATCACCTGGGTGGCAATGACACGCAGATTGCTCAGATATTCCAGCGCTCGGTGCTGTCCGATGCGTTGTTGGGCAGCTTTCTGGGAGTTGCGTTGGGCGCATCGGCGATTGGTATACTGTCGGCCCGGTTTGCGGCGCTCGATTCCGGTCTGGCCGGTACTGGCGCGCTCGGCCTGAGCGATTGGCTGGTGATTTCCCTTGTTCCGGCAGGCGCTGTGCTGCTGGCCTTGTCAACCGCGCGACTGACGGTATTGGCCAAGCTTGGAAAAATGTTGTGATCCTTCGCCTCTCCGCCTTCGTGACCCTGATCTATGCGATCGGCTTCATCGTCTTCGCCATGACACTGCCGGGGCCGGTTGGTCACGTGCGAACTGATGCCGTACTGGTGGTAACGGGCGGTCCCGGTCGCATTCCGCGCGGACTGGAAGTCATGCGCGCGGGCGATGCCCACCGGCTGTTCGTTTCGGGTGTCGATCCGGAAGTGACGCGGGCGGAATTCGCGCGCCAGTTCAAGGTCTCGACGCGCGAGATGCGTTGTTGCGTCACGCTGGGCCATCTAGCGGTCGATACACGCAGTAACGCGGGCGAGGCTGCGCAGTGGATGGAAAGCAACGGCGTCAAAAGCGTGCGGCT
This sequence comes from Sphingomonadaceae bacterium, assembly GCA_039831335.1. Classification (GTDB taxonomy): domain Bacteria; phylum Pseudomonadota; class Alphaproteobacteria; order Sphingomonadales; family Sphingomonadaceae; genus Qipengyuania. The sequence continues at coordinate 820,023 of JBDONL010000005.1, read as the reverse complement.
GGTCACTACCGACTGGCACATGCGCCGCGCCGCGGGCGAATTGCATTATTCGATCCCCAAGACGATCAGGGTGATCGACGATGCAGTCCCGTCCGATCCGTCGCTCGGCCAGCTTTTTCTCGAATACAACAAGCTGATTGTCTCGACCGTCACCCAGGGATGGCCATTGTGATTGCACAAGGAGCGGGCAGGCTGTGATTTGGCTGCGCAATCTTGCGTTCTATGTGGCTTTCTACCTCGGCTCGGTCTTCTTTACCCTGACGGCTTTCACCGCTCGCCCCTTCAGCCAAAGATTGTTCAAATGGGCCGTGCATAGCTGGAGTCGGTTCCATCGCGTTTGCGTGGTCAACCTCCTCGGATGCGAAATCGTCATCGAAGGCGTCATGCCGGACGAGCCGGTGTTCTACGCGATCAAGCATGAGAGCTTCTTCGAGGCGATCGACGCACCGACCCTGCTGCGCTGGCCGTCCATCTTCGCCAAGCAAGAGCTGTTCTCTATCCCTGCCTGGGGGGCTGCGGCGCGTAGCTATGGCCTGATCGAGGTCAGGCGCAGTGCGGGAGCGGCAGCATTACGCACCATGTTGCGGGCGGCGAAAGCTGTCACGGCGCAGGGCCGTCCACTGGTCATTTTCCCTGAAGGCACGCGCGTTCCGCATGGGGAAATCCGCCAGCTGCAATCTGGCTTTGCCGGCCTTTACAAAATGCTGGGCCTGCCGGTCCTGCCAATCGCGGTTGACAGCGGCCCGGTTTACCACCGCAGATTAAAGCGCAAAGGCACGATCACCTACCGCATCGGCGAAGTGATCGAGGCGGGGTTGCCCCGCCCCGAGATCGAAGAGCGTGTGCTGGCCGCAATCAATGCGCTTAATCGGCGGGAGTCAGCTATCTCAAGCTGAGGTTTCAGACCTCCAACCCCGGCTCCAAAACGTCAGTGATCGCTGCGGCCGAAATCCGGTCGCGCATCGTCCTGGCCTTGCTCGACGATCGAGCGGCGGATCGCACGGGTGCGTTCGAACAGGCGGAACAGCGTCTCACCATCGCCGCTGCGCACGGCGCGCTGCATCGCGGTCAGGTCTTCGCTGAAACGCCCCAGCGTCTCCAGCACCGCATCGCGATTGGACAGGAACACATCGCGCCACATCGTCGGGTCGCTGGCGGCGATCCGGGTAAAGTCGCGAAAGCCACCGGCGGAATATTTGATAACCTCGCTGCGCGTCACCTCTTCGAGATCAGACGCGGTGCCGACGATGGTGAAGGCGATCAGATGCGGGATATGGCTGGTCACCGCCAGCACCAGATCGTGGTGCGCGGCATCCATGATCTCGACCTTGGCGCCGAGCGCGGCCCAGAAGTCGGAGAGGCGTTCGACAGATTCCTGCGGTACGTCCTGATCCGGGGTCAGAATGCACCAGCGGTTGTGGAATAGCGAAGCAAAGCCCGCGTCCGGCCCGCTCCTCTCGGTCCCTGCAACCGGATGAGCAGGGATGACGATCGCTCGCGGCAGCACCGCGCGCAGCGTCTCACCCACGGTTTTCTTGGACGAACCGACATCGGAAACGATCGCACCATCCGCCAGAGCCGGTGACAGATCCACCGCAGCCGCTTCCATCGCACCCACCGGTACGCACAGGATGACCAGTTCGGCATCGCGAACCGCTTCTTGCGCGGTTTCGCAAACGGATTCGACCAATCCGCGCTCGCGCGCCCGTTCGCGCACAGCAGAATCACAGTCAAAGCCGGTCGTTTCGCATTCCGGCAACATCTCGCGAATGGCTAACCCGACCGAACCGCCAAGCAGCCCAAGTCCGATAATCGCTATGCGGGAGATGCTCATCCCACCGCCTCCGCGGCTGCACTCAGGATCGTGGCGACGTCCTCCATCTGCGCGCGCGTGCCGATGGTGATGCGCAACGCCTGGCCGAGCCCCTGCCCCGGCAAGTGACGCACCGCATAGCCGCCCTCGGCCAGTGCCGTCAGCGCCGCCTCCGCACTCAACGCGCCTTCGAACAGCACCAGCACGAAATTGGCCTTGCTCGGCACCGCGCGCAAGCCGTGATTGCCGAGCGCGGCCATCGCGTCCTCGAAGAATACGCGCCCAGCGGCATTTTCGGTCCGGGAACGCGCAACGAACGCCTGATCACCCAGCGCCGCCAGCGCCGCCGTCTGCCCACTGGCGCTGACGTTGAACGCCCCACGCAGGCGGTTGACCATATCGACGAGCGCGGGCGCTCCTGTGGCCCAGCCGATCCGCTCCGCGGCAAGACCGTAGGCCTTGGAAAAGGTCCGTGTGACCAGCACGTTTTCGCTCGCAGCGGCCAGCGCCAGCGCACCGTCCGGATCGCCGTCGCCGACATATTCTGCGTAGGCTTGATCGACCACCAGCAGCACGTCTGACGGCAGACCCGCGTGGAGCCGTGCCAACTCATTCCCGTCGATCCAGCTACCCAGCGGATTGTTGGGATTGTCGAGCAGCACGACCTTTGTCCGATCGGTCACTGCTGCCAGGATCGCATCGACGGAAGCAGTGTAATCCTCGACCTCGGCCAGCACGCCCGTCGCCCCGACCTTGTTTGCGAGCAGCGGATAGAGCGAGAAGGAATAGCGTGGGAACACCACCTCGTCGCCCACCCCGGCAAACGCCTGCACCGCGCAATGAAGCACTTCCCCCGATCCGGCCCCGCACACGATGCGGGCCGGATCGATCCCATGCAGTCCGCCGATTGCCGCTCGTAGGGCGGTGCAATCGGGGTCGGGATAGAGCGCCAGTTCGTGCAGATCGGCCAGCGCAGCACGCGCCGCCGGGCTCGAACCGAGCGGGTTCTCATTGGCCGAGAGCTTGACCAGCGCGCGCCCGTCCGCGCCCTTCGACCGGCCGGGAACATAGGCGTGAATCTGTTCGATCCATGGCTTCGCCGCGGGTTTGCTCTTTGGTGCGCTCATAGCGCCGCATGCCATAGTCGAAAACGCCCCTTCGACAAGCGGGAGACGAGCGGTTAAGGGCCGAAACGATGCCCGATGCGCCACAATCCCTTCGGCTGACCGCCCCGCTCCCGCTCGACAGCGGGGCCGAACTGGCTGCGCCAACTATCGCCTATGAGACGTATGGCGTGCTGAATGCGGATCGCTCGAACGCGGTCCTCATCTGCCACGCGCTGACCGGCGACCAATACGTCGCCAGCACGCACCCGATCACCGGCAAGCCCGGCTGGTGGGAACGGATGGTCGGCCCCGGCAAGCCGATCGACACCGACCGTTTCCATGTCATCTGCGCCAATGTCATCGGCAGCTGCCTTGGGTCGACCGGCCCGGCGAGCGACGCGGCCGATGGCCAGCCCTATGCCCTGCGCTTCCCGGTCATCACCGTGCGTGATATGGTCCGCGCGCTGGTCGGCCTGCTCGACGGGCTGGGGATCGAACGGCTTTATTGTGCCGTCGGTGGATCGATGGGCGGGATGCAGGCGTTGAGCCTCGCCGCCAACTGGCCCGAACGCGCAGCGCGCTATCTGCTGATCGCCACCACCGCCCGACATTCGGCGCAGAACATTGCCTTCCACGAGGTCGGACGGCAGGCGATCATGGCCGATCCACACTGGAACGGCGGCGATTATTACGCGGGCGAAGCGCCCGATGCGGGCCTGGCGGTGGCGCGGATGGCGGCGCATATAACCTATCTGTCAGAAGACGGGCTGACCGAGAAATTCGGGCGACGCCTCCAGGATCGACCCGATGGAACACAAGGGGCCAAGAGCTTCGGCTTCGACGCCGATTTCCAGGTCGAAAGCTATCTGCGCTATCAGGGCAGCGGCTTCACCAAGCGCTTCGACGCCAATTCCTATCTCTACATTACCCGCGCGATGGACTATTTCGACCTCGCCGACGAACATGGCGGACGGCTGACCAATGCCTTCGCCGGGACCAGTGCGCGCTTTTGCGTCGTCAGTTTCGACAGCGACTGGCTCTATCCCACCAGCGAAAGCCGCCACATGGTGCAGGCGCTCAACGCAGCGGGCGCCCCGGTCAGCTTCGTCGAACTGTCCGCCCCGTTTGGACACGACAGTTTCCTGCTCGATGTCCCGGCACTCGATCGCGTGGTGAAGGGCTTCCTTGAATGACGGGAATCGAGAAACTGCGCCCAGACCTCGCGGTCATCGCGCGTCATGTTGCGCCCGGTAGCCGGGTGCTCGATGTCGGCTGCGGCGATGGCGCACTGATGGCGGCGCTGCGCTCGCAGGAGTGCGACGTGCGCGGGATCGAGATCGATGGCAGTCAGGTAGAACTCTGTGTGGCACAGGGGTTGTCGGTGGTGCAGGGCGATGCCGACCACGACCTCGCCTTCTATCCCGATGGCGGCTTCGATGTGGCGATCCTCAGCCAGACGTTGCAGACGGCCGCGCGGCCCGACCGGATGCTCGCCGAGCTGTTGCGGGTAGGCCGCCGTGCCTTCGTCAGCTTCCCCAATTTCGCCTATTGGCGCACTCGGCTCGCCCTACTGACGCAAGGCCGGATGCCCGTCACGCGTGCGCTGCCGGTGAGCTGGTATGAAACCACCAACATCCACCACATGACGATCAAGGATTTCGAGGAACTGGTCGCAGAACTCAGCATCACTATCGAACGCCGGTGGTACTTTCGTCAGGACCAGCGGATCGGCGCCGCCGGTGCCAATTGGCGCGCGGAGAGCGCGTTGTTCGAAGTGGCGCGCGACTAGCTGAAAACCCGCCGGGAGACGATACGCCTCCCGGCAGGCAATTCGGATCAGAAGTCGGTCGTCAGCGTCAGCACTGTGGTGCGCGGTGCGCCGATCCACGCGCCGCCACCGGAAATGCCCCCCAAATAGTCGGTATCGAACAGATTGTTCACGGTCATGCTGATATCGATGTCCTTAAGCACATGCGAGATTTCCTCGCCCTTCACGCCAACGTAGAAATCGGTGAGGAAATAACCGTCAGTCTTCCACGAATTCGCAAGGTCGACATACCGCGATCCGGTGTATTTGCCGGAGATCCCAGCGCGGAACGGTCCGTTCTTCCAGTCCAGTGAAGCCACGAACATGTTCTTGGGAATGCCAGTCACACGATTGCCCGGGGTGATGCCGATGTTCGAGTCAAGCTGGGGAAAGCCTGTGCCGAGATATTTCGAGTCGGTGTAAGTATACGAGCCGTAAAGGCTGAGGGTGTCGAGCAGATGGACGCTGGCCCCCAACTCAACGCCTTGGCTCTTTATGCCGCCCGCGTTCAGGTAATTGCCGTCGGTCTCATTCAGGTAATCAGGTCCTCCACTGATTCCTGGCGCGAGATAGACGATGCGATTGTTGAACTTGATATCGAAGAATGTCGCAGACGCCGAAACGCCATGGGCATTGTAGCGAACGCCGGCATCGATATTTCGCGCTGTTTCGGGCTTGATATCATTGATATTCGCCGCATTCACTTCGAGCAAATTATCGCCGAGAGACTTGAAGTTCTGGGCGTAGCCGCCGAACAGTTCGAGGCCATCGACCGGCAGCTGGTATTGGATACCGCCCGAGAACAAGATCTTCGAGTTTGAATCCACCGACAGGTTGGGGCTGGCGCCGAAGTTGTCGACTCGGTCGACGGTATCGCGGAACTGCTTCATACCGCCAGTCAGCGTGACCGGACCCAGCTTGAGCTGGTCTTCCAGATACCATTTGAACACGGTCTGCGGGTAAACCCGGCTATACTGGATCCAGTAAGGTTTCGCGTCGAAATAGTCGCCGACACGCGCGTCGATCACCTTTTGCCAGCTGCGCGATTCCTCGCGCCGCGTGTCCTCGTACCACAACCCGCCGCGCAGCGTGTTCTCCGCACTGCCGATAGCGGTCTTCCAGTCGAAATCGCCCGTGAAACCGACACGGCGCTTCTTGTAATTGGTGGTGCGGTAGGATTGAACCGGAATGGCTCCAGCCGGGAAACAGGCCGGGTCGTACTCGGCACCGGCACCGCCATACGGGAAGGTAATCGAAGACTGACAGCCTGCCGCCGGAGCCAGCGCGACCCCGCTCTGGTCTACGAAGGTGATAAGGCCCAGTGGAGCGCCGCCATTCACTGTCCCGGTATCTAGGTATTCGCTTTCGGGATTGCCGACACCGTCTGCAGTCACGTTGACGAGGTAGGGTGGCACCCAATCGCCGCGGCCATTGTTGTGATGATAGTACCCGCCGACATGCACGTTGAGCCCGTCGGCCAGCTCGGCGTCGAGCTTGAGGTAACCGAAATAGTTCGTCCGCAGGGTACCCCAGGCCGGGCGATATACCTGATCGACGTAAGGCACACCGGTCCAGTTGCCGATCAGCTGGTCCCAATGCGGGTTGGCCGCATAGTCGGCCGAATTGAACAGCCGCTGGTAATTGTTCTCATTGGCATTGTCGTAGGAGAAATAGCCGGTCAGTTGGACGCGGTTGAAATCGCCCTGTACCTTCGCCGCAATATTGTCGCGGTGGTTGTTGGCCGAACCGTTGACCCAGTCGGTCGCTTCCTGATGCGAAGCCGAAATCCACGCCTTGATGGTGTCGTTCAGGATTCGCCCGGTGTCGAAGCGGACATAAGCACGTTTGGCCTGGAATTGGCCGATCGAGCCGGAAAAACGCATCCGCTGTTCATCGAGCGGGTTGCTGGTCTGGTAATCGATTGTCCCGCCGAGTGCCTCGGTCGAATGCGAGGCAATGTCGCCGGTGCCCTGCGCCACCGAAATCCCGCCGATATTCATCGAATCGATATAGCGGTTGGCCTTCGAACCACCGCCGTAGTTCGAATTGCCGTTCGGCATCCCGTCGATGGTCATGCCGATCTGCTGCTCGTCGAGATTGTCCTGGAAACCGCGGATCTCGACCGTCGATGACCAGTCGTCGAACCCGAAGGTGTCGCCTTCCTGCACACTCACACCGGGCAAATTGTCGATCGCCGACAGCGGACCGGTCAGCGGCGCCTGCTGCATCAGCATGTCGTTGCTGACTTCGGAATTGTTGTAAGTCGTCGCACGGCCCGTGACGATGATGACCTGCGTGCCGGTGGCGGCGCCGCCGGTCGCATTCGGCGCATCGGAACCGTTGGCCGGATCGTTCGCCCCGGCGTCGGTCGACGAATTGTCGGATGCAGCGGCGGCGGCTGGCGCCTCCGCGTGCGCGGCGAGCGGTAAGACCAGAGCCATCAGGCTCGCAGTCATGCGAATTCGAGTTTTCAGCGGTATCATGAACGATCCCTCATTGTCGTGGTTGTCGCGAGTGGTCCCTCCGGCGGCCCCTCTGGCTACGGATTGCGACGTCTGAGTGATGGTTCGCGGTCAACTTCGTGTCAGTGTTTCAATCGCGCGACAGCAGGCCGGTAAGCTGTGGTGGACGCTCCACAATCCGGAATAAGAAGAATCAGGACATGCTCAGTTAGAATGCCGCTCGGATCGAATGCTGGCTCACAGGCGGCGACCCGATCGATCCGGCAGGACCAATTGCCCGGCTGCAGAGTATCCCAATATGTGTGACTGGTGACGTGAAGCTGTTACGGGTGGGCAATGACTATCGATTTTGAGCAAATTCTTGGTCTTTCGCCGAACCCTTATGTGCTGCTGGATACCGAGCTCGTCATCGTTTGGATGAACGATGCGTATTTGCGCGCGACGATGCGCGAGCGGGACTCGATTATCGGGCACAAGATGTTCGACGCCTTCCCCAGCGAAGGCGAAAGTTACCAATTGCTCGCATCGTCTTTCGAACAGGTGCTGGCGACCGGCGAAGCGGATGAAATTGCACTCATCCGGTATCCGATCGAAGGGCGAGATGGTACGATTGACACCCGCTACTGGAGCGCGACGCACACGCCGATCTATCGCGACGGATCGGTCGAATTCATCTTGCAACACACCGTGGACGTCACCGAGGTCGAAAAGCTGCGCCAGTCTCGTGACGAAATGGGCATCATGCGCCGTGCGCAATCGGTTCAAGCGGAAAACCGCAGTCTGAAGAACGAGACCAGAATGCTGGTCGATTTCTTCGAGCACGCACCGAGTTTTACGGCCGTATTGATTGGGCCGGATCATCGCTTTGGCATGGCCAATAAAGCGTACTGCGGACTTGTGGGCCGAGACGATCTGATAGGCAAAACGGTCGCCGAAGCCTTACCGGAGGTCGTCGAGCAGGGGTTCATAACACTGCTCGACAACGTCTACCAAAGCGGGAAACCATATCTGGGGCAGCAAGAGAAAGTATCGCTGGCGACCGCGGAGGGTATGCCGCCTCAAGATTATGTCTTGAACTTTGTTTATCAGCCGATCTTTGACAACGACGACAAAGTGACCGGCATTATCGTACAGGGTCACGATGTCACCGAGGAGGTGCAATCTCTCGAACGGCAGGGCGTACTCGTCAACGAACTCAACCATCGGGTCAAGAATACGCTGGCGATCGTGCAGGGCCTTGCCACGCAATCGCTTAATGGCCGCGAAGCCGACCAAGGCAGGACGATTTTCAACGCCAGACTGCGCGCGCTGGCTGCTGCACACAATTTGTTGACCGAGGCTTATTGGTCAAAAGCACAAGTCGAGGAAATCGTCAGGGTCACGAGCGAGGCGGCCGTCGGCGAATCCATTCGCCAGTTCGAGCTTGAAGGTGACCAGATAACGCTTGCACCGCAGGCAGCCGTAGCGTTGACGATGGTCATTCACGAACTTTGCACCAACGCATTGAAATATGGTGCTTTGTCCTCATGTAATGGTCGCGTGAAAGTCCGATGGAAACGTGACCTGCAAACAACGGGCTGTTTCACTTTTTCCTGGGAAGAGTCAGGCGGTCCAGCAGTTGAAACACCACAATCCACCGGGTTTGGAACCAGATTGATCTCTCGCGGTATTGATCAGGGTGGAGAGGATAGCGCCATAATTACGTTCGACCCCAAAGGCCTTCGTTATTCGATGCGTGCTGGCTTTTCGCAGCAATGAACATCGTTGGCTCTGAAGTCCTGCTGGTAGAAGACGAGATCATAATCGGTTTCGCACTCGACGATCTGGTGTCGGACATGGGGGCGCATACGACCCTTGTCACGACAATGGAAAATGCCATGTCGACACTGGCCGTTCGGCAATTCGATCTGGCAGTGCTCGACGTAAACCTCCACGGCGAATTGACCTATCCGCTGGCCGATCTTCTTGCCGATCAGGGCTGTCGTTTCATATTCGCCACCGGCTATGGCTCAGTCACGCACCCTGAACGCTTTGCGTCGATCCCGACCGTGAGCAAACCCTATAATTCGTTGGAAGTTTTCAACGCATTGAAACAAACGGCCAAGAGCTAGCGCAACGCCGAATCGTACAAAGGCGGTTGGAATTTCAGTGAAATAGCCGCAAAAGCGAATGATGCTTCTGACGAATGGTCAGCGCTCCTTACCAGCCTTCACCAGCGCGAGCCCGGCAACAACGCTGATCGTCAGCGCAATCGCGAAGCCGATTCCCGCTCCCCAGATCGCACTCGAAGAGCCGCCCAGCCAGCCGCCGATCAAGGCGCCAATTATCGGCAGGATAACCAGCAGCAGGCACCCGATAACCGCCATATCTCGTTCTAGCCCAGCCTTTCGGCGTGCCAGGCGATATGATCGGCCATGAAGGTAGAGATGAAATAATAGGAGTGGTCGTAGCCCTCCTGCATCCGGATCGTCGCGGCGATGCCTGCGTCACGGCAGGCGGTCTCCAACCGCTCGGTCTGTAGCTGTTCGGTCAGGAAATTGTCGGCTGTCCCCTGATCGACGAGCAGATCGGGCACGCGTGCGCCATCCTCGATGAGCGCCACCGCGTCGTATTCGCGCCATGCCTTGCGGTCCGCGCCCAGATAGCGCGGCAGTGCCTTCTCGCCCCATGGCACCTGGCTCGGCGCGACGATCGGAGCGAAGGCGCTGACCGATCGGAAGCGGTCGGGATTGCGCAGGGCAATGGTCAAAGCGCCATGGCCACCCATAGAATGCCCCGTGATGCCTTGCCGTGCCATGTCGACCGGGAAGTGTGTGGCAATCAGCTCGGGCAATTCCCGCTCGATATAGCTACGCATCCGATAGTGCCTGGCCCATGGCTCGCGCGTCGCATCGAGATAGAAGCCTGCGCCCTTTCCGAAATCGTACTCGTCCGACGCATCGGGCACGTCGTCCCCGCGTGGGCTGGTATCGGGTGCGACAAAGACGATCCCGTGCCGCGCACAGGCTGCGCGATACTCGCCCTTTTCCATGACATTGGCATGGGTGCAGGTGAGCCCGGAGAGATACCATAGAACCGGCAGCTTAACGCCTGGCGCATGCTCTGGGACATAGACCGCAAAGGTCATATCGGTGCCGGTTTCGGCGGAGGCGTGGGTGTAAACCCCCTGCACTCCGCCGAAAGCGCGATTTTCGGATAATGTTTCGAAAGGCATCAGGCGCCGCGATAGATTCCGCAGATCTTGTGTCCGTCGAGGTCGCGGAAATAGGACAAATGCATCGGGCCCATCGCGCCTTCGCGCAGTCCCGGCGGGCTTTCGATGCTGGTAGCGCCATTGGCAATGGCAACATCGTGCAATTCCTTTACCTGCTCGGGCGAGTTGCAGGCAAAACCTATGGTCATGCCGTTGGCGCAGGTTGCAACTTCGTCGTTGATCGGTTCGCTCAGCGCGAAAGTACCGCCGTTGTGCATGAAGAACACGCGTTTGTGGCCGCTGGCAGCGGTATTATCCATCGATCCCTGCGCACCCAGAACGCCAAGGACCTTTTCGTAAAAAGCCTTGGATTTCTCGATATCGTTGGTGCCGATCATGATGTGACTGAACATGGCATTCTCTCTCCTTGTGCAATTCGTTCAAACAACCAGTATATAGACGATCCCAGCCAGTATGATGATCGCGACAAACATACCGAGCAGGATATAGCGGACGATCCGCTTCTCGTGCTGCTGACGCTGCTCCAAGGCCTTTTCATCGAGCCAGAACTTGTTGTTCGTCTGGCGGATTATGTCCCGCTTCACCAGTTGACGCAGCAGGTTCTGTGCGAGCTTGCCTTGCGCTTCGTAAGCAATCGCACGATCCCTGCGGATGGCACCTTCTTCGCGAAATAGCTGGAGCATTTTTTGACGCTCGCGCACCAACCGGGCGGCTGCGGCAGCGCCCGCTCCCGCGCTGGCTGCGGCGGCAGCTGCGCTCATCAGAACAGCACCACCGAGCGGATACTTTCCCCGGCGTGCATCAACTCAAACGCCTTGTTGATGTCTTCGAGCGGCATGGTGTGGGTAATCATCGGGTCGATCTGGATCTTGCCGTCCATGTACCAGTCGACGATCTTGGGCACATCGGTGCGGCCCTTGGCCCCGCCGAACGCCGTCCCGCGCCAGTTACGGCCGGTGACGAGCTGGAACGGGCGGGTTGAAATTTCCTTGCCCGCCTCGGCAACCCCGATGATGACGCTGGTACCCCAACCGCGATGGCAGCATTCGAGCGCGGTGCGCATCACCTCGGTATTCCCGGTCGCATCGAAGCTGTAATCCGCCCCGCCGTCGGTCAGCTCGACGATCTTGGCAATCGTCTCATCACGGCTCAACCCCTTGGTGTTGAGGAAGGCGTCCATGCCGAACTTGCGGCCCCATTCCTCGCGGTCGGGATTGATGTCGACGCCCAGAATCAAGCCGGCCCCCGCGAGCTTGGCGCCCTGGATCACGTTGAGGCCGATCCCGCCGAGGCCGAACACCACGACGCTGTCACCCACCTGCACCTTGGCGGTATTGACCACCGCACCGACGCCGGTCGTCACCCCGCAACCGACATAGCAGCTGGTCTGGAACGGCGCGTCCTCGCGAATTTTCGCCACGGCGATTTCGGGCAAAACGGTGAAGTTCGAGAAGGTCGAACAGCCCATATAGTGGTAAATCGTCTGCCCCTTGTAGGAAAAGCGGCTCGTCCCGTCGGGCATCAACCCCTTGCCTTGCGTGGCGCGGATCGCGGTGCACAGATTGGTCTTGCCCGACAGGCAGGACTTACACTGGCGACATTCGGGGGTGTAGAGCGGGATCACGTGATCGCCCTCTTTCACCGAAGTCACGCCCTCGCCGACTTCGCGCACGATGCCGGCGCCCTCATGGCCCAGCACGCTGGGGAAGATCCCCTCGCTGTCATACCCGTCGAGCGTGTAGGCATCGGTGTGGCAGACACCGGTCGCCATGATCTCCACCAGCACTTCGCCCGCCTTTGGTCCTTCCAGATCGAGTTCGACGATCTCGAGCGGTTGCTTGGCTTCGAAGGCGACGGCGGCGCGGGTCTTCATGGGAATCGAGTCTCCTTGTTTGCATGGTGGCCTAAAGGAGCCCCTGATGACCCGCAAGCGTCGCTTGCGGTTCAGCTTGGCCGCGCTAGGAAGGTGGCATGATACTCGCTCTCGCATCCGCCCTTGCCCTTGCCGCAGCCCCCGCTCAGGCAACGCCCGCGCCCCAGCTCAACAGCGCGCAGCAGACCTCGCTCAAATGCGCGATTACGCTGTCGATCGGCACCGAATTGCAGCGCCGGGGCGATAAGGTCGCGACGGGATGGCCGCCGCTGGGCGACCGTGCACGCGAATTCTTTGTTCGTGTGATGGCGCAATTGATGGACGATACCGGCATGACCCACGATGATATCGCCGCTTTGGTGCGCGAACAGAGCAAGGCACTTGCCGACAAGTCAGTGGTGTCCCGCGCAATGCCCGGTTGCGTGGAGTTGATGGATAAATCGGGCGTCTGAATTTCAGCCGCGATTAAGGTATTAGTCGCCATTGTTCCTCGCGTTGGAAATGCGCGAGTCGCCTATGCGAAACACACTGATTGCCATCACCGGCCTTACGCTTGCTGCGCCCGCACTGGCGCACGATCCCGAGCCCTTGCCTCCGCCGCCTCCTCCCGCTGCGGCATCGGCGGACCGGCTGGCGCAGGCCATGGGCGATCCGGCGCGCCAGCAGGCGCTCGCCCGCACGCTGTCGACGATGAGCGACGTCATCCTCGACATGCCGCTTGCCCCGATCGCGCGCCCGCTGGCCGAGGCAGCGGGTCAGGACCCTCGCAGCGTCGATCTCGACATGACCTTGCGCCAGATGGCGCCCGGCGCTGGCGAAGTCTCCGGCGCGATCCGGCATGACCTCCCGCGAGCGATGGATCGGATGGCGCAAATGAGCGATGCCATCGCACGGCTTGCCCCCGCCTTGCAGGCCGCCGCGCGCGAATTTGCCGACGCGCTGCCTCCGCAGCAATAAAATCAGTCCCGTAAATTTACCGCCGCCCTCACACAGCGGTGGATTTCACTGTCAGCTTCGGGCAGAGACCGTGTCCGTCGTATGTGGCAATTGCATCAATTCCCCCTGTGTCCCTTCAGCCGCAAGGTACGCATCGTGATGGGCGAGAAGAACCTCGCCTATGAGCTGGTGCGCGAAAACCCATGGGACAAGCGTGACGAGTTGTGGCAGCTCAACCATGCCGGGCGCATCCCCGTGTTGCACGATACGACGCGCGGAACGACGATTGCCGATAGCCGGGCGATCTGCGAATTCCTTGAGGAAATGGTCGATCGCGCGCCGATGCTGTCGGGCAACAGCGCCACTCGCGCCGAAATCCGCCGACTGGTCGCGCTGTTCGACGAGAACTTCTTTCAGGACGTCACCGCACCGCTGCTTCAGGAAAAGCTCGCCAAACGGCTGATGTTGCGCCAGCCGCCCGATTCGCGGGCGTTGCGCGAGGCCATGAAATCGGCGCACGGCCATCTCGATTATATCGACTGGTTGGTGGACACGCGCGCCTGGCTCGGGGGGTCGATGCTGAGCCTCGCCGATATGGCTGCCGCAGCGCAGATTTCGGTTGCCGACTATCTCGGGGGGATCGACTGGGCGGGCCATGAGCAGGCACGAACGTGGTATGCAGTGGTCAAGAGCCGCCCCAGCTTCCGCCCGTTGCTGGCCGAAAAGATCGAGGGGATTCCGCCACCCGCGCACTACGCCATGGTCGATGGTTAGGACCGAGCGCTTGCCGCACTCTCGCACCACACCATATTGCGGAGCGAAAGGAACGAGACGATGACCGACAAGCTGGAGCTGAGCGATGCGGAATGGCGCGAGCGCCTGACGCCCGAACAATATCACGTGCTGCGCGAGAAAGGCACCGAACGCGCCTTCACCGGCGCATACGACAAGAACAAGCAGCCGGGCGAATACCACTGCGCCGCCTGCGGGCAATTGCTGTTCGCCAGCACCGATAAGTTCGACAGCGGTTGCGGCTGGCCCAGCTTCACCGCACCGGCCGAAAGCGATGTGGTCGATGAACAACGCGATACCAGCCACGGCATGATCCGTACCGAAGTGCTGTGCTCGAAATGCGAGGGCCATCTGGGCCACGTCTTCCCCGATGGTCCGGGCGAAAATGGCCTGCGCTACTGCATCAACAGCGCCTCGCTCGCCTTTGAGCCCGAGGACTGATACCCCTTTGCCCCGTACTGATCGTTCACCATCGGTTATGGCTCGCCGCGCCATGACCGAAAGGGTATGAAGCGCGCGGCAGACGAGAGTGATCCGGGAGCATAATGGACAAACGGGGTAGCCGCCGGGAACGCGCGGAACGGCAGAAACGAGCCGAGCAGAAAGCGCGCAAACGCAATGGCGGCAAGAAGCGACGCAGCTGGTTGAAGCGCCTGCTGGTATGGGGCGGCGCGCTTGCCTTGCTGGGCGCGCTGTTCCTGGGCCTTGCGGTGGCTTTCGCGGCACGCTCATTGCCAAGTTTCTACCAGCTCAAGGCCACTCAGGTCGGACAAACCATCGTTGTCCGCGCGCGCGACGGCAGCGAAATTGTCGAGCTTGGGCCTAGCTATGGCCAGTGGCTCAGCTCAAAACAGATTCCCACTGTGATGAAGGATGCGCTGGTCTCCACCGAGGACCGGCGCTTCTATTCGCACTTCGGGATCGACCCGATCGGGCTGGTGCGCGCGGTCTATACTGCGGTCACCGGTGACAGGCGCGTTTCGGCGACCTCGACGATTACCCAGCAGCTCGCCCGCAACCTCTTCCTCAACAACAACCGCTCGCTCGACCGCAAGGCACGCGAGGCGGTGCTGGCGATGGCGCTGGAAGCCAAGTTCACCAAACAGCAAATCCTCGAGCTTTACCTCAACAAGGTCTATTTCGGCGGCGGTGCCTATGGCATCGATGCCGCCAGCCGCAAATTCTTCAGCCACCCCGCAACCCACCTGACCCCGCCCGAGGCGGCCATCATCGCGGGCATGGTCAAGGCCCCCAGCCATTATTCGCCGACTGCCGATGTCGATGCCGCTATTGCCCGCGCACGCGTGGTGCTCAAGCTGATGGAGCAACAGGGCAAGATTACCCCGGAGCAAGCGTCGATCGATCCCTCGACCGTCAACCTCAAGCAGGATGTCGGCGGCAATTCGGTGCGGTATTTCACCGATTGGGCCTTACCGCAGCTCGACTTGCTGATCCCGCAAACGAATGAGCCGATCGAGGTCTGGACCACGCTCGACCCGGGAATGCAGAAGGCGGCGGCGGCCGCCATCAAGAGCAATGTTCCCAAGGGCACTCAAGGCGCCCTCGTCAGCATGGATCGCGACGGTGCTGTGCTCGCGCTGGTAGGCGGCACCGACTACGTCAAGACAAACTACAACCGCGCAACCGACGCCATGCGCCAGCCCGGATCGGCGTGGAAATTGTTCGTCTATCTCTCGGCACTGGAAGCGGGGTACAAGCCAGACGACATGGTGGTCGATACACCTGTCACCATCGACGGCTGGAGCCCGAAGAACTCCAATGGCAAATTCGTCGGGCAAGTCGATCTGCGCAGCGGCTTTGCCTATTCGATCAATACGATTGCCGCCCAACTCGGCAATGAAGTCGGCTTCGGCACGGTTGCCAGCATGGCCCGGCGGCTAGGCATCAGCAGTCCGATAGCGACCTATCCCTCGATGGTTCTGGGTTCGAACGAGGTGCGCCTGATCGACATGACCCGCGCCTATGCCGTGGTTGGTAACAAGGGCCAGGCGGTCGAACCCTACGGCATCGTCAAGGTGACCAGCGCCAATGGGGACGTGCTGTACCAGCATCAGGCCTCGAGGCAGACCCAGCTGATCCCCGATTACGTCGATGCCGAGATGACCGACCTGCTGCAAACGGCGGTAAACACCGGCACCGGGCGCGCGGCCCAAATCGGCCGTCCGGTGGCGGGTAAAACCGGCACCACCAGCTCCAACAAGGATGGCTATTTCGTGGGCTTTTCGAGCGGTATCACCACCGGCGTGTGGATGGGCCGCGACGATAACAAACGCGTCGCTGGCCTTTATGGCGGGACCGCACCGGCCAAGGCGTTCTCGGCCTATATGCGCTATGCCGTAAAGGATCGCCCGGTCGAGCAGTTCCAGACCGAGCTCAAGCTGCCCGACTGGCAGGTCGAGCCCGATGAAGAGCAAATGCAAGGCAATCCTGACGATTACTATTTTATCGACAATCAGGGCAATCTGATCGAACGCGGCAACGGCCAGCAACCCCCGCTCGACGGTCGCCGCGACCAGCCCGCCTTCGGCGTCGATGGCGAACAAGGTGCCACTGGCAATACTCCCGGCGATGGCAGTGCGCCGAGCGATGCTCCTCAAGCGGCGAGCGACAATTTCCTGCGCAGAGCCACGGGCGGCTCACCAGGTCAGCAGCAACAGCCACGCCAGCCGAATCCAGTTCCCGCCGGGCAGAATCGCGCGCAGCCGCGCGTAATCGCACCGACCCCCAGCCCTTCGCCCCGGGTTCCGGCTCGCCCAACGCAAAGTCCGAGCCCACGCGTTCCGCAATAGCTCGCCGTCCGGTGCCCGGCCCAACGCAAAAGAAAAACCCTCCCGCAGACCGACTGCGGGAGGGCTTTTGTTTGGCCCGGCTTGCGCCTTTGTGGCTTATTTGTTGTCCATCAGCCGCACCGCAATATAGACGGCCGCTTGGCCGCGCCGCTGGATGCGCAGCAGCACCGCTTCACGCTTGTCAGCTTGCGCCTGCTTGATCTGGGCGTCGAGACCGGCGGTGTCGGCGATGGGCTGGTAGTTCGCCGAGAGGATGATATCGCCGCGCTGCAATCCCTTGCGCGCCGCGTCGGAGCTGGGATCGACCGCAGCAATGGCCACACCCTTGGTGCTCGCAGGCGCGCCCAACTGACCGGCGATCTGCGGGGTCAACGGCACGACGCCGAGGCCCAGCTTGTCCTGCGCCAGCCCGCTGTTTTCACCCTGCATCTGGTCGTTGTTGTCCTGATCGCCGTTGAACATCTGCTGCTCGCGCAACGCCTGCTCGCTCGGACGCTTGGCGACCTTGACATTGACCGTGCGCCGCTTGCCATCGCGCAGCAGTTCGACCGGCACGGTCGTGCCCGGATCGATGTTGGCGACAATGTACGACAGCGTCTGGTCGGAGGTGACGTCCTTGCCATTGACCTTGACCACGATATCGCCCGGCTTGATCCCGGCCACTTCCGCCGGTTGACCTGCCTGCACCGACTGCACCAGCTCGCCGCGATTCTTGGGGAGACCCAGCGAATCGGCGAGATCCTCGTCGACCGGCTGGATCGATACGCCGAGATAACCGCGCTCGATTGCCTCGCCCTTCATGAGCTTTTCGACGATCGGCTGGGCAATCTCGGACGGAATCGCAAAGCCGATACCCACACTGCCGCCCGAAGGCGAGAAGATCGCGTTGTTGATCCCGATCACCTGGCCTTCCATGTCGAACAGCGGACCGCCCGAATTGCCCTTGTTGATCGAGGCATCGGTCTGGATGTAGCGATCATAGGCGCTGCCCGAACCGGTGTTGCGATAGACCGCCGAGACGATCCCCGCTGTCACCGTGCCGCCGAGGCCGAATGGGTTGCCGATCGCGATGACCCAGTCGCCCGGCCGTTCCGCCTTGGAATTGCCGAATTTGACAAAGGGAAACGGCTTCTTGCCCTCGATCTTCAGCACAGCAAGGTCGGAGGCCGCGTCCGCGCCCACCAGCTTGGCCGGATATTCGGTGCCGTCGGGCGTGGTGACGGTGATTTCCTCCACTGTGCCGCGCCCGGTCGGGCTGGAGATCACATGATTGTTGGTGACGATGTAGCCGTCGGCCGAAATGATGAATCCGGAACCCAGCGACTGCGCCTCACGCGTCTGCGGCTGGCCATTGCCGCCGCGCTGGCCGAACAGGCCCTCAAACGGCGTTCCGGCAAACGGGTTCTGGGTCTGCACCTCGATCCGCTGGCGGGTGGCGATATTGACCACCGCCGGGGCAAGCTGCGCGGTCAGGTCGGCGAAACTCGCCGGCGCACCGGCACGCGGCACGATGTGCTGAATCTGACTTTGTTCGTTTTGCGCCACCTGGGCACCGGCCGGGTTTCCGGTCATTAGCGACAGGGTCGCCCCACCCACCAGCAGGGCACTCGTCAATCCGTAGGCGTATCGCACTGGCTTCACGTCCTCTCGTTCCTCTTCATCTTGCGCTGGGCTCCCGCCCAGACTGGCGCGGGAACACATGTGGACCCTCAATAAGGGCTTACAAGCCGTGCGGGCTGAACCGACATTGAATGGCGGCCCGGATTGCCTGCATTCGGCCGTTTATTGTGTGCCTTTGAACTGGCGCAGGTATTCGTTGTCGGGCGACAGGATGATGTTGCTTTCACCGCTGCCGTTCTCGAAGGTCCGGCGATAGCTCTCCATCGCGCGGTAGAAATCGTAGAACTTCGGGTCCTTGCCATAGGCCTCGGCATAGGTCTTGGCGGCCTGCGCCTCGGCATCGGCCTGGATGATCTGCGCATCGCGCCGTCCGTTGGCACGAATCGTTTCGGCCTCGGCCTCGCGGTCGGTCTGCATTCTCGTGAAGGCCGTTTCGAGCGGCGAGCCGTCGGGCAGGTCGGCGCGCTTGATCCGCACGTCGATGATCTGCGCGCCATATTGCCGCGCCTGCTTGTCGAGGATGGTGCGGATGTTGGCCATGGCCGTGCCGCGCTCGGCGGTCAGCAAGGTAGCGAACGGACGCCGCCCGAGCTCCTGCCGGATGACCGAGGACAGGATCGGCGAAAGCTGGGTCTGCAGGCTCTCTTCGGTGCCGGCGGTCTGGATCATCTTGACCGGATCGATCACGCGGAACCGCGCATAGGCATCGACCTCGAGCCGCTGCTGGTCGCTCGAAAGCACCTGCTGCGGCTCCATATCGAGATTGAGAATCCGCCGGTCGACGAACTGGACCCGTTCGATCAGCGGAATCCGGTACCATAGCCCTGCGCCGTCGCGACCGAACGGCACGCCCGGTTTGAATCGATTGATGACCGATACCGGATCACCATTGCGGATAATCACCGCTTGCATCGTCTCGGGCACCACGAACATTGTGGAGAACGCCGCCACGATCAGGACGCCGATCGCGATGAGGGACGCCTTGTGGGATTGCCAGATATCGTTCATCTCACTGCCCTCCCTGCTTGGAGGTATCCTGGTCCGATTTGGCCGCGCTGTTGCGCCTCAATTCGGGCAAGGGAAGGTAGCTGGTGACACCAGGCGCCTCGATCACGGTCTTGTTGGTCTTGCTGAGCACGCTTTCCATCGTTTCGTAATACATACGCCGCTTGGTCACTTCCGGCGCCAGCTTGTATTGTGCATAGATCCGGTCGAACGACGCGGCATCGCCTTCGGACCGGGCACGGACCTGCTGGGCATAGGCGCGGGCGCGGTTGCGCATGGCGTCCGCATCCTGCTGCGCGGCGGAAACGTCCTTGAACGCATCGATCACCTTGGTCGGCGGATCGGCCTTCTCGATCGCCACGCCCTGCACCTGCACACCGGCATGATAGGCATCGAGCAATTGCTGCATCCGAGCGCGCACGCTGGTTTCGATATCGCCGCGACCGGCACCTGAGATCACATCGTCGAGCTTCTGTTCCGCAACAGCCGCGCGCATGGCCGCTTCGGCCACTTCACGAATGGTCAGCTCGGGATCGTCCAGCTGAAAGGCGAAACGCGGCAGGTTCTTGATGTTCCAGCGGATGACATAGGACAGGTCGACGAGATTCTGGTCCCCCGTCAGCAACAGGCGCTCGCCATCGCCGCCGATCTTTTCCGAGCGGATCTGGCTGACATTGGCAACCGTCACTTCCTGAATCGGCCAGGGCAGCGTGAAATTGAGTCCGGGCAACAGCTTGTGCGAATATTTGCCGCCCACCCAGGTAACGAGCCCCTGCTCCTTGGGCTGGATCTCATGGGTCGAGCTGAACACCAGCCATCCAGCCACCAGACCAGCGGCCACCCACGCGATCAGCTTTCCATTGCCCGGGCGCTCGGGCAGGCGAAATCCGCCTCCGCCGCCGGTACGGCGCGGGCCTTCGGGGCCACGGCTGCGGAAGATGTCCTCTATGCTGGCGGAACGACGCGGACCGTCGCCGCCGCGCGACGGCGGCAGCCAGGGATTGCGCGGACCGCGCGGCGCATCGCCGTCGTCGCTACCACCATCCGGCGCATCGCCTTCTCCGCCATCGTCGCCAGACCCGCCGTCCGAACCACTGCTCGACGGTTTGCCCCAAGGATTGCGCTTTCCGGCCATGGAGAGACCCACGGCAGCCCTAAACCCGTCCAAAACTTTCATGCCGACAGTTATAGGCATGGCCCGCGGCAAAAAACAGGGGCGAAAAAATCAGGACTTGCCCGGGGCTTTTCGATGGTTCACCCGGCGCTTTGCATGACGCAAGAGCAAATCCTCTCCGCCCTCGACCCCGTTCTTCGCGCGCGTATCACCTCGGCGCATGTCGTAAACGGCACCGCGACGCTGGTGGTGGACGCGAGCGGTTTGGGCAGCGCCGCCCGAAGCGAACTGGAGAGCGATGTCGAGCGTGCCGTCTCCGCCCTTCCTGAGATAGAGCAAGTACGCATCGCGCTGACCGCCGAAAAGTCAGTGCGCCGTATCCTCGCGGTCGCTTCGGGCAAGGGAGGCGTGGGAAAATCCACCCTCGCCGCCAATCTCGCGCTCGCGCTGAAGCGTCGGGGCGTTAAGGTCGGGCTGGTCGATGCCGATATCTACGGCCCTTCGCAGCCGCAGATCCTCGGCAATACCGGCGCCAAGCCGGAAGCGCGCGAGAAACAGTTGATTCCGCTGACCGGTGCAGGTGAGCTACCGGTGCTGTCGATCGGCCACCTCGTTCCGGCGGGCAAGGCGCTGGCATGGCGTGGGCCGATGACCGGCGGCGCGCTGACGCAATTGATCGAGGCCGACTGGGGCGATGCCGAGTTGCTGGTGGTCGATCTTCCGCCCGGCACCGGCGATGTCCAACTGACCATGATCCAGAAGCACCGTCCGGCAGGCGTCGTGCTGGTGTCCACCCCGCAGGATCTCGCCCTGATCGACGCGGCGCGGGCGGGGCAGTTGTTCGACGGCGCGGGCGTGCCGATCATTGGTCTGGTCGAGAATATGTCCGGCTATGCCTGCCCGCATTGCGGCGAAGTGTCCGATCCGTTCGGGTCCGGCGGCGTCGAACAGGCGGCCGGTCGGCTCGAATTGCCGTTCCTCGGGCGAATCCCGCTGAGCATGGCGATCCGCGAGCGCAGCGATGCGGGCACGCCTCCGGCTCTTGAGGAAGGTGAATTGTCCGCCCCCTTCGATGCCATCGCCGCGCGCGTCGCCGAGTGGCTGGAGGAGCCCGCCTGATGCAACTGCCGCTCAGCCGCCGCGCAATCCTGACCGGCGCAGCGGTGGGCGGCGGGCTGTTCGTCGGCTGGTATCTCTGGCCACGCCACTATACCGCGCCGCTGATCGCGGGGGAGGACGAATACGGCTTTGGCGGCTGGCTGACGATCGGCAAGGACGGGGTTGTGGCGGTGGCCGTCCCGCAACTGGAGATGGGCCAGGGCGTTACCACATTGTTACCCCAGATCGTCGCGCTTGAGCTGGGCGCGGACTGGCGCCAGATCGCGGTCCAGCCCGTTCCGCCAAGCGGGGCGCAACCCAACATCCCGCTCGCCGCCAAATGGGCACCGCTGTGGTCGAGCATCCCATCGCTCGCGGACGAACCCGGCGACATGCTCGCCCGACGCTTCGCGCGCGATCACGCCTTCGGTGCGACCGCCGACGGCACCACGCTCGCCGCCTATGAAGAGCCCGCTCGCGAGGCCGCCGCCGCTGCGCGCGCGATGCTGGCGATGGCCGCCGCCAAGCGCTGGGACACCGACTGGGAGCAATGCGAGGTCGAAGGCGGGCTGGTTCAGTTCGGCAAGCGGACGCTGCGCTTCGGCGATCTGACCGAAGAGGCCGCGACCATGCGCGCGCCCGATCCCGCTCCGCTGCGCCCCGATCCGCCCGCCGAACGCCCGGTTGGCGAAGACGATGACAGCGTCGACACGCTGTTCCCCCGGCTCGACCTCCCCGCCAAGATCGATGGCAGCATGGTCTTTGCTGGGGACGTCCGCCTGCCCGATCTGGTGTTCGCCGCGATTGCGCACGGCCCGATCGGGATGCAGGAGCTGGTCGGCTATGACGCCAAGGCAGTGCAGAAAATCCGCGGGCTGGTCGGCGTGGTCAAGCACAAGCGATGGATCGCGGCGGTCGCGAGCAACAGCTGGCAGGCGCAAAAGGCGCTGAAGGCGTTGCGCCCGCGTTTTTCCGGCCCCGGTGCGGTTGGCACGGAAAAGCTCGAACAGGTGTTGACGACAGCCGCGCGGCGCGAGGGCGAGACGATCCTGCGTTTCGGCGATCCCGACAGCCAGTTGCAACAGGGGGCTGCCAGCGCGACCTATTATATCGCCCCCGCGCTCCACGCTGCGATCGAGACCGCCAGCGCGACCGCGCGAGTGAGCGAGGGCAAGCTCGAACTGTGGATCGCCAGCCAAGCTCCCGAAGCCGCACGCGCGGCCGCAGGTGAAGCGGTCGGCCTGTCTCCCGACAAGGTGGTGCTCTATCCGCTGGAGGCAGGGGGTAGCTTCGACGCGCGGCTCGAAAAGCAGCACGCCATCGAAGTCGCGCAGATCGCCAAGGCCATCGGCAAGCCGGTCCAACTGACCTGGTCACGGACCGAGGAAAGCCGCATGGTCCCTCCGCGCACTCCGGTCGCCATCGCGCTGACCGCTTCGCTCGGGCAGGGCAATTCGCTCACGCCATCCGCCTGGCGGGCAAGGCTTGCCTGCCCGGCGACAGCGCGCGAATTCGGCGAACGGCTGTTCGACAACGCCACACCGGAAGCGGCGATGGAGCGCGCTGCGGGCAAGGCCGATCCGCTCGCTTGCGAGGGCGCGCTGCCGCCCTATGCCATACCCAATGTCGCCATCGAGCATGTGCCGGTCACACTGGCGCTGCCGACCGCGCGCCTGCGCGGCAATGCCGTGGCCTACACCGCCTTCGCCACCGAATGCTTCATCGACGAGCTGGCCGCACGCGCGGCCCGCAACCCGCTGCTCTACCGCATGGAAATGCTAAGCCAGCAGGCGCGCCTGGTGGAGGTGCTGCGCCGAGCCGCGCAACTTGGCGAATGGGGCGCGGGCGATGGAGGAACCGGACAGGGGATGGCGGTGGTGCGGATGGATGCGGTGGGCGATCCCCAGCGTGCAGGGGGCGGCCGGATCGCCTGCATCGCCGAGGCGCGCGCGGGCGGATCGGGGTTCGAGGTCGACCGGCTGACCGCCGTCGTCGACATCGGGAGGATCGTCAATCTCGACCTCGCGCGCCAGCAGATCGAGGGCGGTTTGATGTTCGGCCTCGCGCTCGCTCGCGGATCGAGCGCCTTGTGGCATCGCGGCATGCCGAGCCCCGCCCGACTTGGCGCGATGGGCTTGCCGGGGCTGGCTGACACGCCGGACATGACCATCGAATTCGTTTCGAGCGACGCCCCGCCGTTCGATCCGGGTGAGCTTGGCGTAGCAGTCGCACCACCGGCGATCGCCAATGCGCTCTATGCCGCGACCGGCAAACGCTTTCGCCGGCTGCCGCTGATGGAGATTGTTGCATGACCTGGCAGGACCAGTCCCTTCCAACAGACCACCAGCCGGTGCGCTCGGGGCGGATCGGCGTGCTGCTGGTGAATCTGGGTACGCCCGATGGCCCCGAGCCCGGCCCGGTCAAACGCTACCTTGCCGAATTCCTGTCCGACCGGCGCGTCGTCGAGATTCCGCCAATCGCATGGCAGCCAATCCTGCGCGGTATCATCCTCAACACCCGCCCCAAACGCAGCGCACAAGCCTATGCCAAGGTCTGGGGGGAGGACGGCTCGCCGCTCGCCGCGATCACCAGGCGGCAGGCAGAAAAGCTGCAAGCGCGGCTGGGCGATGCAGCGCGGGTCGAGTGGGCGATGCGCTATGGCCGCCCCGCGATCCCCGAACGGCTGGCGGCGCTGATGGAGGCGGGATGCGACCGGATCCTGCTCGCCCCGCTCTATCCGCAATACAGCGCGGCGACGACCGCGACGGTTGTGGACAAGGCTGGGGATGCCTTGCGGACAATGCGTTGGCAACCCGCGCTGCGGACGCTGCCACCCTATCACGACGATCCCGCCTATACCGCCGCGCTGGCCGAAGACATCGGCGCTCAGCTCGATGCGCTGGCCTTCACGCCTGAAGTCCTGCTGCTGAGCTTCCACGGGATGCCGCAGCGCACACTGGATCTCGGCGATCCCTATCACTGCCATTGCCGCAAGACGGCGCGGCTGCTGGAGGAGCGGTTGGCGCGCCCCGATTTGCGCATCCGCACCAGCTTCCAGTCGCGCTTCGGGCGCGCCAAATGGCTCGAACCGGCAACCGACGCGGTGCTCCGCGAGGAAGCGGCGGCCGGGACCATGCGGCTGGCGATCGCCGCACCGGGATTTTCCGCCGACTGCCTCGAAACGCTGGAAGAGCTGGCGATTCAGGGCCACGAACAGTTCGCCGAGGCGGGCGGTCAGGAATTCGCCGCGCTCACCTGCCTCAACGATGGCACTGCGGGCATGGCGATGCTGGAGACGCTGGTTCGGCGCGAATTGTCGGGCTGGATTTAGCACCGCGAATAACTTACATTAGGGTAAGTAAGCATCTCCAAGAGGACCACCATGGCCACTCTCGCTCCGCAACGCCCCGCTGAATTCACCCATTGGAAAGAGCAATTGCCCGCGGGCGCGCTCGATCATATTCCCGGGGAGGGCGGCTGGCCGGTCGTCGGTAACACCCTCAAGATGCTAGCCGATCCGCATGGCTTCGCGCAACGCATGGTGGCGACCTATGGTCCGGTCTACAAGAACAAGGCGTTCGGCGGCTGGGCCGTCGCGCTGATCGGCGCGGATGCGAACGAGCTGGTGCTGTTCGACCGCAACCGCATCTTTTCGAGCGAGCAGGGCTGGGGTCCGATCCTCGACCAGCTGTTCCCGCGCGGGCTGATGCTGATGGATTTCGACCATCACCGCGCCGACCGTCGTGCGCTCTCGATCGCCTTCAAGCCCGAACCGATGCGGCACTACGCAGGCAGCCTCAACCGCGGGATCGCCCGGCAGGTCGAGCAATGGGGCGCAGGGCCGATGCGGTTCTATCCCGCGATCAAGCAACTTTCGCTCGACCTTGCCGCGGACAGTTTCCTCGGCCTGCCGTGGGGTCCGGAAGCGGACCGCATCAACCTCGCCTTCGT
The DNA here is from genome assembly GCA_039831335.1 of Sphingomonadaceae bacterium. Lineage (GTDB taxonomy): Bacteria > Pseudomonadota > Alphaproteobacteria > Sphingomonadales > Sphingomonadaceae > Qipengyuania. Next base: position 794,422 of record JBDONL010000005.1, on the reverse strand, counting down.
CGATATGGTGCAGGCCTCGGTTGCGCCGGTGCGCAAGCCCCTGCCCTTCACCATGATGAAGAAGGGCGTCGACGGGCGCGCCTTCCTGGTCGACTATTTCACGCAGGAAACCGCCAACCGGCGCCAGCATGGCGGCGGGCAGGACATGTTCAGCCAGTTCGCCACCGCCACGCGCGAGGACGGCGAACTGCTGCCGGTCGACGAGGTGGTCGATCACATGAACTTCCTGATGATGGCGGCGCATGACACGATCACATCATCGGCCACTTCGCTGATCTGGCAACTCGCCAAGCATCCCGAATGGCAGGAGAAATTGCGGCAGGAGATCGAGGCGGTTACCGGCGGCCCCGATGCCAATGGTCGCCCGCGCGACCTCGCCTATGAAGACCTCGGCAAGCTGGACCTCACCGAAATGGCTTTCAAGGAAGCGCTAAGGATGGTCCCGCCCGTTCCCTCGACCCCGCGCCGGGCGTTGCAGGAATTCGATTATGGCGGCTACCGCATCCCGGCGGGAACCAATGTCGGCATCAACGCGCATTACGTCCACCACAGCGAGGAGCATTGGGAAGACCCCTACAGCTTCGATCCGCTGCGCTTCACGCCGGAACGGGTGAAGGCGCGGCACAAATACGCCTGGGTGCCGTTCGGCGGCGGGGCGCATATGTGCCTCGGGCTGCACTTCGCCTATATGCAGGTGAAGATCCTGATGGCGCAGCTGCTGCCGCGATACCGAATCACCATGGCCGACGGGCAGGATCCGAAATGGCAGGCATGGCCTATCCCCAAGCCGCGCGACGGGCTCAGGATCGAGTTGACGCCGCTCTAGAGCTCAAAAATCGACGGCGATCCCGTCTTTCACCCAATCGCCGTAGCGCGTGGGGCTGAGCTCCTCCTCGCTCTCGCCTTTCTGCGGCTCGGGCGGAGGAGTGCTGGTCCAGTGGGCAGGTTTTTCAAAGCCTTTGGGCCGCTTGGTCGCTCTTTCGGTCATGATTGGTGACATGCGCGCGCTGGCGCTCGGTTTCAAGCCCGGCTAGGGCGCGATGCGATGCCCACGCCACCCGGACTCCACGCGCGCCGCGCCGCGCTTCGCCTGCTCGATGCCGTGCTGCGCCGGGGCGAGACGCTCGACCAGGCGTTCGGCTCGGCGACCTCCGACGTCCGCAAGCCGGAGGACCGCGCCCTCGCCCGCGCGATCGGCACGGAGGTGCTGCGCTGGCTGGTCGATCTCGACGCGCTGATCGACAGCGCAACGGCCAAGCCGCTGCCGCACGACGCAAAGGTGCGCACGGTGCTGCGGATCATGCTGGCTCAATGGCTCAGGCTCGACACACCGCCGCACGCGGTGATCGCGACCGGCCTACCGCTGCTGGCGGGCGGCCCGCGCAGGCTGGCGCACGGGGTGTTCTCGACATTGACCAAGCGCCCGGCGAGCCTGCCTGACGCGCCGACTTTACCCGAGCGGGTGGCGGCACGCTGGGGTGAGCGCGCGGCCACGATTGCGGCTGGATTGGCCGAGCCGCCACCGCTCGACCTGACGCTGCGCGATCCGTCCGAGACCGCGCATTGGGCCAACCAGCTCAGTGCCGACAGCCTCGCGCCGGGCCATCTGCGTCTGCCGCGCGGGGCCGCGGTCGAGACGCTCGGCGGGTTCGCTGAGGGTGCCTGGTGGGTGCAGGATCTCGCCGCCTCGCTGCCCGCCCGCCTGCTCGGATCGGGCGAGGGCCGCCACGCGCTCGACCTGTGCGCCGCGCCGGGTGGCAAGACGCTCCAGCTTGCCGCCGCCGGATGGCAAGTGACCGCGCTCGATATTTCCAAGCGGCGGCTCGACCTCGTCAGACAGAACTGCAAGCGCACCGGCCTTGCCGCCAGCACGATCCGCGCCGATGCGCTGAAGTGGGAACCCAAGCACCGCTTCGACGCGATCCTCCTCGACGCGCCCTGCACCGCGACCGGCACCTGCCGCCGCCACCCCGAAGTGCTCCACCGCATCGGAGAGCGCCAGATCGAGGAGATAGCCGAACTCCAATCCGCGCTGCTGGCCCGCGCGGCAGAGTGGCTCAAACCCGGCGGCGTGCTGGTTTATGCCGTGTGCTCGCTCGAACGCGCCGAGGGCGAAGAACAGGCAGGCAAAGGGACACTCGACCCGCTGCCGATCCGCGCCGATGAGTTGCCACAAGGTTTAGCGCCCACCGCAGCAGGCTGGCTGCGCACCGACCCCGGAATGCTGGGCGAGGTAGGTGGACTAGACGGCTTCTTCATCGCGCGCTGGCGGAGGGTCTAGCGAACGCCCGCAATGCTGGGTTACGCGACAAAGCTGCATTACAGCGGGTGACTTCGCTTGAGCGACTACAAGGGCGCCGCGTTGATGATCGATGCGTTCCCCAAGGCCAAGGCACTGCTCGCCGATCGGGGCTATGATGCCGACTGGTTCCGCGCCGCTCTGGAACAGAGAGGCATCATCCCTTGCATCCCGCCAAAAACCAATCGCAAAGTACAATATCGCTACGACATGGCGACCTACAAGAAGCGTCACTTGGTCGAGAGCTTGTCGCCAAAGTCAAGGGCTGGCGGCGCACCTACACACGCTATAATCGCTTTGTGCATGCCTTCATGTCAGCAATCAGCATCGCCGAAACCCTCATATTTTGGTGCAATCGTGAGTCCTGACGCTAGCCCTCTGCCAGATGCGTTCATCCAAAATCCGGGTCACTAATTATGCATCAATGCTGCAGTATTCATAGGCCATATGATACTCATAACCAGGGAAGGCCAAATGAGTGAGTACACAATATCCTGCTAGTCGACGATTCCAAACTCGTCACGTATTGCCTCGCTGTGTTGACCGACAAATGGGGCGCTTCGATCGCATTTAGCCCTGGCTCCATCAACACGAAGAGGGCTCGCCGTGGTTGTGATTTCCCCATGGCTGGTCGTGAGAGTTTGAAGCATATCCAGTGCCTTGAAACTTTCTTCGCGCAAAAGCGCTGGCCAATCGAGCACCGGCGAAACCCAAATTCCTGCCGGCTCCAGCTTACCAAGCAGTTCTTCTGTCGTCTGCTTGGCGACAACCTGCGAAATTTTTTCCAACAAAAGATCTCGGTCCGCGAACTCGTCAGCCCCATCAGACAGACCCGGTTCGCCGAGTAGTTCGCACAAGCGATCAAGCGGTGTCATCGCAATGGCGAGATGACCATTACTGGTGGCATAGACGCCATATGGCGCTGAAAGATAAGCATTCGCGCCGTGGCTGCGAGCCCGCCGCGGGGGGCGCTCGCCGTCATTCAGATAAGTTGTCAAAAGCTCGAATTGGAAATCGACCAAAACTTCGAGCAGGCTGGTTTCAACGCGCCCACCCACTCCTGTGACGCCGCGCCGAACGAGCGCTGCCAGAATACCTTTTGACAGGATATGTCCGGCAAGCATGTCAGCGACAGAAAGACCGATCGGAACCGGCCCATTTCCAGCTGAGCCAGTGAGCCACATTACCCCAGAACGTGCCTGCGCCAGAAGATCTTGCCCAGGAAGGCGAGCCCACGGACCATCAGGCCCGAAACCCGATACACTTGCATACACTAGGCCTGGATTGATCTTACGGACCTCATCATAACCAAGCCCGAGACGTTCGATTACACCTGGGCGGAAGTTCTGAATTAGGACATCAGCCTTGGCAATGAGGCGACGAACAGCCTCGAGATCAACTGGGTCCTTGAGATTAGCTGTAAAGCTCTCCTTGTTTCGATTGATCGCATGGAACAGTGTCGAATCGCCATCAACACGCGTGTCGCTAAGGTAAAGATTGCGGCACAGATCTCCTCCATCAGGGCGCTCAATCTTGATCACGCGGGCACCGAGATCGCCCAGCTGCAATGCTGCTGAAGGGCCAGCCAAGAATTGCGACATGTCCAGAACGAGGATTCCGTCCAGCGGTGAGCCGCTGCTCTCAGCGCTCATCGCAGTTCCACCCGTTACTCCCCAATGCGAATTTCATGCCCACTCCCAAATTGACTTTGTTTGCATACGAACATAGCGTCTATATGCAAACAATCAATAGATGGTAGGCAAATTGGCAGGTCGCGTGCTGAAAACAAATTATCGCCTAGACACTGCAAGACGCATATTTTTGCGACCTCATTATCAGCCATGGATCGCACGGCATGCATTCGGTAGCAGAACGCTTGGCCGAACATTGGTCAATGGCTGCACAGGAGGTACAACGGACATGGCGGAAACCAATCTTTCAGCTCATGAACGCAGGAAAAAATATGCGGTCCCGGCCCTGGAGAAGGGTCTCGACGTTATAGAATATCTCTCCGACCAGGCCGTGCCTATGACGCAGTCGCAAATTGCCCGCGCGCTTGACCGTCAGCCAGGAGAAATCTTCCGGATGCTGGCGTGTCTCGAAGGGCGCGAATACGTCAGGCGCGATCCTACAAACGGTGGTTATGCCCTTACCCTCAAGCTGTTCCAGCTTGCACGCATTCACTCCCCTTTCGAAAATCTCGTAGCGGCAGCACGCCCGATCATGCGCAGTCTTGCTGATAACGTTCGGGAAAGCTGCCACCTGACGGTGCTAGATCAGAATCAGGTGCTGGTCATCGCGCAGGAAGAAAGCCCCAATCCGTTCCGGCTATCCGTCGAGGTCGGTTCGGTGCACTCCCCCATCCGGACAAATTCCGGGCGCTTGCTACTGGCATCGATGCCAGACAAGGCCCGAAAGGATCTCCTGCGCACGCTGCCGGATTGGAACTCCATGAAGGCATCAGACCGCAAATTAGTGGAAGAGAGGCTGGCCGATATCCGCTCTTCCGGCCATGCAAGGTCGATCGGCGAACGCCTGCTGGGCAGTGCGGATATCGGAGTCCTTGTCGGGTCGCCAGACAGCCCGTTTAATGCCGCGCTGACCATAGCAACTTTGATCGATTCATCCGGAGAGGCACGCGTCGACAGGCTACTCGATCCGCTCAAACAGGCTGCGGAAGAAATTACCGTTTCAACCGGCCTGTCGCTGCCGGTGACTCACAATTCCAAATAACAAAGCAGTTAGATTTGAGAGGATCTGGAATGAAAAAATGGGAATTCGCGCTGATCGGTTCGGCCTTGCTGGCGCTGGCGGCAAGCCCTGCTCAGGCCCAGTCGTGGGCTGCCGGCTGGTTCAGTCCGCCGTTCGCACCGACAGCGGTTCGCCCGGCCACCACGCCGCCCATTTTTTCGAACCAAACCACCCGGCGGATTGTACGAATTGAAACATCCGGCGATGCGATCCGCCTGCGCCTGACCAACGAGTTGGGTATTACCCCCGTTCAGGTTGCTGACGTCCATGTTGCCAAAGTCGACAGCAAGGGAAGGATAGTCCCTGGTTCCGATAGGCAAGTCACTTTCGACGGTAGGAAAGAGGCTTGGATTCCGGTTCGCTCACCCATGCTCAGCGATCCGGTTGCCATGCCAGTCGAAGCGCTCCAGCACATAGCAATTTCTGTCTATTACGCGGACGCCACGATGCCCGCCGCGCATCATGCAAACTTGATGGTGGCACCGGGCAACCAGACAAGCAGCGTCACAATGGTCAGTTCCACACAGGAAAGGGGACCAGGCCTAACATCGGAGATTGACGTTGAGCGCCCCGAGAGCGCCCCGGTTATTGTAACCTTTGGCGACTCGATAACTGAAGGTGCGCGTTCAACGCCCGACGCCGACATGAGCTGGCCGCAACAGCTTGCCCAGCGTATCCACAAGGACCCTGAACGACGTTACTGGAGCGTGGTCAATTCGGGCATGAGCGGCAACCGACTGCTGCACCAAGGTTTCGGGGAACCGGCTCTTGCACGTTTTGATCGCGACGTGCTGGCGATACCGGGGATTACGCACATCGTTTTGCTGGAAGGGATCAACGACATAGGCTGGTGGAATAAACCCGAGAGCCATGTTGATGCCGATATGGTTATCGGTGCCTACAAGCAGATCGTTGCCCGCGCCCATGCCCATGGCGTGAAGGTCATCGGCGCAACCATGCTGCCTTACAAGGGAGCGGTGTACTACACTCCTGAAGGCGAGCAGATGCGCGAGACGGTCAATAAATTCATCCGTACGAGCGGACTGTTCGACGGCGTGATCGATTTCGAGAAGGCCACCCGGGATCCATCCGATCCGCAGCGAATTCGTCCTGCTTTCGACCCGGACGATCATCTGCACGAAAACGATACTGGCTATGGCGCGATGGCCGACGCCGTTCCATTAAGTCTGTTCAAATAGTCCAGATTCATCGGAAATTGGGAGCCAAGGTGGCACGGAGGCGGTAATGGCCTGAGCCTACCGTTAGCATCGTGCCACCTTCCGGTTCACCATTACCTCTGGCGTGAAGTGCGGGGACGCCATTGAGCCGCAAACTCACAGGGACGATGCCCTCCAGAACCACCTTGGCATCTCGGCCCGGCGGGACTTCTATATCAAGCGTCACAAGATTATCGATCACCCTCCAGCTGCTCGAAATCAGACCCTCAGATAGGATGTAGCTGGCGCTCGCCGAAGGTATGCCCGGCACCAAGCGGGGAGCAAAAGTGAGTCGCGCCGCTCCGTTGCGCGCATGATCAATGTCTAGCCCGGCGAGCCGACGATAAAACCAGTTTTCGGCATGGCCGAGCATGAAATGGTTCTGCGAATTCGCTGGATTGGCATCCCATGCCTCGGTGAGCGCAGTCGCGCCGTGATGCAACTGGTAGCCATAGCTTGGCCGATCCGTAACGCTAAGCATATCACGAACAACATCATCGCGCTTACTCTGTGACAGGGCATCGAGAACATATCGGAAGCCGATATCGCCTGCCGTGACCGCATTTCCGCTCGCGCGAACGGCGCGGACTAGCTGCTCCTGAGTCTTGGCGCGAATGCCTGAGGGAACGATACCTAGCGCCAGCGGCATCGCCTGTGCGGTCTGACTTCCGTGCTCGTACTTCCCACTGGCCCGGTCAAGGAAGGAAGCATTGAGCGCCTCGGCCGCTGTTCGTGCACGACGCTCGAAACCTGACACCTCCCGCGTCCGCCCCAGCAGCCGCGCCATGTCGCCGATCGCCATCAACCCCTCGATATACACTGCGGTGCCGGTCAGTTTGCGACTGGTAAGCTGCGCCGGTCCCGGATCGCGCGGGCCGATATCGTACCAATCGCCCATCCCGAAATCGAGCAACCCACCCTCAAGCCGTCCATCCAGATAGTCGAGATATTGGCACGCAGACCGATAGCTGCGGTACAGAATTTCCAAGTCGCCAGTAAAGCGATAGGCGGCCCAAGGCGACAGTACGGCAGCGATGCCCCACTCAGGGGAATTGCGCCATATCTGATCGCGCCCCTCGGCATCGATGAAGGCAACATACTCGGGTGCGATGCCGGGCACCATACCGTCTGTTTGCTGCGCTTCTTCGATGTCGCGCGCCATCTTTTCATACAGCGTAATGGCATCGAGGTTGTAAAGGACCGTGGGGGCGTTGAGATAGGTTTGTTCAAGCCAGCCAAGCTTTTCGCGTTGCGGGCAATCGGTCAGCACGCTTTGGGTATTACTGAGCAGTGCCTCCTCAATCAGACCATGTATCGCATTGAACAAAGGCACTCCGGAATGGAACTTGCCGCTTCGCTCAACCGAGCAGCGCAGGAATTCCCCCCAAACGCTTTTCAATTGCTCCCGCGAAAGACCGACAATCTCGATGTAGCGGAAGCCGTGGTATGTGAACTCAGGGCGAAAGCGTTCCAGGCCGGACCCTTCGGCAATATAGCGAAATTGCACCGCCCTTCCCGGCGCGGCATTGAAGCTACGTTGGGTAACCCGGCCGCTATCGTCCAGTTCTTCCCCGGGAGTAACCGTCACTTCGGTCCCTCGGGCCGCATTAAGCTCGAGCACCGGCCTGCCGGCAAAGTTCTTCCCCAGATCGACTAGCAGTACACCTTCACCGACTTGGGATACGCTTACAGGATCGATCTTCTGGGTAACCGCAACGGCGGGTATCCCGCTCGAAACCAAATTTCCGCCCGGTCCATCGACCAATCTCACCGGTTTCCATCCCGAGGCATCAAATCCTGGCCTGTCCCATCCGGTTGGGTAGAGCCTGCCATCGATATCCTCACCGCCATAGATAGACGAAAACCGTATGGGCCCTGGTGTGACACGCCAATCCGCATCGCTTGCAATCACTTCGTGATGGCCATCGACATAATCGAGTGTCAGACGCAGGATCGCTTTGGGTTGACCGAAGCTGTCGAGGAACTTGGTATACCGTCCGTTCTTGTGCTCTACGTTATACATACCGTTGCCGAGCATCAACGCGAGCGCATTGCTGCCTGACTTTAGCGCATCAGTGACATCATAGCTGTCGTAGAGCACTGACTTGCGATAATTCGTCCAGCCGGGTGCCAGCACCGCCTCACCTACGCGCTGTCCATTGATTGCCAGCGCATATTGCCCGAGGCCGGCGACAGAGATGGTCGCGCGTGCAAGCCCATCGCGAATGGCGATTTCACGCCTTAGCAAAGGCAGCGGCTTGGCCGGCACCATGTCCGGCTTCGCCTGACCCGCAACATGGGGGGGGAGGTGACGATCGGATTCACCAGCAATCCAACGTGCCTGCCAGTCGTCGGGTGCGATTATCCCGGTGGTGAACGCGGACGAGGGTGACCATGGGCTCCAGCGACCTTCGGCGTCGCGCAGGCGGACCGCCCACCAATATCGTTGATGCGTACTCAGTGGCAGGTCTTTTGTCGGACGCGTCCCAAGCTCCGGCGAAACGATCTCGCCACTGCGCCAGACATCGCCACCGCCTCGTTTCGCTTGCTCAGGGCTGCGCGCCACGACAACCTCGCAGGCTGTTTGCCGAAAATTTCGCCCCCCATAGACCGACTTCACACGCCATCGGAACCGGGGCCTTTTCGTGTCGATGCCGATCGGCTCGCTCCGCCACTCTACCAGCAATTCCTGCGGTGGTGGTAGGGCAGCGGAAACGGTTGATCGCGCGTGACCCCGCGTTCCAGTTAGGAGCAGCGGGGTAGTGGCTAGCGCTTTGATCGTGGTGCGGCGATCAGTCGTCATAAGCCCCGCAGCAGGATCATCCGGCGCCATAACAGCTTGACCGGACCAGCTAATCCCGACGGCAACAGCGGGTCGCTCGCCTCCGGCAACCATGGCTTCTTGCCGCGCAATTTCGGGTGGACCCACGCGACGCGCTCTGCTTCAGACAGGGCCGCGTCGCCGATCAACCGGTTACGCCAGGTGTTGGTGACGATAACCTCGAGCGTATTGGTACCGGGTTGCAGGAAATCGGTCACATCGACAGAGAATGGCGGGCGCCATAAGCGTGCAACATCCCGGTCATTAACACGAATTTCGACGATTTCATGCGCCGTCCCTAGGTCGAGCATCACGCGCAAAGGAGCCGCCATTCGCTCGACGCTCATGTGAAACTGGGTAGCATAACGGCCCGAACCGGAATGGAAGCGGTATTTCGGGGCAGACAATGCCGACCATAGTTTCGGTCGGTCCAGCTCGACCTTGCCCGAAGGCGCACCAAAGCCTGAAAAATCGAGGCTCCACCGGTCCCCGACTTGGATCGGTTCAGGTATGTCTGGTGCGCTAACCTTGAAGCGATGCCCGAAGGCTGTCTGCACTGTTACTGTGCCCGCAGTCGCCGCCTCGATGGCTGTTCCCTGTGCGAGCGATACCAGTTCCATTGACGATGAGTCCGGCGTTTTCGCAACCACGTGATCGTGCTTGCCAGTCGCCTTCAACACCACGAAAGCGCTGCCGTAAGGGTCTAGTTTCAGTCTTACATGTGTCCGCTTGCCAACGCGGTGCCATACTGGTGCTGGTCTACGCACAGTCGTATCGGCATCCCATATTTCGGGCTCACCTTTTGTCGAACGTAGAGACAGTTCGAATTCGCGGGATATATCCTGTCGGTTAGTGACAAAGTAGATACCCCAGTCAGGCCCTTCGCGATGTGTCCAATCGATTTCGTCTGGCGCTTCGACATGCAAATCAGGTTCTATGCCGATCCGATCGAGCAACGCAGCCATGGTGATGCCCCATACGATCCGACCGGCTCCTATGCTTCGGTCACCAATTGTTTCGCGATTGCCCCATAGTCTGGCAACGACGCTTTTTCGGTGACGTTGTTCCGCGAAGGTTTCATTCCCGATCGTACCAATCGGAGGTGCCCCTAGAACGGTCGCCCCTTGCTCGACCAACCGGGTAAGTGTCTCAAGAAAAGCAGTGCTGTAGCGTTGCCTGTCAGGCAGCCAGAGCACGCGATAGCTTACGCCGCCTTCTCCCACCACGATATGCCCACCGCGAATGGAGACGCGTTCGGTCAACACCTCCTTGTTGATGCTGTCATAGCGCACGCCTTGGGGGAGCGGGTTGTCGAGTTGGTGCGGCAGCAACGCTCGGGAAGGAATGTCCTCGCCAATGAATACCGCGACATCCGATACCGGCGTACCCAACTGCAACAATGCCTGGCAACGTCGCATGTAGTCGAACCAAGGCTGCGCCTGGTGCCACCAAGTCTGGTTGCGCGTGAAAAATGTGCCAATACCGCTCAAGGTCATTCCCGGTGCGCGGTCCATGAACGGCTGTGCCGTGTAAACGTGCAGCATGAAGCGATTGATGCCGCGACAGTAATGGGCATCGCCCAGCGGCTTGAGCATAAAAGGGTGCTCATCCCACAAGATATTGTTTTCCGTAAAAGACTCTGTCGCGATAATCTGTTTTCCGTATGTGCGACCACCGGAAACTGCATCGGCGACATCGGTCGGTTTATCGTTGCGCGGCGTTCGGAGCCAGAATTCGCCCATCGGCAGGTCTGCCGCCTTGGCCCATCGCAAGCCATCCACCGCATAAGTCGGGCTGGCCGGCTCGGCGCTGAAAGTGCAGCCCTTCTCATGCGCCAAGTCAGCAACAGTATCGAAGAATTCGCTTTGCGTGAGCTCTGCAATCGTATTGCGAAAATCGAACAGTACCTGCTCGCTTTGCCGTGCGCTGGCGACGGGCACCGCCGCAAGTGTCGCGAGCCATGGCTGTAGTGAGTACCCCCTGGCCTTCTCGAAAGCGGCAGGCAGGTTTGAAGACCAATTCTGTCCACTTGCCTCCCAGCTATCGACATGAACCGTGTGGAGCACCTTACCTGCACGTTCCGGCCCCACCCTCTCAAGCGCCTTCCCAAACCAGCTATCGAACTGCAGCTTGACGGCGTCGCGGTTGAAACGGTCGACCTCGAGTCCCTGCGCTCCGCCAGCAGCCGAATTCTCGTGACCATTGGTAGTCGAACCGATCCTCAGGATGCGCCATCGCCCCTTTTCAGGCATCCAGTCCAGCGTTCCATCGTGGCGTAGCCGATCGGTAAGATCGATGATCTGATCCGGCCTAACGCAAACCGCATCCGGCGCATCGGCGGAAGTCGTTCGTCGGGAAATCGACCATTGCCGCGCGGTCTTCCCCACGATCTGGTGTATGACCGGCTGCGCAGACAGTTGGAGACTAAACAGACGTAACCGGACATCCTGCCCAAAGTCGTAGTTCTCATAATAGGGGCCGGGTTGTTCAGGGTGGTGGACGAAACGAAAGAAACGCGCGGTCGTCTCAGGCACCGCATGGGTCAGGGTGGTTAGATCGGTCTGCCAGCCGTGCTGGGGATATTCCAGCCATCCTGCGTGACGAAAATGATCCCCATCATCGCTTGCTAGAATTTCGAACGAATTGGCTGCGCGATAGACACCGGGGGAATAGCCCCAAGGCGAAGGCGTACGTACCGTAACCGAGCGCAGGGTGAACGGTTCGTCGAAAGTGAACTGGAAGTAGCCTTCCTGCGTCGTGTCGCAGATTTCAGTATCGTTGGCGGGATCGAGAATCGCACTGAGTTGATCTGCCACGATGGGAAGGTCACTCGAGACCCGCGGCCTCAATTCTGCACTATTGCGGTCGAGGTCTTCAGGCCATAGGAAGGCCAGCACCGCTGTGTCCCGATAATAATCATGCAAAGATGGTGGGCGCGGCAGCACGGCGGCAGCTTGCCCTGCTTCAAGCCGCGCTTCCGACCACGTAACGACCTGCATCGAAATATCAGGCGTGATCCAGGGCCCGCTAGCCGTCGCCCAGCCGTCGCACATGTTCATGGCAACGGATATTCCCAGCCGATCGGCTTCGGCGACAGCGTGTTCGACCATAGCCCACCACTGAGGAGTGAGCGCGTCGGCTGGAGGTGAAACAAGGGGCGGATCGGACGATTTTCCGATCGCAAACATCATTGCTCGGGTTACGCCATTGGCGTGCATGGCCTCTAGGTCGGCTGTAATTCCTTCGCGGGTTACCGCGCCAACCAGCCAATACCAGTAGACACCGACCCCTGCTTCAGGTGGAGGATTGTCGAATGCCTCGATAAGAGGTGAAGTGGATAGGTCGGCGTTTGCTCGCGCCCAACCAGCGCCACTTCCAGCAGCGCTCAAAATGACCGACGCGCTGCCCTTGAGCAGCAGACGCCGGTCCAATTCGATGCCGGACGATTGCAATCGCAGATCGTTATCGTCCGGCATGGTCACTTAAGATCCAAACTTCAGCCGCACTCCGAACAGGATCTGACGATCGTCGATCTGTGTTTCGTGCGGACGCGTATCGAGATTGTTATAGTAAGAGCGACGAAGGGCACGGGTCAAATTGTTGCCTTCCAGCATGATCGAGAGATTGGGACTTACGTCATAGCTGACAGAGGCCACCAGCCAGCCATATCCACGCCGATAGCTCGGCTGAATTGTACCCCCGATGGGATAGCTACTATCGAAATAATCGCTGCGCCAATTGTAGGCAACGCGGGCCGAGAAACCGTATTTTTCATACATTCCCACAAGGTTGTAGGTGTATTTCGAGAGCCCCTGCAGTGGTGTGGTCTGACCAATGATCGACGAAGTCGTCGAACTGTCCACGAGGGTAAAGTTCGCCTGTGCGCCCAAGCCACTGAGGAAACCAGGCAAGAAGTCGTAGAACTGCTGGTAACCAACTTCGAGGCCCTTGATCGTGCCGTCCTGGTTGTTCGTAGGACGAGTGATCGTATACTCTTGCCCGCCATAGGTTTCGAGATAGGGCGTCGTCGAGATGAAGTTCTTTACTTTCTTATAGAATGCCGCCGCGTAGATCGAGCCGGTGCGGGAGAAATAATACTCCAGCGAGGCATCCAAATTGTCCGATTTCAGCGGTTGCAGATATGGATTACCGGCAGCCCCATTTTCTTGAACGGAGTTGAGCGTCAATGTCGGCGAAAGACTGCTGAAATCTGGTCGGGTCAGGGTCTTCGATGCCGCCAGCCGCAACTTGACCTGGTCGGTGATATTGAATTTCACGTTCAGCGACGGGAGCAGGTTGTTGTAGTTGGAATTCACGTTGATCGGCCCGGTCCCGCCCGTCGGAAGCGTTTGATTGCCGCTCACAGCTTCCTTGGTGTGAATGAAGCGTAGCCCGACGTTGCCCTGCACGAGGGTATCTGACCGGCCAAAATCAAGCATGCCATAGATCGTCGAGGTCTTTTCCGAGACGTTGTAGAACGTCAGCGGTCCCGGCGTAGGATCGGTCGGCGCAAACCCCAGCCCTTGTTGCAGCTCAGTCAGGTGATCGCGTAGGATTGGCGCAGGTACCACGAGGTACTTGCCCAGCAGCGGGACGCTGGGCGCAACTTGTGAGAAGAAGTCAAAGGCCGGATTCGGCCCAACGAACTGCGGTGCCGATGTTACAGGAGCGCCACTGGATAGGAAGAAGGTCGGCTGCTGCGATGCCGCAGTGCGGTTGGCGTAACGGACCCCGAACCTGATTGCGTTCAGGAAGCCGTTATCGATGTCATACGACCCGTCGACTTTACCAGCAAATTCATCAGCATCGTTGATCGATCCGGAATAAAGCAGGAACGAGTACGTGGTGTTCGCCTGACTCAACAAATCGTAGCCATGCGTGTCGGACGCAGGAACGAACTGCGTAAGGTCCTGGGTAAATGTCGGAATGGTCGCGGCGGTAAATGCGCTGTTGAAAGCAACTGTACCAGTAGCTTTCGTGTAGCTGAAATCAGGGTTCAGATGGAGCCTGCCGCTGCTCCAATGGGCTCCGCCGGCGATCTGGTACATCTTGTCGTGCGTATCGCGAGCATAGGACAAGACGGTAACCGGGGCATCGTGGTAGGTGACCTTGACGACATCGCCATTTTCAACCTGCGCACCCGGGTCCGCAGTGAGGCCACCCAAGGCGACAGACGCACCATAATTGTCGTTATAATTGTCGAATTTTGCGTAGTGCCCCTCAAGATAGACCTCGAGACTCGGGGCGGCCTGCCATTGCAATTCACCGTCGATACCCAAGCGTCGCCGATCGCCGATCGGGGTCACGTCATAAGCGCCGTTAGGGGCAATGACCGTCTGACCGGGAATGACGTTGGTGGTTGGTGTCGGGGTGCCAGTCGAAATGAGATCGGAACGGAACTTGCGTCGCTGGTAAGAAACACTCACCAATGCGCCAATATCGCCGATACCGGTGTGCCAGCGATCACTGACAAGGCCCGAAATATTCGGTGTCATGTCCTTGATAAGATCGCTGTAAAGTCCCTTCGCCGTGGCGCTCACGACCAGACCTTTGAAATCGAAAGGCTTACGGGTGCGCAGATCTATGAGGCCACCCAACCCACCTTCGATCTGGTTCGCCGCCGAAGTCTTGTAGACGTCGATTGCCGATACAAGATCGGACGGAATATCTTGTAAATTAAGGCCGCGCGCACCCTGCGCAGTGAATATCTCACGGCCATTGAGAGTAGTTTCGACCTGTTGAAGACCGCGCACAAGCACCGTCGAACCTTCACCGTAGTCGCGCTCAATCTGGACGCCCGTGACACGCTGGAGGGCATCGGTGGTATTCTGGTCAGGTAACTTGCCGATATCTTCGGCCACGATCGAGTCGACGATTTCGCTCGCATTGCGCTTCCGTGACTGCGCACTCTCAAGACTGGCGCGAACACCGGTAACCACAATAGTATTGGCAGGTGACGCATCATCCTGATCGGCAGTACCGGACGAAGTTTCTGCTTGCTGAGCATTGTTCTTCGTTTGGTCGTCGTCTTGTGACTTGGCGAATGCCGGTTGCGAAGCAAATCCGCAAATCAGACCAGCCAAACAAACCTGACTCAGTAATTTCGCACTTGCCTTCATCATAGCCTCCCTCTGGCCGCACGGCCTTATGTTTACACCAACAGGATCATCCGGTCGCTTCATCGTCAAACCAGATGCCACGAAAGAATTCGGTGTCAGAGAGAGTTGCCTGCTCGCGCCGTGAGGATGCCGCTTTCGCGTTCCCTAGAGCCCGCTCACCAACCGATGACATGACTGCAAAACTGCGCTGCGGTCGTTTGTCATGCATCGAGTGGATGGCACGAGCCGCCACGCCACGTACAGTACCTCTCCCTTCAGCCTCTTTTATCGAGGTTGATTACATGTCTGACATATTGTTCGCATATGAACAAGTAGTTTTTTGACAAACCAATCGAGAAGGTCGGGCAACGGTCGCATATGCCGCCTTTCATTTGACCTGCCTCAACCATCAAGCGACTGTTTTATTGTGGTTGGATTTGTGCTTCATGTGTCGAGCGATACAGAGCGTTCAAATCGTGGATAAGCGTTTCGCCGGCTTCCCCCCCGCGCAATGCCTGCTCCAAACGAACTGAAGCCTGATGCTGGAAGGCCATGTACCCTCGATGTCGCGGGCGTATCCATGCCAGGTCGAGAGTTCGCCGGGTTGAACGATAGAAGTCGCCGGTGACCTCATTCAGATGCTCCGATTCCCATGCATCACGATGGGCAGGCTGCCCCCCATTGTTCGCGAACAAATTCGCTTGCACCGAGCCAGAGGCAACCCAACGCGCAAAACTTTCGGCTTCCGCGACGTTGCCTCTCAGAGCGGATATGGCAATTCCCGTCCCCCCTAGCGTCGATCCCCGCGGCGCATCCTCCGCCACAACGGGAATATCGGCGAAACGAACTATCTGATCACGGAAACCATCCTTGGCGTAGCTGACATAGCCGTAGATGAGCGGGACGACCGAAAGCCGCGAACCGCTGCCGGCCATTTCCTCCAGTACCGCAATCGGGTCCATATCGAACATCGACGAGTCGAGCACGCACGCCAAGTGAGCCAATATTTCGTATGCTTGGATCGCACCCGGAGGAAAAAGGTCCTGCTCACTGGGCGTCAGGGTAACTGCCAGTAGCCCGCACAGAGAAAAGAGGCTCATCAGCGCATGGGGTGCCCTTAGAGGGAGCGCCAGTTCGCCAGCAGCGGCAACTTCTGCAAGCTGCGACCAGTGCTCGACCGGATTTGATCGCCTTCCAGGCATCCAGGCCTGCACCTGAGCGGCAGCATCGATCGGCAAAGCCCATTGCTTGCCATGCCAGCAATAACTTTCGAATGATCCCCCGATGGAACCCAGTTTGAATTGGGCAAGATCGCCCTGAAACGGTGCAAGACACTCTGCCTCTGCCGCTTCACCAACATGCGGATGGTCGATGACCATGAGATCATATTCTCGTGCAAGCACATCTAGCGGGAAGCTTTCGAAATCCTGTAACGAACGCCCATCCCACTCGATTGCGGCGCCTCCTAGTCGTTCCCATTCTTCCGCAGCGGCGAGCATGGGATCGATGCCTCGCGCATGATTCCATGTCATGCCTCGCAAACCCATTTCCTCTCCCCTTTGTTGTTCCAAATTGTATTGACTCGAGCTTCTACCTTCCATAGCATTTGTTAATATACAAACAATAGATTTGTATTTGGAGGATTGCTTGTGAGCTTACCGAGGTTCTCGGAGTCATGGATGAATGCGCGCGAGCCCATGACACAACTGTATCATTCCTGTAATTTTGCTGCATTTCCGGGCGCACATTCGCTGCGCGATTTGGGGAGGTCGGCTACGGATACATCGGCTCCCACCATGTCTTTTGCTGGAGTCACGCGATGATCGTCGAGCGGTTCTTCGAAGATTACGAAATCGGATCGGAACGCCGGTCCTTCGGTCGCACGATTACCGAAACCGATGTTGTCGTCCATGCCGGTCATACAGGCGACTATTTTCCCCATCACGTTGACGCCGAATGGTGCGCCACGCAGGACATTGGCCAGCGCATTGCTCACGGTACGTTGATCTTCAGCATCGGCATCGGCCTCACCGCGACCAGCATCAATCCTCGAGCGATGTCCTATGGCTATGATCGAATGCGGTTCGTACGCCCTGTGCATATCGGCGACACGATTACCACGGTCACGCGCATCGCGGAAAAGCGCGATCATCCCAAACGCGTCGGTCATGGCGTGGTTGTCGAGACTGTAGATATTCGCAACCAGCGCGACGAGACTGTCCTTGCCTGCGAGCATCTCTATCTCGTGGACCGGCGTGGGCCTATCGGCTGACAATGCGCCGCCGACCACTCTCTTTCTTCTTTTCGATCGTTATTGTCATTGTGGCGATCGCCTCGCTTGTCGGAGTGCGCGAAATCTCGCGAGCTCAAAACGGCAGCGTGGAAGCAACGGCTGACCGTGGTGGCGGGCGCTATGGTCTGTCGACCGTCGGCCTTAGTTATCCCTTTGCGGCAGCCATTGCCAAGGGCTTCACCGAAGCAGCGGCCCGCGCAAACGCCGCAGCGATCGTGCTGGACGCGCAGGGAGATGTGCAGAAGCAGGCGAACGACATCGACGACCTCATTACGCAACGCGTCGACGGCATCGCTGTCATGCCGCTGGATTCGGTGGTTGCTGAAGGATGGGTCCGACGCGCCGATAAGGCCGGCATACCCATCGCTGCAGTGGGGGCGTTGATCGGCAATCCTGCAACTCGCAAGGTTCGTGACGTCTATCCCGGCCTCGTCGCCCTAGCCTCGCAGGACGAAGTTCTGGCAGGTCGGCGGGCTGGTGAACTTGCCGCCCGATTGCTGCCAAAGGCTCAATTTTCCACAATTGCGATTATCGAAGGCGCAGCCGGATTTCCGGAAGTCGAGCAACGCGCACGCGGCTTTCGAGAAGCACTGGACAACGCCCATATCGGCTATCGGATCGTTGCGTCGCAACCGGGCAACTGGACAACGGAAGGGGGCGAATCAGCCTGCCAAAACATCCTCGCTGCCCACCCTCACGTCGATCTCTTCTTTAACGAGGCCGACGACATGCTGATCGGCTGCGCTCGGGCGGTGCGGGCCTCAGGCTCGCACGCCCGTTTGATAGGCGTTGGCGGTTCCAAGCTCGCAATTGCCTCGATCAAGGCGGGAGCAGCGGACGGCACGGTTTGCTTCAAGCCTGAAGCCTTGGGCGCTCTCGCCTTTGAAGCATTGCACGATCCAGAGACCACGGCGAAGGGACGCTTCCTCACATATCCGATCCCTGCGGTCACCCGCACCAATGTCGGGGAGTGCGTCGGGCAATGGTGACCGATCCGATCTTGCAGCTTGAAGGTGTCACCAAAACCTTCCCCAACGGGACCGTGGCGCTGCGTGGTGTCGACCTGGCGATCAGGTCAGGAACAGTACACGGCCTGCTTGGCGCGAACGGCGCCGGAAAATCGACCTTGATCAAAATTCTGTCCGGCGCTCTTTCGGCTACCGATGGGACAATCCGCTGGAAAGGCGAGCCGGTCAACTGGTCGCACCCGAGAGATCCACGCCGTGCAGGTGTTGCCACGATTTATCAGCACATTCCTCTGGTACCCACGCTGTCAGCACTGGAAAATATCCTCCTCGACCAACCAGGGTGGAAACGCGAACGCGCGCAGGACCGGCGGCGCGTAGCGGATGTCGTGGCCCGGCTGGGCAACCCTTTTGCGCTCGACGAACTGGCTGGAGATCTGCCGATCGGCGCACGGCAAATGATCGTAATTGCCCAATCGCTTGCCTCCGGTGCGGAACTGGTCGTCATGGACGAACCCACCGCCTCGCTCGCGACCGAGGAGCGTGAGACTGTCTATGCGATCATCCGCAGTCTGGCTCGGGAAGACGGTAAGGCGATCCTTTTCGTATCGCATTTTCTCGATGAAATTGTCTCGCTAACGGATGAAGTCACCGTGCTGAGGGACGGTCGCGCAGTTCTGCACGCCCCCACCGAAACACTCGACGAAGCAGCGATCGCGGAAGCCATTGCAGGCCGGGCAGTCACAGTGGTTGAGCGCGGGGACAACCGCCCTGCACCGGGAGGCACGGTTCTGGAAATAGACCGACTGGCATCTCCAGGCAGACTTGCCCCAACCCGCTTTTTACTGCGCAAGGGCGAGGTGCTCGGAATTGCGGGCACGCTCGGTTCTGGTCGCAGCGAACTCCTTCACGCGATCTTCGGCTCCGATCCTGCGGCGTCTGGCGAGATCCGGCTCGATGGACAGGTGATCGGTCGTTATCCCGACGAAGCGGTGGCGGCGGGTATAGCTCTGGTTCCCGAGGATCGTTCCGCGCAAGGCTATGTGCCGCAGCTCTCACTCGCGCAAAACATCGGACTTGCCGCGCTCGGCCAACGCCGAACGCATTCGTTACTACTGGACGAAAATGCTGAACGCGCCTCAGCGACAACAGCTATTGAACGACTGGCGATCAAGGCGCCAGGTCCGGATGCGCTGGTGACCGAATTGTCAGGCGGAAACGCCCAAAAGGCAGTGATCGCAAAATGGCTGACACCTGAAACGCGTGTACTACTGCTCGACGAGCCGACGGCCGGAATCGATATCGGTGCGCGAACCGATATCCTTCGACTGGTTCGCCAGTTGGCCGATGATGGCCTCCCCGTGATCCTCGTGTCGTCCGAATTTGAAGAACTGCTGGCGATCGCCGACCGGATACTCGTCATGCGCGATGGCGCAGTCGTATGCGAAGCCGACCCCAAACAGGCCAGCGAAGCCGATCTCACACTGATGGCCGGTGGCAGTCGGAAGCAACAGGCAGGAGCAAACGCATGACCCAAGATTGGCGCGGCATATTCAGTCTGAAGGAGGCTGGCGTCTATTATGCCTTGCTGATCCTGCTCTTCATCCTCGCGGCGATTGCGTCCTCGCGTGGACTGCCGCCTTACCTCGGCGGCGAGAACCTCGGCAATATCGCCTATCAAGCATCGCTTGTCGGCATAATGGGCGTGGCGATGACGGTCATGCTGATTACCGGGGCGTTTGATCTATCGGTAGGCTCGGTTGCGGCTCTGTCGGCAGCCGTGCTGGTGGGGCTTGCAGGCTCCATCGGCGCTTTCCCCGCTGCGATAGCCGCGCTGTGCACCGCTGCTGCCATCGGCCTTCTGAATGGCGCAATCGTACAATTCATAGGGATCAACGCCTTTATCGTCACTCTCGGGACTCTAACCGCCGTGCGTGGACTCGTGCTGATCCTGACCGGTGGTCGATCACTGATGGTAGAAAATCCCCAGGTTCTGGCCGAATTGCTCACTTTCGAGAGTACGCGGGTGCCGGTTTTCTGGGCAGCCATCGCGGTTGCGGTCGTGCTTGTTGCTATTGGCGTGGCGAAGCGGCGTCCCATCCGGATCGCAGCAGCTGCGGTCATTGCCGGTCTCGCTATATTGGCCGGGCCGAATTACGCGGTTGCAGCACCGGTCATCTATCTCGCCATCTTTACAACAGTGATGTGGGCAATCTTGCGCCACACTGTAATCGGGCGGCGACTTTATGCGGTCGGCGGAAATGCCGAAGCAGCCCGATTGTCGGGCATCAATGTCCATACTTACAAGATGGGTGCCTTCGTTCTCTCAGGGACCGCTGCCGGTTTCGCCGGAGTGCTGTTTGGGTCTCGCCTCGGAGCGATCAATCCCACAGCTCTGCAAGGTAGTGAGCTGACCGTCATTGCCGCAGCGATCCTGGGCGGCACTTCACTTTTTGGCGGAGCGGGCAGCGTGGTGAAGACTGTGGTTGGTGCCTTGCTTCTGTTCACACTGACCAACGGATTCAATATCCTCAACCTTGGCGCCAACTATCAAGGGCTGATTGAAGGTGTGGTGGTGATCGGCGCGGCCGCGATCTACACCGTTGGCGGTCGTCGCCGCGCCCGCCCGTTATCCCTCAACGCTGCACCAGCATCTTCGGCGGCCAGCGAGGAACCTGCATCATGAGCATCCCCACTCTAAGGGTAGCGGTGCGCAAGTTCGATCCTTTCGAAATCGCGATAGCCCGGCAGTTTGCCGATTTCTGCCAAACCGCCGGCATCGAGGCCAATCTCGACGCGCAGGCGCTGGACCTCAATCCGCTACATGAAACCATTATCGGATCGGGTGGCCTCGCGGATGGCAACTGGGATATCGCTTTCATGGCGACTGACTGGCTTGCCGAGGCGCAGCAAGATGGGCTGCTAGAAGATCTCGCCCCCTATATGGATCGCGCCCCGGTGTCAGATTTTCCCGACGGCTGGAGTCCGTCGCTGACTTCGATGCAGTGCTTTGCCGGGGGCTTCTGGGGTATGCCCTATCACGACGGTCCCGAATGTCTGATCTATCGCAAGGACCTGCTCGAGGCGGCCGGATTGGCGGTGCCGACAACATGGACCGAATTTCACACTGCCGCCCGCGCTTTACACAGTCCGGACAAAGATCAATTTGGCACCGTGCTGGCGCTCTATCCCGACGGGCACAACAGCTTCTATGATTTTTGTATCCATATCTGGTCGCGCGGCGGCGAGCCGTTCGACACTGCCGGAAAGCCTGATTTTGCAAGTCCGCATGCACATGCTGCGCTCGATTTCCTGCGCACTCTGGCAAGCGATGACACGGCAATCGCTCCGAATGCTCACGCGCTCGACAGCGTCAAATCGGGCCTTCTCTTCGCCGAGGGCAAGGTTGCGATGATGGCCAATTGGTTCGGCTTTGCCGCCTTTGGCGAGACCGCACCGGAAAGCAAGGTGAAGGGCAAGGTAGACGTCGCCCCGCTACCAGCGGGCCCGGGCGGTCGCAGCGTCTCGCTTAACGTCTTCTGGGTCCTCGCCATCGGCAGCGGATCGCGCAACAAGGCGCTAGCATGGGACTTTTTGCGCCACTGCGCGAGTGCGCCGATGGACCTGCTGACGACGAAACAAGGAGCCATCGGCGTACGCAAGTCGACTTGGCAGGATCCGGTCATCAACGCACAGATACCTTATTACCATCGACTGGACTGGCTCCACCAACATGCCCGCGAACTGCCTCTGATCCCGCAGCTGGCCGCGATATCCCATGTCGTCGATGACTTGCTGACTGCAGCGACTACGACTGATGCACCAACCCCATCGCTACTCGCAGAAGCACAGGCAAAAGCGGAAGCGCTAGTATGAACATGTCACTGCAGCAGAGATGGCCGATGCCGTCATCGCCCCGCCCAATCGTGATCATCGGCACTGGAGGGATCGTCAAGGATGCCCATTTACCAGCCTATGCCAGGGCCGGATTCGAAGTTGCCGGAATATTCGATTTAGACAGGCACCGGGCGGAGCGTTTGGCCCAGGACTGGGCCATACCAATGGTTTATTCATCGCTTGAGGAAGCCGCACAGCAGGATGTCGTGTTCGATATTGCTGCACCGCCGGTCGCTCACGCCGGGATACTGGCCGCCTTACCCAAAGGGTGCAGCGTCCTTCTCCAGAAACCGATGGGGCTGAATCTGGATCAGGCGAGCCAGATCCGCAAGGCCGCCCATGCACGAAGTCTCACTTGCGCCGTCAACTTCCAGTTGCGCTTTTCACCTATGATGCTGGCCATTGCCGCTGCCCTGCAAGACGGGACATTGGGCGAGTTGGTCGAGATCGAGGTCCATATCAACCTTGTCACACCATGGCATCTGTTTCCACATCTAAAGGATAATAGCCGGGTAGAGATCGTATCCCACTCGATCCACTATCTCGACACTATCCGTGCGCTCGCCGGCGATCCTCAAGCGGTGCTTGCCCGCAGTTTTTCATACCCGTCCAGCGATCTAACCGACACGCGAACATCAATCCTGCTCGACTACGACACAAGTTTGCGGGCGGTGCTCTCCATCAACCACCACCATGACTTCGGTCGACAGTTCCAAGATGCCAGCTTTCGCGTCGAAGGCACCCAAGGCGCCGCCGTGGCCAAACTCGGCGTTCTGCTCGATTACCCCGAAGGCGAGCCGGACCAGCTCTCGATCGCGCCAAAGGGCGGCCCTTGGGCCCAGGTTGCACTTGAGGGCACTTGGTTTCCTGACGCCTTTATTGGCCCGATGGCCAATCTTCAAAGATTCACTGCCGGCGAAGACGAAACGTTGCTGACCCGGGTCGATGACGCGTGGCAAACAATGGCGCTGGTCGAAGCATGCTACACCGCAAGTCAGGTTCCGGGCACTCCCCTCCCCAGCTTTTCACAGGAAAACTTATGACCAATCTGGCCGGAAAGACCGCCCTCGTCACCGCTGCGGCGCAAGGTATTGGACGTGCATCGGCCGAGGCATTGGCCGATGCGGGTGCTCGTGTAATCGCGACCGATATCAATGCCGATACACTTGCGAGTTTTGCCGGTACTGCGATCGAAGCGCGCCAACTGGACGTATTGGATTGCAGGGCGATCACGGATTGCATTGCTGGCGTCGGCCCCATCGACATTCTATTCAACTGCGCAGGTGTGGTTCACGGCGGCACGGTGCTCGAAGCAAGCGACGATGACCTCGACTTCGCCTTTGCACTCAACGTCAAGGCGATGGTGCATATGTGCCAGGCGGTTCTGCCGAATATGATCGATAACGGCGAAGGGGCGATAATCAACATGGCCTCGGTCGCATCGAGCATCAAGGGTGTACCCAATCGGTTCGTTTACGGCACGACGAAGGCCGCAGTGATCGGTCTGACCAAGGCAATTGCTGCTGACTACGTAAGCCAGGGCATCCGCTGCAACGCCGTCTGCCCAGGGACCGTGGAAACTCCTTCACTTCAGGAACGGCTTTCGGCGGACGGCGATTACGAGGACAAGCGCGCGGCATTCGTTGCACGACAGCCGATCGGCCGCATCGGTACGCCAGAGGAGATCGCGGCGTTGGTCGTCCATCTTGCGGGGGCAACCTACACCACGGGCCAAGCATATTCGATCGACGGGGGCTGGACGATATGAAACGCGCGTTACTTATTGCACTCATCACGGTATCGATAGCCAGTGGATCGGCTGCATCGAGCCAGCCGCAGGCGCAGACCCCTCATGCATCCGTAGCTTTCGAGCGGCTGTGGATGGGTTCGGCCTGGTATCCCGAGCAATGGCCTGAGGAGCGCTGGGATCAAGATCTCGCGCTGATGGAAAAAGCGCATGCCAATGTGGTCCGCATCGGCGAATTTGCATGGAGCCGAATGGAACCGCGTGAGGGCGAATATCATTTCGACTGGCTGCTGCGCGCAGTGAGGCTTGCTGCCAAACACAATATTCGCGTGGTGATCGGCACCCCAACCGACACGCCACCGGCGTGGATGAGCGAGAAGTATCCGGATATCCTACGCGTCACAAGCGATGGCAAGCGGGTGGGTCATGGAGGGCGTCGCCAGTTCTCAATTTCCAGCCCCCGCTATCGCGCCTTCTGCCGCGATATCGTGTCGCGCATGGTCAAGGCTCTGGGCCACGAGCCCAATGTTATCGGCTGGCAGATCGGCAATGAATACACGGAAGAGAGCTACGATCCAGCCGCGCGACAAGCTTGGCACGAGTGGCTGAAGCGCAAATACGGAACGCTCGATCGCCTGAATGATGTATGGACGACCGCCTATTGGTCGCAGACCTACAGCGCTTGGGACCAGGTGCCGTTCAACAACGAGCCGGGCAATCCGGGCCTTATGCTGGACCTCAAGCGCTTCATCACCGACCAATGGGTCGCCTTTCAGAAGAATCAGCTCGACATCATCCGCGGGGGCGCCGACCCGCGCCAGTTTGTGACAACCAATCTTGGCGGCCTCGGCTGGGCGGACCGCTTCGACCGCTATGCTATCAACCGCGACCTCGATCTCGCGTCGTGGAGCGATTATGTCGGCCAAGGCCATATGCGGCCATACGACAATGGTGCGACGCATGATCTGACGCGAGGGTGGAAGCGGCGAAACTTCTGGGTGATGGAAACCCAACCCGGTTTTGTAAACTGGGCGCCAATCAGCAACATCCTTTATCCCGGTGAAACCCGCGCCATGGCATGGGAGGCAGTCGGTCATGGGGCCGATGCGGTCCTGTATTGGCAATGGCGCAATGCGCTGAACGGTCAGGAAACCATGCACGGCTCAATCCTTGGGCCGGACGGCAAACCTCTACCAATCTATTCCGAAATCACTCAGGTCGGTGCCGAGTTCGAAAAGGCGTCGGCGGCAGTCGCCGGCACTGAGCCTGTTTCGCCGGTCGCTCTTTTACAGGATTACGACAGCCGCTGGGCAATCGAGTTCCAACGTCACCACAAGGATTATGACCAAGTCGATGTCCTGCTCGACTATTACCGCCCGCTCAAGGACGCGCTGGGCGCTGTCGACATTGTCTCCGCCGCTGCGCCGCTCGACGGCTACAAACTCGTCGTAGCTCCCGATCTCAATGTTATTTCGAACGCCTTGGCAAAGCGCCTGGCAGCTTATGTCCGGCAGGGAGGACACCTCATTCTCGGCCCGCGCTCGGGACTGAAAGACGAATTCAACAGGCTGAACCTGCAACGCCAGCCCGGACCGCTGGCCGATTTCCTCGGCGGCAAGGTCGAGCAATTCTATGCCCTCGACGATCCCGTAGCAGTCGACAATGGGAGTGCAAAGATTTGGGCAGAATGGCTCGATAAGGATGCCCCGGATGTCCGCGTCCTGATGCGCTATGGGAAAGCCAATGGCTGGCTTGATGGTAAGCCCGCAGCGATCGAGCGCAAGGTCGGCAAGGGCAGCATCGTCTATCTCGGCGCGCTGATCGGTGCGCCATTGATGAAGTCTTTCATCGACACCCAAGTCGAGGACGCCGGCATTGCGAGTGCCTTTCCGGTTCCAACCGATGTTGAATTGATGACCCGTGAAGGCAAAGGCCGCCGTATCGTGATCCTCATCAATCATGGCCGTTCTTCTCAGCAGGTGGCGCTGCCCCGGTCTATGTCCGATATTCTGAACGGCGGATCGGTGTCGACCCTTACCTTGGCTGCCCAGGGGGTGGCAGTGCTTCAGGAAAGGAAGCCTGAATGAAAAGACGTAGATTCCTGATCAGCGGCCTTGCCTCGGCTGCCACGATCCTACCCTGGCAGTCGACTCGCGCCGGATTAAAAGGCAAGTCGGCACGGGAACTCTATCCGATGGGCTTCAAGGCCGATGCCGTACACAGGCAGCTGGTCAAAGTCAGTCATGGCATTTCCGATGGTCGCTTCCGTGCGAACTGGGATTCGCTCAAGCAGTTTCGCGTGCCAGAATGGTTTCGGAACGCAAAGTTCGGTATCTTCATCCACTGGGGTGTCTATTCTGTCCCCGCTTTTGGCAGCGAATGGTATTCGCGCAATATGTATGACCCGTCCAACGACGCGTTTACTTATCACCGCAACGTCTATGGGCCTCAGTCCAAATTCGGTTACAAGGATTTCATTCCAAAATTCACCGCCGAAAAGTTCGACGCCACACGATGGATCGCGACCTTCCAGCGGGCGGGCGCGCGATATGTGGTCCCAGTTGGCGAACATTGCGACGGTTTTCCGATGTACGATAGCGCTATGTCCGACTGGACCGTCGCGAAGATGGGGCCCAAGCGCGATACCGCCGCCGAGATCGCCAAAGCAGCGCGAGCAGCGGGCATGCATTTCGGCATATCGTCGCACCGCGCAGAGCATTGGTGGTGGTATGGCGTGGGCCGCAGCTATGACAGCGACGTCAAAGATCCGCGCTACGCAGGCCTTTACGGTCCGGCGGCCCCACGCGCCTTGCCCGCGGATCCGAAAGGCAGTGTGCCCGACCCGGATCACCTCGAGAACTGGTATCCGCCCTACCAAGCCTTTCTTGACGATTGGCTGGCACGCACGACTGAAATGGTCGACAAGTATCAGCCTGAACTTATCTATCTCGATTGGTGGACGGCCGCACCTGCATTCGAACCCGAAATGCAGAGCCTTGCAGCCTATTACTATAACGCCGCTGACAAAGGCGGCTGGCAGGCCGCTGTCACCTATAAGGGGGAGCAGTTCCAGCAAGGTACCGCTCTGTTCGACATAGAACGCGGCAAGCTTGATGCACTTCGCCTCGAACCGTGGCAGACTGACACCTCGGTTTCGATCCACAGCTGGGGCTATGCGCAGGACGATAGCTATCGGACACCCAAATCGCTGGTTCAGGACCTGGTCGATGTGGTCGCAAAAAACGGTAACCTGCTACTCAACGTCGGACCCCGCGCTGATGGCACGATTCCGCAGGAGGCCGAACAGGTCCTGCTCGGGATCGGTGACTGGCTCAAAATCAACGGCGAGGCGATCTACGACAGCCGTCCCTGGCTCTATTTCGGAGAAGGCCCGACTACCGCCGCCCACGGCAGCCTGAAGGAAGACCCCAACAAGCGCTGGAGCGCAGAAGACTTCCGCTTCACGACCAGGGATGACGTGCTCTACGCGATGGGACAGGAACGGCCCGCCGACGGCATTGCCCTGATCAAGACACTCTATGCGGGCACGCCGTATCTCGAACGGGCCATTGCGTCGATCGAACTTGTCGGCGGTGGCCCGATCACATGGGAGCAAACGCCGACCGGACTCGCGCTTACGCTGCCCGAAGGCGCTGGCGCGACCATGCCATACGTCGCACGCATACGTTTCAAATCCTGATCTCGAAGCTAACAAGGAATTACGCTATGAAGCTCTGCCGCTTCGGCCCACAGGGCAGCGAGAAGCCTGGTCTTATCGACGCCGATGGTCGTATCCGCGATCTTTCCGGAGAAATCTCCGATATCGAGGCTGATACGCTGGCACCTGACGTCCTCGCCCAACTTGCAGCGCTCGATCCAGCAGCATTGCCATTAGCCGAAGGAATGCCGCGTTACGGCATTCCAGTACGCGGGAGCCGCAAATTCATTGCAATCGGCCTCAATTACGCCGACCACGCCGCCGAATCCAACCTTCCCATCCCGGACGAGCCGGTGGTCTTCAACAAATGGATCAACTGCCTGCAGGGGCCGAACGACGATGTGGTCATCCCCCAGGGGTCTGAAAAGACTGACTGGGAAGTCGAGCTGGGTGTCATTATCGGCACGCCGGCCAGCTACGTCAGCGAAGAAATGGCGCTCAATCATGTGGCCGGATATTGCGTGGTCAACGACGTATCGGAGCGCCATTGGCAGCTTGAACGGGGACCGACATGGGACAAGGGCAAGGGCTTCCCCACGTTCGGTCCGATCGGTCCATGGCTGGTGACCGCCGACGAGGTAGGTGACCCTCAATCGCTTGGAATGTGGCTGGAAGTGAACGGAAAACGCCTGCAGGACGGGAGTACCGCAACGATGATTTTCACCGTTGCGCAGATCGTCGCCTATTGTTCACGGTTCATGACGCTCGAACCGGGTGACATCATCACTACCGGCACTCCACCCGGTGTGGGCATGGGGCAGAAGCCGGAACCATGGTACCTTAAGCCCGGCGACGTCGTCAGGCTTGGTATCGAAAATCTCGGCGAACAGTCGCAGACGTTCGTCGCCCATGTGGGAACCCGCTGATGTCACGCCAAGGCTTGCGCGCACTGGTTGCTGCGGGGCTGGCGGTAGTGGCGATTCCGGCACCCGCGCAGGCGCCAGTATCGGCTGATTGGGCCCGCGCGACGCGATTTGCGAATAAGCCCAGCTTTGCCTTCGGCGCTGCATGGTATCCTGAGCAGTGGCCGGAGACACGTTGGGACACCGACCTGACACTAATGCGCAAGGCTGGATTCAACACGGTACGGATCGGCGAATTTGCCTGGAGTACGATCGAACCGCGCGAGGGGGAATTCCACTTCGCGTGGCTCGATCGCGCAATCTCAGCCGCGGCGCGGCATGGTATGATGGTGGTAATAGGGACGCCCACCGCCTCACCGCCGGCGTGGATGACCCAGAAATATCCCGATATCCTGCGCGTCGACGAGGACGGGGCTAAGGCCACTCATGGCAATCGCCGCCATTTCTCCTTTGCAAGCCCACGCTACAGACAATTCGCCCGCGATATCGCAACCCGCCTTGCCGAACGCTACGGCCAAAACCCGACCGTGGTCGGCTGGCAGATCGACAATGAGGTTGGTCCGCCCTCCTTCGGTCCGGCGGCGGTCAAGCTCTGGCACGAGTTCTTGAGGGCTCGCTATGGCACGATCGACAATCTGAACAAGCGTTGGGCGACACAATACTGGAGCCAGTATTACAACGATTTCGATCAGGTGCCGCTCCACGCGACCGGGCAGCAAAATCCTGGTCTGTTGCTCGACTTCAAGCATTTCACAACCGCCACCTGGACGAGCTACGTCATGAATCAGGCGGATGCGATCCGTGCGCATGCCGATCCGCGACAATTCGTCACCACCAACACCATGTTCTGGAACGGCGGCTACGACCATTTCAAATTGCATCGCGGACTCGATATCGCCGCTTGGGACGATTACATCCAGACCGATCCGCCGGAATGGACATCGAACGCAGCCAACCACGATCTTGTGCGGGGCTACAAACAACGTAATTTCTGGGTCATGGAAACCCAGGCCGGACGGATTGACTGGGTTTCAGTCAATCGGGCTTTGCGGCCTGGCCAGACGATCGAGATGGGCTGGCAAGCGATCGAGCACGGTGCCGATGCGATCCTCTACTGGGAATTCCGTCCCGCCCGCAACGGGCAGGAAACCTATTATGGGACGGTTGTGGGGCAGGACGGCGAGCCCAATCCGATTTTCACCGAAATTGCAAAGCTGGGTCAACAGATTCATTCGGCGCAAAATGCGCTGGCGGGAACCCAGCCACAGGCCAAAGTCGGATTCCTGTTTTCCTATGACAGCCGCTGGGCGATCGACCTCCAACGCCTCAATAAGAATTTCGACCCTATCAACGAATTCATCGATTTTTATCGCCCTTTCCGCATGCAATCGCAGGGCGTTGCGGTGTTGCCTCCGTCTGCCGACCTGTCGGCTTACCCACTGATCGTGGCACCGGCACTAAATGTCATAACGCAATCCGAAGCGGATCACCTCACAGCATATGTACGCGCTGGCGGCCACCTCGTCCTCGGCCCACGATCGGGAATGAAAGACGGCCATGACGCGCTTTGGCCAGAGCGGCAGCCCGGCCCTCTGCGATCGCTGCTGGGTGCGCAGGTGGAACAATTCTATGCGCTCGACAAACCAGTCAACGTCACTGGAGACTTTGGCAAAGGGAAGGCATCAATCTGGGCCGAATGGTTGCGACCCGAGGCGAAGAATGTGCAAATACTGGCACGTTACTCCGATCCAGGTGGATGGCTGGACGGGAAGGC
The DNA here is from genome assembly GCA_039831335.1 of Sphingomonadaceae bacterium. Taxonomy (GTDB): domain Bacteria; phylum Pseudomonadota; class Alphaproteobacteria; order Sphingomonadales; family Sphingomonadaceae; genus Qipengyuania. The sequence goes on along the minus strand of JBDONL010000005.1, from coordinate 763,979 downwards.
AGCGATGGTCACACGCCAGATTGGCAAGGGTAGCATCACCTATATCGGTGCGTGGTTCGATGATGACGTGCTGACGAAGATCGCAAGCAAGCTGCTTGCCGACGCCGACATCAAAGCCTTCTTACCCAATACCGATCCCGACCTGGAGATCGGTCTGCGCGCTGGCGAAGGCAAATCGGTATTAATCGCGATCAATCATGGCAACGCGCCGCACAAGCTGCCGGTCCCCAGTGGTGCACGCTTGTTAACCGGGGCATTGCAGGACGGTGCGGTGCCTGCCCACTCGGTCGCAGTCTTGTCGCTTCCCTATAAAGACTGACCAATGTTGGAAGGGCCGAGCCAACCATAAGGTGCCCGGCCCTTTTACCTCTCGGATCAGGATCACTTACAGCGCGATTAGCGTGTCCATGGGCGCGAACGAGCCACCGAAATTCCGCGTATGTCGTTGGGATAAGGTCCGCTGACGGCACAATAGAAATGGTAAAGGTCGCCCCGGTCATAGACCAAGGCAGGCTTGTGAGCGTAATCGTCGTCGACCGTTCCCTTGGCCCCCACGTCTATCATCACCTCCTTGACTTTGCGGAAGTTGATCGGATCGTCACCAAGGGCCAGCAAATCGCGTGCCTTACCGTCGTTGGCGAGACCGAAATAATACAGCGCCCACTGATCGCCGTGACGGACCACGAAAGGGTCGCTGGCGAAGCGCGCGTCCGGTGCATCGGGCCCACCATTGCGAATAATCGGATTGCCAGGGAACCGAGCCCAGCTCTTGAGATCCTTGGACATCGCGATGCCCGTCTGCTCGTGCCAGTTCTTTTCCGCAGTCTTGGCGTTGTAATATATATAGAACCAGTCGCCGATCTTCACGAGATAGGGCTTGTAGAGGCCACCCTTTTCCCAGTCGGCCCCGTCCTGGGGAAACAGGATTGGGTTGCCCCGGTCCCAGTGAAGCAGGTCGTCGCTGAATGCGAGGCCGATGACCGCAGCGCCTTCCTCATAACCAGGTTTGGGATAGGCGTGCCACGCGCAGACATAGCGCCCATCGACTTTCATCAGCCTCCCCGGTGATTCCAGCGCGTTCTCGCGCAATATGGAGGCCGATGCGATGTTATAACGGGTGTATTTGCTGTCGGGGTCACGCGGCAGGATGAGGTGCGAGCGTTTCCAGTCGACAAGGTTGTCACTGACCGCCAGGCCGGTCTGATAGCCGGTGCCGTCGAAGCCGACATACATCAGGTGAAACTTGTCATCGTGATAAAAGACGAACGGACAGTCGACTGACTTTTCGTCGAAACTTCCAGCAACGCCCGAGGGACCCAATACCAGCTTTCCGTATTTGTAAGGCGTGCGATAGGGCGCCACCGGGTCACACGGCTTTGCGGCCGCTGAGGCTTTGTCGGTTAGCGAAATCGACATTGCTCCCAGCGCAAGGCCGCTCGAAGCCATGAACCCCCGGCGCGATGAAGTTCCCATTTTGCCGCTCATATGCGCCTCGCGGCTGAACTGGCCCGGTTTGTCATAATCCTGCTGCCTCCCATTATCCTAGTTCCCGAGCACCGATACTTCCCGATCAGACGATACCTGCACCGAGCCCTACTGCCTTGCGTTCCTGAGACTTACGCGCGCGCCATTGACTGGCGCGGTACACTCCGATCGGGTCAATTGCCCCGCCCAGTTCCAGCCGTGCCATTGCCAGCATCGGCGCTACATCGGCGTTGTAGGCACATCGCAGAGTGCGGAAAGCCATCATTACGTCGTTGTCGTTCTGTGCAGAGTGCAGCGTCGGGCGGTCAACGATGAGTGCCTTGGCATAGGCCCCGGTAATCGCATCTGCGGAAGACAGCATACTTTCGATCGGATCGGTCACGTTGTGCGACTGGTCGATCATGTAGGCTGGATTGAACCCATCCTTGGAATGAGCCTCTGCCTCGACAAGTTCGTTGAACACCAAGAAGAGTTGGTGCGGATCGATTGACCCTGTATCGAGGTCGTCATCACCATACTTGCTATCGTTGAAATGAAACCCGCCGAGCTTTCCGAAACGGTTTAGCCGGGCGACTATCTGCTCAATGTTCACATTCGGCGCATGATGGCCGAGGTCGACCAAGCATTTGCACTTCTCACCCAACTCCTGTGCCGCAAGGATCGAACTACCCCAGTCCGAGATCACGCTGGAATAGAATGCTGGCTCGAACATCTTGTGCTCCAGCAGCATCCGCCAGTCGTCGGGCAACGTTGCGTAGATCTGCGCGGTCGCTTCAAGATAACGGTCGAGACTACGCGCCAGATCCTGCTGGCCTGGAAAATTGGTGCCATCGCCGACCCACACGGTCAGAGCACGGGATCCGAGCTGTTGCCCCGCCTCGATGCAGGCGATGTTATGCTCAATGGCTTGCTGACGCACTTCCAGGCGCGTCGAAGACAGCGATCCGGTCGCATAGCTGTGTGCCTGCCCCGGCTGGTCCTGAAACGTATTTGAATTAACCGCATCGAAGCCGAGTCCGAGGCTTTCCGCCTCTTCTCGCAAGGCGCTGAAATCGTCCACCCAATCCCACGGGAAATGCGGTGAAACGCGCGGGGTTGATCGACCAAGCTGGTTGATGACCGCGCAATCCTCGAGCTTTTCGTGGATGTTGGTCGGCTCGCCAGCCAGTGGGAACTTGGCGAAGCGGGTGCCGCCCCGGCCAGCACCCCAGCTTGGTACAGCGACCGAGAAGTTCTTGACCCGCTCCTTCACGGCATCGGCATCAATACCGCCGCGCGCCAACCGGCGTTTGAGAGAATCGTAATCCTCGCCGAGCGCCTCGATCGCAACCGCGTTTTGCTCTGCGATCAATTCCTCCGAAATCGGAAGTGTCATGTTCTGTCCTCTCCGCCCCAGTTCAACGCGTGAACGCCTGGGCATTACCAGCATCGACATTGATCATATTACCGGTCGATTTGGCCGACGCCTCGCTAGCGAGAAAGAACACCGCTTCGGCGATATCTTCTGGCAAGACGTCGCGCTTGAGCATCGAACGGTTGCGATAATGCGCTTCCAGTTCGTCGCCTGAGTCGATGCCATATGCTCCAGCGCGTTCCTTGCGCCAGTCTCCGTCCCAGATCCGGCTTCCCTTGATTACGGCATCTGGATTCACAGTATTGACCCGAATTCCTTCCGGTGCGCCTTCCAGCGCCAGGCAACGCGCAAGGTGGTTCGCCGCTGCCTTGGCAGAAGCATAGGCCGACGCATTAGTCGCAGCAGCCACGGCATTCTTCGATCCAATGAACACTACGCTGGCGCCGCCTTGCTCCTTCATCCGCTTGAGCAACGGCCATGCCGAGCGCGCTGTCAGAAAATACCCCTGTGCAAGCACATCGTAATTGCGGTCCCATAATTCGATCGTCGTTTCCTCGATCGGCGCCGAGGACGCAATTCCGGCGTTGGCCACAAGAATATCAAGACCGCCGAATTCACGCGCGCAAGCATCGAACGCGCAAGCGACCTGACCTTCATCGGTGACGTCGCACACTACCGAACGGATGACATCCTTGCCGAATTGCTTCGCAAAGCCTTCACGCACTTCCTCGACCGCGGCAGCATCACGGTCAGCAAGCATAACGCATGCGCCATCGGCCATCAGGCGTGCTGCACTGGCCGCGCCGATACCACCTGCCCCGCCTGTAACCAGGGCGATTTTTCCGACCATCGGCTTGGGCGCGGGCATCCGTTGGAGTTTGGCTTCTTCGAGCAGCCAGTATTCGATATCGAAGGCCTCTTGCTCGTCGAGCGCAATATAATCGCCGATCGCTTCGGCACCACGCATCACGTTGATTGCGTTGCCATAAAATTCTCCTGCGATCCGCGCAGTAGCCTTGTCCTTTGCAAAGGTGATCCGCCCAACTCCGGGAACCAGCACGACGACCGGATTGGCATCTCGAATGGCTGGACTATTCGATCGCTTGCAACGTTGGTAATAGGCCGCATACATAGCGCGATAATCGGCAAGCTGCTGAGCGAGATAGGCATCGTCTTCCAATCTCGCCGGGTCGAGCGTGAGTGGCGCGATCTTTGTCCTTAGAAAGTGGTCAGGACATGAAGTGCCGAGACCAGCCAGACGTTCGAAATCGTAGCTGCCGACGAACTCCAAAGCCTCGGCATCGTCAGAGAAATGCCCAATCTTGCGACGCTCACCCGTCATCAGGCCTCGCAGGCGGGGCATGAGATCGGCTGCAATGGCCGCGCGATTTTCGGCCGCCGGCACTTTCTGTCCACCAAAAGCCGGTCCGCCTGCCATCTTGTCGTTTAGGTAATCCGCCGCATCTGCGATCAGCTTAACCGTGTGATCGTAACAAGCCTTGGCACTGTCGGCCCAGCAAATGATCCCATGTCCGGCCAGCATAACACCCTGCACTTCAGGATGCGCCCTCACATAATCGCGGATCTGCACACCCAGCGTAAATCCGGGTCGCTTCCACGGCAGCCATCCGATCTTTCCACCCCAGATATCCCTTGTCGCTTCCTCTCCACCGGACGATGCCGCAAGAGCGATGATCGCGTCGGGGTGGACATGGTCGATGTGCTTGAATGGCAGCAGCGAATGGAGCGGCGTGTCGATCGAGGCGGCCCGCGCATTGAGATTGAAGGTGCAGTGAGGCAGAAAGCCGACCATCTTGTCGTCATCCTGCTCGCCTTCATAGTGATTCTCGAGACGAAGCAATTTGTCCTGATACAGCGTTGCAAAACCATCGAGTCCCATCGAACCGATGTCGCCGCCTGATCCCTTCACCCACAGGACCTCAACCGGATCGCCAGAGAGCGGATCGATTTCCTCGACCTTTGCAGAAGTATTGCCACCGCCAAAATTCGTAATGGTCAGATCCGACCCCAGCAGGTTCGAGCGATAGAGCAACAGCTCGGCCTCGCTCTTGCCGGTCGCTTCGGAATCGTCCCAACGATTGACAGGGATGGCGAACTCGGTCGCATTGGGCCGAATGGGTTTCTGTATGTTCATAATGATCGTTCTTAGCGATTCTCACTTGCGCATTCAATCATTTTCGATACTATTTGATCATAAACGAGCAAGTGGAAGGAGGGAGCACTGAGTCATCAGCACGCAATCGTGGTTGATATTGGCAAGACGCTGTCGAAGGTCAGCCTCTGGTCTGCCGACGGTCGTATGCTGGATCGACAAGTCCGCCCCAACGACCAACCAACCGTTGATGGCCTCTCCCGGCTCGACCTCGATGGCATCGCCAATTGGCTCCTAGGGGCACTGTCGAACTATCGCGGAGAAGATATTCGCGCAATCGTGCCAGTGGCGCATGGCGCTGGCGTTGTAGCCTTGGACGCGAGCGGACCGGCCCTGCCTCCACTCGACTACGAACAGGACCTGCCCGAAGATGTCCTGTCGGCGTATCATAACGAAAGAGCCGGTTTCGCAGAAACAGGCTCACCGTCCTTACCCGGCGGGTTGAATATGGGGGCGCAGCTTTACTGGATGCAACTGCGCCATCCCGACATACTGGCAAAGACCACCCTCGTCCCGTGGGCGCAATACTGGGCATGGTTCCTTTCCGGGACCGCTAGGAGCGAAGTTACCAGCCTTGGTTGCCACAGTGATTTGTGGGCTCCGCAAGCAGGCCATTTCTCGAGCCTGGCGAACCGCCTGAATTGGTCCAATCGCTTTGCGCCTCTCGCCGGAGCTGGCGACATTATCGGTCGCCTGCGTAGCGAAATAGCAATCTCGACTGGGCTATCAGCAGAGACGCCTGTGCTGGCCGGCCTGCACGATTCCAACGCAGCCCTTCTGGCCGCGCGCGGATTTCCCGAGATCGCCAACAATGAAGCAACGGTTCTCTCGACCGGCACATGGTTTGTGTCGATGCGGTTACCAGCAGAACCGATACCAATCGGGCGGCTTTCCGAAGCGCGCGATTGTCTCGTCAATGTAGATGTGGAAAGTCGCGCCATACCCTCCGCTCGGTTCATGGGTGGTCGCGAGATCGAAAGCCTGATTGAACTCGATACGCGGCGCGTGGACATCAAGCCCGATCAACCGGCACTGATGGCTGCCGTGCCAGGTATTTTGGAGCAACGCGCGATGGTGCTTCCCAGCCTCGCCAGTGGCACCGGTCCCTATCCAAATATGCAGCGTCGTCGGATCAACTGGCCCGAGGACTGGTATGCGCGCCGTGCCACCGCTTGCATCTACGCAGCGCTCGTTGCCGACACTTCGCTTGACCTTATCGGATCGCGTGAGCACCTGCTGGTCGAAGGCAGGTTCGCGGAGGCCGAGGTGTTCGTGCGCGCACTGGCCGCGCTGCGCCCCAATACCAAGGTATTCGTGGCGAACGCGCATAATGATGTCGGGCTCGGTGCCCTTCGCCTGATTGATCCTGACCTGAGCGCCGCAGGAGAATTACGGCGTGTCGAACCGTTGGAAGGCGATCTTGCAGGATATCGCAAGGAATGGCGCGACGAGATCGAGGTGTTCGCATGATCGCCGCATCGGCTATAGACTATCGCGAGCTCGCCCGGAGACGGTTACCGCACTTCCTGTTCGAGTATATCGACGGCGGCTCTTACGCGGAGGTGACGCTACGCCGCAACGTCGCGGACCTTGAACGGATTGCGCTACGCCAGCGCGTCCTTCGCGACGTGTCGCAGCTCGACCTGTCGACCGAATTGTTCGGGCAGAGGTTCGACCTGCCCGTCGCTCTTGCACCGATCGGCCTTGCCGGGCTCAACGCTCGGCGTGGAGAGTGCCAAGCGGTGCGTGCTGCCGAAAATGCAGGCATACCCTTCTCCCTCTCGACCGTAGGCGCATGTCCTATCGAAGAGGTTGCTGCCGCGGCAAACAAACCCTTCTGGTTCCAGCTTTACGTCATTAGGGATCGCGGCTTCATGCGCGACCTGATGGCTCGGGCAAAGCATGCGGGATGCTCCGCACTTGTCTTCACTGTCGATATGCCGGTACCCGGAAGCCGCTATCGCGACTACCATTCCGGCCTTGCCGGAGCTCCCGGTTTGAAGGGCGCGCTGCGCCGCACAATACAGGGTGCGATGAAGCCAGGCTGGGCTTGGGATGTCGGCGTAATGGGTCGCCCGCATGAGCTCGGCAATGTTGCCCCGGTGCTCCAGGGCAATACCGGGATCGAAGATTTCTTCGCCTGGATGCGCGACAATTTCGATCCATCCATCTCGTGGAAGGACCTCGACTTCATCCGTTCAGAGTGGTCTGGACCGCTGATCGTGAAGGGCTTGCTCGATCCCGACGACGCGCGGGAAGCGGCTGAGCTAGGCGCGGACGGCGTTGTCGTGTCCAACCATGGCGGACGTCAGCTGGATGGCGTTCTGTCCACCGCACGCTCACTTCCTGCAATTGCCGAAGCCGTCGGTGATCGCATGACCGTGCTTGCCGATGGCGGGATCCGCTCCGGACTGGACGTTGTGCGGATGCTTGCACTTGGCGCTCACGGCGTCTTGCTCGGCCGTGCCTGGGTCTATGCGCTCAGTGCGGCGGGACAGGAAGGCATCGAGCATGTCCTGCGCCTGATCGCTGCCGAGATGCGCATTGCGATGGCCCTGACCGGATGCACCAAAATAAGTGAAATCGATAAAACCATTATAGCAGAGGATTGATTCCGAATGGCAATCGCCCCGCGAAAACCCAGTGAAAGCACTCCTGAGCATTGGCGCAACACAATTCTCGCCGGGCTTGCCAACTATATCGACGCCGGATCGATTGTATCGAGTTCGGTCGCGCTCGCACTCTGGAAGGACCTCTATCACCTATCCGACAGCTTTATCGGATTGCTCGGTGCATTTTCGGCCAACGCAATTTCTGCGGGAATTGGCGCGTTGGTGGGAGGCTGGCTGTGCGACAAGATCGGACGCAAGAAGATCTACCAGTGGGATATGCTGTTTTACGCCTTCGGAATGGCGTTCCTGGTCTTTGCAAGTGCGCCATGGATGATCGTAGTCGGTTTTGTCATCGTCGGCCTCGCGGTCGGTGCGGATATACCCGCAAGTTGGTCTCTTATCGCAGAGCAAGCGCCCGATGGGGAGCGCGCCCGGCACAGCGGGATGGCGCAGGTCCTTTGGTACCTAGGCCCCGTGGTGGTTCTCTTGCTCAGTTTGGCACTGACTGATCTGGGCTTGCTGGGAGCGAGGATTGTCTTTGCTCACCTCATGGTCATCGCGCTCGGCTTGACCCTGCTCCGCCGGAAAATGAAGGAATCGAAGCGCTGGACCGAAGCCCAGGAGGCAAAAATCGCTCGTCCTCCGCTCTCCGAGCTGTTCAAGCCTAAATATCTGACATCCCTTCTAGGCCTTGTGGGAATGTATGGCTTCTGGAACTTGTGGGCAGGCACGAACGGCTTCTTTTTCCCTTATATCTTGCGGACGATGGGTGCGGCATCGCAGGCTGAAAGCGTTGCCATTCAGGCGACAAGTTTCGCCGTTGGTATGGCGTCCATCTACTTCGTTTTCATGCGGCTGGCCGATCGTGTGAACCAACGTACTTTGTTTGCGATCTCAGCAGTCATTCAAGTCATCGGCATGTCTCTACTCGGACTGTTTCATCTCAGCATTCCAATTGCACTTCTCTACGTCTTCCTGCTTCAATTCGGCGGAGGCTTTGGCGCACAGAGTTTCTTCCAGCTCTGGAGCGCAGAGATGTTCCCGACCCTCCTGCGCAGCACAGCACAAGGTCTTGCCTTTGCCATTGTCAGGATCGGGCTCGGGATTTTCAGCTTCTTCGTTCCGCTGCTAACCGCAACAGGCTTTACCACTCTTGCGTGGATCCTTACCGGGTTCCTGATCATCAGCGGGATTATCGGCGTGACCTGGGCCCCGCGTAATGAAGGCAAGTCGCTCGAGCAGCTCGAAGCGGAGCGCGGTTAATAACAGGGGAACGCCTCTATGCATGCCACGGAACGTGAACGGCTGATATTGAGCGAACTCTCGCGCTCGGGCTTCATCAGTTATCGCGAGCTTGAGGCTACTCTCGAAGCGTCCGCTGCCACGATCCGTCGCGATCTTTCGCGATTGGAAGAAGCGGGCCAGTTGCTTCGCGTACATGGTGGCGCCAAACTGGCAGACCACCCCGGAAACGAGAGCGAACCTACTCTTTCTGGCACACCGTTTTCTAAATCGATTACCCAAAACCTCGCAGCAAAGCAGGCTATTGGCAAAGCCGCTGCCAGCCTGTGCGCGCCAAGCGAAGGTATTATGATCGATGGAGGGACGACGACTCTCCAAATGTGTCCCCACCTTGATCCGCTGGGGCTACAGGTGCTCACCAATTCCCTGCACATCGTCAACGCTTTGCTACCACAGGAGAATACGCGCCTGCTCGTACCGTCAGGTTCGATCTTCCGCGAACAAAATATCATACTCGCACCGGCTGGCGAGGAGAGCATGCCGCACTTTCATGCCCCGAAGTTGTTCTTGGGCGCTGCTGCGGTCGGCAAACAAGGCGTGATGCAGGCCGATGTTATTCTCGTGGCGGCAGAAAGACGCTTGATCGACCGTGCAGACGAGGTCGTCCTACTAGTAGATAGCTCAAAATTTCGGCGATCATCAGGAGCCGTTGTGTGTGGACTGGATGAAGTGGATGTCATCGTAACCGACAATTATGTCGACGAAGAGATTGTAAAGGCAATAGAAGATCTGGGTGTTCGGTTTGTAATCGTACCAGTAGAAGGGAGTAAACCCACGTAATTTCAAACCGTCGCTGATTTTCTTTCATTGCACAACCAGCCGCTTCCCATTCCCTGTGTTTCGATAATAAAGCTAAAATTCAATGCTTTGGTAGGAAAACAGAGTTGGCATGGGCCCTCGTCAAATGGGCCTCGTTTGCTAACGATAATTTTCAATAGACCCTAGGCGGCGTGGACAAATTGGAGCCAGTATCTGGCGGTGGCAAGGTGGACCATGCCGAGGAAGCTGTTTGCAAGCTGGTCGTAGCGGGTGGCGATGACGCGATAAATCTTAAGGTGGTCGAACATGCGCTCGATGCGGTTTCGTTGCTTACAGAGCGCCCGGCCATGTTCGATCTTCACGCGGCGGTTTGACCTGTCGGGAATGACGGCGGCGATCTTCCGCTCGGCAAGATCGGCACGGGTGGCATCGGCGTCGTAGCCTTTGTCCGCAAGCAGGGCGTCGGGTGCCCAATCGGGAAAATTGATCAGGGTGTCATGCGCCCTACAGTCCGCCGCTTCACCGACTGTCAGGGGGAAAACGAGCGGTCGTGCGAGGGCATCAGCCAGGCAGCGAAGCTTACTGGTGAACCCGCCCCCGCGAGCGGCCAAGAGCGGGTCGATGAGTCCCCCTTTTCCGCTCGCTGCCGAGACATGGGCGCAAACTGTGGTGCTATCGATTCTGTAATGGCCGCTGCCCGCTTCCAGAGAGTAGCAGTGCTGGGAGGCGTTATAAATCAGCGCCAAAACCTCCGACCGATGTGCTCAGAACTCACCATGCGCAGGAGCATACATCGTGGACGTCGAAACTCTACAATCTCCACATCGGAATTTGTCCACGCCGACAAGGGATTTTACTATTTTCCCTACCCAAAGGTATCCATAAATCGCGTGACCTATATGCTCCGCAAATTGGGAAAATATTTCTTTATGATAGACTGGACCTGGCTGATCAAAGTATAGCGTAGAGTGTGCCGGAGTTCCCGCAGTATCCGCCTCGACAGGAATTGCTATCATCGCTCCGGTAATTGTGCAGGCGAGCGCAGAGTACAAATGAATTGCCTCATTGCATAATCCTTAATTGGAAGCGCCATGATGGTGATCATCGATGATCATTCGTAGAACTCTTCGACCGCGCTGAGTTCGCCGCACAGGAAGGCATCGGCAACGAGTCGCAGCGGGCTTACGTCGACATCGGAGATTCCGGCACGGATGAGCGCTGCAAACCGGCGATAGATCGCGGGATATTCGCCCGCCAGATCCTCAGTCTCGGCACGAACCTGTTCGCCTCCGATGAACAGTTCTGCACCGCCCTTGGATAGCCGCATTTCGCCCTCATCCGTTTCCACGAAGATATCCCAATGCTGCGGACCTTCCTGGCGAAAATCGAGGTCCATATCGATTGTCACATCCCGCCGATCACGCAAGGTCAGTTGGGCTGCGATCGGAGCGCCGAGATTGGCGGGAAATTGGAGCGCGGACGTTTCGACGAACAGCGGACGCGGGAGGATACTGGTGATGATCGACAGTGCGTTGATGCCAGGATCGAACACCCCGAAGCCGCCCGGTTTCCAGATCCACGCTTGCCCCGGATGCCAAACGCGTACGTCCTCGCGCCACACGATCCGCGCGCGATTGATCACTTTGTCCGTCAGCCATTCTGCAGCCGGTTCTACGCCGGGCGCGAACTGCGAATGCCACGCAGTGAACAAGGTCAACTTCTTTTCGGCCGCAGATTCGCGCAAGGCAACCACTTCTGCGAGCGTCGCACCAGGAGGTTTTTCAAGGAGCACATGCCAGCCGCGGTCGAGCGCCTCCTGAGCAATGTCATGGCGCACCTGCGGTGGCGTACAAATCGCAACAGCCTCCGCCTTGATGCCGCTCGCCGCGAAATCAGCTATCGAGTGGAAAAATGGAACGTCGTGATCACCCTCGCCAGCGCGATCGACTGTCGCGACCAGTTCGAAGCTCTTGCTCTTGGCGACAGCGGGGAGGTGCTGATCGTGAGCGATCTTGCCCAGACCGATGATCGCCAGTTTGATCGGAGTTGTCATATTTTTACGACTTTCAGGGCGGCGGGCTTCATCCGCACATGCCGATTGCGTACCGGCAAACAGAAGGGCTTGGCCGATATCTCGAACTGATCGCCTTCCTGCACCTTGATACCGTCAGAAAAGGACAGGGTAGCGGTGCCAAAGAAATGCACATGCACGTCGCCGGGTCGGCGAAAACCTGCGTATTTGAAGTGGTGCCCCTCGAGGTTGGCGAGGCTGTGCGACATGTTGTCTTCACCGGTCAGGAACGGCTTTTCCCAAATACATTCGCCATCGCGCAGGATACGGCTCGTGCCTCGAATGTCTGCGGGTACATCGCCCAGCAGTAACTCGGCACCCAGCGCCGCCTGACGCAATTTGGAATGGGCCAGCCAAAGGTAATTGTGCCTTTCCGTGATGTGATCGCTGAACTCATTGGCCAGCGCGACGCCGAGCCTGAAGGCCGTGCCATCCGGTCCGATCAGGTAGACGCCGGCCAGTTCGGGTTCTTCGCTACCATCGAGTGCGAATTCAGGTGACGCGAGGTCGTCCGTCGGCCCGACCAGAGATTGTCCGTCGCCCTTGTAGAACCATTCGGGCTGCTGACCCGTTTCGCCCGGCGCGGGCTTACCGCCTTCGACACCTTCGAGGAACATCTTCATAGAATCGGTCTGCGCATCGGATACAGACATTTCCCGGTGCATCTTGTCCCGCCCCTCGGCGGAGCCGAGATGGGTAAGTCCGGTTCCGGTCATCAGCAAATGCGCCGAATCGTCATGATCGATAGCGGGCAGCAAGGTCCCCGCTTCGAATTCCGCTACAAGATCGGCAGCTTCCCCGCTGCGGTACTCGCGTGCTGTTTCCAGCAGGGTTTTGCCTTCCGCTATCGCCTCGCCCGCCAACTCACGCGTCGTTCCCGGACCGGATAAGAACCAGGTATTGCCCTGTTCGTTGAGAATCAGCCGTCTCCGACCGTCGGCAGACTTGAGCTGGATCAAACTCGAGTGGGTCATGAAAGTGTCCTAACTGCGCGGACCAGCGCCTTTGCATCCGCCGCGACTTGCGTGGGGTCCTTGCCGGATTTGTAGAGATTGGAGCCGAGCCCGAAGCCATCGGCACCGGCGTTGCGCCATTGCTGCATCGTCGTTTCCGAAATGCCACCAACAGCCAGAATCCTGGTATCGCGCGGAAGGACCGCGCGTTGTGCCTTGAGCATGGCAGGTGGGGCCCCATCGGCAGGGAACAGCTTTAGCGCATTAGCCCCGCTTGCGAGCGCAGCAAACGCTTCGCTGACGGTGTAATAACCGGGCAAGCTGGCCATGCCCGCAGAAACAGTTGCTTCGATCACTGCGGGATTGACGTTCGGGGATACGACGAATTGCCCATTTGCGGCCGCAAGCTGCGCAACCTCGTCGGGGGCAAGAACCGTGCCCGCCCCGACCATGGCTCTGCCTTGCAAGCAATCGGCGAGAATGCGGATCGATTCGAACGGCTCGGGCGAATTGAGCGGCACTTCGATCAGGGTGAAACCGGCATCGGCCAGCTCCATCCCGATTGCCGGTGCTTCATCCGGGGTCAAGCCGCGTAGGATGGCAACCAGCGGACAGGCCGCAAAAGCCGCCTCGAATTGCTCTGCAATCAACGCATATTCTCCCAAATGACGTGAATCCCCGCCGCAAACGAGGCGGACGAATCGATCGTTTGCTGGCGCCCGCCCATCGCCTCGATCGCGAGGCCATAAAGTTCCGCCAAAGGGCCGGATGCCAGCAGGAACACTTCACTTCCGGCAATATCCTTGCGAGCGGCAACGTCGGCACCGATCAGCAGGCCACTGAGATAGGATGCCGAATCCTCGCGCTCCATCAGGCCCAGCAGACATGCAGAGCGCACATTGAATATGGCGCTAACGAGATCGCAATCGGCACGGCTACGCGCCAGCCCATCCATGAAGGGTTGCCCGGCAACTGGTTCGTTCACGATCATCTCGGACAGAACGGATTGGCGGCTGAGAAGCGCATACAGCTCACCGGTCATTGCGGTAGTGAAGTCGTCGATTCTGCAGCCGGTCACGGATATCCATTTGCTATGCGTACCAGGCTGGCAAAAGAGTGAATCCGCCGGAGCGAAACCGGCCGAACACGCACCAAGGGCCTGAACTTCCTCGCCACGCATCACATTGGCATGACCGGGAAGCCGCTGGGCAACGCCGGGGACCAGATAGACCCTATCACCGCAGGGCACCACCGCATCGGCAAGTCCACCGAGATCGACCGGCGCATCGCAATAGGGAACGTCGCGCCACCCCTTCGACGAACCGACCATGCCCGCAGCGATGATCGGCAACTCGCCGAACTCTTCGCGAATGGCGGCGATTTCGTCCACATAGGCAGCACCGGCCATCGCCAGAACGCCGCGATCGCTTCTGGCGGTGCGGGCAATCCGACCGTCCGCGCGCATCAGATAGATGCGACGGTTGGTCGTTCCCCAATCGATCGCGATATAATTATCGCCCGGCACCACTCACTCCCCATTCCTTATTTGTAAGACAATAGCGGAGTTGTGGTTTCGGTCAAGCCGGTTTGCCGTCCACCAGGCGGGGCACATCGCTCCCGTTGCGCAGTTCCGGGGCCAGCAGGCCCTCGGGAAGATCCTGATAGCAGACCGGCCGTAGGAAGCGCTCGATCGCCAGCGTTCCGACCGAGGTGGTGCGACCGTCCGAAGTTGCCGGGAAGGGCCCGCCATGGACCATCGCATGAGAGACCTCGACGCCCGTCGGCCAGCCATTCGCGAGAATACGTCCACAGGTGACTTCGAGGATCGGCATCAGTTCCCGCGCAGCGGGGACATCGCCCTCTTCGAGGTGAAGCGTTGCGGTCAACTGGCCCTCCAATGCAGACAACACGGATTTCAGCTCGCCGAGGTCCGCACACCGTACGATCAGGGAGCTGGCTCCGAAGATTTCTTCGGCAAGGCCAGGATTTTCGATCACGTCGCGACCCGATACCGAGAACAACTGCGATGCCGAGCAGGTTACACCATCGCCTGCCTCACCCGTCGCCAGCAGTGTCGTTCCCGATTGCTCGGCCAGGCGCTTGCGACCCGCATCATAAGCTTCAAGGATGCCGTTCGTAAGCATGGTTTGCGGCTGATGCGCCGACAGGGCCTCGCTTGCAGCGGAGACGAAATCGTCCAGCCCCGCCCCTTCGATCGCCAGAACCAGGCCGGGATTCGTGCAGAACTGACCGGACCCGAGCGTAAGCGAACCGACGAAAGCCGTTCCCAGAGCGGCGCCCCGGTCAGCAAGCGCACCGGGCATAAGCACGACCGGGTTCACACTCGACATTTCCGCATAGACCGGAATGGGCACGGGCCGCTGCGAAGCGATGCGGCACAGCGCCAGACCGCCGCCGCGCGATCCGGTGAAGCCGACGGCGTCGATCCGCGGGTCCTTGACCAGCGCTTCGCCGAGGTCATTGCCCGGCCCGCGAAGGTGACCGAATACACCGTCCGGCATACCGGTTTTCTTCGCGGCGCGCAGAATGGCTTCCGCCACCATCGAGTCGGTGCCCGGATGAGCCGGGTGTCCCTTGACGACAACCGGGCAACCGGCGGCAAGCGCCGAAGCGGTGTCGCCGCCTGCTGTCGAGAACGCGAGCGGGAAATTGGATGCTCCGAAAACCGCAACCGGCCCGACGGGAATTTTCCTCAGGCGCAGATCCGGGCGCGGCAATGGCTGACGGTCCGGCAGAGCAGGATCGACACGAACGCCGCGCCACCGATCGGCCCGCACGACATCTGCGAACAGGCGCAGCTGATTCATAGTCCGACCGCGCTCACCGGTCAGGCGCGCAAGCGGAAGGCCGCTTTCGGTAACTGCGCGATCGAGCAATTCATCGCCGCAAGCCATAATCTCATCGGCGATCGCTTCGAGAAATTCGGCGCGCTTCTCGGAGCCGAGCTCGCGATATGTGTCAAACGCCTCAGCAGCCGCCTTGCAGGCCTGCTCGACATCTTGCACCGTGCTGACGCTGAACTCCGGTTCGATCGGCTTACCCGTCGCCGCTGCATAGCCGCGAAAGACTCTCGGATTGACCTGTTCCATGAAATCTCTCATATAATTAGTCAGACAATAATATGTGTATATGGATGCGAGCCCGGTTTCGCAACCCATGGAGGATACTGCAGTGACGCAGGTGTGGAATATTTGGGACGGCGCAATGACGCTGGGCGAGGGACCGGCCTGGGATACCTTGCGCAATGTCCTTTGGTTTACCGACATCAAGCAAAAGCGCGTGCATTGCTTCGATCCTTGCGCAGGGTCGGTTAAAAGCTGGAATGCCCCTTCTCAGATCGGCTGGGTACTTCCTGCAAGCGATGGTCATCTTATCGCTGGCCTACAGAAAGGCCTTGCTCGGTTTGATCCCGACGAAGGCACCTTTCGTTCTATTACGGAGGTAGAGTCCGAATTACCCCATAATCGGCTGAACGACGCTACAGTCGCTCCGGACGGTACAATCTGGTTTGGATCAATGGACGATCTGGAAACCGACCGGAGTGGGCGGTTCTATAGATGGGATGGCAACGCTGTCAGGGATATTGGCCTCGCACCAGTATGCATCACCAATGGTCCGGCATTAAGCTTGGATGCCAGCAAACTCTATTACGTTGATACCGCTGCGGGCATCATCCATGTCGCCAGCCTGGATGCTTTGGGGGATGTGCAGGACACACGGGTTTTCGCACAGATCGACCCGAACGACGGCCACCCGGATGGCTGTATCGTCGACACACGCGGGAATGTGTGGGTGGGCCTGTGGGGCGGGTGGCGCGCCCGATTATATTCCCCCGACGGCTCAATCCTGCAAGAAGTGCGATTGCCGGCCGCGAATGTTACCAAGATCGCGCTGGGCGGCGTGGACCGCACGACCGCCTATGCGACAACCGCCCGTGCGGGACTTAGCGACGAAGAGCTAATGGACCAGCCTGAGGCGGGGAGTATATTTGCGTTTAAAGTGGATATTCCAGGCATTCAAATCGGGCCAGCGAGAGCGCCGGCCTGACGAATTCCTATCGTGGGAGTGGCGGCAGGCGCTTCCATCATGCGAATTTCGTAGACGTCGGTATCGCCTTCGATGCCATCGACGCGTACCACGACCTCGCCATCCCCAGAAGCAGGGCCACCTGCCAACGGGTAGTCGATGGTGATGAATTTATCCTGCCGTCGATTCTGCCGCTGCGCATGGGCCACGAGCTTCCCATCCACCGAAATGCCGAGCTTGCTCTCCGCGTCCCAGCCCCAGTGAACAATCTGGAGTACCGCTGACCCGGCCCTTCGCGCCATCGTCACTTCGAAATGCTCACCGGCCTTCAGCTTGCGTGCCGAGCGCCCATGGAGCTGAACCGTTGGCGCATTGCTGGCCTTGAACTGGTGGTCGCGCTCCGGCTGCATTTCGCCAGGGAACATCACATCGACCGTGCGCCGAGCAAGGTCCCGATGAACGTCCTGCGCCTTGAGATAGGATTCTTTCTGCGCATTCCATTCGGATGCCGTGAAATTGGGGAAATAGACCGCCGTTCGCCGATCGTACTGGCGGAAGAACGGGCTGAGCTGCAAAGCCTCTCCCAGCGTGCTTTTCGCTTGGCAGGCCGTCGCATTCCCCACACCGCCAGCGCGCTTAGGTGGCGCTGCGTCAAACAGCGCAGGTCCGATATCGTCGAAGGTGGCGTCGGCCGGGCCCATGTCTGCAGCAAGTACCAGAGGTCCGTGCGTAAAGGCACGCAGCGAAGCGTCGTCGGGCGTCGCGTGCGATGCAAGCGCCATCGGCAAGTGAACCGCTACAATATCACCCCGCGCGCGGGCGCGCTCGATCGCCAGCCTATGGGCATTGATCAGACCGGCATGGATCTTGTGCCAAGTGTACAGCGGCACCCAGTCGCCGTTGAGATCGAACCCGCCCGACCAGATTTTTCCAGCGCGGATTTCCTCGAACACGATCTTGCCATCGATCGTCTTACCATCACGCTCAACCAATGGCCCAGCGAATGGCCTGCGATTCCCAGTGCCTCCCAACCGCTATAAACGGGCTTCGAGGCCAATAGCCCTGCTGAGAGACAGAGGTTATGCAGGAACCTCTCGGGCTCGAGCGAGGCAAAATATTCGCGGTTGGCGCGAATCGCATCGGCAAAAATCGACGGCCGCAAAGTGACCTAGTCGAGCGGTGCGGATGCAGCTCTGGGTCCGCCAGCTCCCGGCAGGCGTGCCAGCGCCGGCCCAGCAAGAGCCAGTGCGCGGGCACCTGCCAGCCATTGCCTGCGGCTGACGCGCATTATCAACCGACCTGCGCCGATTCTGTTGTCATACTTTCCTCAGGAAGGGCATTCGTTGGCTTCGATCCCACCAACGCGTACCAAAGCACGTAAAGTTCGCAGGCGACGGTCAGCCAAAAACTGTTTTGAAGGCCATAAGTATCGGCGAGCCACCCCTGCACCGCAACGAGAGCGCCCCCTGCAATCGCAGTTATGAGCAAGCCGGAGGCCTCTTCGGTAAGAGGACCAAGCCCCTTGATACCCAGCGCAAAAATTGCCGGAAACATGATCGAATGACCCAGGCCGACCAGGATCAGGCACCACATCGCAATAGGTCCGTGCAGGGTCGCCGCACCGATCATCACTGCGGTTGCAAAGACAGCGAATGCAGCCAAAACATGTCCCGGGTTGTAACGTCGGAGGAGAAAGCTTCCGCCAAATCGCCCGACCATCATCCCGCCCCATAGGAGAATAAGATAATTGGCACCCTCTGCAGGAGTGATTCCCGCTATCTGAGGCAAGATCACGAAGCTGATAAACAAATTTGCGACGCCGATTTCGGCTATCAGGTATATAAAGATCGCGGGAATGCCGAACACCAGATTGCGGTGCGACCACAGCGAAAGGCTTTTGCGCTGCTCGCGGTTTGCCTTACGCGTGCTCCCTCCCAGCTGAGGCAAGCGCGCGCGCCAGATAATGAAGGCGATGATGGCGAGTACGATTGCTACAAGGAGGTACGGAAGCTCGGTTGCCTGCGCATCGCCGATCCGTTGCGCCATGGTGAGCTGGGTGCCCTCAAGAGAGGTTCCTCCGACGGTCCGGCTGAGGATCAGATAACCTCCAAAATAGGGCGCGAAGAACGTACCCATGGAGTTGAAGGCCTGAACGAGCGTTAAGCGTGATTCAGAGCTCTCAGGCGGACCAATCACGGCAACATAAGGGTTTGCCGCGACCTGCAGAAGGGTAATGCCACTCGCAATTACAAATAGCGATACCAGCGTTATGCTGTAGGAAATGGCCTCGGCAGCACCGATCATCCCCAGCGCGCCCAGCGCCATGATCGCCAGGCCGATGATCAACGCCTTTTTGTATCCCGTTCGCTCGATCAGAAATGCCGACGGCATACCCATCACGCCATAGGCAATGAACCATACCGACTCAATGATCGTGGTCTGGAAGTAATTAAGGTCGAACACACTGCGCAGATGCGGCAGCAGCGTGTTGTTGATGACCGTGATGAAGCCCCACATGAAAAACAGGCTGGCGAGTAAGGCCAGCGCCTTCCCATATTTCTGGCCGTCCACTTGTGACATCTGCGACGCAGTATTTGAGGTGACCGAAGGGCCTGTCATATCCATAGACTCCCAATTGCCCGGCCAAATCCGGACCTTAAAATTGGCCATTGCCAAAATTTTATATGTCTGACTATATGTCAATCACTGAACTGGTCAACGGATAAAAGCTCAAGATAATCCGGAAGAGAGAGATATGACAAATACTCACAAATGCGCTTTCTTGAGCTGCGTCGGACTAGCATTGGCCACCCTGCCCGGCTCTGCTCAGGCGGCGACTGCGACCACGGCGCAATTCGGCACCATGCCCAACGGCGAGCCCGTCAAAGAAGTCACTCTCTCGGGCCAGGATGGAGTAAGCGTGGTTCTCATTACCCTTGGCGCGACCATCCAGGCGTTCAACGTGCCCGATAAAAACGGCAACACTGCCGATATTACAATCGGATACGACAAGGTTTCAGCCTATCTCGATGCGCCCAATTACTGGGGTCAGACAATTGGACGCTATGCCAATCGTATCGCGAATGGTTCGTTCAGGCTGAATGGTCATACATATCAGCTGACCCAGAACGATGGCACCAATTCGCTCCATGGCGGCAAAATCGGGTTCGATAAGCGGAACTGGACACTTACCGGGGTCAAGACAAATTCGGATGGCACGGCCAGTGCAACGATGTCCCTGCACAGCCCAGACGGCGATCAAGGCTATCCTGGCGATCTGGACGTCACAGTCACCTACACGCTCGATGATCACGGGTCGTTGACAATCCAGTACTCGGCAACAACCGACAAGCCGACGATCATCAATTTGACGAACCACGCCCTGTTCAATCTGGGTGGCAATGGTTGGCCCTATGGAACGTATGACGAGAAGCTTACTATTCCGGCGAGCCGTTACACTCCGATAAATGAGAAGCTGATCCCGACCGGCAAGCTGCAAAGTGTGGAGGGCACGGTCTTCGATTTCCGCAAAGGGCGGATGCTCTATGACGGTGTTCGCGACGGAAGCGACAAGCAGATCGTGCTGGCTCATGGGTGGGATCACAATTTCGCGCTCGACAAGGGTCACACCGACACTCCCGAACTGGCTGCGCGACTGGAGCATGCCGCTTCCGGTCGGGTGCTGGAGGTCCTGACCACCGCGCCGGGGCTGCAGTTCTATTCAGGCAATTTTCTCGACGGAACCCTGCTGGGCAAGAGCGGCGTCGTCTATCGGATGGGCGATGCCGTTGCCCTTGAGGCTCAATTGTTTCCGGACACGCCGAACCAGCCCGAATTCGGATCTGCCGAACTCGACCCGGGCCAAACCTATCACAGAACGATCATTTACCGCGTCTCGACGCGGGATTGAAAGACAACACGATGAGCGACAAGCCCTCCCCTACCCAGCTGCGCAGTCGCGCCTGGTTCGACAATCCCGACAATGCCGACATGACGGCGCTCTACCTTGAGCGCTACATGAACTTCGGCCTGTCGCTGGAGGAGTTGCAGAGCGGTAAGCCGATCATCGGTATTGCCCAGACCGGAAGCGACCTGAGCCCCTGCAACCGGCACCATATCGTTCTGGCCGAACGCGTTCGCGAAGGCATTCGCGAGGCTGGCGGAATCGCTATCGAATTCCCGGTCCACCCGATCCAGGAAACGGGCAAGCGTCCAACGGCAGCGCTGGACCGCAACCTGTCTTATCTCGGGCTGGTTGAAGTCCTCTACGGCTATCCGCTCGACGGCGTCGTGCTCACGATAGGCTGCGACAAGACCACACCCGCCGCACTAATGGCGGCAGCAACCGTGAACATTCCCGCGATCGCGCTTTCGGTTGGCCCGATGCTTAATGGCCACTTCAAGGGGCAGCGTACAGGATCGGGTACGATCGTATGGAAAGCCCGCGAACTGCTGGCGGCCGGTGAAATCGACTACAAGGAATTTATCAAGCTCGTTGCCAGTTCGGCCCCTTCGACAGGCTATTGCAATACGATGGGCACGGCGACGACGATGAATTCGCTGACCGAGGCGCTTGGGATGAGTCTGCCAGGATCGGCTGCCATCCCTGCCCCCCATCGCGACCGGCAGGAATGCGCCTATCATACCGGCAAGCGTATCGTGGAAATGGTGGCAGAGGACCTCAAGCCTTCGGACATTCTCACCCGAGAGGCATTCGACAACGCTATCCGCGTGAATTCGGCAATTGGCGGGTCAACCAATGCCCCGATCCATCTGGCAGCGATTGCCCGCCATATCGGCGTCGATCTGCCGATCGGAGAGTGGGAGCGGCTCGGCCACGAGATCCCCCTACTGGTCAATTTGCAGCCCGCTGGCGAATATCTGGGCGAGGATTATTACCGCGCAGGGGGCGTACCCGCTGTCGTTGCGCAGTTGATGGAAAACGGTCTCGTCCATGAAAATGCGATAACTGCAAATGGCAAGACGATCGGCGAGAACTGTGCGGCTGTCGAGATCGAGGACGAGCGTGTCATCCGTCCCTATTCGAATCCGCTTCTCGAAAACGCGGGATTCATCGTTCTCTCCGGCAATCTTTTCGATTCCGCCATCATGAAAACCTGCGTGATTTCGAAGGAGTTTCGTGAACGTTATCTTTCCAATCCGGATGATCCGGGAGCGTTTGAAGGGCCGGCTGTCGTGTTCGATGGGCCGGAGGAATACCACGCCAAAATTGATGACAAATCCATCAATATAACTCCAGAAACTATCCTCTTCATCCGCGGTGCCGGCCCGATCGGATATCCTGGGTCAGCAGAAGTCGTGAATATGCGCCCACCAGCTTATTTGCTTGAGGAAGGCATTCAAGCCTTACCGTGCGTCGGTGACGGCCGTCAGTCGGGCACAAGCGGCAGTCCATCCATTCTGAACGCCAGCCCGGAAGCTGCAGCAATGGGAGGTCTTGCGCTGCTTGCAACGGGAGACCGGGTCAGGATCGATCTGCGCAAGCGAACCGCGGACATTCTCATCTCCAGCGACGAATTGGCCGAGCGTCGTGAAAAGCTCGAAGCAAGTGGTGGATATGCCTTTCCTGCAAGCCAGACTCCATGGCAGGAAATGCAGCGCAAAGTTGTCGGCCAGATGTCGACCGGTGCAATTCTTGAAGGGGCGGAAAAATATCAGCGGATCGCCCAAACGCGCGGGATTCCGCGCGACAGTCACTAGGCTCAGGACCCATTAAATCGCTTGCGTTGGAAACGATCGGTTGATTGTGCTTTGCACGCCTTCGGCTCCAATCGTGGCGCTGAGGAGGCGCTGCTGATGTCTGTGGCCCGCACAAGACGATCTACAACCGGTTCATTCGCTGGAGCCGCCTGGGCGTGTTCAACCGCATCGTCGCCGCGTTGGCAGCCAAGGGCGGGAAGCCTGATCGGCTGATGATTGATGCGTTCCCAGGGCCAAGGCACTGCTCGCTGATCGGGGCTATGATGCCGACTGGTTCCGCGCCGCTCTGAAACAGAGAGGCATCACCCCCTGCATCCCATCAAAGACTAACCGCAAGGTGCCCATCGAGCACAATACGACCCTCTCTCGCCAGCGTCACAAGGTCGAGAACATGTTCGGGAAGCTCAAGGACTGGCGGCGCATTCACACCCGCTATAACCGCTGCGCCCACACCTTCATGTCCGCCATCTGCATCGCTGCAAACTTCATCTTCTGGCTGCCGCAATGAGACCTGAGCCTAGATCAGCCAATCTCCTTGCCGCGATACGGGCGAGGTTCCGATTGCCCTCTATTGTTCGAGTACGCGTTGCGTGTCGCTTTCGGCCTGCTCGATAAGTTTGATAGTAACCGCACGAGCGCGCTCACCGTCACCGTCGGCGATCGCCTCGAACAAAGCCCTATGCTCTTCGATCGGATCATGCGGCTTCTTATTGTTGCGAAACTTGAAATAGGTCGTCCAGCGAACCGCCGCACCGATACTCGCTGACAGGCTCACCAGCATTTCATTGTCCGTCGCTTCAAGAATGGCAGCATGAAACTCCTGGTCTGCCAACTGGCCTTCAGGTTTTGACAGGGTGTGCTTCGCCATTTCCTCAAGCGCATGGCCCATGCTTGCCAATTGCCGAGCCGTCTTCTTACGAGCGGCAAGTTCGGCAGCGGCGGGTTCCACAATCAGCCTCAGCTCGAACAGGCTTCTGACAAAGTGAGGGGGCGGCGCTGCCTCGAACATCCATTCCAGCAAGGTCGGGTCGAGCAGATTCCATAGTTCGCGCGCACGAACGCGTGTACCGATCTTGGGTTTGCTCTCGATAAGTCCGCGCGCCGAAAGCATTCGCAGAGCTTCCCGCACCACACTGCGAGAAACGCTATAGCTTTCAGCAATCTCGATTTCGCCTGGCAAAACTGTCCCTGGCTGGAACTTTCCCGTTACGATAGCAATCCCCAGTGTGCGCGAGATTATCGTGTGAGATGGTTCGCGTTTCTTAGTGCTGTTAGCGACAATTGGTCCCATTTGTGCTTTCGGCATCACTTCCTACCTTCATTCGACATCTACGGCAGGAAATCGATCCAGACTAGCATAGAGCAGATAGGTCGCTTCAACTTTTTGCCGGTAATTACGTTCAAGTTCGCTTTAATTTGTCTGCAGAAAACCCGCACCAACCCAGTAATCGCCTATGTCGATGCGAGCGGGGATGCCTGCAGGCTCTCAACCTCACTTAGCAACTGTTTCGCGCCGATCGAAGCTTGCCGAAGTTGTTGCATCACTGCCTCTCTTCCGTCAGCCATCGTAGGATAACAGAAGATCTGGCGATCGGTATTTTCGAACAAATAAGTGAGACCAAAAACAACGCATCGAGATTTTCCAGAGTCCGATCAAACGTCGAGATTGGCCACGTTCAGCGCGTTGTCCTGGATGAATTCGCGGCGCGGTTCGACCACGTCGCCCATCAGCCGGGCGAAGATCTCGTCGGTGACGTCGGCGTCCTCGACCTTGACTTGCAGCAGCGCGCGATTGTCCGGGTCGAGCGTGGTTTCCCACAATTGCTCGGCGTTCATCTCGCCCAGCCCCTTGTAGCGCTGAATCTTCTGGCCCTTGCGCCCGGCGGCCATCACCGCGTCGAGCAGCTGGGTCGGGCGGGTCAGCGCGTCGTCCGACAGGGCGATCGCGTCCGCGCCCTCGTCGTTCTCCTCGACATCATCGGCTTCGACCTGCTCCTCCGCGCCGCTGCGCACCAGCCGCACCGGGCTGGCATATACATCGGCAAATTCGCTCGCCACGCGGTGGAGCTTGCGCGCTTCGGCGCTTTCGAGGAACTTGGCCTCGATCTCGTGCACGTCGGTCACGCCGCGCCACAGCCGCGCGATCCGCACCACACCATCCGCGCCGATGCCCGCGGTCCAGCGCGCTTCGGGATCGCCCATCTGCAAATGGGCTGCCGTCTGTTCCAGAGCCGCAGTGCGATCGGTCAGCGCCGGGTCGAGCGCACCCGACAAGGCCAGCGCCTCGATCAGCGAGGAATCGTATTTGCGCGGCACGAAGCCCATCAGATTGCGCATTCTGAGGCCGTGTTCGACCAGCGCCTCGAGCTCGCCCGAGCCCCGCGCCCCGCCCGCCGTTTCCAGCACCCGGCCTTCGAGCCCCATCTGGATCAGATAGCGATCATAGGCGGCCTGGTCCTTGAGATAGACCTCGCTGCGCCCGCGCGCGACCTTGTAAAGCGGCGGCTGGGCGATGAAGAGGTGCCCGGCCTTGACGATCTCGGGCATCTGGCGGTGGAAGAATGTCAACAGCAGCGTGCGGATATGCGCGCCGTCGACGTCGGCGTCGGTCATGATCACGATCTTGTGATAGCGCAGCTTGTCGAGGTTGAATTCGTCGCGCAGCCCGGTGCCCATCGCCTGGATCAGCGTGCCGACTTCCTTGGAACTGATGATCCGGTCAAAGCGCGCACGCTCGACGTTGAGGATCTTGCCCTTCAATGGCAGGATCGCCTGCGTCTTGCGGTCGCGGCCCTGCTTGGCCGAACCGCCTGCGGAATCGCCCTCGACCAGGAACAGCTCGCAATTGGCGGGATTGCGGTCCTGGCAATCGGCGAGCTTGCCGGGCAGGCTGGCGATGCTCATCGCGCCCTTGCGGCTCATCTCGCGCGCGCGGCGGGCGGCTTCGCGCGCGGCGGCGGCGTCGATCACCTTCTGGATGATCGCCTTGGCGTGGGCGGGGTTTTCCTCCAGCCATTCGGTCATCTTGTCGCCCATCAGGCTTTCGAGCGGCTGGCGCACTTCGGAACTGACCAGCTTGTCCTTGGTCTGCGAGGAGAACTTGGGATCGGGCAGTTTGACCGAGACGATCGCGGTCAGGCCTTCGCGCATATCCTCACCCGACAGGCTGACCTTTTCCTTCTTCATCAGCCCGCTGGCGCTGGCGTAATTGTTGAGCGTGCGGGTCAGCGCCGCGCGGAAGGCGGCCAGATGCGTGCCGCCGTCGCGCTGGGGGATGTTGTTGGTGAAGGTGAGGACGTTCTCGTAATAGCTGTCGTTCCATTCGAGCGCGACGTCGATCCCGATCCCGTCCTTTTCCGCGCTGACCGAGATCGGTTCGGGAATCAGCGCCGCCTTGTTGCGGTCGAGATATTTGACGAAGGCGGCGATCCCGCCCTCGTAGAACAGGTCGTGCTCCTTAGGCTCCTCGTGGCGGTTGTCGCGCAGGAAGATGCGCACGCCCGAGTTGAGGAAGGCCAGCTCGCGATAGCGGTGTTCCAGCTTCTCGAAATCGAACTCGGTGACGTTCTTGAACGTGTCAGTCGAGGCGGAGAAAGTGACGCGGGTGCCCTTCTTGAGGCCGTTCTCATCGCCATTGCTGTCGACCGGCGGAGCGTCGCCAACCACCTTGAGCGGGCCGGTCGAATCGCCATGCTCGAAGCGCATCCAGTGCTCCTTGCCGTCGCGCCAGATGGTCAGTTCCAGCCATTCACTGAGCGCGTTGACCACCGACACGCCAACGCCATGGAGCCCGCCGGACACCTTGTAGGCGTTGTCGTCGCTGGTGTTCTCGAACTTGCCGCCCGCATGGAGCTGGGTCATGATGACCTCGGCTGCCGAGACGCCCTCGCCCTTGTGCATGTCGACCGGGATGCCGCGGCCGTTGTCTTCGACACTCACCGAACCGTCGGCGTTCAATTCGATCAGGACAAGGTCGCAATGCCCCGCCAGTGCCTCGTCGATGGCGTTGTCCGATACTTCGAAGACCATGTGATGCAGGCCCGATCCGTCATCGGTATCGCCGATATACATGCCGGGCCGCTTGCGGACCGCATCGAGGCCCTTGAGCACTTTAATCGAATCTGCGCCATATTCGCCCTTCTTCGGGCCGTTCTCGGTGTTCTCGTCCATGCCCACCATATAGGTTTGGCTGCCCCAAAGGGAAAGGCAAAGCGGGCCTGAACCCACGCTTTTGCCCAGATCGATGCCCACTTGGAACTTTATCGTCAGTCAGGTTGAGAATAGTGTATTAATACACTAGCACAGATGAGCACCCGATTATAACAACAGAGAGGACGCCGTGCGCATCAACATCCTATTGCCCGCACTCAGCGCCATGGTCGCGCTATGCCTTCCGATGACGCCCGCGATTGCTGCGCAACCAGGCGACCCTGACCACAATCGCCCGGAAATGTCCGCTCGCGACCACGCATTCGCCGCCGATTTCCAGCGTTTCCTCAAACTGGCGATGAAGCGCTTTCCCAGCGTCCCGGCGCTGTCGGTGGCCGTGGTCCATGATGGCACGCCGGTCGTGCTCGACGCCTTGGGAATGGCCGACCGCAGCCGCCATGAACCGGCAACGCCCGCTGCACGTTTTTACATTGCCTCCTCGACCAAGGCTTTTGTCGGCACCGCTATGGCCCTGCTTGCCGAGCGCGGCACGATCGACCTCGACTGGACGCTGGCGCAGATGGCACCCGATATCCATTTCGCACCGGGCGTGCAGGCGGACAAGGTGACATTGCGCGACCTGCTCGATCATACCCATGGGCTCATCGACGACGGCCTGAGTTTCCGCGTCGCCTATAGCGGGCAATACGACCGAGCGACGCTGTGGCGCCTGCTGGGAGAAGCGCGGCCCAATCCCAAGGCCCCGCTGGGCACCTATCGTTACAGCAATCTGGGCTACAACATTGCGACGTTGCTGGTGGAGCGCAAGCTCGGGCGCCGGTGGCAGGACATCGTCGATACTGAGATTCTCCAGCCACTCGCCATGCGCGAAACCTCGACGCAGGGGCTGGCGCGAGCACGCGCGGAGCATGTCTTTGCGCAGCCCTATGACGGGATGACGCCGCTCTATCTGATCAAGCATGACCGGACCATGCAGTCGGCGGGGGGCATGTATTCGAGCGCCAACGATCTCGCCCGCTGGCTGGCGTTGCAGATGTCCGACACAGGTGAACTCGCGCGCGCCGCCGCCGAGGCCCGCCGACCGGCGGCTTCGCTCGATGCCACTTTCGGCCCGTTCCAGCGGACGGGTTACGGGCTTGGCTGGTATTCGGGCGGCTACGACGGCGTGCCGCTCTACCATGCCTTCGGCGCATTCGTGGGCGCGCGCGCGCATGTCTCGGTAATGCCGTCGCAGCGGCTGGGGGTGGCGGCGATGACCAATGATGACGGCGCGGGCTTCTTCCTCGTCGATATCGCCGCAGTCTATGCCTACGACTGGTATCTCAAAGGCCCCGATGCCGCCGCCGGCCATAGCACGGCCATGCTCGACGATCTCGCCAAACGCTATGCCGCGCACCAACGCCACGTGGCCGAGGAACGCGGAAAACGTGCCAAGCGCAAGCCGACATTGACACTAGCGGCGAGCGCCTATGCCGGTCGCTATTGCAATGCCGACTTCGGGGAGATCACGGTCGTTGCGAAAGATGACGACCTACATTTCTCGATGGGGCAATTGCACGCCATCGCAACGCCGGGCACACAGCCGGATCAATTGCGTGTGGCGCTGATCCCCGACAATGCGACAGCGGCACAATTCGCTATTCAAAAAGGGCAAACGACAAAGCTGGAGGCATTCGACCAGAGCTTCGCGCGCTGCGGCAAGGAACGCACACCGGATTAACGGTTTTGCTTTCCCGGATCGATCAAACCTGCTGAATTGCCGGTTCGACTCGAATGAGGGGGAGCTCAATGAAATTCTTCAATGGCATAAGTGCGGCTGCAGTGGCCGCATCACTTCTGGCCGCACCTGTTGCTGCCCAGATGACCATCACGCCGATGGGACCGCTGCGGCCCGATCAGCAACAGTTCTTCGATCTCTACAAGCAGTTGGTCGAAACCAACACGCAGGTGTCCAACGGCGATTGCACCCTCGCCGCGCAGCAGATCGCCACGCGGCTGAAGGCTGCGGGGTTCAAGGATGATGAGATCACGCTGTTCTCGACGCCCGACCACCCCAAGGAAGGCGGGATCGTCGCGGTGTGGCCGGGCACCGACAAGGCCGAAAAGGCCATGCTGCTGCTCGCCCATATCGACGTGGTGGAGGCCAAGCGGTCCGACTGGGAGCGCGATCCCTACAAGCTGGTCGAGGAAAACGGCTATTACTACGCGCGCGGGATCGCCGACGACAAGTTCATGGCGGCGGTGTGGGCAGACACGCTGGTGCGCTTTGCGAAGGCCGGATACCATCCCAAGCGCACGGTGAAGATGGCGCTGACCTGCGGCGAGGAAACCGACACCGCCTTCAACGGCGCGCAATATCTTGCCAGCCACAAACGCGACCTGATCGATGCTGCCTTCGCGCTCAACGAGGGCGGCGGTGGGCGCACCGATGGCAAGGGGCACCTGATGGTGCAGTCGATCCAGGTCGGCGAGAAAGTCTATCAGGATTACACGCTGACCACGACCAATCCCGGCGGCCACAGCTCGCAACCGGTGCCGGACAACGCGATCTACGACATGTCCCGCGCGCTCGACGCGGTAAGCCATTACGAATTTCCTGCCGAGTTCAACGACACCACCCGCGCGTTTTTCAGCAAGGCCGGGGCGCTGCGCCCGGATGAGGAAGGCAAGGCGATGGTCGCCCTGACCAGGAACCTCGACGACGCCGAGGCGATGACAATCGTCAATCAGGACAAGGCGCTGCATTCCATGCTGCGAACCACCTGCGTTGCGACCATGATCGATGGCGGCCATGCGGTGAACGCGCTGCCCCAGCATGTCGAAGCCAACGTCAATTGCCGCATCTTCCCCGGCCACACTCCGGCGGAGATCAAGGACGTGCTGACCAAGGTGATCGACAACCCTAAGGTCGACATCACCTATCGCCGCGACGACAAGCCACTCGCCAAGGCACCGCCGCTCGATCCCAAGATCCTCGGGCCGGTGGAAAAGCTGGCGGCGAAATACTTCCCGGGCGTGCCGGTAATCCCGTCGATGTCGACCGGGGCGACCGACGCGGTTTATACCTCCGGCGCGGGCATCCCGACCTATGGCGTGCCGAGCGCATGGGGTGATCCGGACGGCAACGGCGTTCACGGGCTCAACGAACGCTTGCAGATCAAGGGCGTCTACACCGGGCGCGATTATCTCTACGATCTGGTCAAGACGCTCGCCAACGAGTGATCCGCCGGGCGGAGAGCCGAAGGTTTCATTCGCAACCGCACAGGTCTAGGACGGGCAGCAATCATGTTGTCCGTCCTCGATATTTTCCGCATCGGCATCGGCCCGTCCTCCTCGCATACGGTGGGGCCGATGCGAATCGCGCGGATGTTCACCCGCCACCTCGCACGCAAGGGTCTGCTCGACCGCTGCGCAGGCGTGCACGTGCAATTGCAGGGCTCGCTGGCGCTGACCGGAGTCGGGCACGGCACGGTGGACGCGACGATCCTCGGCCTCGCCAGATTCCGTCCCGACCGCACCGACCCGGATGAGGCGGCGACGGCGCTCGAACGAATTGCCGCTGATGGCCAGTTGCCGCTGGCTGGATCGCACGCCATCGCTTTCGACAAGCGCCGGGATATCGAGTTGGCGGGGCAGATCATCCCCAAGCTTCACCCCAACGGCATGACACTGAGCGCGCGCGATGCGGCGGGCGAGTTGCTTGCGAATCGCACCTATTATTCGACCGGCGGCGGCTTCGTTGCCAGCGAGGCGCAATTGAAGCGGCCACCCAAGGACGACCGCGTGGCGAGCGGCAGTGATGTCCCGCACCCCTTCGGATCGGCGGAAGAGATGCTTGCGCAATGCGCAGCGAACGGCCTCTCGATTGCCGAACTGGTCCTCGCCAACGAGGACGCGATGCGCCCGCGCGCCGACACGCTCTCAGGGATCGACCGGATCGCCGAAGCGATGGAGCAATGCGTCGAGCGCGGGTTGCACCAGCGCGGCGTGCTCCCCGGCGGGCTCAAGGTCCAGCGCCGCGCGCCCGATTTGTGGGACCGCCTTTCCGCCAATCCGCAATCGAACGAGCGCGAGCAATTGTTCGACTGGCTCAATTGCTATGCGATGGCGGTAAACGAGGAGAACGCCGCCGGTGGCCGCGTTGTCACCGCACCGACCAATGGCGCGGCAGGCATCATTCCGGCGGTGATGCGCTTTTACTGCGAAGGCGGCGAAGACCGCTGCCGCGACAGCCGCCGGACCTATCTCCTCACAGCCGGGGCGATCGGCCTGCTCTACAAGCAGCGCGCCTCGATCTCGGGCGCGGAGATGGGCTGCCAGGGCGAGGTCGGCGTCGCCTGTTCGATGGCGGCGGGCGCGCTCGCGGCGCTGTGGGGCGGCAGTCCGGTGCAGGTCGCCAGCGCGGCGGAAATCGGGATGGAACACAATCTCGGCCTAACCTGCGATCCGGTCGGCGGGCTGGTGCAGGTGCCCTGCATCGAACGCAACGCCATCGGCGCGGTCAAGGCGGTCAACGCCGCACGCCTCGCGCTTCATCGCAGCGGCGCGGAAAGCTGCGTCAGCCTCGACCAGGTGATCGAGACGATGCGCCAGACCGGGCTCGATATGTCGAGCAAATACAAGGAAACCAGCCAGGGCGGCCTCGCCGTCAATGTCATCGAATGCTGACTCGACATGACCGATGCGGCGCTTAATGTGCCGCGCATGAGCACTGCGCCGGCACCCGAAGATCTCACCCAGCCTTACGGCTCCTACACCGCGATCCTCGCCCGCTGGGCCGAAGTCCAGCCGGACAAACCCGCACTGCGCGACGAGACGGGCGAGCTCAGTTGGGCCGAGCTGCACGAGCGGATCGAGCGAATCGCGGCAAGGTTGATCGAGGACGGGCTGGAGCGCGGACAATCGGTGGCGATCCTCGGTACGTCGACGATCAATTATGCGCTGGTGTTTCTCGCCGCAGTGCGCGCGAGCGGGGTCGCCGCCCCGCTCACCACGAGCGCCAGCGCCGAGCAGCTTGCAGGCATGGCGGCCGATAGCGGCGCAAAGCATATCTTTATCGACCGCGCCAAGCTCACCGAACTGGGCGATGAGTGCTTTGCCGGGATGACGCGGATCGTGCTCGATGAAGACCTTGACGACTGGATGGCGCCTGCCGGGACCGCCGCGCCCGCGATCACGCCCGAACCGGGCGATCCGTTCAACATCATCTACTCCTCCGGCACCACGGGCACGCCCAAGGGCATCGTCCATTCGCACCAGATGCGCTGGCGGCAATTCGCGTTTACTGCGGCGAGCTTCCTCGAAAGCGGCGGCCCGGTCGTGAGCCTCGCCTCGACCCCGCTCTATTCCAACACCACCATGGTCGCCTTCCTGCCGCCGCTTCTCGCGGGTGGAACGGTGCGGGTGATGGGCAAGTTCGATTGCGCGCGCTGGTGCGACCATGCTGCGAGCGACGGGACGACGATTACCATGCTGGTGCCCGTGCAATACCAACGGCTGATGGATTTCGACGGCTTCGATAATTTCGACCTGTCAGCCCTCCGAATGAAATACTGCACCTCCGCGCCCTTTTCCGCCGAGTTGAAGCGCGAGGTGCTGCGACGGATGCCGGGCGGTCTGGTGGAAATCTATTCCATGACAGAGGGCGGGGTGGTCTGCCTGCTTGCAGCGCATGAATTTCCCGACAAGCTCCATACGGTGGGTCGCCCCGCGCCGGGCAGCGAGTTGAAGGTTCTTGACGACGAAGATCACGAAGTGCCGCCGGGGACGCCGGGCAATCTCGTCGGCCTGAGCCAGACGATGATGAGCGGTTACAAGAACCAGCCGGGCAAGACCCGCGACGGCTACTGGACCCACCCGGATACCGGCGTGAGCTGGCAGCGGATGGGCGATATCGGACGGATCGATGCCGAGGGCTTCGTCGAGCTGGTCGGGCGCGCCAAGGACATGATCATTTCGGGCGGGTTCAACATCTACCCGGTCGATCTGGAGACGGAATTGCTGAAAGAGGATGATGTCGCGGAAGCCGCGGTCATCGGTATGCCATCACGCCAGTGGGGGGAGACACCGGTCGGCTTCGTCACGCTGAAGCCAGGAGCGCGCGCGCCGGAAGACATCCGAACAGCGGTCAACGCAAGACTCGGCAAGACCCAGCGCATCGCGGCGCTGCACGCGATCGAGGAAATGCCGCGCAGCCATATCGGCAAATTGCTCAAGACCGAGTTGCGCGCGATTGGCGAAAGTATCGGCCTTCCGGCCTGAGCGGCGCGACCGGCGGGATGTCCGCCGGTCGCGCCGGTTCAGTTCAGCCGGTCAATCGCGCAAGGCGACTTGCTGTGGGGCACGCTTGGCCAGTGCAACCAATGCCCGGTGGTAAGCATCGGCAGCGCAGGCCTGGAAACCCGAATTCGGGAGCAACGCAGAGCTTGGCGTACCCGAACAGGCGGCTAAGGCCGCGTGATGCAGGCGATCCTTGAGGATCGCGACATGTTCCGGCTGGGACAGGTCAAGATCGCCATAAGCCACCGGTATATCCACCCGGGTTGTTTCGGCCATCGCCGGTGCCGTTGCGGAAACCACGGCGAGTGCGGCGAGGACGGGAGTGAGAAAT
Source organism: Sphingomonadaceae bacterium (assembly GCA_039831335.1). GTDB lineage: Bacteria > Pseudomonadota > Alphaproteobacteria > Sphingomonadales > Sphingomonadaceae > Qipengyuania. Next base: position 730,722 of record JBDONL010000005.1, on the reverse strand, counting down.
CGACGCATATCGAAATTCCTTTCGCTTCCTTCAGGACTCGCCTTTCGAAACACCTCCATTTGTATTGTTGAGCCTATGGTGCGTTGCACAATTCAATGCTGCAATTGCGAAAAAGCCATGCGTCAATGCAAGAACTGCAAGGGTGCCGAGGAATGTGTGGTATGAGCTTTCGAGACGCGGCGCCGGGGATTGGGGGGGGAGGTCGGCGGCCGCGTCTCTACTCGCTGCCTGCGAACCTGCTGCCGGGGCCGCGCGATCTGTGGGTTGGGGACAGGATCGCGGTTCTGGCCAAGGTTTGCCGCAGGTTCGGCAAGGGATACAGATCAGCTCTGTATCCTGCCGTCCGCTGGGAGTTTGAAACCAGCTTCCGGCTTGCCCGCGCAATTAGGTTCGACGTTCTTCAAACCCAAGTGCGAAAACTCCAAGCAGACTTGCGCAAAACGCAAGCACTCACCCGGAGTGTACAGTTTCTCGCGCCACTGGACACGCACGTCCGCCGCGCATAACCGGCTTCAGCATGGACGCTAGCCACCTTCCCGATTCCATCCTGATCGTCGATTTCGGCAGTCAGGTGACCCAGCTCATCGCCCGCCGCGTGCGCGAGGCCGGGGTTTATTCCGAAATCGCCCCCTTCAGCCAGGCGGAGGAAGCCTTCGCCCGAATGAAGCCCAAGGGCATCATCCTGTCGGGTTCGCCCGCCAGCGTGCCCGAGGACGGAAGCCCCCGCGCGCCGCAAGTGCTGTTCGACAGCGGCCTGCCGATCCTCGGCATCTGCTATGGCCAGCAGGTGATGAGCCACCAGCTCGGCGGCGAGGTCAGGCCCGGTCACGAGACAGGCGAAGGCGGTGAATTCGGCCGCGCCTACCTCACCGTAACCGAGGAATGCGCCCTGTTCGACGGGTTGTGGCAGGTCGGCGAGCGGCACCAGGTGTGGATGAGCCACGGCGACAAGGTCACCAAATTCGCCCCCGGCTTCAAGATCGTCGCCACCAGCGACGGCGCCCCCTTCGCGGTGATCGCGGACGAGGAGCGCAAATACTACGGCACCCAGTTCCACCCCGAAGTGGTCCACACCGCCGACGGTGCCAAGCTGCTGGCCAATTTCGTGCGTCATGTCTGCGGGCTGGCCGGCGACTGGACGATGGCCGAATTCCGCCAGACCAAGATCGAGGAAATCCGCGCGCAAGTGGGTGTCGGCCCAAATGGGGGCAAGGTCATCTGCGGCCTGTCCGGCGGGGTTGACAGCGCGGTCGCCGCGGTGCTGATCCATGAGGCGATCGGCGACCAGCTCACTTGCGTTTTCGTCGATCACGGGTTGATGCGGATGAACGAGGCCGAGCAGGTCGTCACCCTGTTCCGCGACCATTACAATATCCCGCTGGTCCATGTGGATGCCGAAGAGCTGTTCCTGTCTGGCCTCGCGGGCGAAACCGATCCTGAGAAGAAGCGCAAGTTCATCGGCAAGACCTTCATCGACATCTTCGAGGACGAGGCGAAGAAGATCGGCGGAGCGGATTTCCTCGCGCAGGGCACGCTTTATCCCGATGTGATCGAGAGCGTTTCCTTCACCGGCGGGCCGAGCGTGACGATCAAGAGCCACCACAATGTCGGCGGCCTGCCCGAACGCATGAACATGAAGCTGGTCGAACCTTTGCGCGAGCTGTTCAAGGACGAGGTGCGTGCTTTGGGTCGCGAACTGGGCCTGCCCGAAATCTTCGTCGGTCGTCACCCCTTCCCCGGCCCCGGTCTCGCCATCCGCATTCCCGGCGAAGTGACCAAGGAACGCTGCAACATATTGCGCAAGGCGGACGCAATCTATCTCGAGGAGATTCGCAACGCCGGGCTCTATGACGCGATCTGGCAGGCCTTCGCCGTGCTGCTGCCGGTCAAGACCGTGGGCGTGATGGGCGACGGGCGCACCTATGACAGCGTCTGCGGATTGCGCGCGGTCACCAGCACCGACGGGATGACGGCGGACGTCTATCCCTTCGATGCGGGCTTCCTGAGCCGCACCGCCACGCGCATCGTCAACGAGGTGCAGGGCATCAACCGCGTGGTCTACGACTATACGAGCAAGCCGCCCGGCACGATTGAATGGGAATGACGCTGGCGTAGGAACCGCCTATTCTCCTGTATCATCGGTTAATCAGGGACTGCTCCTGCGCGCTACGCCGTCAGGATATGAGGAGAGAGTTGATGACGAGAACGCTTACCATCGCATTGGCAGCAGGTGCCGCCGCACTGGCGCTGGCTGGCTGTGCCACGCTCGAAGAGGGTGCGGCGTCGGCGACCAATATGACCTATCACGCCAATCTCACCGGTGCGCAGGAAGTCGCGGGCGGCGATCCCGACGGGTCGGGCAAGGCCTCGATCACCATCGCTGACGGTCTTGGCCGGGTGTGCTGGGATCTGCATGACATCACCAATATCGGCCCAATCATGGGCGCGCACATTCATCAAGGCTTGCGCGGAACCGATGGCCCGGTGGTGTTCGAACTCCACAAGTCGAAGACCGGATCGTGGAAGGGCTGCGGCAAGGGACCGGAATGGCTGCAGAACCGGCTCCAGACCGATCCAAGTGGCTTCTACGTCAACGTCCACACCGCGCAATATCCCAAGGGGGCCATCCGCGGCCAGCTCATGCGCTAATCGCGGGAAACACCGTTACCAGCTATTGCCTGCCGCAACCGCTTTGCGTTCGGCGGAGGTGCTTTTTCGCCCCAGGACGTCGTTGCGATGGGGGAAGCGCCCGAAGCGCGCGACCATGCGGTAGTGCGAGCGAGCGAAGGACAAGTTTCCGGGGGCATAGTGTGCGAACATCGCCAGCGACAGGCGCTGGTCGGCAATATGCTCGCTGTGCATCAGCGGCATCAGCATGAACTGGCGCGCCTGACGCGATGCCGGGCCGATCCAGCCACGCGCGATCGCGCCATGCGACAGCGCGCGCGCAAGCTGATCGGTGGCGAATGCGGCGGGTGTTCCGCGATAGATATTGCGTGGCACCTGATCGAACAGCAGGATCGCCGCAAGCGCCAACTGCGGATCGCGCAGGAACCCCTCGGCGGGGCGATGGCGCATTGCCGCGAGCGTAGCGGCAAACCGCCGCTCCAGCATTTGGTCGACCGCGGCCGGAGGACGGAACCAGTCACCCGGACCCAGCCTGTGAAACCAGACGTGGAGCAGGTCCGCCACCCAGCGGCGCGGGGCAGCGGCCATCTATCGCTCAGCCTGCCTTGCGATAGGGCACGAAGTCGCTGAGGAAGACCACGCCCGTCAGCATATGCGGCGACATCCGGTCGACGGTGTGAACCATGTCGGTGCGGCAAAGCTGTGATCCGCTGAAGCGTTCGAAAACGATGATGTCGTTGTCGTTGATCGACTTGGGATCGGCCGTTCGGTTCACCCACAGTGTGCTGCCGCTGCGGAACACCAGCGCGGTGCGATCAATGATGGTCATATTGTCGCTACCCGGCCCGGGCGTGAAAATGCAGCTCTGCGGCTTGCCCGCCACGCGACCTTCAAGCATCTTGGCCAGCTGCTCTTCCCCGGTCATCTTGGGCTTGGCATAAACGGCAGGAGTAGAGGCCAGACCCAGCGCCGCAGCAACGGCGAGAGCGGTTTTGATCATTGTTGTCATGGTGACGCTCCTTTGCCGAAACGGCCTACCATTTCGGCGATGAACCCTCACTGACTTCAACGGTTCATCGCTCAGGCCGTTCCTCCTATCGTGATTCCATCGATGAGCAAAGTCGGCTGGCCGACTCCCGCCGGCACGCTTTGCCCGCCCTTTCCGCACACGCCCACACCGCGATCGAGTTCGAGATCACTGCCGATCCCGATCACCCGCGTCAGCACGCTCGGCCCGTCGCCGATCAGCGTCGCGCCCTTGATCGGGGCGACGATCCTGCCGTTCTCGACCTTGTAGGCCTCGGTACAGGCGAAGACGAACTTGCCGCTAGTGATATCGACCTGCCCACCGCCGAAGCTTGTGGCGTAGATGCCGTCCTTCACGCGGCTGAGAAGCTCGGCGGGATCGTCGGAACCGGCGCGCATGAACGTGTTGGTCATGCGCGGCATCGGGGCGTGCTCATAGCTCTGGCGGCGGCCGTTGCCGGTCGGCTCGACGCCCATCAGCCGCGCGTTGAGGCGGTCCTGCATATAGCCCTTGAGGATGCCGTCCTCGATCAGCACGGTCTCGCCAGTGGGCGTGCCCTCATCGTCGATCGCCAGCGAACCGCGGCGGTTCTGGATCGAGCCATCGTCGACCACGGTGACACCCGGCGCGGCAACCCGCTCGCCGATGCGCCCGGAAAAGCTGCTGGTCCCCTTGCGGTTGAAATCGCCTTCGAGCCCGTGCCCGACCGCTTCGTGCAGCAACACGCCGGGCCAGCCGGGGCCGAGCAGCACGGTCCGCTCGCCCGCAGGCGCGGGCACGCTGTCGAGATTGACCAGCGCCTGCCGCACCGCCTCGTCCACGGCAGTCATCCAGTGGCCCTCGTCGAACAGTTGATCGTAGAGATGGCGCCCGCCAAAGCCGTAGCTGCCGCTTTCGCGCCGACCGTTGCTTTCCGCGACGATGCCGACATTGAGCCGCACCAGCGGGCGGATATCGCGCGCGGTGAAGCCATCCGGGCGAACGATCTCGATCACGCTCCAGCTCGCCTGCAGGCTGGCGGACACTTGCGCCACACGCGGGTCTTTCGCGCGGGCGACCGCATCGATCTTTTCGAGCAGCGCGACTTTTTCGGCGAAAGGCACGAGGTCGAGCGGGCTCTGGTCGGTGTAGAGGTGGCGGTTGGTCCGCCGCGGCGGCGCGGCGAGCGGGGCATTCGCCGGATCGAGCAGCCGGAGCGTCTCGCCCGCCCGCGCGATGGCAGCCGCACTGATGTCGTTGGCGTGGGCAAAGCCGGTCATCTCGCCCGAGATGCCGCGCAGGCCGAACCCCGATTCGCGCGAATAATCGGCCAGCTTCAGCCGCCCGTCGTCGAAGGAGAAAGCCTCCGACGCGGCAAACTGGAGGTAGAGCTCGCCATCGTCGCAGCGTTCGAGCAGCCGCGCGGTGAGCGCGCGCGCTTCGTCGGGCGAGAGTTTATCGGGTGCGTAAAGCAGGCTGGCGGGGTCGGTCGGCTGGGTCATCACGGCCTAGATAGGCACTCCAGCCGCCCGCGTCACCTGTGGCCCGGATCGCCGCCTTCGGAAATATCGACCAGCTTGGACTGATCGACTCCATCGGCCGGACCGCCCTCGAGCACGAAGCGCCGGTCGCAATAGCCGCAATCGACATAGCCGTGCTCGTCGATTTCAAGATAGACCTTGGGATGGCCGAGCGCGGCCGGGCGATAATTCTCGCCGCTGCGGATATCGGTCGCCCCGTCGCACCAGACGCGGCGCGTGTCGACCATTGTGGTTTCGGGTGGCGGAATACTCATGGGCCAAGGCCGATACCGTCAGTCGCCGCCCTGCGCAACGCCGGTGTTGCGCAGGGATGTATCATTCGAGCGCCCCATCTTGTTTTGTGCGTCACGATCCCTAGAGCATGGGCGCCATGACCGACCTGCCACCTCCCGCCATCCGGATCGACAATCTCGTCAAGCGCTATGCCCCGCCCAAGGGCGCGAGCGGGGACGAAGGAAAGCTTGCCCTTAAAGGCGTCAGCTTCGATGTCCCGCAAGGCCAGATCTTTGGCCTGCTCGGACCCAATGGCGCGGGCAAATCGACGCTGATCAATATCCTTGCCGGACTGGTCAACAAGACCTCGGGCAAAGCCGAGATCTGGGGCTTCGATATCGACGAGAGCCCGCGCAACGCCAAGCGCTCTATCGGGATCGTGCCGCAGGAAATCGTCTTCGATCCGTTCTTCACCCCCTTCGAAGTGCTTGAGAACCAGGGCGGTTTTTATGGCATCCCGGCCGCACTCCGCAAATCCGAAGAGCTGCTGCGCGCGGTCCACCTGGCGGACAAGCGCGACGCCTATGCCCGCACCCTGTCGGGCGGGATGAAGCGCCGCCTGTTGGTGGCGAAGGCGATGGTTCATTCACCGCCGATCCTCGTGCTGGACGAGCCCACCGCCGGGGTCGACGTCGAACTGCGGCGGCAATTGTGGGAACTGGTAACCGGCCTCAACGATGAAGGGGTGACGGTGGTGTTGACCACCCACTATCTCGAAGAGGCCGAACAATTGTGCGACCGCATCGCGATCATCAACCACGGCGAGGTGATCGCCGACAAGCCGACTCGCGAACTGGTCGGCATGGCGCGCGAAAAAATCGTTTCGGTCAGCGTGGACAAGGATATTGCCGGGCCGCCGATGGAAGAGGCCTTCCTCAAGGTCGAGGTGGTCGAGCCGCGGCGGCTGGACATCACCTATAACCGCGACACCACCACCGCAGGGCAGGTGCTCGCCCGGGTGCAGAGCCATGGCTATGCTATCGAGGACGTGACCACGCGCGAAGCCGATCTGGAGGACGTGTTCGTCCAGCTTACCGGAACGGGCTGAGAACAAGCTGGCCCAGGGTCGGTGGGGATTCAGGTCAGGTGGAGCCGAGAAGGGTGTATTTTGAGAACCGGCGCGCAGCGTGCTTTCAGTACGTGAGCACCGGAAGTGCAGAAAGCCGCCGTTCGCAGGCCCGCATGGGCTGAATCTCGACAGACCCTAGCGCAGGCCGCGCGGGCCCAATCCCGCATCGTGCACGCGGTGCTGGACCCAGACATGCGGTTCGATCTCTTCCATGGCCGTGGAGCAACGGCGACAGCGTCCTACGTGCCCTGCATGGACATGGCGGATCGATCCTTCGTCGATACGATGATAGCCGAATGCACAGGCGATCTTGGTGAATTTCATGGCGCGTGCGACCTCCCTTATCAAACCCCCGTTCAACAATCCCCCAGAGCCCGAGCCGTTAACCGCATTTTCCCGCGGGTGAAGCGGCTTTCGGCGAAGCGTTGCGAGTCCGGCATGTGTCGAAGCTGCGACACGGCCCGACGCCGCCAAAACAGCGCTTGTCGTAGGGCAGGCCATTGTCCATGACGATGCCATGACGGCTGAAACGCATGATGTATTGGTGATCGGGTCCGGCGCGGCGGGACTGACGGCGGCGCTTGCTCTGGCTGAGTCCAAGCGTGTGCTGGTGCTCGCCAAGGGTGCGCTCACCGGCGGATCAACCGCCTGGGCGCAGGGCGGCATCGCCGCCGTGCTCGACGCAGGCGACACCTTCGAAAACCATGTCCGCGACACGATGGTCGCAGGCGCCGGTCTCAACGATCGCGACGTGGTCGAATATGTCATCAGCCGCGCACCCGCCTCGATTGACCGGCTCAGCGAGCTGGGCGTGCCGTTCAATCGTGAAAGCGGCGATCTCCACCTCACCCGCGAGGGTGGCCATTCGCACCGCCGTATCGTGCATGTGAACGACGCGACCGGCTGGGCGGTGCAGGAGGCGCTGCTGAATGCCGCCGAAGCCAACCCCAACATCACCCTTCTACCCGGACAGACCTGCATCGACCTCGTCACCGGCCACCATCAGGAGCATTTCTCCGGTTCGGGCCGGGTGTGGGGCGCCTATGCGCTCGACGAGGCGAGCGGCGAGGTCGTGACCCATGTCGCGCGTGCGACCGTTCTGGCGAGCGGCGGAGCGGGCCGCGTCTATCGCTTCTCGACTGCGCCGCGCGGGGCGACCGGTGACGGCATCGCCATGGCCTGGCGCGCGGGCGCGCGCGTCTCCAACATGGAGATGATGCAGTTCCACCCGACCTGCCTCTATAACCTCGAGGTCAAGAACTTCCTCATCACCGAGGCGGTGCGTGGCGAAGGCGGGCGGCTGATCAACCCGCGCACCGGCAAGCGGTTCATGGAATATTACGACCCCGAACGCATGGAGCTGGCCCCGCGCGATGTGGTCGCCCGCGCGATCGATGCTGAGATCAAGCGCTTCGGGCTCGACTATGTCCATCTCGATATCAGCCACAAGGGCGCGGATTTCGTGAAGGAGCATTTCCCGACCATCTATGACAAGCTGATCGGGCTCGGGATCGACATGACCACCGGGCCGATCCCGGTGGTGCCGGCGCAGCATTATACCTGCGGCGGCGTGGTGATCGACCTTGCCGGACGCAGCGACCTGCCCGGGCTGTGGGCGGCGGGCGAAGTGACCGAGAGCGGCCTCCACGGCGCCAATCGCCTCGCGTCCAATTCGCTGCTCGAATGTTTCGTTTTCGGCGAGGCGGCGGCGTCCGACATCTTTGCTCATTGGGACGAGCTCGACGAACCCCCGGCAATCCGCGCGTGGGACGCGAGCCGGGTTACCGATTCGGATGAGGAAGTGGTGATCAAGCAGAACTGGACCGAGATCCGTCGCTTCATGTGGAACTACGTCGGGATCGTGCGCACCACCAAGCGGCTTGAACGTGCGGCGCATCGCATCGCGATGCTCGGACAGGAAATCGACGACTATTACGGCAGTTTCCGGGTCACCACCGATCTGATCGAGCTACGCAATCTGCATCAGGCCGCCGACCTGATCGTGCAGTCGGCGCTCAAACGGCACGAAAGCCGCGGACTGCATTACACGCTGGATTTCCCCGAGACTGCGGACGAGCCGCGCGACACCGTTCTGGTGCCCTAGGCACGAGCCATTATTTCCGGCAGCAACCGCCCGAACCGGTCGCGCAGCGCGTGATCGTCCATATCGGGGCGGTCGATCAGCGCGAGATAGCGCACCGTCGCCAGGTTGAGCTCTTCGCGGAAGGCAATGCCGAGATGGCCCTGGCGCGACCAGATGATGCGGCCCGGTACGCTAACCCCTTCGACGAATTCGACCTCGATATCGTCGCCGGTCGCCGCTTTCAGCTCCCCGATTTCGATCATGCAACCAAGGCGCGAGATGTTCTGGCAAGAATGCGGCCTGCGCACGCCATCAACGACGGTGAAGATCACCGCCTCGCTCGTCAGCCGTTCCGATTCCCGTTCGTCCATAGTCTGTTCCGTCCCGTCCTGGTGCAACCCGGTCCGGTGATGCTCTGCCATTGCAGGCATCATCTTTTTTCTGATCCCCTAAAACCATGGCGCAGAAAAATTAACATATGATCAATTGGGTCGGGTTGCCGCGCGAGACAAAGTACAAGCGAGCCGCCACCATCCGCTCGATGGCGGCGGCGCTTGTCCGTCAACCGATATGCAGCAGGCGTCCGACGAAAATCAGCACCATCCCGCCGATGATCGAGGCGATGAAGCCCGCACGGTGGAAGCCCGCCTGTCCGCGATGGGTCACCATGCCCGCCAGCAGCGACCCGGCAATGCCCAGGATGATGGTCCACAGCCAGCTCATCTCGACTGCGCCGGGATAGAAGAAGCGCGCCAGCACGCCGACGATGAACCCGATGATGATGGTGACGATGATATTGATCATGACCTGCTCCCTGTTGGTTGTCGCGACCGCTGCGTCCAACTCCTGAGCAGTAAGCGAAACCGCACTCGGACGCAGCGATATTGCGCGATCCGATTCGAATGATTCAAACCCCGCAACAGTGCCTTTTACCCGCAAAAATTTTTTCGCAGATTCATTTTTGCCCTTGCGCTTGCCACCAGCCCAGCTTTGTCCACGCGTCGCGGTGTATCACCTGCACAAAGCACCGCATGGAATATCCGCAAGCGTGCGTTAAAGCAGCATTCACCCTCTTGCGCACTTGCCCGCTCTGATTCACTATCTAGTGGTCGTGATACGGGGGGTACCCACAAGACCTAGCGAACGCGCCTACCGACACCCATATCGGTCAGCGCCTTATTCGCCCGGTCTGTGGGCAAGTCGGGGATAAATTTTCGCCCGCGAACGACTGCGAAATGCTAGAGCGGCTGCGTGCCGTTCGAATCGAACACATGCGGAACATCGATTGTTGCGCAAGGTCTGGACAATCACTGGCGGGACGACGGGGCACATGATGGATTTCAGAAGCGGGGGCGACACGGACATGGATCTCGACCTGGACAGCGTCGACGAGACCGCGACGACACTTGAAACGAAGACCGGCGGGAAAAGCACCGGCGGGAAGGCAATGACGATGGCAAGCGAAGACAAGGGAAGCGAGGCTCTGGCGAGCGCGGCAGCCGCGGCGATGACCGGGGCAATGGCCGAAGCGGTCAAGGCCGCGGCCAAGCCCGATTCGGACAGCAAGAAAGTGCTCGACCGGCGTTTCGACGTCCAGACCGACCCCGCGCGCGACGCGAATTTGACCGAGTTCGGCAAGGAAACGCTGATCGACCGCTATCTCCTGCCCGGGGAAAGCTTCCAGGATCTGTTCGCCCGCGTCGCCGATGCCTACGCCGACGATGCCGAGCACGCCCAGCGGCTGTACGATTATATTTCCAGGCTTTGGTTCATGCCCGCGACCCCCGTTCTGTCGAACGGAGGCACAACGCGGGGCCTGCCGATCTCCTGCTACCTCAACAGCGTCGAGGACAGCCTCGACGGGATCGTGGGCACCTGGAACGAGAATGTCTGGCTTGCCAGCAAGGGTGGCGGCATCGGCACCTATTGGGGCCATGTGCGCGGGATCGGCGAGCCGGTCGGCCTCAACGGCAAGACCAGCGGCATCATTCCCTTCGTGCGGGTGATGGACAGCCTGACGCTGGCAATTTCGCAGGGTTCGCTGCGGCGCGGTTCGGCGGCGTGCTATCTCGACGTCAGCCACCCGGAGATCGAGGAATTCCTCGAAATTCGCAAACCTTCGGGCGACTTCAACCGCAAGGCGCTGAACCTGCACCATGGCGTGCTGCTGACCGACGAATTCATGGAAGCGGTCCGCAACGGCGCCGAGTTCGATCTCGTCAGCCCGCGCGATGGTTCGGTCCGCAAGACGGTCGATGCGCGTTCGCTGTTCCAGAAGCTGGTCGAAACCCGCCTCGCCACGGGCGAGCCCTATATCGTGTTCTCCGACACGGTGAATCGGATGATGCCCAAGCATCACCGCGAGCTGGGCCTCAAGGTCTCGACCTCGAACCTGTGCTCGGAAATCACCCTTCCGACAGGCCGCGACCATCTCGGCAACGATCGCACGGCGGTCTGCTGCCTGTCCTCGCTCAACCTCGAAAAGTGGGACGAGTGGAACGGCGACAAGCGTTTCATCGAGGACGTGATGCGTTTCCTCGACAACGTGCTGCAGGACTACATCGACCGCGCGCCCGACGAGATGGCGCGGGCGAAATATTCCGCCGAGCGCGAGCGTTCGGTCGGCATGGGCGTGATGGGTTTCCACTCCTTCCTCCAGATGAAGGGCATCGGTTTCGAAAGCCCGATGGCGAAGGTCTGGAACCTGAAGATGTTCAAGCACATCGCCGCCAAGGCGGAGGAAGCCAGCCTGCTGCTCGCACAGGAGCGCGGGCCATGTCCGGATGCCGCCGAAATGGGGTCGATGGAGCGGTTCAGCTGCAAGATGGCGATCGCGCCGACCGCGTCGATCAGCATCATCTGCGGCGGCACCAGCGCCTGTATCGAGCCGATCCCGGCGAATATCTACACCCACAAGACGCTCTCGGGCAGCTTCATCGTCAAGAACCCGTATCTGGAAAAACTGCTCGACAAGAAGAGCAAGAATTCGACCAATGTGTGGAATTCGATCCTCGAGAAGGGCGGCAGCGTCCAGCACCTCGACTTCCTCACCGCGGAGGAAAAGGCGGTCTACAAGACCAGCTTCGAGATCGACCAGCGCTGGCTGCTCGAATTCGCCGCCGACCGCGCGCCGTTCATTGACCAGGCGCAGTCGCTGAACCTGTTCATCCCCGCCGATGTCGATAAATGGGATTTGATGATGCTGCACTTCCAGGCGTGGGAGAAGGGCATCAAGTCGCTCTATTACCTGCGCTCGAAGAGCGTGCAGCGCGCGGGCTTTGCCGGCGGGGTGGAAGCGGACAACACCGCCGACGCCGCGAAATACGAACTCACCGCGGGCGCCGGCGGGCAGACCGATTACGAGGAATGTCTGGCGTGCCAGTGAGGTAGCTCCCAAGCGGAGGCGGAATGCGATGGCGCAGGGCGTTGAGGGCAAAAACAAGAGCAGGAACAGGCGCAAAACGCTGCTGATCGTCGGCCTGACGCTCGGCTATATGGTTCCGCTGTTCTGGTTGTGGAGCGCCACGAATTTCCCCGACAGCTTCGGCGTGATCATCAAGGCCCACGGCAAGGCTGGACTGTTGGAGGAATGGTGGTATTCCTATCTGCTGCTTAGCCGGCCCAATGCGCTCGACCTCGCGACATTTGCCTATATGTGGCTGCCGGTTGTCTGTCTGATAGGCTGGGCGATCTACAAACAATTGGGCACGCAGCCGATAAGATTCAACATTTTTGCCGACCAGCCGGACCATCGGGAAGACACGCCTTCGTCCTGACAACCGGATCGCATATCGATACAAACTTCGTTGCGTTGAAGACCCACGCAAGCGACATTTCGCGACATAACACTCCTTGCAACACTGGCTCGCCTATGCTGGTAGATGCTATTGCAAACTAATCGCATTAGAGGGATCTTCATGCGCAAATGGCATCGCTGGTTGTCGATCTTTTTCGGCATCTTCCTGTTCTGGATCGCGGCGACCGGTGTACTCAGCCATGTGGCGGCATGGTGGCCCTCGGCTGCCCCGAACGCGGATGCTGCGGCCGCCGCTGCGCCGCCTCCCGGATTCGAATGTCCCGAAGGCTGGTCCTGTCGCCCACCGCGCGCCGAGCGGCAGGGGATCGGCAAGCTTGTCGGCTTCTTCCACCACCTCCATTCGGGCGAGACCTTCGGCCCGGCGGGCGAGGCGATCAGCTTCCTGTCCGGCCTCGCGCTGCTGTTCTTCGCATTCTCCGGCGTATGGCTCTACATCCGCATGTGGCGCGAACGCGCCCGCCGCCAGGCCAAGGACCGCTGGTTCTGGAAGTGAATCTCCGCTGACCTCAGCCGCTCTCCCACTGCCCTCAAGCAGCGAGGCGGTAGGGCAGCAAAAACTCGAGCCGGTAGGGCGACAAGGACACGCATAAAAAGACGCCCCGCCGGTGATTGGCGGGGCGCCGGGGTTGCGGGACTGACCCGCAAAGGGGTCCGCGGACAGTCCGCACAACACCCCGTAACTTGTGGCGACAGTCTCGCTCAGGCTTTGTCCGGCCCGGTCTCCTGCGCCGCATCCTTCTCCTGCTTGTCGAGCGCGGCCATTTGCGCTTCGCGCTCCCGCACCTGCGCCGGCTTGTCCGTGCTATCGGGATCGTTCAGCGCGTATTGGTCGTAGCTCGGACGCGCGATGCCGGTGTCGTTGTCGATCGCCATGCGGCGATGATCGCCCGCCTCGCGCGCAATCTCACCCTCTGCCGATCCAGCATCGCCAAGCGGGGCGCTGCCATCCTCGGGATCGCTCTCGGTCATCGATTAAGCTCCTCTATGATGGTTAATCGCACGAAGGGCAGAACGGTTCCGTGTCCCGCGCCGATGCGATGCGACAAAGGTTAGCCTTTTTAAAAAGCTTGGTGGTAAGGCCCTGCGCATGACCGAAAGCGCGACCAGTGCAGACCCTTCGCCGCAGGAAGCCGGGACAGCCTCGGCGCCGCCCACAACGCCAGCGGCAGGCAAGCAATCGGGTGACCACATGGCGATGCTCGACGGCTGGCGCGCAAGTTCGATCCTGCTGGTGATCGCCGGGCACTGGCTGCCGCTCAATGCGGTCCTTCAGGGCCTCAACGATTTCGCCGCGCTGCTCGGCATGGCGATCTTCTTCACCCTGTCGGGCTTCCTCATCACCCGCTTCCTGATCGACCGGCCCGAGCCCCGCCCGTTCCTGATCCGCCGGGTGATGCGCATCCTGCCGCTCGCATGGCTGGCGATGTTCGGCCTGTTCCTCGCCGACCGCTGGGCGGGCGAGGCCGGGGTCACATGGCCGGACCTCATCGCCAACCTCGCCTTCTACGCCAACCTCCCGCCGACGCATCTGATGCCAGGGGGCGAGCATCTGTGGAGCCTGTGCGTCGAGATGTATTTCTACATCGGCATCGCGCTGCTGGTGATGGTGGGCGGACGCCGCGCGCTGTACCTGCTGCCGCTGCTCGCGCTTGCCTTCACCGCCGGGAGAGTGGCGCAGGGCGCGCACGTCAGCATCTTCACCTGGCAGCGGATCGACGAGATCCTTGCCGGCGCTACGCTGTCGCTCATCTATCACGGGATGCTCGGCCCGCGCCCCGCCGTGTGGCTCTCGCGGATAAACTTCTATGTGATCGCCGCGATCGCGCTGGTCGTAACCTTCTTCGACCACAGCGCGCTCGCATACCTCAGGCCCTATGGCGTTGCGGCAATGGTCGGGGTGACGCTGTACCACGCGCCCGGCTGGCTGCGCTATGTGTTCTGCTCGCGCGCGGCGGCCTATATCGCCAAGATCAGCTACGCGCTTTACGTCTTCCACGTGATGTTCGCGCACAGCTGGCTCGGCTCGGGCGACACGCTGGTCAAATACGCCAAGCGCCCGCTGCTGATGCTGGTGACATGGGCGGCGGCGCATGTCTCCACCTTCTATTACGAAAAGCCGATCACCGATTACGCGCGGCGACTGACCAAGGGCGGCCCGCGCAAACCGCTGCGCACATACTGAGGCGCAAAAACTTATCCGGGTTTATCCCCGCCGAATCATCCACTCTTGCCTTCGAAAAGCGCGCGTGATTCACTATATGAGTCGTTCACGCCAGATCCCGGAGAATCAAGATGTCGTTGCTGGAAGCCCGCAAGACCTACAAGCCCTTTGAATACCCATGGGCCTATGAGTTCTGGAAGCGCCAGCAGCAGGTTCACTGGCTGCCGGAAGAAGTGCCGCTGGGCGAGGATTGCCGCGACTGGGCGCAGAAGCTGTCCGAGCATGAGCGCAATCTGCTCACCCAGATCTTCCGCTTCTTCACGCAAGCCGACGTGGAAGTGCAGGATTGCTACCACGAGAAATACGGCCGCGTGTTCAAGCCGACCGAGATCAAGATGATGCTGACCGCCTTCAGCAATATGGAGACGGTGCATATCGCGGCCTATTCGCACTTGCTCGACACAATCGGCATGCCCGAAAGCGAATACGGCGCCTTCCTCGAATACGAGGAAATGAAGGACAAGCACGATTACCTGCAGATCTTCGGCGTCGACACGGACGAAGATATCGCCCGCACGCTGGCGGCTTTCGGCGGATTCACCGAAGGGATGCAGCTGTTCGCCAGCTTCGCCATGCTGATGAACTTCCCGCGCTTCAACAAGATGAAGGGCATGGGCCAGATCGTCAGCTGGTCGGTGCGCGATGAGAGCCTGCATTGCGAAGGCATCATCCGCCTGTTCCACGAATTCGTGCGCGAGCGCGATTGCTACACCAAGGCGGTAAAGGAAGACATCATCGACATCTGCCAGAAGTCGGTGCGGCTGGAGGACAATTTCATCGACCTCGCCTTCGAGATGGGCCCGGTGAGCGGGATGACCGCCAAGGACATCAAGAAATACATCCGCTACATCGCCGACTGGCGGCTGGGCCAGCTGGGCCTGCAGCCGATCTACATGATCGAAGACCACCCGCTGCCCTGGCTCGCCCCGCTGCTGAACGGGGTGGAGCACGCCAATTTCTTCGAAACCCGCGCGACCGAATATTCGAAGGGCGCAACCCGCGGCAACTGGAACGACGTGTGGTCGAGCTTCGACAAGCGCCACAAGGCGAAAGCCGCGAACGAAGTCGGCGAAGCGGACGAGGCCGAGGGGCCGGGTCTGTTTGGGGATGACGGTTCGGCGGGGGCCGGGAGTGTGGCGGCGGAGTGAGCTTGGTGAAAAATGTCCGACTATACAGAGCCCTTTCCGCGACGGGCTGATTGGGAATTGGCTGGAAGCCAACCTCTCTCAGATCGATCGATCCAAGCCCCGCTTTTTTATGCGAGGGTTTCAACTCGATTTCCAAATTCGGCGAATGGGAAGGATCTCTCGTTCAATTGTTTCGCCGATGATGGTCATATCTATTATTGCAAGGACGATTCCGGACCGCGTCCAATAAGAGCGACAGAATGGATTTGTACCCAGTTGGCGCGCCATCTCGGCATCCCAGCTGCTGACTGTGCTGTTCTTGAAGATGAAAACGGTGATACTTTCTTCGGCTCAAAAAAGCCGGACCGTGTGATTGCGAGTCGCTTCGAACTCGACGATCACCTGCGAAGGTCTGCAATGGATGAAACTGGACGCCCCACCTCTTGGATGGGGCAGTTCCTAGCTCGTCTTTGGGCGTACGATTACTTCATATGTAATCCGGATCGCGGTCTGCAAAATTTGATCCTCGACAGAGACGGATCTATCGGCATCGTGAAGGCAATCGATTTTGCGTCAGCGCAGCTCCTACCTTTTTCTGTGGGAAAATTGCCGATTGAAAGTGACCCAACTGTGCTTGTAGGGAGGGATTTGCGCCAGCGGTTTGGTTCGCATCAATCTGCCGCGTTTGAAATGCTGGATCGCATCGGGGCAGTTCCGAAAAGTGTGATCGCTGGCATAATTGGGCAGATGCCAGACGATTGGCTTTCGGAAGACCAAGCAGGGGGCTTGATTGAGGTTTGGTCAAATGGAAAATGTCAGGAACGTGTCAAAGAGCTCAAGGCTCTGATCGAAAATGACTGGTAAAGTTAGCTACGCGATCATTCAAATCGGCGACGATCAGCGCGGAGAGCGGCTCAATGCGGGTGTCGCGTTTTTCACAGATGGTGGCTTGGACGTTCGATTCCCGCGTCGGCTGGAAAAGCTGCGTGCATTATCAAGCTCGCTTGATCTCGATAAAGTGAGGGACTCGCTTTTCGCGCTATCCGAATATGATCAGCCTGCTGCAAAGTCAGGCGCAAGCGTCGAAGATCGAATAGTGCACCTGAGTTCGTTGAGTGCGTTTCACTTCTCTGGAATATCTCAATTTGTCGCGCCATCGGCAGACGCTTACGAGTCTTGGGCAAGGCGTTTGTTGAGCATCTTTGTCGAACCTGAGCCGGCGATCCCGACAAAATTTAAACGACGCACCCGTCTAACTACCTCGATAAAAAAGGCCTTTCGAGATCAGCGCATCTTAGCGCGAAGAGGAGAGGACCTAAATGCTCACCGGGTTATTGCAGATTTTCATATTGCGGATGGCTTATCCGCCGACTTCGTATTGAAAAATGGTGCTATGCATGTAATCGAAACAGTTGATGCCTCGTCAGACGTAATTACGCTGCGAAAAGCCGTTTCAGAAATTGCCATCTCGGCATTGGTGCTTGAGCAGGCCCGTATGACTTTTGGAGAACGTAAAACCCAAGCTCGACTTATTTATGACGCCTCCGCATCAATTGAAAAGCTGGCCTCGCCGTCTCTTGAAGCTGCCGCCCATCAGGGAGCCAAACTAATAAATTGGGCCAGCCATGATGAGCGTCGATCATTGATAGTTCAATTGGAACACCTTGCTGAACCTCTGCAACCAAGAAGTGCTCAAGGTCTTGCAGGCATACACGCTAGTACACAAGAAAAACTCAAATTAAACTGAGCAACAACTTTTGTATCTCGTGTAAATGCTAAAGTCAGTAATTACGTCTAATGCTTGACGTTGGCGTGGTGGCTTCGCGGATTATTTTTCGCCCTCAAGCGCCGGGCGCGGGCCATCCGGCCCGCTTGGCTACGCGGCATAAGCCGCGACGCGCGGTCGCGCTTGCGGTCGGCTGGTCGCCGACCGGACTTGCGCTGGACAGCAACGTTTCACTCTGGCTTGGGCCGCGATCAGCATGCCACTGGGCCGACCGAAGCGCTTTGCACGGAGGATAGCCAAGGCTGCGGCTGCAGCCGCCGGCGCTCGAGGCGAAACAAGTGATCTCGCCCACCCCTAGCCCCTCCCGCAAGCGGGAGTGGGGAGGAGATGCATCGCGCCCGGCTATGGCTGCAAACCTCTCGTTAACCTCGCGGGCGTACCCCTTGCGCCATGTTGGCGAAGTATCAGAACGTGTTTCGCAGCCGGTGGAAGGCCCTGTGGTGGGCCGCCGGGGTATGTCTCACCGCCTATTGCAGCGTGCCATCGCCCAGCCATCACACCGCCGCCAAGACCCATGTCGCGAGCGCCGATGCGCAGCAGCAGAAACAACAGCAGGATGTCGAGGACGCGCAGGAGTCGGCCGAATTGCACTCGGCCATGAACGGCATCGGCTGGGGTGACGGCAACGATGGCGACAGCAGCGGCGCCTCGCACCCATCGGGCAAGCATTACAACCCCTGGGCGATCACCCCCAAGCACTGACTCGTCGCAGCTATCTCCAGTTTGGACGATTCAGTCTGGAACGCGGGCGTGGATGGACGGTTGAAACTGTGCCGTACCAATCATTTTCGTTGAATCTGTCCATGCCATTGCCAAAGCCTGATCCCGAACAGCAGCGTCGCTGGCTATTGGGTTCGCTGTTGGTGGTCCTGCTGGTGATGGGGCTGGTCTATCACCTCGCGCCCGGTTGATGGCTTGTACTCGCTTGCGGGCGGGGGCATTTCCGCCCTTTCCACGCTGCGCCGACACCGCTAACGCGCGCGGGACATGACCGGGACCGAAACTCACACTGCCGCCCCGCAGGCGGACATGGCCGCCATCCGCGCCAAGGCGGAAACGCTGATCGAGGCGCTGCCCTACCTGCAGCGCTACGCCGGACGCACCTTCGTGGTGAAATACGGCGGCCACGCGATGGGGGACGAACGCGCGGCGATGGAATTTGCGAGCGATGTGGTGTTGCTGAAAGCGGTCGGCATCAACCCGGTGGTGGTGCACGGCGGCGGGCCGCAGATCGGCGCGATGCTGGCGAAGCTGGGGGTCGAAAGCACCTTCGTCGACGGCTTGCGCGTGACCGACAAGGCGACCGCCGAAGTCGCCGAAATGGTGCTTTCGGGTGCGATCAACAAGCAGCTCGTCGGCTGGGTCGCGCGCGCCGGGGGCAAGGCGATCGGCCTGTCGGGCAAGGACGGCGGGCTGGTCACCGCAACCAAGGTCACGCGCACGCGCAAGGACCCGGACAGCAATATCGAACAGGCCCTCGACCTCGGCTTCGTGGGCGAACCGACCACCGTCGATACCGGCGTGATCGACACCGCGGTGGCCGCCGGCATGATCCCGATCGTCGCCCCGATCGGAGCGGGAGAGGACGGGGCGACCTACAATATCAACGCCGATACGATGGCGGGCGCGCTCGCGGGGGCGCTGGGCGCGGCGCGGCTGCTGCTGCTGACCGATGTGCCGGGCGTGCTCGACAAGGATGGCACGCTGCTGACCGATCTCACACCGGCCAAGATTGAAGTCTTGCGCGAAGATGGCACGATCAGCGGCGGGATGATCCCCAAGCTCGAAACCTGCGTCAGCGCGGTCGAGGCGGGATGCGAAGCAGCGGTGGTGCTCGACGGGCGGGTGCCGCACGCGATGCTGCTGGAATTCTTCACCGCCCGCGGCGCAGGCACGCTCATCAGCCTCACTGCGGGCTCGGGCAGTTGAGGCTGGCCTCCAGCGTATTAGCACTGTAAGACAGGCAGAGACGACGAACGCACACAAACGGGCAACGGACGGATACATGCAGGCGCTCTACACACTCTACGAAATCATCCAGATGCTCACCAATGTTCTGGTGATGCTGATCATCATCCAGTTCATCATCGGGCTGCTGTTCGCGTTCAACGTGATCAACAGCTCGAACGAGTTCCTCTCCAGCTTCTACATGGCCATCAACCGGCTTCTCGAACCGGTGCTGCGGCCGATCCGCAACGTGTTGCCCAACACCGGGGCGATCGACTTCTCGCCGCTGGTGCTGATCATCCTGCTCAATGTGGTCCTGCTGGTCCTCAAGGGAATTATGCTGTCCTGATGACTGCCGAAATTATCGATGGAAAAGCTTTCGCCGCCAAGCTGCGCGAAAAGGTCGGAGCCGAAGCCGCAAGTTTCGAGGCCGCAACGGGACGCAAGGCGGGCCTCGCTGTGGTGCTGGTGGGCGAAGACCCGGCGAGCCAGGTCTATGTCCGCGCCAAGGGCAAGGCGACGCTCGCTGCCGGGATGGCGAGTTTCGAACATCGCCTGCCTGCCGATACGCCGCAGGACGAACTGCTGGCGCTGGTCGAGCAACTCAACGCCGATCCCGCAGTTGACGGCATTCTGGTGCAGTTGCCGCTCCCCGGCCATATCGACGAAAAGACCGTCATCGCCGCGATCGATCCCGACAAGGACGTCGACGGGATCACGCCGGCCAACGCCGGGCGACTGGTGCTGGGGATGGATGCGCTGGTATCCTGCACGCCGCTCGGCTGCCTGATGATGCTGCGCGACCTTATCGGCGATCTCAGCGGGCTAGATGCGGTCGTTATCGGTCGCTCGATCCTGTTCGGCAAGCCGATGGCGCAATTGCTGCTGAGGGCGAATTGCACCGTAACCATGGCGCACAGCCGCACCCGCGGCCTGCCCGATGTCGTACGCCGCGCGGATATCGTGGTTGCCGCGGTCGGAGTGCCGTTCCTTATCAGGGGCGATTGGCTCAAACCCGGAGCGGTCGTACTCGACGGTGGGATCAATCGTCTCGACCCCGAACCGGGCGAGGAAAAGGGCAGGATCGTTGGCGATGTGGCATATGGCGAAGCGCTGGACCATGTCCGCGCGATCACCCCGGTGCCTGGCGGTGTCGGGGCGACAACCATTGCCGTTCTGCTGCGCAACACCATGGTTGCCGCCTGCCGCAATGCGGGCCTGCCAGCACCCGAATCGCTTTAGTCTCCATGCGTCGCGTGCTCGCCTTGTTTGCCTGCCTGACATTTAGCCTCGGCGCATTGGGCGCTGCCCATGCTCGCGAAAGCCGGCAGGAGCGGCGAGACCGCATGATGCATGGCGCCAATATCGCCGGTGTCGTCGCCACCGAGATCGCCTTTGCGCGCGAGGCGAAGGAGCAGGGTCAGTGGAAGGCCTTCCGCGACTACGCGGCCAAGGATGCGGTGATGTTCGTGCCCCAGCCGGTCAACGCGCGCGACTGGCTCAAGGACCGCAAGGACCCCGCTCAAGCCGTGGATTGGGACGCGTATCAGGTGTGGTCGAGCTGCGATGGATCGCTGGCGGTCACGCGCGGTGGCTGGACCGGCCCCGATGGCACGCACGGCGTCTTCACCACTGTCTGGCGGCGACAGAAGAAGGGCGAGTATTTGTGGGAACTCGATCAGGGCGAACCGACTTCCGAACCGCTCAAGGCACCGGAATTTCTCGACGGCAACATCGCCGATTGCCCACTGGGCCGCGATCCTCGCCAGCGTGGTGCACAGCCAGCCGTAGCCAATACCTCTAACGACGGCACACTGCGCTACGACTGGACCGTTTCGCCCGATGGCAAGACCCGCCATTTCGAAGTCTGGATGGCGAGCGGAGGTACGATGAAAAGCGTGCTCAACGCCGATTTCAAGGTAGAGGGCTAAGCCATGGGCCAATTGTTCCTCTCCGCCTTCATCACCCTGTTCGTGGTGATCGATCCGCCCGGTTGCGCACCGATCTACGCCGGCCTTACCAAGGGCGCGAGCGCGGCGCAGCGCCGTTCGATGGCGATCCGCGCGACGGTGATTGCGGGCATCATCCTGCTGGTCTTCGCGCTGTTCGGCGAAGCGCTGCTCAAGGGCATGCATATCGAGCTGGACAGCTTCCGCATCGCCGGTGGATTGATGCTGTTCATCATCGCGCTCGAAATGGTGATGGAAAAGCGTACCCAGCGACGCGAGGAGCGGGCCGAGAAGGTCGCCGCCCAGAACGCCATGACGCCCGAGGTAGAGGATGTTTCGGTGTTCCCGATGGCGATGCCGATGATGGCGGGTCCGGGCGCGATCGCTTCGATCATGCTGCTCACCGCGCGCGCCGAGGGGTTCGACGGAACGATTGTGGTACTCGCTGCGCTGGGTTCCGTGCTGGTACTGACCATGCTCGCGCTGATGGCTGCTGGCCCGCTGATGCGGCTGTTCGGGGACCGGGTCGAAGCGGTCATCACCCGCCTGCTCGGGGTGTTGCTGGCGGCCCTCGCCGCACAATATGTGATCGACGGGATCAAGGGCGCCTTCGGGATCTAGCGAGATCTATCGCGGGATCGGTGATAGACGCCCGAAAAGGTCACATTCATCCCATCGCAATGTCGCTTTGGGTCGGCGACGACCAATATGTCGTTCAACAGGATGAAGCGGATCGCGCATTCACTCTGCTCGGCGCGATTGTCCTGCAGGACTACTGCCCCATCCACCGAGCCCAAATTTGGACCATAAGGCCTTAGTGAAGGCGGCGGGTCGGGACTCGGCCAGTAGGCGTCGCCCAATACGACCAGCGCGCGTGAACCCTGTTTGCGTTTGAACCTTAGCGAGGCCGCCTCGTCCCGCACCCACTCGCCCAACCACGCATCAGATAGCGGTGAGCGGTTTACCGGCAGGCTTTGCAAGCGCGCATTTGGAATCCAACCTGCGCTACCGCCCGAGCGATTGGCGCCCGAGCGATTGGGGTAGTAAACACAACTGTACGCGCCTCTGACACGGCCTACCACGACCTGGTCGCCCGGCACTATATAGGCTGCTCTGGAGCAGGAACGTCCGCTAACGGGACAGCCATCGCTATCGCTCATGAAATGCGCGCGTCCCTCGCCTCCGATCCGGGCAAGGGCGAACTCCGCGTTTTCCTCGGCAAACAATCCGTTGCGGCACAGACCATCGTCATCCTGTGCGTGGGCCGTCGCAGATATTCCAAGTGCCAACACCGCCAGGGCAAAGAACCGCCTCACTGCAAGGTGACCCGGTCCTCGCCATCGTCGCGCAAGGCAAAAAATTGCATTAACTGGATCAGTAGCTCGCATCGCTCACGCAGGTTGGGCGCTTCGAGCAAGGCCTGCTTGGCGGCGAAGTCGAACGGGGCGATCTGGGATACGCCGTTGATCAGCGACTGATCGTCGAGGCGTTCGACCGAATCCCAATCGACGCTATACCCTTGCGCATCGGCGAAGGCGCGCGCCTCGCGCTCGAACGCGGCGCGCTCAATGCTCGACAGCACGGCTTCGGGATTGTCCTCGATCAGCTCGCCTTCGACTTGCCGGAATGGCGTCGTCACGTCGAGTTCGCGCAGGAGCCGAAAGCGCGATTCGCCTTCCAGCACGAGATTGTAGCGTCCATCTTCCAGCGCCTCGACCTCGCCGATACGTCCGATACAGCCTATCGTGAAGAGCTGCGCGCCTTCCTCGCCACCTTGCGGCTGGATCATCGCAATCCGCCGATCCCGCGCGAGAGCATCGCCGGTCAGCGCGCGATAGCGCTGCTCGAATATATGCAGCGGCAGCCGCAAATCCGGAAACAGGATCGCGCCGGGCAAGGGAAAGATCGACAGCCGCATCGCCCGCAAGCTCAGCCGAACAGCAGCTTCGACAGCCGCCGCCGCGTCGCGACCACCCACGGGTCTTCCAGCCCGACCGCCTCGAAAATCTGCAACAGCTTGGCACGCGCCGTGCCTTCGTTCCATTCGCGATCCGCCTCGATCATGGCGAGCAACTCATCGGCAGCCTCTTCACGCTTGCCTGCCGCAAAAGCAGCTTCGGCGTAGGCGAGACGCGCATCCATATCATCGGCATTGCTCGCAGCCTTGGCGCGCAGCTCTTCCAACTCACCCTCGTCGGGCCTGTCGCCCAGCAACTCGAGCGCGCTCGCCGCCTGATCGATCAACGGGTCTTCGGCCACGGCCGGATTCGCCCGCGCGGTTGTGAGCGCCGACTGCGCTTCCTCTACCATGCCATCCTGCGCCAGCGCGCGGATTAAGCCGGCATGGGCCGCTGCGTTGTCGGGGTCCATCTCCACCACCTGACCATAAATGCCCGCTGCTCGTGGTGCATCGCCTTCGCCGAGGATATTGTCCGCCATGGCGACGAATTGTGCAATCTCCTCGCTCTTGTCCGGGCCCGCACCGCCTGCATCGCCGATCGGCAATTGGCCGAGCAATTGGTCTAGCACCTGCTTCAACTGCGATTCGGTACGTGCGCTGGTGAGATCGGCCACCGGCTGCCCTTGGAAGATCGCATAGACGGTCGGGATCGAGCGGACCTGGAACTGCGAGGCGATGAACTGTTCCTTGTCGACATCGACCTTGGCCAGCACAACGCCCTTGGCGGCATAATCGGCGGCGACCTTTTCCAGCACCGGTCCAAGCGCCTTGCACGGCCCGCACCATTCGGCCCAAAAGTCGAGGATCACAAGGTTCGTCTTGGACGGTTCGACCACGGTCTTGCGGAAACGCTCGACCGCTTTCTGCTCGTCAAGATTGAGACCCATGCTCGCCACGAAACGTCCTTTCACATCAAATTGCGTTGCAGCGCCCATGTGGGGCACACGGCGCATAATGTGAAGGGTGAGCGTTTCAGTGGCAAGGCGTGCAAGATTGGTCTTGCGCCACCCGGATCACGCTGCTAATCGCGCGCCTCCCGACCGGCCAATGCGCCGGTAAACGCCAGTGAGCGGGCGTAGCTCAGGGGTAGAGCACAACCTTGCCAAGGTTGGGGTCGAGGGTTCGAATCCCTTCGCCCGCTCCATCGTTTCCAGATCAATTCTGCCTTCGGCGCTCGCATCACTGCGGAGGCGCTCGCATCACTGCGGATTCGCTTGTCTCAACCAGACAGGCTGCCTGTAAAGATATGGCGCAATTGCGAACCCACCAGTTCCAGCTGGCTGCACACGTCGGAATCGTGACAGGCGCCATCCTCAGCGAAGGTCGATCCATCCACCTTTAGAGCCGCGCCGAAGGGTGTCGGCCAGCCGCGCAATGAGTGGACGATCGTGCGCAGCGTAATCATCGCGCTGGTTGCGGCCTGATGGCCAAAGGCGGTCACGATCAGGCCGACCGGGCGGTCATGGAGATAGACCCGCTCGTCCTGCGCGAGGTCCTCGATATAATCGAGCGCGTTCTTGAGCACGCCGGATACCGTCCCGTGATAGCCGGGTGAAGCGATGATCAGCGCATCGCTCTGGCGGATTGCGTCGACCATTTCCCTGCCTGAATCGGGCGTCCAGCCCGGTCCGCGATAGAACGGCAGGCTGCACATATAGGCACCATCGAAGATGCGCACCTCCTCGCCGCCGGTGGAGGCGGCCTGGCAGGCGAGCCGGAGTGCGGCCTCGGTGCTGCTGCCCGGGCGCGTGGTTCCACCAATACCGACGATCAGGCTCATGCGATGCTGTCCTTGTCCATGGCTTCTCCGCTGACACGCTTTGCCATCCCATTTCAAGGCGCGTCGCGGTGGAAAGGGTCGACAAAGGCGCGATCTCGGCTATGTCCGGACCCAGCTCCTCCTCCCCGGGGATTCGCCGAGACGATGCTAGCCGCATCTGGTACGTGACTGAATCTAAACGGAGCCCAATGACGTGACCACCGATACCGTTTCTACCCAACTGACCATCGCGCCCGAGCTGCTGCGCTTTATCGAGGATGAAGCGTTGCCCGGAACGGGAATTGCGCCGGACGCGTTCTGGAGCGGCGTGGCGGATATTTTCACGCATTTTGCTCCGCACAATCGCGAATTACTGGCGAAACGCGACGCGATGCAGACGGCGCTCGACGCATGGCACAAGCAGAACCCCGGCCCGATCGCAGAAATGGATACCTATCGCGGCTTTCTCACGGAACTCGGCTATCTGGTGCCCGAGCCGGAGCCTTTTGCAGTCGCCCCGCGCAATGTCGATGCGGAACTTGCGACGATTGCCGGGCCGCAGCTGGTAGTTCCGATCCTCAATGCGCGCTTCCTGCTCAACGCGGCCAATGCGCGCTGGGGCAGCCTCTACGATGCTCTCTATGGCACCGACGCGATCCCTGGCGAGGCCGCTGGCGGCGGCTACGATCCCGAACGCGGCGCCAAAGTAATCGCGTGGGCGCGCCATTTCCTAGACGATTCCGTGCCGCTCGCCGTGGGATCGTGGAGCGACTGGGATGGCAGCGCGCCCCAGCTAAAGAACCCCGATCAGCTCGTGGGGCATGCGGGTGACAATCTGCTGCTAGTCAACAACGGCCTGCATATCGAGGTGGTAATCGACCGCACACACCCCATTGGCAGGGTCGATCCGGCGGGCGTGGCCGATGTGATCCTCGAAAGCGCGGTCTCCACGATCTGCGATTGCGAGGATTCAGTCGCCGCGGTCGATGCAGAGGACAAGGTCCTCGCCTATCGCAACTGGCTCGGGCTCATGAAAGGCGATCTGGAGGATACGTTCGAGAAGGGCGGCAAGGCGGTAACGCGGAAACTCAATCCCGACCGCGCCTATACCGCGCCCGACGGATCGCCCGTCACCCTGCATGGGCGTAGCCTGCTGCTGGTGCGCAATGTCGGTCATCTCATGACCAATCCCGCGATCCTGTTGCCCGATGGCAGCGAAGCGCCCGAGGGGATCATGGACGCGATCTTCACCAGCCTGATCGCGCTGCACGACCTGAAACGCAGCGGCGGGCTCGGCAACAGCCGCACAGGCTCCGTCTATATCGTAAAGCCCAAAATGCACGGGCCGGAGGAATGCGCGTTCACCAATGATCTGTTCGATGCGGTCGAGGATCTGCTCAGGCTGGAGCGCCACACGATCAAGGTCGGCGTGATGGACGAGGAGCGGCGGACCTCGGCCAACCTTGCGGCCTGTATCCATGCGGTGAAGGACCGCATCATGTTCATCAACACCGGCTTCCTCGACCGTACGGGTGATGAAATGCACACGGCGATGCAGGCCGGTGCCATGCTGCGCAAGGGGGCGATGAAGACCACGCCCTGGATCACCGCCTACGAAGATCGCAACGTGCAGATCGGGCTTGCGTGCGGGCTTTCGGGCAAGGCACAAATCGGCAAGGGCATGTGGGCGATGCCCGACCGCATGGCGGAAATGCTCGAGCAGAAGATCGGCCACCCCAAGACCGGGGCGAATTGCGCCTGGGTGCCTTCGCCAACCGCAGCGACTCTGCACGCCACGCATTACCACAGGGTCGATGTGTTCGCGCGGCAGGAGGAGCGACGCAACGAAGGCATCGCGCCGTTCGCTGACCTGCTGACGATCCCGGTCGCAGCCGGGATCAACTGGTCGGAAGATGAAGTGCTCGCCGAGCTGGAAAACAACGCGCAGGGCATCCTCGGCTATGTCGTGCGCTGGGTGGATCAGGGTGTCGGCTGTTCCAAGGTGCCCGACATTCATGACGTCGGCCTGATGGAGGACCGCGCAACTTTGCGTATCTCATCGCAGCATATTGCAAACTGGCTGCACCACGGCGTCACCACGCCCGAGGAAGTCGACGCAGTGATGCTGCGCATGGCAGCCAAGGTCGATGCGCAGAACGCGGGCGACCCGGCGTATCGTCCAATGGCAACCCATCCGGCAGACAGTTTAGCCTATCAGGCAGTGCGGGCTTTGGTGTTCGAAGGGTTAGAGCAGCCCAACGGTTACACCGAACCGCTGCTCCACCAATACCGTCTCAAGGTGAAAGCCCAGGATTAGAACCAAGCGCTAGAGGAGCGGTCGGTCGACCGGCCGCTCTTCGTGCACAACGGTGGTATCGTATGTGGCGACGTTCTCTGCGCCTTCCGCGCGTCCCTCGGCGCGCGCGGCACGGACCTCGGCATCATGCGCCCGGTCGCGTTCGCGCCAGCTTCCGAGCGTCCCCCGCACCTGCCCATAGGCGAAGACCATCAATAACCCGCCGATGATCGCGAGGTTCTTGAGAGCCTGCTGCGCCACCTGCGGGTCAGTGACCTGGTTGTGGAACAACACGGTGACAAAGGCGGTGAAGCCGATCAGCACCACGGCCGCCAGCCTCGTCATGAAGCCGCTCGCCAGCACCAGGCCGACAACGATCTCGAACACCCCTGCAGGCACGGCCAGCTGGCCCGAAAATGTGGTGTGCGCGCTGATGTATTGCGCCGTTCCCGCCGGATCCATCAGCTTGCCGATGCCCGCCAGCACGAACAGCACCGCAATGCAGATACGCCCAATAATTGCCGCCAAAGTCGCCATCACGCCTTCTCCCCTTGTTGCCTAACGCAATCCGCAAGCTCGCGGCGGGTTCCGCGATGCGGCTCACAAGCGTGGGAGCGTGACCCCCCGCTGCCCCATATATTTGCCCGCCCGGTCGGCGTAGGTGACCTCTGGCCGCTCATTGCCCTGCAGGAACAGGAACTGACACGCCCCCTCATTGGCGTAAATTTTCGCCGGCAGCGGGGTGGTGTTGGAAAACTCCAGCGTCACATGGCCCTCCCAGCCCGGCTCCAGCGGCGTCACATTGACGATGATCCCGCAGCGCGCATAGGTGCTCTTGCCGAGGCAGATCACCAGCACGTCTTCCGGCACGCGGAAATATTCGACCGTGCGGGCAAGCGCGAAGCTGTTGGGCGGGATAACGCAGACATCGGTCTTGCGGTCGACGAAGCTGGTGTCGGCGAAGTTCTTCGGGTCGACCACCGCATTGTCGACATTGGTGAAGATCTTGAATTCGTCGGCGACGCGCGCGTCATAGCCGAAGCTCGACAGCCCGTAGGAAATACAGCCGTCGCGGCGCTGCGCCTCGACGAAAGGCTCGATCATGCCGCGGCTCTCAGCCGCTTCGCGAATCCATCGGTCGTTGAGTATCGCCATGTCCGCTGTGATTGCCGAGCAGAGCCGCGCGGGCAAGCGCATCACTGCGCTTATCCGCCGACACTTGCACATTCACTAATCGAGAGATCTAGCCCGCCAGAAGCGTGGCGTTGCCTCCCGCTGCGGTTGTGTCGATGCACACCACCCGCTCTGTGGCAAAGCGCGCAACATAATGCGGGCCGCCCGCCTTGGGCCCGGTGCCCGAAAGTCCTTCGCCTCCGAACGGCTGGCTTTCGACGACCGCGCCGATCTGGTTGCGGTTTACGTAGAAATTCCCGACCCTTGCACGCGCCTCGACCGTCCGACGCGTCGCCTCGATCCGGCTGTGTAGCCCCAGCGTCAGTCCGTAACCGACGGCATTGATGTCATCGACAACCTGCTCGAGACCGCTCGCCGGGAAACGCGCGACGTGCAGCACCGGTCCGAAGTTCTCGCGCTTCAAATCGAGGATCGAATCCACCTCGATAATCGTCGGCGCGACGAAGCATCCATGCGCCAGAGAACCATCCAGCTTGCGCCGCCATACCGTCGAGCCTCCGCGCTTGCGCCGCGCGATATGGCGTTCGAGTGCTGCCTTGGCATCGGGGTCGATCACCGGACCGACATCGGTCGCAAGGTCTTCCGGATCGCCAATCGTCAGCGCCTCGAAGGCACCGCGGATCATGTCCAGCATCTCGTCGGCGACGTCGTCCTGCAGGTAAAGCACCCGCAATGCCGAACAGCGTTGCCCCGCGCTTTGGAATGCAGAGGCGATCACGTCGCGCGTCACCTGCTCGGGAAGTGCAGAGCTATCGACGATCATCGCGTTCTGACCGCCGGTTTCGGCGATGAAGGTCGCAATCGCGCCATCGCGAGCGGCTAGTGCGCGGTTGATGGCATGGGCGGTGTCGGTCGAACCGGTGAAGGCCACTCCGGCAAGGCCGGGATCGGAGGTGATCCAACCACCGACATCGCCCGCGCCGGGCAGGAGCTGGAACACTTCGCGGGGTACGCCCGCATCGTGGCACAGCTTGACCGCCAGCGAGGCAATCAACGGGGTCTGTTCGGCTGGCTTGGCAACCACCGTGTTGCCTGCCGCCAGCGCCGCCGCGGCCGGACCGGTGAAGATCGCCAGCGGAAAGTTCCATGGGCTGATCGTCGCGAAGACGCCGCGACCGGCCAGCGTCAGTCGGTTCTCCTCACCCGTCGGCCCGGGCAGCAGCAGCGGACGGTCGAACATCGCGCGCGCTTCGTTGGCGTAGTAACGCAGGAAATCGACCGCCTCGCGCACTTCCAGCACACCATCGACCAATGATTTACCTGCTTCGCGCTGGCATAGGCTGATGAGTTCGTCGGTATGCGCCTCGAAAGCGTCGGCGGCGCGTTCGAGCAACACCGCTCGCTGAGAGCCGCCCAGCGCGTTCCACGCTGGCTGCGCTTCCTTCGCACGCGCAATCGCCTCGCCCACTTCCGCCTGTAAAGTATCGCGCCGCGTGCCGACTTCGTGGCTCAAATCCTGCGGCATGGTGATCGGCGCGGTTTCGCCTTCATGCGGGTGGCGGAAGGTCGGTTCGGCGTGCCATTGACGGTCATCGAGCTTGCGCAGCCGTTCGAGCAGCGGCTCGCGCACCAGCGGATCGGCCAGATCGACCCCGGCACTGTTCCGCCGTCCGGGGAATATATCGGCGGGCAGCGGGATCGTGGGGTTGCGCCGTGGTTCGAGCGCGGCCAGCTCGGCCACCGGGTCGCCGGCGAGGTCGACCGCCGGGACATCGGCATCGGCCATACGGTTGACGAAGGAGCTGTTGGCCCCGTTTTCGAGCAGGCGTCGCACCAGATAGGCGAGCAAGTCCTTGTGCGTGCCCACCGGCGCATAGACACGCACCGGCGTGCGGGCATTGCCTTCCAGCTTGGCGAGGGTTTCGTAAACGTCCTCTCCCATGCCGTGCAGGCGCTGAAATTCGAACCGGCCCTCCCGGTCATGCTCGGCAGCCAATGCCTTGACGGAACCGATGGTGTAGGCGTTGTGCGTCGCAAAGGCCGGATAGAGATGATCGCCCGCTTCAAGCAGGATATTGGCGCAGGCGAGATAGGAAACGTCGGTCGCGACCTTGCGCGTGAACACCGGGAAATCCGTGTGCCCGCCCACCTGGCTCAGCTTGATCTCAGTGTCCCAATAGGCGCCCTTGACCAGCCGCACGAACAGCCTGCGGCCATGCTTTTCTGCCAGTTCCGCGGTCCAGCGGCACAGCGGGACGGCGCGCTTCTGGTAGGCCTGAATAGCAAGGCCGAAGCCGGTCCAGCCGGTTTCGGTGCCGTTGTCGAACAGCGCGTCGTCGGCAACCAGCTTTTCGATGATGTCGAGCGAAATTTCGAGCCGCTCCGCCTCTTCGGCATCCACGGTGAAATGCATGTCGGCATCGCGCGCCTTTATCGCCAGCTCGCGCAGGACGGGAACCAGCGCAGCCACGGCGGCATCGTGATGGAGGTAATCGTATTTGGGATAGAGCGCCGACAGCTTCACCGAAACGCCGGGTGAACTTGTAATGCCACCGCGACATTCTGCGGCGAGGCGCTCGATCGCGCGTTCGTAGGCTTGCCGATACCTTTCCGCATCCGGGAAGGTCATCGCCGCTTCGCCGAGCATGTCGTAGCTGTGCGTCAGCCCTTTCGCACGGTTGGGGGCGGCACGCTTGAGCGCCTCGTCCATCGTCCGCCCGAACACGAATTGCCCGCCGAGAATGCGCATCGCCTGCAAGGTGGCCTTGCGGATCACCGGCTCGCCGAGCCTGCCGACGGCGCGCTTGAGCGTGCTGCGCATTCCGCGCTGCGCCTCATGCGGGCGCTCCAGCACCTCGCCGGTCAGCATCAGTGAAAAGGTCGCTGCGTTGACGAATGTCGAACTGCTTTCGCCGAGGTGCTCGGCCCAGTCGATCTCGCCGATCTTGTCGCGGATGAGCGCGTCCGCGGTCCGCGCATCGGGCACGCGCAGCAGCGCTTCGGCAAGGCACATCAATGCAATGCCCTCCTCGGTCCCGAGCCCGAACTGCTGCAAGAACGCGTCGATCCCGCTTGCCTTGCGCCGCCGCGCTCCTTCGATCAGCTGGATGGCCAGCGCCTGAGCTTGATCGTGCAGAGCGCTGGCGGGCGCAGCCTCCTGCATCCGCTGGGTGACACACGCCTCCTCCTCCATACGATAGGCCTGACGCATGGTGAGGCGATCGACTGGGGCGGGAGATGAAGTTTGCAACATAAATGGTCCGGTCGGCAGGAGTGATCGAATCGTCCGCGCCCCTTGGACCGACCGGAGGGGCCGATCAAGCGAAGTCGGATCGCTCCGGCTGCTCCGCGAACCACGCCGAGATACTCGATGTGCTATCGGCTGGCAGATGCAGTCCCAGCTTGCTCCTCCGCCACAGCACGTCCTCGGCGCTACGTGCAAATTCAACGTCGCGCAGATAGGCGAGTTCCGCAGCGTAGAGATCGCCGCCGAAATGCGCGCCCAGATCGGCCAGCGATCGGGCCTTGCCGATCACCGCGTCGATCCGCGTGCCATAGGCGCGGGCGAGGCGCTGCAGCATTTCGGGCGGCACCCAGTCGAACCGCTCGCTGGCCTGCCACAGGAATTGCGCGAAATCATCCATCTCGCCGCCCGGCAGGCGGGATTGGGCTGTCCACGGCTTGCCCTGAAGGTACCGCTTCAGCTTCTTCAGCGCATGTTCGGCCAGGCGCCTGTGCGTGGTGAGCTTGCCACCATAAATCGACAGCACCGGCGCACCCTTGCGCTCGTCTAACTCGAACACATAGTCGCGCGTGACGGTGGAATTGCGCGCGGCCTTGTCCTCGTAAAGCGGGCGCACTCCGGCGTAGCTCCAGATTATCTCGTCACGCGCGATACCGCTGCGAAACGCCCGTCCCGCTGCCGCGATGAGATAGTCCACTTCCCCCTCGCTGATTTCGACAGTGTCGAGATTGTCCTCGTACAGCAAGTCGGTCGTGCCGATCAGCGTGTAGTCGCGCTCATAGGGGATGGCGAAGACGATCCGCTTGTCCGGTTGCTGCAAAATATAAGCGTGATCGCCGGGGTATTTGCGCGGCACGACGATATGGCTGCCCTTGACCAGCCGCAGATGCGCCTTGGTGCCGCGACCGAGCGCCATTTGCGCCACCCCGTCTACCCATGGCCCGCTGGCGTTGACCAGCACGCGCGCCTCTACCGTTTTTTCGTTTCCGTCACGATAACGCAACTGCGCGCGCCAACGGTCCGGCAAGCGGTCCAGCGATACGCACTCGCAACGCGTGGCAATGTCCGCTCCGCGTTCCTGCGCATCGAGCGCGTTCAGCACCACCAGCCGCGCGTCCTCTACCCAGCAGTCGGAATAGGCGAAACCGCGTGTGAAGCGCTCCTGCAAAACCGTGCGATGCGGCGGCTCGGTCAGCTTGACCGCGTCGCTCCCCGGCAGAGAGCGATGGCCGCCGATATGGTCGTAGAGAAACAGCCCCAGCCGCAGCATCCAGCGTGGGCGCATGCCGCGATCGTAAGGCAAGACGAAGCGCAGCGGCCAGATGATGTGCGGTGCGGCCTTCAGCAGCACCTCACGCTCGTGCAGGGCTTCTGATACCAGCCGGAATTCGAACTGTTCGAGATAGCGCAATCCGCCGTGGATCAGCTTGGTGCTGGCCGAGGAGGTATGCCCGGCCAGATCGTCCTTCTCGCACAGCATGACGGACAGGCCGCGTCCTGCGGCATCGCGCGCTATTGCGGTGCCGTTGACGCCCCCTCCGATGACGAGCAGGTCCAGAAGGTCATCTGTGGCCAAACAGTCTCCCCGCGACGGCATCGAGCTTGGTAATCAGGTCGGAATCGAATTTTTCCGGATTGGTAATGACCGCATCGTCGAGAGCGAAGTCGATCGGCGATTCAGGCCGCGTGGTGGGCAGCAGCGCAACGAGCTTTTCGATCGCCTTGCGCGCAAGCTCGGAGTTGGCCTGCATCTGCGCGACGATCGCATCGACATTGACCGCCGCCTCGTCCTCGCGCCAGCTGTCCCAGTCGGTTACCATGGCAAGCAGGGCATAGGGCAATTCGGCCTCGCGGGCGAGCTTGGCCTCGGGCATGGCTGTCATGCCGACCAGATCGGCACCCCACTGCCGATAGAGCCTGCTTTCCGCACGGGTGGAGAATTGCGGGCCTTCCATCGCGAGATAGGTCGCCTTGAGCGCGATATTTCCGCCCGCTTCGGCCACGGCCTCGGCAGCCATGGCGGAGAGGCGCGGGCACACCGGTTCTGCCATCGAGACATGGCCGACGAAGCCGCTACCGAAGAAACTGGATGCGCGACCGCGGGTGAAATCGATGAACTGGTCGACCGCAACGAAGGTGCCCGGCGCGAATTTGTCGTTGAGTGAACCGACCGATGAAATCGCGAGAATATCCGTGCAGCCCGCGCGCTTGAGCGCATCGATATTGGCGCGCGCGTCGATCGCTTCGGGCGCGATCCGATGCCCACGACCATGGCGCGGCAGGAAGCGCAGCTTCACATTGCCGATCCGGCCGCACAGGATCTCGTCCGAGGGCTCGCCCCATGGCGACTTGACCGCAATCCACTGGGCATCTTCCAGCGCATCGATGGCATACAGCCCCGACCCGCCGATTATTCCCAGCACCCATTCGTCGCTCATGCGACTCTCCTTGAACAATTCTCCGGCAGCCTCCCGAAACCGCCGGTCTGGCAGGCAGGTGTCTTAAACCAGTTGATAATCGGAGTTAAAGAAGTGGCTGCGTCTGTCCAGCCCGGTAACGCCCGGTCGAACGTGCAATCGGCCGATCAGACGTCGGGCAGGAACGGCTCGGCGATTTCCGGGCGGATGCGTTGCAGCCTGCCGCTCTCGCGCTCGATCATCGCCCATGTCGAGCGCACGCCCACCAGCAGCTTGCCCGCATCATCGCGGAAATCGACGCAGCGATCGAAGCGCGCGCCGCGCGGCGGTTCTGGGATATAGGTGGTCGCGGTGACGCTCTCGCCCGGACCGATATTCCCGCGATAGTCGATCTCGTGCCGGGTCACGACCCAGATGAACCGCTCAACATGGGAAGGATCGGCCGCCGAGTTCCAATGCTCGGTGGCAATGTCCTGTACCCAGCGAATCCATTCGGCGTTGTTGACATGGCCGAGCTCGTCGATGTGCGCATCGGTGGCGGTAAACACCTTGGTATATGAATTGCTCATGGGTGCGCGCCCATTTGCCAGAGGATGAAGGCAAACTCTTCCGCGGTTTCATGGAGGCTTTCGAAGCGTCCCGATTTTCCGCCATGGCCGGCGCCCATATTGGTCTTGAAGATCAGCAAATTATCGTCAGTCTTCAGCTCGCGGAGCCTGGCGACCCACTTGGCAGGCTCCCAATAGGTGACGCGCGGATCGTTGAGGCCTGCGGTGACCATTATCGGCGGATAGTCCTGCGCGCGTACATTGTCATAGGGGCTGTAGCTGCGGATCAGTTCGAAGGCGGCGCGATCCTCGATCGGATTGCCCCACTCTGGCCATTCCCCCGGCGTCAGGGGTAGCGAGGCATCGAGCATGGTCGCCAGCACGTCGACGAAGGGCACATGCGCAACGACTGCACCCCATAGCTCGGGGTCGGAGTTTGCAACCGCCCCCATCAGCTCGCCACCCGCCGAGCCGCCTGAAATACTGATCCTGCCCGGCGCGGTCAGACCGCGCTCGATCAGCCCCTTTGCGACATCGACGAAGTCGGTGAAGGCGTTGGTTCGCCGCTCCAGCTTGCCCGCCTTATACCACGCCCGCCCCAGATCATCGCCGCCTCGAATATGCGCAATGACGTAGGCAAAGCCGCGATCGACGAGACTGAGCCGTGTCGTGGAAAAACCCGGCGGGATAGCGATGCCGTATGCTCCATAACCATATAGGTGAAGATTACCCCCTTCTTTACGGTCTTTTCGGTACATGATTGATACC
The DNA here is from genome assembly GCA_039831335.1 of Sphingomonadaceae bacterium. GTDB lineage: Bacteria > Pseudomonadota > Alphaproteobacteria > Sphingomonadales > Sphingomonadaceae > Qipengyuania. The sequence continues at coordinate 695,149 of JBDONL010000005.1, read as the reverse complement.
GGCACCATGGTCCCGTCGCGAGCAATGACCTCCAGCCGCTCGGTCACATAAAGCCCAGCATCGTAGCCAGAAGGAATTTCCTGCACCTTGAGCACTTCGAGCCGCCGCTCGGCGACATGATAGTCATAGGTGGTCGCTGGGCTGACCATCGATTCGTAGCTGACGCGCAAGGCGTCCATTGCCCATTCCGGATTGTCGCCGAGCCCGGCGGAATAGCTCGCTTCGGGGAAGGCGATCGGTTCGACCCGCGCCGGATCGTCGTAATAGCGAATCTCGATCGTATCGAGCCCAGCCTGCCGTCCCTCGACCGCGAAGAAATCGCGGAACAGGTCGAAGCCGGTAAGATAGAATTCGTCCGAACCTGCGATCAACGTCGCCCATTCCGCCGGTTCGGATAGCGGCGCGGTCGCGAGGCGGAAGTTCTCATGCGTGTCGTTGGCGAGGATGAACAATACCCCCTCGCGCTCGTCGACTTCGTATTCGACGCCCTTTGCGCGCGGCTTGACCAGGATCGGTTCGGCCAGCGGATCGCTGGCCGGTATCAACCGCACTTCGCTGGTTTCGTGGTCGCTGGTCGAGATGATCAGCCATTGCTCGTTGGCGGACAAGCCCGATCCGACGCGAAAGCCCTCATCGTCCTCGTGATAAAGCTCGACGTCCTCGCCCACCGGTCTGCCGAGCCAATGCAACCGCGCGTTGTCGGTGCGCCATTGTTCGTTGGCGAGCGAATAGACGATGCCCCTGTCGCCCGCGACCCACACCAGCGAGGACAGCGTGCCCGGTATCTCATCCGCCAGTACCTCGCCCGTCGCCAGATCCTTGACCCGCGCGACAAACCGTTCCGAACCGTTGTCGTCGACCGAGAAGGCCAGCTTCATGCCGTCGCCCGAGACCGATATCGCGCCGAGCCGGAAATACTCCTTACCCTCCGCCAGCGCGACCTCATCTAGGATCAGTTCATCGTCACCGCCCGCAACCGGCTTGCGCCACCATTTCTTGTATTCGGCGCCTTCCTCGTATTCGATCCAGTAAAGCCAGTCGCCGTCCTTCTGCGGAACCGATTTGTCGGCTTCCTTGATCCGCCCGCGCATTTCGGTGAACAGCGCATCGATTTCACCTTGATGCGGGTCCATCTGCGCCTTGAACCATGCGTTCTCGGCCTCCAGATGCGCGAGCACTTCCTTGTCTTCGACCTTGGGGTAGCCGGGATCGCGCAGCCAGGCGTAATCGTCCTCCACGGTAATTCCGTGATGAGAGAAGCTGTGCGGTTTCTTCGCCGCGACCGGCGGCGCCTTGACGGTGGAATCATTCATGCCGCGGCCCTATGTGGGATGCGAAAGGACTACAACCATGCTCATGCTCACTCACGAAGCCCGCCTCACCGCGCTGCGCGAGGAATTGTCGAAACGCGGGCTCGACGGCTTCGTCATTCCGATCTCCGACGAACATATGAGCGAATATGTCGGCGAATACGCCCAGCGCCTTCAATGGCTGACCGGCTTCGGCGGTTCGGCGGGCAGCGCGGCGGTTCTGGCGGACGGCTTTGAAGGCAAGGGCGCGGCGATCTTCACCGATGGGCGCTACACCGTGCAGGTGCGCGAGCAGGTCGACGGAAACCTGTTCGATTATGAACCCGTCCCCGAGACGAGCCCTGCCAAATGGCTTGCCACCAACGCCCCGAAAGGCGCGAAGATCGGTTATGACGCGTGGCTCCACGGAATCGAATGGGCTGAAGCGGCGCAGAAGCTGCTGGCCAAGAAGAGCGTGGAGCTGGTTCCGCTGGACGAGAATCCCATCGATGCCGTCTGGGCAGACCGCCCCGCGCCTTCGGATGCGCCGGCGGTGCCCTATGAGGACAGCCACGCTGGCCGTTCGAGCGCGGACAAGCGCGCGGCAATCGCCGACTGGCTCAAGTCCGAAGGCTATGATGCGACCGTCATCAGCGCGCTCGATTCGGTGGCGTGGCTGCTGAATGTGCGCGGCGCGGATGTGGCGAATACGCCCGTCGCGCTGTCCTATGTTCTGGCCAAGGCCGACGGCACGGCGGATTTCTTCATCGCGCCGGAAAAGGTGACGCCCGAGTTGACGAAGCACCTCGGCAATGCGGTGACGATCCGCCCGCGCGATGAATTCCAGGGTGCGCTCGCCGAGCTCAATGGCAAGACGGTCGCGCTCGATCCCAACCACGCGGTCGCAGGCATCTTCCAGACGCTGGAGGCTGCGGGCGCGACGCTGGTGCGCGAGAGCGACCCGACCGTACTCGCCAAGGCGATCAAGAACGCCGCCGAACAGCAGGGCCACCGCGAGGCGCAAGCGCGCGACGGCGCGGCGGTGTCGCGGTTCCTGCGCTGGCTCAGCATCGAGGCGCCCAAGGGCGGGGTCGACGAACTGACCGCCGCGGCCAAGCTGCGCGAATTCCGCGGACTCGACCCGGCGATGAAGGATTCCAGCTTCGACACCATCAGCGCCGCCGCCGGCCATGCCGCCCTGCCGCATTACAAGGTCGATGAGGACAGCAATATCGCGATCCCGCCGTCGAGCATCTATCTCGTCGATTCGGGCGGGCAGTATTTGGGCGGCACCACAGATATCACCCGCACCGTCTGGGTCGGACCGGGCGAACCGAGCGCGGAGATGATCGACCGCAACACGCGCGTCCTCAAAGGCCATATCGAACTGGCCCGCGCGACTTTCCCCAAGGGCACGAACGGCGGCCAGCTCGATACGCTGGCGCGAATGCATTTGTGGGCCGCAGGCGTCGACTACGGCCACGGCACAGGGCACGGCGTGGGCAGCTATCTTTCGGTGCACGAAGGCCCACAACGGATTTCCAAATCGGGCGGCGCTTTCCCCGGCACCGATACGCCGATCGAGGCAGGGATGATCCTGTCCAACGAGCCCGGCTATTACAAGCAGGGCGCTTTCGGCATTCGCATCGAGAACCTTGTGCTGACCGTCCCTGCCAAGATCGACGGAGCGGAAGGCGAATGGCTCGGCTTCGAAACGCTGACCTTTGTGCCGCTCGACCGCCGACTGGTGGATAAGGAAATGCTAAGCCCGGCGGAAATCGCCTGGTGGAACGATTATCACGCACAGGTCCGCGAGACTATCGCACCGCGCCTCGAAGGCGACGATCTGGCTTGGCTCGAAGCCGAATGCGCGCCCTTGTAGGAGTTACTTTGTTCTTGTAATGTTCCAGTGACCGCGAGTCGTTCGCAATGGGAGATGCCTGATGATCGGATATGTGACACTGGGAACAAATGACCGCGCCCGCTCGGCGCAATTCTACGATGCGCTGTGCGGCGAATTGGGCGTCGGACGAATGATGGAGACCGAACAATTTATCGCCTGGGGTAAGCCGGGCGGCGGTGCGGGCATTGGCTTGACCGCACCTTACGATGGCAAGGCCGCGACAGTGGGGAATGGTGTTATGGTCGCGCTGGAGGCGAGCGATCGCGATCAGGTCCAGCGGCTTTACGATATCGCGCTCGCCCATGGCGGCAGCGACGAAGGAGAGCCCGGCCCGCGCGGCGAGCCGGATGAAAACGGGATGGTGTTCTACGCTGCCTACTTCCGCGACCCGGACGGCAACAAGCTCAACGCATTCCTCATGGATAAGGTTTCCTGAGGTGAGCGGAAAATCGCTCGCGCGGTTTCCGATCCATCTCGGGCTGGGCGCCAAAGCCGTGCCCCAGCCCGAGTTCAGCGGCATGGAATGGTACGAAGCCTATGGCGCGCGTCATGGCGACGATGGGGCCGAAGGGCGGCTGGTGTCGCTCCATAGCTTCGATGCACCGTGGGAAAGCTGGGAAATGCATCCCAAGGGCGATGAAGTGGTGATCTGCGTCTCGGGGACCATCACTCTGCATCGGGAGAATTCCGATGGCAAATGCGATTCGGTAACACTGAGGCCGGGAGAGTATGCAATCAACCCACCCGGCTGCTGGCACACCGCCGATGTCGAGGAGGTGGCGACTGCGTTCTTCATTACTGCTGGCGAAGGCACGCAGCACCGTCCACGTTGAATGGCTTGCGCATCGGTGAACGCAACGGCGAATGCGTTACACTCCGCGACAAAAATGCCGCAGCCCGGCATAATCCTGCGACAAATTTGACCTATAACGGGTTTCATGAGCTGCGGCCGATGCCCGGCACCCCCTCCCCCACCGAAGCCGGGGCGGCTGCAGCTCTAACCAATTTTTCAAATCGGAGAGTGAGAGATTATCATGCGTAAGATTGCACTGAGCATATCCGCCGCCGCCCTCGCAGTTGGCGGCATCGCCTACGCCCAGGGTGGCCCCGAACGCGGCCCGCAGGGCGATGTCACCCGCGCCGAGGCGCAAGCCAAGGCCGAAAAGATGTTCGACAAGATGGACGTCAACCATGATGGCGTCCTCAACCAGGCCGACCGCGAGGCCAGGATGGCCGAACGCTTCGACAAGATCGACACCAACCACGATGGTTCGATCAGCCGTGAGGAATTCATGGCCGCGCATCAGCGCATGGGTCCCAAGGGACAGCGCGGTGAGCATCGTATGGGCGCAGACGGCCAGAGAGGCACCGGCGAACGCGCTGGCAAGCGGATGCATCGCGGCGGCAAGCACCACGGCCGTATGGGCGGCATGATGCTGATGCGCATCGCCGATCCCAACCACACCGGCACCGTGACCAAGCAGGCGTTCGTCAATGCGGCGCTGACCATGTTCGACAAAGCCGATCTCAACCACGACGGGACGGTAACACCTGCCGAACGCAAGGCCGCACGCGAAGCGATGAAGGCCAAGTGGCAGGATCGCGCCAAGCAGTGGCGTGCCCAGCAGCAGGCCCAGCCGCAAGGCTGATCGCCCTGGCATACTTGCACGACGGGAACGCGGTGGGCATGGCCACGATATGACGATCGAAGACCAGCCCACTGTCCTGCTCGTGGATGACGAGAATAGCCTGCGCGAACCCCTGGCGGAGTATCTGACCCGCCAGGGGTTCGCCGTGCGTGAAGCGGACAGCGCCGCCGCCGCACGCAGCAGGCTGCTGGAAGCCGCCCCCGATCTGGTCTTGCTCGACATCATGATGCCGGGCGAGGATGGCTTGTCCCTGTGCCGTCATCTCGTCGAAGCGCGCGGTATCCCCGTGATCCTGCTGACGGCCAAGGGCGAGGCGATGGACCGCATCATCGGCCTCGAGATCGGCGCGGACGACTATGTCGCCAAGCCGTTCGAGCCGCGCGAACTGGTGGCGCGCATCCGCTCGGTGCTGCGGCGCGCGACGAGAAGCGCCGGCGAGGCGGAAGGCGAGGACCTGCTTTACCGTTTCGAAGGGTGGGAACTCGATCCGCTCAAGCGCCGATTGAGCGACCCCGAGGGATCGGTGGTTGCCATTTCCACAGCCGAATTCCGCCTCCTGCGTGCTCTGTGCGACCATCCTCGCCAAGTGCTCGACCGCGACCGGCTGCTGGACATGGTGCAAGGCCGCGAAGCCCATCTGTTTGACCGCGCGGTCGACAACCAGGTCAGCCGCCTGCGTCGCAAGATCGAAGCCGACAGCCGCGACCCGCAACTCATCCAGACCGTCCGCGGTGGCGGCTACCGTCTCGCCGCCGACGTTGCCCGCGCCGCGCGGCAACCGGACTGACGGCCATGCGCCTGTGGCCTCGCGACCTGCTCGGACAGACGCTGATGGCGCTGGCGATTGCCCTGTTCATCGCGCAGGCCATCTCGGCCGGGCTGCTCTATCGCGCGGCCAGTGAACGACGCGATATTGCGCTGATGAATGCCGCTGCATTCCAGCTGGTCGTCCGTCCCGGAGACCGGCCAGACCGACAAGACCGGCCCAAGCGTATTCTGCATCGCAATCCTCCGGACGAACCTCGCCCGATGCGTCGACTTCCGCGTTCCTTGCGCCTGACAGTCAGCGATCGCTCGCCGGTGCAGGCGGGCGACACCCGCAAGCCGGACCTTGCCAGCGCACTAACGGAAATTCTCGCCCGCGAAGGTGTCGTACCTGCGGAACTGGTGGTGGTGGAGCGACCTTTGGCAACCGACGCGCTGCTGCAATCGGCCCTGCAACGCCGTCCGCTTCTGGGAGAGCGGGCCAGGCGCAGCATGGGTGACCTTCTGGTTGTGGGGCTGCGACAACAGGGTGCAAACCGGTGGGATGTCGTTCGGATCGCCATTCCACCGATGGATGCGCGGGTGATCTGGGGGCTCTTGCTGCAGACCGCGATCCTGTTCGCGGTATTGATGAGCCTGCTTTTTCTGGCATTGCGAAGGATCACACGCCCGCTGGCAGCTTTGACCCGGCGGACCACACAAATAGCTGTCCCCGGAAGCGACAGCGCGCCGCTCGATCCATCCGGACCGCGCGATATCCGCGCGCTGATATCCGCGCATAACGCGATGGAGGCTCGGATCGGCGCCATGCTCGACGAAAAGGACGTGATGCTCGGCGCCATCGGGCACGACCTGAAGACCCCGCTCGCCGCTCTGCGCGTGCGGATCGAGAGCGTCGATGACGAGCGCCAGCGCGCGACCATGGCCGCCACCATCGAGGACATCACCCGGACGCTCGATGAAATTCTTGAGCTGGCCCGCATTGGTCGCGCCACCAAACCGCCCGAGCGCGCCGACCTTTTCGCTCTGGCCGCCTCGGTGGTCGAGGAATTCGAGGATCTCGGCGAGGAGGTTGAGCTGGCCGACAGCGAGAAAGTCAGCGCGTCCGTCCATATCACCTGGCTCAAGCGCGCGCTACGCAACCTTGTTGGCAACGCACTGCGTTACGGCGGTTCCGCGCAGGTCAGCCTGCATAGCGTCAATAATGAAGCGGTGCTGCGCGTCGAGGACTCAGGCCCGGGTATTCCCGAGGACCGCCTGGCAGCAATGACCGAACCCTTCGTGCGCGGCGAAGCCAGCCGCAGCCGCAGCACCGGGGGAACCGGGCTGGGCCTGACGCTGGCCCGCGCCATAGCCGAGCAGCACGGCGGCACGCTGGTGTTGGCCAATCGTCCCGAGGGCGGGCTGGCGGCGGAAATCCGCCTGCCCGCCAGCCCGCCACGCTTTGCCTAGAGCTTCTTCACTGCCGCATTGACCTCTGCGCCGCGCTCTTTCTTGAGTTCCGCACAGTCGCGGATTCGCTCGAGCGTGCGATCGAATGAAAGCGCGCCCGGCGTATTGGCAAACAACGGGCCGAACCGCTTGGCGATGTCATCGGCCTTCTCGACGGAGCAATAGCCGCTGAACACACCCGGGACCGACCGCGCCATGAAGATGCCGCTGGTGCCCTTGAGCATCCCGGCGAGGTTCTCGGTTAGCCAGCGATAACCCATATCCTGGGTTTTCTGGCCGGCGGCAACACGCAGCACCAGCATCAGCTTTTCGGTTTCGCGTAGGTCGGCCTTGCTGAAATCATCGAGCACCCATTGGGCGATTTGAGGATCGTCCGAGCCGGCGATCGCCCCAAGCGCAGCCGGGCGGAACGTCGGATTGTCCGAAGCGATCGCTTTTTCTCCCAACACCTTGGCTGCAGCAAGGCCCCCGCTACCAATATAGGCATCCAGAGCATCGCCCATGTAAGCCGGATCGACCGCATTCGTATCGCCCGCGAGATAGGCTTTTGCTGCATCAACCAGCGTGGTCGTCACCGTCAGATCCTTGGCGAACAGCAGGTTGCCGACCATCCGCTCACGCTGCTGAACCGTTTCGGGATCCTGGCCGCTGTAAGCACCGGCCTTTGGATCGAATCCGAGCCTGGCGTAATCGGCCTTGGCGAAACCTGCGATCCAGCCACGATATGCCGTAGTCGCCTGTTCGTCGAAAAAGCCATGGCTGCGCAACGATCCCAGTGCCGAAAACGCGACTCCGGCCGCATAGGGGTCGGGATTGACTGCCAGCTTGCTGGCCAGGGCGATGAGCTGCTGCGGCGATGCGCGGCCTGCACGGAAACTGGCATCGAGGCTGTCGGCAACCGCAAGCGCCTCGACCGAGCCGAGCGTGTCGGCACTGTCGATCAGCCGATTCCAATCGGCCGAGGGCAGCTCGAAGCGATAATAGCCTGTGCCACCGGCGTTCGGCATCAGCACGCCTTGGCCCGCGAGCATGAAATGCGCACTATCCTGTGTCAGCAATTGGCATTTGCGCGCCTCACCCAGTCGCATGCACACAGGAACGCCCCAATGGGTCGCCGGGACCTTCACCCCGAGCGGGGCATAGCGGCTCTGGCTGATGGTATAATGCCCATCGGTGCCCGCCACGGTGATGAGCGGCACGCCCTGCTGGTCGGTGAAGCTCTGCATCGCCTCGGTGATCCGGGGGTCGCCCGCCACCTTTGCCATCGAGGCGAAGAAATCCTTGGTGGTGGCGTTCTTGTAACGATGCGCAGCCATGTACTGGCGCACGCCATCGCGGAACTTGTCCGGACCGAGGAAGGAAGCGATCATCGACACGACATGGCCGCCTTTGCCATAGGTGATGGTGTCGAAGGCAGAATCGATCTGGTCGTTCGTCAGTATCTTCTGGTGGATTGGGCGGCCAACCTTCAATTCGTCGGTATCCATCGCCGCAAAGCCTTCGGCCAGCGCACCTTCACCGATCTTCAGGTCGGGCCGCCATTGGCCGCCGATTGTGAACCCCATCCAGTTGGCGAAACTCTCATTCAGCCAGATGTCGTCCCACCATGCCGGGGTGACCATGTCGCCGAACCACTGGTGCGACAGTTCATGCGCGACCACCATGCCGAACACCTTCTTGCGTCCGATCGAAGAATCATCGTTCAGCACGATGATCGGGTCGGCGTAGAGATCGGCCCCGGCGTTCTCCATCGCCCCGCCCATGACGGGCGAGGTAATCTGGTCGAGCTTGGGGAACGGGAAAGCCTGTCCGAAATATTTCTCGAGCAGCTGGACGATCGGCTTGCTGTTCTCGAGCGCGAAGGAAAGCTGGTCCTTGTTGGTCTGTTCCGACACGATCCTCAATGGCAGCGGCTTTCCGCGTTCAGGTGTGGCGGGGACTGCACTCTCAACCGCTGCAAACGGACCCGTCATCATCGCCACCAGATAGGTCGGCAGGGGCAGCGTCGGCGCGAATTCGTGGACCTGCCAGCCATCAATCAGCTTGCTGGAGGTCTCGGGCGCGTTGCTGACCGCCATTTCACCCGGAGGCGTGCGGATGGTAATATTGAAGGGAGTCTTGAAGCCGGGTTCGTCGAATGACGGGAAGGCCGAACGCGCATCGATCGATTCGAACTGCGACCAACCGTACCACTTGCCGCCGACCTTGACGTGAAACAGGCCGCTGGCGTTGTTCTGGTACACGCCGGTATAATCGAACGCGAGCGTTGCCGTGCCTGCGGGCAGCACTTCGTCGAACACCAGCCGCACGACACCGGTCGGATCGACTTCGTGCCAGTGACCTTCATAAGTCTTGCCGGCAATGGTTGCTGTTGCCTTGGACACCGTCAGATTGCGGCCGTGCATGTCGATGAAGCGCGATGGCTTGTTCAGCATCACGTCGATTTCCGTGTGGCCGGAAAATCCGTCCTTCGCCGGATCGATACTGCTGTCGATGCGATAGGCTTTGGGGGTCACCGCATCGGACAGCTTGCCGTGTGGCACGGGCGCCATGGCGACGATTGCCGCTGCGGACGTTTGGGCAGGCGCCTCGGCCAGGACGGAGGCAGGCATCAGCAGCGCGGCCCCCGCTAACAGCGCGGCGGCGAAACTCTTGGTACGGATCATTTTGGGGCTCCCCTCATTCGATGGCTCTTCTGACCGCCAGAGCGAAGACCGGCAACAGTGCCAATCGATGGAAAAACAATATACGCCGACGAACTGCCGCGGTGGGCTGGCAAGTCAGCGCATCAAGCCGCCGATGATGTTGCGCACGAAACGCCCGGCCAGCGGTCCGGCGAGATCGGTCGCGAGCGATCCCAGCGCGGATGATGTAGCAGTCTTCATCGGATTGGCGCGCGATTTGCGACCGGTGATCGCGCCCGCCGCGATAGCCGCACCCGATCCAGCCGCGGCGCCCACCGCGCGTTTCATCGCCTTTTCCCAGATGCTGGTGCTCTTGCGCGGCTGCTTGGCAACTTCCTCGCGGCCTTTTTCCTCGACCTCCTGCGCGGTGGCAGCGGCATCCTGCGCCTTTTGCGCCAGCACTTCCTCCGCGCTTTCGCGGTTGACGAGGGTGTCGTATTTGCCCTGGAACGGGCTCGCCCCCATGATGATCGCGCGCTCCTGAGCGGTCAGCGGGCCGAGGCGGCTGCGCGGCGGCACGATCAGCGTGCGCTGCACCACCGACGGCGCACCATCGTCCTGCAAGGTCGAGACCAGCGCTTCACCGACCCTGAGCTCGGTAATCGCCTGGGCGACGTCGAGATCGGGATTGATGCGGAAGGTTTCCGCCGCCGCCTTGATCGCGCGCTGGTCGCGCGGGCTGAAGGCGCGCAGAGCGTGCTGGACCCGGTTGCCGAGCTGCCCCGCGACTTTCTCGGGCACGTCGATCGGGTTTTGGGTGACGAAATAGACGCCGACACCCTTCGAACGGATCAGCCGCACCACCTGCTCGATCTTGTCTTCCAACGCGTCGGGGACATCGTCGAACAGCAGGTGCGCCTCATCGAAGAAAAACACCAGCTTCGGTTTTTCCGGATCGCCGACTTCGGGCAGCGCCTCGAACAGATCGGCGAGCAACCACAACAGGAAGGTGGCATAAAGCTTGGGGCTGCGCATCAGCTTATCGGCGGCCAGCACGTTCACATAGCCGCGCCCCTTCTCGTCGGTGCCGATAAAGTCGGCGATTTCCAGCGCGGGTTCGCCGAAGAATTGCGCCCCGCCCTGCGAATCGAGGCTGAGCAGCTGGCGCTGGATCGCGCCCACCGACGCCTTGGTGACATTGCCGTATTTCGTCGTCAGCTCGCTCGCGTTCTCTGCCGTGAAGGCGAGCATGGATTGCAGGTCGGCAAGGTCGAGCAGCAGCAGGCCCTGCTCGTCGGCATAGCGAAACACGATGTCGAGCACACCCGATTGCGTTTCGTTGAGATCGAGCAGGCGCGCCAGCAACTGCGGACCCATTTCCGATATCGTCGTGCGGATCGGGTGACCCTGCTCTCCGAAGAGATCCCAGAACACGACCGGATTATCGGTATAGGCATAATCGTCCATGCCCAATTCCTTGGCCCGCGCTTCGAGCTTGTCGGCGTTCTTGGCCGTCGCCGAACCCGGCATCGCGATCCCGGCCAGATCGCCCTTCACGTCGGCCATGAACACCGGCACGCCGCGCGCGGAGAAGTTCTCCGCCAGGTCCTGCAAGGTCACTGTCTTACCGGTCCCGGTCGCTCCGGCGACCAAGCCGTGGCGGTTCGCCTGTCCCAGATGAAGGAATTGCTTGTCGCCATTGGCCGCAAGACCCAGAAAGATATCGCCGTCCATGCTGTCGACCTTTTACCAATTGCGCGATTCACCGCATTGCGGTGTGGCTTAATGGCGCAGTATCGGTCAAGCATCTCGACAGGGCAGAGCAAGCGTCTAAAGACACAAGGCAATGGGGAAGCGCACGCCACTGGTTTTGCTGAACGACGCCCGGAGCGAGGGCGCGGCAGATGCGCAATGGTTTGAGGACCCGGCGGAAACCTTCGTGGCGCGCCGCCCGGACGAGGTGGCGAACACGCTTGCGGCCGCCGATGCGGCCCGGCGCGGGCGGGGCGGGACGCTGGCGGGTTATATCGCCTATGAGGCAGGGCTGGCGCTCGAAGACCGTACGACCGCGCTGGCCGAATCGCGCAGCGGGGCCGCTGGTCCACTGGTCTGGTTGGGCCGGTTCGAGACGGTCAGAACTGTTCCCGCTGGTGAGGTGACCGATTTCCTGACCGAAAAATCTCCGGGCACGGCCCATCTCGGCCCGCTGGAGCCGCAAATTTCGACGGGCGGCTATCTCGCGGCCTTTGCGCAATTGCAGGATGCCATCGCTGCGGGCGATATCTATCAGGCCAATCTCACTTTCCAGCTTGCGGGCGGTTTCACCGGCGATCCGCTAGCGCTGTATCGCGCACTGATCCCGGCAAGCGAGGCGGGTTATGGCGGGCTGGTGTTCGACGGCGACCACTGGCTGCTGAGCCTGTCGCCCGAGCTGTTTTTCTCGCTCAAAGGGCGAACGGCAAAGGTCAAGCCGATGAAAGGCACGCGTCCGCGAGGCGCCGATGCGGCAAGCGACACGGCGATGCGCCATGACCTCGAGACATCCGAGAAAGATCGCGCCGAGAATTTGATGATCGTGGACCTGATGCGCAACGACCTTGCCCGCGTCGCCGAAGCGGGCAGCGTCGAGGTGCGAGATGCGTTCAAGGTCGAAAGCTATCCCACCGTCCACCAGATGGTCACCAGCGTCACCGCCCGCCTCGCCGATGGCAAGGGCGCGATGGATCTGGTGCGGGCGCTGTTTCCCTGTGGTTCGATAACCGGCGCACCCAAGATCCGCGCCGAGGAGCTGCTCGCCGGAGTAGAACGCGACGCGCGTGGCCCCTATTGCGGGGCGATCGGGCGGATTGGACCAGACGGCGATGCCGCGTTCAACGTCGCGATCCGCACGCTGCGGCTAACCGAGATCGAGAACCTGCGCGGCAAGGCCGTGCTCGGCGTCGGCGGGGCTATCGTCGCGGGCAGCGAACCGATGGCCGAATGGCGCGAGGCGCTGGTCAAGGGTGCGGCCTTTCGCGCGTCCTCGGCGGATGCGACAGCTCCCGCATTCGACCTGATCGAAACGATGCGCTTCGGGCCCGAAACCGGCGTCGAGCATCTCGAATTGCATCTCGAACGGATGAAGGCGAGCGCTGCCGAGCTGGGCTTCACCTTCGACCGACATGCGGTGCGCAACCAGATTCACGCATTGTGTTTCGATCTCGACACGCCCGGCGCGGTGCGACTGCTGTCCTCCCGCAGCGGCGCGATCGCGCTCGAAGTCGCTCCACTTCCGGCACCCTGGCCCGATCCGGCACGGGTAGTGCTGCTGCCATTGCCGGTCGATCCGGGCGACTGGCGATTGCGCCACAAAACCAGCGATCGGGGCTTCTATGAAGCGGCGCGGCGTGTCGCTGCCGGATATAGCGCGGACGAGGCCGTGTTCGTGCGCGACGATGGGCTGGTAACCGAAAGCGCCATCGGCAACGTCTTCGTGCAGGGGAACGATGGCACCCTGATGACACCGCCAGCCAGCCTCGGCCTGTTGCCCGGCACTTTGCGTCGCTTGATGATCGAAGAAGGCCGCGCACGAGAAGCCGAACTGACACCCGCCGATCTCGAACAGGGTTTCCTGCTTGGCAACGCCCTGCGCGGATTGGTAGCGGCGCGGCTGATATGACCGATACCCCTACTATCCTGTTCGAAGACGGCGAGGCACTGGTGATCGACAAGCCTGCCGGCCTGCCGGTCGAACAGCCGCGGCGCGGCGGACCTTCGCTCGAGAACCACCACGAAGCGCTCAAGCTTGGCTTCCAGCGCGCTCCGGTGCCGGTCCACCGACTCGACACCGACACCAGCGGCTGTCTGCTGCTGGCGCGCAACCCCAAAGCGCTGGTCCGCTTTTCGCGCGCCTTCGAGGAAAGGCTGGTCGCCAAACGTTATCTCGGCATTCTCGCAGGCGTTCTCCAGCAGAGCGAGGGCACCATCGCATTGTCTCTTGCCAAGCAAAGCAGCGCCGAGCGCGGCTGGCGCATGATCGCGGCAAAGAAAGGCAAACCTGCCGTCACCCACTGGCGCGTGCTGGGCGAGAGCGGCGGCAACGCGCTGATCGAGTTCAGGCCCGAAACCGGTCGTACCCACCAAATTCGCATCCATGCCCTCGCTGGCCTCGGCCTGCCGCTGCTCGGCGATCCGGTCTATGGGTCCGGCAAGGGCGCGCCGCGCACGATGCTCCATGCCGCCGCGCTGGAGGTTCCACGGCAAGACAAACCCTCCATTTCGGCAAGCGCGCCGCTGCCCGCCGATTTCGCCGCTCTCGGCTTCGGCGATGCCTGACGAGACCGTCGAACGCGCGCTGGCCCTTGCGGAGGAGAAATTTATTGCTGCATCCGGGCCGGGCGGGCAGAACGTCAACAAGGTCGCCACTGCCGTCCAGTTGCGGGTCGATGTGTTCGCGCTTGGCCTCACGCCCCCGGTGTTCAAACGCTTGCAGGAGCTGGCCGGAAGCCGGATGACCAAGGCGGGCGAGATCGTCCTGACCGCCAACGAATACCGCACGCAGGACCAGAACCGCGAGGCTGCGCGCGAGCGGTTGACGACCATGCTCGAACAGGCACTGACCCCGCCGCCAACACGCAAGAAGAGCCGCCTCAACCGCGTCGGCAAGACCCGGCGGCTCAAATCCAAGAAGGCGCGCGGCGCGGTAAAGGCGGCGCGCGGCAAGGTCGACTGGTAGAAGCTCACCCTCTCACGGCTTGACTTTCACCGGTGAATCGCGCAATGGCGCGCCCTGACGGCGGTGCTGACGATGCGCCGCCCTTGTTTTTTCAACCGTAATCTTCGGGGCGTCCGCGCCCTGTCTCGCGATCTAGGAACACGCAATGGCGAAGCCCGCAACCGTCAAGATCAAGCTCGTCTCGACCGCCGACACGGGCTTTTACTATGTGACCAAGAAAAATCCGCGCAACATCACCGAGAAGATGACGTTCCGCAAATACGATCCGGTCGCCAGGAAGCACGTCGAGTTCAAGGAAGCGAAGATCAAGTAATCGCGTGAACGCGCGGAACTTGTTCAATTCACGCGGTGTTCAATGCTCCAATGCCAATCGCAGGAGCATGATGACCTTGACCAGTTCTTCGATTAAAGCCTTGCGCGGCGCTTTTGCGCTGGCGCTGTGCACCGCATTGCCCGCAGCTATCGCCTCGTCCGTCCCGGCCCATGCCGCGACCAGCGAACTTGACCAGGCGGTGACGGCTTTGCGCGACATCGGCACTATGACTGCCGATTTTACCCAGACCGACCGCAATGGCCAGACGGTTTCAGGCACGCTTTACCTGAAACGTCCGGGCAAGATCCGGTTCGAGTATGAGAAGGGCGCGAACATGCTGCTCGTCTCGACCGGCAAGTCGCTCTATTTCGTCGATTACGAGGTGAAGCAGGTCCAGCGTTGGCCGATCAAGAACTCGCCGCTCGGCGCACTGCTTGACCCCAATCGCGACGTGAAGGCCTATGGCAAGCTCGTACCCACGAGCAACGCCAATGTCGTCGGCATCGAAGTGCGCGATCCCAAGCGCCCGGAATATGGCGTAATCACGCTGATCTTCGTGCGCGATGCGTCGGCACCGGGCGGGCTGGAGCTGACCAATTGGGTCGCGCTCGATGCCCAGAATCACCGCACGACGGTGCGCCTGTCGAACCAGCGTTACGGCATGCCGATTTCGGACAAGGAGTTCACCTTCGTCGATCCACGCCGTTCGGGTGGTCGCCCGCGCTGATCGTCTGGCAGGCCAGACGTGGCCCCTCTGCGACAATCCGATACGGTTTATTCATTAGGTAGAAAGCCAGAAGCGGCTAGAACTCTTTTCGCAGACCGGATGAAGGTGGGTTTCCCCCCTGTTGCCCAATCCTTCGGTACCCCGCTCTGTAAAGCGTGACGAACGCAAGAAGGACCCTCGTGCCAATGCCCCCGGCACGAGGGTTTTTCTATGGTCGGACACTATTCGCCGGACAGTCCCAGCGCCGCGCGCATGATGGCCCCGATGCGATTCTGTTCGATCACGCCGTGCACCGCGTTCGATCCCGGACCTGTGGCATAGAGCGTCACATCTTCGCCGCCATGAGTTTCCGAGCCAAGCGGCACGAGCGAATGCTGATGCGCCTGAATGCCGGTTTCCGGTCTGCCGCGTGGCCCCTTCACCGCAGCAGGACCATTGGCATACCCCAATGTCGTATAGGGTTGGCCATCCCTGGCCATGGCGTGCGCACCATCCGTTTCGGCACCACCATGCTCATCGTCGTCACCGCTGGGCGGGACGACCAGGCCGAGGATTGGATTTCCGCGCCTCGGATAGCCCGCCATGGTGAAAACATGGCTGTGGTCGGCCGTCACGAGGATCAGAGTGTTAGCCGGATCGGTGTGCTCGACTGCGTATTGCACCGCGCGGGCAAACTCGATGGTTTCTTCCAGAGCATAACCGGCGCGATTTTCATGATGCGCATGGTCGATCCGCCCGCCCTCGACCATCAGGTAATAACCTTGCGGGTTCTGGTTGAGCCGGTCGATCGCCTCCGCGGTCATCTGGGTAAGCGTCGGTTCCGTAGATTGATTGGTACGCTCGGCCATATACGTCATATGACTGGGGCTGAAGATGCCGAGCACCGGGCGATCGTGCGGTGCGCGCGCCAGAGCGTCGGCGCTTGCGACATAGCTCCCGCCATGCTCCGCGCCCCAGCGCCCGGTCAGGTCGGTAGCTCCGTCGAGCCGATCGCCGCCCCGCACCTTGCCGACAAATTTCTCGTGGCCCCCGCCAAGCGCAACGGCGAAGGGGAAATCTACGAGCTGGGCGGCAATGTCGCGGCAGCCCTGCCCGCGCTGCGCGGCGGGGATATCGCCATCGGCCTCCCAGTCGCGGTCGCTGCTATGTGCGAAGACCGCCGCCGGTGTCGCATGGGTCAGCCGGGTGGTGGTGACGATGCCGATCGCCCTGCCGCCTTTGTGCGCTTCCTCGGCTACGAGCGAAAGCGGGTGCGCGAGCGCTTCACGGCATTGCCCGCGCCGTGCCTCCGGCCCGATTCCGATAACACCCATGCGCGTCTTCGCGCCGCTGTTGATGGCCGTGGCAGTGCCCGCGCTATCGGGCACCTGCGCATTGGTGTTATAGGTCTTGACCATGGCGGTCTGCGGGAATTTCTCGAAGGAGAGCACATTCTCCTCACCCGTGTGACCCTGCTTCTGTCCGGCATAGATGCGCGCTGCGGTGACGGTCGAGACGCCCATGCCATCGCCAATGAACAGGATGACGTTTCTGGCCCGCTCAGGTGCGGAAGCGACGCTCACCCGTTCGGCGGGAATGGTGCTCGCACAGGCACCCAGCAAGGAAACGCCCACGACAATCGTGAGCGAACGGCAAAAACGCATCATGGCTTCTGAACCCCTCCAACAAGCCTTGTCGAAACGTATCTATGCGATGGATATGCGACAAAACAACGAAAGCGGTGCGACAATTCCCCGCAACCTTGTGCAGCCGCCATGCGCGGCCTAACTGGCTAGCCATGGCCATTTCCAATCTTTCCGTCGCGACCTGGAACATCAATTCGGTGCGGCTGCGCATGCCGATTGTCGAGCGTTTCTTGACCGAACAGGCACCCGACATCCTTTGCCTGCAGGAGATCAAGTGCCAGGAGCACCAGTTCCCCTATGAAGCGTTCCGCGCGCTCGGCTACGAGCATTTCGCGGTGCATGGGCAGAAGGGCTATCACGGCGTGGCGACGGTGGGCCGCGTGCCCTTCCACGAATTCTCGCGCCACGACTGGCAGGACAACGGCGAGGCGCGCCACGTCGGGATCGAACTCGAAGGCCCCGGCAAGGGCACGGTGATCGAGAACGTCTATATCCCGGCAGGTGGCGACGAACCCGACCGGGCGATCAATCCCAAATTCGGCCAGAAGCTCGACTTCCTCGGGCGTATGACGCGCTGGGCCGAAGCCATCGACCGGCCGACACTGATCGTGGGCGATTTCAATGTCGCGCCGCTCGAAAGCGATGTGTGGAACCACAAGGCGCTGCTCAAGGTGGTCAGCCACACGCCGATCGAGGTAGAGACGTTGCAGGGCTTCATGGACGCCCATGGCTGGCAAGACATCGGACGCCAGCATCGCGCCGCGCCGGACCGCTATTACAGCTGGTGGAGCTATCGCTCGAAGGACTGGAAGGCGGGCGATCGCGGGCGGCGGCTCGATCACATGTGGGCCAGCCCCGAATTGGCCGCGCAGTCGGTGGCGCATCATGTCCATGAGGATTGTCGTGACTGGGAAAAGCCATCGGACCATGTGCCATTGGTGACGGAGTTCGCTCTCTGAGCGCTCCCGGCCCTTCCCCCTCGCGGCGCGGCGCGCAGGCGGTCGATGCGCTGCGCCACGGCTGGCCTCTGCGCTTTCCCGACGCGCCGCTGCTCCAGCCGGTCGAAACGGCGTTCGCGGCTGGACTGTCTGCGAACACGATGCTGATTTCCGCCAGCCGTGCGGTGACGCTCAAGCTGGCCAACCAGCTCGAGGCGGCCAATCCGTCCGAGCCGGTGCTGTTGCGCGGGGCCGAGCCGTTCGACCTTGCCGCCGCAATGGCTGTGGCCGATCCCTCGGCGGATCTCGCCCATCCATTGCAAGGACCGTTCAAGGCGCTCACCTTCGACTGGCGTGGCGCGGCGGCGGGTGCGCTCGACCTCGCGCGGATTGCGGGAATCCTTCCCGCTTTCCTGGTCGATCCGCACGATGCCGTGGAGGCCCAGCCAGTCGAATTGAGCGATGTCTTCGCTCTAACCGATCCACACAATGTACAACTCGCGACACGCGCGCGCCTGCCTGTTGCCGCCGCCGAAGACGCCGAGATCATCGCCTTCCGCAGTCCCGACGACACGCGCGAGCACGTAGCGCTGGTGATCGGGCAGCGCAGCGCAGAGCACTTGCCGCTGGTGCGCGTGCATTCCGAATGCCTGACCGGCGACGTGCTCTCCAGCCTCAAATGCGATTGCGGACCGCAGCTCGATGGCGCACTCGCAGTGATGGCGGAGGAAGCGAAGCAGGGCGGCTGGGGCGTATTGCTCTATTTGCGGCAGGAGGGGCGCGGGATTGGCCTCGTCAACAAGCTGCGCGCCTATCGCCTGCAGGACCAGGGCCACGATACGATCGATGCCAACACGCGCCTCGGCCTGCCCGACGAGGCGCGCGACTTCCCGGTCGCGGCAAGGATGCTGGCGCTGATGAATATCGAGCGTATTCGCCTGATGACCAACAATCCTGCCAAGGTCGATGCGCTCGGGTCGGAGGGTATCGAGGTCGTCGAACGGGTCGCCCACAGCCTCGGCGCAGGCGCGCATAACGAACGCTATCTCGCCACCAAGCGGGACCGCGCAGGTCATTTTTTACCTTAGCCGGTAACCCAGTGAAATAACCGTGGCCCATAGCGGGACTGCATGAAACTTGCGGAAACCCGAGCCTTGCGGAGGCGTTGTATCCGAGAGAGAATGGGGCGCTTGCACAAGGCGGCTCGTCACAGGGTTGGATTGAACCATGCGTAAATTGTTCTGCGGCCTCGTTGCTACCGCACTCCTGACAAATGCCGCTCCACTGCTGGCCAGTGCTCCGCAAGCGCACAACCCCGCGCAGAGTGCTGATGAATTGATCGTCGATGCCGCTCGGGCGGGCGACGCCAACGCGCAATGGCAGCTTGGCGTGCTGATCGACGAGGGCAAATATCCCGGCACACTCGATCAGGCTATCACCCTGTTCCGCGAATCCGCCTCGCAGAAGAACACCGACGCCATCGCCAGTCTGGCGGTGATGTACGCCAACGGCCGCGGGGTGCCGCAGGACTATGCCGCCGCCATGCGCTATTACCAGCTCGCCGCGCGGCTTGGGAATGCCCACGCGCTCGAAGGGTTGGGCGTGCTTTATGCCAATGGGCAGGGCGTGGCGGCAGACGAGAAGGAGGCGATCGCCTATTGGCTGGTCGCCGCCGCTGCGGGCGATTCGAGCGCGATGAGCCTGCTCAACGAGAAGCTCACCTCGATCGATCCCAAGTCGAATGCGATGCTGTACGACCGGGCGAACCAGATCGCCGATGCTTACGGCATCCTGCCGCGCAGCGCGTCCTCTCCGACCGCGCTCGGCAACTGACGTTCACCTTCAATTATCCTGTTTCGGCGGCCTGCCACGCCGGGGAGCCGGTGTCGCGGACACCCGGATGCCGCGCCGTTCCAATGCCTCGCGCAGCAGGATCTCGATCTCGGCATTGCTGCTCCTGAGTTCGGCCGCTGCCAGGTGCTCGACCGCAGCATAGACCGCCGGATCGAGACGCAGGGCAAAGGCTTTCTTGCTCATCGAATTCGGACCCGTAAGCGTTTTACTGGTAGAGCGTCCCGGCGTTGACCACCGGCTGTGCCTCGCGTTCGCCGCACAGCACGACCATCAGGTTCGACACCATCGTCGCCCGCCTTTCGCTGTCGAGATCGACGATGCCATCCTGCGCGAGCTTGGTCAGCGCATCCTCGACCATGCCAACCGCACCCATGACCAGTTTGGACCTTGCCGCGATTACCGCTTCGGCCTGCTGGCGGCGTAGCATCGCGCTGGCGATCTCGGCAGCATAGGCGAGGTGGGTGAGACCCGCTTCATCGACCACGATACCCGCCACGCGCAAGCGATCGTTCAACTCCTCCAGCAGCTCGTGATTGACGACGTCCGCACTGCCGCGCAGCGTTACCTCCTCGTTCTCCAGATCGTCATAGGGATGGCGCGAACCCACTGTGCGCAGGCCCGCCTCGATCTGGATATTCACGAATTCCTTGTAATCGTCGACGTCGAAGCTCGCCTGTGCGGTGTCCTGCACGCGCCATACGACGTTGCAGGCGATCTCGATCGGATTGCCGCGCAGATCGTTGATCTTGACGCGCTCGGAATGGATGTTGTGCGCGCGAACCGAGATTTTCTTGCGGCCCATCCATGGGAAGACCCAGCGCAGCCCCTCACGCCGCTCGCTGCCGCGATATTCGCCGAAAAGCGTGATGACGGTGGCCTGGTTGGGCTGGATCATGAAGAAGCCGGCCGAAATGAACAGCCCCAGCAGTATCGGGATGATCAGCAGGCCGACAAACGCCAGCTTGGCAATCTTGGGCGAACCCGGCGGCGGCAGATTGCCCGCGATATTCCAGATCGCGAGCACCACCAGCGCGCCGAGCACGGCCAGCACGGGATAGCCGCTGTAGCTGGAGCCGGAATGCTCCTTGCTGGTCTTCATGCCCTTGAGTTCGATTTGCATAAGAAACCCCCTTAGATATGATTATGATATCATATTTATATCAGTTCGAACGATTCGGCAAGAGGGTTGAAAAATGCGCCATTTGCGGGCATTTAAGCCATGCGGGACCGGGCCCCTCTGGCGCGGCGGTTTGCCCTTTCAAGCAATCGCCACGTGATGTCGGACCGCATCGGAATTGCCGATTGCGTAGGGCCCGGGACCATATCCCCGAAATCCGGCACACGGCCTTCCGATCCATCGAAACGGTGCCCTTGCGGCATCCCAATGCGTGGAAAGTGGGTAATTTATGGAGTTTCTCGGCACCCTCTGGCTCGGCACGCCGATCTGGTTCTGGCTGGCCTTCGCGGCCATCGTGCTGGCGCTCACCGTCTTCGACCTCGGCGTCCTCAACCGCAAGGACGAGGCGATGGGCATCGCTCGTTCGCTCAAGCTGTCGGCGTTCTACATCGTCATCGCCATGCTCTTCGGCGGCTGGGTCTGGTTCGCGCTCGGCGCGCAGGCGGGCAGCGAATATTTTACCGGCTATTTCATCGAGAAGGCGCTCTCGATCGACAATGTCTTCGTCATCAGCCTGATCTTCACCTATTTCGCGATTCCGCCGAAATACCAGTATCGCGCGCTGCTCTGGGGCATTCTCGCCGTGATCGTGCTGCGCGGCGTGATGATCGCAGGTGGCGCGGCGCTGGTCGCCGAGGCGCATTGGGTGCTGTACATCTTCGCCGCCTTCCTGATCTTCACTGGGATCAAGATGGTGTTCTCCTCCGACAATGAGGCGGACTTGTCGCAAAACCGCGCGATCCGCTGGATTTCGCGCCATATGCGCGTGACCAAGGAGCTTCACGGGCACCGTTTCATCGTCGAAGTGCCCGACGAAAAGACCGGCAAAGCAGTCCGCGCGGCGACCCCGCTGCTGCTCGCACTGGTGGTCATCAACCTTGCCGATCTGGTGTTCGCGGTCGACAGCGTTCCGGCGATCTTCGCCATCACCACCGACACATTTATCGTCTACACCAGCAATATCATGGCGATCCTGGGCCTGCGCGCGCTCTATTTTGCGCTCGCCGCGATGGTCCACCGTTTCCATTATCTCAAATATGCGCTGGCCGGCGTGCTGGTGTTCATCGGCTCCAAGATCTTCGTCACCGATTTTGTTCTGGATGGCGCGAAGTTCCCGCCGCTGATCAGCCTTGGTGTCGCATTCGCACTGATCGCAGCCGGTATCGGCTATTCGCTATGGGCCACGCGCAACGAAAGCGAGGAGGTCAGTTCCGCTTGATGACGTCGAGGAATTGCTGCCCATACGCTTCCAGCTTCTTTGCGCCGATGCCGGGAAGCGCGCCCAATGCGCCAAGACTGGCCGGACGTGCTTCCGCCATTGCGCGCAAGGTGGCGTCATGGAACACGACATAGGGCGGCACGCCCGCTTCCTCGGCCAGCTCGCGGCGGAGCGAACGCAGCGCATCGAACAGCGGGTCGCCTACCGGATTGGCGCCGCCACCGCTGCTACGCCTGCTTCTGCGTTTGGGCGGCACCACCACCGCCAGCGGCATCTCGCCCTTGAGGATCGCGCGCGCATCACCTGCCAATTGCAACCCGCCGTGCTCGTTGGCGACCAGATCGCCCCGCGCCTGCAACGCCCGCGCGACCGGGCGCAGCAGCGCTGCATCCTCCGGCTCGACGATGCCGAACACGCTCAACCGGTCGTGCCCACGCTGGATGACGCGCTCGTCCATGCTGCCGGTCAGTACCTTCTGCAAATGGCCGATCCCGAAGCTCTGCCCGGTGCGATAGGCCGCCGAAAGCAGCTTGCGCGCGAGCTCGGTCGCATCGCTGACCTGCGGTGGGTCGAGGCAATTGTCGCAATTGCCGCAAGTGCTCGGCGGACTTTCGCCGAAATGCCTCAGCAGCAGCGCACGGCGGCAACCGGGCGTCTCGACCAAGGCGGCCAGCGCATCGAGCCGTTCGCGTTCCGACTGGCGGCGCGCCTCCTCGACTTCCTCAAGCCGCATCCGCGCCCGCGCGAAATCGCCCGCGCCCCAATACATCACCGCCCGCGCCGGATCGCCATCGCGACCCGCGCGCCCGGTCTCCTGATAATATCCTTCGATCGATTTGGGCACGCCGACATGGGCGACGAAGCGCACGTCGGGCTTGTCGATCCCCATGCCGAAAGCAACGGTGGCGACGATCACCATATCCTCACTGGCGACGAACGCGTGCTGGTTCGCCGCACGCATGTCCGCATCGAGACCGGCGTGATAGGGCAACACGGGCCGGTCGGTTGCCGCGCCCAGCTTGCCGGCCAGTTCCTCCACCTTGCGGCGGGTCGGCGCGTAGACGATGCCCGGCCCCGGTTCCTCCGCCATCAGCCGCGCCAGTTGCTGCACCGGATTGTCGCGCGGGCGGATCGCATAGCGGATATTGGGCCGGTCGAACCCGGCCAGCACCAGCCCTTCTTCGGGGATTGCGAGCTGGGTAAGGATGTCGGCGCGCGTCTGGCGATCGGCGGTCGCGGTCAGCGCGAGGCGCGGAACATTTGGAAAATCGTCCATCAATCCGCGCAGGCGGCGATAGTCCGGGCGGAAGTCGTGGCCCCACTCGCTGACGCAATGCGCTTCGTCGATCGCGAACAGGCTGAGCGGTGCGGAGGACAGCAAGTCGCGGAACCCCGGCTGGCTGGCCCGCTCGGGCGCGACGTAAAGCAAGTCGAGATTGCCGGAGCGGAAGGCATCGAGCGTCTCGCGCCAATCGGCGTCCGCACTGGTCAGCGTGGCGGCGCGAATGCCATTGGCGCGCGCGCTGCGCAGCTGGTCGTGCATTAACGCGATCAGCGGAGAGATCACCACGCAGGTTCCCGGCATCATCGCGGCGGGAAGCTGGTACGTCAGCGACTTGCCCGCCCCCGTAGGCATCACCGCAAGTGTCGATTGCCCGGCTAGCACCCGTTCCACCACGTCTTCCTGCCGTCCACGAAATCCGGGAAAGCCGAAAATCCGGTGCAATTCGTTGCGCGCGTCGGAAAGTGTGGCGAGGGTCATTGCGAGCCGCGTTGCCAGATGGGCCGCCGCTAGGGAATGGCCGGTTGCCGATTTTCCCCTTGGCCAGCCCCCTTAGCTATGATTACTGACGGGTGAGACATGCGGCGCAGGACGTTATGCGCCATCCGATCCTTGAAGGAGACACGATATGAAATTTAGTCACTCGCTCGCGCTTGCACTGCCTTTGGCGCTCACGCTCGCTGCCTGCGGCCGGTCGGACAATGCGTCCGAAGAAGCCCAGCCCGATACGGTCGAAATTCCCGCCAACGAGGCGCTGCAGACGACCACCGAAACCCCGGTCGCCGACCCCAGCGCCAACGCCACCGAGAATCCCGATACCGCTGGCGAGGACGCTGCCGAACAGCAAAAGGCGCAGGAAGCAGGCGATAACGCGGCACAGACCGCCGCGATGGCCGCCGACGCCATGGCCAATCCGTCGCCCACCGCCAAGCCGACCGGTGACGGGCAGAAAACGACCGATTAAGGACGGCGGGTCGGATGATACGCTGTGTCACCCTGGCTCTGCTGAGCCTTGCGCTTGCAAGCTGTTCGGGGTCGTCAGATAGATCCGGCGACCTCCCGCACAAGCCCAGCGAACGCAAGGCATTGAACGATGCTGCAAGCATGTTGAACGACCCGCGGGCACAGCCGACACAGGATCCGTCGCCACCATCTATGCCGAGTCCATCGGCGTCATAAAACAAGCTTGGGAAGAGGACAGGATGACACAACAGGGAATGGACCCCGAACTGTTCGAACAGTTCATCGACCAGCTCGATCGCTATGTGCGTGAACGGCTGATCCCGGCTGAAGCCGATGTCATCGCCAATGACCGGATTCCCGACGAGATCGTGGCGGAAATGAAGGAGATGGGGCTGTTCGGCCTTACCGTTCCCGAAGAGTTCGGAGGCGCAGGGCTCAGCACCAGCCAGTATGCGCGCACGGTCAAGACCATGGCCTATGCCGCACCCGCCTATCGCTCGATCTTCTCGATCAATGTCGGCATGTTCAATTCGGCGATCAAGAACGGCGGCACCGATGCGCAAAAGGCCGAATGGTGGCCGCGTATCGCAGCCGGAGAGATCGCCTGTTTCGGCCTCACCGAACCCGGCTCGGGCAGCGACAGCGCCGCCATGGCCACCACCGCCCGCCCCGATCCGGATGGCAACGGCTGGATATTGAACGGCACCAAGCGCTACATCACCAATGCCCCCCACGCCTCGGTCGGATTGATCATGGCGCGGACTGAGAAAGAGGCGCTGCCCAAGAACGCCCATGTCAGTGCCTTCATCGTGCCGATGGATACGCCGGGCATCTCGGTCGGCAGCCCGGACAAGAAGATGGGCCAGTCCGGCAGCCATATCGCGGACATTATGCTCGACGACGTGCATGTGCCCGGCGACGCGCTGCTCGGCGGCGAAACCGGCAAGGGTTTCGTCTTTGCGATGAAGAGCCTCGACAACGGGCGTATCTCGGTCGGCGCGGCCTCGACCGGCTATGCCCGCCGCGCGCTCGACAGCGCTCTTCGCTACGCCAATGAGCGCAAGGCTTTCGGCGAACCGATCGCCAATTTCCAATTGATCCAGCAGATGCTCGCCGAGAGCGAGACCGAGATCTACGCGGCCGAATGCATGATGGCCGATGTCACCGCGCGGGTCGATCGCGGCGAGAACACCATCCGGCAAGCGGCCGCCTTCAAGGTGTTCGCGTCCGAAATGTGCGGCCGGGTGGTCGACCGGGTGGTGCAGATCTACGGCGGGGCGGGCTATCTCGCCGAATACGATGCCGAACGCTTCTTCCGCGACGCGCGCATCTACCGTATCTACGAAGGCACCACGCAGATCCTTCAGCTCCAGATCGCCAAGCACATGCTGCGCGAATTCGCAGGCCAGGCCTGAGGGCGTGTACGACCTCCTCGCCGGTCTTTCGATCATCGAAGCCTCCAGCTTCGTCGCCTCGCCCACGGCAGGCCTCTATTGCGCGCAGATGGGCGCGGAGGTCATCCGGGTCGACCACAAGGCGGGCGGTCTCGATTACGACCGCTACATGCTTACCGAGGGCGGACGTTCGCTGGCGTGGGAGAACCTCAATCGCGCCAAGAAATCGGTCGCGCTCGATCTGCGCAGCAACGAGGGGCGCGAACTGCTGGTCGAGCTGTGCCGCGCGACCGGACAGGTCATCACCAACCTCCCGGAACAAAGCTTCCTTAGCCACGCCGCGATGAGCGAGGGGCGACCCGATCTCGTGTCGCTCAGGATCATGGGCTGGCACGACGGTCGTCAGGCGATGGATTTCACCGTCAACGCTGCGAGCGGCTATCCACTGATGTGCGGGCCGGAGGATTGGGATGCCGCCAATCCTCCGCCGGTCAACCAGGTGCTGCCCGCATGGGACTTCATCACCGGGGCCTATTCCGCCTTTGCCCTGCTCGCCGCATTGCGCCACCGCGAGGCGACGGGCGAAGGCAATGAAATCCGCATTCCGCTGGGCGACGTCGCGATCGGCACGATGGCCAACTCCGGTGCGATGGCCGAAATGCTGTATCGCGGCGGCGACCGCGAGCGGCTGGGTAACGCCATCTGGGGCGCATTCGGGCGCGATTTCAGCAGTCGTGACGGCAAGCGTTTCATGGTCGCCGCGCTCACCGCCAAGCAGTGGAGCGGGCTGATCGAAGCGCTCGACGTTGGCCAGCAGATTGCCGATCTCGAATCAGAGCTGGGCGTGCGCTTCGCCGATGGCGATACCCCGCGTTACGAACACCGCCACCGCCTGTTCGCGCTGTTCCAGAACGTGGCGGGATCGCTGGACTGGGCTGAACTCGAACGACGGTTGGGCGCAGCGGGCACGACCTTCGAACGCTATCGCACGATGCACGAAGCCTCGAACGATCCGCAGCTGGTTGGCGAAAACCCCCTGTTCGGTCCCTCCCCCGCCAACCCGAGTGGGTTCGAATATCCCGCCACGCGCAGCTTTGCCAATTTGCCAGGCCGCGAGGCGGGCGATCCTCGCCCCGCACCCTATCTGGGCGAACACACCGAGGCCGTACTGGCCGACCGTCTCGGCCTGTCATCCGGCGTCATCGGCGATCTGGTGGATCGCGGTGTGGCCCGCCTGTCGGACAAGGAATAGATCATGACGTCACTTCGCCGAGTCGCCATTTGTTCGCCGCTGCGCACCCCGGTGGGCAAGTTCCTAGGGACGCTCGCACCGCTGGAGGCGGGCGCTCTGGGCGCAATCATCCTCAAGGCGCTGGTCGAGCGCAGCGGGGTCGACCCCGAGCGCGTCGATGATGTCGTGTTCAGCCAGGGATACGGTAGCGGAGAAGCACCCGCTATCGGGCACTGGTCGTGGCTCGCCGCCGGGCTGCCGCTGGAGGTGCCGGGCTATCAGGTGGACCGGCGTTGCGGATCGGGCCTGCAAGCGGTCGTCAACGCCGCCATGATGGTCCAGACGGGCGCCGCCGATTGCGTGGTGGCGGGCGGTGTCGAGAGCATGTCCAACGTCGAATATTACACCACCAAGGCGCGGCACGGCGCGCGCATGGGCGATATCCAGCTGTGGGACCGGCTGACGCGGGGACGCGTGATGAGCCAGCCAATCGAGCGCTTCGGCGTCATCAGCGGGATGATCGAGACGGCGGAAAATCTCGCCATGGATTACGGCATCACCCGCGAGGAGGCCGATGCCTTTGCGGTGCACAGCCACCAGAACGCCGCGCGCGCCTGGGAAGAAGGCAAGTTCGACGCCCAGCTGGTCCCGGTCCCGGTTCCGCAGCGCAAGGGCGATCCGGTGATGTTTGCGCAGGATGAGGGCTATCGCGCCGACGCCACCGTCGAATCGCTTGGTGCGCTGCGAGCTATCGAAGGCAAAACAAACCCGCAAGCGGTGGTGACCGCCGGCAACGCCAGCCAGCAGAACGATGCCGCCGCAGCCTGTCTCGTCGTCGCCGAAGACAAGGTCGAGGAACTGGGTCTCGAACCCATGCTGTGGTTCAATTCGTGGAGCGCGGCGGGATGCGATCCAAGCCGCATGGGCATCGGCCCTGTCCCGGCGGTCGAACGGCTGTTCAAGCGCAGCGGCCTCGGCTGGGACGATATCGGCTTGGTCGAGCTCAACGAAGCCTTCGCGCCGCAAGTGCTCGCGGTGCTCAAGGGCTGGGGCTGGTCCGCGGATGACAGCCGCCGCGATATCCTCAACGTCAACGGTTCAGGCATCTCGCTCGGCCATCCGATCGGCGCGACCGGCGGCCGTATCCTCGCCGACATGGCTTATGAGATGCAGCGCCGCGAGGTTCGCTATGGGCTGGAGACGATGTGCATCGGCGGCGGACAGGGGATGGCGGCCGTTTTCGAGCGCGCCGCGTGAGCCGATGGGCGGAATGGATCGGGCGCGAGCAGCGTGCCGCCGACCACCTCGACGCCGGGCTTGCTGCGCGCTGGCTGGCCACTTTCGACCTGCCTGCTCCCGCCGAGACGGCAATGCCGCAGGGCATCCACTTCTGTCTCTGCACCCCTGAAGCTCCGACCGCGCAGCTGGGGGAGGATGGGCATCCGAGGCGCGACGACAGCCCCGCAAGCTTCCTTCCGCCAGTCCCGCTGCCGCGCCGGATGTGGGCGTCCTCGGCGCTGACCTTCCACCGCCCGATTGCGGTGGGCAATACCATCGAACGCGTCTCCCGCGTTGCCTCGATCAAGGAAAAGACGGGGTCGAGCGGGACGCTGGTGTTCGTCGAAGTCGATCACGAGACCAGTGCGGATGGCGCATTGGCGGTGAACGAGCGCCAGACCCTGGTCTATCGCGAGGCCGCGGCCAGCGATGCCCCGCTCAGCCCTGAGCCGCTTGGCGAGGCCGCTTTCGATCCGGCCGGCTGGGACGCCCATCGTGCTGTGACACCCGATCCGCGCCTGCTGTTCCGCTATTCGGCACTGACCTTCAACACTCATCGCATCCACTACGATGCACCCTACGCCGAACGGGAAGAGCGTTATCGCGGACTGGTCGTGCATGGCCCACTGACCGCCAGCCTGCTGCTGCAACTGGCGGCAAGCCGCTATGGCGACAACGCGCTCGCCAGCTTTGCCTTTCGCGGGCTGTCACCTGCGATCGCGGGCGAGGTGTTGCATCTGGTTCTGCGCGAGGGTGACGGCGCGCTGGAACTTGGTGCCTTTGCCGCTGACGGACGACAGGTCACCCGGGCCGAGGCGCGCCTCACCTAATCCTTTTCGAAAACGGGAATGGGTTTGAGAACGCCATAGCTTTCGGCCAGCGGCTCGCGGCCGAGCGGTTCGAAATCGATCTCAGGCGGAAGTACGTCGGTTTCCGGCAGACGGTCGAGCAGATTGCGGATCAGTGTCAGACGCCCGCGCTTCTGATCGTTGAAATCGACCAGAGTCCATGGCGCCCACTCGGTATGCGTCACCCGCAGCATGGCCTCGCGCGCCTCTGTGTAATCGTCGTATTTGTCTCGCGCGGCGAGGTCGATCGGCGAGAGCTTCCAGCGCTTCATCGGATCGTCGAGCCGTTCGCGCAATCGCTCCTCCTGCTGTTTCTGATCGGTCGTCAGCCAGTATTTGAACAGGCGGATACCGTCTTCCACCAACAGTCGCTCGAACACGGGCACCTGCGCAAGGAAGCTGTCGACCTGTGGCTGAGAAGCGAAGCCCATGACCTTTTCGACCCCGGCGCGATTGTACCAGCTACGGTCGAACAACACGATTTCGCCAGCACTCGGCAAATGCGCAATATAACGCTGGAAATACCATTGCGTCTGTTCGGCTTCGCTCGGCTTGGAAAGCGCTACCACGCGGCACTGGCGCGGGTTGAGCACATGGCGCACCGCCGAAATCGCACCGCCCTTGCCCGCGGTATCGCGCCCCTCGAACAATACCACGATTCGCTGCCCGGTGGCCGCTGCCCAACGCGCCATGCCGACCAGTTCCTGCTGCATCGGCTCCAGCGCTTCGTCGTAGGCTTTTCGTTTCATGCAGCTGTCCTTCCATGCGTTTGTCACGCCTCGCGCGAGATGCTAATCTTGGAAGCACATCATGGCTACACAACTCGATATCGAAACCGATTTTACACGCCTTCCGGAAATGCCGGAGGACGTGTTCACTGCGCCGTTGAAAAAGCCCGCCCATGTCGGCGAGGATTGGCTCGAACCCAAACAGACCGACTATGGCGCAGAAGACCATGCGATCTGGAACGATCTGTTCGCGCGTCAGATGGACGTATTGCCCGGGCGCGCCGCATCGAGCTTCATGGCGGGCCTGCAAAAACTCAACCTCAATCGCGGCGGCGTGCCCGAATTCGGCAAGCTGTCGGAAGATCTCGGCCATCTGACCGGCTGGAGCGTGGTGCCGGTGCCGATGCTGATCCCCGATCACGTATTCTTCTGGCACCTCGCCAATCGCCGTTTCCCGGCAGGAAATTTCATCCGCACACGCGAGACCTTCGATTACATCCAGGAGCCCGACGTGTTCCATGATGTCTTCGGCCATGTGCCGATGCTGACCGATCCGGTCTATGCCGATTACATGCAGGAATACGGCCGCGCCGGGTGGAAAGCGATGCGCTACAATCGACTCAAGGCTTTGGGCGCGCTCTACTGGTACACGGTGGAATTCGGGCTGATCCAGGAAGCGGGCGGGATCAAGGCCTATGGTGCGGGCATCCTGTCCGGCCCGACCGAGATCGTGTTCGCGACCGAGGCGAAGAGCCCGAACCGCATCATGCTCAACGTCGACCGGGTGATGCGCACCGATTATGTGATCAGTGACCTTCAGCCGACGTATTTCGTGATCCAGAGTTTCGAGGATCTCTATCATCAGACGGTCGAGCGCAATTTCGACCGGCTCTATCCCAGCCTCTCCCCGTCCTTCACTTATGCCAACAGCGCGGTGATCGATGTCGACGATGTGCTTCACCGTGGGACCCAGGAATATCTCCTGCGTGGTGGACGCGGGAGCGGTGCGAAGCCAGTCTGATCACGGCGCCCGGCCGCAATGGAAAAGGCGGCTCCGGATGTTCCGGGGCCGCCTTCCTTGACTGCTCAGCAGTATGACAGGCGATCAATGCCCGTCGGCGTTGTCCGCAGCTTCACCCTGCTTCTCCATTGCGTCGGCCTTGTCTTCGGCCTGCTTGGTCATCGCATCGGCCTGGTCGTCGGTGATCTTGCCTTGCGCTTCCATGGTTTCGGCCTTGTCGTTCACAGCCTCTGCGTGCTGCTCGCCAGCGTCTTCCATGGCGTTTTCCTTCGGACCGTCACAGGCAGCGACACCGAGGCTAAGACCGGTGGCACACAGCGCAAGTACGAGTTTACGTGTAGTATTCATTGATTTTCCCCTTCTAGTGAAATCGTAATCCGATGCGCGGCACGCACCTTCGAGTGTGGTCAGGACCGAGTTTCGACCAGATGCTTCACGAGATCGACAGCTAGGTTGACGAGGACGATCGCCAGCACAGCGCCAAGACAGCCCCAAATCAGTTCGATCGGGCTGACCCCGTAAGGCAGCAGTTCCGGCCCTGCTCGGGTTGCAGCGAACAACGCGCCGGCAATGCCGGTAAGAACGCTGATCGTGGCACCGCGCATATCATCACGACCGAGCAGGAAGGCGCCGAGCCAACCCAGAATCGCTCCGATGATGATGACCAGTGCCAGTCCCATGCTCTCCCCATATCGCGCTGTAACGTCGCTAGAGAGACAAGTGCTGGCCGGCCAATAGGTTCCCTTGTTTGATTGGCTTGCGCTCAGCGCATTGTCAGCCAAGCAATTGCGGCCCCGCCGATAACGATGCGATACCAAGCGAAGGGGGAGAAGCCGTGGCGGCTGATATAGGTCACAAATACGCGGATAACCGCAAGCGCCACCACGAAGGCGACGACGAATCCGATCCCGATCAGGCCCCAGCCCACCGTCAGGCTGCCGCTGGCGAGTTCGGTGCGGTGATCCCACATCTGCAATACCGTCGCGCCCAGCATGGTGGGAATCGCGAGGAAAAAGCTGAATTCCGCAGCCGCGCGCCGTTCCACACCCATTGCCAGGGCGCCCATGATCGTCGCGCCTGAGCGGCTGACGCCGGGAATCATTGCCAGGCACTGGATCACGCCGATGCCGAAGGCCGTGCGCACCGGCAATTGCCCGATGCCCGTTGGCGGCCCTGGCTTGGCGTATTTCTCGATCACCAGGATCGCGATCCCGCCAAGCACCAGCGCGAAGCCGACCGGATAGGGGCTTTCGAGCAGGGCATCGATCTGGTGTTTGAGCAAGACGCCGAGCACGGCGGCGGGGATAAAGGCGACAAGAACGTTGATGACGAAGCGCCAGCTGGTCGGATCGCGCCGGAACACGCCTTCGATCACCGCCCAGATCGTTCGCCAGTATAGCACCACCACCGCGAGGATCGCGCCGAGCTGGATGACGATGTTGAACACCTCCCAGGTCTTCGCATTGTAGCCGAACAGCTCGCTCGCGAGGATGAGATGCCCGGTGGAGGAGACAGGGAGGAATTCGGTGACCCCCTCGACAATGCCGAGCAGGATGGCGGTGAGCGTCAGGTCCATTGCGCCCCCTTGGCGCATGGGCGATCCAAGTCAAGCCGCCAACTGCCCTTCCGTTGCAAAAGACTCGCGGTCACAGGTGGTTCAGCCGGGCTCCATCCCGAATTGCAGCGACGCCAGACGTGCATAGAGCCCACTGCCCGCCGACAGCTGCTGATGCGTGCCCTGTTCGACGATCTCGCCGTCTTCCATCACCACGATCCGGTCGGCCGAACGAACCGTCGCCAGCCGGTGCGCGATGACCAGCGTCGTGCGGTTCTCCATCAGCCGCTCAAGCGCCTCCTGCACCAGCCGCTCGCTTTCGGCATCGAGCGCGCTGGTCGCCTCGTCCAGCAACAGGATCGGCTTGTCGCGCAGAAGTGCACGAGCAATCGCGATACGCTGTTGCTGCCCACCCGAGAGCCGCGTCCCATCCTCGCCGAGGAAGGTGTCGAGCTCTTGCGGCAACGCCTTCAGGAAATCGGCCGCATTGGCCGCGCGTGCCGCTTCCCAGATGTCCTCATCGCTCGCATCCCATTGGCCGTAGCGCAGATTGTCCCGCGCATTGGCACTGAACAGCACCCCTTCCTGCGGAACGAAGGCAAAGCGCTCGCGAATTTCCGCCGGGTCCGCGCCGGTCAGCGGAATACCATCCAGCCGGATACTTCCCGCTTGCGGATCGTAGAATCGCTCGGCGAGCTGGAAGATGGTCGATTTGCCAGCACCGGAAGGTCCGACGATGGCAACCGTTTCGCCCGGCTGCACTTCGAGGCTGAAATCGCGCAGTGCCGCGGCTTCGGGGCGCGTTGGATAGCGGAAGGTGACGTTGCGAAACGACAGGCTGCCGCGCGCTGGGACCGGCAGCGCCTGCGGCCTTTCCGGGGCGGCAATACCGGGACGTTCGTCCAGCAGTTCGGCCAGCCTTGTCGATGCGCCGGCTGCGCGCAGCAAATCGCCGAAAACCTCGGTCAGAGCGCCCAGCGATCCCGCTGCGATCAGACCGGCAAAAACGAAGGCGCCGATGGTGCCGCCGGTAATCAGACCTTCGGAGACCATCACCGCCCCGCGCCACAGCAGGGCCGTGATCGATCCGAAGATCGCGCTCATCAGGATCGTCGTGAGGATGGCGCGGATAACAATGCGGGTCTTGGCCACGGCAAAGGTCCGCTCCACCGCATCGCCGAAACGCGCGGTTTCGCGCTCTTGCTGGTTGAAGGCCTGGACGATCTTCATTGCCGAAAGCACTTCGGTCGTCATCGCGCCAACGTCGGCGATACGATCCTGACTCGTGCGGCTGATCGTCTTGATCCTACGGCCGAACACGGCGATCGGTACGATCACCAGCGGCAGCGCGACCAACAGCCAGATTGCGAGTTCGGGTGCCAGCCAGAACAAATAGCCGATGCTGAGCACAGCCATGATCACATTGCGCAAGGCAATCGAAATGGTGCTGCCCACCACCTGGTCGATAATCGCGGTATCCGCGGTCATCCGCGAGGCGATCTCCTTGGGGCTGTTTTCCTCGAAGAATGCCGGGGACAGGCGCAGCAGGTTGCGCTGCACGCCGCGGCGGATATCGGCAACGATGCGTTCGCCGAGCCAGCTGACGAAATAGAATCTCGTTCCCGTCCCAAGCGCGAGCACAGCAACGAGCAGCAGCAGATAACGAAACCAGCGGCCGATATCCTCGGCCCCGCTGCCGGTGGCGCCAAATCCACGATCGATGATCAGCCGCAGCGCCGAAGGCAACGCCAGCGAAGTGATGACCGCGGTCAACAGCAATGCGACAGCGGCAATCGTGAGTTGGAGTGGGTACGCTCGCGCCGCACCGAAGATCATTCCGAGCGGTTTGAGTGAGCGCGACTTGGGCGGTTCTCCGGGAATTTTTCCGCGACGGCGGCGGCCGCGCGGTTCCTCGGAGGCGTTTTCGGGGCCTTCCATGGCCACGCGCCTAAACCCTTAGCCCGTGAAAATCCACATCCCCGATAACCGGATTTATGCATTGTGCGTTGCACAAACAGGCAGAAAGGCCCACCTTGAGTCGACAACAAGAACCCGAACCGGGTCGTTCCAGGGGAATTTGCGTGCTTTATCAGTTTTATGAATTGCAAAAGAGCTGGCTGACAGGTGCCAGCGCATTGGCGTCGATCGGCGCGGAAATGTTCAGCAACCCTGCGCTACCCATGGGATATACCGGCATAGGCCCGATTGCAGCGAGCGCACTGGAAGTGTTCGCTCACGCCACCGCGCCACGCGGCAAGCCGGAGTTCGGGATCGAAGCGGTGACTGTCGACGGCGTTGAACAGCCGGTCACGGAATCCATCGTTCTCAACAAGGCATTCGGCGATTTGCGCCAGTTCACCCATCCGGGCCTTGCCGCAGACGCTCCGCATCTGCTGATCGTTGCCCCGATGAGCGGCCACTACGCCACGCTTCTGCGCGGGACGGTCGAACGGATGGTGGAAAACAGCGTCGTCTACATCACCGACTGGGCCGATGCGAAGCGCGTGCCGCTGTCCGAAGGGCGCTTCGATCTCGACGACTACATCGATTACGTGATCGAGTTCCTCAGCCACATCCATGAGCATGCCGATGGGGCGAGCGTCCATGCAATGGCGGTGTGTCAGCCTTCGGTGCCGGTGTTCGCCGCGACCGCGCTCATGAATGCACAGGACCATCCCGCCACCCCGAAAACGCTCACGATGATGGGCGGCCCGATCGACACACGCCAATCACCCACTTCGGTCAACGACATGGCGATGGAACGTCCGATCGAATGGTTCCGGCATTCGGTCATTGCGACCGTCCCGGTCCAATATCACGGTGCCGGACGCCAGGTTTATCCAGGCTTCCTCCAACTCGCCGGCTTCATGAGCATGAATCTCGGCAATCACCTGATGAGCCATTACGAGATGTTCAAGCATCTTACCGTTGGCGATGAGGAAAGCGCGCAGGCGACCAAGGATTTCTACGAGGAATACCGCTCGGTCTGCGACATGACCGCTGAATTCTATCTTCAGACAGTTGAGGAAGTGTTCCAGATCCATTCGCTGCCGAATGGCACTTTCACCCATCGCGGCGAGCCGGTCGACCTCGGCGCAATCGACAAGACCGCGCTGCTGGCGGTCGAGGGCGAGCGCGACGATATCTCCGGTATTGGCCAGACCAGGGCCGCGCTCGACCTGACACCCAAGCTGTCCGACAAGAAAAAGCGGTACTACCTCGTTGAAGGGGCGGGCCACTACGGCATTTTCAACGGCAGCCGCTGGCGCACGAAGATCGCCCCTGCAGTCGAGGAATTCATGGCCGCGAACGGCTGAAACGAAAACGCCCTCCCCGCACAAGACGGGGAGGGCGTTTAAATGGGCTTAGCCCCCCAAGACTTACTTCGAAATCAGAAGATCTCGAACAGGCCCGCTGCGCCCATGCCGCCGCCGACGCACATGGTGACAACACCGTATTTGGCCCCGCGACGCTTGCCTTCGATCAGCACGTGGCCGGTGCAACGCGCGCCGGTCATGCCGTAGGGATGGCCGATCGAGATCGAACCGCCGTTGACGTTGAGCAGGTCGCCCGGAATGCCCAGCTTGTCGCGGCAATAGATTACCTGCACCGCGAAAGCTTCGTTCAGTTCCCAGATGCCAATGTCATCGACCTTCAGGCCGAAACGCTTGAGCAGCTTGGGGATCGCGAAGACCGGGCCGATGCCCATCTCGTCGGGTTCGGTACCGGCGACCGCCATACCGACATAACGACCGAGCGGCTGGAGCCCGCGCTGTTCGGCAAGCTTGGCTTCCATCAGCACGCTGGCCGATGAACCATCCGACAGCTGGCTGGCGTTGCCCGCGGTGATCGTGGTGCCGGGCCCCATCACCGGCTGGAGCGAGGCAAGGCCTTCGAGCGTGGTCGAGGGGCGATTGCCCTCATCCTTGGCAATCGTCACCTCAACGTCGGAAATCTCGCCGGTTTCCTTGTTCTGCACCTTGTGGGTGGTGGTGACGGGCACGATCTCGTCGTCGAACAATCCAGCTTCCTGAGCAGCGGCGGTGCGCTGTTGGCTCGATAGGGCGTATTCGTCCTGTTGCTCGCGGCTGATGCCGTAACGCTGGGCAACCGTTTCGGCTGTCTGGAGCATCGGCATGTAGATCGCGCCGTGCATATTGATCAGCTCCGGATCGGGCATCACGCGCATGTCCTTGGTCTGCACGAGACTGATCGATTCCTGCCCGCCGGCCGCGACCACATCCATCCGGTCGATGATAATCTGCTTGGCGGCGGTGGCGATGCTCATCAGGCCCGAGGAGCATTGCCGATCGATGGTCATCCCGCTGGTGCCGATCGGGCATCCGGCGCGCAGCGCGACCTGGCGTGCAAGATTGCCCGCCTGCGTACCCTGCTGGAGCGCACTGCCCCACAGAACGTCATCGACCTCGCCAGGCTCGATCCCGGCGCGCTCGATCGCGGGTTTCAGGGAATAGGAGCCGAGCGTTGGCCCCTTGGTGTCGTTGAACCCGCCCTTGTAGGCGCGGCCGATGGCCGTGCGGGCAGTGGAGACGATGACTGCATCGCGAGACATGAGTAATTCCTTGATTGGTTAATTGGTCCGGTCCCCTGGGGAGGCGTGCCGGTCAGACGAAGAACTGCATGATCCATTCGGTGATCAGCGCGGGCTTGTCCTCGCCCTCGATCTCGATCGTGATCTCATGCGTCTGCTGCCACTGGCCGGGACGTTTCTCGACCAGTTCGAGCAGTTTCCAGTGCCCGCGGATGCGCTTGCCCGACTTTACCGGCGAGATGAAGCGCGTCTTGTTGCCGCCGTAGTTGACGCCCATCTTGACGCCATCGACCTTCGGCAAGTCCGAATTGGCCGAGAGATAAGGGATCATCGACAAGGTCAGGAAGCCGTGCGCGATGGTTCCGCCGAATGGCGTCATCTTCGCCTTTTCCTCGTCGATGTGGATGAACTGGTGATCGCCTGTCGCATCGGCGAACATGTTGATCCGATCCTGGCTCATCTCGACCCATTCGCTGGTGCCGAGATGTTCGCCGACCTTGGCCTGGATTTCCTGTGGGGTCATGGGCTCTCTCCTCAGATAAATTTGGGCGGTTCCGCGAGTCTTTCGGGCGCGCCCTTGTGGCGAAGTCATGGCGCAAGCACCGGCGGTGCGCAACCGCGGCTAGCGTGCCGCTACGGCATTGCGCGCGGACATCACCGTCATGGCCTGCGTTGCGTTCGTCGAGCACCTGCGAATCGGCGAAAAGCGCGCAATTGTGTTGCGCAGATCGGCAATCGCGCGATACTCTCCGGCTCATGACGCGCAAGCGCTCCATCTTCGAACATCCGGCGTTGCCCCTGTGGGGCGCGCTGTGGCTTGCTGCGCTGGTCGGGCTAGGTGTCATGGTAGTGCCCGACTGGGTCATCGGGCGCGCGGTTGTTGCAAGCGGAATCGATGCCGTTGTCCCCGACTTGCTCCCCCCGCTCGATCTCGCGCGCCATATCGCAATCAGCCTTGCAGCAGCCGTTGTTGCCGGGTTGGTCGGGCTGGTGCTGTTCTCGCTGGTGTCGCGGATGGTCCGCCGACGCCACACGCCCGATTGGGACGAGCTGACAAGCGAACTCGATGCCGCGCCCGAAGAATTGGCGGAACGCGTCCCGCGCCCACTGCGCGTGCACGAGGAACTGGATGAAGGTTTCGATGCAGAAGACGACATGGCACCCTATGTCCAGGAAGCGGATTTCGTAAGCTGTTCGCCCGACATCGGCGACCAACAGCTTACTCGTGGCGATTCCACCGAATCCCTGGAAGACGCAGACCTTGCCACGCTGGTCGAACGGTTCGACCGTGCTCTCGACCGCCTGACGCTGGACTGGAGCGATCCAGAGCAGCCCAGTCCATCATCTGTAACCGCTCCGGCCGCATCTTTTGAACCTGCCGTCGATCCGGTTGACGACTTGCCGAACGACCAGAAGAGCGAGCGTGCAGAACTGCGTGCTGCGCTCGATCATCTTGCGCGGGCGCGCAAGGACTGAGCCACGGAACACTGTCCTGACGGGACAGTATATTGCTGGACTAGGCGCGGGTGAGAAATTTCTTGTCGCCATTCGCTGTTGCAAAAATTCTTTCGTATTGCCATGGTCAGGGCTTACGACAGGATGAAAGTGCCGCTTGCGGCATCCAGCCGATGTCGGGTTCCGGACCGCCTTGCGCGAGGCGGTGGCCCGGCCCCCGCGAGGATTGAGGATCGCTATGACCACGACGGGTACGCCCGCCCCCCTGGGTCTCTATGACCCCAGAAACGAGCATGATGCCTGCGGTGTGGGCATGGTGGCGCATATCAAGGGCACGAAAAGCCATGATATCGTTACGCGTGCGCTCGAAATTCTGGGCAATCTCGACCATCGCGGGGCCGTGGGTGCCGATCCGCTGCTGGGCGACGGTGCGGGTATCCTGTTGCAGATTCCCGATCCGCTGTTTCGCCGCTGGGCCGCGGCGGAGGGCGTCATCTTGCCGCCCCCCGGCGAGTACGCCGTGGCGCAATGCTTTATGCCCCAGGACGAGGCTGCCAGCGCCTTCGCCGCCGAGCAGCTGGAAAAATTCGCTGAAAAAGAAGGCCAGCGCGTGCTCGGCTGGCGCGACGTGCCGACCACGCTCGACGGGCTCGGCGATGCGGTGGTCGCCTCGATGCCGGTGATGCGCCAGTGCATCATCGCCATGGGTGATGGTTGCCCCGATCAGGACGCCTTCGAGCGCAAGCTGGTGGTGATCCGCAAGCAGACGCTCAACCCGCTCAAGAAACTCGCCGAAAAGCACGACCTGCCACGTCTCGCCGAAACCTACATACCGAGTTTTTCGAGCCGCACGATCGTTTACAAGGGGCTGCTGCTCGCCAATCAGGTCGGCAGCTTTTACGACGATCTGCGCGACCCCGAATGCGTTAGCGCGATGGGGCTGGTGCACCAGCGCTTTTCGACCAACACCTTCCCCAGCTGGCGGCTCGCCCACCCGTACCGTTTCACCGCTCACAACGGCGAGATCAACACGGTGCGCGGCAACGTCAACTGGATGAACGCACGCCGCCGGACGATGGAATCGGAGCTGCTGGGCGTCGATCTCGACAAGATGTGGCCGCTGATCCCGCATGGCCAGTCCGACACCGCATGCCTCGACAACGCGCTCGAGCTGCTGCTGACGGGCGGCTACAGCCTCGCCCATGCGATGATGATGCTGATGCCCGAAGCATGGTCGGGCAATCCGCTGATGGACCCTGCGCGCCGGGCATTCTACGAATATCATGCTGCGCTGATGGAACCGTGGGACGGTCCGGCAGCGGTGTGCTTCACCGATGGGCGGCAGATCGGCGCAACGCTCGACCGCAACGGTCTGCGTCCCGCGCGCTATTGCGTGACCAAGGACGATCTCGTCGTGCTCGCCAGCGAAAGCGGCGTCCTGCCGATCGCGGAAGAAGACATCCTGCGCAAATGGCGGCTCCAGCCGGGGCGGATGCTGCTAATCGACCTCGAACAGGGCCGCATCATCGAGGATGACGAGTTGAAGGCCGACCTCGCCGAAACGCATCCTTACGAGGACTGGTTGGCCAAGGCGCAATACAAGCTCAAGGATCTCGACCATATCGAACCCGAGCTGTCCGAATTGCCGCAGGAAACCACCAGCCTGCTCGAACGCCAGCAGGCTTTCGGCTACACGCAGGAAGACCTGTCGCGCTTCCTCGAACCGATGGCGCGCGCGGGCGACGATCCGCTCGGCTCGATGGGCACCGATACGCCGATTGCCGTTCTCTCCAGCCGCCCGCGGCTGCTCTACGATTATTTCAAGCAGAACTTCGCGCAGGTCACCAATCCGCCGATCGACCCGATCCGCGAACAATTGGTGATGAGCCTCCTGTCGATGATCGGGCCGCGTCCCAATTTGCTTGGGCGCGATGCCGGCACCCACAAGCGGCTCGAAGTCGCCCAGCCGATCCTGACCAACGAGGATCTTGCCAAGATCCGCTCGGTCGAGGTCGCGCTCGACGGGGCGTTCAAGACCGCGACGATCGACATCACCTGGGATGCCAGCACCGGAGCCGAAGGGCTGGCCATGGCGCTCAAGGAAATGTGCTGGGAGGCGACCGAGGCGGTGCTGGCCGACGCCAACATCCTGATCCTGTCCGACCGCGAACAAGGGCCGGACCGCATCCCGATGCCTGCGCTGCTCGCAACCGCTGCCGTGCACCACCAGCTGGTACGGCAGGGACTGAGGATGCAGTCAGGTCTCGTGGTTGAGACCGGCGAGGCGCGCGAGGTGCATCATTTCTGCGCACTTGCCGGCTATGGCGCTGAAGCGATCAACCCTTACCTTGCGCTCGAAACGCTTGAGGATATTCGCGCGCGCAAATTGCCCGCGCTCGATCCCGAAACGGTGCGCAGCAATTACCTCAAGGGCGTGGGCAAGGGCATCCTCAAGGTCATGTCCAAGATGGGCATCTCGACCTACCAGTCCTATTGCGGGGCGCAGATCTTCGACGCGGTCGGCTTGTCGAGCGAGTTCATCGATGCCTATTTCACCGGCACCGCCACCACCATCGAGGGCGTCGGCCTGATCGAGATCGCCGAGGAAGCGGTGCGCCGCCATGCGCAGGCCTATGGCGACAGCCCGCTCTATGAAGGGATGCTCGATGTCGGCGGAATCTACCAGTTCCGCCTGCGCGGCGAGGATCATGCCTGGACGCCCGAGACCATCGCCAGCCTCCAGCACGCGGTGCGCGGGGGTCGGCACGAAAGCTACGAAGCCTTCTCGCTGACGATCAACCAGCAGGCCGAGCGGCTGCTGACGATCCGCGGGTTGATGGAACTGAAACCGGCGGACAAGCCCGTACCGCTCGACGAAGTCGAACCGGCGAGCGAGATCGTCAAGCGGTTCAGCACCGGCGCGATGAGCTTCGGCTCCATTTCCAGAGAGGCGCATACCACGCTCGCCCTCGCGATGAACCGCATTGGCGGGCGCTCGAACACCGGCGAAGGCGGCG
Source organism: Sphingomonadaceae bacterium (assembly GCA_039831335.1). Classification (GTDB taxonomy): domain Bacteria; phylum Pseudomonadota; class Alphaproteobacteria; order Sphingomonadales; family Sphingomonadaceae; genus Qipengyuania. The sequence continues at coordinate 653,576 of JBDONL010000005.1, read as the reverse complement.
AGGAACCCGATCGCTTCAAGCCGCTCGACAATGGCGACACCATGCGCAGCCGGATCAAGCAGGTTGCCAGTGGTAGGTTCGGCGTGACCACCGAATATCTCGTCAATTCGGACGATATCCAGATCAAGATGGCGCAAGGGGCCAAGCCCGGCGAAGGCGGTCAGCTACCCGGTCACAAGGTCGACAAGGCGATTGCCGCGGTGCGCCACTCGACGCCGGGCGTGGGCCTCATCAGCCCGCCCCCGCACCATGACATCTATTCGATCGAGGATCTCGCGCAACTGATCCACGATCTCAAGAACGTCCAGCCCGCCGCGCGCATCTCGGTCAAGCTTGTGAGCGAGGTCGGGGTGGGTACGGTCGCAGCCGGCGTGTCCAAGTGCAAGGCCGATCACATTACCATTTCGGGCTATGAGGGCGGCACCGGGGCAAGTCCGCTGACCAGCCTGACGCACGCCGGATCTCCGTGGGAAATCGGCCTTGCCGAAACCCAGCAGACATTGCTGCTCAACGATTTGCGCAGCCGCGTTGCGGTGCAGGTCGATGGTGGCCTCAGGACGGGACGCGATGTCGCCATCGGCGCGCTGCTTGGCGCGGACGAATTCGGCTTTGCCACCGCCCCGCTGATCGCGGCGGGCTGCATCATGATGAGGAAGTGCCACCTCAACACCTGCCCGGTTGGCGTGGCGACACAGGACCCGGTGCTGCGCGCACGCTTCACCGGCACCCCCGAACACGTCATCAACTATTTCTTCTTCGTGGCCGAGGAACTGCGGCTGATCATGGCCGAAATGGGCTTCCGCACCATCGACGAGATGGTCGGACGGGTCGACCGGCTCGAAATGGGCCGCGTGCATCGCCACTGGAAGGCGCATGGCGTCGATCTCTCGCGCATCCTCCAGCAGGTTCCGCTGCCCGAAGGGACACCGCTGCGCCACACGATGGAGCAGGACCACGGGCTCGGCGCGGCGCTGGACAACGAGCTGATCGCCGCCTCGCATGCGGCCATCGAAAACCGCGAGCCGGTGGTGCTCGAACGCACAATCCGCAACGTCAACCGCAGTGTCGGCGCGATGCTGTCGGGCCGGATAGCCGAGGCGCATGGCTTCGCCGGACTACCGCCCGAAACTCTCCGCATCGCCTTTACCGGGGTCGCTGGGCAGAGTTTCGGCGCATGGCTGGCGCATGGCGTCAGCATCGAACTGACCGGCGATGCCAACGACTATGTCGGCAAGGGGCTATCGGGCGGTCGTATCGTGGTCCGCCCGCCGGAAAACGCTCCGCGCAGCGCGGGCGAGAACATCATCGTCGGCAACACCGTCCTGTATGGCGCGGTTGCGGGCGAGGCTTATTTCGCCGGCGTCGCGGGAGAGCGTTTCGCGGTGCGCAACTCGGGCGCGGTCGCGGTGGTCGAGGGGACCGGCGATCACGCCTGCGAATACATGACCGGCGGGGTGGTCTGCGTGCTTGGCCCCACGGGACGCAATTTCGCCGCCGGGATGAGCGGCGGGATCGCCTATGTCTATGACCCTGACGGACGTTTCGAGAAGCTGTGCAACATGGCGCAGGTCGACGTGACTTCGGTCGAAGCCGGGCGCGATGCCGAGAACGGCACCGGACGCCCGCAACAACGCACGCGCAATGTCACCGACATGGGGATGGGCGATCCGCTGTACCATGACGCCGAGCGTCTCAAAGTGCTGGTCGAACGCCACCAGCTCCACACCGGCTCCACTCGCGCCGCCGAACTGCTGGCCGATTGGGAAGAGGCGCTGGGCAAGTTCAAGAAAGTCACGCCACGCGATTACGCCCGCGCGCTGAAGGCGCTGGAAAGCGAACGCGAACAGGCGGCAATGGAGGCCGCGGAATAATGGGCAAGGAAACAGGTTTCCTCGAATACGACCGGCAGGTTCCGGGCAGTGTCGATCCCGCTGAAAGGGTCAAGAACTACAAGGAGTTCATGGTGCCGCTCGCGCCCGACGAGCTGACCCGGCAGGCGGCGCGGTGCATGAATTGCGGCATCCCGTTCTGCCACACCGGCTGCCCGGTCAACAACATCATCCCCGACTGGAACCACCTCGTCTACGAAGACGACTGGAAGCGCGCGCTCGAGGTGCTGCATTCGACCAACAATTTTCCCGAGTTCACCGGCCGCATCTGCCCCGCGCCGTGCGAGGCGGCGTGCACGCTCAACATCATCGACACGCCGGTAGCGATCAAGAGCATCGAATGCGCGATCGTCGACCGGGGGTGGGAAGAAGGCTGGATCAAGCCGCAAGTGCCTGACACCCAGACCGGCAAATCGGTTGCAGTGGTCGGCAGCGGTCCGGCGGGCCTTGCCTGCGCGCAGCAACTCGCGCGCGCTGGCCACGCGGTGACGGTGTTCGAGAAGAGCGATCGGATCGGCGGACTGCTGCGTTACGGCATCCCCGACTTCAAGATGGAGAAACACCTCATCAACCGCCGTGCTGTGCAGATGGAGGCCGAAGGCGTCCAGTTCCGCACCAGCGCCGAAGTGGGCGTCGAGGTCAGTTTCCAGGCCTTGAAGGACAATTTCGATGCGGTGGTGCTGGCAGGCGGTGCCGAAAAGGCGCGCCAGCTCGATATTCCAGGGGCAGAACTTCCCGGCGTCCGGCTGGCGATGGAATTCCTCACCCAGCAGAACAAGCGCAACGCCGGCGACGACGAAGTGCGCGCGGCACCGCGCGGCAGCCTGACCGCGACGGGCAAGCATGTCATCGTCATCGGCGGCGGCGATACCGGATCGGACTGCGTCGGCACCTCGAACCGGCAGGGCGCGGCTAGCGTTACCCAGCTCGAAATCATGCCCCAGCCTCCCGAAAAGGAAGACAAGGCGTTGACCTGGCCCGACTGGCCGCTGAAGCTGCGCACCTCTTCCAGCCATGAAGAAGGCGTGGATCGCGACTGGGCTGTGCTGGCCAAACGAGTCGTCGCAGAGGATGGTGTAGTCACGGGTCTGGAATGTGTGCGACTGTCTTGGGAAGGCGGCCGCATGACCGAGGTCGAGGGCAGCGAGTTCACCCTGACTGCAGAGCTGATCCTGCTCGCAATGGGCTTTACCGGCCCGAAGCGGCGGGGGTTGCTGGACCGGGCAGAAGTCGAACTCGACCAACGCGGTAATGTCGCTGCCGACACCATTGGCTATGCCACCAGCGAGCCGGGCGTGTTCGCCTGTGGCGATATGCGCCGCGGTCAGAGCCTGGTAGTGTGGGCGATACGCGAAGGGCGGCAAGCCGCACGCGCAGTGGACGAAGCGCTCATGGGAGTCAGCGAGTTGCCACGCTGACGGTTTATCCCGCAGCCGCGGGCGTGACTTCGCGAACCTTGAGCGCAAGTACATAACCGGCGAGGTTCATCAGCGCATGCGCGATGATGAGCCACCACAAACTACCGGTCAGGGCAAAACCGATACCGAAAGCAAGACCGATCAATCCGGTTCGGACTATCCCGGCAAGTCCCTGATAGGCATGGGCAATGCCGAAAAGTAATGCCGTGGCCACGGCAGCGCCCCAAACGCCCAGCATTGGTCCCAGAATCCAGAACATGTAGCCGCGAAAGAACAGTTCCTCGGCGATGCTGCCGATAAGCGCAACCTGCGGGAACAGGACGAATTCGGCACGCGTCTGCGGAGCCATGCGGCTGTCGATGAGGCGGCGTTTGATAAGGGCTTTTTGCTCCGGACCGCGACGTGTGAGGAAAAGCTGCCAGGCCATGACGACAATTAGCACGGCATCGATCCCGAAACCCAGCCAGGCCAGGCGGTCGAAGGCAAGCCCCAGTCCGAGCCTAGCAAAAGGCCGCCCGGACGCTGCCCATACACCCAGCAGCGTGAGCGACAAAAGCAGCCCACGCAGGATGATCCAGCGATAGCGCGTCAGCACTTCTCGCCCACCGGATCGTGCATCGACCAGCCTGCGCCCTGCCCATAGCGATGCAAGTGGCATGGCTACCAGCCCGGCAGCAAGCAGCAGCCAATCCATCATTGAACCATGCGGCATGGGTAGGACTCCGATTCAACTATCTTTATGAATGCGAATTCACATTTACATTCTGGAGAGTCAAGCCTATCCATCTGTAATGCCGTCAAACGCTACTCCGCTCGCTGCGAAGCAGGACCGCAGCCACAAGACGCAGGACTTGCTGTGCGATGCTGCTGTAGACGCCCTGCGCGAGGGCGGACTGGAGCTGTGCACCATTCAGGAAGTGGCTCGACGTGCCGGCCGGTCCGTGGGCAGTGTCTATCGCCGTTATGGCGATAAGGATGCCCTGATCGCTGCCGCTATCCTGCGCTATCTCGAACAGGTGCGTCAGGCGAACCAGCAGGGCTTCGTCCTGCTTGCCGAACGGCATCCCGGGCTCGATTCCCGGCTCCGGGCGTTGCTCGAAGGGGCCGTCACCAGCCAGCGGCGCGAGGGTCGCCTGGTGCGCGCATTCGCCGAAGCGGCACACCGGTCAGGCAATCCCCTGCTGACAGAAGCGATGCAGCGTTTGCGCAAGACGCTGCGTGAGTTTGCTCTCGACGCGCTGCTGGGTTGCTCCAGCGAAATCTTGCATGGCAACCCGCGACAAGCCGCCGGTTTTGCAATCGACATGATGATGGGGGCAATGACCGTGGCGACCGACGATCCCGGATTCGCGCTGAACGACAAGGCTCTGGTGCAGCAACTGCATGCCATGCTGCTGGGCTATCTTCGCAATCCTACCGTCAGCGTGCCGGTCGACAAGCAGACCAAGCGTTAAGGGCAAACAAAAACCCGGCCCGGCATTTCTGCCGGACCGGGCTTTTACGGATCGCAATCTCAATCAGCTCAGCTGAATGACAATGCTCCATGCGCACGACGACGCGCTGCGGTACGGGTGCGAAGCACTCCGCCGATCACGCCGAAGCCGAGAATGAACAATGCCCAGGTAGCAGGCTCAGGCACGGCGTTCACCGCGATGTTGTCGATCTCGAACGCGTTGCTGGTCGAGGACAGGCGCAGACCGCTGAAATCGAACGCATCCTGACCCGAGAAGGTCAAGGTCACGATCGGGTTGCTGTTCGCTGAAGCCTGATTGCCGTTTGCCGGCGGAAGGCTGCCGCCATTGATCGTCGCAAGGACCGCTCCGCCCGAACCGAGCACCTCAAGCGTGTTGTAGGTGTCGACCGAACCCCAGATGAAGGACACCCAGTTCACGCCGGTGGCATTGGCGATATCGATAGTACCCGGCGACGATGTCGACGGGCCGACCGAATAATACATGCCGGTGCTGCCGAGTGGTTGTGCGTACTGGCTGGCAGTCGTGCCAGGTCCGACGATTGCGCCACCCGAATAGGTCGGGGTGGTCGCAGGAGTGTCGAAATCATAGGTTGGTGTAGGACCGGCATAAACGGCTGCACCCGGCGAAGTGGTGACCGTCACAGAAGCACCAGCAGCAGTGGCCATCGAGGCCAACGCCACTGCCGTTGCCGTTAAAACAAGTTTCTTCATGTCAAGCTCCTTGAACCACGTATGGAGCGGGAAAGTCCCCGCCTTCGTATCAAAGGTATTTGCAATCCCCCTCAGGGAGAGGCCTGTTTTTTTGCGCCCGACTCACCGCAGATCGACTCGACCGCGGGACAGGTGAACAATACACCTTAACGAAATTTAATGAAGCCCGATTCTCGGTCGCCCCGAAATGGGACGGTTTTGAGGAGAAGGAAAGAAACCTCTCCGCCCTTCAGCCTGCGCAATCGATGCAACAGGCAACGCTCGGGTCATGCGCCAATCGCCGCATTTCGACTGCATTGCCACAGTGCATGCACCAGCCCCACTCGCCTTCATCGATCCGCGCAAGTGCGGCATCGATGCGAGCCCTCTCGCTCAGCCGCCTTCGTTCCGTCGCTTGCGCCATTGCTTGCTGTTGCAGCGCATCCATGCGGCTCAGTCGCCCGACGCTGTCCTGCTGCAATTCGACGGTGCCGCGCGCCTCGGCGTTGACGGTATTCTCGGCATCGAGCTCTGCGCGACGCGCGAGCAGGCGGGTGCGGGCCTCATCTCCAGTCATGAGGTGATTTTCCTACACGGCTTCGCGCATGGCAAGTGAGCGCCATGCCCCACCCGATCCTTGCACCATTTCGACGACAGATGGATCCCGTTTTGAGCCGACCCGAATTTCTTGCGTCAGGACCGTGTTCCATGTGTTCCATCCTGTCGGATAGACCCGGGCAAATCCAATCTACGTCCTACAGCGTCCAGTCGATGGCTCCGCGCCCATGCTCGGCGAGGAAAGCGTTGGTGCGGCTGAAAGGTTTGCTGCCGAAAAATCCGCGATGCGCCGACAGTGGGCTGGGGTGTGGGCTGCGCAGAACCAGATGGCGGCCATCTTCCAGCCCCGTGATACGCCCGGCCTTGGCCTGCGCATGACTACCCCACAGGATAAACACGCTCGGCGTACCTTTCGCCGCAACCGCGGCCACTGCCGCATCGGTAATCGCTTCCCAGCCACGTCCGGCATGGCTGCCCGCGCGCCCGGCTTCGACGGTGAGCGAATTGTTGAGCAACAGCACGCCCTGCTCTGCCCAGCCGCTAAGATCGCCATTCTTGCGACGCGTGACGCCGAGATCGCTTTCCAGCTCCTTGGTGATGTTGGCCAGGCTCGGCGGGATGCGGATGCCGTCCGGTACGGAAAAGCTCAACCCCATCGCCTGACCGGGGCCATGATAGGGATCCTGCCCCAGGATCACCACTTTCACAGCGTCGAGCGGGGTCAGTTCAAGCGCCCGCAGGCGGCAACCGCGCGGCGGGTATACGGTCTTGCCAGCCTGCTCCTCGGCTTTCAGCCAACCACCCAGCCGCCTTGCTTCAGGTGTCGCCAGTACCGGCTCCAGCGCTGCGCGCCAGCTATCGGGAATTGCCCCTTCGCTCATTCTTGCTCGCTAACCCGCAAAGCGCATCATTTCCAGCGCCCCTTCCCCTCGATCCCCGATCCCGCTAACGCCCGGCAGATCATGGCGATATTTTTTCACGAAGAAGACTTGCCCGAAGGCGTTCTCGCCGAGGGTGCGATAGCAGTCGACACAGAAACCATGGGCCTCATAACCGGGCGCGACCGGCTGTGCATCGTCCAGATCAGCGACGGCGGAGGCGATGAACACCTGGTGCGCTTCGGACCCGGAAGCACTTATGATTCACCGGTACTGAAAGCGGTACTGGCCGATCCGGCGCGGACCAAACTTTATCACTTCGCTCGCTTCGACCTCGCCGCGATCGAGCACTATCTCGGCGTTACAGCAGCGCCGGTGTTCTGCACCAAGATCGCCAGTAAGCTGGTGCGCACCTATACGGATCGTCACGGCCTGAAAAACCTCGTCGAGGAACTGCTCGGCGTATCGCTGTCCAAGGCACAGCAAAGCTCCGATTGGGGCGGCCCGGACATCAGCGATGCACAACGCGAATATGCCGCATCCGACGTGCGGTATCTCCATCGCCTGCGCGAGGAGTTGGAGCGTCGTCTGGAACGCGAAGGCCGCCGCGATATAGCCCAGGCCTGCTTCGAATTCCTGCCCACCCGTGCGCGGCTGGATATTGCCGGCTGGGCCGAACACGATATCTTCAGTCACGCCTAAGGTGGCGGTGGCCAAGAGGGGCCCATGGTCTTCAAGCGACGCAGCAGGATCGAAACCGAGCAGGCGAAACAGCTGCGCCACACGCGCAAGCACTTCGCCGAGCCCGGCGGTTCGCATGATCGGCTGGTCAAGTTCCTGGCGATGGCGCTGCCGATGGGCGTAGGGGTCGTCGCGGCGCTGATGGTGGTGACGCCGCTTTCGCCGCGCGGCGAGGTCAGCTTCCTGCTCGACCGCAAGAAAGTGGCGGTTGTGAACGAAAGGCTCAGTTCCAGCGCTGCGCTGTATCGCGGCACCGACAACAAGGGCCAGCCCTTCTCCCTGAGCGCGGGCAATGCGATCCAGCGATCGAGCGAGGAAGGGATCGTGCGGATGCAGAATCTGGTCGCCAGCATCCTGCTGCCCGACGGGCCGGCACGCCTTCAGGCACCGGGTGGCACCTATAACATCGCCAATGAAATGGTCCGGGTCCCAGGCACGGTCCAAATGACCGCCGCCGATGGCTACGCAATGATGGTCAGCAATGTTTCGATCAATCTTGCCGATCGGCTGGTAACCGGCCAGGGCGGCGTATCGGGTTCGACCCCTGCAGGTACTTTTTCCGCCAACCGGCTCGAAGCCGATATTGCCGCACGGACCCTATCGCTGATCGGCAATGCACGGTTGCACATGATCCCGGGCAAAGTGAACCAGATGAGGATGCCATGATGCGCGATCTCCTGCCTACCATGACCCGCTCGGCACTGGCCGGCTTCGTGCTGACGCTGACGGCGATGGCCGGCATCCACCTTCATGCCCAGGCCATTGCAAGCCATGATTCGAACGCACCGGTCGATTTCGGTGCGGACCGGATCGAATTGCAGGATCGGCAGGACCGGGTGGTATTGTCGGGCAATGTCCGCTTTGACCAGGCCGGACTGACGCTGACGGCGGCGCGCACGCTGGTCAATTACACCAATACCAATAAGCTTCAGATCCAACGAATCATGGCAACCGGCGGTGTGACGGTAACCCGCGGCAACGAACGCGCCAGCGGCGATGTGGCGGTGTATGATTTCAACCGCCGGATCATCACCATGTCGGGCAACGTTCACCTGAAGCGCGGCAGCGATACGCTGAACGGGGGTCGGCTGGTGATTGACCTCAGAAGCGGCGTCTCCAGCATCGACGGCCGCACCAGCGGGTCGTCCGCGGTTACCGGAAACACCACGAACGGTTCCAGCGGACGCGTGACCGGGACATTCAGCGTGCCGAAGCAGAGCCAGGGCTCAGACAACCCGCAATAGATGCGGATCAGCGCCGCGCCGCTTCGCGCGCGATCTGGGTCAAGCCCTGCGCCAGCAGCACTTCGCTCGACTGGCTGTTGGTGAGCATCTCGCGATGAAGGCCGACCAGTCTCTCGGTCAGGCGGTCGAGCCGCCGCCCACGCCACACCGCCGATTGCGCGCGGATGTCGCGCTCCTCGCGAAAAAAGATGCCGAGCCGCGCCTTGGCCCCTCGATCGAGATCCTCGAACCGGCCTCGCGGCCCCAACTGCGCGGAAATCCGCGCCAGCTGCGCCGCGCGCCGCTCGACGGCCAGCAGCACGCCTACCGGGTTCAGCGAAAGCTGCCGCATTCGCACGAGTTGCTGGGTCAGTACACCGGTGTTGCCACCAAGCACGCAATTGACGAGCGGACCGAAGCCGTCATCCTCGCACGCCGCCGCAACCGCATCGAGCGCTTCGCCATCGGCACGACGTGGAGCCTGAGGGGAAGCATCGAGATATAGCGCAAGTTTATCGACTTCTGACTGCGCAAGCCTGACGTCGAGATTGGCCGCGCGAGCGATCCGCTCGGCCAGCTCGCCGCCCAACATCACGCCCGCCGCATCGCCCATCGCGCGGACGGCCTGGGTTACCGCTGGAAGATCGGGTTGGTAGAACATCCCCACCACTGCATCACCGCGCTTTTCCAGCAGCTTGGCGGTGCGCGATTTGTCGGTCGCCGAGCTGGCGACGACGATCACCGGGCAGGCCTTGCCCGCACCCGCATCGCCAGTCTCGATCAGCGCCTTGAGCGGCTCAAGCGCCTCCTCGCCCGCAGCACGCACCCAGATATGGCGCGTATCGCCAAACAGCGAGCTGGAGCGCGCCTCATCGCCCAGCAATGCCGGATTGCCGCGCAGCTCCGCACCACTCAGTTCGATCCGCTCGCCCGGATCGGGCAGCATACAAGCGATCTCGCGCGCAGCAGCGCTGGCGCCTGCCTCGTCCGGGCCGCAGAAGAAGAAGATCAACGCTTGCCCCGCGATCTTGCGCGCCTTGGCGGCGAAGTCGCGATTGGTGAGCTTCACTTGGCCTTCTGACCGTCCTCGCGCAGCGTCAACGCCACGCGCGTCACGATCTTGTCGGCAAGGTCCTTGGCGAGGTTTTCTTCGGCAGTCTGCTCGGCGGCGATGGTCGCATATTCGCTCGACACCACATCGATCCCGGCATCGGTCCCGTCGCTGGCGTCGAGCAGGATCGAATTGCTCTCCAGATCGACCAGCTGGTAACGCGCGCGCAGGGTCAGTCGCTCGCGGCTCACCGTATCATCGCCCAGCACACCAAGCCCCGAAAGGCTTTCGTCGAGCCGCACGTCGAGCCGATAGCGCGGCTGCGCATGGCCCGCCGCACCCAGCCGATCGGTCAGCGCATTGCGCACCAACCAGCCCTTGCGCCCCTCGATCGGCGCGACCTCGACCGCCGCAATTCCGCGCGCGACCGTGCCGCTCGTGCCGCCAGCATACATCGGCGTCAGCCCGCAGGAGGCGAGCATCAGCGAGGCAGCGAGGGCAGGAAGGATTCGCATTAGGTAACGATATTGACCAGCCGGTCGGGGACCACAATGATCTTTCGCACCGGCGCACCGTCGAGCGAACGCTGGACCTTCTCGCTGGCGAGCGCCATTTCCTCGAGCAGTTCCTTGGCCGCTCCCTTGGGCGCGGTCAGTGTATCACGCAGCTTGCCCTTGTGCTGGATGGCAATGGTAACTTCGTCCTCGACCAGCAGGGCCGGATCGACTGCGGGCCATGCAGCGTCGGCAATCAGCCCGCCTTCACCCATCGTCGCCCATGCTTCCTCGGCGAGGTGCGGCATCATTGGCGCGACCAGCAGGGCGAGGGTGCGGATCGCCTCGTTGCGGCTGGCCGAGGGCTGTGCCTTTTCGACAGCGCTGGTCAGTTCATAGATCCGCGCGATCGCCTTGTTAAAGGCGAGCGCCGTCACGTCTTCACCGACCGCAGCGATGGTCTGGTGGGTCTTGCGAGTAAGCGGTTTGTCTTCCCCGTTGGTTTCTGCGTCGACTTGGCCAAACAGTCGCCACAGCCGATGGACGAAGCGCGAGCAGCCTTCGATGCCCGCTTCCGACCACGGCAAATCGCGCTCGGGTGGGCTGTCGGACAGCATGAACCAGCGCACCGCATCGGCGCCGTATTTTGCGACAATGGTGTCCGGGTCGACGACGTTCTTCTTCGACTTGGACATCTTGACGACGCGGCCGATCTCGACTTCGCCGCCATCCGCCGTCAGCAGCGCACGCTCGGCCTCGCGGCTGATCTCCTCGGGCGCGAAGTAAACTATGCGATCGCCTTCACGGCGCGAATAGGTCTCATGCGTCACCATGCCTTGCGTGAACAGCGAAGCAAACGGCTCCTTTACCTCGATCATGCCAATATGGGCCAGCGCACGAGTCCAGAAACGGGCGTAGAGCAGGTGCAGGATCGCGTGCTCGATCCCGCCGATATATTGTTCGACCGGCAGCCATTTGGCCACTTCTTTCGCATCGAAGGGTTTGTCGGCGGGCTGGCTGGCAAAGCGCAGAAAGTACCAGCTCGAATCGACGAAAGTGTCGAGCGTATCAGTCTCCCGCTCGGCCTTGCCGCCGCAAGTCGGGCAGGCGACGTGCTTCCAGCTCGGGTGGCGCAGCAGCGGATTGCCGGGTGTCTTGAAATCGACATCCTCTGGCAGGGTGACGGGCAGCTGGTCCTCGGGCACCGGCACCACGCCGCAGCTCTCGCAATGGATGAAGGGGATCGGCGTGCCCCAATAGCGCTGGCGGCTGACTCCCCAGTCGCGCAGACGCCAGACGGTCTTGCCCTCGCCGCGCCCCTCGGCCTCGATCCGCTTGATGATCTCGCGCTTGGCGTCTTCCACAGCCATGCCGTTGAGGAAGTCGGAGTTGACGATCACCCCGTCGCCGCTCTCTGCCTCGCCCGCGAAGGGCTTGTCCGCCTCCTCAACACTGGAGGCGACCACGCGCGGAATCGGAAGGCCGTATTTGGTGGCGAATTCGAAGTCGCGGCTGTCGTGACCGGGCACCGCCATGATCGCGCCGGTGCCGTAATCCATCAGCACGAAATTGGCGATGAAGACGGGGAGGTGTTCGCCGGTGAAGGGATGTTTTGCCCCGATCCCGGTATCGAAGCCCAGCTTTTCGGCGGTTTCGAGCTCGGCGGCGGTCGTCCCCCCGCGCTTGCACAACTCGATGAACTTGGCCGCGTCGCAATTCTGCGTTGCCACTGCCTGCGCAACCGGATGATCGGCAGCAACCGCGACGAAGCTCGCGCCGAAAATCGTATCGGGCCGCGTCGTATATACCGGAAGCTTGTCGCCATTCGACAGGTCGAACGAGAATTCGAGCCCGCGCGACTTGCCGATCCAGTTTTCCTGCATCAGCCGCACCTTGTCGGGCCACCCGTCAAGAGAACCCAGCCCTTCGAGCAGATCCTCGGCGAAATCGGTGATCTTGAGGAACCACTGGTTGAGCTTGCGCTTCTCGACCTCTGCGCCCGAACGCCAGCCCTTGCCGTCGATCACCTGCTCGTTGGCGAGCACGGTCATGTCGACCGGGTCCCAGTTGACCTCGGCCTGCTTGCGATAGACGAGGCCCGCCTCATAGAGCTTGAGGAACAGCGCCTGTTCGTGCCCGTAATAGTCCGGCTCGCAAGTGGCGAGCTCACGGCTCCAGTCGAGCGCGAAGCCCAAACGCTTCAACTGCGCCTTCATGTTGGCGATGTTCTCGCGCGTCCAGCCGCCGGGGTGGACACCCTTTTCCATCGCCGCGTTTTCCGCCGGCATCCCGAAAGCGTCCCACCCCATCGGATGAAGCACTTCGTGACCGGTCATACGCTTGTAACGCGCCAGCACGTCGCCCATCGTGTAATTGCGCACATGGCCGATATGGATGCGCCCCGAAGGATAGGGGAACATCTCCAGCACATAGCTTTTCGGCTTGGATGAATTGCTGTCGGCGGCGAAAGTCTGCGCCTCGTCCCAGGCGCGCTGCCACCGCCCGTCAGCCTGCGACGGATCGAACGCCTGCCCGCTCATGATCGCCCCTATCCTCTGGTCAGCCGGTAATCGCCTGACGGCGCAGTGCACGCGCGCGGGTCAGAATGATGTCTTCCAGCTTCTGGACGGTTGCCGCCTGCACCGGCGCATCGACCCAGCTGCCGTTCTGCGCCACCTGGCGAGTCGCGTTGACCTGCAGCGCGTCGGCGCGCAGGTCGCGGTCGAGGATCGACACCGAAAGCTTGACCCGCTCCTTGGGATCGCTGGGGTTGGCGTACCAGTCCGTCACGATCACTCCGCCATTGCTGTCCGCCTGCAGCAGCGGCGCGAAACTGACCGTTTCGAGCGCAGCTTTCCACAGATAGGCGTTGACCCCGATAGTGGTGACGTTGGCTGCCGCGAGGTCGGCCTTGGGCCGCGCCTTGTGCGAGCAGGCGCCGAGCGCCGCCAGCATGGCGACCGCGATGGCGGTGCGGGAAATTCGACGGGCGGAATAATGGGAGCGCATAGATGTCCTTGGTCTGTCGTTCCCGGCTCTATAACTTGCTGTGCGGTGCGGGCAAGCGCCGGACGCGGGCACGATGCCCGGTTCCTTTGCCCATGCCTGCGCTGAATGGGCAGTGAACTCGCCGGGAAGCGGTGCAATGGCGCAACAGTTGAATCAATTCCGAGGGTTGACCTTGTGGAAAAACTGGCAACATTTGCCGGCAGCGACTATCTGAGGAAACAGATAGGGCCAGAACATTTCTTGGCGTGCTTGAAACAAGCACGAACTCCCAAGGAATTGGCTTTGGTAAGGGGACGAAAGGACAGTGCCGAAGAAGGGCAGAAATTCCAGCGTACTGCGGGTTGTTCCCGCGCTGCTGGCGGCTACCGGTCTTGCATTAGCCCTACCCTCTGTGAGCGGCGCTGTGGTTGCCAACGACGCGAAACCAGCTCCGCGACTCGGACTCGATTACGTTCCCTTTACTCCTGCCAAGGTCGATCCCCGGCTAGCCCGCGTTGTCGAACGCGCGCTTGGTGCCGACGGGTTACGCTTTACCCCCGCCGCCCGGCCGGCGAGCGGGGATCGCGTGGTTACCATGGCGGTGCGAGTCGACAAGGCCACTGCCAAGGCGATTTCCTTCCGCGCCCCGATGGATGGTGCAGACGATGCCCGCCCGGGTCTCGGAACAACCCCGCTTGTCGCACCGACCCGCTTCAACCTCGGCACCGCACGCGGCTATCAGAGCTTCGCCCAGTCCATCCCGAAAGTTGCGACCCTGCAACCCGGCAATCGTGATATCGGCATGCCCGACATGTCGCAATTCAAGCTGGAAGCGGGATCGGAGGCGAGCAAGCCCTCACGCCTGCAACCGCGAATCGCTTTCAAGCGCGATAACGAATTGGGACATGGTCCGCGCCCTTACGACAGCGACATCGATCAGCTTGTGGACGTCGGCGGCGCCTATCGCATCACGCGCAACCTCGATGTGACCGCCGGTGTTCGCATGTCTCAGCAGCGCGATCGCCTCGCCCCGTTGACCGATGGGGTGGAAGACAGCAAGGCGATCTACGTCGGAACGCAATTCCACTTCTGATTCTGTTGCTCCGTTCGGTTGAACGGCCCGACAATCGTATTCAGCAAGATTCCCTTTGCTCCCCAAGGCTCTTCTATCTACGCCTAGCGTAACGCTACGGAATGCTTGGGAGAGCAACACATGGGTAAAGTCGCCATCGTCACCGGAGGAACGCGCGGCATTGGTCGCGCGATTTGCGAACATCTGAAAGAGGATGGTTTCACCGTTGTCGCCAACTACGGCGGCAACGAGGAGAAGGCGCGCGCCTTTACCGAGGAAACCGGCATCCCCGCGTATAAATGGGATGTCGGCGACCATCAGGCCTGCCTCGACGGCTGCGCCAAGATAGCGGCAGAGGTTGGCCCGATCGATGCGGTGGTCAACAACGCCGGTATCACCCGCGATGGAACGCTGCTCAGAATGAGCTTCGACGACTGGAACGAAGTGATGCGTATAAACCTGGGCGGCTGCTTCAACATGGCCAAGGCCGTATTCGAAGGGATGAAGGGGCGTGGCTGGGGCCGGATCGTCAATATCGGGTCGATCAACGGCCAGGCAGGGCAATACGGCCAGGTCAACTACGCCGCCGCCAAGAGCGGCATCCACGGTTTTACCAAGGCGCTGGCGCAGGAAGGCGCGCGTTACGGTATCACCGTCAACGCCATCGCGCCCGGTTATATCGACACCGATATGGTCGCTGCGGTGCCCGATACTGTGCTCGAAAAAATCGTCGCCAAGATCCCGGTCGGCCGCCTCGGTCAGGCGCATGAGATCGCGCGTGGCGTGTCCTTCCTGTGCAGCGACAACGCCGCATTCGTAACCGGCTCGACAATGAGCATCAACGGCGGTCAGCATATGTATTGATGGAGCAGCCAAGGCGGCGACACATTGATAAGTCCTGGAAACGGCTTTGGCGACGGGCCGCAGCATCGCAAGAGACGTAAGATATCAAGGTTCCTGTAAGCATAACTTTCGAAAAACTGATTGGGCGATACTTCACCCAAACGTCACTTCGGCTACGCTTTACACACTCATCTCGCATAGGATTGGATGACTTCGGTCGCAATGCTGGCGACAACGCCGGTTTGATAGGGTGATAGACGTGCGGCCAGACTCTACGACAAGACGAGACGCTGCCATTCGATCGGGCGACTGGATCTTCTGGGCTATCCCAGTGCTCGCGGTCATTGCAGCCTTGCGAACACCGTTCGGTTTCGCCGATCTTGGTTGGCAGGTCCGTTTGGGCGATCAGATGCTGCGCGAAGGCACGCCCTGGATCCATGAAGCCTTTGCCGCAACGCACATCGGGGACCCGATGGTTCCGAACGCATGGCTCTCGCAAGTGCTCTATGCATGGACCAACGCGGTGGCGGGATTCACCGGCCTACGCATGCTCGACATTCTGTTCTGGGCGTCTGGACCAGTCATCGCCTCGCTGCCCGCCCGGCTGTTACCCGAACGCCGACTTGCAATCGTGATTGCGATGGCGATGGGATATCTCCTCCTTTTGCCAACAAGCGACATCAGACCACAGAATTTCGCCTCGGCGGGCTTCGCATTGACGCTTGTCATGATACAAACGGTAAAATCCTGGCGGACTGCTCTAGCACTAGGGCTTCCGCTGTTCGTATTGTGGCAGAACCTGCACCCCTCGGTTCCTATCGCCGCACTCGTGTTGGGGCTTGTCTCCTTTGTACAATGGGGATTGCATCTAGTCGGAAAGGCGAAACGACCCGTGGCGCTGAGCGCGCTGACGGCTGCAGCTGGCGCTGCCATATTCGCGACACCTGCCGGGGTCTCGGTTCTGGCTTTCGCGCGCTACAACACCATAGCCAGCAAAGCCTTTGGAGCGACGGAGTGGTTTCCTCTGTGGCACCCGGTCAACCGACCGTTTTTTGTCGTGTTCCTTGCTTCTGTTGCGCTGGTAGCGGCGGTCTGCTGGATCGAGCGCAAACGGCTGACGCCGGGTATTGTCATCCCAACTATGGTGACCATGGTTATGGCACTCATCACAGCACGATTCCTGTTCTTTTATGCGATCGCAATCGTGCCGCTCCTGGCCCTGCTCCAAATCGGCAAAGCACCCATGCATGCGGCTTCGTCACGCGCTATCCTGACGGGTTCTGCAATTTCGGCCTTGGCAGCTGCCCTCGCGAGCTTTGTCATGCCCTTCCTACCCCAGCGCGACCAGGGCGAGGAGCTTGCCAAGAGGCTTATCGCTTGCACCGATGCAGGTGCATCGGGAACCGTCTTCAACGCTCCCACCCTGGGCGGCGCAATCGTCTTTTATGGAACTCCGCATTGGAAAGTGGCATTCGACGGCAGATTCTACCGATTCAGTCGATCAGAAATTCAGTTGATGCAACGCACAGCCACCGAGGGCGATACTCTGTTCCAAATCGAGCGCATCTATCACCCTGCCGCCTTTGCGCTCGACCTGGAGCGCAGCCGGGCTTTGGTAACCCGCATTGAAACGCAGCCCGAAGCATGGGAGCGCATCTTCGATAATGGGCAGGACGTATTGTTCATCCGCAGGCAGCGATCGAAGCAATGTTCCGGGTCTGTATGACGCGCCGTATAGACGCATGATTGTTCCCGGATAGCCTCGTGTAACAAGCCGCCCTTGATTTTCGGCGCGGACGGTTGTCTGAAGCGCCGCATCCTTCGGGCCGGCCAAGGGCGAGTCAGTGAAACAATCGAAATGGGCGCGGGCGCTGTTGGTGGCGGCGATCCGACAGCGGCGTATCCTGCGACAGAGCGAACTTGCCTTCATCGCACTGGCCTGCATGGTCGGGATCGGTGCCGGCCTGCTCACTTTCGGCCAGCAGTTCATCGCTCACGGCCTGCAGCGACTGCTTTACGGGATCGAAGCAAACCGGCTCAGTGCATTGGCCACCATCGAACATCCCTGGCGCCTGCTCGCCCTTCCGCTTGGCGGATTGTCGCTGGTGGGAGTTGCATTTGTCCTGCGCAAGCGCCGCGCCCCAATCGACGTCGTCGAGGGCAACGCAATGCATGGGGGGCGCATCCCATTACGCGACAATCTGATTATTTCGGTACAGACGATGCTTTCCAACGGCACCGGCGCATCGGTCGGGCTGGAGGCGGCCTATGCTCAGATGGGTGGAGGGCTCGGTTCGCTCGTCGGGCAATGGGTGCATTTGCGCCGCAACGATCTGCGCACGCTGGTCGGCGCCGGGGCTGGCGCGGCGATCGGGGCGGCCTTCGGTGCGCCGCTGGCCGGAGCCTTCTATGCCTTCGAGATCGTCATCGGTTCCTATGTCCCGGCGGCGATCGCGCCGGTGGTGGCCGCATCGCTGATGGGCACGGTGGCCTCGCAGTGGCTGGGGGTCGAACCCTATCTGATCGCGACCAGCGCCTCGCTCACCCTGACTTTCACCGATTATCTCGCCTATGCCGCACTGGGGTTGCTGTGCGCTGTACTGGGTATTTTCGTCATGCGTCTGGTAACTGCGGTCGAGATGAATGTGCAGGGATCGAAGCTGCTCGGTCGCTGGAAACCGCTGGTCGGCGGGCTGCTACTGATGCCGATTGCCTACATCTCGCCACAGGCATTGTCTTCCGGGCACGGCGCCTTGCACCTCGACCTGCTGTTGCGGCCCGCGCTGTCGGTGTTGCTGGTAATTATTGCCTGCAAGATCGCCGCTTCGGTGATATCCCTGAGCTTCGGGTTTCGCGGAGGGCTTTTCTTCGCCTCGCTGTTTCTCGGATCGGTGGTCGGCCAAGCCTTTGCCCAAGGGGTCAATATGCTGGGGCTGGGATTTACGCTCGATCCGGTCGATGCCGCGCTGGTCGGTATGGCGGGACTCAGCGTCTCGATCGTCGGCGGACCCATGACGCTGGCGATGCTGGCACTCGAAATTACGCATAACTTCGCCCTGACCGGCGTCGTTCTGACCGCTTCGATCCTTTCGACAGCAGCGACGCGCGAAGCGTTCGGCTATTCCTTCTCGACCTGGCGCCTGCATCTGCGCGGGTCCTCGATGCGCAGCGCGCGCGATATCGGCTGGGCCATCTCGCTAACGGCCGGGCGAGTAATGCGGCGCGACTGGGTATCGATCGAAGAAACCGCAAAAGTGCGCGAGTTCCGGCGGCGGGTCCCGTTGGGATCGGCGAGCAAGGCGATCCTCACCGACCGTCAGGGCCGCTATGCAGGCATCGTCTCCACCGCAACTGCGCATAGGGACGATATCGCACCCGATGCACCGCTGTCCTCGATCGCCACGCTGAAGGATTTCGCACTGGTCCCGGCCACACGTATCGCCGATGTGCTCAAGAGTTTCGACCGGAACGCAGCCGACGAACTGGCGGTCATTGACTCCGCCGATACCGTTATCGGCGTGGTGACCGAGAAATACGCTCGCCGTCGCTACGCCGAGGAAATTGAACTGAGCCAGCGCGAATTGTTCGGCGAGACGTGATTGGCGCGTATGCCTACCGCCTGTAGAGCATCAGCCATGTCCGTACCCTATCATCCGCCGGTCAAGCGTTCGATTGCAATCGAAGGCCACAAGACCTCGATCAGCCTCGAACCTGTGTTCTGGGATATGCTGAGAGCGGCTGCCTCACGCGAACGGGTGCCCATGGCAGCACTGGTAGCGCGGATCGATTCAGAGCGGATCAAGGCCGATCCTGCACCCGGGCTGGCCGGGGCAATTCGTATCTGGCTCGTTACATACCAACAGGGCGGCGAGGGCTAACCCGCCACCCTGTCATCATAGTCTATTGCAATCAGTAGTTCGCTGGCGGGTCGCTCGCCGGGAAACTTTGGTCGCTATCTTCGTCTACTTCGGTCCATGCGCGCGCAGGCTTATCGCGCATCGATGATGGGCCGGCGTTGCGGATAGGTCCTTCGCCCTGACCACTGGCAAAGGCCGGTTCGGCCTCACGCTGGGTCTTCTGATAATAGCGATAGCCCGCATAACCGAGCGCGCCTAGTGCAAGCAGTTTCAACATGGGATATTCCTTTCGCGTCCTCGTACCCTATCGACGCGGCAGGCGGCTCCATGTTCCCGTTCAGTCGTCTCCGACCCGCTCGATATCCGCTCCGATCAGCTTGAGTTTTTCCTCCAGCCGCTCGTAACCGCGGTCGAGATGGTAGATACGCCGCACTTCGGTTTCGCCCTCGGCGGCAAGAGCTGCAATGATAAGACTCATCGAAGCGCGAAGGTCGGTCGCCATCACCGCGGCACCCGTAAGTGAGGCAGGCCCCTTCACGATCGCGGTGCGGCCAGAGACCTCGATATCGGCACCCATACGCCTCAGTTCGGGGACATGCATGAAGCGGTTTTCGAAAATCGTCTCGTTGAGCACGCTGGTGCCTTCCGCCTTGAGCAGCAGGCTCATCAATTGCGCCTGCATGTCCGTAGCAAGGCCAGGATAGGGCGCGGTGGAGAGATTCACCGGCTTGAGCGGCCCGTTAGCCGCAACCCGCACGCCGCCCGCGTCACTATCCACCGCGCAGCCGATGTTGCGCAGCGCGTGCAGTGTTGCGCCCATGTCTTCGGCATTGGCGCCTTCGAGATATACCTCGCCCCCGGTGATCGCCGCCGCGCAGGCATAGGAGCCCGCCTCGATCCGATCGGCCATGACCTTGTAGGTCGCGCCATGCAGCCGTTTCACGCCATGGATGGTGATGTCGGAACCGCCAATCCCCTCGATCTTCGCCCCCATGGCCACGAGCAGATTGCACAGGTCGACAATTTCGGGTTCACGCGCGGCGTTGAACAGGCGACTTGTTCCGCTCGCCAGCACCGCCGCCATCAGCGCATTTTCCGTCGCTCCGACCGAAACCACGGGGAAATCATACTCGCCGCCGGGCAGCTTGCCGCCGGGAGCGGTCGCTTTAACATAGCCTGCCGCCAGCTCGATCTCCGCGCCGAACGCCTCCAGCGCCTTCAGGTGCAGGTCGATCGGGCGGTTGCCGATGGCGCACCCACCCGGCAGCGATACGGTCGCCTCGCCGGTCCGGGCGAGCAAAGGGCCCAGCACAAGGATCGATGCCCGCATCTTGCGCACCAGATCATAGGGCGCGACATTGGAGGTAATCCGCGGCGCTTCCAGCGTCATCACCCGCCCGAAATCCTCGGGGCGCGAGCCCTGCACACTGGTGGTGACGCCGAACTGGTTCATCAGGTGCTGGAACCCGTCGATATCCGCCAGCCGCGGCAGGTTGCGCAATGTCAACGGCTCTTCGGTCAGCAACGCGCAGGGAATCAAGGTAAGCGCGGAATTTTTCGCGCCGGAAATAGGCAGGGAACCGGAGAGGCGGTTGCCGCCTTTTATGATGAGCTTGTCCATGGGGGTCTGCCTTAAACACTTTGCAACGGGTGGCAAAGCGTTGCCCATGCTCCTAGGAAAACACTGACATCGGCGCGATAAATCGCGCGAACTTTGCTTGGGGATACCGATGAATTCGCACAAACCGATCAAGAAAGCCGTGTTTCCCGTTGCCGGTATGGGCACGCGCTTCCTGCCTGCGACCAAGGCAATCCCCAAGGAATTGCTCCCCATCGTCGATCGCCCGCTGATTCAGTACGCGGTCGATGAGGCGCGCGAGGCGGGGATCGAGCAAATGATCTTCGTTACCGGGCGCGGCAAGACCGCCATCGTCGAACATTTCGACATGGCCTACGAACTCGAAACCACCATGCACGAACGCGGCAAGTCGCTTGATGTGCTTGAGCCGACCCGGGCCACGCCGGGCGACATCATCACCGTGCGCCAACAGGTCCCGATGGGCCTCGGCCACGCGATCTGGTGCGCGCGTGCGATTGTGGGCGACGATCCGTTCGCCATCTTCCTGCCCGACGAGCTGATGGTCGCCTCGCCAGGCGGCACCGGCTGCATGAAGCAGATGGTTGAGGCTTACAACGAGGTTGGCGGGAACCTGATTTCGGTGCTCGAAGTGCCGAAAGAGGATGTGTCCAGCTACGGCGTGATCGCGCCGGGCAAGGACCTTTCCGATACGCTAACCGAGGTTACCGGGCTGGTCGAAAAACCGCCAGTTACCGAAGCACCGTCGAACAAGATCATTTCGGGCCGCTATATTCTCCAGCCGGAGGTGATGGGCGTTCTGAAGGATCAAGGGAAGGGCGCAGGCGGTGAAATCCAGCTGACCGATGCTATGGCCAAGATGATCGGCAACCAACCGTTCCACGCCGTCACCTTTGCCGGACGCCGGTTCGATTGCGGCAGCAAGACCGGTTTTGTCGAAGCGACTTTGGCACTGGCGCTCGAGCGCGAGGACATGGGTGCCGATGTCCGCGCGATGGCGGAGCGTCTGCTGGCAAGCTGACAGGCTTTAATGCGCAAGCGCGTCGTCGCTCGATGCAGGCCTTTGCGGCAGCAGCCAGACCAATGCGACAATCGCGACAGCCAACACCGCCGAGGCTGCTGCGCGACTCAAGTCGAGACCGCCATGCGAAATCGGCTTGTCGAGGAAGTCGCCGACAACGGCGCCCAACGGACGCGTCAGGATGAAGGCAGCCCAGAACAAGGCGACCTTGCTGGTCTTAGTGAAAAACCAAAGTGCAGCGACCAGAACTAGCGCGGACCCAAAGATGACCGCAGCCCCGAGATAACCCATGCCCCCGTCGGCAACCCAGTCGCCGAGTGCGGTGCCGAGCGTTTGCGAAAAAGTGATGGTGATCCAGTAGAATATTTCTACCCGCGCCGAGCGAACCGATGACACGGACACTGTCCCCATCACCAGTCGCCACACCAGCAACGACATCAATACGAGGCTGAGTAGCAAGGTAGCCCCACCCGGATAGCCGAGCCCCAGCGAGCGAGTGCTAAAATCCGACATGGTCGTGCCTGCTGTCGTGGAAGCGATGATCGTCGCCCAATAAAGCGCGGGATGGAACCTGTTGGCGCGAATCTGCCAGGCGATGAAACCGACGAGCAAAACCGCAAAAATCGCTGTGCCGACGAGATAGCCTAGTCCCATCGACATACTGACTGTATCCCCGGCGGTTTCGCCGAAAGTCGTGGCCAGGATCTTGATGATCCAGAACCCCAAGGTGATTGCGGGAACCTTGGCTTCCTTGATGGCGCTGGCAGTCGATGGTGCGCGATTCATTCGGTCGTCCTGTCTATGCTGGGTTGGGCGGAAGGCTCCGCGCAGCTAGTTTTTTCAAGGTAAAGAGGCCATAAGCACAGGCTTATAGCTGCGTATTTTGACGCCTTTGGAGACTGGAATGGCTTTGCGCCGAAACTATCCACCCCTCGCAGTCGTCGCCTTCATCGTGACCCTGCAAGCTGTTGCGGCATGCTTTTTCCTGATCGACGGGATCAGCGATCTGCTGGACGCCACAACGCAAATGACTGCTCTCGAGGCAACAATAGAGGCGCTCGTAGCGTTCGCTTTGCTAGCCGGAATTGCACTGGGTCTGCTCGCCTTGCGCGCTGCGGCGAGAGAGGCACGAACACGCGATCAAGCGCTGGCAATCGCACGCGGAGCGCTGGCCGAGGCGATCGAACGACAGTTCAACCAATGGCGGTTGACCCCGGCCGAAGCCGATGTCGCACTGTTCGCCCTGAAAGGATGCAAGGTCGATGAGATTGCGCGGCTGCGTTCAAGCGCAAAGGGAACGGTTCGCGCGCAATTGAGCCAGATTTATGCAAAGGCTGCCGTCACTTCGCAAGCCGAATTGATGGCATCACTGTTCGAGGATTTGCTTCCGCCTGCCACTCCGTAGCGGCAGAAGGAAAGGGTGGTGTAGCAGATTTTCTGCTTCCCAATCCGGCGCTACTCCTGCAGCGATTCTATAACAGGTTGAGGAGCAATTCTCGGGTTCTTTAAATTCTCGCAAAAGCGCTTGTAGTCGGGCCAAGGAATTTGCCCAGGGACCGTGTTCCATCTGGTCCAGATTATTGGACTTGCGCCAGAACCGCTCCACTCCCCGTGCTACAACGCTGATCGCGGCCCCTTCAGCTTGCCGTGATCCGCAGCGGTAAGCGTTTCAGGCCGCCGACGAAGGTGCTCTTGGCGCGCGCGGGATCGCCTGCCAGTTCGACCGTCTCGATCCGGTCGAGCAATTCCTCGAACAGGATGCGCATTTCCAGCCGGGCGAGATGGAGACCAAGGCACTGGTGCGCACCCGCACCAAAGGCGAGGTGACGATTGGGGCTGCGGCCCGCGTCGAATGCACGTGGGTTCTCGAACTGCTCGGGGTCATGATTGGCGGCGACATAGTTGAGCATCAGCCAGTCTCCCTTGGCGATGGGCTGGCCACCAACCTCGGTATCCTCGGCAGCGGTGCGCATGAAATGCTGCACCGGGCTGGTCCAGCGGATCGCCTCCTCGACGATACCGGCGAGCAGCGAACGGTCCGCCTTGACCCGCGCGAATTGCTCCGGATCGCGCGCAAGGGCGAGCATTGCCCCGGCGGTACTTGCACTGGTGGTGTCGTGCCCGGCAGCGGCCACGATGATGTAATAGCCCATCATGTCGCGATCGTTCAGCGGCTCGCCGTCAACGGTGGCGTTGGCGATCGTGCTGGCCACATCACCAGTGGGATGGGCGCGCTTTTCGGCGGTAAGTTTGGCGAAATAGGCTTCGAAATCCTTGACCGCCCCGGCCACGATCTGCGTGATCATTTCGGGAGGAAGGTCCTTAAGGCCCGACTGGTTCAGCTCTTCGTCCTGACCGCCGAACATCTGCTGCGTCAGGGTCAGCATCCGCGCCTCATCCTCCTCGGGCACTCCGAGGATCTGCATCACCACGTGGAGGGGGTAGGGTTGAGAGACGGTCTTGCAGAAATCGAGCTCGGGTCCGGCAGCGATCATCCGCTGCACCGTTGCCTTGGCGAGCGTGCGGATCTCGTCCTCGATGCCGCGCAGGTTCTTGGGCATGAACCATTCCTGCGTCAGCTTACGGTACTTCATGTGAACCGGAGCGTCGAAGGTGACGAGGCTGGCGACCATATGCTCGCTGCCACCGGAAAACTGTTTGGCGAACTCAATCCCCTCGGTCAGGCTGAAGACAACCGTGCGCGGATGATTGAGAAAGGTGGCGTTGTCCTTCGATATGCGCATGACATCGGCATAATCGGTGACCAGCCAAAACGGTGGATGAAGACCCTCCGGCGCCTCGACGCGCGCCACCGGAGCCTCTGCCCGGATACGGTCGAAGCGGTCGAGCAACCCATCCCAATCGGCATAGCTCGCCGGGTCGATGACCGCGCGGGAATCCTCGGGCGATAGCGTGGGGGCGGCGCTCACGCTGCTGATCCTTCCTCTGCCATCGCTGCGTATTCGTCACGCAATTCGCGCTTGTAGAGCTTGCCGTTGGCCTCGCGCGGCAATTCGGCGCGGAAATCGAATTGCCTGGGCATCTTTATCCGGCTGAGACTTGGGGCGAGGAAGGTGCGCAATTCCTGCTCCAGATCGTCACCGGCCTCATCCATGTCGACCGGCTGGATAACCGCAACCACGCGCTCTCCAAGGTCGGGGTCCGGCGCGCCGATGACGGCCGCGTCCATTACCTTGTCATGGGTGACGAGGAGATTCTCGATCTCCTGAGGATAGACGTTCACCCCGCCGGAGATAATCATGTGGCTCTTGCGATCGGTCAGATAGAGATAGCCGTCCGCATCGACATGACCGATGTCGCCGAGCGTCATCCAGCCACATTCATGCATAGCCTCGGCCGTTTTGACCGGATCGTTGTGGTAAGTCGGGACGCTGTCGTTCTCGAAATAGATCAACCCGTCGCTTTCGGGCGGCAATTCCTGACCATCCGGGCCACAGACATGCACCATACCGTGGATCGCCTTGCCAACGCTACCCGGATGGGCGAGCCAGTCTTCCGATTTGATCAGCGTCATGCCGATGCCCTCCGACCCCGCATAATATTCGATGATGATCGGTCCCCACCATTCGATCATCGCACGTTTGACCGGTACCGGGCAGGGGGCGGCCGCATGGATCGCACGCTTGTGGCTCGACAAGTCGTAACGGTTGCGCACCGCCTCATCGAGCTTGAGCATTCGCACGAAATGGGTCGGCACCCATTGACTGTCGGTCACGCCATGCCGCTCGATTACGGCGAGCGCCTCCTCGGGATCGAACCGCTCCATGATGACGACCGTGCCGCCGAGCCGGTGCGCAGTGGTGCACCATGCTAGCGGGGCGGCATGATAGAGCGGAGCTGGCGACAGGTAGACCATGCTGCCATCGGTCGGCATACCCGCACCCATTACCGCCAGCCCGACCAGCGCGTTGACCGCAAGTACGTCGTCATCCTCAGGCGGCTTGGGCTTGACCCCCTTCGGCCGGCCCGTGGTTCCAGAGGAATAGAGCATATATTGTCCCGGTAACGGATCATTGAGCGGCGCAGTATCCTGCGCCGCAAGAGCCGCTTCGAGATCGTCCGCTCCACCTTCGCCCAGCACCAGGTAAGAACAGTCGCTGCATTGGAGACGCAGGTCCGCCACGACATTGGCATATTTAATCGAGGTGACGAGCAGGCGTACCCCGGCATCCTGCATGATATAGGCGATCTCGGGTGCGGTAAGCCGGGTCGAGATCGGCACCATCATCGTGCCTGAGCGCTGGGATCCCCATACCAGCTGGAGATAAGGCGCGTTGTTCTCCATCAATACGGCGAAATGATCGCCGCGTCCCAAACCTTGTGCGCGCAGCAGGCGGGCAAAACGGTTCGCGGTACGATCCATGTCGCCATAGCTGACTGTTTCGCCGCTGCCCGCCAGGATGATCGCCGGATGATCGGGTCGCGCTTGCGCATGGGTAATGGGGTGCATTCTCGATTCTCTCCCAACCGGCCTCTTGGCGGGCCGAATAGTTGCGGGGAGAAACCTACTCTTCTCAAAAGCCCGGGCAAGCAAAAAGGCGGCAGGTTGCCCCGCCGCCCTTTCTCCTCCAGCCCAAATTGGCCGATAGTAAGTTCTGTTCGGCTTATTCGCCGTCGTCGTCGCTGTTGTCCATCATCGCAAGCATCGGTGCGGTCGGATCGCCCTGCGCTTCCATGTAGGGCGCGGGATTGACCGCATGGCCATCGACGCGGACTTCGTAATGGAGATGTGGCCCGGTCGAACGACCGGTGGAGCCGACATAGCCGATCAGCTGGCCCTTCTTGACAGTCTCGCCGGCATGAACCGCGACCTTGGAGAGATGGCCATACCGCGTTTCCATGTCCGCACCGTGTTCAATGGCGATATAATTGCCATAGCTGGAGAACGGACCTGCACGCTCTACGACACCATCAGCCGGCGCATAGATCGGTGTGCCGCGCGGCGCAGCGAGATCGATACCCTTGTGCATCCGAATACCGCCAAGAACCGGATGTTCGCGTTCACCGAAAGGGCTGGTCACACGGAAATTGTTGACTGGGGTACGCGACGGGATCGCAACGCTATTTACGATGGTGCGCGGCTGGCTCTGCTGGGCACTCCAGCTGGCAAAGAGCTGGTGAAACTGGGCGTCAGGGTTCTGGTTGGTAACACCGGTACCAGCTGCGGGCTGCGCCACCGGAGCCACGAAATTTGGCGATTCTGCTGAAGCCGGAGCGGCAGCGATCCCGAAGATTGCAGCCGATGCTGCAAGCGCGACCGTAGCACGCCGAATGAAGCGATTGTCCATAATTGACCCGTCCAACCCGCGACCAGCGTCGCGACCCTTCTATCTAACCGAAAGGAACGCCCCCGCGTTTCCAACCGGTCTTGCCTTTGACTTCGGAACCCTCCGTCGTCTCGTGAGTTAGGGTTAAGGGCGCAAAGGTTTACGAAGCAATACCTGCGTAATAGTCGCGCGGCAGACCGGCTGCTTGGCGCGCCGAGTCGTTGAATGGCGGTTTAACGCGGCCCGAAAAATACTTTCTGACAAGATTTTGCCAAAATTCCTCAGGGCGTTCGTCGCGGACGAGGCTCACTCTGTCGAAGTGCTTTACACCGATTCCAACATGGCGAACTTCATCGTCAAGGATTCGCGACAGGATTTGCGCACCCGATTCGTCGCCGATGAAACGCAAGCGCTCGATCATCGCAGGGGTTACATCAAGCCCTCGCGCTTCGAGCACCATAGGCACGACCGCAAGCCGCGCCGCGACGTCATTGCTGGTATCGAATGCGGCTTGCCACAGCCCGTCGTGCACGGGCAGCGCGCCATAATGGCTGCCAAGTTGCGCAAGCTTGCGATCGAGCAGCGCGAAATGCATCGCTTCTTCGGCAGCGATTCCAAGAAAGTCGGAAACGAACTCCTGACCTTCCTGCGCCCCAAAGCGCCCGGCCATATCCAGCGCCAGATCGATGGCCACGAATTCGATATGCGCCAGCGCGTGCCATGATGCGATTTGCGCTCGCAGAGACCCGCCACGACCGCGTCTGGGCATTTGCGTCGGAGGCAGAAGTTCAAGCCCGTCCGGCCACGCTGGACGATCCGGCATGGACTCGGGAAAGGAAAATGCGAGCCGCCCGAGCCGCCAGTCGCGCGCAACCTGTCGTGCCGCGCGAACTTTCTCCCTCGACTCCCGGGCCAGCAATGCAGCACGAATCGCAGAGCCCAGCGGTGGCTTGTCAGAACTCACTTGGAGCGCACTGCTTCGAGCACCTCGGCGGCATGCCCTTTTACCTTGACCTTGTTCCAGACACGCTCGATCCGCCCGTCCGGACCGACGAGATAGGTGGTGCGGACCATGCCCATGAAGGCCTTTCCATACATCTTCTTTTCCGCCCACACGCCCAGTCGATCGGACAGTCCATCGTCCTCGCGATCGGTCGCAAGCGGCACCTTCAGCGCGTGTTTCGCGATGAAATTGCGATGCTTCTGCGGCGAATCCTTGCTGATCCCGAGCAGGGCGACGCCGGCCTTGTCGAAATCCGGCCTGAGCGCGGAAAAATCGGTCGCCTCGGTCGTGCATCCGGGCGTGTTGTCCTTGGGATAGAAGAACAACACCACCCGCTTGCCAGCGAAATCGCCAATGCTGAAGGTCTTGCCGTCAGAAGTTTCCAGAGGAATATCGGGAATGGGGTCGCCCACCGCTGCCGTCTCGCTCATGTCGTTTCCAGCTCCTCATTGAAATGCTGTTTCCAGCCGCTCGCTACAGCTTTGCGCGCGCTATTCAAACCGTCGAGTAAACCGGTGATATTGTCATGACCTGTCTGTCGGGCGAGGACCTGTGCCGCGCTTCCCGACGGCGCTTCCAGCTCCGGTGCCAGCAACCGCGCACCGACCAAAAGCCGTGTCATCAACCGGTGAGCTTCAATCAGGTTCGGCGCGAGCAAGCGTTCATCAACCAATTCAGCAATTGCCGTTTCGAGATCGGGAGTCAGGGCGATCCTGTCGCGCAGTTGGAGGAAATGAACGAGAAATTCCAGATCGACCAACCCGCCGCGCAACAGTTTGGCATCGAGCGGCCCTCGCGGCGGTTTGTGCTGCGCCATTTCCACCCGCATTGCCATGATATCGCTCCGCAGCCTGTCCGGGTCGCGCGGAGTATTAAGGATTGCCTGAACAATTGCGTTCAATCGGGCCGCTGACCCAGGTGAGCCGGCCAACACCCGCGCCCGGGTCAGCGCCATATGCTCCCATGTCCAGGCGTCTTCGCGCTGGTACCGCTCGAACGCTGATAACCCCACCGCCAGTGGCCCTTGCGCACCTTGCGGACGCAACCGCGTATCAACCTCGTACAGCGCGCCCTCGGCGGTCGGCACGCTCAGAGCCGCTGTGATCCGCTGTGCTAGCCGGTTGTAATAGAGCGTCTGTCCAAGCGGGCGCGAACCGTCCGAATCGCCCTCTCCCTCGGTGAAGAGATAGATGACATCGAGATCGGAAGCGTGAGTCAGCGCGCCGCCGCCAAGCCGCCCGAGGCCGAGCACGAGCAATTCACCGCCCGCAATCCGGCCATGGACCATTGCAAACTCGTCCTGCGCCTGCTCACAAGCGACCTGTATGGCGGCTTCAGCCACGCGCGACAGCCCGGCTGCGATATCCAGCGGATCATGAGCCGCCTCGATCAGTTGCATCCCGAGGGCAAAGCGTCGTTCGCCCACCACCACACGAATACGGTCGAGCGCCTTCTCATATGTATCGCCCACCTCGCTGCGGCGCATGTCCCCTGCCAGTTCTTCCACGTCGGCCGTCAACGTAAAGGCGCTGCGATCGATCAGCGTGCCGAGCAACTCAGGCCGACGCGCCAGTTCGTCGGCCAGCGGCGGAGCAATGGCGAGGCAGTCGATCAACAGGTCGAGCAGGCCAGGACGCGCTTGCAGCAGGCGGAAGATATTGATCGCGCTTGGGAGACGTTCGAGCATTGTCTCCCATCGCACCAGCGCCAGTTCGCCATTCTCCGCTCCATCGAAAGCGGTAAGCAATTGCGGACGGATGGCATCGAATGCAGCAATAGCCGCCTGACTGCGCAATGAGCGGTACCGCCCATCGATCCAACGCTCGACCCGTTCGATGAGTTGCTCGGACGCGCTCGCAAGTATCGGCTCACCCGCCGGACGGTCGGAACGCTCGATCAGCCTGTCGAAGCGCGACGCCACCTCCGCACAAATTCCACGCAGCTGTTCGAGAAGCGCACGTCCATCGACCAGCCGATCGAGGCGTGCGACATTGTCGAGCGCCGACCCCTCTGGCAACGTGTGGGTCTGGTGATCGCCGATCATTTGCAGGCGGTGCTCAACCACGCGCAAACGATCGTAGGCGTCCCCAAGGACCTGGGCATCTTCGCCCGTGACGATTCCTGCTTCGGCCAGCGCATCGAGTGCGGCGCGCGTTCCACGCTGGCGCAGCGCGGGGTTGCGTCCACCATGAATCAGCTGGTGCGTCTGAGCGAAGAACTCGATCTCGCGAATCCCACCACGCCCCTGCTTGAGATTGAAGGCGGGTCCGGCCTCGGTCGGCCCGGCATAGCGATCGCGAATCCGCAAAGAGAGTCGCCGGATCTCCTCGATCGCGCCGAAATCGAGACTTTTGCGCCAAACAAAAGGCCGGATCGTGTGGAGAAACTCTTGCCCGGCACGGATGTCGCCTGCTGCGGCGCGCGCGCGAATGAAGGCCGCCCGCTCCCATGCCAGCGCAGAGCTTTCGTAATGGGTCAACGCCGCATTGAGCGAGAGTGCAAGCGGACTGACTTCCGACGCCGGGCGCAAGCGCAGATCGACCCGGAAAACATACCCTTCTTGCGTATTCTCCGCCAGCAGCCGCATGATCTCGCGCGCATAGCGTTGAGCCGCCTCGCCCGGTTCATCACGTTCGCGCCGCGGCAATGTCTCCGGATCGTAAAGCAGGATCGGATCAATATCGGAGCTATAATTGAGTTCGCCTGCACCATGCTTGCCCAGAGCCAGTGCGATGAAACCAGCGGGTGCGGCATCCTCCACCCGCCGCGTGATCGCAGTCGCTATTGCGCGGTCGAGCGAACGGTCGGCCAGCGCACTGAGCTCGCCCATTACACGGCTCAACGGGAACGCCCCCGCAAGATCGCCAATAGCAAGCGCGAGCGCCATTGCCAGTCGTTCTTGGCGCATAGCAACCGCCGGATCGACGTTTTCCTGCCCTAACTCTCGCGCATGGTCGAGCGCATCCTCACCCCGGCCAGCGGCAAGAAGTTCTGCAAGATCGGGCAATTTCTCCAATGCCTGCGCGAGGAACGGCGCATGGGCACGCGCGCGGGCGAGCGCGCCATCCCAATCCGCTGCCGAGACATCCTGTACCATCGCCCCGCCATGCCCTGCGTCCGTCCGGCGAACAAGTCGCGCTTGAACGCAGCCGTCTTGCCCCTGCCGCCCATTGCTGCCAGATCGCATCGCACGTTCTTGATTAGAGAGGGGTCTCACATGTTCCGCAAATTCGCCATCGCCGCCAGCGCCATTGCGCTCACCTCGTGCGCCAGCAAACCAATCGACACCTCGATGATCTCGGTACCGGCGGAGACCGACCTCACCGCCGCACAGGCCGAAGTGGCCGTCGCGCCTTCGATGCCGTTGATGAAAGCGGTGACAAAGCGACTCTCGCAAGACGATTTTGAAGGCCGGGCCCCCAGCACCGCAGTCGAACCGAAGATTCTCGATTACATCGTTTCGGAGTTCAAGAAGGCCGGGCTTAAGCCGGGCAACCATGGTCAATGGCTTCAGGAAGTGCCGACAGTCGAGATTACCGGCGATGATTACACTCCCCTGACCATCAAGGGGGGGTCCCAACCGCTGTCGTTCAGCTTCGGCAATCAATATGTCGCCGTCAGTTATCGCGTGACACCCAAGACCGAAATCAAGGACAGCCCACTGGTGTTCGTCGGCTACGGCATCAACGCGCCAGAGCTGGGCTGGAACGATTATTCCGGTATCGACATGCACGGCAAGACGGCGGTGATCCTGGTCAACGATCCCGACTATGCGATGAATGAGCAGACCGGCCTCTTCAAGGGCCGCCGGATGACCTATTACGGGCGCTGGACCTACAAGTTCGAGGAAGCCGCGCGCCAAGGCGCTGCTGCGGCGATCATTATCCACGACACCTTTCCCGCCGCATACGGCTGGAACGTCGTCAATTCGAGTTGGACCGGCGCACAATATTACGTTCAGAAAAAGAACGACAACATGGACCAGACCATGGCCAATGGCTGGGTCCAGAAGCCTGTCGCCGAAGCGATCCTGCAGGATGCCGGGCAGGATCTGGCATCGCTGACCGCCGCCGCCCAGCAAAAGGGGTTCAAGGCTGTCCCACTCGGGCTGACCGCCAGTTTCGGTTTCGCCAACAAGATCCGCCGGGCAACCTCGCACAATGTCGTCGGCATTTTGCCCGGAACCAAGCGCCCCAACGAATACGTGCTCTATTCCGCGCACTGGGACCATCTGGGCCACTGCACGCCCGACAAGACCGGTGACGACATATGTAACGGTGCGGTCGACAATGCCACCGGTGTCGGCGCGATCACGGCGCTGGCCGATGCCAATCATCGCTATGGCCCTGCCGAAAGGAGCCAAGTGTTCATCGCGCTGACGCTGGAGGAATCGGGCTTGCTGGGATCGGAATATTACGCCCAGAACCCGGTCTATCCGCTCAACCGCACCGTCGGCGGGGTCAATATCGACGCGCTGCTGCCGGGCGACCGCGCGCGCGACTATTCGATGACCGGCGGCGATAAATCGCAGCTGACCGATCTCTTCCGCCGCGCGCTGAAGGATCAGGGGCTCTATGAGTCGCCTGAGGAATCGCCGGAGAAGGGGCATTATTACCGCTCCGACCATTTCAGCTTCGCCAAACGCGGCGTGCCGATGTTCGATATCGGACGCGGGACCGACTGGGTCCATGGCGGCAAGCCGGCCGGGGAAGCAGCGGCAAAGGATTACGTCGAGAACCGCTATCACCAGCCGAGCGACGAGTGGTCGGACGACTGGAACTGGGCCGGGATCACGCAGGATCTTGGCCTCTATTACCAGCTCGGTCGGATGCTCGCCGACAGCGACGTGTGGCCTAACTGGCGCAAAACCGACGAGTTCCGCGCCGTGCGCGACAAGGATTGCGCGAAAGCCGATGCGGGATGCTGAGGTAAACTCACGCCTATGACCCAACGAATGCCGCCCGAATGGGTACCGCAGGAATGGCTCTGGATCGGCTTTCCGCACGATGCGGAGGAATGGCCGGAGGTGCTTGCGCGCGCGCAGGAGCAGATTGCCACATTCGCCAGTGCGGTTGCGGAGAGTGGCCAGGAAGTGCGCCTGCTGGTGCGTGACGCGGCGAATGAGGCGCGCGCGCGCCAGCTCGTCGCGCCGCCCGTCACTCTCGAGCGGCGCGAGTACGGTGATATCTGGCTGCGGGATACCGGGCCGCTGGTGCTGCTGGACGACGCGGGCGAGCGCAGCGCGATGCGCTTCGGCTTCAACGGCTGGGGCGGCAAATATCTGATGGCGGGCGATCAGACGATCGGGGCCGAACTGGCGCGCGACGCGGGCCTTCCGCTCGATACGTCGGACTGGATCCTTGAAGGCGGTGCGATCGACGGCGATGGCACCGGGCTGGTGGTCACGACCGAGCAATGCCTGCTCAATCCCAACCGCAATCCGCAACTGTCGCGCGAGGATATCGAGCAACGGATCGCCCGCGATCTGGGTTTCCACCGCGTGCTATGGCTGGGGGACGGATTGATCAACGATCACACCGACGGCCATGTCGACAATCTGGCGCGGTTCGTCGGCCCCAATAGCCTCGCCCTGCCTCGTGCGACCGGGCCGGACGATCCTAACGCCGCCATTTATGCCGATGCGAAACGGCGCGCGGAGGATTTCGGGGTTGAGGTTTGCGAGATACCCTCACCCGGCCGCATTTCACGGGGCACCTTCGTCGAACCGGCAAGCTATGCCAATTTCGCGATCACCAGCAACCTCGTCGTCGTGCCAACGTTTGGTTCGCCGCATGATGACGAGGGTGTCGAAGCGATCGCGGCGCTGTTCCCCGACCGCCGCACGATTGGGCTAGCAGCCGACGCGGTATTGGCGGGCGGCGGCGGTTTCCATTGCGCCAGTCAGCAGATGCCCCGGGGCGCGATTTAACCTTTCGTTAGCCTTTTCGGCGGACAATGCGGGCATGGCCAAGGCAATCGCCCTTACGCGCGCGCAGTTCAACACGCTTACCGATCCCTTCGAGGTCGCACGCATGATGATCGTGGCAGGCTGCGCGCTGTCGCTGATACTGGCCCGGGGCTGGTTGCCCTTCTGAGCGAGCGCGGGTTTCGGCCCGCTCTGCACATCGCAATTCCCGAAATAAGGCGCTATTCGCGCGCCGAAGCAAACCAGATCACGTGGCGCGGCCCCTTGCCATTGCTGCGGGATGCAACTTTGCTTTCCTCGACTGCGAATCCGGCTTTGAACAATCGCCGGGTGAAAGCCGGGTCGGGGCCTGCCGACCAGATTGCGAGTGTTCCTTCGGGTGTAAGCGCGCGTCGCGCCGCTCTCAATCCAGTGGGAGTGTAAAGCGCATCGTTTTCGGCCCGGACCAATCCGTCGGGACCGTTATCGACATCCAGCAGGATCGCGTCATAATCGCCGCGCGCGCCAGCGATGGCGGATGAGACATCATCCATCACCAACGTAACCCGCGGATCGTCGAGACAGCCCGCGGCGAGTTCCGCCATCGGCCCGCGCGCCCATTCGATGATCTCGGGCACCAGCTCGACCACGGTAATCCGCGCATCGGCAGGCAAGCTCCGCAAGGCGGCGCGCAGGGTGAAGCCCATGCCGTAGCCGCCAATCAGCAGATGCGGTCTCCGCACACCGGCAAGGCGCGCGATGGCCATGGTCGCCAGCGCCTCTTCCGAACCCCATTTGCGCGTCGACATCAGCTCGTTGTAGCCGAGCACGATCATGAAATCGCGATCGTGGCGATAGAGTTCGAGCACTTCGCCGCCGGGCACTTGCGCCCGGCCCAGCAACTCGCGCGCGATCATGGCTTGAGATCGGGTGGAGTCGCCTCCGCCTTCAGCAGTGCGATGGCCTCACCCAGCGGCATCACGCGCTGCTCTTTCTCGCCTAGCGTGCGCAGCGCGACAGTGCCTTCCTCGGCCTCGCGCTTGCCCACCACCAGCAATTGCGGGACCTTGGCCAGTGAGTGCTCGCGCACCTTGTAGTTGATTTTCTCGTTGCGCAGATCGCTCTCGGCGCGCAGGCCCGCAGCTTCCAGCTGGGCTAGCACCTCGTTCGCGTAATCGTCGGCGTCGGAAACAATCGTCGCCACCACCGCCTGCACCGGTGCCAGCCACATCGGCAGGCGACCAGCGTAGTGCTCGATCAATATGCCGATGAACCTCTCGTAGGAGCCGAAGATCGCCCGGTGCAACATCACCGGACGGTGCTTCTCGCCATCCTCGCCGATATAGCTCGCATCGAGCCGCTCGGGTAGCACGCGGTCGGACTGGATCGTGCCGACCTGCCAGGTCCGCCCGATCGCGTCGGTGAGATGCCATTCGAGCTTGGGGGCATAGAAGGCGCCTTCGCCCGGAAGTTCCTCCCAGCCGTATTCCGCGTTGGCCATGCCCGCTTCGGCGACGGCGTCGCGCAATTCCTGTTCGGACTTGTCCCACAGCTCCTCGCTGCCGAAGCGCATCTCGGGGCGCAGCGCGAGCTTGATGTCGTAGCTGAAGCCGAAATCCTTGTAGACGCTGTCGGCGAGCTCGCAGAACTTCTGCACTTCGCCCACCACCTGATCCTCGGTGCAGAAGATATGCGCGTCGTCCTGCGTGAACTGGCGCACCCGCATCAGCCCGTGGAGGGCGCCATGCGGCTCGTTGCGATGGCAGCAGCCCATCTCGCCCAACCGGATCGGCAGGTCGCGATAGCTGGTGATGCCCTGCTTGAAGACAAGCACATGCGCCGGGCAGTTCATCGGCTTCAGCGCCATCCATTCGGCCTCGTCGGAAACCAGCGCGCCCTCATCCTCGGTGTTGGGCACTTCGTCCGGGATGACGAACATGTTTTCGCGATATTTGCCCCAGTGGCCGGACTGTTCCCACTGGCGCGCGTCCATCACCTGCGGCGTCTTGATTTCGCGATAGCCGCCGCCGTCCATCTTGCGGCGCATATAGGCTTCGAGCTCGCGCCAGATGCGATAGCCGTTGGGGTGCCAGAAAACGCTACCGTGCGCTTCTTCCTGCAGATGGAACAGGTCCATCTCGCGGCCCAGCTTGCGGTGATCGCGCTTGGCGGCTTCCTCCAGCCGGTGCAGATGCGCGTCGAGCTGTTTCTTGTTGAGCCAGCCGGTGCCATAAATGCGCGTCAGCTGCGCGTTGTTCTGATCGCCACGCCAATAGGCGCCCGCAACCCGCATCAGCTTGAACGCCTGCGGGTCGAGCTTGCCGGTCGAGGGCAGATGCGGCCCGCGGCACATGTCGAGCCAGTCCTCGCCCGACCAATAGACCGTCAGATCCTCGTTCTCCGGCAGCTCTGCGGCCCATTCGGCCTTGAAGCTCTCGCCTTCGGCCTGCCAGCGCGCGATCAAATCCTCACGGCTCCACACCTCGCGGCGCAGCGGCTTGTCGGCCTTGATGATGCGGCGCATTTCCTCCTCTATCGCAGGCAGGTCGTCCATGCTGAACGGCTCGCGCCCCTCGGGCGCCATCACGTCGTAATAGAAGCCGTCGTCGGTGGCAGGGCCAAAAGTGATCTGCGTGCCGGGCCACAGCGACTGAACCGCCTCCGCCAGCACATGGGCATAGTCGTGGCGCGCCAGTTCGAGCGCGTCGGCTTCGTCGCGCGAAGTGACCAGTGCCAGCTGCGCATCGCCTTCGAACGGTCGCGTCAGGTCGCGCAGCTCACCATCCACACGCGCAGCCAGCGCTGCCTTGGCCAGGCCGGGGCCGATCGCTGCGGCGACATCCGCCGGGGTCGATCCCTCGGGCATTTCCCGCACCGATCCATCGGGAAGGCTGATCTTGAGTAGTTCCGTCATCGTGTCCACGCTTGTCCTTGTCGCGGTGGCGCCATGGCACAAGCAGGCGCGCGCCGGAAGTGGGGCGTTGCGAATTGGGTGAACCGGTGTTCGGGAAGCCAACGCCGCGCCGCCCGAAACCGGGCGACGGAGCCGCGCGTCAACGCGCGAGCGACCGCCCCCGGGCGAACCGGGTGGTGGTAGTCAGCGAAGTGGCGAAATACCGAACCATGGTCGGCAAGATAGCCGCCCGCATGGTCCGGTTCAAGCGCCAGCTGCTATGCCAGCGAAAGCGTGCGCCGCCCCGGCAATGTCGTCACAGTTTTCGTGCCTGCAAGCCCGGTTCCGCGCTGGCGCACCGTGTCGAGGAAGCGGTATTCGCAAGTGGCACTTCCCGGAGTCAGTTCCACCGCCATGTAACCGCGCCGCGAGGTGTCTGCATACATCAGGCTCGGGTTGCGCTGGCGCAAGGCGGCAGCGACCTGTTCGGGCGGGACGGAACCGAGGTAACTTTCAAAGCCCGGAGAGGTGACCGACTGACCTGCGAATTCAACGCCTACACTGGTTCCTCCGTCGGCAAGGTTCGAAGCCCAGGCGTTATGTGAATCGCCCGCGAGCGAGATGAGGTTGGCGTTGGCCTGCACTGCCGCGTGGAACACCCGCTGGCGCGCTGCGGGATAGCCATCCCAGCTGTCCATATTGAGCGGAAGACCCGCTTTCGAAGCCATTGCCGCAATCTTCAGCCGTTGGCGTACATAATCGGGCAAGTTCGCGCCTCCCTGCGTCAATGCTAGCGGTGCCGAGAGCGTACCCATCAGCACTTGCTGGACCAGCACCTGCCAGGTCTTACCGTCCGCAACCGAGGTTTTCATGCCTTGCGCCAGCCACGCCTGCTGGTCATCGCCGATCATGTCGCGTGCCGGATCGAGATATTCGCCCCGGCGGAAGGCTTCGAGCGCCGCTTCGGGGTCGCCCTTGCCCTTGAGAATGGTCGCAAGATCGAATTGCTCTGACCGCGCGGTCAGCCGCGTCTCCAACCGGAACAATGTTGCCAGATCGCCGATTTCGTAGGAGGCCCAGTTCTCATCAGAGACCGGCATCCATTCGCGATAGGCGCGCATGGCGGCGCGCTTGCGCACCGTCCACGGGCCTTCGGTGGCGGGCTGGTGGTTCTCCGCCCCGCCCTTCCACGAATCATTCGCGCTTTCGTGATCGTCCCACACGGCGATCATCGGATACAGTTGGTGCAGGCGGCGCAGATCGGGATCGCGGCGATAATCGGCATAGCGCATGCGATAATCCGCCAGCGTCACCGCTTCGTGATCCGGCTCGATGATCCGCCCGGCTACCGCTTCCTTCGAAGATGGATAAGTGCCCAGTCGGTATTCGTAAAAATAATCGCCCAGATGAAAGGCGCAGTCGAACGCGCCATCCTCTGCTGCGTGGGCATAGGCGTTGAACCAGCCAAAGCCGATGTTCGAGCACGAAAACACCGCCATGCGGAATTTCTCTGTCGGCCCCTGCGGCAGAGTGCGGGTTCGCCCGACGTCGGACCGCGATCCGTCGGGACCGATAAAGCGATAATAGTACCACCGTGCCGGAACGAGACCTGTAACACGCGCCTTGCCACAGAAATCGCCGCTCGGCCCGACGCTGATGGTTCCGGCAGCAATCGGCCTGGCGAAATCGATCGCTTCGCTCACCTCCCAATTGATCGTGCTTTCACCGCTTCCGACATAGCGCGTCCACAAGAGCACGCCGTCCGCAGCCGGTTCGCCGCTCGCCACGCCGTGGGTAAAACCGCGCTCGCCGACTCGTGCCGAAAGTGGCGCGGCAACCAACCCGGCGCCAACCACGCCGCCTTTGAGCAGACTGCGACGATCCAGCGAGGGAAGCGGGGCGGGAGCTGGGGGTTCAGTGGGAATCATGGCAGCCTCTCTCCTGATATTTCTCATGGTTCCTGCCTGCGCCCGATGACCGGCACATGACAAGGTCTCAAAAGAAGGAGACAAGCGATTGCGTCTTTTTGACAAGTGTACTTGACAAATAAAGCAGCATATGACAACTACGCTTTACATCAAGGAAAGGACATTTACCATGCGCAACCTTATCCCCGCACTTCTGCTCGCCGCTGCCATGATCGGCATCAGCCTGCTTGCTGTCTTCGACTTCATTCCGGAGAGATACGCGCAGTTCGCACCGCTTGCCCTTATCGCATTGTTCCCCGGTGTATGGATGGGCCGTAATCGGAAATGCTGTGGTGGAAAGCGGAGCGAAGCATGACATCCGCCCAAAACGCCGGAGCGCGCAAATGGATCACGCTCTTCGTGGTAGCCGTAGCGGTCATCTGCGCGCTCAAACTGACCGGAGCCATCAATTCGACCACCGGATTCATCCTGCTCGCCGCCGCGATGATTTTGCTGGTGCCATTCCAGCGAGCACTCGCGCGTAGCCGCTCGGGCTGTGCGAGCGAAGCCTCGGTCCGTTATACCAGACGAATCGCAATCAGTTCGTTGCTCTATGTGCTGGGCTTGGGCGTTGCGATCACGCTCGACCGCAGGATGGAGCTGTCTGGAGCACTCGCTCTCGTCATAGCGCTGCTGCCTGTACTGCCGATCTTCGGAATGATCTGGGCGATGGCGCGCTATATTATCGAGGAGCAGGACGAATTTCTGCGCCATCGCGCGATCATGGCCTCGCTCATCGGGCTTGCCGCCGTGCTGGGCATCGCATCCTTCTGGGGTTTTCTCGAACAGTTCCGGCTGGTGCCGCACGCCTATGGTTGGTGGGCATTGCCGATATGGGCCATCGCGATGGGGCTGGCGCAGGCCATTCTAAGCTGGCGAGACCGGCGGGAGGCGAGCGAATGAACAACCGCCTCAAAGTGCTCCGGGCCGAGCACGACTGGAGCCAGCAGGATCTCGCCGAACGCCTTGGCGTCAGCCGCCAGAGCGTCAACGCGATTGAGAAGGGGCGTTATGATCCCTCGCTACCCCTTGCGTTTCGCATTGCCGATGTTTTCGAGCTCGCAATCGAAGCAATATTCATGCGCGACAGCAAGGGGGACGAGGCAGGCTAATCTGTGAAAGCCTTGCACTGGCCGCTATTGCATCCGACATGGCCCGGTATGAGCGAAGAAGTGCGGCATCACATCATGAGCGACGGGCGCAGCATCGCCTATCGTAATTTGCCCGGCGCCGGACCGACGCTTGTTTTCCTGCCTGGCTACATGTCCGATATGGCAGGATCCAAAGCGACCGCTCTGTTCGATTGGGCCTGCTTACAGGGACGCGCCTGCCTGCTGTTCGATTATTCGGGTTGCGGCGAGAGTCCCGGCGATTTCGCCGATGGTACGCTGTCACGCTGGCGCGATGAGGCAGTTTCGCTGATCAAGGCGGAGACCGAGGGACCAATCGTCCTGATCGGGTCGTCAATGGGTGGCTGGCTGATGCTACTGATTGGCGAAGCGCTGGGTGAGCGGCTGGCGGGCATGGTCGGCATCGCCGCTGCGCCGGATTTCACCCAATGGGGGCGCAGCGATGAGGATACGCTGCGACTGAAGGCGGGCGAGACCGTCTACGATGCCAACCCTTACGGCCCCGACCCGACGCCAATGCACGCCCGTTTTTATAGCGATGCGCAAAGCCTGCTGCGACTCGATAAGGGGGTCGAGATCAGGTGCCCCGTCTATCTGCTGCACGGCCAACAGGATCCTGACGTGCCGTGGGACATCAGCCTCAAGCTGGCACAGGCGCTGCGTTCGGATGCGGTACAGGTAACGCTGGTCAAGGACGGCGATCACCGCCTCTCGCGCCCGCAGGACATCGCCCTGCTGCTGCGCATTGTCTCCACTTTCTGCGAAGGCTGACAGATGCTTGTTTTTGCTCCCCTTTTGATTATGGCGCAGGTCGGCGTGGACCCATTGGGGGGGGCTGTCCCCGGCACTCCCGACGAATTGCGCAACCGCCCGCCGCGCGAACAACGATCAGCGATCAAGTCGATCGAGAAGAACAAGCCCTCGGCACGGCTAGAGCCCTGCCTGCGGCAAGCGGCCAACGATCCCAAGGCCGCGCTGGAAACGGCCAGGGACTGGCGCCGGATTGCGCGCAGCACGGAACGCGCGCAGGCCGCCGAATGCCAGGGCATGGCGCTGGTCGGGCTAGAGCGTTTCGGTGAGGCGCAGGACGTCTTCGCTTCCGCCCGCGCCGAAGCGCCTGAGGGCAGCATCGACCGGGCCCGCTTGGGGGCAATGGCCGCCAATGCCGCGCTGGCCGGTGGTGACGCCAAGGCTGCACTGGCGCAGGCGGGAACCGCACTGGCCGATGCCAAGGCCGCGGACGACAACCCGATGGCCGCGAGCATCGAGCTCGACCGCGCTCGCGCATTGGTCAGTCTGAAAGAGACCGAGCAGGCAGCAGCGGCGCTGACCAGTGCGCGCACCCTCGATCCCAAGAACGGCGAAGCGTGGCTGCTCTCCGCCACCCTCTCACGCCGGATGAACAATCTTGCGCAGGCGCAGACGCAGATCGAACAGGCCGCCATCCTGAGCCCGCGCGACCCTTCGGTCGGTCTTGAAGCCGGGGTGATCGCCGCGCTCGCCGGGCGCGACGAGAACGCGCGCAAGAGCTTCCGTTCGGTGATTACCCTTGCCCCCGACAGCGAGCAGGCGAAACAGGCGCAAGGCTATCTGGACCAGCTCAAGCCATGACCGATTTTTCCGTTCTCGACCTCGTGCCCGTCCGCGAAGGCGCAACGCTGGAACAGGCCTTCGCCGATGCCACAAGGCTTGCCCAGGCGGCTGAGGAATTGGGGTGCAAGCGGTTCTGGGTGGCCGAACACCATGCGATGCAGGGCATTGCCGGCGGCGCGACCTCTGTGGTGCTGGCGCATATCGGCAACGCCACCAGCACGATCCGGATCGGATCGGGCGGGATCATGCTGCCCAACCACACCCCGTTCCAGATTGCCGAGCAGTTCGGGACACTGGCTGCGTTGTTTCCCGGTCGGGTCGATCTGGGGCTGGGCCGCGCGCCCGGTGCGGGGCCAGAACTGCAACGCGCGCTGCGCAAGGACCTCCACCGCGCGGCGGAAATGTTCCCCCAAGATGTCGCCGAGCTTCGCGCGCTGCTGACCGGCGAGCCCGAACTGGCGATCCGCGCCACTCCGGGCCATGGTAGCGAAGTCGAGATGTGGATGCTCGGCTCCAGCCTGTTCGGTGCGCGTCTCGCCGCCCAGCTTGGCCTGCCCTATGCGTTCGCAAGCCATTTTGCGCCCGACCATCTCGACGCGGCGCTTGAACTCTATCGACGCGACTTCACGCCGTCGGCGGCACTGGCCAAACCGCATGTGATGGCAGCGATGAACCTGTTCGCCGCCGACAGCGAGGACGAGGCCGAGTTCATCGCCTCTTCCCAATTGCAAGCCTTCGTGAACCTGCGGACAGGAAGACCGGGGCGCCTTCCGCCTCCGGTCGAGGGCTATCGCGCCAGCCTGCCCGCCAATGCGCAGGCGATGCTCGCCCATATCGGCCAGGCTTCGGCCATCGGAACCGGGGAGCAAGTCGCAGATATGGTGCGAGCGTTCATAGACCGGACCGGTGCGGACGAGATCATCCTGGCCGGACCGACCTTCGATCCCGAAGCACGGATTCGCTCGCTGCGACTCGCGATGCGCCATCTCGCCTGAAAACGGGGCATTGCCCGCAAGTTTCTTACGCATTTCCCAACAAGACATTACAGATATACCGCGTGTCCATGCTCGCTTGCAGGCGCGCTGTCATAGGCCTAGGGGCGGCGGGTTGATGGCCCGCCCGCATTGGCGCGGAGCCCATGCAGAATAGCGCGGCCCTGCGGTTTCGCTGGCGCCGCCCCGAGAGGACAGGATGGCTCGCAGCACTTCCGACGATGGGCAGACGCCCGCAATTCCCACCAAACTGACCAAGCAACTCGCCGAACGGATGCAGGAATCCCTGCTTCCGGGCGAAAGCGATACCGACAATCTCGATATGGAGGGCGCGGCGCGCTTCATCCTCTCGGCCGCAATCCAGCGCAAGCGCGGCCAGTCGGCAATCGCGCTCGAGACGGTGAGCGATACGCGGCGCTATATGCGTATCGCCATCGTAAACGAGGACATGCCGTTTCTGGTCGATTCGGCCGCGGCTGCGCTCGCCGGTATGGGAATTTCCATCGACACGCTGATCCATCCCGTCGTTCCGGTGGAGCGTGATTCGGCAGGCGCGCTCACCCGGATCCTGCCAGACGACCCGGACGATGCCGATTACGAATCGATGATCTATTTCGAGACATCGCGCGTCGACGCCCGGCAGCGGCGCGAATTGCAGTCCGAACTGAAGGAGACGATGGCCGACGTCCGCGCCGCTGTCGGCGATTGGCGCCGGATGCAGGACGCCATGAGCGAAGACGCCAGGCGCATCGACGGTGTCGATGCCGAAGGTGCCGCCCTGCTCGACTGGCTCAACGGTGGGATGCTCACCCAGCTGGGCCATCAGCTTCGCCATCGCGACGGCACCACCAGCGAAGCGCTGGGCATTTGTCGCCAGAACACGCGCCGCCTGCTTGCCGATGCATCATTCGATCGCGCCTTCGCATGGTTCGATGGAAGCAAGAAGCGATCGGTCCCGCTGATCGTCAAGGCGAACAATGTTTCCCGTGTGCACCGCCGCACGCCGCTCGATCTGTTCATAGTGCCGATCATGGACGGGACAAAGGTCGCTGCGCTCTCGGTCCATGCGGGCGTATGGACCAGTGCCGCCCTCGCCGCGCCGCCGAAAAGCGTGCCGCGCCTGCGGGAAGAGTTGGCTCGGGTCATGCAACGCCTCGATCTCGACGAAACCGGCCATACCGGCAAGGCTCTGGTCCACGCGCTGACCTCGCTCCCGCACGACCTCTTGATCGGCTTCCGCGCCGACGACGCCGAACGCGTCGCCACCACCATGATGAGCCTGGTCGATCGGCCAAGGCCTCGCCTTGCGCTGGTCCAGGCACCGCTCGCGCGTCACCTGTTCGCCTTCGTGTGGTTGCCACGCGATCTGGTTGCAACCCATGTGCGCCACGAAATCGTCGCGCTGCTCGAACAAGGTGCCAACGCCCGTCTGCTGGACTGGAGCCTGGAAGTGGAAGGCGGCAGCATTGCTTTGCTGCGCTTCGTCCTCGACATCCGTGAGGGCGCTTCCAACCCTGACGAAGCCGCGCTCGATGCAGCCCTGCAAACCATGCTGCGCGGCTGGACACAGGCGGTCGAAAGCGAACTGGCCGAGATCGCCGAA
This sequence comes from Sphingomonadaceae bacterium, assembly GCA_039831335.1. GTDB lineage: Bacteria > Pseudomonadota > Alphaproteobacteria > Sphingomonadales > Sphingomonadaceae > Qipengyuania. The sequence continues at coordinate 609,408 of JBDONL010000005.1, read as the reverse complement.
CCCGGACGGGCAGCTGCCATTGCGCTACGCTGGGCGGAAGCGTTCCCGACCCCGTTCCGCGCCCGTTTCGGCGCCGCCGAGGCCGCACGCGACATTTGCCGTCTGCGCGCCCTGGGCCAGCATTCCGAGGGCGAGTCCTTACGCCAGCGTGACGCCCGGCTATATCGCCACGACACCGATGCACCCGATTGCCTCCGCTTGAAACTGTATCAGGCCGAAGGAAGCCTGCCGCTGAGCGATGCTGTGCCGACTCTGGAGAATTTCGGCTTTCACGTGCTGACCGAAATGCCGACCGAGCTCGACGAAGGACGGCTCGGCACGATCCACGATTTCCGCCTTGCGCTGGCGGAAGGCAACGATGCGCAGGACATGATCGCGCGCGCCGAAGCAATCGAAGAAGCGGTTGCCGGTGTGCTCAACGGCGAAGCGGAGAACGATTGCTTCAACCGCCTCGTCCCGGAAGTGGCCCTGTCGGCGCAGGAAGCGAACTGGCTGCGCGCCTTCTATCGCTATTTGCGCCAAACCGGGATGGGTTTCACCATTTACACCGTCGTCGATGCACTGAGCCGCGCGCCAGAGATTACACGCGCGCTCATCGCCCTTTTCAACGCACGCCACGACCCCGATTTCGTCGGATCGCGCGACGAGGCGATCGAGAATGCCAAGGCTACGATCAAGCGCGCCCTGACCAAGGTCGCCGCCATCAACGACGATCGCCTGTTGCGGCTCTATCACTCGCTGATCGACGCGATCCTGCGTACCAATGCCTTTGCGCCCGCGGCGCACGAAGCGCTGGCGTTCAAGATCGAATCGAAGCTGGTCCCCAATCTGCCCAAACCGATCCCCTGGCGCGAGATTTTCGTCTATTCGCGCCGGGTCGAAGGCATCCACCTGCGCGCCGGGCCGATTGCCCGCGGCGGCCTGCGCTGGTCCGACCGCCGCGACGACTTCCGCACCGAAATCCTCGGGCTGATGAAGGCACAGCGGGTCAAGAACGCGGTCATCGTACCGACCGGGGCGAAGGGCGGCTTCTATCCCAAGCTCCTGCCCGATCCGGCCAGCGACCGTGCCGGTTGGGCCGCCGAAGGCCAGGCTAGCTACGAGATATTCATCCGAACACTGCTGTCGGTCACGGACAACATCGTCGACAGCAAGGTTATCCATCCCGAAGCGGTCGTCATCCATGACGGCGAAGATCCCTATTTCGTCGTCGCTGCGGACAAGGGGACGGCGCGTTTCTCCGACGTCGCCAACGCAATCGCCGAAAGCCGCAATTTCTGGCTTGACGACGCCTTCGCCAGCGGCGGCTCGCATGGCTACGACCACAAGGCGATGGGCATCACCGCGCGCGGCGCATGGGTTTCGGTGCAGCGTCATTTCCTCGAAATGGGCATCGACGTGCAGTCCGATCCGGTGCGCGTGGTGGGCTGCGGCGACATGTCGGGCGATGTGTTCGGCAACGGAATGCTACTGTCGAAATCGATCCGCCTCGTCGCCGCTTTCGACCACCGCCACATCTTCATCGATCCCGATCCGGACCCGGCCGCCAGCTGGGCCGAACGCAAGCGGATGTTCGATCTGCCAAGCTCGAGCTGGGACGATTACGACAAGAGCCTGATCTCCAAGGGCGGCGGCGTCTGGTCGCGCGAGACCAAGAGCATCAAGCTGCCCAAGCGCGCGCAGGAAGCGCTGGGGATCGAAGCGAAGGAAATCGAACCCGACGATCTGATCTCCGCCATTCTCCGGGCGCCTGTCGACCTGCTGTGGTTCGGCGGGATCGGAACCTATGTGAAGGCATCGGCGGAGAACAACGTTCAGGTCGGCGATCCGTCAAACGATGCCCTGCGCGTCAACGCCACCGACATTCGGGCCAAGGTGATCGGCGAGGGCGCCAATCTCGGCATTACCCAGGCAGGTCGGATCGAATTCGCGCTCACCGGAACCTCGCATTCCGGAGGGCGGATCAACACCGACTTCATCGACAATTCCGCCGGGGTCGACTGTTCCGATAACGAAGTGAACATCAAGATCGCGCTCGCTACGGCGCGACGTTCCGGGAAACTCTCCGAACAGCGTCGCAACGATCTGCTGAGCGCGATGACCGACGAGGTTGCCGCGCTGGTACTCGAGGATAACCGCTTGCAGGCGCTGGCCCTGTCGATCGCGGAATCGGGCGGTGCGCGCGTCGTCGAAGCGCAGTTGCGACTGATCGAAACGCTCGAGGAACGCGGTGATCTCGACCGCCGGACCGAAGGGCTTGCCGATCACGAAACGCTCGGTCGCCGCGCACGCGATGGGCTTGGCCTGACCCGTCCCGAGCTGGCGGTGATGCTCTCCTCGACCAAGCTGACCTTGCAGTCGGCTATCGAACAGAGCCCGCTGTCCGGCGACAGCGTGCTCGAGCCGCTGCTGCTCGGTGCCTTCCCCAAGCCGATGCAGGCCAAGTTCCGAAGAGAGATCCTTGACCACCGGTTGCGGCGCGAATTGGTTGCGACCAAGCTTGCCAACCGCATCGTTAACCGGCTTGGTCTCGTCAACCCATTCGAACTGGCTGAGGAAGAGGGCGCGACACTTGCCGACGTCGCGGCCGCATTCGTGGTGGCGGAGCATCTGTTCGGATGCGAAGCACTGTGGGCGGATGTCGACGCCGCGCAAATGCCCGAAAGCGCGCGCCTGCTCCTGCTCGAACAGGCCGCCAAGGGTCTGCGCATCCAGATGGCGGACCTGCTTTGCGCCGGTGTAACCGCCGACGGGATGGGCGCGGCACTGGCCGAATTGCAACCCGGCGTTGCGCGGCTCTCCGATGAGGCGCGCAACCTGCTTGCGCCAGAAGGCCGCCAGCAGTCCGACCGGCTCAAGTCCGAACTCGCCGATGCTGGTGCCCCCGATATGCTGGCTTCGCGCGTGGCACATCTGTTCGAGATGGACGGCGCGATCGGCCTCGCCCAGCTCGCACGCAATTCCGAGATCGAGATCAGGGTGCTCACTAAGGCATTCATCGAGCTTGGTGTGACGCTCGGGCTCGACTGGACGCAGGGAACCGCCGCGCTGATGAACCCTTCGGACGTGTGGGAACGCCTGCTCGTCGCTGGCCTCGCACGCGATTTCCAGCAGATGCGGTTCGACTTTCTGCGCAGGCTTGCCCGTCGCCGCGGCGCGAAAGAGGATATGCCGGCGGCGGTCAAACAATGGCTCGACAGCCAGTCGACCGGCGTTTCGCAATTCCGCAAGATGGTCACCCGGGCGCAGTCGCACAGCCCGGTCGCACCGGCGATGCTTGCACAGATCGCCAGCATGGCGCGCAACCTGCTGGGGCGCTGAGCGCTCTTGACCTGACGCCGGATTGCAGCAAACCAACAGGGCATGGAGACGGCAGACGTCATAATCGTGGGATCGGGGCATGGCGGCGCGCAAGCCGCCATCGCGCTGCGGCAGGCGGGTCATGAGGACAGCATCCTCATGCTCAGCCGCGATTCCACGCCGCCATATGAGCGTCCGCCCTTGTCGAAAGATTATCTCGCCGGGGACAAGCCGCTGGAACGGATACTGATTCGACCCGAGGATTTCTGGGCCGGGAAGGATATCACGCTAAGGCTGCGCACCAATGTCACCGAAATCGATTGGATGGCGCACGAGATCGTTACGGGCGACGGACAGCGGATCGGTTATCGCAAGCTGATCTGGTCCGGCGGGGGGGACGCGCGGCGGCTGTCCTGTTCGGGTTCGGATCTCGAGGGCATTCATACCGTCCGCCATCGCCACGATATCGACCGCCTGCGCGAACAGATCGACGCCGGCGCGCGCCGTGCCGTAGTGGTGGGAGGCGGTTATATAGGCCTCGAAGCGGCCGCCGTGTTGCGCAAGCTCGGTTGCACGGTGACCTTGCTGGAAATGCAGCCGCGCGTCCTCGGTCGGGTCGCGGGGGAAACGCTCAGCCAGTTCTTTGCCGATGAGCACCGGCGGCAAGGAGTCGATCTGCGAACCTCCATAGGAGTCGAGCGGATCGAAGGCGAGGACGGCAAGGTCACCGGGGTCGCAACCGATAGCGGCGAGACTATCCCGTGCGAGATCGTGATCGTCGGCATCGGCATCGTCGCTGCGGTCGGCCCGCTGATCGCAGCGGGCGCGTCCGGCAGCAATGGTGTGGACGTCGATGAGTTCTGCCGCACGACGCTCGACGATATCTATGCCATCGGGGACTGTGCGGCGCACGCCAATCCCTATGCCGGCAACGCGGTGATCCGGCTGGAATCGGTGCAGAACGCCAACGATATGGCCACCTGCGCCGCGCGTGCGATCATGGGCGACAAGCAACCCTACAATGCGGTGCCCTGGTTCTGGTCGAACCAGTATGACTTGCGGCTCCAAACGGTCGGTCTGTCGATGGATTACGATCAGGAAGTCATTCGCGGATCGATCGAGGAGCGCAAGTTCTCGGTCGTGTACCTGCGCGAGGGGCGGGTGATCGCGCTCGATTGCGTGAACACGACGCGCGACTATGCGCAGGGTCGCAAGCTGGTCGAAGCGCGCAGCGTGGTCGAGCCGGAACTGCTCGCCGACAACACAGTGCCGCTCAAGGAGATGCTGTAAGCCGCGCTTCGGCCCAGCGCGCGGCGTCGGCCACCACCGGATCGGGGTCCGAGAGCAGCGGCCTGACTCGCGGGAGCAGCGCCTCGTTTGCGCTGTTGCCCGCAGCATACAAGCAATTGCGGACGAACCGGTCCCGCCCGATCCGCTTGATCGGTGAGCCGGAGAATTTCGCCCGGAACGCCGCGTCGTCGAGCGCTAGCAACTCCGCCAGATCGGGCGCAACCAGCTCGTCGCGCGGCAGCAGCTTCGCGTTCGCCTGCGCGGCGGAAGCAAACTTGTTCCACGGGCACACCGCGAGGCAATCGTCGCAGCCATAGATGCGGTTGCCGAGCGCGGAGCGGAATTCCTCGGCAATCGGTCCCTTGTGCTCGATGGTGAGGTAGGAAATGCAGCGCCGCGCATCGAGCCGGTAGGGTTCGGGAAACGCATCGGTCGGACAGGCGTCCTGGCACGCGCGGCAGCTCCCGCAACGATCGCGATGGGGCGCATCAGGCGCTAGCTCGAGCGTGGTGTAGATCGCGCCAAGGAACAGCCAGCTCCCATGGCTTGTGCTGACGAGATTGGTATGCTTGCCCTGCCAGCCCAGACCGGCAATCTGCCCGAGCGGCTTTTCCATGACCGGGGCCGTATCGACAAACACCTTGAGTTGGCTGTCCGGCTCACGCGCCACCATCCAGCGAGCCAGTGCCTTCAGCGCCTTCTTGACCACATCGTGGTAATCGCGCCCCTGCGCATAGACCGAAATCCGCGCCTTCTCCCCATCGCCCGCCAATGCCAAGGGGTCGACATCGGGCGCATAGCTCATCCCCAGCGCGATAACGCTGTTCGCCTCCGGCCAGAGTCCTTGCGGCGATCCGCGCTGGGCCTTGCGCGCCTCCATCCATTCCATCGATCCATGACATCCCTCGCCCAGCCAGCGTTCCAGCCGCTCGCCTTGCAGGCGATAGCCCTGCGCCGGCGCGACTCCGATCTGCGCGAAGCCCAGATTGAGCGCCTCTGCCCGCAAATCATCCTGAAACGCCGTGGTTGCCGCCGGTTTAACCAAACTTCCTGATGCTCCTGTTCATGGACGCCCTATAGTGCGCAGCGAATGCTTACCGAAGCAGAGCAGCGCCCGCGAGGTGAATTGTCTTCTAACGCATCCCCACTCGCAATCGAGGCGCGCGGACTGATCAAGCGTTTCGACGGCATACTCGCGGTCGACGGCGTCGATATCACCGTTCCCGAAGGTGCGATTTACGGCGTGCTCGGCCCCAATGGTGCAGGCAAGACGACGACGCTGCGGATGTTGCTCGGCATTATCGACCCCGACGAAGGCGTGCGCCGCGTGTTCGGTCATGATCGCCCGCACGAGATCGCGCGCCAGATCGGCTATCTGCCCGAGGAACGCGGGCTGTACCCGGCGATGAAATGCGACGAGGCGATTGCCTTCCTCGGTGCCTTGCGCGGCCTGCCGCTAGCCGAAGGGCGCAAGCGCGGGCGCGAATTGCTCGAGAACCACGGCCTTGGCCATGCCATCGACCGCCAGATCCGCCAGCTTTCCAAAGGTATGGCGCAGACCGTGCAATTGCTCGGCACGCTGGTGCATCGCCCGCGGCTGGTGGTGTTCGACGAGCCGTTCAGCGGGCTCGACGCGATCAACCAGGGCAAGCTGGAGGTGATGATCCGCGATCTCGCCGCGCAGGGCACGACGGTAATCTTCTCGACCCATGTGATTCATCACGCCGAGCGCCTGTGCAACGAGGTCGCGATTATCGCGGGCGGAAAAGTGCCCTACGCCGGATCGGTCGATGTGGCTCGCGATCGCATTCCCGCGCAGGTCCGGCTCGAAACGATGAAGGGAGACGGCGTCTGGCGCAAGGCATTGCCGGACAGCGCGCGGCACGAAACGAAGGCGGGCGGGGGGCATTTCTGGACCTTTTCCCTGCCCGACAGCGGCACCGAGGCGTTGCTGCGCGCGCTGATCGAAGGCGAGGCCGGAATCCTGTCGCTTTCGATCGAACGCGCCGGCCTGCACGATGCCTTCGTCGCTATTGCCGGCGAAGCCGCCGCGCGCGAGCTTGGGCGCAATTCGCCCGCCGAGGAGGCGCGTGCATGAAGGAGGCTACCGCCACCCGCCTCTCGACGCTGCAAGCGGCGTGGGTGATCGCCCGGCGCGACTTCATCGCGATCCTCTTCAGCCGGGCGTTCTTCTTCTTCCTTCTCGGACCATTGTTCCCGCTGGTCGTCGGTTCGCTTGCCGGATCGATCGGCGGCAAGGTCCAGCAGCAGGCCGAGACCAATGTCGTCGCCCTTGCAATGAGTCCGGCGGATTCGGCGCAGATGATGGCCGCCCTGCGCACGCTAGGGCCGGAAATGGGCGGTGCCATGCCGATGCTGGTCGAAGCCGATGGAACCGACCCCAAGGCAACGCTCGCCGAACCCGGTCACGCCTATGGTGCGGTGCTGAGCGGCACGCCCTCCGCGCCGATCCTGACCGGGCCGCCAGCACAGTTGGCCCGCTGGCAAGGTCCGCTCTCGCTATTGGCCGCATCGGCTGCAGGCGATGCAAAGCTGTCGTTCGCCACCGTGAAACTCGACACCGTTGCCCAGAGCGCGGCCTCCGACCGTTCCGACCGCATCCGCACCGCGCAGGCCGGGCAATTGCTGTTGTTCCTGCTCACCATGCTCCTTGCAGGCATGGTCCTGTCCAATCTGGTCGAGGAAAAGGCCAACAAGATCATCGAGGTGCTTGCCGCCGCTATCCCGATGGACGCGGTGTTCATGGGCAAGCTGGTTGCCATGCTGGGGGTTAGCTTTGTGGGAATCGCGGTGTGGGGCACCGCTATCGGCGCCTACGCGCTCGCCAGCGGCCATGGCCTCGGCGCGCTGCCCGAACCGGCGCTGGGATGGCCGCTCTTTATCGCGCTCGGAATCGCCTATTTCGCGATGGGATACCTGCTGCTGGGATCGGTCTTCCTCGCGATCGGATCGCTGGCGACCACGGTGCGCGAAGTGCAGACGCTGTCGATGCCGGTGACCATGGTGCAATTGCTGGTGTTCTTCCTTGCCGCCTATACGCTGACCGCGCCGGGCTCGCCGCTGGAGATCGCCGCGTGCATTTTCCCCTTCTCCTCGCCCTTTGCGATGCTGGCCCGTGCGGCCCAGTCGGATGCGCTTTGGCCGCACCTTCTGGCGCTGGTGTGGCAGGGCGTGTGGGTGCTCGCATTCATCCGGTTCGGCGCGAGCCTGTTCAAGCGACGAGTCATGAAATCGGGCCGGGGCAAGGCCATTCGCGCGAAATAGGTTTCATTTTGCCACGTCCTATTGACACCTGTGTCAGTTGGTGCAGCATGGGACGATACCGGAGTGCAAAAATCGCCCGGAATGGAGAGAGACATGGCCACCATTGCCCCTGAAAAGCCCGAATTCCGCACGGAACCAAAAGCTTACGAGGCGCTCGTTGCGCATCTGGCCGAGCATCCGGAAGAGAAGTGGCAGCACCCGCACCCCTACGACACGAGTCGGTCGGACATCTATTACGAGGACCGCTGGGGGCCAATCTTCGCCGAAATGCGCGCCAAGGGGCCGTTGCATTACGTCGATGAAAGCCCGGTCGGCCCTTACTGGAACGTCGTCAGCCACAAGGCAATCAGCCATGTCGAGGCATTACCCGAACTGTTCTCCTCGAGCTGGGAATATGGCGGGATCACCATCCTCGACCGGCTCGACGACGATCAATTGCAAGAAATGGGGCGCGAGCGGTTCGAACTGCCGATGTTCATTGCGATGGACCGTCCCAAGCACACCGGTCAGCGCCGAACGGTCGCGCCCAAATTCACGCCGAGCGCGATGGCCGACATGGAGAAAGAAATCCGCGCGCGCACCGGCGAATTGCTGGATTCGCTGCCGCGTGGCGAGACCTTCGACTGGGTCGACAAGGTCTCGATCGAATTGACCACCGGGATGCTGGCGATCCTGTTCGATTTCCCCTGGGAAGACCGCCGCCTGCTGACCTTCTGGTCCGACTGGGCGGGCGATACCGAACTCGCCATGGTCCGCTCGCTCGACGAGCAGCGCCAGGGCATCCTGCGCGAGATGGCGCAGTATTTCCAGATGCTGTGGATGCAGCGCGCGCAGAACGAGGGCGGCACCGATCTCATCTCGATGATGATCCATTCGCCCGCGATGAACCAGATGGACCCGCAGGAATTCATGGGCAATCTGGTGCTGCTGATCGTGGGCGGCAACGACACCACGCGCAACACGATGAGCGGGATCATCCATGCGATGGACAAGTTCCCGGACCAGCGCAAACTGTTCGAGGAAAATCCCGACCTCATCCCCAATGCGGTGCAGGAATGCATTCGTTATCAGACCCCGCTCGCGCACATGCGCCGCACCGCGACCGAGGATACCGAGCTGTTCGGCGAGCAGATCAAGAAGGGGGACAAGCTGGTCCTGTGGTATCTCTCGGCCAATCGCGATGAGGAAGTGTTCGAGAACCCCGACAAGCTCGACATCGCGCGTGAAAACGCGCGGCGCCACCTCAGCTTCGGTTATGGCATCCATCGCTGCGTCGGCGCGCGACTTGCCGAATTGCAGTTGAGGGTATTGCTGGAAGAGATGCACAAGCGCCGGATGCGCGTGCATGTCGCGGGCGATGTCGAGCGCGTGCGGGCCAATTTCGTGCATGGGTTCCGCAAGCTCGAAGTCGAAATTACCGATTTCTGAGGCTGCCCTGCATCCTTTGCCCCGTTTCGCCCGTATTAATGGACGAAGGGGCAGAAGGACCAGATCATGCTAGAACGCTTCACCGCGACCGACCGCCGCCGCTTTCTCGCCTACCTTGGGTTGGGAGTAGCCGCGGCCACCCTGACAGCCTGCGAGGAAAGCCCGGCTGAGGCGAAGACGTATCCGGTGCATTTCTCGCCGGAACAATGGCGCAAGCGACTGACGGCACAGCAATATGCCGTGCTACGTGAGGAAGCGACCGAGCGCCCCTTCACCAGCCCGCTGCTGAAGGAGCACCGCGCAGGTATCTTTGCGTGCCAGGGTTGCGGCAACAAGGTTTACTCGTCCAAGACCAAGTACGACAGCGGTACGGGCTGGCCCAGCTTCTGGGCCGCGGTCGACGGTTCGATCGGGACCAAGACCGACCACAAGCTGGTTTATACCCGCACCGAAGTGCATTGCGCGCGTTGCGGCGGGCACCTGGGGCACATTTTCGACGATGGCCCCAAGCCGACTGGCAAGCGACACTGCATCAATGGGGTGGCGCTGAAATTCCTGCCAGCTTGAGAGCGCGGATAATCCGGAATCAGTCCGTCAGCAAACCCGGGCACTGCGCGCTAGCGGCGAGCAGGGCGAAATCCCGCAGGCTGTAGGTGTTGTCGAACACCAGACCATAATGGTTTTCCTTGCGCCAGCGAACCTTGGCACGAATATCGCGCAATTGCGGGCTTTCGAGATAGACCGGCTGGTTCATCGCGAAGGAGGTCGAGCATTCCAGGCGGCAACCCTGTTGCGACATATTTTCCGTGATCGCTTCCGAACGCCCGGAAAGCGTGCGCAGCGTCAGCGGAAGGACGATGCCGAGGCGCAACTGGCGGCGTGGGTAATTCCAGCTTTCCCGGATCAGTTTTTCGACCGGGACCGCCTCGTCGAAAGTGAAGCTGGCCTCCAGTCCTTCGCTGCGAACACGTTGAATTTCGAACAGGTCGCCGTTGCCCAGTTCCAGCGCCATCGACTTGTCCTGGGGAATCTGGTGGAAGCAGCGCAAGCGGATGCCGCTGCTCGAAACATCGCGCAGAACGCAGACGAACTCGCCATGGCTGGAGATAAGCTTGGCGGCGCGAATGAGCGACGTAAAGCGCTTGGCGGAACGCTGTTCCGGCAACACGTCGAACTCGTGGGACTCTGTCCTTCCAGCGGCCAGATTGTCCATCGCAGCGTATTCCCCTCGAAGCAGGCGCTGCAGGCTTCCCCATGAAGCCCACAGTCTTGGGACACGGGGGAAGGATATCCCGATGGAGTTAACATGCTTCTAACGCTGTTCTGGTGCGGGTGGCGGGACTCGAACCCGCACGAGCAAAGCTCAGGGGATTTTAAGTCCCCGGCGTCTACCATTCCGCCACACCCGCATGCCGCGCGGCGATAGTCGCTGCGCAAGGCGCGGGCAATGACAAGAATTCGGCGGCAGGAAAACCGGGGCGATCAGTTTTCGTTGAGCGCCCGACGCATTTCCTTCCCGGGGCGGAAATAAGGCACCCGCTTAGCAGGTACCGACACTGTTTCACCAGTACGCGGATTGCGTCCGGTACGCGCTTCGCGCTCACGCGTCGAGAATGCTCCGAAACCGCGCAATTCCACTCGGCCGCCCTCGACCAACCGCTCCATGATTTCGTCGAAAAAGATATCGACGATCTGCTCGACCTCTTCCGAACGGAGATCGGGGTTGTCCTTGGCCAGTGCAGTCAACAGTTCTGATCTAATCATATCAATCTTCCGGCAGCTCGTGATCCGCCAGCTCCTCCAAGGCGCGACCCTTCGAGGCGATCGGGCATTGCCCGAACAATATCTATTATGTGCCAGACACGCGGCGATGCCGCAAGCCGCTCAACCGCTCAAAACTGTCCCTTTTTGAACCAAATGCGCTGGATCGATGCGTAAATCACACTCGTTCGAGCAACTCGTCGGCGGTCAGGCCCAGCCGCGCGATGCGCTCGCGGATCATCGGCCACTCGCTGCGAAGGAATTCCTCACGCTCACTATGCCGCAACCGCTCGGCAGCGCCCTCGACCACATACATGCCCACACCGCGCTGCACCGCGACCAGCCCATCGGTCTGGAATTGCTGGTACGCCTTGGCGACGGTCAACGGATTGGCGCCCTGCTCGGCAGCCAGCGCACGCACGGAGGGAAGCATCTCACCTTCGCCATAGCGACCGTCTATAATCGCCGCGGCAATCATGTCGCGCAGCTTGAGATAGACGGGTTTCGATTGGCTGGTCATGGGGCTTTCCGTTGGATCACTGCATCAGTGCCATAATACAGCGCGGCGCGCAAGGCCCGTGACATCGTTCATCCGACGGCAATGCGGTAGCGCATGTAACTAATGCTTCACATGGCAGATCGAGACGTTAGGGTGCTGCGCTTGCCCTTCGCCGGGCGCCTGAATTGATATTGGGGTTGGGAGAATTCACGCATGAAGCCTGTCGCATTGTGGAACGAGGCTGACTGGATCGCAGCGATAGGCTCGGTCGCGCTATTGGTTTTCCTCGCCATCGGCGCCTTCGCCGTGACGCGCAAGGAACCCGAATTCGCCGGACACCCCAAAGGGCTTTACGTCCTGTTCTTCGCCGAGATGTGGGAGCGGTTCTCCTACTACGGCATGCGCGCGCTGCTGACGCTCTACCTCGTCAAGCACTGGCTTTATTCGGATGGCGATGCGACGATCATCTACGGCGCCTATACCAGCCTCGTCTATATTACCCCGGTGCTCGGCGGATGGCTCGCCGACCGCTATCTCGGGCAGCGCAAGGCGGTGCTGTTCGGCGCGGTGCTGCTGACGCTGGGTCATTTCTTCATGGCGTTCGAGGGCAATGCCGGCGCAGGCTATCAGAACAACCCGGCGATCAATGTCTTCTGGCTTGCCTTGAGCTTCATCATCGTGGGCTCAGGGTTTCTCAAGGCCAATATCTCGGTGATCGTCGGCCAGCTCTATCCACGCACCGACGTGCGCCGCGACAGCGCCTACACCATATTCTATATCGGGATTAACGTCGGCGCGGCGATCGGCACGATCATCGCAGGCTATCTGGGCGAGACGATCGGCTGGTCCTACGGCTTCGGCGCAGCGGGCTTCGGCATGCTGCTCGGACTCGTGGTGTTCGTCATCGGCAAACCTTTGCTGAAGGGCCAGGGCGAACCGCCTGCCCCGGCGCTGCTCAAGAACAAGATCGCCGGGCTCAACCTCGAATGGTTCCTCTATGTCGCGGGTTTCGTCGGCGTGGCGATCATCTGGGCGCTGATCCAGTACCAGTCGGTGGTTGGCTGGCTGATGCTGCTCTCGGGCGCGGCGCTGCTGCTTTATGTGTTGTTCGAAGCGTTCAAGCTCGACAAGGAAGCGCGCGACCGGGTGTTCGCGATGATCTTCTTCATCCTGCTGCAACCGGTGTTCTGGGGCCTGTTCGAGCAGGCCGGCGGTTCGATCAACCTGTTCACCGATCGCTTCGTCGACCGGCAGGGCGTGCCCGCGTCGCTGTTCCAGTCGATCAATCCGATCTACATCATCCTGCTTGGCCCGGTATTCGCTGCCCTATGGCAATGGCTGATCCGCAAGGGGTGGGAACCGTCCACCCCGGCCAAGATGGGCCTTGGCATCGTCCAGATGGGCTTTGCCTTCGTCGTGCTGGTCTGGGGCGCAAACGCCGTCGGCCCGACCGCGCTGGTGCCGGTGGTGTTCATCTTCCTGTTCTACCTGTTCTCGACCACCGGCGAGCTGTGCCTGTCGCCTGTCGGCCTGTCGGCAATCAACCGCCTGTCGGTGCGCCACATGGCCAGCCTGATGATGGCCGCATGGTTCTTCGGCACGGCGGGCGGCAACTATTTTGCCGGTTTCCTGGGCAAGATCATGGGTGAAGGCGACGGGGGTGAGATCACCCGCGAAGCTGCCCTCCACGTCTATTGGCAGATCGGCCTGCTCGCGGTCGGCATCGGCGCGGTGGTGATGGTCGTCAGTCCACTGGTCAAGCGGTTGATGCATCTCGACAAGCTGACCGACGATGATGTGTCGAACGATCTGTCGGGCGAGAGCGAAATTGCCGAGCCGCAAGGCCCGGGGGCCCATCCGGCCATACGACAATAACGTCCATGTGAGGGGGACAAACAGATACGATGCTCAGGAACAGCTTGATTGCAGGCGGGCTGGCGCTCGCGCTATCCGCCTGCGCCACCGCCAATGCCGGGGATAGTCCGAAAACGGCGAGCAACTCCGCTACGCTCACGCCGGAACAGGCCAACCCCTATCCATCCACTTATCGCGCCTATCCCGGTCGACCGACCGCACTGGTCGGTGCCACAGTGTACGACGGCAAGGGCGGGCGGATCGAGAACGGTACGGTGCTGTTCCGCGATGGGAAGCTGGTGGCGATCGGGGATGCTTCGCTTTCGACTGACGGCTATGACCGGATCGATGGCTCGGGCAAATTCGTCACTCCGGGGATCATCGACATCCACAGCCACCTCGGCGTCTATCCCAGCCCCAGCGTGAGCGCGCAATCCGATGGCAACGAGGCCACCGCGCCGACCACGCCGCAGGTCTGGGCTGAACATTCGGTGTGGCCGCAGGACCCCGGCTTTACCCGCGCGCTCGCCAATGGCGGGGTGACGGCGCTGCAGATCCTGCCCGGTTCGGCCAACCTGATGGGCGGACGCTCGGCGATCCTCAAGAACGTGCCGAGCCGCACCGTGCAGGGGATGAAGTTTCCCGGCGCGCCCTATGGCTTCAAGATGGCCTGCGGTGAGAATCCCAAGCGGGTCTATGGCTCCAAGGGCCGGATGCCCTCGACCCGGATGGGCAATTTCGCGGTCGACCGGCAGACCTGGCTCGATGCCAAGGATTACGACGGCAAGAAGCGCGATCTCGGCAAGGATACGTTGAAGGGCGTGCTCGACGGCAAGATCCTGGTCCACAACCACTGCTACCGCGCCGACGAGATGGCGCAGGTGATCGATATGTCCAGGGAGATGGGCTATCACGTCGCCGCCTTCCACCACGCGGTCGAAGCCTACAAGATCGGCGATCTGCTCAAGCAGAACGACATTTGCGCCGCGATCTGGGCCGACTGGTCGGGCTTCAAGATGGAAAGCTATGACGGCATTCCCGAAAACGCCGCACTGCTGTGGAAGGAAGGGGCCTGCGTCGTCATCCATTCCGACGATGAAAACGGCATCCAGCGCCTCAACCAAGAAGCCGCCAAGGCGCAGGCTGCCGGACGCCGCATGGGGATCGAAATTCCCGATGCCGAGGTGATCCGCTGGCTGACGTTGAACCCGGCGCATGCGATGGGGATCGACGCCATGACCGGCAGCCTCGATGCGGGCAAGATGGCCGATGTGGTGCTGTGGAACGGCAATCCGCTGAGCGTCTATTCGCGGCCCGAGAAGGTCTGGGTCGATGGCGCGCTGCTCTATGATGCCGACAACCGCAAGCTGCGACCGGTGAGCGATTTCGAGCTTGGCCAAGTGGGCGAAGGAGACGTGAAATGATCCGCCGCACCTTGCTCGCCGCCGCATCGTTCGCGGCTTTCGTTTCGCCGGTGATGGCGCAGGATCTGGCGATTACCAACGCCACCGTTGCGACTGGCGACGGCTCCGATCCGATCCAGCACGCCACCGTCCTCGTTCGTGACGGCAAGGTGGTGGCGGCGGGGGCGGATGTTGCCGTCCCGCAAGGCGTCACGGCCATCGACGGGACCGGGAAATGGGTCACCCCCGGCCTGTTCGCCTCGATGACCACGCTCGGCCTGTCCGATGTCGATGGGGTGTCCGAATCGAACGACACCGCCGCGCGCGGATCGCCGTTCGGGGCGGCGCTCGATGTGACGCCTGCGCTCAATCCGTGGTCGCAAGGCGTAGCGGTAACGCGCGACGGGGGCGTGACCCGCGCCAGCGTCTATGCGCGGCCCGCCAGCTCGATCTTCGGCGGGCAGGGTGCGGTGGTCGATCTCGGCAATGATCCCGACATGGTCGTGCGCCCGCGCGCCTTCCAGTTGGTTGCACTCGGCGAATATGGCGCGCAGCTCGCCGGTGGCAGCCGGGTCAGCGCGCAAGCGGTGTTGCGCAACGCGCTGCGTGAGGCACGGCAATACGGCGCGGACGCAAAGCTTGCCAGTGGCACGAGCGACCCACGCATGGTCGACAATGGCGTGGCGCGTGGCGAGGATGCGCTGCTCAACCGCTTCGACGCCGCCGCGCTGGTGCCAGTGGTGAACGGCCAGCAGCCGCTCTACGTCTATGTGGAAAGGGACGCCGATATCCGCTCGGTCCTGCGGTTGAAGCAGGAGTTTCCCAAGCTGAAGCTGATTCTGGTCGGGGCGAGCGAAGGCTGGCGCGCCGCCGATGCCATTGCCGCCGCGAAGGTTCCGGTAATCGCCGACGCGCTCGACGATTTGCCTGCGAGCTTCGAACAGCTTGCCGCAACGCAGAGCAATGTCGGACGGATGATGCGCGCAGGGGTAACCGTCGCGGTCGGCAATCTCGCGGGCACGACCGGCGACCAGCCGCGCAATTTGCCACAATTCGCGGGCAATCTGGTCGCGCTGACCAAGATTCCCGGAGCCAGTGGGCTGAGCTGGGGTCAGGCTTTCGCCGCAATCACCTCCATCCCGGCGGAAATCGCCGGATACGGTGGACGCTTCGGCGTGCTCAAGCCGGGGGCGGCAGGCGATGTGGTAATCTGGGACGGCGACCCGCTCGAACTGTCGACCGCGCCCGAACGGGTGTTCATCGACGGGGTCGAACAGCCGCGCGACAACCACCAAATGCGCCTGCGCGACCGCTACAAGGATCTCGACACCAGCCAGCTACCGAAGGCGTATGATTGGTAGTATGGAGTAGCGCAGGGGATTTTCGGGGGAGAACGAAAAATGGATCCTGCGCTTACTTCATTGCTTGCCGCAAGCGTTGCCTTTGTCGGCACGCATTTCGTGCTGTCGCACCCCTTGCGCGCGCCACTGGTGCGGGCGATCGGGGAGACGGGCTTCATGCTGCTCTACTCGCTGGTGGCCTTTGCCACGCTCGGCTGGATGGTGCTGGCGTTTCGCACCGCGCCGGTGGGCGATCTGGGCGGCGCGACGGGAGAGATCGGCTGGGCCATTGCTACCGTGCTGACCCTACCCGCGATGGTGCTGCTGTTCGGCGCTTTCTGGAAGAACCCGGCCCTGCCCGCACCGGGGGCCGACGCGCTCGCTGCCAGCCGTGAACCGAGCGGAGCCTTTCTCACCACCCGCCACCCGATGATGTGGGGGTTCGCCCTTTGGGCCATCGCCCATATCGTGTTGTGGTGGGACTGGCGCACCGTGATCGTGGCCGGCGCGGTGCTGGTGCTCGCGCTGGTCGGCGCGCATCTGCAGGACCGCAAGAAGGCCGTGCTGATGGGCGAAGGCTGGGCCGCATGGGAGGCCAAGACAAGCTACTGGCCGTGCTGGAGCCAGCTTCCCCGCGCAGGCGGGATGCTGTGGCTCACCGCAATCGTCGGCTGGCTGGTGTTCACCTGGGTCCACATCAGCTCGGCGGGCGTCCCGGCGGGCATCTGGCGCTGGGTGCTGTAGGACCGAAATTGGATTCGTTCCTCGTCCGGTCCAACGATATGGAACACATGGAACACGGTCTTGAAGTTGAAACTTCGGGCCGGATCGGGGCGTCATTCGAACGCATTGGCGATGAGAAAGAGCGCCGGAAGCGATAGGTGCTCGCCGCTGGGTAGGAAATGGCAACGCTGCATTATCCTAACCCATATCAATTGGTCGCAAAGCCAATACCTTTTGGATATATCATGAAGCCATATGGTTCAGGATTTAGCGCTCATACGCCGCCTTTTGCGAGCAAAAGACAGGATGGATGCTGCATTCGAAGAGCAGTGGCCGATTAAACGGCTAGCGAGTGTCAGTGGAGTATCCAAAGCGCATTTTGCGCGGTCCTTCAAGAAGGCCTTTGGCGTCCCGCCGCACCGTTATCTGCTGACACGACGTATCGAGCGTGCAAAGGCACTGCTTCGTGATAGCGAATTGCCGATCATCGACATTGCATTTCAGACCGGCTGGAGCAGCCTGGGCACATTCGGCAGAACCTTTCAGGATATCACCGGAGAAAGTCCAACCGAAATGCGCATCCGCGAACAGGCGGCGGAGCATCACCTTCAAAGCGTGCCACATTGCTTTGTCAGTGCTGCGCACCGGCCCGACCTAAAGATAGCAGTTTCGGAGAAGCGACGGGTGGCAGCCGACGTTAAGAACCAGTCCTAGAAAGGAAACTGCTATGAGCCAAGGTGTCGGCGTTGCCGGAATATACGTTCGCGATCAGGATGAGGCGATTGACTTCTACGTCGGGAAGCTGGGCTTTGAAATCCATACCGATGCCAGCAATGGCGGCTATCGCTGGTTGACAGTGCGCCATCCGGATCAGCCGGGCTTCCAGCTTGGCCTGTTCACCCCGCAAGCGCCGACAGTCGATGAAAGTACGATTTCAACGCTGAATGAAGCAGTGGCCAAAGGTGCGATGCCTCCGCTGGTGATGATCGTCAACGACTGCCGCCTCGCTTGCGAAGAATTCCACGCCAAGGGGGTTGAAATCACGCAAGAGCCGATTGCCCGCTACGGCAGTGTCGATGCCGGCTTTCGCGATCCTTCGGGCAATGGCTGGAAACTGATCGAATCACGTTGATGTTTGCGCAGTTTTACAGGGCTTACGCGAACGGGATTGGGCCGAAGAGGAACGGTATGACCGATAAAAGCTGGATTCGGCGGAGCCATCGCTTGCTTTCCATTGTCTTCACCTTGTGCGTGATTGCCAACTTTGTGGCGATGCTGTGGGGGCCGCCCCCCAGATGGATCACCTATTCCCCGCTGCTACCGCTATGGCTGATGATGGCCACCGGGCTGACGATGTTCGTGCAACCTTATTTCGCCGCGCGACGGGCTAAACCGAGGTGAATAAACTTCCGATTTTGAAATTTGAAGTAACTCATTTCAATGACTGAAACTGGGTCGTAGCCACGGCCAGTCACGCGAGCTAAGCCCGTGCTTCCTCGACCCCCGCGCTGTTGTGCCGCAGCGCGCTCAGCACCGTGTCGACGATATGCGGGGCGTTCAGTTTCGCCTCGTCATATTGCTTCGTCGGATCGTCATGGTCCTGGAAGGCGTCGGGCAGGCGCATGGTGCGGATTTTCAGGCCCGTGTCGGTCATGCCGGTATCGCTGGCGTGGGTCAGCACATGCGCGCCTAGCCCGCCGATGCTCCCTTCCTCGACCGTCACCACGACCTCATGCGTGCGCATCAGCCGGTCGATCAGATCGGTGTCGAGCGGCTTGGCGAAGCGCAGATCGGCCACGGTGGTTGAAAGCCCTTTGGCCTCCAGCTGGTCCGCAGCTTTCAGCGCCTCGTGCAGGCGCGTACCCAGCGATAGAAGTGCGACCTTACTGCCTTCCCGCACCACGCGGCCCTTGCCGATTTCGAGCTTCTGCGGAACCTCAGGCAGCGCCACGCCTACGCCTGCGCCCCGTGGATAGCGGAAGGCGATCGGACCATCGTCATATTCGGCGGCGGTGTAGGTCATATGGACCAGCTCGGCCTCGTCCGCGGCGGCCATCACCACGAAATTGGGCAGAGTCGCCAGATACGTCACATCGAAGCTGCCCGCATGGGTCGCCCCGTCGGCGCCGACCAGCCCGGCACGGTCGATCGCAAAGCGCACCGGCAGATTCTGGATCGCGACATCGTGCACCACCTGGTCGAAGGCGCGCTGGAGGAAGGTCGAATAGATCGCTGCAAAGGGCCGCATCCCCTGTGCGGCGAGCCCGGCGGCAAAGGTCACCGCGTGCTGTTCGGCAATCCCGACATCGAAGGCGCGCTCCGGGTGCGCCTGCGCGAATTTGTCCACACCCGTCCCGCTCGGCATCGCGGCGGTAATGGCACAGATGCGCTCGTCGGATTCCGCAAGCCTGGCCAGCGTTTCGCCGAACACATTCTGGTAGGACGGCGGGCCGCCGGAGCTTTTCTTCTGTTCGCCGGTGATGACGTCGAACTTGGCGACGCCGTGATATTTGTCGGCGCTGTTTTCCGCCGGGGCATAGCCCTTGCCCTTGGTCGTCACGACATGGACCAGGATCGGCCCATGCTCGCTGTCGCGCACGTTTTCGAGCACCGGGATCAGATGGTCGAGATTGTGTCCGTCGATCGGGCCGACATAGTAGAAGCCAAGCTCCTCGAACATGGTCCCGCCGGTCACCATCCCGCGGGTGTATTCCTCGGCCTTTTCGAGCCCGGAATGGACCCGGCGCGAAAGCTTCTTGGCGAGTTTGGAGGCGAGGCTCCTCAACCCGAGATATTCGCTCGAGGATACCATCCGCGCGAGATAGGCCGACAGGCCGCCAACAGGCGGAGCGATCGACATATCGTTGTCGTTGAGGATCACCACCAGCCGGTTGCCCGCCTGTTCGGCGTTGTTCATCGCCTCATAGGCCATGCCGGCGCTCATCGCGCCATCGCCGATCACAGCGATGCCCTTGCCGGGCGATCCGGTCAGCTTGTTGGCGACCGCAAAGCCGAGCGCGGCGCTGATCGAGGTCGAGCTGTGCGCGGCGCCGAAAGGATCGTATTCGCTTTCGCTGCGCTTGGTGAAACCGCTGAGGCCACCGCCCTGACGCAGGGTGCGGATGCGATCGCGCCGCCCGGTGAGGATCTTGTGCGGATAGGCCTGATGGCCAACGTCCCACACCAGTCGGTCGTCGGGCGTGTTGAAAACATAATGGATCGCCGCGGTCAGCTCGACCACGCCGAGGCCGGAGCCAAGGTGGCCGCCGGTGGTGCCCACGGCATCGATCATTTCGGCGCGCAATTCGTCGCACAGCTGACGCAGCTGGCTCTTGTCGAGCAGGCGCAATTCCTGCGGCGTTGCAATCGTATCCAGTAACGGCGTTTGGGGGCGTTCACTCATAAGCAGAAGGTCTTACACCGGCTTCGCAGCGCTGTCGATTGGCGGCGCTAGTCGGCGCAATCCTCGCACAGACCGCGCAGTTCGACGACCGGGCGGACATCGGCAAATCCCGCGTCACGGCCCGCTTCGCGCAGCGCGCCGGTAACGCGCTCATCGTCGAGATGGGTGGCTTTCCCACAATCGTCGCAGATCAGGAAAATGCAATCGTGATGACAGCCGGGATGAGTGTTGACGAGGAAGGCGTTGGCGCTTTCGATCCGGTTGGCGAGATTGGTCCGCACGAACAGGTCGAGGATGCGATAAACCGTATTAGGGGCCACTCGCTTGCCGCGCGCCTGCGACAGATTGTCGGCGATGTCGTAGGCGGAGGCAGGAATCTCGTGCCGCGCAAGCTCGGTGAACACCGCTTCGCGCATACCGGTCCATTGTTCACCATTGCCGGTCAGCGCGTTCTGCGCTGCCGCAAGCAGATCCTCGCCCGAATGTTCCTGATGCTTGTGCCCGCTCATGATGATTTAGCTATGCCTTGGAATACGCGGACGCAAGGCCCAAGCGCCGGTTCAATTGGGCTGGAAGCGCGGGGTATAGAGCGCAGGATAGAGCTTTTGCAGTGCCACGACCTTCGGCGCATCCCACCGGCGGATATAGCCGTTGTCGGGGTTCTTCTCGGCAAAATCCTGATGATAGGCAGGCGCAGGGTAAAACGCCTGCCCGCGCTCGATCCGGGTCACGATCGGACGCTTCCACAGCCCCGATTTGCCGAGCTGTGCAAGATAAGCCTTCGCGACAGCGTTCTGCTCCGCCGACAGGGGGACGAGCGCGGAGCGGTATTGCGGGCCGACATCGGGACCCTGGCGGTTCTTTAGCGTCGGGTCGGCGATGACTGAGAAAAACACTTGCAACAGCTGGTCATAGCGCACCTGTCTGGGATCGTAGACGACCTTTACCGATTCGGCGTGATCGGTAGTGCCGGTCGAAACCTGACCATAGGTCGCGGTCGAAGCCTTGCCGCCATGGAAGCCGGAAACAGCGCTCTTCACGCCCTTTACGTGGCTGAAGACATCCTCGACACCCCAATAGCAACCGCCCGCGAAGATCGCTGTCTTGAGCCCACCGCTTTCATGCGCCGTGCGTATGGCGGCCGGCGCTTCAACGACCGGCTCGGCAGACACCGACTGCGCGCACGCGGCCAGCGACAGGCTGAGCCCGAAGGCAAGCGTGATGCGCCGCCACTCGCTCACAGGATCGACGTCAGTGCGTGGGCAAATGCGGGGTTGGCGACCACCGTCAGGACCGTCCCAACGACGAAACCAATGCCGAGATTGCGGGCGAGATCAGTCTTAAAAAATGTCATAGTCTTATCGTCTGTATGAATTTCGTTTCAATATGCCACTTGGTTACACGACCAAGCGTTACAAGGTCGTGAACACGCTGATTGCGGCGAATTCAGGCAAGAATTTCTTTAGGTCGCACACCGTCCGAGGCGTTTGCCGAACGTCCGTATCAGTGGCGGAAGTGGCGCATTCCGGTAAAGACCATCGCCAGCCCCGCCTCGTCGGCGGCGGCGATTACTTCCTCGTCGCGGATCGATCCGCCTGGCTGGATCACCGCAGTCGCCCCGGCTTCCGCTGCGGCCAGCAGGCCGTCGGCGAAGGGGAAGAAGGCGTCCGATGCGACCGCGCTGCCGACCGTGTGCGGCTGTGCCCAGCCATATTTCTCCGCAGCCTCTGCCGCCTTCATCGCGGCGATACGGCTGGAATCGCGTCGGTTCATCTGGCCCGCGCCGATCCCGGCGGTGGCGCCGTCCTTGGCATAGACTATCGCGTTCGACTTGACGTGCCGCGCCACGGTCCAGGCGAACAGGCAGTCTTTCAGTTCTTGCTCGGTTGGCGCGCGCTTGGTGACGACCTTCAAATCCTCGGCAGTGATTGCGCCATTGTCCCGGTCCTGCACCAATATGCCCCCGGCGATGATCGACAGCACCTGACCCGGACGACGCGGATCGGGGAGTCCTTCGGTCAGCAGCAGGCGCAGGTTCTTCTTTTTCGCAAAGGCCGCCTTCGCCGCATCGTCGGCACCGGGCGCGACGACCACCTCGGTGAATATCTGGCAGATCGCCTCCGCCGTCGGCCCGTCGAGCGCCACATTGGTCGCAACGATCCCGCCGAAGGCCGAGACGCTGTCGCAGGCGAGCGCGTCCTCCCACGCTTCGAGCAGCGTCGCGCGCTGGGCGACGCCGCAGGGGTTGGCGTGCTTGACGATCACCACCGTGGGGGCTTGCCCGCGAAACTCCGCCGCCAGTTCGAAAGCGGCGTTGGCGTCGTTGTAATTGTTGTAGCTCAGTTCCTTGCCCTGCACCTGGCTTGCCTGCGGAAGCCCCTGCGTATGCGGTCCGCGCGGGAGATAAAGCGCGGCCTCCTGATGCGGGTTCTCGCCATAGCGCAGCGAGCCGGAGAGAACGCGGGTCATGCTGACCTGCTCGGGGAATTTTTCGCCCTGGTCGGCAAAGGCGAACCACTGGCTGATCGCCGCATCATAAGCGGCGGTCGCGGCGAACGCCTTGGCCGCCATGCGCTTCCTGAACTCAAGCGAGGTCGCGCCATCGCTCCCCTCCAGTTCCTCGGTCAGCGCGGCATAATCGGTCGGGTCGGTAACGATCGTCACGAATCCGTGGTTCTTGGCTGCGCTGCGCACCATGCTCGGCCCGCCGATGTCGATGTTCTCGATCACTTCGTCGCGCCCTGCGCCGCGCATCACGGTCTGTTCGAAAGGATAGAGATTGACCACCACCAGGTCGATCGCGCCGATCGCGTGCTCTTCCATCGCCGCCGCGTGCTCGGGATTGTCGCGCACCGCCAGCAGGCCGCCATGAACCATCGGGTGGAGCGTCTTGACGCGCCCGTCCATCATCTCGGGAAAGCCAGTGAGATCGGACACGTCGCGCACATCAAGCCCGGCCTCGCGCAGCGCCTTTGCCGTCCCGCCGGTCGACACCAGCTCGACATTGCGGGCGGCAAGGGCGCGGCCTAGTTCCACAAGGCCAGTCTTGTCGGACACCGAAAGCAGCGCCCGGCGGATCGTCACGGCAGTCATCGTTAGTTTTATCCCATTTTCTTGAGCAGCCACGGGAAACTCCCGCCGCCGCGTGAGGTTAGCCCCTCGATCACAAGTTGCTGGGTCGGCTGAGGCCGTCCCTCGCCATCGACCCACAGGCTTTCTTCCAGGGTCAATTGCGCATCGGCATTATCGCCGCCGAGCCGCATCTGCCAGTAACTTCCGTCAGGCAGCGCCAAACCCGCGCCGCGGCCATCCTCAGCAAGGCCGATTTCGATCCCCGGCCCGATATGGAAACGGATCGCAAAGCCGATCTTGCCGCGCTTGCCGCGCTTTGCATAAGGCTCCAGCACGTCTTCGCCGCGCAATTCCTCGCCATCGGCCGACAGCAGCAGGATGCGCCGGTGGAGCAAGCCGAAGCGCGAGACATAGCCATCGTGGCTGGCATCGATCCGCGTCGCCGGTCGGCCGCCGACTTCCACGGTCTTGCGCGTGACATCGACCGTATCGACACCCTTGCCGATCTGGCCCTTGATCAGGATCGCGGTGGAATTGGCATCGTCCAGCGTCAACGTCGAATGCGCCGCGCTGGCGCGCAATCCCTGCTCGATGCGCAACGGCACCTGCCCGCCCGCCCAGGCCGCGCCGCCGCAGTTGACGATTAGCCTTTGCGTACCGCTGGAAAACTCCATCGCCAGCGTTGACGCGCAGCCAAAGCGCGCATCGCGTGGGCGGGGCGGCGGGGCAGTATCGACCTGCAAGGTCGAACGCCCTGCGCTGACCTGCTGATAGCCCCAATGCCGCGTGTCGCGCGCCGGGCGGGTCCGGATACCGCTCGCCTCGATCACTGCGGCAAGCCGATGCGCGGGGACGGCGCCGGCCCCCTGCCACGACCCGAGCCCCCCATCGCCATGACGCAGCGCCAGCAGCGGCGGCACCAGCAAACCCAGCATTGCATCGATGGCGCGCGGCGGACTGCGGCCAACCGCGTCATAGCATGCCTTGAGATCGACCAGCAGCGCAATCGCATCCATCTGCGCCAGCGGGCTGCGCGAGAGCGTACCGCCATCCTCGCTGACCAGCTCGCCCAGCGTCTTGACCAGCCCCGATTCGCCGAACAGGCGGCGCGGCTTGCCGTCCGGCAGAAGTATTCCGGCAGCAGTAATCGCACACCATCCGGCCAGCGCGGCAAGCTTGTCCTCGGCAGAACCCATCTGCCGGTCGAGCCAGCGCGCGGTTTCTTCCATCGTCGCCAGAATGCGGCGACGGTCGCGCTTGTCTTCGTTCGACAGGATCAGCGGCGCATGGACAAGCCACGCCAGCAAACGCTTACCCGTATGCTCCACAGTCCATGCCGGACCCTTCGCAGGTGTAGGATTGAGATCGAGCCAGCGCTGCAAAATGCGCTCTGCCGTCGCAGTGCATTGCGGGCGCGCCGCACTGCTGGCGAGGTCACGCAACCAGCCAAATCCGTGGACGACCTGCTGGAATGGCACCGGCGTGCGGGTGGATGAGCCAAAATCCATTTCGCCGATAGGCACACGAGCGCCATGGATCAGGAAGTGTCCGGCGCGCAGGGCGGTGCCATGCGCACGATCGCCCTGCAGAGGGGTTTCGACCGTCCCGAGCAAACGCAAACCTTGCGGCTTACGGAGTGGGGCGGCAAGCACCGCGCAGGGCACACCGAGACGATAGGCCCACACGATCGCGCGATTGAGTGCATTGCCCGAAGGAGGCCTGAAATCACTCGGAACAAGCGCCCGGCTCGGCTCGGCGGGCGGCTCGGTCGGCGTTGGCGCCTTGGGCGATGGCACCGCAAGCGGTTCAACCCTGGCCCCGGCAAGCGGCAGGGCCGGTTGGGCGGTGCCGCGCCCATCGATGCGGCCATGATCCGGTGCGTCGCCGTGCGGCAAAGCTTCCTGCGCTATGCTCATGCCTCCCCCTTCAACGCCGCGATATTGGCGGCGTAGCGTTCCGGCCCACCTTTGAAAGTGGCCGACCCTGCGACCAGCACATCCGCACCGGCACTGACACAGTCGCGCGCAGTCTGCGGATCGACACCACCATCGACCTCCAGCCGGATCGATCGACCGCTATCCTCGATCATGCGGCGAACGGCCTCGATCTTGCCGAGCTGGCTGCGAATGAAGCTCTGCCCGCCGAAACCGGGATTGACGCTCATGACCAACACCAGATCGACCATGTCGAGGACATAGTCGAGCGCATCGACCGGCGTACCCGGATTGAGCACCACGCCCGCCTGCTTGCCGAGCGCCTTCACCGCCTGCAGCGAACGATGAATGTGCGGCCCCGCTTCGGGATGGATCGTCAAGTGATCCGCGCCCGCTTCGGCAAATGCCTCGAGATACTGATCGACCGGTGAAATCATCAGGTGAACGTCGAACGGCTTGTCCGTGTGCGGACGAAGCGCCTTGACCACTGCCGGACCGATGGTGAGGTTGGGCACATAATGCCCGTCCATCACGTCGATGTGGATCCAGTCCGCCCCCGCAGCGTCGATCGCGCGCACCTCTTCCCCGAGCCGCGCGAAGTCGGCCGAGAGGATCGAGGGCGCTATCAGCGGAGCGGCCATGAATATGCCTGTCGCTTAGTGTACACGATTCAGCGATAGGCACGGCGATGGCAAATTGCCACGCGTCAACTCCCGGTTCCCCACAGGCAATCCATGCGGCGATCGGGAATTTCCGCTCGAACGCAGTGCCGCTTGCAAAAAGCTGCGAAGCCTATCCGGGATCCCGGCAAAAATCGGCGTGTTTTGTCACTATGGCCCTTGGAGGCGGGCATCGGGCCGCGATCGCGATCCGCCTTCGGAGCTTGCGTGAAGA
This sequence comes from Sphingomonadaceae bacterium, assembly GCA_039831335.1. Classification (GTDB taxonomy): domain Bacteria; phylum Pseudomonadota; class Alphaproteobacteria; order Sphingomonadales; family Sphingomonadaceae; genus Qipengyuania. Next base: position 583,222 of record JBDONL010000005.1, on the reverse strand, counting down.
AAATTCTCGAAAATTTATCTTCGCCGAGGATCTCGTCACCCGGTCGCTTGCCGCCTTCCTGCGTACTGCGCATGGCCAACGATCTCAGGCTGCTGACCGAGGAGATTTGGGCCACGGACAAGCGCCCCGTTGGAAATGTCCTGCAAGCCCTGTCGCACCTGGCGCTGATCAACAGTGCGATCGCTATCGATTCCAAGGGCAGGCCACCGCGGATGGAGTGCCGTTAAATCGCAATCAGTAGCAAAGGCGATTTGCAGAGACGGTGCACAAGCGTATCGGAGGCTTGGATGAACCTCGACGACCTCCTCCAGCGCTATTTCGCCACCGGCGATCCCGGCGAGCAATCGCCACAGGTTCTGGCTGCTGGCCTCGAACGTATCCATGTCGACTTCGGCCTTGAAAAGGACAGCGCCAAACGCTTTGCGCTGTGGTGCGTGTTGTACATGTTCGACGACGCCCCCGCCCTCGACGTCGCTTTCGAAGACGAAACCGAAAGGGATGCCGCTCGCAATTTCATGGACCTGATGGCCGCAACCGATGACGCGGATTGACCATTCGGCAAAAGCTGGCGCACACCCAATTTAGGTCATTGCCGATCATCTGTTCAAACTATGTGCCAGCTGCCTTGGAGCCGTTGCCTACGTTGTTTCAAACCATCAGGATGAGAATATATCATCGAGACTCCAAGAGGAAAGTGCGCTCTGCCTTCGATCAGTCTCGACAGTTTCGTGAGGCTCTCGAACTGATGACCGGCCAAAGCGCGGTGCAGGCATCGATTGATATGACCGCTCCGACCGCACAAACATTCCACGCTCGCGATTGAGTTCACTTTCTGCGGCTTCTTCGACGCTAAGTACCGGGGTCACGCACGCATCGCGTCCGGCAAACAAGTCGCACCATTCGTCCAGCGACTTTTCCGCGATAATTGCACGAATGCGTTCGCCACGTTCTGGCCAATTGGCGGGATTCAAATGATCGAAAAAGTCGGCGGGCTGCCGCCCAAGGCCTTCTATGAATGCGTCGTGGAATGGCTTTTCCAGTGCGCCCACCGCGAGATGGCGCCCATCTGAAGTTTCGTAGCAGCGGTAAAAATAGGCGCTACCATCCAGCAGGTTTCCACCGCGGCCATCGCGCCACTGGCCCATTTGCTTCCAGCCCATCAATTGCGTGAGGAGGACGGTTATGCCGTCGCTCATGGCTACGTCGAGAACCTGTCCCTTTCCCGACCGTGTACGCTCAGCCAGTGCCGCAAGGACGCCGATCGCCAGAAACGTTCCGCCGCCACCGAAATTGCCGACGAGATTGATCGGGGGTGTCGGCGGCCCATCCATCGGGCCGATTGGATACAGGGCACCGCATTGGGCGAGATAATTGATGTCGTGCCCTGCCATGTCGCGCAATGGCCCGTCCTGTCCCCACCCGCTCATACGAGCATAGATCAGGCCTTCATTCGATGTCGTCAGGTCATCGGGGCCGAGGCCCAGCCGCTCCATAGTACCCGGCCGAAATCCCTCGATCAGGACATCGGCTTGTTGGGCAAGCGCGCGTGCCACGTCGCAACCCTCTTCAGACTTGAGGTCTAACGGGATCGCCGGACGACCACGGTAGAGAAAATCGAACCTGGCATCGCCCCCAAGAGGGTTGGAAGCGCCCGCGCGCTCGATTCGTATGGCTTCAGCGCCGAGGTCGCATAACAACATGGTGCCGAACGGCGTCGGCCCGAGTCCTGAAAACTCCAAGATCTTGACGCCAGCCAGAGGCGTCTCCTGCGATTTTGCGCCTGAAACCATCTCCCAATCCCTTCGAATTCATTGTTTTGCGCTGTCCATATTCCAGCAAGTTGAAAAATATACTAGCCAGTAAGTGGATTGCCTGTCACTATCCCATAACGAGCTGCGCAAAGTGGCCGATCTTGAGAGGAGATTGCAAAGTGACCCCATTCACACCCAGCGAACTGCGCTTTACTCGGACCGAGCGCGTAACCATGGGCGTTCCCGTAGCCGACGCTCTGCTGGATCAGGCAACGGCAATGGGCTGCAACAAGGTTTTCCTGATCGTATCGACCACTCTGTGTGAGAAGACCGATGAGATTTCGAAAGTAGAGCATGCTCTGGGCAGTCGCCATGCAGGGACTTTCAGCGGGATTGCACCGCACGCTCCGCGAACGGATGTCCTCAAAGCGACCGATGCCGCTCGGGATGCAGGCGCGGATCTGATCGTGTCGATCGGAGGCGGATCCGCAACCGATGCTGCAAAGATCGTCAGCCTGTTAATCAAGCATGATGTGCGTCGGATCGAGGATTTCGAGCCTCTGCGCACCTATGTGACCGAGGAGGGCGAAGTCATCAATCCGGTCAAGGTGGGCCCCGATATCCCGGTGATCTGCGTGCCGACGACGCTGTCGGGCGGCGAGTTCAACGCGCTATCCGGTTCGACCGACGAGGCAACCCAGCACAAGCAGGGTTACGAGCATCGCAATATGGCCCCGGTGATGGTCGTACTCGATCCGGCCATCACGGTGCATACGCCCGAATGGCTGTGGCTCTCGACGGGGGTGCGCTCTGTCGATCATGCCGTCGAAACACTGTCGTCGGACAAGTCGAACGATTTTGCGGACGGGCTTGCGGAAAGCGCGCTGAAGCTGCTGGTTGAAGGGTTGCCGCGCGTCAAAGCCGATCCAGATGATTTGGAAGGTCGCCTCAAATGCCAGATCGGTGCATGGCAATCGATGATCAGTATCATCGGCGGCGTTCCCATGGGGGCGAGCCACGCCATCGGCCATATCCTTGGTGGGACTTGCGACGTGCCGCATGGCTATTGTTCGTGTGTGATGGCGCCATATGTGCTGAAATGGAATGCCGAATATGACGACAGCCGGCAGGGGCGGATTTCAGCGGTCCTTGGTGGTGACCACGCTACCGCCGGCGACGCGCTCGACCGCTTCATCCGCGGGCTCGGTATGCCGCGGACACTCGGCGAGGTGGGTGTCGATGAAAGTCGGTTCCAGCAGGTCGCCGAATACACCTTGCTCGACATCTGGGGTCGCACGAACCCACGCCCGGTGAAAACCGCCGACGATGTCATGGAAATCCTGCGGTTGGCGGCCTGAACCGATGACTGGCCAAACGCGCCCGCGCGACTTCAGCGATCCACGCATTCCGAACAGGGACGAATGCGTGCTGCGCTATCTGCTCGATCGGTGGGCGCAGGAACGCCCCGACAAGACGCACGTCGTTTTCGCAGATGGCGAGGAATGGTCGTTTGCCGACATGCGTCAAAAGGTCCGCGCCAAAGCCGCCGGACTGAAGAAGCTTGGCGTTCGGCAGGGGGAGCATGTCGCCGTGTGGCTGCCCAATGGCCCAGACGCGCTCATCGCATTCTACGCGATCAATTACATCGGTGCGGTGTTCGTGCCATTCAACACCGCCTATCGCGGCGGCCTTCTCGCGCATGTTATCGCCAATTCGGGTGCGCGATTCCTGCTGGTTCACCCCGACCTGATATCTCGCCTGAATGAAATTGACCTCGCCGATCTCGAACGTCTTGTTGTGACAACCGACGTCGAAGTTGTCGCGGCACCGTTAGAGACAACGCGCTACGACGACCTTGTGGGCGACCCGGACGAAGAGATCGCACTCGAACGCCCGATCGACCCTTGGGACATCCAGTCGATCATCTACACCTCAGGCACGACTGGCCCTTCGAAAGGGGTCCTTTCGTCCTATCTGCACATGTTCTCCAACGCCGGGCCGGAGTCCTGGCCCATGGTGGGCGAAGACGATCGGTACATGTGTGTAGCGCCGATCTTCCATATCGGCGGTATGGGGCCGCCCTTCGTGATGCTTGCTCGCGGCGCTTCTGTGGCGATGATCGACCACTTCTCGACCGACGAGTTCTGGAAAGTCGCCAAGGCCACTCAATCGACGATGGTTTTCCTGCTCGGAGTGATGGCCACGTTCCTGCTGAAGGCACCGCCGGGGCCAACTGATCGCGACCATACAGTGAAGAAGGCTTTCATGGTCCCGCTGACGGGCGACGCGCCTGCATTTACCGAGCGGTTTGGCGTCGACATCTACACGATTTTCAACATGACTGAGATTTCCTCTCCGATTGTTTCCGAAGCCAATCCGGCGAAGATCGGGACCTGCGGGACGGTTCGCGATGGCGTCGAAGTACGGTTGGTCGACGCCAATGATTGTGAAGTTCCAACGGGCGAAATCGGCGAAATGCTGGTGCGAACCGATCGTCCCTGGGCAATGAACAGCGGCTATAACGCCAACCCGGAAGCGACCGCCAAAGCGTGGCGCAACGGATGGTTTCATACGGGCGATGCGTTCCGGCGCGACGAGGATGGCTATTTCTATTTCGTCGACCGGGTCAAGGACGCCATCCGCCGACGCGGTGAGAACATCTCCTCCTTCGAGGTGGAAGCGGACGTCTGCCGCCACCCTTGCGTCCGCGAAGCGGCCGCGATTGCGGTGCCGAGCGAATATTCGGAAGACGAGGTGATGGTAATCGTCGCGCCTGTTCCGGGAGCAACGATCGATTGCCTCGAACTGGCGGAATTCCTCATTGAAACGATGCCCTATTTCATGGTGCCGCGTTATGTCCGCATCCTCGACGAGCTGCCCAAGACGCCTTCTGCGAAGGTGATGAAGGCCGAGCTGCGCAGCGAGGGGATCACGCACGACACCTGGGACAGGGAAGCAGCCGGGATACGTGTCCGACGCGAAAGTTTCAGCGTGTGATCCCGGCCCAATTCAATCCGGCGGACCGATGGGTCCGTCTCCGCCATCCAGGAATGCGATCGCTATGACCCACCCTTTTATCCACCGCCCGGTGGCCCCCGAACACGTCGATTGGACGTTGCTCAATACGGGCATCGAAAAGGCCAATATCCCGGCCTTGCTGATGATTCTCTATCAGGTGAGCGGAGACGAGCGCTGGCTGAACGAACCCTATGCGCCCAAGCGTTCACCCGGCCTTGACGACAACGACAGCGGGCAATTGCCCGAGCCGATCCAGCAAGAAATACGGTCCGCCGCAAAGTCAGCGATCGCCGATTGGGTCAGGGGTGCCAAGCTCAAGGTGCCACGGCCCGACAACGCGAGGCTGGCCGAAATGTTGAGCGTCGCAATGACCGAACACGTCCCGCAGGAGTACGGTGACATCATCGCCGCGGGGATGGAGTATGAAGCGATAGCGCGCACGGCGAGCGATGGGGAGAGCGAGAAAACCGCGATCATTATCGGTGGCGGCGTGTCGGGCATCTGCGCGGGAATCGAGCTCGATCGGCTGGGAATCGCCTATACGCTGTTCGAAAAGAACGAGGATTTTGGCGGTACCTGGTTCGAAAATCGCTATCCCGGTTGCGGCGTCGATACGCCCTCTCTCACCTATACATTTTCCTGCCGCCCGAACGACTGGTCGAAATATTTCCCTCTGCGCGACGAGATCGAAGGCTATCTGCTCGATACCGCTCGCAGTTTCGGCCTTTACGACAACGCGCAGTTCAACACCAAGGTCGAGGAGGCACGCTGGAACGAAGGAACGGGGCGCTGGGACGTCACAATCACAAACCCCGATGGCAAGCGGGAAAAGCACAGCGCCGACTATTTGTTCAGCGCCGTGGGAATCCTGAATATTCCCCAATACCCAAGGATCGAAGGTCTCAATGGGTTCACGGGGCAGGTCTATCATACCAGTCGCTGGCCCAAGGACGCACGGTTCGCCGGCAAGCGAGTTGCCGTGATCGGCAATGGCGCTTCGGGAATGCAGGTCGCCCCGGCGATTGCCGATGAAGTTGCCGAAATGACGATCTTCGCCCGTTCGAAGCAGTGGGCTGCGCCTTTCCCGCAGTTCCACAAGGATATTCCCGAAGGCGTTCGCTATCTCATGCAGGTCATGCCGCTGTACCGCGCTTGGCTGGAGCAACGCTTGTCTTGGACCTTCAACGATCGTGTGCATGGAACCTTGTTCCGCGATCCCGACTGGGCGCATCCCGACCGGGCCGTGAACGAGATCAACGACGGGCATCGGCGGGCCTTCACGCGTTACGTCACGCAGGAACTGGAAGACCGGCCCGACCTGATCGAGCAAGTCCTGCCCGATTACCCGCCCTTCGCCAAGCGGATGCTGCTCGACAATGGTTGGTATCGGACGATCAAGAAGCCGCATGTGCGCCTGATCCCCGAACATCTGGCGAAGGTCGAAGGATCGCGCCTGATCTCGTCGAGCGGTGAGTCGGTCGAGGCGGACGTGATCATTCTTGCTACCGGGTTCCAGACCACCAATGTGCTGGGATCGTATGACATCATCGGGCGCGACGGACAGTTGCTGCACGACAAATGGGGACAGGACGATGCTGCCGCCTATCTCGGCACGCTTGTCCCGGGTTTCCCCAATTTCTTCATCCTGCTCGGGCCCAATGTCGGTTCCGGGCATGGCGGCAGCATGATCCGCAATATCGAGAACCAGATGCATTATGCGGGGCAGGTCGTGCTTGCAGCGCGCAAGCAGGGGGCAATATCGGTCGAAGTTCGCAGCTATGTCTATGAAGAATATCGCCGCAAGATCGACGAGGCTCATGAAAAGCTGGTCTGGACCCATCCGGGCACCGAGAACTGGTATCGCAATTCGAACGGCCGCGTCGTTGCCATCACGCCGTGGCGCAACGATGCATTCTGGCGGATGACCCGCAGCCCGAACGAGGCCGATCTGGCATTTGACTATGAACCGGCGTCAGCGGACGAAAGCAAGGTCGAGGCGGGGTAGGGACGGCGATTGCGCGCATTCTGCGGTCAGGAACTGGGTAACGTCGCCAATTTCGCATTGGCGCAAGTATCGGCGCCACAGCCTAGCCCCGGAGAGTTGTGTGTCCGCATCGAGGCAACGGCCCTCGGGTTCGTCGACCAGCTCGTAATGCGCGGCCTTTACCAGCAGAAGCCACCCTTGCCGTTTGTGCCGGGTGGTGAAATCGTCGGTATCGTGGAAACCGTGGGGGAGGGAGTGGCCGAGTTCACACCAGGACAGCGTATCGCAGCCTGGCAGTTCGGCGGAGGGCTTGCGGAGCAAGCCTCGGTGAAGGCGATCCATGCCGTGCCTGTGCCGGACGATTTGCCCTCGCCAAAGGCTTCGGCCATCTTGCTCGATTACCTCACCGCCTATTACGGATTCTTCGATCGAGGCGCTCTTGCACCGGGACAAACCGTACTTGTCACGGGTGCTTCCGGAGGCGTGGGTTCCGCAGCCGTGGCCGTCGCGTCGACAACATCCGCGCGCGTCATCGGCCTTGCGTCGACACCCGAAAAGCAAGCTTTGGTCAGCAGGCTGGGTGCGGAGATGGTGATCGATTACCGGGATGGCGACTGGCGCGAACAGCTCAAGCGCGCGTTTCCGCAAGGCGTCGACCGAGTGTTCGATCCCGTCGGGGGCTCAATGTTTCAGCAATGCTTCCGTTCGCTCGCCAAGCACGGCCAGCATCTCGTGGTGGGTTTCGCTTCGGGTGACGGCATACCAACCCTTCCGGCAAACCTGCCTTTGCTCAAATCTGGCGCACTCGTCGGCGTGGATGCGCGATATCTCTGGGAAAGCGATCCGACACGTGTTCGGACTATTCTGGGCATCCTCCTGAACCTCGCTGCGCAAGGCAAGATCGATCCACCTATCGCCGAGGTGTTCAAACTGGATGACGTCGCGAACGCCTTTGCATTGCTCGAAGATCCCGACCGGATCGGCAAGATCGTCGTCGTACCTTAGGCAGAAAGCTCACCACCCAACGGGCAGTGCAGACAGGCCCCGGAACAGGAAGCCTTCGCGCCACTGCGGATTGTCCGTTTCGGCTTGAAGCCCCGGAAGACGCCGTGCGAGTTGCTCGAACGCGATCCGCCCTTCAAGCCGAGCCAGCTCGGCACCGGCGCAAAAGTGGATGCCGCCGCCGAAACTCATGTGCTTTTTGGCATCGCGCTGAATGTCGAAGCGGTCGGGATTGGCGAAAACACGCGGATCACGGTTGGCCGCTCCGATCAGGGTGAGAACTTTCTCCCCGGCAAGGATGGGCTCGCCGTGCAATTGCGTGTCCCTCAGCGCAGTCCGGTATGTGGCGATCAGCGAACTTTCGTACCGCAGGGTTTCGTCGACCGTACCCGGTGCAAGTCCCAGCGGGTCGCTGGCAAGCGATCGCCACTGATCAGGAGCGCGGCTGAGTGACAATACGCCGTTGCCGATCATGTGGGCCGTCGTTTCGAAGCCCGCACCGAAAAGCCCGATGGCGACCGTGACGAGCTCATCGTGAGATAGCGAGTCTTCCTTCCCGCCCGACTGGACCAGTGCCGTGGTCAGATCATCGCGCGGCGATGTCATCCGGTCGGCAAACAGCTCTTCGAAGAAATCCTGCAAGACGCCGATCTCCCGGTTCGCAGTTGCAAGCTCTTCCGGGGTGAGCGCGCGCGCTTCGAATACGATGAAGCTTTGCGCTATTGCCGCAATCACAGCGTGAAGGCGGCTATCGTCTGGATCGACACCCAGCATGTCGCACATCACGCGGACCGGGAGTTGGTAGGCAAAGTCCGTTATCAGATCGGCAGAGCCTTGCGCGATCATCTTATCGATCAGGCCGTCTGCAATCTCACGAATTCGTGGTTCCATAGCCCGGACCAACCGCGCGGTCAGCGCGCCGGTAACCAGCCCGCGAACCCTGGTATGATGCGGGGGGTCTTGCATCAGGAAGACCTCCGAGAGCCACTTGTAGGCGGGTTGCCCCATCACATCGAACTCAGGCCCGTAGAACAATCTTACATTTTCAGTGAAGTCGCCTTGCCCGAAATCCTCGCGATTCATGAGTACGCCGCGAACATCCTCGTGGCGGCTGACCACCCAATAGCCGAATTCCGCGCGATGCAGCGGGTCTCTTTCACGTATCTCGGCGAAAACGGGGTAGGGGTCGCGGTGCAATTCAGGTGCATCGGGTGCGAAAGGTGCGATGGTGTCGGGTGTCACTCTGGATCTCCCTTTGCATCGTAGCGAGGCCGGAAGCCGCCTTCGGCGGTGCGTTCGACGAAGGCCGAATGAGGAGCACCGAAATGCGCCGGGACGATGCGGGCGCCGACGTCTGCCGCTCGTTCGAGGACCTTGCGGCGGGACTTGGCAGCCAACTCGCGATCTTCGCAATAGACGCTGTTCCAATCGGGCCGGATGACCTGCATCGGATGATGCAACACATCACCGGTGAAGAGCGCGACTTCACCGCCATTCTCTACCTCCAGGACCATTTGACCCGGTGTGTGCCCCGGTGCGAGCCATGCGGTCATACCTGGTGCGATCTGATATCCATCCTCGATCAGGACTGCCATTCCGGCATCGATGATCGGCGCCACGCTGTCTTCGAAGACGTTGGCATTAACCCCGGCGCCCGCCATGGAGGCGTATTGGTCCTTGGCCGGATTCCATGCCAGCTCGTCGATTTGCGGCAGGTAATAGGTCGCATTGGGAAAGGTCGGTTGCCAGCTCCCCTCGACCAGTTGGGTGTTCCACCCGACATGGTCGATGTGCAGGTGGGTACAGTAAACCTTGTCGATGTCCCCGGGGCTGTAACCGGTCTGCGCGAGCCGATCCAGGAAGTCGCTGTCCAGATTCCCGAAGATAGGAATGCCGGGGCGGTCTTTGTCATTGCCTGCCCCGGTATCGACAAGGATACGTTCGCTGCCGGTGTCGATCAACCAGCTCTGGAGATATCCGTAGATCAACCCTTCGCGCAGAAAATCAGGTTCGAAGGACGCCGCTTTTACGGAAAAGATATCGGCATCGAATTCAGCGAAAAGGGCTTCGGGCGGGCTGAACCCGCCCTGCCATTCCTCTATTCGGAAAATCTTGTGCTTCCCGATCCGGAACGCTTCGGCCATGCCACTGCCCTCCCGGCCCTAGAAGTCATATCCGAGTGTCAGGCCATAGGTACGCGGTGGTCGCAAGGAACCGACCGATACATAGCCGTAAAGCGGCGCGGAAATGATGGTGTTCGCCAGCGCGTATTTGTCCGTGAGGTTCTTGCCCCACAGCGAGAGCGACCAATGTTCATCGGCTGTCCGATAGGTAATGCTGGCATTGATCAGCGCGAATGCGGGCTGGCGTGCATCGTTGTTATTGAACTCTGTGAAGAACACTTCGTCCTGGAAATTGATATCGCCCGATAACTTAAGTGTCCCCGCCGTGCCCAATTCGACGACATGATCGGCAAAGGCCGCCACTGTGAACGTCGGCGCGTTAGAGAGGTGATTACCCGCCAGGTCGGACAAGGCCGGATTGGTCGGGCAGTCCGGGAATTGCCGGCGCGTCGGATCACCCTTCGCATAATAGCCGTTGCAGAAATCGAGATACTTTGTGTTGAGATAGGTCCCGTAGATCCGGAAGGTCGTGTTCGGAGCCGGGCGAATAGTCGTCTCCAGTTCGATTCCGTAATTGCGCGCCGATGCTGCGTTGATCGTTTCCACGATGCTGTTGGCGTTTACGAAACCGACCTGAAGATTGGTGTAGTCGTAGTAGAATGCCGCAGCACTGAACCCGAACGTGCGGTCCGCAGTTTCGCCACGGATACCCGCTTCATAACTCCAGATGAATTCGGGATCGATCACGTCGTTGACGCTGCCGATGTTGATCACGCCCGATTTGAAGCCACGCGTCACCTTTCCATAGAACAAGGTGCCTCCGGGCGTGCGATATTCGATCTGGAATTTCGGTGTGATCGCGTCCCAGCTGGCGGCCTTGTCGGTGGGAATGTCGAGCCCTTGTGCCTCGAACGTAAAGCGTCCCGTCCCGGCGCGCTTTTCCCAATTGTAACGCGCGCCTGCCGTCACTTTGAATCGGGGGGCCAGTTCATAGCTTGCTTCCAGATAGGCGCCCACGGCGTTGGTCTTTACTGTACCGCGCTGGAGGTAATTGCCGCTGTCGAACAAGTCGCCCGGAAGGTTCGTTCCAAGGACGATGTTGAAGTAGTTGGCGAGGTTGACGGTCGGGACGCGCACTTCACCGAACAGTGTCTCCTGGAAGTACATCGCCCCGCCGAGCAAGGAGATCGGTCCCTTATCGTAAGTGAACGTTACTTCCTGACTGAAAGATTCGCTGTCTTCGATGTAGTTGTTCTGACCGAAGGCGTTGATGTCGCTGACATCGAGGTCGTCGCGGTTGAAGCGCTTGAACTTACGATAGGCCGAGGTTGAGACTAGCGTGAAATCGCCCTTGTCGAGTGTAATGATGCCTTGAACGCTCGTACCATTGCGATTGTTGATGGCATCTTCATCCGAATAGATATTGCGCAAATTGGGCTTCTCCCCGCGCGCAGCGTAATAGTCGAAAATCGTCTTGCCCCCGAGCAGGGTCGAAGCGAGCATCGACTCTGGTACGACCGTCGGGCCGAAATAGTGGAAGGCGTAATTGTAATCGTCTTCCTCGAAGTGATCCGCCACGACCAGCACTTCAAGATCGGGCGACACCTTCGCCAACAGCGATCCGCGGATTGCCCACGCGTTTCTATTGTCCACCGGATTGCCGGTGAACAGATTGGTTCCGTAACCATCGTGGTTTTCGTATTTGCCCGCCACCCGGAATGAAAGCTTGTCGCTGGCGATCGGACCGCCAAGGCCACCTTCCAGCGTAACAGCATTATAATTTCCGTACGTCGCCCTGCCATAGCCGGTGTAATAGGATGTGGGGCGCTTGGTAACGATGTTGATGACACCGCCGGTGGCCCCGCGACCGTACGTCGTTCCCTGCGGTCCGCGCAGCACTTCGATCTGCTGGATGTCGTAGAACCCGCTGAGTTGGGCAGCTGGCCGGCTGATTATTGCGCCGTTCTGCAGGAACGCTACCGCGCCGTCGGCACCAAGGTCGATGCTGGTCAGCCCGATACCCCGAATAAAGGTGCGGTTGACGCCAAATTGATCGCCGACAGAAACGTTCGGTACTTCCGTCGACAGATCCTGGGCATTTTCTACGCCACCCGGGCCAATCGCATCTGAGCCAAGAACCGAAATTGCAGCCGCCGTATTTTCAAGCGACTGACCTGATTTTGTTGCGGTGACTATGATTTCATTGTTCGGGGTGGCGGCAGAGTCACCGAACCCCATGGCCGGCTTGGTTGGCTTTGCTGATGGCTCAGTGGATTTGTCGGTTTGTTCCTGCGCTGCCAGCGGTTGGGAAAATTGCAGCCCGGCGACCGCGGTGGCGCACAGCAGCGCCGTTTTGACAGTGAATGCCATTTCAGTTCTCTCCCTCTCATTTTACCGGTTCTATAATTTTCTACCGGTGAGTATCTTCAGTTATGAATTTGCCATTTTTGCCTTCTTGAAATCAAAAGTAAGTCTTAGTTGGCGCCCGCCAGCCGCAGTGATGCCTGCACGAGGTGCTCGATCACTTCCTCGGCCGAGCGTTGGCCTTTCCGGCTGTACCAGGTGGGAATCCAGCTAATCAGGCCACCGATCCACACCGACACGAAGGGATCGACATCCGCTTCGAACTCCCCCGCATCCACGCCTTCGCGAATGAGGTTCCCAATCTGATGATCGAACGATGCGCGCATCCGTAAGATACGGTCACTGTCCGCACTGCTGAGATGCTTCATCTCGCGCTGATAGACGACCACATATTCCTGACGATGGATCACGATGCGACCAACTTTCGCCACGACCTGAGCGAGCAGGTCCCGGTGCGATGCATGGTCGGCGGCCATGACCTGTTCGAGCGCGGCCAGCGCCTCGCTGATCCCAACCTCGCAAATCGCGGCCAGGATCGATTCCTTGTTCTTGAAATAGGAGTAGAGGAACGGCTTGGTCACCCCAAGTTCGGCAGCAACATGGTCGAGCGTGCAACTGCTGTAACCGCGCTCGTAAAATAGCCGGCTGGCAGCTTCGACAATGCGATTGGTCTTGAAAGCAACGAACTCCGACTTCAGCGAAGCTCCATCGCCCACGTCCGCCGCATCATTGGTGGCAAGCGCAGATTTCACGTTCGCGCCGCCAAATTGCATCGTCCATTTGCCAATCCAGCCTCCCGCCTTATCGTTAGCGAGGCACTATGCGACAAAATTGATCTACTTCCCAGTAGTTTTTTAGTCCACTAGGTAAATTGTACCGGCTGCAACCTGTTCGGCTTTGCAAATATACCCGCAAAATCGAAGAGATAGCTACAAAACAGGGATGAGACGAGATGCACTACGGCGATTTCCAGAACGAAATTTATCTTGGCGGCTTGAGCGGCACTCTCCCCAAATACCCGGTCGATTTCGCAACGCTTGAGGTTCGCGCACAACAGGCCATCGCGCCTGATTTGCTCAATTACGTCCAGGGCGGCTGCGGGGATGAGCACACGCAACGATCAAACGTCGAAGCATTCCATCATTGGGGGATGGTGCCTCGAATGCTCGTCGACTGCACCGTTCGGAATTTGTCCATTCGCTTGTTCGGGCTCGACCTGCCTGCGCCGATTTTCATGGCACCGATAGGCTTGAACGGAGAAATGACGCAGGACCGGAAGGGAGACATCGCCGCGGCCAGGGCATCCGCGTCAACCGGCGTCCCGTTTTGCGCTTCGACCTTGTCCAACTCACCAATAGAGGAGGTATCGCAGGCAAGCGGACAAACTCCGCTGTTTTTCCAACTCTACACGCCAAAGGACGAGGAGTTGGCGCGAAGCCTTGTTTCCCGCGCAGAGAGATCGGGCAGCAAAGCGCTGGTCATAACTCTCGACACCTGGCTCACAGGGTGGCGTCCACGTGATCTCAACAGCGCCAATTTCCCGCAACTTAGGGGCAAGGTGCTTGAAAACTATTTCAGCGATCCGGTCTTTCGGTCCCGTTTGGATCGCCCACCGGAAGATGATCTGGCCGGCGCGGTCCGTCAGTGGCGCGCGACTTTCGGCAAGGTGCTGACCTGGGACGATATCGCCTGGTTCCGCGAAGCAACGCAGATGCCGATTGTCCTGAAGGGCATTTGCCATCCCGAAGACGCCCGACGCTGTGTGGATCATGGCATCGATGCAATCTATTGTTCCAATCATGGAGGACGGCAAGCCAACGGCGGGATTGCAGCGATCGACATGTTGCCAGCGGTCGTGGAAGCGGCCGGAGAAACTCCTGTTCTATTCGACAGCGGCATTCGCTCTGGCAGCGATGTCATAAAGGCCATCGCCGCTGGCGCAGCGGCAGTCGGCATCGGTCGACCGTATTCCTATGGACTGGCGCTGGGTGGAGCTGAAGGTGCGGCTCATGTCCTTAGATCCATATTGGCCGAAGCTGACTTGCTGATGGCTGTAAATGGGTATCCAGACCTAAATTCTGTAAGGGCAGCTGGTCTAGAAGATCTTCGACTTGGTAATCCGCGTTAAAGAGAAAAGGACGTGGTGTGCATTACGGAGTGTGCGCATGGAGTGCGTGCGCGCTAGCGACCATCGGCACCCCTCGTATTACCGTCGGGTGAAACGAGGCACCCTAGGGTTCCGTCAAATTTCGACAATGGCGCACCCGACAGGATTCGAACCTGTGGCCTCTGCCTTCGGAGTGCAGGGATAGCGGGCATATGCGGACACAACCGGACATTCAAATCCCTGTAAATCAGCTATTATCTATCCGCACTTGTCCCGATGTATCCCCTAATGTATTCCGTACGCATTCCGTACGAAGCGAAAAGGGCGGCTGGCGATGGCACTGGACTTGAGCAAGGTTGGCGAGCGGGAACGGCTAAAGGCGCAGCGCGAACCGCATTGGCAACGGCTGCGCGCCGGATGCTTCCTTGGCTTTCGCCCGTCCAAGCGCGGCGGCAAGGGAACGTGGATTGCCCGCGCCTATGACGAGGATGCAGGCAAGTATCGGCTCAAGGCGCTAGGCGACTTCGGGACGCTGCCGGGCAATGAGATGTTTGCGGCTGCCAAAAAGGAAGCGGAGCGGCTGGCCGATCTTGTCGAGACGGGCGGCGAGGTGCGCGCCAAGATGGAAACCGTTGCCGATGCTTGCCGGGAATACGCCAAGACGCGCCCTGAGGCCGGGCACCGTTTCCGGCGCTATGTTTATGCCGATCCCATCGCCAAGGTGAAGCTGGACAAGCTGCGCCGTCGCCATGTGAAGGAATGGCGCGAACGGCTGGAGGCGCAACCGGCTCTTGTCAGCCGTCGCAAGGAAGGCGAGGCCATCCACCGCAAGCGCGCGGCTTCGACAGTCAACCGCGATATGGCCGTACTGCGCGCGGCGCTGGCCAAGGTTCTGTCACCCGGCGCACCGAATAGTGAGGCGGCATGGCAAGAGGCGCTGAAAGCCGTTCCCAATGCCAACGGGCGGCGCACCTTGTACCTTGATCGCAACCAGCGCCGGAAGCTGCTGGCAAAGACCGATGGGGAAGCCGCACCCTTTGTCCGCGCGCTTTGCCTGTTGCCGCTGCGGCCCGGCGCATTGGCGGGGCTTACCGCTGGCGACTTCGATAAGCGCACTGCAGAATTGACGATTGGCAAGGACAAGACGGGCAAGCCCCGGCGCATCCAGTTGCCAGCCGAGGCGGCAAACCTGCTTGCGGCTCAGTCCAAGAACAAGCTGCCGGGAGCACCACTTTTCATGCGCGCCAACGGCAAGGCATGGGACAAGGAAACGTGGAAGCACCCCATTGCCGCTGCCGTCGCCGCTGCGAAGCTGCCGAGCGAAGCAACCGCATACACGTTGCGCCACAGCACAATCACCGACCTAGTTAGCGCCGGACTGCCCTTGCTCACCATCGCGCAAATAAGCGGCACCAGCGCCGAGATGATCGAGCGCCACTACGGACACCTTGCCAGCGATGCAGCGGTGAAAGCCCTTGGAGAACTGGCACTGTGAGCCGCTATCGCTGGCTGCGCCCGATTCGAGCCGTGGAAAGCATGACTTCATTGCCTGCGCTGGACGGCCTGGACTGCGATCAATGCGACAAGCTGCTTTGGGAAGCCATGCAACGGGGCGACATTCGCGCGATGCTCAACGATGTGATCGTCCCGGCAGCACACATCGAAGCATATTTACTCCTCTATCGCGCGGCCTGTCCCGACCAGCCGCCCTATACGCTCCCGCCAAATTTGGGCGTGAATTATGACGATCTCTGCGCTGTATTTGATCGCCCAAACCGCGATGACCGAAAGCGTGGCCGTCCGAGACAAGAACATCAGGGTTGGACTGATGACCACAAGCTAGCATTCGAGATGCACAAGATGCTCGCCAGTCCCGATCCAAACAGGCCAAAAAATCCGACCCAAGCGGCGCGCCTACTTGTTGACGCTGGCCGGGTTGCGGGTGCTGGTACAACCGAAAGTTTGGTCAAGCGGTTGGTGAGAGAGTTTCGAAAGCGATACTCTTCATGATCCACTGATTTAAAATCCCTTATTGTCCTTTGCTGCGCGTTCGATCTGCCTGCAAATGGTCAATCCGCAAGCGTCCACCCCAAACCCCGGACGCTGCGGAGAACGATCATGGACACACCGATTGCAGTAACGATTCCCGATGCCGTGAGGCTCTCGGGATGCTCTCGCTCCGCGCTTTATGAGGCGCTGAAGCGGGGCGATCTCACGGCTCGTAAGGCCGGGCGGCGAACGCTAATCAGCTTTTCCGATCTGGAAGCCTATCTGGCGAGCCTCCCGACCTATCAGGCGGGAGCATGAGCGATGACTTCACAAATGGAAAACGCCGGGCGGCAACCCGGCGTTCTCTGCAATCAACTTGGCGGCTGGTTGCATTCCCCCTCTACCGCATCGGACTGGCAGGCTCAAACGCTTTCCTCCCGTTTCTGCCTCTCGCCGTGGATGGCGCGGGATTTGGCGCGGCTCTGTTTTGGGGAGGGCCATTGCAATGACTGAACGGCCCTTTTCCGATCATCGGGCAGCGGCTCTTGCCCTGCTTAACGGCACCAGCCGCCTGAGCCGCAAGGCCGGGCAATTCCTTGGTCAGCTTGCGGTTGATCCTTCGCCCATGAGCGAAGCGCAGGCCGCTTGGCTGGGGAAGTTGCTGGATCGCGCAGGCTTGCCGCCCGTGGCTGAGGGAGAGGCGTAATGGGCACCTATCCCGATGCACCGGGGCACCGGAACGTGGAAACCTCGATTGCCGCTGCCGATGCCCTTGCGCCTAAGCTGGGGCGACTCCAGCGCATGGCGGAGGGCGCAATCCGCGATGCTGGCACGGATGGCCTTACCGCCGATGAACTGGCGGCGCGGCTCGATATGGACCGCTGGTCAATCCAGCCGCGCACCAGCGAATTGAAGCGAAAGGGGCTTATCCGTGACAGCGGGCAGCGCAGGCCGAATTGCACCGGCAAGCTGGCCATCGTCTGGGTGGCAACATGAGCATCGCCGCCATGCCCAAAACTCACCGGCATGGCGGCGCTTTGAAACTTCACCGGGGGGTGACTTTCGGTGAAGTTTCAATTGCGCGGCCATCGGCAAAAACCGCCGAAAAGCAGGCTAGTCCGCAAGCTGGCACGCCCCATGCAATAAATAACCTATCTCTAGGTGTGGCAGCCAATTCCGCTCCCAAGCGCAAAAGGGGTGGCGCGAACAACCGCGCCGACCGTGTGAGCCATGCCCTGACAACGCCTCAAATCGCCAATCTGAAGGCCGCTGAGCGCCATGCCGCAGCAATCGGCCTGCCACTAACCCGGTTCATTACAATCCACTGGGAGGCGGCTGGCGTGCCCCTAGACGGCATGGCGAGGGCAACCGGGCGCTTCACCGATCTACTCCGCAAAATGCTCGCAAGGCATGGCTGCGAAACCGCTTGGATTTGGGTGCATGAGAATGGCCCCGGTAAGGGCGGTCACTGCCACTTGCTCGCCCATGTGCCAGCCGATCACGTGAAGCCACTTGGTGCGCTTGCTAAAGGCTGGCTGCGCCGCATCACTGGGAAACCCTATCGCAAGCGCGTGATCCACAGCAAGCCCATTGGCGGGCGACTGAGGCTGGAAGCAAGCAACCGTGATTTGCACGCGGTCAACGTAGCCGCAGTGCTCGCCTACATCCTGAAGGGTGCCAACCCAGAAGCCGCGTCACAATTCGGCCTGGAGCGACTGGAACCGGGCGGGCGCATAGTCGGCAAGCGCTGCGGCGCATCGCAGAATATCGACAAAATCGCGCGAGGGAAAAGGAACTGAGAAATGGCAGCACGAAAGAAACCAGCCGACGATTTGCAGCGGAACGACAGGCTTACCGTTGAGCAAACACCGGACGAAACAGGGGCGCAGGCGATGGCACGCCGGATGCTGGAGCCGCCCTTGCGCCATGCGGCGGCATCGGCGGAATTTGCGAGCAAGATACTTGGGCCAGACTTCCCGCAGCCCGGACTGGCTGACTACATCACCGCAGTTGAGGCCATGATCGCCAAGGCGGAAACGGGGAATATATCGGCAGTAACCCAAATTCTATCGGCGCAGGCTGTGACGCTCGATAGCATGTTTGGCGAATTTTCCCGCCGCTCCGCGCTCAACATGGCGGATTATCCCGAAGCGAGCGACCGATACGCGAGATTGGCGCTCAAGTCGCAAGCGAACTGCCGGGCGACCTTGGAAGCGCTCGCCAAGTTGCACCAGCCGCGAGAGCAAATCGTGAAGCACGTGCACGTTAACGATGGAGGCCAAGCGGTCATTGCCGATGAGATTCACCAACACGGGAGGGGGGCAAATGGAAAAACCGACGAACAATGCCATGCAACCGGAGCGGCTGGCCAAAGCGCCGCGCTGCTTAGCCCGGACGCGCAAGGGGACGGCGTGCCAATCTCCAGCGGTGAGAGGTCGAAAGCGGTGCCGGATGCACGGCGGGACAAATCCCGGCGCGCCTAGGGGCAACAATAATGCCCTAAAGCATGGAGGGCGCTCTACAGAGGCTGATCGTACCACTCGCAGGCTGAGGACGATAGCGCGCTTGATTAGCGAGCTGGTTGAGCGGACCCAGATGTAGCGAAAGCTTGCGGTTTTAGGAGCGCCGCTACTCTGCTACAATTTGATGTTCTCGATACGAGTCGCTGAGGGGGTTACGCGTGGGGTCAGGCTCCAACGAGATTGGCGGATGGCTGTCAAAGGCAGATGGCGAGCGGTTTCAGGCCTTGGCATTGGAAGTGGGATTGGATGAAAGCGCTTTGGCAACCATATTGGTTGTTCGGGAGTTGAAGGTTCGCTTCCTAGCTTCGGGCTGCTTCGAACTTACTAGGTCAAAGCCGGTCAAGGAAAAGCGGATCACTGCGCGGCCAAAGCGAGCTGAACTGAAGGTTCAGTTCCGCGAATACTCCAAGGCGCTAGGATCGAGCATGGACGCCACGGCAGCGGCGCTTTTTCGAAAGGAGATCGCCGAAAATTGGCTGGGGAATATAATTGGTGCTCACCGGGAATCAACTTGATTCCCGCCTTTATGCGTGAGAAAGAGAAGTGAGATTTTTTGAGCAAGCAAGGTGGACGTGATGGCTCTCGTAATCGTGGATGCCATTAAGCATGACGGAGGCTTAGCTGAAGTGGACTGGCCATCAGTCCAATTCGCTCAGTTCGAACATGACGAGAAGTATCATCGAGAGATTAGCCGTCTCTCGATGCAGGACCGCTTGCGCCACATGGCTTTGCACTTCGCTAAGTATGCTGGCCGATTGCATGATGGGCCCGACGATGAAGTCATCAAGCAGACGGCAATAGATTCGCTGATTATCGCGATCTCTTGCGCGAATATTCTCAATCGTGATGTTTCGGGCATCGCCGGTTTGCAAATACGGCAAGGCGAAGGGTTTGAGCATTTCGCCCGGATGCTCACCGTCGCGGCCGGAAAGATGGCAGCAGCGTGTGAGCGGATCGATCACCTTGAAGACTTCCCGTTTCGCTCTGCCATCACCGAGCAGGTCGAGGTGATCTTGATCTCCGCTTTCAGATTTATTTCTGGTCTTCAGCTGGACCCGGTTCGCGAAATGACCTCCCGGCTTTCAGGAATCAAGGCCAAGTCGATTTTCCACGGAAAGCTTTAGGGGCGACATGTGGCGTTTTGGGGTGGGGCCAAGCTGCGGGCTGAAGTCGAGAAGCAGAAGATTGTATCTTGCTTTGATCCCGGCAAGATTGACTGCTCCGCTTACACCCTGACACTTGGCGCAGAAGCTTTCGTGACTCCCAGCTTCGGCGATGATCTCCGTGAGAATCTGAAGAAAAAGCTTACCGAACCGATAGCAGAGACGGTTTGCGGCCAAGAACGACGCAAGGGTGGGGGAAGCGTAGTTATACCTCCGGGGCAATTCGCCTTCCTCTTGACCGAAGAGATTGTCTCAATTCCAAACAACGTCATGGGCTTTATATCCCTCAAGTCTAAAGCCAAATTCCGTGGACTAATCAATGTTTCCGGCTTTCATGTGGATCCAGGATTCAAGGGTCGATTGATTTATTCTGTCTTCAATGCGGGTCCGGCGGCGCTTTCTCTATCACGAGGCGACAGCTTATTCTTGCTTTGGCTCGCAGATTTGTCTGGCCCAACCGAAAAGGGCTACTACAAAGATGGCACTGGCTATGTCGAAATTCCGAGCGATTTGGTCACTGAGGTTTCGCGTGAGACGCATTCACTTCAAGACCTTGCAAACCGCGTTGTCGCACTCTCGGAGAGTGTAAGGATGATCAGATCAGTTGCCGCTGGGTTGGGTGTAGCGCTGGGTCTGATAATCGCGGCACTTTCGCTTGCGGCCGCAGTTTGGGCATTGGTACCCGGAGCGTCGGCGAAAGCGCCCCTAGCCCAACCAGCCAAGCAGAGCGTGGGAGAACCAACCTCTTCAGACAGGGCGCAACCGATCGCTTCGACTGTCACCCCTAATCAGGTGAAAGGCACAGCCAGCGGAGGCAGCCAGTCCGCTAGCTCGGCAGAGTAGCCAACCATCAACGGATGTTTTGGATGGCCATCCTTCACGGTACCTAGACACCGAAGAGGTTTGCTCACCTCGACGGCCAAGTCGGCTACCGAACGCCATTGATTGCGCAGGGTGGGTGGCAGCTTTTGCAAAGCACCCCAAGCGCAGACCACGCTTTCCGCCTCTCTAACGATGCGACGAAGGTGCTCGTAATTCTCTGGGCCGACTGGATCTTTAGCTGTCGCTAGTCGAGAAATGTCGGTGGCTCGATACGCAAAAACATTGCCGACTATTACGCGCGACCATCCAAAGCGCTTAGAGAAGCCCGTCACTTTCCGAATCGTCTGATCGTCTATGGAGCCATCGGCCGTCGAGGGATTAACCATCACAAACGCGCCCACAGGCCCGAACATGCCGAGATCACGCTCCAGTCTGTATCTGTATGTGCCGCAAGGGCTTAAAACTGCGCTCATCGATTCCGCGCAGGCTTGGCCTTCGAGCCGTTAGTTTTCACCAGCTGTTTTCCGTACTTATTCCGTACCAAGAAGATGCCCGCGCCCTAAGTATTTGAAAATATGGCGCACCCGACAGGATTCGAACCTGTGGCCTCTGCCTTCGGAGGGCAGCGCTCTATCCAGCTGAGCTACGGGTGCATAGCGGTATTCGCAAGCAAGGCGAGCGCGCTTAGCAAGGCTTGGCGGGCGAGGCCAGACACTATCTGCATACCGGCATATCCCCAAGTGCCGCCATTAGGCATTTGGCAAGGTCGCCCACCTAATTCACTTGCCTATGAACGCACTGCGCCACGATTTCGATTTCGACCACAGCGAATCGCTTGCCACCGGCGTCCCGACACCAACCGTCGAACGCATGCGCGCCCAATGGGCCGCAGCGCAGCAAGCGGCCGGGGCAATCGCCGGACTGGCCCAGCTCGCCCCGCCGACTGGCGGGCAGTGCGCCGCGCTGGAAGCTGCACTTGTCACGGGGGATAGCAAAAGACTCGCGATCTGCGAGTCCATGCTCGACGATCTCACGGCAGTGCTGCACACCGGCCTGACCGCGCTCCTGTTTGCGGCCGAGAACGATTGCGATACCACCGCTGCGGCACTGACGCTGTGGCGCGAATACGATGCAGCGCGCGCCGCGCTGGCGGCTCTTGCCGGGCCAATTCCAGTCGATGAGAAGGTGCGGCACTCCCGGCACTGAGGGCCGAAAGCATACGTTTTGACCGCCTTGACTAAGTTCCTATTTTGTTCCAGCAACGGCGAATGAACGAATCGCGCGCCATCCCGCTTCCTGGAACGGTCGTAGGAACCGCGAGCGACGTCGCACGAGGGATCATGCGGCTGTTCGCCCGCAATGATATCTGGTGCCTTTCGGAGATGCCGCTGCGCAACGCGAGACGGGCGGATCTGATGGGCGTCGATGCCAAGGGTCGGATCGTAATCGTGGAGATCAAGGTCCAGCGCGGCGACCTGCTGGGCGATACCAAATGGCCCGATTATCTCGATTTCTGCGACCGTTTCTATTGGGGCGTCTCCCCAGACCTCGACCGCACCCCGCTAGAGAGCGAAAGTCACCGCCCCGATTGCTGCGGCGTGATCGTTGCCGATGGCTATGATGCGCAGATCTTGCGTCCGGCACCCTTGCTGCCGCTGGCTGCGGCGCGTCGCAAATGCGAAGTCGAACGGCTGGCGCGCACAGCCCTGCGGCGACTGACTACCGGAGTCGATCCGGAATGTGCGGGTTGGGGCGAACAGGGCTGACCGCAAGAATGGGCCGCTGCGCCATGCTTGGCCTGTTTTCGCTCGCGACTTTGCGCCATAAGCAAGATTGAATGGCTCTGGCGATCCTCTTTTCCGCGCTGGCAATGACCGCAATTGTCGCATTGCGTTACGCTGCGTCGAGTGGCTTCTTCGCATGGCTCACGATCCGGCGGCATCCCGATGCGCACAGCGGCCTGTCACGCCAGATTCGCCGCGAAATCAACTGGTCGCTGATCTCGGCGGCGATCTATGGCGTTCCGGCTGGTGTGCTCGCATGGGGCTGGCAAGCACATGGCTGGACACGGATCTACAGCGAATGGCACGCCTATCCCTTGTGGTACGCGCCGATCTCCCTGCTAATTTACCTCTTTGCGCACGATAGCTGGTTCTACTGGACGCACCGCTTGCTGCACCGCCCACGCTGGTTCCGGCTTGCGCATGGCGTCCACCATGCCAGCCGTCCGCCCACGGCCTGGGCGGCAATGAGTTTCCACCCGATCGAGGCGCTCAGCGGAGCGATTGTAATCCCGGTGCTGATCTTGCTCGTTCCGATCCATGTCGCCATGCTCGGGCTCGTCCTCGCAATCATGACGATCATGGGTGTAACCAATCACATGGGCTGGGAAATCTTCCCGCGCGCACTCGTTCATTCCCGTGTAGGCAAATGGCTGATAACAGCCAGCCATCACCAGCTTCACCACGAAGAGTATCGATGCAATTACGGCCTCTATTTCCGTGTATGGGACCATCTGTGCGGAACCGATCGCGGCCTCTCGCCCAACGCTTGATCCTGGCCGCCGGGGCGCTGACGGCGTTGGTGGGCGCCGCCCCGCCGACTGTTCCGGCCAACAGCAGCAATGTCGTGGTAACGGTGCTGGGGCTGCGCAACGATCGCGGGACCTTGCGCGCCTGCATGACTGACGAGGCCAGCGATTTTCCCAAATGCGCCAGCCCGCGCCACGATATCAGCGAGAGTATTGCTCCGGGTAATCCGGTCACCCTGACATTCAAGGATGTCGCCCCGGGACGCTATGCCATCGCACTGCTCCATGACGAGAACAACAACGGCAAGATGGACCGTGCCATGCTGCTGATCCCGCGAGAAGGTTTCGGCTTTTCACGCGACGCGAAGGTGCGCATGGGCCCACCCAAGTTCGGCAGTGCCGCATTCGACGTAGCCAAGGGCGAAAGCGAACGTCTGACAATCCATATGCGCTATATGTTTTAAAGCGCCATCTCAGGCGTCCCGGCTTGCCGCTTGAGATGGCAGAATTGCCCCGTTCAACACCGGCATCAGCGTTTACAGGATGTTTACCATGGTGCTGGCATAGACTCCGGCGAACCATCGAACCCGGGGGTAAGCGCGGAAATGGACAGACTTGGCAGGATCTTTGGCACGCACGACGATGCGGAGACCGAGGATTTCGACAGCGTCGAGGCCGAAACGCCGCCCGCTCCAGTCGGCCAGGACGAGCGCCGCATGCAGGTTCGCGCCTACAACCACTGGGCAAGCCAGCTCGGCGACCGCAACTATCCTTCGATCGACGATCTCGATCCCGACGCAATGGACGATTTCGGTCCCAATTCCGTGCTGCTCGATTTCAGTGACGGAGTGGAAGACCCGACGATTCGCCATCTCGGTAGCGAACTGGCCGCCGAATGCGGCGCGCCTGTGACGATCGCCAAGTTGGGCGAGGTGCCCGGGCGGTCTCTGCTCAGCCGGATTACCGATCACTACATGCAGATTCTCGCCAACGAAGCCCCGATCGGCTT
The DNA here is from genome assembly GCA_039831335.1 of Sphingomonadaceae bacterium. Lineage (GTDB taxonomy): Bacteria > Pseudomonadota > Alphaproteobacteria > Sphingomonadales > Sphingomonadaceae > Qipengyuania. The sequence goes on along the minus strand of JBDONL010000005.1, from coordinate 558,838 downwards.
CGAGGCGGAGTTTATCAACCAGCGCGGACTGACGTCGCTCTATCGCGGGATCCTGTTGCCCTATTCGAGCGATAACAACACAATCGACTTCATATACGGGGTCATCAACTGGAAAGAAACCGCCGACGCGGCGACCGCGGACGCGTTGCTGGCGGAAATCGACCAAGCGCTGGGCTCGTCTCGTGCGCCCCGTGATGTCGTCTCGGAAGCCCGTGCGATGGACACCCTGCTGGACCTGTCGCAGTTTGCCGAAGCCGATTCGGTTTACGATCTGGGCAGCCACGCACACGAAGTTGCCGATGCTTCCGGGATTGAGATGCCCCAGCCGACGTTCGGGCAAGCGCATGTCGAGGAATCTCCTGTTGCCGATGAACCGGCTAACGCGTTGGATACCGCGCAGGATTTCCCCGAGCAGGACGATGACGATTATTTCGCCGAGGACGACGATGTCTTCGCTGGAGAAAGCGAATGGGGGCAAGGCTTCTCCGGTTTCGGTGAGGAAGATCCGATCTATGCGGTCGATTACGGCAACAATCCGCTTGAGGACGAGGACGAAGGCGAGGATGTCGAAGGTGTCGTCGATCCGCTAGCGGATCAGAGCGTCGGCATGGGCCTTTCGTCGCTGGTCAATCGCACCGCAGCCTCGCGCACCAAAGTCACCGTATCGCTGACCGAATCGCCGGACAAAACCATCGAAACGGATGAGATCGAAGGCGATTTTGCGGAAGCCGTCGATGGTAGCGCCAGCGCAGAGGACTTCTCGTTTCTTGCCAGCCAGACCGAACCCTTCGCCGAAGACGACGAGGACGACGAGGATGTCGCGATCGATTTCGCTGCAAACGAGGACGAGGAACAGGAAGGTCTCTACGATTGCCTCGCTGCGGCCCGCGAAATGGCCCAGCTTGCCCGCTCGAGCGAGGATCGCAGTCGCAAGGCACTCTATCAGGCGGTCGGCCGGGCATATGATTTCAGCCTCGAGGCCGAGGCAAATCCGGATGATTTCGAGGAACTGATCGCCGAAAACGGGCTAACCGTTCAGGATCGTGCGCCCATGACACCGGTTGTGAAGCTGGTGTTCGGCGCAGATTACGACAAGACCCGCCTTACCGAATATGCCGCCGTCCTCGACTATGCCCATCGTATCGGCGTCGAGCGTGGAACGCTGTCGCAAATGCTGCGCGAAGCGGAAGGCGGGCTGAAGGGGATTGTCCAGGCCGAACGTCGTGCACGCAAGGAAGCCAGCGGACAGACCGTGGAACCGGTCGACGGAGTGCGTTCATCGCTGGCGAAGAAGCTGCGCAAGCTTGAGCCGGTGGCTTTCGACGATATTGCTCCCGAAGGCGCTGAATTCGGACTGGTGATGATTCGCCGAATGGAGGACGGGACCATCGCAATTCTCGGCGAAGTGCCTGAGGACGTGCCGTTGGTTGAACGGGCAGGCCGCATGATGCTTGGCTGACGCGTGTCGTCATAATTTTCCAGGCTTGCCGACTTCAGTTCCGGTTCAGCCCGAAATGCGCTAGCCCACCAGTCATGCGTTTGCTCCGCATTTTCGCCCGGCTGCTTGCCTTTCTCTCGCTCGCTCTGATCGCCGCGCAGCCCGCGCTGGCGCAATCGGTTTTGCGCGATACCGAGACCGAGGCGTTCTTCCACGATATGGCGGCGCCGCTCATTAGCGCAGCCGGACTCGACCCGAACAACGTCCAGGTCGTGCTGCTGAACGATCCCCAGATCAACGCCTTCGTCGCAGGAGGACAGACGGTCTATGTCAACAGCGGCCTGCTTGAAGCCGCCGACAAGGCGTCCGAAGTGCAAGGTGTGGTCGCGCACGAACTTGGCCATATCGCCGGCGGACATATCATCCGCCAGAGTCAGGGCATGAAAGGCCCTTCGAACATCTCGATCCTCTCGCTGATTGCCGGACTTGGTGCAATGCTGGCCGGAGCCGGGGACGCCGGGATGGCGGCAATGATGATCGGTCAGCGCGCCGCAGTGGGCCAGATGCTCGCGTACAGCCGGGTCGAAGAATCCTCGGCCGACGCGGCAGGTGCCAAATATCTCTCCAAGGCTGGCATCTCAGGGCGCGGATCGCTCGATTTCTTCAAGAAGCTCTCCAATATGGAATCGCGCTATGGCGTGAGCCGCAGTCCGGATGCGGAATTCGTCCAGACCCACCCGCTCACCAGCGATCGCATTGCTACGCTTCGCGAAACCTACATTCGCGACCCGGCATGGAACAAGCCCGACGATCCTGAACTCCAGGCGCGCTTCATTCGTATCAAGGGAAAGCTTGAAGGCTATCTCGACGATCCCAAGAGGACCCTGCGCGACTATCCGCCAGGCGACGACAGCGTGGCAGCGCATTATGCCCGCGCCTATGCCTATCACAAGGAAGCCGAGACGACGAAGGCGCTGGACGAGACCAAGGCTTTGATCGCCAAGGAACCCGACGATCCTTATTTCCTCGAATTGCAGGGCCAGATCCTGCTCGAAGCGGGGCATCCCGAACGGGCGCTGGACGATTTGCGCAAGGCAACCGAACTGTCACGCTCCGCACCGCTGATAGCAACGCTGTTCGGCCATGCCCTGATCGCAACCGAGGATCCGTCGCACTATGATGAAGCGGAAACGGTGCTGCGTGCAGCCGTTGCCCGCGACAACAGCAATCCATTTGCTTGGCGCCAGCTCGGATTCGTCTATGCAGCGCGCGGCGATATGGCACGCGCCAACCTTGCAACCGCCGAGCAGCAGGTCATCACTGGGGATTACACCCTCGCCGTGGCCAGCGCGCGCAACGCGGAAGCGGGGCTTCCCAAAGGGTCGCGTGACTGGTTGCGGGCACAAGACGTCGAAATGCAAGCGCGCGCGCTTTATGACGAACAACGCCAGATGGGCAGGAAATAGGCCAGATCACAGATATGACACGCAATCTCCTCACCGCGCTGATCGCGCTCGTATTCGGTTTCGCTGGTGCAGCCGTCTGGTCGCTGACCGGCCTTAACGACGGGCAGACACGCGGCTTTCTGATGGATCACCCCGAAATCCTGTCGGACATGGCGGGCAAACTCCAGCAGCAGCGAAGCGAAGCGCAACTGGCGCAGGTCGGCAGCATTGCGAACACGCCCTTTCCCGGCGCTGTGCTGGGCAATCCCAAGGGCAGCAAGACACTGGTCAAGTTCACCGATTACGGCTGCACCTATTGCCGTGCGAGCGAAGCCGACGTGCAGAAGCTGATCCATAATGACCCGGACCTGCGCATCGTGGTGCGCGAGTGGCCCATTTTCAACGGCAGCGAAGCGGCGGCACGGATGGCGCTCGCAGCGGCCAAACAGGACAAGTACGCACAATTTTACAGCGCAATGTTCAAGTACGGACCACCCAGCCCCACCTCGATCGCCCGCGCCGCGAAAGTGGCCGGTCTCGATATGGCGCAGGCGCAAAAGGACGCTGCTTCGCAAGCGGTGACCAACGAGCTGGCCAAGAACGGTGCGTTAGCCAACACGCTCGGCTTCACGGGAACGCCAAGCTGGATCGCAGGCAACCAAATCCTGCAGGGCGCGGTCGGTTATCAGGCGCTGGCCGACGCAATCAGCAGCGAAAAAAGCGCATAATGCGACCATCGGCAAGGTTGAGCCAGGATAGTTACTCTTCTGCGAGCGCCTTGGCATACATTGAGGCGAGGGGCCGCGCCATAACGCGACGCACCATCGGCTCGAAGAATTCAAGCGATTCGCTGTCGTAATCGGGATCGAACGCGGCCTGATCGTATTTTTCGCAGAACTCGCGGCACGCCTCGAAATGCTCGTGCCCACGGAATTTCTCGCGCGCATTCTGGTCCATGCCGAGGAAATGGAAATAGTAATAGCCTTGGAAAGCGCCATGGTTCTGGCATATCCAGTGCACTTCCTCCGATACGAACGGCTTGATGATCGAAGCCGCAACTTCGGGATGATTATAGCTGCCAAGCGTGTCGCCGATGTCGTGGAGCAGCGCCATCACCACATAGCGTTCGTCTCGCCCGTCGCGATGCGCACGGGTGGCGGTCTGCAGCGAATGCTCAAGCCGATCGACAGGGAAACCGCCGAAATCGCCGTCTAGCAGTTTGAGATGCTCAAGCACACGATCGGGCAGGCCTTTGGCGAAGACCATATACTCGCCCCCGATTATCGCCCAGTCTTCGGCCGTGCCTTCCTTCATCTCGCGGAACTTGGCACGCTCGACCCGCGTATCGTCCATGACATCCATCGCATCTCTCCCTCATTCCCCCGTTACCGGTGAGTGTAGCGGCTGGCGCTTCCCCCCGCAATTACGCTAAGGCGATGAACCTATGGCAGTGCTGCCCTTCGAACCGACGCCGTTCTTCGCCAACAAGAACCGCGCTTTCTGGAACCTGCAGTTTGCCGGCTGGGGCGGCTATTTCCTGTTGCGCGCAATCACCGCTTTCGCCAACAACCAGCCGCCGTCGCGATTGCTGATCTATTTCATTGCTGCGCTGACCGGTTTTTCGATCAGCCTGATCCTGTCGGTGGTCTATCGCCAACTCATTACCCGCAAACCGCTGGTAACATGGGGGCTGACGGCCGGTGCACTGGCGATTGCAGTGGGCGTCCATGCTTTCATCGACGGCTGGATCCTCGAACTCGCCAGCGCACAAAGCGACAGCGATTTCGTCAGCCTGTTTATCGGCATCTACCTCTATGATCTGACAGTACTTGGCGCATGGTCGGCGCTTTATTACGCAATCAATTTCTTTCTTCGCGTGGAAGAACAGGCCGACCAGCTCGAGCGGCTGGAAGCGCAGGCAACCAGCGCGCAGCTCGCCATGCTGCGCTATCAGCTTAACCCGCATTTCCTGTTTAACACGCTCAATTCGATCAGCACGCTGGTGCTGCTCAAGCAGACCGAACCAGCCAACGCCATGCTGACGCGGCTCTCGAATTTCCTGCGCCACACGCTGGTGACCGAACCTGGCGGGACGGTGAGCGTGGCACAGGAGGTCGAGACGCTGAAGCTTTACCTGGAGATCGAACGGATGCGATTCGAGGATAGGTTGCAAACCGATTTCCGGGTCGAACCGCAAGCTGCCAAGGCTGCCGTCCCCTCGATGCTGCTGCAACCGCTGATCGAGAACGCGATCAAATATGGCGTCACTCCGCAGGAAGAAGGCGCAATGATCAGCTTGGTAGCGCAGGTCGTAGGACCCCGCCTGCGCGTGACCGTGACCGATACCGGGCCCGGTATCCGAAAGGGCGGTTCGGAAGGACTGCATGCCGCCATGCCCGGTCGCACCCGTCGCCCAAGTTCGACCGGAGTCGGACTCGCCAATATTCGCGACCGGCTCGCACAGGCTTATGGCGATGAGCATCGCTTTGAGATCCGCTCCCCGGACAGCGGCGGATTTTCGGTGCTGATCGAGCTGCCGTTCGAGGCAATCGAAACCGGCGAGCGGTCAACGCTTCATTCATCCGCATCCGCGCAATCGACCGCGGCCACGCAACCGGCAACGGGTTCGCTCGTTGGCGGTATGCCAACCCCCCAAAGGGCCAATTGAACCATGACCATCCGCACCATTCTCGTCGACGACGAAAAGCTCGCAATCCAAGGACTTCAGCTGAGGCTGGAGCGTTTCGAGGACGTCGAGATCATCGAAACCTGCCAGAACGGCCGCGAGGCGATCCGCGCGATCAAGACGCTCAAGCCCGATCTGGTCTTTCTCGACATCCAGATGCCTGGCTTCGATGGTTTCTCCGTCGTGCAAGGCGTCATGGAGATCGAACCGCCGCTGTTCGTTTTCGTTACCGCATACGAAGAACACGCCATCCGTGCGTTCGAGGCCAATGCGGTGAATTACCTGATGAAGCCGGTCGATGAGGACAAGCTCGCCGATACGGTCGAACGCGTGCGCCAGCGGATCGCGGAGAAGAAATCCTCCGAGGAAGCCGAAAAACTGATGAATGTCCTGTCCGAAGTTGCTCCCGAAGCGGCGGAGGAATTTGTCGGCGAGGACACAGAGGCCGCCGGCCGGTTTGAAAAGCTCATCAACATCAAGGACCGCGGTCAGATTTTCCGCGTCGAAGTCGACACCATCGAGCATATCGAGGCGGCGGGCGACTATATGTGCATCTATACCGGCGACAATTCGCTGATCCTGCGCGAGACAATGAAGGATCTCGAACGCAGGCTCGACCCGCGCAAGTTCCAGCGCGTCCACCGCTCGACCATCGTCAACCTCGATCAGGTCCGCCAGGTCAAGCCGCACACCAATGGCGAATGCTTCCTCGTGCTCGATTCGGGCGCCGAGGTGAAAGTGTCGCGCTCCTATCGCGATGTGGTCGCACGCTTCGTGCATTGATGTGTTGCGCAAGCCCATCCGGGCTTGTGTCCTCGACGCCATCCCTTCGCTTCGCTAAGGGCGCCTGCGGGCGCGCACTTGCCCTTGCCCGCTCTCCCCCGGCCCGGTTAGGAAACGTGCATGAGCTTTACCCTTCCCGGCTTTGACCTGGACCGCTTCGTCCGCGAAACCCTTGCCGAGGATCTCGGCGAAGGCCTGCCGGGCGGCGGGCGCGATGTAACCTCCGAGAGCGTGATACCGCCCGGCGCGCGATTTTCCGGGGTGATGGACAGCCGTGATGCGATCCGCGTCGCCGGGCTGCCCGTGGCAAAGGCGTTTTTTCGCGCGCTCGATCCTGACATGGAGATCGAACTGCTGGTGGCGGAAGGCGATGCGGTCGAGCCCGGTACCGATCTGATGCGGCTCACCGGCAATGCCCGCGCCATGCTGACCGCCGAGCGCGCGGCGCTCAATACGGTTCAGCACCTGTCGGGCATCGCGACCATGGTTGCGGACTATGTCCGGGCGATGGACAATCCCGATTGCACGCTGCTCGACACGCGCAAGACGATCCCCGGCCTCAGGATGCTCGAGAAATACGCCGTTCGGATGGGCGGCGGATCGAATCATCGCATGGGGCTGTGGGACGCGGCGATGATCAAGGACAACCATGTATTGGTCGCCGGTTCCGTCGGCCAGGCGGTCGGGGCCGCACGCGCGGCGGGCGTGAAGGATGTCATCTGCGAGGTCGACCGGATCGACCAGATCGAACCTGCGCTGGCTGCCGGAGCGACCCGGCTGCTGCTCGACAATATGGAACCCGACACTTTGCGCGAAGCGGTGGCGCTCGTCAGCGGTCGCGTCCCGACCGAGGCGAGCGGCGGAATCAATTTGCAGACCATCAAGGCCAAGGCCGCGACCGGGGTCGACTATGTTTCGGTCGGTCGGTTGACGCAGAGTGCCCCTGCTGCCGACATCGGACTCGATTTCACGCCGTTATGACATCGCTCGCCTCCACCCGTTTTCCTGTGCTGGCATCCATCGCCTGCGCCATGTCTGTCGCCGTCTTGCCGAGCGTTGCCTCCGCGCAGGCCGAGAATTGCCGGATGCCCAGGATGAGCGCACCGCTGCCCGCCAAGCCCGATGGGCCGACGCGGATCATGCCGATCGACAATTACATCATGTCGCTGATCTGGAGCCCGCAGTTCTGCCATGACCGCAAGGTCTCGGGATGGGGCAAGCTGCAATGCTCGGGCAAGAACGGGCATTTCGGGCTGACAGTCCATGGGCTTTGGCCAAACGGCAAGACCAGCTGGCCACAATGGTGCCCGACACGCCAGCAACCCAGTGCCAGCACTATCGCGAGGCAAATCTGCATCACCCCATCGCGCCGCCTGCTCGCGCATGAATGGGGCAAGCATGGCAGCTGCACCAGCATGAACCCGGACGAATTCTTCCGCACGACGCGAATGCTGTATCATTCTTATCGCCTGCCCGATCTCAACCGTCTGGCACAAAAGCGCATCGTGACCGCAGCCGATGTTCGCAAAGCTTTCGCATCGGCCAATCCGGGTTGGACACCCGCGATGGTCGGCCTCGCCCTCACCCGCAGCGGTTGGTTCACCGAATTGCGGCTATGCTACGACAACCAGCTCAAGCCACGGCGTTGCACGCGCCAACAATGGGGTCCCGCAGACAGGGTGCGCGTGCGGATTCGCCCAACAGAGTGACCTCAGCGCCGTTGACGAAAGAAGTCTTTTAAAAGCTCCGCCGCTTCGGCCTCCCCGATTCCCGCCACGACCTCGGGCTTGTGCAGTGCTTGGGGGTGATCGAACACTCTTGCGCCATGCTCCACCGCGCCGCCCTTGGGGTCCGGCGCAGCGTAGGTGACACGTGCGATTCGCGCATGGACGATGGCACCTGCGCACATCGCGCAAGGCTCAAGCGTGACGAACAGCTCGCAGCCCGTCAGCCTCTCATCGCCCAGCGCAGAGGCCGCTGCGCGAATCGCAGCAATCTCTGCATGGGCAGTGGGATCATGCGTTCCGCGCGGGGCGTTATGCCCTTCGCCGATAATCACACCATCCTTGACCACGACGGCGCCGATGGGCACTTCCCCCGCCTGCGCGGCCTCCTGCGCTAGGGCGAGCGCGCGCTTCATCGATGGGGGCAGGGGCCAGCGGGTCATAGGGCGAAGAGGTAGCGTGAAGCTTGACGATTCGCGAGCCTCTCGCTATGCGCGCGCCTTTCCCGGACTACCGGCAACCTTTTACGAACGAGATTTATCATGTCGCGCATTTGCGAACTGACGGGCAAGGGCCGCCAGGTCGGCCACAATGTGAGCCACGCCAACAACAAGACCAAGAAGGTCTTCCTGCCCAACCTGCAAAACGTCACGCTGATGAGCGAGAAGCTGGATCGCAGCTTCAAGTTCCGCGTCTCGACCCAGGGCCTGCGCTCGGTCGAGCACAATGGCGGGCTGGACAATTGGCTGCTCAAGACCAACGACACCAAGCTCAGCGCGCGCGCCCTCAAGGTGAAGCGTGAGCTGAAGAAGGCCGCTGCTGCCGCCTGAGGCGGCGCAAAACGCCCTTTGCGGACATGAAAGAGGGCGCGCGAGGCATTCCCCGCGCGCCCTTTTCGCGCGTCTGCCGTAGGGTGGCTTACGGCATCGGCCCAGTAAACAGCAAAGGATCGAGCCGCGAATCTTCCCATTTGAGGCTCCAGTGGAGGTGCGGCCCGGTCGCGCGCCCGGTGGAACCGATATAGCCGAGCAATTGCCCCTGCTTCACATGCTCTCCCTGATGCACCACGATTCTCGATGAGTGCAGGAAGGCGCTGTTGAGGCCCATGCCGTGGTCGATGATCAGCAAATTGCCTTCGAGGCTGAACGGCTTCTGGCTCGCCAGCACAACCACTCCGTCCGCCGGGGCGACATAGGGCGTGCCCGATTCGCCCGTCGCGATGTCGATTCCCGAATGGTAGGCGCCAGGCACACCCTGATAAATACGCTGGGAGCCGAACAGTCCTGAAATCCGCCCTTTCACCGGCCAGATGAATTTCTGTTTCCATCCGTCGGCATCGGTCTGTTCGGCGCGCGCGGCATTGATCGCAGCAAGTTCCGGGCGACGAATTTTCAAGAAGGCTTCACTCGGCCCGCCCTTGCGCATCGGTACGTTGACATGCTCGATCCGCCAATGGCGCGGGGCGATGGCCAGCGTGCGTGTGATCGTTTGTCCATTCCGCAATGTCGCGACCAGCGTTTCGCTCTCGGGCGCGTTGCGATCGAAGCCAGCAAAGAAATGCCCGGTGTCATCGAAACGCACCGGCTCCTTACCCAATCGGGCACTGACCGTTCCGCTCGGTACTCGCCCATGGATCCAGCCACCCTGCTCAAGTTCGCCCACTATGGTGAAATCGTTGCGAACAGGGGCGCCCGATAACGGGCTAGCCGCTGGCAGTGGTGTCGTCGTGGGAGATGGAGACTGGGTCGGCCCTGGCGGCGGCAAGGTCGCAGAGCGCAAGGGAGGTAGCGGCTTTACGGGCACATGCGCGGAAGGCGCAGCAGGAACACAGCCGGTAGCAAGCAATACGAACGCCGATCCGAAGATCGGCGCAAAGGAAGAAAATTTCACGGTTTAAGCTGCTCCGCAGCGATTTGCGCGCTGGCGTAGGGCTCCTGCCGCTCCACGCTCCAATAGCGCAGATCGGCAAGCGGAATTGCCTCACCGGTCGCCGCGCAGAACACATGCTGACCCGGGCGGATTACACGAAAGCCGTTGGGGCCATACTGCAGCCGGGCTTCGCTGCCCGACCCTGAGGAATTTGAAGACATCAACATAGGCTTGAACTTAGCAGCACCGGGTCAGTCGAACAAATCCTCTTGTCCCGCAGGCGGGACGTCACGACGCGCAGCTTTGCGCGGTCTGGCCGGAGTGGGTACGGACGCCTCATAGCCTTTCGGAACCACATCGAGCGCGCCATCGCCGAAATGCAGTGTCAGCGCGCTTGCACGGATGGCCACCGCGCACGATGTGACCGTGGCGCCATCTGCCGCTGTTACCCGAACATAGCCCCGCTCAAGCGGGCGAAGGGGGTGGAGCTGATCGGCTAGCCTTGCCAGGGTCGCAAGGCGTTCGCTGCGCTCGGCGATCGGGCGCAGGACAAGAGCAGCATCGAATCGAGCACGCGCAAGCGCACGCTTTGAATCCCGCAGCGATCGTTCCAGCGAAGCCGGGGAGAGCCGTAAGCTACCAAGCCGCTCGCGCCCGTTGCGCGTTTGATCGGTCAGCCCTCGACGCAACCGTTCGGCAAGATCGTCGAGCTTTTGCGCCTGCGGCTGGAGCAACACTTCAGGCCGCGGAAGGCGCTCGGCGCGCGCGGCCAATCGCTCGCGTCCCAGCGCGACCGGGCGCAACGCGCTGCGTCGCTGGCGATGGGCGAAGTCCTCCAGCATAGCGGCCAGTTCGGCGCGCACCGGTACCGCGATCTCGGCAGCGGCGGTGGGTGTAGGCGCGCGGCGGTCGGCGGCGTAATCGGCCAGCGTCGTATCGGTTTCGTGCCCGACGGCGCTGATCGTTGGGATGGTCGATGCGGCAATCGCGCGCACCACGTCCTCCTCGTTGAAGCACCACAAATCCTCGATCGAACCGCCGCCTCGCGCGACAATCACAAGGTCCGGTCGGTCCGCATGGCCCTCCGGCATATCGGAGAAGCCGCGCACCGCCGATGCGACCTGTGCAGCCGCGCCCTGCCCCTGCACCAGCACGGGCCAGACAATCACCCGACTGGGGAAACGGTCCGCGAGCCGATGAAGAATATCGCGAATCACCGCACCCGTGGGTGAGGTCACAACCCCGATGGTGCGCGGCAGGAACGGCAGCGGGCGCTTCCGGTCGCGATCGAACAGTCCTTCTGCCGCCAGCCGCTGGCGCGTTTTCTCCAGCAGGGCGAGCAATGCGCCTTCGCCCGCCAGTTCCATTCGTTCGATTACGATCTGGTATTTCGAGCGCCCTGGATAGGTAGTAATCTTGCCGCTGGCCACGACCTCCAGCCCATCCTCCGGCGCGAAGGGCAGGCGTTGGGCGTTGCCGCGCCACATCACCGCGTCGATCACCGCGTTCTCATCTTTAAGGCTCGCGTAGAGATGCCCAGAGGCCGCACGCTTCACCCCTGACAGCTCGCCGCGCAGGCGCACGAAGCCGAATCGCTCCTCCACCGTGCGCTTCAACGCCTGGGCAATCTCGCTCACAGTAAGCGGCGGGGCGTTGTCCCCATCGCGCCCGCGCGCTACCAGCCCTTCGTCCGCGTCATTGCCTGGGAGTTGATCGGTCATGAATATCCTTTTGCTGGGGTCCGGCGGACGCGAACATGCGCTGGCATGGAAACTGGCGCAATCGCCGTCTTGCGACAAGCTCTGGGCAAGTCCGGGAAATCCGGGAATCGCCGAGGAGGCCGAATGCGTTACGCTCGATCTGGGCGATCACGCCGTAGTAGTCGCTTTCTGCCGCAAAAGCGGTGTCGACCTGGTGGTCGTCGGCCCCGAAGCTCCGCTGGTCGATGGATTGGCCGACAGTCTGCGTGAAGCCGGTATCGCCGTCTTCGGTCCATCGGCGGCGGCGGCTCAACTCGAAGGAAGCAAAGGTTTCACCAAGGATTTGTGCGCGCGCGCGAATATCCCGACCGCGCGCTATATTCGAACGCACACACTGGAGGAGGCATGGGGCGCGCTCAAGCGCTTCGACGCGCCGTTCGTGCTCAAGGCCGATGGACTGGCAGCAGGCAAGGGCGTGGTCATCGCCGAAACCCGCGAGGAGGCGCAGCACGCGCTGGCGGAGATGTTTGGGGGCAAGTTCGGTGCCGCCGGGGCCGAGGTGGTAATCGAACAATTCATGACCGGCGAGGAAGCGAGCCTGTTTGCGCTCACCGATGGCGAAACGATAGTGCCTTTCGGCAGCGCGCAGGATCACAAACGCGTCGGCGAAGGCGACACCGGCCCCAATACCGGCGGCATGGGTGCCTATTCGCCGGCGCCGGTGCTGACGCCGGAGCTAGAGCAACGCGCCATGCGTGAGATCGTCGAACCGACCGTGCGCGCGCTGCGTGAGGCAGGCACACCCTATTGCGGGGTGCTCTATGCCGGACTGATGCTGACGGCCGAAGGCCCGAGCCTGATCGAATACAACGTCCGCTTCGGCGATCCCGAGTGCCAGGTGCTGATGCTGCGCTATCGGGGCGATCTGGCGGCACTGATGCTCGCCTGCGCCGAAGGGCGTTTGGGCGAGACAGAAATGCCGCGGTTCAGCGCAGACAGTGCCATGACGGTGGTTATGGCTGCCGAGGGCTATCCCGCGACACCGAAAAAAGGCGGCGCGATCGATCTGGGAACGGCCGAAAGCGACGGTGCCAAGGTTTTCCACGCGGGAACGGCCATTGAAAATGGCTCGCTCGTAGCGAATGGTGGACGCGTGCTCAACGTGACCGCCAGCGGGCGCAACGTCACCGAGGCGCAGCGAGCAGCCTATGCAGCACTCGACGCGATCGATTTTGCCGACGGCTTTTGCCGCCGCGATATCGGCTGGCGCGAAGTCGCCCGCGAGGCCGGGAATGGCTAGACGCTTCGTGGCTCGTCCGCACCTGCCCGACGTCCCGCGCAAACAGTGGGTCGCGCTGGCGCTGATGTTGATCGGCGCATTTGCTCTCGGTGCCTGGCTGCGGCTCGGCTCGCCGCTCGGCACGGACGTCTCGGGCCATGTACCGATCTCCGACATCGCCGACGCACCGGGATACCCTGCATCCGGGCCAGGCGATGCCGATGTTACCCTGCTGGTGTTCTCCGACTATCAGTGCCCGGTGTGCCGCGCGACCGAGCCCGCTCTCGATGCGGCAGTCAAGGCGGATGGCCGGGTTCGGATAATCTATCGCGACTGGCCGATCTTTGGACCAACCTCGACCCGTGCCGCCCGCGTTGCCTTGGCAGCGCAATACCAGGGTATCTATCGCCCGGTTCATGACGCACTCATGCAAGCGCCGAGCCTTGACGAAACAGAATTGCGTAGCGCAGTCGCCAACGCAGGAGGGAGTTGGGCCAAGCTCGAGGCGGACCTGAAGACACATGGTCCGCGCATTGACGCGATGATTACCCGTTCGGGCGAGGACGCAGTGCGCCTCGGCCTGCCGGGCACACCGGGCTATCTCATAGGACCGATCCGGATCGTCGGCAAAGCCAGCGAAAAACAGTTCCGCGACGCAATAGAACGCGCGCGGGCAAAGGGCGCCTAGCCGAGCTTTTCGGCCACCAGCGCCTGCAGGTCCGCCTCGGGGCGTGGGCCATAATGGCTGATGACCTCTGCAGCAGCGATGGCGCCACGGCGAAGGCAGCGATCGAGACTCTCGCCGCGCGCATGGCCCGAAAGGAATCCTGCGGCGAACTGGTCGCCCGCGCCAGTCGTGTCGACGACCTTGGCGATCGGTTCTGCGGCGACTTCCGCGCGTTCTCCGTTTGCAATGGCAATCGCGCCCTTCGCGCTGCGCGTGGCGACGAGCACCGGCACCTTCCCGGCAACCGCAGCCACGCCCGTCTCGAAATCGCTTTCGCCGGTCAGCGAGGCCAGCTCATGCTCGTTGACGAACAGGATATCGATCAGCCCATCCTCGATCATCGCGCGGAAATCATCGCCGTGGCGGTCAATGACGAAACTTTCGCTGGCGGTGAAAGCGACTTTGCGTCCTGCCGCTCGGGCCACTTCGATCGCCCGGCGCATCGCCTTGCGGGGTTCTTCCGGGTCCCACAAATAGCCTTCGAGATAAAGGATTGCACCACTTGCAATCAACTCTTCGTCGAGCGCCGCGGCGGGGAGATATTGACCCGCACCGAGGTAGGTGTTCATCGTGCGCTCGCCATCCGGCGTAACGAAGATCAGCACCCGACCGGTCGACGGTTCGCCTTCGCGCGCGGGCGTATCGAAATCGATTCCCGTGGCGCGCATATCGTGGCGGAACACCGCCCCGAGCTGGTCGTCGGCAACCTGCCCGACAAATGCGCATTGCAGACCAAGCGTCGCCAGCCCGGCCAGGGTATTGGCGGCAGACCCGCCCGAAACCTCGCGTGCAGGCGGCATGGCGGAATAGAGCTCTGCCGAGCGCGCCTCGTCGATCAGCGTCATCCCGCCCCGATTGAGCTGCAGCTCATCGATCAGATCTTCCTCGCAGGAAGCGATCACATCGACCACGGCATTGCCGATGGCGATTACGTCATAGCGGGTTTCAGACATTCAAGCTCCGTAGGGGGGATAAAATTCAGACTGTCGGGGCGCGTTAGCGGCTCGTCGCCCTTGCGCCAAGCACTGCGTTGACTTGGAGGTCCGGCTCCAGCAAGCCTCGCCGCCAGCCATGACCGACCTGCCTCGCGCCCTTGCCCTGTCCCTGGCCCAATTGGGCGACCCGGCGATCATGCGGGTGCTGATCAAGTCGCTACTCGTCACGCTGGCGCTGTTTGGTGCGTTGGGTGCGGTTTTGTGGTTTGCCGCCGCCCATGCAATCGACGCCTATGCTGCCGGATACGGTACGGGATTGGGAGCCGTTCTGGGTGGCGTGCTGACCATCCTTGCTGGCTGGCTGCTCTTCCGCGTGGTAGCGCTGGCAGTCCTGCAATTCTTTGCCGACGATATCGTGCGCGCAGTGGAGGTGCGGTATTATCCCGCCGCCGCGAAAGTCGCCAGCCTTCCATTCGTGCGCGAGCTGGGTGCGAGCCTTCGCGCCCTGATGCGCACTCTGATCGTCAATCTCGCGGTCACGCCGATCGCGCTGGCGCTGTTGGTAACCGGGATCGGCACCGCATTGGTCTACGGTGTCGCCAATACTTTCCTGCTGGGGCGCGAGCTGATGGATATGGTCTGGGTGCGCCATCGTCGGAACGAAGACGATGCACCGCCCATCGACGGGCTGACCCGGTTTGCGCTTGGCGGGATCGTGACCGCCATGCTGCTAGTGCCCATGGTCAATTTTCTCGCCCCGGTGCTTGGGGCCGCGACCGCCACCCATCTCGTTCATCGCAAACGGAGCTCCGATGCGCCGCTTTAGTGCCCTGATCCTCGCCAGCATGCTCGCCGGCTGCGTCTCCGCGCCCTCGCGCGGACCCGCGCGCCCCACAACCCCCTCTCATCGTCCACCACCGATGCGCCCCACCGTTCCGCCACCTGCAAAGCAGGGCTTTATCGCGCCCACCGTTATGCACCGCGCCGGTCTGGAGGATGTGATCGGACGCGACGCCTCTGCGCTCCAGCGAGTGTTCGGCAAGGCGCGGCTCGATGTGAAAGAAGGCGATGCGGTGAAACTGCAATTCGCCGGGCCGCAATGCGTGCTCGACGTATATCTCTACCCGCTGCGACCGGGGGCGGAGCCGACCGCAACCGATGTCGAAGCGCGTCGCGCCAGCGACGGGCTCGACGTTGATCGCGCCGCCTGCGTCGCCGCGCTCAGGCGATAACCCGCATTTAAGGATATTCGCGTAATGATCGGCCCCGCCTAAGAGGGGACATTTACGCCGATGACCATTCAGTTCACCGAGCTTGCGCAGCGTATTGCCGCCAGTCATGCCGTTGCACCCGAGGACCTGCTGGCCCTGCGCCGCGAGGGATGGAGCGATGGACGGATCACCCGCGAGGAAGCCGAAGCGCTGTTCGCGATCAACCGTTCGCTGGGCATCACGGATGCGCAATGGGTCGACTTCTTCGCCGAGGTGCTGCGCGAATTCGTGCTCAACGGCAGCGAGCCGCGCGGAATGTGCGACGAAAGCGAAGCCGAATGGCTTATCGCCCAGATCGATACCGATGGACGGCTGGAAACCATGGCCGAGCTGGAGCTTGCCGTCTCGGTGCTGGAAAAATCACGGAATGTTCCCGACACCTTGAAGCATTACGTACTCGAACAGGTCGAACGCGCGGTGCTGTTCGGCAAGGGCCCCACACGCGATGGCGGCGCTTTGTCGGACACGCATGTTACCGCTGCCGAATGCGCGATCATCCGCCGCGTAATCTTTGCCAGCGGAGGGATCACTCCCGCGGCAGTCAGCCGGTTCGACGCCGAAATGCTGTTCCGCATCAAGGACGCGACACTGGGTTGCGACAATGCGCCGCAATGGCAGCCTCTGTTCGTGGATGGAATCGTCAATTATCTGCGCGGCTTCACCCTGCCGGTGGCGCAGGTCAGCCATGCGCGGATGAAAGAGCTGGAAAGCTTCATTGCCGACAACCGCAGCAGCGTGGGCGGCTTTTTAGGCCGGATGGCACGCGAGACACCACAGGTTTACAACCATTTCGGCAAGGTCTTCGGACGCAAGCAGTCGAGCGAAAGCTATGGAGCGCGCCAGATCGAAGGCGATCAGGTCACCGAGAACGAGCGCAACTGGCTCGATTCGATGGTCGAGGCCAATGGCGAGGTCGATGAGTTCGACCACGCGGTGCTGCAGGAACTGGCCCGAGACATCTAAGGCGATTTCAGTCGGGGCGATGGTGTTCGCAGAATGCCATAGCGGACATCAGACCATGAAACTCTCGCCGCAACCACAGGCGCCTTTGGCATTGGGGTTCTCGAACACAAAACCGGCGGTGAAATCGTCCTCCACCCAGTCCATCGTGCTGCCGACGAGGTACAGCACGCTCGCCCCGTCGATGTAGAAGGTGCCGCCTGTGGTTTCGATCTTTTCGTCGAACCCGGCTTCCTCACTGACGTAATCGACCGAGTAGGCAAGGCCCGAGCAACCACGGCGCGGGGTCGAAAGCTTGACCCCGATGGCATCGGCGGGTGCTTTGGCCATAAGTTCGGCAATGCGCGCCTCTGCCGCTGGAGTCAGGGCGACGGCGGCCTTGGGTGCGAGACGGGTCTTGGTGTCTGCCATCACAGCATTCCTAACTCGAGACGGGCCTCATCGGTCATCTTGTCCGGACCCCACGGCGGGTCCCACACCAGATTGACCTCGGCATCGCGCACGCCCGGTACCGCCGAAGCGCGCAGCTCGACTTCACCCGGCATCGTTTCGGCCACCGGGCAATGCGGTGTGGTCAGCGTCATGGTGATGGCAACCGCACCATCCTTGCTGACATCGACGCCGTAGATCAGCCCGAGATCGTAGATATTGACCGGAATTTCAGGGTCGTAGATGTCTTTCATCGCTTCGATCACGGCCTCATAGAGCGCGCCGCCCGGCTCGCCCGGCGCTGCCCCTTCGGGCTTCTTCTGCAGAAATCCTTCAAGGTAGTCGCGCTTGCGTTCGAAGGTTTCGCGTGCCGTTTCCTCGGGATCGACCGCATCTTCAACGCGCGCACGCGGAGGCTTGCTCGCCAGCCCTTCGTTCGGAGCCGGGGCCGCAATGAAATCCTTCTCGTTTACGTCTTCGCTCATCCGAAAATCCTCTGGGTGCGCTCGATACCGCGCAGCAGTGCGGCAATGTCGCTTTCGTCGCTGTAGAGCCCGAAGCTGGCTCGTGCTGTCGCTGGGACACCGAGATGCTCCATCAGCGGCTGCGCGCAATGATGCCCGGCGCGGATCGCGACATTCTCTTCATCCAATATGGTACCGAGATCGTGCGGGTGAACCCCCTCCATCGCGAAAGAGACGATACCCGCGCTCTCGTCCGGCCCGAACAGCCGCACCGAATTGATGTTGCGCAATTCTTCGCGCAACTGGCTCGCAAGCCGCCTTTCATGGGCGAACAGCCTGTCGGGGCCGAGTGCAGCGACGTAATCGATCGCCGCATGGAGCGCGATCGCCTCGGTAATCATCGGCGTTCCCGCCTCGAACCGCTGCGGCGGCGGGGCATAAGTGGTCTTGGCGAAAGTCACCTTGTCGATCATCGACCCGCCGCCCTGCCAGGGCGGCATAGCATCGAGAATGTCCTCACGCGCCCACAGCACGCCAATGCCAGTCGGGCCATACAGCTTGTGGCCGGAGAAGGCGTAGAAATCGCAATCGAGCGCCGCCATGTCCAGTGCCATTCGCGGCGCGGCCTGGCACCCGTCGAGCAGGATTTTCGCGCCAACCGAATGCGCCAGATCGGCGGCGCGGCGCGCATCGAGCACGCTGCCGAGCACGTTCGAGACATGCGCAAGAGCGACGATCTTGTGGCGATCTGTCAGCATCGCCTCCAGCGCATCGAGATCGATCCGGTCGTCTTCGGTGAGCGGGCAGACGTCGATTTCAGCGCCGGTGCGTTCGGCCACCATCTGCCAGGGGACGATGTTCGAATGATGCTCCAGCGTGGAGAGCATGATCCGGTCGCCTGCGCGCAAATTCGCGCCGCCCCAGCTTGATGCGACGAGATTGATCGCCTCGGTCGCGCCGCGAACGAAGACGATCTCGTTTTCCGAAGCCGCGTCGATGAAGTCGGCCACCCGGCGCCGCGCCGCCTCATAGCCCAGCGTCATCTGTGCCGAGCGTCCGTAAACTCCGCGATGCACGGTGGCGTAGTCCGGGCCCAGAGCGCGACTCATCGCGTCGATCACCGCACGTGGCTTCTGCGCGGTGGCAGCCGTGTCGAGATAGTGCCACGGCTGGCCATCGGCGGTGAGCAGGCCGGGAAACTCGCTGCGGCGGTCGAGAACGTCGGCGGTGGTCACAGCCGCTCCTCAAGCTGCTCCAACGCTCGCTCCGTCATCGCCTCGCGCGCGTCCTCATCGTCCATCGCGACAAAAGCATCGCCAATGAAGGCCTGCACCATCAGTCGTCGCGCCGTTTCGGGCGGGAGACCGCGTGCGGCCATGTAAAAGCCCGCCTGTTCGTCCAACTGGCCGATCGCAGCACCATGCGCGCATTTGACATCGTCGGCGAAGATTTCGAGCTGCGGGACCGAATTGACGCTCGCCCCGCGTTCCAGCAGCAGCCCCTTGAAGCTTTGCGCGGCATCAGTTTTCTGTGCGTGGCGCGCAACCTCTATCGAACCGAGGAAATTGCCTGTCGACTTGCCCCAATGGACAGAGCGGACCACCTGATTGCTGGTCGCACCGGGCTGGCCGTGATCGACTTTGGTCACGATTTCGCGCGTGGTTTCACCGCCACCCAGCGTCACCCCGCCCAGTTCGAAATGCGCGCCTTCGGCTAGGCTGACTTCAATCTCCACGCGTCCGAGATCGCCTCCGACTACCAGAGCGAACAAGGCAAAATGCGCGCCTTCGCCGACACTAACACGCAGCTGTTCGAGCGCGACCGGTTCAGTGCCGTCGATCACCAGAGTTTCGCTTTGCCGCTCGCCGGCACCGACGTCGATGGTACGCCACGCGTCCAGCCGTCCGGGCGCCAGCGTATCCAGCGCATCGGTGTCCGAATAGCGCCACGCCTCGTCGCGGCGGGTAGGAAGGAGCGCTGCCTGACTCATTCGCCCGCCCGCGTCTTCGCCAATATTCCGATGGCCTTGTCGGTGTAGGCCTTGAGGCACGGCGCAGTCGTTTCCGAGACCGCCGCCATCTGCCGCTGGCGCTCTTCGTCAGTCAGCGAATCGTTCGCTTCGAGCGCGTCCAGCTTGGGCGCGACAGGCGTGAAGCAGGTCACGATCGCACCACAGCGAATGGCGTCGATCTGCTTGTCGCCAGTGGTCTGCTTGGTCACGCAGCCGACCTTGCCATCGTTCTTGGCCGCCCCGCCCTGCCACGTGGCAAGCGATTTGCGGATCAGCATTTCCTGATTGGCAACCTTGGGATCGCTGGCCGCCGTATCCGCCTCGTCAGCAGGTGCAGAAGTGGGAGCAGCGCGCGAATCATCGATGCTGTCGCTTTGCTGCTCGGTATCGACCGGACCTTCCAGCGGCCCTTCGACCTGCGGCGGCGTGGGGGTTACTGCCTGCAGGGCGGCGGCAAGGAACAGGGAGAACATCATGCGGCAATCACCTCGTCATAGCCCTCACGCTCCAGTTCGAGCGCGAGTTCGGCTGCCCCCGTCTTCACGATCCGCCCCTTTGACAGGACGTGAACATAGTCCGGCTTCACATAGTCGAGCAGCCGCTGGTAATGGGTGATCAGCAGCACGCCCTTGTCGGCGCTGCGCATGATCGCATTGATCCCCTCGCCCACGGTCTTGAGCGCATCGATGTCGAGCCCGCTGTCGGTCTCGTCGAGTACCGCCAGCTTTGGATCGAGAATGCCCATCTGGACCATCTCGGCACGCTTCTTCTCGCCGCCCGAAAAGCCGACGTTCACGTTGCGCTTGAGCATATCCATGTCGAGCTTGAGCAGCGCGGCTTTCTCCTTGGCGAGCGTCAGGAATTCTCCGCCGGACAGCGGCTCTTCCCCGCGCCCCTTGCGCTGGGCATTGGCCGCTTCGCGCAGGAACTGGACGTTGGAGACGCCGGGAATCTCGACCGGATACTGGAAGCCGAGGAACAGGCCGGCGGCGGCGCGCTCGTGCGGCTCCATGGCGAGCAGGTCCTGCCCCATGAAACTGACCGAACCGGCGGTCACTTCATACCCCGGGCGGCCGCCCAGCACATAGGCAAGCGTCGACTTGCCCGCGCCGTTCGGCCCCATGATCGCGTGGATCTCGCCCGCGTTCACTTCGAGGCTGAGCCCGCGCAGGATTTCGGTTTCGCCGACAGTGGCGTGGAGATTATCGATTTTCAGCATTGTCGTTCCTGTTGCCGCGCGCCGGACCGGGCCGACGGGGTGCGCTGTTGCGCCGGTGTTCGGCGCGCGCCTGTTGCTTGTCGCCGATGCGCATCCGCATACCCGCGGTAATGCGGGCGAGGACAGCGTCGATGTCGTTCAGAATATCGCTCGCCTTGATCCGCATCACGCGAATGCCGACGCTTTCGAGGCTCTTGTCGCGGCGCCGGGCGAGCTTCTCGTCCGCGTCCTCTTCGTCGATGGCGATGGCCATACCGAGGTTGTGGCAGTTGAAATCGACGATCGCGCTGCCGACCACCGCGTGGCGGGTGAATTTGTAGCGTCCGAGATCGGCCTTGGCGAAACGCGCGGCGAGGACCTTGTGCGCCTCGCTGGAATCGCGCCGCATCTCACGCGCGCGCTCATGCAGCACGTCGAGCCGCTTGTCCGAAATCTCCCACCCACGCCCCCGCTTCTTGAGCGTGGGTGCGGCGTCGGTCTCGGACGGATCACGGAGCTGCAGGGTTTTACGGTCTGTCATTGACCCGCACCAGTCGCATCATCTTTTGAAGGCGAGAGGTTGTCAGAATGAGACGACCCCCAAATAACTTTGATAGACTCAGACACACCAATAATCGTCCACACAACGCCGATAATGACGCCCACTAAATTGAAAGAGCGAATTAGGCCTGCCGCCAGCATGCAAGCGCCAATCAACGTGAAGCCAACGGAACGCATTACCCGACGCTCTGTGCGCTCTGTTATCACCCCACACTCCCCTCAAGCGATATCGCCAGCAGCTTCTGCGCCTCGACGGCGAACTCCATCGGCAGCTCTTTCAGCACCTCTTTCGCAAAGCCGTTGACGATCAGGGCCACCGCAGATTCCGCGTCGAGCCCGCGCTGCATCGCGTAAAACAGCTGGTCGTCGCTGATCTTGCTGGTGGTCGCCTCGTGCTCGATCTGCGCGGTCGGGTTCCTGACCTCGATATAGGGCACGGTATGCGCGCCGCATTGGTCGCCGAGCAGCAGGCTGTCGCATTGGGTGAAATTGCGGACATTGTCGGCGTTGGCGGCCACCGCCACGCGCCCGCGATAGGTGTTGTTCGATTTGC
Source organism: Sphingomonadaceae bacterium (assembly GCA_039831335.1). GTDB lineage: Bacteria > Pseudomonadota > Alphaproteobacteria > Sphingomonadales > Sphingomonadaceae > Qipengyuania. Next base: position 536,805 of record JBDONL010000005.1, on the reverse strand, counting down.
CCGCGCTGATGCCCTTGGAGATGATCGTCGAGCGCGAGCCCCGCCCGTTGTGGATCATCTTGGTGCCGGTGTCGGCCTGCTGGAAATTGTTGGTCACCGCGACCGAGTAGAACTCGCCCACGCTGTCCTCGCCGTTGAGCACGCATGAGGGGTATTTCCACGTCACCGCGCTGCCGGTTTCAACCTGCGTCCAGCTGATCTTGGACCGCGCGCCCTGACACAGCCCGCGCTTGGTGACGAAATTGTAGATCCCGCCCTTGCCCTCGGCGTTGCCGGGATACCAGTTCTGGACGGTCGAATATTTAATCTCGGCGTCTTCGAGCGCGACCAGTTCGACCACGGCGGCGTGGAGCTGGTTCTCGTCGCGCATCGGCGCGGTGCAGCCTTCGAGGTAGCTGACGTAGCTGCCCTTTTCGGCGATGATGAGCGTACGTTCGAACTGGCCAGTATTCTCGGCATTGATGCGAAAATAGGTCGACAGCTCCATCGGGCAGCGCACGCCTTCGGGAATGTAGACGAAGGTGCCGTCGGAAAAGACCGCGCAATTCAAGGTCGCGAAGAAATTGTCGTGCTGCGGCACCACCCGCCCGAGCCATTTCTTGACCAGCTCGGGGTGCTCGCGGATCGCTTCCGAAATCGACAGGAAGATGACGCCGGCCTTCTTCAGCTCCTCGCGGAAGGTGGTGGCAACGCTGACGCTGTCGAACACCGCGTCGACCGCAACCTTGCGCGCGCCCTTGACCCCGGCGAGCACTTCCTGCTCAGCGAGCGGTATGCCGAGCTTGTCGTAAACCGACTTGATATCGGGATCGAGCTCATCGAGCGATTCGAGCTGTTCTTTCTTCTTGGGCGCTGCGTAATAATAGGCGTCCTGATAATCGATCGGTGGATAGCCGACCTTGGCCCAATCGGGCTCATCCATAGTCTGCCACAGGCGAAATGCCTTCAGCCGCCATTCGAGCATCCATTCCGGCTCGCCCTTCTTGGCGCTGATAAAGCGGACCGTGTCTTCGCTCAGGCCCTTGGGCGCGAATTCGGTGTCGATCTCCGCGTGCCAGCCGAACTCATAGTCGGCCGCCTTTGCTGCGGCTTCACGCGCGTCGCGATCGGTTTCGATTGCGTGGTCGATGTCGATATCCTCGCTCATGCCGGCTCTCCTTCGAGCGCGAGCTGGGTCAGTGAAATTCCGGCGAGCGCGTCGCGCAGCACGCGGTTGACCAGCGGCCAGTGCGGCTTGACGCGGCAATCGTGGTCGATGCTGCAATCGTCGCCTTCGATACAGGTGGTGAGCGCAATCGGCCCCTCCATCGCCTCGACGATATCGGCCAGGCTGATCGCCGCAGCCGGACGCGCCAGCTGCAATCCGCCGCCCGCCCCTCTCGTCGAGCGCAGCAGCCCGGCCGCTGTGAGCCGACTCACAAGCCGCTGGACCGTCGGCACCGGCAGTCCGGTTTCCGTCGCCAGCTCGGTCGCGCTCACCCGTCCGCCACCGCAATGGCGGGCGGCGGCACTCATGGTGACGACGGCGTAATCGGCAAGGTTGGAGAGGCGCATGGTTTAATCGGACTGCTTCGTTCCGATTTCATCTATGCACCGCTAACAACCACTTCAACCACAAATGCTTATTGCGAGTCGTTCGCGGAACCGAAACCGTCGGGCAGCGGTGCGACTTTGGGCTTTATCTCTCTGAAATTCCTGAGATCGAGCAGCGCGGACAGGATCGATTCGTCACCGCCCACCAGCCGTCCGGGCGTGCGCCCGGCAAACTGGCGAATCTCGCGGATCATGTGCGACTGGTCGTAGAACTGGTCCTCCAGCAGCGAAATCGTTTCCATGTCGACTTCTGGCTGGTTGAGCAGCGCCACCACCCGCAAGGCGCGGTATTTGCGCATCAATTCGCGTGGCGGCAGACCGAAATAGCGCTCGACCAGACGCTGCGTCTGGCGCGGCGAGTAATTGCTCAGCCCATAAAGCGCCTCGACCGGCGGGCTGAGCGATTGGCTGAGCCACTCGGACACCGCGCGCATCAGGGCGACGTGCCGGGGATTTACTGGCGCAAGCTTGCTGGCAACGAAACTTGCCAGCCTTGCGCACAATTCCTCGCCATCTGCCCGCCCCGCGCGATAGTCGGCGATCATCGCGTCACCCAGTGTATCGATTTGCGGGCCGAACACGTCGCGCGCGGCGATGAGATGATCCGCCGATGCGCCCGCTGGCAATCCCGTGAGCGACGCCCAGCCGAGGGGCGAGAGCGCGGCTCCCACGCAATGAAACGGACCGTCGATCTCGATCGGGCTGGCTGCGCGTCCCGGCGTCATCACCGACACGCGGTGTGAGGGTTCGGAGTATCCGCCGGCGAAATGCATCACACCTTCGCCCCGCAAGAACACGATCAGGTGACCGACCGCAGCCGGCTGGATGTCGCGTATCCGGCTCTCATCGCAACGAAAATGGTAGAAGGTCGTAACGAAGTCGGTCAATTCATCGGGCGCGGAAATATAGTCGAGCGTGAACAGCGAAAGCGCTGTCAGCTCCGGATTCGATTCGTCTTCATCCACAATTGTCCGCGCCACGCGCGTTCGACCGTCTGGCATGTCGTCTCGCCCCACAACATTCGCGCACCAAACCCGCCATGCTCCCGGCAGCGTTTGCAGCCGCCAACACGATTGCGGTTAAGGCACCGAAACTCTTCGAGAATGCCGACCCGATTCAATTTTTCGCACGCCATACGCACATGGCGCATTAAGTATAAAGAAAAAAAGGGCGGCCCCACGAAGGGACCGCCCGTTTAAGTTGAGGAACTCGTCACAATCTTGCGCCGAGCCCTTCGGGTCGCACAAGTGTGTTACACCGAATCGCTTCAGGATGATTGTATCCAAGCGACAAGCTGGACCTTGTCCCGTTCCGACGCATCTTCAGACACGGCACCTAACAGTAATCCGCGCCTCCGGCTCGACAGCGCTTACCGTGCGCGCCATAGGCAACAGTGATGCTGTTCCGCCTCCTGCGCCCTGCCCTCTTCGCACTGCCGCCCGAGCGCGCGCATAGCCTGACGCTAGCGATGCTCAGGAGCGTGCCGATCCCTGCCTTTTCCTATTCGTCGAAGCCGGATGACCCACTTGCGGTTGATCTGGCAGGATTGCGGTTTAACAATCCGGTTGGCCTTGCAGCTGGATTCGACAAGAACGCCGAAGTTCCCGATGCGATGTTAAGGCTCGGCTTCGGTTTCGTCGAATGCGGCTCGATCACCCCATTGCCGCAGGCGGGCAACCCTCAGCCGCGCCTTTTCCGCCTGAGCGATGCGAACGCCGTGATCAATCGCATGGGCTTCAACAACGATGGGCTCGAAAAGGCGCTCGCGCGGCTCGAACGACGGGCACTGAAGCGCAGCAAGAGCCGCGGTATCCTTGGTATCAATATCGGAGCGAACAAGGATTCACCTGACCGGATCGCCGACTATGCGGTGATGGCGCGCGCGGTTGCCCCGTTTGCGGATTATCTTGCAGTCAATATCTCGAGCCCCAACACGCCGGGCCTGCGCGCATTGCAGGAAGAAAGCGCACTCTCCGAACTGCTCGACGCCGTGCTAGAAGCGCGTGGACAAGCAGGGCCCCCGGTATTCCTCAAGGTCGCGCCCGATCTCGATCAGCCAGCCATCGATGCCATTTCGCGGATTGCCATCGATCGTAAACTGGGCGCGCTGATCGTCAGCAACACCACCATCTCGCGGCCCGGAGAGCTTGGTCCGATGGCACAGGAAGCGGGCGGCCTGTCCGGAGCCCCGCTGAGGCCTCTTGCGCTTGAGCGACTGCGCGATTTCCGCAAGGCCACTGGCGGCGCGATTCCGCTGATCGGCGTAGGTGGGATCGCCAGCGCCGAGGACGCATGGGAACGGATACGCGCCGGAGCGAGCCTGGTGCAGCTCTATTCCGCATTGGTCTATGAAGGGCCGGGATTGGCGCGGAAAATCGTGCGCGGAATCGAGCGATTGATGCATCGTGATGGATTTTCTTCGATCAGCGAAGCGGTCGGCACGCGTTAGCTTTGCAAACAACCGCCTACCCGCCAGAGCTTGCCGCCGTCCGACCTCCGGCGTAGACCCAGCCTCCTTAAAAAAACCGCATCAATCGGCCAAGCGTGAGGAGAGCTAAACGGTGCTGACCGATATCGACAGCGCGAACAATCTGGTGGAGCTGTTCCTCAAGCGCGCCGATGAAGGCGGCGAGCGAGCCTTCCTGGGCTACAAGCAGGCAGGCGAATGGCGCACAATCAGCTGGAACGAGGCCGCAAGTCAGGTCTGCCTGTTGGCGGAAAATCTGCGCAAGCTGGGGCTGAAGGACGGCGACCGTGTTGCATTGGTCAGCGAAAACCGGCCCGAATGGTGCATTGCCGATCTGGCGATCATGGCTGCGGGACTCGTTACCGTGCCCGCCTACGTCACCAATACCGAGCGCGATCACGTCCATATTCTCGACAATTCGGGCGCACGGGCGGTGATCGTATCGACCGACAAGCTTGCCCAGCCATTGCTGCGGGCGATCATGCGCACCGGGATCGCCGAACATTTCATCCCGATCGAGCAACTTCGCCCCTATCAGTCGGGCGGGCTGCATCATCATAGCTGGGACGCGATGTTCGAAGGCGATGCCGCCGAAGCGCGCCGCGCGGTCGAACAGCGCATCGCGACAATCGAACGCGCGACAACCGCTTGCATCATATACACCAGCGGCACCGGTGGCGCGCCGCGCGGAGTGCTCCAGCATCACGGCGCGATCCTGTGCAATGTTGCGGGCGCAGCCGAGATCCTGATCGAGGATTTCGGCATCGAGCACGATGAGCGTTTCCTCTCCTTCCTGCCCCTGAGCCACGCCTATGAGCATACGGGCGGGCAATTCCTGCCGATATCGGTCGGCGCGCAAATCTTCTACGCCGAAGGCCTGGAAAAGCTCGCCAGCAATATCGAGGAAACTCGCCCGACAATCATGGTGGTGGTGCCGCGCTTGTTCGAAGTGCTGCGCACACGAATCATGAAGCAGATTAGCAAGCAGGGCGGTATCGCCGCCAAGCTGATGGAAACCGCGCTGGCGGTGGCGGGACGTCGTGCGGACGGACGCCGTAGGCTGGGCGACCGTGCGCGGGACCTGGTTGTCGAGAAGCTGCTCAGACCGAAAATCCGCCAGAGGTTCGGCGGGCGGATCAAGGCGATGGTTTCCGGCGGCGCACCGCTCAATCCCGAAGTCGGCATCTTCTTCGAGGCAATGGGTCTGACGATGCTGCAAGGCTATGGCCAGACCGAGGCTGGTCCGGTCATCAGTTGTAATCGTCCGGCCGCCGGAATCGCGATGGAATCGGTCGGGCCGCCGATGCGCGGGGTCGAGATCCGCATCGCGGAGGATGGCGAAATCCTCTGCCGTGGCGAGTTGGTGATGCACGGATACTGGCACAATGCGCCCGAAACCGAGCGCACGATCCGCGACGGTTGGCTGCATACCGGCGATATCGGCCATATCGACCAGCGCGGACGGATCGTCATCACCGACCGCAAGAAGGACATGATCGTCAACGACAAGGGCGACAATATCGCACCCCAAAAGCTGGAAGGGATGTTGACGCTAAGACCCGAGATTGCCCAGGCCATGGTCGCGGGCGACAAGCGACCCTATGTCGTCGGCCTGATCGTACCCGACGCCGAATGGGCGCTGGAGTGGGCACGCGGAAATGGCGAGAAGTTCGACCTGAAAGCTTTGCAGGACCTGCCCGCTTTCCGCAGTGCGATTCGCGAGGCTATCGATTCAGTAAATGCCGATCTATCGGTTATCGAGAAACTGCGCGGCTTCGCCTTTGCCGATGAACCTTTCACGATAGAAAACGAACAGCTGACGCCGTCGATGAAGATCAGGCGCCACAAGATCCGCGAAGTGTATGGCAGTCGCCTCGATGGACTTTATCGAAGCTAGTTAATCGGTTCTCAGGCCGCGACTTCATCGATGTATTCGGGGAAGAATCCCGGCGCACGGTCTGACCAGCCCGGTGCGGTAGCGGCCGCTTCACTAAGCGATTGCAACAGCAACTTGCGCCGTGAAGGAGCGATCTGCGGCAACGCGGCGGCGGCGCAAAACGCACTCGGCAACCAAGGACGTGCCCGCGCGCCAAGCAAGCGTTCGTAGAGAAAACGGAACGCGCCGAAGCAATCGATCCGCTCCTGCGACAGATCGTAGGCGGCGACGCGCGCCAGCTTGCCGAGAAACTGCTCGATCCCGTCGAAGCTGTGATCGCCGGGGATCGAGTAACGCAGCAACTTCAGTTCCTGATAGGCAACATATTGCCCTCGGATCGCTGCGCATTCCTCCGGGCTGCGGCCCCACAGGCGAAACGCATCGCAGCGCGCCAGACCGATGTCGAGGCTACGCCGAATGTAGCGCTGCTCGGCCGCCGTAAAACTCGCGAACTCACGCATTTCGGCGATAGTGACCGACGCCGTCCCTGCAATGGCCATGAAGCCCTCCCTTTTGCAGGTCGTATAGTCACCGATAATGGTTAATTATTCGTGTCGTGTGCGCTCAGATCAGGCCCGCAAGGGGGCTAGACGGATCGGCGTATTTCCGTGTCGCCATGCGCCCGGCGAGATAGGCTTCACGTCCCGCTTCGACCGCGAGTTTCATCGCTCGCGCCATACGCAGCGGGTCCTTCGCTTCGGCGATGGCGGTGTTCATCAACACACCGTCGCACCCCAGTTCCATCGCCACCGCAGCATCGCTGGCAGTGCCGACACCGGCATCGACAAGCACAGGAACGCTCGCCCCTTCGACGATCAGGCGAATCGTAACGCGATTCTGTATGCCAAGACCCGAACCGATCGGTGCCCCCAAGGGCATTACCGCAACGGCACCCGCGCTCTCCAATTGCTTCGCCGCAATCGGGTCGTCGGTGCAATAGACCATCGGCTTGAACCCTTCGTTTGCGAGAATCTCAGTTGCCTTCAGGGTTTCGCGCATATCGGGGTAGAGTGTGCGCGCCTCACCCAATACCTCCAGCTTGACCAATTCCCAGCCACCCGCTTCGCGCGCCAGACGCAACGTGCGGATGGCATCCTCTGCAGTGAAGCATCCCGCCGTATTGGGCAGGTAGGTAACTTTCCTGGGATCGATGTAATCGGTCAACATCGGCGCCTTGGGATCGCTGACGTTGACCCGTCGCACCGCTACGGTGACGATCTCTGCACCCGATGCCTCGACGGCGGCGGCGTTCTGTTCGAAATCCTTGTATTTGCCGGTACCCACGATCAGGCGCGAGCGGAAATGGTGGCCCGCAACGCTCCAGCCATCCGCGGTGTCGCTTTCCCCCCCACCAACGAAATGAACGATCTCCAGAACGTCACCGCCAGTCACCGGCTGTTCGCCAAGCTGCGAGCGTGGAGCAATCACGCCATTGCGCTCGACCGCGACCTTTGCAGGATCGAGTTCCAGCTCGCGCAGCAGGTCGCCAAGGCGGGTTGCGGTGGTATGACGGCTTTCACCGTTGATGGTGACTGTGATCGGGGTGCTCATGACACCCGCGACATAGTCAGCAATGGCAGCGGCGCAAGTTGAGTATGTGACCGGTCGACACAAGAGCTACTCCGATGACCGTCATCACAGCTTCCATAGGGCCGTGCGGTACGAACAACCCGCTGGCCATGAAACAAAGGCCCACAAGAGCCGCCAGGAGCGGCACAAAGGCGCGATGCTGCAAAGCGCTCCAGCCGATCGTGGCCGAAGCGATGATAACCGCCAGCGTCAAACCGACACGATGGATTTCAGGCGAGGCGAGCAAGCCGCCACTCAGGCCCAAGCCCGAGACGAGCACGACCGTGGCCACGCAATGCACGGCACACAAGCCGGACAGGGCAATACCTAGCCGGTCGAGCCGGTGGCGAATCGGGGCGAGGAACTGCTCGAACATGGTAGCGGCCACATATGATATGTTGTAACATTGAGCAAGGGGTCACAGCCAAAAAAGAATTTCGTGTCGAAGCCGCTTGCCCTGGTCGGGGTTACAGACCTAACAGCAGCGCCCATGGATTCTGCTGCCAACGCTCCGCACCTTTCCCGCACCCGGCCTGCTGCGATTGCTATTTGGCTCCAAATTATCGCTGCCATGGTTATTGCCATGGTGGTGGTCGGAGGGATCACCCGGCTCACCGAAAGCGGCCTATCGATCACACAATGGCAACCCATCACAGGCGTCCTGCCACCCCTGACACATTCCCAATGGGAGCATGAGTTCGCACTTTACCAGGCGACTCCACAATACCGAAACCTGGCAGGCCCGGCCGGAATGGACCTGGCAGGATTCCAGTTCATCTTTTTCTGGGAATGGTCGCATCGGCTGCTCGGTCGATTGATCGGGCTGGTCTTCGCGCTCCCGCTGGCGTGGTTCTGGTGGCGTGATGCAATTCCGACAGGATACAAGCCGCGACTGCTGGCACTGCTCGCACTCGGGGGGCTGCAAGGCGTGTTCGGCTGGTACATGGTGCGAAGCGGGCTGCATGGCAATCGCATTGCTGTGAGCCATTTTTGGCTGTCGATCCACTTGCTGACCGCCCTGTTTACTCTGGGCGGCCTTGTCTGGACCGCTCTCGATCTCAGGCGATTGGCGCGAATCGGACGGACCCGGCCTGCACGTTGGACGCTGCCTGCCACTCTGACTGTGCCGGTGCTGGCGATCCAGCTGATGCTGGGTGCGTGGGTCGCCGGGCTCAATGCGGGGCACGCATCGGATAGCTGGCCGCTTATGCAGGGGCGCTTCGTACCGCAGTTCGACAATTCGAAGGGATTGTTCCACGCCATGACGCACGATCCGTTCCTGATCCACTTCGAACACCGGTGGTGGGCATGGGCGGTTGTCATTGCCTTGGTGCTGTTCGCCCGCCGCGTGCGTCCGCTGGATCGATCGGCCTCAATCGCAATCCACATCGCTTTCGGTACACAAATCCTTCTCGGCATTGCGGTCATCCTGTTCGACGTGCCGCTATGGCTGGCCGCCTCACACCAGTTGGTCGGTGCGCTAGTGGTGGTGGCATTTGCATGGGGCGCACATGTCCTCGGGCGGCGCCCGGCCTAAGTTGGGTGATAGCGCGGGCGGCCTCTTTGTCATTTTCACCATTGCGGTTATGAGACTGATATCGAACGGTATGAAGGCCGTGGGGGCGCAGCAGAAAACAATGGCATTTCTAACGATCGATCGCAGGAATGTGATCGGATTTCTTACTCTCTTCGCAGTGGTGCTGTGTTTCAGCGCCAATTGTCCCGCGCTTGCTACGGCCGAGCGGCAAACGGTAACCGCCCCGCATGGCGATTGGATTCTGACCCGCATCGTCGATCGTGGGCTGGGCAAGAGCGCAAAAATCATCGTTACACGTCGCTGGTTGATTCATTTCACTCCGGCGACAACGGGTATCACTGTTACCGGGCACCAGATTTCCGCCACTGTGGATGCACCTCCCAAACTTGCGGCACTCGCCGACATCGAGCGTAAGCGCGACGCCAGCGATATGTTTCCCATTGAACTTGGTCGGACAGGCCTGATCACGAACATTACGGAATCGAGCAATCCTCAGGCCGTTGCGAAGGCGGTGGATACCGCCCTTCAGGAATTGAAGGAACGCGGCGACAAGGGCCAAAGCTATATCGATCATCGCAGCTTTCTCCTGAGCGTGAATCGCATGTCGGCGGAACAGGTCAGTCGAATTCCCATCGACCTGTTCTTCCCCACCCCCGGCACCAGCAAGCACGACCAGTCGATGCCGCTCGCTAACGGAGAAACCGGAACGATTGCGGTGTTCCACGATGCCAGGACTCGCAAGCACTCACCCTTGCTGGCGCACAGCGAACGGCTCATCGTCACCGGGATAGGCAACGAGAAACGCGTATCGAGCGAAACCTGGACACTCGCTCCCGTGCAATAGGCCCAAAATAGAGAGGTATTATTTTACCTCCCCTGTGAACCGCAGAAACACTTGACATTTTCCGGATTCGTCCGCATTTGCGCCCCGCTTCGCGGGCTTCGGCCACGGCCATAATCCGCGATTCGCGTCCGACGGTACGCCCATTGGTTCGTCGGCACGAACATTCGATCTTGTGATCACTCATTGAACGGATACCAACAGCCATGAAGGCGCTCAGCAAGGTGACCCGGTCGGTCAAGCCGTCCGAAGTCGAAAAGAAATGGCATATCATCGATGCCGAGGGTCTGGTCGTCGGCCGCCTCGCCGCGATCACAGCCAACATCCTGCGCGGCAAGCATAAGCCGAGCTACACCCCACATGTCGATTGCGGCGACCATGTCGTCATCATCAACGCCGACAAGGTTCGCTTCACCGGCAAGAAGCTGGGCGACAAGCGGTATTACAAGCACACCGGCCACCCGGGCGGGATCAAGGAAACTTCGCCTGCGAAGATCCTCGAAGGCCGTTTCCCCGAGCGTGTGCTGGAAAAGGCAGTCGAACGCATGATTCCGCGCGGGCCCCTTGGCCGTGCGCAGATGAAGGCGCTCCACCTCTATGCCGGCACCGAACATCCGCATGATGGGCAGAAGCCCGAAGTGCTCGACGTTGCCGCGATGAACCGCAAGAACAAGGCTGCTGCATAATGGCCGATACCAACAACACCGTCACCGATCTCGCCGATCTGAAGGACATTGCCGCCGACGCGCCTGAGGGCGACGCTGCGGAAATCGCCCGCACTGCCGACGTTCCCCTGCGCGAGCAGGAACTCGACGCGCAGGGTCGTGCCTATGCCACCGGCCGCCGCAAGGACGCCACCGCGCGCGTCTGGCTGAAGCCCGGCAGCGGCAAGGTCATCGTCAATGGCAAGGATCAGGAAGTCTATTTCGCGCGTCCGACTCTGCGCCTCGTCATCGACCAGCCGTTCTCGATCACCGAGCGTCAGGGCCAATACGACGTCGTCGCCACCGTCAAGGGCGGCGGGCTTTCGGGCCAAGCAGGCGCTGTGAAGCACGGCATCAGCCAGGCACTCGCTAAGTACGAACCCGCGCTGCGTTCGACGGTCAAGGCCGCCGGCTTCCTCACCCGCGACAGCCGCGTGGTGGAGCGCAAGAAGTACGGCCGCGCCAAGGCTCGCCGAAGCTTCCAGTTCTCGAAGCGCTAAACCGCTTCTCACACGATCTTACGGATCACCGAGGAAGGGCGGCCTCGCGAGAGGCCGCCCTTTTTGTATTCGGACACCTGATTGTGCATCCGTTTCTCGAATTCGTCATGCAAGCGACACATAGTCGGCTATAGCGAGCAAAACGACAGAGAGGATCGCATGCGCCTGCTTCCCGTTTCGATGTTGGCAATCGCCACCACGCTCGGCTGCTTCATGGCAGTTCCCGCTTCCGCCAAAGCGCCCACGAATACGCAGGTGCAACATCTGCCGACCGGGCAGACGCTCACCCCAACAGCCGCACCAGAGGCACGCTTCGAACCGCTCGTGATGCATATCGGGCCAATGCCCGACACGGTCGCCGATGGTGCTGCAGCGATGACGGTAAGCCCTGACGGCAAGGAACTCCTCATCCTCACCAGCGGGTTCAATCGCAATGTCGGGCCGAACGGCAAGATCGCGATTGCCCAGTCGCTGCAATCGATCTTCGTGTACGATCTCGACAAAACGGGTGCGCATTGGCGCGAAACCGTTCCTGTCCCGAACAGCTTCGGCGGCATCGCATGGTTACCCGATGGCACAGGCTTCGTCGTCGGGGGCGGCGCGGACGACAAGCTCTATCTGTTCTCCCGCAAGGATGGCCATTACGGCTCTGACGGCGCGATCCCACTCGGCCACAAGGCGGGGCTGGGTGCGGGGGTCGAACCGCAAGCTGCGGGTGTGGCGTTGAGTCCTGACGGAAGCCATGCGCTGGTCGCCAATTACTACAATGATTCGGTGAGCCTAGTCGATCTGGCTACACGCAAGGTCGTCGCTGAGCAGGATCTGCGGCCGGGCAAGATCGATCCCGCCAACAGCGGTGTAGCGGGCGGCGAATATCCATTTGCCGTAACGTGGGTGTCTGCAACCCGCGCCTACGTCAGCTCGCCGCGCGACCGCGAGATCGTTGCGCTGCATGTCACGGGCGATGCCGTCCATGTTGCTGGAAGAACGAAAACTATCGGCGAACCGACCGCCTTGATGCTGGGACGAGAAGGCAAACGCCTGTTTGCAACCGAGGACAATGCCGACCGGCTTGCGATCCTCGACGCAGCGACCGGCGCTATGGTCGAGGAGCCACGCCTTGCCTTGCCCGAAGAACTGGGCGGCGAAACGCTCGGCAAGGGTCTTAACCCCAACTCTCTCGCGCAATTGCCCGACGGGCGAGTGCTGGTGACTCTGGGCGGAATCAACGCACTCGCCTTCGTCGCGCCGGGCGAGCATGGCGGCAGAGTGCAGGCCTTGGTGCCGACCGGCTGGTACCCCTCTGCGGTGGCTGTGGAGCCGGGCAGCAACCGCATACTCGTCGCCAACCGCAAGAGCCCTCCGGGGCCCAATCCGATCGGTTGCGTTCCCGCGCTGGCGGTCTATCGCAGCCAGCCCGACGCCTGCGGCCCTGCGAACCAATATATCTACCAGCTCGAAAAGGCCGGTCTGTTGCAATTTCCGCTGCCCGATCAGGCTGAGCTGGCGCAGACATCCTTGCAGGTCGGGCGCAATATCGGGCTCGACAAAACCCGGCAACGCGATGCGGCGATCGCGAAAATCGCCGCGATCCGCAAGCATATCAAGCATGTGATCTTTATCATAAAAGAGAACCGCACTTACGATCAGGTGTTGGGCGACTTGCCGATCGGTAATGGCGATCCAAAGCTGGCGATCCTCGGAAAGGCGCTGTCGCCTAACCATCACCGACTGGCGCAGCAATTTGTCACGCTCGACAATTTCTACGACAGCGGGGAGCAGTCGAGCACCGGCTGGAGCTGGTCGACAGCAGCGCGCGCAACCGATGTGCTGGAGAAGACCGCGCCGGTGAATTACGCGCAACGTGGGCTCGCCTATGAAAGCGAAGAGGCCGACCGCTACATCTACACCCAGCAGAGCATGACCGACCGCCACAAGACCAACCCGGCGCTCTCGACCGATCCCGACCTGCTACCCGGTCCACGTCTGGTCACTGCACCCGACGCGGACGACGACGCGTTTGAAAACCAGGGCTATATCTGGGACGCTGCCATCCGCGCCGGCCTCAGCGTGCGCAATTATGGCTTCTCCGACGCGAGCATCTACGACAAGGGCAAGCCGGGCTACGTTCCGCCGATCCGTCATCCGTTTGCCGACAAGCACAAAATCTACACACCCGGTGACAAGTTGCTCGCCAGCCGCAGCGATCCCTATTTCGCCGGATTCGACCAGAAGCTGCCCGACTATTGGCGAATGCTCGAATGGCAGCGCGAATATCGTGAAATGGACCAGTCCGGCACCCTGCCCGCGCTCACCTTGCTGCGGCTGAGCCATGACCATTTCGGCGATTTCAAGGATGCGATCGACGGCGTGAACACGGTCGAAACCGAGATGGCCGACAACGATTATTCGCTCGGCCGTGTGATGGAAACCGTTGCTCACGGCAAGGCCGCCGGATCGACACTGGTGTTCGTGATCGAGGACGATGCCCAGAACGGTGCCGACCATGTCAGCGCGCGGCGCAGCGTGGCCTTCGTGGTCGGCCCTTACGTCAAACACCATACGTTGGTCTCGACCCGCTACACCACGGTCAATGTGCTGCGCACGATCGAGGACATTCTGGGATTGAAACCCCTCGGGCTCAACGACGGGCTTGCCGCTCCCATGGCCGATCTGTTCGATCCGGCGCAGAAGACATGGACCTATCGCGCTGTCGCCGCCCCGGTCCTCCGTTCGACCAAGCTGCCGATCCCGGCGGAACGGTTTGCATTGCCCGACACACCTTCATGCAGCCGACGCGATTCAGCATGGTGGGCGGAGGCGATGAAAGGGCAGGACTTCAGCAAGGAAGACCAGCTCGACACCCACGCCTTCAACGCAGCCTTGTGGCGGGGGCTCGGCAAGGGGCCGCAGCCGGAAACGCGTGGTGACGCGGATCTGCGGCAGGGTCGCGCACGTCTGATCGCCGAAGCCCAGGACAGCTGGAGTTGCCCTCCCCGGCTCGCCTCGGCAAAACCCTGAGCGGTTAGCGAACCGGCGGGTCTGTGCGCGGAACCTGATTGACCGGGGCCACCGGTTCGCCGGGCTGCCGAGGCGGTGTCGCGTCTTCCGGCACATCGTCGATCAGCATGTCGCGGGTCGGCACCTCGGCGAGGCTGCGGACTTTCACCGTCAGCCTGTTCCCATCCCAGGTGATCTCGTTGAAACTCGGGGGCGTCGAGCGGGTGCGCTGCGAAAGCGTTCCCGCTCCGATCATGCGCACCGCGCCATGCGATGTGTCCTCGAGAATATCGAACGGGTCGTGAACATGACCTGAGAGCACTGCCGCAACGGGGCGTTTGGCCAGTTCGGCCAGCGCCTTGCTGCCATGCCTCGTAAGCGCCGTTCCCGCTGTACCCACTTCACGCAAGGGATGGTGCACGGTGACCAGTGCCTGCGTTCCGGGCGCCAGTCGATCGATTGCCGAAAGGCATTTCTCCAGCGCAGCGCTTGAGACCCATCCTTTCGACCAGTTGAATCGCGGTTGGGCACGCGCAGTGGTGCGTAAGGGTATGATCGCGAGACCGGGCAGATCGATTTCCCGCTCGACTTTTTCCGCCATGCCATGGAACCGGCGATAGGGATTCAGAAAACGCTCAATTGGGTTGAAATAGGGCAAGTCATGGTTGCCGACATCGACAGTCACCGGTGCTTCGAGCGCATTGATCCAGCGCGTTGCGGCAGCGAATTCCCTTGAACGGGCCCGCATCGTAAGATCGCCGGTAATCGCCACGGCATCGGGCCTGAGCCGGGTAATCTCACGCTGCACCCAATCGAGCGCACGGTTGTTCTCGAGTCCGAAGTGAATGTCCGAAAGATGAAAGATCAAGCGCTTCGCGTCAGCCATGATGGGTTGCTAGCAGATCGCATTCGCTTGTCGCCAGCGTGAAACTCGCCCGCTGATCGAGAGTCGCAGGTTCTCCGTCGAGCAACACATCGAGTGGCGCACCATTGGACGATGCCACCGTCACCTCATCGACGATACCCAGCCGCTCATGTGGGCCCTCGCGAAATCGACGGCGCAGCAGCGCCCAGCCTTGCTGCGCCATCTCGCCAAGGGACTGGGCATGGTAGGCATTCAGCCGCAACCCGTGTTCGCCCGGCGTGATCTCGATCAAGGGATAGCCTTGCCGCCTGCCCAGTTCCGGCTGGTCTACCCATACGGTCACTCCGCCGGTGGACTGGCTGAAAGCTTCTGCAGCGCTGCTTGCCATATCGACCACATTGAATTCGCGCATCGCCTCGCGAACATCGGCCCATTGCGTGCCGGGACCAATCAAGCAATCGGCATAGGCGCACCCCGCTTCGCACTGCAGTACGGTAACACGACAGCGTCGCGCCCCGCGCGATGCGACCAGGCCAATAATCTCGCGATAACCGTAAGCACCGTGGAGGCGCTGGCTGAGTAGGTTCATGGTCCCACCGGGCAGCACCAGAACAGCGCCCGGCCATCCTGCAAGACCGCTCAACGCGGCGTTGATAGTGCCGTCGCCGGTATAGACGACCAGCAAGCCGATATCAGCCCCGACCAAGTCCTCCGGAGCGGGCAGGTCTTCGTCAGGAAAACAGATCGTGCGATCCACTGTGATGGCATGCTCAGCGAAACAACTACGCAGATCGTCGAGTGCACTGGGAGAATTGCTCCCACTGGCCTCGTTCGCAATCAGCCATGCGCGCGTGAATGTCTCCATGAGCATTCAAGCCGCTCACGCCCCTGCTGGTTCCCACAAGCCCCTTCGCTCAGGCACAAGGGCAAATGCAACAATTCGATTACAAATGTCATCGGTGGAGCGGGCACGGCTGTTCGTCGTTACATTAAAGGCGGTCGTCAAAAGCCTGCATCACTCATCGAATGCGACATGATCGACGCGGGCACAGGTCCCATTCTCCCACATGCAGGCCGGGATCGACCGAGTCCCCCAAGCGGCTTCGTTCCGGCCTGCAACCAGAGGAGAACGGATATGAAGACGACCCTTACCTGCATCATCGTCGGCGCCCTTGCAGCCACGGCCATCCCCGCGCAGGCGGAAGTCAACACGGAAGGCATGTACCAGATCACGGTGCGACACGACGATCTCAACCTGCTGTCAAAGCGCGGAATGAAAGCGCTCGAAAGACGCGTTCACAATGCCGCCCTGGAGGTTTGCGGTGTAAACGACATCCGCACCGGGACGCGAATTCGTTCGCAACATTCGCTTGAATGCTACGATAAAGCCATGAATTCTGCCAAGCGTGAGATCGCGATAGCCAAGGACAATCAGGCTTCACGGGCCATACGCGTCGCCAGGAACGGCAATTGATCGATTGCGGCTACGTCTCGGTCCGCCTTAACCCGGCGGGCCGGGCCGATGTTCTTACTGCATATGGCCCTCAGCGACCGGCCATCGCCTTTACCTTTGGCAGATAAGTCCGGCCGATCCGCAGCATGGCACCATCGGCCAGTTCGACCGACCACACACCCAACCCATCATGACGAAGCCCGATGATCCGGTCCCTGCGCAAAATGGTCGAACGGTGGATTCGGATGAATTGTGAGGGATCGAGCCGCTCTTCCAATCCGGCGATCGTCTGCAGCAACAGGTAGCTGCGCACCTCCTCGCCCGTTCCGACATGGAGCCGCACATAATCGCGCTCAGCGTCGATCTGGCCCACTTCCGCTACCGCAATACGGATCAGTTCCGAGCGATGCGGTATCCACAATTCCTCGAGCCATTTGCTCTCGCCACCCGAGCGCGCCCCGTTGCGACGCGACAAGGCACGCGCAATCGCCCGCTCCAGCCGTTTGCGTTCGACCGGCTTGAGGACATAGTCGACTGCATCGAGATCGAAAGCCTCAACCGCGTGATTGTCATGCGCGGTAACGAAGATCACCGCGGGCTTGTGCTCCTTACCCGCCAACTGGCGCGCGACCGACAGACCATCCACTTCGGGCATCGTCAGATCGAGCAGCAACAGATCGGGCTTCAGCGCCCCGACCAGCCGCAGTGCCGCGGCGCCATCGCTGGCCGTGCCCACAACCCGTACGTCGTCGAGTTTCGCACACACCACCTGCATCCGCTCGATCGCGAGCGGTTCGTCGTCGACGATCAAGGTCTTGAGGTGTTCGCCTTCGTGTTCAACCATGCCGCACCAACGGTATCCTCAGCTCTGTTTCGTAGCCACCCAGCGCCGGGCCCGAAGTTACGCTCGCCGCATCGCCAAACGCCGCCTGCAGTCGATCGCGCACATTGCCGAGCCCAATCCCAAGACCTCCGACAGGCGGTGCCGAGCCCGGACCGTCGTCGGACACGGTTATGACTAACCGACCGTATTCCTCCCTTGCGGAAAGGGCGATTGTGACCGGCCGATTGCTAGCCGAAACACCATATTTGACCGAGTTTTCTACCAATGGTTGTAAAATCATACCCGGAACGCGGCACCCTTCGAGCTCACGTGGAAGATCGAAGTGCGTACGCAGCCGGCGTGGGAAGCGCAGCTGCTCAATCGCGAGATATTCGCGCTGGAGATCGAATTCATCGTCCAAGGTCACGTCCGAGGTCGGATCGTCCGACAGACTATGGCGATAGAAGCGCGACAGCGTCTGAATCATTTCCTCTGCCTTGTCGCCTTTATCCGTCATTACCAGCGCCGACAGGGAGTTGAGCGCGTTGAACAGGAAATGCGGATTGACCTGGTAACGCAGCGAGCGCAGTTCCGCCGCCTTGGCGGCGTTGCGAAACCGGTCTTCTCGCCGTTGGGCCTCCTGCGCCTGTGCACCCGCCAACATAGCAAAATACAACGAAGCCCATGCCAGCAGGAGAAAATAGCGACCCAGCGCCACATCGAGAATCATCTTCCAGCGATCGGCTTCGGTCGGCTTGTCCTCCAGCCTGATGGTTGCCGCCACGCGGCCTCCATTGCGCGTCTTGATCGTACCATCGAGATTCTCAAGCCTTGCGGCAGGAACATCGACCAGCAGATTGCCCGCATCGTCCCGCCTGATGTTGAAGCCCTGCTTCTCTGCGGCGCGCTTCTCCTCGGCCTGCGCAACCGGCTTGAATATCCATTCGTTGGTCTGTGCAATCGGGATCGAGGCAGGCATGGCGATCAGGATGGCAATGCCGCTCTTGACCCACAGCGGACGCTTGTCGAACAGCCGCAATATCAGCCAGACCAGCAGTGTCATGCCCATGCCGACGAGGGTGACTATGCCGCGCCGCCACAACATCTCGCCTTGATAGCCGAAACCTGAGATCAGCCCGCGAACTGTGGTCAGCCCGAAATAGCACAACCACAGCGCGGCGATCGACAGAATCACCAGCCGGAAGGTGACTGTGGCGTCCGGTCGCGCGCCTTTGGCTTCGACAGCATTCATCATGCGATCCTAGCCGCTCGTGAGACAAAAGGGCCAGCTTCCTCGTCGGACGGCGCGCGTCATTCGTCGAGCGGTGTCAGTCGGCGAGCAGATGCTCTTCGGCAATACGGCGCTTCCACTGCGCCGGGGCGAGCGTATGGACGTTGTTGCCCGCCGCATCGACCGCCACCGTCACCGGCATGTTCTCGACCGTGAATTCGTAGATCGCTTCCATGCCCAGATCATCGAACGCGACAACCTTTGCTGCCTTGATCGCCCGTGCGACGAGATAGGCCGCGCCGCCGGTCGCCATAAGGTAGGCGACCTTGAAGCGGCTGATGACGTCCACCGCATCAGAGCCGCGCTCGGCCTTGCCGATCATTGCCAGCAGTCCCAGGTCGAGCATCATCTCGGTGAAGCTGTCCATCCGCGTCGCGGTGGTCGGGCCGGCCGGGCCGACGACTTCGCCCAGCACCGGATCGACCGGGCCGACATAGTAGATCGCGCGGCCCCGGAAATCGACCGGCAGATCCTCGCCCCGCGCAAGCATGTCCCGGATCCGCTTGTGTGCGGCATCGCGCCCGGTCAGCATCTTGCCCGAAAGCAGCAGCCGGTCGCCATGCTCCCAACTCGCGACGATCTCGGGCGTGAGATTGTCGAGATCGACTCGCTTGGCGGCGGCATCGGGCTGCCAGTGCACATCGGGCCATTGATCGAGGTCGGGCTGCTCGAGATAGCTCGGCCCCGATCCGTCGAGCGTGAAATGCGCGTGGCGCGTCGCGGCGCAATTGGGGATCATCGCCACCGGCTTGCCCGCGGCATGGCAGGGCCAGTCATAGATCTTCACATCGAGCACAGTGGAAAGGCCGCCAAGGCCCTGTGCGCCGACGCCCTGCGCATTGACCGCATCGAAAATCTCGATCCGCAGCTTCTCGATATCGTTCTGCGGGCCACGCTGCTTGAGTTGCGCCATGTCGATCGGGTCCATCAGGCTCTGCTTGGCGAGCTTGACGCAATGTTCCGCCGTTCCGCCAATGCCGATACCCAGCATTCCCGGCGGGCACCAGCCTGCCCCCATCGAGGGAATCTGATCGAGCACCCATTGGACGATATTGTCCGACGGGTTCATCATCTTGAACTTGGCCTTGTTCTCGCTGCCGCCACCCTTGGCCGCGACATCGATGGAAACCGTGTTGCCCGGCACCATCTCGACCGAGAGCACGCAAGGGGTGTTGTCGCGAGTGTTGCGGCGGGTGAAGGCCGGATCGGCGAGGATCGAGGCGCGCAGCTTGTTGTCGGCGTTCGTGTAAGCGCGGCGAACGCCCTCATCGACAACATCCTGGAGGCTACGCTGCGAGGCGAGTCGGCAGTCCTGCCCCCATTTGACGAACACGTTGACGATACCAGTGTCCTGGCAGATCGGACGGTGGCCTTCCGCACACATCCGGCTGTTGGTCAGAATCTGCGCGATTGCGTCCTTGGCGGCTGGCCCCTGTTCCGCCTCATAGGCAGCACCGAGCGCGCGAATGTAGTCCATCGGGTGATAGTAGGAGATAAACTGCAATGCGTCGGCGACGCTGTCGATCAGGTCCTCTTCGCGAATAATCACCTGATCGGGTATCGAAATGTCGCTCATCGATTCATGCCTCCTGCCGGTCGAACGCCTACGCGACATAGTCGCCCCGCCCCGCTAGCGTCAAAGCGCTTGGCCGCAAGGTCTATTCGCCTTAATGCACCGCGCGCGAATGTATCCCGGGCAAGCGCGACAGGGTTGACGCCCTGTATTAAGGTTATAAAACACCCCCGCGGGCCCACAACCGGTCCGGAGACGACGAGAACCATGGCCACCCAGATCCACACCCGATTCGACGATGCGCGGCGCGCGATGATCGATAGCCAGTTGCGCACCAGCGGCGTGAACGAACCTTTCGTGCTCAAGCGTATGTCAGAAGTGAAGCGCGAGAATTTCGTACCCGAAGCGCAGCGCGCCGCCGCCTATATGGACCGCGCGGTGCGCTTACCCGATGGCGGTTTCCTGCCTGCGCCGGTCTTTCATGGTATGATGTTGGCGGAAGCCAATCCGCAATTAAGTGATCAAGCGATAGTGGTCGATGGCGGTAGCGGCTATCTACCCGCCCTGCTCGAACCGTTGGTGGCCTCGCTCACCACAATTGATCCGCAAGCCGCCGTTGACGGCAAACTCGGCAAGGACAAGCCAACCCTGTTGCTGATCGACGGCGCCATCGAACAACTGCCCGACGCGCTTGTCGCAAAGCTGGTCGATGGCACACGGGTCGTGACGGGTCTCGTCGAACGCGGCGTGACGCGACTTGCTGCGGGCCGCAAGGTCGGCGGCGGGCTGGCGCTGGTTCCTCTGGCCGAAGTCGGAGTGCCGCGTATGGCGGCCTTCGACCGGGCAAGCACCTGGAGCTTCTGATGCGACCGGGGAGGGGGATCGGGCTGGCCGCTTCGGCGTCGATCGCCGCGCTTCTCGCCGTGCCTGCACAGGCGGATACGCTGCAACAGGCCTTGACCGAAGCTTACGGCAACAATCCAACCCTCGCCGCCGCACGCGCCGACCAGCGCGCGACAGACGAAGGCGTACCGATCGCCAAGGCTGCCGGTCGACCGAGCCTGAACGTCAACGGTCAATTCCTCGAGTTCGTCAAGAAAAGCTCGGATTCCTACATCAGTCCCGATCGCGCGGTGAATGCACAGGCCAATCTGTCGGTGCCGATCTATTCGGGCGGCGCGGTCCGAAACGGTGTGCACGGCGCGGAAGAGCGCGTGATGGCAGGACAGGCCAACCTGCGCGCCACCGAAAGCTCGATCTTCAGCCAGGTCGTTGCAGCTTATATGGATGTGCTGCGCAACGAAGCGATCGTGGGCTTGCAGAAGAACCAGGTCGACGTCCTGAACGTCAATCTTAACGCCACCAGCGATCGGTTCCAAATCGGCGACCTGACTCGTACCGATGTCGCGCAGTCGCAATCGCGGCTGGCAGTGGCACAGAGCGACCTGAGCACCGCGCAATCGAATCTCATCGCCGCGCGCGAAACCTATACCCGCCTGACTGGCTCGGCACCGCATGACCTGCAGCCACCACCGCCACTGCCGGGCCTGCCCGATAGTGTCGAGGATGCTCTGGCGACAGCGCTGGACAGCAATCCCGACCTTCTGGCGGCGCGCAAGTCGGCCAAGGCCGCCGGTTACGATGTTAAAGCCGCTGGAGCGGGGCGCCTGCCGCAAGTCTCGGTGATCACCGGTGGCACGTACAACAATTATCTCGGCTCGCTCACCACCGGAGGTCTGGGCGATGTCGCGCTACCGCAGACAAGCTCCGCCGTTCAGGTCGGCGTGCAGCTGAGCGTTCCGCTGTTTCAGGGCGGTTTGCCCGCAGCGCGCGAGCGTCAGGCACAAGCGCGCTCTTCTGCCGCGCTCGAACAGGTCGTCGCCGCCGAAAGAAGCGTGGTTGCACAGGTTCGTTCCGCTTGGTCGAGTTGGCAGGCGGCCAACGCCGTGATCGCCAGTTCGAAGAGTGCGGTCGATTCCGCTTCGCTCAGCCTCGAAGGTGTGCGGGCGGAAAACTCGATCGGCAACCGCACCGTCCTCGACGTGCTCAACGCCGAACAGGAACTGGTCAACGCCAAGGTCCAATTGGTGACCGCGAGGCGCAACGCCTATGTCGCCGCATTCACCCTGCTTGCGGCGATGGGCAAGGCCGAGGCGCGCGATCTCGGGCTGGAAGGGGACGGGCTGCTCTACGACCCGATGACAAATTACGATCGGGTGAAGGGCAAGTGGTTCGACTGGAGCCACGACTCGAACCCGACCACGCAGACCAAGGGCACCGCCGATATCCCGCCCGCCACGGCCGATATTCCGGCTACGGATGAAGCTCCGGACAAAAGCGGGTATTAACCAAACGCGAATCACAGTAAGGTGATTGCAACAGATCATCAATTTCGGGGGCGGAGTATGCATCAGCCGGGTGAACCATCGGTCGAAGAAATCCTGCAATCGATCAAGAAAGTGATCTCGCGCGACGGCGTCGAGATGGACGCGCGTCGTCCTGCCGCAATGCTGCGCAATCTTCCGGCTGAGGAACCCGTCGAACAGGTGGGTGAAGACGAGGCAGATGAAGTCCTCGAACTCGCGCCCGATGCGATGATTGCCTTTGCCGAGGACGACATGACAGCCATGGAACACGATGAAAACTGGTCCGAAGAGGACGAAGCCGCCGCGCAGCACGATCGCGATATCGACGATAACGAACCGCTGACCGGTGAAACCACGCGCTCTGCCATGCGCGAAAATCTCGCCGCGCTGGCGATGCTATCTCAGCCGGGAGCCCAGCCCCGCATCGTGCGCTCTGGCGAGACCTCGCTCGAACAGCTGACCCGCGAATTGTTGCGGCCGATGCTGGCGAAGTGGCTCGATGAGAACCTGCCGCCAATGGTGGAGGAACTGGTGAAGGCGGAAATCGCACGGATTGCGGGCAAGCGCGGCTGAAGGCTTAACTTTGCCTCTGCGCGCGGATAAACCGTTGCGCATGACTTCTCGAACCGTGTCCGACCCAAAATTTGTCACCAGCCTGGCCGGAATCGCGTCACTGCTGGTCCTGGCTTGCCCGATGACGGCATTGGTAGCGCAAAACCGCCCGGCGATGAGCGCGCAGGACCTCGTCACCATGCCGCGGCTCGGCTCACCTACGGCCAGCCCTGACGGCAGTATGGCCGTGTTTCCGGTCACCACTACCGACCCTGAGAGCTATCAGCGGACCACCGCGCTCTATGTCCGTTCGCTCGCCCCCGATGCGTCCGGACCGGTAAAGATTGCCGCGCTCGACGGTGCCAATTCTGCCAGTTTTGCCAGGGACGGCTGGCTGTATTTTCTTGCCGACGGAAGGGATTCTGCCAGCCAGGTGTGGCGAGCCCACGTCAAGAGCGATGGCAGTGTTTCCGACAAGCAGCAGGTCAGCACTTTCATCAAACCGGTTGAAGGCTTCTCGGTCAGCCCGACAGGCGACAAAATTGCCGTTTGGGCGGACATCGCTCGCGACTGCCCCGGATTCGGTTGCCGACAGGACGGCACAGGCGAACTGCCCGGTCCCGGCGATGGCCGTCTCTACAAGACCGGTGATGGTTTCGTGCGTCATTGGGATAAGTGGCAGTCACCCGGCACGGTCAGCCGCGTGTTCGCTTACGAGATCGTCGAGGGCAGGGTAGCGGGCAAAGGCGTTCCGCTCGACGGCCCTGTCGGTCCCGGCGCATTGATCGGAAACACCCCCACCAAGCCTTTCGGCGGGGGCGAAGACATCTCCTGGGCGCCGGATGGCAAGAGCATCTATTTCGTCGCCAAACGTGCCGATGCCAAGGAACCGCAATCGACAGACTTCGATATCTGGCACGCGGACCTGTCCGGCGGAGAACCGCTCAATATCACCGTGTTCAACGACGCCACCGACATGCTGCCCACACCCTCTCCGGACGGGCGCTATCTCGCCTATGTCGCAATGCAGAGGCCGGGATACGAATCGGATCGACAGGTGGTGCAGATCCGCGACTTGAAGACCGGCGCTACCAAGGCACTCACCGAAAACTGGGATCGTTCGGTAGGATCGCTTGCCTGGACAGCCGATAGCCGCTGGCTGGTCGCAACGGCGCAGGACACGCTCGATACCCCTGCCTTTCGTATCGATCCGCGCACTGGCACGGTCGTCAAACTCGACCTGATGGCTGGCAATGAAGCGCATATCGGCAATATCGTTCCGCTGTCAGGCGGCGGCCTGCTGTTCACCCGCGATTCCATCGGCGCACCGTCCGAACTGTACCTGTCGCGTGACTGGCACCAGGCCAAACCCCTGAGCGATGTCGCGACGACCCTGATCGGCAAGCTTGCCGGGATCGTGACCACGCGTTTCCACTTTGCCGGGGCCGGGGGCGATACCGTCTGGGGCCAGATTACCAAGCCTGAGCATGTTACAGGCCAGATACCGGCAATCCTATATGTGCATGGCGGTCCCCAAGGAACCTTCAACGATAGCTGGTCGAGCCGCTGGAACCCGCGCGTGCTGGCGAGCCAGGGCTATGCGGTGATCTCGGTCGATTTCCACGGTTCGACCGGATACGGGCAGGCCTTCACCGATAGCATCAACCAGGATTGGGGTGGCAAACCACTGGTGGACCTGCAGCTCGGCCTCGCGGCTGCACTCGCCGACGACCCGCAGATCGACGGCAGCCGCGCCTGTGCCATGGGGGCAAGCTATGGCGGATACATGATGAACTGGATCGAGGGGCAATGGCCCGGCCGGTTCAAATGCCTCGTCCAGCATGACGGCGTGTTCGACGCGCGCGCTATGGCTTACGAAACCGACGAATTGTGGTTCGACAAATGGGAGCATGGCGGAACGTTCTATTTCGAGGACCCCGAAGCCTACGAGAAATGGAATCCCGCCAACTATGTCGCCAATTGGCAGACGCCGATGCTGGTGGTGACTTCGCAGCAGGACTTCCGCATTCCCTATACGCAGGGAATTGCCGCATTTACCGCGCTGCAGATGCGCAACATTCCCGGCGAACTGCTGGTGTTCCCGGATGAGAACCACTGGGTCTTGAAGCCCAAGAACTCGCTGCAATGGCACCAGACGGTGTTCAAATGGCTGGCGCGCTGGCTCAAACGATGAGTTTGAGAGACAAAAAGACCAAGGCCTCCGATGCGCTCGCAAAAATCGGTGGCGAGACGACCGAGCGCCATATCTTCCTGTGCGCGCTCTCGGAAAAGCAGAAATGCTGCAACCATCAGGAAGGCAAGGAAGCGTGGACCTATTTGAAACGCCGACTGAAAGAGCTCGGCATTGCGGGGCAGGGTGGTGTTCAGCGATCCAAGGCCGATTGCCTCCAGATCTGCGCCGCCGGACCGGTCGCGGTCGTGTGGCCCGACCGCGTATGGTATCATTCCTGCTCGCCGCCGGTGCTCGAGCGGATCATCCAGGAACATCTGATCGGTGGTGTTCCGGTTGAGGACTATCGCCTGACCAGCCGCGGTTGAGCAGGCTTTATCGCTCGACCGAATCGTCGTGGCCGGTGCCACTCGACAGGAACATCAGCCCCATCAGCGCGCCACCCATCAACATGGTGATCGCGATCCCCAGTGCCGCGGCGATATAATAGTGGATCGAAACCGGCTCATCCAGGCCATGTAGCCACAGCAATGCCGCAGCGATGGTAACGGCGGTCGTCGCTGTCACCAGCAGCATCAGCCGACGAAAACGACGCCACGCGTAGGCGGCAGTTTCCGGATCGTCGAGAGGTGACTTGCTGGGCATTGCTGGATCATCGCATGCGCGAAATCGCGACGCAATGACAGGCTCATACGCCGAGACCATGGCAATTCGCGGGAAAAAGTGGCATTCTCTCATGCAATAAGAAGCGGAGAAATCAGGATGCTGATCGGCAAACTCATCGAGAGCCAAGCGCCTCAAGACATTATCACCTGCAGCGCATCGACCCCGGTACGCGAAGCGATCGCCTTGCTCGCATCGAAACGGATCGGTGCATTGCCGGTGATCATGCAAGGCCAAGTCGCAGGAATTTTTTCCGAAAGGGATGTGATCTACCGACTCGCCGATGAAGGCGAGTTGTGTCTCTCCCGGGCGGTCGGTGAAGTGATGACCGCACCCGCTATCACCGTGACACGCGATACCACCTCGGACGAGGCTCTGGCGCTCATGACGCGGCGGCGGATTCGCCACTTGCCCGTGGTCGAAGGCGATGAACTCTGCGGCTTCGTCTCCATCGGTGATCTGGTGAAGGCGCGGCTCGAGCAGATCAGCCACGAGGCCGAAGCGATGCGCGATTATATCCGCAC
The DNA here is from genome assembly GCA_039831335.1 of Sphingomonadaceae bacterium. Classification (GTDB taxonomy): domain Bacteria; phylum Pseudomonadota; class Alphaproteobacteria; order Sphingomonadales; family Sphingomonadaceae; genus Qipengyuania. Next base: position 510,417 of record JBDONL010000005.1, on the reverse strand, counting down.
CGCTTGAGACTGGCGCGCGCGCATCCTAGATTGGGTTTATGTCAGCGTCACTCTCTCTCACCCCGGCAGCCGCCAAGCGCGTTTCGGCCATTGCCGCCAGACAGGCGAAACCGGCGATCCTGCGCCTTTCGGTTGAGGGTGGAGGGTGTTCGGGATTCCAGTACAAGTTCGACCTCGCCGATGCGCCCGAAGGCGACGATTCGGTAAGCGAGACCGACGGTGTGCGGCTGGTAGTGGATCCAGTAAGCCTCGATCTTGTGGCCGGCAGCACTGTCGATTTCGTCGAATCGCTTGGCGGTGCGGCATTTCGGGTCGAAAATCCCCAAGCGGCCGCGGGTTGCGGTTGCGGTTCCAGCTTCGGCATCTAAGCAGGGCGGATGCGGATAGCGTCCTTCAACATCAACGGCGTCAAGGCACGCCTCCCCCGGCTCCTCGAATGGCTGGAGGAAACGCGTCCCACAGTCGCCTGCCTGCAGGAAATCAAGAGCCAAGATGACGGCTTCCCGGCCGACGAATTCGAAAAGATCGGCTACAAGGCAATCTGGCACGGGCAAAAGAGCTTCAACGGCGTTGCCATGTTGGTCGATGGCATGGAGCCGGTCGAAGTGCAGCGCGGCTTGCCCGGCGATCCAAAGGACGACCATTCCCGCTACATAGAAGCCGATGTAAACGGCGTACGGATTGCCTGCATCTACCTGCCCAACGGAAATCCCGTGCCGGGTCCGAAATTCGACTACAAGTTGGCCTGGATGGACCGTTTGCGCACGCGCATGTCAAAGTTGTGGGCACAGGAAATTCCCACAATCGTACTCGGCGATTTTAATGTGATTCCCGAAGATAAGGATGTCTGGTCACCCAAGGCAATGGCCAGCGATGCGCTGATGCAACCCGAATCGCGCGATGCTTATGCGCGGCTGCTCGGCGACGGCTGGACCGATGCTATCGACACACTCAACCCGCGCGGCGGTGTCTGGACCTATTGGGACTATCAAGCCGGTGCGTGGCAACGGGACCACGGATTCCGCATCGATCATCTGCTGCTTTCGCCCGAGCTGGCCGATCGTCTGAAGGCCGCCGGCGTCGACAAGAGCTATCGCGGGCGCGAAAAAGCCAGCGATCACGCCCCCGTCTGGGTCGAGATCGCTGGCTGAATCGCGACTGTTTCAAAAAAATCAGCGATAGAAAATGTGGCTGTTGATCGTGGCCATCGCTTCGTGATGGCTGCTCCAGCGGGGACGCACGTATTTCGCATGGAAATACAGCGCATCGGCAGCCTTGCTGTCCCACAGCCCTTCATGCGCGATACGCGCAATCGCCTTCGCACGGCGCCAGGCCACCGAATGCTTGCGGATGGCCGGAATCCGGCCATGACGAACAAAGCTGAACTGCGAAGGCTGGCGCACAACCGCGCAATAGCTCGACGGGAACTGGCCCGAAGCGGCGCGATTGACGATCACCTGCGCGACCGCAAGCTGGCCTGCGAGCGGTTCACCGCGCGATTCGAAATAGACCGCACCGGCAAGGCATTTGAGATTTGTCGACAGCGCCTGACGGTCGTCGGAAACGCGTGATACCAATTGGCGGAGGCTGGTTGCCTTGCTGTCGCCGTCGGCCAGCGCCTTCACATCGTCTTCCGCGGGAAGAGGCTGAACCACTTCCTTGGTTACGAAGCGCGTCTCGACCGGGGGTTCGCCCGGGAGCGCAACTGCTGGCTGATTATCGATTCCGGCTGCGCGCGCGAGGGAACTTTCGCCGCCGGTCAGAGTAAGTGCAGTGGACGCGGCCAAAGCGGCCACGCCGAGAAAAACAGTCTTACGAAGCATGATCCCGTGTTCATCGGCGGTGAACGGACCTGCGCAGGGCGTGATCGGGTGCGTGGTTGACGCATCGGGTCCGATCCTTGGCGGCCTGCCGGCCGAACCCCGACTGCGTGCTGACCCTGCAACCGTATTGTTGCGCTCGTCGCCTACGCACCGAAGTGGGCGCGCACATAGTCGCAAATGAAATCAAGTCAAGTTAACTTGTGACCTGCGCGATCAAGCGTTCCGGATTCGGGACATCCAGCTCGATTAGCCAGCTATCCGGGTCCTGAGCTATTCTTCGGCGCAAGTAATCGTCAAATTCTTTCTTATTATCAATATCTTGTGATTTCGATACCAGAAAGGGGCGAGAGCCGTCGAGCCGTGGCATGCGTTCCCAAAGGCGCAGGTTTTCGCCACGTTCCATGGTTAATATCAGTAGGGTGCCGGAGTCTTTCTCTCCCCTGGTAATAACCATGGCGAAACCACCCGCGGCTTCCGCCCCACGGATCAGGCCGGAGACCACCAGATGCGCTGGCAGGCGTGCATCGCTCACGTTTCGGTGCTGTAGCCGGGCAGGGTAGAAAGCGGGATGCGGCTACGCATGAAGGTGCCCGTACCACGCCCGATCTCGTCGCCCTCGGCATCGACCAGCCGCGATTCGGCGACGAACACACGTTTGCGCCCGCTGACCCAGTGTCCCTCGGCGGTAACTTCACCCGTGCGTACCGGCTTGGTGAAGTGCAGGTTGAACGAGGTCGTCAGCAGGAAGCGATCGGTCGCCAGCGTGTTCGCCGCATAAAAAGCCGCATCGTCGAGCATCTTGAAATAAATCGTCCCATGCGCCGCCCCTGCTGCGTGATAGACATCTTCACGCACCTGGAATGCAATCCGCGCCCGACCTTCCTCGGGGATTGCCAGACGCGAGGCAAACAAACCATTGATCGGCGCCGAAGCATACAATCGTTCCAGCGCGCGAAAATGCAGTTCGGCACCGCTTTCGTCCGTCACCAATGACCCTCCCGCAGGGACTTAGGCCGCACACTCATGTACGGCCTTACTCAACGCGGTTCGACCCACCCGATCGATCCATCGCGGCGGCGATAGACCATATTGTGACGGCCTGTCCCGGCATTCTTGAACAACAGCGCGCCGGTATCGCGCAAATCGAGCATCATGACCGCATCGGCCACGCTTGCCTCGGGCACATCGGCCGTCGTTTCGGCAATCACCGGTGGTGCCTCAATCGATTCATCGTTCTCGCCATCAGCGGGGAGAGCGGCAAAAATGCGATAGGCCGCCTCTTCTTCCTCGGCTGAATAGGCACTTTGCTCGTGTCGATCCTGAATCCGACGCTTGTACCGCCGCAACTGCTTGTCGAGCTTCTCCGCGGCCTGATCGAAACAAAGATGGACGTCCTGCGCATCGCCATGGCTTTTCAAGATCAGTCCGCGATTAACGTGGGTCACAATGTCGCTGGTGAAGGAACCATGCGGGCCCTTTCCGAAGGTGACGTGCGAAGTGAGCGCCTTATTGAAATACTTCTCGACCATGGCGTTGAGACGGTCGGACACATAGGCCTGCAGGGCCTCGCCGGTATCGATCTGATGTCCCGAGACGCGGATATCCATACTGTTGTTTTCTCCTGTCGTTTTGCCGGTTGTCCGGCTCGTAGGCCCCTATCACCTCAACGCCAAAGCCAGCTTCGCGTGCCCGGCTTCAATTGCCCCAGAGCGCGTCTTCCATCTGTTCGATGAAAGCCCGATGCCGCGCGATTTCTTCCGCGCTCGGCACATGCGGTCGCGGCGGACGACGTTCGCCGCGCTGCGACCTGCCAAGGGCGAATACCGATCTCTGTTCTGCCTCGGCATGGGTGTCTGCCGTATCCGGCGATATATCCGCAGCCAGTTCAAGCCCGATCTGCCGCCCGCCACGCAGTTCGACATAAACCTGGGCCAGGAGTTCGGCATCGAGCAGCGCACCGTGCTTCACCCGATGGCTGCGATCTATGCCATAACGCGTGCACAGCGCATCGAGCGATAGCTTGGCTCCCGGATGGCGTTTGCGAGCCAGCGCGACCGTATCGACCATCCGGTCGGTGCCCAGCGGATCGAGCGCGCACAGGGCGAGTTCGGCGTTGAGGAAGCCGAAATCAAATCCGGCATTATGCGCTATGAGCGGAGCATCACCGAGAAAGTCGAGAAGCCTCGACACGCTGTCGCGGAACAGCGGCTTGTCCGAAAGGAAGGCGGCAGACAGACCATGCACTGCCTCAGCCGCAGCAGGCATATCGCGTTCGGGATTGAAATAGGCGTGAAACGTTTCGCCGGTAGGCACGAGATTGACCATCTCGATGCAACCGATTTCCACCATCCGGTCCCCGGTTCGGGGGTCAAGCCCGGTTGTCTCGGTATCGAATACGATTTCGCGCATCGTCAGCATATCTGCGCTTCTTGTCGCGTGAGTGCAAGAGGCCGAAAGCACCTATTCCCGTCAGTCAACCAATCTCCATCCGAAGGCGGTCAATCAACGCACGCAATTGCTGTCGCGTTTCGGCAAGCGAAACGCCGGTATCGATGCAGAAATCCGCTCGGGCGCGCTTCTCCGCATCATGGGTCTGGATTTTCAGGATATGCGCGAATTTTTCCGCACTCATTCCCGGACGCGCCAGCACCCGCTCACGCTGAACATGGGGTGGAGCGGAGACCACAACTACTCGGTCCACCGCTTCATGCCCGCCTTTTTCGAACAGCAACGGAATATCGAACACCACGATCGGATCGTCGGCGTGATCGGCAAGGAAGGCTGCGCGGCGGCGCGCAACCGCCGGATGAACCACAGCCTCCAGCCGATCCAATGCATCCCGGTTCCCGAAAACGATAGAGCCCAACGCTTGGCGGTCGACGCCATCCAACCCGGTAGTGCCGGGAAATTCCGCCTCGATCAGGGCAAGGAGTTCGCCGCCCGGACCTTGCATCGCACGCACTTCGGCATCGGCATCGAACACCGGCACGCCTTCATCGGCGAACATGGCGGCAACCGTCGACTTGCCCATGCCGATCGAACCGGTGAGCCCTAGGATGAGCGGCTTGTTCATCCGATCAGCAGCTCGCGTAGCTCTGCATCGTATTCGCGCGGCGCAGCGTGTCCGAAAAACAGCGCGAACGCAGCCGCCGCCTGGCCGATCAGCATGGCGAGCCCGTCGATAGCGTCGAAGCCGGCCGCGCGAGCTGTTTGCAGGAATTGCGTGTCGAGGGGGTCGGTAACAATATCGTAGGCAATACTGCCGGGCGGGGCATGACTCCAGTCGAAGGCCAAGGGCGGTTGACCCCGCATTCCCAGTGGGCTGGCATTGACCACAAGATCGAGACAGCGCTCGCGATCGTCGAAGGCGAAATCGGTCGCGTCCGCGAAATGAGCCAGATCGATCGCATGATGTTCACCCGATGGTGCCAGCTCATCGAGCAAGGCCCGTGCCTTGCTGGCGTTTCTGCCGGCGAGCACGAGGGTGAACCCCTCCTGTGCCAGCCCGAAAACTATCGCACGGGCCGCGCCGCCGGTCCCGATTATCCGTGCCATGCGAAACAAATGCTGCTGGGTAAGCTCCCTCCGCAAAGGTTCGAGAAAGCCGATGATGTCAGTGTTGTCACCGACCAGTGCGCCATCCACGCCACGAAAAACCGTGTTGATCGCCCCGACAGCCCTTGCTCGTGGCTCGATCCTGTCGAGCAGTGGCGCAACCGCAAGCTTGAGCGGCATGGTCACGTTGCATCCCAACCAATTCGCATCGTCACGCCGCTGTGTAAGGTAGGTCTCCAATTGCCCGTTGCCGACACGCTCGGCACGGTATGCCGCATCGAGACCCAGCTTGCTCAGCCAGAAATTGTGAATCGCGGGCGATTTCGATTGCGCGATCGGGTCGCCGATCACTTCGGCATAGCGTGTCACGCCTGCAGCACCCCGCGTTCGCGCAACGCATCGAGAACGGCAAGCAGCGGCATCCCAAGGACAGTGAACTGATCGCCGAAAATACTCTCGAACAATTGCACACCGGCCGCCTCGATCCGGAAGACCCCCACGCATCCGGCGACGGCGGGCCATTCGGCCTCGAGATAGCAATTGATGAACTCCTCGCTCAACTCGCGCACGGCGAGCCGGGCAAAATCACTCGCCATCCAATCGATCCTTCCGCCTCGCGCCAGCGATGCTGCGCTATGCAATGTCATCACCTTGCCGGAAAAGAATCGCAGATGGTCCGCCGCCTGTTCTCGACTGTGCGGCTTGTCGAACCTTTGGCCGTCGACCTCGACCAGTGAATCGCTGCCCAACACCCATTGCTCCGGATGCTCAACCGACACAGGCGCGGCTTTTGCAGCAGCAAGGACCTGCGCGATCTCGGCCGGATCGCTATCGCCGAGTTCCTCTTCTACAGCGCGCTCGTCGATGCCAGCCGGAATGCTCCGAAACACAACTCCTGCCTGTTCCAACATTACCCGGCGTGAAGCGCTGTTCGAGGCGAGGATGATCTTCGCCAGCGAAAAACCAGTGCTCATATCGGCTTCACTCCCTCGAACCGTCCCGGCTGTACCCGTTCTTGCTCGCCCAGCAGTTTGATGATCGCCGCCGCCGTCTCTTCGATAGAACGGCGCGTGACATCGATCACCGGCCAGCCGTTTTCTGCAAACAAACGGCGTGCAAATGCCACTTCGGCTTTCACGCTTTCCCCATCGACGTAATCGGTGCGAGCCTGCTGGTTGAGCGTGAGCAAGCGATTGCGGCGGATCTGTACCAGCCGGTCGGGCGAACTCGTCAATCCCACGACCATGGGATGCTTGAGGTGGTAAAGCGCAGGGGGCGGGGGGCTTTCGACTACCAACGGGATATTGGCGACCTTATAGCCGCGATTGGCAAGATAGATGCTGGTCGGCGTCTTGGACGAACGCGAGACGCCTGCCAGCAATATATCCGCCTCCTCCCAATCCTCATGCCCAATGCCGTCATCATGCGCGATAGTATACTGGATCGCCTCGACCCGACGAAAATAGGCATCGTCCATCAAATGCTGCCGACCAGGGCGACCATGCGCTTCCTGACCAAGTGCGACTTCCAGCGCTTCGGTCACCTGATCGAGTACCGGCACCGCAGGGAGCGCAAGATGGCGGCAGTGCTCCTCCAATCTTTGACGGGTATCCATATTGACCAGCGTATAAAGCACCAGGCCCGGGCTGTTGGTCAGTTCGGGCACGATCCGGTCGAGGTGCTGGCGCGAACGCACCATCGGCCAGAAATGCCGGATGACATCGACATTCTCGAATTGCGCAAGCGCCGCCTTGGCGATCATCTCCAGCGTCTCACCGGTCGAATCGGACATCAGATGGAGATGGATGCGTTTCACGAGACCCCTGCGGTGCGCTTGTGGAGAACCACCGGCATAAACCATGGGATGCAGCTGGCGACAAGTTCGGGACAGGATTCGCTCCCCGTTATCGGCCGATCGCTGCAGCAAGTTTTGGACAGATTGCGCGATCATCGACAGGCTGGGGACAAGGCGGATAAGTTTGACTCGACTCAAGGAAGTCCGCGATTCGCGAATAGCTGCGGACTGTTCATCGCTGGGAAAATCCGGCAGATCGCTGCAATCCCCGATTTCCACAGGGCCAACAGACTCCATCATCTCTTTTAAAATTACTTATTATTTGGTTGAACACGCGTCATGCCCGGATTGCTTCTCGACACGCTTAACGGATGTACCGGTCCGAAAGTACCGCTTTGGCTAATGCGTCAGGCTGGCCGTTATCTCCCTGAATACAAGGAGTTGCGTGCTGAAAAGGGCGGATTTCTCGCGCTTGCGTACGATCCGGAGGCGGCAGCGGAGATCACATTGCAGCCTATCAGACGGTTCGGTTTCGACGGGGCAATCCTGTTCTCCGATATTCTCGTGATACCGCATGCGATGGGTCAGGATCTGTGGTTCGAAGCGGGCGAAGGCCCACGGCTGGCACCACCCCTGGTCGATGGCGCTTGGCAAGCGCTCGCGGCCGTGCCCGAAAGGCTCGATCCGATCTATGAGACGGTCCGACTGACCCGCGCTGCGCTCGGTCCGGAAACGACCATGCTGGGCTTTGCCGGATCGCCGTGGACGGTCGCGACGTATATGGTCGCTGGACAAGGCTCGAAGGACCAGGGCGATGCGCGGGCTTTGGCCTATCGCGATCCGGTAGCCTTCCAATCGCTGGTCGAAGCCTTGGAAAATGCCACCTTCGATTATCTGCTCGGCCAGATCGATGCTGGAGTCGAAGCAGTTCAGTTGTTCGACAGCTGGGCAGGCAGCCTTGCGCCTGACCAATACGAACACTGGGTGATTGCGCCCAATGCACGGTTGGCGGCACGGTTGCACGAAGCGCGCCCCGGGATCCCCATCATCGGTTTTCCCAAGGGATCGGGCGAGAAACTTGCCGCCTATGCGCGCGAAACCGGAGTCGATGCGGTCGGGATCGACGAAACGCTCGACCCGGTCTGGGTTGCGAGGGAACTGCCTGAAGGAATGCCGGTGCAGGGGAATCTCGATCCCCTGCTTCTCCTCGCCGGAGGGAACGCATTGGAGCGGCGGACGCGCGATATTCTCGGCGCGTTCGCCGAGCGCCCGCATGTTTTCAATCTCGGCCATGGCATCGGACAGTATACGCCGATCGCCCATGTCGAGCGGTTGATCGATGTGGTGCGCGAGTGGCAGCGATGATTTGTACGCTTGAGACAGTCGGGGCCGCTAGTCTATTACCGCTCGCATGCAGGATGTGCTTTCGATGACCTATCTCTGGCTCAAGGCCGGTCATATCATTTTCGTGGTGTTCTGGATGGCGGGGCTGTTCATGCTGCCGCGCCAGATGATCTATTGCCTCGATGCCGCGCCGGGGTCCGCGGAGGAGGCGAAATGGGCGCATCGCATGGGCAAGCTGCGCAGCATCATCCTGACGCCCAGCCTGATTGTAGTGTGGGTGATGGGCATTGCGCTCGCAACTGCGATCGGCGCGTGGAGCCAGCCGTGGCTGCACACGAAGCTGGCAATCGTGCTCGCGCTGACCGGCTATCACGGCTGGATGGTGGCTCAGGCCAAGAAGATGGGCAGTGGCGAACGTCCCTTGACCGAAAAACAACTCAGGATGTGGGGCGAGGCGCCCGGCATCGCGCTGGCACTGATCGTGGTGCTGGTGGTCGTCAAACCGTTCTGACAAGGCGACGATCGCGCTGTGATCGGCGCAAAGGCGATTGACGCTGACGCGCTGTGATCTTATTTTGCAATCCTCAACTGACGGCACTGGTCCCGCATAATGCCGGGACCGGGTCTGCTTTCCCCAAGCCCTGACGACCTGCCGGCGCCCTACCCTTTTGGAATAAGAACAAATGCATCTTAAAGATCTCAAAGCAAAACCGCCGGCCGAGCTGGTCTCTATGGCGGAAGAACTGGGCGTTGAAGGCGCCTCAACCATGCGTCGGCAGGACCTGATGTTCTGTATCCTGCGCGAACTCGCCGAAGACGAGGACTACGATCAGCAGATCATGGGCGTGGGCACGATTGAAGTGCTGCAGGACGGCTTCGGCTTCTTGCGTTCGCCTGAAGCCAATTATCTTGCCGGGCCCGACGACATCTACGTTTCGCCCAACCAGATCCGCAAATGGGGCCTGAGGACCGGCGATACGGTCGAAGGCGAGATTCGCGCGCCGCGCGAAGGCGAGCGCTATTTTGCGCTGACCAGCCTCAAGAGCGTGAACTACGATGCGCCCGAAGCGGTGCGCCATCGGACCAATTTCGACAACCTCACCCCGCTTTACCCCGAAGAGAAGTTGTCGCTCGATACGCTCGATCCGACCGTGAAGGACAAGAGCGCGCGGGTGATCGACATTATCAGCCCTCAGGGCAAGGGTCAGCGCGCGCTGATCGTCGCTCCGCCGCGCACGGGTAAAACTGTGCTGCTGCAGAACATCGCCAAGGCGATCACCGACAATCATCCGGAGGTGTTCCTGCTGGTGCTGCTGGTCGATGAACGGCCTGAGGAAGTGACCGACATGCAACGTTCGGTGAACGGCGAAGTCATCTCCTCGACCTTCGATGAACCTGCCAATCGCCACGTGCAGGTCGCCGAAATGGTGATCGAAAAGGCCAAGCGTCTGGTCGAGCACAAGAAGGACGTCGTGATCCTGCTCGACTCCATCACTCGCCTCGGCCGCGCCTACAACACCGTGGTGCCAAGCTCGGGCAAGGTGCTGACCGGCGGTGTCGATGCCAACGCGCTCCAGCGGCCCAAGCGCTTCTTCGGCGCGGCGCGCAACATCGAGGAAGGCGGGTCGCTCTCGATCATCGCCACCGCGCTGATCGACACCGGCAGCCGTATGGACGAGGTGATCTTTGAAGAGTTCAAGGGCACCGGCAACAGCGAAATCGTGCTCGACCGCAAGGTCGCTGACAAGCGCATTTTCCCCGCGCTCGACGTGGGCAAGTCCGGCACCCGCAAGGAAGAGCTGCTGGTGGAGAAGGACAAGCTCACCAAGATGTGGGTGCTGCGCCGGATCCTGATGCAGATGGGTACGATCGACGCGATGGAATTCCTGCTCGACAAGATGAAGGATTCCAAGACCAACGAAGATTTCTTCGCGACGATGAATCAGTAATCAAGGGCTTGAGGGGCGCACAGAACATGCGCCCCTCGAGTTTATTGCGACTTCTGCCGCTCCAACTGGGCGGCCATCATTTCCCACACCTTGTTGACCGCCTTCAAGGGGCGCACCATCACCTTGAAATCGGCGATCATGCCGTCCTCGTCGAAGCGGATCAGGTCGACGCCGTTGACGTGGATACCGTCCATTTCAGTGGTGAATTCGAGGCAAGCGTTACCACCATCGACCAGTTCGCGGACATAGGTGAAACTGTCGTTGCCCAGCGTCTGCCCGGCTGCGGCGAGATAGGCGACAACGATCGCCTGCCCGTGCTGCGGCGTGTGGACCACTGGCGAGTGGAACACAGCGTCGTGACGGATAATCTCGGCCAGTGCTAGCGGATCGCTGCCACCTTCGATCACGGCATGCCAGCGTTTGAGACCTGCCTTTGCACCCATCACACACCCCTGAATTGCTGCGGGCTCGCCGCATTCCAGTAGCGTTCGTATTGCGTGCTCGACACATCGGCAAGAAGCTGACCGGGCTCGAGGAAACGATAGATATGATCGATGGTGTCCGAATGGGCGCTGTTCTGCCGCTCGCTGATATGGGACGGCTTGATTTCCCACGGATTTTCCAGCCCCATGGCAACAACCATTTCGCGTAGGGCCTTAAGCGTCTGGCGTTGGAAGCGGGTGACGCGCTCGGCCTTGTCCTCGACCACCAGCCCGCGCTGGCGGGTGGGGTCCTGCGTCGCAATTCCGGTAGGACAGGTATCGGTATGGCACTTCATCGACTGCACACAGCCCAGTGAGAACATGAAGCTACGCGCAGCATTACACCAGTCTGCGCCCAGCCCCATGTTCATGGCGAGCCCGGCGCCGGAATGCACTTTGCCCGATGCGGCAAGCTTGATCTCATCCTTGAGCCCGGTGCCGACGAGCGCGTTGCGCACGAGGATCAGTCCTTCGCGCAGCGGCATCCCAACGCGATTGGACAGTTCGACCGGTGCCGCGCCGGTGCCACCTTCCGCGCCATCAACGACGATGTAATCGAGCCGGATTCCCGTTTCGAGCATCGCCTTCATCACCGCGAACACCTCATGCGGCTTGCCGACGCAAAGCTTGATGCCGACCGGTTTGCCGCCGGCCGCTTCGCGCAAGTCGGCGGCCCATTCGACCAGTTCGATTGGGGTGGAAAAAGTCGAGTGACCAGGCGGCGACAGGCAATCCTCTCCCTTTTCCACGCCGCGCGCCTCGGCGATTTCCTCGGTTACCTTGCTGCCGGGAAGCAAACCACCATGGCCGGGCTTCGCCCCCTGGCTGAGCTTGATTTCGACCATTTTGACCTGATCGATCGAGGCGGTTTCGGCAAATTGGCCGCGATCGAAGCTACCGTCCTTGTTGCGGCAGCCGAAATAACCGCTACCCACTTCCCAGACGAGATCGCCACCATGCGACTTGTGATAGCGCGACAAGCCGCCTTCGCCGGTATCGTGGTAGAAATTGCCGTCCGCTGCGCCCTTGTTAAGCGCTTCGACGGCATTGGCTGACAACGCCCCGAAACTCATTGCCGAAATATTGAGCAGGGCTGCGTCATAGGGATGGGCGCATTGGTCGGTTCCGACACGCACACGCCAATCCTTGGACGCATCCTTGTTTGGCGCAATCGAATGGGCGAGCCATTCGTACTCTTCCGAATAAACATCGAGTTCCGTGCCAAAGGGGTGCGAATCCAGTTCGCCCTTTGCACGGGCGTAGACCAAAGCGCGTTCATCATGATTGAACGGGCGTCCATCGAGATCGCCTTCGACGATGTAGGCGCGAAGATACGGTCGCAGGTCCTCCATCATCCAGCGCACCCGGGCCAGCAGCGGATAGTTGCGCCTGAGAGAGTGTTTGTCCTGAAAGAAGTCGAACACGGCAATCGCAAGCAGTGGCAGGGTGACAATCAATCCCCAATACCAGTGGAGTGCGATCAGGGCCGCAGTTATCGCCAGCAGGACGACTGGCAGGCCGAAGCGCATCAGGATCTGAGGCGAGGGGGGCTTATGCGCCGATGGAACAGCCATCAGCCGAGATGCTCGGCAAAGAAGGTGCCGGTGCGTTCGTCGGCCTGTTCGGCGCATGCTTCGTTACGCCGCTTCCCGAACTCGGTTGCGAATCCGTGATCCATGCCTTCGTAGTCGTACAGTGTAACCTTGGGATGATCGTCCAACCCTTCGTGCATCTTCTTCTGGGTTGCTTTGTCGACAAAGCCGTCTTCGGTCGGAATATGCAGCATCAGCGGGTTTGAGATCGCGTGCTTCTCGCCGAGCAATCCATCGACCCCGACCGCGTAATAGCCTACCGTCGCATCGCTATCCGTGCGTGCTGCGGTCATATAGGCCAGCCGACCGCCAAGGCAGTATCCGACCGCGCCGACCTTCTTTCCGCCAGTTGAGTTGCGCGCCCATCTGATGGTTGCCTCGATGTCGCGAATACCGGAATCCTGGTCGAACTTTCCCATTAGGTCGAACGCGCGCTGTAATTCCGGTTCGACGTCTGGATCGAGCTCCACACCCGGTTCGAGTCGCCAAAACAGGTCCGGTGCCACAGCGAGATAGCCGTCTTCCGCCAGCCTGTCGCATTTCCGCCTGATCCCCGCGTTGACGCCGAAGATCTCCTGGATGACGACAACGGCGGCCCGCGGGTCACCGGCAGGCTTGGCGACATAGGCTTTAAAGGTGCCAGTGTGGTCCAGCGTCTCGATTGTGACGGTCTCGCTCATGGATTGGGGACTCCCTTGGTATGCTGAAGACGTGGCCTAGCTTGTCTTGTGCTTGTGGCAAACCCAAGTAAGACCTTGCGTAAGCCTAACGGAGAAAGCGCCATGAAGGTCCATGTTGAAATCGATTGCACGCCGGAAGAGGCGCGAAGCTTCATGGGGTTGCCCGATGTGGGCAAGGCCAACGATATCTATGTCGATATGATGTCGAAAGCGATGCAGGGCGTTTCGGACACCGATAAGCTGCAGGATTATGCCCGCCAGCTCGCGCCGATGGGGCAGGCCGGTTTCAAGCTGTTCCAGAGCTTCATGGAGGGTGCTTCGGCAACGCGGACGAAGGGCAAGGATAATCCCACCCAGTCGGACTGACGGCGCTCCGGTCGAAGCATTGGATACGATTTTCGCACTGTCGAGCGGGCTTCCGCCTGCTGCTATCTCAGTTATCCGGATCAGCGGCGGCGATGCTGCGGCCGCGTTGGAGCAACTGACCGGATCTTTGCCTCCAGCACGGCGCGCGGTGCTGCGCGATCTTCGCGGCGTGGATGGTGACCTGCTCGATTCGGCATTGGTGCTATATCTTCCAGGGCCAGGCAGCGCCACGGGCGAGGATTGCGCGGAACTGCATTGCCATGGAGGCAGAGCAGTAGTTTCAGCCGTAACCAGGGCGCTGGCGCGGGTGGCTGGTCTGCGCGCGGCCGAGCCGGGAGAATTCACTCGGCGCGCCTTTGCGAATGGCCGCATCGATTTGGCTCAGGCAGAGGGGCTGGCCGATCTGCTTTCCGCTGAAACCGAAATGCAGCGACAGGCCGCTCAGGCAGGCGCTGGTGGCATGCTGTCGCGGCAGGCGCGCGAATGGCGCGATGCGGTGTTGCAACTGGCCGTCGAAGTGGAGCTGATACTCGATTTTTCTGATGAGGACGATGCGCAGGATTTGACCTCGGGCTTTTGGACTCGCCTTTGCGAGTTGCGCGACGCAATGAGCGAATGGCTCGGGCGCCCCCGGGTAGAGACTTTGCGGGAAGGGGTCCGGGTGGTGTTGGCAGGCCCACCAAATGCCGGTAAATCAAGTCTCTTCAATGCCTTGGTTCAAGACGGAGCGGCAATTGTCTCGCCTATTGCGGGGACGACGCGGGATGTGATCGAACGCGCCATCGCGTTTTCCGGGATACCTTTCGTATTGGTCGATACGGCCGGCTTGCACGAAAACGACGACGATCCAGTGGAAGCGATCGGTATCGAGCGGGCCAAGGTTCAGTTGGAACGGGCCGATATCATTCTCTGGCTCGGGACGGAGGGTGAGGGGCCCGCAAATGCAGTCGAAATCCAGTCTCGGGCGGATGTGGAGGATGCGATGGTTAAGTCGGCACCGGATCATATTGTTTCGAGTGCAACCGGTGCTGGCTTGCAGCAACTGGAAGGGGATCTGGTTGAGCGGGCCAAGCGCCTTCTGCCAAAGCCGGGCAGCGCAGCCCTGAACGCAAGACAGGCTGCGCTTATCGCACAGGCGCTTGAGTCTCTCGAAAATGTTCAGGAAAACGAGGACAGCTTGCTCATAGGCGAAAGCTTGCGAATGGCGCGTGTCTGTTTCGATCGGTTCCTCGGACAAGCTTCGACCGAGGACATGCTCGATCAACTGTTTGGACGATTCTGTATCGGAAAATGATGTTTCACGTGAAACAGGCTTTTGACTGCGCAGTGGACGCAGATTAAGGCGGCGAAATATGCCAGATTTCGATGTCCTTGTCGTAGGCGGCGGCCACGCCGGCGTCGAAGCCGCCTGCGCGGCGGCGCGCATGGGTGCGCGCACCGCTTTGGTCAGTTTCGATCTCTCGGCAATTGGAGCCATGAGCTGCAACCCGGCAATCGGCGGGCTGGGTAAAGGTCATCTTGTTCGCGAGGTCGATGCCTTCGATGGCATCATCGCCAAAGCCGCTGATGCCGCAGCGATCCATTATCGTATGCTCAACCGCTCCAAGGGCAGCGCAGTCTGGGGCCCGCGCATCCAGGCCGACCGTTTTCTGTTCAAGCGGGCTGTGCAGGATATCGTTCGGCACCAGGATAATTTGTCGCTCATTGAAGGCGAAGTGGCCGCATTGTCGATCGAGGGAACGACAGTCTCGGGTATAGAGTTGCGCGATGGCCAGGCGATTGCGGCCAGGCGAGTTGTGTTGTGCACCGGAACATTCCTCGGCGGAATCCTCTTTCGCGGAGAGGAGCGGCTGGAAGGGGGGCGCTGGGGCGAGGCCAGTTCCTTGCGCTTGGCCGACCAAATGCGCGAAGCGGTGCCGCGCATGGCGCGGCTCAAGACCGGGACGCCACCTCGCCTCGATGGCAGGAGTATCGATTGGGCCCGGCTCGCCGAACAACCATCGGACAGCGATAGCTGGACGATGTCGTCACTCAGTAACGGTCGTGGCAATCCGCAGGTCTTCTGCGCGATAACCCGCACCAATGAACGGGCGCACGATATCATCCGGGGTGGCCTCGATCGTTCACCGCTCTTTTCGGGAGCGATCGATGCGCAGGGGCCACGCTATTGCCCGTCGATCGAGGACAAGATCCATCGTTTCGGCGATCGTGACGGACACCAGATATTTCTCGAACCTGAGGGCCTGTCGACACATCTTGTCTATCCCAACGGGATCAGCACATCGTTACCAGTCGACGTACAGCTTGCGATGCTCCGCAGCATCGATGGGCTTGAGCAAGTCGGTATGATCGCTCCGGGCTACGCTGTCGAATATGATCATGTTGATCCTCGCTCGTTGGGCGCGGATTTGCAGATGCAAGGCCTGGATGGGCTGTATTGCGCTGGGCAGATCAACGGAACGACGGGCTATGAAGAAGCCGCCGCGCAGGGGTTGGTTGCCGGGCTACAAGCAGCCAGTGCCGCCTTGGGTTGCGCACCGTTGCGGCTCGATCGCGCCGACGCGTATCTCGCGGTAATGGTGGATGATCTGACATTGCAGGGTGTCACTGAGCCGTATCGAATGCTGACCTCTCGTGCCGAATACCGCCTGCGGCTGCGCGCGTCCAATGCGGACAGTCGTTTGACACCCAAAGCCATTGCCCTTGGGTGTGTCGGTTCCGAACGCAGGCATTGGTTTGAAAATCGCGAAAATCGCAAGGCACAGCTGGTCGAAGCGATGCAGTCGACGCGCGTTGCACGTGAAACGGGGGTGGGGCCGCGTAGCCTGCAAGAGTGGATTTCGGCAGGCAAGATAGATCAAGGTGCGGTTGTCGAATATCTGCCAGATTATGAAGACAGCCATCTTTTATCCGAGGTAGTTGAGGACATGCGTTATGCGCCCTATCTCGCCCGGCAGGATCGTGAGCTCCGGGACCTGAAGGCTGGCGAAGAGCAGCCTATTCCGCGCGACTTCCGATTTGCCGATGTACCGGGATTGTCGAATGAAATGATCGAGCGGCTTGGTTCTAGCCAACCCGCCAATATGGCCGCCGCAAGCCGAGTTCCAGGCGTCACACCAACGGCACTCGCTGCTGTGTTGGTGCATGTCCGCAAAATTGAGCGAAGCGCTGCATGATCGAAGATGAGGAGCAGGCGCGTGACTATGTGGAGAAGCGTTGCGACAAGCAGGCGATCGCTCGTCTTGATCGCCTTGCTGCAGCGCTAATCGAGGAAAACGAGCGCCAGAACCTTGTTTCGAAAGCCAGCCTAAATCACATCTGGCAACGCCATTTTGCGGATTCAGCCCAGCTGCTCGATTTTGTGCCGCATGATGAGCCGAGCTGGATCGATCTGGGCTCCGGGGCTGGTTTTCCTGGCGTCGTAATCGCATGCATGCGACCTGATTTCCGCGTAACTTTGGTCGAATCTCGTAGAAAAAGAATAACTTGGCTTGAGAATATGTTGCAAGCTCTTGGTCTTGAAAAGTCTCGCGTGGCAGGATCGACCTTGCAATCTGTTTCGAGCTTCCCGGCGGACGTTATTAGCGCCCGTGCATTTGCTCCATTGCCCAAGTTGATCGACTTTTCCGCCCGTTTCTCCACAAGCGACACGATCTGGGTGTTGCCCAAAGGGCGGTCGGCGGCGCAAGAATGGCAGGAGTTACCCCGGCGAATGCGGCGTATGTTTCACGTGGAACACTCGCAAACAGATGCGGGTGCCGGGATCATAGTAGGAAATGGCAGGGCGGAGATAGGGTCGTGATTACCATTGCCATCGCGAATCAGAAGGGTGGGGTGGGGAAGACCACCACAGCTATCAATATTGCCACGGCCATGGCGGCCACCGGCTGGCGTACCTTGCTGATCGATCTTGATCCGCAAGGCAATGCCTCGACCGGACTTGGTGTGCATTCCGGGTCGCGTGAAACGTCGAGCTACGATATACTGATCGGCGATGCCGCCATTCACGAAGCAGCCCAGAATACCGACATTCCCAACCTCCAGATCATCCCGGCTACGCAGGATCTCTCTGGTGCGGAAGTCGAGCTGGTGTCGGTAGAGGATCGCACATCACGGTTGGCGCAGGCTTTGAACAGGAGCGATCCATCATACAAGAAGCCGGAAATTTGCTTCATCGATTGTCCTCCATCCCTCGGCCTGCTGACGCTCAACGCGCTTGGCGCAGCGGATACGCTGCTCGTGCCGCTGCAATGCGAATTCTTCGCGCTCGAAGGGTTGAGCCAACTCCTGCAGACGGTCGAGCGCGTGCAGGAGCGCTTCAATCCCGACCTCGGCATTATCGGCATTGTCTTGACAATGTTCGACCGCCGCAACCGTTTGACCGATCAGGTGGCTGACGATGTACGCGATTGTCTGGGGAAGTTGGTGTTCGATACCGTAATCCCGCGCAACGTCCGTCTGTCCGAAGCCCCCAGCCATGGTCTTCCTGCGCTGATCTACGACCACGAATGCGCCGGCAGCCGTGCCTATATTGGGTTGGCCCGCGAATTGATCGGTCGCTTGCCCGAAGAGAGGAAAGCCGCATGAGCGATACCGCCGATACAAGGAAACTCTCGGGACAGAAGAAGAAGCTCGGCAGGGGGCTGGATGCACTGCTTGGCGAGGTGCGGCGCGATGAGCCGGTCATGCGCATGTCGAGCGAGGGCAACGATGCTGCGTCAGTGCATCCTTCCCAACGCACAGTGCCTAATGGACTGAACTCATTGGATATTGCGTCGATTTCCCCACTCCCCGGTCAGCCGCGGACGCATTTCGACGAGGATGCGCTCGATGAACTCGCCAGCTCGATCAAAGCGCGCGGTGTGATCCAGCCGATTATAGTTCGTCCGCTTGGGGCAGGCCGTTACCAGCTGGTGGCGGGTGAACGACGCTGGCGCGCTGCGCAGCGGGCGCGCCTGCACGAAATCCCAGCGATCGTGCGCGATCTCAACGATCGTGACGTCATGACCCTCGCGCTGATCGAGAATTTGCAGCGTGAGGATCTCAATCCGGTCGAAGAAGCGCGCGCCTATCAACGCCTCGCTGAGCAGGAGAACCTTACCCAGAGCGACATCGCCGAGCTGGTCGATAAGTCTCGCAGTCATGTGGCGAATCTCCAGCGGTTGCTTGGTCTCCCCGAACCGGTTCTTTCCCTGGTCGAAGGCGGAGCCCTAAGCATGGGGCATGCGCGCGCACTGGTTGGACGCGAGGACGCGATCGATCTTGCAAAGAAGGCCGTCGACCAGAAACTTTCGGTTCGCGAGATGGAGCGACTGACGAGAAAGCCGCGCGCATCGTCATCGAAAAGTTCGGAGAATCGCTCCAGCCAATCCGACAATGCGGACATTGCAGCGGTGCAAGGGCACCTGGAGGACTTTCTCGGTCTGCCGGTAAGAATTAAGACTGGCAACTCGCCGAACCAGGGTGCGGTAACGATAAACTACCACACACTGGACCAGCTCGATCTCATCTGTCAGAGGCTAACTGGCGGAGATTTATAATCTTTTTCCCTTAAATGGTTGCTTTGACCGGCTGACCTTTCCCGTCGCGGATATAAATTAACCATATCTGCAAATGAAACCTGAACCGTGTCCCTCATAGGTGTTTTTGCGGACAAGGGATCAGCTTGTCCGGCGGAGAGGGAGGATCAGACCCTTTCCGAACAGGGATCAAGACCAGAGGGACACTACAGACCATGACCAATCCGATTCGTTTCAGCGCTGCGGCGCTGACCCTTGCTGCTGTGCTCGGTACGGCTGCACCGGCTGCTGCCCAGCAGACCGCCTCCGCCGATGCCCGCGCCGAAATTCTCGCTGCACTCAAGCTGACCAAGGTGGCCGGCAGCGTGCTGGACTTCGGCGATCTCATCATCTCGAACAACACCGGCAATTACACACTGACGCTCGACCCCAGCACCATGGAGGTAAGCTGCCCGTCGGGTCTCGTATGCACCGGAGTGACGTCGGGAGCGCAGTTCCACGTCGAAGGGCAAGGCGGCAAGCAGGTCCGGGTCGACCTTCCGCTTGCAGCGACGCTGACGAACGGTTCGGGCGGTTCGCTGACGGCCGACACTTTCACCATGTCGAGCCCGACCAGCAATACGATCGGCAATACCACGGTGAAGGAACTGGCGCTCGACGCCAACGGCCTGATCCAGGATGACGGCGCGGGCAATCCTCTGCTGCAGAACAAGCTCGATACGAGCGGTAATCCGATTCCGGTCAAGACCATCACGCTCGATCCGACGACTCAGGATGCCTATTTCACCGTCGGCGCCGACCTGCACATTCCGGGGACCGCAGCGGTCGGCGTTTACCAGGGCACCTTCAACGTCTCGGTCGACTACAATTAAGTCGAGCAGGACCTCTTGAGACACCGGTGGGGGATGCGCGACAAGCGTGTCCCCCATTTGCTTTTAGGCGCGGAAAAGCGCCGAATTTAAAGCTTCTTAACCATAGGCCTCTACCACAGTCTGCGGATCAGACACCTTCCTGTGTGGCACGGGAAGGCGAGAGGGAGCATTGCATGGCCACGATTTCGTTTTCACGCCGCGCCATTCTGGCGGGGGCGACCGCCCTTGCGTTGATGGGCGCGGTCCTGCCGCTGCAGCGCGCGAGCGCTCAGGGCGACCTGTTGATCGCTCCAACGCGGGTGATTCTTGACGGGCGCAGGGGCACGGAAGTCATTCTCAGCAATATCGGGTCACAGGAAGCGACCTATCGTGTCGATCTGGAGCTACGTCGGATGAGTTCCGATGGGCAATTGAGCGACGTCGATGTCGCCAAGGCCGACCCGACCGAGCAGGCTGCGCTCGACATGATCCGGTTCGCGCCACGCCGTGTGGTCCTGCCACCGGGACAGCCGCAAGCTATTCGTATTGCAGCGCGCGCACCAGCCGGGCTCCCCGACGGAGAATATCGCGCACATATGACTTTTCGGGCCATTCCCAAGCCACGCCCGGCAGAAACGGCCGATGGCGCGCAGGGCGTTACGATCGCATTGGTCCCGGTCTATGCGATTTCCATCCCGATCATCGTCCGGCTGGGCAATATCAGCGCACAGGTCATGCTCGACCATGCGGGCATCGCCAATCGGCCCGATGGGAAATACTTCGAGCTGGTGCTGAACCGCAGCGGCAAGGCGTCAACCTTCGGTCAATTGCGTGTTTTCGCGAAGGGCTCGGACAAGCCAATCCTGAAGGTTGCGGGGGTGGCCGTCTATCCCGAAATCACCAAGCGACTGTTCAGCCAGCGGCTTAGCGATGAGCAGGCGGCTGCCCTCCATGGTCCGGTGCATATCGAATATTCCGAAATGCCCGAAGACGGGGGCAAACCGATCGCCGAGCTCGACACGACGCTCGACTGAACGGCGCGTGGGCTGAGGGGCGATGTTGCGGCAACTTCTCCGCTGGACAGGCGTCGTCGCGCTGGGCGCGGCGACGCTTGCTGGCGCACAGCCAGCACTTGCCCAGCCCAGTCCGGTCGCAACCATGCCCGGCGAAGCCTTGAGCCAGGATGATTTTCTGCTGCTGCAACTCACCGTGCGCAATTTCCGCCTCGAAACCGATGTTCGGGGGTATCGCATCGGCAATGGGGTTTGCCTCGATCTGGGCGACACTATCCAGGCACTCGATTTACCGATCCGTCTGGACAAAAAGTCGCGCCGCGCAACTGGCTGGCTGTTTTCAGAGGATCACAAGTTTACACTGGATCGCGACACCAACTCAGTACAAACCATGAACATGGGATCTGCCCCGCTGGCGGATGAGATTACCGACACGCCCGAGGGGTGGTGCGTCGATGTGAAGGCCCTGTCGCGCTGGTTCGGAATTACCTTCAAGCCCGACTTGTTTAACGCGCGCATCATCCTGCAAGGCGCCGACGACCTGCCATTTCTCAAAGCGCTCGAGCGGCGCAGTCGCGCGGCGCAACTTTACCAGAAGAAGCCGGATTTCGATCTGGCCGACTACCGTCATGCCGATACCGCCTATCGCGTGTGGCGGACACCCTCGGTCGATGTGACGGTCAACGCGACCGCGACGACGGGCGGCGGCAGCACGGCCACCAGCGCCACAGCGGAACTCTACGCCGCCGGTGAAGCGCTGGGGGCAAGCTATTCGGCGCGGCTCAGCACCGATGAGAATCTGGTTCCAGCAGCCTTGCGGGTGACAGCTTTCCGACAGGACCCCGGCGGCGGCCTGCTCGGCCCGCTACATGCCACGCGCGTTGCTGTGGGCGATATTCAGACCGATCCCGGGCGACTGACACTGGCCAGCGCGATTGGTCGCGGCCTCTATGTTGGAAATCGTCCGCTGGGACAGGATTCGCGTTTTTCGACGACTGATCTCTATGGTGTTCTGCCCGGAGGGTGGGACGCCGAACTGTACCGTAACGGCCAGCTGATCGGATACCAGGCGGCGAGTACGAACGGTCGTTACGCGTTTACGGACATCAATCTCTACTACGGGAACAACGATCTCGAAGTGGTACTCTACGGCCCGCAGGGACAGGTTCGGCGCGAGCGGTTTTCCTATCCGATCGGGCAGGCCAATGTGGAGCCGGGGAAGACGTATTACTGGGCCAATGTCGTTCAACCCGACACGGATCTCATCACTCTGCGTAGTCTGGATAAGCCGATGGAGAGCCATTGGCGTTACGGAATGGGTTTCGAGCATGGCTTCGACCGCAGGACCAGTATCATGCTGGCCGCAAGCGGTGACTACCTTGCCGGGAAACGAAGGGATTTCCTCGAAGGCTCTTTCACGCGCACTTTCGGGAGAATGCAAATCGAGCTGGGCGGTGCGCATGAATTGCGCGCGGGTGGTGCGGTGCGACTGGCTGCAATCGGGCGCGTCGCAAATATCTCTCTAGGCGCAGATTTTACAAAAGTTCTGGGGACTTATGTTAGTGAGGCGATCACCAGCCAGTTCGACTATCGCGCCAGCTTCAACGCCTCCACCTCGCTCAAGCTGGGATCGGTCGCCCTGCCGGTGCAAATTGCCGTTGGGCGGGCACGGCTGGTTAATGGAACAATGATCACGCAGCTTGCCGCGAATGCTTCGCTGAGCGTTAGGGGTCTGGCGATCACCGCTTCACTCGATCACGGACTGGTCGACGATCCCACCACGCCCGAGGACGAAAGCCAGACGCAGGCGCGTCTGCTACTTAGCACGCGCCAGGCAGGCTTCCGGCTACGCGGGGGGATCGACGCAGCGCTATCCGGTCCTCAACAAGGCATACAGACTGTGCAGTTCGCTGCCGAGAGAATGATCGGCGAGGGTATTGGCTCAGCCGATCTGCGTTACAGCGTGCAGACCGGTGAGACCGACGCAACGCTGTCCTACGCTCGCCAGTTCAAGAGCTTCGGTCTGCGCGGTGAAATCGGCGCGGGGAGTTCCGGGATCTGGCACTTGGGGCTGTCGCTCAATTTCAGCATCGGACCCGATCCGGTCTATGGTGGGGTGCGTGTTTCCGAGCAGCGGCTGGCGCGACAGGGCCAGACCAAGGTCACAGTGTTCCGCGATGACAATAGCGACGGCCAATGGGAGCCGGGTGAAAAGCTGCTTAACGGCGTGACTATTACCGCCGGATTGCGCGGGACCGATGCCAAGACCAATGGCGAAGGAGAGGCGCTGGTCGATAACCTTACGCCCTATCGTCCGATCCTGATCGGGGTCGACACTTCGACGCTCGAAGATCCGTTCCTCGCGCCTTCGGAAAAAGGCGTGGTGATTGTGCCGCGCCCGGGTGTCCCGAGCGAGGTCATGCTGGCCGTCACCGCTTCGGGAGAGATCGAGGGAACCGTGTTGTCGCCGGCAGGCATCGCTCAAGCGGGAATCACGCTGGAACTGGTCGATGCGCACGGCAACGTGATGGCCACTACGCTGAGCGAGTTCGACGGCTTCTTCCTGTTCGACAAGGTGCCCTATGGTCAATATCGCGTGCGTGTCGCGGCCAGTACTGCCAAGGCTCTGCAGGTGCGCGCAGAGCTTGACGAGGCAGTGGTGATCAAAAGCGGTGCCGATGTCGGGCGGCTGGGCAAAATCCGCTTGCGCGCGGCACCGCAACTCATTGCGGCGAACCCTTGACGCTCCGCTTTCAGATACGCTCTGACAGAAGCCGCGCTAACGCTTCGATCCCACGCGCATCGTCTGTATCGAATCGTGCCGGCTCAGGGCTGTCGAGATCGATGACAGCGGTGACCTGACCATTGCGAACCACCGGAACGACGAGCTCTGACGCTGTTGCCCCGTCGCAGGCAATATGACCGGGAAAGGCGTGGACGTCCTCGACCAGCTGCGTTTCACCGCTTGCCGCGGCAGTCCCGCAAACGCCTTGCCCGATAGGAATCCGGATACAGGCCGGGCGTCCGGCGAAGGGACCGAGCACCAGCTCGCTGTCGATCACGCGATAGAAGCCCGCCCAGTTGACCTGCGGCAGGAACTCGAACAGCAGCGCAGCGACATTGGCCATATTGGCCACGGCGTCGCTTTCGCCCTCGGTCAGGCCGGTCGTGGCGGCGAGCAGATCTTGGTACAGCTCGGGCTTGGCAAGGCCGGGTGCGGGTCTGAAATCATACATGATCGACGCTATCTAGTGACGTGCGCCATTGCCGCAAGGGCGCGGGCGGCGTAGATGCAGGGCGTATGAGCACCGGCAAAAAAATTCTCATCGCCCTTCTCGTCATCATCCTGATCCTTGCGGGCCTGGGTTTCTGGTTGACCAGAGGTAACACGGCCGAGGTCGCCTTCGCCAAAGTCACCGGGATCGATCCCGAACTGACCAAGCCGAAGGACGAGACTTTCCCAACGATCGATATTGCCAAACCGATCGGCTGGGCCGCCAATGAAGCGCCGACACCGGCGTCAGGGCTGGCGGTATCGCGCTTTGCCGAGGGACTCGACCACCCGCGCACGATGATCACTCTGCCCAACGGCGACGTGCTGGTGGCGCTGACCCGCGCGCCTGCGACGTCCGACAACAACGACAATTTCATCGTTCGCTGGATCACCGGACATATGATGCGCAAGGCCGGAGCGGCGGGCAAATCGCCGAACGAGATCGTGCTGTTGCGCGACACCACCGGTGACGGCAAGGCGGATCAGCGCTTCGTGCTGTCGAACAAGTTCGACTCGCCCTCGGGCATGGCCTGGCGCGACGGGACGCTTTACGTCGCCGATCATAACGCCTTGCTGTCTTTTCCCTACAAGCTGGGCGATACGACGCTGGCATGGAATCCGACCAAGCTGATGGATCTGGCACCGGGCGGCAATCACTGGATGCGCAACATCGTGCTTAGCCCCGATGGAACGAAGCTCTATGTCGCCGTCGGTTCTGCAACGAATATCGCCGACCATGGATTGAAGGCCGAGGAAGGCCGGGCGCTGATCTGGGAATACGATCTCAACGACCATCAGCAGCGAATCTTCGGGGCAGGGATGCGCAATCCCAATGGCCTTGCGTTCAGCCCATGGACCGACGAGCTGTGGACCACGGTCAACGAGCGCGACATGACCGGACCGGACCTGGTGCCCGACTATCTCACGAACGTGCCGGTTGGCGTGCATTATGGCTGGCCGTGGGTCTACTGGAAGAACATCATCGATGACCGGGTGACCGCGCCGATGCCGCAATTCCTGACCAGCTATACCCGCAAGCCCGAATATGCGCTCGGCCCCCACGTTGCCGCGCTGGGCCTGGCGTTTACCGAGGGCGGGGCGCGGCTTGGCAGCGAGTTCGACTCCGGTGCCTTCGTTGCCGAACACGGCTCGTGGAATCGCAAGCCGCCTTCCGGCTATGATGTCGTTTACATTCCCTTCGATGCGCGGGGCAATCCGAAGGGCAAACCGGTTCCTGTGTTGACTGGCTTCCTCACCGGCAAGGGCCAGACGCATGGCCGGCCGACGTGGTTGACCTGGGCGAAGGACGGTGCATTGCTGGTGAGCGACGATACCGCCGGCATTATCTGGCGCGTTATCAAGCCCGGCGCTGCTGCCGATACGGCGATCAAGCAACTCAAGGGGCCGCCCTTGCCGCCGCAGAAGGAACTGCACGGCGACATGCAGGCCACCATCGCTTCCGATCAGCCGCAATAAGCGTGCTCCGGGCTATCCGGTGAGCGCGGCGGTGCTGACATCGTAAAGTGAGGCGGCACCCGCCATCGCGCTGGGCTTGAGGCCGCGCGCTTCAGGCGCGATCCTGTTCAGGAAGAACTCCACCACTGCGCGTTTGGCGGGCAAGGCTCCGTCATTTCCATCCGCCGCAATGGCGTCTCTCTGTCGCGCTAGCTGCCATCCAGCGGTCGCAACCGCCAGCATGGTGCAGAAGGGCACGCTTCCGGCCAGGCGATCGTCGAGGCTGGCCGTGTCGCGCATCCATTCGACGATATCCGCACAATCCTGCGCCAGCGCAGCGAGTGTGGGGTCCTCTGCGCTGCCTGCTCCGATATCCGAGATCAACCCGTCGAGAGCTGCACCGCCATCGAGTGCCAGCTTGCGCGTCACCAGATCGGCGGCCTGAATGCCATTGGTGCCTTCGTAGATCGGGGCGATCCGGGCATCGCGATAATGTTGCGCCGCGCCGGTTTCCTCGACGAAACCCATGCCGCCATGGACCTGTACCCCAATACTGGCGATTTCGACCCCCACATCGGTCCCCCATGCCTTGAGCAAGGGCACCAGCACTTCGGCCCGCGCGGCGGAATCCGCGTTACCCAGCGTGCCGCGGTCGACTTGCCCAGCGGTGTAATAGAGCAACGCCCGCGCGCCTTGCGTGAGCGCCATCATTCGCAGGAGCATTCGGCGGACATCGGGGTGTTCGATGATTGCCACCGGCGTGCGATCCGTGGCTCCGGCTCGGGCGGACTGCACGCGGTCGCGGGCATAGGCGAGCGCCTGCTGCGTCGCGCGCTCGCCGATCTGGACGCCCTGGTTGCCCACGTTTATCCGCGCATTGTTCATCATCGTGAACATCGCTGCGAGACCGCGATTCTCCGCACCGACCAGCTCGCCTATGCACTTGCCATTGTCTCCGAAGGACATGACGCATGTGGGCGAGGCGTTGATGCCAAGCTTATGCTCGAGGCTGACCGCGCGCAAATCGTTGCGTTCGCCGAGGCTGCCATCGGCGTCCACATGATATTTCGGGACGACGAACAGCGATATGCCGCGGCTACCTTCGGGTGCCCCCGGCAGGCGCGCGAGGACGAGGTGGATGATGTTCTCGGCCAGCTCGTGATCGCCCCAGGTGATATAGATTTTCTGTCCGGCGATCCGATATTTGCCCGCGTGCTCGCCCTCGGTGATCGGCTCCGCGGAGGTACGCAGTGCACCGACATCGGAGCCCGCCTGCGGTTCGGTCAGGTTCATCGTGCCCGACCACGCGCCCGCAACCAGCTTGGGAAGATACGTCACCTTCTGGGCATCGCTGCCATGGTGCGCCAGTGCCTCGATCGCGCCAACCGACAGGATCGGCAGCAGGGTGAAAGCCATGTTCGCGCTGCCGAGGTTTTCCAGAACCGTGCAGGCCAGCGTGAAGGGCAGCCCCTGGCCACCGAATTCGACCGGACCGGCGATCGCGTTCCAGCCTTGTTCGACGTAATCCTTATAGGCCTCGGCAAATCCGTCCGGCAGGCGGACAACGCCGTTTTCCAGTTTCGCGCCCTGAAGGTCGCCCACGCGGTTGAGCGGTGCCCATTCCCCGGCAGCGAATTGTCCTATGCCCTCGACAATGGCTTCGACCAGCTCAGGCTCTGCGGCGGCAAAGCGTTCTGCTCCTGCCAGTTCGGAGATTCCCGCGTTGACGCGGATTGCCAGCAACTGGTCCTGGGTGGGGGGCGTAAAATCAGACACGGTTTGCAAGTCCTCTTGGCTTTATGCCGATACCGAATATAGCGCGACGGGATGAGCGGCAAGAACGCTACGGAAACGCTGCCCGCCGATGCTGCGGGAATCGCCAGGGCCGCCCAGATCCTGCGCGACGGCGGTCTGGTGGCCGTTCCTACCGAGACGGTTTATGGCCTTGCGGCGCGTGCCGACAGCGAAACGGCGGTGGCGCGGATCTATCGCGCAAAGGGTCGACCGAGCTTCAATCCGTTGATCGTCCATGTTGCGACTCTCGAACAGGCCGAAGCAATAGCGGAATTTTCATCCGCGGCGATGGCATTGGCCGATCGCTATTGGCCCGGCCCGCTGACCCTCGTTTTGCCTAAGCGTACAAATGCGGCTCTCGCCGACGATGTCACCGCCGGCCTGAACACGATTGCGCTCAGAATGCCTGACCATCCCGTAATGCGCGCGGTCATCGAAGCGGTAGATGCGCCGCTCGCCGCGCCATCGGCGAACCGCAGCGGCTTTGTCAGCCCCACTGCTGCCGAGCATGTGCTGGCCTCGCTCGATGGACTGATCGATGCCGTCCTCGATGCCGGGTCTTGCCGCGCGGGGCTGGAGTCAACCATTGTTGCGGTGCGCGAAAATGGTTCGCTGATCTTGTTGAGGGAAGGGCCACTCGGAATTGAAGGGGTCCAGCAGGCGGTGCAGGGAAAGATCGAAGCACCGGGGCAGATGCTGAGCCACTATTCACCCGGCAAGCCTGTCCGCCTAGACGTCACTCAGCCATATGCCGATGAATTCTGGATAGGTTTCGGACACTGGCAAGGTGATGCAAATTTGTCCCCCGGCGGCGATCTGAACAAAGCTGCGGCGAACTTATACGATTGCCTGCATCGGGCGTCGATGGCCGAACAAGCTCGCGTCGCGGTTGCGCCGGTGCCGGATGAGGGGATCGGGCGGGCGATCAACGATCGGCTACGCCGCGCGGCCGCACCGCGCGATCAGCGATCAGGCTCTTGAGGAATAGTCGGCAGGAGCGCCTGAATTTCCTCATAAGTTGCTCGCGCCTGATCGCAGGCTTGGGCATCGCCGGCGTTACATTGGGCGCTCTGTTTGCGATATTGCCGTTCGAGCTTACCGAGTTTTTCCTCACGCTTGCGCAGCGCTCGCCCGCGGTTCTCGTCGGCTTCGGATTGGCTCGTGGTCATCATGTCGACGCCTTTGCCCGCTGCCTTGACCGGCAGTGTCACGACATCGACTGCGGTCTTGGCAATGCAGCCGCTTACCATCAGGCTGCCAACAGCAAGAATGCTCAGAGAAAAACCGCGCATGACAAACCCCTCGACTCTTGCGGAGCCGAGGGGCCTAGCCTGCCAGCGGTTAGCAGCGGATGAATTATTCGCTGGGCGTGGGTGGGGTCGGCGCATCCGGTGGATTCGGCGCAGCCGGAGCTTCGGGAGCATAGGATGCAGTAGCGTTGTCGCTGTTGTGGCAATTGAGCGTACCCGATCCGACAGAGTTGATCTTGCAGCTTGCCCGCCCATAAACGTCGACGCTGCCCGATCCGGCAACCTTGGCTTCGACCGTTCCATCGGACGAGAAGGCACCGCTGCCCGAACCGAGGATTTTCACATCGGCGGAATTGACCTTGAGACTGCGCATCCGACCTTCGCCGGACCCGGCAATCTTGAGATCGAGCGAATTCGCTTTGCCCGCGCCTTCCAGCGAGCCGGAGCCGAGCAGGTTCACATCGAGCGAGCCGGCATCGATGCTGGCGACTTTCGCGGTCCCCGAACCGGCGATGGTTACCTCGGCATCGCCTTTGAGCGATTGCGCTTCGACATCGCCAGATCCCGCGAGAACAATCTCGCGTGGAGAGGGCATGGTTACCTTGACTAGCGCCGTGCCATTACCGGTCCACTTGCCCTTGCGATAAATGCCAAGCGTTCCGTTCTTGAGCGAGAAGCGCAACGCGTCGACAGCATCCTTGTCGCCAGACACCGAAATATCGAGCTTGCTGCCATCGCTGACGGTCACCTTGTCGGGGGAGGCAAGCACCAGCTTTGTTGGGGCGGGGCCGTCGGTCTTGAGCTCGGCCAACGGTACACCGTCATCATCGTTGATGTTGATATGGGCGTTGTCGCAGCCGGCCAGCGCAAACACGGCGGTCAGCGCGGCGATCGGCAAGAATTTTGCGGGTTTCCAGTGCAACACGGCAGCTCTCCTGATTGGCGTATTGCCTATATAATACAGCAAGGGAGTATGTCGCAAGCAAGAAAAAAGGCGCCAACCCAGCAGGCGGCGCCTTTTTCGATCAAACGCTGACGACGCAGGTCAGGCGTCTTCGGCATTCTCGTAATATTGCGGCGCATGTTCGCGCAGCACGTCGAGAATCTTTTCGAGCGCGGTGGGCTCGTCGGTCTTTTCCATCGCGGCCAGCTCGCGCGCGAGGCGGCTCGATGCCGCTTCGAAGATCTGCCGTTCGGAATAGCTCTGTTCGGGCTGGTCGTCCGGACGGAACAGGTCGCGCGTCACTTCGGCGATCGACACGAGGTCGCCCGAATTGATCTTGGCTTCGTATTCCTGCGCCCGGCGGCTCCACATGGTGCGTTTCACCTTGGGTTTGCCCTTCAGGGTTTCCATCGCTTCTTTCAGCGTCTTGTCGCTCGAGAGCTTGCGCATCCCGATCGATTCCACCTTGTTCACCGGAACGCGCAGCGTCATGCGTTCCTTCTCGAACCGGAGGACATAGAGATCGAGCTTCATTCCGGCGATTTCCTCGCTCTGCAGCTCGATCACCCGGCCTACGCCGTGCTTGGGGTAGACAACGTAATCACCAACGTCGAAGGCATCGGCATTGCTTGCCATGCAACAATCCTTTCTCTTCGGGCGGAGGCGGCTGGACACTCGAAAGCCTGGCTTCCCGCGAACCCGGAATGGATACGCAGACTTTCGATCAGCCGATGGGGTAATCCTGCCCTTTCCAACAATTCACCCGCCCGGGAGCAAAAACCGGGTCGGCGCAACCATTATATAGCACATGCGCAACAAGATTGCGAATCGCAATTCGAAGGGCAGCAAATTGTCAGGCGCGTTAGCCTGAAGGGTTAATTTCAGTCGCCTTCGCCGGGCTCGGGCGTGAAGAACTTCTCGTACTTGCCTTCTTCACCCTTGTGCTCGTCGGCGTCTTCCGGAGGATCTTTCTTCTGGGTGATATTCGGCCACTCAGCGGAAAACTTGGTGTTCAGTTCGAGCCATTGCTCGAGCCCGTCCTCGGTATCGGGAAGGATCGCTTCGGCAGGGCATTCGGGCTCGCACACGCCGCAGTCGATGCATTCGGACGGGTTGATGACCAGCATCGTCTCGCCCTCATAGAAGCAATCGACGGGGCAAACTTCGACGCAGTCGGTATATTTGCATTTGATGCAGGCGTCGGTGACGACATAAGTCATGGGTCGGGCGTTCCCTCGAGTGGCTGTTCTGGCGACGCTGCTATGTCGGATTGCCCATGCGGGTCAAGCACCCGATAGCATCCTTGCGCATCGCGCGGCGGTCCGCGCCGGTCAGGGAGCGCCAAAACTTCCACCAGTCGGACCCCATGGGCCAGCGGCAGGGTCAGGATATCGCCCGCGTGGATCGCTTGGCTGGGTTTGGTAATCCGCTCGCCATTCCGGCGCACGGTGCCCGCGCCAATCAAATTCGACGCCGCGCTACGCGAACGCGCGAAACGCAGGAAATACAGCAATCTGTCGATCCGCAGTGCGGATGAACCGCTGCTCAGCGGATCAACTCTGCAAGACCGGCGAAGGCGTTGCCCTCACGCGGTTTTGTGGGTTGAGTCGATTTCTGCCTTGCCGGACGTGAAGGGCGCCAGTCCCACAAGTCCGGGCGGGGTGGCCCGAATTGCCCCTCGGTCAGTGGACGGGCGTATTGCTGCCGGAAGCCTGCTTGGCCGAGCAGGCGGGCGATATTCTTGTCTTCCAGCCCGATCGATATCGGCAGTGCCAGATCCAGCACGAAGCGCTTGCGCCGGTCGTTCTTCTGTCTCGCGACACGCTGGTCATGCACGGCGCGAAAGATCTTTTCCGCCAGGTCGACGCGGATCGCCTGGCTCCCAGCATGGCGATAACCGGCAGGCAGGCGCTTGGTATCCCGAATGACCGGCAGCATCGCGGGCTGGAGCGCGCGCCTGTCGAGACCGACATCGTGCAACAATTGCCGCGCTGCGGGCTTGAGCAAGGCGGGGGCAAAAATGTCGAGCGCACCGAAAGTGACGCCAATCCGCCGCAGGAAGGGTCGCATCTCCTTGGGCAAATGGACGATGCCCGCCTGCTCTCGCGTTGCCAGCCCGTGCCCGGCGATCAGGTTCAAAAGTAGCGCGCGTGCCTCGCTCGCGGCTTCGGGATCGCGCGCTGCGTCCTGAAGCTTTGTCAGCGGAGCCAGCGGTTCGAGCTGCTTGGCCAGCCATGCTTCAAGGGCAGTTAGCAGGGCCTTTCGTGCATCGTCTGGCAAGCCCGACATTTCGCGGGTCGGCTCAATCCGGGGCGGCATCTGGTTGTCACGAAATGCGAGCTTGGCCAATGCGCGATCATTCCAGCGGATGGAGCCCTCGCGAATCGCAATCCCGTCGAGCCCACTGCCGATGAGCGCTTCCGCCCGCTCGGCCAGAATACGAGGCAAGGCCTTTTCGGCGGCAGCGAGCAGCATCCTGTGGTCGCTGTGGTTGGCGCCGTGATCGACGATGAAGCGGAAGCCCTCCAGATGACCGATCGCTTCGTCCTCGACTCGCAACACGCCATCCTCGCCCAGTGCGATCGGCAGCATGGAAGCATCTTCTCCCAGCGATTTCATCAACAGTGCAGTCCTCCGATTGACGAACCTCTCGGTCAGCCTGGCGTGCAGCGCATCCGACAGGCGCGCCTCGACCGCGCGAGCGCGCGCGGCCATTTCGTCTCGCGCCAGCACCCAGTCGGGACGCTGGCATATGTAGGCCCAGCTGCGGATGGCAGCTATGCGACCCTGCAGAGTATCGATATCGCCGCTGGTGTTGTCGAGTTCCGAAATCCGCGCTGCGGCAAAATCGGCACCGATGTGGCTTTCGCGCAAATCCTGCCACAATCGCGCAACGAACCGCGCGTGAACGTCCGGCCCGCGCTGCCTGAAATCGGGAAGCGAACACACTTCCCAGAAGCGCCGGACCATGCCTGCACCCCGGATCGAAGATGCGAAAGGCTCCTCGGCAAGGCGCTTGAGTGTGGCGAGATCGATGGCTTCAGGCGCGAGTCGCAACCCGTCCTCTTGGGGTGGTTGCTCGAGATCGCCGATCAATGTCGGGATTGAATCGAACCGCGGCTCGGCGTCGCGCCAATACAGGCTGGTCAGCGGGGCGAAGCGGTGCTCTTCGATTGCGTAGATCTCTTCCTCGGTGAATTCGGGTATCTCGCCCAGCCGATTGCCGCCGCCTGCCAGCGTGCCGAATGTGCCGTCGCGCTGGTGGCGTCCTGCGCGTCCGGCGATCTGCGCCATCTCGGCGGGCAGCAAGCGACGCTGGCGTACACCGTCGAACTTCGAGAGTCCGGCGAAGGCAACGTGCCCGACATCGAGGTTGAGCCCCATCCCGATGGCGTCGGTGGCAACGATGTAATCGACCTCGCCTGATTGGAACAGTTCGACCTGGCGGTTGCGCGTTTCCGGGCTCAGCGCGCCCATCACCACCGCCGCGCCGCCGCGGAACCGGCGCAACATCTCCGCAACGGCATAGACCGCCTCGGAGCTGAAGGCGACGATTGCGCTGCGGGGCGGCAGGCGGGAGAGTTTGCGCGGGCCGATGTGGGTGAGGGTCGAAAAACGCGGCCGCTCGATCACTTCCAGTCCCGGAATCAGCATACGGGCCATTGGTTCGAGCGTTGCCGCGCCAAGCAACATGGTTTCCTCACGACCACGCGCGTTAAGCAGTCCGTCGGTAAAAACATGGCCGCGTTCTCGGTCTGCGGCGAGTTGCGCCTCGTCGAGCGCGACAAAGGCCCGACCGCCGCCGTCGCGTGGCATCGCCTCGACCGTGCAACACAGATAGCGCGCGTCCTTCGGCTCAATCCGCTCTTCGCCAGTGATCAGCGCAACCTGCGCATCGCCCTTGATTGCGCGCACTCGATCATAGACTTCGCGCGCCAGCAAGCGCAGCGGGAAGCCCATCGCGCCGCTCGAATGGGCGCACATCCGCTCGATCGCGAGATGGGTCTTGCCGGTGTTGGTGGGCCCGAGGACCGCCTTGATTGCGCTACCCTGCACATGGTCACAAATGGCATGCGCCACCGACTGGCACAACCGTTTGTCCTGCAATGCGTTCACTTCATCGCGCGGCTGACTCGATTGAACGTAATTTAGGGCGTGGTTAACTTTAATGCGTCAAGGATTTGCGACAGACACATGTCTGGACGGGTCCGGTCTTGCGCAATGGGATTGCCGCGCAGGCCGTCGGGAGGTTACGCTTGGCGAAATTCCGCGACGAGCAGCTGGAGTATTTCGGCGAGGCCGCATTGGCCGGTCGCGGCGCGCCTGCTGCCGTGCTGACGGCTGCCATGATCGCGCCGAGCACCAGCGTTCGCCGGAATTATGGCTTGGCGGATAGTCTCGCTGCGCTTGACCTTGCACCCGACCTTGCCGAAAATATCGGCAGCCGCAGGTGGTTTCGCGGCCTTGCCACCATGCTGGGACTATCGGCGGCTGCGATTGCATTCTGGCCCGGCTTCAGCCCGGTCGAAGCAGCACCGCACATGCGCCTGGATTCATCCGCGATCGATGAATATCGCAGCCAGTCGATTGGTCCGCTCGCAATGGGCGCGGACAGTGGCCGCCATATGGCCGAAACGGATGCTGTACGCCCGCTTGCAGCAGCGCCAGAGCGGCCGCAGATCGAATTGCTCGCGACGCTGGCGCAAGGCGATGGCTTTTCGACCATGCTCCAACGCGCCGGTGTCGGTGCAGCCGATGCCAGCCGGGTGCTGGCGCTCGTCGGCGGCGCGCTGCCGCTAGACAGCATCGAGCCGGGCACGCAGGTCGACCTGACGCTGGGGCGGCGCGACCAGCCAACCGAGCCTCGCCCACTCAAATCGCTGTCGTTCCGGGCGCGCTTCGATTTGGCGCTCAGCGTCGAGCGCGCGATCCCGGGCGGACCGCTGTCGCTCACCCGCCACCCGATCCGTGTCGATGACACACCGCTCCGGATTCAGGCACAGGTCGGGGCGAGCCTTTATCGCTCTGCCCGTGCAGCGGGTGCTCCGGCAAGTGCGGTGCAAGCCTTCCTGAAGACGCTCGACAAGCAGGGCGATCTCGATGGCAAGATCCGGCCCGGCGACACTTTCGATATCATACTAGCCCATCGCCGTGCCGCGACCGGCGAAAGCGAGAACGGCAAGCTGCTCTACGCCGGTATCGAGCGTGACGGCAAACCCAAGGTCCAGCTGATGCGTTGGGGTCCTGAGGGCAATTTCTACGAGGCATCGGGCGTCGGCGAGCAGAAGAACGGATTGGTCCGTCCGGTTCCGGGTCGGGAAACATCAGGGTTCGGGATGCGTCGCCACCCGATTCTCGGCTATGTGCGCATGCACGCCGGCGAGGACTTTGCCGCGTCCTATGGCACGCCGATCCATGCCGTCACCGACGGTCGGGTTGTCAGCGCCGGGCGCGCGGGCGGCTGCGGCAATGCGGTCAAGCTCAACCATGGCGGCGGGCTGGAAACGCGCTATTGCCACATGAGCCGGATGGCGGTGCGGGCCGGGCAGGCGGTCAAGCGCGGGCAGGTGATCGGTTATGTCGGGGCGACCGGCCTCGCGACCGGGCCGCATCTCCACTACGAAGTGTATCGCAACGGTCGACCAGTGAATCCCGAAACGATCAAATTCGTTACCCGCGCGCAGCTTGCCGGGGCCGATCTCAAGCGTTTCCGTGCCGAACTTGCTCAACTCAAGCAGGTAGAGCCAGGTGCTGCTCTGGCCGAATTGGCGCCCACACCGCGCGAACAGGCGGCAAGCGAACCTCAACGCGAGATCGACAAGCTCGATACGCGCCAGACGCTCAACTGATCCAGATGACCTGAACCACCGTTCGCGTTGCACCGAGCGTGGCTTTGCGGCATCAGCGCGGTATGAGTCTTGCCGCCTATCCCAATCTGCGCCTGCGTCGCACCCGAGCGAGTGGCTGGAGCCGCGCGATGTTTCGCGAAACCGTGCTCACGCCAAGCGACCTGATCTGGCCGCTGTTTGTTACTTCGGGTTCCGGGATCGAGGAGCCGATTTCCAGCCTGCCGGGCGTTTCGCGCTGGTCGGTCGAACAGATTGCCGCGCGGGCGAAGGAAGCCGTAACCCTCGGCATTCCCTGTGTGGCGTTGTTTCCCCATACGCCGACAGAAAAGCGCAGCGACGATGGGGCCGAAGCGCTCAGCCCGGACAATCTGATGTGTCAGGCGATCCGCGCGATCCGCGATGCCTGCGGCAGTGATATCGGCATCCTCACCGATGTCGCGCTCGATCCCTATACCAGCCATGGGCAGGATGGGCTGCTCGACCATGCGGGCTATGTCGTCAATGACGATACGGTTGCCGTCCTGGTCGATCAGGCGCTCAATCAGGCCGAGGCGGGCGCCGATATCATTGCCCCGTCGGACATGATGGATGGACGCGTGAAAGCGATCCGCATGGCATTGGAGATGAACGGCCATCCCAATGTCCAGATCATGAGCTACGCCGCGAAATACGCCAGCGCCTTCTATGGCCCGTTCCGCGATGCGGTCGGCTCGGGCGGGCTGCTGAAAGGCGACAAGAAGAGCTACCAGATGGACCCGGCCAATGCGGGTGAAGCCCTGCGCGAGGTCGAACTCGATCTGGCAGAAGGCGCGGACAGCGTGATGGTCAAGCCGGGCCTCGCCTATCTCGATATCATCTGGCGGGTGAAGCAGCGCTTCGATGTGCCGGTGTTCGCTTATCAGGTGAGCGGCGAATACGCGCTGATCGAAGCGGGAGCAGCGGCGGGCATCGCCGATCGCGAGGCTTTGCTGATGGAAAAGCTCATCGCCTTCAAACGCGCCGGTTGTTCCGGTGTCCTGACTTACCACGCGCCGCTCGCCGCGCGACTGCTAGGGGCTTGATGCAATGACGGTACCTTTGCGGCTCGAAACTCCGCGCCTGGCCTTGCGTGAGTGGCAGGACGAGGACTGGCCCGAATTCTTCCGCGTCACCAATACGCCCAATGTCATGCGTTGGCTTGGCGGCGTGCTCGACGAAGCGGGTCAGGCCAAGCAGCGCGAACGGGTCGAGGCGTGCGCCGCGAGTAACCGTTTCTGCTTCTGGCTGGTCGAACGCAAGGAAGATGGCGATTTGCTTGGTTTCTGCGGGCTGAAGCGCGCCGATGCGCCGGGCAGCACGATTACGGGTGAATTCGAAATAGGCTGGCGTCTGCGCGAAGATGCGTGGGGACATGGTTATGCGCGCGAAGCGGCGGAAGCTGCACTGGCGGCGGCGTTTGCGCTGTTCGGGGCGAAACAGGTGTTCGCTCTGACGGTGCAGGACAATGCGCCGAGCTGGGGACTGATGAAACGGCTCGGCATGGAACGGCGCGAAGAGCTGGACTACGCCGACGAACGCTACAATCCTCCGTGGCGCGACACCGTCGTCTATTCGATCGACCGCGCTGCATGGGAAGCATCCGGTGACTGAATCCGTGCTCGAGACCGAGCGACTGGTATTGCGCGCGATCGGACCGGACGATGCTGCCGAGCAATTTCGCGTACTCAACACGCCTATGGTTATGGCGCGGCTGGGCGGTCCCAAAACTATCGAGCAGATTCGGGAGAAGCACGAAAAGGCGATGGCGATGTATGTCGCCGAGGGATTCAGCTTCCTGTTCCTGATCGAGAAAGCCAGTGGCGAGATGGTTGGCCATGCCGGGATCAAGCGTGTCGACAACCCGCTTGCCAGCAATCCCGGCGATCACGAGATCGGCTGGCTGATCCGTGAGGATCGCTGGCGGATGGGGTATGCCGCAGAAGCGGTCCGCGCGATCATTGATTGGGCGTTCGGGCCGGTCGGCGCTACGCATGTCGTGGCACTGACCAGCGAAAAGAATGTGCCGAGCTGGAAGCTCATGGAAAAGCTCGGCATGGAGCGGCGGCGCGACCTCGATTTCGAAGACCCCGCCTACCCGCCGGAAGATCGCACCACGATCCTCTACAGCCTCACGCGCGACCAATGGGAGAAGGCCGCATGAGCAACGAACGCCCTGGCGTCCGGATCATTGCGATCCACGGCAAGACGCCGCAGATCCACGAAACCGCCTTCATCGCGCCTGGTTGCGTCATCGTTGGCGATGTCACGATCGGCGCAGGGAGCTCGATCTGGTACAACTGTGTGCTGCGTGCCGATGTCAGCCGGATCGAGATCGGTGAGCGGACCAATGTGCAGGATGGCAGCGTGCTTCACTGCGACGGCCCGCATCCCGGAATGGAAGACGGCGCCCCCCTCCTGATCGGGGACGATGTGCTGATCGGCCATATGGCGATGGTGCATGGCTGCAGGATTCATGACCGAGGCTTCGTCGGCCTCGGCGCGATTGCGATGAACCATGCGGTGATCGCTTCGGATGCGATGCTGGCTGCAGGTGCCATGCTGACCGAGGGCAAGGTCATGGGTGAGCGCGAACTGTGGGGCGGCCGACCGGCGCGCAAGATGCGCGACCTCGATGACGCTGCCATCATGGGGATGCGGATGGGGGTGGCGCATTATGCCGAGAACGCAAAGCACCATGCGGCTGCTATCGCCGAGGACGATGGCGCGGCCTAAAACGGATTATCCCGCAGCCGCCGCGGTCCGCGCATTGGCCGATGATGCGGGGCGTCTGGCGGTACGGGTCACACCGGGTGCCCGCGTCGAGTCGGTGGAGATCGGTGCGAACAAGCTGCTGGTAAAGCTGCGTGCCAAGCCAACAGACGGCCAAGCCAATGCCGCGCTGATCGCTCTGCTGGCAAAGGCGCTCGATTGCGCGCCTTCCCAACTCGAATTGTTGCGCGGCGCAACTTCGCGCGAGAAGCTGGTTCAACTCGGCGACTGAGGCGAGCGCTGCTCGATCCGCCATGCACACAACAGCAGGATCAGCGCAAAGCCGACGGCAATCCATGCGGCCAGTCCCTCCATCCGGCTCCAGGCATAGGCCCCGGCAGTCGCCCCACTTGCAAGACCAAGCCACAATCCGCCGTTCCACAGCCAGCCGGGTTGTTCACGACCTGAGAGGCGCGCAGCCAATCCCTGCCCGAAGCGCACCAGTGCGCCGGTCATATAGGTAACCCCGATCAGCACCTCGCCCTTGCGCGAGAAGGCGTTGTTGAGTGCGCCCATCGCTATCACCGTGCAGGTGAGATAGGCCCAGTTGAGACCTGACTGGGCGCCGACCGCGGCGAGCGCCAGCAGTGCGCACGTCATTCCGATGACGCTGCTCTTGCGTCGTGTGCCTGCCCGTTCGGCAATTAGTGCGCCCAACACCACTCCGCCGACGAAGCCCGTTATCAGCAACGCTGGCAACAGCGCCAGCGGCCAGTCGCGCGCCAGGTTCACGCCAAGCTGCGTGGTGTTGCCCGACATGAAGGAGACGAAATAGCCACCCGCAGTCAGGAAACCAAGCGCATCGGTAAACCCGGCGAGACCGGCCAGGGCAACGCCCAGAATGCGGCGGGATGGATCATAGCGGTGCATGATCTTGTGCTATGGTTCAGGCGTTATCGGGCTGTTTCGCGTAACGCAGCATATGCGGCATGAAATCCGCCTTGCCGATTTCCAGACCGACGTGGCGCAGCAGGGCATAGGCCATGGTGGTGTGGAAGTAGAAATTGGGCATCGTCCAGTCGCGCAGATATTCTTCCGACGACATGACGAAGCGCATATTGTTGGGTAGGGTGAAGTCGACCGGCGTTTCGGCCGATGCGCCGCCAGTTTCGCGAGCTTGTGCCAGCCTGTCCTTAATCGCTGAGATCTGCCGAGAAACTTCATCGAGCGATGCGTAAGCTTCCTCGTCCATCGCAAGCTCGAGCCCATAAACCCGGCTGAGCGCCATGATCAGCTGGTTGATGGCGATGCGGAACTGGGTTTCCAGCGGGAACATGTCCTCTGCCAGCTTTACCCCTAGCACCTTGTCACCCGTCCCGGCGTCCTGTGCCTTGCGTACAAGATGTTGCAGCGTGCCAATCATGTTCTCGAAAGTGGCAAGCGCGTTGTCAGCGTAATCCATCGGCGTTCTCCAGCGTTGTCGCCGGGTTCTACCCTACGCCGGGGCGACTTCAATCCCGGATCAGCGCCTTGAGAGCCACGAGACGATCCGCCTCCTCGACCGGCTTGTCCCAGCGGATGCGGTGGATACGCGGGAAGCGCATGGCGAGGCCGGACTTGTGGCGTTTGCTCGCATGAACGCTGTCGAAGGCAACTTCGAACACCAGGCTGCGGTCGGTCTCGCGCACCGGACCAAAGCGGTTGACCGTGTGACTGCGGACATGACGGTCGAGCTTCTTCAGTTCCTCGTCGGTAAAGCCCGAATAGGCCTTGCCCACCGGCAGCAGTTCCGCGCCCTGCTCGGGATCGCCGTCCCAGCAGCCGAAAGTGTAGTCGGAATAAAAGCTCGACCGTTTCCCGCTGCCGCGCTGTGCATACATCAGCACGCAATCGACCAGCAGCGGATCGCGTTTCCACTTGTACCACAGCCCGGTCTTGCGCCCCGCGACATAGGGACTGTCGCGGCGCTTGAGCATCAGCCCTTCGATGGCATCGTCGCGCGCGCCTTCGCGGATTTGCGCGAGATGGTCGAAGTCGCGTGCTTCGACGATCTGGCTGAGATCGAATCGCTCGGCTGGCAGGCGCGCCATCACCTCCTCGAGTTGCGCACGCCGCCGGTGCCAAGGTTGTTCGCGCAGATCCTCCCCATCGAGCAGCAGCACATCGTAGAGCCGGATGAAGGCCGGACTTTCGGCAAGCATCTTCTTGCTCACCGTCTTCCGCCCGAGCCGCTGTTGCAGCGCGTTGAAACTTGCCGCGCCGCCTTCCTCGCCGCCCTGATGGCTCCCGCGTACCAGCAATTCGCCATCCAGTACGGCGGGAAAGGCGAGCGCGTCGAGCATTTCCGGGAAGGTAGCGGAAATATCGTCCCCGCCACGCGAGAAGATCTTGGTTTCCTTCCCAGCGTGAACGATCTGAACGCGAATTCCGTCCCATTTCCACTCCGCGACATAGTCAGCGAGATCGACGACCGTATCCTCGAGCGGATGGGCCAGCATGAACGGACGGAATGTCGGCAGGCTGGCGATATCCGGCGGAGCCTTGCCATCGCCAGCCCACGCGAACAATGGTTCGTATGGTGGGGTCAGCCCGTGCCAGTATTCCTCGACTTCCTCGACCGGCACACCGAAGGCCTGCGCAAACGCGGTCTTGGCCAGCCTTGCGGAAATGCCGACGCGCATCGCGCCGGTGGCGAGCTTGAGTAGGGCGTAGCGGCCCGAGGGATCGAGGCGGTCGAGCAGCCTGGGCAGCTCGCTCATCACGCTGACGCGCGTCATGGCCGACAGGGTGGCGACAGTTTCGCCAACGCTGGGCGGGGTGGGAGGAGCATCGGGCTGCGGCCACAGCAGGCTGGCGGTTTCCGCAGTATCGCCGACGAAATCGCGGCTTAAGGTCCACAGCAACGGATCGATCCGTTCCTGCATGAGATTCCGGATGGTCGAGGATTTGACTGCCGGGAAGTCCAGCCCATCGGTCAGCGCGGCGAGCGCCCAGCCACGGTCGGGATCTGGCGTTGCACGCAGATATTCGGCGATCAGCCGCAATTTCTCGTTGCGGCTGCGGGTAAAGACGAGGGCGTCGATCAGGGCGGCGAATTCTTCCACCGCTCAGTCGTCCTCGTCCTCATAGCCGACCAGCGCGAGCGCGCGGGCACGCCTCTGGTGAAGCTGGCACCAGCGCAGCAGCGCCTCCTCGCGACCATGGGTGATCCAGTTTTCCTGCGCGCCAACCTCCTCGATCGTACGCGTCAGCTCCCCCCAATCGGCATGGTCGGAGATTACCAGCGGCAGCTCGACATTGCGTTGGCGCGCACGCTGTCGCACCCGCATCCAGCCCGAGGCCATTGCGGTGATGGGATCGGGCAGGCGCCGGCTCCAGCGATCGTTGAGCGCGCTCGGCGGGCAGAGCACGATCGCTCCGCGCATATCGTCCTTGTCGTGATCGGATACCAGCCGCAATTCGCCTAGATCGACGCCGAAATCCTCGTAAAGTCGGCACATCTTCTCGAGCGCACCGTGGAGATAGATCGGATCGCCATGGCCCGCCGCGCGCAGCTCCGCGATCACCCGCTGCGCCTTGCCCAGCGCATAAGCGCCGACCAGTACGCACGCGTCGGGATAGGCTGCCAGCCGGTCGAGCAGCTTGTCCATTTCCTGTGCAATCGGCGGGTGGGTGAACACCGGCAGGCCAAAGGTCGCTTCGGTGATAAATACATCGCAGGCTGTTACCTGGAAGGGCGGACAGGTCGGATCCGCGCGGCGCTTGTAGTCGCCCGTTACGACGACGCGCTCGCCTGCGTGTTCGAGCAGGATCTGCGCGCTGCCGAGAACATGGCCTGCAGGGACATATGTCGCCTTGACGTCGCCCGGAAGATCGACGGTCTCGCCATAAGCGACCGGCACCGCGCCTTCGCGCGTCTGGTAGCGTAGCTCCATGATCGCGAGCGTTTCCGGCGTGGCAAAGGTTTGCCCGTGGCCGCCGCGCGCATGGTCGGCGTGGCCATGGGTTACCAACGCCCGGTCCACTGCGCGCGCGGGATCGATCCAGCAATCGGCAGGCACGACATGGATGCCCCAGGGTTCGGGCCTGATCCAGGAAAAGGGCGCAAGCATCAGCGGATCAAGCCGCGGCGCGCGCCAGCGTTCCCATTGAAGATCAGCGCGGGGCGGCTTTCAGGCGGCCTACGATCTGCTTCAGTCCCAGTTTCTGACCCTGCGCGAGCAGGCTGGCGCGGAACAGTCGCCCGAGAAAGACGACTTCGAGGAAAACGAAGATAGCCAGCGCCACGCCCGAACCGATCAGTTCCCATGTCTCGATCCCGATCCCGAGTCGCGCAAGCACCGCAAAAGGCGTCCACAACGGCACCCAGGTCAGTACCTGCACCATGATTCCGTTGTTGCCCGCCAGCACCGCCTGGATCAGCATGGTGATTGGCAACAGCACTGCCAGCATGACAGGCATGAGATAGCCCTGAGCCTCGCGCATGGAATCGCTCATCGCGCCGATGGCGACGAAGATGATCGAGATCGCGAGATAGCCCATCGCGAAGAAATAGATCAGCGCGACGATGGCTCCCGGCGAGGTGAGCGGAGCAAGCGCGGGGCGGATCATGTCGGCAATCGCGCCATGGGTGGCAAAAGCGGCGAAGGCCGCGCAGCCGAGCCACACCGCGACCATCGACAGGCCTATAGTCAGCGCGCCGAGCAGTTTGCCATACATCAGCTCCTCAGGGGAAATGCAGGCGAGCACCGATTCGAGGAGTTTGTTGGACCGCTCCTCGACCGAACCTTGCAACATCCAGCTGCCCGACAGCATCAGGCTCATCATCAATATGTAGGCAAGCGCCAATGGGACGATCGAGCGCACCAGCATTGCTTCTCGCGCACCGCCGCCCGGCGGGGGAGTGGACACGGCAATGGCGGGCGCGGCAGTTTCGATCGCTACGGCCGCTTGCGGCGAGACGCCCTGCTGCTGGAGCAGGCTGCCACGCATCGCCTGGGTCAGCACCTGCTGCAACTGGGTAACGAAGCTGCTGCGTGGCTGGTCGTTCGACCACAGGCTGACGGTGGGGTCTTGCGGGAAACCCTTGCCAATCAGCAACACGATGTCGGCGGCCGCTTTCTTATCGTCGCCGCCCTTGGCCTGGGTGAGCTGCTTGGCCTGCGCGCCGATGGTGTCTGTAGAAGCTGCCGCCAGTTCGGCAGGCGGCGGGAGAAAACTGTAATCGGGTGTCGGAGCATCGAAGGCGGGCACGCCTTCCGGGCGCACCGTATCGATCTTCGCGAGTG
The DNA here is from genome assembly GCA_039831335.1 of Sphingomonadaceae bacterium. GTDB lineage: Bacteria > Pseudomonadota > Alphaproteobacteria > Sphingomonadales > Sphingomonadaceae > Qipengyuania. Next base: position 466,868 of record JBDONL010000005.1, on the reverse strand, counting down.
CGGCCTTCAGTCCGCCGGTGGCGCGGAAGCTCGCGACATCGGCGTTGGTGTACCAGCGGTCATGCTGCGCCCACACGGCCCGCGGATCGGCCTTGTCGAAATCGTGGCGCTCGACATAGCGCGACAGGCTCACCAGCAAGGCCCGATCTTCGTTGACGGTGAAGCTGTCCTCAATCGTGCGGGCCACCGCGCCGCCGGTCTGGTCGATGATCATCACCTTGGTGGCGGTATCGTCCTTGAGCTTGTCGCCCACGAGCGGACCGATAGCGAGTGCGATCGGAACCAGCAGCAAGGTCAGCCAGAAGCTTTTGGTTGCGGTGACCTGGCGGAACTCGCGTTTTGCGACGAGCAGAATATTGGCAATCACCGGCTTTCCTCCCCGCCTACCAGTTGAACGAACACATCGTGCAAATTGGCGCGCTGTTCCTCGAACCGGCGTAGCGCAACGCCCCCGGTAGTGCAGCGCTCGAGCACCTCACCCGCGCTCACGCCCGGATTGAGTCGGACCGACCAGTGCCGCCACTCGCCATCGAATTGTTCTTTCGGTTCGGCCGATGCGATACCGGCAACGCGGGCAATATCATCCTTGGCGATCGCATCGATCGCCGCAGGCAATTCGGCACGCGCCTCGTCGAGCGTGCCCTCGAACCGCTTGGCGCCCTTGCGCAGCAGCAGCAGTCGGTCGCACAGTCGTTCGGCGTGCTGCATGACATGGGTGGAGAAGATCACCGCGGCTCCGCGCTTCGAGGCGCGCAGGATTTCCTCTTCGAGCAGGCCCTGATTGACCGGATCGAGGCCGGAGAACGGCTCGTCGAGCATTAATAGCTGCGGATGGTTGACCAGCGCGGTGGCGAGCTGGACTTTCTGCGCCATGCCCTTGGACATCTCGCCGATCTTGGACTTGGCGCGACTTGCGAGGTCGAACCGCTCGAGCAGCTCCATTCCGTGCTTCCGCGCTTCGCCGCCATCCATCTGCTTGAGCCGGGCGAAATAGACGATCGTGTCGATCGCGGTCATATTGTCGTAGAGGCCACGTTCTTCGGGCAGGAAGCCGATCGCTGCCGCCTGCCGACGGTCGGGCGCCGCACCCAGCACGCTGATCCGACCGGATGTCGGGCGGATAATGTCGAGCACCATGCGCAGCGTCGTGGTCTTGCCCGCGCCGTTGCCGCCGAGAAAGCCGAAGATTTCGCCCGGCTTCACCGCAAAGCTGAGATTGTCGACCGCGACCACATCGTCGAACCGCTTGGTCAGCGCATCGACTTCAAGAACTTCCATGGAATGCTCCCCACAGGCACCGAACCGCTGCGCCGATGCCTGTGGGGATGTGTAAGCTTCGCAGTAGAGCGGTCAAGCGGTGAAGGGTGCTGCCGTTTCCGCCGGGTCAGCTCTCGCTGCTGTCGTCCGCGCTGTCGCTGCCGGTCTTGGCTTCCGGCTTCTTCGGCGCTGCCTTCTTGGGCTTGCGCTTGGGTTTTGCGCGTGATTTGGGCGGGGCGGGGGTCAATTCGAAGGATGGTTTGCCATCCTTGATGCTGACCTGCACCTCGCCGCCATCGGCGAGCTTGCCGAACAGCAGTTCCTCGGCAAGCGGCTGCTTGATCTTCTCCTGGATCAGGCGGCCCATCGGACGCGCGCCATAGAGGCGGTCGTAACCCTTGTCGCCCAACCAGTTGCGAGCGTCCTTGTCGAACTGGATATCGACGTTCTGTTCGGCCAGTTGCAGCTCAAGCTGGAGGATGAACTTGTCGACCACTCGCGCGACGGTGTCCTTGCCGAGATAGGAGAAGGGCACCACCGCATCGAGCCGGTTGCGGAATTCGGGCGTGAACATGCGCTTCACAGCCTCTTCGCTGGCGTCTTCCTTGCTGACATTGCCAAAACCGATGCCCTGGCTCGCCATGTCGGCGGCCCCGGCATTGGTCGTCATGATCAGCACCACATTGCGGAAATCGACGGTTTTGCCGTGGTGATCGGTGAGGCGGCCGTTGTCCATCACCTGCAACAGGATGTTGAACAGGTCGGGATGGGCTTTCTCGATCTCGTCGAGCAGCAGCACGCAATGCGGGTTCTGGTCGATCGCATCGGTGAGCAGTCCGCCCTGATCGTATCCGACATAGCCCGGAGGTGCGCCGATCAAACGGCTGACCGAATGGCGTTCCATATATTCGGACATGTCGAAACGCTTGAGCTCGATCCCCATGATGCTGGCGAGCTGGCGCGCGACTTCGGTCTTGCCTACGCCGGTCGGGCCGGAGAACAGGAACGAGCCGATCGGCTTGTCCGGATCGCGCAGGCCCGCGCGGCTTAGCTTCATCGCGGTCGACAACTTGTGCACGGCGGCATCCTGCCCGAACACCACGTGTTTGAGATCGCGTTCGAGGTTTTCGAGCGCCTTCTTGTCGTCGCTCGACACCGATTTGGGCGGAATCCGCGCCATCGTCGCGATCACCGATTCGATCTCCTTGGCGGTAATCTTCTTCTTGCGACGACTGGGCGCGACCAGCATCTGCATCGCGCCGACTTCGTCGATCACGTCGATCGCCTTGTCGGGCAGCTTCCTATCGTTGATGTAGCGGCTCGACAGCTCGACCGCGGTCTTGAGCGCATCGACGGTGTAGGTGACCTTGTGATGCTCCTCGAAGGCGCTCTTGAGGCCTTTGAGGATCTTGATCGTGTCCTCGATCGTGGGCTCGTTCACATCGATCTTCTGGAACCGGCGCAGCAGCGCGCGATCCTTCTCGAAGTGGTTGCGGAATTCCTTGTAAGTAGTCGAGCCGATGCAACGGATCGCCCCGCTGGAGAGCGCAGGCTTGAGCAAATTCGACGCATCCATTGCCCCGCCGCTGGTTGCGCCTGCACCGATAACCGTATGAATTTCATCGATGAACAGCACCGCCTCGGGCATTTTTTCGAGTTCCGAGACAACCTGCTTCAGCCGCTCCTCGAAATCGCCGCGATAGCGCGTTCCGGCCAGCAGCGCGCCCATGTCGAGCGAATAGATGACGGCGTCCTGGAGCACTTCTGGCACGTCGCCCTCGATGATCTTGCGCGCTAGCCCTTCGGCGATGGCGGTCTTGCCCACGCCGGGATCGCCGACATAGAGCGGATTGTTCTTCGAACGGCGACACAGGATCTGGATCGTCCGGTCGACCTCGGCATTGCGGCCGATCAGCGGATCGACCTTGCCTGCGTTGGCCTTCTCGTTGAGGTTGACCGTGAACTGGTCGAGCGCCGTTTCCTTCTTGCTGGCCTTGGCGTTTTCCTTTTCCTCCGCCTCGGGTTGTTCTTCCGCCGCGCCGCGCGGGGTCTTGCTCTCGATCTGCTTGCCGCCGCGGCCGATCCCGTGGCTGATGTAGCTGACCGCGTCGAGCCGGCTCATATCCTGCTGCTGGAGGAAATAGACCGCGTAGCTGTCGCGCTCGGAGAACAGCGCCACCAGCACATTCGCGCCCGTTACAGTGTCCTTGCCCGAGGTCTGGACATGCAGGATCGCGCGCTGGACCACCCGCTGGAACCCGGCGGTCGGTTGCGGATCGGAGCCGTCGTCGGATTTGAGGCTCTGATATTCCTGTTCGAGATATTGCCGCACCACTGCGCCCAGCTCGGCAAGGTCGACCCCGCAAGCAACCATGACTTGTGCGGCGTCCTCGTCATCGATCAGCGCCAGCAGCAGATGTTCGAGCGTTGCGTATTCGTGCCGGCGCTCGGACGCATCGGCAAGCGCCTGATGAAGGGTCTTTTCGAGGTTCGCGGCAAAACTGGGCATGGAATTCACGTCTTTCGTTGGAGATCCGCGGTCTGGTCACGCGCGGAGGAGAATAGCGCCAACAGGTTAGCCAAACCTGTATGCGATACTAATATGGTGGGCATGGCCGGAAATGCGAGAACCCCGGCCATCGCGCTAGCTCTTTCGCCCGAACAGGGCCTCGGCTGCGTCTCGGTGAGCGGCGGCTGACAGGCGATGTTTTTCCACCCGCGCTATTTCGGCTTCGAGCAGTTCGATACGCAGCTGCAATTCGTCCTGCGAATAGGGGCCGAGGTCTTCCCCGGCCAGCAGGCTGGCGGCATCCCCACGGGGGCGCGGACGATCATCGTCTTCCATCCGTGCACTATCATTGAGATGCTATCCCTTGCTGTCAATCGGCGCTCTCGCTAGACGCGCATTTCCTGTCAGCAAGAGGCGCAAAAGACGCACCGAATGCCGCATTCACTCCCCGAAACGATGACCGCAATGGGTTTCGACGCCCCGGGTGGTCCCGAAGTCCTGCGTCCCGAGACGCTTCCCGTACCCCAGCCCGCAGAGGGCGAGGTGCTTATCAAGGTGGCCCACGCCGGGGTCAATCGCCCCGATGTGATCCAGCGGCAGGGATTTTATCCCCCGCCAAAGGGCGCCTCACCGATCCCCGGACTGGAGATTTCCGGCGTGGTGATGGCGATCGGCGGAGGCGTAGCGCCCGAGCTGCTCAATCAGGAGATGTGCGCGCTGGTAACCGGCGGTGGCTATGCCGAATATTGCCTCGCCAAGGCGGAACATTGCCTTCACGTGCCCGAAGGCTTGTCATTGGCTGATGCGGCCGCGCTGCCCGAAACAATGTTTACCGTATGGCACAATGTGTTCGAGCGCGGTTGGGCCGGGGAGGGCGAAACATTGCTCGTGCATGGAGGGACCAGCGGGATCGGCACGATGGCGATCATGCTGGGCAAGGCTTTCGGTCTGACGGTTATCACGACCTGCGGCAACGACGACAAATGCGCGGCTGCCCGCGAACTCGGCGCGGACCTCGCAATCAACTACAAGGCCGAGGATTTCGTACAGAAGGTGCGCGGCTTCACCGATGGCCGGGGCGCTAATGTGGTGCTCGACATGGTTTCGGGCGATTACGTCCAGCGCAACCTCGATTGTCTGGCCGAGGACGGGCGTCACGTGACGATCGCGGTGCTGGGCGGGATGCAGGCCGAGGTCAACATGGCCAAGCTGATGGCGAAGCGTCACACGCTGACCGGATCGACCTTGCGCGCACGGCCCGACGCGTTCAAGGCGCTGCTTGCCGACGAGATCCATCGACAGGTCTGGCCGCTGGTCGAGGACGGTACGATCCGGCCGGTCATGGATGAGCGCTTCCCGCTGGTCGATGCGGGCGAAGCGCACCGGCGCATGGAAGCGGGCGACCATATCGGCAAGATCGTGCTCGATATCGGCTGACAACATTCTGTCACATTGCGGATTTCTGACCCGGAACTGTAACCGCCCTGTGAATCGCCTGTAACAAACGTGCGCTATGTCGCTGCCGAGGAAGATTGTTTCTTCGGGGAAGCGGTATGAGCGATCCACTGGACAATTTCACCATATCCGGCAGCGATACGGCCAAGGTCACCAGCCTGCCTTTGCGTCCGATGGCGATACCGGAAACCGTCGTCGGCGAGCGGCGTCGCTACCGCACGATCTGGATCAGCGACGTTCATCTCGGAACCAAGGGGTGCAATGCCGAGATGCTGATTGATTTCCTCGACCACACCGATAGCGAAACGATGTATCTCGTCGGCGACATTATCGATGGGTGGCGGCTGAAGAAGAAAGTGTTCTGGCCGGTTTCGCACAACGATATCGTCTGGCGTATCTTGAAGCGCGCGCGTCGCGGCACGCGGGTGGTCTATATTCCGGGCAATCACGACGAGATTGTACGCCAGTTTGCGGGAATGAATTTCGGCGGGGTGGAAATCTCCCGCGCCGCCGTCCACACCACCGCCGACGATCGCCGACTGCTGGTCTTGCACGGCGACGAATTCGACACGGTGATGCTGGCCCATCGCTGGCTCGCTTTCGTTGGCGATGCGCTTTACGAATTCATGATGCGGCTCAACGGTGTGGTTAACCGTGTGCGCAAGACCTTCGACTTGCCCTATTGGTCGCTGAGCAAGGCGGCCAAGCACAAGGTCAAGAACGCCGTCGAATTCATTTCGAAATACGAGGAACTGGTTGCGCGTGCGGCTGCCGAACGTGGCGTGGACGGAGTGGTTTGCGGCCATATCCACACGGCCGAGATTCGCACCTTTGACGGGATCGAATATTACAACGATGGCGACTGGGTCGAAGGGTGCAATGCGCTGGTCGAGCATTTCGATGGGCGCATGGAACTGCTTCATTGGCCGGAAGTGATCGCCGCGCGCGAGGCGGTGTCGCCCGAAACCGAAAATGCCACCCGCGAGGCCGCGTGACCGTCGAACCGATCCTGCCATGGCGTGTGGTCGAGCCGCGCCGGATTGCGATCGTCACGGACGCATGGACTCCGCAAATGAATGGGGTGGTGCGGACAATGACGGCGACCTGCTCCGTCCTGCGCCAGTGGGGGCACGACGTGCTGGTAGTCTCGCCCGACCAGTTTCGCTCGCTCCCTTGCCCCACTTATCCCGAAATCCGGCTGGCGCTACCCGCGCGACACGCGGTCGCGCGCCGGCTTGATCGGTTTGCACCCGATGCAATCCATATCGCTACCGAAGGCCCGCTGGGGTTGCGGGCGAGAGCCTATTGCCTGCGGCATCAGATACCGTTCACCACCGCCTATCACACGCAGTTTCCGGCCTATGTCGCGCGTCGCACGCATCTCCCCGAGGCGTTGTTCTGGCGCTACATCGGCTGGTTCCATCGGCCCGCCGAGCGGGTGATGGTCGCCACTCCCTCGATCCGCGAGGAACTGATCGCGCACGGGCTGACCAGCCTGCACCACTGGAGCCGGGGCGTCGATCTCGACCATTTTTCGTCCCAAGCTCCGCCACCAGTCGAATTTGCCGGACTTCCACGGCCAATCCAGCTCTATGTCGGGCGCGTGGCGGTGGAAAAGAACGTCGAAGCATTTCTTGCAAACAGCCATCCCGGCTTGAAAGTGGTGGTTGGCGATGGCCCGGCGCTGGATGACCTCAAGGCGCGCTATCCCGATGCGCTCTACCTCGGGCGAAAGAGCGGCAGCGAACTGGCCGGATGCTATGCCGGGGCCGATGTGTTCGTGTTCCCGAGCCGCACAGACACATTCGGACTGGTGATGATCGAAGCGCTGGCCTGCGGGACGCCCGTCGCTGCATTCCCGGTCCCCGGCCCGATCGACTTGCTCGATGACAGCAATGGGGCGGTATCCGAAGAAATCGAGCGCGCGATCGACGCCGCACTCTTTTGCAGACGAGCCGATTGCATCGATTCGGCACGCGGCTTCAGTTGGGAGGCGGCAACCAGCCAGTTTCTCGAAGGGCTCCAGCCGGTCGCCCCGGGCGAGCAGGCGTTCGCCACGCTTGCCCATTGCGCCTAAAGCGACTAGATCGGGCGTTGCGCGGCCGCTCCGAAAGGGGCGGCCCTTCTATTTCAGGCACGCTTCAGGACCTCTTTTCATGGCCGACCAACCCACTCCGCTGATGCCCCATGCGACCGCCACCTGGCTGGTCGACAACACGGGCCTCGCTTTCCAGCAGATCGCCGATTTCTGCGGCCTCCATATCCTCGAAGTGCAGGCAATGGCCGACGATTTGGCGGGCAGCAAATACACGGGCCGCGATCCGGTCCACGCCGGTGAGCTGACGCAGGCGGAGATCGAGCGTGGCCAAGCCGATCCCGAATACAGTCTCAAGATGCAGCGCGCGCCGGTTGCGGTCAGCCGCACCAAGGGCCCGCGCTATACGCCCGTATCCAAGCGCCAGGACAAGCCCGATGGCATCGCTTGGCTGCTACGCAACCATCCGGAAGTTTCGGATGCGCAGATTTCCAAGCTGATCGGTACGACGCGCAACACCATCACCGCGATTCGTGAGCGGAGCCACTGGAACATCCAGAACATCCAGCCCAAGGATCCGGTGACGCTGGGCCTGTGCTCCCAACGCGAGCTTGACTCGGTCGTCGCGCGGGCGGCCAAGAAGGCGGGAATCGAGGAAGAAGCCAAGCCGACCGGTAACGGGACCGATCGCGAAAAGCTGATCGAGGAACTGCGCGCCGAGCGTGATGCAGGCGAAAAGGCTGCGGTCGAAGCAGCCCAGGAAGCCGAAGCCGCCGCATGGCTCGAAGCGCGAAGGTCGAGCGAAGGCGCCGAAGAGGCTTGAGCGTTACGGGTCCTCAGAGACCCGTAAATCCGCGATACCAATCGACGAAAGCCGGGACGCCCACTTCGATCGGCGTGGTCGGGCTGTAGCCCACATCCCGCGCAATCGCGTCGATATCGGCGTAGGTCCGCTCGACATCGCCCGGCTGCATCGGCTGGAAGTCGATGATCGCCTTCTTGCCGCATGCCTGCTCGATGGTTTCGATCAATCGCATCAGATGCTCGGGCTTGTTGTTGCCGATGTTATAGAGCGCGTGGGGTGAAATGCTGCCACCCGCCTTGGCCTTCCCATTGTCTTGCGGTGGCGCATCGAGCGTGGCGAGAATACCGCTGACAATATCGTCGATATAGGTGAAATCGCGAAACATTTCACCCTTGTTGAACACCGGAACCGGTTCTCCCTTCAGCACTTTGTCGGTGCATTTCCATGCCATCATGTCGGGCCGACCCCATGGGCCGTAAACGGTGAAGAACCTCAGCCCCGTCAGCGGGATACGGTAAAGGTGGGCGTAGGTTTCGCTCATCAGCTCGTCCGCCCGCTTGGTCGCCGCATAAAGCGAGATCGGGTGATCGCTGCGGTCTTCGACAGAAAACGGCACCTTGGCGCTGTTGCCATAGACCGAACTGGAACTGGCATAGACCATGTGACCGACCTGTCTGGCGCGGGCGAGTTCGAGCAGGGACAAATGGCCGGTCAGGTTCGAGGCGGCATAGGCGAATGGATGCTCTATCGAGTAGCGCACACCGGGCTGCGCACCGAGATGCACGATGCGCTCGATCGCCATGTCGGCGAGCGCCTGGTTCAGCTGTTCGTGATCGCTGAAATCAACCTCGATGAAGCGCATGCTCCCACCCAGTCCGCGCAAATGGTCGAGCCGGGCCTGCTTGAGGGCGACGGAGTAATAGCTGTTGAGGTTGTCGACCAGAACGACCTCGTCACCCCGCCGGATCAGTTTCTCGGCAGTCGCGGCGCCGATGAAGCCGGCACCACCCGTGATCAAGATCGCCATTCTTCGTACCCTTTGTCCATGTCTGCGTTTGCTCCCTTTCGCAAAAGAACAATGAGGTAAAGGCCCTTGTCGGAATGGCTTGGCACAAGCATATTGCTGACATGGCTGTAAGTAGACAGTTTCCGTTTCCGCCCTCGGCGTCTGGCTATCACCATCCCACGCCGTGGGACACGCCGGTCGACCCTGTGCCCTTGACCGAGCTCTTCCGCCAGCAGGTTGACGCCCATGGCGATCACGCGTTGGCCCATTTTCTCGGTCGCGACTTTTCCTATGCCGCATTGTATGAGGAAGCGCGCCGGTTCGCAGGCGGTCTCAAGGCGAAGGACATAGCCCCGGGAGAACGGATCGGCCTGTTCCTGCCCAACGTCCCAACCTATATCGCGGCCTATTACGGGGCGATGATGGCGGGCGTGGTGCTGGCCAATTTCTCCCCGCTCTACAGCGCAGCGGAACTGGCGCATCAGGTGGAGGATTCGGGCACGCGGTTGATCGTGACGCTCGATTCCTCGGCCCTGCTGCCGACGGCGCTGGAAGTGCTCGATCGCTCGCCGCTCGAACGGCTGGTGGTGGCGCGGCTGGCGGATCTCCTGCCCACCGGCAAATCGATTGCATTGCGGCTGTTCGGGCGCAAGCAACTGACCCCCATTCCCCATCGCGACAAGGTCGATCACTGGCACGATTGGCTCGACGAACCGATTGAGCCAATGGTCCCCAAGCCGGACGATCTCGCCCTGCTGCAATACACCGGCGGCACGACCGGCACGCCCAAGGGCGCCATGCTGACCCATGGCAACCTGTCGAGCAATGCGCAGCAGGCCGATCTGATGGACCCGTTCTCGCGCGAAGAGCCCGATGTGATCCTTGGCGCGCTGCCGCTGTTCCATGTCTTCGCCAACACTTGCGTGCTCAACCGCACGATGCAGCGCGGCGGCACTATCGTGATGTTGCCGCGCTTCGATGCCAGGCAGGTCATCAAGGCGATTACCCAGCACAAGCCGACCGGATTTCCCGGTGTGCCGACAATGTATCAGGCGCTGCTCGACCATCGCGACTTCGGCAAATGCAACTGGTCGAGCGTGCGTGTGTGTATCTCGGGCGGCGCACCGATGCCTGCGCCTCTGCGCGAGAAATTCGAAGCGGCGACCGGCGCGCGGCTGGTCGAAGGCTATGGGTTGACCGAGAGTTCGGGTGTGGTCTCGGCCAATCCCTATGAAGCGACGCGCAAGCCCGGCACGATCGGCCAGGTGATTGCGGGCACACGCGTTCTGCTGCTCGACAAGGAAAATCCTGTCAAGCTGGCAAGCGAAGGAGAGGCGGGTGAACTCGCGGTCCGTGGCCCGCAGATCATGGCCGGTTACTGGAACCGTCCGGATGCCGATAGCGCGGCCTTCGCGACCGTCTATGGCGAGAAATGGCTCCGCACGGGCGATATCGCGACACTCGACGATGACGGGTTCCTCGCAATCGTCGATCGCAGCAAGGACATGATTGCAGTGGGTGGCTTCAAGGTCTTCCCGAGCCAGGTCGAAGCAATCCTGTTACGCCACCCGGAAGTAAAGGAAGTGCTCGTGATCGGGGTGCCCGACGCCTATCACGGCGAAATGCCGCAGGCCTATGTTGTGCTCAATCCCGGCGCTGAGGCGAGCGCTGCCGCGCTGAAGGAGTGGCTCAACAGTCGTGTCGGCAAGCATGAACGAGTCAAGGACGTTGTGCTGCGCGATGAGCTGCCGAAGACGATGATCGGCAAGCTCGACCGCAAGGCGCTGCGCGCTGAAGTCCTCGATTAACGCCGCCTAGCCGGCAATCGTCAGTTCCGGCTTCCCGGACGTCTGACTTGCGGGACTTTCACTCGCAATTGTGGTGCGGCGTTCACGGTGGGCGAAGCGACCTTCGACCTGCGCGCCCTGCTCTATGGTCAGCGCATCGTAATGCACGTCGCCTTCGATCTGCGCGGTCTTGAGGATAACCAGTTCGCGCGCGGTGATCGAGCCGGTGACTCGTCCGGCGAGCCTCGCGCTTTCGGCCACGACCGCGCCATTGATCGTGCTGGCCTCGCCCTGCACCAGAGAGGCGCAGGCGATGTCGCCTTCCACCGAACCGTCGACATGAAGGTCGGCCGATGCGCTGATGTTGCCGGTAATCTTGATGTCGGACCCGAGCACGGAAAAGGTCGATGAGACATTGCTGCCGCGGCTGGCCATGGTTCGCTCCTGATTACTGGCTGATGCGTTGTGGGACGCGGTGGATTTCTTTGAGAACATCGGGCGCTTGCTCCAGGAAGGGGCGCGGATTGACGGCGCGGCCGTTGATACGAACTTCGAAATGCAGGTGCGGGCCGGTGGAGCGGCCAGTGCTGCCGATCGCGCCGATGACTTCGCCTGCCGTGACTTTCTCGCCGACATGCGAATGGAAGGCGGACATATGCGCGTAGCGGGTGCTCAGGCCGTTCCCGTGGCTGATCTCGACCACATTACCGTAACCGCGAATCTGCCCGACGAAGGTGACGGTGCCCTGCGCTGCGGCAAGGATCGGCGTGCCCTTGGGCGCGACGAAGTCGAGCCCCTTGTGCATTGCGCCGCCTCCGGTGAAAGGATCGCGGCGGAAGCCGAAGGTGGAGGAAATGCGGGTGAAATGCGCAGGAATTACCTGCGGCACACCGGCAAGGCCCTGCTCGAGCGCATTCATTCGTGCCAGGCTCAACCCGAGTCGCTCGAACCGCGGGTCCATGTTGCCGTTGGCATCGGTGCTGGGCAGCTCAAGCGGACCACCCATCGCCTCGTGCTCGACCTTGTTAAGAACGCGCTTAGGATCGAGTCCCAGCTGGCGCAATGCGGCGGCCGCGCGGTTGGCACGCCAGTCGGCAAAATGGGTTAGCCGTTCCACCAGCGCGAGTTGGCGCGCTTCCATCTGAGCGAGCCCCTTGGCCTCGGGCACCGCCATGCTGACCTTGGAAACGGTCTTGGCGGCTTCGCCGGAAGAATCGCTGACCTTGCCGGACGATTTCACATCGGCGGGAAGCGAGGCGACCATGTCTTCGAGGAAACTCTGGCGACGTTCCAGGTCGTCGCGCACCTGGCCGATGTCCTTGCGATAGGCGGCAACGCGCTCTTCCGAACTGGCGACCTTGGCCTCGCGGTCGATCAGCGAGGCACGGTTGGCGGCGTCGCTGTAACTCGACCATGCCATGGCGCCCATGCTGCCGCCCCATGCCAACAGCGCGGCAAGCACGGCACCCGCCGCAGCCATTTGCACACGCGAACTGATGGTGATGAAGCGTACCTGCCCTTCGGACCGCATGAAGAATTCGCGATCCGGAAACCAGCTTTTTACGCGGCGCCCCCAGTCGCCGTTTCGAAGCGATTGTATCACGTTTGACCCGTCCCGTTGATTTCTATCCCCGCAGCCGGGCTATCCCGCGAACCCTAAGGAATCGAATCCCTGCCCACGTGTTTTGGCTGAGCCGAGCCTCGGGCGGGATGAATCGAACCGATAAGCATAAGTTTTATCCAAATTCCGGGAACAAAACGCGCTTTCGTGCAACAAAGGGGCGAATCGAGCTCAATTTTTAGAGGCGGCGCGCAATATGGAACGAGGAAGGGGGCTGTGAATGGTGCAACCGGTCCGGCGAGGCGCATCGGCCTTCTCGGCGGGAGCTTCAATCCGGCGCATGGCGGGCATCGCCGCGTTTCGTTGTTCGCCGCGCGGGCGCTCGGGCTGGACGAGGTCTGGTGGCTGGTTTCGCCGGGCAATCCGCTCAAATCGGACAAGGGCATGGCACCGCTTGCCGCCCGGGTTGCCTCGGCCCGCGAGCAAGCACGGCGCGCACCCATTCGCGTGACGGCCATCGAGCGCGAGATTGGCACGCGCTACACGGTCGACACACTGAAGGCGTTGCATCGGCGCTATCCCAAATGCCGCTTCGTCTGGCTGATGGGGTCCGACAATCTCGCCCAGTTCCACTGCTGGCGCGACTGGCGGAGAATCGCGCGCACGATGCCGATTGCGGTAATCGCGCGTCCGGGTTATGATGGCGCTGCCCTCGCGAGCCCCGCGATGGCCTGGCTCAGGCGTTATCGTATGTCTGCCGCCAGCTTTGCGAACAGGGGCGAATGGAGCGCACCGGCACTGGTGATATTGCGTTTCGATCCCGATGACAGGTCGGCCACGGCGATCCGCCGCGACGACCCCGACTGGGCATCGCGCCATGGCGACGTCGCTCCGCGCGACCAGCTGACACATCGGCTCATCCCGGTGGGGAAAACCGCCCCGGCATGAACAACGCTGTGGTCTTCATGCACTTCGTCCCAACCTCAAGGAGCATATCAAACGCCTATGACTCAGGCGCATACTTCGTCGGCTCCGGCCGATCCCAAACAGGTGCCGCCCTTGGCTAAGCACCAGACCGACGCGCTGCTGGCCCTAGTGCTCAAGCAGCTTGATGACGATCAGGCACAGGATATCGTGACGATCGATCTGGAGGGGAAAAGCTCGATCGCCGATCATATGGTGATCGTATCGGGCCGTTCGACCCGCCAGGTTGCGTCCATGGCCCAGAAACTCGCCGAAACCTTGAAGCAGAACGGCTATGGGCCGGTGAAGCTGGAAGGTTTGCCCGCGGCTGACTGGGTGCTGCTCGATGCGGGCGATGTGGTCGTCCACCTTTTCCGTCCCGAGGTGCGCAGTTTCTACAACCTCGAGCGGATGTGGGCTTTCGGCGACACGCCCGACAAGGCGATCGGCCGGGCCTGACCAATGGCGTGAAGCAGTCGCTCAGACGGCTGCCCCCGCTATCATCTCGACCTGCTTCGCGCGGGACGCTATGCACGGCGCGTCATGCTGTTGCATATCATCGCCAGGGGGAAGATCGGGCGCTCGCCCGAGGCGGAGCTGGTCGCCCGCTATGCCAAGCGCATTGTCTGGCCTTTCAAGATTACAGAACTGCCCGAAACCGGTGGGCGTTTATCCGACGCGCTGCAGCCGTGCCGTCACGTCGTGCTCGACGAGCGCGGCAAGCAACTGGGCTCGGAAGATTTCGCGGCGATGATCGGGCGGTGGCGCGACGATGGCGTGCGCGAGACTCGCTTTCTGATTGGTGCCGCCGACGGACATGACGAGACTGAACGAAGCGAGGCCGACCTGCTTTTCGCTTTCGGCAAGGCCACCTGGCCGCACCTGATGGCCCGCGCAATGCTGGCCGAACAGATCTACCGTGCGACGGCAATCCTTGCCGGTCATCCCTATCATCGCAGTTGAGGCACAGGCATGAAGGTGGGGATTTGGGGCTGGGGAACAGGATTGGCGATAAGCGGCATCGCGGCAGCCTTGCTTGTCGCTGTGACATGGCCGTCGCTCGCACAGGCGCCTTTTCCTGGTTCAAAACTTACCGCGACCGCCGCTGATCTGGCCCAGGCGCGTGCCCAGTCTGCGCGGGCCCGGCAACGGGCGGCGGATTTCGAACGACAGGCGCGCCAGTCGAGCGAAGCGGCGAACAAGGCTATGCTGCAGGCTGCTGCGCTTGCCGCCAGGGTGCAGCAAGCCGAGGCTGCCGTTTCCGAGACCGATGCTGCGCTCTCGCTCATCACGCAGCAGCGCAACGCGCTTGGCCGCAAACTCGCGGTTGAACGCCAGCCGATCGCCGATCTCACAGCGGCGCTTGCCGCCATGGTGCGTCGACCGATGGTGCTTGGATTGCTGCGCCCTTCGTCGTTGCAGGATACGGTTCACCTCAATGCGATTCTGGCCGGGACCGTACCCCGGATCCGTGCGCAGACGGCGCAACTGCGTAGCGAGCTCGATCGCGCGCGATCGCTTGAGCAGGCGTCGCAGGATGCGGCGAAACGCCAGCGTTCTGCACGGTCGGCGCTTGTCGAACAGCGTAATCGGTTGGCCGCATTTGCCGCCAGCCAGCGGATCGTAGCGAGACGGGCGACGGGCTCAGCCGATCGCGAGGCGGCGCGCGCGTTCGCCTTGGCGGAACAGGCGCGCGATCTGGGGGGGCTTGTCGATAGGCTGGAGCGAGCCGGAGACCTGCGCCAGAAATTGGCAGCCTTGCCGGGGCCGATCTTGCGTCCGAGCGATCCATCGCGCGTCGTCATGCCTGTTACCGGGCAACCCGCACTTCGCCCTGCCGATGCACCGCGGCCCTATCGCTTGCCCGTGGTGGGGCGAATCCAGTCGGGGTTCGGGGAAATCGGGAGCGGCGGTGAGCGCCGGGAAGGATTGACGCTGTCGCCCGCCGGTGGGGCGCAAGTGGTGGCCCCAGGCGCGGGCCGCGTGGCTTTTGCCGGACCTTATCGCGGTTATGGCCAGATCGTTATCATCGAGCATGCGGGTGCCTGGACAAGCCTGGTGACCGGGCTTTCGACACTTGAAGTGGCGGTGGGCGACACCGTCGTCGCGGGATCGCCACTGGGTAATGCCGCCACGGGCGCGCCGTCGATTACGCTTGAGCTCAGGCACGATGGCAAGCCGGTCAATCCGATCCCCTTGCTTCGATAAGCGAGAGGCATGAAAAGTGATCGCGATCCTAATCTGGCATTCACGCTTTGTGCGCGATAGGCTATGGCGCTGCTGCAACGGAGACAGTTTCCCGCAATGAATTTCGCCACATTCGCCCGATCCACCGCCCTCGTTGCCGCAGTGGCACTGATTCCCGCGACCACGTCCGGCATGGCCGAAGTCGATGGCCGCGCCGGGCCGCAATTCGCCAAGCTTTTCGCCGTTTATGAGAAGGTCAAGGCCGACTATGTCGACCCCGTCCAGGACGACAAGCTGGTCAAGGGCGCGATCAACGGGATGCTGGCGGCGCTCGATCCGCATTCGGCCTATCTCGACGGGTCGGATCTCCAGCGGCTCGAGACGATGATTGACGGCAATTATTCCGGACTTGGCCTCTCCGTGGTGATGGACGACGGCGCGGTGAAGGTGGTTTCGCCGTTCAAGGGCAGCCCGGCAGACAAGGCCGGGATCAAGGCGGGCGATTACATCACCCACCTCGACGGCAAGCTGATCTATGGCGGCAGCCTCGACGATGCGGTCAACCAGATGCGCGGCAAGAAGGGGACCAAGGTCAAGCTGTCGATCTACCGGCCAGGGCGTGACGAACCGTTCGATGTCACCGTCACGCGCGGCGTGATCGAACTCGAGCCGGTGACGTCCGAACTGCTCAAGGGCGATATCGGGCACATCTCGGTCAATGAATTTTCAAAGGACGTCGGCAATGACGTGTTCACTGCCTATGAGGGCCTGCGCGCCAAGGCGGGCGGCAAGCTCAATGGGCTGGTGCTCGACTTGCGCAAGAACCCGGGCGGTTCGCTCGATGAAGCGGTGGCGCTGTCGGACCTGTTCCTGACCAATGGCCGGATCGTCTCGCAGCGCGGACGCGCACCGGGCGAAACGATCGTATACGATGCGGAGAGCGTCTTCCGCGGAGATATGGCGCAAGGCGTGCCGGTGATCGTCCTGATCGACGAAGGAACCGCTTCGGCATCGGAAATCGTCGCCGGCGCTCTTCAGGATCATCATCGGGCGGTCATCATGGGTGAGCGCAGTTTCGGCAAGGGCAGCGTGCAGACGTTGATCCCGCTCGGGCCGGATGCCGCGCTCAAGCTGACCACTGCCCGCTATTACACGCCCTCGGGCCATTCGGTGCAGGAGGGCGGGATTCAGCCAGATATCGTCGTGCCGCAGCTGACCGATCCCGATTTTGCGCTGCGCGAGAAGATGTCGCTTCGCGAATCCGATCTGCGCGGCCATCTGGTCAACGAGGCGGCGCTCAAGGACACCGATCTGGAGCAGGACAAGCGTGCCGATCCGCGCTTCCAGCAGACGGCCGAGCAGCTCAAGGCCAAGGGGATCGAGGATTTCCAGCTGAACTACGCTGCTGATACGCTGCGCCGGACGATTGCCACTACATTGGCAAAGCGCCCCTGATATGCCCGGACGTCTGACAATCACATCGAACCTGTGGCTGGCCCGCCTCCTGGCTCTTGCGATCCCATCCTTGCTGATCGCGGGCGCTTACATCTCGCAATATGGGTTCGGTCTCTATCCATGCGAAATGTGCTGGTGGCAGCGTTATCCGCATTTCGTGGCAATCGGACTGGCTTTGCTGGCTTTTATCGTGCCGCCGGTACGCCTGTGGGTTATCCTTGCGGCTCTGGCGGTCCTGATCTCGGGCGCGATCGGCGCCTATCATGCCGGGGTGGAATATGGCTGGTGGTACGGGATCACCAGCTGTGCGCGGCTTGACGTTCCCCAAGGCGCCAATGCGCTCGATACCATCATGAACACACCGCTGATCCGCTGCGACGAGGCGCAATGGCGGTTGATCGGTATTTCGCTGGCGGGCTGGAACTTTCTTATTTCGACGATCGGCGGGTTGAGCGTGTTCTGGCTGCTTTTGCGCAAGGAGGGCGAGGCATGAGCGGGCCAGATACAAAGCGCATGATTCGCGTCGATCAGGCGGGAGAATTCGGGGCCACCCGCATCTATGCCGGGCAACTGGCGGTGATGGGCAATCGCGGCCCGGATTCGGCTGAAATCGCTTCGATGGCCGAACAGGAGGCGGGTCACCGCGAGAAATTCGATGCGTTGATGGCGCGTCGCGGCGTGCGTCCGACTGCTCTTCAGCCGTTCTGGTCGGTGGCGGGCTATGCCCTGGGCGCAGCCACTGCGCTGATCGGGCCCGAAGCGGCGATGGCCTGCACCGCAGCGATCGAGGAGGAAATCGATCGCCACTATACCAAACAGCTTGATAGCCTGCACGAGAGCGGCACGGATCCCGAACTGGCCGATCTGGTCGAGGAGTGCCGCGAAGACGAACGCGCTCATCGCGACGCTGCGCTGGCAGCGGGCGCCGAACGCGCACCTGCCTATCCGTTGCTCTCCGGCGCGATCCGGCTCGGGTGCCGCGCCGCGATCGCGATCAGCGAAAGGGTTTGACCGCGGGAACGGCCTTGTATCTTGCTGCGCTTCACCAACAGTTCACCGCATCCCGCGCATGCTGCCGCGCACATTCGATTGGAGGACAAGACCATGATCCGCCGCCTGCTTCCCGCACTTCTCGCCGCCAGTGTTCTGGCCGGTATCGGTCCTGCCCAGGCCCAGGATCAGGGCGGCGACAAGGTCCAGATGGTCATCGTATACGGCGATGATCCCGCACCCAAACCGCAAGGGGACGAAATCGTGGTGGTCGCGCGCCTGCCCGAGGCCGATCGTTATCGCATTCCCAAGGAATTGCGCGATTCCGACGATCCGCAGAACACGTCCTGGACATCGCGGGTGCAAAGCCTCGAGTTCGTGGGTAACTTCGGGACGCTGTCTTGCTCGCCGACGGGCGCGGGTGGTTCGACCGGGTGTACGCAGGAGATGATCCGCAAGGCATATGCGGACAAGAAGGCCTCGCCCTCGGTCCGCTTCGGCGAACTGATTGCGGCGGCGCGCAAGCAGCGCCTGGCTTCGATCGACAAGGACGCAACCGCCGAGCAGGCGCGGGTCGAGCAGCTGGAGAAAGAATATATGGAGCGCATGGGCAAATCGACCGCTCCGCCGCCGCCAGCTTCGCCTCCGGTTGTGGTTGCAAGCGAGAAGCCTGCCGAAGATGGGCACGATCAGAAGTAACTGAATCAGGGGCTTAACTTTGCCCTCACCCCAGTCTAGGCAAGGACTGGGGGTAAGGGGTCGTGAAAAAAATTCTGGTAATCATCGGGACGCGTCCCGAGGCGATAAAGCTGTTTCCCGTCGTGCACGCGTTGCGGGACCACCCGGAATTCGAATGTGTCGTATGCACGACCGGGCAGCACCGCGAGATGGTCGACGAGGTGCTCGACTTTGTCGGCGTGGTACCGGACTACCGACTCGATGCGATGCGCGCTGGGCAATCGCTGGATAAGCTGACGGCGCGTCTGACAACGCTCATCGGCCCGGTCATCGATAAGGTCGCACCCGATTGGGTGATTGTGCAAGGGGACACGACCAGTGCCTTTTGCGGTGCACTGTCGGCCTATTATCGCCGAATTCGTGTGTGCCACGTCGAGGCCGGTTTGCGCACGGGCGATATCTACGGGCCCTGGCCTGAAGAGGCCAATCGGAAGATGATTGCAACGATGGCCGCGCTGCATTGCGCGCCGACCGAGGGGGCTGCGGATAATCTGCGCAGTGAGGGGGTGGCACAGGAGGCGATCCATGTGACGGGTAATACCGTTGTGGATGCTCTGATCTGGACGCGTCGACGGCTGGAAGAGAACCCGGCGACAGCATCTGAGCTACTCGGGATCAACCACCGTTTCACTGGTCGCAAAGTTGTCATAGCGACCTGTCATCGCAGGGAAACTCGTGGCCGCGGCATGCGTGAAATCGCCGAAATTCTGACACGGATTGCACAGCGGTCGGATACTTTGATTGTCTTCCCACTCCACCCCGATCCGGGTGTGCAGGCATTCTTCTCGTCTAGATTAGGCGGTGTCGACAACGTGGTGTTAATCAAACCGTTGCCATATCATCGCTTCATAGGGCTGCTGATGCTCAGCAATCTAATTTTGACCGATAGCGGAGGCATTCAGGAGGAGGCTGCGTTTCTCGAGATACCGACACTGGTGCTTCGCCAAAAGACCGAGCGTGTCGAGGGTCTGCGAACCGGGCTGGCGAAACTGATGGATATGCAATTGGACGATACTTTCGCCGCAATTAACTCCATTCTTGACCAGAAAGTTGAAAGCGAGGCAGCCAACTTCGGTTCAACGCTTTATGGAGACGGTTCAGCCGGTAAGCATATTGTAAAACTGTTGCTTGAATGTCACGAGGTAATTCGGGTGAAATCGTCCTTTATCCCAACCCCATAGGTTGACTGAGCATATTTTCGTTTCTAGTCCCAAAGAAATAGGGACAATCGAAAACTATAATAGACCCTATTCCCCCTCAGGAGTTTGAATTGACCAAAGCAGTGATATTGGCTGGCGGGCTGGGTACCCGCTTGGGCGAAGAAACGGCAGTGCGTCCAAAGCCTATGGTGGAAATTGGCGGTATGCCAATCATCTGGCATATCATGAAAATCTACTCCGCTCATGGCGTGAACGACTTTGTTATTTGCCTTGGTTACAAGGGTTACTTGATTAAAGAATATTTCGCCAATTACTTCCTTCACACCGCGGATGTAACAATTGACTTAGTTAATAATGCTATGGAGGTTCATGAAAATTGGAGTGAGCCTTGGCGTGTGACGCTTGTTGAAACCGGTGATGAGACGATGACAGGTGGCCGCCTGAAGGCGGTGGGTAGGCATCTCGATGAAGGCGAGTCTTTCTGTCTGACATACGGCGATGGTGTCGCGAATATCGACATATCCCGTCAACTGGCCTTTCACAAAGAACATGGCCGCAAGGCAACGATCACTGCGGTCGCGCCGCCAGGCCGCTTTGGTGCGCTTGAATTCGAGGGTGATCTGGTGCGCAGATTCCATGAAAAGCCAGCCGGCGACGGTGGGCTAATCAATGGGGGATTTTTTGTCGCCGACCCGTCTGTGCTTGACGTGATCGATGGGCCTGAGACGATATGGGAGCGCGAGCCGCTGGAGCGGCTCGCGTCCAAGGGCGAGCTGGTAGCCTTCCGTCACGACGGATTTTGGCAGCCGATGGACACGTTGCGGGACAAGCAGCATCTCGATCAGCTCTGGCAGGAGGGTGCGCCGTGGAAGGTGTGGTGAATCCTTCATTCTGGCGCGGACGCAAGGTTTTCTTGACCGGCCACACCGGCTTCAAGGGGTCGTGGCTTTCGTTGTGGCTGGCCGAGATGGGCGCGAAAGTTACGGGATTTTCGTTACCCGCTGACGAGGTAAGTCTGTTTCGGCAGGCGCGGATTTCGGAGATGGTCACCCATCGGGAGGGTGACATCCGGGATCTCGGCGAGCTTCGTGCGGCGATGGAGGATGCAAATCCGGAAGTTGTGCTGCATCTCGCAGCACAGCCGTTGGTGCGAGAATCGTATCGAACTCCGGTCGAAACCTTTGCCACGAATGTGCAGGGGACGGTGCATCTTCTCGATACGTGTCGGTATCTTCCTGGCGTCCGGTCGATCGTGTGTGTCACCAGCGACAAATGTTATGAAAACCGGGAGTGGGTGTGGCCGTATCGGGAATCCGATCCGATGGGCGGCTATGATCCGTATTCCAGCAGTAAGGGTGCTGCCGAATTGGCGATATCGGCTTGGCGCCGAAGCTTCTTTTCCGATGGCAAGGCGTTGGTTGCCTCGGGGCGTGCGGGTAATGTGATCGGCGGCGGCGACTGGGCGAAAGATCGTCTGTTGCCCGATTTGGTCCGGGCGTTGATAGACGGTCGTCGACCTTACATCCGTTCGCCTCGCTCGGTTCGTCCTTGGCAGCACGTTCTCGATGCCTTGAGCGGCTATCTCGCATTGGCCGAGCGGTTGCATGCTGGGGATCGCCATGCGGCCACAGGTTGGAATTTCGGACCTGCCGATGATGACGTGCGGCCGGTCGATTGGATTGCCGATCGCTTGACCGCTGCTTGGGGACGGCCGGGTTGGGATAAATTCGATGGTGAGCAGCCACACGAAGCGGGTGTGCTCAAGCTCGATTGCTCGAAAGCTCGCAGCGAACTCAACTGGCGCCCTGCGCTCAAGCTGGGGCTTGCGCTGGACTGGATCGTCGACTGGCATCGCCAGGTGGCCGACGGTGCCGATGCGCGCGCCGTTACGCTTGAGCAACTCGCCGAATATCGCATGCTTCTCGCGCCTGCCGACGGTGCGTGTGCGACTGTAAAGAAGGAAGACGATGACCGTAGATGTGTCGCCAATTGATCCGAGCAGCCTGATCAGGGATTGTGATGAGGCGCAGCTGCGTTCTCTGATACTCGATCTGACTGGGGAATATGCTCGCCGGTTTCATGCTCCGCGGCCGTTCGAGCCGGGGGTCAGCCCTGTTCCTGTATCAGGAAAGGTCTACGGCGATACGGATATGCGCAATCTTGTCGATTCTGCGCTTGATTTCTGGCTCACAACAGGCCGTTTCAACGAGGAATTCGAGCAAAAGCTTGCTGCGCGAATTGGAGTCCAGCATGCGCTGACGACCAATTCCGGATCTTCGGCAAATCTTCTCGCCCTCTCGACGTTGACGTCCCATTATTTTCGCGGCGACGCGCTAAAGCCTGGCGATGAGGTTATCACTGTGGCGACGGGATTCCCCACCACCGTCAACCCATCCCTTCAATACGGGCTGGTTCCAGTTTTCGTCGATGTCGACATTCCGACCTATAATGTAAAACCGGAGATGATCGAGGCTGCCGTCACGGATAAGACGCGCGCTATCATGATCGCCCATACGCTCGGCAATCCCTTCGATATTGGCGAAGTGATGCGTGTTGCCGAGAAGTACAATCTGTGGGTGGTCGAAGATTGCTGCGATGCCCTGGGTGCAAGTTTCAACGGACAAAACGTCGGAACCTTTGGTCATATCGGCACGCTGAGCTTTTATCCCGCGCACCATATCACAATGGGTGAAGGCGGGGCCGTGTTCACCGATAAGCCCAGGCTGAAGCGTGTGATTGAATCGATGCGCGACTGGGGGCGGGACTGCTGGTGCGCGCCTGGCATGGATAATACTTGTGGCAAGCGTTTCGCTCGTCGTCTCGGAACGTTGCCGATGGGCTATGATCACAAATACACCTACAGCCATGCTGGCTATAATCTCAAGATTACAGACATGCAGGCCGCTGTCGGCCTTGCCCAGCTCGACCGTCTCGACGGCTTCATCGATATGCGCCAGCGCAATTTCGACCTTCTGACGGAACAGCTTCGCGATCTGGAAGACATCCTAATTTTGCCCGAACCGACACCTAACAGCGTGCCCTCCTGGTTCGGCTATCCGATAACGGTGAGGCCTGAATCCGGCGTCGACCGTGACGATGTTGTAAAGCATCTTAACGAAATGAAGATTGCGACCCGGCTATTGTTCGGCGGAAATCTGTTGCGTCAACCGTATATGAAAGGCCGTGAATATCGGGTTGTCGGCGAGCTGTCGAACGCTGATCTGGTGACCACGAATACATTTTGGGTCGGACTGTTTCCCGGCCTGACTCAGGATCACATTGGTTACACTACCGAAACGATCCGGAATTTCATCAAGTCCTAAACTGGGAGTGACCGCGGTAAGCGGGAGGTAAGCGATATGAATAACGAAGAAAAACAGATGCTGGCTATTCTGCGTGAAGGTCGCAGCAATTTTGGCATCGATGCGGTCAAGGCGGAATTCGAAGCTGAAGGCACGCGTGTCGACGAACTGCTGCGCCTGCTGGAGATTGCGCGTCGCGCGGACGTCAAGGTCGGGCTCAAGATCGGTGGTTGCGAGGCTATCCGCGACCTCATCGAATGCCGCCAGTTTGGCGTCGATTACGTCATCGCCCCCATGGTCGAAACGCCTTACGCGCTCAGCAAGTATGTCGCGGCAGTAGAGAAGGTTTTTACTACCGAGGAGCGGAACGACATAGGCTTCTTGTTCAATGTGGAAACCATGGCGACTTTCAAGCAGGTCGAGGAGATGGGTAAGGTTGCAAGCAAGGCCGGCGTCGGCATGGTGCTTGGCCGGGTCGATTTTGCCGGGTCGCTGGGGAAGACGCGTGATTTCGTCAACAGCGAAGAAATGATCGGTTATGCCTGCAAGGTCGCCGAAGTCGCCAAAGCAGCGGGCGTCGATCTCGTCATGGGTGGTGGGGTCAACCCCGATTCGATCGCGCCAATGCGTCAGGTTCGCAAGACACGTCTCAACCGTTTTGAAACCCGCAAGGTGATCTTCGATGCCGCTGTCCTCGATGGCGAAGAAGCGGCACGAGGCATGGAATTGGCCATTGAGTTCGAACTCCTTTGGCTCAAGAACAAGCGCAACTATTACAAGACTATTGCAGCCGAAGACGAAGCGCGCATCGAGATGATGGAAAAGCGTCAGGCGGCGAGCATGGCGGCTGCCGCCTAATTGATGGGTGCCGCTTCAATGACTAAAATTCGTGTCGCCGACCTGATCGCTCGGCTTCTGGTCGAGCATGACATTCGCGAAGTGTTCATGCTGACTGGAGGCGGGGCAATGCATCTCAACGATGCGTTGGGCAGGGAAAGAGGCTTGCGCAAGGTGTTCACACACCATGAGCAGGCTGCAGCGATCGCTGCTGAAAGCTATTGCCGTCTTTCCGGTCGCCCTGCGGCGGTTAATGTGACGACTGGTCCTGGCGGTGTGAATGCCTTGAATGGCGTTTACGGTGCCTATACCGATTCGATCGCAATGGTTGTTGTTTCGGGCCAGGTGAAGCGTGAAACCTTCGCGCCGAACTACGACTTGCCTCTTCGCCAGCTTGGCGACCAGGAAGTCGACATCGTCGCGATGGTGCGGCCGATCACCAAATACGCCGTCGTGCTCGACAATCCCCTCGACACCCGCAAGATCGTTGAAAAGGCGCTGCATCTGTGCCGCAGGGGGCGGCCCGGACCGGTGTGGATCGACATTCCGATCGATGTTCAGGCGGCCCCGGTCGACCCGGACAATCTGGAGCCATACGATCCGGCTGCAGACGAGGAACTGATCGGAGAGGCACCAAACAACGCAGCAGAACTTGGCTTGCTTGAGGGCGACGCCTTGGTCGGGGAGGTTGAGGCGCTTCTCGAAGAATTGCTGGCAGCTGAGCGCCCGGTCATCATGGCCGGTGCCGGTATCCGGATATCCGGCCAGCACGCGCGTTTTTTGGATTTTGCCGAAACCCACGGCATACCGGTCGCGACTTGCTGGAATGCGCATGACGTGATGCCTGACGAGCATCCGTTATATGTAGGTCGTCCGGGCACGGTTGGCGATCGCGGCGGTAATTTTGCAGTGCAAACTGCCGATTACGTGCTCGTGCTCGGCTCGCGGTTGAACATTCGGCAGATCAGCTACAACTGGGACAGTTTTGCGCGCGACGCCAAGGTCGCGATGGTCGATATCGACAAAGCCGAACTCTCAAAACCGACTCTGTCCCTCCATCGTGCGATTCATGCCGATCTTGCCGATTTCTTTTCGGCCGCCAGTGCCGTGACGCCGGTTGCGGTCGATCAGGGCGACGAAAGGCGTGCCTGGCTGCGTCACTGCCGGGATCGCAGCGCACGCTATCCTGTGGTCCTGCCAGAATACCGGGAAGCGGACGGGTTGGTGAACCCCTACGTTTTTGCCCAGGATCTGTTTGGCGCGC
Organism: Sphingomonadaceae bacterium; assembly: GCA_039831335.1. Lineage (GTDB taxonomy): Bacteria > Pseudomonadota > Alphaproteobacteria > Sphingomonadales > Sphingomonadaceae > Qipengyuania. Next base: position 441,557 of record JBDONL010000005.1, on the reverse strand, counting down.
TTCAGGAAAACGACGTCGTTGTATCAGGCGATGGCACAGCTTGCGTGACGATTTTTCAGGCGGCTGAGATCAAGCGAGGCCAACGTCTCTACACCAATTCCGGCTGTGCCTCGATGGGGTATGACCTGCCTGCTGCCATCGGCGCATATTATACCGGACAGGCGGACCGAATTATCTGTCTCGCCGGTGACGGCAGTATCATGATGAATCTGCAGGAGCTGCAGACCATCGCGGGCAATCGGCTGCCGATAAAGATTTTCGTGCTGAATAACGACGGATACCATTCAATCCGGCAATCGCAGCAGAATCACTTCCCGGATGGTATCGTGGGTTGCGGACCCGACAGCGGGCTGACCTTCCCCGATTTCTGCCGGCTCGCTGCCGGGTTCGGAATTGCCGCGCGATCTGTTGCCGCGCACGATGGTCTGGCCGGCGCGATCCAGGAAACCCTTGTCGCCGATGGCCCACAGATATGCGAAATCATGCTGGATAAAGCGCAGGAATTTGCGCCTAAGCTGAGTTCCCGCAGGCTGGAAGATGGCACGATGGTGTCACCGTCGCTTGAAGATCTCTCGCCATTTCTCCCGCGGGACGAACTTGCGCAGGCCATGGCTCCGCCAAGCAAGGAGACCGTGTGATGGCGGAAGTGATTATCTTCGATCTCGACGGAACTCTGGTCGATAGCTGTGCGGTTTGCGTCGATATTTTGTCAGGAATGGTCGCATGCCGCGGTGTGGATCATCGGATCGACAAGCGGTTCGCAAGAAGCTTCATGAGTGTCGGCGGGCAAACGATGGTGACGACCCTGCTGGGCCCGGCCGCCGACGATCCCATCGCAGATCTCGCCGAATTTCGTGCCATTTATCAGGACGTGGTAACTCCCGAAACGACCCTTTTCCATGGAGTAGCCGACGGCATCGACGCTATGCGGAAAAGCGGGATGAGGCTGGCCATATGCTCGAACAAGCCACAAAACCTGTGTGAGAACGTCCTGCGCGATACCGGGATCGGCAGCAATTTTGAAACCGTGATCGGGTGGCGTCCCGGTCGACGTCCGAAGCCGGCGACCGACCTCCTGGAGCTGACGCTGAAGGAACTCGACTGTGAACCCAGCAACTGCGTTTTCGTAGGTGACAGCGAACTCGACCACGATGTAGCGCTCGCGATGAGCATCCCTTTCGCATTTCTGACCTATGGATATGCGCGACCGGGCTGGACCCCCAGATCAGGCCTGTCGTTTGATTGTTTCAGCGAATTGGCGAATCTTCTTTGCGTCATGACCCCTGCTGACATCTCATCGACGGCTGTTAAAATCAGTGCCTGACCCGGTGGTTTCGGCGATCCTCGAGCGTAGCGAGGATCGCTTAATTGTAACCGGCGCGAGCGGTTGGCTTGGCATGGCCACTCTCGAGTTTCTCTTCGATGCATTGGGCGAGGAAGCCGCACGGCGCAGGATTGTCTGCTTCGGTTCCGCGCCACGGACGCTTGATTTGCGCAATCATCGCCGGGTCGATCAGAAAGCCTTGAGCGAACTCGGCGATCTGGCGACCGAGCCGAGCACGCTATTTCATTTTGCCTTTCTTACAAAAGACCGCGCGCAGTCCATGGATGAAGCGGCATATCGCGCGGCCAATAACGCAATTTCTGCGCAAATCCTCTCGCAGATCGATCGAATCGGAGTTGACCGTGTGCTGTTGGCGTCTTCCGGGGCCGCTTATGCCGGGGCGGACGACCAATCGATTGCACCTGAGATGCGGCTTTACGGTGAAATGAAGCGCAGCGATGAGCGACGTTTTGCGGAATGGGCAGAAGGGGCTGGGCGCCGGTTGGCAATTGCTCGCATCTTCAATGTGACCGGTCCCTACATCAACAAGCATCAGGCTTACGCCTTCGCCAGCTTCCTGTTGGATGGACTGGCCGGAAGACCGATAGAGGTGCGCGCACCGCATCGCGTTGTGCGTGGTTATGTCGCAATTCGGGAAGTCGTGGCGCTGGCTCTTGCGCTACTCCACGAATCCCAGGCGCCTGGCGTACTTCGGTTCGACACCGGAGGAGAGCCGATGGAACTCGGCAGGGTTGCCGAGTTTGTGGCAGACCAGTTTCCATCCAGTCACGTCGTTCGCGCGCCGATCGGCTCTGCCGTCAGCGATAGCTATCATGGCGATTTCGAAGCCTATGCACGACTCTTGTCGACGCATGGGATTGCATCCGTATCCATGAAAGAGCAAGTGCGCGAAACCATGGATTACCTCAAATTGATCGTTGGACCCAATAATGATGTCTGCTCACCTGCGCTCGCATAGAAACATGATGGAAAAGCTCAGGACTTTCTTCGCGGCTCTGCTCTTTGGCGCAATGTTGCTGTCCGGTACCATGCCGGCGGTGGCTCAGATGGGAGGCTCGAGCAGCTCGGACAACAGTAAGCAGCGCCAGAGCGGGCAGGGCAGCTCGAACTCAAGCAGCGATTCCAGTTCGTCCCAGGATGAACAGGCGACCAGCCAAGTTCAGTCACAATCGAGTTTTCAGCCGGGCTCGATTGAAGGGAACAGCTCGTCCATTGATTTGGCCACGAGACAGCTCGTGCTGGGCATGGATAGGAACGGTACTGCGAGCATAGCGCCCCGCGCCGTTACCCCGGCAAAGCCTGGCCAGTTCGAACGCTATGTCGAACAGGCGGTCGGTCACAAGGTCAAGCGGTTCGGGTCCGATCTGCTGCTCCCAGCCGATCAGAATTTCACCGTGCCTGCGACGACGTCCATCCCGGCTGACTATCCGATCCAGATCGGGGATATCGTGCGGATCAACCTCACCGGATCGATCCAGGGCAGTGCCGACTTTCAGGTCGATCGCAACGGCCAGATATTCCTGCCCAACGTTGGCAAGGTCGACGTGGCAGGGGTTCGCTATCGCGATCTGCGGAAAACGATCTCGCAAGCGATCGGCCTCAAGTATCGCGGATATGAGGTGACCGTAGGCGTCAAGAAATTGAGCGGCATGCGCGTGTATGTCACCGGATTCGCCAATAATCCCGGCACTTACAGCGTCAGTTCGCTCTCTACGATGGTCAATGCGGTGTTGGCGGCCGGGGGCCCGAGCGCGGGCGGAAGTTTTCGGCGTGTCGAATTGTGGCGTAATGGGCAGCTCGTAAAGACATTCGACCTGTACGATTTCATCCGCAGAGGCGACAAGTCGCAGGACGCAATCCTGCAAAACGAGGACGTGTTGTATATTCCCCCTGTGGGACGGCAATTTGCGGTTGTCGGAAGCGTAAACGACGAGGCGATTTACGAAGCGCTTCCCAGAGAATCGCTCGAACGAGCGTTGGCCATCGCGGGAGGACCGGATCAACTCGCCGACAAATCGAGAGTAATACTTTATCGGCTCGACGACCAGTCGACCGTCGGAAGCCGCGAGATCGCAGCGGCATCATTGTCGTCCACGGAAGTCGACGGTGGCGATATCATCCAGGTGCTTTCCAAAGGCACACTCGCCCAGCCGCTGGAGCACCAAAGGGTGCTGGTGCGAATCGAGGGTGAGGTAGAGCATCCGGGCAATTACTATGTCGCCCCGAACACGCCGCTTTCGCAGGTCATGGCGCTTGCCGGTGGCCTAACGCCGCGTGCTTACGTTTATGGTACGAAGCTGTATCGCCAATCGGTACGTGAACAGCAGCGCCAGAGCTATTATCAGGCACTCGATCAATTCGAGCAGATGCTGGCCGCCGCTCCGCTCAGCTCCGATCCCGCGTTCCAGCAAAACAATGGTGCTGCGCGGCTGAGCGCTGCGAAGGAGCTGTTGTCCGATCTCAGATCGAAGGAGCCCGATGGTCGGTTGGTGCTCGGGATTCAGCCCGGTGGCCAGAGTCTGCCTGGCGACCTGGCGCTTGAAAACAACGACCGCATCCTGATCCCGCCAAAGGTCGATACCGTGGGTGTATTCGGTGCCGTGTATCGCCCGGCTTCATTCCTGATCGGCGACGGCAAGCCTTTGAAAGTCCGCGATTACCTCGAGCGAGCCGGTGGATTGCAGAGGTATGCGGATAAAGGGCGAATATTTGTCGTACGAGCCAGTGGTGATGTGGTGACCAAGAAAGATGGCGCGCTTAGCGATCGTGTCTTGCCGGGCGACGTGATCTTTGTTCCCATCAAGACCGGGTCCACCTCGCTGCTCTCTAAAATTCGCGATTTCACGCAAATCTTCTTCCAGTTCGGCCTTGCGGCCGCGACAGTTGCGGCGATCAATTGATGCAACGTCGGACAAGTCTGGTCGGTCGGATCGCGCGAGCTCGATATTTGCGCAACGATGCTGCGCGGCGTTTGATGTTGGCGGCACTGGTAGCCGTTTGCGCAGTGCTGACGTTGTTTCCGCAAAAATATCGCGCTGCGGTCAGCTTGACCCCGACCGACCCGAGCAGCCTTGGCTTGAGCGGGACACTCGGTCAGCTCGGTGCGGGGGCCAGCGTGTTCGGTAGCCAGGCAGCTGTCGAGATCAGCCTGAAAGTGGCACGCAGCCCCTACGTCGAGGAAAAGGTGGTTAATGCCCTGAAGTTGGACAAGATACTCGACAAGAGTCCGCAAGGAGCAACTCGCTGGCTCGAACGCAAGGTCGATGTGCGCACGCTGCGCGGCGGGATTCTCCAGATCGAAATGGAAGATCGCGATGCGCAGTTCGCCAAAAAGGTTGTGAGCAACTATGCAACAGCCATGCGCGCGCAATTGGCGCAAATTGCGCGTGGCCAAACGGCTTACAAGCGCCAGATTCTCGAGGAGTTGCTGTCTGAATCCTCGCAGCGCTACCTCGCCGCGCAGGCGGCCTACAACAATTTCAGGCTGACCACGGGACAAGGCAATCCCAAGCAGGCAATTCTGCAGGGTGCGGCGCGCATTCCTGGCTTGCAGGAGCAAATCCTGAACAAGCAATTCGAGATCGGAGCGCTGGAGAAGTTCGCGACGCCGCAGAACTTGCAGGTTCAAAAGGCGCGGGCAGAACTTGACGCCCTGAAGCAACAACTCACCAGCGCCCAGTCGCAGGCGTCGGCCAACAGCGATTCGGTAAAGCAGATTATCCGCCAGTCCACCGAACTGGTCAAACTCCAGCAAGAGCTGGAAGTTTCTCAAAAACTTTACGAAAACTACAAGCGCTTCATGGAAGGTACGAGCGTCGAGGATCTCGCCGCAACCGCCAATGTGCGTATTCTCGAGCCTCCGTATATCGATCCGGATCGACAGTATAATTGGCTGTTTGCCAGTATTGGGCTGGTGATCCTGCTGGGTGGATTGGCAATTGAATTCTACCGTCTTCGCCCGCCGCTCGAAGGAAGGGAGGACGATCTGGGTGGACCGGTCGATGTGGAGCCTGTCCGGTCATGAACGTCGCCCGGTCCAAAGCTTCGACAATAGTCGGCGCGCCGGAGCTTTCGGTCGTTATCCCCTGCCGCAACGAGGAGGCGAACGCGGAAGCGATCGCCAAGGCGGTTATTCACGAGCTGGAACCGCTGGCCATCTCGTTCGAGATCATTTTCATCGACAATGAGTCGGATGACCGCACTGTGCCGATCATCCGCCAAATGTGCGCCGACGACTCCCGCATCAAGTTGATCGTGAACACGCGCAATTTCGGCCAGATGCGTTCGCCAACCCATGGCATATTCGCGGCGAGGGGCCGTGCAGTGGTTGGAATGTGCGCAGACTTCCAGGATCCGCCCGAGCTCCTGCCCAAGTTCATCGAGCGCTGGCGGGCTGGCATCGATATCGTTCTCGGCGTGCGCGAAAACGAACATTCCGGCATGATCCTGCGTGCAACGCGTTCCATCTCCTACACCCTCGCTGCACGCTTCGGGGATCATCCTATCATTCCCAACGCCACCGGCTTCGGGCTATACAGCCGACGGGTCGTGGATACGATCAAAGCGATGAACGAGCCGGAGCCGTTTTTCCGCGGGATGCTGGTTGAAACGGGTTTTCCGCTGGAAACTATCCCCTATAAACGGCCTCCCCGCGCAAACGGTAAGTCGAACAACAACTTTTTCGCTTTGCTGGATTTTGCCGTCGCCGGGCTGACGGGATCGTCGAAAGGTCTTTTGCGGATTCCGATCTATGTCGGCGTATTGGGGGCCGTCTTTACCGTAGTGATGCTGATTGGCGGCATCACGGCATTTTTCCTCGGCCGCCCCATCGCCGGTTGGTTTATCGCCATGGTGATCCAAGCCCAATTCGCCATGCTGTTTGGCTTCCTCGGCCTGCTCGGCGACCATATCCGCATGATTTCCGATCGCACGCGCAACACCCCGCTGGTCATCGAAAAGGAGCGGGTTAATTTCCCGGAAGGCGAATGATCGCTGGCTCCTTTTCCGTCGACCATTTGCGCGAACTCTGGCGTTACTATCAGGCGGGTATAATCAATACCGTCTTCGGCATAGCGCTGTATTCCCTGCTGGTTTGGCTTGGCCTGGATATGTTCGTCGCGCAGCTTGTTGCGCATCTCCTGGGCATGGCCTTTAATTATTTCACCTATAGTCGGCATGTGTTTCGCGACGCCGGACCCTCGAAGCTGCGCTTCGTGGTGAGCTATGCTTTCAACTACCTTCTGAATCTGGGCACCTTGTGGTTGCTATCGCGGTTCATAGCATCGCCGTATATTGCCGGCATTCTGACCGCGTTCCTTGTGTCGATAGTGAATTATTTCGCTCTCAAACTGCTGGTTTTTCGACCGGGCCGAACATGAGTATGGCGGGCAAGCCTGCCGAAAGCGGTACGCCAGCGGTTCGGCCCTATTCCCGGGCCGGCCTGTGGGTCGAGTGGGTCCTGGCACTTGTCATCCTGGCCGCTTTTATCCGGGTTGGTATCAAGTTCTATTTGAACGGCTATTTCCCGCAGCCATTCTTTTACGAGCCCAGCGACACATGGATGGATTGGTTCAACACTGCGTATTGGGCGCATAATACCGGTGCCTACGACAGCTGGATGACGATCTATCCACCCCTGTCGTTTATCCTGCTCAAATTCATGGGGCTTCCGCATTGCTATACTGCGGGGACGGGCCTGGAGATGCGCGACTGCGACTGGCTTGGGGTGGCATGCCTCCATGTTCTTTACGTCATCGATATCGTACTTGTCGCCCGCGCCTTCAGCAAGATCGATCGCCGCACTGCGCTGCCTCGCAGCTTCTCCCTTACGGTAGGGATGCCGATGCTATACGGGCTGGAGCGCGGCAATCTGATCCTGTTCTGCTTTGCCTTTCTGGTGCTCGGCTTCGGCCCGCTGCTGCGCTCGGCGCGGTTACGCTGGTTTTTCATTGGAATGGCGGTCAACCTCAAGGTTTACGTCATTGCAGCCGTCGCCGCTTTGTTGCTGCGGCGCAAATGGCTTGCCTTTGAGGGCTGCATCATTGCAACTGTTGGCGTCTATCTTGTTACGTATGGCATGATGGGGGCGGGCACTCCGATCGAAATATATCGCAATATCACCGAATTTTCGTCGAGTTTTCAATCGGCAAGCGTCCTCGATATTTGGAATCCCAGCACCTACATGCCTTTGAAGTCGCTCCTCGGAGGAATGGGATTTCCGATTACCGTGGTCATCGGATCGCGGCCGGCAGAACTTGGCCTCGTCGCGATCAATGTCGTTGAGTTTTCGGCGAAGCTAATTCTTCTTGCCGGGGCGGCGGCCACATGGCTGAGACCGGAAAAGGTCCCGTCTTACCGGGCGGCGATGTTCGCGCTTTCATTTGCCATGATCACGTCTGAATCGGGAACATATAGCCAAATACTGGTGCTTTTCCTGCTTTTCATGGAACGCTGGGAGGGTTTCGCCAGACCCGCTGCGCTCGTTATCTGCTACATTGTTTGTGTCCCGGCAGAGATCATTCTGCAGGCAATACCGACCCTCATCCGCTACAGCTATTTCACCGGCGGCCCGGTGTATGTCGATTTCGGCATTGGCCTTGGCATGTTTGTTCGCCCCCTCCTCAACATGCTGGGCCCGGTTTTGATCGCCTTGCATACGATCCGGATTGTCTGGCTCGATGTCCGTGAACAGGGGTGGTCATCGCGCTGGCGCTATCGCCGCGATTTTGCTCTTCTGCCGGGGGTTCGTCGCCCGTCGCGACCGCCGGCCTCGCCCACTGCGGACAATCAGGGATGAGCGGGCCGCGCTATCCTGCGTATCTGCGATCCGGTTCTGCGCTCGAACGAAGGGCATTGTTCCCGATTCTGGGATCCGCTACCCTTGCAGTGCCTGGATTGGCGCGGGCGGCCGCAGCGTCCGATGGCGCAAGCCAGCAAGTCTCTGATTCTGAAAGGGAAATCATACTGCCAGCCGGAGTGCACTCCGTCGACACAAGCACAACGATCAAGAAAAGCCTGACGTTGTTGCCAGGCGCCAAGCTCAACATATCGTCCGGCAAAACACTTCGCGTACTGGGCGATTTTCAAGCACCTTGCGAGCAGGTGCTTATCGGCGACGGAATACTCGATCTCAACGCATCCAGCGCGTCTTCGGCCCACCCTGAATGGTGGGGCGCTCGCAGCGACGGCACTGGCGATAGCGGCCCCGCCTTGATTGCCTGTCTTGCCGCTCATCCGGTAATGCAGCTTGCACATGGCGACTATGCAATCGCCACGAGCTGGCGGATTTCGAGACCTTTTTGCAGGATCGAGGGAGCAGGATTTCGCGGCACATCGCGAGGGCAGGGGACACGTATTGTAGTGACCAACGGGCATGACGATGTCTTACGGGTCGGGACTGACGAAGCACCCTCTCACGTCAATGATTTTATTCAGAATATTTCCATCCGTGGTATCGCGCTAGATCGATCGGCCAAGGTCGAAGGCGGGGCTGCGGGGCTGCGCGCTCAATTCCTGCTTTACGCCGAGTTCGAGGAAATCTCGGCTGCCGAACATGCGACCAGCTTTGTTTGCCTGGGACTGGTCAGGACAAGGATGCGAAACTGTGTCGCTTTTCGATCATTGCCCGGGACACAGCGTAGCGATTGGCGGGGCTTTTACCTGGATGGAATGCACTCGATAGGGCTGGCAGGAGGCAATGCCTCCCTGTTTCTGGAAGATTGCAATGTGTCGATCGGCGGGAACCCGGAGGTGACCGATCCTGTCGGCCTGCTGCTGGACGGTGCGTTCGCGGACAGCTTCATAATCGATTTCGAAACGGCCGGTGTGGACACCGGTATTCGCATAGATGGCCGGGCAGACGAATTGGGCCGTCGGGCTAAGTCTGGCCACGCCAACCTGCACATCCGCATGCCGATCATCGATCAATGCAGCGAGGCAGGGCTGGATCTGCGAAACTGCTCCCGTTCGGCCCTGATCGACGTCAGCGAGCCCTACGTTGCCTTGAGTCCGACTGGCAAGGCGGCGTTGCGCCTGCAAAATATGAGCGGAAGCCTCACAGTGGCCGGTGGGCAATTTCTCGGCGGAATGAACAACGCGGCTGGCGGGCGAGGCGTTGGGATCCATGCCCGTAACAGCGCCGGGTTGGCGACGAGCGGCCTGCGCGTTCAGGACATGGCGTATCCCGTCAGACTGGAGAGCTGTTCACTTTGCGATCTAAGGCTGCAAATCCGTAACGATCAACAACCGTCCAAGGGCCCTGCGATGGCTATCGAGGGCTGTAGTAATACGCTCTGCTCCCCTTTGATCGGTGGTCGGGATAACGCTTTTCCTGCAGCAGTAGAGATAACCAAGGCACGCGGCTCCCACGCCATCGAACTCACCGGTATCGATGCACAAGCGCTGTCGAGCGCCGGCGTAAAGCTGTTGATTGATGCCAAACCGGCCAATGCGCCGGGTCGCTATGGCGTCGTCACGGCGAATGGGATCTGACCCTAGAATGGAAAGCCGTAAAAGCTGGTTGATGCTGGCTGTAATCCTGACCGCCGCCTTGCTGCTGCGGCTGCATGCTATCAATTTCGGCCTTCCCGGACTCAACGATCCGGACGAGTTGATGTTCGAGCTCGGGGCTTTGCGGATGCTGCGCACGGCAACGCTGAATCCGGGGTGGTTCGGTCATCCGGCGACGCTCACCATGTATGTTCTCGCCGTGATAGATATCATAGTCTATCTGGCCGGACTTGCCGTGGGTATGTGGTCGTCGGTTGGACAGTTTGCCGGTGCGATCTATCACGACCCCGGATTGATAATCCTGCCGGGCCGTATCATGATCGCCTTGTGCGCCATTGCGACGATCGTCCTGACGACGGCATTGGGCACGAGCATGGTCAATAGGCGGGTCGGCCTGCTGGCGGGTGTGTTGCTGGCGGTTAATCCGGTGCACGTCGCCTATTCCCAGATTGTCCGCTCGGACATGATGGGCTGCGTGTTCATGCTGGCATGCCTGCTAACGGCGGTACGGATTGCGCGGCAGAATCGGCGTCGGGATTATGTCTGGGCCGCGTTCTGGCTGGCTTGCGCGGTCGCCTGCAAATGGCCCTTCGCAATTACCGCCACCGCGATAATCGGAGCCGCACAGCTCGCAACGAGCGAAGGTGTTGCCAAACGAGGCTCCGTGACCGCCAATCTTCTTCTTTTTGCGGCTCTCTCGATCGCTTTCCTCGCGGCGATTGCGCCCTATCTGCTGATCGATTGGCGCACGGTTATGCAGAACCTGCATGGTGAAGCGCAGCAGGCGCATCTTGGCGCGACCGGTGGTACCATGCTGCAGAATATGGGCTGGTATGTCCGGCAGCCCCTTGAGCAGGCCTTCGGTATTGCAGGGTTGCTGTTGTTTGCCTTCGGTCTCTTCGTTGCGCGTCGCACGCGCATTCTGCTTGTCATCCTCGGCCTGACCGGCGTGGCATTTTTTATCCTGATTTCGTCCCAAAATCTCGTCTGGGAGCGGTGGGCCTTGCCTGTCATGCCCATCATGGCGATTTTTGCAGGCCTTGGCTTAGAGCGCCTGACAGTCAAAATTACGCAATGGACCGATCGTACAAAGGGGGCGGTCGTATCGGCGATAATTCTTGCCGTGCTTTGCGTACCGCTAGCTTCCAACGCCTTGGCGAGCGAACAGGCAAGTCTGAACGATACCCGCCAGCGCGCAGCCGGTTGGGTGCGCACGCATGTGCCGCCGGGCAAGACCGTCTTCGTCGAGCACTTTGCCTTCGATCTGCTCCCAGGACATTGGAAATTCCTCTTTCCAATGGGCGACGCCGGTTGTGTCGATCCGCGTAATTTTTTGAGCAAGAGGAAGGGGTATTCGTCGATCCAGCAGGCAAGAGGCACAAGATCGATCGTCGATTATGGAAATATTCCCGCTGAGAAAAGGCATACATGCGATGCCGATTACGCATTGCTTAGCCAGTATATGCGTTATCGCGATGAGCGTGGTCGTTTCCCCGCCGAATACGAGGCCTATCAGAAGCTCATATCCAGCGGGAAAATCGTCGCAACATTCGAGCCAAAGCCCGGTGTCAGCGCCGGTCCCGCCATTGTCGTCGTGAAGTTCGATAACTAGCACAATGTCGCGCGGCTAATCGAAGCTCCGATCGATTTCGCATCGTTGCGGTGTCGCGACGCGTGGCTTGCGCTTGATTACCCCAAGGCAATATCGGGCGCATCTTCCTGCTTCATCCCGACCGTGTGATAGCCCGCATCCACGTGGTGCGTTTCACCGGTCACCCCGGATGAGAGATCGGACAGGAAGTACAGCCCCGAACCGCCCACGTCCTCGATCGTCACGTTGCGCCGCAGCGGCGAGTTCAGCTGGTTCCATTTAAGGATATAGTTGAAGTCGCCGATCCCGCTCGCCGCCAGTGTCTTGATCGGGCCGGCGCTGATCGCGTTGATGCGGATGCCTTGCGGGCCGAGGTCGTTGGCGAGATATTTGACCGAGGTTTCCAGCGCTGCCTTGGCCACGCCCATTACATTGTAATGGGGCACGACCTTTTCCGCGCCGTAATAGGTCAGCGTCAGGATCGATCCGCCATTCGGCATCATGGCCTGCGCGCGCTTGGCGACGGCCACCAGGCTGTAGACCGAGATGTTCATCGTCATGAGGAAATTGTCGAGCGTGGTGTCGTAGAACTTGCCGCGCAGCTGGGTCTTGTCGGAAAAGCCGATCGCGTGGACGACGAAATCGATCGTCTCCCAGCGCTCTTTCAATTTGTCGAACGCCGTATCGAGCGCATCCATGTCCGACACGTCGCAATCGAAGGTGAAGTCGCTCCCCAGTTCGGCAGCGAGCGGTTCGACACGCTTCTTGAGTGCATCGCCCTGATAGGAGAATGCGAGCTCAGCGCCCTGTTCGGCGAGCTGCTTGGCGATACCCCAGGCGAGCGACTTATTGTTGGCGAGCCCCATAATCAGCCCGCGTTTGCCCGCCATTATTCCGGTCATGTCAATTCTCCTGCGTCGAAGCTTCTGCCCGGGTCGCGGCATTTTTCTCCTTGCGCGCCCGATTGTCTTCCTGGCCAGTCCTGTTCAGCTCTTCTTCCGGCGTTTCTGCCAGAGCGGCGTTGAGTTCGGCGCCTATAACCACCCCGAGCCCGACGAGCCAGAAGAAGAATAATGCGATCATTATTCCAGCAAGGCTCCCGTAAGTGAGGTTGTAGCGAAAGAAAATCCGCAACACCGGCGGGAGCGCGCTGGAGGTCAGCAACCACCACAGCGTCGTGAACAATACGCCGGGCCATTTGGGATATCGCCGGTGGCGATAGGAGGCTGGGGTCAGCGTCAGGAACAGCAGGTAGAGCGATCCGAACAGGCCGAACGCAGGCAGCAAGCGCGTGATCTGCAATTCGGAAATATAGTCCACCAGCGTAGGAAAATAGGCTTCGATTACCTGCTGCGCGGTGCCGATCACGAACTGGGTGATGAGCGAGAGCATCAGCAACACGACCGCAGCGATGATGATACCTGCCGAAAACAGGCGATATTTCCAGAACGCCTTGGTCATGCGCGTGCCATAGGCGCGTCTGAGGATATCGCGGATCGTCTCGATCAAACTACCCACCGTCCAAAGTGCGATCAGTGCGCCGGCCCAAAGAAGCCAGCCGCTGCGCGCCGCGATGACATCGCGCGCAACGGGCTCGATGACATTGCTGACAATAGGCGGCATGGCGAAGAGTACGGCATTGATAGTCGCGGCGCGCTCGCTCTGTTCGCCGACCAGCGAGAACAGGGCCGCACCGAGGATGAAGAAGGGGAAGATGGAAACCATCGCCAGATAGGCGAGGTTGCCGGCATGGATGAAGCCATCGTTGAAGGTGCCGATGGAGACGCGCTTGATGACCTCCCAGCTTCGCGGTCCGATCCCCAGTCTGGCCGCAACCCGGCCGCCTTCGGTGCTCCGTTCGCGCCTTGCCGCCCGCCGCCGCGCTTCCGGGGTCAGCGAGTGAATCTCGCGTTCCTCCGGTTCGGGCAATTGGTGTTCGGTCAAAGGCTCAAGCCCCGAGCTTGCTGCGCGGATCGCTCGTGTCTTTCCACCCTTCGAGCCGCTTGGCAAGCTCGCCAAGATCTTCGGGCAACTGGATTTCCAGCGTCACCAGCTGGTCTCCGCGTCCGCCATCCTTTTTTGAAAAGCCTTTACCCTTGAGACGCAGCACGGTGCCGCCATCGGTGCCCGGTTTGATCGTCATCATCACCGGTCCGTCGACCGTCGGCACGCGGACCTTGGCGCCATTGACCGCCTCGTCCAGCGTAATCGGGAGGTCGCAGCGCACGTCGTCTCCCTTGCGTTCGAACAGTTTGTGCCTGTCGATGCTGATCGTTACCAGCCCGTCGCCCGCGCCGCCCGGACCTTGCTCGCCCTTGCCCTTGAGCCGCATTTGCGTGCCGTCTTCGAGGCCCTTGGGCAGCTTGAGATCGATGGTCTTGCCATCGGCGAGGGTGATACGCTGGTCCTTCAGCGTTGCCGCATCGACGAAGGGCACGCGCAGGCGATAGCCGATATCGGCGCCCTTGCGCGGCGGCGGGGAAGGGCGCGACTGGCCGAAGGGGCTTGAGCGTGAGCGCCGGGCGCCACCGCCGAACAGCCCTTCGAAGATATCGCCGATGTCGAGGTCTTCCGCGCCGGCGAACCCCTGCATGTCCTCGGGCCGGAATCCGCGCTGCGAACCGCCACCGTATCCGCCGCCACCCATGCCGGCGAAGGGGTTGGTGGGGTTGCCGTCGGCGTCGATCTCGCCTCGGTCGAACTGCGCGCGCTTGTCCTTGTCGGAGAGTAGGTCATACGCCTGCGTCACCTCGCTGAAGCGCTCTGCCGCCTTGGGATTGTCCTTGTTGCGATCGGGGTGCAGCTCCTTGGCGAGCTTGCGATAGGCGCTCTTGATGTCCTTCTCGCTCGCGCCACGCGCAACGCCAAGGGTGGAATAGGGATCGGCCATGGCGTGTTAGCTAGGTGCAACGCCGTCCCCGCGCAAGCGTCTCGAAGCAATCGCCCGCGCGCGAAAGCGGGTGCTTCCCCGATGGCCGTTCTCGGGTTAGAGAATTTTCCTGCCTGTTCCGATCGAGCGGCAGGCATGAAGGAGGCTGGCGAGTGACGACTGGATCGATGGACGCGATTACGGACGAATTGAGCGCTCTGCCCGAAAACGGTCCGTTAGCGCTGTTCGATGCCTGGTTTGCCGAAGCGCGCAACAGCGAACCCAACGATTCCAATGCGATGGCGCTGGCGACGGCAACCGCGGATGGTCGTCCGTCGGTGCGTATGGTGTTGCTCAAAGAGCATGGGCCGGACGGCTTCGTGTTCTACACCAACGCCCAAAGCCGCAAGGGGGAAGAAATTCGCGCCAACCCCCATGCCGCCTTGCTGTTTCACTGGAAAAGCCTGCGCCGCCAGATTCGTATCGAAGGGGCGCTGGAGGAAGTATCGCCCGAACAGGCAGATGCCTATTTTCATTCGCGCAACCGCGTGTCGCAGCTAGGCTCTGCCGCATCCGACCAGTCGCGACCGTTACATGAGCGTAGCGACTATCTACAGCGCGTGGAGCAGCTGGCCGAGCGCTATCCCGCAGGCGATATCCCGCGGCCCGTCCACTGGACCGGGTTCCGGCTGATCCCCGAAGCGATGGAATTCTGGCTTGATCGTCCCAATCGCCTGCACGACCGGCGTCGCTTCACCCGCTCCGGCGAAGGCTGGACCAGCACGTTGCTTTATCCATGAGCAAGAAATCGCGTGCTTTTCTCACCCGCAGCGCGGCGTTCGCATCGATTTCGGTGGCCTTGCTGCTGGTCGCGTTGAAGGCGTGGGCAGCATGGCGCACCGGCTCGACCGCCATGTTCGGCAGCCTGGCCGACTCTTCGCTCGACCTGCTCGCCAGCCTAGGCACGCTGATCGGCGTGTGGATTGCCGCCATGCCGGCCGATGAAGACCATCGTTTCGGGCATGGCAAGGCCGAGGCGCTGGCCGCGATGGTGCAGGTTATCCTTATCGCGATTTCCGCCACGGGCATTGGTGCAAGGGCGATCATGCAATTGGCGAACGGGCAGACCACAAGCGCTGCTGGCGATGGAATCGCAGTGTCACTGGTGGCGATCGTCGCGACTTTCCTGCTGCTGTTCTGGCAGCGTTACGTCATCGCGCATACCAGTTCGATCGCGATCCATGCCGATCACGTCCATTACCAGTCCGACCTGCTGCTCAATCTTGCTGTGATCGCGGCGCTGGTGCTCGATCAGTATGCCGGCTTCTCGTCCGCCGATCCATTGTTCGGTCTGGCTATCGCAGGCTGGCTGCTATGGGGCGCCTGGCGCGCATCGAGCGAAGCCGTTGCGCAATTGCTCGACCGCGAATGGCCCGATGAACGCCGCGCCGCGTTCGTCGAGGCGGCGGCGCGCCATCCCGAATTATCCAACCTCCACGATCTGCGCACGCGCAGCAGCGGCACGCATGATTTCGTCCAATTCCATGTCGATCTGCCCGGAAGCATGACGGTGGATGAAGCGCATGACATTATCGATCGGGTGGAGGACGATCTCGTCGCCCGCTTTCCGGGAATCGAGTTGTTAATCCACATAGATCCCGCCGGGCATGTCGACGAACCCGACAATCCACTCGCCGAGGAGAACGAATTCGCCAAGCTGAAGGACGGGGAATGACTACGTTCGATTACTGGCATGTCGATGCTTTCGCGAGGAAGGCGTTCGCAGGAAATCAGGCGGCGGTGATGCCGCTCGACGGCTGGCTGTCGGACGCAACCCTGCTGGCGATCGCGGAAGAGAACAATTTTGCCGAAACCGCCTTCGTCGTGAAGGATACGAGCGGTGAAGCGGATTGGGAGCTGCGTTGGTTTACGCCTGCGATGGAGATTCGCCTGTGTGGCCATGCAACGCTGGCGAGCGGCCATGTTCTGCTGACCCGCGACGGCGGCGAGCGCGTCACTTTCCGTACGCGCAAGGCCGGTGTTCTAGAAGTCAGCCGTGACTCTGGGGGCTATGCGCTTGCCTTGCCGACAATCCCGACCGAACGCGGCGACTGGCCCGAAGCAGCCGAACTGCTCGGCGCTGCGCCGCAAGAGATATGGCTCAATCCGGATCGCTACGGCATCTATCTGTTTGAGAGCGAAGATCATATCCGCGCGCTCGATCCCGACTTGCGTGCGCTAGGCAGGCTGGGTGACGACCAATTCATCTGCACTGCGCCGGGAATCGCCACCGACGTCGTCAGCCGCGTTTTCGTGCCGGGAGGCGGAGTGGACGAAGACAGCTTTACTGGCTCGGCGCACGCTTGCCTGACCCCGTTCTGGGCTGCACGCTTGGAGCGCGAACGGTTTACAGTGCATCAGGCATCATCGCGCGGGGGCGATGCCGTGTGCACGCTCGCAGGCGACAAGGCAATCCTGACCGGCGGCTGCGTCACCGTGGTCGAGGGCCGGTTCTATCTTACCGGATAAAGGTTGATCACATCGGCCATCAGTGGTTTCAGCGCGGCGCGTTGCTTCTCGTCGGAATGGCCCAGCCGCACCATGGTCAACCCCTGTTTCGGTGAGACCAGCACATATTGCCCCATATGTCCGACCATGCCGAACAGCGAATGCGGCGCAAGCTTGGGGAAGAGCGCATCGTCGGCACCCGGCTTGACCGGGTTATTGAGCCAGGTCTGGAGACCGTATTGCGGACTTTTCGGGCTCGGGGTGGTCATCGCCGCAACCCAGCTGCGCGGTACGATTTGCGCCCCGCGATAGGAGCCCTTGTTCCTCAGCAGCTCGCCGAAGCGAGCGAAATCGCGTGCGGTGGCGTGCATCAGGCTGCCACCGATCAGCGTGCCCGAACGGTCGAATTCGGGCACCACGCTGGTCATCCCCAGCGGATCGAACAGCCGCGCTTTGAGATAGTCATAGACCGCGCGCCGCCGTGTCTCGGGATCCTTGCTGTCGTTGGTCAGCACGCGCGCGGCAATATCGGACAGGATCACCGTGGTGTTGGTCGAATATTTGAACTGCGACCCCGGCACCGTTTCGAGCGGCTGTTCCTCCGCCCATTGGGCCATGTCGTCGCGTCCGTCGAGGAACAGCATCCGCACTTCGCTGCTCTCATAGGGAATGGGGCCAGCCTCGGTGTGCTGGAGTCCCGATCGCATCTGTAGCAGGTAACGCAGCGTGATCGCGCCGCGCGGATCGCCGGGGCGTTGCCAGCGCGGGATCGGGGCTGGCTGGTCGAGGCTGAGCCGCCCATCGGCGACGAGCATCCCAATCATGACCGAGGTGATCGTCTTGGCCATCGACCAGCTGACCAGCCGCGTGTTGCGCGTGTAACCGGGCGCATAACGTTCAGCGACGATATGGCCGTTCTCCATCAACACCATGGCGCGGGTTTCGCCCACGTCCTTGGCGGTGAAGAGCGCGTCCACGGCGCGCGCCAGTTCCTCGCGCGGGGCGCCGGGCTTTTCGGAGACCGCTGCCATCGCCTCCTTGCTCAACGGTGGCAATGCGTCGGATTTTGGCCCGTGGCACGATGCAAGGCTTGTGGCGAGAGCGAGAGGCGCGATAAGGGAGCGGCACTTGAGCGGCATGGCCGCGCACTCGCATGGGAATTTGTGTCTTGGCAACGCAAAAATCGGTTCGCGCACGCAGGAAGTGGCTTGCCGGATTGGTGGTGGTCGCAGCTTTGCTGGCGGCCGCATGGTTCACCTGGGGGCCGGGATTGCGCGGCGATGCGATTGCCGGCTCGGCCTATGGCGCGCATGTCGCCTGCTCTTGCCACTTCATCGAGGGGCGAACCCTCAAACAGTGCGAGAACGATAAGCTCGCGGGCATGGAAATGGTCCGTTTCAGCGAAGACAATCAGGCGAAAAGCGTGACCGCCAGCGTTCCGCTGCTCGCCTCCGACACAGCGACGTTCAAGCCCGGATACGGCTGTCTGCTCAAACCGTGGGAAGGCGATCCTGTCGGCTGAATTGCATCCCGTGCAATCTCTATGGCGCCGGATTCATGTCCGGTTTTGCTTGCCCTCCCGCCCCCGCAGGATAATATTCTCCCCATCGAACGAATGGTTTGTTCGACCGAAAGGAGCAGGTGTAACGGCGTAATGGCTTGAGCTTGAGGGCTGGACCCCAGCGCGTTTCCCGCGCAAATGTCCGGCACATGAGTTGTTGCTTCGTCGTCCTCGCCTGCTGCCTTACCCGGCGCATCCGTCGACCCCGAAAACCGACTGACAATCGACCCTGACACGGCCGCCTCGTGCAGCTCAGGTCCGCGCGCCTGCGCGTCTGCTCCCGTCTTTTGAAACAGGGAGTAATTCACATGGCATACGCATCGCATTTCGACGAACTGAGCACTGGCAATCGCCTGCGCCGGATCGGCAAGCGCGCGCTGGGGCGGACCGGCTGGATTTTCGCCGGCGTCGCCGCGCTGGCGCTGGCCGCCAGCAGCTTTGCGCGCGTCGAGCCCGGCAATGTCGGCATCCGCGTCAACAATATAGCAGGTGGCGTCTCGCCACATTCGCTGGGCGTCGGTTGGTATTTCGCGCCTCCGGGCACGCATATCTACGAGTATCCGGTGTTCACGCGTTATTACACCTGGACATCGTCCGACACCGAACAGAGCCCAATCGACGAAAGCTTCAGCTTCCAGGACAAGAACGGCCTGTCGCTGAAGGCGGATGTCGCCGTCAGCTATCATGTCGATCCCACCCGCGCCTCGATCCTGTTCCAGCGCTATCGAACGAGCATGGACGAGATCATCGCGGGGCCGCTGCGCAACGCGATCCGCAATGCGATTGTCGAGCGAGCGGCGCAATTGGGTGTCGAGCAGATCTACGGCGATCACAAGGCCGAGCTGATCCAGACGGCGCAGGAGCGGGTGCAAAAATTCTTCGCACCTGTCGGCTTGCAGATCGAACAGGTTTATTGGGCCGGGAATATCGTCGTGCCGCAGCAGGTGCTGAACCAGATCAACGCCAAGATTGCCAATGAACAGGCGGCGCTGGCAGCGCAGGCCAATGTCGCGACGGCGAAGGCCGACGCCGAGGCGCGCGTCGCCAAGGCGGAAGGCGATGCCAAGGCGATCCAGGTCGAGGCGCAGGCGATCCGCACCAATCCGGAGATCGTCAAGATGCGCGCGGTCGAGAAGTGGAACGGCCAGTTGCCGACCTATAGCGGGCCGGGGCCGATGCCTTTCATCGGCGTCCAGTAAGACGCGACAATCAGTCGGCGGCGGCGCGGGTCTCTTCGATCCATCCGCCGCCGACCACGCGTTCCCCGGCGTATAGGACCGCCGCCTGTCCCGGAGCGACGCCAAATTCTGGATTGTCGAAGACGATTATGGTCTCGGCGCCGTCGCCCAGCGGCCCGGCAAGAGTCACGGGCACCGGTTTTGCGAGGCTGCGAACCTTCGCGGTCAGTTGGACGTCTGGCAGTGGTCCGATTCGATTGGTGGCGCTCAGCCTTGCGCTCGCCACCGCCAGCATTGCCCGCGGACCGACCCGCACTTCGCGGGTTTGCGCATCGATTCCCACGACGTAGAGCGGTTCCGGCTGCCCACCGATCTCAAGCCCCCGGCGCTGGCCGACCGTGTAGTGGATGATGCCGCGATGCTCGCCCAGCACCTCACCCGATTGCGCATGGACAATGGCACCGGGTTCCCCTCCTTCGGGGCGCAGCGATTTGACGATATTTGCGTAATCGCCATCGGGCACAAAGCAGATGTCTTGGCTGTCGGGCTTGGCGGCATTGCGCAGTCCCGCCGCCTTGGCGAGAGCGCGCGTTTCGTCCTTGGGCAGTCCGCCCAGCGGGAAGCGCAGGAAATCGAGCTGGTCTTCGGTTGTGGCGAAAAGGAAATAGGACTGATCGCGCGCTGGATCGCTCGCGCGATGCAGCTCCGGTCCCGCCGCTCCCATCACGCGCCGCACGTAATGCCCCGTCCCAAGGCAATCCGCACCCAGTTCGCGTGCCATCGCCAGCAGGTCGGTAAACTTCGGCCCCATGTTGCAGCTAATGCAGGGTACTGGCGTTCGCCCGGCCATGTAGCTGTCGGCAAACTGTTCGACCACTTCTTCGCGAAACGCGCTCTCGTGGTCTTTCACGTAATGAGCGATTCCGAGACGGTCGGCCACCGCGCGCGCATCTGCGATATCGTCGCCCGCGCAACATGCCCCTTTGCGACCGGTTGCCGCACCATAATCGTAGAGCTGTAATGTGATCCCGATCACTTCCGCGCCACTTTGTGCCGCGAGCGCTGCGACAACCGAACTGTCTACGCCGCCCGACATCGCGACCACTATCCGGCATTCGGACGCCGGGCGTGGCAGGTCGAACAGCGCAGCCGCGCGGGTCGCGGTGAGCGGGAAAGTGGGCGTCTCAAGCTGGGGCATGTTCCGCGCATTACACAGATGGACGGTGGAATGCCAGAATTCGCTCCGCATTCTGCGGGTCTCGATGTTTCACGGTCTGTTTACCACAAACCCGTATAGGCTGTGGATATGTACGAGGGGCCAATCAAAGCAGCCGATTATGCCAACGCCGGAGAATCCCCGGTTTTGCGGCAGTTACGCTGGACCGAGCTTGTCGCGCGGATCGCTGCGACTCGCGATGTTCGCCAATCACTTTCGGAAGAAGGGAAGGGCGGGCAAGCCAGTTTCGCTGCCTTCCATTGTCGCCCCCAGCAAGAAAGTAAACAGGCCGGTAACCATGATGTTTTAAGCCATGGAAAAATCGTCCGGCTAAGCCGGGGTCAGGCCGCCGACGATGCGGCGCCCGGCGACCGAGAGAAAGAATGATTGAAAACCAGGACATCCGCCCCGCACAAGTGATCGGCCCCCTTGGCGAGCCCTTGACGATTGAGGACTTGCCGCCGCCGAACACGCGTCGCTGGGTCGTTCGGCGCAAAGCCGAGGTTGTGGCCGCGGTCAACGGCGGCCTTCTGACGATCGATGAAGTGCTCGATCGCTACAGTCTGACGCTGGAAGAATTTGCGAGCTGGCAGCGGGCAGTCGACCGTTCCGGGATGCAGGGGCTGCGCGTTACACGGATCCAGCACTATCGCGAGCTTTACGAGCGCCAGCTGAAATATTGATTCGTGTGCCGTTGAATCAAAGTCAAGAAAACAGCCTAATCCTGCTCGGACTTTAAACCCGGCCGGGAACTACCTCCTGTGCTTGTCGTTCCAATCATTGCGAACGGCACCCCAAGTGCCACGCCACAAGGCACGTTAAAGGAGGATCCGGGATGAACATTATTATCATGATTATTGTCGGCGGCATTGCTGGCTGGCTTGCTTCGATGGTCATGGCTCGCGATGCGTCGATGGGTGTTCTGTTGAATATCGTCGTCGGCATCATTGGCGGCCTGATAGGTGGCTTCTTGCTACCCGCTATCGGTCTCGTACTCACCGGCTGGGTCGGGTACCTGATAACCGCTTTCATCGGTGCGGTTGTCCTGCTGCTGATCCTCAACCTGTTTCAGCGTGGTCGCGCGCGTTAAGCCGCGATCTTTATACAGACCATGAAAGGCGGCCCGCGTGGCCGCCTTTTTTGTAACACACGCCATTTGCAACTCGTCTGGCTCTCTTGACCCCCGGTCGAGAGAACGATTGCGTCGTTATCCTGCTCCGCTTAATGAATTTCATGCGGGTTCTTGCGAGAACTGATTTATGTCGGTAATACACTCGCATTCCTCCATAGAGGCGCAGGGGCATGAATTACGAAACGACGGTCACTGCGGACAGGGCCGACAATCTATCCGGCAGCTATGATGCCGATCTGACAGGCGCTCCGCGCAGCACGCGGCGTGTCATCATCATTGTTGCGCTTGTGCTGGCGGCAATCGTGGCGCTGGCATTTTACATGCATTCGCGTTCGGGCGAGGCGACTCCTGCGGCCGATCAAAGCAGTCAATTGCCGGTCGTTACCGTTATGGAGCCGGGGCGCTCTTCGGTGCAGGGCACGATCAACGCCACGGGGACGCTGTCCGCAAGGCGTGAAATTCCCGTCGGGGTGGTTGGCGAAGGTGGCCGTGTCGTTTCGGTGCGGGTCGATCAGGGAAGCTGGGTCAAGAAAGGCCAGATTCTCGCGGTGATCGATCGCTCGGTGCAGACCCAGCAGGCTGCCGGCGCAGCGGCGCAAATCCAGGTGGCGCGCGCCGACGCCAAGCTGGCGCAGGACAATCTCGATCGTGCGCTGCAACTGGTCGATCGCGGGTTCATCTCGAAGGCCAATGTCGATCAGCTTACTGCAACCCGCGATGCAGCGGTCGCACGGGTAAAGGTGGCCGAGGCTTCCTATCGAGAATTATTGGCGCGCAACGCCCGGTTGAATATCGTTGCGCCGGTTTCGGGGCTTGTGCTGACGCGCAATGTCGAACCCGGCCAGACCGTCAGCCCCGGCGCGCAGCCCGTATTCACGATGGCGGAAAACGGCCAGATGGAGCTCGATGCCCAACTCGGCGAACAGGACCTGACCAAGGTCGGTGTCGGAACGCAGGTGCAGGTGACGCCTGTCGGACAGGACAAGACCTATACCGGCCAGGTCTGGCAGGTCGCCCCGACGATCGATGCGCAAACCCGGCAGGGAACGGCGCGCGTTTCGCTGAATTATGCGCCGGGTTTGAGGCCCGGCGGCTTCGCCACGGCGGTGTTCCAATCGGGCGCGGTCGATGCTCCGATGCTGCCCGAAAGCGCGGTGATGTCGGATGAAAACGGCAGCTATGTCTATGTCGTCGGCAAGGATGACAAGGTGGTGCGCCGTCCGGTTAAAACGGGCCTCGTCACCGACAAGGGCATTGCGATCACCTCCGGCCTGACCGGCAATGAGCGCGTTGTTCTGCGGGCCGGCGCGTTCCTCAATCCGGGCGATCAGATTAAACCGGTCCTGCACAAGCCAGAAGCGAGCTGACAGGGCGATGAATCTGCGCCGCATCTCTGCGTGGTCGATCGAGAATCCGATCATCCCGCTGGTGATTTTCGCCGGATTGCTGTTTGCCGGCATCCTCAGCTTCGTGCGCATGAGTGTGCAGAACGATCCCGATATCGAATTCCCGGTTGTGATCGTGGTCATCAGCGATCCGGGGGCGGCGCCAAGCGAAATCTATACCCAGATCACCGAAAAGGTGGAATCGGCGATATCCAACGTCGAGAATATCGACACGGTGTCGAGCACTGCCAGCGAAGGGTCTTCTCAGACTCAAGTGCAGTTCCAGATCGGCCAGAACATCGATACCGCCGTCAACGAGGTGAAGCAGCAGATCGACCAGATCCGCGGCAATCTACCCGATGGTATTCTCGAACCGCGCGTGTTCAAGGTTTCGACCTCGGGCAACGACATCGCCAATTTCGCCGTGCAATCCGATGACATGACGATGGAGCAGCTGAGCTGGTTCGTCGACGATGTCGTGACCAAGCAGCTGCTCGCGGTACCCGGTGTCGCCGCCGCGCCGCGCCGGGGTGGTGTCGATCGCGAGATTCGCGTTACGCTGGATCCTGCCAAGATGCAGTCGCTTGGCGTTACTGCTGCCCAGATCAACGCAACCTTGCGTCAGACCAATGTCAACGCAGGCGGAGGTGAGGCGCAGATTGCCGGCTCGCGGCAGTCCGTCCGCGTGCTCGGCAACGCCGAAGATGCCTATCAGCTTGGGCAGCAGCAGATTTCCCTGGGAGGCGGCAGGACGATCAAGCTGAACGATGTCGCCACCGTCACGGACGGGACCAGCGAAATCCACGATATCGCCAAGGTGGATGGCAGGCCGGTGGTGACCTTCGGCCTCCAGCGCGCCAAGGGCGCTTCGGACGTGACCGTCTACGACGAGTCCATGAAGGTCTTGAAGCAGATCGAAAAGGACAATCCAGGCGTCCACTTCGTCAAGCTGTTCGATTCGGTGCAATACACCAAGGGTCAGTACGAAAGCTCCATGTCGGCCATGGTCGAAGGCGCAATCCTGGCCGTCGTCGTGGTGTTCTTCTTCCTGCGGGACTGGCGCGCGACGATCATTTCCGCAATTGCCATCCCAATGTCGGCAATCCCGACGTTCTGGTTCATGGATCTGCTCGGCTTCACGCTGAATTCGATGAGCTTGCTGGCGCTGGGGCTGGTCGCCGGTGTGCTGGTCGATGATGCTATCGTTGAGATCGAAAACATCGTGCGCCACATGCGCATGGGCAAGACCGCCTATCAGGCTTCGATCGATGCCGCGGACGAGATCGGGATTGCCGTTGTCGCAACCACTTTCTCGATCGCTGCGGTGTTCTTGCCGGTCGGCCTGATGCCCGGCGTAGCGGGCCAGTTCTTCAAGAACTTCGGCCTGACCGTGGTTGCATCGGTGCTCATGAGCCTTGCGGTGGCGCGTATGATCACGCCGATGATCGCAGCCTATTTCCTCAAGGAACATGGCGAAGCCGAGCACGCCAGCGGGCCGTGGATGCAGCGCTACAAGCGTGTTCTTAACTGGACGCTCGATAAGTCGAAAGCGGACCGTTTTCGTGATCGTATTCGTGCCGAACGGCATCGGCTGGGCATCTTTGCGAGAATCAGAGCGCGCTTCCGCGATCATCGCACATGGGTGATGGGCATGGGCCTCGGTGCCTTCCTGCTTACCCTCGTGCTGATTGGCACCAGTCCTGTGCAGTTCTTTCCCAACGTCAACCTCGACTTCTCGCAAGTCAGCATCAAGATGGTGCCTGGGACCACCCTGCAGGAAACCGAGCATGTGGCCGACCGGGTCGTCAAGATTCTCAAGCAGCAGCAGGAAACGAAGCTGGTGATGGAGAATGTGGGCGAAGGCACTGCATCGCTCTATGTAACGCTCAAGGACGATCGCAAGCGCACCAGCCAGGAATACGAGCGGCAAACGGCGTTGCTGTTCCAGAAAATTCCCGATGCGCGGATCAATTTCCAGTCCAATCAGGGTGGCCCTCCCGGCGGGTCGGGTCGCGACATCTCCGTGATGCTATCGGGCAGCGATCCCGAGTTGCTCGATCAGACCGCCCGCAAGCTGGTCGACCAGATGAAGGGGCTCAAGACGATCCGCGCGCCGCGTATCGAGGCCGACCTCC
Source organism: Sphingomonadaceae bacterium (assembly GCA_039831335.1). Classification (GTDB taxonomy): domain Bacteria; phylum Pseudomonadota; class Alphaproteobacteria; order Sphingomonadales; family Sphingomonadaceae; genus Qipengyuania. Next base: position 416,129 of record JBDONL010000005.1, on the reverse strand, counting down.
AGCGGCCCGAACTGGTGATAACCCCGCGCATGGATCTCGCCGCTTCGCTTGGCGTGACGACCGCCGCACTCAGTCAGGCGATCCGCATCGCGACTATCGGCGAAATCGATCAGAACGCAGCCAAGTTCTCGCTGTCGGATCGGCAGGTGCCGATCCGCGTGATGCTGCCGCAGACCTCGCGCAGCCGTTTTGCGACGATCGAGAACCTGCCGGTCCCCACTGCGTCGGGTGGCTCGGTGCCGCTCTCGCGGGTGGCGGACATTCATTTCGGAGAAGGTCCGACGACGATCCAGAGCTATGACAGGCTCCGGCGCGTCTATGTCGGCGCCGACCTCGCGCCGGGTGTGGAAAAGGGCACGGCAGACGCGCAGATTGCTAATCTCCCGATCATGAAGAACCTGCCGCGCGGGGTCATCAACAAGAAGTCGGGTGCCGATCGCTTCCTGCAGGAACTGCTGGTCAATTTCGCGATCGCGCTGGCGACCGGTATCCTCTTGGTGTTCGCCGTTCTCGTGCTGCTCTATCGCCGGTTGATGAGCCCGCTGGTCAATATGGGCTCGCTCTTGCTGGCGCCTCTGGGCGGCCTTATCGCCCTCAAGATTATTGGCGAGCCGATCTCGCTGCCGGTATTTATCGGTATATTGATGCTGTTCGGCATCGTTGCGAAGAACTCGATCCTGCTGGTCGATTTTGCCCTCGAGGAAATGGAGCGCGGCAAGACTCGGTTCGAGGCGATCACCGAGGCCGGTCAGAAGCGCGCGCAGCCGATCATTATGACCACTGTGGCAATGACCGCTGGCATGATCCCGACTGCAGTCTCGATTTCGGGCGATGGCGCGTGGCGTGCACCGATGGGCATGGTCGTGATCGGCGGCCTGATCCTGTCGACCCTGCTGACGCTGGTGATCGTGCCTGCCGGTTTCAGCCTGGCCGCCGGTTTCGAGAAGCGCGTCGGCCCCAAGCTGCGCCGGACATTCCTGACCCACAATCCCGAGGAAGTGCGCAGCCATGCGCATGGGCTTGACGGGGGCGGGCATAAGGACGCACTCCCGGCCGAGTGAGCGCCAAGCCTCCCTTTTCGCGCCGTGCCACTGTTCTCAGCCCAGCGGCATTTGCGACCGGTATCGACAGGGCGCGGACGATGCGGCGTACCGCCACCGGAATGCTGCTGTTGATGGCGGCCATTTTCATCGCTTCGGGCCGCTACCTCGGCGTGCATCCGGCGATGGGATATCTTCATGCCTTTGCCGAGGCGGCGATGGTCGGGGGCCTGGCGGACTGGTTTGCCGTCACCGCCCTGTTCCGCCGTCCGCTGGGCTTGCCGATCCCGCACACGGCGATCATCCCGCAGAACAAGGACAGGATCGCGGACACAATGGCGGGGTTTCTCCGGGATAATTTTCTCACCCCTGCTGTGGTTGCTCGCAGGATGCGTTCGATGAACCTCGCTCGGACGCTGGGTAGTTATCTCGCCGAGCCTGCAAAGCGCGGCCAATCGCGTGTGCGCGCTGGGGCAGGGGAATTGCTGGTCGAAGTGTTGCAATCGCTCGATCCAGAGCGGCTGGGCAATCAGGTGCGCGGGGCGCTGGCCAGCGGGCTTGAGCGCCTGCCGATCGCTCCGCTGCTCGGACGCATGATGGAGGTGATGATTGCCGACGGGCGCCATCGCCCATTGATCGATAACATCATCCGCTGGGCCGGACTGGTGCTGGAAGACAATGAGGAAACGGTGCGCGGCATCATCCACCAGCGTGCCAATGCCTTGCTGCGCTTCACGGGACTAGATGAGAGGCTCGCCAATTCGGTGCTCGACGGGCTGTACAAGTTGCTGGCGGAGGTGCTGGTCGATCCCGAGCATCCGCTGCGTGCCAAGGTTGAAGAAGGTCTGCACAATCTCGCCCGCGACCTGCGCGAGGATCCGGCGATGCAGGACAAGGTCGAGGCGATGAAACGCGAACTGCTCGCCAATCCCGCGGTGGCCGACTGGTGGCAGGGCGTATGGGAGCGGCTGCGGCAATCTCTCATCGCGATACTGCGTGGTGAAGACGGTCCTGGATCGGAAGCACTGTCGGGGCTCGTCGGAACCTTCTCCGAACTGGGCGAGGCGCTACGCGACGACCCGCGCCTCCAGCATCAGGTCAACCGCTTCGCGCGGCGCACGGCAGTGGGCATTGCCAGCCGCTATGGCGACCAGATCGTGCAGCTGGTGTCCGAGACAGTGAAACGCTGGGATGCAGACACCGTCACAGCACGGATCGAAGGTGCCGTAGGCCGCGACCTGCAATTCATCCGCATGAATGGCACGCTGGTCGGCGGATTGGTGGGGGTCGCGATTTATGGGGCCGGGGCGCTGCTTTAAGTGCGGCGGTAAGCAGTTATCTCATGCGATAGACAACGTTCGTGGTGAAGGACGATTTGATCGGATTGCCGTTTTTGTCGCGTGCTGGTTCAAATTTTCCACTCTTCTCAAAAGCTTTGCACGCGTAATCGTCAAAGTCTTTGGCCTCGGTGACATTGGTAATCTGGCAATCGGAGACATGACCGGAGGTGTCGATTATCAACCGCACTGAGATAGTGGCTTGCGAACCAAGTGCGATTGCGGTCGATGGGTAGTGCTGCTGAATGTCACTCGCTATTGATTTTATGGCCTCTACATCTGGTATGGCTTGATGCGTTATTGTTCTTAGCTCGGAAGGGTTCAGACCCCAACTGCTGACCAGATCGTCGACGCATTTGTCCAGCGCAGCTATCGGTTTGTCAATCGGACCAGTATTCAAACGCAAGCTATTCTTACCGTGAGAAATTTCAATCCAAGTAATGCTTTGCATTTGCGCTGGCGTCAGACTCCATCGATCCGCTGCCTCTCCTTCGCCGGTTGAGGTGTATTGAGCATCGCCGGAGGTGGAATATGTTTTCTCATGCTTGTTATGAGTCAATTCGTCAGGGTTGAGCGTTCCGTCGATTGCAACCACAGAAGGGCCATACGACCCAAACTGCCCTGCCGTGAGTTCAAGCGCACCACCACCATTGCTGAAACGGATAATGGAATCCGGCCTTGCAAAATGCTTTAATGTCTTTCCGGCCATCAAGACCGTAAACATCGAACCGATATCATACTTCTCAAGGTAGAAAGCGGTGCTATCTTCGCCCGACCCAAAAATACGCGAGAGTCGGCAAGAATTTTTGCCATAGTTGATATCCCACGGACTACTTGGTTGAAGCACAATGGGGACATCATTACTTGCTGCCGCGGCGCTGTTGGCAATCAAAGATGTTGCCGCCAATATAAAAGCTGAAAACTTCAAAACGACCCCTGTACCTACCCTTTCGTAGGGTAAATACAGGGAGCTCTCGTAACAATCAAAGCTTTTCAGTCAGTTCCGGCACGGCCTTGAACAGGTCCGCCACAAGACCGAGATCGGCGACCTGGAAGATCGGGGCGTCCTCGTCCTTGTTGATCGCGATGATGGTTTTGGAATCCTTCATCCCGGCAAGGTGCTGGATCGCGCCTGAGATACCGATGGCGATATAGACTTCCGGGGCCACGATCTTGCCGGTCTGGCCGACCTGGTAATCGTTGGGGACATAGCCCGCATCGACCGCCGCGCGGCTTGCGCCGACACCCGCGCCGAGCTTGTCGGCGAGCGGCATGATGTATTCTTGGAAGGTTTCGGCATCCTTGAGCGCGCGGCCACCCGAGACGATTACCTTGGCGCTGGTCAGTTCAGGACGCTCGGACTTGGCGAGTTCCTGCCCGACGAAGCTGCTGGTGCCGGCGTCGGCGGGACCGGAAACCTCCTCGATCGCGGCAGAACCACCATCGGCATCGGCCTTGTCGAAGGCGGTGCCGCGCACGGTGATGACCAGCTTGGCGTCCGAGCTTTCGACCGTCGCAATGGCATTGCCGGCGTAGATCGGGCGGGTGAAGGTCTTGTCGCCTTCGACTGACAGGATGTCCGACAGCTGCATCACGTCGAGCATTGCGGCAACGCGCGGGGCGATGTTCTTGCCGGTGGTGGTCGCCGGTGCGACGAAGGCGTCGTGATCACCCATCAACTGCGCGACGAGCGGAGCGATATTTTCGGGCAGCGCATGTTCGTAGGCAGCGTTGTCGGCAAGGTGGACCTTGCCCACGCCAGCGATCTTGGCAGCTTCTTCGGCAACCGCGCGGCATCCCGACCCGGCAACCAGCAGGTGCACTTCGCCAAGCTTGCCCGCTGCGGTGACCGCGCTGAGCGTTGCGTCTTTCACATGGGCGTTATCGTGTTCGACCCAGACGAGCGTTTTCATGGTGTATTCCTTTCTGTCCGGGCTCAGGCGATGCCGAGGGCTTTGATCTTGGCGACCAGCTCATCGACGTCCGCAACCTTGATGCCCGCCTGGCGGACGGGCGGTTCGGAAACCTTGAGCGTCTTGAGCCGCGGCGCGATATCGACCCCGAAGTCCGCCGGGCTCTTGGTGTCGAGCGGCTTGGACTTGGCCTTCATGATGTTCGGCAGCGAAGCGTAGCGCGGTTCGTTGAGGCGCAGATCTGTGGTGACGATGGCGGGCAGGGTCAGTTTGACCGTTTCGAGTCCACCGTCGATCTCACGCTTGACCGTCACGCTGTCGCCCTCGACGTCCACGGTGTTGGCGAAGGTGCCCTGAGGGCGATCCATCAGCGCGGCGAGCATCTGGCCGGTCTGGTTGGAATCGTCGCTGATTGCCTGTTTGCCGAGCAGGATGAGGCCCGGCTGTTCCTCGTCTGCAATCGCTTTGAGTATCTTGGCGACTGCCAGCGGTTCGACATCCACATCGTCGTCGACCTGCACGAGGATGGCGCGATCCGCCCCCATTGCCAGTGCGGTGCGCAGCGTCTCGGTCGCCTTGGCCGGGCCAACGGATATGGCCACGACTTCCTCGGCCTTTCCGGCTTCCTTGATGCGCAGCGCTTCTTCCACCGCGATTTCATCGAACGGGTTCATGCTCATCTTGACGTTGGCGAGATCGACGCCGCTGCCATCCGCTTTCACGCGGGGTTTCACATTATAGTCGATCACCCGTTTGACGGGCACGAGGATTTTCATCGGGATTCCTTCCTCTCGAATAAGTCTGTCGCACGCCTAGCTTGCGTTTACGTAAACGTCAAATGAAACAAGGCGTGCATTTGACGTCTAAACCGTGCCAGATGCACTCTCGTTCCCCGGTGCATTCGTCAAGTCAGGAATCATTTGCGCAATCCACGCGGCCTAATCAATTTCTCACCGTCCAAGGGAGGACTGCGATGAAATTTGCGATTGGTTGGGGTTTGGCGCTCGCGATCGGCTACACAGCTTATGCTATTCCGGCTGAGGCAAGTGGGCGGCTCGATGCTCCGCAACCCGATTGTCCGGGCGCGGAGACGACGATTGATATGAACCGCTGCTATGCCACGTTGCTGCATCGGGCGGAAGCAAAGCGTGAACGCTACTTGGCGACAGCAGTGTCGGCACAGGCGGATAGGCCGCAGGTGCAGGCTGCCATGCGCAAGGCCGGTAAGGCATTCCTGGCATATCGCGATGCCGAATGCGGCGCGGTCTACGAAGACTGGAAAGAGGGCACGATCCGCGATGTCATGACGCTTGGTTGCGAGATCGATTTGACCGATCGCCGCACCCACACAATCTGGGCCCACTGGCTGACCTATATGGACAGCACGCCGCCGCGTCTGCCCGAACCGGAGCCGACCCGTTAGGCAGGGCCGCGCTCCGGCATAGGTCTTACTCAGCGGATTCAGGCGGCCTTTTTCACTTCGGCAACAATCTTCCTCGCCGCATCGCCGAGGTCGTCTGCGCTGACGATCGGAAGGCCCGAGTTGTCGAGGATTTCCTTGCCCTTCTCGACATTGGTGCCCTCGAGCCGGACCACCAGCGGGACCGACAGGTTCACGTCCTTGGCCGCCTGCACGATGCCATTGGCGATCACGTCGCATTTCATGATCCCGCCAAAGATGTTGACGAGGATGCCCTCGACCGCCGGGTCCTTGAGAATGATCTTGAACGCCGCGGTCACCTTCTCGGTGGTGGCGCCGCCGCCGACGTCGAGGAAGTTGGCCGGGAAGGCGCCGTTCAATTTGATGATGTCCATCGTCGCCATGGCGAGCCCGGCGCCATTGACCATGCAGCCGATGTTGCCGTCGAGCTTGATGTAGGCGAGGTCGTATTTGCTCGCTTCGATTTCGGCGGGGTCTTCCTCGCTCTCGTCGCGCATCGCCTCGACATCCTTGTGGCGATAGAGCGCGTTCGAATCAAAGCTCATTTTGGTGTCGAGCACCAACAGCTTGCCGTCCTCGGTTTCCACCAGCGGATTGATTTCCAGCATTGCACAGTCGAGTTCGGTGAATGCGGTGTAGAGCTGTGCGGCGAGGCGCTGGCACTGCTTGGCGAGATCGCCCGAAAGCTTGAGCGCGAAGGCCACGGCGCGGCCATGGTGCGGCATGAAGCCTTGTGCCGGGTCGATGGTGATGGTGGTGATCTTTTCGGGCGTGTCGTGAGCGACCGCCTCGATATCCATGCCGCCTTCGGTCGAAACGACCATCGCGACACGGCCCGATGCGCGATCGACCAGCAGTGACAGGTAATATTCCTTGGCGATATCAACGCCGTCAGTGACGTAGAGCCGGTTCACTTCCTTGCCGTGATCACCGGTCTGGACGGTCACCAGCGTGTTGCCGAGCATCTCCTCGGCATTGCTGGACACTTCATCGATCGACTTGGCGAGGCGCACGCCGCCCTTGGCGTCGGCAGGCAGTTCCTTGAACTTGCCCTTGCCGCGGCCGCCCGCGTGGATCTGCGCTTTCACGACGTACAAAGGTCCGGGGAGCTTCTTTGCGCCCTCCACCGCTTCGGCAGCTGAGGTGGCGGGATAGCCGGCGGGGATCGCAATCCCGTATTTGGCGAGCAGTTCCTTGGCCTGGTATTCGTGGATGTTCATGGGAGTCTCGGTTCCTTCGGGGATAATCGGGGAGAGTCGCTGCCCGCATAAGCATGGATGGGCCGCCTTGAAAAGTGGCCAATCCCGGTGCAGGGCAAAGCTTCGCTTGCATGATCGATAGTGACCGCCTTCTCTCCATCGTCTCCGAAGCGGGACGTATCGCCCATGGCATGTGGCCAGGTGCGGGTCATGACGTTGCCAGTTGGGAGAAAGACAAGGGCTCGCCGGTGTGCGATGCCGATCTCGCGGTCGATGCCTTCCTCAAGCGCGAACTGGGTCTCTTGTTACCTTCGGCCGGCTGGCTGTCGGAGGAAACCGCCGATGCGCCAAAGCGCCTTTCGGGTGATCTGGTGTGGCTGGTCGACCCTATCGACGGCACGCGAGACTTCCTTCGCGGACGCAGCGGCTGGACGGTCTCTGTCGCCTTGGTTAGCGCCGGGAGGCCGCTGATAGGGATTCTCGCCGCACCTGCGCGGGGAGAGGTCTGGCAGGCGGTTGCAGGGGGCGGTGCCAGACTGAACGATCAAGCCATTGCCGCATCGCGCCGGGACATTCTGCCCGGCTCACGAGTGCCGACAGATACGCTGCCTAAAGAAGATACAGACCTTGTTGCGGTTGAAAAACCCAACTCGATAGCTCTCAGGATCGCGATGGTCGCGGACGACAGGGCTGATCTGTTGGCGACGCTGCGCTGGGGATGGGAGTGGGATGTGGCCGCCGCCACGCTGATCGCACGGGAGGCGGGAGCTGCCGTGAGTGATGCTTTTGGCCATACGCTCTCTTTCAACAAGCGTGATCCACGCGCGTTCGGCGTGCTGGTCAGCGCACCCGGAATTCATAATGCAGCTGTCGATCGCCTCGCCGAACGCGCAGCCCTGATCGCCAACCCGACCGCATAAACGAAGAAGCCGCCCGGGGTGGGCGGCTTCCTGCTTCCAAGATCGAATGCTTTCGAGGAAGCGTTATTGCCCCTGCGCCTGTTGCGCCGCCTGCACATCCTGCTGGGTGAACGGGATGATCTTGATTTCGACCCGGCGGTTGAGCGGTTCGTTAACGTTGTCTCCCGTCTGAACCTTGAGCCGGGTTTCGCCAAAGCCCATCGAGCGGATCCGCGAGGAGCTGACCCCGCGGCTGACGAGATAATTTGCAACCGACTGCGCGCGCTGTTCGGAGAGAACCTGATTGGACGAGGCCGAGCCGACCGTATCGGTATAGCCATATACGTCGATCAGGCTGTTGGGATATTGCGTCAGGCTTGCTGCAACGCGGTCGAGCAATTGCTGGAAGCCCGGGCTGATCGTCGAGCTGCCGGTAGAGAAGGTCACGCCGTCGGGGAGGTTGACGAGGATCGCCTGACCGCCATCGGTTTCGCTCACATCGACGCCGCTGCCTGCGGTTCCTTCCTTGAGCTGCTTGATCTGATTGTCCATACGATAGCCGACATAGCCGCCCGCCGCGCCACCCGCGACTGCGCCCACGATACGGCCTGTCTTGCCGCCGATTACACCGCCGAGCAGTCCCCCTGCGAGTGCCCCGCCAACGCCGCCAAGCGCGGTCCGGGAAATTTTCTGCTGGCCGGTGTTGGGATCGGTCACGCAGCCGCTCATGCTGATCAGCGATACCGAAGCCACTGCGGCGATAAGGATACGCGGTGTTTTCATTGTATATTCCTCCTCCGAAACGGATTTGCTGCCTGGGACGGGAGACAGCCTTGAGCCGACGCGCCCGACCCGCGTCGAGCAATACAACTCTTCGGTCCCGATTTCCGTTCCGAAGCACTGATGCTATGGCTGGTCTCGACCGAATTTTGTGCTAGCCAGCGCAGTCGTGACACCTTTCCCCTGGACAGATTGCGTCATCATCGCCGGGCTCATCGTGCTAAACGGCATCTTTGCCATGTCGGAGCTAGCGATCGTTTCCGCGCGCACGGCGCGCTTACGTGCGGCTGCCAAGAGCGGTGCGGGCGGGGCGCGCATTGCGCTATCGCTGGCGGCCAACCCCGGCAAGTTCCTGTCGACCGTGCAGGTCGGCATCACGCTGATCGGGATCATTGCCGGCGCCTATTCCGGGGCGAGCCTCGGCGGACCGGTGGCGGACAGGCTCGCATTGATCGGTTTTCCTTCCGCCTATGTGCAGGAAGCCGGCTTCGTGCTGGTGATCGCGATCACGACCTATCTCAGCCTGGTGGTTGGCGAACTGGTCCCCAAGCAGGTGGCGTTGCGCGCAGCCGTTCCGATTGCGATCCTCATGGCGCGTCCGATGGCGATCATGGCGCGTGTGGCAGCGCCGCTCGTATGGTTGTTGGACACCTCCTCTGGCCTCCTGATCCGCTTGCTCGGCGTGAGGCCTGCCGGACAAGCGTCGGTCAATGCGGAGGAATTGCACATGTTGTTCGCCGAAGCCACGCGCAGCGGGGTTATCGAACACGAACAGCACCAGATGCTCGCGGGCGTGGTCCGGCTGGCCGAGCGTCCCGTCCGTGAAGTGATGACCCCGCGCAACCAGCTCGACTGGCTCGATATCTCGGCTGACGAGGCGGCTATCCGCGCAGCAATCGAATCCAGCTCTCATTCGCTGATGCCGGTCGCCGACGGTTCGCCAGACAAGGTGCTGGGCGTGGTCAAGGTGCGCGAATTGCTGGCCGCTATGGTCGCCGGGCGCAGCACCGATCTGTCGGCATTGATGCGCAAGGCCGAAGTCGTGCCGGACCAGCTCGACGCGGTCGATGCGTTACGCGTGCTCCAGCAGGCGGAAGTGGGTATGGCCATGGTCCATGACGAATACGGACACCTGGATGGCATCGTAACCCCGGTCGACGTGTTGACAGCGCTGGTCGGCGATTTCGTCAGCGACCAGGAGCACGGGGAAGCGCCCTATGTGATAGAGCGCGAGGATGGCGGCTTCTTGATCTCGGGCGCGCTTTCGGCTGATGCGCTGGCGGACCGGCTGGACCTTGAATACGGTCCAAATCGCGATTTTGCGACCGCCGCCGGATTCGCCCTCGAAGTACTCAAGAAGCTGCCCGAGGAGGGCGAAACTTTCGAGGAGCAGGGCTGGCGGTTTGAAGTCGTCGATATGGACGGGCGTCGAATCGACAAGCTTCTGGTCACGCCGATCAAGTCCGATACGCCGGACGAGGACGCTGCATAGCGTCGCGCGAGACAGATTGTCTCGGTTTGCCGGGCGCGCACGCCCGAACCGGATCAGCTTCCAGTGGCTGGGATGACCGCCTGTGCCGCACCGCCGGCCCCTTCGGGCGCGGCGAGGATATCGCGTGTTACCGTGCCCTTGGCCACGGCATGGGTTTCCGGATCGCCGACTTCCGAGCGGATGCCCGGCTCTGCCGTTCCGGCCTGATCGAGTGCGCTGGTTTCGACACCGCTGCGGCGAGCGGGGCCGCCGAACAAGGCCTCCAGCGCTTCCTGCGATGCCGTGCCCTGAGCTGGCTGCGGCGCACCGGGCGCGGGCGGGGCGAGGTTGAAATCGGGCGGTACGATCAGCGGCGCTTCGCGCTGTACGGCGAATTCATCCGGACTGCCGCCATGCAGCAGTCCGCCGCTGGCGCAGCCGCTCAGCAGCAGCGCACAGCCACCAACGAGGGCGAGTGAGAGGGTCTTGGTCATCGAACGGTCTCCGGGGCCTCGTCGGGCCTGTCGTGTGTGTGCTGGTCGGGCTTGTCGCGCAGGAAGATGGCGCGCGCAAGGATAATGACGACGCCGATGCTGATTGCGGCATCGGCGATGTTGAAAATCAGGAACGGACGGAAGGTGCCGAAGTGCAGATCGGCATAGTCGACGACATAGCCCAGTTGCACCCGGTCGCGGATATTGCCCAACGCCCCGCCGAGGATCAGCGCGAGTGCGATGATTTCGCCGAGCTTGCGCTCGCGGGCGAGCCACACGGTCACGACCAGCGCGATAACCGCGGTGACACCCACCAGCATCCAGCGCTGCGCATCGCTCGAAGCGGTAAACATGCCGAGAGAAACGCCGAAGTTTTGCGTGAACCGCAAAGCGAAGATCGGCAGAACGGGCAGGACATCGCCGACCTGGTTGAGACCGAGCGGGCCGGTTACCCAGTACTTCACGCCCTGATCGATGAGGAACACGGCCAGCGCGAGGGCCATGCCGAAGGCGCGAAAGCGTGTGACGGGGGTCATGCGCTCTGCTCCATGCCTTCGACCACGGTTTCGCAGCGGCCGCACAGATCGCCATCCTCCGCCACTTCGGGCAAGAGGCGCCAGCAGCGGCCGCATTTGTGGTCGGTGGTGCGCGAGACGGTCACGCTCTCGCCCTGCCCGCGCGTGACTGACGCGGTGATGAACAATTCGGCGAGATCGTCATCACTGAACTCTTCCGGCACTGCTCCCGCGGGCACAGTGATGTCCGCTTCGAGGCTCGACCGGATGGTCTTGTCGCGCCGCAAAGGCTCGATCGCTTCGGTCACTTCCTCACGCAGCCCCTTGAGCATGTCGAAGCGTGTGGCGAGCGCATTATTGGACCAATCGGGCAGCTCGCTCCATTCGAGCAGATGCACGCTGCCCTTGTCCGGGAAGCGCGTGCCCCAGACTTCCTCGGCGGTGAACACCAGCACCGGGGCGGCGTAGCGGATCAGCGCCTGAAACAGGATATCGAGCACCGTACGATAGGCGCGGCGCTCCACCCCGTCCGGCGCATCGCAATAGAGCCGGTCTTTGCGGATATCGAAGAAGAAGGCCGACAGATCCTCATTGCAGAACTCGATCAGCGCGCGGGTGTATTCGTTGAAGTCGTAATCGTGGATCGCCTGCCGCAGCGTGGCGTCTAGCTGCCATAGCTGACCGAGCATATAGCGCTCCAGCTCGGGCATCTCGCTTTCTGCCACATGCTCACTCTGCCAGTCGAAGCCGTCGAGCGCGCCGAGGAGATAGCGGAAGGTGTTGCGCAGCTTGCGGTACTGGTCGGCGACGCCCTTGAGGATTTCATCCCCGATGCGGTGGTCCTCGGTAAAATCGACCGAGAGCGCCCACAGGCGGATGATATCGGCGCCGTATTGCTCCATCACCTTGAGCGGATCGATGGTGTTGCCGAGGCTCTTCGACATCTTGCGCCCGTCGCTCGCCATGGTGAAGCCATGGGTCAGGATCGCATCGAAGGGCGCGCGCCCGCGGGTGGCACAGCTTTCGAGCAGGGAGGACTGGAACCAGCCGCGATGCTGGTCGCTGCCTTCGAGATAGAGATCGGCGGGCCAGCGCAAGTCCGGCCAGCGCCCGCTTTCGAGCACGAAAGCATGGGTGGTGCCCGAATCGAACCAGACGTCGAGGATGTCGGTCACCATCTCGAATTCGGACGGATCGTGATCGGGGCCGAGGAAGGCTGCTTTGTTGGCGCTGTTCCACGCGTCCATGCCGTCCGCGCGGATCGCATCGACCACGCGGGCATTGACCGCTGCGTCCTGAAGATAGCTGCCATCGGGGCGCACGAACAGGGTTATCGGCACGCCCCAGGCGCGCTGGCGCGACAGCACCCAGTCCGGGCGGCCCTCGACCATCGAACCAATGCGGCGGCGGCCCTTTTCGGGCACGAAGCGCGTATCGGCGATCGCGCCAAGCGCGCGCTGGCGCAGGGTTGATCCGTCGCCCATGTCGCGGTCCATCGGCACGAACCATTGCGCGGTGGCGCGGAAGATCACCTTGGCCTTGCTGCGCCAGCTGTGGGGGTAGGAGTGCTGGTAGTCCTCGCTGGCGGCAAGCAGCGCGTCCGCCGCGCGCAGATCGGAACAGATCGGGCCTTCGGGCGCGTTGAAGGGCTTGTTGATGACGCTGCGGCGGCGCTCCTTGCCCTCGGCGTCGAGATCGCGCGCGCCGAGCCAGCCCCAGTCGTCGCGATAGCGCCCGTCGGGTAGGACCGCGAACACCGGCTCGATGCCATGCGCGCGGCACAGCTCGAAATCGTCCTCGCCATGGTCGGGCGCCATATGGACGAGCCCGGTGCCGCTGTCGGTGGTGACGAAGTCGCCGGGCAGGAACGGACGCGGCCTGGCGTAGAATCCGCCGAGATGGTGCATCGGATGGCGGGCGAGGGTGCCGGCGAGGTCGGAGCCATCAATCAGCGACCATTCGACGACGTGCAGACCTGTTCGTAACATGAATTCGTCGTCGAGGTCCGAGGCATGCAAATACGACCGACCATCGTTCATCTTCGAGAGCTGGTACTCAACATCCGGCCCATACGCCAAAGCCTGATTGACCGGGATCGTCCACGGCGTCGTCGTCCAGATCACCGCATGGGCGCCGACCAGTTCGGGGATCGGGCTCTCGGTGATCTCGAAAGCCACGTCGATCTGGGTCGAGGTGATGTCCTCGTATTCGACCTCGGCCTCGGCCAGCGCGGTTTCTTCCACCGGGCTCCACATCACCGGCTTCGATCCGCGATAGAGATTGCCCGCTTCGGCCAGCTTCAGCAGCTCGGCGACGATGATCGCCTCGCTCTCCTTCTGCATGGTGAGATAGGGGTGCTCCCAGTCGCCCATGATGCCGAGGCGTTTAAGCTGTTCGCGCTGCATGTCGACCCAGTGCTGGGCATAGGCGCGGCATTCGTCGCGGAAGGCCTTGACCTCACCCTCGTCGCGCTGCGGCCCGGCCAGCACCGGCTTGGTCATTTTCGCCTTGCGATAGGCTTCCTCGACCTTCCATTCGATCGGCAGGCCGTGGCAGTCCCAACCGGGCACATAGGGCGCGTCCTTGCCCAGCGCGTTCTGCGTGCGGCATACCATGTCCTTCAGCACATGGTTCAGCGCATGGCCGATATGCATGTCGCCATTGGCATAGGGCGGGCCGTCATGGAGGATGAATTTCTCGCGCCCGCTGCGCGCCGCGCGCAGCTGGGCGTAGAGGCCAGCCGCTTCCCACCCCGCCTGAATGCCCGGCTCCTTCTGGGGGAGGCCCGCCTTCATGGGAAAATCGGTCTTCGGCAGGAAGACGGTGTCTTTATAGTCGCGCTTTTCGGACATAGGGGGCCGCCGCTAGAGCAAACGCGCGCTTGTGGGAAGGCCTCAGGAGGCCAGCAAGCGTCGCGCTTCCACGCAATCGCGCTCCATTTGCTCGGTTAAGGCGTCGAGGCTGTCGAATTTCGCCTCTCCGCGCAGGAAGTGGTGGAAGGCGACTTCGATCTCCTGACCGTAAAGATCGCCGGAGAAATCGAAGAAATAGGGCTCGAGCAGCTCCTTGGGCGGCTGGAACTGCGGGCGCACGCCGATATTGGCCGCGCCCTGCAATTCCTGCCCGGTCGCGAGCATGCGGCCGGTGACGGCATAAATGCCGTAACGCGGGCGCAGGTAACTTTCGATCGAGAGATTGGCGGTGGGATAGCCGATGGTGCGCCCGCGCTTGTCGCCATGTTCGACCACGCCGCGAATCGCGAAGGGGCGCGTGAGGAGGCGCGCGGCTTCCTGCGGATCGCCTTCGCGCAAGGCCTCGCGCACGCGGCTGGAGGAGACGGGCGCGCCGCCGTCCATCACCGCTGGCACGGCGCGCGCTTCGATCCCGACGTCGCCGCCAAGCCGGGTGAGAACCTCCCGGTTGCCGCTGCGGCCCTTGCCGAAAGTGAAATCCTCGCCCGTCACCACGCCTGCTGCGCCGAGCCGTTCGTGCAGGATCGCTTTCACGAAATCCTCGGCGCTGGTCCCGGCAAGCTCGGCATCGAAATGGAACACCAGCATCGCGGTCGCCCCGGCGGCGAGATAGAGCTCCTGCCGCTGTTCGAGCGTGGTCAGGCGAAAGGGTGGCACATCGGGCTTGAAGAAGCGGACGGGATGCGGGTCGAAAGTGGCGATGATGCTCGGTCGGCCTTCGGCGCGCGCCCAGTCAATCGCTTCTTTCGCGACCGCCTGATGCCCGAGATGAAACCCGTCGAAATTGCCAAGCGCGATCACCGCTCCGCGCAGCGAATCGGGCAGATGCTCGCGATGATCAAGCCACCTCATGTGGCGTTCCTTCGATAGGTGACGAAGGAATAGGCCGGACGGTCATCGGCGGCGGGATGGCTTTCGCGCGCGGTTTCTGCCCATTGGGCCGCGAGTTCCGGCATGACCACGTCGCCGTCAACGTCGGCGTGGATCTCGGTCACCTCGGCGCGGCTAGCATACGGCAGGAAGGCTTCGAAAATCGCCGCGCCGCCGATGACCGCAACATCGCGCTCTCCTGCCAATTCGAGGGCTTCGTCGATGGTGTGGGCGGTCTCTGCACCGTCGCTGCGCCAGTCCGCGCTGTGAGTCAGCACGATATGGCGGCGTCCGGGCAGGAGGCCCGGTAGGCTCTCGAAGGTCTTGCGCCCCATGATCATCGGCTTGCCCATGGTGAGCTGCTTGAAGCGTTTCAGGTCGGCGGGCAGGTGCCAGGGTAGCTTCCCATCCTTGCCGATCACGCCGTTGGCGGCGCGCGCATAAATGACGAAAACCTCGCCGCTCACGCGCGCTCCAGCCGCGTTACATGGCCCATCTTGCGCCCTTCGCGAACCGACCGCTTGCCATAGAGATGCAGATGAACGTCGCTGTCTGCGAGCACCCGCTGCGCGTTCTCGACCTGATCGCCGATGAGATTTTCCATCACGACCTTGTTGGCGACGGTGCGGGTGTCGCCCAGCGGCAATCCGGCGACCGCGCGGATGTGGTTTTCGAACTGGCTCGTTGCCGCGCCCTCGATCGTCCAGTGGCCCGAATTGTGCACCCGCGGGGCCATTTCGTTGAACACCGGGCCTTGCGCCGTGGCAAAGAATTCGAGCGTCAGCACGCCGACATAGCGCATCGCATCGGCCACTTGCCGGGCCAGCGCGCGCGCTTCTTCGACCTGATGTTCGATGCCAGAGCCAGCGGGCAGAACCGAACGCGCCAGAATGCCATCCTCGTGCTCGTTGCGGGTCGAATCCCAGAAGCGGATTTCTCCATCCTGTCCGCGCACGAGAATGACCGAGAATTCCGCCTCGAAAGTGACGAAGCCTTCGTAAATTGCAGGTTGAGCCAAGGGCGGTAACGCTTCGACATCCCGCGGCGACGCAATCCGCCACTGGCCCTTGCCGTCGTATCCGTCGCGGCGGGTCTTGAGGATACCGGGCGTGCCGATTCGTTCGATCCCAGCGGCAAGATCGGTGATCGTATCCACCGCCATATAGGGTGCGGGGCGTCCGCCGAGCTGTTCGACGAATCGCTTTTCGTTCAGCCGGTCCTGCGCTGTTTCCAGCGCGATCCGCGTCGGATGCAGGCATTTGGCGTCGAACGTGCCCAGCACGGAGACGGGCACATTCTCGAACTCCCACGTCACCACGTCGCAGCGCGCGGCAAACTCGGCCAATGCCTCGGTATCGTCCCAGCGGTTGGCGAAGAAGTCGGCGCAGACGAGGTCGGCGACATTGTCGCCCTCTGGCGCATAGCCGATGCAGCGATAGCCGAGATTTGCGGCGCATATCGCCATCATGCGGCCGAGCTGGCCGCCGCCCAGAATGCCGATGGTGCTGCCCGGTTGAAGCATCAGTTTTCGGGACGCTCCGCAACGGCGGCGCTGCGCGCCTCGCGCCACGTGGTCAGCCGTTCGGCGAGATCGTCGTCGCCGAGCGACAAGATGCTCGCGGCGAGCAATCCGGCATTGGTCGCACCGGCTTCGCCGATCGCCAGCGTCCCGACCGGAACCCCGGCGGGCATCTGCACGATCGAGAGCAGGCTGTCTTGTCCCGACAGCGCCTTGGATTGTACCGGCACGCCAAGCACCGGAAGGTGGGTCATGCTTGCGACCATGCCAGGAAGGTGCGCCGCACCGCCTGCGCCCGCGATGATGACGGCAAAACCTTCGTCTGCGGCCCCTTTGGCAAAGGCGACCATGCGGTCGGGCGTGCGATGCGCGGAAACGATCCGCGCTTCGTGTTCGACGTCCAGCTCTTCGAGCACTTCGGCGGCCTTGCGCATCGTCGGCCAGTCCGACTGGCTGCCCATGATGATCGCGACTTTTGCTGCCATGTGTCAGGCGTCCTTGAGGTAATAGCGTTCGCGCGAGGGGCGCAAATTCTCGCCGAACTCATAGACGATCGGCTGGCCGGTTGGAATCTCCAGCCCGGTGATCTCGTCGTCGGAAATGCCCGACAGATGTTTGACCAGCGCGCGCAGCGAATTGCCATGCGCTGCCACGATCACCGTTTCACCGGCAGAAAGCTGGGGCAGGATCGTGCTTTCCCAATAGGGGAGCACCCGTTCGATGGTGAGTTTGAGGCTTTCGGTGCGCGGTACCGGGATGCCGGCGTAGCGCGGATCGCCCGACAGATCGAACTCGCTGCCTTCCTCCATTTCGGGCGGCGGCACGTCGAAACTGCGGCGCCAGATATGCACCTGTTCCTCGCCATGTCTTTCGCGCGTCTCATCCTTGTCGAGTCCGGTCAGCCCGCCATAGTGACGCTCGTTCAGGCGCCAGTCCTTGGTTTCGGGAATCCACAGCCGCTCGCAGTGTTCGAGCGTCAGGTGCAGCGTCTTGATCGCGCGCGTCTGGAGCGAGGTGAAGGCGACGCTCGGCAGAAGGTTTTTCTCACGCAGGAGTTCTCCCGCCGCGATCGCCTCGGCCACACCCTTTTCGGTCAGGTCGACATCCCACCACCCGGTGAAGCGATTGGCGAGGTTCCACTCGCTCTGGCCGTGACGCAAAAGGATCAGCTTGGACATGATGGCTCCGCAAGGGTGGTCAGGAGCAGGCTGCGTTAGCTGCCGTTGTCCGGCTTGGAAAGGGTGTCCGCAGGCGATTCGTCCAGTTGACGCGCCTGCGCCTTTCGCCGCCGCAGGTTTTCGCGCAGCTTTGCCGCCAGACGCTCTTCACGCGAAAGATTCTTGTTCGTGCCTTCACTCATCGGCAATGCCTTGGCGCTAGATCACGAAAGGCTCAAGCATTGCTTGACATCGGGGCGTTGCGCGACAATAGCGCCCGCCCGTTGCCCGCACCTATTTTGCGCGGGCTTCCCGTGCTGCTGTAGCTCAGTGGTAGAGCGCACCCTTGGTAAGGGTGAGGCCGGGAGTTCAATCCTCCCCAGCAGCACCATTTTTCTTGTTTATTCAGACCCTCAGACGCCGAGCCCGAGCCATCCGGCTTGCTTTGCTTCCGTCCACGCAAAGCGTTTCGGGCGCAGTCGTGCTTGCGAAGCATGGCGGCTTCGGGCAGCGCATCTCCCACAAGATAATTCGGAGAGAGTCATGGATTTCCAACTCAGCGAACAGCAGCGCGATCTCCAGGAGGCGGCGCGCAAGTTCGCACAGGGCGAGTTGGTCGGGCTGGCACGCGAGCTCGAGGAAAAGGATGTCCCGGTCCCTGCCGAAATGGTCCGGCGCTATGGGGAGCTGGGCTTCCTCGGGGTCAACCTTCCAGAGCAATACGGCGGGCTTGGCCTCGGCCATCTCGAAGCGCTGCTGGTGCTCGAACAGTTCGCGATGGTGTCGAATGCGGTTGCATTCCCGGTGTTCGAGGCGCTGGTCGGGCCGGTGCGCACGATCGAGCGGTTCGGGACGGACGAGCTAAAGGCGCGAATCATCCCGCAAGTGACCGCTGGCGAAGCGACGGTTGCGGTGTCGATGTCCGAACCCGACGCCGGGACCGCGTTGACCGATCTAACCACCCATGCGCGTGAGGACCGCGGTCGATATATCCTGAACGGCACCAAGCGCTGGACGAGTGGTGCAGGGCACTCACGCTATTACGTGACCTATTGCCGCCTGTCCGACGCGCCCGGCGCCAAGGGAATCGGTGCGCTGCTCGTCGACCGCGATCAGGATGGCGTTAGTTTCGGCAAGCGCGAGGAGTTGATGGGGTTTCGCGGCATCGCCACGCGCGATATCCGCTTCGAGGATGTGATGGTGCCCAAGGAGAACCTTGTCATTGGTGCTGGCGGCTTCGGCCAGCTGATGAGCGCCTTCGGACTGGAGCGTTGCGGCAATGCGACGCAGGCGCTGGGGCTCGCGGCGGGGGCGCTCGAGCAGGCGCTCGCCTATACGCAGGAACGGCAGGCTTTTGGCAAACCGATCGTCGATTTCCAGGCGGTGCAACTCAAACTCGCGGAGATGGCCATGAAGGTCGAGGCGGCGCGGCTGCTGATCTACCGCGCGGCTGCCAATGCAGCGCACGAAAGCAATGGCCTGCCCGGCGTGTTCGAAAGCAGCGTTGCCAAATGCTTCGCCAACGAGATCGTGCGCGAAGTCACCGCGCTCGGCATGCAGGTGATGGGCGGCTATGGCTACCACAAGGATTACGGCATGGAGCAGCGCGTGCGCGACGGATTCGCCTGGGGAATCGCTGGCGGGGCGATCGATGTGCAGAAGACCAATATCACCGCCGCAATGGTTGGCCGCCGCTTCGACCAGCGGCGCTGATCGTTTGCCTCAGGCGCGCAGGCTCACCCATTCCGGGTGGCGTTTGAACTGCGCGTCGACATAGGAACACTGCGGCACGATGCGGAAGCCCTCGTTCCGGGCATCGGCGATCAAGGCGTCGACCAGTTTTCCCGCGATGCCCTTGCCACGCATGGAATCGGGGACGAGGGTATGCGTCGCAACCCGGACGTCCTCGCCCCTGCCGATCCAGTCGAGATGACCTGCGTCTTCCCCGTCCAGCTTCGCGCTGTAACGCCCGCGCTCGTCATTGCCTTCGTGGGTGACGGTGACATCGGCCATTTGCGTTCTCCTTCTTGCGTCCAATGCCCGCTCGGCTAGACGCGTTCCCGATGACTTCTTCGACACCGCTTCGCCCGTTCATGTCCGACAACGCCGCGCCGGTCCATCCGCGTGTGTGGGAAGCGATGCGCGCCGCCGATGACAGCGCGCCGCCCTATGATGGCGATGCGCTGTCACAAGCGCTCGACGAACGCTTTTCGGCCCTGTTCGGGCGCGAGTGTGTTGCGTTATGGGTCGCGACGGGAACGGCCGCGAATTGCCTTGCGCTTGCCACGATGGTCCAGCCGCATGGCGGGGTGGTTTGCCACCGCGAGGCGCATATCGAGATGGACGAGGGCGGCGCGCCCGGTTTCTATCTTCACGGTGCCAAGCTGCTGTTGGCCGAAGGCGATGCGGCCAAGCTGACGCCTGACGCCATTGCCGCGGTCATCGATCCGATCCGCGACGATGTGCACCAGGTCCAGCCGCACGCGATCTCGATCACCCAGGCGAGCGAATACGGCTGCGTCTATCGGCCTGAGGAGGTCGGTGCGATTGCCGATCTCGCCAAGGCGCATGGGCTGGGACTGCATATGGACGGCGCGCGTTTCGGCAATGCGGTCGCCTCGCTGGATTGCGCGCCGGGCGCGGTGACCGAAGGCGTCGATGCACTGAGCTTCGGCTGCGTCAAGAACGGCGGGATGAGCGCGGAGGCTATCGTGTTCTTCGATCCCGCTCTCGCCGATGTCGCACGCTATCGCCGCAAGCGTGCAGGGCACCTGCAATCGAAGGGGCGTTTCCTCGCCGCGCAGATCGTCGCGATGCTCGATGGCGATCTGTGGCTTGAGAATGCCCGCGCCGCCAATGCTTCCGCGCAGGAAATTGCCGGGGCGTGTGGCGACCGGCTCATGCACTCGGTGGAAGCTAACGAGCTGTTCGTAACGCTTACGCCTGCCGAGCGCGAAATCTTGCGCGCTCAGAATTTCGCCTTCTACGATTGGGGCGATGACGCCGCGCGCTTCGTGACCGCCTGGAACACGCGCGAGGAGGATGCCCGCGCGCTGGCGCAAGCGATCGCCAGCCTGTGAGCGCGGTTCCATGAGCGACACCGCGCCCCACGCCCTGCTGCGGCCGGGAATTGCCATTCCCTTTCTGCTCACCGCGCTGATCTGGGGTTCGACCTGGTATGTCATTACGGGGCAGATCGCGGGAGTATCGGCGCATTGGGCGATTGCGTTCCGTTTCGGGCTGGCGACTCCGGCGATGTTTCTGCTGGCCGCGGTCATGCACCGGCGGCTGGCGATGCCGCGCGCCGCGCACTTGCTGGCGCTGGCGATGGGATTGTTCCAGTTCAGCGGCAATTACACCTTCGTCTATATGGCCGAGCTGCACCTCACCTCGGGCATAGTTGCGCTGCTGATCGGGATGATGATGGTGCCCAACGCCATCCTAGGGCGCATATTGCTGGGCCAGCCGATCACGCGGCGCTTCATCATCGGCAGTATTATCGCGCTCTGCGGTATCGGCCTGCTGCTGCTCAACGAGGCGCGGCTCGCGCCGCTTGGAGGAAGCGTTGCATGGGGCGCAGGGCTGGCGCTGATTGCGATGCTGTCAGCCTCGATCGCCAATGTCATCCAGGCCGGCCCGGCGGGCAAGGGACTGCCGCTACCGACGTTGCTCGCATGGTCGATGCTGTACGGCACCGCGTTCGATATCGTGCTGGCGCTGGTGCTGTCGGGCGCCCCGCAGTTCCCGAGCGATTTGCGCTACTGGGTCGGCACAGCATGGCTGGCGCTGGCCGGATCGGTGGTGACGTTCCCTCTCTATTACCGGCTGGTGCGCCAGCTCGGCGCAGGGCGGGCCGCTTACAATGGCGTACTGGTGGTCGTGATCGCGATGGTCATTTCCACCCTGCTCGAAGGCTATCGCTGGACCGGGCTGGCGATAGCAGGGGCAGTGCTGGCGATGGTCGGTCTGGTGATCGCGTTGAGGGCACGGCAGGTCGGTCCGAAAGGGGGCGATCAAAGCCCCTCGGTACCCTCCGCGGCCAGAATGGCGGTGAGGCCCGAACGATAATCGCGGTAGGCCGGCTGCCAGTCGAGTACGCGGCGCGCCTTGCCATTGGCGACGCGGCGGTTCTCTGC
This sequence comes from Sphingomonadaceae bacterium, assembly GCA_039831335.1. Lineage (GTDB taxonomy): Bacteria > Pseudomonadota > Alphaproteobacteria > Sphingomonadales > Sphingomonadaceae > Qipengyuania. The sequence continues at coordinate 394,386 of JBDONL010000005.1, read as the reverse complement.
GTAAAACCCACGAGCCATCGGTGACAGTCCCGCCTCGTCGAGGCTTTGTAGCGGCGGCGCGTTGCAGCCCAGCAAGCGGCACGCCTCTTCGACTACTGCATTGTGGCTCGCCGGATGGTCGTCCGCGATATTGTAGGCTCCGGGCGGTGCGTCTCCCTCGAGCGCCGCAATCAGCGCCGTGACGATATCGTCCACATGGATACGGCTGAACACCTGTCCGGGCAGGTCGATGCGATGCGCCTTGCCCGAACGGATACGGTCGAAGGGGCTGCGACCCGGTCCGTAGATGCCCGGCAGGCGGAACACACATGCCCCACGCGTGAGCCAAGCGCTATCGGCTTCGCTGCGCGCCAGTCTACGCCCTGTGCCGGTAGGCGCGCTTTCGTCGACCCACGCGCCGCCCGTGTCACCATAGACACCGCTCGACGAAAGATAGCCGATCCATCGATTGCCCAACGCCTCGCCATAGCGATCAAGCACCGAATCGCCATCGTCACCCGGCGGCACGCTGGAGAGGACATGGCTGGCACGCGCCAATTCTTCGTGCACCGCGTCCTCATTGTCGAAGGGCACATCGCCCGCGCTGCCGGTGGCGCTGACGTGCCAGCCTTGGGCCGACAGCGCATCGGCCAACCGCTTGGCCGTATAGCCGAGCCCGAAAATGAACAGATTACCCATCCGCGCGTTCTAGCGGGTGGACGTCCCAAGGAAAAACCCTAGATCGAAATCCATGGATATTGCACGCACCCCCGCTTCGCCCGACGGCAACCCAGAGATGGCCGACGCGCCAGTTCAGCCGCCCGCACCACCAGCCGAAATCTTCCGCAAGGATTACAAACCCTTCGCATGGCGCGTGCCGAATACGCATCTCGATTTCCAGCTTGGCCTCGACGAAACGCTGGTTACCGCGACGCTGGAGGTCGAACGCAATCCCGACGCCCAGCCGTCACGCACCATCCGTCTGAACGGTGATGGTCTTGAGTTGGTGTCGCTCCATTGCGACGGTGCCGACTGCGAAGGTCACACGATGGACGGCGACGATCTCGTCGTCTCACTTCCGGGCGACAGCCATAAGCTGACCATCGTCACGCGGCTGGCGCCTTCGCAAAACTCCCAGCTCATGGGGCTCTACGCGTCGAACGGGATGCTGTGCACCCAGTGCGAGGCAGAGGGGTTTCGCCGGATCACCTTCTTCCCCGACCGGCCCGATGTGCTGTCCACCTATACCGTGCGGATGAGCGGGCCAAAGGCTCTGTTCCCCATTCTCCTGTCCAACGGCAATCGATCCGACAGCGGAGAAGAGGGCGAAACGCATTGGGCCGAATGGCATGACCCCTGGCCCAAGCCGAGCTATCTCTTCGCGCTGGTTGCCGGCGATCTGGTTGCGCGCGAAGACAGCTTCACCACCGGCTCAGGTCGCAAGGTCGATCTGGCGGTCTGGGTGCGCGAGGAAGATTTGCCGCGCACCGAGCACGCGATGGAATCCTTGAAACGCGCGATGAAATGGGACGAGGAAACCTTCGGGCGCGAATACGATCTCGATTGTTTCAACATCGTCGCGGTCAGCGATTTCAACATGGGGGCGATGGAGAACAAGGGGCTCAACGTCTTCAACACCAAATACGTCCTTGCCGACCCGGAAACCGCCACCGATGGCGATTACGACGGGATCGAGGGTGTCATCGGCCACGAATATTTTCACAATTGGTCGGGCAATCGCATCACCTGTCGCGACTGGTTCCAGCTGAGCCTGAAGGAAGGCTTCACCGTGCTGCGCGACCAGCTGTTCAGCCAGGACATGGGCTCCGCCCCGGTCAAGCGGATCGAGGATGTGCGCGTGTTGCGCAGCGTCCAGTTCCCTGAGGATTCGGGCCCGCTGGCGCATCCGATCCGGCCCGATTCCTTTCGCGAGATCAGCAATTTCTACACGGCCACGGTCTACAACAAGGGTGCCGAGGTTATCCGCATGATGCGCACCATGGCGGGCCCGGAGCGCTTCCGCAAAGGCACCGATCTCTATTTCGAGCGCCACGATGGCGAAGCCGCGACATGCGAGGATTTCGTCACCGCGATCGAGGATGGCGCGGGGCTTGATCTCAAGCAATTCCGCCTCTGGTACAGTCAGGCTGGAACGCCGCGGATCAAGCTCGACAGCGAGCGGTCGGGCGACAAACTTGTGCTGACCTTTCGGCAGGAAGTCCCCCCGACGCCGGGGCAGGACACCAAGCAGCCGATGGTGATCCCGCTCAAGACTGCGCTGTTCGATCGGGGCAGAGGTGTGCGGGTCAAGGAACAGCTCGTGGTGCTCGACAGCGCTGAGACCAAGGTTGAAATAGAGGGCGCGCCGGACGATGCGGTGCTCTCGCTCAATCGCGGCTTCTCCGCACCGGTGCGGATCGAACGCGAGATTGCGCGGGAAGATCTCGCCTTTCTGGCCATGCATGATGACGATCCTTTTGCGCGCTATGAGGCGATGCAGGATCTGGTGGTTGGCCATCTGGTTGAGGCGGCAAGCGGGCCTTTGGGCGACAACTCCCGCACCGAAGCCGAGGATGCGATCGGCAAGGCGCTGGGTGCGATCCTCGAAGACGACCGGCTCGACGATCTCATGCGCGGCGAGTTGATGCTGCTGCCGAGTGTCACCTATCTGATGGAACAATTGCTGATTGCCGATCCGGTGCTGATCCATGCCGAACGCGAAACGCTCAAAGCCAAGCTGGGCGCGACATTGGGTGACAGCTTCAAGACACTGCACGAACGTGCAGCGGCACTGCCCTTTGCGATGGATGCGGCGGGCAAGGGTGCGCGCAAGGTCAAGTCGCTGGCGCTCTCCTATTGCGCCGCCGCCGATCCGGCGCGCGCATCGCAGATGGCGGCCGAACAGTACGACCGGGCCGACAACATGACCGACCGACAGGGCGCTCTGATGGCCTTGTGCGGTATCGATTCGCCCGAACGGACCGCGCGGCTGCTCGATTTCTACGGGCGCTACAAAGGCAATCCGCTGGTGATCGACAAATGGTTCGCGATCCAGGCGTCCTCGCTCCACCCGCAAGTGGTTGAGCACGTCAAGGCACTGGCCGACCATCCCGATTTCACGCTCAAGAACCCGAACCGGGTTCGCGCACTTTACATGGCTTTTGCGGGCAACCCCCATGGGTTCCATGCGGCGAGCGGAGAAGGCTACCGGATCATTGCCGATCTGATCCTCGCGCTTGATCCGCTCAATGCCCAGACGGCTGCCCGTTTCGTTCCGTCGCTGGGTCGCTGGCGGAGGATCGAGCCGAAACGCGCGGCAATGATGCAAGCCGAGCTGCAGCGTATTGCCGATGCGCCGAAACTGTCGCGCGACACCTATGAACAGGTCACGCGTTCGCTCGGATAAGCGCAATGCGTGGCTTTCTCACAGCACCGCTGCTGGGCGACGTGCCGCATGGCTTTTCCACCCGTGCGGGGATTGATGCGCAGGCGGTTCTACCGGGCGCGGAATTGGTGTTGTTGCGACAGGTTCACTCTCCCGACGTCGTGACCGTCACCGGGCCTTTCGCCGACAATCCGCCACCGGCCGACGCGCTGGTGACGAAGGTGCCCGGTTTGTTGCTGGGCATTGTGACCGCGGATTGCGGCCCGGTCCTGTTCGTCGACAGGCAAGCGGGCGTGGTCGGAGCGGCCCATGCGGGTTGGCGTGGCGCCTTGGGCGGTGTGGTCGAAAACACCGTCGTCGCAATGGAGGAGCTCGGCGCGAAGCGGGGGCGCATTCGCTCGGCAATCGGTCCGATGATTGCGCAGGATAGCTACGAAGTTGACGCAGGACTCCGCGCACGGTTTTGTGAGCAAGCGGATGACAACGACCGGTTCTTCGCTGAAGGACGTGAGGGGCATTTCCAGTTCGACCTGCCCGGCTATATCGCCTCGCGCATAGCATCGGCGGGTATCGACCATTGTGCCGACCTCGCCTGCGATACCTATGCCGATCCGGCACGATTCTGCTCATATCGCCGCGCGACCCATCGCGGCGAATCGACCGGCGGACGACAGACAAGCGTCATCGGAATTCTCCCCGATCTGTAGCATCTTGCGGGGGATGGCGAAAAAATGGCGGTTGGCAACCCCACTTTGAGCCGCTAGACGCTCGGGTTAATCGCGTCCTCCCGGCGCATTACATGGGGTTTGGGGGAAGCGTACGGGGGGAGGATTTGTCCTCACCAATCACAGGGATTCGCGCACACCCGGTTCGTCCGTCCGGTGAGTGCAGGACAAGGCAAGGGACTGATGGCAGACACCGCCGCAACCGCTGACTCTTCGACTACCCACGATAGTGATCATGACGCCGACGGTCTTCGTCGCCGTGATGTTCTCGGTATTCCGGCCAATGTCGCCGCCGTCAGTGCGGCAGGCGTGGGTGGCCTGGTGGTGCTCTATCCACTGATCAGCCAGATGGCCCCTTCGGCGGACGTCCTTGCTGCCAGCACGACCGATGTCGACCTCTCCTCGATCGAGGCGGGTCAGGGAATTACGGCAGTATTCCGCAAGCAGCCTCTGTTCGTGCGCAAGCTTACGCCAAAGGAAATCGCCGAGGCGGACGCGGTGCCGTTGTCCGAGCTGCGCGATCCCGAAACGCTGGAGCAGCGCACCAAGGAAGGCAAGAAGGAATGGCTGATCACCATGGGCGTATGCACCCATCTGGGTTGCGTGCCTTTGGGGATTACCTCGGAGCAGAATCGCGGCGATTACGGTGGCTATTTTTGCCCTTGCCACGGTTCGCAATACGATACCGCCGCGCGCATCCGTAAGGGCCCCGCGCCGAAGAACCTCGTGGTTCCCGACTATAAATTCGATACCGACACCAAGATTACGGTCGGCTGATCCGATAGGCTAAGAAGGCAGGACGAGCACACGATGAGTTTTCCCTGGGCCAAGGAATATCAACCGCAGCATCCATTGATGCGGTATATGGACGAAAAGCTGCCATTGCCGCGGCTGGTCTATAATGCTGTCGGGGCAGGCTATCCGGTTCCGCGCAATCTGTCGTATTTCTGGAATTTCGGCGTCCTCGCCGGGTTCTTCCTGGTCTTCCAGATCGTCACCGGCGTGGTGCTGGCGATGCATTATGCCGCCAATTCGACCGTTGCTTTCGGTTCGATCGAGCACATCATGCGCGATGTGAACTGGGGTTGGTTGCTGCGTTACGCGCACGCCAATGGCGCAAGCTTCTTTTTCATCGTCGTCTACATCCATATTTTCCGCGGATTCTATTATTCGTCCTACAAGGCCCCGCGCGAGATGATCTGGCTGCTCGGCGTGGTCATCTTCCTGCTGATGATGGCGACCGCTTTCATGGGCTATGTGCTGCCATGGGGCCAGATGAGCTATTGGGGGGCGAAGGTCATCACCAGCCTGTTCGGCGCGATCCCGCTGGTCGGCGATGCGATCCAGGTGTGGTTGCTGGGCGGCTATGCGCCCGACAACGCGGCGCTCAACCGCTTCTTCAGCCTGCACTTCCTGCTGCCCTTTGTGATCCTGGGCGTGGTGATCCTGCATATCTGGGCGCTGCACATCCCCGGCTCCTCCAATCCCACCGGGGTCGAGGTGAAGGACGAGAGCGACACTGTACCGTTTCATCCCTATTACACCGCCAAGGACGGGTTTGGGCTGGGTGTTGCGCTGGTGCTGTTCATGGCGCTGGTGTTCTTCCTGCCCAACTATCTCGGGCACCCGGACAACTATATCGAGGCGAACCCGCTTTCGACCCCGGCGCATATCGTGCCCGAATGGTATTTCTGGCCGTTCTACGCGATCCTGCGCGCCTTCACTCAGGACATCTTCTTCATTCCGGCCAAGCTGATGGGCGTGATGGCGATGTTCAGCGCAATCCTTCTGTGGTTCTTCCTGCCCTGGCTCGATCGCAGCCCGGTGCGTTCGGGACACTATCGCCCGCTGTTCCGCAAGTTCTTCTGGTTCGGGCTGATCCCGACCATGGCGCTGCTGTTCTATTGCGGCGGCGCGCCCGCGGAAGAGCCTTATGTGATGCTCAGCCAGATCGCGACCGCATACTACTTCCTGCACTTCCTGGTGGTCCTGCCGATCGTAAGCATGGTGGAGAAGCCGCAGCCGCTGCCCAATTCGATCACCGAAGCTGTGCTCGGGTCGGATAAGGCCATGGTGAAGGGGGAAGCCGCGGACCCCGCGGCTTGAGACGAGCGAGAAGAACGGACCAAGCACGATCATGCGTCAACTCATTTCCATCCGTATCATTGCCGTCGCCGTCGGCATGTTCTTCGCTCTCTCGGTGCTGTGGGCGCTGGTCCGCGGTATCGGTCCGGGCTTCACGAATGTGGCCGAATACGGCCAGTTTACTGAGCCCAATGCGGAACAGTTCTTCCACAAGCACCCCAACCATTATGACTTCAGCTTTGATGGCCCGTTCGGCAACTGGGACGTCGGCCAGCTGCAGCGCGGGCTTAAAGTCTATGACGAGGTCTGCTCGGCCTGTCACAGCCTGAAGTTCGTGGCATTTCGTGACCTTGCCGATCTTGGCCTGACGCCGGGGCAGATCAAGGCGTTTGCCGCCAAGCATCAGGTGCCGGGGATCGACAAGAACACCGGTGAAGCGACCACTCGTCCGGGTCTGCCGACCGATTATTTCCCTTCGCCCTATCCCAACGATATCGCGGCGCGCGCGGCCAACAACAACGCCATCCCGCCGGATCTTTCGCTGATCACCAAGGCACGGCATGGCGGGGCCGACTATGTCGTTTCGCTAATTACCGGATACCAAGCGCAGCCTGCGGATTTGCTCAAACGCTTCCCCGAAGCGAAGACCCCTCCGGGCCTGCACTACAACCCCTATTTCGCCAACCTCAACATCGCGATGCCGCCACCATTGCATACCGATGGTCAGGTGACGTTCGATGATGGCGCGCCCAGCGACATCAAGAGCATGGCCGAAGATGTTGGTGCCTTTCTGACGTGGACGGCCGAGCCCAAGCTGGTGAAGCGTCGCCAGACTGGCTGGCCGGTGGTGATCTTCCTGATCTTCGCGACGGGCCTAGCTTACATGTCCAAGCAACAGGTCTGGGCGGCGGTAAAGCCGAAGAAAGCAGCCTGACCATCGCGATCGATCGATCCCGCAGGCCGGTGCATGATCCGGCCTCCGGGCAGGGTGTTCACCCATGACACCCGGAGAGTTGAAGGCACTGGTTCGTACAGTGCCGGATTTTCCCTCGCCGGGAATTCAGTTTCGTGACATCACCACACTGATCCGCCACGGCGAAGGCCTCACCGCAACAGTCGGCTGGCTGGCGGATAGCGCGCGCGATGCAGGGGCGCAGGGGATTGCCGGAATGGAAGCGCGTGGGTTTATCTTCGGCGCGGCTGTTGCGATCGAGCTCGGCATCGGTTTCGTCCCGGTTCGCAAGCCGGGCAAGCTGCCCGTCTCCACCATCGGCATCGATTACCAGCTGGAATATGGCACCGATCGGTTGGAGATTGACCCGAGCCTTATCGATGAGGGCGAACGGGTGGTGCTGGTGGACGATCTCATCGCCACAGGCGGAACCGCATGCGCGGCGGCACAATTGCTGCGTCGGGCCGGTGCGATCGTCGAGCGCGCGGCTTTCGTAATCGACCTGCCGGAATTAGGCGGCGCAGAAAAGCTGCGCGGAATTGGCGTTGCCACCCAAGCGTTGATGGACTTTGCCGGTCACTGACGCGGAAAGAACCGGCGTCTCATGCGTTGAAACTGGCTGGGGATAGCGTCACACTGTTCCCGCGAGGGGAACCGCAAATATCATGCAGGAACAAGCGATCGTCATAGCCCTTGTGGGCGTATTGGGCATCGGAGCTCAGTGGATCGCCTGGCGCACGGGCTGGCCAGCGATCGTGCTCATGCTGGCGGCGGGCTTTCTGGCTGGTCCGGTGCTGGGCATCTTCGATCCCGAACATGCCTTTGGAGCGCTGCTCGAACCGATGATCGCCGTAGGCGTCGCGCTGGTCCTGTTTGAAGGCGGTTTGAGCCTCGATTTCCGCGAATTGCGCCATTCGGGTAGCGCGGTCTGGCGACTGGCAACCATCGGTGTCGTGATCGGATGGACGCTTGGCGCGCTTGCTGCGCACCAGATCGCCGGACTGGTCTGGCCCGTAGCGGTGCTGTTCGGCGGCATTTTGGTGGTCACCGGTCCAACGGTGGTCATGCCATTGCTGCGACAATCGTCCGTCCAGCAACGTCCTGCTTCGATCCTCAAATGGGAAGCGATCGTCAACGATCCGACAGGGGCTTTGTGCGCGGTCGTCGCCTATGAATATTTCCGTCTGACAGGCGCGGGTATAAACGGCTTCCAGGTGGTCACCCCCATGCTGATCGCTGCCGGGGTCGCGGCCTTGATCGGCTATGTCGCTGCCGTGGCTATCGCCTGGACTTTCCCGCGCGGGACGATCCCCGAATACCTCAAGGTGCCGGTGCTGTTCACTTCTGTCATCGGGGTGTTCGTCGTGTCCAATCTGATCGAGCACGAAGCGGGTCTGGTCTCGGTGACGGTGATGGGCGTCGCGCTGGCGAACATGAACGTCCAGTCGATGCGCTCAATCCACCCTTTTAAGGAGAATGTCGCAATCCTGCTCGTCTCGGGGATTTTCATCCTCCTGTCGGCGTCGCTGAAATGGGAAGATCTCGCCTATCTCAACTGGCGTTTCGGTGCTTTCCTGCTCGCGTTGCTGTTCCTCGTCCGACCGGCCACGATACTCATCAGCCTGCTGGGTAGCTCGGTACCATGGAACGAGCGGCTGTTCCTCGCCTGGATTGCCCCGCGCGGTATCGTGCTGGTGGCCATCTCCGGCCTGTTTGCGTTGCGGCTGGGTGAACTGGGCTATGCCGATGGCAATGTCCTGATCGGCCTGAGCTTCGCCGTGGTGGTAACGACGATCATCGCGCACGGCTTTACCGTCGATTGGGTCGCCCGAATACTCAAGGTGAAGGGGGAAACGCGCCCCGGTCTCCTGTTGGTCGGGAGCACGCCTTGGACCATCGCGCTCGCCGAACAGATGCACCAGCTCAAGACCCCTGTAATGGTCGTGGATTCGAGCTGGGAGCGCCTCGCGCCAGCGCGCCAGAAGGGCCTGCCGTTCTACCACGGTGAAATCCTCAATGAGGCGACCGAGCATAATCTCGACCTCGCGCCGTTCCAGGTGCTGGTCGCAGCGACCGACAACGAAGCCTACAACACGCTTGTCTGTAACGAATTCGCCTATGAGGTCGGCCGCGATTCGGTTTACCAGCTCGGCGAATCGAGCGATGAGCACGATCGCCATGCCTTGCCCGACAGCTTACGAGGCCGGGCGCTGTTCGAATCCGGTTTCGGCGTGACCGAGGTTGCCAACCGGCTCGAAAGCGGGTGGGTGTTCCGCAAGACCAAGCTCTCGGACAATTTCAAATTCGAGGATGCACAGGATACCCTGCCGCAGGCGGCCAATATGCTGTTGCTCGTGCTCGAGGATGGAAAGATGCGCTTCTTTACCCACGCCGCGCGTCCAACTCCGGGGCCGGGCGATACGGTGATCAGCTTCTCGCCCCCGCAGGGCAGCGCACAGGAACAGGGCCAGCGGCGGGCAGCCAAGAAGGCGGCCGCGAAGGCCAAGGGCAAGGCGCAGGCGTCCGAATCGGCATGAGGAACAACGCATACGCAATAGGGAGGATATCGATGGTCGGGGTGCGGAACGCGGGGCGGACTATCATTGTGTCATTGGCGTTTGGCGCAACACTCGCGCTGGTGGGGTGTGGTCAGCGGAATCCGTCGACTGACCCTGACGCTACTACCCCAAGTACGACAGCGTCGGCAACGCCCGCACAGACCTCCATCATGCGTCCCGGCATCGAGACACCCACATTCACCCCGCCACCACTCGCTCCACTCGATGTGCGCATCGGTTTTCCCGAGGGAGGAGCCAAGCTCGACGAGCAGGCGGTGAACGCGCTCGAGAAGCTTGTCGCCAGCCCGCAAGTCGCCGAAGGTGGCACTCTCACGCTCGGAGCGCATACCGATTCAAAAGGCTGCGACGATGCCAATCTGCGCGCTTCCGAAAAGCGTGGCGAGGCCGTCAAGGCATGGCTGGTCGATCATGGCATTGCCGAGAAACGCATAAGCCTGACCGCCTTCGGCGAGCAGAACCCCATTGCGCCAAACGCAAAGCCGGACGGCAGCCCTGACGAAGAGGGGCGGGCAAAGAATCGCCGGGTGGAAATCCATGTAGCCGTAGAGGAAGCCACACCCGACGATGAGCGTAAGCCTACGCTAGTGGAGGAAATCGAGGAACGTAGCGACGGCAAGCCGTCGCCAAACCCATCGCCAGGTCCCACGCCCAGCGCGCAGGCCACGCCGCAATAGCACAAAGGCAATTCGGCAGTTGACGCAAGGCCGCTTTCGGTGGCAATTGCCGCGCCCTGCGCATCATATGATGCGCCGCAGCGAGCGGGCGGGTATAGCTTAGTGGTAAAGCCCTAGCCTTCCAAGCTAGTTATGCGGGTTCGATTCCCGCTACCCGCTCCAGCTTCCAAGCATTCTGTTGATCGTGCCTCGATAATCCGAAGCCGATCACCGATGTCGCCATGCGTCGATCCTCGACGCCGCAATTGTCGCATATTGTCGCGAACGGCAAACTGTAAGGTCATTGTAAGCTGATCGACCGCATTTCGCCTGCGACAGGGGAGTTGACCGGCCTCGTGAGCGCAACAAAGGGCGATCATTCGGCAATGTCTCCTCATCACCGTCTTATGAGGAGAGTCCAGCTTGTCCCGTCGATTCCAGGCTCCAACCAGCAGTTTCAAGACACATTTGCTGCTCGCCTGCGCCATAGGCGCGCTTGTTTCCAGCCCGGCACTGGCCGATTGTACGGCCGATGCCAGTGGCCTCAACGTGACCTGCACCGGCACCTCGCCAAGCTATATCAACACCCAATCCGGTGTCAGCTTGAGTGCGGATTCCACCGCCGCGGTGACCGCACCCGTCACCCTCGGGACCAACGCTGTCGTCACCAATGCTGGATCGATTACGACCTCGACCACCAGCCCTGCCTTGCAAACGGGCAGTGACAGCCAGATCGTCAACAATGGTACGATCAGTTCTACGGGAGCCGCATCGACTGCGGTTTCCGTGATTGTCGGCGACCATTCCACGATCACCAACAACGGCACTTTGACCGCGGTGTCCGGTGTAGCGGTTGCGCAATTCGGTCGCGGTGGAACCTTCATCAACAATGCCTCGGCCACGGCAGTGGTCAACGGCGAGGTGAATTTCGGGCTCAACCTCAACAGCGATGTTGCGCATTTCAGCAATTACAACACGCAATACGGTTACAGCGGCATCGTCACCTCAAGCGGTAACACGGACATCTATAACGACGGGCTGTTCAGCGGCAATTTCAACCAGACCGCCACCATGGGAACGGTCTCCTTCGTAAACGATACCGAGGGCACATTCAGCGGCAATATCAACACCGGCGATCAGACCAGCTTGGTCAACAACGGAACCCTATCACTAGGCCTCAGCAATATCGGCACGCTGCAGAGCGGCACGACCAGTTTCGTCAACAACGGAACCCTCAGCATCGGCACAACCTCGGTTCCCACCAGCCTGACAGTCTACGGCTCCTTCGCGCAGTCGTCGTCCGGCACGCTCAACGTCAGCCTGATCTCTTCCTCAACCGGATCGCCGGTCGCAGGTTCGAGCTACAGCCAGGTCGCAGCCCTTGGCACCAACGGTACCGCGACACTTGCCGGGACACTTCATGTCCAGCCAACGGGGGGATTTTACCCGACCGGCTCGACCTATGACATTGTCGTTGCCGATCAAGGTATAACGGGCAATTTCAGCAACGTGACCGGCAATGTCCTGCCCTTCATCACCTTCACCCCTGTCGGAATTGTCGATCTGGCCAATGGTCAGCAAGCCTATGAACTGGAGGCGGTCCGCAACCAGACCTATGCCCAGGCGCTGGCGGGCGTGGGGACAGCCAACCAGCTTGCCATTGCAACCGGTTTCCAGCCGCTGGTCGCCTATGCAACAGCCAATCCCACCTCCGATGCCGCCACACTCGTGGGCGAGGTCGACATACTGCCGCTCGATCAGGCCCGAACATTTTTCGACGAGCTAAGCCCTGCAGGATACGCCGGATACGCCACCGCGATCCAGGATCAGGCCCGGCAATTGCAGCGTCAGTTGTTCCTGCGCCTCGACGATCACAACAGCCCCGAAGCACAAAAGGGTTGGTGGCTGACCGGTGGGCAAACATTCCACCGCGGGACGCCGTCGAACAACAATCCGTTGCAATCGATGACCACCGTGATGGGCGGCTATGATTTCAACGGACCACGCTACGTTATCGGTGCGAGTGCGGCCTATACCCATGATTCGCTGTCGATTTCCACGCTTGCGATGAACGGGAGCACCTCTGAAACCCAGCTTTCGGCCTATGGCGCCTATCATCTGGGTCCTCTCGTCGTTTCGGGTCAGGCGGGCTACATGCTCGGCTCGATCGGCAGCACGAAGACCATCACCATCGGGACCACCACAACCACCAGCACCGATACCGCCGGCGCCACGACCACCACGACAACACCGACCTATCAACGCACCGCCACTGCCAGTTCGAACGATCATCTGTTCAACGCGACAGCCACGCTCGGATTCGACCTTTCGACCGGAGGTATTGCGCTGAAGCCCTTCATCGGTGCCATGGTCCAGCAAGGCTCGATCAGCGGCTTCACCGAAAGCGGCGCAACGATTGCCGACCTGACGGTCAACCGGATCGGCATCGACCGCACCGATCTTCTGGCCGGGGCGACTCTGACACGAAGCAGGGGCAAGTGGCGTCCCTATGTGGGCGTGACATACCGCTCGGAACTGGGTTCGGGACAGGATGGCGCGGTTTCCGCGTACCTCAATGACGATCCGACCAACCTGTTTACGGTCTATGGCCCGGTTCCCAGCAAGAACGAAGTCGATGTTGATGCCGGTCTCAACATCGTATTCATGGACGAAGGGACGATCTTCGTCGGTTATCAGGGAACCTATCGCGACAGTGCCAGCACCCAAGGTGTGATGGCCGGGATTCGGCTACAGTTCTGATTTCGCTGCGGGCGCTCGTCAGTTTGCGGCGAAGCAGGCAAGCGCCCGCGTTCCATACGGCGACATGGCGGTGACGGACACCTTCCCGCCATGCAGCGTGCAGATGCGCTGGACGATCACCAGGCCAAGACCGCCGCCGTCACTGCGTTGCGCGAAGCGATCTCCAACCGCCGTCCCCGGACCGTTTCCGTCATCCGTCACTTCGAGGCGTGGTCCCGGTCCGACTGTGACGCTGATCCGGGTTCCGGGTGGATTGTGGTGGATAGCGTTGCCGATCAGGTTTTCCGCAACCGTCGCCAGCAGGCCAGCATGGCCTTTCATCAGCGCATCGCTCCGAACATCGAATGCAATCGACTGCCCGGCCTCGATGGCGAGAATGGCGCGTTGCTCCATTACGGTCCGCACAACCTCGGCCAGATCGACCTCGTGAAAATCGGGAACTGTGCAATCGAGCCGCGCCAACTCGGCCAGTTGCTCAACAACCCGGTCGGCGCGGGCGATCATGTCCGACAGGCTGCCCCGCAAATCGGGATCGGCAACTTGCCGTGCTCGGAGCGACAGAATGGCCAGCGGGGTCTTGAGTTCATGCGCGACATGCCTGGCGAAATCACGTTGCGCGGCCAGTGCGAGGGCGAGACGATCAAACGCATCGTTGACCCTATCGACCAGAGATTGCAATTCGCTGGGCAGCCCATTGGAATCGATGCGCACTCCGATCTCGGTTGGTCCTATTGCGCTCGCTTGCTGCGCCGCACGCCGGGTACTGTCCAGCATTCGCCCGAGCACAAGACGGCTCGCGCCTAGCGATGCGAGCATGATCAACCCCACGAGCGCGGCGAAGCGCCAGGAAACACTGCGCACGACATCGTCGACGATGACTACGGGGTCATGCTTGTCCTGCTCGACGAACAGATCGGTCGGGCGGCCATGCAGGACAAGGTGCCGTGCGAAGATGTCGTAACTTCCGCTATGGGTGAAGATGCCTTGTGGGGGCGGTCGCAGCTCGAACGCACGATGCACCGCCAATCCGCCTGCGACGATCGTCGCCCCGGTGGCGGTATCAAACAATGCGTAGCCCCGGCCGTGTGGCTGGCTCATATGAGGATTGATACCGGTCCTCGTGAATTGCTGCGTCAGCTCGGACGCCTCGCGCCTGAGGCTCGCTGCAACCAGTTCCTCCGCAGTCCTGTGCAAGACGAGCGTCAACAACAACGGCAGGGTAATGGCGACGAGCAGGAGAGTACCCCCCTGCAACGCAAGAGCACGACCGAACAGCGAACGCGGTATGCGCATTTTCAGGCCGACATCAGCGCGTAGCCGATCCCATGGACCGTTTCGATCCTGACTTTCGCCCCTGCATCCTCCAGCTTGCGACGCAGGCGATGGACATAGACCTCGATGGCGTTGGACCCGAAATCGTCTTCGATCCCGAATAGCTGGGTTTCCAGCGTCCTGCGGGGCACGACCTTGCCCCCACGGCGCAACAGCGGTTCGAACACTTCGGCTTCGCGGCGGGACAGGCGCAGCGGCTTGCCGCTAGCGGAGAACTGCTGTGCGCTCGCATCGAAGCTCAGCTCTCCAAAGCGTACTTCGCTCGCCGATCCCCATATGCGACGCATCACCGCTTCCATGCGCGCATGCAGCTCTTCCACCTCAAACGGCTTAGCCAGATAGTCGTCCGCGCCGCTCCGTAGCACCGTGATACGCGTATCGACATCGGTGCGTGCGGTCAGGACAATGACGGGGATCATGATAGAAGACGCTCGCCATGTCCGCAGCAATGCCAGACCGTCCTCGTCTGGCAGCCCAAGGTCCAGCACCACCATCGCGTAATCCGATTGGCCCAGCATCAGCCCGGCGTCCTGGGCGCAGCCGGCAATGTCACACGATACTCCGAAATCTCGCAGCGCCCCGCTCAACGCCTGCGCCAGTTCTGGCGAATCCTCGATGAGCAGTATGCGCATAGGTGGACCTGCAAACACAACGGTATGACAGGTGCCCTATGTCACCCCGATTGCTTGCGCTTGAATGAACGGCTCTGATTGCGAACGGGTCAGCCGGTCGGATTGCATCGCGATTGCGGATCACCAGCCAGCCCGGCAAGCGCAGGAACGTAGCGTTTTGCAAGGAATGGTGCGGTGCGCGCTATGGCTGCGCGGTCGATTTCGTCGCCGATTTCATAGATATAGGCGGGGATGGTGGCAGCCACCATTGGAGTGGTTGCAGGCATCCGGCGCGCTGAGATTGATATGGTCCTGAAAGGCGATGTTGGAAATGCGCTTCTTCGTCAGGCCGGTCTTGTTCGCCTGCTCTTAGACGAAGCCGGTATCGTAATCCCACCCGCAATGTGTTACCTCGCAGACCGGCGACGATACGCTGAAACATGCCGACGGCAGGATCGGCGATGTGCAAAGACGCTTTACGACAAATTCTCGACTTACGGTATCAAACCGCGCGATTATCGCCAATGTGGTGTGTGTTCGCGACTTTGTTGACCAGCCAAATATGGCCTTTGCGGCCCATTGGTGCCAACGGGCGATAGCGCCAGAGCACCACGGCGCCCGAACTGACGATTTGCAGGAGACTTCAATGACAATCCGCTCCCTCGGCGTCTGTGCTGCCGCACTCATCGCGTTTGTGGCACCGTCTATTTCCGCGCAAACGCAACCGGTACCGACGACGGTCCTGTTCATTGGAAACAGCTTTACCTACGGCGCGCAATCGCCGGTCTGGAAATATCGCGCCGACACCGTCACCGATCTGAACGGCGATGGGGTGGGCGGTGTCCCGGCGCTGTTCAAGGTGTTCACCGAAGAGGCCGGACTCGACTATCGGGTCAGCCTGGAAACATCGGGCGGCAAGACTCTGGCATGGCACTGGGCGAACAAGCGCGCAGTCATGGATCGCGCGTGGGACAAGGTGGTGCTGCAGCAATACAGCGTCCTCGATCCCGATAAGCCCGGAAATCCGACCGAGACGATCGCGGATGTCGGCCGCTTCGCGCACCTGTTCGCTGCTCGCAACCCGAAGGTCCAAATCAGCCTCACCGCGACTTGGTCACGCCCGGATCAAACCTATCTGAAGACCGGTCACTGGTACGGACAGCCGATCACCGCAATGGCGCTCGATGTCCGGCACGGCCTCGACCAGGCGGCCGCAGCCTCGCCTGAAGTCAGCATGATCAACCCTGTGGGGCAGGCGTTCAATTGCGCCATCGCAATGGGGGTGGCCGATGCCGATCCCTATGACGGCATCGGTTTCGGTAAGGTCGATCTGTGGGCCTACGACCATTATCACGCCAGCCGCTTCGGCTATTACCTCGAAGCGCTGACGGTGTTCGCCGACCTTACAGGAAAGGATCCACGCGCCCTCGGCTCGCATGAACGCGCAGCCGAGGAATTGGGAATCTCCCCCAGGACGGCAACAGACTTGCAGGAAATCGCGTGGAACACGACGCACAAGCTGCCCTGTGTCGACACAGCGCAAAATCAGAATTGAAGGAATACTGGGGGCGCGGCTGGAGCGGGTAGCGGGAATCGAACCCGCGCGTTCAGCATGGGAAGCTGACAGGCTACCATTACATCATACCCGCCTGAGCCGCGCCATTTGCCGGAGCCGGAGCGCGCGGTCAATCCGGAACGAGCCGGCCGCCGACGGTTTCTCGATTAGGCGAGGTTGATTTCACCGGCTACCGGTTCCACTAGCGCGCGGTAGATACGTTAGAGTTTTGGAGAGTTTCATCATGCGTACCATCGATCACGTCATCGTCGGCGGCGTCGGCGGCTCGGCTAGCCGCACCCACAAGGTTTGGAATCCGTCGACGGGCGAGGTGCAGGCCGAGGTTGGCTTGGGCGATGCGGCGCTACTCGACAAGGCGGTGCAGGCAGCGAAGAAAGTCCAGCCAGAGTGGGCCGCGACCAATCCGCAGAAGCGTGCGAGGATTATGTTCCGTTACAAGGAGCTGATCGAAGCGAACATGGACGATCTCGCCCGGCTGCTGTCGAGCGAGCACGGTAAGGTGATCGACGATGCCCGGGGCGACGTGCAGCGTGGGCTCGAGGTGATCGAATACGCCTGCGGCATCCCGCAGGTCGGCAAGGGCGAATACACCAATGGCGCAGGGCCGGGGATCGATGTCTATTCGATGCGCCAGCCGCTGGGCATTGGCGCGGGGATCACCCCGTTCAATTTCCCGGCGATGATCCCGATGTGGATGTTCGGCATGGCGATCGCGGCGGGCAATGCCTTTATCCTGAAGCCCTCCGAGCGCGATCCAAGCGTACCGGTGCGCCTGACCGAGCTGTTCCTCGAGGCCGGCGCGCCCGAGGGGCTGCTGCAATGCTTGCATGGCGACAAGGAAATGGTCGATGCGATCCTCGACCATCCCGATATCGCGGGCGTCAGCTTCGTCGGTTCCTCCGACATCGCGCATTACGTCTATCGGCGCGGGGTTGATAACGGCAAGCGCGTGCAGGCGATGGGCGGGGCCAAGAACCACGGCATCGTGATGCCCGACGCCGACCTCGACATGGTGGTCAACGATCTTGCGGGCGCGGCCTTCGGCAGTGCGGGCGAGCGCTGTATGGCGCTACCGGTGGTGGTGCCGGTGGGCGAGGATACTGCTGAGCGGCTCAAGGAAAAACTGATCCCGGCGATCAACGCGCTGCGCGTCGGCGTCTCGACCGACAAGGATGCGCATTATGGGCCGGTCGTCACGCCCGAGCACAAGGCGCGGGTCGAGCAGTGGATCGACACTGCAGAAAGCGAAGGTGCCGAAGTTGTGATCGATGGGCGCGGCTTCTCGCTTCAGGGGCACGAGGACGGCTTCTTCGTCGGCCCGACGCTGCTCGATCGGGTTACCCCTCAGATGAAGAGCTATCAGGAGGAAATCTTCGGCCCCGTCCTCCAGATCGTGCGCGCGAAGGACTTCGAGGAAGCGGTGCGTTTGCCGAGCGAACACCAATACGGCAATGGCGTCGCCATCTTCACCCGCAACGGCCACGCGGCGCGCGAGTTCGCATCCCGCGTCAATGTCGGCATGGTCGGGATCAACGTGCCGATCCCGGTGCCGGTGAGCTACCACAGCTTCGGTGGCTGGAAGCGCAGCGCTTTTGGCGACACCAACCAGTATGGCACGGAGGGGATGAAGTTCTGGACCAAGGTCAAGACCGTCACCCAGCGCTGGCCCGACGGTGGGGGCGACGGCTCCAACGCTTTCGTTATTCCGACTATGGGATAAATGTGGCGCAATCCTTACCGGCCGAGAGGCTGGTAAGGATTGATCGGCGGCGTTACAGTGCTACCATGCGCACAACTCCAGCCATAGCTGCCATGATGGTCCTGCTCGCAGCGTGCTCGCAGCAGCCGTCCCAATCCGGCGATGCGGCCAACACCCCGTCTCCAAAGGCGAATACACCGCCCACGCAGGCCGCGAGTGACGAGCCGGACACTGTGCCTGCGGCTTTTGTAGGTGTGTGGGACGGCGCGAAGGGTAACTGCGATCCCGATTCGGATAGGCGCGTCGAAATCGGCAAGCAGAGCCTCGCCTTTTATGAATCGAGCGGCGAGGTGAAACAGGTGACCCGCGATGGACCCGGCACGATCGAACTGACGATGGCGATGGACGGGGAGGGTGAGCAATGGACTCAGAAAATGCGCTTTGCTCTTTCTCCCGACGGCCGCCAGATGACCGCCAGCCCGGTGCCCGCCGATCACCCGGGCATGGCGACCGCGCTCAAGCGCTGCCCGTCATGATCCGTGCGGTGTCACTGGGTGCGATGGCTGGCGTTTTCTCCATCTCGCTTGCTGCCTGCGCCAATGTTACCGAGCCGCCGCAAACCCGCCCGGTGGGTGCGGACCATCCCTGCAAGACAGGCGATGTCAGTGGTTACATAGACCAGACGGCAACTTCTGAGCTGGGCGCGGCGATCCAGATTCATACCGGGGCGCGGATTTTCCAATGGGTGCCGCCCGATACCGCCGTAACCATGGATTATCGCCCCGATCGCGTGCGCGTGACTTACGATCGCGCGATGCGGGTCACGGCAATTCGCTGCGGATGACGCGCGAGCGAGTCGCATCCGGGTCGCCCTACGAGGTGCGTTTCGGCTTTGCCCGTGCGGTGAGGGACGGACGGCGGATACTGGTGGCGGGCACCGGCCCGGTCGAGGACGATGGCAGTTCCACACAGGGCGATGTCGCGGCGCAGGCTGAGCGGTGCTGTGCGTTGATTGTCGCTGCGATCGAGCGGTTGGGTGGCCGTGCAGACGATGTGATCCGCACTCGCATGTTCCTGACCGATCCCGCCGATCAGGACGCGGTTGGCGAGGTTCATGCACGTCATTTCGGCAAGGCGCGTCCGGCGGCGACAATGGTCGGGGTGGCATGGCTGTGCCGCGCGGAATGGAAAGTCGAAATTGAGGCGGAGGCGATTCTGCCGACTTCCAAGCAGGATCGCGCGAACTCATACTAGGAAAAGTGCTATGCGATCCGCGTTCCGCGCTCTTTCCCTGACCGCCGCATCGGGTTAGAGGCCCGCGCATGACAGGACAATTCCAACTTACCGAAGACCAGCGCGCGATCCAGGAAATGGCGCAGCGCTTCACCGCCGACAACATTACGCCCTTCGCCGCCGAATGGGACGAGAAGCATCACTTCCCGCGCGATGTAATCAAGCAGAGTGCCGAGCTTGGTTTCGGTGCGATCTATGTCTCCGAGGAATC
Organism: Sphingomonadaceae bacterium; assembly: GCA_039831335.1. GTDB lineage: Bacteria > Pseudomonadota > Alphaproteobacteria > Sphingomonadales > Sphingomonadaceae > Qipengyuania. The sequence goes on along the minus strand of JBDONL010000005.1, from coordinate 374,546 downwards.
GGGCGGGATCGGCCTTGGCCGGCTCGAAGCCGCGCTGATCATGGAGGCGATGGCCTATGGCTGTCCCGCCACCAGCGCCTATGTTTCGATCCACAATATGGCCGCCTGGATGATCGACCAGTTCGGCGGGGCCGAGGTGAAGGAGAAATATCTCCCCGATCTCGTGACCATGGACAAGATTGCCAGCTATGCGCTGACCGAACCCGGCTCGGGCTCGGACGCCGCCGCGCTCAAGACCAGCGCTAAGCTGGACGGCGATCATTATGTCATCAACGGCACCAAGCAGTTCATTTCGGGCAGCGGTTTCAACGATGTCTATGTCGCCATGGTCCGGACGGGAGAGGACAAGACCAAGGGTATCACCTGCCTGGTGGTCGACAAGGATACGCCCGGCCTCAGCTTCGGTGCGCCGGAAAAGAAGCTCGGCTGGAACGCCAGCCCGACCGCGCAGCTGATCTTCGAGGATGCGCGCGTGCCAATTGCTAACCGCGTTGGCGAGGAGGGTCATGGTTTTCGCTTTGCGATGATGGGGCTCGACGGCGGGCGTCTGAACATTGGGGCGTGTTCGCTGGGCGGCGCGCAACGATGCCTCGACGAGGCGGTCAAATACACCAAGGAACGCCAGCAATTCGGCCAGCCGGTGGCTGATTTCCAGAACACCCAGTTCATGCTCGCCGATATGGCGACCGATCTGGAAGCGGCCCGCGCGCTGCTCTATCTCGCCGCCGCCAAGGTGACCGATGGCGCACCCGACAAGAGCAAGTTTTCCGCCATGGCCAAGCGGCTAGCGACGGACAGCGGCAGCAAGGTGGTCAACGACGCGCTGCAACTGTTCGGCGGCTACGGCTATCTCAAGGATTACCCGATCGAACGCTTCTGGCGCGATCTCAGGGTGCATTCGATCCTCGAAGGCACCAATCAGGTCATGCGAATGATTGTCGGCCGGGAGATGCTGCGCCAATGACGGATGATGTTCTGATCCACACCCATGCAGGGGTGGGGCATATGTCGCTCAACCGCCCGAAGGCCATCCATGCGCTGACGCTGGACATGTGCCACGCGATGAGCGCGGCGCTTACCGAATGGTCGGGCGACAAAGCGGTAAAAGCGGTGATTCTCGATCACAGCGAGGGTCGTGGGTTCTGCGCAGGCGGGGACATTAACCTGCTGCGTCATTCCGCGCTCAACGATGGAGGGTTTTCAGGACGCAAGTTCTTCCACGACGAATACCAGCTCAACCATCAGATGTTCACCTATTCCAAGCCGATCGTGGCGTTCATGGATGGCATCACGATGGGTGGCGGCGTCGGTATTGCGATGCCGGCGAAGTTCCGCATCGCGACCGAGAACACGCGGTTTGCCATGCCCGAAACCGGGATCGGCCTGTTTCCCGATGTTGGCGGTGGATGGCACCTGGCGCGGCTGGGCGGACGGTTGGGGCAGTTTCTTGCACTGACCGGAGCGCGGCTCGACGGGGCGGAATGCGTGTGGGCTGGCGTTGCGACCCATTATCTGCCGAGCGACAAGCTGGCCGAAGCCAAGGCGCGGATCATCGAAAAGCCCGCGCGGATCGCCGGGATCTTGTCCGAACTGTCGGTTAGCCCGCCCGAGGCGCGGATCGAGAGCAATGCCGAACGGATCGCGAGGCATTTTGCCTCCGACCGGTATGAGGACATCCTTGCCAGCCTGGAGGCCGACGACAGTGACTGGGCCGCCAAGGAACTGGCAACGCTGAACACCAAGAGCCCGCAGACCTGCAAGGTTGCGCTGCGCGAGCTGGCGGAGGCCGCGAGTTTCACCGATTTCGCCGAGGAAATGCGCAACGAATACCGCATTGCCAGCCGCGTGCTGGTTCGCCCCGACTTTGCCGAAGGCGTGCGCGCCGTGATTGTCGACAAGACGGGCGATCCCCAATGGAATCCGGCGACGCCAGAGGGCGTGAGCGACGAATTGCTCGATCAGATTTTCGCGCCCTTGCCCGCAGACGAGGAATGGAAACCCCTATGAGCTATGAAACAATCACCGTCGAACAGCGTGACGCGGTTACGCTGATCACCCTGAATCGCCCCCAGGCGCTGAACGCGCTCAATTCGCAGGTGCTGGCGGACCTGACCGATGCCTTCGCTGCCTATCAGGCCGATGCCGGTCAGCTGTGCGCGGTGCTGACCGGCTCTGGCGACAAGGCTTTTGCCGCGGGTGCCGACATCAAGGAGATGAGCGAGAAGGCGGCGGCGGACTTTTATCTGGAGGATTTCTTCAGCCCCTGGACCAGCGAGATCGTCAAGAAAACCCGCAAGCCGTGGATCGCGGCGGTCAACGGCTTTGCGCTGGGCGGCGGGTGCGAACTGGCGATGATGGCCGATTTCATCATCGCCTCGGAAAATGCCAAGTTCGGTCAGCCCGAGATCAAGCTTGGCGTGGCGCCGGGCATGGGCGGATCGCAGCGGCTTACCCGCGCCATCGGGAAGTCGAAAGCGATGGAGATGTGCCTCACCGGCCGGATGATGGGTGCCGAGGAAGCCGAACGCGCCAATCTCGTCGCGCGCGTCGTGTCGCATGAGAGTCTGCTCGACGAAGCGATGAAAACTGCGGCGCAGATCGCGTCGATGCCGCCCATGGCCAGCATTGCGAACAAGGAAATGGTCAACGCAGCCTTCGAGACCAGCCTCGATCAGGGTCTGATCGTCGAACGGCGCATCTTCCAGATTCTCACCGCAAGCGAGGACAAGGCCGAAGGCATGGCGGCGTTCATCGAGAAGCGCGAGGGGAACTGGAAAGGGCGTTGATACGCTTCTTTGCAGGATAAAAATATGATTCCCGGCGCATTGCGGGAGCAGGAGAGAGAACATGAAAGTCGCGTTTATCGGTCTGGGCAATATGGGTGGCGGGATGGCCGCAAACCTCGTCAAGGCGGGGCATGAGGTCCGCGCTTTCGACTTGTCTGAGGATGCACTGTCCGCCGCCAAGGATCATGGTTGCTCCACCTTCACTGACGCGCGCGAGGCGGTCGAGGGTGTCGATGCGGTCGTCACAATGCTGCCCAATGGCGAGATCGTAAAGGCGGTCTATACCGACAGTGTCATCGGCCATGCACCCAAGGGCACGGTGCTGCTCGACTGTTCGACCATCGATGTTGCAACTGCCAAGGACGTGACCGGCATGGCCGAACGCGCCGGTTATGCGATGGTCGATGCGCCGGTATCGGGCGGGATCGCGGCGGCCAATGGCGGCACGCTCACCTTCATGGTCGGCGGCAGCGATACAGCGTTCGAACGCGCCAAACCTGTGCTCGAAGCGATGGGCAAGGCCGTGATTCACGCGGGGCAGGCGGGCGCCGGGCAGACCGCCAAGATCTGCAACAACATGCTGCTGGCGATCAGCATGATCGGCACCGCCGAAGCGATGAAGATGGCGCAAAAGCTCGGCCTCGATCCGCAGAAGTTCTACGAGATCAGCTCGCAGTCCTCCGGCTATTGCTGGTCGTTGAACGCCTATACGCCGATGCCGGGTGTCGGGGTCGAAAGCCCGGCGGATAACGACTACCAAGGCGGCTTTGCCACCGCGCTGATGCTCAAGGACTTACGCCTCGCGATGGCAGCGGCAGAAGAAGCGGGCGCGGGCGTCCCGCTCGGCAGCCGCGCGGCATCGCTCTACGAGGACTTTACGGGCAAGGGCAACGGCGGGCTCGATTTCTCGGCGATCATCAAGACCTATTGATTGTCGCGATCACCGCGGCCAGCCAATCGCGCGGGGCCTGCCTGCGTCCGACATCGGCGACAAATTCCTGACCGCGCGACACGGCGCGCAGCCTCTCGCCGCGCAGCCAGCGATCGGCGCGGTCGTGATAGCTCAGCCCGCCGGGCTTGAGCCACGCGGGACGCTGCCAGACACTTGGGCTTTCGCCCGGTGCCGTAAGGCAAAGAAGGTCGTCTGCGAATTTTGCGGTTCGCCCCGGCCCTGAGTAAATCGTGTCATTGGCGGCGTGGAGCGCAAGGGCATGCGGATGCGCCAGCGCGGTCGCTCGCGGGCACCCCTCTCGATTAAGCTCGGCGATCTGTTTTACTTCCAGATAGCCGAAGATCCGGTGGTGGGGAGAGCCGCCCGGTTCGCGGAACAGGCCGAAGAACACGAACACGTCGCCGACCCCGACGCCCCGATTGGCAAGGTGGGTCTGCGCCGCGCCGCACTGCCCGAACAGGCAGGTGCCATCGTTCAGAAACATCGGGTCGTGATGGCACAGATCGTCAGCGCCCAAGCGTCCTTTGCTCGCCCGCGCGACCTGATCGGCCAGCCCCAGATCGCCATAGGTCGTCCGGGACGCCGTGCCTGCCGGAATCGGCAGGCTCACTGGCCTGCCGTCCACGATCGGCGAGGGACCGCCCCCGCTGGCGCTGTCGAACCCCTTGCGGCTGAAGATGATCCGCATGGGTCGTCAGCGTAGCCTAGCTGCCGCCCTGTTCGCTGAGCTGCGGCGTCCCTGCCGGCGCGCAGGGACCATCGAACGCCAGCACCGGCTTGCGCGCGGCCTGCGTTTCGTCGAGGCGGCGACGCGGGGCATAATGCGGCGCGGTCTTGAGCGTTGGATCGCCCGCTTTGGCCCGCTCGGCGGCGCTGCGCAGCGCCATGATGAAGCGGTCGAGCGAGGCCTTGCTCTCGGTCTCGGTCGGTTCGACGAGCATCGCGCCATGCACCACCAGCGGGAAATACATCGTCATCGGATGATAGCCTTCGTCGATCAGCGCCTTGGCGAGATCGAGTGTCGTGGTGTCCTCGGCAAAACCGGCGTCGGAGAAAAGCGCCTCGTGCATGCAGGGGCCGCTAGTTCCGAACGGCGCTTCGAGCAGGTCGTCACAGCTGCGCAGGATGTAATTGGCGTTGAGGACCGCGTCCTCGGCAACCTGTTTCAACCCGTCGGCACCGTGGCTGAGGATATAGGCGAGCGCGCGGGTGAACATGCCCATCTGCCCGTGGAACGCGGTCATTCGGCCAAAGGCGTGCTTATGGTCGAACGCTTCGGCGTTCTCTTCCTCTACCAGATGGACCACACCGTCCTTGGTGCGGGCGGTGAACGGCAGTGGGCCATAGGGGCACAGCGCCTCGGACAGCACCACCGGGCCAGAGCCCGGGCCGCCGCCGCCATGCGGGGTGGAAAAGGTCTTGTGCAAATTGATATGCATCGCATCGACACCGAGGTCGCCAGGGCGCACTTTGCCGACAATGGCGTTGAAGTTCGCGCCGTCGCAATAGACGAAAGCCCCGGCGGCATGGACCGCGCCGGAGATCGCCTTCATGTCGCGCTCAAACAGGCCGCAGGTGTTGGGATTGGTGATCATCACCGCCGCAACGTCCGGGCCTAGCCGCGATTTGAGCGCTTCGAGATCGACGCGCCCCTCCGCTGTGGCGGGGATGTTCTCGACCCGATAGCCCGCGAAGGCAGCGGTGGCGGGATTGGTTCCATGCGCGCTTTCGGGGACGAGGATCACCTCGCGCGCATCGCCGCGAGCCTCCAGCGCTGCACGGATGCAGAGAATGCCGCACAATTCGCCATGCGCGCCAGCCTTGGGGCTCATCGCGACGCCGTCCATGCCGGTCAGGCCGATCAGCCAGACGGCCAGCTCGTTGATGACTTCGAGCGCGCCCCTCACCGTGTCCACCGGTTGCAATGGGTGGACATCGGCAAAACCGGGCATCCGCGCGACCTTCTCGTTAAGGCGCGGATTGTGCTTCATCGTGCAGCTGCCGAGGGGGAACAGGCCAAGGTCGATGGCGTAATTCTGACGGCTGAGGCGGGTGTAATGCCGGATGGCCTCGGGCTCGGACAGGCCGGGAAGGCCGATTTCTTCCGCGCGCGCGAATCCGCCCAACCGGTCTGAGCTCGCGGACGTGGTTTCAGGCAAGTCGACACCGGTCGTCTGGCTGGTGCCGATCTCGAAGATCAGTGGTTCTTCGAGCATCAGTGCCCGATTGCCCGTGACTGTCGGCGGGCCATCCATGCCGAGATCGTCCTTGGCGGGAGTGCCGGGCTTCCAGCCCGATGCGTTGGGCGTGCTCATGCGAGTTCTCCCGTCAGTGCGGCAACCAGCGTGTCAATGTCATCCTCGCTCGTCGTTTCGGTGACTGCGACGACCAGTCCTTCGTGCAATGCGTCATGGGCGGGATAAAGCCGTCCCAGCGAAACGCCCGCCAGCACGTTCTGCGCGGTCAGCTTTTTGACCACCTCGCGCGCATCGCGCCCGATCATGACGGTAAATTCGTTGAAGAAGCTTTCGTTGAGCAGTTTCACGCCGGGGATGGCGCTCAGCCTGTCCGCGGCAAGGCAGGCGAGGCGGTGATTTTCCGCCGCCAGCTGGCGCAACCCCCGCTCACCGAGCAAGGTCATATGGACGCTGAAGGCGAGAGCGCACAGGCCGGAATTGGTGCAGATGTTGCTCGTGGCCTTTTCGCGGCGAATATGTTGCTCGCGGGTCGAAAGCGTCAGCACGAAGCCACGGCGACCCTCCGCATCGACAGTTTCGCCGCACAGCCGGCCCGGCATCTGGCGGACATGCTTGGGATCCCTCACAGCGAACAGGCCCAGATAAGGCCCGCCGAATTGCAGTCCGACACCGATTGACTGACCTTCGCCAACCACGATATCCGCGCCCAGCTCACCAGGCGACTTGATTGCGCCCAGCGCCACCGGCTCGGTGTTGACCGCGATCAGCAGCGCGCCCTTGGCATGCGCCGCATCGGCGATCTCGGTCAGATCGGGAATGCGCCCGAGGATGTCGGGATATTGCACCACCACGCAGCTTGTCTGGTCGTCGATCCGCGCGATCAGCCCGGCATTGTCGGGCGTGGACTGGAGCGCGGGAAGGGCGCCCGCAATTTCATCCTCGGTGAATTTCGCCATGGTCCTGACGACCTCGGCATAATGCGGGTGCAGGGCGCCCGACAGCACCACGCGTTTTTTCTTCGTCACGCGCGCTGCCATCGCCACCGCTTCCCAGCACGCGGTCGAGCCATCGTACATGGATGCGTTGGCGACCGCGCAGCCATAGAGCCGGGCGACCTGGCTCTGGAATTCGAACAGCATCTGCAGCGTGCCCTGAGCGATTTCGGGCTGGTAGGGCGTGTAGGCGGTCAGGAACTCGCCGCGCTGGATGATGTGATCGACGCTCGCCGGGACATGATGACGATAGGCCCCTGCACCGAGGAAGAAAGCAGCATCGGCAGCGGCCAGGTTCTTCTTCGACAGCCGCCGCATATGCTTTTCGACCGCCATTTCGCTGGCGTGCAGCGGCAGGCCTTTGATCGGGCCGGACAGTCGTGCCTCTTCGGGTACGTCGACAAACAGCGCATCGATGTTCGGCGCGCCGATCTTGGCGAGCATGGCCGAACGGTCGGCGTCGGTCAGGGGTAGGTAGCGCATATCAATTTCCCGTCATCCCAGTGAATGCTGAGATCTGTCTCGGCAAAGTCCGACCAAACGGACAGCAATCCCGGCTTTCGCCGGGATGACGCAATTAGAGCGAGTCGCAGAATGCCTTATAAGCCGCCGCGTCCATCAGCCCTTCCAGCTCCGCCTTGTCGGCGATAGCGAGCTTGAAGAACCATCCTTCGTCCTCGGGCGAGGAGTTCACCAACGCGGGATCGTCATCGAGCGCAGGATTGGCTTCGAGCACTTCGCCGGTGATCGGGGCGTAGACATCGCTTGCCGCCTTGACGCTTTCGACCACGGCGGCGTCCTTGCCCTTGGAGACCTGCGAACCGGTCTCGGGCAATTCGACGAAGACGATGTCGCCGAGCTGGCTTTGGGCGTAATCGGTGATCCCGACGGTGGCGTTGTCGCCATCGACGTCGATCCATTCATGTTCATCGGTAAAGTAACGCGGCACGGATCAGCTCCCTCTGTAATAGCGGTGGGGGACAAAAGGCATGGGCGCGACCTTGGCCGCGAGACGTTTGTTGCGGACCGCCACTTCGAGCGCGGTGCCTTCGCCTGCGTGGTCTGCGGCGACATAGGCCATGGCGATCGGATGGCCGAGCGTGGGCGAGAACCCGCCGCTCGTGACGCGCCCGACATGACGATCGCCGACGAACACTTCGGCGCCTTCGCGTGCGGGCAGGCGACCTTCGATGACGAGGCCGACGCGCTTCTGCTCGGGGCCGTGCTCCAGCACCTTTGCGACCGGCTCATGGCCCATCCAGCCGCCGGTCTCGCGGCGCTTCTTGGTCAGGGCAAAGGTGAGGTCGGCGCTGACCGGATCGATAGTTTCATCCATGTCGTGGCCGTAAAGTGGTAGCCCGGCTTCGAGGCGTAGCGAATCGCGCGCTCCCAACCCGGCCGGGCGCACTTCGATCTCGGCACACAGCCGGTCGGCGAGGCCTTGCGCGAATTCGGCGGGCACGGAGATTTCGAAGCCGTCTTCGCCGGTATAGCCAGACCGCGTGATGCGCAGCGGCCATTCGCCGAAATCATACGTCGTCGACTGCATGAACACGAGGCTTTCGGGAACGCCGCGCATCACGCGCGTCAGCGCGGCGGCGGCCTGCGGGCCTTGCAGCGCGATAAGCGCCTGTTCGTCCATATGGGTAAGGGTTACGTCATCGGGAAGATGCTCGCGCAGATGGCCGATATCGTCCCACTTGGTCGCGCCGTTGACCACGAGGTAATAGGCAGGCTCGCCCCAGTAACCTTCGATCCCAGTGTTCTCGTCACCATCGATCCACGGTGTGGCGTTGGTGACTATCAGATCGTCGATCACCCCGCCGTCCTCGTTGAGCAGCAGCGTGTAGCGCACCCGGCCCGGTTTGAGGCTGGCGATGGCGCCCGGCACCAGCGCCTCGAGCGCGGCAGCGGCGTTTTCGCCTGTGACCATCAGCTGGCCCATGTGGCTGACATCGAACAGGCCGGCGTGTTCACGGGTCCACTCGTGCTCGGCGACGATCCCTCCGCCATGATCCGCAGCGTACTGGATCGGCATGGCGTAGCCTGCGAAGGGTACCATGCGCGCACCCTTGCCGCGATGCCAGGCATCGAGTGGCAGCGTCTGGATTTCGGTTTCGGTCTCGCTCTCAGAACTCAAATGATTTCCCCGGCAGATGGGTTGCGGCCCCGGTGCGAGGCGTTTTGACCCATGCCCCCTCTGTCGGGAAACCTGAGAGACTGACGCGAACGGTGCCCGCGTTTACCCCTTCGGTGGCGACCGCCGAGGCAGGCGCGCTTTCCAGAGTATCGATCGCACGCGCGGTCCCATCTGCCTGAGAGTTTCCGGGGCGGTTGCTCCTTCGGCGCCGCAAGAGATTGCTCCCTCGCGGGCTCTCCCGCGCGTGCCTGCAACGGAATCACTTCCGTTGCCGACGTCGCTCCGGTGCGCGAAACCGCGCCCATCGTCAATCTCAAATGGACGCGTCGCGCGCAATTTGCGGGGGATTTACACGCTCGCGGGGGCTTCGTCGTGCCATTCGTAGGTCAAAGGCGCCTCGCGAAACGCGAAGCGGTCGATATGACGCTCAACGGCGCCTTTCAGGCCTTCGAGTTGTTCCGGGGCGCTGGCGTCGATGCGACAGGTAAGAACTTCATCGGAAGGATCGATTGTCGCGACCCCCTCTCCGGGCCAGTCGGCACCGCGTGCATCGCGCGGGAAGGTGATGCGACGGACCGCGCCGTCTTCCTCGACCTTGAGGTTGTGCGCCCAGTGCTTGCCCAATTGGGCGGCGTACCGCGCACCTTTGGTGGTCGGGACGCGGGCTTCGCTCGAATAAATCATAAAATGCTCCTGCAAATCATTCGCAATAAATGGGTCGCGATAGGAAGCGTGCAAGTGCTTTCTCGGGAAGACATCAGCGGGTGCTGAGCCAGATTAGGTAAAGGGCGGAAAGCACGATCCAGCTTCCGTCGAGCGTTTTCAGCCGTCGCGCTCCAAGCCAGAGCGCGATCGGGCGCGCGAGGAAGCCGCCAAGCACCGCCCCGGGTGCCGCCAGCATCACCACTTCCCATTGCATTGTGCCATGCGCGATGTGCCACACCGATCCCGCCATCACGCTGACCGCTGACAGGCAACAGGCAACGCCCGTGCACAGGAGCACCGGATAATGCCGTATGAAAAGATACAGCGCGACCAGTTCGCCCAATCCGACCGAGAAATAGGCGGTCAGGATGCCGCCCGGAATAGCCAGCAGCAGCACTGCAATCAGGTCTGATCGTTCAAGCCGCCCACGTTCGGGGCGTTTGCGATTGACCGTCCAAGTCGTCACCAGCAGCGCAAGGCCGAAGACAATCGAGAATGTCTTGTAGCCGATCAGCACATCGTGACGGTCGAAGGCACCGACGCGCTGCGTGATCAGCAGTGCGGGCAGCGCCAGAGCGAGACCGCCGAGGACAAGGGTGAAGTAATCGCGCGGGTCGACCTGCGCCTCGCGTGACCCGACCGGCAGTGATGGCTGGTGCAACAGCCGGTCGGTCCAGCGCAGCGCGCCCATGCTCATGCCAAAGCACTGAATGCCCATCGAAACCGCCGTGATACGCAGCGGATCGAGAGCCATGATGCCCTGTTCGCGCAGGGCATTGAACACTGGCACGAACACCACACCGCCGCCCGTTCCCGATGTGTTTGCGACCACCGCACCGACCACGCCGATTCCGGGCAGGAACCACAGTCGATGCAGCAGCAGGAAGTCGAACGGTGCCAGCGCGCACATGGCGCAATAGGCAAGCGCCAGTATCGACCCGCCCATGCGCACGAGCGCGCCGGGCGGCAGCGCGCTCAATCGAGGTTCGGCCGCAGCCACCGTTCCGCCGTTTCAAGATCGACCCCGCGCCGCCGCGCGTAATCCTCCAGCTGGTCACGGCCAATCCGTGCAACGCCGAAATACTGGCTTTCCGGGTGACCAAAGTAAAACCCGCTCACCGCTGCCGTGGGCCACATGGCGAAGCTTTCTGTCAGCGTAAGCCCGGCATTCTTGCCCGCATCAAGCAGGTCGAACAGGATCGGCTTGAGGCTATGGTCGGGACAGGCGGGATAGCCGGGAGCCGGGCGGATGCCGCGATACTGCTCCTTGATCAGCGCAACGTTATCGAGCTGTTCGCCCGGCGCATAGCCCCACAAATCGGTACGGACATGCTGGTGCAGCCGCTCGGCAAAGGCCTCGGCGAAACGGTCTGCCAGCGATTTGAGCAGAATATCCGAATAATCGTCCTTCGCCTCGCGGAAGCGCGCCGAATGCGATTCAATCCCGTGGATGCCGACCGCGAAGCCGCCCAACCAGTCGCCTGCCGGATCGATGAAATCGGCAAGACACATATTCGCCCGGTCGCGGCTCTTCTTGACCTGCTGGCGCAGGAAGGGGAGCACGACATTGCTATCATCCAGATGCAGCGTAACGTCGTCGCCATCACGCGCGCAGGGCCAGAAGCCCGCAACGCCCTTCGCCACCAGCCACTTCTCGGCGATGATCCGGTCAAGCATCGCGTCGGCGTCGGCCTTCAGCGTTTGCGCGGTTTCCCCGACCACTTCGTCATCGAGGATCGATGGATAGGTACCGTGCAACTCCCATGCCCGGAAGAACGGTGTCCAATCGATGTAGTCGCGTAGATCCGCGAGATCCCAATCGTCAAAGGCATGGATACCCGGCTGCGCGGGCGGGGCGGGCTTGTCGGAGAGGAAGGCGTCGTAATAGTTCGCGCGCGCTTCTTCGAGGCTCAGCAGGACACTCGGTGACTTGCCGGCGCGCGCCTCGCGCACTTTTTCGTATTCGGCGGCTGTGTCTTCGACAATGCCGTCGCGCTGCGTGTCGGACAGCAGTCTGCTGGCGACGCCCACCGCGCGGCTGGCATCGAGCACATGGATCACCGGGCCGGGATAGGCGGGATCGATCCGGAGCGCGGTGTGCACCTTGCTGGTGGTCGCCCCGCCGATCAGCAGCGGCATGGTCATTTCGGCGCGCCCCATTTCCTCGGCCACGGTCACCATCTCGTCAAGCGAGGGGGTGATGAGGCCCGACAGGCCGATCATGTCGGCCTTGTTGTCATTGGCGGATTTGAGAATGTCTGACCATGGCACCATCACACCGAGGTCGATCACCTCATAGCCATTGCACTGGAGGACGACGCCGACGATGTTCTTGCCGATATCGTGCACGTCGCCCTTGACCGTCGCCATCACGATCGTGCCCTTGGACTGGTCGGCAAGGCCGCTGGCTTCCTTTTCCGCCTCGATAAAGGGGATGAGGTGCGCGACGGCCTTCTTCATCACGCGGGCCGATTTCACCACTTGGGGCAGGAACATTTTGCCGCTGCCGAACAGATCGCCGACGACGTTCATGCCGTCCATCAACGGCCCTTCGATCACCTCGATCGGACGCCCACCGGCCTCAGCCCTGGCGAGCCGCGCTTCCTCGGTATCCTCGACAACATGCGCGTCGATGCCCTTGACCAGCGCATGTTCGAGCCTTCGCTCGACCGGCCAGCCGCGCCATTCGGCTGCTTCCTTCTCGGCCTTGGCGTCTTTGCCCTTGTAGCTTTCGGCAAGCGCGATCAGCCGCTCGGTCGCGTCGGCGCGCCGCATTAGGATCACGTCTTCGCAGGCCTCACGCAGCGCGGGGTCGATCTGATCGTAAACGTCGAGCTGGCCCGCGTTGACGATCGCCATGTCGAGCCCGGCGGGAATCGCGTGGTAGAGAAACACCGAATGCATTGCGCGGCGCACGGTCTCGTTCCCGCGGAAGCTGAAGGAGAGGTTGGATAGTCCGCCGCTGGTCTTGGCGTGCGGACAAGCGGCTTTGATTTCGGCCACCGCCTCGATGAAGTCCAGCCCGTAGCGATCGTGATCCTCGATGCCGGTGGCGACGGCGAATATGTTGGGGTCGAAGATGATGTCTTCGGCCGGGAAACCGATCCCGGTCAGGAGGGCATAGGCGCGCTTGCAGATTTCAACCTTGCGCTCCTTCGTATCGGCCTGTCCCGTTTCGTCGAAGGCCATCACCACGACTGCCGCGCCATAATCCATGCAGATGCGCGCGTGATCGAGGAAGGCCTCCTCGCCTTCCTTCATGCTGATCGAATTGACGATCGGCTTTCCGGAAACGCATTTCAGCCCTGCCTCGATCACCGAAAACTTGGAGCTGTCAATCATCACCGGAACCCGCGCGATATCGGGCTCGGCGGCGATGAGCTTCAGGAAAGTGGTCATGGCGAGCTCGGCGTCGAGCAGCCCTTCGTCCATGTTCACGTCGACAACCTGCGCGCCGTTCTCGACCTGATCGCGCGCGACTTCGACGGCAGCTGTGTAGTCGCCCGCCATGATGAGCTTCTTGAACCGGGCCGAGCCGGTGACATTTGTGCGTTCGCCGATATTGACGAACTGCGAACCGGATGGACGAGTGGTGGAATTTTCGTTCATTATCAAGCGGCCAATGTGAAGGGCTCAAGCCCCGCCAGTCGCATTGCCGCGGGCGGTCCGGGCACTTTGCGCGGTGCCAGCCCCTCTACCGCCTTGGCGATGGCGGCGATATGCGCAGGCGTCGATCCGCAGCAACCGCCCAGCACGTTCACCTGGCCCGCTTTCGCCCATTCCGCGACCAGTTCGGCGGTGGTGGGCGGAAGCTCGTCGTATTCGCCCAGCTCGTTGGGCAGGCCGGCATTGGGATAGACCATGATGAGGCTGTCGGCGATTTCGCTCAGCGCTCGGACATGCGGACGCAACTGGGTCGCGCCGAAAGAGCAGTTGAGCCCGATGGTCAGGGGCTTTGCGTGGCGAACCGCATACCAGAAGGCTTCGACCGTATGGCCGGAGAGATTGCGGCCGGAAAGATCGGTGAGCGTCATCGACAGCATGATCGGTACGTCACGGCCCAGCTCACGTTCGAGCTGCTTGACCGCCATGATCGCGGCTTTGCAATTGAGCGTATCGAAGATCGTTTCGACGAGGATGAAATCCGCCCCGCCCTCGACCAGCGCGGCCGCCTGTTCGCGATAGACGTCGACGAGGAGATCCCAGTCGATTTCGCGAAAGCCCGGATCGTTGACATCGGGCGAGAGCGACAAGGTCTTGTTGGTCGGCCCGATCGCCCCTGCGACGAAACGCGGGCGGCCATCCTTCGCGGCGAACTCATCGGCAACCTTGCGTGCCAGCCGGGCGCTTTCGACGTTGATGTCGCGCACTAGATGCTGCGCGCCATAATCGGCCTGGCTGATGCGATTGGCGGAAAAGGTGTTGGTTTCCGCGATATCCGCACCGGCCTCGAAATAGGCGCGATGGATCGCTTCGGGGACATCCGGTCGGGTCAAGGCAAGGATGTCGTTATTGCCCTTCTGGTCGTGCGACAGGCCAAGCGAGCCGGCGTAATCGGCCTCGGTCAGTTTGCGGTTCTGAATCTCGGTCCCGAAGGCGCCGTCGGTGATCAGGATGCGTTTGGCAGCGGAATCGAGAAATTGCTGGCGGGCCGACATCAGCCATGCTCCTTCGGACGCAGGCCGAGCAAATGGCAGATCGCATAGCTCAGCTCGGCGCGGTTGAGGGTGTAGAAATGGAATTGCCGGACGCCGCCCGCATAGAGGCGGCGACACAGTTCGGCAGCGATGGTGGCAGAGACGAGTTGACGAGCCTCGGGGCGCTCGTCCAGACCTTCGAACAAGCCCTCCATCCACGGCGGGATCGCGGTGCCGCAGAGCCCCGCCATGCGTTGCACGGCGGCAAAGCTCATCACCGGCATGACGCCGGGGACGATCTCACCGGTGATCCCCGCAGCCGCCGCCCTATCGCGAAAGGTGAAGAAGCAGTCGGGTTCGAAGAAGAACTGGGTGATCGCGCGGGTGGCCCCGGCATCGAACTTGCGCTTCAGATTGTCGAGGTCGGCCTGCGCATCGGGCGAATCGGGATGGCATTCAGGATAGGCGGCGACCGAAATTTCGAAATCACCGACCTTCTTCAAACCCGCAATCAGCTCGGCAGCATTGGCATAGCCACCCGGGTGCGGGGTGTAGCGGCTCGCGCCATCGGGCGGATCGCCGCGCAGCGCAACGATATGGCGAATGCCCGCTTCCCAGTAATGCCGCGCGACGTCGTCGACTTCCTCGCGTGTGGCCTCGACGCAGGTGAGATGGGCAGCGGCAGGGATGCCCGCCTCATTCTGAATCCTCACGACTTGCTCATGCGTGCGGGTACGCGTCGATCCGCCTGCACCATAGGTGACCGAAGCAAAGCGCGGACCCAGCGGCGCCAATGTCTCGACGCTTTGCCACAAGGTCTCGCCCATTTTTTCGGTCTTGGGTGGGAAGAATTCGAAGCTCACCTCGATATCTCCCGGCAGTCCGGAAAACAGTGGGCCGTCGAACGCTCGCTGTGCTTCGTTCTGTGGGTCGAGCCTGTCGCTCACAAGGACACCTCCTGCGCCGTGGGGAGACGCTCTCCGGTCCAGATCTTGATCACCAGTTCTCCATCGTCGAGCGCGATTGGCGGCTCCGGCGCGAAGTCCGCCGCGCGCAGCATGTCGGCCAGCGGTCCATCCTCGAAGCCAAGCCGTGCATGGGCGTGGCGCTCGCGCAAATCCTCGCGCTGGTGCGCAGCGAAATCGACGATGGCGATGCGTCCGCCATCGCGGGTCACACGCGCCGCTTCGCGCAAAGCGGACGCCGGGTCTTGTGCAAAGTGCAACACCTGATGGAACAAAACCGTATCGATACTATTTGCGGGAAGGGGGAGCTGCTCAAAGTCTCCCTGCACCAATTCGACCCGATCAGTGGGAAGGTGCTGGAGTTTGGCCCTTGCCACGCGCAGCATCGCCAGGCTCTTGTCGAGCGCCACAATATGATCGGCATGGGCGGCGAACAACTCTGCCATCCGTCCGGTGCCAGTGCCAATGTCGAGCACTCGGCCCAATGAATGCCCTGCCAACGCCGCGCTCAAAGCGTCTTCCACCCGGTCGTCCGAACTGTGCAGGCGGCGCAATTCGTCCCAATCTTCGGCATGAACGGCGAAATATTCCTCCGCCTCCGCCTCGCGAGCGGAACGGATTGCGGCGAGCTTGCGCCGGTCTTCCTGGCAGGTATTGGCAAATTCCGGATCGTGCTGTTCGGCAAGAGCCAGCAGTTGAGCCAATGCCACTTCGATAGGATCGCCTCCTGGCTTGCCGCCAGCGGCGCGCAGGAAAGTCCAGCTTCCCTCGCGGCGTCGTTCGGCCAACCCCGCTTCGCACAAAATGCCGATATGGCGTGAGACGCGTGGCTGGCTCTGGCCCAACACCTGCGCAACTTCGCCGACCGCCAGCTCCATCGCTGCGATCAACCGCATGATCCTCAGCCGAGTGCTGTCCGCTAGGGCCCTGAAGATGGTTTCGCTGCGCATTACGAGGCAGATATAAAGATATTCTTATATCTGTAAATCCTCCATCTGTTGCGGCCCCGGCAGGAATGCCGTGAGTATGGCAAACAGAATATTTACCATTTTCCCCGATGCTTCGCTCGAGCCGCCCGCTGGCGGCAGGAATTGCGGTTGTAGCAAAGGAATGACGCTGCGCCGCCCGAGTGAGGAATTGAGCGAGCAGTGTCGACAGCGCGCAAGCATTATTTCAGGTACAATCGCCGGACGTTGCAGAGGTGAGCGGTCCGTTCCCTCTCGATGCGGAGCAGGAACGCTTCGTTGCTGACATCCTGTCGTATATGACGCTGGAGGAAAAGCTCGGCCAACTTGCTGTGCTTGCCGACGCGCCAACGGGAACTGATGCGGCTTTTGCCGAAGCTGTGGCAACAGGTCGGATCGGTGGCATTGTCGATATAGCCGACCGCGACACCGCACGCGCCTATCAGCGCCGGGCGGTGGAGGAAACCCGCCTCGGCATTCCCATGATCTTCGCCACGACCGGGCGCGCGCAGAGGCCAGGCGAGGCAAGACCCTCTGGATGGAGCCGTGCAGCAAGCTGGGATATCGCCACTATTGAAGCGCTCGGGTCGGAAGCGGCTGGCGATGCGCTAACCCGTGGATCACGGTGGCTGCTCGGTCCGAAAGTTGTCATCGACAGGGATGCCGCGCCCAGCGATGCGGCGATCTGTGCCGCCGAACCAGCATTGGTCGCCAAACTGTCGGCGGCCTATGTGCGAGGGGTAGGTAGCCATGCGGAAAGCGGCCGCCCCAACGTTCTCGCCGGGCTTCAATGCCATCATATCGGTTCCGATCTGGTTAGCGAAATCGACCCCGACGTAATCCTGCCGCTGTTCGCAGCGATCCGGGAGGATTGCCTTGCAAGCCTAGAGCCATTGCCTCCTGTATTGGCACGCTTTTCGGGAATCGCGCTTGGCAGTTGCCGCAATATTCTCGAAATTGCGGGAGGGGCGCATGATTGGACGGTTGAGGCAGCCCAAGCAGCGATTGCCGCGGGAAGGTTGAGCGAGGGCGCAATCGAGGATGCCGTGCGCGGCGTGCTTTCGGTCAAGAGCGCGCTTGGCCTTTTTCGCGATCCCTATGCCGGTCTCGCACCTGAGAACGGCGCAAGTGTCCAACAATCCTCTCCCAGTGGAGTGGGGCATGCAGAAGACGATCTCGCTCGTAAATCCATTGTTCTGTTGCGCAATCGCGGTGCGATCCTGCCGCTCGGTCAGGACTTGCAGCGCATTCTCCTGGTCGGGGACCCTGAAGGGATAGCCCATGGTTGCCGCGAGGGGCTGGAAACTTTCGGCATAAGCACAACGTCACTGCCTGGTCTGGCGCTGCGTGGAGAGGGTGAAACTTATCATGACATGGGTGAGCACGATCCGTTTGCGATAGCGTTGACCTGTGATGCTGCGCGCCGCTCTGACGTGGTGCTGATGGCGCTCGACGAGCATATGTTCACCCATACGCCCGGTCGCCTCCCGCGCCCGACCGAACCCGTGCTTTCTCTCATCAAAGCATTGGGCAGTGTCGGTCGGCCCATTGTTGGCATCGTCGCGAGCGAGCACCCGGTCGACCTGGGTGTAGCCGCCGAAGCGTTTTCGACGATAGTGCTCGCGTGGCGTTCGGCTTTGGATTGCCCGATCGCGCTCGCCGAACTCTTGAGCGGGGAATTTTCGCCCAGCGGTCGACTTCCGGTCGCTCTCACCAGCGAAACAGAAGCCGCATGCTTCCCTTTCGGCCATGGCCTGGGCTATGGCGAAACGGTATTTTCGAACTTCAGCCTGGATTGCGGCGACAGCATGCTTCACGCGGAAATCCGTGTGCATAATCCCGGTGAATTCCCTCTGCTCGAGACGGTTCAGCTTTATGCCGGAGCCGTCGGTTCGAAGGACATCAGGCTTGCGGCGTTCGAGCGTGTCAGTCTCGATCCGGGTGAAGCGCGGACTGTTTACTTCGAGCTTGGCGCGAAAGAGCTTGGCGTGCCCGGCGCCGATGGCCGCTATCGGGTCGAAAGCGGGCTGCACCGCATTGCTATCGGCAAGAGCGCGCAACGTGTCCTCAATCGCGAGGTGGACATTGACGAAAACTACGCCCGCGCAATCATGCTGGGCCGCCCGGCTCGCGGAAGCGCTCGTGCAACCGGCACCTTCGGCGGGGAGTGAACGTCCGAAAACGCGATCAGTCGCGGATAATTCGTACCGGCACGCCCTTGCTTGCCGGAGTCTTCGACAGCTTGTCGTGATACCATAGCGGGACCAGCGCGTTGAGCTCGGGGAAATAGCCTCCTAGGGTGCCCGCGGGCAGGCGATAAGGCACCACTTTCAGCCCCGAAACGCGCCGCTCGGGTTCGCCGTCGCGGCTGACATCGGTGATTAGCGAGACCATGTCGCCTTCGCGCAGGCGCTCGGCGGCCATATCCTCGGGCCGCATCATTACGATCATGCGGCTGCCCTTCAATCCGCGCAGCCGGTCGTCATGGCCGTAGACGGTGGTGTTGAATTGGTCGTTCGAGCGCAGAGTCGCGAGGTGATATCGGCCTTCGGCGTCGCCGACGCCGCAGGCGTTGAGTACGCTCGGATCGGTAAACTCGGCCTTGCCACTGTCGGTCTTCCAAACGCGGTCGCGCGCGCTGTTGCCGCGGTAGAAGCCGCCCGCCTGATTCATTCGCGCGGTCATATCGTGGAATTCGTCCGGGTACGTCTGGGCGATCAGATGGCGGATGCGGTCGTATTCGGCGGTCCATTCGTCCCATCTGAGCTTAGGATTGCTGCCATCGAGCGTGGCCTTTGCGATGCCGCAGACGATCGCGGTTTCACTCTTGAGACAGGGGCTGGCAGGTTTGCGATGCGCGCGGCTGCCGAAAATATGGCTGAAACTGTCCTCGATCGACACCCACTGGTTGCCGCTCTCCTGTTCGTCGGTTTCGGCCCGCACCAGGCAGGGCAGGATCCAGCTCGCCTTGCCCGGCATGCAATGGGTGGTGTTGAGCTTAGTCGCGATATGGACGGTCAGTTCCATCTCCGCCCATTTCGCGTGGACGCGCTCGTGATCGGGCACCGCCTTGGCGAGATTGCCGCCGAGCCCGATGTAGCCCTTGTTCGACCCGTCGATCACCCCTTCGAGGAATTCGACCGTTGTGTGGCCATCCTGCTGCGGCGTTTCGAGATCGAGGACTTCGCGGTATTTTTCAACCGGAGCGAGCGATACCTTCTCGGTGATCCCGACGGTCCGCTGGCCTTGCACGTTGGAATGGCCGCGGATCGGTGAGCAGCCCGTGCCCAGCCGCCCGATATTGCCATTGAGCAGCAGCAGATTGACCAGCATTCCGATTCCCTGGCTGCCATGGACGTGCTGGGTCAGCCCCATGCCGTAGATGCCGATCACCGCTTTCGCCTTGGCATAGACGTCCCCGGCGGCTTCCAGCTCGGCGCGGGTCAAGCCGCTTTCGCGCTCGATCGCGTCCCAATCGGTCGCGCGCAGCTTGGTGAGGAAAGCGTCAAACCCGTGGGTGTGCTGGGCAATGAAGTCCGGGTCGAGCACCCGCGCCTCGCCCTTCTGCTGGGCCAGATCGTCGAGCTCGACCACGCGCTTGCACACCCCCATCAGCGCGGCGATGTCACCGCCGGGGCGGACCTGGCAATACATGTGGTCGATCTTGGTCGCCTTGCCGACGGTCATCTGCACCGGATTCTGCGGATCGACGAATTCGATCAGCCCTTTTTCGCGTAGCGGATTGAACACGATGATCTTGCACCCGCGCTGCGCCGCCGCCTGCAAATTCTTGAGGATGCGCGGCGAATTGGTGCCGGGGTTTTGCCCCATGTAGAAGATCGCGTCGCAATGCTCGAGGTCTTCGAGCTGGCACGTGCCGACCGGCGATCCGATCACCTTCTTGAGCCCGACCGAGGTCGTTTCGTGGCACATGTTCGAGCTGTCGGGGAGGTTGTTGTGGCCATAGGCGCGCGCGAACACCGCATAGAGATAGCTCGGTTCCAGCGCCGCCTTGCCGCTGGCGTAGAAGGTCACGGATTTGGGGTCGAGCTTGCGCAAACCCGCACCAATTTCGCTAAACGCCTGCTCCCAGCTCGTGCGTTCGTACTTGTCGGTTGCAGGGTTGTATTTAAGCGGCTCGGTCAGCCGCCCTTCCTTTTCCAGCGCGTAATCGCCCCAGCCGCGCAATTCGCTGGCTGTATGCTTCGCGAAAAATTCCGGTGTGCAGCGCGCAGTCGTCAGATCCCAGAAGGTCGCCTTGGCGCCGTTCTCGCAGAATTCGAAGGCGTGCGGATCTTCTGGCCGGGTCCAGGCGCAGGAGGTGCACATATAACCTGCTGGCTGGTTCATCTGCTTGAGCGTTGCCATCGCGCCCGGAGGTGCCTTGGCCGACAGCTCGATCTTGCTCAGCCCTTCCAGCGATCCCCAACCTCCGCTCGGGCGCTTGTATTCCTTGGGTTTGGCGAGGCGCTTGGACATGGGTTATCTCCGGGAAGGAAGCTGATCTTTCAATGCCTGTGAACCGCCAGACGTTCCGAGCGACTGCAATTGCGCAAGATCTTTTTGCGTGTTGATGTTGGCCGGGTCGCCGGGCAGCGCGACTTCGCGGGCATCCACTGCTTCGGCAAAGGCGCGCAACGAGTGCTTGGCGGTGCTTGCCAGCAGGGCGTCGAGCGCGGGCAGGCACGCCACCGGCCAGAGCCCGATCACCGGCTGCTGTGCGGCGAAGGCAGGACCGGGCGAAAGACGTTGCAGCAGATCGTCCGGCAGGCGGAGCGCATCGACCGGCACCGTGAGAATCGCGTCGAAACCTTCGGCTTGCGCATGGGCCAGAGCGCCGCAAATCCCGCCGAGCGGCCCCATCCTGGCGCGCGGCCTGTCGGGAACGGTTGCCACGGGCGCTTCTTCCCGGCCCACGACCACGACCGCAGCGACCATCTGTGACATCGCCGCCACCGCATGGTCGAGCAATCTGCGCCCATCGAGGATAGCCAATGCCTTGTCGCTGCCGAAGCGACGCGATTGTCCGCCCGCAAGGACCACGCCTAACACCCGCATCAGGCGAACAGACCGTGCGGATCGCTGGCGACCAGCGCGCTGTCCGACCGCGCCAGCGCCAGCAGTGTCAGTCCAGCTTCGCGCGCCCTTGCCACCGCCAGATCGCTGGGGGCGGAAATCGTCGCCAGTGCAGGGCAACCCGCGCGCACCGTCTTGTCGACCAGCTCATAGCTGCAGCGCGCGCTCAGCAGCATGAACCCGGTTGCGGGGTCGATTTGCTGGCGCGCAAGATGACCGATCAGCTTGTCGAGCGCATTGTGCCGTCCCACGTCCTCGCGCGTAGCCAGAATTTCGCCATCGAAAGCACAGAATGCGGCCGCATGCATGGCTCCGGTTGCCCGGCCAAGAGGCTGGTGTTCTGCGAGCCCGGCAAGTGCGGCTTCAAGACCAGCGACGGAGATCTGCGGCGTCGCGGTAAGCCGGGGGAGCGGACGCAGTACGTTCTCGATCGATTGCAGTCCGCACAGCCCACAACTGCCCTCGGTCAACCGAAGTCGGACCCGCTCGCGCAAGGGGGTCATGCGTTCTTCGGGGATGGCAAGGCGCAAGATGCGTCCGCCCTCGACCTGTGCTTCGGCAAGCGATTCGAGCTCGTCCGCCGTCTCGATCAATCCTTCGGAGAGCGAGAAGCCCAGCGCGAAATCGTCCAGCGCGCGCGGTGTCGCCATCATCACCGCATAACCGAACCCATTGTATTCGAGCGCAACCGGCATTTCCTCGGCAAACCGCCGCTCCGTGCGCTCGATCCGCGCGTTGCGGAACGAAAGAACGGGGAGGTCGTTGCGGGACGGTAACTTCATGACTTTATCCATCATGCCAGTAACGCGCGCGCGAGCAAATGGTGCAAGCAGCCCGACGAACCCTGTGGCGTCGTGGGCTTGCGATGAACTCGACGCGGGTTTAGCCCCCGACACCGTGGACACGGCTATCCGACCTTCCGAGAAGCCCATGACCGACAGTTTCGGCCGTCGGATCGATTATGTCCGTCTGTCGATCACCGACCGCTGCAATCTGCGCTGCCATTACTGCATGGCGGAACATATGGAGTTCCTGCCCAAGCGCGAACTTCTGACGATCGAGGAGTTGGCCGAACTGGGCGGTTTGCTGGTCGCGCGCGGGGTGCGGCGCATTCGCCTGACCGGTGGCGAGCCGCTGGTGCGGCGCGGCGTGCTCGAACTCGCGCGCCAACTCGGCGCGCTGCGCGAGGCTGGGCTGGAAGAACTGACGCTGACCACCAATGGCACACGCCTGCCGGATATGGCGGTGGAACTTTATTCGGCCGGGGTCAGCCGGATCAACGTCAGCCTCGACACCCTCGATGCAGAGCGTTTCGCGCAGATTACGCGCGGGGGCAGGGTCGAGGAAGTGTTTGCCGGGATCGGCGCGGCGCGCTCCGCCGGGATGCAGGTCAAGATCAACATGGTTGCGATGAAGGGCGTCAACGACCACGAAATCCCCACGATGCTGGCATGGGCGGGTGAGCGGGGATGCGATCTCTCGCTGATCGAGACCATGCCGCTTGGCGAGGTCGAGGGCGAGCGATCCGATACCTATCTCCCGCTCGCCGCTGCGCGTGATATGCTGGAACAACATTTTACCTTGACCCCTTCGCTGCATCGCACCGGAGGCCCGGCGCGCTATTGCGATGTCGCCGAAACCGGCACGCGCGTCGGTTTCATCACCCCGCTCAGCGCCAATTTTTGCAGCAGCTGCAACCGGGTGCGGATTACCGCGACCGGCACGATCTACGGCTGCCTTGGGCACGATCAGAAGGTCGAGCTGCGCGACCTGCTGCGCTCGGGGCATCGCGCTGCTGTCGATGACGCACTGGACCGGCTGATTGCGGGCAAGCCGGAGCGGCACGAATTCGATATCGACCGGGCCGAACCAGCCGTTGCCCGGCACATGAGTGTCACCGGCGGATGACGCGCGCGCGCGGGGCAACAATCCTGCTGGGCGCGGCAAGTCTTCTATCCCTTTCGGGTTGCGCGCAATGGCCTGCGCAGGGCCTGTTCGCCGCCGCCGGTCCCGCAGCCGACCTGCAACGCCAGCAATTCCTGATCGTCACCGCCCTGGTTGCGCTGGTGATCGTGCCGCTGTTCATCGGCTTGCCCTGGGTGTTGTGGCGCTATCGCCTGCGCGGCGGGAGGGGCGACTACCGCCCTGACTGGGATTTCAGCCGGACGATGGAGTTCCTGATCTGGGGCATTCCCGTGGTGATCGTTGCAGTTCTGGGGGTGGTGCTGTGGCACAGCACGCACAAGGCCGATCCCTATCGCCCGCTTGCCGCTTCAGACCAGCCGCCAATCGTGGTGCAAGCGGTCGCGCTCGACTGGAAATGGCTGTTTATCTACCCCGACCAAGGGGTTGCCAGCGTGGGCCAGCTGGTGGTCCCTGCTGGCCGCGAGGTGGCGCTGTCGATCACGGCGGACGGCCCGATGGCGAGCCTGATCGTCCCGCGCCTCGGCGGGCAGATCTATGCGATGGCGGGAATGACCACGCAGCTCCACCTGCTCACGAACCGCAATGGCGATTATCGCGGCATGAACACGCAATACACCGGCACGGGCTTCGATCAGCAGCATTTCACCTATCGCGCTGTGGGGCCGGCGCAGTTTTCGGCCTGGATCGCCCGCGCACGCAGCGGTCCAGCGCTCGATGCGGCGCGCTACGATCAGCTGGCGAAACCATCGAAGCTCGCCAAACCGATGCTGTTCGGCGCGCCCGCGCCGCATTTATTCGAGCTCATCATCGCCAAATATCACGCGGAGGGCGACACGCTTGCCTCGCTTCCACCACCAGGCGTCATGACCACGGCCAAGGGAATGGGGGCGCATTGATGGACTGGACCTATTGGCTGTTCGGCACGCTGCGGTGGAGCGATTTTCCGCCCAAGCCCGACCTGATCGCTACCTTCGCCGCCTCTCTGGTTATCCTCGCGCCGATCGCGGTGGCGGTGATCCTGACGGTGACAAAGCGCTGGAAGTGGATCTGGAACGAGTGGCTGACCTCGCTCGACCACAAGAAGATCGGGGTGATGTATTGCGTGCTCGCCGCCGCGATGCTGGTGCGCGCTCTGATCGAGGCGGGGCTGATGCGCACCCAGCAGGCAATGGCCAATGTCGGTTCGCCGGTGATCGGGGCGGACCATTTTGGCGAGCTGTTTTCGACCCATGGCACGATCATGATCTTCTTCGTCGTCATGCCATTCATTTCGGGCCTTATCAATTTCGTGATGCCGCTTCAGATCGGTGCGCGCGACCTCACCTTTCCCTTCCTCAACGCCGCCTCGCTGTGGCTGACGGCGGCAGGCGCGATGATCGTCAACGCCAGCCTGGTGGTGGGGAAGTTCTCGACCGGCGGGTGGAGCGGCTATCCCCCGTTCACCGAGCTGGCGTTTTCTCCGGGGGAGGGGGTGAATTACTGGATCTGGGCGCTGACGCTGACCGGCATCGGCACCACGCTGACGGGGATCAATTTCGCCGTCACGCTCTACAAGGAACGCGCGCCGGGGATGCATCTGATGCGGATGCCGCTGTTCTGCTGGACCGCGCTGTCGACGAGCATCCTGATGATCTTCGCGCTCCCGCCGCTGACCGTGGCGACCGCGATGCTGGCGCTCGATCGCTATGCGGGATTCCATTTCTTCACCAATGGCGCGGGCGGCAACATGATGCTCTACGCCAATCTGTTCTGGCTGTTCGGGCATCCGGAGGTCTATATCCTGATCCTGCCCGCCTTCGGCGTGTGGTCGGAAGTGATCAGCACGTTTTCGGGCAAGAAGCTCTATGGCTACACCTCGCTGGTGGTGGCGACGATCTCGATCGCGGTGCTGAGCTTCACCGTCTGGTTGCACCACTTTTTCACCATGGGACAGTCGGCTGATGTCAATGCGATCTTCGGGATCGCGACCATGCTGATCGGCATTCCCACGGGCGTGAAGGTCTATGACTGGCTGTTGACGATGTATCGCGGGCGCATCCGCTTTACCCCGCCGCTGCTGTTCGCGGTCACCTTCCTGTTCTGCTTCGTGGTCGGCGGGCTGACCGGCGTGCTGCTGGCCAATGCGCCGGTCGATTTCGCGGTTCACAACTCGCTGTTCCTCGTCGCGCACTTCCACAATATGCTGATCCCCGGCACGCTGTTCGCGCTGATCGCGGGCTATATGTACTGGTTCCCCAAGGTTTTCGGCTTCCGGCTGGACGAGCGGTGGGGAACGATTTCATGGTTCCTGTGGTCGGGGGGGTTCCTGCTCGCCTTCATGCCGCTCTATGCGCTGGGGCTGATGGGGGCGATGCGGCGGACATCGATGTTCACTGATCCGCAGTACACGCCCTATCTGATGATCGCGCTCGGGGGGGCTGGGATGATCCTCGCCGGACTGGCTGCGCTGGGCGTGCAATTGTTCGTCTCGATCCGCCGCCGTGAGCAATTGGCCGTGCCGGTGGGCGATCCGTGGGATGGCCACAGCCTCGAATGGTGGTCCCCAGCGCCGCCACCCGAATGGAATTTCGCCCGTATCCCGCAAGTCGACGGGACCGAGGCGTTCACCGCTATGAAGCGCGACGGTCAGCCCTATGTGCCTGACCCGGAGAATTACGAGGATATCTGCCTGCCCGCCAACACCGGCATTCCGGTGATGATCGGTGTAGCGGGCTTCGTCTGCGCCTTTGCGCTGACCTGGTACATCTGGTGGCTAGCGATCGTCTCGCTGGTGGCGATGTGGGCGCTAGTCGTGCTGCGCAGCTGGCAGGGCGAGCCGATGCAGACCTTTCCCGCCGAGCTGGTCCGCAAGCACACCGAGGAGTGGCTCGAACGCGCGCGCGCCGCGACTCCGGTCGATCGCTTCGCCGAGAACGCGCCCGCCAACCGCGGCCTGGCGGAGCCGATCCGATGAGCAGCGACAAGAAACTCCATCCCGGGATCAACATCCAGCACACCGATCCCAAGGCGCATCTCGAGGCGGAGCCGATCATGTTCGGCTTCTGGATCTTCCTGATGAGCGATCTGGTGCTGTTCACGCTGCTGCTCGCGACCTATGGCGCGATGAGCGTCCACGGTATTGCTGGCGGTCCGACCCCCGGACAGATCACCGATCTCACCAGCGCCGGCATCGAAACTGCGCTGCTGCTGGCTTCCAGCTTCACTTTCGCGCTCGCCTCGATCGCGCTCAAATACGATGACAACCAGCGCGCGCTGAAACGCTGGCTGATCGTCACCGAGCTGCTCGGCGCGGCGTTCATCGGCATGGAGATCAAGGATTTCGTCACGCTGGCGGGCAAGGGGCAGGTACCGCAGGTGAGCGGCTTCCTGTCGGCGCATTACGCGCTGCTCGGCACGCACATGCTCCACGTCGCTTCGGCGATCGTGTGGATGGTAATGATCTGGCCGCAGATGAAAGTGCCAAGGCTCAAGAAGCTGGTGCGCCTGCGGATCATGCGGCTGGCGCTGTTCTGGCATATGCTCGATGTGGTCTGGGTCGCCATCGTCACCTTCGTCTTCCTGTTCGGAGCCAGCACATGAGCGACAAGCGCGACCTTCCGCGGAGCGAAGACGAAAGCCGCAGCCGGGAATTGCGCGATTCCGTGATCGGGCTGGGCGGCGCGGTCGTGTTGACGGTGATTGCCTTCGTACTCGCTATATTTCAGCCCTGGGGACGCAGCGCGCTCTTGCTTGGATTGGGCGGACTGGCCTTGCTCCAGATCGGCTGGCATTTCCGCTATTTCCTCCACATCGATCTCGACAGTTCGCACCGCGACGATCTGCAACTGGTGCTGTTCACCGGGCTTATCGTGCTGCTGATGGTCGCGGGTACGATCTGGATATTGTTCAACCAGTTCATGCGCATGGGCTGAGGCCGCCGCCGCGCTGCTTACGGTGTGCCACCCGACCGATTATTCGGGTCATCATCTTTCCATCAGGACTTTGTTTCGCTTGTCGGGATATCACGCCGGTCGAACGGGAGGTTTGCACCACCCGCGAACCACGCGATTCAGCAGGCGACCCGCACTAGGGCCGGGCGACATTGTTCGCCCGGCTCGTTTTTGGCGCTGCAAGTTGGAGCTGACTATCGACGGCAGGCACCAATGGGCCTAGGCCGCGGGTCGAATACACCAACAATCAGGACGCTTCACAATGCGCAGCACTCTGACCAAGCCACTGTTAGGGCTGGCTTTCGCCTCCCTGGCGATTGCTCCGGTATACGCTCAACAGGTCCGGATCGACCAAGGTGTATTGCAAGGAGCTTCGGACGGTCCCAGCATGGCGTTCAAGGGCATTCCCTACGCCGCCAAGCCCATTGGACCCAACCGCTGGCGCGCACCGCAGCCTGCACCCCGTTGGACAGGGGTAAAGGCTGCAACCGCCTATGGACCCGATTGCTCGCAGGCACCGTTCCCACCGGACGCAGCCCCAATCCGCACTACGCCGCAGGAGGATTGCCTCTACGCCAACGTGTGGCAGCCCAAGGGCACGAAGCCGAGCGCAAAGCTGCCGGTAATGGTGTGGATATACGGCGGCGGTTTCGTCAATGGCGGTACCTCGCCGGCGGTCTATTCGGGCAAGAATTTCGCGCGCGATGGGATAGTGTTCGTCAGCTTCAACTATCGTCTCGGTCGGTTCGGCTTCTTTGCCCATCCGGGGCTGGAAAAGGAAGGGTTCGGCGGCAATTTCGGCTTTCTGGACCAGATCGCCGCGCTCAAATGGGTGCAAAGGAACATCGCCGCTTTCGGGGGTGATCCGAACAATGTGACCGTGTTCGGGGAAAGCGCGGGCGGCATGTCGGTGAACACATTGCTGCAAAGCCCGCTCGCGCGTGGGTTGTTCGACAAAGCGATCATCGAATCGGGCGGTGGCCGCGATCGGGTCGTGCCGATCCCGACCATGGCGCAAGGTGCCAAGGCGGGCGATCGCTTCGCGCCGGGCGACAACGCGGCGCAGTTGCGGGCGATTTCGGCAAAGCGGATTACTGGTGACCTTTCGCTCTCGAAAATGGACCAGCCCGATTATTCCGGTCCGATGATAGACGGGCGGACGGTGCTGGGCCAATCGGTCGACAGTGCCGAGGCAGGGCTATATGCCCGCGTGCCGGTGATGATCGGAACCAATTCGGCCGATGGGTTTCCCGGCACGGATGATAAAACCAAGGTGTTCAACGGTTTCGGGCCGGACAAGGCCGAGGCGATGAAGCTTTACGATCCCAACGGGACGAAGCCCGGCTTTCAGGTCGCCACCGATGCCAGCGCCGATGCGGCGATGATCGAACCCGCGCGCGCCATCGCCCGCGCTCTGGCGCCCCACCAGTCGGTCTATCTCTACCGCTTTGCCTACCAGATGCCGGGCGACTGGGCGAAGCGGGTGGGCGGCGCCCCGCACGCCAGCGAGATACCCTATGTGTTCGACACGGTCGCCGCGCGTGCTGTGCCGATGATTCCGGCGGAAGCGCCGGTGGCGACGCTGACCCATCGCTATTGGGTCAATTTCGCCAAATGCGGATCGCCCGATTGCGGAGGTGGGGTGCCCGCATGGCCGAAAGCGAACGCGACCGACACCAGCGTGCAGATGATCGATGCCAAGGGTGCGCGGCACGAGACCGATCCGCTGACCGCGCGGCTCGATTTCGCAGAAAAACGCGCCACCCAATAGCGGGCTCACACAGTTCCTATTTTGGTGGCATGCGGATCGCGCCGTCCAGACGGAACTGGTGACCGTTGATGTAGGAATTGCGCGCGATCTCGCAGATCAGAGAGGCGAACTCTTCCGGCTTGCCGAGCCGTTTGGGGAAGGGGACGCTGGCGTTGAGCTGGTCCCACATTTGCGGGTTGCGGTCCTTCATCCCCAGCATCAACGGGGTCGCAAAGATCCCTGGCATCACCGAATTGACGCGGATGCCGAGGTCCATCAGGTCGCGCGCCATCGGCAGCACCAACCCGTTTACCCCGGCCTTGCAACTGCCGTAGATCACCTGCCCGATCTGCCCATCCTGCGCTGCGACACTGGCGGTCAGCGTGATGCAGCCGCGCTCGCCATCCTCGTTCAGCGGCTCGGCATTGGCCATGCCCAGCGCCGAAATCGACGCCACGCGATAACTGGCGACGAGAATGCCCTCAGCTCCGAAGGCATAGTCTTCGGTCGGCAGGCGCTTGTAGCGATGCGTATCCTTGTCCCAGCCCAGCGTCTTGCCGCGCTTGCTGGTCATTGCGCAGTGGACGGTGACGCGTTCCTGGCCATGCGCGGCGCGGGCAGCGGCGAAACCCTCCTCGACCGATGCTTCTTCGGTGATGTCGACCCGGTGGAAGCTCCCGCCGATCGCTTCGGCATGGGCGTGTCCCGCTTCCTCGTTGATGTCGAAAATCGCCACATTCAACCCCGCTGCGGCAAGCGCTGCCGCGCTCGCCTTGCCGAGCCCCGATGCGCCGCCCGTGACCACCGCGGCCATGCCTTCACGCAATTCCATAGCTAATCTCCCATCCGTCTGTTTCGCTGGTGGTCGCATGGTGTCGCTGCATCGACAAGCCATTGGTGAACGCGGATAATCTAATGATCGAATTCGACGATCAAAATTATCACAATAATCGGTGCAACCGAACAAACTTCATGGCGTATATTAGGTGAAAGAAGAGACAGGAGACAATCATGGCCAAGACTGGCGACAATTCGAAAACCGCTTTGATCGACGCGCTCAACGGCACGCTAGCCGATACCTATGCGCTGTACCTCAAGACCAAAAACTTCCACTGGCATGTGGCTGGGCCACGCTTTCGCGACTTGCACCTGATGTTCGACGAACAGGCGCAGCAATTGTTCGGGACCGTCGACGTCATTGCCGAGCGCGCACGCAAGAACGATGGCGACACGCTGACTTCGATCGGTTCGATAGCCAAACATAGCCGGATCAAGGACCAGGATTCGACCACTGTCGGACCCGATGCGATGGTCAAGGAACTGCAGGGCGATAACGAGGTGCTGCACAAACGGCTGGTCGAACTCAAGGAGGCGTCCGAACAGGCCAGTGATTTTGCCACCAGCGCATTGGTCGATGAGTGGATCGATTCGTGTGAGGAACGCATCTGGTTCTTGCGTCAGACAGGAAAATAACCGAATATTTACAACGAATCACTAGGTTTCATTAACATTTGTGGTATGCGCGCAACGCATGCGAATTGTGAAGATCATAGACAATGCGAATGACGGGGCGGTGGCCGATTGGCTGGCCGCCCGTCTTTCGTCGCTATTCGGCGAGATTGATGGACCGGTGACGATCACCGTGCCGGGCGGATCGACGCCGTTTCCGATTATCGCCAAACTGCTCACCCAGGACCTGCCCTGGGAGCGGCTGGTGGTTTGGCCCAACGACGATCGGCTGGTGCCGGAAGATCATCCTGCATCGAATACCGGAAAACTTCGGGCCGCTTTCGAACCCGCCGGGTCCGAAGTGGTAACTCTCAGTGAGATGGAAGACGTGCCGCATTTCGACCTCGCCTGGCTTGGCATGGGCGGGGATGGACACATCGCTTCGCTGTTCCCGAACACCGATCCGCAGGTCGACGAAGCGTACCGCATCATCCGCCTCACGCCCGATCCGCTGCCACCAGAAGCGCCTTTCGATCGGATCACCCTGACATTGCCCGCACTGCTGGCGAGCGGTGAGATCGTGTTCGTCATTCGCGGCGACGACAAACGGGCCGTGTTCGATGTCGCTGCTGCTGGTGAGAGCGATCTTCCCATTGCCCGTTTGCTTGGCGCCGCCAGCCAACCGGTCACCTGTTTCAATTAGCCCGATGTCCAGGCTATCCACTCCGCTGCTCCGCGTCGCCTATCGGCTCGCCCATCTGCTGCGTCATCGCTGGCGTAAGATGCGGGGCAAGCCGATCGTTGGCGTGACTATGATCGCCCGCGATCTCGACGGGCGGCTGCTGCTTGTGCGGCATAGCTATGGACCCGACGAATGGACCTTTCCTGCAGGGGGGCCGCACCGTGGCGAGGATTATCTTGCCACCGCCGCGCGCGAATTGATGGAGGAAGTGGGGTGTCGCGCCAGTGCCCTGCGCCTGATCGGCGCGATTGAGGAGACCCTGTCAGGGTGCCCGCACACCTCGCATGTGGTCGCATGCGTGACAACCGATGCACCCCAGCCGAACGGCCATGAATTGCTCGAGGCGCGATTTTTTCCGACCCACTCATTGCCCCACCCGTTGAGCGCGCGTGCCGATGCGCGACTTGCGCTATGGACGGAGCGGCATGAAACAAGGCTGGATTCCTCGGACTGAGTTCCGCGCGCCAGTGCGAGCCTGAAGGCTAGCGTTCGACTGGCCAGTTGTCGATCAGCCGTGTGCCACCGATCCTTGCGGCAACGAACAAGCGCGCCTGGGCTTGGGCGCGATCCAGCAAGGCGAGCGTATTGCCATGGCGCAGCTCGGCATAATCGATCGAGTCGAACCCTCCCGCAAGGAGTTCTGCGCGTAGCGTTTCCAGTGTAGGAGCGGCCCGGTCGGCACCGCTCAGTGCCGCTACAGCGGAAGCGATCGCGCGGGGCAGGTTGGCCGCGGCCTCGCGTTGTTCGGGTGAGAGATAGGCGTTGCGGCTCGACATCGCGAGCCCGTCCGCCTCGCGCACGATCGGCACGCCATGGATGCCATCCGCATGCGGACGGGTCAGGTCGAGGTCGCGCGCCATGCGGCGGATCACGGCGAGCTGCTGCCAGTCCTTCTCACCGAAGAAGGCCATGTCGGGCAAGACCTCGTTGAACAGCTTGAGGACCACCGTCGCCACTCCGTCGAAATGCCCCGGTCGATCTGCGCCGCACAGCCCGTCGCTGATGCCCGAGACGGAAATATTGGTAGCATAGCCTTCCGGATAGACCTCATCGCGCTCGGGCGCCCACAGCAGCGCGACGCCTTCTTCTTCCAGCAGCGCCTGATCGCGAGCGAGCTGGCGCGGATAGGCGCCGAAATCCTCTTTCGGGCCGAATTGGCGCGGATTGACGAAGATCGATGCGACCACATGGTCGGCCTTCTCGCGCGCCTTCCGCACCAGCGTCAGGTGGCCTTCGTGCAATGCGCCCATGGTCGGCACGAGCGCGACTGTCTTGCCGCCGTCACGAAGATCGGCAACGGCATTTCTCAACATCGCGAGACGGGTGATGGTTTGCACGGGGGAAACACCTTGATTAGGGACGAATGGCATTGCTCTAGCGTCAGGCCGGGGCCTCACCAAGACAAAGAGAGTTGAATTCGCCCCGTGTCCAGCAAGCGCCCCCATCGCATCACTTTCGCCAATGAAAAAGGCGGTACGGGAAAATCGACCACTGCGGTGCATGTCGCCGTGGCGCTGGCCAAGAGCGGCAAATCGGTGGTCGCCTTCGATCTCGACGCCCGACAGCGGACCATGGACCGCTATTTCGAGAACCGGTCGGAAACCGCCACGAAGCGCGGGATCGACCTGCCGAGCGCGCGCAGCCATGTAGTCGACGGGCTGGACCCGGAGGCATTCGAGGCGCTGATTGCAAAAGAGGCAGCGGGCGCGGACTTCATCGTGATCGACACGCCGGGGCGCGACGATGCGCTTGCCCGCCACGCTGCGGCGGAAACCGACACATTGGTCACACCGATGAACGACAGCTTCGTCGACTTCGATCTCATCGGCCAGGTGGAGGGCGAAAGCTTCAAGGTGAAGAAATTGTCCTTCTATGCAGAACTGATCTGGGAAGCGCGGATCAAGCGCAGCCGCTCGGGGCTGGAACAGCAACGCCCCCAAATGGATTGGGTGGTGGTGAGAAACCGCACCGGCTATACCGAAGCGCGCAATATGGCGCGGATCGAGAAGGCGCTTGGCGAGATGGCCAAGCGCGTGGGTTTCCGTACCGCCAAGGGATTGTCCGAGCGTGTGATCTACCGCGAATTGTTTCCGTCTGGCCTGACCCTGCTCGACAAGGGGCAATTGGGCGATCTGGGAACCAGCCATCTGGTCGCGCGACAGGAACTGCGCGGACTTGTGGCAGCCCTGCACCTGCCCGGCCTTGCCCAGCGCGAAAGCACCGCCGCGTGATCAAGCTGCTCATCCTGGCTGGATTGATCGCGCTGGTCTTCCACCGGGTGATGGGCGCATGGCCGTGGGACTATCTTTCCACCGCATCGCCGCGCAACCGCGAACTTGCGCGGGCGCGTCGCCTGCTGGGTGTGCGAGCCAATGCCGATGCCGGCGAAATTCGCGCCGCGCATCGCAAACTCGCGGCAAAGATGCATCCCGATCGCGGCGGCAGCACCGCGCGCATTGCCGCGATCAACACCGCCCGCGATTTGTTACTCGCCAATTTGAACCCCCGATAGACGGAGCTTGCTTCGAATGAGCCATAAATTCCACCCCACCGTGCTGCGCGAATACGATATCCGGGGGATCATCGGAGAAACGCTCGGCCCCGACGATGCGCGCGCTATCGGTCGCGTTTTCGCCTCAATGTTGCGCGAAGCCGGCGGGAGCCGGGTGGCCGTGGGTTACGACGGGCGGGTAAGCTCTCCAGTGCTTGAACACGCGCTGGTTGAAGGGCTGACGGCGAGCGGCTGCGACGTCGTGCGCGTGGGCATGGGACCGACGCCGATGCTCTATTACGCCGAGTCCTCAGACGAACAGGCGGATGGCGGCATCCAGATAACCGGCAGCCATAATCCCGCCAATTACAACGGCTTCAAAATGGTATTCCAGGGACGGCCGTTCTTTGGTGCGGACATCACCCGGCTCGGCGAGCGGGCGGCGAAGGGCGAATGGTCCGATGGTTCGGGCAGCGTGGAGACGCGCGACATTATGGACGCCTATATCGCCCGGCTGCTCGAAGGGCTGGCCGGGGTCGACCATGCCGCGCTCGCCGATCTCAAGGTCGGTTG
This sequence comes from Sphingomonadaceae bacterium, assembly GCA_039831335.1. Lineage (GTDB taxonomy): Bacteria > Pseudomonadota > Alphaproteobacteria > Sphingomonadales > Sphingomonadaceae > Qipengyuania. The sequence continues at coordinate 340,270 of JBDONL010000005.1, read as the reverse complement.
GGACGCGGGCAATGGCGCGGCGGGGCCGGCCCTCGAATTGCTGGCCGCGCGCCTGCCGGGCGAACACCATCAGCTCTATACCGAAGTTGACGGCAATTTTCCCAATCATCATCCCGATCCCACTGTCGAAGCCAATCTCGCCGATCTGAAAGTGCTGGTCGCGGAGAAGAACCTCGATTTCGGAGTGGCCTTCGATGGCGATGGCGACCGGATCGGCGCGATCGATGGCGAAGGGCGCGTGATCTGGGGCGATCAGCTGCTGATGATCTATGCCGAAGATTTGCTCGCACGTCGCCCGGGCGCGACGATCATCGCGGATGTGAAGGCCAGCCGCGCGCTGTTCGATGACGTCGCGAAGCATGGCGGCACGCCGCTGATGTGGAAGACCGGCCACTCGCTGATCAAGTCCAAAATGAAGGAAACGGGCAGCCCGCTCGCCGGGGAAATGAGCGGCCATGTATTCTTTGCCGACGAATATTACGGCTATGACGACGCGCTTTATGCCGGGGTGCGCCTGATCGCCGCCTCGGCGCGGCTGGGTAAATCCGTCACCGAACTGCGTGGCGCGATGCCGGACATGATCAACACGCCGGAAATGCGTTTCCAGGTCAACGAAAGTCGCAAGTTCGCCGCTATCGACGAGATCAAGGAGCGGGTTGCACAGTCTGATGCGGACGTCGATGCAACCGACGGCGTGCGCGTGAGCACCGATGACGGCTGGTGGCTGCTACGCGCCTCGAACACGCAGGACGTGCTGGTCGCGCGGGCCGAAAGCGAGAGCAAGGAGGGGCTCGAGCGGCTGGTGGCACAGATCGACGAGCAATTGCAGCTGTCAGGGCTCGAACGCGGGGAGAGCGTCGGGCACTGAAAGCGGGATTTGAAACAGGGAGACTCGGGATGATATGGCAGAAGTGGCTGGCCGGTGGGGCGGCCTTGGGCTTGATTTGCGCGCAACCCGCAGCTGCGGCCACACCCAAGAAGGATGACGATGCCGCCGCGATGTCGGCGCTGTCCGACATGTTCAAAGCCGAGCCACTAACGCCCGCGCAACAGGCAAGGATGCCGACTGCAAGGGCGCTAATCATGCAAATCATGCCGCCCGGTTCGATGAGCAAGATTTATAATACAATGTTCAAACGCTATTTCGATCCGATGATGAAAATGGCCGACGGTGCGGCCGATCTAGAGGTTGCTGCTGATCTGGGGCAGGATGCGGACACGCTTAGTCTTAGCAAGGAACAAGCGAAGCAGGTGGTAGCTATTCTCGATCCCTCGGCTCAGGAACGAAAGCAACGTTCAATGGAGTCGTTTCAGAAGATGCTGACCAAGGCGATGACGGTGATGGAGCCCGATATGCGCGAGGGCATGGCGGAAGCCTATGCGGTCAATTTCGACGACAAGGAGTTGGCCGATATTGGCGCTTTCTTCGCAACTCCTTCTGGGACGGCCTTCGCCCAGCGATCAGTGGTATTGGCAAGTGATCCGCATATTCTGGCCGCCACAATGAAAGGTTTGCCAAAAATGATGGATCAATTGGCACCAATGAAAACAGAAATTGAAAAGTCACTGTTCGACACCCCTGCTCCGCGCAGTTATGCTTCATTGACTTTGGCTGAGCGACAGGAACTCGGGAAGCTCACAGGCCTGAGCCAGGCGCAGATTAAGGCGGGAATGGCCTCGGCGGCCAAGACGCGTGCCGACAAGGCAACCATGGATCACGCCAGCGACGACTAAATTCGAGACGAGTTATTCAACCGCCGAAAGGGAAAGAGCCCGGATCGCTCCGGGCTCTTCACGTTTGACATGCAGTCTTGATCAGCTTTCGTGGCGGGACTCGGTCTGATCGCTGCGCATCGACCAATTGTCGTCGATCCGCAGATTGTTCTGCACATGCTTCACGCCTGAAATGTCATGCACGCAATCCTCGGCACGGCGTTTGGCGGCGCGGCTATCGACCGTTCCGTCAAGCGTGATCTCGCTCTCGGTTGCGGTGACATTGATGTTGCGCGCATCGACGCGCGGATCATGGGTCAACCGCTCGCAGGCATCTTCGAGCAGACGTTCCGGCGTGCGTTCGTAATTGGCCGGACCTCGCCCGCTGTGGTCCATCTCGCGGCGGCGTTCTGCGTCTCGATCGCCGAACCAGCTGGCGACCTCGTCACTCGCGCGGTCGAAGAAGCCACGGTCTTCGCCATAGTTCCGGCGCGTATCATAACGATCTGAGGCGTAATCAGGCCCCACAGCTCCGCCATAGCCGGCGGCGGAACCTCCACGAAAACCGTAGCCGCGGCTGGGTTGTCCCATGCCATAGGACCCACGGCTTCCCCGGGTGTAATCCTCGCCGCCGAAATCATCAGGGCGGAAGTAATTATGGGTCGAGCCAAGCTCCTCATAGCGGGACTGTGACCCGAAAGACGCCAGATCGTAATCGTCGAGCGGGCGGTAATCTTCGCGATAGCTGCTGTCGGAATGGATCAGCCCATTGTCCCGATCACGGTTCTGACGTCCGCGCCAATTGTCATCGCGGCGTGGCTGGCGACCCGTATAGCGATCGTCACCGTACTGGTAATCGGATTGGGCTTCGAACTGTTCAGCCTGGCGGTTGCCGCGGCGCGCGTTGCGTTCGTATTCCGAATCCTGCGAATATCTGTAGCGATTTGCCATGATGGTCTCCTGCAGCTGCACTATGTTGACATCCGAATTGCCCGGCAGCCTGCGGCGGATCGGATAGCGATATCGCCCGTTTGCGGGCTTGTGGCTATGAAACGATCGTCGCGGGCAGACGTTGCACTTGTCGGCTTATGATAAAGGCGCTTTGGCGCGTTAGAAGCCACTGAAATAAGTAGACATTTTCTTTCAATCCCGAGCAATACAACGGCTCTGGCGAAAGTTGCGACGACAGTGGCGGCGCTCGGCAATTCCGGTCAAGATAGAGGACTATGAATCAGGACGACGTTCCGCCGGAAATTCTTGCCTGGTTTTCCGGGCGGGACTGGCGCGTGCGCAGTCATCAGCGGGACATGCTTACCGCCGCCGATGCCGGTCATCACGCACTGCTGGTGGCCGACACGGGGGCAGGCAAGACACTCGCGGGCTTCCTGCCGACGCTCGCCGATTTCACGCCGACCCGGCTTGCGGGCGAGCCTCCGCCGGACAGCCTCCACACGCTCTATATCTCGCCGCTCAAGGCGCTGGCGCATGACGTGCAGCGCAATCTGATCGCCCCGATCGAGGATATGGGCTTACCAATACGGGTCGAAACGCGCAGCGGTGACACGCCTTCGGACCGCAAGAAGCGCCAGCGCAGCCGCCCGCCGCATGTGCTGATGACCACACCCGAAAGCCTCTCGCTGCTGCTGTCCTATCCCGACAGCTTCGCGATGTTCGCCGGTCTGAAGCGCGTCGTGATCGATGAAATCCACGCCTTTGCCACCGGCAAGCGCGGCGACCTTCTGGCGCTTGCGCTCAGCCGCCTGCAGGCGATCGCTCCGCAGATGCAGCGCGCGGCCTTGTCGGCCACCGTAGCCGACCCGGAGGCGTTTCGCGCATGGCTGGCCCCTTGGGGCGATGTGGATACTGTGGAACTGGTTGCGGGCGAGCAGGGCGCCCCGGCCGAGGTCGAAATCCTTTTGCCTGAGGAGCAGCGCGTGCCCTGGGGCGGCCATGCCGCGACCTGGGCGGTGCCTCAGCTCTATCAGCGCATCCGCGACAATCGCACGACGCTGATCTTCACCAACACGCGCTTCCTCGCCGAATTCATCTTCCAGAAGCTGTGGGAGGTCAACGAGGACACCCTGCCGATCGGTATCCACCATGGCTCGCTGAGCAAGGAAGCGCGGCGCAAGGTCGAAGGGGCGATGGCGCGCGGGGAATTACGCGCGCTGGTGGCCACTGCCAGCCTCGATCTCGGGGTCGACTGGGGGGATATCGATCTGGTGGTGCAGATGGGCGCCCCCAAGGGATCGAGCCGCCTGCTCCAGCGCATCGGACGCGCCAACCACCGGCTCGACCAGCCGAGCCGAGCGCTGCTGGTGCCGGGCAACCGCTTCGAATTCCTCGAGGCGACCGCGGCCAAGGATGCGGTCGACGAAGGCCAGCGCGATGGCGAGGATTTCCGCCCCGGAGGTCTCGATGTTCTTGCCCAGCATGTGATGGGCTGCGCCTGCGCAGGAGCGTTTCAGGAGGACGCGTTGCTCTCCGAGATTCGTTCGACTTTCGCCTATTCATGGATCGATGACGAGGTTTGGACCCGAGTGCTCTCCTTCGTGGAGAACGGCGGCTACGCGCTGCGGGCGTATGACAAGTTCAAACGCATCACCCGCGACAATGACGGGACATGGCGGCTGACCCACCCCGAACAGGCCGCGCGCCACCGGATGAACGCCGGGATCATCGTCGATTCCGAAATGCTCGAGGTGCGCATCGCTGCCGGGCGCGGCCGCGGTGGGCGCAGTCTCGGCAAGGTCGAGGAGCGTTTCGCTGCTGCGCTCTCACCGGGCGACACCTTCGCCTTTGCTGGGATGAGCCTCGAAGTGGTCAAATTGCAAGACATGGAAGTGCTGGTCCGCGCGGCCAAGACCAGCGCGACCATTCCTTCCTATGGCGGGCAACGCTTACCGCTCACCACCCATCTCGCCGGACGGGTGCGCGCCATGCTGGTCGACCGCGCGGGATGGGCGCGCTTCCCGGACGATGTGCGGGAATGGCTGGAAGTGCAGGACTGGCGCAGCCGTTTGCCGGGACCGGATAGCCTGCTGGTGGAAAGCTTCCCGCACGCCAAGCGCCAGTACACCGTCTACTACACTTTCATCGGCTGGAACGCGAACCAGAGCCTTGGGATGCTGATCACCAAGCGGATGGAGGATCGCGGTCTGATGCCGGGCGGCTTCGTCGCGAATGACTACAGTCTTGCCGTGTGGGGGCTGAAGCCGGTGACCGATCCCGCGCCCTTGCTCTCGCCCGATATCTTGCAGGATGAATTCATCGACTGGGTGCAGGGCAGCTATTTGCTGCGGCGCGCGTTCCGAGAGGTGGCGGTGATCGGCGGCTTGGTCGAGCGCCAGCATCCGGGCAAGCGCAAGACCGGCAAGCAGGTGACCTTCTCGACCGATCTGATCTACGACGTTCTGCGCAAATACGAACCCGATCACTTGCTGCTGGAGGCTGCATGGGCCGATGCGCGCACCCGCATGACCGATGCCGCGCGCCTCGGCGATCTGCTCGACGAGGCGGCGGGCCGACTAGAGCATGTCACGCTCGAGCGGGTCAGCCCGCTCGCGGTGCCGGTGATGGTGATGATCGGGCGCGAGGCAACGCCGCAGGGTAGCGTCGACGATGAATTGCTGCTGGAAGCCGAAAGCCTGGCCGCCGCCGCGATGCGGGTGGACGACCTGCCTAATCTTGGCGATTGAGGCGACTGGCCGCCGGTGCCGTGATCTGATAGCGGCACGGGTGGAGGGTAGAACCAACAGACGCGGGGGATACGCGCCATTATTCGCAAGACCTATGCCGTGCTGGCTGCGCCATGGCTGGCCCTTTCGACTGCCGCGCTGGCGCACGGCGACGAGATTCATCCCGGCGAACCGATCATGGCCATGTGGCAGTTCCCGCCTGAGATCGTCGCCGGGTTACTGATCGCTGCGGCGCTCTATATTTCCGGTGTCCGTCGCGGAGCGCCGGGCCGCTGGTGGCGGCATACGCTGTTCTTTGGCGGTTTGGTGGCGCTTTCTCTGGCGCTGCTTTCACCGATTGAGCCGCTGGCCGACCATGTCTTTGCGATCCATCAGGTGGAGCACATGCTGCTGCGCTCGATCGGGCCGATGCTGCTGCTGCTCTCACAGCCGCAGGCGACACTGATCCGAGGGATGCCCGACTGGTTGCGGCGTGGCGTGTTCGCTCCAATGGCCGGACGTGGCGGAGTGCGTCGCGTGTTTGGGTTTTTCGCCAGCCCGCTGGTGGCCACATTACTGTTCGTAGGCACAAGCCTGTTCTGGATGATCCCACGCTTTCACGACATCGCGATCCTCGATGAACCGATCCATTATATGTGGCACGTCAGCCTCCTGGTGACCGGCCTGTTCTTCTTCTTCGCGATTTTCGATCCCAGACCGGCGCCTGCCGGGGCGAGACTGGGCACGCGGTTGGTCATGTTCTGGTGCGCGGCGATGGGCAATATCCTGCTCGGCGCCTATCTCGCGTTCAAGTCCGCGCCGATTTACAATGCCTATGACGTGATGGGGCGAATGCTGGGAATGCGCCCGGTAATCGACGAGCAGATCGGCGGGCTTATCATGTGGATCCCCGGAGCGATGATGTTCGCCATCTCGATTATATTGATCCTGCATCGCTGGGGCACGGAGGAACAGCGCGCCGATGATCGCCGGGTGCGGATGGGCACAGCTGAAGCACACGCTACGGGGCGTGCCGCGACTATGCCACGCGCCAATCGTGCGTTGGCTTTCGGACTCGGAGGTTTTGCGGCGCTGGTGGTGATGGTCGCGCTGGTCAGTGCGGTGCTTTACGATCGCGAGATGGGGCGCAAGCCACCGACGCCCGAACAGAGGATAATGAGCAAGCCGTAAGGGCAGGTCGCCGCGTCAGAGCGCAGGAGATCGGAAACGAGCGGATAAACGCTGTGCCATGTGATTGGCCGATCCGGCCTAATCCGGCTTCTTGCCGAAGACGCGGTATTGCTCGTTGCCGACGAAGCCGAATTTGGTGATGCCGCTTGCTTTGATCGTGGAAAGGGTTTTCGCGGTCGTATCATACCCTGCCCGGGCGGCGGGTTCCAATTGCAATTCCGGTTCGACCGGCATGCGCCGGGTTTCGGAAAGCAACAGGCTTAGCTGCGACTGGTTTACCGGCGTGCCGTTCCAATGGACTATGTCGGCGGCGTCGATGATGACCTTGTTCTTCGTGGCATCGGGGGCAGGGCAGTCGGCACAATTTACCGGCAGGTCGATCTGAAGGGCGTCGGTGGCCGCAGGAATGGTGATTACAAACATGATGAGCAACACCAGCATGACATCGATCAGCGGGGTTGTGTTCATCTCGCTCAGCGGCGCGGGTATTGCTTTGGCCATGCTTGCTCTCCCCAATTTGGTTACATCATAACATACCGTAACGAGACTACAAAGACCTTCAATCGGGCACAAAAAAAGGGGCGGATCGCTCCGCCCCTTTTGCATCTTCTGTCGGGAAGACCCGGATTAGCCGGCCTTGCCGAAAGTCCGATATTGTTCGTTCCCGACGAAACCGAATTTGGTCACCCCTGAGCTCTTGATGATATTGAGCACCTTGGCTGACAAATCGTAACTCGCCAACGCTTCGGGCTGGAACTGGAGTTCCGGCTCGGGGTTCATCGCCGCCGATTCCTGCAACAGCGTGACCAACTGACCTTCGTCGATGGTGTTGCCGTTCCACAGGATCTCGTTGGCCTGGGTAATGACCAGCTTGTTCTTGACCGGCTCGACCGTAATATTCTGCGCCGGGTTCGGGACCGGAAGATCGATATTGATCGAGTTGGTCGCGACCGGAATGGTGATGATGAACATGATGAGCAGCACGAGCATGACGTCGATGAGCGGCGTCGTGTTCATCTCCATCATCGGGCTGCCATCGTCCTTGCCGCCTGACATTGCCATGGTGGGTTACTCCTGAATTATTGCGTCTGGCGGCCGATCAGCCGTTCGGGTCGACCGGGTTGGAAATGAAGCCGACCGTGGGATAGCCCGCAGCCTGCACGTTGTAGATCGCCCCGGCGACACAGGACCACGGCGCATTCACGTCACCGCGAATGAACACTTCGGGGATCTTGTCCGGATCGGCCTTGATCGCTTCGGGTCCGCCGGCGCGCTGAACGATATCGTCGAGGCGCTTGAACGCCTTGTCGTACAGTTCCTGCGAATCGACCGGAGTGATGTTGTTGAAATACACCCGGCACTGACCCGTACGGGTTGCACCCTCGAATCCGGGTTGCCCGGCACTGCGGCCTGCGGCGTCGGTGGTGCTCACCGTCAGCAGCAGGTTCTCGACCTTGTCCTTGGACGGCGTCGATTTGATGATCGGAATATGGAGCTTGTCGATCGTCTGGATCGCCACCGGAACGGCAATCAGAAAGATGATGAGAAGCACCAGCATCACGTCCACGAGCGGCGTGGTATTGATGTCCGACATCGGCGTGTCGCTGCCGCCTCCGCCCGTCGAAATCGCCATGGTTTATCCTATCCGTTTCTTCGCTTCTGAACTCATATGTCTCATCCGGGCGTCGCGCCGTGCGCGGCGCCCGGAACCGAGATCAGCGCTTGGTCGTCGTGGTCGTGGTCGTCGAAGTGGCGGGCTTGGTAGCAGCCGGAGCTGCGGTGCGTGCCGGAGCGGCAGCCACGGCTGCAGGCTTGACCTGGCCCTTCGAGCTGATGTTGGCGAGCAGGTCGGTGGCAAAGCCCGACAGCAGCTCGGCGATACGACGGTTACGTGCCTGCAGCCAGTTGTAGGCAAGCACCGCGGGAACCGCCACGATCAGACCGATGGCGGTCATGATCAGTGCTTCACCGACCGGACCGGCAACCTTGTCGAGTGAGGCGGTACCGGACATGCCGATGCCGATCAGCGCGCGATAGATGCCGATAACCGTACCCATCAGACCAACGAACGGTGCGGTCGCGCCGACCGTTGCGAGGAACGGCAGGCCGCCGGCGAGCTTCGAGTTGATCGAGGCTTCCGAACGGGCGAGCGAACCGTGCAACCAGTCATGCGCTTCAAGGCTGTCGCCCATCTTCTGGTGCTGGTCTTCGGCCATGTTGGCATCGTCGACGAGCTGGCGCCATGCGCTGTTCTTGTCCAGCTTGGAAGCGCCCTCCTTGAGCGTGCCGGCGCGCCAGAACTGGGCGCGCACGGTGCGGTACTGGTTCAGGATTTTCTGCTGTTCGAACAGCTTGCTGAACAGAATGTAGAACGATCCGATCGACATGATCGCGAGCACGCTGAAAATGGCCCACGAGATGATGCCGCCCTGCTCCATGGCGGACATGAAGCCGAAGTCGGTCTGGGGTGCCGAACCGGCAGCAGCGAGAAGTTCAATGGTCATTGCGAAGAGTCCTCTTTAAATCCGTACTTTTGCCCCGTCCCTTGGGGCGGAAAGCTAAGGTTATTATTGAAGCCGATATACGATCCTGGTGGAATAATTGCTGGTGATCGGGTCGCCAGCGGCATTAAGCGCAGGTTTGAACCGGGCATAGCGCTGCATTCCATCGCATGCGGCACTATCCAGAACCGAAGATCCGCTCGAGCTGGTGACAGAACAGCTGCTGACGCGGCCATTCGTGCCGATCACGACGGAAACGCCAACGGTACCTTCGGTGCCTTCGCGAACGGCGCGCGAGGGGTAGTTGTCGATGATACGCTGCGCCCAATTGCCTTCCGACTGGGCACCACGCGCTTTTGATGGCGGTGGCGGCGCCGGAGGAGCGACGGGAGCAGGCGGCGGAATCCGGATCGCCGGCGGTGCTGGCGGCGGAATCGTCTGCTGCGTCTGGATCGGCGGCGGCGCTGTGGCAACACTGATCGGTGGCGGCGGAGCTACCGGCGGCGGCGGAGCGGTGTCCGGCTTTGGCGGTGGCGGCGGTTCGCTCGGCGGCGGCGGTGGCGGCGGCTCCTTGATATCGACCGTTGTTACCTTCTCGACCGCCTTCTTCACCGCCTCCATAGCAAGGCCGGTGATGAGCGCGTAACCGAGAGCGATGTGGATAAGGACAACAATGGCAATCGCTACCATGCGATTGCCACTCATTTGTTGATCAGCATAAGCCATTCGGTTGCATCACTCCATCGACACGCCGGGCAACCCCGGCGATACTCCGCTGGCGTCAGGAAAATTTCCGCGACGCCGGTGTAAACTGTTAACCCTTTAACGAAACCAACCTTAACCCAGACGTGCAATACCCCGTCCGGGTTCCCGAAGACATCGCCCAAAAGGCCACGCCGGGTAATTTTATATCAACAACCCATACGCGCCGCATGCCTTAGCCATCCTGAGCAGCGCGAGCAAACCCTTTATCGGTTAAGCCGGGTTTCAGTTGCACAAGCATACGCACTTGCCTGAAATTGCGGCCTTTGCTGTATGCGCCGAAATGCCGCCGCCAACGATCGAGGTATGCCATGAACGCAAATCGCCTGTTTCTTGCCCCTCTTGCGGGATTCGCTCTCGTGATGGCGAATCCCCTATTTGCCCAGACCCCGAGTACGGCATCGGGGCTGACCTATGCCGATCTGGCGACGCTGGCCGACGGCACGCCGATGGTCATCCATGCGCAAATTCTGCATCAGGTCACACTCCCGCCGGAGCGCGCGCCGAACGTCGCTCCCGGCCATGCGCGTCTTTACATCGAAGCGCAGACGGAGGCTTTGCTGCTGGGTAACGCGCCGATCGGTGCGGCCCTGCATTATCTGGTCGACGTTCCGCTCAATGCCAAAGGCAAGGCGCCCAAGCTCAAGAAGGAAGAGGTGATTCTGTTTGCGCGCCCGGTCGCCGGACACCCGGATCAGGTGCAATTGGTCAAGCCTGATGCGCAACTGCTGTGGTCACCGGTATTGGCTGAAAGGCTGAAACCGATTCTCGCGGCCTTCGCCGCGTCCAATCCGCCACCGGCGATCACCGGAGTGCGCGATGCGCTGTCGACGCCGGGCAATCTGACCGGCGAATCGGATACGCAGATCTTCCTGAACACGGCGGATGGCGATCCCGCTGCGCTCAGCATCGTGCGTAGGCCGAACATGGCGCCGCATTGGGGCGTGTCCTGGACCGAACTGGTCGACCAGTCGGCGAAGCCTGCCGAGCCCGATACGCTCGAATGGTACCGTCTCGCCTGCGGATTGCCACGGACCCTGCCCGATAGCGCTAATCTTGCGCAGGACTCCAAGGATCGCGCGCAAGCGCAAGCGGATTACAGTTTCGTGCTGGACCAGCTTGGCCCCTGCAAGCGCAACCGCGGCTAGGGCGCGCCCAAGACAAAATCATTCCATCCGATCCCTGCTGTGCGCTAGGCGGCGGGAATGGACGACAACGCGGCAGACAATGGCATGAATGGGGCGCAGCAACCCTTGCGGATCGGACTCGCTGGACTGGGGACGGTCGGCTGCGGTGTGATTCGCTTGCTCGATTCCAACCGTGTATTGATCGAGGCTCGGGCCGGGCGACCGCTGCAGATCACGGCGGTCAGCGCTCGCGACCGAACGCGCGATCGCGGGGTCGATCTGTCCGCATTCGCTTTTGAAGACAATATGGCGAAGTTGCCAGAGCGCGACGATGTCGATGTTGTGATCGAGGCGGCCGGAGGTGCCGACGGTCCAGCACTGGAACTCGCCGGAGCAACGCTGAGTGCGGGCAAGGGGCTAGTCACGGCGAACAAGGCGATGATTGCCCATCATGGCCTGTCGCTGGCCGATAAGGCGGCGCAAAACGGCGCTGCGCTGCGCTTCGAAGCGGCCGTCGCGGGCGGCATTCCGGTTATCAAGGGTTTGCGTGAAGGCGCGGCGGCCAATTCGATAGATCGTATCTATGGGATACTCAACGGAACCTGCAATTACGTGCTCACGAGAATGGAGAGCACAGGCGCGGATTTTGCCGATGCGCTGGCCGAAGCACAGGAACTGGGCTTTGCCGAAGCCGATCCCAGCTTCGATATCGAAGGGGTGGATGCTGCCCACAAACTGGCGATTCTTGCCGCGATCGGGTTTGGTGCGAAGGTCGATTTCGATGGTGTGGCGATCACCGGCATTACCCAGGTGCGCGCCGCCGACATCGCGCAGGCCAAGGCGCTCGGCTTCGTCATCCGGCTCGTAGGCGTTGCCGATTGCGATGAGGCAGACGGAGATGGCGACACGCCGGCTTTGTTGCAGAGGGTGCGTCCCTGTCTCGTCCCGTTCGATCATCCGCTGGCCAATGTGTCGGGCCCGACCAATGCGGTTGTGGCGGAGGGGAATTTCGTGGGCCGCCTGCTGTTCCAAGGGGCAGGCGCAGGCGCCGGACCGACTGCCAGCGCGATCGTCGCTGATCTGATCGATCTGGCGCGCGGCGAAGCAGGTCCTCCCTTCTCTCTACCTGTCGGCGAACTGGCGGCCATGGATCGCGCCGATCCGGGTGGTCGGACAGGCCGCGACTATATTCGTTTCACCGTTACCGACCGGCCGGGGGTGCTGGCCGAGATTACGGCGGCGATGCGCGATGCCGGGGTGTCGATCGAAAGCCTGATCCAACGCGGCCGGGCGAAGGAGGAGGGCGGCGAGGTGCTGCTCGCCATGGTTACCCACGAGGGTCCGGAAAGCTGCGTGGTCGAAGCCCTGGCATTGCTGGACGGCTCACCCAGCCTTACCGCTGCCCCGTTGGTCCTGCCGATTCTGGGGGATTAGACGCCCTGTTGCTGGCGCGTGATCGATTGGTGTTGTCTGCCCCCTTGGCTTGATCCGTCTCCCCGCTGCTATCGGATTTTTTGGCGACGGCATCGGGAGAAGGTAGGTCGAGCGCTTTTTCCTGTTGTTTTTGAATGACCTTTCTGGCGCGGCTTTCGTCGTCCTTGCCCAATGGTGCCAAGCCGTGAGCTATGCGATCGGCGTCCGAGCCGGGAGGCGCTTTGGGTAGCGCCGACACATCGATAAACAACGCGGGTGGCGGCGGGCATTTGGCGAGGCCGGGAATGCACAGATTGCTGACTGTTGCCGGGCCGCTGAATATCCCGCAATTGGGGCCGCATGGGTCGGGTGTTGCCGGATCGTCGCGAAAGGCTGTGGCCGCAGCATAACGGTCCATCGCCGATTCCTTCGACGAATAGGCATTGTCAGAATCGTCCTTGCGCGCGCGGCAGACCACGATTTCGCCGGAAATCTTGGCGGCTTCCTCCTCCTTCGTGCAACGCCGGTAGTCGAGTTCCTGCCCCGGAGGCGGTGGTGCGAGGATATCTATCGTCTGGGGCGGGCTGCTTTGCGTCGCGCCGAGCGCGGTCGGTGTGCCGTTGCTGTTTCCACCGCTTGCCGTATCCTGCGCGAAAGAGCGGGTCGCCAAGGTGAAAAAGATGAGTGTGCCGACGAGCAGAAACAGGACACTGCGCCATTGGCGGCTCGACATTGTGTATCTCCTCCGGCTATCGGCGCGGCCAACCGCTTAGTGGCAATCGCAATTTCGAGAGTGAACTGGTTATGAATTCACCTGCCGACAACCCACTTGATCGCATTCTCGTGTTGGAAATGGTCCGTGTGACCGAGGCCGCAGCGATTGCCGCATCCAAGCTGATCGGGCGTGGGGACGAAAAGGCTGCCGACGCCGCTGCCGTCGAAGCGATGCGCCGGGCATTCGATACGCTGGAGATGGATGGCACCGTGGTGATCGGCGAAGGCGAGCGCGACGAGGCGCCCATGCTGTTCATCGGCGAAAAGGTTGGCGGCGCGCCGGGAACGGGCCCCAAGATCGACATTGCGCTCGACCCGCTCGAGGGCACGACTATCACCGCCAAGGCCGGGCCCAATGCGTTGGCGGTGCTGGCCGCCGCCGCTGAAGGCAACCTACTCCACGCGCCCGACGTCTACATGGAAAAGCTTGCGGTCGGACCCGGCTATCCCGAGGGTATCATCGACCTAGCCAAGACCCCGACAGAGAATGTGCGTGCCGTGGCGGAGGCGAAGGGCGTTGCGCCGGGCGACCTTATCATCTGCGTGCTCGACCGCCCGCGTCATTCCGCGCTGATCGCCGAACTGCGCGAGCTGGGCTGCGGCGTCGTGCTGATCGGCGATGGCGATGTCGCCGGGGTGATCGCTACGACCGATCCCGACACGACCATCGACATGTATATGGGGACCGGCGGTGCGCCCGAAGGCGTTCTGGCGGCGGCCGCGCTGACCTGCGTCGGCGGACAATTCAATGGCCGGCTGGTGTTCCGCAACGAGGATGAGAAGGCTCGTGCCCGCAAATGGGGCGTCGAAGATCTCGACAAGATCTACAAGCGTGAGGATCTGGTCAAGGGCGATTGCATCTTCGCCGCGACAGGGGTCACCTCGGGCTCGCTGCTCGACGGCGTCAAATATCTGCGCGACGGGCGCATGACCACCGAGAGCGTGGTGATGCGCGCTTCCAGCCGCACCGTGCGCTGGATCAAGGGCGAGCATCAGGCGAAGTAATCGCTGAAAGGGACAGCGCCAATGGCGCGCGCGACGGTCCTGCGCACTCGAACAAGGGCACGCGCTGGATCAAGGGCGAGCACCGGGCGAATTAATTCCAGCGGAGAATTGCTCTACACGGGGCAAATCCGCGACTCCCATGTTGCAATCGCATGACGCTCGGCTAGGCGGTGGGCACAGCCGCTGACGGGGATTCGCTGCATGAAGATCATGGCCGCCAACTCGAACCTGCCGCTTGCGCGTGCGATCGCAGGCTATCTTGAGATGCCACTAACCGATGCCAGCGTGCGTCGCTTTGCCGACGAGGAAATCTTCGTCGAGATTCACGAGAACGTGCGCGGCGAGGATGTCTTCCTGGTCCAGTCGACCAGTTTCCCGGCGAACGACAATCTGATGGAGCTGCTGATCTGTATCGATGCGCTCAGACGCGCATCGGCCCGGCGCATTACCGCCGTGGTGCCCTATTTTGGCTATGCCAGACAGGACCGCAAACCCGGCCCGCGCACCCCGATTTCGGCCAAGCTGGTTGCCAATATCATTACTCAGGCGGGTGCGGACCGCGTTCTGGCGGTCGACCTGCACGCCGGGCAGATCCAGGGATTCTTCGATATCCCGACCGACAACCTCTTCGCCGCTCCGGTGATGGCCGCGGATATTCAGGCGCGCTACGGCGATCAGGATTTGATGGTCGTCTCGCCCGACGTGGGCGGTGTGGTCCGCGCGCGATCGCTGGCCAAGCGGCTGGACAACGCGCCGCTGGCGATCGTCGACAAGCGCCGCGACCGGCCGGGCGAATCGGAAGTGATGAACATCATCGGCGATGTCTCGGGACGCCACTGCATCCTGATCGACGACATCATCGATTCGGGCGGCACATTGTGCAACGCCGCTCAGGCATTGCTCGACAATGGTGCGAAGAGCGTCGCCGCCTACATTACTCATGGCGTGCTGTCGGGTGGCGCGGTCGCCCGCGTCGATGGCTCGGCGCTGAAAGAGCTAGTGATCACGGACTCGATCCGCCCGACCGATGCCGCGCTTGATTCGAAGCGCATCCGTATCCTGACCATCGCGCCGCTGATCGGCGAGGCCGTGCGGCGGATTGCGGACGAGAGCTCGGTCAGCTCGCTGTTCGACTGAGCTTTCGCGCGGGCCGCTGCGGGCGAGGTTCGGCCATGGGGTCCCGCCAGGGAATAAGTTCGCCGCTTGCGATATTTTCAAGCAGCTCGATCCGGCGGACCTGGCGCATTTCCACTCCGATCCGCAGCAACGGATGATCCTTCTCGACGAACTGTCGTGGGGTCAGGTCGAAGAAATGGCGCATCTCGCGAATCAGATGGGATTGGTCGAAATAGCGCAGCCGCAATTCGGGTTCCTCCTCTTTGATCGCCACCCCAAGCAGCACTGCGGCCATGTCGAGAGCACGGGCGCGCCGGAGGGCAAGGCCGGGGGTTACTCCCATTTCCCGTCGAACTATGCGTTCGAGCGTGCGCTGGCTGACCGAATGGGCGGCTGCGAAATCGCGCAAGACAAACGTCGGGTCTCCCAGCATCGCGTTTTCGAAATGTGTAATGAGCTGAGCGGGCTGCGACGGCGCAGTGTGTTCAACAAACTTCAGATATTCGCGCTCTATCGCATCGAGCCAGTTATCGACGCCTTCGACTGAATGGAGCCTATCGGACAATCTTCCGTGTCCGACGTGGGCATCGTAATCGATGATCCTATCGAGGATCCCGCAAGGTTCAGGGCCACCGAGCGCCGCCATCGCTCCCGCAGTGAAGTTGATCGTGACAACCGAGAAACTGCCACTGACATTGACGCGCATGGCATGCGAGTGCGGGCCGAACAGCAAGGTCATCCCCCGGCTACCAGGTTCGAACTGCTGCGATCCATCGCGGGTAACAGCCGACCAGTTGCTGCCAAACAGAATCCGCAGTGCGGCACTCTCCGACAGAATAGTGCCCCCGACTGCCTGCCCTTCGGGCAGATCGATCTGGGTTACCCCCATCCTTGCAATCCAGGGTCGAAGGCGCGTGCAGGGCGCACGACTGAATGCGAGCGGCAAGCCTGCACGCGTTGCACCCGTCAGAGGCGTCAGTCCATCGCCTTCGTCCACTGTCACCGGTCCCTCTACCGGCGATGCGAACCCACGCGACCCCCGGCTATCTGCGAAGCATAGCACAAGCCGCAAGGAAGGTGTAGCGCGCTGCCCATGCCGGATTCGTCAGACGTCATCCTCGCCAACCGCCTCGCCGATGCCGCAGGCGAAGCCATCCGTCCCCTGTTTCGCGGACAATGGTCTGAAGAACGAAAAGCCGACCGCAGCTTCGTGACCGAGGCCGACCGCGCGGCGGAGGCGGCGATGCGGGCGATATTGGACGCTGAGCGCCCCGGCGACGGAATCGTCGGCGAAGAATACGGCGCGGTTCGCGAGGGCAGCGAGCGGCAATGGATAATCGATCCGATCGACGGCACCACCAGCTTCATCGCCGGGCGACCGATCTTCGGTACGCTGATCGCGCTGGTTGAGAGCGGCTGGCCGGTGGTGGGCGTGATCGACCAGCCGATCCTGAAAGAGCGCTGGGTGGGGCGGATCGGCGAGGGGACGACCTTCAACGGCAAACCTGTACGGGTGCGAACATGCCGTACGCTGGAGGATGCGGTGCTCGGCACCACCAGCCCCAATTTGTTCACTGGCGACGAAATCGACGCCTTCATGGGCCTCGCCGGTTCGGTTGCCGAGAAGAAGATCATCTGGGGCGGCGATTGCTATAATTACGGCCTGCTGTCGGGCGGCCATGTCGATATCGTGTGCGAGGCTGGCCTCAAGCTCTACGATTTCGCTGCGCTGGTGCCGGTGGTCGAGGGTGCGGGCGGAACGATGTCCGACTGGCAGGGGCATCCGCTCGATGCGGAAAGCGATGGCCGGGTGATTGCGCTGGGCGATCCGGCCAGGCTGGAAGATGTGCTCGAGGCGATGGGCGCGGCCAGCGCGCACCACCACCACGACCACTGACCTTGCGTATCAGGCCATCGTCAGGCCACCGTCGACACGCAGCTCGGTGCCGGTGATGTAGGCGGCATCGCTGGACATGAGGAATGCGGCGGCCGCGGCTACGTCTTCGGGCTTACCCACCCGGCCAAGGGGAACGGACTTGGCGACTTTTTCATGATATTGCTCGATCTCGTCGTCGCTCATCCCGCCACCTGAGTGAAAGCCGGTGTCGGTCGCGCCCGGTGTCAGCGTGTTCACCGTGATCCCGCGCGGCGCATACTGCGTGGCGAGCGAGCGGGTCAGTTGGCGAACGCCCGCCTTCATCATCGAATAGGCGGCCATGTCCGCCCGTCCGCCGCCGACCGATCCCGATCCGATCAGCAGCAAGGATGCGCCATCTTTGAGCCGCTCGCCGAGTTTGGCGGCCTGAAGAAACGGCGCGCGCAGATCTACCGCCCAAAGTCGCTCAAGTTCGTCTTGTTCGATCGATTCGATTCCGGCGAAAGTACCGATCCCCGCGTTGAGGAAGGCGCCATCTAGTCCATCCGGGGCAAAATCCCGAACCTGTTCGACCAACGCATCGACCGCGGCAGGATCCGAGGCGTCGTTGGTGACGACGGTCGCTGTCGGCAGTTCCTTCTGCGTCGTTTCGATGTGCTTTTCGCTCCGACCGGTCAGCAGGACGGACGCCCCTTCTTCGCTCAAACGCTTGGCCGTTGCCAGGCCGATACCCGATGTTCCGCCGGTGATAAGAAAACGCTGACCTTCAAATCTCTGCATGGAAAATGCTCCTTTGCCTGCCTGTGAGACGGATCGGCCGGCGAACAGGTTCCGCATTCGGGCACGGCTTGCCGCCTTTTGCGTTCACCAGAGCATGGACGAAACAAAATCGCTGATCGTGACGGGGGCGGGCGCCGGTATCGGGCGCGCCGTGCTGATGCATTTCCATGGGCTTGGCTGGCGTGTTGTCGGGCTGGACAAGGATGCCGAAGCGTTGGACGAATTGCGCGTTGCCTTGCCGGAGTCTTCGGCACTTCTAATAGAATGCGATGTCGGGAACGAGCGCCAGGTCGAGGCGGCGTTCAAGCAAATCGGCGACTGGCTGGATAATCGCGCGCTGGACGTTCTGGTCAACAACGCTGGCATTGCCGATCCTTACTGCGGGCCGCTTGAAGACCTGACGCTCGAGACATGGCAGGGCTGGATCGATGCAAGCCTTACGGCGGCTTTCTTGTGCACGCGCGCCGCGCTGCCGCTGCTGCGCAAGGGCGAACAGGCCAATGTGATCAATATATCCTCGACCCGCGCCATGATGAGCGAGCCGGACACCTATGCCTATTCGGCGGCGAAGGGCGGGCTCGATGCCCTGACCCGCGCGATGGCCGTTTCGCTTGGTCCGGACATTCGCGTCAACGCCGTGCGTCCCGGCTGGATCGAAACCGGGCCGTGGCAGAAACAGGCCGATCGCAGCAATCCCGCTCATCGCCCGCGCGACCGCAAGCAACACCCCGCCGGTCGCGTCGGCAGGCCCGAGGATATTGCCGGAGCAGTGGAATGGCTGGTGAGTGCCGGGTTCGTGACCGGGCAGACGATCAACGTCGATGGTGGCATGACGGTCAAGATGATCTACGAAGACTGACATGACTGGACAATTGGAGGGACGAATCGCGCTGGTGACTGGTGCGGCGCGAGGGCTTGGCTTCGAAATTGCGCGACGGCTGGCGGAGGGCGGCGCACAGGTCTGGCTCAACGGGCGTGATTCGGAGGCGCTCGAACAGGCGGCACGGCGCATCGGTGACAAGGCGGAAGCGCTCACCTTTGACATCACCGACGACGCGGCAACCGAGCAGGCGTTTGCCAGATTTGAGAACGCAGGCGGGCTCGATATCCTCGTCAACAATGTCGGGCAGCGGGATCGCCGCGCGCTTGGCGAGCTGGGACGGGCGGATCTGCGTGCCATGCTCGAAGCCAATCTCGTCGCCCCGTTCGACCTTGCCCGCCGGGCTGCTGTACTGATGCAGGCGCGCGGCTATGGCCGGATCGTCAACATCACTTCGATCGCTGCCGAGATCGCGCGGGGCGACGTGCTTTACACCGCAAGCAAAGGCGGGCTGGCGGCAATGACCCGCGCGCTCGCCGCCGAGCTGGGGGGGCATGGCATCACGGTCAACGCTGTCGCGCCCGGCTATTTCGCCACCGAGGCGAATCGCGCGATGGTCGAGGACGAGAATATTGCCGAACATCTCGCGCGGCGCACTTCGCTCGGGCGTTGGGGCGAGCCGGGTGAGATCGCCGGTGCGGTTGCATTCCTCGTCTCTCCCGAAGCAAGCTATGTCACCGGGCAGACGCTGGCAGTCGATGGCGGTTATCTCAGCCACTTCTGACTTGCGTTTTCGGGCTCAGACGCTATGTGCGCGGCCTTCACCGACACGTGAAACATCCGCCTGCCTGGCTGAAAGGGCTGCCAGGGCCGGTTCGGACGTGTCTCTGACAAAGGAGATGAAAATGCCCAAGATGAAGACCAAGAGCGGTGTGAAGAAGCGCTTCAAATTCACCGCGACCGGCAAGGTCAAGCACGGTGTCGCGGGCAAGCGCCACCGCCTGATCAGCCACAATGCGAAGTACATCCGCCAGAACCGCGGTACTTCCGTGCTGTCCGAAAGCGACGTCAAGCACGTGAAGAAATGGGCCCCCTACGGCCTCGACTGAGCCCGGTTACACGCAGGAGATAAGAAATGCCTCGCATCAAACGCGGCGTGACTACGCGCCAGAAGCACAAGCGGATTCTCGACCAGGCCAAGGGCTATCGCGGTCGCCGCAAGAACACCATTCGCATCGCTCGCCAGGCTGTCGAGAAGGCCGGACAGTACGCCTATCGCGACCGCAAGGTTAAGAAGCGCAACTTCCGCGCCCTGTGGATTCAGCGCATCAACGCCGCCGTGCGCGCCGAAGGCCTGACCTATTCGCAGTTCATGCACGGCACCAAGCTGGCCGGCATCGAGCTGGACCGCAAGGTAATGGCCGATCTGGCGATGAACGAAGGCGCTGCCTTCAAGGCGATCATCCAGCAGGCGAAGGCCGCGCTGGGCTGATCCGCAACCGACCTATCGGGATCGGATAGAGTGAGACGCGGGCCCCGAGGGTCCGCGTTTTGCGTTTGGTCCTATGTTCGTCTCAGCGTTGAGGCGTTGTCGTATCTGTGCAAATATCGTCCCGCTATGGGGGGATATTCGATCAAGGCGCGATTCTTTGCGCCGCCGGAAGCGCTCGCAGGCTGTTTCACCAGCTTTTACCTGCTTGAATGCGATTCGGGCGATGAGCCCTATCTCGACGATATGCTCCAGCCCGAATGGGGCAACTTACGTTTCTTTCTCGGGGCGGCACCGGAAGCCCGGGTGCAAGGCGGGCGTCCGCTCAAGGACACGCCATTTACGGCCACCGGCCCCAGCACCGTCCCGACCAGCTTCCGTTTGCACTCGACCAGGATGTGGGGGATCGGCCTTCTGCCGCTCGGATGGGCGAAATTCATCGGTCTTCCGGCCTGCAATTTCGTCAACGGATTATACGATGGACTGAAGCATCCGGCGTTCGCGCAGTTTGTCAGGCTGTTCGACCGGTTGGCTGCCAGCACAGCCTCCGACGAGGATCAGGCCGCACTGATCTGTGATCATTTCCTCGCTATTGATCAACCCGTGCGTGATGCGGAACGCATCGCGACCGTGCACGAGGCCTTGCTCGATCCGTCGCTTAACGAGGTCGGCACCATGGCGGACCGTACGGGAATGAACCGCAGGACGCTCGAACGGATTTGTATGCGTCATTTCGGCTTTCCGCCGCAATTGCTGATCCGCCGCCAGCGGATGATGCGCAGTCTTGCGGCCTATATGCTCGAGCACGGTGCGCGCTGGTCCGAGGTGATCGACACCAACTATCACGACCAGGCCCACTTCAGCCGCGAGTTCCATGCCTTCATGGGTATGAGTCCAAGCGAATACGGCGCGCTCGACCATCCGGTGCTCGGTGCTTTCATGGAAGCACGCAAGCAGGCGCTGGGCTCGCCGGTCCAGACGCTCGACCCTCCGCGCCAACCGCCGTCCTGATGCCTTGGCCATTGAATTTGAGTATGAATCTTCGTGCACATAGTTAAAAGCATGCGCCATGCACGGGGGCTCAGTGATCGAAAATTCGGGAATCAGGCTGCACCTGTTCAGCCCGACGCCGGCATTGCGGCCCTACATCACGGTCTATTACCGAACCGAGGCGATCGCGCATGAGCCGGTCGAAGACCTCCTGCCGCCGGAATGGGCCAACATCCGGGTGGGACACGGCGAAGTCTATGAAGCGGCCAACGGCGATGCACCAATGGGCCGCGTCCCGACCGCCGTCATCTCCGGCCCTTCCACCAAGGGCGCGCGGCTAAGGATCGCCGAGGGGGACTTCTGGGGGGTGGGGCTGTTACCGCTCGGCTTTGCCCAATTCCTCGATATGAGCGCCAGCGATGTAGCCGATCGCTTCGTGGATGCGTCGGATCAGCCGGCGGCAGAGTATCTGCGCTTCGTTCTGGATCGGCTCGCGGCAGCGCCGGGCGATATGGCGGGCAATGTCGCTCTGCTGGACAAGGTGTTCGAACAACGTGTCGCCAAGCCGTTGCGACAGGGCGCGCAAATCGTCGCCCTGCACGAGGCGATCCTGTCCGACGATGTGCAATCGGTGGCTGCGCTGGTTGACAGGGTTGGCGTCAGCACGAGGACGGTCGAGCGTTTGTGCCGCCGCTATTTCGGTTTCACGCCGCAAATGCTCCTGCGCCGCCAACGGTTCCTGCGCAGCCTCGCCCGGTACATGGTCGATCCGACCATGCGGTGGATCGATTCGCTCGATTCGCATTATCACGATCAGGCGCAGTTCGTGCGCGAGTTTCGGTACTTCATGGGAATGCGCCCGCGCGAATACGCGGCGATGGCCCACCCGATTGCGCAGACGGCACTCGATGCGCGCCGAATTGCGCTCGGCGAGCCGATGCAAGTGCTGCATCCGGCAATAAATCTGCCATCCGGGCAGGCTTCGGTCACAAGCGGGGTTTAGCTCGGCCCGCGCTGGCGCTAGGGGCGTCAGTCATGAGCGATATCGATACACTCGAAACCGACGCGCGCACCCGGATTGCGGCCGCCGAAACCCTTGCCGATCTCGAAGGTCTGCGGGTCGAATTTCTCGGCAAGCAGGGGTCGGTCTCCGCGCTGCTAAAGACTTTGGGCGGAATGAGTGCGGAAGAACGTCAGACCGAAGGTCCGAAGATACACGCCTTGCGCGCCGGGGTGAGCGATGCGCTGGCCGAGCGCAAGGCGGCGCTGGAGGAGCGGGCGCTAGAAGCGCAACTCGCGTCCGAAACGCTCGACCTGACGTTGCCTGCGCCTGAGGTACCGCGCGGTTCGGTCCATCCGGTCAGCCAGGTGATGGACGAACTGGCGGAGATCTTCGTCGATCTCGGCTTCGCGGTGGCGACCGGTCCGGAGATCGAGGACGACTGGCACAATTTCACCGCGCTCAACATGGCCGAAACGCATCCTGCGCGCGCGATGCATGACACGTTCTACTTTCCCGATACCGACAGCGAAGGTCGTAGGATGCTGCTGCGAACGCATACCTCGCCGGTGCAAATCCGCTCGATGGTCGCGCAAGGCGCGCCAATCCGCATCATCGCGCCGGGCCGGGTCTATCGCAGCGACAGCGATGCGACGCACACACCGATGTTCCATCAGGTCGAAGGTCTGGTGATCGACAAGGGGATTCACCTTGGCCATCTCAAATGGACGCTGGAAACCTTTCTCAAGGCGTTCTTCGAGCGTGACGACATCGTGCTCAGGCTGCGCCCGAGCTACTTCCCCTTCACCGAGCCGAGTGTCGAGGTCGATGTCGGCTGGCAGGATGTGAACGGGCGGCGCGTGCTGGGCGGTGACGGCGATGCGCCGGGGCACGGTTGGATGGAATTGCTCGGCAGCGGCATGGTCAATGCCCGCGTGCTCGAATTTGCCGGGCTCGATCCGGCGGAATGGCAAGGCTTCGCTTTCGGCGTCGGGGTCGATCGCCTTGCAATGCTCAAATACGGGATGGACGACTTGCGCGCCTTCTTCGACGGCGACCAGCGCTGGCTGGCGCACTACGGCTTCTCGCCTTTCGACCAGCCGACGCTGTCCGCCGGAGTGGGAGCACGCGCATGAAGTTCTCGCTCGAATGGCTGCGCTATTTCCTCGAGACGCAGGCGGATGCTGCCGAGATCGCGGCAGCGCTCAACCGTATCGGCCATGAGGTCGAGGGGATCGAGGATCCGGCCGAAAAGCTCAGCGGTTTCCGTGTCGCCAAGGTGCTGACCGCCAAACCGCATCCCGATGCGGACAAGCTGCAGGTGCTAACCGTCGACACGGGTGAAGGCGATCCCCTGCAAGTCGTGTGCGGAGCGCCCAACGCCCGCGCGGGCATGCTGGGCGTGCTCGGCGTGCCCGGTGCGGTGGTGCCCGCCAATGGCATGGAATTGCGCAAGAGCGCGATCCGCGGGGTCGAATCGAACGGCATGATGTGCTCGGTGCGCGAGCTTGAACTGGGTGACGAGCACGACGGCATCATCGAGCTGCCCGAGGACGCACAAATCGGTCAGAGCTTCGCCGGTTACCACGCCGCCTCGCCGGTGTTCGACGTCTCGATCACCCCCAACCGGCCCGATTGCATGGGCGTCTATGGTATCGCTCGCGATCTGGCGGCGGCAGGCGTGGGCACGTTCAAGCCGGTCGCGGTCGAAGGGATTGCGGGAGAGGGCGCGTGCCCTGTCGAAATCCGCACCGACGATTCCGACGGATGCCCGGCGTTCTATGGCCGGGTCATCAAGGGCGTCACCAACGGTAGCTCGCCGGAATGGATGCAGCGTCGCCTTATCGCGGCCGGTCAGCGCCCGATTTCGGCCATCGTCGACATCACCAACTATGTGATGCTGGCCTTCGGTAGGCCGGCGCATGCCTACGACCTTGCCAAACTTACCGGAGCGGTGGTCGCGCGGCGGGCGCGTGATGGCGAGACGGTCGAAGCGCTCAACGAGAAGACCTATACGCTCGACAACAGCATGACCGTGATCGCCGACGATGCGGGTGTGCACGATATCGCCGGGATCATGGGCGGCGAGTATTCGGGCGTGACCGCTGCAACGACCGACGTGTTGCTCGAAATCGCCTATTTCGACCCTGAGCGGATCGGTGTGACCGGGCGTAAGCTCGGCCTTGCCAGCGATGCGCGCACCCGGTTCGAGCGCGGCGTCGATCCGGCATTTCTCGATGACGGCCTCGCGCTGCTGACCGAGCTCATCCTGCGTATCTGCGGCGGGACGCCGAGCGAAGTGGTGCGCGCCGGATTGCCTCCGGTCGAGCCGAAGGTGATCGCTTTCGATCCTTCGCTGACCAAGCGGCTTGGCGGTATCGATGTGGACGCGGCAGAGCAGCGCCGCATCCTTGCGGCGCTCGATTTTGCGGTCACCGACGATTGGCGGGTCACCTGCCCGCCGCGGCGCCATGATATCGAAGGCCCGGCCGATCTGGTCGAGGAAGTCGTGCGTATTTACGGGTTGGACGCGGTCCAAAGCACGGCTCTGCCGCGTGCGGAGGGCGTGGCGGCGCCCACTGCTACACCGCTCCAGATCATCGAGCGCAAGCTGCGTCGCAGCGCAGCGGCGCGCGGGCTGAGCGAGGCGGTGACATGGTCGTTCCTGCCTGTCCCCGAGGCGGAGCATTTCGCCGATGGAGCGCCGCTGTGGGTGCTCGACAACCCCATCAGCGAGGACATGAAGGCGATGCGCCCTTCGTTGATTCCGGGCCTGCTCTCGGCCGCCAAGCGCAACGCCGATCGCGGTGCAGCTTCTAGCCGGCTGTTCGAAGTCGGACGGCGCTATTTCCGCGGGGCCGAAGGGGCCAGCGACGAGCGTCCGACGCTGGGTGTGGTTCTGTCGGGCGACAAACAGATGCGCGGCTGGGCGAGCGGCAAGGCGAAACCGTTCGACGCTTTCGATGCGAAGGCCGAAGCGCTGGCATTGCTCGAAGCCGGAGGCGCGCCGACGCAGAACCTGATGGTGATGGGCGAGGCCGGGGCGCAATTCCATCCCGGCCAGTCTGGCACTTTGCGACTGGGACCGAAGAATGTCCTGGCACGCTTCGGCGCGCTGCACCCCACCACGCTCAAGGCATTCGATGTCGATGACCCAGTGATGGCGGTGGAGATTTTCCTCAACGCGATCCCCGAAAAGCGCGGCGGTGGCAGCTTCGCGCGTTCGGCCTATGCGCCGCCCGCCCTGCAAGCGATCACGCGCGACTTCGCTTTCCTCGTTGCGATCGATCTGGCGACTGGCGAACTGGTGCGGGCGATCAAGGGGGCGGACAAACAGGCGATCGTCGATGCCCGCGTGTTCGATGTCTTCACTGGGCAGGGCGTACCCGAAGGCAAGACCTCGGTCGCCATCGAAGTCACGCTCCAGCCGGGTGAGAAGAGCTTCACCGACGCAGAGATCAAGGCATTGTCCGACAAAATCGTTGCTGCGGCGGCCAAGCGCGGAGCGGAGCTGCGCGGGTGAGCGATCTGGTCGCGATTTCGTCCGAAGAGTTGACCGTCGAGATCAACCCGCTGGGCGCCGAGCTCTGGTCGATCACCGATGCGGCCGGGCGCAGCTATATGACCGACGCCGATCCGCGCTGGTGGACCGGCCATGCGCCGATCCTGTTCCCGGTGGTCGGTGCACTGCGCGATGACCGCTATCGGTTGGACGGCAAGGATTATGCGATGGGCAAGCACGGTTTTGCGCGTCACAGCCGGTTCGATATCGTCGAGGCAGCGAAGGATCGCGCGTCTTTTCGGCTGACGGACAGCGAGGAGACGCGGCGGCATTACCCCTTCGTCTTTGCGCTGGAGATAGCGTTTGCCTTGGCGGGCAAACGCCTTTCGCTCGAAGCGACGGTAACCAACCGTGACGAGGCGAGCCTGCCGTTCAGCTTCGGCTTCCACCCGGCTTTCGCATGGCCCCTCCCAGGCGATGCTCCAAAGTCGGCGCATCGCGTCACTTTCGCGCAGGCCGAGCCCGAAGCGATCCGCCGGATCGAGCCGGCAAGCGGTTTGCTGCTGCCCGAGCCGCAGCCAACACCTGTCGCCGGTAACACGCTCGCTCCGGCAGCGGAGCTGTTCGAGCCCGATGCGCTGATCTGGGATCGGCTTCACTCGCGCTCCTGTACGTTCGGCGCGCCGGGAAGCGGAACGGTTGCGCTCGAGTTTCCCGACACCCATCTGCTCGGTATCTGGCAGAAGCCGGGTGCGCCGTTCCTGTGCATCGAGCCTTGGCACGGCCTTGCCGATCCGCTCGGCTTTGATGGCGATCTCCGCACCAAGCCGGGGATCATGGAGCTGGCGCCCGGAGCCTCCCGTTCCTTTCACCTCGCCATCACAATAACGCCTCCAGGAGACACACAGTGAAAACCGCCCTCGTAACCGGAGCCACCGCTGGCATAGGCGAAGCGACCGTTCGTGCACTGGTGGCGAGCGGTTGGCGCTGCGTTGCAACCGGGCGTCGCAAGGACCGGCTCGATGCGCTGGTATCGGAACTGGGTGCGGACAAGGTCTGCCCTGCAGCGTTCGACATCACCGACGAGACGGCGCGCGATATTGCGCTGGACGCCTTGCCGGAGGAATTTGCGGGGATCGATTTGCTGGTCAACAACGCCGGTCTGGCGCTCGGCACATCGCCCGCGCAGGACAGCGATCTCGATCAGTGGAAGGTGATGATCGACACCAATATCACTGCGCTGGTTTCGCTCACCCGCAAGCTGCTGCCGCAACTGATCGAGCGCAAGGGCGCGATCGTCAACCTGTCCTCGGTCGCGGCGAATTATCCTTATACCGGCGGCAACGTCTATGGCGGGACCAAGGCGTTCGTGCGCCAGTTCACGCTCGGCCTGCGTTCCGACCTTTCGGGCACCGGGGTGCGCGTCACGTCGATCGAGCCGGGGATGGTCGAAACCGAATTCACACTGGTGCGAACCGGTGGCAACCAACAGGCGCATGACAAGCTCTACGGCGGCGCGCATCCGATGACCGCCGAGGATATTGCCGAGACGATCCGCTGGGTGGCCGAACTGCCGCCGCACCTCAATATCAACACGCTCGAACTGATGCCGGTATCGCAAAGCTTTGCGGGCTTCCAGGTCGCGCGCGACTGACCTTCGACCAAAGAGAAACGATGACATCCGACTCCACCCAGTCACGGCGCACATTCGCGATCATTTCGCACCCTGACGCGGGCAAGACCACGCTGACCGAGAAGCTGCTGCTGACCGGCGGCGCGATCCATCTTGCGGGCGAGGTCAAGGCGCGCGGGCAGGCGCGGCGCGCGCGGTCGGACTGGATGAAGATCGAGCAGCAGCGCGGCATTTCGGTCACCTCCAGCGTGATGACGTTCGAGCGTAACGGCGTGACCTTCAACCTGCTCGATACGCCGGGCCACGAGGATTTCTCCGAAGACACCTATCGCACGCTGACCGCGGTCGATTCGGCGATCATGGTGATCGACGCGGCCAAGGGGATCGAGCCGCAGACGCGCAAGCTGTTCGAGGTCTGCCGGCTGCGGTCGGTGCCGATCATCACCTTCGTCAACAAGGTCGACCGTGAAGGGCGTCCGGTGTTCGAGCTGCTCGACGAGATCGCCGACATGCTCGCACTCGACGTTAGCCCGCAGGCCTGGCCGGTCGGTATGGGTGGGCAGTTTCAGGGTGTGCTGGACTTTGCCAGCGGCGCGGTCGCCCGGCCAGAGGGTCCGTCGAAGGAATTCCACGGCAAGCGCGAGGCCGATGTGGAACTGCCCGCCGAGATCGCCGAGAACGTCGAACTTGCGCAAATCGGCTATCCCGAATTCGACCTCGAAGCCTATCGCAACGGCGATCTCACCCCGGTCTATTTCGGCTCGGCACTCAAGAATTTCGGCGTCACCGAATTGATCGAGGCGATCGCCACTTATGCGCCGCCGCCGCGCCCGCAGCCAAGCGAAAGCGGCCCGGTCGACCCCGCCTGCGACGAGGTCACCGGCTTCATCTTCAAGGTTCAGGCGAACATGGACCCCAACCACCGCGACCGCATCGCCTTCATGCGACAGGTTTCGGGCACCTTCAAACGCGGCATGAAGCTCACCCCCAGTGGCCTCGGCAAGCCGATCGCGATCCATTCGCCGATCCTGTTCTTCGCGCAGGATCGCGAACTGGCCGATACCGCCGAGGCGGGCGATATCATCGGCATCCCCAACCACGGCACTTTGCGGGTGGGCGATACGTTGTCGGAACGCAACGACGTGCGCTTCACCGGCCTGCCCAATTTCGCGCCCGAAATCCTGCGCCGCGTGGCGCTGAAGGACCCGACCAAGACCAAGCAATTGCGCAAGGCGCTCGATGATCTGTCCGAAGAAGGCGTGATCCAGGTGTTCTATCCGGAGATCGGCGCGCAATGGATCGTCGGCGTGGTCGGCCAGCTCCAGTTGGAAGTGCTGATCAGCCGGCTGTCGGCGGAATACAAGGTCGAGGCGATGCTGGAGGCGTCACCCTTCGCCACTGCGCGCTGGATCAAGGGCGAGGCGAAGGCAATGGATGCCTTCGAACAGTTCAACCGGGCCAATCTGGCCAAGGATCGCGACGGCGACTGGGTGTTCATGGCCAAGAGCCCGTGGGACGTGAACTACCAGCAGGAAAAGAACCCCGAGTTGAACTTCTCCGCTACCAAGGAGCGGTAATCTTGCCGCGCGCGTCGGTTCGCGCCATGGAATGGCCATGACACTCGCCGGACCGACTTCGCAAACCTTCATCTCGCAACGCCTCAGGCTGCATTATGTCGACTGGGGCCAGTTCGACGATCAGGGGCGTGCCAAGCCTCCGCTGGTGCTGGTCCATGGCGGGCGCGACCATGCGCGCAGCTGGGACTGGACCGCCGAAGCCTTGCGGGACGACTGGCACGTGGTGGCAATGGACCATCGCGGCCACGGGGACAGCGAATGGGTCAGCGACGGCAATTATCAGTCGGGCGACATGGTCTATGACCTCGCCCAGCTGATCCACCAGCTCGGCGTCGGTCCGGTCACCATCGTCAGCCATTCGATGGGCGGCAATGTCGCGCTGCGCTATGCCGGGACCTTTCCCGAAATGGTCAAGAAGATCGTCGCCATCGAAGGACTTGGGCCGAGCCCCAAGCGGCAGGCCGAAATGCGCGCCAGGCCCTATCCCGAAAGGCTGGCCGAATGGATCGGCAAGAAGCGCTCCGCCTCGGGCCGGATTCCGCGCCGCTATGACAGCATCGAAGCCGCCTTTGCGCGGATGATCGAGGAAAACAGCTATCTGACCGAGGAACAGGCGCGTCACCTCACCATCCACGGCGTCAATCGCAACGAGGATGGCACCTATAGCTGGAAATTCGACCCGCACCTCAACGTCTGGCCGGTCGAGGATGTGGCGGACGAGTTCCTGCACCAGACCTGGGCGGCAATCAGTGCACCGACGCTGCTGCTCTATGGCGCGGACAGCTGGGCCTCCAACCCGGAAGGCGACGGGCGACTGGACCATTTCCGCAACGCGCGCGTTATCGAATTCGAGAAAGCGGGTCACTGGCTGCACCACGACCAGTTCGACCGCTTCATGGGGACCTTGCGGGAGTTTCTCTGATGGCGGAATTCTTCGACCGGCTCGAAGACAAGCATATCGCAATGACCGGCAAGCAGCCGGTGTTCTTCGTCGCGACCGCCACCAGCGAGGGCCGCATCAACCTCAGCCCCAAGGGGTATGATGCCTTTCGCGTGCTGGCGCCCAACCGTGTGGCTTATCTTGACCTTGGCGGGTCGGGGAACGAGACCCATGCCCATCTTGCCGCCGATGCCGGATCGGGGGGCGGGCGAATCACGCTGATGTTCTGCAATTTCGAACAGCCTGCGCTGATCCTGCGGATTTATGGCAGGGGGCATGCGGTGTTGCCGCAGGATGCAGCTTGGAAGGAACTCGCCGCGCATTTCACCATTCTGCCCGGCACGCGCCAGATCTTCGACGTCGCGGTGGAGACTGTCCAGACGAGTTGCGGCTATGGTGTTCCCTTGATGGAATTCGAAAAGGAACGCGACACGCTCGTCAAATATCACGGCCAGAGCGAGCCGGAAGCATGGGTCGCCAAGATGCAAGGCCGCACGTCGAGCATCGATGGGTTGCCGGTGCGTCCGACCGACCGCTATTTCGCGGGCAAATAGGGCAGCGTGCAACTCACATTCGCCAGTTACAACATCCACAAGGGCGTCGGCACCGACCGGCGACGCGATCCGGAACGGATCATGGCGGTGCTGCGTGAGATCGACGCCGATGTGATCGCCTTGCAGGAAGCCGACGAGCGGTTCGGCGAGCGCGCCAGCGTGCTTTCCCGCGGCCTGCTGGACGACAGCCCGTGGCGCGTCGTGCCGGTCGCGCGGAGGCCGCGCAGCATCGGCTGGCATGGCAACGCATTGCTCGTCAGGCGGCACATGGATGTCGTGCATGGCGAAGCGCTGGAACTGCCCACGCTCGAACCGCGCGGGGCGGCCTGCGGCGAGATCGTACATGAAGGCGTACCTTTTCGCGTGATCGGTACGCATCTCGACCTTTCGGGCCTGCGTCGTCGCGACCAGATCAGGAGCCTGCTCGCCTTTCTCGCGCGGAACCGCGATGTCCCGACCGTAATTATGGGCGACTTCAACCAATGGGGCCATGCGAGCGGGGCAATGCGAGAATTCGGCGAAGAGTGGCAGATGATCGCACCGGGCGCGAGCTTTCCTAGCCGCCGCCCGGTTGCGCGGCTCGACCGGATCGTCGCATCGCTGCACTGGCATAACGGAAAGGCCGATGCGCATCACACCGCGCTGACGGCGGTCGCTTCCGACCATTTGCCCATTAGCGCAACCCTTATGCTGCCTGATAATTAGGCAGTTGACCATTTATTAATCTTTTGTGTCTGGTCTGGCTGCGTCCGGGATACGAAATTACGCCTGAACGCGTTTTGGCACGCTGTTTGCTGCAAGAACTCTGCCGGACTGGGCCGGTAGCAGACAGGGGGTATGGCCAGCGTGAAATACATCATCGCCGTCATCAAGCCGTTCAAGCTCGACGAGGTGCGTGAAGCTCTCGCCGGCGTCGGCGTCGCAGGCATGACCGTTTCGGAAGTCAAGGGTTTCGGCCGGCAAAAGGGCCAGACCGAAATCTACCGGGGTGCCGAATATTCAACCAATATGCTGCCGAAGGTGAAGATCGAGGTGGCCGTGGCCGACGCGATCGCCGCCCAGGTGGTCGAAGCGATCAGCGAAACCGCCAACACCGGTTCGATCGGTGACGGCAAGATCTTCGTGTTCGATCTCGCCACCGCCACCCGGATCCGCACCGGCGAAACCGGGGAGGACGCGCTATGATCCAGATGAGGGAAACCGCCATGCTTCGACTTCTCGCGCGCCTCGGCGCCGGACTTTCCGTTCTGAGCTTTTCCGCTGCGGCCTTCGCCCAAGAAGCCGCCACGAAGGCGGCGCCGGTTCCCAATCCGGGCAACAATGCCTGGATGATGACCTCCACGCTGCTCGTGCTGATGATGATCCTGCCGGGTCTCGCGCTTTTCTACGGCGGCCTGACTCGTTCGAAGAACATGCTCTCGACCATGACGCAGATCGGCGCGGTCGCCTGCCTCGCGATGCTGATCTGGGTGATGTGGGGTTACACCATGGCCTTCGGCGATGGCGGCAACGGCTTCATCTCCGGTTTCGGCAAGGCGTTCCTGCATGGCGTCACGCCTGCATCGACCGCCGCGACCTTCACTTCTGAGGTCATCAGCGAATATGTCTTCATCTGCTTCCAGATGACCTTTGCCGCGATCACCGTGGCGCTGGTGCTGGGATCGGTGGTCGAGCGGATGAAGTTCTCCGCCGTGATGGTGTTCGCCACCGTCTGGCTGACCATCGTCTATTTCCCGATCGCGCATATGGTGTGGGCGAGCGGAGGTTTTCTGTTTGAAGGCAAAATGTTTGGGACCGATTTGCCTGCCGCGCTTGATTTCGCGGGGGGTACGGTCGTGCACATCAACGCCGGTGTCTCGGCGCTGGTCGCTGCGCTCATCCTCGGCAAGCGCAAGGGTTACCCGAGCGAGCCGATGCCGCCGCACAGCCTGACGCTGACCATGGTCGGTGCGGGCTTGCTGTGGGTGGGCTGGTTTGGCTTCAACGCCGGTTCGGCGCTGGAAGCCGACGGTTCGGCCGGTCTTGCGATGATCAACACGTTCGTCGCAACCGCGTCGGCCGGCCTCTTCTGGATGCTGACCGAGCGAGTGATGGGCCACAAGGGTTCGGCGCTGGGTTTCGCCTCGGGCATGATCGCCGGTCTGGTGGCGGTGACGCCGGCTGCGGGCAACTCCGGCCCGTTCGGCGCGATCATCCTCGGCGCGGTGGCTTCGGTCGTCTGCTACTTTGCGGTCAGCAAGCTCAAGCCTGCGCTCGGCTATGATGATGCGCTCGACGCTTTCGGCGTCCACGGCATCGGCGGGATGATCGGGGCTATCGGTACCGGTATCGTATACGCGCCCATATTCGGTGGTCCAGGTGATGGGTCAGTTGGCATTGGCGCACAGGTGGCGACGCAAATCATTGCCGTTGTTGTCGCAATTGTGTGGGCAGCCGTGGGAACAATTATCGCTACGTATATCGCCAAGCTCCTCACCGGACTGCGGGTGAGCCCCGAAGTCGAGCAGGAAGGTCTCGACATCGGCGAGCACGGGGAGCGCGCCTACAACTGAGGCAAGGTGCCGCGCGGAAAGCTGGGGGGCTTCTTCGCGCGGCACATCCGACCAGAGTTTACCGAATTGGCGGGGCCGGGGACCTCTCTCCTCTCCTACTCCGGGCCCGCCAAACCATGTTCCTCCTGCGAACATTAGCCTATCGAGGGCCGGAGCCGCGCAAGCGCTCCGGCCTCTTTTTTGTTTGGGCCTCATGCGCCGGCGGTCGCGTCCGCGACCTGGGCTTTCCTCCGCGCAAAGCGCTGCGGGCGGCCGGTCGGCCTTGCGGTTCGCTCGTTGCGAACCGGAATTTCGCGAGACTCCAGTGACCTGGAATGAATCAGGCTGCGCTCAGCAGCCTGCAAGCGCGACCGCGCGCCGCGGCTTATGCCGCGAAGCCAAGGGGCGCGGATGCGCCCCGCCCGGCGCTTGAGGGCGCAAACAGAAAACTTCTACCGCGCGTTACTGCAGCTGTTCGGTTACAAACTCCGCGCAGCGTTCGCCGATCATGATGCTTGGCGCGTTAGTGTTGCCGCTGACGAGGCGGGGCATGATGCTGGCGTCGGCGACCCACAGGTTCTCGACCCCGCGGGCCTTCAACTTGGGATCGACCACGCTGCCCTCGTCCGCGCCCATCCGGCAGGTGCCGACCGGGTGATAGACGGTGTCGGCGCGGTTGCGGATCAACTCGTCGAGCTGGGCATCGTCGTCGAGATTGATCGGGTAGCGGTCCTGCGGCTGATAAACTGCGAGCGGCGGCGCGGTGACGATGCGATGCGATAGGCGCACCCCTGCGCGCAAGGTCGCCATGTCCTGTTCCGAATCGAGGAAATTGGGATCGATCAGTGGCGCATCGCCCGCGTCTTGGCTTGCCAACCGCACAGTCCCACGACTTTCGGGCCGCAGGACGCAGGCGTGGAGCGAGAAGCCGTGCCCCTTCACGCGCGTGCGCCCATGGTCCTCGAGCATGGCGGGCACGAAATGCCACTGGATATCGGGGGCGGGAGAATCGGGCATGACGGTCCAGAAACCGCCCGCCTCAGCGTAGGGCGTGGTCATCGGCCCGGTCCGGCGTCGGCGATGTTCGATGATCGCCTTGACCATTTTCGATGTGCCTTCGAAGCTGTCGCCGATGAAATCGTGGCTCTCGGTCTGCCAGCTAGAGACATAATCGATGTGGTCCTGCAAATCGGAGCCGACCGCATGGCAATCGTGCAGCACCGGGATGCCGTGTCCGGTCAGATGGCTTGCCGGACCGATTCCCGACAGCATCAGCACCTGCGGCGAATTGAACGCTCCGGCAGAAAGCACCACGCCTCCGCGTGCTCTCACCTGGCGACGTTTCGAGCCGACCGAATAGGTAACGCCACTCGCGCGGCGATCCTCGAAATCGATATGCTGGACGGTCACGCCAATGCGCACGTCGAGATTGCGGTTGCCGCGCAGCGGTTCGACATAGGCGCGTGCCGCCGACCAGCGTTCGCCGTCCTTCTGCGTTACCTGATACATGCCGAAGCCATCCTGCTTCGCTCCGTTGAAATCGGCGTTGCGCGGCAATTGCATCTGCGCTGCCGCCTCGACGAAAGCGAGGCTGCCTGGGTTGGGCCATTTCTGGTCTGACACCCACAGCGGTCCGGCGTCGCCGTGAAACGCATCGGCCCCGCGCACATTGTGCTCCGCCTTGCGGAAATAGGGCAGCACGTCGTCGTAGCCCCAGCCGGTGCAGCCGAGCTGCGCCCAATGGTCGTAATCCCAGCGATTGCCGCGGATGTAGATCATCGCGTTGATGGCCGATGATCCGCCTAGCCCTCGCCCGCGCGGTTGGTATCCGGTGCGCCC
The DNA here is from genome assembly GCA_039831335.1 of Sphingomonadaceae bacterium. Lineage (GTDB taxonomy): Bacteria > Pseudomonadota > Alphaproteobacteria > Sphingomonadales > Sphingomonadaceae > Qipengyuania. The sequence goes on along the minus strand of JBDONL010000005.1, from coordinate 305,460 downwards.
GTTCAGACCTTTCTGCGGGACAGTTTCGTAACGATAGTTCGACGCGTTGCGCAGGAACGGCATGAATCCAGGCGTCTTGACCAGCATGTTGTTGTTGCGCGGCCCTGCTTCGAGCAAGCAGACGCTCTTGCCTGCCTTGGCCAACCGCCCTGCGACCGCGCTGCCCGCACTGCCGCCACCGATCACGATAACGTCGAACTCATCCATGGCTTATCCTCTCTTTTGGACGAGAGGTTAAGCCGCCTTGCCGTGCTCCGCAATTGCGTTCTTGGATGAAACTGGTTTGTTCTCGGGATGCCGCTCCAACCAGCGCGCGCGGATCATGTCGCTGGTCTCGCGGCTGCCGTCGTGGCTCCAGCCCGGCTCGCGCAGGAGATAGGACAGCTTGTGCCGCCACGGTGCGCGCCAAACGTCCTGCGCGATGCCGATCCATTCATGGAACACCGCCCACAGCAGGTTGAAGCTGCCGAGCTGCTTGACGATGCCATAGCGGATGCGTTCGCCGTCGGATTCGGGTTCGAAAGTGCCGAACAGTCGGTCCCACACGATAAACACCCCGGCATAGTTGCGGTCGAGATAGCGCGGGTTTGTCGCGTGGTGGACGCGGTGGTGGCTGGGCGTGTTCATCACCGCCTCGAACCAGCGCGGCATCTTGCCGATCGCCTCGGTGTGGATCCAGAACTGGTAGATCAGGTTGAATCCCGCGCAGACCGCCAGCATCGCCGGGTGGAACCCGATCAGCACCAGCGGCAGGCGGAAGACGAAGCTGATCGCGAAGAAACCGGTCCAGGTCTGACGGAGGGCGGTCGAGAGATTGTAGTGCTGGCTCGAATGGTGGTTGACGTGGCTCGCCCAGAACCAGCGCACGCGATGCGCCGTGCGGTGGAACCAGTAATAGGCGAGGTCGTCGAGCACGAAGCAGATCGGCCAGATCCACCATTGCCAGCCAATATCGAGCAGGTGGAAGGAATAAAGCCACAGCGACAGGGCGACGATGATGCCGCCAAAGGCCAGCCCCGCGACGGTGCTGCCCAGGCCAAAGGCGAGCGACACCAGCGTGTCTTTGGGTTCATAGGCGTCAGGCCGGGCCTTCCACGCCCAGATCATCTCGATCATGACCAACGCAACGAAGGCGGGTACGGCGTAATCGACAGGGTTGAATGATGGCATCGCGTCAGCTTTCCGCCGTGACCAGCCGTGTGATCCATTCGGGCGGTCGACTATCGAAGATGAGGGTCGCTGGACCGAAACGACGGTCCGCCGGGGCGAGGGCGACATGATCGTCGGACAGGACAATCTCTGCCCTCGGGTTCAGCAGGCGGCCTGCGAAATGGGCGCCGTGGCGTCGCAACAGCAAGACGCGGCCTTGTGCATCGCGCATCAGTGCGGCGGTGCGTTCGCGATTGATCGCGATGTCGATGGCGTCGAAGCCGCTTACGGCTTCATCCGCGAGTCGGCGTGCTTCCGCTTCATCACCGATCCGCCGGTCGCCTCCCAGCCTCAATCGTGCCGCGACCCCTGCGAGCGCAAGGATGGCGACCAGCGAGCCAAAAATCTGGATTAGGTGGTTCATCGATGCTGTCATTGCCACAGCGATGCGGGCAGGTCGAGAACCGGCGTGCGGCTAGAGCCAATCGAGTGATGGGACGGTTACGGCAGCTCTTCCGATTCGGCGAAGCAACGCCGTGTGATTCGGATTGCATGCGGGATTTCACTGGCTGGAACGGCTGCCATGCCCGTCAAATGTCTCGAAAAGCGCCTAAAACGCCACATTTTTACCGGAATCGCCCCATTTGCGGTAAATCATTCGCTTGTGTCGTAAATTGCGCTATAAAGGATGATTATGGGGGGATGTTTCGAAGTGCTCCCCCGCGCGCCGGGCTCGCTATGCGGCCCACGGTCCGGCGTGAAACGTAAAGCGGGGCTGCGCGACAAGGTTGTTGCACGATTATGGGTTACGATAGAGGCCGCCGTCGGGGACGGGACAAACGCGACGGATTTGGCGAAGACAATTTCGATCCCTTCGGTGGACCCCCCGGAGGATTTGCACCTCAAGGCGATTTTGGCGGCGGCGGCGGTCGGTTCGATGACCGGCGCGGCGGTGGTTTCGGCGGTGACCGCGATGGCGGCGGCGGCGGTTTCCGCGGCGGCGGCAATCGTGGCGGCGGTGGAGGCGGTGGCGGCGGTTTCAACCGCATGCCTGCACAGGTCGTCGGCACCGGCAAGGGCACGGTCAAGTTCTTCAATGGCCAGAAAGGTTTCGGCTTCATCCAGCAGGATAGCGGCGGCGAGGATGTGTTCGTGCACATCAGCGCGGTCGAACGCGCCGGGCTTGAAGGTCTGGCCGAAGGTCAGGAGCTGGAATTCAATCTGGTCGATCGCGGTGGCAAGGTGTCCGCACAGGATCTCCAGATCGTCGGCGATGTGATCGAACCGGCCCAACGCCCCGCGGCTCCGCAGCGCGAGCTGACTGGCGACAAGGCGACCGGCACGGTGAAGTTCTTCAACTCCACCAAGGGTTTCGGCTTCCTCACCCGCGACGATGGCCAGCCCGACGCGTTCGTGCACATCAGCGCTGTCGAGCGTTCCGGCCTTGCCGGGATCAACGAGGGCGAGCGTTACGAGTTCGACCTCGAGGTCGACCGACGAGGGAAATATTCCGCGGTAAACCTGGTTCCGGCTTCGGAATAAGGGTGCCCCGCCTTCCGGGTTTGACCCGAAAGGTCGCAAGGCATAGACCGCGTTGATATTGGCGAGTGGCGGCTTCCGTGCGAGGCCGCCATTTGCGTTTCCCGATTCCGTTTCCTTCCGGAGGCCCCATGTCGATTACCCCCCTGATGCCCGTTTATCCCCGTTGCGGCGTGCGCCCGGTGGAGGGCGACCATTGCCATCTGATCGACGAGGACGGCACCCGCTATCTCGACTTCGCCAGCGGTATCGCGGTCAATCTGCTGGGGCATTCGCATGAGGGGCTGATCGGCGCGATCCAGCAGCAGGCGGCGAAGCTGATGCACGTCTCCAACCTCTATGGCAGTCCGCAGGGAGAGGCGCTGGCGCAGAGGCTGGTCGACAAGACGTTCGCCGATACGGTGTTCTTCACCAATTCGGGCGCCGAGGCGGTCGAATGCGCGATCAAGACCGCGCGCGCCTATCACCAGCATGAGGGCGGCGATCCGCAGCGCACCGAGCTGATCACCTTCAAGAACGCCTTCCACGGCCGCACCATGGCGACGATCAGCGCGTCCAATCAGGAGAAGATGCACAAGGGCTTTATGCCCCTGCTCGAAGGCTTCCGATACGCCGAGTTCGACGATTTCGAGAGCGCTAAGGCGCAGATGGGGCCGAAAACCGCTGGCTTCCTGGTCGAACCGATCCAGGGCGAGGGTGGCATCCGCCCTGCAAGCCAGGAGTTCATTTCCGGCCTGCGCCAGCTTGCCGACGAGAACGATTTGATGCTGGTTTTCGACGAAGTGCAATGCGGCGTGGCGCGCACTGGCAAGCTTTACGCTTATGAGCATTATGGCGTCGAGCCCGATGTGATGGCCACGGCCAAGGGTATCGGCGGCGGTTTCCCGCTCGGTGCCTGCCTAGCGACCGAAAAGGCTGCGCGTGGCATGGGCTTTGGCACGCACGGTTCAACCTATGGCGGAAACCCGCTGGCGATGGCCGCCGGGATGGCGGTGCTCGACGCGGTTGCCAACGACGAATTCCTCGCGGAAGTGACCGAGAAGGGCGAGCGCCTGCGCAGCCGTCTCGAACAGTTCATCGGCAACTACCCCGAGTTGTTCGATCTCGTGCGCGGCAAGGGATTGATGCTGGGGATCAGGATGAAGGTCGAAAGCCGTCCGTTCTTCGCCCATTTGCGCGACAACCATCAATTGCTGACCGTGGCGGCGGGTGACCAGACCTTGCGCGTGCTGCCGCCGCTCGTGGCGGGCGATGCCGAGTTCGACGAATTCTTCGACAAGCTGTCCGCTGGTGCGGCGAGCTACAGTCCCGATACCAGCGGCTGATGGGAGTTCCGGCGGTGGAAAAGCGCGATTTTCTCGACCTCTCCGATGCGGGCGGTGATGCGATTGCGGCGATGATCAACGACGCGATCGATCGCAAGAGCGCGCGAGCAGGCTGGCCCAAGGGTAAGGCGGATGCCGACGCGCCGCTCGCCGGCCATGTGCTGGGCATGATTTTCGAGAAGGCTTCCACCCGCACAAGGGTCAGCTTCGACATCGCCATGCGCCAGCTTGGTGGTAGCGCACTGATCCTTGATTCGAGCACCTCTCAGCTGGGCCGGGGCGAAAGCATCGCCGACACCGCGCGTGTGCTGAGCCGGATGGTCGATTGCATCATGATCCGCACCGACGATCACGCAAAGGCGGAGGAGCTGGCGCGCTATGCCAGCGTGCCGGTCATCAACGGACTGACCGACCGCTCGCACCCGTGCCAGATCGTCGCCGACCTGCTGACCCTGATCGAGCATGGCAAGGCTTTGCCCGGGCTCGAGCTGGCGTGGTTCGGCGATGGCAACAATGTGCTCCACTCGGTGCTCGAGGCCGCCGCCCTGATGAAGTTCAATGTCCGCGTGGCGACGCCGCAGGGCTATGAACCGGAGGCCGAATTCGTCGAGCAGGCGCGCGCGGCCGGATCGACGGTGTCATTGACCCATGATGCCGCCGAAGCGGCGAGCGGCGCCGATGTGCTGGTGACCGATACGTGGGTCTCGATGGGGCAGGAGCACACGCACAACAAGCTCGCTGCGATGGCACCTTTTCAGGTCAATTCGACATTGATGGCGCAAGCCGCACCGGACGCGAAATTCCTCCACTGCCTGCCTGCGCATGTCGATGAGGAAGTCTCGAAAGAGGTATTCGAAGGCCCGCAATCGATCGTGTTCGACGAGGCGGAAAACCGCATCCATGCGCAGAAATCGGTCCTGCTTTGGGCGTTGGGGCGCCTGTAAGCCTCTTACCAAGCCGGGATTTGCCCCCCATATCGCGCTCCATGAGCGATAACGATACGACAGAAACATTCTCCGGTCAGGTGCTGGGTTTCACCCTCCCTCACCATCATGCGCGCGGACGAGCAGTCCGACTCGATCATGTGCTGGACGAGATTCTGACCGCGCACGACTATCCGGCGCCAATTACACACCTTCTCGCCGAAGCTCTGGTGCTGACCGCGCTGGTCGGCTCGTTGCTCAAGGATGATGGTTCACAGGTCACGATGCAGGCGCAGACCCAGGCGGGGCCGGTGCGATTGCTGGTGTGCGACAATCGCGGAGGCGAGCTGCGTGGATATGCCCAGTTTGACGAGGAAGCGCTGACTGCACTTGGCGCCAACCCTTCGCTCACGAGCCTGTTCGGTGAAGGATATCTCGCGCTGACTTTCGATGTGGCCGATGATCGCGGTCGCTATCAGGGTATCGTCCCGCTGGAGGGGGCGAGCCTTGCAGAGGCGTGCCAGTCCTATTTCTTCCAGTCGGAACAGGTGCCAACGCTGATCCGCGTCGCGATCTCGACCGATGGCAGCAAATGCCGGGCAGCCGGAATGCTGGTCCAGCATTTGCCCGAAGGCGAAGAGGGTCGTGAGCGCCTGCATACGCGCTTCGATCACCCGGAATGGGAGCATGTCGCTATCCTCGCCGGGTCGTTAAGGCATGAGGAATTGCTCGATCCAGCCCTGTCGCTGGAAGGAATAACCTGGCGATTGTTTCACGAGGAGAAGGACGTGCGCGTCTTTACCGGGCCGATATTGCGGCGCGGTTGCCGCTGCTCGGTCGAGCACTATGAGAAGGTACTGGCCCGTTTTCCCGAGGAAGAACGGCATGATATGCGCAATGACGAGGGTGAAATCGTCGTCGATTGCGCGTTCTGCTCGCGTCTGTTTGCAATCGCAGTCTAGAAAGCGCCGACACTCACCTTATATTATGAATGCGACCGCCTTATCGGGCGGGGCGTTGGGCGGTTACCAATCCGAAACGTGGAAGGAGTCATGGCTATGCGTAAACTTGCCCTGATGGGCCTTGCCGCGCTTGCAGGGCTGGCAACCGTTCCCGCATGGTCGCAAGGCGATACTCTGGCGATGCTTGGCAAGCTCGAGCCGGGCCTGTGGCAGATTCACGATCGCGATAGTGGAGAGATCAGCCGACTGTGCGTAAAGAATGGCGGCCAGCTCTTGCAGCTGCGCCATCTTGGCAGCGATTGCAAAAGGATCGTCATCGAGGATTCGGCCAACACTGTGACCGTTCAGTATTCGTGCCATGGGAGCGGCTTCGGGCGCACGAGTATCCGCAAGGAGACCGACCGGCTGGTGCAGATCGAAAGCCAGGGAATCGTCAATGGTCGTCCTTTCCAGTTCAGCGCCGAGGCTCGGCGGATAGGGCGCTGTCACTGATACTTGCCGCAGTCGGAATGCTCGCCTAGCTCCGAGGGATGACCGAAACGCTCATTACTCCCGGAACGAAAGCTGTCGTCTTGCTTTCAGGCGGACTCGATTCGATGGTATCCGCCGCTCTTGCAAGGGAAGCCGGCTTTGCGCTGCAGGCGCTCACCATAGATTATGGCCAGCGTCACAAACGCGAGATCGATTCCGCGCTAGAGATCGCGGACCGGCTGGGTGTCGAACGCCATGTGGTCCTGCCGCTCGATCTGCGAGCCTTCGGCGGATCTGCGCTCACTGCTGATATACCTGTTCCAAAAAGCGGTGTCGGAGACGATATCCCGATTACCTATGTCCCGGCGCGCAACTTGGTGTTTCTCTCGCTCACCACGGCTTTTGCCGAGACGGCTGATGCCAGCGATATCTTCATCGGGGTAAATTCGCTCGATTATTCGGGCTACCCAGATTGTCGCCCGGAATTCATTGCAAGCTTCGCCGAAACCGCGCGGCTCGGTACTCGGCAAGGTGTCGGGGGACGACCGTTCACCGTTCACACGCCGCTGCAGCATATGACCAAGGCTGATATTGCGCGCGAATGCGACCGGCTGGGGCTCGATCCGGCCTGGAGCTGGTCCTGCTACGACCCGATGGACGACGGAAGCGCTTGTGGCGCTTGCGATTCCTGTCGCTTGCGGCGAAAAGGGTTCGAAGAGGCCGGGGTTATCGATAGCACACGCTATGCTAAGGATGCGCCGGAGGTGAGGGAGTAGGGCCATTTCTGAGACACCAGCGCAACCGTCCGTGGAAAATGCGGGCGATGACGAGAAAGTACCCGCCTATAGCTGGTACGTTTTGGTTGTTCTTGTCATCGTCTATATCTTCAATTTCATCGACCGGCAGATTTTGAGCATTCTGGCGGTCGATATTCAGCGTGATCTAGGCCTCAATGACAGCCAGCTGGGCTTTCTGGGCGGCGCGGCCTTTGCCACTTTCTATGCCCTGTTCGGAGTGCCGCTGGGACGCCTGGCGGACAATTGGCGGCGCGTTCGCCTGCTGACGATCGGGCTTTCACTATGGTCTGCCATGACCGCATTTTCGGGACTAGCGAAGAATTTTGCTACGCTGTCGCTGGCACGCATGGGCGTCGGCGTGGGTGAGGCCACCGCCAGTCCGACTGCCTATTCGCTTATTTCGGATTACTTCCCGGCCCGCAAACGGGCGACCGCTTTGGCGATCTACTCGTCGGGCATCTATCTCGGCGGTGGTGTTTCACTGCTGATAGGCGCTTCGATTTCCAAGGCATGGAATGATGCTTTTCCCGGCGGTGGTCCGGCGGGCCTGGTCGGCTGGCAAGCGGCCTTTCTATCGGTAGGCATTCCGGGGCTGTTGCTGGCGGCGTGGGTCTCGACCTTGCGTGAGCCCGTTCGTGAACCGGACCCATCGCCTGCCCGCGCGCATCCGATGCGAGCCTTCTTCGTCGATCTGTCGACCTTGTTGCCGCCCTTTACATTGATACACGCTGGGCGTCGCGGGTTCGGCGCGCTGGCAACCAATGTGCTGGTCGGCCTCGCCATGGCACTGGTGGCGTGGGTCATGATCGGTTTGACGGGCAATCTGCCGCAATGGGCGTCGATCGCCTTTGGCTATTATGCAGTCTTCTCCTGGGCTGCGACCTTGCGGGTGCGCGATCCGGCAACCTTCAAGCTGATCTGGGGAACTCCGGCCTTCATCACCACCGCCCTAGGATATGGGCTTGTTTCGCTCGCAGCTTACGCATTGTCGTTCTGGGCGGCGCCCTTCGCCGAGGTAGTACTCAAGCTCCCTAAAGCGCAACTGGCCTTTATCCTCGGCGCAAATGGTGCAATCGCGGGTTTCCTTGGTGTCATCATCGGTGGTTGGATGTCGGATCGCTTGCGCGCACGAATTCCTGCGGGTCGCGTTCTTGTGATTATGTTTGGCGTGCTCGCGCCGATCTTGCCGATATGGATCGGCTATACTACTGATAGTGCAGTAATTTTCTACGTCATGAATTTCTTCGCGGGCATGTTCGGAGCGACTGCTTTGGGTGCAGCGGCTGCGACGACACAGGATCTCGTCCTGCCGCGCATGAGAGGAACGGCGACTGCCGCATTCTTCCTGGCCACGACTTTGGTCGGGCTTGCGCTCGGACCCTATATGGTCGGGCAGATTTCGCAATCGAGCGGCAGTATGCGAATTGGCGTCTTGTCGCTTATTGCGGTGGCTCCGATTGCCATGCTGCTGTTGCTTCATGCCTATCGAACTGTTCCGGCGGCTGCCGCTAGCGTGGAAGAACGTGCCCGCGAGGCCCTGGGCGAGCCGACGCTACCGGCCTGAGGCGGGCTCGCTGCCGAGAGGGCGTAACACGCCGCATGCAATGCGTGAACCGGCGTTGCCCGCTGGATCGGAACGATAGTCGTCTGCTCCGGCATGGATCACGATGGCTGTGCCATCCTGGTCGAATATGTCTGCAAGAACTCGGTTGGCATTCCCGTCGATGAGAACTTGCGCAGAGGCCTTGCCGCTGTTGCCGACGTCCAGATTGGGCAGATCGCCCAGATGCGCGGGATTGAGCGAATTCTTGCCGTGTGTCTTGCCATCGGGATTGAGATGGCCGCCGGCGCTTTTGAAATCGGGCGGCAGGCATTTGCCAACGCTGTGCAGGTGAAACCCGTGCCGTCCTGGCGCCATGCCTGTAACCGTGATGGCCAACTCCAGAGATTCATTGCGTTTGATCAGATGCACTTCTCCAGCAGCGCTGCCATCGGCGTATTGCAATTGTGCAGTTCCAACGGCGCTACCTCTGTCGTGGTCCATGTGAGCGCAAGAGCTCACGGCAAGAGCAGCGGTTAAGCCGATTAAAGGTGCAATTCTGACGAACATGGCTGGATCCCCCTTCATGTGATCATGCCTGGGTTACCAACGAAAAAGGGGCCGGATTGCTCCGGCCCCTGATCCATTTGTCGCGTATTTGCGGCAATTACATGCCCGAACCCGGACCGTAGGTGATTTCCACACGACGGTTCTGCAGTTCGCGCACACCGTCGGCAGTCGGAACCCGCGGGTTCGCTTCGCCGAAGGCCTTACTCGAAATGACACTGTCGGAAATGCCATGCGAGGTGAGGTAAGCACGCACCGAGTCATTACGACGAGCCGCAAGACCAAGGTTGTACTGAACCGTACCCGACCGGTCGGTGTAACCGGCCAGCATGACCGATGCGCTGCCGCAGTTGGCGTAAGCCGAAACCGCGTTGTCGAGCACCGTAGCCGCTTCCGGAGTAATGTCCGCTTTATCCCAATCGAAGAACACGATGTAGGGACCAGACTCACAAGCCGGAGCCGGAGGCGGCGGCGGAGGCGGCGGGGGCGGCGGCGGCGGAGGCGGAGGCGGAGGCGGCGGCGGCGGCGGCGGAGGCGGAGGCGGGGTCGGCGCACCGAAGTTATAGCTCAGCGTTGCCAGCAGCGAATGCGTCCGCATGTTCGCTTCCAGCGTCCGACCAGCCGCATCGGTGAACGACGCGTTTGGCGTGTTGAACATGCGATACTTCAAACCGACATCGATGTGATCGGTCAGCGGAGCGCGGATGCCGGCGAGAACCTGCCAGGCAAAGCCGCTATCGGAATCATCGATGGTTGCATTAGGTCCGAAAACGACATCATTGATGGCCGTGCGCGCTACGCCCACACCACCACCGACAAAGCCCTGAAGACCATCATCGGGGCCAAAATCCAGCATACCATTCAGCATGAAGCTCAGCGAGCTCATGTAACCGTCAGCTGGATAAGTGCCGGCCGGCGCGGTGTAAGAACCATAAGGTGCACCGGTCGAACCAACCGTCATGTCGCTGAGATGCGCATGACGATAGCTACCTTCCGCTTCAAGGCGGAACATGCCGAAATCATATCCGACATAGCCACCGAAATCGTAGCCGGTGTCGAAGTTGAGGGTCTGGCTGTCAGCGCCGCTGTTGACGTCGAAGTTGACGTCTTCAACCAGCATCGGACCGCCTTCTACGCCCACGTACCAAGATTTGTCTTTGGCAAGGGCAGGCGAAGCAAGGGCCGTGGAGGCCATCGCCAAACCTATGACGAGTTTCCGCATTAGTAATTCCCCTTTATTGCGAATATTAAGCCACCGAGTGGCGGATAAGTAACCACTCCCCGATGGGGAGGCAAGTGGGCAATAACTGGGAACTGTTGCAATAATGCCGCTTTTTGTTGGCGGTAATTCACGAAAGCACCCTGAACCTTTGCCCTCTCCAGCCAACGAAACACGGTTTTTGGCCAGTGGTTCCGATCAAGTCGCAGAAAAAATGCCTAATTCGGCAAGTCGTAGGATCAGTGTGTCGATTGCGCTACGCGCTTCGTTGTCGATGGTTGAACCTCCACTGGGTGAATTGGGCGTTTGCGCGGATCGCCATTGACCATCGTAGACAGTTACCGCTCCGGTTGAGACATCATACGCTCTACATCCAATGAAGGGTTTCTGGTAAAGCCACGCTCCGGCCTGCCATCCAGCCAACTCGCCATCATGTCCGGACCATTCGCCGGTCGCGCCGGTTGCAACAATGTAAAGTGCACCGTCTCCCGGCGCGTCAGGCGGTGCGCTGGATACGCCTTCGACCGTCGGGTTCACCAGCAGGTCGAGACGTGCGAGCGCTTCGTTGACAAATACCTCCTTTTGAGCCTGTCCAACGAACAAAAACGGGAGGTTATGGCGTGCGCTGCGCGAGGAATAGGTCAGGGGGTCGGACATCGCATGTCTCCTGTGTTGTCGGGTGCTACCCGATTGTTGCCAGCAGAAGGCTGGCCGATTTCGCATAACTGCCGATCTGGCGGACCCAGATACCGGCGTCCGCATCCTGCGCTGCGAGGCTGGCGCGCTGATCCGCGGATATCCGGAACTCGGAATTCGAGCAGAACCAGGTAGCAAGCGGTGCCATCTCGTCGCCGACACCGACCTCATAGAGCTCGCTTTCTTCGATCAGCGGAATATCGACCCCTTCCAGCCAATTCCACGATCCACGCGCCCGCCGGGTCCAGCCGAGGTCCATTGCCCCGCCTGGAGCCAAGGCTGCGCGCGGATGAACCGGCGTAAGCGGTCGGCGTGAACGACCGGCGCGCTCGATGTAGGTAAACACCGGGTCATCGTCGCCGGCCCCGATCGCTGCGATCCGCGCGGTGGCCGGATCGAATTGCGCACCATCGACTACGATCAGCGCATCGTCGAGGAGCACCACTCGACTCCCGGCCGGGCAACCGGTTTGCGCTTCCAGCTCGGTTCCACCGCGCCCACGTATCAGCCCGGTAAGCCGCCATTGCCCTGCGGCGACTGGCTCGGCATGGGCGAACTGGACGATTTCTTCACCCACCAACAGGCGGTTGGCACCGCGTGTCAGCGCATCGGGCGAAGCCGATGCAAATCCCATGGCGTCTGCGTCGAGATCGACCAGCAGGCTGGCGACAGGTTCGAAAATCAGGGCAGGCGAAGGGGAGAGCGGATCGACCAGAGTGCCGGTCGTCGCGCGGTTGACCGCACTGTAGGGGAGGCGCTCGAGCGCTCCTTCGCGATCGACATAAAGCGCGGCACCGCTCCATCGCCCGTCCGTCGCACTGGCAGCCGCATAGACCGGCACGGCATCGGGCGATCCGGTGCCATCGAAGGGCAATTCGAAACATCGCAGTAAAGTGGGCACAGCGAGTCGGTCGAGCGGCTGAAAGGCTGACCCCGGATCGCGCTGCGCTGCCACGGCCTCGAAATCGCTATGGCGCAGCAGCTCCAGCTCGACCCCGCCCTCACGCCATTCCCAGGCATCGACCCGCCACACCCCAGCGTATCCGGGCACGCGGACAACCGCGCCAGGATCGTGCAAGGGATCGATTTCGGCCAGGCGATAACGCAACTTTTCACCTTCGAACCGCTCGCGCTGAACCATCCTGGTAACGATTGCGCCGGCCTCGCTTGCCGTTAGGGCCGCAGGTAACTCGATCGTGGCGCTATCGCCCGTCGCGGCCCGCCCCGCGCGGCGTTGCAGGCCGGGCTGGTAATCGCGATCTTTATCGTAATACCGCAGTGCATCGATGGGCCGCACGGCCTTGCTACGCTCGCTGCGCGAACCGCTCATCGGCCCGAATTCTCCATCGGGCCAGGCGATGGCATCAGCGGGGATGGGCAATGTGCCGCATTGAGCATCCTGCGGCGAAATCAGGGTGAGTGGTGCGCGTGCAGAATCGATAGCCAGCGGGATGGCGCGTGCAAGCAGTTGCAGATTGTCGCTGATCGTCCCGCCATCATGCGCGAAGCCGAGAATATCGCCGTCACGAACGCTGCCCACAACCGTACAACCCGGCACCGGCTCCAGGAGATCGGCTAGCAGGCCGTCTCTATCCTGAGAAAAGATCTCAAAGCTCAGCGCTGGGATGCGATTGCCGAAGTCGCCGAGTTGCAGATCCTCGAACACGATATAGGCGAGCCCGCGATGTGCCGGGCACTGGCTTCCCAGCGACGTCGCCATCAGGGGATCGGGCTGCTGATCGTTATGGCCGGGGTAAATCCTTAGCTGCCCTCCGGTCTTTAGGTCGCCAGCCGCGCCGCGCAGCAGATTGCCATCCGCCCAGATGCGCCCCACACTTGCGATCGGACGGCTGGATAGTGCCACTGCAAGCGACACCGAATAGCTGTAGCTGGTGGTTGAAGGCTGGCCTTTGCCCCCGCCAGATGTGTCTCGCGATTCCCTGAGATCGGTTGACCAGATTATCGTGCCGCCCGCCCGCATTTTCCCGAAATGTCGCGCGATCGGCTGGCCATAACTCGATCCGGAAACAGCAAGCTCGGTCAGGCGCGGGCCTTCGCGGCTTGGCGAACCGACAATCTGCTGGTCGACTGCGCGACCGAGCAGCGTGCCGAGCGCGCCGCCTACAGGTCCGCCCACCAGCGTGCCGAGGGCGCCGAATACAAGAGTGGCCATGGATAATCTGTCCTAAAATGCAGGGTCGAGGCGCCAGTGCTGAACGACTGGCCATCCAAGCGGACCGTTCTGGATCACCACCCGGCCGATCCCGGCATGGGCATGGATGAAGCGGGCCTGGGTAAGCGCGATGACGCAATGGTATTGCGCCGGTCCGGGGCGGGCGACCAACAGATCCCCGGTGGTGATGGCATCTTTTACGAAAACGAAGCCCGCCCGCTCGAACAGTGGGATGAACCGCACGATGCTGGAGTTGCGCAGTGCATAGGCCGTCGTCGGCGGAGCGATTAGACCGGCGTCCTGCAAGGCGCACAGCACCACACCGACGCAATCAAGCCCGTATTCGTGGTCGCGGCCATGTAGGCGGAACGGGCAGCCTTCCAGCGCTTCGGCAGCTTCGGCGAACGCGGTTTGAACGGTCGTCATCGTGCCATCGGATAATGCGCGACGAGATCGCTGCCCGGCAGGAACGGTTCGCCGCGAAAATTGGCTGCATTGCCGAAACGCGACGCGCAGGTCGCGATGGTATGGTCGCAACCCTCGCGCAGAATGGCCCGGTCTCCCGGTGCCGCGGCGGCATTGGGAGCGCGATCGGGTAGGAGTCCCGTGGTGTCGGCGGCGATGATCGCGCAGCGCAACCCGGCCTGCGGCCCGTCGAGCCAGACCAGTTCGCCCTCGCCGAACAGCGAAGGATCGATACCGTTGAAGACGATGCGCCCGCTGTCGAAATCCACAGCACTCACTTGCGCGCGATGGGTGAAACCGACGGGTGAAAGTCCGCAGCCTTTGTCACAAAAGCGCGCCCGACACCCAGGGCTGCTGCGTGGGACGGGATCGATATCGAACATTGCCTTGGCTGAACGCAGATGCGCAGCAAAGCCATTGGCTTCGCGCGAGACCGAAGCGATCGTTCCGCGATAGAGGATCTGAGTCTCCAACGTCTCCCAATCGACTGCACCGACAGCAATCGCCGCTCCGTCGAAACGTCCTTGTTCAAGATCGCTGACGGTGATGGTATCGTGCGCCAGCGCCCCTTCGATATCGAGCGCATCGTCCAAGAATCCGGCGGTGCGGCGGATCGCGGAAGGCGTGAGCGCAGGTGTGGGAAGGTGCGCGAGCCCGTCGAACCACATGGTGCGGTCATGAGTGGTGAAGGCGAACGCCACACCGTCGCACCGCCAGATCCGCCAGAATGTCGCAACCGTGTCGAGCTCGCGATCGAAGAAGGTCCGGCTCATACGGCCTCGCGCACTTCGATCAGCGGGATTGAGGGCGCTTCCCCGGCAGCGAAGTTGACTCCGCTCACATCGATGCGGTCTTCCGCGAAGCGTACTGGCACGTCGAACAGGAAGCCTGCACGCACTTGCGCCCCGGCTGCGGGCGCATCGGCCAGCACGATGATCCCGCCCGGATTTAGCGTCCAGTCGGCGTTTGGGATGCCATCGACGCTAACCAGTACCGACGTGGGGACGGGCCGGGTGATCCGGCGACTTTGCGTGCCATAGTGCTTGGTCAACGCAAAGCTGGAAATTGCTCCATCGCCCACGCCAAGCGCCTGGTCTTCGGCCGTTGGGATACCGGTCATCCCGTTGGAACTGAAATCGTAGGGGTCGCGCAGGCGGAACCCGGTCGCCGGGCCATGGCGCGCGCGGAAGAAGGCGATCAAGCTGCCAAGCTCCTCCTCCGAGCGGATGCCCGGACCGACATCGAAGCACAGCCTTGCGTCCGACCACAAGGCATTGCGGCGTTCATGCCCGGAGGCGGTGACTGCGACGCTGGTAGAGAATTCGGGACTGACCGCGGCATCGCGACCAAGCGCGAGCGGGAAGGTGACGTCGTCGAAGGCGTTCACGGCGATTTCCTCTGGATCGGGGGTGGCGGGGGGCAGGCGCAGATAGCCGTCGCGCGCCACCTGCGGCAGCGCCCAGACGAAACGGCGCGCGATGCCGCGTGCGCTGGCCTCATCGAGACCAGCGTCGATCGCTGGCCACAAGATTTCAGCATCACCGCCATCGAGCACGAAGCCGGCGAGATAGTCAGTTGCCGAATAGTGGTAGCCAAGCCGCGCATCGATCGCGGCATAGGCATCGCGGCGAAGCGCCTCGGCACCTGCGCTCAGCCAGTCGTAGTCTTCTATTTGCAGGCGGTCGAAAGTGGGCCACGCCCAGCCGGTTGGCAGGTTGAGCCGCACCATTTCGGGCATGGTCGGGTCGAACAGCGTGGGGGTGAAGAGCAACACCATCACCTCCGCCGTGCCGTTCGCCGCATCGCGCACCGCCTGGGCGAGAGCAGCGGTCGAGACTGCGAGCATCGTCCCCGCGGTATCGAGCAGCGATGTCTGTGCGGAATCGAGCGGCTGGCGCATATCGGTGATGGCGACGGGATTACCGCCGAAAGCCTGCACCGCAGACGCATCGTAAATACATGGCGCGCCGGTCTGCGGCTGCACCCACCACCATGGCTCGCCGATCTGGAAGCGCACCGGCTGCCCTGCCGCCTCCACCAACGCGACGAATTGCGCCGCCGCCGCTTGCAGCCATGCCATAGCGGCAGCGTTCGCGGGCGACAGCAAAGCCGAGGGCGGGTCCCACCCGGTGCGCGAGGGGTTGCCGTCATGCGCCCGCTGCTGCCAGTCCTGCGGGCAGTGGTCGGCCAGCAATTCATAGGACAACGAGAGGATCGGCACGATCTCCGCCTCGGCCAGCGCGGCAAAATAGGCCGTGTGCCAAGCCTGTGCCGGTTTGCACAAGGTTCCGTCGGCCAGCGCGACCAGCCGCCCGTTATCGGCCCCGCTGCCGGGCGCGAGCCGGAAGAAATGGCTCATCCCGACATAGTGGACCACCTCGTCGCGATAGCCGAGCTGTTCGATCTGTCGCACGATGCGAGCGGGCGTCTGGTTGAAGCCATCGTCGTAGGCGCTCGCCATGCCTATTCCATGAGGGGGCACGAAGACGTCACCGATCGCCAGTGTCGCGTGGTCGCCATAGCAGCCTATGGCGCTCATTTCCGCCCAGCCATCGGCACGGGCGGTCAGCGGCTCGGTCGAATTCGCTATATAACCGGGCGGGACCAGCGAAATGAACATCCGGTCGATATCGGACGGGTGGATCGGTTCGCCCGGCAGGCCATAGCCCGATTGCAGATCCGAGAACGGCAGGGTGATCTGCGCATCCTCCGGCGTCCCCGTGGCATAGTTCCACAGCCGCACATACCAGGCGCGCGAATTGCCTTCGGCATCGCGGCCCTCGATGGTGAGCGTCGGCCCGTTGGGCTGGTCGAGCGGAATGATCCCGCCCGAACGCCAGCGGAACGACAGCACGCAATGGGCGTAGTCGCGCTGGGTGTCATAGGCGAGCAGCGGGTGGTCGAGCGTGTCCTCGCTCGCCCAGATCAGCCCGGCGAGTTCGCCTTGGTGATGGAATTCGCAATCCACTCGCAGCGCGTCGGGCGCGGTGGTGACGACGCTCGCCATCATTGGGCGCGGAAAGTTGACCGTCCAGAAGCGCGGATCGAACCGCTGGATCGCGTCCACGTCCTGCCCGTTGCGCTCGCGCGCAAGCCAGAATGCCATAAATACTTCCCTAGTTCGAAAGAGCGCGCCGCACAGCGCTCGCGAGCTGGCGGCTCGAGCGTTGCAATGCGACCGGCGCGCTGTTGCCGCGCGGCGCGGCAAGGTTGATGGCGACTTTAACGTCACGCTGCCCCGCTGTCGGCATGTTCGCAACCACCTGCCCCGCGCTGGTCGGGACGAACACTTCCGGCCCGCGCTCGCCAACCAGGTAAGGCCGGTCGGGAGCGACTATACCGCCAGTCGCCCGACCGGGCAGGCCAAGCAGGCCGCCAAGCAGCCCCGACAGCACGCCACCAAGCCCACTGCTGCCGCTATCCTTGCCGAATAATGAGCCGAAGCCGATCTTGAGCGCTTGCGAGGCTATCTGGTCGAGCGCGGACATCGCGACCCGTTTCAGGTCGTCAAAACCAAGCGAGCCCTTGCGCACCGCCGACAGCAGGCTGCGTTCGAGCACGTTTCCGGCACTGGTGAAGCCGTCGAGCAACGTTCCGTCGAAACTGCTGCGCATGGTCGCCATGTCCTGAGCAAAGCCGCGCGTATCGGCGCGCACCGAGACGATCAGATCGTCGAGATTGTCATCCATTGCGCTTTTCCTTCTCAATCATGGCGGCAATGTCGGCGCGGCTGGGGGCGGTCACGGCATCCTCCGCCTGCCCCAGTGACAGCGCCAGTTCGGCGGGCGTTGCCGCCCAGAATTCCGCCGGTCGCCAACCGAGCGCACGCGCAGCGAGCCCGGCCATCCGGCTTGCAGCGCTGGCAAATGGCTCGCTCATCCGCGCCCGCGCAGGATTTCGCCGAGCAAGATGCGCAGCGGCTTGGCGCTCTCGGCAAGGCCCTGCGCCAGCACCGCCTCGCCCAGGGCCTCGCGAGTCAGCCCGCCAGTTTCGGCCAGGCAATGCCAGAACAGCGCGGCTATCTCGGAGAGGCGCAACTGGCCTTCGCCGGTGCGCTCGACTAGCGCGAACAGCGATCCCAGCTCTTCTTCGGCGCGCACCAGCGCATCGAAGCTCGGGCGAAGCACATGCGTTTTGCCCGCAAGGACGATCGCGGCCTCGCCGCGCAGCGCATTGGCCTCGCTCATGCGGGCAACACCTGGCCCGAGCTTTCGAGATGGAGCGAATAGGTCCGCTCGCCATTGAAATCCCCGGCGTAGTCGAGCCGCTGGACGAGGAAGCTGCCGCGCATTTTTGCGCCGTCCTCGAAGGACAGCTCATATGCGTCGAGCGTTCCGGAGAGCGCATTGGCCTGCACGCGGCCCTCCGCCGCGCTGTCGAGGAAAATGCCGCTGGCCGAGACCGAAACCGAGCGTGTCCCCGCGCCCGACAGCAGTTCGCGCCAGCCGCCCGAATCCTTGTTTGTCACGACGACGCTGTCGC
The DNA here is from genome assembly GCA_039831335.1 of Sphingomonadaceae bacterium. Taxonomy (GTDB): domain Bacteria; phylum Pseudomonadota; class Alphaproteobacteria; order Sphingomonadales; family Sphingomonadaceae; genus Qipengyuania. The sequence continues at coordinate 287,152 of JBDONL010000005.1, read as the reverse complement.
CGTTGATGGTCATCTGCGTGGTTCGTAGGCCGGCGACGGTGTCATAGGCGAGCGGATTGCCGCCATCGCCGATCTTGAGCAGGAAGGCGGCACCTTTCTGGGCTGTCATAATGCAAGTCTCCTAAGGGTTGGCGAGCAGGCGGAAGCGGTATTCGAGCAGCACGGCGCGCAAATTGTTCGCGCGCCGCTCGGCACGGCTGCGCAGGAATTGAGTGACCACCACGCGGTAGCCGTCCTGTGTGGCTGGCATTGTGGCGATCCGAGTCTCGATCGCGGCAGCGAAGTCGGCGGTGGCTGAGCTGTCCTGCTGGCGGTCGATCAGTTCGAGCGCGACGCGGACCTCGCGGCCCGGCGCGCCCTTCGCGCCCCAGTCGATGGCGGCGCTGGCCGACAGGCCGAGCCAGGGTGGACTGGCAGTGAGCGGGCTCTCCTCCTCGATCGCGTTGAGACCAGCTGCTAGCGTCACGTCGTCGCGCAGCCACTGGATCAGGTCGCTTCTGAAGCGGGTTTCCATGGGTCTTAGTCTCCGCTGGTGAAATTGGGCCACAGCAGCCGGGGCGAGCGCCAGTGCGCGTCGCCGGCGCGTTGTTCGGCGCGGCGCGCGCGGGCGATCCGCGCTGCCTGTTCGGTGAGTTGCAGCGCAAGTCTTTCAAAGCCGCTGTCGGGCGGCGCAGTCACAGCGAGAGCCTGCGATAGGGCCGCCACAGCGCCGCGACCGCGCTTGGCGGGGTCGGCGCGGCATCGCCCTCGCGCTGGCGGTAAAGATGCGCGGCGAGACGCAGGATGCCCTCGGCAAGACCGGGTGCGAGCGCGGCCCAATCGGTTGCAAGCCCGGCGTCGCAGCGCACCACCAGCCGCTTGTCGAGCGTGCTTTCGGCAAGGCGGACCCGCGCCGCGCCGTCACCGTCGAGGCAGATTTCGTAGGCGTCCGGGTCGAGCAAGACACGGCTGCCGTCGATCGCCAGCAGCTCGACCGACGTGATCGCCGTGACCGGGCGCGTGGCCAGGCCGGTCCCGCCGAGGCGAATGCCGAGCTGTTCCTCGAAGCTGCTCGCCAGCGCGACCAGTCCGGTGAATTGCTCGCAATGGTGATGCGCGGTGGCCAGCAGGCGCTGCAGCAGGGCATCGTCCTGCGCAGTGCCGATCGCCAGCCATTGCTTGAGATCGGTAAGCGGTGCGCCCGAGAAGTCGGGGCCCGCAATCATGCGCCGCGTCATCGCGGTCTCCTTCCTTGCTTCGCTTCAAGCGCCAGCGGGGCCATCCGGCCCCTTGGCTATCCTCGCGCCTGCGGCGCTGCGGGCGCGCAGTCGCGCTTGCGGACTGCCGAGGCAGTCCGTTGCCGAGCGAACCATCGAAGGGGGCGATGGGACGATCGGCGACCCGCTGGCCGCAAGGCGCGAGGATACCGCACCCGCTCATGCGGGTACGGGACACAGACCCTTAAGCTTCGATCTTCAGCAGCTTGATCGCATCGCTATCGAGCACCTTTCCGCCCACCCGGCGGGTGGCGTAAAAGTGGACGAAGGGCTTGTTGGTGAAGGGATCGCGCAGGATCTCGGTCGCGCGGCGTTCGGCGATCAGGTAGCCGGCGCGGAAATTGCCGAAAGCGATCGGGGTGGTTTCCGCCGCGATATCGGGCATGTCCTCGGCCTCGACCACCGGATAGCCGAGCAGGCGATCGGGCTGGCCTTCGACCATGCCGGGCTGCCACAGGAACGCGCCATCAGCGGTCTTGAGCTTGCGCACTTCGGCAAGCGTTGCCGAATTCATCACGAAGCTCGCGCCCTGGCGGTGTCCGGCCTTGAGCGTGTGGATGAGGTCGATCAACCGCGCGTCGGGGTTGGCGTCGAAGCCGTCGGCATCGCCCGAGCCGATATATTGCAGCGATCCGAAGCCGCGCACGCCGTCGACGGCGGTGGATGTCGTCGCCGTCAGGAAACCCTCGGGCTGGTTGACGCCGCTGCCATGGACGAAGGCGGCCCCTTCGGCGCGAGCGAACTCCATCGCGATCTCGCTCGCCAGCCAGCTTTCAAGGTCGAAACCGGCATCGTCGAGCATCGTCTGGCTCGCCGCCGGATTGGCATAGAGTTCGCCAGTCGGCGGGGCGATTTCGGCGAATTTCGGTGTTTCGGTTTCCGCCCGCCCTGCGGTCTCGCTGACCCAGCCCGAGGCGGTGCCGCCGGTGCTGACCAGCTTGCGATAGCCCGCGCTGCCGGTCTGCACGACCTGGGCAATGGCGCGGATCGGGCTGATTTCGACCAGCCGCTGGGCGATCATCGCGTCGATCTCGCGCGGGATGGCATAGCCGCCATCGGCGGGCACCGTGCCCGAGAGCGATTTGAGTTCGAGCGTCGAGCCGCGCCGCAGATAGCCATCGACGAAGCCCTTGACCTCGGGGCTGGCGCTGGTGCCGTCGCCGATCGCGGGGCGCTGGGCGGCGCGCGCGATACGGTCGACGCGGGCTTTCACTTCGTCGACGTCGCCGCGCAGCGACGCGATGTCGGCCTCGGCCTGGTCCTGGCGGGTCACGATGTCGAAGCTCGCCGCTGCCGGATCGGCGGTAGGGGTGGGGGCAGTGGGATTGTCCATGGGGCAGTTCACCTTTCTTGGGGGCACAAAAAAGCCGCCCGGAAGGCGGCGAGGGAAAGTAAGGGTTTACGCTGGCTATCCGGTCCAGTGGACGCGGGCAGAAAATTGCAGCGGGTGGGTGACGAGACTGATCTCGAACAATTCGACCTCTTCGAGTATGCGGCCAGCCGGCGTGTGATGCGATCGGCGTGCGCGGTAGCCGAAGCTGAGCCCGTTTGTGGCGTGAGCGCGCAAATCCTGCGCCGCCCGGCCCAGCGGGTTGTCGACACAGGCGATCACCCGCAGCCCGCGCGTATCCTCCTGCGCCCGTTCGACCCAGCCGATGCGCTGCTCGGGCCGATGCTGCCAATAGATTGGCAGGGGATCGCTCCGTGTCGCGAGGCTACGCGCAAACGCGCCCGGCAGGATGGTATCGCGCGCCGCATCGGGCGTGCCGAACAGCGCTGCATAGCCCGCGAGCCGCATCACGCCAGCGTCTCCGATAAGCCCAAACGCATGGCGATTCCGACCAGCAGCAGCGCCAGCAACGCGCGCACCAGCCATTCGATCACCGCCTTCCACGCGCCCTTCTTGGCATCGCGCCAGGCCGACAGCAGCTCGCGCAACGCGTCGATATCGTCCTGCGCCCCGGCATCGCCGAGGCCGAGCCGTTCGAGCGCGCGCGCCGCCCCCAGCTCGCTCGCCTCCTCGACCAGCGCGCGCAGGGTGACGATATCCTGCGGCGTCGTGGCGGCCTGCGCCACCAGCCGTGCGAGCAGATCCTCCCGCGTCATGGCTTGATCCCCAGCATCGCGCGCTTCTCCTCGTCGGACAGGAAATCGGCCGCACTGACCTGCGCCCACAGCTTCTCGCGATCCTCGGCGAGCGCGGGGACGCGGTCGAGATCGACCGCCATGCTGGAGCCTGCGAACCACGGTGCGAGCCCGTGCAGCAGCCCGTCCGCCAGCCGCGCGATCAGCGGCAGCAGCGTCAGCCGCCACAGCGCGCGATTGGCCTCGCGGTAATTGGCATAGGTGTTGTCGCCCGGCAGGCCGAGCAGCATCGGCGGCACTCCGAAAGCGAGCGCGATGTCGCGCGCCGCCGCGCTCTTGAGGCTGGCGAAATCCATGTCCGCCGGGCTCAGCGCCATGCTCTGCCACGAGAGCCCGCCTTCGAGCAGCATCGGCCGCCCGGCATTGCCCGATCCCTGGAAGGCGCTTGCCAGCTCATCCTTCAGCCGCTCGAACTGCTCCTTGGTGAGGCCCGCGCTGTCCTCGTTCCTGTAGACCAGCGCGCCCGAGGGCCGCGCCGCGTTGTCGAGCAGCGCGCGGTTCCAGCGCGCCGCGGCATTGTGCACCGCCACCGCCTCGCCCGTCGCCGCCAGACAGCCCGCGCCATAATGATCGTCGAGCGGGTGATAGGCCTTCAAATGAATGAGGTTGGGCCAGCCGTCGGCATCCTCGGGCGCGATCACTACGCTGCGCGCGCCGACGGTGTAGCGATAGCCGGCGGGCCAGCCATGCTCGCCCGCGACCACCCGGACGCGATCGGGGCGCAGCGGGTAGAGCTCGATGGGCGTGCCGCCCGCATCCTTCATCACCTGCACGAAGGCATTGCCGTGGAGCAGCAGTTGCGCGGCGAGCACTTCTAGCAGCGGCTGCGTGCCGGTCGAGGTGCTGACCAGCGCGGCAAGCCTTGGGTCGTCGATGGCCAGCGGCGCGCCGCCGACCCCCTCGGTAACGATCCGCACCGCGCGCTGCGCCACCGGATTGCCGCAATAGGCCGCCCGCGCGGCGCCGGGGTAATCGAAATGGGCGTCTTGCGCGGTCAACGCCTCGCCCTGCGCCGCGCCGAGCGCGGTCGCCCAAGGCGAGACATAGCCGCTCGCGAGCGGCACCCGCGCGGCATCGCCCCCGCCCTTGAAGGCGGAGGTCAGTGTTGTGAGAAAAGACATGGTGTCTCCCGAGAATTGAATTGTTTAGGGCAATGACAGCGGGCTATTGTTTCCCGATGCTCAAGGGGTCAGCATTTTTGCTAATACTTGCATTGGCGGGTTGCAGCTCTGGCCGCCCAGCCAGCTGTGAGGTGGCTCAGCAACAGATCTACGCGTGTATGGACAAGCACTTGGATCAAGGATTTTCGGCATTTTTCGACGCCTGCATTCCGCACACCAAGCCCATCGTAATTCAAGGCACTTGGGCGCGGGACTTTGAGTTCAATCGCTTCTATGAAAATGTGAGGGTGCAGCCGCAGAATGCGTTTCAGCAAGCCGATCAGATAACGGAACTTGTATCGGATCAACCGCTGCAGAAAGACGCCGCGGGCAGGACATTGGCGACGCTCGATTTCATCAAATTCGTAGGGCGAAAGCAAACCTGCGACGTGCTGCCTGAAATGAACCTGACTCAAATTGTAGTCGACCGCGTAATTTCGAATGACGTGTATTCCAAAACCAGCTCCCACTACCACTAATCAAACGACCTGACCCGCGGCATCCCGCGCCGTCCCGGCATCAGCTCTGTCAGCGCCCAGACCAGCGCGTCCGCGCGGTCGGGCGAGCGCCCCGGCCCTTCGTAGCCACCCCCCGTCATCATACCGCACAGCTGGTCTTCCAGCTGCGCGAACAGCCCGGCGTGGCGCACTCGGCCCGCTTCGTAGAGCGCGGCGACGGGTTCGGCGCGCGCGCTCTTGCCGCGTCTCGCGTGGACCAGTTTCACTGGCAGGGTGATATCGGCGGCGCGCAGCACGCTGGCGACCATCGCGCCGCCCTGGTTGGCTTCGGCGACCACCCGGTCGGCCTCCCACACGCGCGCCGCTTCGGCGACCGCGCGTGCCCATCTTTCGGGCGAGGCGCGTTCGACCGAGCAATCGGCGCGGACACGGATCAACCCGTCCTCGCCCCATTGCGCGACCACGATCCCGCAGGCATCGCCCGTCGCGCTTGCGGGCGGGTCGACCCCGATCACCACGCGGTTTGCCGGGCCGGGTGGGGCATCCTCGCGGCACCGCTCCAGCAGCGCGCGGTTCCACAGCGCGCCCTCGATATCCTCCAGCAATTCGCCGTCCAGTTCCTGCCGCGCGAGCTGTGTACCGCCGAATTCGCGCTCCATCGCCTTGAGGAAGGATTTGGGCAGGTTCGCGCTGTTGTGTCCCGTCGTGCCGCGCGTCACCGCCACGTCCTCGCCCTCGAGCAATTGCCGCACCAGGGGCACGGCGCGCGGCGTTGTCGTCGCCAGCATGAGTTGTTCGCGGCCCAGCCTCAATCCGAGCTGGAGGTTGTTCCATGTTGCCAGCGCCTTGCCATGACTGTTCGACCATTTCGCCACCTCGTCGCACCAGGCATGGCTGTGCTGCGGACCGCGCAGGCTCTCCGGCTCGGCAGCGGAGAACAGCGTTGCCTCCGCTCCATGGGGCCAGCGCAAGCGCCGTAGCGAGGGTTCATAGACCGGGCGGCAATGCGGCGGGGCGCAGGCCATGATCCCGCTGTCGCCTTCGACCATCACGCTGCGCGCTTCGCCGAGGTTGGCCGCGACCAGCGCGATCCGCGCGCGGGGATCGTCCTCCGCCACGCTGCGCACCCATTCGGCGCCCGCGCGCGTCTTGCCGAAACCGCGCCCGGCCATGATCATCCAGATCCGCCAGTCGCCCTCGGGCGGCAATTGGCCCTTGTGCGCATGAAGGCGAAAAGTGTGCGGGAAGGCGTTGCGCTCCCGCTGGTCGAAGGCCTTGGCGACGATGTCCTGCTCGCGCTCCTCTCCGCCAACGAGGAAATCCAGCGGGCCGTTAGCCATTGGCGGCCTTCTGCCGCTTCTCGCGTTCGGCAAGCAATTGTTCGCGCAGGGCATCGACCTTGCGGCCGATCGAGGCGCGCACCTCCGCTGCGCTGACATTGGCGCGGGTCGCGCGCTCGGCGGCGATCGTGTCCTTGTGGGCGGCGAGCAGGCGCAGCGCGGCGGCGACGTCCATCTTCCGCTCCGGCGCTGGGTCGCGCAGATAACACAGCACCTCCATCTCGAGATTGGCGTATCCTTCGAACAGCGCCGCGTGCCACTCGGCAGCGAAGCCTTCGTCCTTGCGCCGCAGATTATAGACTTCGCGGGTCGAGACACCGGCACGGTCTGCCGCTGCCGTGACATTGGACGTTTCGCCCAAGGCGTCGAGAAAAGCCCGTTTCCATTGGCCCAGTGCCGGTTTGTCTTTGCCATTGCGCAGAAGTTTCGCGCCACGGGCTGCAAAATCGGCGCGCGCTGCGGCGCATGCCTTGCGGAAGGTGTCGCTGTTCTTCTGGCGATTTTGATAGGCTCCATGCGTGACACCCGCTGCGTGCGCCGCCCGCTTGATCGATCCGTATTGCCGGAGCCCGGTGACGAATGCATCTTCCCACGCCGGGCGCTCTGATGGCCTGCGATGTCCCAAATGTCCCTCCCGATTGCGCAGATCGCGAAACGCGAAGGGCGGCCCGGGGACTTATCGTCCTGGCCGCCCCCTCCAGCGCCGTGGCTGGCGAATCGCATTTTTCCGATGTTCCGTTTATGTACCCAAACAGCGTTACGATGTCAATCAAAAAGTGCCAAATAGGTTATATCGGAGATGATTGCCAACAGGCTCCGTCTCGCCTAACCGGCAGGCGCAAGGGATCGAGGGGTTTTGCCGACTATGCTGCGCAGGCTTTACGACTGGACGATCGAGAAGGCGGCGCATCCGCACGCGGCCTGGTGGCTGGCGCTGGTCGCCTTCGTCGAAGCGAGCTTCTTCCCTGTGCCGCCGCATCCGCTGCTGGGGCTGATGTGCCTTGCCGAACCGAAGAAGGCGATCCGCTTCGCATTGATCGCCACGCTGGCCTCGGTGGCGGGCGGCCTGCTCGGCTATGCGATCGGCTGGGGGCTGTACGACACGATTGGCAAGGATCTGATCCGCTGGCTGGGCCTGTCCGCCAGCTTCCCGCAGGCGGCCTGTTACCTGCGCGAATACGGGGTCGAGATCCTGATCGTGAAGGGCGCGACGCCGATCCCGTTCAAGCTGCTGACTATCACCGCGGGCTTCATCCACATGGCGCTGGTGCCGTTTATCCTCGCCAGCCTCGTCAGCCGTTCGATCAGCTTCATGATCGTGGGCGTGCTGTTCCGCGTGTTCGGGGCGCCGATCAAGCGCTTCATCGACAAATACCTCGGGCTGGTGACGATTGCCTTTGTCGCCGCAGTGGTGCTCGGTTTCGTGGCGCTGACCTTCATCGAGGGCGGTGACAAGGCGACGAGCGAAAAATGCGCCCACGTTACCAGTGTCGAGAACGCCTGAGCATCAGGCCAGCGCGAACTGGACCAGCCGCGCGCGGTCGGGAATGACGACGCTGCCGTAGCCGCGCCGGACCAGAGCAAGTTGTTCCAGCTCGCGCAAGGCGGCATTGGCGGTGGCGCGGGTCACGCCGAGCAGATCGGCGAGCTCCTGCTGGGTGACCGCAACGCTGGTGGTTCCGGGATTGTCGCCTGCCATATTCGCCAGCAGCCCGGCTATCCGGGCGGGGTTGGTCCCCTGGCGCAGGCCTGCGATCAGCGTCAGCAGCTCCTGCAATTGCACCGACATCGCGCCGAGCAGCGCACGCATGGATTGCGGGTAATTGCCCAGCGCGTCGAGGAAGGCCCGACCCTTGATATGCCGCAACCGGCTGGCCCCGCGCGAGACCGCATCGACGATCCGCGGACGGCCTGCGAAGATTGCCAGCTCGCCATAGGAATCGCCCGGCCCCAGCACCGCCACGGCGCGGAAATCGCCATCGGGCAAATATTGTCCCACGATTACCGAGCCTTCCTCGATCAGCCAGAAGCCATCGGCCATTTCGCCATGGTGCTGGATGATCTGGCCGTCGGCGAACTCGCGCGGGACGGCGCTGCGCGTCAGATGGACCTGCAAGGATGGTTCGAGCGCCGAAAACAGCATCGGCGTCACCAGCGAACGATGAGTCGCGTCAGAATGTATAATCTTTGACATTCTTTCGCATCGGTAAACTTTATGCGGGAAATCGACAAGGGAGAGAGAAAATGCCCGCATCGACCATCGCTATCACCGCCATCTATTTCGGCTTCGCCGCGCTCGAACTGTGGCGCTCCAACCTGTTCGGAAAAGCGGAGCAGACCCGTGACGATGGCATCGTCGAGGCGGTCAGCATGATCGTGCTGCTGGCCGTAACCCAACCGGCCGTTCTGTTCGCCTCCGGCGCACTGGCGAACTGGATCGCACCGCAATATGCCGGGACGTTGTCGGGCATGAATGTCTTTGCCGCGATCGCGCTGTTCCTGATTGCCGACGATATGCTGCAATATTGGTGGCACCGCGCGAGCCATTCGACCCACTGGCTCTACAACCTTCACCGGGCGCATCACAACGCACGGTATATGAGCATCCGGCTGACGTACCGAAACAACGTCATCTACTACGCGCTGATGCCGAGCCTGTGGGTTTCGGGCGTGCTGATCTGGCTGGGTCTCGGCTGGGTTTACGCCGGATATATCGTGGTCAAGCTGGCGGTGATTATCGGCGCCCATTCCGATGTGCCATGGGATGCGCCGCTCTATCGCAATCGCTGGATGTCTCCGCTGATGTGGGTGGTCGAGCGGACCATTTCGACCCCGGCAACGCATCACGCCCACCACGGTCGCCATGCCGACGACCCGGCGGTTCACTACAAAGGGAATTACGGCAATCTGCTGTTCGTCTGGGACGTGATCTTCCGCACCGCCAAGATCACCCGAACGTTCCCGCAGAGCTACGGCGTCGAAAACCTTGCACCCGCAACGCTCGGCCAGCAATTGCTATGGCCGGTCTTTCCGGAGAACCGGGCGATGGCTGAGAACGAACAGCCGGTCGCTACTGTGGCGTCGGCTACCTAGCGAACCCCACAAAAAGAGGGGCGGAACCTGGCGCTTCCGCCCGCTTGTTATCGCCATCTCGTATCTATGGTGGTCAACCCACCCGGTTGAAATAGGTGGTTTCCAGCTTCGGAATCTTGTCTCCGGCCCAGACGATCGTTTCTTTCATAGTCTTGCGATCCTGCGAGACAGTGTAGACCCTGGTGGACACCGGCTTGCCATTTTTGCCGAGGGTCATCACCAGCGTGTTCGGCGCTGGCTGGCGGAGCGATACCGTATCGATGAAGTCCATATTGCCTGAAATCGGCACTGCCTTGCCATCGAGAGCCGCCGTTGATTCGGCGTGGCTTCTTGTTCCGTCCGAACCGACCATTTCGACGTCCGTGGTCCATTTCTGGTCGGTGGAGAGGTGAAAACTGATCGTCACCTGACGCGGTCGTCCGCCAGCCGGCAACCTTTGCGTATCCAGCGACCATTGTCCCACCAGAGGCGATTGCGCGGCTGCACCCGCCTGCGCGGTTTGCGGCTGATCGGTGTGATCCATTGATGTCGCGGCCAGCGTCAGACCGAGCGCGGCGATGGGAAAAGTAATGAACATGGCAATCTTTCCTTTCGACCATTTGCGCCCGCCACCCGCGGGCTGCGTAATGGTTTCGGTCGCGGAAGAGTGCGAAGATAGATCGATTTTCTTGTCCCAGATTTTCTGGGCGGCAAGCGTGCGTGCCAGTTCCCGGCTGCTCCCGATTCCGGTTTTGCGTCGTGCGTCGCGCAGGCGTTCGTTGATGGATGTTTCGGATCGTCCGAGGCGTGCAGCAATAGACTTTACTGTATGGCCATTTGTGAGAAGCCGGAGGATTTCCAGCTCCTTGTCGGTCAGAGCCTCAATTGCGCCGGATGAAATCTTGGACGTCGACATAGGTGCCAATCAACACCCCACCTTCCTCGACGTCCATCACAATTTTTTTGGTTCGCGGCCAGCCCCGATCATTCAGCCGTAAGCTCAGTAGCGAAGGTGATTTCGTAATCGAGCAACTTGGATATGGGGCAGTTTGTCTTTGCATTGACCGCCAGTTCGTCGGACTGGGCTTTGTCGATGTCAGCTATCGTCGCGTTGGTGGTAAATGCGGATTGGGTCAACGTTAATCCGTCGACCTGCTTCTCGAGCGCCACCTTGGTCTCGGTATCGACCGTGCCGTCCCCGAGCCTTTTGTTAAAGCTATACAGAACGTCGAGCTGGCCGGACTTTGTGACACCGATTTTATCGAGAACGGAGACAAAACTAAGGGCGAGAAGTGCGCCTACCCCATCAACGTGCAAGGGCCTAGTGTTCGAAACAGGCGGCTGCGCAGCTGATGCTTATCGGGGAATCTTCTTTCGCAAAAGAGCCCTCAGCAAAACTGCCGTACCGATCTACGTCCCGTCGACGCGAAAAACTTCCCCATCGGAATCGAGAATATAAAACCGATTCATATCATCCACCGCAAAACCGACAGGTGAATCGATACTGCCGACATCGGGCTGGAAATCGGCTGTCCGATCTTCAATCTGCGACATGTCGATAGCGCCCCCAACGGAGAGCTTGGAAAGCATGATAGACCAAATCGAGCCGCTCTTGTCTCCGAATATGTAATGTCCGGCCAGCGCGGTCGCGGGTCCGGCATAGGGCCAGCCTCCAACAATCCCGAGGCCCTGGCGATTACCGGTGCCATAAGAATAGGTCAGCGCCGGTGCAGTCACTAATGTTGGCGGCGAGGTCACAAGTGCGGCCCGTCCTTCGTAATAGGGCCAACCCAGATCGAGCGGACTAGTCGAAGGATTGAACAAGGTTAGTTCGTGCTCGCGAGAACCGCCGCGATCGGCCAGCAGTAGGTCATCGTTGATCATGCTGCCGCCAGCCGGATCGCGAACACCGGGAGCAAGTGATTCAAGTGTGAAATAGCCCGGCCTTAGCGAAGCTCCGGCATAGGGGTCTATCCCGGTCAGACGAAAAACCTTCCCCAGAGGCGATGCTGCATTGCGTACTTCATTGCCGGAGATGTCGCCGGTCGCCATATAGAAGGTTTCGTTCGCAGCATAAGTCAGGCTGATTGCTGTTGCAGGAGTTCCGGCCGGTAACAGTTCGGTTTCCTGCAAACTTGCGCCACCCTCATAGCGTTGCAGATAAACTCTGCCGTTTGATTGTCTTACAGCACCGTAAAGGCCGGAGTAGTAATGTGCCCGGCTCCGCTCGAAGCTTTTGCATTCGATCAATTCACCGGTTCCGACCGCGGCAATCTGTGTAATGGTGCCCGTTCCTCCGTCGATCGCAAAGATCTTGCCATCGCGTTGGCCCACGGCAATTCGACCCTGAGGTCCAGCAGTTGGGGCAGGCAACTGATTGAGGAAGTCGATACACACCGGATCGACGAAGCCAGTGGCTATTCGTTTGACCGCAATGCCTTCCTTGTCATTGGTGACAGTGATTGTCACAGCCTGAGAGGTCGATGCCTTGCCGTCGCTGGCCGTGATAGTGATATCATATTGATTATCGGCCCCAGAATCTTTGGGTATTTCAAAATCGGGTTCCGATATAAAGCTTAACGCACCCTTGGCATTCAAAGCGAACTGAGCCGCATCGATGCCGCTAAGAGAATAGCTTATATTATCTCCATCGGCATCCGTAGCTTCAGCGGTATAAATCGTCCCAGTAGAGTTTTCCTTTACGATCGCGCTGATTGCCGAAGTAAATATCGGTGCGGCATTGCTCGCGACCGGAACCGAGCCGGTTGTCGAACCGCCCCCGCAAGCAGACAGCAGAGTCACGACCAGTCCGATAGACAGAGTCCGCGACTGAAAACAAACAATTGAGATTCTATGCATTTGCGCCCCCCAAGGAAAAGCGCATGCCCTGAAGTCAAACGCCTGTAAACCGGATTTGATCAAATAATTCCCACTGCTTTCCCGGCGCGCTCGAACATGCCGAGGATCGTCTGGACTTCATCCTCCGAATGCTCGGCACATAGCGAGCAACGCAGCAGGGTCATGTTTGCGGGCGTTGCCGGCGGGCGTGCCAGATTGACGTAGAGACCTTCCTTGATCAGCGCTTCCCACATGGCCGCACCGCGTTCCAGATCGGGCATGATGACAGCAATGATAGCGCTTTGGGGTTCGTCGGTGCCGAGCTCAAAGCCCAGCGCTTTCAAGCCGCCGTGCAGAGTCTTGGAGTTCTCCCACAGATGCGCACGCTTGTTGCTCCCGTGCATCAGCTTGCGAATGCTGGTCGCAGCGGTGGCGACTACACTTGGCGGGAGGCTCGCGGTGAAGACATAGGGGCGGCAGACCAGACGCATGATCTCGAACTTGGGGTGGTTGGAAACGCAGAAGCCGCCCACCGTGCCTACGCTCTTGGAGAAAGTGCCGATGACGAAATCGACATCGTCCATCACGCCTTGCGCTTCCGCGACGCCGCGGCCATGTTCGCCGATGAAGCCCATCGAATGTGCCTCGTCCACCAGCACCATCGCGCCATGGCTTTTGGCGACTTTCACCATCTCGGCGAGCGGGGCGATGTCGCCCAGCATTGAATAGACACCTTCGAGCACCACCAGCTTGCCTGCGCCTTCGGGAATGCGCTTGAGGCGCTTTTCCATCGCCTCGATATCGTTGTGCTTGAACGGCACGATCTCGGCATCGCCCATCTTGCAGCCGTCCCAGATGCTGGCGTGGCTGTCGATATCCAGCACGACGTAATCGCCCTTGCCAGCTATGGTCGAGATGATCCCGAGATTGGCTTGGTATCCCGTCGAGAACACCATGGCATGGTCCATGCCATAAAATTCCTTGAGCGCGTCCTCGCACTCCTTATGCCCCTGGTAGGTTCCGTTGAGCACTCGGGATCCAGTGGTGCCGCTGCCGAAATCGGCGAGCGCCTGCTGGCCGGCTTCGATCACGTCGGGATCGAAGGTCATGCCCATGTAATTGTATGTACCGAGCAGGATGGTGTCCCGCCCGTTGCAGATCGCGCGGGTGGGCGAGAGGACTTTCTCCATCACAAGGTTGAACGGATCCTCGACCCCGCTGGAGAGCAGGTTTTCTCGCATCGCGATCAGTGGATCAAATTTGGAGAAGAGATCGCCGCTTTCGCCCTTGGTCTCCTGCGGCCGGTCGGCCTGGCTAACGCCCTCGCTCATGCGTCGGACACCATCTTGGTGACGGCATCGACCAATTGGCCGTAGGTCTCGATCGCGGCCTGCTGGTTCATCGAAATGATGATGTCGAATTCGTCTTCGATCGCGGCGACGAAATCCATCACCGTGAGGCTGTCGAATTCCAGATCATTGGCAAAGCCGGTGTCCTCGCCAACCGCGACGCCCTTCTTGTTGAAGGGTTCGATCAGGGTGCGGATGCGGCTATCGACCTCTGCGCGGTCCATGAGTGTTCCTTTCAAGGGGGCTGCCTTGCGCCCAATACGCGCGGCAAAGCGGTTAAGCCCCCCGCTTGTCAAGCGTGCTTGCGCTGTTCGTCACCCAACAGGCGTGTGATTGCCGCCATGAACGGCCCGATCGAAACCGGCTTGGCGAGATAGTCGACCGCGCCCGCGCCGCGGATGCGATCCTCGTCGCCCTTGCCGGCATAGGCGGTCACCGCCAGCACCGGCGTTTCGGCAAGCGCCTTGTCGCGTTTGAACTCGGCGATCAGCTCCAGCCCCGATACATTCGGCAGCTGGATGTCCATGATCACCAGATGCGGCTTGAACTTCAGCGCGGTGGGGACCACGTTCTGCCCGTCGGCGACGGGCACGACTTCGTAACCGTTCGCTTTCAGAACGTCGCAGAAGAGCTTGCGGTTGAGATCGTTGTCCTCGACAACCAGTATTCGCTTTGGCACTTGGCTTGCCTGTCCCGTTCAATGGCGCGACGCCCCGTTAGGGTTTTCATCGGAGACTGACAATTCCGCAAGTGCAAGCTGAATCCACTGTCCCGAAACGGGGCCCCGACACATTGGCGCTTTCGGCGCTCGGCTGGGTGCTGGGCGATCCCTATCGTGCGGCGCGGTTGCTGGCGCTCACGGGCCTTACGCCCGATCAATTGCGTGATGGGCTGGGCGATTCGAGCGTGTTGGGCGCCGTGCTCGACTTTCTCGCAGCACACGAACCCGACCTTGTTGCCGCTGCGGATGCGCTCGGCGTAAAACCCGAAGAACTGATTGCTGCACAAGCGGAGCTTGCCCGATGAGCCGCCCGCTGGTGATTTCCGACTGTGACGAGGTACTGCTCCACATGGTCGCGCATTTCCGTGACTGGCTAGGCGAGGAGCATGACGTCGATTTCGTGATGGCCAGTAACGATTTCAGCCAGGCGATGCGGCATCGCGTCAGCGGCGATCCCGTCGCCCCGCAGGAAATCTGGCGGTTGCTGGGCGGCTTTTTCGATACGCAAATGGATCGCCAGACACCGATTGCCGGGGCGGTTGCAGGGATCAATACGCTTGCCGACCACGCCGATGTGGTGATCCTGACCAATCTCAACGACGAGCGGCAGGAGAAGCGCCGCGAACAGCTTATCAGCCATGGCATAGAGGCGCGTGTGTTCACCAACCAGGGTCCTAAAGGTCCGGCGCTGCAGGCAATTGTCGAGGAGTACGCACCGAGCCGGGCGATTTTCATCGACGATCTGCCCCAGCACCACCAATCCGCACGCGAAACCGTGCCGGGTATTTCCACATTGCATCTGTGCGGCGAACCGATGCTCGCACCGCATATCGATTGCGCCTATCGCGCGGGCCACGCCGATGCCCGTATCGACAATTGGGCTGAGGCACTGCCATGGCTTATCGATCGTCTCGAACAAGAGGACCAATCTGCATGAACACCGTTTCCCGCCTGTCCGACATGGGTATCGAACTGCCGCAGGCCGCCGCCCCGGTGGCGAGCTATCTCCCGGTCGTGATCGAAGGCAATATCGCCTATGTTTCGGGGCAATTGCCGTTCGTCGATGGCAAGCTGGTGACCGGCAAGCTGGGCGTCGACCTTGGGGTCGAGCGGGGCCAGCAGGCGGCACGCGCCTGCGCGCTGATGATCCTCGCGCAGCTTGAAGCGGCCGATTTGCTCGATCGGGTGGGACGAGTGGTCAAGCTGGGCGCGTTCGTCGCATCCAGCCCCGATTTCACCGATCAGCCCAAGGTAGCGAACGGCGCATCGGACCTGATGGTGGAAGTATTCGGCGACAAGGGCCGCCATGCGCGTGCCGCAGTCGGCGTGCCGGTGCTCCCACTCAACGCCGCCGTCGAGGTGGATGCGGTCATTGCGCTCAAGGATTGATCGTTTTTTCGCCCCGCCGCCCGACGCATCGCGGGTCGGGTGGTTGGGCGCATGGACCTATGCCCATCGCGGGCTTCATGGCCCCCACGCGATCGAGAATTCGCCCAGCGCGTTTCGCGCGGCGATCGCGGCGGGGATGGGCATCGAATGCGATATCCAGCGCAGCCGCGACGGCTGGCCGATGGTCTATCACGACTGGGATTTCGCCCGGTTGATCGGGCGTGCCGAGGCGGGCGACACGCTGACGCATGAGGAATGGCGAGCGCTCAAATATCTGAATTCGGATGACAGCCCGTTTGCGCTCTCTGACCTGCTGGATCTGGTGCAGGGCAAGGTGCCGCTGCTGATCGAGATCAAGTCGCGCAAGGGCTATGACGTAGACCGGACTTGTCGTGCGGTTGCCGATACGCTGGCGGGCTATGACGGACAGATTGCTGTAATGAGTTTCGATCCGCGCGTTTCCCGCTGGCTACGCCGCCATGCGCCGCATATCGTACGCGGGCTTGTGATGCGCGAGGACAAGAGGGGGTACACGCAGAAAGCGTGGCAGCGGCACTTCGCGCTCTGGATCGCGAGACCGGATTTCATGGCCTATCACGTCGCCGCCTTGCCCAATCGCTTCGTTGCCAGCTTGCGCGGTTACGGCATGTCGGTGCTGACCTGGACGGTCGACACGCCCGAAAAGCTGGCCCGCGCCCGCACCTATGCCGATGCGCCCATTGCCGAGGGGGCGGGCCTGTCGTGAGCGAGCTGGTGGTGAAGCTGGGCGGTTCGGTCGGCGCTTTCGAGGCTGACCAATGGGATGCGCTCGTGCCACATGCCAACCCGTTCATGAGTCACGGCTTCCTGACCGCATTGGAGGATTCAGGCAGTGTGGGGGATGGCACCGGCTGGCACCCCGCGCCGCTGGTGGTGGAGGATGGGCAGGGACGCCTATGCGCCGCGCTCCCGTCCTATCTCAAAGGCCATAGTCAGGGCGAATATGTCTTCGACCACGCCTGGGCCGATGCCTATCAGCGTGCCGGCGGGCGCTATTATCCCAAGCTCCAGATCGCAGCGCCGTTTACGCCAGCAACTGGGCCAAGATTGCTGCTGAAAGACGAGAAGTTCGCGCTGCCATTGCTCGCTGCCGCGCAACAGCTGTGCGAGCAGAACGGCTTTTCCTCAGCCCATGCCAGCTTCATCGAGCCCGACCAGCAGCCTCTCTTCGAAGCGGCGGGCTGGATGCGTCGGACCGATCTGCAGTACCACTGGATCAATCGCGACTATGGCAGTTTCGAAGATTT
The DNA here is from genome assembly GCA_039831335.1 of Sphingomonadaceae bacterium. Taxonomy (GTDB): domain Bacteria; phylum Pseudomonadota; class Alphaproteobacteria; order Sphingomonadales; family Sphingomonadaceae; genus Qipengyuania. The sequence goes on along the minus strand of JBDONL010000005.1, from coordinate 270,138 downwards.
TCTTGCCGCGTTGTCCTCCCGCAAGCGCAAGGATCTGCGCAAGGAACGAGCCGCAGCGCAGGCCGAGGTTGCGATCAAGCGTTTGCGCGGTGACGACATTTGCGCCGAGCATTGGGACGCCTTCTGGAACTTTTATCAGGATACCGGCGCGCGCAAATGGGGTACACCCTATTTGACCCGCGAAGCCTTCGATCTCATCCACCAGCGGTTGAGCGACAAGGTACTGCTGATTCTCGCAGAACAGGATGGCGAGCCTGTCGCGGGAGCACTCAATATCATCGGTAGCGATGCGCTCTATGGCCGCTACTGGGGCTGCACCCGCGACATCCGCTTCCTGCATTTCGAGCTGTGTTACTATCAGGCGATCGATGTCGCGATCGAGCTGGGGCTGGCGCGCGTAGAGGCCGGGGCGCAAGGCCAGCACAAGCTGGCACGTGGCTATGAACCCGTGCAGACCGTTTCGGCACACTGGATCGCCGACGCAGGATTCGCCGAAGCCGTGGCCGATTTTCTCGAGCGCGAACGCGCCGGTGTGGCGGCGGACGCCAACTTTCTCGAACGCCGGACCCCGTTCAGGCGCGGCTGATTCGGTCTCAGGCGGCGCGCGATTCGCTCTGGCGCAGCCACTCGCGAGCGCGGCGCTGTGCTTCGGCGATTTCGCGTGCGGTCATCTCTTCGGATACATCGGAACGGCACCATGATGCTTCTTCATGACCTTCGGATGCGGCAATGTTGAACCATTTGTGCGCTTCGACCAGGTCGCAGGTAACTCCATGGCTTCCGGTCGAAAAAGCGACTCCCAGATCGTAAAGCGCATCGAGCTGGCCCGCGCCATAGCGCTTGAGGCAATCGGCGATCATCGGTTCGGCTTCGACGCCCTGGATGATCCGTCCGCCGCCGCCATCAATTCCGTTCAAGATAGTCATCATAATCCCCCGTTTCGGGCCGGCATCCCCCGCCGGCGAGACTGTTTTCGACGGAACATGGTCAAGAAAAGGTTAACGCCGATGCCCGAATTCGAGCGTGGGTGTCATTTCGGGGCACAGCTTTTGATTTTCCGGGCATTGTCGCTTGTGCCGTGTCCTTGGCCCGCTTATAGGCCGCGCCTTGAGGGGCCGCTTTTGGTGATCGTGATCGCTGCGGCGGACCTGTCGGGTACGATCTTTTGGTCGGGGATAGAGGTAGGAATGGCCACCGCAGCATTCGGTGACAGTGAAAAACTTGCCAAGGTCCGCGCCGCCGTCGGAGCGGATTACACGCCCGATGACGACGAGCCCTATATGAGCGAACGGCAGCTCAACTATTTCCGTATGTTGCTGCTCGAATGGAAGCGCTCGATCCACACTGCTGCCGAAACCACATTGCAGTCCTTGCAGGACGGGCCGTTGCGCGAAGCCGATCTCAACGATCGCGCGTCGAGCGAATCGGACTGGGGGATCGAGCTCAGGACGCGGGACCGCCAGCGCAAGCTGATTGCCAAGATCGATGCTGCCTTGCGGCGTATCGACGGGGGCGAATACGGCTACTGCGAAGTGACCGGCGATCCGATCGGGCTCAAGCGGTTGATCGCAAGGCCAGTCGCGACGATGACGGTGGAAGCGCAGGAAGCTCATGAAAGACGAGAGAAAATTTCCCGCGATGACTGATGGGTTCCGGACGCCCCCGGGATGCGCGCTTAACCATTATTCAAGGCAAATGAGCTAGGCCTTGGATTTGGAACATCGTTGACCCCATTAACGGGCACTACACTGAGGTAACAGCTATAACGATGGTCGATACGCGCAACCTTGATCGCGATAGCCTGTTCCTTCTCGCCGATCTGTCGGTGAGCGGGGGAGTTGCGCCTGTGCGGATCAAGGTGCGAAACCTATCCGGCGGCGGGATGATGGCGGAAGGTCCGATCGAGGTTGAGCGCGGCATGCAAGTGGCTGTCGACATCCGCAATATCGGTAAGGTTCAGGGGACAGTGGCATGGGTTCAGGGGCGCCGTTTCGGCGTTGCCTTCGCTACCGAAATCGATCCCAAACTTGCACGCGTCCAGGTTTCGGGAGGCAATCGCGAAGCACCGCAATATGCCCGCGCAGCATTAAGCGCCAGCTACGGTGCACCATCAACTGCAAGGATGCGCAAGATCTGAATTTGCCCATTCTCGCGGCTGACGGATCGGGTTGGAACTGCTAGGCCCATAGGGGCTATGAAACGTCTCCCGCTCCTTTCGGTATTGCTGCTGCTCTCGGCGTGCCAGGACCGGGTTGGCGATGGCGATCTGGCGGTCGCACTGATCGGTGATCCGGGAGATTTTAACGATTCGGGTTTGCGCCTGTCCTATCCCGCCAGCCAGCTTTATGCAGCTACTCATCAAGGGCTGGTTCGGTTCGACGCTACGGGGCAACTGGTGCCGGGTGTCGCGGAGCGATGGATCGTCACCGACGATGGGTTGAGCTACATTTTTCGCATCCGCGAGTTCGATCTGCACAATGGTAAGCGGTTGACTGCGAAGCTGGTCCAGCAGTCGCTGCAACGCACGCTTGGACGGCTATCCGGGACGTCGCTCGGCCTCGATCTTGCTCCGGTCCGCGATATCCGCGCCATGACCGGACGCGTGATCGAGATCAGGCTGGATACGCCAATGCCGGGTATGCTGCAGTTACTGGCGCAACCGGAATTGGGGATAGCGCTCCCTGAATTGGCAGTCGGGCCGATGGTCGAGACCGGAGGAGCGTCTCGCAAGGTGTTGAGCGCGCTTCCTCCCGAACAGCGCGGGTTGCCGCAACAGCCCGATTGGGATGCAGGCGTACGCCGCATATTGATTTCCACTGTATCTGCCCAGCAGGCCGTCAAGGCATTTTCAGACGCCGATTTCCAGCTGGTTTTGGGCGGCAGGCTGGCGACGTTGCCGTTGATCGATCTCGGCCCATTATCGCGCGGAACCATCCGGGTCGATTCCCCGCTTGGCTTGTTCGGTTTGGATGTGATGAGCGCGAAGGGCTTTCTGGCCAGCCCGACCAATCGGGAGGCGCTGGCAATGGCGCTCGATCGGGCAAAACTGATCGCGCCGTTCAACATTTCCGGCTGGCCGCCGACCAATCAGCTTGTCGCACCCCGTCTGGCTAGTGGCGACGTTGCGCGTCCCGAGCGTTGGGCAGACATGGATTTTACCGCGCGCCAAGCAGAGGCTTCACGCAGAATAGCGCGGTGGAAGGCAAAAAATCGCGGTGATCTGACGCTAAGTGTACTGCTACCTGCGGGACCGGGATCTGACACCCTGTTCGAAGGTTTGGCACAACAATATGCAGCGGTCGGAATAAAGCTTGTCCGTGCCAAACAGGGAGCTGCGGGCGACCTGCAATTGCGCGATCGCGTTGCCCGCTTCGCTGGCAAACGCTGGTTTCTCGATCAGTTCAATTGCAAGGTGAGCCGGTCAGTATGCTCGCCCGAAGCCGACGCGCTGGTGGCAAAGGCCAGCAGGACCGCCGACCCCCAAGCATACGATGCCGACATTGCGCAGGCCACCCAGCTGCTGACCGATCTCAACGGCTACATCCCCATCGGCGCGCCGGTGCGTTGGTCGCTGGTGCGTGCCGGGGTCGAGGGTTTCTCCGACAGCGCCATGGCGATGCATCCCTTGTTCCCGCTGTCCCGCGCTCCCATCTAATGAGTATGGATCAAGAGCCTTTTCGCGAGAGCAGGCAGTCCCAGCCGATGGGCATCGACTTGCCATTGGGTAATACCCCTGCGGATATCCGCCGCCGAATGGAAGCGATCGAATTCCTGCTCGAACGCAGCATCCAGATTCCCGGTACGAAGCACGCGATCGGGCTCGATGCGGTGATCGGGCTGGTTCCGGTCGTCGGTGACCTGATCGCCGCAGCCATGGGCAGTTTTATCATCTGGGAAGCCAAGCGGCTCGGCCTGCCTCGCTGGAAATTGTGGCGGATGGCAGGCAATATCGCGCTCGACACCACGCTGGGCGCGGTCCCGGTCGCCGGCGATGCTTTCGACCTGCTGTTTCGGTCGAACAGCCGCAATCTCAGGATCGTTAAGCGTCACCTCGACAAGCATCACCCCGAGACGCAAATCATCGAGGGTTAGTTTTCTTGGAACGCCGAAGCGGCTAGGGCTCCGGGCATGACCGAAGTTACCTATTCGTCTTACCTCGATCTCGACCGCATCCTGTCGGCGCAGCACCCACAATCCGATGCGCATGACGAGATGCTGTTCATCATCGTCCATCAAGCGAGCGAGCTGTGGCTCAAGCTGTGCATTCACGAACTGTTCGCCGCGCGCGACTGCATCCAGGCCGATACCTTGCGCCCGGCGTTCAAGATGCTTGCCCGCGTAGCGCGCGCGCAAGGGCAGTTAATCCAGAGCTGGGACGTGCTCAGCACTATGACCCCGCACGATTATTCAACCCTGCGGCCTCACCTGGGCGGGTCGAGCGGGTTCCAGTCTGCGCAATACCGGATGATGGAATTCCTCCTCGGCGGTCGCAATCCGGATATGATCACCATGCACGAAGCGGTGCCCGAAGTGGCTGCGGAACTGCGCGATGAACTGACCCGTCCCAGCCTGTATGCGGCGGCGGTGGCGCTGCTGGCGCGGCGCGGTTTTGCCATTCCCGAGACAGTGCTGGGGCGCTCCCATGCCGAGCCGTGGGAGCATTCTCCCGAGGTCGAGGCCGCCTGGGCGCAAATCTATCGCGACCCGCAGGCGCATTGGGACCTCTACGAGCTGGCGGAAAAGCTGGTCGATCTGGAATATCATTTCCAGCGCTGGCGCTTCGGCCATCTGAAGACGGTCGAACGCATCATCGGCTTCAAGCGCGGGACCGGCGGGACGCCCGGTGTGCCCTATCTCGCGGGCGTGCTGAAGCAGGCGTTCTTCCCCGAGCTTCTGAGCGTCAGGACCGCACTGTGAGGATCAAGGCATGAACGCGCGCCGGATCATCGACATCAGCCAGACGCTTCGCCCCGGATTGCCGGTATGGCCGGGCGATACCGAACTCACCTTCGAGCGAAGCTGGCGGATGGAGGATGGCTCACCCGTAAACGTCGGGCGCATGACCATGAGCACCCACTCGGGCACCCATGGCGACGCCCCGCTGCATTATGCAGCGGACGGGCTCGATGCTGCGAGCATGGATCTCACCCCCTATATCGGTGAGTGCCTGGTGATTGACGCCAGGCGGGTAACGGGCGGTACGATCGATATCGGCGACCTGCCCGATACTGACGGTGTCGACCGGGTGCTGTTCCGCACCTTCGAACGCTTTCCACACGATGAGTGGGTGAGCGATTTCACCGCCATCGCGCCCGAGACCATCGACTGGCTGGCCGCGCAGGGCGTGCGGCTGGTGGGGACCGATGCCCCCTCGGTCGATCCGCAGGACAGCAAGACCATGGACGCGCACAAAGCGGTCCATGCCGCCAATATGCGCATCCTCGAAGGGCTCGTGCTGGATGATGTCGAGGAGGGACGCTACGAGCTGATCGCGCTGCCGCTCAAGATTGGTGGCGGTGATGCCGGACTGTGCCGCGCGATTCTGCGAGAGTTTGCATGAGCCTGCTCGTCGAAGCCCGTGAGCGCGATGCCGCCGATCCGCTGGCCGACTATCGCCAACGCTTCATTCTTCCCGACGACGTAATCTATCTCGATGGCAATTCGCTGGGCGCTTTGCCGAGGGCGACTCCTGACCGGCTCGCCGAGGTCGTGCGCGGTGATTGGGGTGAAGGCTTGATCCGTTCATGGAACAGCGCGGGCTGGATCGACCTGCCGCAGCGCATTGGCGCGAAAATTGCCCCGCTGATCGGTGCCGAGACAGGCGAGGTAATCGCCTGCGATTCGACCAGCGTGAACCTGTTCAAGCTCATCGCAGGCGCGCTTTCCCTGAAACCGGGCCGCAAGGTGGTGCTGAGCGAGCCGGGCAATTTCCCGACCGATCTCTACATGATTGACGGGTTGGAAAAACAGGGTTTGGCCGAAAGGCGGCTCGCACCGCGCGAGGAGCTGGTCAGCGCGCTTGATGATGACGTCGCGGTGCTGCTCCTCACCCATGCCCATTACAAGTCCGGCGAACTGTTCAACATGGCCGCGCTTACTCGCGCTGCCCACAATGCAGGCGCGCTCGTGCTATGGGATCTCTCGCATTCCTGCGGCGCGTACCCGGTCGATCTGAACGGCTGTAGAGCGGATTTTGCGGTCGGCTGCGGCTACAAATATCTGAACGGCGGTCCCGGTGCGCCTGCCTTTGCCTTCGTCGCCAAACGACACCAGCAGGCCTTGCGACAGCCTTTGACCGGTTGGATGGGGCATAGCGCGCCGTTTGAATTTTCCGACGATTATGCCCCAGCAGCAGGTATCGACCAGATGCTATGCGGCACCCCGCCGATCCTCGGCCTTGCGGCGCTGGAAGTGGGCGTCGATCTCGTGACGGAAATCGGCGTCGAACGTCTCTACGCGAAGTCGCAGGCGCTATCGGAATTCTTCCGTAAATGCCTGAACGATCTGGGCGTCACCCTCGATCTCGTCAGCCCGACCGATCCCACCCAACGCGGCAGCCAGCTCTCCTTTCGCCACCCCAATGCCTATGCCCTGTGCCAGGCCTTGATCGCGCGCGGCGTGATAGGCGATTTTCGCGACCCAGACATCCTGCGCCTTGGCTTCGCGCCAGCCTATCTGCGGTTTGAGGATATGGCTGAGGCTGCGCGGCATCTCGCCGAAGTGCTTTACCGTGGGGAGTGGCGCAAAGCGGAGTTTAGCGAGCGTGCGGCGGTGACGTGAAGTGGGCTATCGGGGGTAGTTCGCAGTCAATCCGCTGACCGGATGATGTTGGCAATCACGAGGGACTTACCAATCTCCGCCGCCCAGCACCAATTGCCCGTCAACCCATCTATTGCGGCAATCTCGTCTTATTAGCTTCAGGACTGTATTTCACATTGTTGGAGCATCGGCCCGGCATTCTCGGCAGAGATCGCTTCATTCCTCCAGCTCGATATCCCAGTAGAGCCAGTCGCGCCACGTTTCGTGAAGGTAATTGGGTGGAAACTGCTTGCCGTGCTGCTGCAACTGCCAGTGGGTCGGGCGGATCGGTTCGCTGGCGAGTATCATGCCCGCTTGCCTGGGTGTACGACCGCCCTTCTTCATGTTGCAGGGCGCGCAAGCGGTGGCGATATTCTCCCACGTCGTCTTGCCGCCCAGCCTGCGCGGGATCACATGGTCGAAGGTCAGGTGGCTCTGGCTGCCGCAGAACTGGCAGGTAAAGCGATCGCGCAGGAACAGGTTGAAGCGCGTGAAGGCGGGAAATTCGGATGGCTTCACATATTGCTTGAGCGCAATGACGCTAGGGATCTTCATGTCGAGGCTGGGCGAATGGACGTGACGGTCGTAGCTCGCGATAACATCCACCCGGTCGAGGAAGATCGCCTTGATCGCGGTCTGCCACGGCCACAGGCTCAGCGGGTAATAGGACAGCGGCGTGTAGTCGGCGTTCAGCACCAGCGATGGACAGGACGCCGGATTGCGTGCCGGATCCTCCGCCGCACTGCGGAAATGCGCCGCTCTTTCGATCAGTTCGGCCTTGAACATGGGTGTTCCGCCTTCCTCCCGATTGATGTGAAGGCACCATTTGCAAGGGATTGCGTCAACCCTGTTACGAACAGCATATCCACAGCCTTGTGCCCGGCCGCGTGTTGCGCGAAAGACCGAAAGGCGGCGTCTTGGAATTAAGGACCGGCTGTGATCGTTACGCGTTTCGCCCCTTCGCCCAACGGCCCGCTGCATCTCGGCCATGCCTATTCGGCGGTGACTGCGCATGACCTTGCGCGCGATCGCGGCGGGCAATTCCTGCTCAGGATCGAGGATATCGACGGCGAGCGCTCGCGCCCCGAACTGGCCGAAGAATTTCGGGAGGATCTGACGTGGCTTGGGCTGAAATGGGAGGACGTCCCCGCCCAGTCCGCCAGGCTGGCGAGCTATGAGGCAGCGGCGCGGACATTGCACGAACGCGGTCTGCTGTATCCTTGCACCTGCACACGATCGGAAATTGCCGCGCTTGATCCGCGGATGGGACCGGAAGGGCTGGTTTATCCTGGGACGTGCAAGGGACAGACGCTCGACCCCGCAAAGCCTGTATCGATGCGGCTCGATATGGATCTGGCGATGGCAGAGGTCGGGGAAATCGTCTGGGAGGACGAGCTTGTCGGAACGTCGATCGCCGACCCGCGCGATTTCGGGGATGTCGTGCTGGTGCGCAAGGATGCGCCGGCCAGCTATCACCTTGCTGCCACGCTCGACGATGCGGCAGACGGCGTGACGCTGGTGACGCGCGGAGACGATCTATACGCTGCGAGCCATATCCATCGCGTGTTGCAGGCATTGCTCGGCCTGCCGGTGCCCGAGTGGCATCATCATCCCCTGCTGCTCGATGACAGTGGCGAGAAGCTCGCCAAGCGCCGGGGCTCGGGCGCCTCGCGCTTCGGGCTTGCCGAACTCCGGCGTGCGGGCGAGGATGGTCGCGCGTTGGCCGATGCCTTGCGCGCAAACCGGTTTCCTGCTGGCATTTCGCTGTCGAAACCCTAGATTGAACGTATGACCACTTTTCTCGTCATCATCCTCATCGGTCTGATGCTCGCGACCTTGATCTCGCTGATCCGCGGAGTAGTGGCCTTTATCAAGAGCACCAAGGTCGATCTGGAATCGGGCGGCGGCGAAACCGCGACCGAGATGCAGCTGTTGCAGAACCGGATGATGATGAACCGCATCAAGTTCCAGGCGCTCGCCATCGTGGTGGTGGTGATCCTGCTCGCGGTCGCGCACTGATCGTCTTACGCGGTGGTCAAGCTCAACAAGATTTACACCCGCACGGGTGACGACGGCACAACCGGGCTGGTCGATGGTTCCCGCGTAGCCAAACATGCTGCTCGGATGGAAGCGATCGGCGCGGTCGACGAGGCCAACAGCGCGCTTGGTTTTGCAGCGCTTGCAGTCGATGGCGAGGGTCAGGCCGCTGATCTCGCGCGAATGCAGAACGATTTGTTCGATCTGGGTGCCGATATCGCGACACCCGGAGATGATTTCGAACCTTCCGAGATGGTCTTGCGGATCGTGGCAGAGCAGGTCGATTGGCTCGAAAGGACGATCGATACCGCCAACGAGCGGCTCGAACCGCTTACCAGCTTCATCCTTCCCGGCGGCTGCGAACTGGCGGCACGCCTGCACCTCGCCCGCGCATCGGCACGGCGGGCGGAGCGTGCGATGACCGCACTGGCAGCGAGCGAACCGGTCAACCCGCAAGCGCTGGCCTATATCAACCGGCTGTCGGATTGCCTGTTCGTACTCGCGCGCCTCGCCAACGATGGCGGCAAGAGCGATGTCAAATGGGTGCCGGGTGCCAGCCGATAGCCTCAGGGCTCTGGCCAAGCTTGCCCGCCTTCGCTAACGCACAACGCCTGCTGCGTATGCGAGAAGAGAGAGTTTCATGATCGACACAATCGGCGTTATCGGCGCTGGCCAAATGGGTTCGGGCATTGCCCAGACGATTGCCGGGAATGGCATGAAGGTGATGCTCGCCGATGTCGATCTGGCGCGGGCGGAAGCGGCGGTTGCGGGCATCGACAAGGCGCTCGGCAAGCTGGTCGGCAAGGGCAAGATCGAGATCGCCGAAGCCGAAGCCACGCTAAGCCGGATTACTGCAGTGGCGGACTATGCCCCGATGGCCGACGCCGATCTGATTATCGAAGCGGCGACCGAGAAGGAAGAAATCAAGAAGGCGATCTTCGAGAAGGCTGGCGTGGTGCTGTCACAGGGCGCGGTCATGGCGTCCAACACCAGTTCGATCCCGATCACCCGCATGGCGAATTATTCGCCTGATCCAGCGCGCTTCATCGGCTTGCACTTTTTCAACCCGGTTCCGGTGATGAAGTTGATCGAGGTCATTCCCGGCCTCGCTACCGCCAAGGACACGACCGATCGCATCGTCGCTTTCGCCGAGGGTCTGGGCAAGGAAGTGGTCCTCAGCCAGGACGAGCCAGGCTTCGTGGTCAATCGCATCCTGTTGCCGATGATCAACGAGGCGGTGTTCGTGCTCGGTCAGTCGACCGCCAATATCGAGGATATCGACAAGGGTTGCCGTCTGGGTCTCAATCACCCGATGGGACCGTTGCAACTGGCGGATTTCGTCGGCCTCGATACGTGTCTCGACATTATTATGGTGCTCCACAAAACCACACGTGATGCCAAATACCGACCTGCCCCGCTGCTGGTGAAATATGTCGAGGCGGGTTGGCTGGGCCGCAAGACAGGCAAAGGGTTTTACGATTATTCGGGCGACGTGCCGGTTCCTACTCGCTAGTTCCGGGGAACGCGAAGGCAGAGGCATGGTTGGTTCAGCAAAGGAGAAACTCCATGTCAGATACCAAGAAAAGCAACGAAAGCCTAGAAACGCGCCAGTCCGGACTCGCCCCCGAAACCCATAATGATGAACAGGACGATCATCTGTCGCAGGCGCAAACGGTGACAGAGGATGCAGAGGGCCTGACACCCGCGACCGAGAGCCCCACTGAGAGCCGCAAAGCCCCCAATTCATCAGGATTGATGGACGATTCTACGCAGGACACCGTCGATCATATGCGCGATATGGAAAGTTCGGGCCGGATCGGCATGGGGGCCTATCGTGGCGAACCGAATATGGACGATGATGCTGGAAAATACGGGCGCGGTCACGACGCCGAGTTCGAGGACGACGACAGCTGATCAACCGGGGACAAGTGTCCCGTCGTTAAGAATCCACAGGCCGACGACGAGGATCAGCGATCCTGTGGCGACAGCATAGGCCAGAAAGCGGAAGTTCGGTGCCGACACTGGCTCGAATTTATGCGCGTTCATACGCTCAAGCGTTTTGCACGCACGTCGTTGTGCCGCGATCGCCAGCCAGCCGCCGGCGAGAATGAAAGCGGTTGCAATTGCGCGCGCGAGCCAAGGCGGGTCGAACGCCCCGAACACTGCTTTGAACCCCAGCCCAATACCGATGGCGGCGAAAGATGTGCGAATCCACCCGGCAAAGGTGCGCTCCATCGCCATAATGCTGCGATCCTCCGCAAGGTCGGTCCGCAACTCCGCCCATTGCGTGCTCTGATCTGCATCGGGATTGGGATTGTCTTGGGCCATGCTGGCGCGCAGGATACCGCCAAAGCGTTTCAGTTCAATGGGACGAGGTTCGGCGGTCGGAAATCGGTCGGCTGCGGATTCGGATGCGCAGTATCTTTGGACCACGGAGAGGCGCTCGAAGTGTTGCCGTAGCGAGCCGTCATAGCATGTCGGTGCGCCTGCAATTCGTTCTGCTGCTTGCTATGGGCGAGAACGCCGGGGTTTTCTTCGGTACCGATTGCACCGACTACCAATGCCAGAAATACGGCAATGGCAATAAGTTTGCGTTTCAAGCTGAGAGAGGCTGTGGGCGACATGGCCCAAGTTAGACCGGCGCCCATTACAGGGTGCTTGCAAGGCAGCTCTGTTTTAATGCGTAAAGCGTATCGAGAGCCTCACGCGGGCTGAGGGCGTCGACGTCGAGTTCGAGCAGGCGTTCACGCAAACTGTCGTGAGCCTGCTCGGGCTGGGTGGCCGTCGCCGCGAACAATGGCAAGTCGCCCAACCCTGCCGCCAGGCCGCCCGTTTCAGCCCGGCCCTTCTCCAGGCGATCAAGAATAGTCTTGGCGCGCTTCAGCACAATTGGAGGCAATCCGGCGAGCCGCGCGACCGCGAGCCCATAGCTGCGATCTGCGGCGCCGCGCGCCAGCTCGTGCAACAGCACCAGATCGCCCTTCCATTCCTTGGCGCGGACATGATGGAGGCTGAGCGCGTCGCAGCTTTCCGCAAGTCGGGCGAGTTCATGATAGTGGGTCGCGAAGAGGCAAGGGCAGCGCAAATTTTCATGCACCGCTTCGACCACGGCCCATGCCAGAGCCATCCCGTCATATGTGGAAGTCCCGCGCCCGACTTCATCAAGGATGATAAAGCTGCGCTCGCTTGCCTGTGACAGGATCGCGGCTGTTTCGACCATCTCGACCATGAAGGTGGAACGTCCACGCGCCAGATTGTCCGATGCGCCGACACGGCTGAACAGCCGGTCTGCAATTCCGATCCTTGCGCTCGATGCGGGCACAAAGCTGCCCGCCTGAGCCAACAGCAGGATCAGTGCGTTCTGGCGCAGGAAGGTCGATTTGCCGCCCATATTGGGGCCGCCGATCAGCCACAGACGGTCGCCTTGGTCGAGCGTGCAATCATTCGCCACGAACCGTTCGCCCTGCTTGGCAAGCGCGGCTTCGACGACAGGATGGCGACCGCCGGTCACAGCGAAACAGGATTCCTCGACCATCTCGGGGCGGCACCAGTCGCCTTCCGCCGCGCGCTCCGCGAGCGCCGCGCTGATGTCGATCCGCGCCAGCGCCGCAGCAGTGGCGGCGATGGCCTCGCGCCGAACCAGCACTTCGCTCACCAGCTCTTCGAAATGCGCCTCTTCCGCCGCCAGCGCATGGGCGCCGGCTTCGGCAATGCGGGTCGCTTCCTCGTGCAGGCCGAGTGAGTTGAAGCGCACCGCACCCGCCATCGTCTGGCGATGGGTGAAGCCGCTGTCTGCCGCCATCAGCCGGTCGGCATGGCGCGCTGGCACTTCGATGAAATAGCCCAGCACCTTGTTGTGCTTGATCTTGAGCGAGCTGGTCTCGGTCTCCTCGCGGTATTTCGCTTCGAGCGCGGCGATCGCCTTGCGAGCATTGCCGCTGGTTTCACGCAGCGCATCAAGCGCGTGGTCGTATCCGGGCGCGATGAAGCCGCCCTGGCTTCTCTCGGTCGGCGGTGAGGGGACCAGAGCGCGCCCCAGATGATCGGTCAAAGCACCGTGGCCTCCCAACTGCCCGATTGCCTGTTCGAGCAGCGCAGGTTTATCCTTGCCTGAGCTCAACAGTGTGACGAGCCGCACAGCTTCTCCGAGCCCGTCACGAATTTGCCCTAGATCGCGTGGGCTTCCGCGTCCTGCCGCAATACGACCCAAGGCGCGCGAGAGGTCGGGGCAGCCACGCAGCAGGGCACGAACATCGGCGCGCAGCAGCGGGTCGCGATGGAAAAACGCCACCGCACTTTGCCGTGCTTCGATGGCATCACGCCGAGCGAGCGGGGCCGACAGGTCTTCGGCCAATTGCCTTGCGCCCGCCCCGGTGCTGCACCGATCGACAGATGCGAGCAGGCTGCCCGCGCGTCCGCCGCCTTGCGCTTCGAGTACTTCGAGGCTGGCGCGTGTCGCTGCATCCATCACCAGCCGTTGGCTGCCGGTCACCGCGACCGGCGGGAGCAGGAGCGGAAGCTTTCCTCGTCCGGCGTGTTCGAGATAGGCAATAAGTCCGGCTGCGGCCGCCAGCATCGGACGTGTGAAGTCGCCTAGGCCGTCGAGTGTTGCGAGGCCATGGAGCGATTTGAGCCGTGCCTCACCATCCTCGCTACGAAAATCGGCGCGCGGGCGCGCGATCGCATCGTCAGGAGGCGCATCCAAATCCTCCGGCACCACCACTTCGCTCGCGCCGGATCGTGCCAGTGCCGCACCGACGGCCTCGGCGGCACATTCCTCCAGCTCCATCCGCCCGGTCGAAATGTCGCAAACGGCAATGCCAACGCTTTCGCGCACCGGGGCCAGCGCCACCAGCGCATTGGCGCGGCGCGGATCGAGCAAAGCTTCCTCGGTCAGAGTCCCGGCGGTGACGAAGCGGACGATATCGCGGGCCACCAGTGTCTTGGAACTGGGGGTGCCCTCCCGCTTGGCGCGCCGCTTCGCTTCCTCGGGCGTCTCGACCTGTTCCGCAATCGCCACTCGCTGACCCGCCCGAATGAGCCTTGCGAGATAGGTTTCCGCCGAGTGCACCGGCACACCGCACATCGGTACGGGCTTGCCGTCGTGTTCGCCGCGACTGGTCAATGCGATGTCGAGAATACCCGCCGCCGTTACGGCATCGTCGAAGAACAGCTCGAAGAAGTCGCCCATGCGATAGAACAGCAAAGCGCCCTCGGCCTCGCGCTTGAGGGTGAAATACTGCTCCATCATCGGGGTGGGTTTGGCGGCCATGCGCGCGCGACGATCAAGAGGTCTTGCGATTCGGGCAAGGTGTCGCTTGCGTCTTTCCCCTATGACATCGCGTCACGGCGCGTTAGGGCGACCCACGCAACCTGAGAGACGAGAGGATTTCGATGGCCGAAGAGCGGCAGACCGGATTCACCACGCGCGAAGCGCTGTTTTACCATGAGACGATCAGGCCCGGTAAGATAGAGATCGTCGCCTCCAAACCGATGGCGACGCAGCGCGATCTTAGCCTCGCCTATTCTCCTGGTGTGGCGGCTCCGGTCGAAGCGATTGCCGAGGATCCGGCCAATGCGGCAAAATACACTGCGCGCTCCAACCTTGTGGCGGTGATTTCCAACGGCACCGCGATCCTGGGGCTCGGCAATCTCGGCGCGCTGGCGTCCAAGCCGGTGATGGAAGGCAAGGCGGTGCTGTTCAAGCGTTTCGCCGATGTCGATGCGATCGACCTCGAGCTCGATACCGAGGATCCCGACAAGTTCATCGAAGCGGTGGCGCTGATGGGGCCGAGCTTTGGTGGTATCAATCTGGAAGATATCGCCGCGCCCGAATGCTTCATCATCGAACAGGCGCTGCGCGAACGGATGGATATCCCGGTCATGCATGATGACCAGCACGGTACCGCGATCATCGCCGTTGCCGGACTGATCAACGCCTGCCACGTGACCGGCCGCAAGCTGAAAGACTGCCGTATGGTGGTGAACGGGGCAGGCGCCTCCGCGCTCGCCTGCACCGCTTTGGTCAAGGCCATGGGCATCCCGCATGATCAGGTGATCGTCTGCGATCGCGAGGGGCCGATCTACCCTGGTCGCGACAATGTCGATCAGTGGAAGAGCGCCCATGCTGTGGAAACCAAAGCGCGCACGCTCGCCGAGGCACTGGAGGGTGCGGACATTTTCCTCGGTCTCTCGGCGGCGGGTGCGTTGAAGCAGGAATGGGTCGCCAGGATGGCCGACCAGCCGATCATCTTTGCCATGGCAAACCCGACGCCCGAAATCATGCCGGACGAGGTCAAGGCGGTGAAGCCGAACGCGATCATCGCCACCGGGCGCAGCGATTTTCCTAATCAGGTCAACAATGTGCTGGGCTTCCCCTTCATCTTCCGCGGTGCGCTCGACGTGCAGGCAACCGCCATCAACGAGGAGATGAAGATTGCCGCCGCCGAAGCCATCGCCGCGCTGGCGCGCGAACGCGTGCCCGAGGAAGTGGCTGCCGCCTATGGGGTCGATCACCAGTTCGGGCGTGATTACATCATCCCCGCGCCGTTCGATCCAAGGTTGATCGAGGTGGTGTCCTCTGCCGTCGCCAAGGCGGCGATGGATACGGGTGTCGCCAAGGCGCCGATCGAGGATTTCGACGAGTATCGCCACAAACTCAAATCGCGCCTCAACCCGACAACGGCAGCGCTCACCAACATCTACGAGCTCGCCCGCGCCAATCCCAAGCGGATGGTGTTCGCCGAAGCCGAGGAAGAGGTGGCGCTGCGGGCCGCGATCCAGTTCCGCGATTTCGGTTATGGCGAGCCGATCCTCGTCGGGCGGACCGAGAAGGTGCTCGAACAGCTCGAAAAGCTCGCAGTCGACGATCCATCGAGCTATGAAATCCAGAATTCGGCGGATTCCGAATACGTGCCGGAAATGGTCGACTATCTCTACAAGCGGCTCCAGCGGCGTGGCCATACCGAACGTGACGTGCGGCGAATGGTCAATCAGGAGCGTAACGTCTTCGCTGCCCTGCTTGTCGCTCTGGGGCATGGCGACGGCATGATCTCCGGTCTGACCCGAACCTTTGCTCAGACCGCGCGCGAGGTTGGGCGGGTGCTGGGCCACAAGGAAGATGCGCTGCCTTTCGGCATTCACATGATGATCGGGAAGAACCACACCACCTTCCTCGCCGATACAACCATGAACGAGCGGCCCAGCGCGGAGCAGCTTGCTCGTATCGCTTGCGAAACCGCGGCGGTCGCGCGGCGCATGGGGCATGAACCGCGTGTTGCCTTCCTGTCCTATTCGACCTTTGGCAATCCTCCCGGGCAATGGCTGACGAATATTCGCGAAGCGGTGGCTATCCTCGACGAACAGGATCCGGGTTTCGAATATGAGGGCGAAATGGCGCCCGATGCCGCGCTCAACCCCAAGGTGATGGAACTCTATCCGTTCAGCCGCCTGTCCGGCCCGGCCAATGTGCTTGTGATGCCCGGATTGCAGTCGGCCAATCTGTCGGCCAAGCTGCTGCGCGAACTGGGTGGCGATGCGACGATCGGTCCGATGACGATCGGCATGGAAAAACCGGTCCAGATCGCCCCGATGACCGCAATCGCCCCGGATGTCCTGACGCTTGCCGTGCTGGCAAGCGCAGGCGTGCTGGGCTGATCGGCACAGGCAGCCGACGGGCAGGGGTCAACAGGTTGCGATAGAAGGGGCAGCGATGGGGGACGATGCGATAACACGGCGGCGGCGGGCGATGCGGCGCAAACGGACTGGCCGCATCCTGCTGACCCTGTTCGTCCTGTTGCTGGTCGGCGTAGTCGTGCTTGCACTGCTGGCTTTGGGAACTTCGCCCACCGTTGCGCCTCAGCCACCGGCATCTCAGCAGGATATCACTGCTGCGAAGGCTATCTATCCTGCGTTGTCCGGGAAGGGTGCCCAGTCGGCACCCACCCCGCTTACGCTTGATAGCGGCCAGCTTGCAGGGCTGGCCGGAATGGCACGACGTGCTGGCGGATTCGAGCGGGTTACGATGGATATCGAGGGAGCGGGCGTTGTCATGCGTGCGAGCGATCCGCTGCCGTTCGGGCTATGGCTCAACACAAGTGCCCGGCTTTCTGGTTCAAACGGCGCGGAACCGGGTCTGTCCTGCTCTGCCGGTCGGCTGGAAATGTCGGGCATGGCCTGTGGCTGGATCTGGTCGGTCTTGCGTCATACGCCGGGAACCGGTGCTGCTGGCCTGCCGCC
The DNA here is from genome assembly GCA_039831335.1 of Sphingomonadaceae bacterium. Taxonomy (GTDB): domain Bacteria; phylum Pseudomonadota; class Alphaproteobacteria; order Sphingomonadales; family Sphingomonadaceae; genus Qipengyuania. The sequence goes on along the minus strand of JBDONL010000005.1, from coordinate 253,065 downwards.
GCTAGACCGACTGGTAAAGCAGCTTTCGGCCCGAGATGGCCACTTACGGTTGCGCCTCGATCAGACGGATATCGCCAACCTGTCACCCAAGCTGAAAGGTGCCGCGGTCGATTTCGCGCTGGCGAAGGACACCTATTGCCGTCTTGCCCTGGCGCAGACCAGCCGTCCGGCGACCTCGCTCGATGCCTTGCTGCGTCGAGCGTTCCTGCCCGGAATTATGACTTGGGACGCAAAGCATAATCGTGCGACGCTGGTGGCGATTGCGGTGCTGGTTACAGGTAAGCCTGCCTTCGTGCTGCTGCCCGGTGCGGAAGCGATCATCAAGGAGTGTCCGCTGGCGAGCGACCCTGTGATGCTACGCGGTAAACCCGATCTAGCCCGGCATTGGGCATTTTCCGCTGGGTTCACAGCCGCCTATGGCTCGCAGTCAGCACGCAGGCTGGATGATTTCAAGCAGTCTGGGGACGGCAGCGATACCAGCAACGGTCTGACCTTTATCGCTCTGGCAGCAAGCCGCTCTGGCGTCGATTTCGCAACCAGAGCGCTGGCCCCGGCCACCGCGCGTGACACGGCGGCCGAATTCTCGTTGATAACCGAAAACGAACTGTTCCCACCCAGCCTGATGGATGCGCCGGCAAATGTGCGCAATGCGGATCTCACCACCAGCGATGGCGGGATCGATGCGGCGTACTATGCCGAAGCGGCGGCTTGGATCGATCGCACCCTTGCCGAACTGCGCTGAAAGTAGCGGCTCGACACCTTCCTTTTCATCCGGATTAGCGAACGAGGCTGTCCTACATGGTGGCAACCATGACACGCCTCCCGAATGTGCGTTGCCTCATTCCGCTCGGTCCAGCTATCTTTCGATGCGGGTTATAGGAAGTGGCGATTTTTGGTTCAGGACCGTGTTCCATGTGTTCCATATTTTAGGACTGCACGGGGTCGGTTCCTAACAGCCAGAGCGGTCGAACCAGAAACGGCGTCCTTCGTGATCGTAAAGCAGCCGAAAGCTCGCCATCGCGTTCATACCGAAGATCATGGCGGGTTTGTCACCAAGACCGAAGGATGCGAAAACCGGCAAGTCGGCGACCTTGACGGCAACATCCTGTTCCGTGTGCCCGGCGAAGGACAGGCGTTCTATGGTCGCCGCTTGCGTACTGAACTTGTGCCCAGCTGCGCCATAGAGCGCATCGCCCTTGCCGCCCAATGCAATTCCAGCCTTCTGCGCAAAAACAGGATTGATTTCGGTCCCGCGCGATCCGGTGTCGAGGATAGCGGTCCCGCGAACCCCGTTGACGGTGACCGTGAAGGCGAGCTGCGTACCATCGGGAACTGGCTTTCCCTCCACCATTGCAGCAGACGCGTTCAGCATGGTGTCGATCGCCGCCGGTTTGGGCGTCACGGTGATCGTCCGGCAGGGAAAGTCGAATGCGACCAGCGTCCCGTCCATCAGATCGTTGCCGATAACCCCAGCCTCGATCTCGGCATCCTTGCGGTCGGGCAGGCCCAGCGCCTCGATATTGCGGATGGTCTTCCCGTCGAGCGAAAGGCTGGTTACGCGATAGCGGTTCATCATCGCCGCGCCGGTCATCCCCTCGACTTTCATCGGTTCACCCTTATCGAGACCTTGTTGGCGAGCGAACCATTCATAGACATAGGACCCATCAGCTCCGGTATCGACGACAAAGGGCAGCGTGCCCTTGCCGTTGACGAAAACGGGAGCGACCAGATGACCGTTGCCTGCCGGTGTCAGCGGGACAGTGGATGCAGCCTGAGCTCCGAGCAGGACGCAGCAGAGGGCAATCGTCGAAAATCGACGCATGGGAATTCTCCTTTGGAAATCATATCAGGCGATGCGCGCGTCGCCGGTCACGGATCACGCTCGAACTCGAGCAGATCGCCCGGCTGGCAGTCGAGCACGTCGCAGATCGCATCGAGCGTTTCGAAACGCATGCCTTTTACTTTGCCGGATTTGAGCAGCGACAAATTGGCTTCGGTAATCCCGATCGCCTGCGCCAGCTCCTTCGAGCGCATCTTGCGCCGGGCGAGCATAACGTCGAGCCGGACGATAATCGCCATCAGACGAACCCGTCCCGATCTTGTTCGATCGCGCTGCCGAATGCGAGGATATGGACCAGCGAGAACAGGAGGATACCCAGCACGAGTGCGTCAAGCTGGCGTAGCTCAGGCTTTATCGCCAGCGGGCTCATGTCAGCCGCATAGAGCGCGGCATGGGTGAGGAAAGGGACCAGCGAATAGGCGATCAGCGCCCAGGCTACCCGCCGCAGGAGCGTGGCGTTGCGTGCGTTGAACACCGCGCCGAGCGCGAGCTGGCGGAACAACCCGATCAGACTCGCGAGCAACACAAGTCCGGGCAGCAAACGCAATGTCAGCAGGGCGGCGGCGAGCGTCGATTGCCACACCGCAAATCGGTCGATTGCGATGAAAGCGGGTGGCGCTTCGCCCGGCGCGCCACCTGGCAGCACGAAGGCAAATCCACCATTGAGCAGACCCGCGACATCGCCCGCGCGCAGCAGGATCAACAGCACCTGCACGATGGCAACCACCGCCATCGCCAACATCAAAGTGCAAGCGATGAGGAAATAAAGTCGTCCTCGCCGCGCAAGGGCAGGGCTGGGTGCAAGCGGTGTGGACAAGCGCTTGCTATGGGGATTTGGGCTGGCCACAAACATGCCTCCTTGCCGACATCGACAGGAGCACTAGCTACAAAATTATCGCTAGGCAATAATTAAATGATGTTTTGCGATGTCACCCTGCGCGCAGTTCCTTGGCGAGCAGTTCGAAATCCTCGCGCCGGGGGGAGTTCTTGCGCCAGATCAACGCGATTTCGCGGCTGGCGTTCTTCGCTTTCAGAGGTCGGGCGACCACCTCCGTGCCATTCAAAATTCCCGCCTCGAGCGCCATTTCGGGCAACATCGTCAACCCAAGGCCGCCGTCGACCATCTGCACGAGCGTGTGCAGGCTCGTGCCGATCATCGTCGCGCTGGCGCGTAGCTCGGGGCGGTTACAGGCGGCCAGCGCATGGTCTCGTAAGCAGTGACCGTCCTCCAGCAATAGCAGCCGCCCTTCCTCGATCATGCTCGGGGGCACTTCTCCCGGCGGATCGCGCGGATCGTTGGCGGGGAAGGCCACGAACAGCCGGTCGTTGGAGATATGCGCCATTTCGACCTCGCCAGTATCGAAAGGCAGCGCCAGCAGTACGCAATCGGCGCGCCCGTGGTGGAGCGATTCGACCGCGTCCTGGCTGGTCTCCTCGCGCAGGAACAACTTCAACTCGGGACGTTCGCGGCGCAAGCGCGGGAGGATGCGGGGCAGCAGGAAAGGGGCGATTGTGGGGATGACGCTCATCGACAGCTCGCCCGCCAGCGGCTTCCCCGCGGCTTGCACCAAGTCGGCCAGTTCCTCTGCCTCGCGCAGGATGCGATGCGCCTTGGCGACCACCTGGTTCCCGAGCGCTGTAAAACGCACCACCCGACGACTGCGCTCGACCAGCGTCACGCCAAGCAGCGATTCGAGCTCGCGAATGCCCGCTGACAGGGTCGATTGCGACACGAAACTTGCGTCCGCAGCGCGCCCGAAATGCCCATGCTCGTGCAGCGCCACGAGGTATTGCAGCTGCTTGAGTGTCGGCAGATAGGTCGACATTTTTTCCGCCCCTCTCGCGCTGCTATTCCGCCGCTTCGGCGGTGTCGCCCGCTTCTGCACGCAAGTCGGCGTGCATATCGTCGATATGCGTCATATGCAGCCTCCCGTCCTTGACGGCAAAGGCCAGCTTGCCTTCGACCAGTTCAAGGGCATCGCGTCCGAATACCTCAAAGCGCCAGCCTTCGAGCACCGGCAGCTTGCGTGTGCCGGCGGCGAGTGCTTCCATTTCATCCGAACGAGTCAGCAAACGTGCGGCAACATCGATTTCGCGCGCACGAATTTTCAGCAATAGCTTGAGCAGGTCGGCTACCAGCGCGCCCTCCTTGCCGAGCGGAGCGCCGGGCTTGGGCTTCACCGGCATTTCTTCCTTGGGGAGCGGCTCGGCTTTCTCGAGCACTTTCATCAGCCGTTTGCCGATGTCGTTATCCTTCCACGAATTGGACAGGCCACGGACCTTGGCAAGGTCGCCCTGGGCCTTCGGCGGGTGGCTGGCGACATCTGCCAAGGTTTCGTCGCGCATGATCCGTCCACGCGGTATGTTCTTGTGCTGCGCCTCGCCTTCGCGCCATGCCGCCAATGCCTTTAGCCGTCCCAGAACCGCCGGATTGCGTCCCGGCGAGCGAATGCGTTTCCACGCCAGACCGGGATCGTTGGCATAATTTGCCGGGTCGGCGAGCTTTTCCATCTCCGCATCGAGCCACCCGCCGCGCCCGGTCTTGATCAGTTTCTTGAGGATGCGCGGGAAAATCTTGGAGAGGTGGGTGACATCGCCGATGGCATATTCGATCTGCCGGTCGGTCAGCGGGCGGCGGCTCCAGTCGGTAAAGCGGGCACCCTTGTCGACGGTAAAGCCGAGCCAGCTTTCGACGAGATTAGCATAGCCGATCTGTTCGGACTGGCTGATCGCCATCATCGCAATTTGGGTGTCGAATATGGGGTGCGGGGTCTTGCCGGTGAGGTTGTAGACGATCTCCACATCCTGCCCCCCGGCGTGAAAGACCTTGAGTACGTTCTCATTGTCGACCAGCAGGTCGAGCAGCGGGGCCAGATCGATGCCAGGGGCCAGCGGATCGATCGCTGCGGCCTCTTCCTCATTGGCAATCTGCACCAGGCACAGTTCGGGCCAATAAGTGTTCTCGCGCATGAATTCGGTATCGACCGTGACGAAATCGGATTTGGCGAGCCGCTCGCACAGGGCGCTCAATTTGTCGGTATCGGTAATCAACTCATGGATTTGCATAGTCTTTTCTTTTGTTCGCGTTCGGGCGGAGTGCCGCCCCCGGCATCGCCTGCGCCTTGACAAAAGGGCAAGCTTGGCCTGTTAGCGCGCGCGAGCCGATGGCAAATGCCTGCGCTATGCACGCGCCTTGCCTCATAGCCCCGAAATTGGAAAGAGTTTAGATGCACGCCTATCGTACCCACACCTGCGCACAGCTTTCGCAGGACAACGTTGGTGAGACCGTCCGCCTGTCGGGCTGGGTGCACAACAAGCGCGACCATGGCGGTGTGCTGTTTGTCGACCTTCGCGACCACTATGGCATCACCCAGATCGTGGCCGACAGCGACAGTGCGGCGCTGTCGGTGCTGGAAAAGCTCAAGCTCGAATCGGTTGTCACCATCGATGGGCTGGTGAAGGCCCGCGCTCCCGAAGCGGTCAACGCCAATCTGCCGACCGGTGGGATCGAAGTGTTCGCGCGCGAATGCATGGTGCAGAGCCGGGCGGAAGAATTGCCGCTGATTGTCAATTCGGCGGAGGATTACCCGGAGGAAACGCGGCTCAAATACCGTTTCGTCGATCTTCGGCGCGAGCGGCTGCACCGCAATATCGTGCTGCGCAGCAAGGTTATCTCCAGTATTCGCCAGCGGATGATCGATCAGGGGTTCACCGAATTCCAGACCCCGATCCTAGGCGCATCCAGCCCCGAAGGCGCGCGCGACTATCTGGTCCCCAGCCGTCTGCATCCGGGCCGTTTCTACGCACTCCCGCAGGCACCGCAGATGTTCAAGCAGCTGCTGATGGTGGCCGGGTTCGACCGTTATTTCCAGATCGCGCCCTGCTTCCGCGACGAAGATCTACGCGCCGACCGTTCGCCGGAATTCTACCAGCTCGATTTCGAGATGAGCTTCGTCACGCAGGAAGACGTGTTCCAGGCGATCGAGCCGGTGCTGGCCGGTGTGTTCGAGGAATTTTCAGGCGGCAAGAGCGTGACCCAGGCGGGCACTTTCCCGCGCATTCCTTATGCCGAAGCGATGCTGAAATATGGCAGCGACAAGCCCGATTTGCGCAACCCGTTGATTATTTCGGATGTCACGCATCACTTCGAAAAGTCCGGTTTCGGCCTGTTTGAGAAGATCGTCGGCGGTGGTGGCCGGGTGCGGGTGATCCCGGCCCCCAACACGCATGAAAAGAGCCGCAAGTTCTTCGACGAGATGAATGACTGGGCGCGTCGCGAAGGTTTTGCCGGGCTTGGCTATGTCACCCGCAAGGGCGGCGAATTCGGCGGTCCGATCGCAAAGAACCATGGGCAGGAAGGCATGGAGAAGCTCTATGCCGAGCTGGGGCTTGGCGAGAATGACGGTCTGTTCTTTGCCGCGGGCAAGGAGAAGGACGCGGCCAAGCTCGCCGGTGCAGCACGCACTCGCGTCGGCGAGGAACTCGAGCTGATCGAGCAGGGCTGCTTCAAATTCTGCTGGATCGTCGACTTTCCGATGTTCGAATACGATGAGGACGCGAAGAAGGTCGATTTCAGCCACAACCCCTTCTCGATGCCGCAGGGCGAGATGGAAGCGCTGGAGAATCAGGACCCACTGGAGATCAAGGCGTGGCAGTACGATATCGTCTGCAACGGCTACGAGCTGTCATCGGGTGCGATTCGGAACCACCGCCCGGACATTATGTACAAGGCATTCGAAATCGCCGGTTATTCGAAGGAAGACGTCGATGCCAATTTCTCCGGCATGATCGAGGCGTTCAAGCTCGGCGCGCCGCCGCATGGCGGCTCGGCACCCGGCATCGACCGGATCGTGATGCTGCTGGCGGACGAACCGAACATTCGCGAAGTGATCGCCTTCCCGCTCAATCAACGCGCGCAGGATCTGATGATGGGCGCACCCAGCGCGGTCGGTCCGCGCCAGCTGCGCGATGTGCATATTCGCACCATCGAAGCGCCAAAGCCCGACGCGAAAAACGCCGACGCTCTGGTGGATCCTGCCGCCGGTTGATGGCGACGGCGGGGGCTCAGCCCGTGGGTGTCAGTCGGCTTGTGGTGCTGCCGCGGCAGCATCCACAGGCAACCCACCCAATTGCGTGACCAGCTTGGTGTAAGCGTCGAGATAGGCGAGCACGATCACCTGACCGATCTCGGTGTTCTGGTAGCCGCCGCCACCCGCCGCCCCGAAGCCCGACCACCATCCGCCGCCAGCTGCACCGCCGAAGGAAATATCCTTCTTGCGGGCATACCCCTCGACCAGCGCTTCCTCGACCGTGGTACGCGCGTTTACGATCGACAAGGTGACATTGGCTTCCTTTTTCTTGATATTCAGCCCGCCAGCTATTCCACCAAGGAAGCGGCTACCCAAGAGGCCGCCCATGGCTGCGCCGAGCCCGCCACCACCGCTGTTGCGGTTTGTGGTTACGATATCCGGCTGGAGAAAATAATCAGCCGCCTTGACTTGGCCGCGTCCGAGATTGGAGCCCTGCTGAAGTTCGCCTTGATCTGCGAGCGCGCGCTCCATCGCGCGGTTCTGCATGGAGCGTCCGCGGTTAACCAATGTAAAGCAACCTGACCTTTGCACGAAAACTCGCAGGATGGCTTCCGGACTTCCAAGGCTGAGCTGCCGCCACCACTGATTGTCCGGCTCGACAATCGCGACTGTCCCGAGATTGCGGGTACAGCGTGGGATTTCGGCTGTCCCACGATCCTGAGTCTGACGACCGGATGAGCGGTCCTGAGCAACGGCTGGTGTGGGAGCAAGCAAGGTTGTTGCCGCAAATAATGCGAAGAATCGCGAACGGTTCATGGTGATATCCCCTCTTCACCTCACTATGGCCAAGGTTCGCCTTTGCGATACCCCGCATACGTGCGAGCCCGTCGATTCCCTGCATACCAAACCAGTCGAATCCGTCCAGACAACACGTTCATCGCACCATGTAAGCTGCGGGACTTGCCAGCACTCGCAGCGTTCAGTAGGGCGAAAGGCAAGATTCCAAACCCAGTCCAAGAGGGAATACATATGAGCGATACTGCCGAACGCGTGCAGAAGATTGTTGTCGAGCATCTCGGTGTCGAAGCTGAGAAGGTGACGCCCGATGCGAGCTTCATCGATGATCTGGGCGCGGACAGCCTTGACATCGTCGAGCTGGTCATGGCTTTCGAGGAAGAATTCGGTGTCGAAATCCCCGATGATGATGCGGCCGAGAAGATCACCACTGTTGGCGATGCAACGAGCTACATCGACGAACACCGGGGCTAACGCGCTGCCATTGTGAGCCCGTTCGCCTGATGCAGGTCGAAGGGCTGCGTTTTTCCTTGCCATGGCAGGGAAAAATCACGGGACTTCGACAGGCTCAGCCCCAACGGGTTGGGCCTGTAGTCGTTTGTAGGTTTCAGGGCTTGCGTTTCCGGGTGAAATGACATCGGCGGCCTCCAGCGCCGCACATTTGATTGGAGAGTAGTGAATGCGTCGTGTGGTCGTAACCGGTCTCGGTCTCGTCACCCCGCTTGGCGGAGATGTGGAAACATCCTGGGCGAATCTGATCGCCGGGAAAAGCGGCGCGGGACAGATCACGCGCTTCGATGCTTCCAACCAGAAGGCGACCATCGCCTGTGAGGTTAAGGACAAGGACCACGAATGGGGATTCGATGCGGATAAACGCGTCGATCCGAAGATCCAGCGGCAGGTCGATCCGTTTATCGTCTACGGTCTCGATGCAGCCGGGCAGGCGATCGAGGACGCGGGCCTGACCGATATGGACGAAGCCACGCGCGAACGCGCAGGCGTGTCGATCGGTGCGGGCATCGGCGGCTTGCCGGGCATCGAGTATGAATCAGTGAACCTCCACGAACGCGGTCCCGGCCGGGTCAGCCCGCACTTCGTGCATGGCCGGATCATCAATCTCATCAGTGGTCAGGTGTCGATCCGCTATGGCCTGATGGGGCCGAACCACGCGGTCGTCACCGCATGTTCCACCGGTGCGCATTCGATCGGCGATGCCGCACGCATGATTCGCGACGATGATGCGGACATCATGCTGGCGGGCGGCGCGGAATCGACCGTGAACCCGCTGGGTATCGCCGGTTTCGCGCAGGCGCGTGCACTCAACACCAGCATGAACGACACGCCCGAGAAGGCGAGCCGTCCCTACGACAAGAACCGTGGCGGTTTCGTCATGGGCGAGGGCGCGGGTGTCGTGGTTTTGGAGGAATATGAGCACGCCAAGGCACGCGGTGCGAAGATTTATGCCGAAGTGGTTGGCTATGGTCTGTCTGGCGACGCCTATCATGTGACCGCGCCGCATCCCGAAGGGCGCGGGGCAGAACTGTCGATGCGGATGGCTTTGCGCAAGGCTGGATTGGAGCCTTGCGACATCGACTACATCAACGCCCACGGCACCAGTACCATGGCCGACACGATCGAACTGGCGGCAGCCAAGCGTGTGTTTGGTGACGATTTGTGTGGCGCTTCCATGAGCAGCACCAAGTCGGCGATCGGCCATCTGCTCGGCGGGGCCGGCGCGGTTGAAAGTATCTTCTGCATCCTCGCTATTCGTGACCAGATCGTCCCGCCAACGCTGAACCTTGACGATCCCGACGAGGGGACCGAAGGGGTGGATCTCGTCCCTCACACTGCGAAGAAACGCGAAGTAAAGGCCGCGCTCAACAATAGCTTCGGTTTTGGCGGCACCAATGCCTCGCTGGTCGTAAAGAAAGTCGACTGAGATGCGCCGCAAGGGCCGCGTCCTCGTGGCCATACCGGCGTTTATCGCGGTCGTTGGCTTGCTGTGGCTGGTCGGCGGCTGGTGGCGCGGCGGCCCCTTGCAGAAGACCAGCGAGTTCACTGTTCGTGAAGGATCGACACTGACTTCAGTAGCGAGCGACCTATCTCAAGCGGGCGCTATCGGATCGGCGCGCGATTTCCTCATCCGTGCAAAGCTACTCGGGTCGCATGACCCGGTTCAGGCTGGTGACTTTCAGTTCCCCAGACACGCCAGCGAAGCGGGTATTCTCGACCAATTGCAACACGGCAAGCCGATCAGGCGGCTGGTGACGATCCCCGAGGGTATGCCTTCGATCATGGTCTACGAAAGGCTGATGGCCGAACCGCTTCTGACGGGCACGATTTCCGTTCCTGCCGAGGGAAGCGTGCTGCCTGATAGCTATGCCTTCCAGCGCGGCGATACTCGCGCCTCGTTGCTCAAGCGCATGCAGGATGCGATGGCCAAATTCCTCGCCACCGCCTGGGCGCAACGCAAGCCTTCGGCAGTGGTGACGACGCCCGAGCAAGCTGTAACACTCGCGTCGATCGTGGAGAAGGAAACCGGCAAGGAGGGTGAACGACGGATGGTTGCCGGCGTGCTATCGAACCGGCTTCGTATCGGAATGATGCTTGGGGCGGATGCCACGACCATTTACCCAATCACCAAGGGCAAGCCGCTAGGGCGGATGATTCGCGAATCCGAATTGCGCGACCGTAATCCCTATAACACGAGGGCCGTGGCGGGCCTGCCGCCCGGGCCGATCACCAATCCAGGGCGTGCGAGCATCCTCGCCGTGCTGGATCCCGCCCCGACCAAGGCTCTTTATTACGTTGCCGATGGCACAGGCGGCCACGTGTTCTCCGAGACGCTGGAGGAACACAATCGCAATGTGGCCAAGTGGCGCGCGATTCGTAAGGAACGGGGTGAATAACGCTGGGTACGACAACGGCCGGGCGCCGCTGATATTGACGGCTGAATTGCCGCCTGACCTGCACAAATGGGCGACAGCGCTACGTACGCAGCATTTCCCACCCGAGCGTAACTATCTCGAGGCTCATGTCACGCTGTTCCACGCATTGCCGGGGCAGATGGAAGCTGAATTGCTGCGATATCTAGCAAGTATTTGCGGCAGAACCGTACCGGTTCCCGCGCGGTTGGACGGGGTGATGAGCCTCGGTCGGGGGACAGCGCTGAAGCTCCTCAGCCCCCAGCTTCTGGCCCTCCGCGATGAAATTGCAGAACACTGCCACGGGTTGTTGACTGCGCAGGATCAGGCGCGCCCCCGATTGCATGTCACCATTCAAAACAAGGTCGAGCCGAACGCCGCGAAGGCTTTGCAGCAGAGGCTCGAAACCGCAATTCAACCTAGGAATTTTGCCTTCCGCGGTTTGGTTCTGCACCGATATATGGATGGCCCCTGGGAACTGGTGAAGCGCTTCGGTTTTCGCGGTTGACCGCAAGGCATCGCCGCCCTAAATGCGCCGCCTGCCCGGCCCGGGATTGCACCCCAAGGCCAGCGCGTGTGGCGGAGTAGCTCAGCTGGTTAGAGCAGCGGAATCATAATCCGCGTGTCGGGGGTTCAAGTCCCTCCTCCGCTACCATTTTCGATATGCCGCCATCTTAGCGTCGCTTGTCCTTCGATCCGGGCTTTCTGGCATTAGTCCAGCTGTCGGCTTTGTGCGGCTTGCCGCGCCCATTTCGGTCACTCTTGGCGAATTGCTTGGCACCGGGTCTGGCTCTGACCCTTGGCGCATCTGCGTTATCGCGCGAGCGATTATTTTTGCGATTGTCGCGCGCGACTTCGCGGGGGCCACCTTCCGATACGCTGATTGAGATCGGTTTTTCGTCTTCGTCGCTCGACGCGGTGCGTTTTACCGTTTCCGCGAATTTGTCGGCGATGCTGCGTGGGATCTGGAAGTGCGTTTCGCCGGGGCCGATGCGGATCGCGCCGATTTCGCTGCGGGTAATATGCCCCCGACGGCACAGGAGCGGAAGGATCCAGCGCGGATCGGCGTTCTGGCGCCGACCGATATCCATCCGAAACCAGACAATATCTTCAAAGCCCGGGCGGTGACGGTCCTGCTGCGCCTTGCGTCGCGCTTCGGGCATATTGGCGACGAGGTCTTCAGGTTCCGGCAGTCGTGACCGGTGAGTATGCACCAGCATGGCAGCGATTTCTTCGGCGCTGCGATGCTTGAGCAGGTGAGCCGCAAGTTCCTTGTCGCCCTCCTCAACATCGACGGGATTGAGCAACTTTTCGAGCAGCCGTTCACGATCCTTGCCTGTGATGGCGTCTCGATCGGGAGTGTCGGTCCATTCCGCCGCAATCTTCGCATGACGGAGCATCGATTCGACCCGCTTGCGACGCGAAAATGGCACGATCAGGATCGCCGTCCCTTTTCTCCCTGCACGCCCCGTTCGCCCGGACCGGTGCTGAAGCGTTTCGGCATCGCGGGGGATCTCGACATGAATCACAAGGCTCAGCGAAGGCAAATCGATACCGCGTGCTGCAACGTCTGTGGCCACACAGACACGCGCCCGCCCGTCGCGCAACGCCTGAAGCGCCTGGTTGCGTTCCGACTGGGAGTGTTCGCCCGACAAGGCGACGACCGCAAAGCCACGCTCCTGAAGAGTCGTGTGAAGATGCCGTACTTTCTCTCGCGTGGCGCAAAACAGGATGGCAGTTTCCGCTTCATGATAGCGAAGCAGATTGACCGCCGCGTTTTCGATTTCTGGTGGTGATACCGTCACGGCCTGATAGGCGATATCGCCGTGGCTGCGACCTTCATTGACGGTTGCAATGCGCAAAGCGTCACGTTGGTAACGGCGGGCGAGCGCCTCGATCGGGCGGGGCATGGTGGCGGAGAACAGCAAGGTGCGGCGCGTTTCGGGTGTCGCGTCGAGGATTTCCTCAAGCTCCTCGCGGAAACCCATGTCGAGCATTTCGTCCGCTTCGTCGAGTACGACGGCAGCAAGCTCCGACAGGTCGAGTGCGCCGCGTTCCAGATGGTCCCGCAAGCGACCAGGTGTTCCGACGACGATGGCCGGGCCTGAGCGAAGCACCTTGCGCTCTTGCGATGGGTTCATCCCGCCCACGCAAGTTGCAACACGACCGCCTGCCTTTTCATAGAGCCACCCAAGTTCGCGGCTGACTTGAAGGGCTAACTCGCGCGTCGGTGCAATCACCAGCGCTCGCGGTGCGTTGCAGTGAGCAATCGCTTCTGCGCTCCCCAGCACTTCGTTTGCCATGGCCAGTCCGAAGGCGATAGTCTTGCCCGAACCCGTCTGGGCGGAAACGATCAGGTCGCGGTCCTGTGCTTCGAGCTGAAGAACCTTGGCCTGCACCGGGGTGGCGGTGTCATAGCCGCGTTCGGACAGGGCAGCTGCAAGGCTGGGTGGGAGAGGGGGGAAATTCATTGCATCGGCCTAACAAGAGTGGGGGCGTATGGCCGCGATGTGCGGCGAAAGTGCGTTTTGGGCATGGAGGGGTGGCGCAATCTTGATTGCGTGAATTTGGCCTCATAGGCCCGAAATTCCCATTTGGCTTGCAAAAACCGTCAGTATCGCTCGCATCGCCCATCTTTTTCGCCGCGGATTGATCACACCGCCTTATGCATTCGTATGATCGCTTGCCGATCCACACATAGCTGTGCAACCGGTTACACAAATATGTGATGGGAGATCGGGTATGCGTTATGTCGATTTTGGTCTGGGACTGCTTGCAGGAGCGCTTGCACTCTCCTCGCAAGCCTCCAATGCTCGCGATCTCGACGTGACCGCCCATGGGCAGGAAATCTCGGTCTCAGCGCTCTCCGATAATATCGTCCGCATTCGTATATGGCCCAAAGGGCAGGAACCGCGCGATGAAAGTTGGGCCGTGGCGCGAAAGATCCGCGATGGCCGCGCCGAGGCCCAAGTCGATGGGGATATTCTGTCCACCGACCGGATGAAGGTCGTGGTCGATCCCGCGACTTTGGCTGTGCGCGTGCTCGATCCAAATGGTAAGGTCATCGTGTCGGATGTCGCCCCCCTCGAGCGCAAGGGGACCTCCTTCGCCATCGACAAGGACCTAGGCCTTGGCGAGCACATCTTCGGCATGGGCGACAAGACCGGCGGTGTCGACCGGCGCGGCAAGAGCTTCACCAACTGGAACACCGATTCCTATGGCTTCGATAATGCGACCGACCCGATCTACAAATCGATTCCCTTTTACGTTTCCGTTGGCGGGAAGGGCGGAGCCTATGGGCTATTGCTCGACAACACCTATCGCAGCTGGTTCGATTTCGGCCATCGCACTGCAGACCGGATTGAGATCGGCGCGGTCGATGGCCCAGTTGATTATTATGTCATCGCCGGACCGACGATGCGCGACGTGGTTCGCGGCTATACCCATCTGACAGGAAAGGCGCCAATGCCGCCGCGCTGGATGCTCGGCTACCAGCAGTCGCGCTGGTCCTACATGAGCGAGAAGGAAGTGCGCGATCTTGCGGCGCGGCTGCGCAAAGACCGCGTGCCAACCGATGTGATCTGGCTCGATATCGATTTCCAGGATCGCAATCGCCCCTTCACGATCAATCATAAGACCTTCCCGCATTTCAAGCAGATGGTTGGCGATCTCGATGCGATGGGAATCAAGACGGTGGCTATCGCCGATCTTCATATCGCCCATGCCCCCGATCAGGGCTATGCGCCCTTCGATCAGGGCATCGCGCAGGATCGCTTTGTCAAGAATGCCGATGGCTCGCTGTATGTCGCGCCGGTTTGGCCCGGTCCCTCGGTATTCCCGGAGTTCACGCAGGCAAGCACCCGGGCATGGTGGGGCACACTGTTCAAGGGGTTGGTGGACGATGGGATCGCAGGCATCTGGAACGACATGAACGAGCCGGCGATCTTCGATACGCCGACCAAGACCATGCCGCTCGACGTACAGGATCGGATTTCGGGGCCGGAGCACATAACGCGGACCACCGACCAGCGTGAGATCCACAACGTCTTCGGGATGGAGAACAGCCGCGCGACTTACGAAGGCTTGCTCAAGCTGCGCCCCAACGAACGGCCCTTCGTGATGACGCGCGCATCCTATGCCGGTGGCCAGCGCTATGCCGCGACATGGACCGGCGACAACAGTTCCACCTGGGAGCATCTGAAGCTCTCGGTATCGCAGACGCTGAATCTTGGCCTGTCGGGCTTCTCATGGGCGGGTGCGGATGTTGGCGGTTTTACGGGCGGCCCAAGTCCGGAACTGCTCACCCGGTGGTTTGAATATGCGACCTTCGCACCGATATTCCGCGACCATTCGCAAAAAGATGCCCCTCGGGCGGAGCCCTGGGTCGACGGGCCCGAGCAACTTGCGATCCGGCGCCGCTATGTCGATGCGCGCTATCGCCTGATGCCCTATCTCTACGCGGTGGCGGCAAACACGGCGGAGACCGGGGATCCGTTCATGCGCCCGATCGCTTATGATTACCCCGGCGTGCTCGATTCCGGCTGCAATATGTCGATGCAGTTCACTGTTGGCGGTGCGTTGCTGGTGGCGGGCAATCCCAAGCCGGAATCCCCGCGTTCCTATGCCGCCTGCCTGCCGAAGGGCGGATGGTACGATTATTGGACCGGCGA
The DNA here is from genome assembly GCA_039831335.1 of Sphingomonadaceae bacterium. GTDB lineage: Bacteria > Pseudomonadota > Alphaproteobacteria > Sphingomonadales > Sphingomonadaceae > Qipengyuania. The sequence goes on along the minus strand of JBDONL010000005.1, from coordinate 237,806 downwards.
GAAGGTGACGGGCAAGCTGTCCGAGGATGGCAGCGTTGCGCAATTGGAGATTGCTCCGAAACTCGACGCACTGCCGGTGTTCGTGCGTGCAGGCACCATCCTGCCGCGCCAGTCACTCGTGCAGAGCACCAGCGAAGTTCCACAGGGTCCGCTCGAACTCAACGTCTATCCCGGCCCTGATTGTCATGGGACGCTTTATGATGACGATGGCCATTCGCTCGATTTCGAACGCGGCGGCTATGCGCGCCAGCAGGTCAGTTGCACGATGGCAGGCGACCACCTGACCTCGCTCACCATCTCTGCGCGTGAAGGCAAGTATGTCCCCTGGTGGAAACAGTTGCGAATCGTGATCCACGGAGCCGAAGGATATACCGCGTCGATCGCTGGCAAGCCGATTGCAATGACTAAGAGCAATGGTGGCAGCAGCTTCACCATCCCCGCTAGCGCAGGGGCGACTAAGGTCAGTTTCGCACTGGCACGTTGATCGCAATGGTGGATTCGGGCAGCAGCGGACGTATCGCCCGCTCGCGGCTGCTGCTGTTCGCTTCAGGGGACTTCGGGTTCAACCTCTATTGGCAGAGCGCCATGCTCTACCTCCTGTTCTATTACACAGAGGCGCTGCACGTCCCCATCACCACGGCAGCAGCGGTTTATGCAGCTGCCTCGCTCTGGGATGGGATCGCCAATTTTGCCGTTGGCGTGCTGATCGAACGGCACGGCATGCCCGAAAGGATGCGGCATGCACTGGTGATCGGAGGAATCCCCCTCGGTGCCAGCTTTGCTCTGGCATACGCTCCGCTCGCGTTGTCTGAAGGCTGGCTCATTGCGTGGATCTGCTTGGGCCAGTTTCTGTTCCGCGCCGCTTACGCACTGGTAAATGTGCCCTATCTGGCGATGTCGGCCCGCGTCAGCCTAGACAGTGACGACCGTGCTTTCGTCGCGGGTGCACGAATGCTGTTTGGAACTTTGGCGGCGGTTGTGGTTGCGCTTGGAACTGTGCCGATCGGACGTATGTTGGCGGGTGTCGGCGGGGCACCAGCCTACGCCCTGTCCGCGATCTGCTTTGCGACCATAGCCAGCGTGCTTATCGTGGCCGTCGGCGCAATGCATCGTGATACTTCAATCCCGCCGTCACGTGAGCGCACCGGCACCGTTAGAGCGGTAGCGCTGGCGATGCGCAATCGTGCATTCCTGGCAGTAAGTGCGGCAATGATGGCGATGATCACTGCGGTTACGGTGCTCGACAAGTCGATCCTTTATTACTTCAAATACGCCCTATCCAATGCCAGCGCAGGGCAGTTGACCCTTGGCTGGATGATGGCTGTCAGCGCCGTTGCGATACCGGCATGGATGGCCATCTCGCGGTATATCGGGGTGCGTAGCGTCTGGTTCGCCGCCAGTTCGAGCTGCGTCGTCTGCTTGGCCGCTTTCATTGGTCTGGGCGTGTACGGTGTACGGACCTCGCAAACATTTCTGGTAGCCGTGCAAATCGGCATCGTCGGGCTGCATTTCGCCTTTTGGGCGATTCTTCCCGACACGGTGGAATATGGGCAGGAGAAGTCCGGCTTCCGCGGCGAGGCCGTGATCTACGGCCTGTCTGCCTTGTTCCAGCGGCTCGCCATCGGGTTGGGGACACTGCTGGTCGGGGTCACACTGGGGCAGGCCGGAGGGAGCGGCCTGCCCGGTGGCAGCACCAGCTATCGCTTCGCGCTTACCATCATTCCGCTGGCTTTTTTCGCCTTCGCCGCCTTGCTGATGCTGGCGAATCCCCTGCGTAAGGGCCGGCATCAGGCTATCGTCGAGAGTATAAGCGAAGGCTGACTCGGTCAGCTATTGTATCAGGTTGAAGCTGGAAGAAACGCCTTCGGCCTGTGAAGAAGGTGCGATCCACACGATAAACTCACCGGGTTCGACGGTCGGTTTGTTATCCAGCCCGATGAATTCGAGCTGCGCGCGGGTGAGGGTGAATTTCACCGTCTTCGTCTCACCGGGCTTGAGAGCGATCTTGTGAAACCCTTTCAGCTCGCGCACCGGTCGCGTGACACTGGCGACCTTGTCATGAACATAGAGCTGGACCACTTCCTCGATCGCGCGCTGGCCCGCATTGGTGACCTTGGCGCTGATCTCGATCGTGCCGTTCCATTGAAGCGTGCCGCCGCCATTGGAAATGTCCGAATACTCGGGTTTGCCGTAGGTCAGGCCATGGCCGAAGGGAAAAAGCGCCTCGTTGGGGACTTCGCGGAATTGTGCCTTGTAAGGAAGACGCGGACCGGGCGGCTGCGGGCGACCGGTGCTCTTGTGATCGTAGTAATAAGGTTCCTGCCCCGTGCGGTAGGGCCAACTCATCGGCAGGCGGCCCGCCGGAGATTCAGCACCATAGACGACATCGGCGATAGCGTTGCCGCTTTCAGTGCCGAGGAACCATGTCGAGAGGATCGCAGGCGCTTCACGCACCGCACCGTGCAACGCCAGAGCGCGGCCGCTGCGCAGGATCACCACCATCGGTTTGCCGGTCTTTGCAACCGCTTCGGCCAGGGCCTGCTGGGCTTCGGGCACGATGATCCGTGTGCGCGATTGCGCTTCGCCGGACATGTTCTCGGATTCGCCGATCGACAAGACGATAACGTCGGCGGCCTTCGCCGCTGCAACGGCGGCGTCGATGCCGCCATCGATCGCGTCTGTGATGCCCGACCCTTCGACCACAGTGACATTGCCGCCTGCCTTGCGCATTCCGGTGGCGAGATCGACCGCCTGCTTGTCGCTGCCATAGACGCACCAGCCACCGATCAGATCGTGCTGACCCGACGCGAACGGGCCAATCAGCGCGACCTTTGCTGATTTGGGCAATGGCAGCAGGTCATTGTCGTTCTTGAGCATGACGATCGATTTGCGCCCGGATTCGCGAGCGAGCGCACGGGTCGCAGGCAGCATGGAACGCTTGCGTTCGCGCTCGGGATCGATGCGACGGAATGGATCATCGAACAGGCCGACCATCGCCTTGACCGCGAGGACCCGGCGCACAGAGGCATCGACCACCGATTGCGGAACCGAACCTTCACGCACGAGATCGGGCATGTGGAGCATATAGAGGTCGCTCGCCATACTCATGTCGACGCCAGCCAGAATGGCGAGACGCGCTGCGTCCTTTCCGTCCTTGGCCACCCCATGCGCGATCAGCTCTTCATCGCCGGTGTAATCCGACACAACCATACCGGAGAATTTCCATTCATCCCGCAGCAGGTCGGTCAACAACCAGTGATTGGCGTGCGAAGGAACACCGTTGATATCGTTGAACGAGGCCATGATGGTTTCCGCACCCGCGTCGATCGCTGAGCGGAAAGGTGGCAGATAGACTTCGCGAAGCGTGCGTCGGGAGATATCGACCGAGTTGTAGTCGAGGCCCGATTCCACCGCACCATAAGCGGCAAAGTGCTTGGCACAGGCAAGCATCGCGTCGTCGCGCGTCAGGTCTGTGCCCTGAAATCCGCGCGTGCGGGCTGCGGCGAAGATTTCGCCAGTCAGCACATCCTCGCCGGCACCTTCCATAACCCGGCCCCAGCGCTGGTCACGGGCAATGTCGACCATCGGTGCGAACGTCCAGTCGATCCCGGCACCAGCCGCTTCGAAGGCGGCGGCACGTGCGGTCCGCTCGGCCAGCGTGGGCTCGAAGCTTGCGGCTTCGCCGACCGGTATCGGGAACACCGTGCGATGACCGTGGATCACATCTGCCGCGAAAATCAGTGGGATCTTCATGCGCGAGTGCTTCATCACTGCGGTTTGCAAACGCTGCGCCATGATCGCGCCATTGCCGTTGAACACACCGGTCAACTTGCCAGCAACCGCATCGGCGATCTGCGCATCGAAGTTCTGGCCATTGCCTGGAGGATTGAGTTCGGCAGCCTGGCTACCGCCCCAGGCGGACGGCATTATTGTCAGCTGACCTGCCTTTTCCTCCAGCGTCATTCGCGCCAGCAGATCGTCGATAAAGCGGGAATCGGCTAGCTTGGAGGCAGCCTTGACCGCCGCACGAACCGGGCTTGCCGCCCAGGCCGACATCACCCCCATCGCCATGAGTGCGCTGCGGCGCGATATGCGCAGATCCGTCATTTCCTCTCCTGTTTGCTGACCATTATGTGTGTTGGGCGTCGAATCAAAGCGACCATTGATACCCGTGTAACCGGTTACATAAAGCACGCCTTGGCCTTTGGCAATCATCGGGATACCCGGCTGTCTTCGTATCTTCGCCTTTCTTGGGGCACCAACCGGGCGGCCAAATCGTCGGCAACGATTCGCGATGTGACAAAACTTGTGGAACTTCCGGTGGCATCGGTGTCGCGTTTGCTCAATGGGCACGGAAAAGTCCATGCCGATACGCGAAAACGCGTTCTGAAAGCGATGGATACGCTCGGTTAAGTGCCCCGCCGTCGCACGCAGTCTGAGCACCGCGCTCGCAGGCTATCGCCCACTCGATGGTCTTGCATGGACAAGATCAGTAGATCTGGGGCTTGACTGCATGCGACGCCCAAGTGGTTTTAATTTACAGCTCTATCATCAGCAGGCGATCTATCGTGGCTATTTGGTGCGGGGCCCGATCTCGTAGCCCGATGGTTTCGACGATTGATGAGAATCAGAACTCAGGCACTCTCGATCCGAAAACTGGCGGGGTTGCAAACGACTGCTCGGGATCGATCAGGGAGCGATCATCGGGATATTGGCCAATTATCGCACCGAAAGCATATGGCGTGCCATGCATCGAAGCGAAGATCGTGCTTGGTAAGAAGCGGGCCGGGTTCACCGGAGGCTGGCTGGAACAGGCCGACTGAACCCTAAAAAACAAGGAAGGCCCTGTCGCATTTAACGACAGGGCCTTCCTTTTGAATTGATGGTACGTCAGGCCTCTGCTGGGTGGCGTGCGAAGATTCCGAAACCGCCGATAATCGCATAGCAAATCGCGGGTAGTGTCAGCGCGAAGGCGTAGCTCGTATGGTCCGCAGTCAGCCCGTAAAGCGCAGGAATTACAGCACCCCCGGCAATGGCGACATTGATGATGCCAGAACCATCGGCGGCGCGGCTCCCGAGCTTTTCGCAGGCGAGCGAGAAGATCGTCGGGAACATGATCGAGTTCATCAGGCCAACCGCAAGCAACGTATAAGCGGCAAGATGGCCAGTTGAATTGGCCGAAATAACGATCAGCGCAATGGCGCCAAGCGCGTTGAACGCCAGCACCTTGCCCGGACTGATTACGCGCAGGACGAGCGAACCGAGGAATCGACCGACAAGTGCGCCACCCCAATAGATCGAAATCAGCTTGCCGGCCGATTGTTCGGGCAATCCAAGCACGCTGTCCTGCATCAGATAGCGAACGATGAAGCTGCCGATGGAGACCTCGGCACCGACGTAAAGGAAGATGCACGCAGCGCCATAACCGAAGCGTGCGCGCTTGAGCAGCCCGAGGCCCCCGAGGAAGCTACCGGCCTCATGCTTTTCGCCCTTGAGCCGATTGCGGAACATCCACACAACTGCGGCGACGATAGCAATCGCCACAGCTAGGCCGAGGTAGCCGTGCCAGATGGCCTGACTTTCCGCCTGGCGATAGGCAGTCAGTTCGATACCGGAAAGCTGGTCCGCGCTGACCTTAGCCAGTCCGCCGAGGATCAAGATCGACCCAACGTAGGGGAAAATTGTCGTTCCAAGCGAATTGAAGGCTTGCGCAAAGGTCAGTCGGCTATGTGTAGTCTCTGCAGGGCCAAGTAGGCTGATCAGCGGATTGGCGACGACCTGTACGATCACAACCCCGCTGGCGAGCACGAAGTAGGCAAACAGGAACACGGCGAACACCGCCATCTGGCTGGCGGGAATGAACATCAAACAACCGCAGATCATCAATCCCAATCCGGCGACTGCACCGCGCATATAGCCAATCTTGCGAACCAGCATCGCACCGGGAATGCCCACAATGGCATAGGCGATGAAGAACCACACCTGTACCAAAGATGCTTCGAAATTGCTGAGCTTGAACAATTCCTGCAGCTTGGGGATGATCACATCGTTGAGCGACGTGATGCCACCGAATATAAAGAACAATCCGAAGACAAACCACTGCAAACCGGGCGCATTAATGTTTTGCCCTTCGCCGTGCTGAGGACGTGGATCGCCGCTATTGGTGATTTCCGGGCTCATCGCCATGCGTTTTCCTCTCAAACCTGGGCTGCAAGCCGCAATAGAGGGGCCGCAGTTATGTTTCGTTGTGCGTTGACTATCCGCACAATCCGAGTTCGGCCAGCCATGTCATTGCGATTGAAGGCGGGAAAGATCATTGAATACGATTGCACTCGTTCGGCACAGGAGGCGGATGGTCGTCGATGCAAAGCGGTCTCTGGCTTGTGGCGGAATAGGAAAATGCGCTGCGGTCGACTAATTAGCGCCCTATCCATTGTACCGCCCGCACGGTGGCGATAAAACGCAGTTCCTGCGCAAGACGCAAGATAGTGCATCACCGCATAGAAATCGGGATCGACCGAATCAAAATGAGGCGTGCGCTGAACCGGCGAAAGCTGGCGATGAGGTGTAGTCACAAGCGAAAAGCCAGCCTCCACCAGTTCGCAGCCGTCATCCGTCCGGCAGTTCCCCCGCCGGCAACGGTTATAGTGAAGTCCGACTGTGTCTCATCGGAGACCATGGCGAATACTCTCTTTGGACAATTAGAGTAACCCGTTTCATGCCAAAGTCGAGGCTACCCAAACATGCAGTGCAAATGTCTCATGGGCACTGGGCGAGCATAAGCTGCTAGCAACAGATTGACGAAGCCGACACTTGGCCATCGGAATTGTCTCTACACCCCATTTTCGACGCCCCGGGCAGGCCAAGGCAGTCAGACGATCGTGATGGTGGTTTCAAAGTGACAGTATGATTGCTGAGAAAGGGGGCAGTGCGAAACTATCTGCGCCATTGATCGACGCTAAAATAGTGCCTCGGCTTGCGCTCTCGGCCAGTGCGAGAGTCGATCCCCCGAGATTGGCCAGCAACCGCACTGTTTCGCCTTCTGAGGCACGCTCGAGCCACAGCAGATCGCCCTCAGCACGGCAGGCGGCAACCCCCCCATAAAGCAGCGCAGGGTGTTCTCGCCGAAGGGCGAGCATCATTCGGGTGAGTTGCAAAAGGGAGTCTTCGTCGCGCTGTTGCAGATCGACAGCGCGAGTGCGGTTTTCCTCGCCCACCGGCAGCCAGGGTTCGCTCGCCCCGAAACCGGCATCAAGGGTTCCAGCCTGCCACGGCATCGGCGTGCGCGCACCATCGCGGCTCAGCGTCAGCGGCCAGTTGGCGATTGCTTCGGGGTCGTGAAGCTGCTCGAACGGAATATCGACCTGCGTGAGCCCCAGTTCCTCGCCCTGATAGAGGATGATATTTCCGCGCAAGCAGGCGAGCAGGAGCAGCTTGAGTCTTGCATAGGCGGTCTGATCGCCGCTCGGGCACCAGCGCGACAGTGCGCGCGGCGCATCGTGGTTTTCGAACGCCCAGCTCGGCCAGCCGGTACCGGGTTCGTCGGGCCATTCGGCCAGCGCAGCACAAACCAACTGCGGCGTTAGTCGCTCAGCATAGAGGAAGTTGAAGCCATAGGCCGAATTGAGATGGGTTTCGCCTTGCGTGAAGGCCTTCATCTCTGCCTCGGCTTCCTCTCCACCGACTTCGGCAACGGTGAACACCGCGCCATAGCTGTCCGTCAGAGCACGGATTCGCTCGATGAAAGCGGGAATGTCGGGGTGGCTCTGGTTATGGAGCTTGCGCTGGAAATCGAATGGGCGGCTACGCGGCTTGTCGCTGGGCGGGGCCGGAGGATTATCGGTCAGCGCCGGATCATGCATCGCGAAATTGAGTGCGTCGATGCGGAAACCATCGACCCCGCGATCGAGCCAAAATCGCATGACGTCGAGCACCGCATCCTGCACCTCACAATTATGCAGGTTAAGCTGCGGTTGGCAGCTGAGGAAGTTGTGCAGGTAGTATTGCCCGCGTCGGGCGTCCCACGTCCACGCGGGACCCCCGAACACGGACTGCCAGTTAGACGGTGGCGACCCGTCGGGCTTGGCGTCCGCCCAGACATACCAATCGCTTTTCGGATTGGATTTGTCCGTGCGGCTTTCGATGAACCAGTCATGCTGGTCGGAGCTATGCGAATAGACCTGATCGATCAGGACCTTGAGACCCAGTTCGTGTGCGCGTCCCACCAGCGCATCGAAATCCGCCAGTGTCCCGAAGATCGGGTCGACATCGCGATAATCGGCTACGTCGTAACCGAAATCCTTCATTGGCGAGCGGAAAAAAGGGCTCAGCCAGATGGCATCGACACCAAGCTCGGCAACATAGTCGAGCTTGCTGGTAATTCCGGGTAAATCGCCGATTCCATCGCCGTTGGAATCCATGAAGCTGCGCGGATAGATCTGGTAGATCGCCGCGCCCTTCCACCAGGGATGAGCAGATACGGTGCTCAACCGCATCTTATTGGGATTGAGGGCTTCGTTCATTGCGTTTGCTCTTTGACGCGGCAGACTGCCCACCCAAAAGCGGGAAGGGCGACCGGTGCGCTGCCTGGGGCACTAACGGCGGTGGGGCATTGGCCCGAAAGTGCCTCGAATGTCCGCGCTCCATATCCGACGACCACATTGGCGCTGCGTGCTTCCTTCGCGGTGTTGAAGGCGATGAGATATTCATCGCCTGTCTTGGGATCGAAGCGACTGACGGCAAAAATGCCCGGACCTTGCTCGTAGTGGCGCACCACCTGCCGCCCGAGCGTGAGCGCCGGGTTGTGTTCGCGAATGCGCGACACCTCTGCGATAAGGCGGAACAGCGGCCCGTCGGTGTCGAAATTGGCATCGGCGGTGGTCTTGTCGGTGCCAAGCAGTTTCTCGGCGTTATAGAGCGCCACTTTGCTCGGCATCATGTCCTCGCGCGCAAGCTGGTCGCCGCCCGAGCCGGGGAAGCCCTGCTCGTCGCCGTAGTAGATCACCGGCGCGCCGCGCAGCGTCAGCAGCATGGCGTGGGCCAGTTCGACCCGCTGGAGCAGCTCCTCCTGCGAGATATTCGGCATGTCCTCTTTGAGGAGGCTGGCGAAGCGGCCCATGTCGTGATTGCCGAGGAAAGTCGGCAGGTTCATCGCCGCCTTTTCACCACCCTGATACAGGACGTCCCCGGCGAACAGATCGGCCAGTACCACGGTGCCTTTACCCTGCCCCAAAACCTCGCGCACCGACTGCTGGAAGGCGAAATCGAGCACAGCGGGCAAATGATCGCGGCGAGTATACTGGGCGATGTAGCCGTTGTCGGCATCCTGCTTGAAGACTTCGCCGAACATCGTGAAATTGGGGATGCCGTGCGTATGCGCGACCTTCATGATCGCCGGCACGAACACTTGCCAGAAGCCTGGGTCGACATGACGCGCAGTGTCGATGCGGAAACCGTCGATGCCGTATTCCTCGATCCATTTGGAATAGATGTCGACCATTCCCTGCCGCACGCGCGGGTTCTCGGTGAACAGGTCGTCGAGCCCTGAAAAGTCGCCGAAGCGGCTGTCTTCGCCGGTAAAAGTGGAATTGCCGCGATTGTGGTAATAGATCGGATTGTTGAGCCAGTCGGGCTGCTTGATGTGCTCCTCGCCCTTGGGAATGTAGGGGGTATAGGCGTAATCCGGGTCGGTCAGTTTGGCGAAATTTTCCGGGGTCGAGATGGTGTCACCCATGAAGCCGGGGTTGATCGGCTGGCCCTTTAGCCCGAGCTTGCGCGAATAGGGGTAGTCGCCGCGACTGCGATATTTGTAGTCGTTCGCATCGCCCTCGCGATAACGAATGACGTCCGCCGTATGGTTGGTGATGATGTCCATATAGACCTTCATTCCCATGGCGTGCGCCTTGTCGACGAAGGTCTTGAATTCCGCCTTGGTGCCGAAGTGCGGATCGGGCTGGGTGAAGTCGGTGATCCAGTAGCCGTGATAGGCGGCGCTCTCATGGCCCTTCGGACCTTGAACGGGCTTGTTCTTGAATATCGGAGCGAACCAGATCGCGGTGATCCCGAGTTGCTTGAGATAGGGCAGCTTTTCGGTCAGGCCTTTGAGGTCGCCGCCGTGGTAGAAGGCCTTGTCGCTCGGATCGAAGCCGCTGGCGAGCTTGCCGCCGGTGTAGCCGCCGCTATCGTTCGCGGTTTCGCCATTGGCGAAGCGGTCGGGCAGGACGAAATAGATGACCTCCTGCGAGGGCGCGCGCTGGCGTAGTTCGTGGAGCACGCTCCCGGATTTCTCATTGGCGGCGAAATTTTCGACCGCGGTGCCGGGTTGGGCAGCATTGGCAGGCAATGTCAGCAGGGCCAGCACTGTTGCAAGCGGTGCAAGATAATGTTTGGCATTCATGCGGTTTCCCCTCCGGAAGCCTCGGCGACAAGTGTCTGCACCACATCAAGGTGACGCGGCATTTGCCGTACTTCTTCGACCAGCGCTTGTTCGGTTCCGTCGAGCAGCGCGGTGAGATCGGTATCGACGATGGTATCGGCCATCGGATTGTAACTCTGGGCGGCAACGCCCTGTCCGGCCAAAACCTGTAGCCATGCGACTTCGGTGAACAGCTCCTCGTGTTCGCGATGGATGAAACCTGCGGCGCGCCAAGCATCAACCTTGTCCTGCAAGGTGTCAGGTAGCTTGATGGCGCGCATAGCGTCCCAGAACGGCTCGCCCTCACGCTTATTGGCCCAATAGTGCAGGATCAGGAAATCGCGGATCCGGGTCCATTCGAAATCGGCCTGCGCATTGAACCAGTCAATAATTACTGGGTCGCTGCGATCTGCCGGCAAGACCGAGAGAAAGCGACTGATCGCACTCTGGATCAAGTGGATAGAGGTGGATTCGAGCGGTTCCATGAAGCCTGCGGCGAGGCCGAGCGCGAGACAATTGCCATGCCAATGCTGGCGACGTTTGCCAGTGGTGAAGCGGATTTGGCGCGGGTCGCCTTGCGCTTCGCCGTCGAGATTGCCGAGCAGGGCTTCGGCCGCTTCATCATCCGACCAGTGCGCGCTTGAATAGACCATCCCGTTGCCGATGCGGTGCTGGAGCGGGATGCGCCACTGCCAACCCGCGCGATGGGCGATCGAGCGGGTATAAGGAGTGAAATCGCCGCCGCCCGAACAGGGAACGGCCAGCGCGCGGTCGCAGGGCAGAAGGTGCGACCAGTCATCGTACCCGGCCTGCAGCGCCTGTTCGATCAGCAGACCACGAAAACCCGTGCAATCAATGAAGAAATCGCCTTCGATGCGGCGTTGCTCGGACAATGCGATTGCCGCGATGTCACCGCTTTCGCCGTGCCGTTCCACATGCTCGACCATACCTTCGACCCGGGTCACGCCCAACGCCTCGGCGAAGCGTCGCAGATATTTCGCGTAAAGACCTGCATCGAAGTGATAGGCGTAGGGCATTTCAGGAGCCTGCGGGGTCCGACGACCGATCCGCATGTGCATGGTGCGTGCGGCAAGCTCGTTGAGCGAGTAGCGGATCAGCGGTTTGGCGATCCCGAGCTTTTGTGCACGCAACCAGTAATGCTGGAACGGTATGATCCCCACACCGCGACCGATATTGCCGAACGCGTGCATGTAGCTTTCGCCATCGCGTTGCCATCCGTCGAACGAGATGCCGAGCTTGAAGGTGGCGCGGGTCTGCTTGAGAAAATCGGCCTCTTCGAATCCCAGAGCACCGTTGAACAGATGGATTTGCGGGATCGTCGCTTCACCCACACCGACTGTGCCGATCGCCTCGCTTTCGACGAGCGTGATCGCAAGATGCGGCGCGAAGCGCGATAGCGCCGCAGCGGCCATCCAGCCGGCGGTTCCGCCGCCGACGATCACGAGCTTTTGCATTGTTCCAGCGGACACGGGAGCAGTCCTTCGTCAGCTAGTGCTTCGTCGACGCGCAGAATAGCGCAGGCGAGGGATCGTTCCGCAAATTAGGCAGGAAGTTGGGCGGTTGCCGAAACGGATATTCGCTTCGGCAACCGCCCATTCTACCTATCAGAAGCGGTAGGACACACCCACCAGATAAGTGCGGCCATAGCTTTCATAGTCGATCACATGGCTCGGATCATTGTCACCATAATCGACCATCGGCGCATCCGTGAGGTTCAGACCCTGCAGCGTAACACCGACACCATTGAGTGGACCCGACTGGAACTTGTAGCCGATCTGCGCATCGAAGATCGACTCTGGCTTGGTCGGACGGAAGTCTCGGCTTGCCGAAAGACCTGGGAACTCGGCCAGGAACTCGCTGCGATAGCGATGGCTGACGCGTGCCTCGAACCCGTTCTTTTCAAAGAAGATCGTCGAGTTGACGACCCACTTGGACAGTCCGGGAACGGTGACCTGGAATGAGCTGCCATCCTGATTGTACACGTTCAATTGGCTGTCGGTGTAGGACGCACTGGTCTGGAAGCCAAAGCCGTCAAGCGCGGGGACAAAGGTGCGCAGCGGCATGACCAATGTCGCCTCGACACCGGAAATGTGGCCGTCGGCATGGTTGTCCGGGCCCGAGACCACACCCATGGTGTTACTGCCAGTTGCAAGGAAAGCCTGCTGCTGCGTCGGCGAAAGGATCGGCAACAGATAGGAGAAGTCGCGCAACACACCGGCATTCGGGTTTACGAAATCGTGCAGCCATTTGTAATAGCCCGCAACCGAGACATACCCATCTCTAGCGAAATACCATTCGTAAGATAGGTCGAGCCCGTCGGCGCGATAAGGCCGCAGCATCGGATTGCCGCCGCTGCCGGAGAAGATCGATTTATAGCCGGTTGCCGGGACAGTGTTGGAGATCGACGCATTATAGGACGCGTTGAGATAATCCATCCGTGCACGGGCCAGCGTGCGGGCTGCGCCAAAGCGCAGCTTCATGTTGTGGGTCAGGTTGAAATTGAGAGCGAGGCTCGGCAGGAAGTCGGCATATTTGGCTCCGCCCTGCACCGGTTCGGTGATCGCACCAACGCCGCCCGGTGAGTAGAGCCCGTCGGACGATTGGTCTGTGAAGACGAATTCGCCGCCGAAGTTGCCGGTCACATTCATCCCGCCCATCATCGTATCGATGTCGGCACGTAGGTAACCGGTCCAGACCTTCTCATGTACGGTCCAGTTGCCGGGGTAAGGCAGGCTTGAGCTCTGCACATTGGTCAGGAGGTAGGTGCCGTTGTTGATTAGCGTGAACGGATCGTAGGCGACCTGCGGACCGATGCCGAGGAAGCCCAAGGCATCGATCGAGCCAAGGTAAGCATCGCTCGGGATAGGGGCCGTTTCCACGCCGCCGCCGCTGACCGTACCTGTGCCATTGCCGGCAAGGCTGAGGAAATTCTGCAAGATGTCGCGGTGCTTGGTGCGGTTCGAATAAGCAACGCCCGCGACGACCTGCTTGATGAACGGGTTGTCCACCTTGCCCACGATCTCGAGTCGACCCGACCACAGATCATCCTTGGTGCGGGTATCGTTGATAAAGCCGGCCTGAATGATGTCGGAACCAGCACCCCACCCACGCGGATCGGTCAGCATGACGAGGCTGGTATCCGAGTAGTCGATCGAGTTCTGGAAGGTGAAGGGTACCCCGCTGGGGTTGGCCGAATAGGTGATAGTGTCGCTCGGTCCGGGGCCGGCACCATAACTCAGGCCAGAATAGGATTCGATTTGTTGCAGGCGACGCTTTGCTGTCGAATAGGCGAGATCGACGTCGACCAGAATATGGTCGTTCTCGTACTTGGTGTTCCAGCCCACCGCCCAAGTATCGGTATCCTTGCGGTCGTAATCGTTGCGCACCACCGGCTGGACTCCGCTGTAGGTCACGCTATCGGCAAGGCCGCCGGGATTGCCAACCGAGGTAATCTGGTCGGTCGCTCCCCAGCCTGGATAAAGCGGGAATTCGATACCGCGCATCGGGGTCTTCTCGATGTACTTGGTATAGAAGACGTCGAGCGAGCTGTTGATCTCCGGGGTCGGCTGCCACTCGAGCGTGCCGAAGGTACCCAGACGGTCAAGCAGGTCTGATTTGGCATAGGACTTCGATCCACCGAGCACAGTCGTGCCGGCGCTTCCAGCTGGAGCGGCGCCGTTATCGATGTCGCCCTGTGAAATTTGCGGATAACCCCACGAGTTGAAGCGCTGAATTTGCGCTGGGCTTGACTGGTAGGCGACACCCAGCGCGAGACCGAGCGTATCGTTGGCAAACTTGTTCACGTAAGTGCCGGAAGCGCGATAGCCCCAGCTACGAATGTCGGGGTTGAGCGAGCCCTTATCGTTGAACTCGGCACGCGCATTCACCGAGATGATGCGGTCCTTGATCGACAGCGGACGAATGGTGCGCAGATCGACCGTGCCGGCCAGACCCTGGCCAATCAGTCCGGCATAGGGAGTCTTGTAAACGATACCCGAATTGATGAGTTCGGCAGGATACTGGTCGTATTCGACCGAGCGGTTGTCGCTGGTCGAAACGATTTCACGTCCGTTTAGGAGCGTGGTCGAATAGTCCGGGCCGAGGCCACGGATCGACAGCGTCTGCGCGCGACCGTTGACACGCTGGACCGCGAGGCCGGGCAGGCGGCCAAGAGTTTCCGCGATCGAGACGTCGGGCAGCTTGCCGATATCTTCAGCGGAGAACGCTTCGGCGATAACCGGGCTGTTGCGCTTCAAATTGGTGGCGGTTTCGAGCGCCTGGCGATAGCCTGTGACGACGATGGAATTGCCCGCGTCGGGGGCTTGGGTGGTGGCGTCGGCACTGCTTTGAGCATTGGCGTCTGTTTGCGCCTGCGTCGTAGCCGTGTTTTGATCGTCTTGCGCGGCGGCGCTATCCTGCGCATGGGCGGTGAGCGGCAGCGTGAGCGCGCCGAGCGCGATTGCCAGTGTGCCAAGGCTGGTGCCGGACGTCAGTCCGTTGCGAAGTGCCATCAGTATTCTCCCCAAATCGGCTGCATCGTTCAGCCGCAATTGCTGGTCTGGAGGCCCTGTTACTCGGACGGGAAGAGCCCCCGATCGGGGCCCTCATCGGCGCAAGTTTCGTTTCGCGAAAGCTGGCATACGTATGTTTGTGCAATGCAGCATCACCTACTGTGGCGCATTTGCATCAATCGGAGGGATAGTGCGAAGTACGGTTTCGCGCCTCTTTGCGCGCGGCTGCGAGCATCGTAGCCAATGGATCACTGGGGAGTGAGTCATGGGTCGCGCGCCGAGCGGAAGACCGACAAGTTTCGATATCGCGTACAGGGCGGGGGTGTCCCAGCCAACCGTGAGTCGTGCACTGCGCGGGGATCGTTCGGTCAGCCAGGCAACGCGCGAGAAGATCGAACGGATCGCGCGCGAGCTCAACTACATCGTCGACCGCAATGCCTCCTCGCTGCGCTCGCAGCGGACCGATACGATTGCCTTGCTGTTCTTCGAGGACGGAACCGACGACAATCTCATCAACCCCTTCTTCCTCGCCATGCTCGGCTCGATCACGCGGGCCTGCGCCAATCACGGGCTCGATCTCTTGATCTCGTTCCAGCGGCTGGAGGACAATTGGCACGTCCGCTATCAGGATTCCAAGCGCGCCGACGGGCTGATCCTGCTGGGATACGGCGACTATGCACTCTACGCCAAGCGGATCGAGCAGCTGCTCGAACAGGGTACGCATTTTGCGCGCTGGGGATCGGTCAGCAGCGATGCGAGCGGGGCAACGGTCGGCTCGGACAACCTCGGAGCCGGGCGGCTGGTGGGCGAGCATCTGCTCGGCATCGGTCGCCGCAGGATCGCCTTTCTCGGCCATGCCGACGAGAGCTACCCTGAATTCGCCCATCGCTATGACGGATTGTGCGATGCCTTGCGCGAGGCAGGCGTCGAACCCGATCGCGCTCTGCAATACGATGCTTTGACCAGCGAGGAGGCGGGCTATCGTGCGGCAAGCGCGCTGATCGCCGGCAGGCACACGTTCGATGCGATCTTCGCTGCAAGCGACCTGATCGCTATCGGCGCCTTGCGCGCTCTGGCCGATGCCGGGCGCAGCGTGCCGGGCGATGTCGCGGTGGTCGGTTTCGACAATATCCCCTCCGCCAGCCTGACCAATCCGCCGCTGACGACCATCCAGCAGGATCTGTCCGGCGCAGGCGAGCGACTGGTCGAAACCTTGCTGGCCCAGATCGAGGGGCAGGAGCCGCCGCCCTCGCGCCTGCCGACCAGGCTGATCGTGCGCGCCAGCACGCAATAGGCTACGCGGGCCGGGCTTCACATTCGTATGCAGCTTGCGGCGGGCAGGGGGCCGTGCAAGCGTAGTGCCCTGATGCGAAACCGGCGCGACGATCGGTTCGCAAACGAGAGGAAGTGCATGGAGCAGGCGTACACCGGCAAGGCGAATGGCGCAGCGGCGCATGGCGAGAAGCCGCGTCTCGGTTTCTGGGCGCTGTTCAACATGAGCTTCGGCTTCTTCGGCATCCAGATCGGCTTTGCGCTGCAGAATTCGAACATGAGCCGCGTGTTCCAGACGCTCGGTGCGAGCCTCGACAATCTACCCGTGCTGTGGATCGCCGCGCCGCTTACCGGGCTCATCGTGCAGCCGATCATCGGGCATTTGTCCGATCGTACTTGGGGGCGACTGGGACGTCGACGACCCTATTTCCTGACCGGAGCGATACTCGCGGCTGCCGCGCTGTTCCTGATCCCGGAGGCGCCCGGTTTCGGCGCGCCGCTGCTGTTCGCCGCGGCGATGCTGTGGCTGCTCGACGCTTCGCTTAATATCTCGATGGAGCCGTTCCGGGCCTTCGTTGGCGATATGCTGCGGACCGACCAGCACGCGGCGGGCTATGCGGTGCAGACCGCCTTCATCGGCGCAGGCGCGGTGGTGGGATCGATCTTCCCCTGGTTGCTCGACAAATATGGCGTCGCCAACGTCGCTGCCGATGGCGGTATTCCCGATACCGTGCGCTATAGTTTCTGGGCAGGCGGGTCAGCCTTGCTCGTCGCGGTCTTGTGGACTGTACTGACCACGCGCGAATACAGTCCCGAGCAGCAAGCCGCCTTTGCGGACAATTCGACCGCTGCGCCGCAGGCCGATCATCAGGTCGCGCCGTTGGCCTCGAAAAGCTACCTCTCAAGCATCGTCTGGATTGTCGCCGGCGTCATTGTCGCCCTGTTGGTCCAACCGTTTCATCTCAAGATCGAGATCGAATTTCTCGGCGCGATGCTGATCGTCTATGGCGTGCTCAGCGCGATCGCGATCTTCCTCGCCAGGCATGGCCGGTCGGCCAATATGCTGTCGAGCATCGTGGGCGATTTTTCCGGGATGCCACCGGTGATGAAGCGCCTTGCGCTGGTACAGTTCTTCAGCTGGTCCTCGCTCTTCATCATGTGGATCTATTCCGGGCCGATCGTGTCGCAATATTTCTTCGGCAGCACCGATACCGCCAGCCAGGCCTATAATGAGGGCGCCAATTGGTGGAACCTGATCTACACGATCGAGAATGGCGTGGCGGCCATCGCTGCGCTGGCTGTCCTGCCGTGGCTGTCGCGCAAGATCGGACAGGTTGGCACGCATATCGTGGCGCTGCTGTGCGGCGCGGCGGGGTTTCTTGGCTATTTCGCCTTGCGCGACCCGAACCTGTTGATCCTTTGTGAGATACTGAAAGGCATCGCCTGGGCCAGTATTCTGGCGATGCCCTATGCGATCCTCGCCAGCAATCTTCCGCAGGCCAAGCTCGGCATTTACATGGGGCTGTTCAACATTTTCATCGTCGTGCCGCAATTGCTGGTGGCGACGGTCATGGGATCGATCATGGAAGCGTTTTTCCCGACCCAGCCGATCTGGACGATGCTGTTCGCCGCCGGATCATGGATCATCGCCGCACTGGCAATGCTGCGGGTGAGGGCGGTGCTGTGAGCGGCTTGAACGAGGCAGGCCGTATAATTCTGGAGATTGAGCAATGAGCATACGTCGCACTCTCACCGCAGCGGGCATCGCTGCGCTCACGCTTGGGGCCGCCGCGGCCTACGCCATGTCCAACGCTCCGTCCGAACCCGCCCAGCCCACCGACAGCGTGTGGCAGCCGAGCCCGGAATCGACCATCCAGCATCCGGCATGGTCGAAAGAGGGCGTGCTCTACCAGATCAACATTCGCCAGTTCACGCCGGAAGGCACCTTTCGCGCGGCGGAAAAGCAGTTGCCCCGGCTCAAGCAGCTGGGCGTCAACATATTGTGGATCATGCCGATTCATCCGATCGGCAAGGAGCACCGCAAGGGCACGCTCGGCAGCCCGTATTCGGTGCGCGATTATCGCGATGTGAACCCCGAATTCGGGACCAAGGAAGACTTCAAGCACTTCGTCGATGCCGCCCATGCGCTCGGCTTCCACGTGATCCTCGACTGGGTCGCCAACCACACCGCCTGGGACAACCCGCTGACGAAGGAACACCCCAACTGGTACGTGAAGAACTGGAAGGGCGGCTTCACCCCGACGCCGTGGCTCGACTGGAGCGACATCATCGACCTCGACTGGTCAAAGCCAGGTGTGCGCCAGTACATCGGGGAATCGATGGAGATGTGGGTGCGCGACTATGGCGTGGATGGCTTCCGCGCGGATGTCGCAGGCTATGTCCCGCTCGATTTCTGGGAGAAAGAGAGAAAGCGGCTCGAGGCGATCAAGCCGGTCTTCATGCTGGCCGAATGGAAAACGCCGGAGATGACCCGCAAGGCCTTCGACGCGGTCTACGCCTGGGAATGGCACAACACGATGAAGGATATCGCGCAAGGCAAGGCGAATGCCAGCGCGCTTGATGGCTATTACGCCGAAGCCGAGAAAGCATGGCCGCGCGCGGCTATGCGGATGACCTATGTCGCCAACCACGACTCCAACGCCTGGGAAGGCACGCAATACGAGAATTTCGGCGACGCGCTGCCCGCCGTGATCGCGCTCAGCTTCACCGGCGAGGGATTGCCGATGATCTACAACGGGCAGGAAGCGTGCAATCACAAGCGGCTGGAATTCTTCGAGAAGGATCCGATCGACTGGAGCCAAGACAAGGATTGCCAGCTCGGCACATTGTTCACCGACCTCATCGCCTTCCGCAAGGCCAACCCGGCGCTCGCCAACAACCCCTGGGGCGGGCGGATGAGCAAGCTCGACAATGACCAGCCAGCCCAGCTGTTCTCGTGGATCCGCCATGTCGATGGCAACACGGTGGTCGGGCTGTTCAATTTGTCGCCCAAGCCGGTGACCGCGCATCTGACCGACGCTCATGGCGCTGGACGCTACAGAGAATTCGGCACGGGCAAGGAAGTGGTTCTGGCGTCGGGCAGCACGGTCAGCCTGCCGGCATGGGGGTATCGCCTGCTGTCGGGGAATGGCGAAGAAAGCGGCCCGCGGATGATGGGCGCAGTATCGGGAACCGCAGGCGCGCCTCGCTAGTAGCTATTCTATACCGCAGCGCACAAATTTCGCCGGGTCACGCGCTTGACCCGGCGTTGTGCGCGTGAGACGCCCTCGGGGAAATCCAACCCCGGCAAACTGGACAAGGAGCCCGACATGGCCGTCGCCCGACTGCTCGAACGATTGCGCGAGCTGGCGCAGCACACCGCCCAGACGCCGCTGTACAATCCCGTCTTCCAGCTCAGTCATGAGCTATCGCGCGAGCTGGAACGCGGCGAGATCGGGCTCGACGATATCGAGGCGTGGGTCGGTGAGTTGTACGACGAAAGTCTGGGTGCTCGCGCAGCACGGATCGAACGGTTGCTGGCCGAACCCGCGCCCGAAGCGGTCCCGCCGGAGGATTTCGCGATGTTTCGCGGGCGCTGGGAAAACCCGGTCCTTCACGCGGTATTCACTGCGCATCCCACCTTCCTGCTCAGCCCGGCGGAATATCGCCACATTGCCGAAACGGCGCTGGGCGCAACGCCCGATGCCTCTCCCGAACCGGAAAGTCCGGCGATTACCCTGCCGTTCGAGCATGGCCGCGCGATGGCGGCTATCGCCAATGCGCAGCATGCCCGCGACCGCATCGTCTCCGGCCTGTGCGAGGAAGCGCGCGAGAAATGGCCCGGCGAATGGAGCACCTTCGCGCCGCTACCATTCCGTTTCGCGACGTGGGTCGGTTACGACATGGACGGTCGCACCGATATCAAGTGGCACACCTCGATCGGGTTCCGCCTGACCGAAAAGGCGATGCGGCTGGCAAGCTATGTCGAACAGCTCGAAGCGATCGACGATGCCCACCCGTTGCTCGATACGCTGCGTCCGGCGGCAAGATATGCCCAGGCGCGGGCCGATGATTTTGCCGCGGATCTTAGCGAACCGGCGGATCTTTCGGCCGCTGCCAACCGCTTGACCGCCGACGATCCGGCCAAGCTGCTTTCGCTCGCGCCGTTGATCGCGACGCTGGAGCAGGAGGCGGGTGAGAGCGATGGCGCCAAGGACGGCCGCGCAATTGCGCTCAAGACTTTGGCCGCTGCGATGCGCGCCGATGGGCTGGGGATGGGCTGGGTCCATTTTCGCGTCAATGCCAAGCAATTGCACAACGCGCTGCGCCAGCATCTGGGCGAGAGCGAAAGCTTCGACATTGCGAGCAAGAGCGCGCTCGCGACGCTAGCCCGCATGGTCGAGGAGGTCGAACCGCGCCACGCCAATTTCGCCGCGCTGGCAATCGAAAGTTCGACCGCGGTGCGCCAGTTCCTCGCCATGGCGCAGATCCTCAAGCACATCGATGGCGACAGCCCGATCCGGATGCTGATTGCAGAATGCGAACAGCCCGCGACGGTGCTTGCGGCGCTGTATTTCTCGCGCCTGTTCGGGATCGAAGAGCAGGTCGATATCTCTCCGCTGTTCGAAACCGACGAGGCGCTCGAACATGGCGGGAGGCTGCTCGACTCCCTGCTCGCCGAAGACGTCTATCGCCGCTATGCCCGCAGGCGCGGACGGGTGGCGATCCAGACCGGTTTCTCCGACGCCGGGCGCTTCCTCGGGCAAATCCCCGCCAGCCTTGCGATCGAGCGGCTGCAGGGACGGCTCGCCGAAGCGATGGCGGCCAATGGACTGGGCGATGTGGCAGCGCTCATCTTCGACACTCATGGCGAGGGTATGGGGCGCGGCGCTCATCCGGGCGGCTTCAGCGACCGGCTCGAATGGCCGCTGAGCCCGTGGGCGCGGCGGCGTTTTTCCGGCGCGGGTATCAGGCTGGAACCAGAAGCGAGCTTTCAGGGTGGCGATGGTTACATTTGGTTCGACACGCCCCAGATTGCCTTCCGCACGCTGTCACGGATCGCGGCGGAAGCGCGGCGCGCACCTGTCACCGAAAAAGATCCTTTCTACCAGCGCACCGATCTCAGCCTCGATTTCTATCGCGCGATCAAGGATCACCAGCAGGATTATTTCGAAAGCCGTACCTATGCCCGCGCGGTGACCGCTTTCGGCCTCGGGCTGCTCAACACCACCGGCAGCCGCAAGTCGCGTCGCCAGTCCGATCTTGCGTCCGACCGCGACATGCACCTGCGGCAAATCCGGGCGATCCCGCACAACGCGATCCTCCAGCAACTCGGTTATCCGGTGAACATCATCGCCGGGATGGGCAGCGCTACCGCCGGGCAGTTCGAGGATATGGCAGGGCTGTTGTCCGAAAGTGCGCGCGGACGGCAAATCGTGCGGCTGGTACGCGCCTCCAATGCGCTCGCCAGTATCAAGACGGTTGCGGCCTTCGGGGAGTTGTTCAATTCGGCCTATTGGGCAAGTCGCCCTTATCGCGGAACCGAGGAGCATATCGAAGGGGCGTGTGAGACTTTGGCCGATTACCTGATCGGGGACGACCGGGCGGGTACGTTCCGCCGTCTCGCCTCGCGCCTGAGGGTCGATGCGCTCAAACTGCACCGGTTGTTGTCGCTATTGCCCGACGAAGCGCCGCCGCCCGATCGCGAACACACGCGGCGGATAATTGGCGTGCTGCAAGCGCTGCGGTTGACCTTGTTCATGCACATGCTGGTGAAAGCCGTCTCGATCCCTGCCTTCAGCCGTGCCAACGATATCAGTCGGCACGACGTGCTTGAAATGATCTTCTCCTTGCGGACCGAAGACGCGCTCAAGCAATTGCGCCGCGCCTTCCCGACCAGCTTCCCGGTACTCGACGATTTCTCCATGGCCGAACCGGCGGATTATCCTGCCCCCGGACGGCAGGGATATGCGACGATCCGGGATGAGTATATTGACCCGATCGAACGGGCCTATTTGCTCAGCCTGCGGATATCTACGGCGGTGGCCAACCAGTTCGGCGCGCACGGCTGAGTCGGCGCGTTCGAGGGTAAAGGTTGCACCTTGCAACGGGGCTGGCGCCGCGCGGCATAGTGCGATAGTCTCTTCCAATCTGGGAGAGACAGATATGACAGATACGGCAACCGATTTCGACGTCCTGATCGTGGGCGCGGGGATATCCGGCATCGGCATGGCGGCGCACATGACCGAAAAAGTGCCGGGGATGAACTATGCGATTCTCGAACGTCGCGAGAATCTCGGCGGCACCTGGGACCTGTTCCGCTATCCCGGAATTCGTTCGGACAGCGACATGCACACGCTGGGCTTCGATTTCGAGCCCTGGCGGCATGAGAAATCGATTGCCGATGGCCCGTCGATCCTCGAATATCTCGACCGGATCGTCGACGAGCGCGGCATTCGCCAGCATATCCGTTTCGGCCACAAGGTCATCGCGGCCGACTTCCATTCTTCCGAAGCGCGCTGGCACGTCACCATCGAAGTTGCCGAGGGTGAGCGCAAGCACCTAACCGCCAACTGGCTGTATCTTGCTTCGGGCTATTACGATTACGACGAGCCGTTCGATCCCGGTTTTGATTTCGGCGAGTTCGAAGGCCAAGTGGTGCATCCGCAATTCTGGCCCGACGATCTCGACTATGCGGGCAAGCGTGTGGTTGTCATCGGCAGCGGCGCGACAGCGGTCACGATCGTGCCCTCGGTCGCCAGGAAGGCGGGACATGTCACCATGCTCCAGCGCACGCCGACATGGATGTTCTCGCGTCCTGCCAAGGACGGAATCGCCAATTTCCTGCGCAAGATCCTGCCCGAAAAGCTCGCCTATCGGATCACGCGTTGGAAAAATATCACCTTGCAGGACAAGGGTTTCAAGCGCGCGCGCGAGAAGCCGGAAAAGGTCGGCGAATTCCTCCACAAGCGGATCCGGAAAATCATGGGTCAGGATTACGACCTGACCCCGTTTACCCCACCCTATAATCCATGGGACCAGCGCCTGTGCCTCGTTCCGGACGACGATTTGTTCGAGGCGCTGCGTGCCGGCAAGGCCGATATCGTTACCGGCCACATCGCCTCGTTCGAAAGAGGCGGCGTGAAGCTGAAATCGGGTGACGAACTGCCTGCGGATATCGTCGTCACTGCGACAGGGCTGAAACTTGCCGTAGCGGGCAAGATCGCGATCAGCGTCGATGGGATGCCGATCGATTTCGCCGAGCATTTCTATTACAAGGGCTGCATGTTCTCCAATGTGCCGAACCTGTCGGTGGTGTTCGGCTATCTCAACGCCAGTTGGACCCTGCGCGCGGACATCAATTCCGATTACGTGTGCCGCGTGCTCAAACTGATGCGTAGCAAGGCAGTGGACATCGCCGTGCCGTTGCTCGCCGACGATCATGGGCTGGAGGAGGACGATATCTTCGATTTCTCCAGCGGCTATATCCAGCGCGGCAAGCATCTGATGCCCAAGAACGCGGTCGGCTATCCCTGGCGGCTCAATCAGGAGTATGTCACCGACCGGAAGCGTATGCAGTCCGATCCGGTAGAGGACGGAATCCTGTCGCTGCATAAGGCGGAAAAAATCGCGCCTGCTGCAGTGGCGCCCGACTCGACATTGGTTGCTTGAGCATTGGCGCGTTAGGGATTGTGCCTTGCCTTGCTGGCTATCGCTCCTAATCAGGGTGGATGGCTGGCAAAATCTATACCGCCGGACTGGTCGTCATCGGTGATGAGATCCTGTCCGGGCGCACGCATGACAAGAACATCGCCCAGATCGCGAGCTGGTTGCAGGTGCAGGGCATTCGCCTTGCCGAAGTGCGCGTGGTGCCCGATGTCGAGGAGCGCATCGTCGAGGCGGTCAATGCCTTACGCGCGGCCAACGACTATCTCTTCACCACCGGCGGTATCGGTCCGACGCATGACGATATCACTGTCGATGCGATTGCCGCGGCGCTGGGTGTACCGGTGGAAATCCATCCCGATGCGCGCGCTATCCTCGAACGCTATTATGCGGACAAACCCGGTGGATTGACCGATGCACGGCTACGGATGGCACGGGTTCCGCAAGGAGCGGAACTGATTCCCAACCGCATGTCGGGCGCTCCCGGCATCAAGATCGGCAATCTGTTCATCATGGCAGGCGTGCCGCATATTACCGCCGGGATGCTCGAGGCCCTGACCGGCACACTCGAGGGCGGGGCACCTCTGCTCAGCGAGACGATTGGCTGCTGGACCGCCGAAAGCGAAGTCGCGGATTTGCTGCGTGAGGTGGAAAAAGCCCATCCCGAATGCCAGATCGGCAGCTATCCCTTCTTCCGCGAGGGCAGGGTGGGGGCCAATTTCGTGGTTCGTTCGACCGAAGCCGATCACCTGTACGCCTGCGTCGATGCGCTATGCGCCGCGCTCGGCGAAGCGGGCATGAATTTCACGCCCGGAGGGATCTGAGCCAGTCTGAAATAGTCTCCCCCGCCCGGATGGCCGAGCGGGGAGTGACGTGCATCAGTTTGCGAGATTATCGGTCCGGCGGATAAAGGCCGCGACATCGTCATGCAGGGCGTGAGCGGATTGCTGATTGGCGTAGACCATGTGCCCCGACGGGTAATGTTTGAACTCGATATTCTTTTGCAGCTCGGGTGGGATCGGCAGATGGTGCATCTCGTACCAGCCCTGGTAGAACGGCGTTGCCAGATCGTAATACCCGCCAGCTGAAAGGATTTGCAGTTGCGGGTCGTATTTCATTGCGGTGGCAAGGTCGGGTAGCACGCTTGTGCCGACCATCTTCAAAGCCGGGCTGCCGGGCGCGGCATGGCTCCAGTCCCAATATCGGAACACGTTAATCGAGGGTTTGAAGGTCTCGTTTTGGCCATAATGCAGTGTGTTGCGCGCATAGTCGTTAAAGGCCGAGACATAGGCGGAACTGAGCGCCGCCGACTGGGGATCGTAATCGGCGTCCTTAGAGAGCGGGTCCATGTCCGGACCTGAGAAACGTGTATCCAGCCGCCCGGTGGTCAGCCCGCGCGTATCCTGCAACTCCTTGGAGAAAGCGGGTCCGTCGACGCGAAGGTCGGACTTCAGGATATAGGCGACCGGCAGCCCGGTGTAGCGCGCCATCTGTTCGGCCACATGCTGCTTTGTGGCCGGGTCGAGCTCGTTCCCCTGGGCCAGTGCCGCGGCATAGTCGGTCGTTGCGAACTTTTCGGCTTCGTGCAGGAAGGTCTGCAAATCGTCCGGGCGGCCACCAGGAACCAGATTGTGATACCACGCCGTCGCCGCCATCGTCGGCAATTGCGTGACATAGCCTTCCACATTGCCCGGATTGGCGCCCTGCAGCCCGGCAAACAGGCTGAAATCGAGGATCTGCGACAACAGCACCACGCCATTGAAATCGATGTCGTTTTCGGTGGTGAGCTGGTTGATCACGACGGCGGAACGGGGCGTCCCATAGCTTTCGCCAAAGAGGTACTTCGGGCTGTTCCAGCGATTGTATTTGGTCAGGAACTGCTTGATGAAATCGGTGAAGGCGTGCGCGTCGGCGTCGATGCCGTAGAACGCCTTCTCCTTGTCCTTGCCCGCGATACGCGAAAATCCAGTGCCCGGTGCGTCGATGAACACGAGATCGCTCGCATCGAGCAGGCTGTTATTGTTGTTGACGAGCTGGTAGGGGGCGGCCGGTGTGTGGCTGTCGTCCTTGGTCACCACCCTGCGCGGGCCGAAGGCACCCATGTGCAGCCAGACCGTCGATGATCCGGGGCCGCCGTTGTAGAGGAAAGTGATCGGCCGATCTGCGGACGGTACGCCGTTCTTGAAATAAGCGACATAGAACATGCTCGCTTCCGCACCGGGTTCGCCCTTGCCGTTATCGTGCTGGGCGTCTTTCACGCGCCATTGGGTGTCGTCGAAACCCTCGGGATGGACAACCAGCGTGCCCGCCACCGCCTTGTAGGAAATCGACTTGCCCTCGACATTGACCGTGCCGCTGGTGGTCGAACTGGTTGGGTGGAACAGGACGTCGGGGCCCTTGTCACCGCCATCGCCTTGTGGAGCGGATTTGGTGGCTTGATCGCTTGGCGAGTGACTGTCGCTCTTTGCGTTCGCACTCGCTCCCCCCAGAGCGATAGCGGCGCAGCCGAGCGTCAGCATGGTAATGGTTTTCCGGGTGAACTTTGGCATTGGCTGGCCTCCCTTGTGATGGACGTGCGATCCGCTTGATCACGCCCTCATGGCGCATTTTTTTCGGTAGTGCCAAGAACAGGTTTGCCGGGGAAGCGCGGCGCTCATCTATTACGGAACGTTAATGTTTCGGCCATGCGGCGCATGGAAAAGGGCCGACGGATCGCTCCACCGGCCCCCAATATCCTGTATATAACCAATCGGCCTTGCGGCCCGACGGATTACGCGCCTTCGACCTCGGCGAGATCGAGCTTGAGGCCCGGACCCATCGAGCTGGTCAGCGTCACCTTGCGGACATACTTGCCCTTGGCGCCGCTCGGCTTGGACTTGACCACTGCGCCGGTCAGCGCCTTGAAGTTCGCCTTCAGCGCATCGTCGGTGAACGACATCTTGCCGATGCCTGAGTGGATGATGCCCTGCTTCTCGACGCGGAATTCGACCTGGCCGCCTTTGGCGTCCTTCACGGCCTGTTCCACGTTCGGCGTAACCGTGCCGAGCTTGGGGTTCGGCATCAGGCCCTTGGGGCCGAGCACCTTGCCCAGACGGCCGACGACACCCATCATGTCCGGCGTGGCGATCACGCGGTCATAGTCGAGGTTGCCGTTCTGCATGTCTTCCATCAGGTCTTCCGCACCGACCTTGTCGGCTCCGGCGGCAAGCGCCTTGTCGGCGTTGTCGCCACGCGCGAACACCGCGACGCGGACGTCCTTGCCGGTGCCCGAGGGCAGCGAAACCATGCCGCGGACCATCTGGTCGGCGTGACGCGGATCGACGCCGAGGTTCATCGCGACCTCGATCGTCTCGTCGAACTTGCCCTTGTGCTCACGCAGTGTGCTCAACGCCTCATCGACAGTGTAGAGCTTCTCGCGATCGAGACCGCCAAGGACCTTCTGCTTCTTCGTCTGCTTTGCCATCGTCTCAGCCCTCCACCACGTCGAGGCCCATCGAGCGAGCGGAACCCTCGATGATCTTGGTTGCCTGTTCGATATTGTTGGCGTTGAGATCGGCCATCTTGGTTTCGGCGATCTCTGCCAGTGCGGAACGCTTGATCGTCCCGGCGGAAACCTTGCCCGGCTCCTTCGAACCCGACTTTAGCTTGGCGGCCTTCTTGATCAGGAAGCTGGCCGGCGGAGTCTTGGTCACGAAGGTGAACGACCGGTCGGCATAGACGGTGATGATCGTCGGGATCGGCATGCCCTTTTCAAGGCTGTCGGTCGCGGCGTTGAACGCCTTGCAGAATTCCATGATGTTCACGCCGCGCTGACCCAGTGCGGGGCCGATCGGGGGTGAAGGGTTTGCAGTGCCCGCAGGCACCTGCAGCTTGATATAGCCTTCGATCTTCTTGGCCATGAGGCCACTCCTTTCTCACTGTTGCCTGGCTCTTTCAAACGCAGGCTCATGGTAAGCGGTCAGACGGAACGCCAATGGCGAACCTTCCGCGTGGGTTTCCGGACATGTAAGTCGGAAAGGCGGCCACATAGCGCCCTGCGCCGAAATTGCAAGCGTGCTTACGCCGTAAAACTAGCCTTCTGGCGGCATGCCGCGGGCGTTGGCGGATTCGACCTCCAGCCTTCGCCGGATCAGAGCATTGGGCATCTCCTTGCGCAGCCAGGCGAGCATATGTTCTCGCAAGGCGCAGCGCAGAGTCCAAAGGTCGCCGATCGTATCGGCGCTGACCGACATGCGAATCTCGATACTTTCGGGATAGGCTTCGGTCATCAGCAGGCTGGCGGTGCGCCCGTCCCATTCGTCGCGCGATTTGACGAAGCGTTCGAATTCCGCCCGAAGGGGATCGATTTCCGTTGTTGGATCGAGGCGGAGGAACACCGGCCCGGTGAGTTTTTCACTGACCCGCGACCAGTTCTCGAAGCTCTGGTCGAGAAACCGGCTGGTGGGCACCACCAGAACCCGCTCGTCCCAGGTGCGCACGGTAACGAAGCTCATGCGGATTTCCTCGACCCGGCCCGCTTGCCCGTCAACCTTGACCATGTCGCCGATCCGCAAGGGTTGGGTCAGGGCCATCTGCATCCCGGCGATCAACGATTTGAGCGCGGGCTGGGCAGCAGCGCCCACCGCCAGTGCGGCAAGCCCGGCCGAGGCCATCAGTGTCACCCCGATCTCTCGCACGCCGGGAACGTTGAGCATCAGCAGCGAGACAGTGATGATGACGATCGCGACCTTGATCGTGCGTCCGAGGATCGCGACGCGGGTCCGCCTTGCGCGCAGGGACACAGGATCGTCGGCATTATCGAAATCGAGATTGAGCCCGTTGGTTATGCCGTCGACCACGGCATAGGCCACCCAGCCGATCAGGGCGGGCGTGAGGTAATTTGTGGCAACGTCCCACCCGTCGCCGATCAGGGCATCGGTGTGTGCGGCGACGGCCACGGCAATGCCCACCATCGCCCAGCGCGCCGGCTTGCGCACTTC
Organism: Sphingomonadaceae bacterium; assembly: GCA_039831335.1. Lineage (GTDB taxonomy): Bacteria > Pseudomonadota > Alphaproteobacteria > Sphingomonadales > Sphingomonadaceae > Qipengyuania. Next base: position 208,944 of record JBDONL010000005.1, on the reverse strand, counting down.
GTCCAGCACCACATCGTCGACGCGGTTGGCGGACAGCCTTGCGATTCGCCGCAACACCGCAAAGACGATCCAGTGGATGACAAGCGCAAGGACCGTTGCGATCGCCACCGTGATGGCGACATCGGCAAGTGCCATGGGCGAAACGCCCCAATTGCGTGGATCGTATCGGGCCAGCATCTAAAAGGTGGCCTAGCCTTGCTGCAGTTTGGAGACAACCACGCTCACTTCCCGTTCTCGCCCGGATTGGGGAAAGTGATGGTGATCTTCGCACCGTCACCGGCGAATTCCCGTTCGATCGAACCGCTCAACTGCCGTGCTGCGCTGGTCATCAGCAAGCTTCCGAACCCGCGCCTTTCGGGTTGGGTTTCGATCGGTGCCCCGGTTTCGATCCATTCGAGGACGACCAAACCATCGTCCTCGCGCCAGGAAATCGTAATCTTCCCACCATGCGCCCACGCCCCGTATTTGACCGCATTGGTCGTCAGTTCGTGCAGCACCAGACCCAGTGGCGTGACCAGTCGGGCCGGCAGGATCACGCTTGGTCCGTCCAGCGATGCGTCGAGCTCGTCCGAGCGATAGGGCGCCAGCGAAGTTTCGACGAGATCGGTCAGCGAGGCAACCGGACGGTCAAGCTCGCCTTGCGAGACTTCATGCGCCGTGAGCAGCGCCCGAATCCGCCGGGCGATCGCTTCGGTCACATCCTTGGCTTCGGGTTTGTCGCGCGCGCTCAGCTGCACGATGGCAAGGATCACCGCGAACAGGTTCTTGACCCGGTGGTTGAGTTCGCGTGCGAGCAGGTCGGCGCGATCGCGCGCCTCGCCCAATGCCTTGGCCTGCGCGGCCTCCGCCTCGGCCAGTGCGGCGCGGGCGACCAGTCGTATGACCACTAGCAGCACGATCACCAGCAAGACCAGCAAACCTCCGAGCAGCGGCAGAACACGCCCCTCGGCACGCGCGGTCTGCGCGCTGGCTTGCCCCAGCACGTGGAGCTCGATCACTTCCATTTCACCGATCGCCCGTCGCAGGCGTTCCATCGCCTCCTGCCCTTCATCGCTCAGGATCAAGCGCCTTGCGCCCAGCACATCGCCCTGTTCGACCAGCTTCACGCTTCGACCGAGTTCGGAAAACTTGGCGCGCGACAGCACCTCGATTTCGTCGAGCAACTGCTTTTGCCGTTCGGTCGCCGTCGGCTCCACCAGCTTACGCAGTTTGTGCAGCGTCGGTTCGATCTGGTCTCGCCCGGAGAAATAGGGCGAGAGGTAACGCCGGTCGAGCGTGATGATATAGCCGCGTTGGCCGGTTTCGCCATTGAGGGCGGCGCGGTTGACCCCGCGCAGCTCGGCGATCACATCGGCGGTCTGCTGCATCTGGTTGCGCTCGCTGCGCTCGGCGGAGATGGTGCGCAGGACAAGGAATATTACCGCGAACATCGCGATCGCCACAACGGTCAGCAAAGCGACATTGAGCCACAGCAGCCTGCGCTCGAAGTTGATTGTTCGGCCGAACAGCTTCAATGCGCGGCTCCCCAGCTCCGTCCGGACCCGATCTCGACGCCTAGCGGTACATCGAGCGTGACGGAGGGGGCTGCCGCACCGGCCATCACCCGTTCGATTACAGCGCTGGCGGCTTCGACATCGCTTTCGGGCAATTCGAACACCAGTTCGTCATGCACCTGCAGCAGCATCTGCGCATGGCCGAGCCCGGCCTCTTCGAGGGCGGGCATCATGCGCACCATCGCGCGTTTGATGATGTCGGCGCTGGTGCCCTGGATCGGGGCGTTGATAGCCGCGCGCTCGCTTCCCTGCCGTTCGGACTGGTTCTTCGAATTGATTCGGGGAAACCACGTCTTGCGACCGAACAGCGTCTCCGAATATCCGCGCGCGCGTACGCTTTCCAGCGTGGCATGGATGTAATTCTGGATGCCGGGAAAGCGTTGGAAATAGGTGTCGATGATCGCCTGCGCTTCGTCCGGTTCGACGCCCAACCGTCCGGCAAGGCCCCAGCGGCTGATGCCGTAGAGAATGGCGAAATTGACCGTCTTGGCGCGCGCGCGGGTGTCCCGGTCGACCGTGCCGAACATTTCCTGTGCGGTGCGTGCGTGAATGTCCTCGCCCGCCTCGAACGCTTCCTTGAGCTGGGGGACATCGGCCATGTGCGCGGCAAGCCGCAGCTCGATCTGGGAATAGTCCGCGGCAAGCAGGACATTGCCCTCTTCCGCCACGAAGGCCTCGCGAATCTGCCGACCTATCTCGGTCCGGATGGGAATGTTTTGCAGATTGGGATCTGTCGAGCTCAATCGCCCGGTCTGCGCCCCAACCAGCGAATAGCTGGTATGGACTCGGCCCGTGTCGGGGTTGATCGCCGCCTGCAGCGCATCGGTGTAAGTGCTTTTGAGCTTGGCCAGTTGCCGCCATTCGAGCACTTTGGTCGCCACCTCGGCGCCTTCGCCCGCGAGCCGTTCGAGCACGGTCTGGTCGGTCGAATATTGCCCGCTCTTGCCTTTGCGTCCGCCCTTGTAGCCGAGCTTGTCGAACAGGACTTCACCCAATTGCTTGGGGCTGCCGATGGTGAATTCCTCACCCGTCGCGGCGAAAATCTCGCTCTCGATGCGCGCGATCTCGGCAGCAAATTCCTCGCTGAGCTTGGCGAGACCTGCGCGGTCGACCTTGATCCCGAGCCGCTCCATCCGGGCGACCACCGGGATCAGCGGGCGATCGACGCGCTCGTAGATGCGCGTGCCGCCTTCATCGGCGAGGCGGGGCTTGAGCAGGCGATGCAGCCGCCAGGTGACATCGGCGTCCTCGGCGGCATAGCGCGTTGCCTTGTCGAGCGGGACTTCGCCGAAGGGGATCGCTTTCTTGCCGGTGCCGCAGACATCTTTGAACGGAATAGGAGTGTGGCCGAGGTGCCGTTCGGACAATTCGTCCATCCCGTGACCGCCGCCGATCCCCTCGAGGCTGCGCCCGGCATCGAGCGCAAAGCTGACGATCATCGTGTCATCGATCGGTGCCACAGCGATGCCCTGCCGCGCGAGCACGTTGAGATCGTATTTGATGTTCTGCCCGATCTTGAGCACCGCATCGCTTTCCAGCAGCGGTTTGAGTGCGGCCAGCGCTGCCTTGGCGTCGATCTGATCGGGCTTTTCGGCGAACATGTCGCTGCCGCCATGGGCGAGCGGGATGTAGCACGCATCATTGGGGCCGAGCGCGAGGCTGATGCCGGTGAGGTCCGCCTGCATCGCGTCGAGTGCGCTGGTTTCTGTGTCGACCGCCACCAGCCGCGCATCGAAACTCCTCGCGATCCAGTGTTCGAGACGTTCCATCGTCTGGATGCATTCGTAGCTGTCGTGATCGACAGCGGGCATTTCGGGCGGCGGCTGGCGATTGCCTTCGGCGCTGGCCGGCGCGGCTGCGGTCTGCTGCTTGGCCGGGTTGAGGTCGGTTGTGCGCGAGGGGCTGCCGGTGCCGGTTTCGAGCCGCTTGAGCAGGCTGGTGAAGCCATGTTTTTCAAGGAAGGCGGCCAGCGGTTCGGGCGGTACGCCGTCCAGCTTCATGTCGTCGATCGGAATGGGAAGCGCGCAATCTTCCTTGAGCTGCACCAGCACGCGGCTGAGCTCGGCCATGTCGCGCCCTTCGAGCAGACGTTCCTTGAGCTTGGATTTCTTCATCTCCGGCGCGGAATCGAGCGCGCCGGAGAGATTGCCATGTTCGATGATCAGCTTGGAAGCGGTCTTGGGGCCGATACCGTAAATGCCTGGGATATTGTCGACGCTGTCTCCCATCAGGGCCAGAACATCGCCCACCAGCTCAGGCGGGACACCGAATTTCTCGATTACTTCCTCTCGTCCGATGCGCGCGTTTTTCATCGTGTCGAGCATGTCGATCGCGCCACCCTCGGCTACGCCGTCCTCAGGCGTCTCGCACTTGCCGATCAGTTGCATCAGATCCTTGTCGGAAGACACGATGGTGACGTCCCAGCCCTTGCAGGCGGCGGCGCGCGCATAGGACGCGATGAGGTCGTCGGCCTCCAGCCCTTCCTCCTCGACGCAGGGCAGGCTGAAGGCACGCGTGGCGTCGCGGATCAGCGGGAATTGCGGGCGCAAATCCTCTGGTGGTTCAGGACGATTGGCCTTGTATTCGGGATAGATCTCGTTGCGGAAACTGGTCGAACCCTTGTCGAGAATCACCGCCAGATGCGTGGGGCCGTCGGCCTTGTCAAGATCCTCGGCCAGCTTCCAGAGCATGGTCGTATAGCCGTAAACCGCGCCCACCGGCGTGCCTTCCGGGTCGGTGAGGGGGGGGAGCCTGTGATAGGCACGAAAGATATAGGCCGATCCATCGACCAGATAGAGGTGGTTCCTCGCCGTCATGGCGGGAGGCTTAGCAGCGACCGGGCATGAACGGGAGCAAAATTGGCCGCGAATGGTGGAAAGCGAATTTATCGGGAAACAATCTCAGGCAAGCGCGTTCTTGCGTTGCCACAATCTGGCCATTATTGCCCAAGCCGTGAGACCCGGATGGGGGACTTACGCGGACCGGATGCCCGATCCGCTTATTTAATAGGATGAGGACTCAAGACTATGCGCAAGATCGCTCTTATCGCTCTGACCGCCGGTGCTGCCCTTTCGCTGGCCGCCTGTTCGGAAAAGACCCAGGACGCCGCTGAAACCACCGCGACCTCGGCTGCCAACGACACCCAGGCAAACATGGAAGCTGCCGGCACCGCCGTTGGCGACGCTGCACACGATGCGGGCACCGCCATGGGCGACGCCGCCAGCGACGCAGCGCACGGCGCAGCGGTTGCTGCCGACAACGCGGCGACTGCCGTTCACGAAGAAGCAACCGAGCCCAACTGAGGCCAGTCGGACGACGAAAAAGAGAAGGGGCGGTGCCTTGCGGCGCCGCCCCTTTTTCTGTGCCGGAAGACCGATGGCCGGTGCCATCCGACGGAAAGCTATTTGCCGCCATAATCCGCGCTTGCGTAATGGCGCTCGGGAGCGACATCTTCGTAACCATCGTAGATCGCGCGCGAGATCATCGCGATCTTCTGTTCGCGCGCACCGCGCGACCTTTGCCCGGTGACATAGACCGCCACGGCCAGCGTGCGACCGTCGGGCGTCTCGATCAGGCCGACATCGCTGCAGGTGTCATGCAGCGAACCGGTCTTGTGGAGCACCTTGGCATCGGTCGGGATGAGATACTTCATCCGATTACGGCCGGTGACGGTGCGGCTCATCGCGCCGAGGATCACCTTGCGGCTGTCAGCCGACAGCCAACGCCCCTGATAAAGCCCTGCGAGCAGCGTCACCATCGCCTTGGGCGTGGCGCTGTCCCGATTGTCGATATGGTTGGCAGGATCGAACTCGCCATCGTCACGCACCAGAGTGAGGATGTCGCGGGTCATGTTGAAATTGCTGATCCCGGCGTGATGCACCCATTTATCGACCGCTTCCGGGCCACCCACCACGCGCAGAAGAGCGTCAGCGGCATAGTTGTTCGAGCGGGTAATCATCAGTTCGATCAAACGCGTGGCCGGAAGCCTCTCGCCCTCGCGCACTGGCGCAACCTTGGAAGAAAAGGGCTTCGATCGCACCGGATAAAGCATCGGGAAGCTGTCATTGAGCGACCAGCGTCCGTCCTCGACACCCTGCATGAAGGTGGCGGCGATGGCGATCTTGCTGGTGCTGGCCATCGGGAACCTCTGATCGCCCAGTACGCTGACCATTTGTCCGGTCGAAAGATCGACTGCGGCGACCCCGATGCGTCCGTCGGAGCCATCGGCGATCGAGGCAACACGACGCTCAAGATCGGTGGTGTAGACCGCCTTAAGCGAAGGGGGAACGCGCTGTTCGGTACCAAGCGCATTGTCGAATTGGGTTTCGAAACTGGCCGGATGCTGCTGCGCACCCAGCTGCGAAGGTGACGCAGCGCCTAACAGCACTGCGACCAAAGCTCCCGCAAGCGTTCGTGTAATCATGCGACCCCGTATATCCCGAATATGGTTTGTGATCGCTTAACGAGCATATTCCGGGATGTAATGAAAGGTTTGAGCGACGAGCCGAGAATTCCCTGCGTCGGCTGTAAAGGGGAGGCAAGACGCAACATGCTTGCTCTTGTTCCGATTTTGCTGCCACATGGAAGCAATGACACAAGGGAAGGATGCCGGGGATTTGAGTCACGGGCTGGCGCGCGCGCTGACCCGCGTCGAGCTTTCCGAACCCACCGATCTCAAGCGCCTGACCGGTGGCGCTACCATGGAAAGCTGGCGCTTTTCGGCCCATGGTGAGGATTTCGTGTTGCGACGCGCGCCATCGCCGGAAATGATGGCGCATCGCGCGCTCGATCATCGCGCGGAAGCGGCAATCATCCGTGCAGTGCGAAGCGAAGGTGTGACCGCGCCGGAAATTGTGGTCGAGCTGGAACCCGCGGACGGAATCGGCACCGGCTTCGTCATGCGTGCAATGCCCGGAACACCCGATCCAACGCGCATCCTCGACTGCAAGGAACCGGATTCGCTGCTCGAGCAATGTGCGCGGGAACTGGTGGGCATTCATCGACTTTCGGCAGACAAACTCCCTGCTTCGATTCCCGCCATGGATTATCGTGACGCGCTCACGAGTCTTGAGGCGCAGTTCGAAGAGACGGGCGGTGATCGCCCGATTATCGCGCTGGCGCTGCGGTGGCTGAGCGAACACCTGCCCGAGCCCGTTCCACCGCGCCTTGTCCATGGCGACTACAGGATCGGGAATCTGCTGGTCGAGGAGAGCTGCCTTACCGGGGTGCTCGATTGGGAACTGGCTCATCTTGGCGATCCGCATGAGGATCTCGCTTACGCCTGCATGACCGTTTGGCGCTTCGCCCGGATCGACCGGACGGCGATGGGGCTGGGCACTCTTCAAGCGTTTTTTGCTGCCTATGAGGCGGCAGGCGGCATGAGGATCGAACGCTCCCGGTTCAACTTCTGGCTGGTTTACCGCACTTGCTGGTGGGCGCTGGGATGCCTGCGGATGGGCGCAACATGGCGATCCGGTGCCGACCGCACACTCGAACGGGCGATCATCTCACGCAGGACCAGCGAGCAGGAACTCGACTTGCTGATGCTGCTGGAGGGCGAAGCGCCTGAGGCTGAGCGGGAACGTCCGTTGCCCGCTCCGACACCGATTGCCGGGTTGCAGGGTGAGGCCAGCAATGGAGATCTCGCAGCGGCGATTTCCGAGTGGTTGGCAACGGTCAAGCACCGGATGGAGGGGCACGATCGCTTCCAGCTGGCGGTGGCGCGCAACGCGCTGGGGATCATTTCCCGAGCGTCGAATGAGGATGCGCAGGTAGAGGATCGCACGCTCGCCCAGGCCCTGCTGTCAGGCGAAACGACGCTGGCTCAGCCGGGCCTGCTCGCCCGATTGCGCCGGAATGCGCTCGACAAGCTTTCGATCGACATGCCCAAATATCCTGCGCTGGCACAAGCGCGGCAACAATGGACCGGAGAGGCCTGATGGATTTCACCATACCTGACGAGCTGGAGAACTATTACGCAGAGCTGGAGCGATTTATCGAGGCCGAAATCGACCCCTTGGTGGCGCAGGACGACAATATCCGCTTCTTCGATCACCGGCGCGAGGATGCGCGGACCGACTGGGAGCGAGGCGGATTGCCCAACCACGACTGGGAGAACCTGCTGCGCGAGGCGACGACGCGAGCCGATGCGGCAGGGCACTGGCGCTTTTCCGCGCCGAAGCAATATGGCGGCAAGGACGGATCAAACCTGTGGATGGCGGTGATCCGCGACCGCTTCGCCCAGCGCGGGCTGGGGCTCCACAACGATTTGCAGAACGAGCATTCGATCGTCGGCAATTTCCCGTTCGTCGCCATGTTCGAAACCTTCGGGACCGAGGCGCAGAAGCAGGAATTCATCGCGGGCGGGTTCGAGCGCAACCGGCGCGTGGCCTTCGGTCTGACCGAGGCCGAGCACGGCTCCGACGCGACATGGATGGAAACGCGCGCGGTGCGTGAAACCCGCGATGGCATCCCCGGCTGGCGGATCGACGGTGAGAAGATGTGGATCACCGGGATGCATGTCGCGACCCATTGCGCTGTGTTCGCGCGTACGAGCGGGGAAGCGGGCGACGCGCGCGGGATCACCTGCCTACTGGTTCCCAACCCTGCGCAGGGGCTGGAGATCGAGGAGTGGATGTGGACCTTCAACATGCCCACAGACCATCCGCGCCTCAGCCTGACCAATGTCTGGGTGCCGGAGGATGCGATGCTGGGCGAGGAGGGCCGGGGCCTCGCGCTGGCGCAGAGTTTCGTCCACCAGAACCGCATCCGTCAGGCCGCGTCATCGCTTGGCGCGGCGCAATTCTGCGTGGAGGAAAGCGTGAAATACGCCCGCCAGCGCAAGCCGTTTGGCGAGGAGCTGGCGAAGAACCAGGCGATCCAGTTCCCGCTGGTCGAGCTGGCGACGCAATGCGAAATGCTCCGCTTGCTGATCTACAAGACTGCGTGGGAAATGGACCGCCTGCCGCACAAGGAGATCGAGAAGCAGCTCTCCGACAAGGTTTCCATGTGCAATTACTGGGCGAACCGGCTGGTCTGCGAAGCGGCAGACCGCGCGATGCAGGTCCATGGCGGGATCGGCTATTCGCGGCACAAGCCGTTCGAACACATCTATCGCCACCACCGCCGCTATCGCATCACCGAGGGCGCGGAGGAAATCCAGATGCGCAAGGTCGCGGCCTATCTGTTCGGCTATCTCGGTCCGCGGAAAGGGAAGTTTGAATCTTCGTAACAGTCGCGCATCCGCGGTCTGAGGCCCACCTCAAATCGCGTATTGTGCGCCCAACTCGATCACCCGATTGTGCGGAATGTTGAAATAGTCGGTTGGGTCTGTCGCGTTGCGATAGAGGAAAATGAACAGCAGATCCTGCCACAACGGCATCCCGTGTCCCTTGGACGGGGCGAGGCGGCTGCGCCCGATGAAATAGCTGGTGCGCATCGGATCGGCGATCCCGGCCGCGACCATGTCGTCATGCACGCTGGGGCTTTCCATGAAGCCGTAATTGAGCACGACCCGGGTGAAATGCCCGTCGATTTCCTCTCGCGCGACACGGTTGTTGCGCGAGACAAACGGCACCGGGCGGGTTTTTACGCCGGTAATGAAATTATGCGCGTGAAGCACGTGGTTATGCTTGAGGTTGTGGAGCAGCGCATGGGGCGTCAACTCGTTGCGCGAGGTCAGGAACACCGCCACTCCCGGCACTTCCGCAACGGGACGCTTGCGGAGCGAGCGGGCGAAGTCTTCCAGCTTGACCGCGCCGTCGTCTTCGATTGCGGCGAGCAGCTTGCGCCCCGTCACCCATGTCCAGATCAACAGGAACAGTCCCGCGGCGATAGTCAGCGGCACCCAGCCACCCTCGGTCACGCGCAGGAGGTTGGCGCCGAGGAACAGGCAGTCGAGCGCGAGGAAAGGGATCATTAGGGCCAGCGTGGTCAGCCGGCTCCATTTCCATCGCCTGCGGATGACCACGATCGCCAGCAGGCTGGTGACGACCATCGTACCGGTCACAGCGATGCCATAGGCGGCCGCCATCGCGCTGGAACTGCGGAAGGCAAGCACCAGTGCGACGACGCCGAACATCAGCGCCCAGTTGACCGAAGCAATGTAAATCTGCCCCGCGTGCCCCGCCGAAGTCTGGCGAATCTTGAGCCGGGGCAGAAGGTGCAGCTGCATGGCCTGCTGGGTTAGCGAATAGGCGCCGGTGATCACCGCCTGGCTGGCGATGATGGTTGCCGCCGTCGCCAGCACGATCATCGCCAGCCGCAGCGGTCCGGGAACCATGGCAAAGAACCAGTTCTGATCGATGAAGTTGGCGTGAGGCGCAACGTTGAAGGCGTGGCGCGCGAAGGCGCCCTGTCCAAGATAATTGAGCGCCAGTGCCGGGAAGACCAGGGCAAGCCATGCGATCCGAATGGGCAGGCGTCCGAAATGGCCCATGTCGGCGGTGAGCGCCTCGGCCCCCGTAACGGTCAGGAACACCGCGCCGAGCACGAACAGGCCAAGCACGCCATGGGTCAGCATGAAGCGCACCGCGTGGATCGGCACGAATGCGGAAAGAATCGCCGGATCCTGGGCGACGTAGTGCAGGCCGATCGCGCCGATCGCGATGAACCAGATAATGCAGACTGGCCCGAACAGCCGCGCCACGGCCTGTGTTCCACGCGCCTGCACCATGAACACCGCGAACAGGATTGCCAGCGTGATCATGATGATGTGCGGCTGGGTCATTGCGCGGCCCATACCGGGCAGCGACTTGAGCCCTTCGACGGCGCTCAGCACCGACAGCGCCGGGGTGATGATCGCATCGCCATAGAACAGTGCCGCACCAATGGCGCCGAGCGCGAGCAGCGCCATCTTGCCGCGCTTCACCTTCGCCTTGGCCAATGCCAGCAAGGCCAGCACTCCGCCTTCGCCATCGTTGTCCGCGCGCATCAGCACGATCATGTATTTAAGCGTCACGATCAGGATCAGCGCCCACAGCATCAGGCTGACGACGCCGATGATCTCTTCGCGATAGAGCCCGTCCGAGGCCGCCTGGCTCAGCGCCTCGCGGAAAGCGTAAAGCGGGCTGGTGCCGATATCGCCGAAGACGACGCCGGTTGCGCCGATGGTGAGACCGGCGAGAACCTTGCCCTTCGGGCTGTCGGAATGGCTGGAATGGATATCGGGAAGGCTGGCTGCGGCTGTTGCCACGATTGCACCCCATTATCTGCGCCCGCAATGAGTCGCGGGAGCGGGGTATCTAGGCTCATTTCGCAGGTGCAAAATTGCGAAGCGCGCAAGAGGTGGTGCACGCCATGCGTGTGTGGCGGCAACCAAAAAGGCCCGGCGGATCGCTCCGCCGGGCCTCTTCTGTCGGTAAACCGAATGTTTGAGCGCGTGGCTTAGAAGCCCATGCCGCCCATACCACCCATGCCGCCCATGTCGGGCATCGGGGCGGCGGACTTGTCTTCCGGAACTTCCGAAATAGCCGCTTCGGTGGTGATGAGCAGGCCTGCGACCGAAGCCGCGTTCTGCAGCGCGGTGCGCACAACCTTGGTCGGGTCGATCACGCCTGCGGTCACCAGGTTTTCATAGGTGTCGGTCGCAGCGTTGAAGCCGAGCGAGGTGTCGCTCTGGTCGAGCAGCTTGCCCGAGACAACCGCACCGTCATGACCGGCGTTGGTGGCGATCTGGCGCACCAGCGAGGTCAGCGAACGACGGACGATGTCGATACCGCGGGTCTGGTCTTCGTTCTCGCCATCGACGCCTTCGAGCGCGCTGGTGGCGTAGAGCAGGGCGGTACCACCGCCCGGAACGATGCCTTCCTCGACCGCGGCGCGGGTAGCGTGCAGGGCGTCGTCGACGCGATCCTTGCGCTCCTTCACCTCGACTTCGGACGCACCGCCGACCTTGATGACAGCAACGCCGCCGGCGAGCTTGGCGAGACGCTCTTGCAGCTTCTCGCGGTCATAATCGCTGGTGGTGTTGTCGATCTGGGTGCGGATTTCACCGACGCGAGCCTTGATGTCGGCTTCGTCACCGGCGCCATCGACGATCGTGGTGTTGTCCTTGTCGATGGTGACGCGCTTGGCCTGGCCGAGCATCCCGAGGGTGACGTTTTCGAGCTTGATGCCGAGGTCTTCGGAGATCATCTCGCCCTTGGTCAGAATCGCGATGTCCTGCAGCATCGCCTTGCGGCGATCGCCGAAGCCGGGCGCCTTGACCGCTGCAACCTTCAGGCCGCCGCGCAGCTTGTTGACCACGAGGGTCGCGAGCGCTTCGCCTTCGATGTCTTCCGCGATGATCAGCAGCGGGCGACCGCTCTGGACCGCCGCTTCGAGCACCGGCAGCATCGCCTGCAGGTTCGACAGCTTCTTCTCGTGGATCAGGATATAGGGATTATCCAGTTCCACGGTCATCTTTTCGGGGTTGGTGATGAAATAGGGGCTGAGATAGCCACGGTCGAACTGCATGCCTTCGACCACGTCGAGCTCGAATTCGAGGCCCTTAGCTTCCTCGACGGTGATGACGCCTTCCTTGCCGACCTTTTCCATCGCTTCGGCGATCTTCTCGCCGACTTCCTTGTCGCCGTTGGCGGAAATCACGCCGACCTGGGCGATCTCAGACGAGCCCGAAACTTCCTTCGAGCGGCTCTGGAGGTTTTCGACGACCTTGTGGACCGCGAGGTCGATGCCGCGCTTGAGGTCCATCGGGTTCATGCCGGCGGCAACCGACTTCATGCCCTCGGTCACGATCGACTGGGCGAGAACGGTAGCGGTGGTGGTGCCGTCACCGGCGTTGTCGTTGGTCTTCGAGGCCACTTCGCGCAGCATCTGTGCGCCCATGTTCTCGAACTTGTCCTTGAGTTCGATTTCCTTGGCGACGGAAACGCCGTCCTTGGTGATGCGCGGTGCGCCGAAGCTCTTGTCGATCACGACATTGCGGCCCTTGGGGCCGAGCGTGACCTTGACGGCATTGGCGAGGGTGTCGACGCCGGCGAGAATACGCTCGCGCGCGTTACGGCCGAACTTTACGTCCTTGGCAGCCATGATGGTTTCTCCTGGAAAATTGGGTTGAATAGAAGGATGCGAATGCGATCAGCGGATCAGGAAATGATCCCCATGATGTCGCTTTCCTTCATGATGATCAGGTCTTCGCCGTCGAGCTTGACCTCGGTGCCCGACCACTTGCCGAACAGCACGCGGTCGCCCGCCTTGACGTCGAGCGCGGTGATGGTGCCGTCTTCGGCCTTGGTGCCGGTGCCGACCGCGACGATTTCACCCTCGCTGGGCTTTTCCTTCGCGCTGTCGGGAATGATGATCCCGCCGGCAGTCTTTTCTTCGGCTTCGATGCGACGGACCAGTACACGGTCGTGCAGCGGACGAAATGCCATGATAGTACCTCTCTCTTAAAGGCTCGGATAAATCTTGGCACTCCCACACCGAGAGTGCCAGCGGGCCGCATATGTGCAGCGCGTAGCTGGGCGTCAAGCACCGGGATGCAAGATTTTTTCAGGCCGGATGTGGTGCGGGTGCGGCGGGTTTCGCCGGTCGTTGGAAACGCCCCCGGCGAGTCCATCGCGCAGTCAACAGCAGGGCCGCGAAAACGAGCCCGGTAGCGAGGCCGATCCAGATGCCGGTGCCCTGCAATCTCGTATAGAATCCGAGCAGGATGGCGATGCCGAAACCCGGCACCCAGTAGCTGAAGATGGCGATCAGCATCGGCACACGCGTGTCCTGCAGTCCGCGCAAGGCACCAGCAGTGACGGCCTGAACGCCGTCGAAAAGCTGGAAGGCAGCGGCAACCTTCATGTAACGGACCGCGAAACCGATCATCGCGGCATTGGCCGCAAGCGAGGTATCGACATAGATGTCGAGCAACAGAAACGGTGCGAACAGCATCAGCATCGCGGTCAGCGTCATAAAGCCGCCACCCATGATGATGCTGGTCCAGCCCGCACGACCCATACCTTCACGGTCTCGTGCACCGTAAAAATAGCCGACACGGATCGTCGCCGCTTGCCCAATCCCGAAAGGCACCTGAAAAGCCAGCGCTGCGATGTTGAGCGCGATGGTGTGTCCGGCGAGTTCGGCGGGACCGATCCGCCCCATCAGCAGCGCCGCACCACTGAACAATCCCGCTTCGGCGAGGATGATGACCATAACCGGGCTGCCGACACGCACCAGTTCGGACAGGCGGCTCCATTCAGGTCGCCACCAATTGCCGAAGATGCGATAACGCCGCAATCTCCGATCCTGCAGGATCGCGACGACATAGCAGGCGAGCATGACCAGCGAGGTGGTGACGCTCGAAAGCGCCGATCCTTCCAGCCCGAGTGCGGGTGCTCCAAGGTTGCCGAAAACAAAGGCGTAATTGCCGACGAAATTGGCGATGATGGCCACGCCGGTAATCGCAGTGGCGAAGATCGGGCGGCCGAGCGCGGAGACGAAATTGCGCAGTACCGTCGCCGCGACATTGGGGATCATCGCCCACATCAGGATCTGCAGGAAAGCCCCGGAGCGTCGCGCAATGTCGGGTTCCTGTCCGCTGGCCAGCAACAGCGGTTCGCCAAGCCAGCAGATCGCCATTCCGACGATGCCTGTCGCGACCGCCAGCCACAGCGCCATTCGTACCGAGCGGCGCACCTCGCGCACGGCATGGCGCCGACGGCCAAGTTCCTCTGCAATCAACGCGGCGACGATCCCCGTAAGGCCGCCAAGGGCCCACATCGTCAGGCCGAAGATCGACACGCCGAGGGAAGATGCCGCCAATTCGATCTCGCCCAACCGCGCAACGAATACCACGTCGATCGCATAGACCAGCATCTGCAGCAAATTGGCGAGCGCCAGCGGCCAGGCGAGCGCGAAGGTCGCGGCGATCTCGCTTCGCCAGCCTGCGCTCTCCAGCGGGAGCGGTTCGAGAGGATGCTCGTGCGTCATGCAGCCGGCCCGGTTAGGGCAAGCCATCAAGCGGCTCAAACAGGGAATAGCGGCCTTGCGAATTTAGTTTGCCAGTGGCGCGCGCAAGCCACAGCATTGCATCATTTTGGTACATAAGAACGCACCAGCGCTTCAACTCCTACGTATTTTGCCGCAAGACGCGCGCCACCGTTGCACAGAGCAAGGCCCGTTCGATGAAGAGTGTTGTGAATGCCACATTTCTTGCGCTGGCTCCGGCGCTCGCGTTGATTAGCGCTGCGCCTGCTGTGGCGGGCGAGGTCTATGGCGGGATCTATGCCCATGCGGTCGACACGCCCTTTACGCTCAATACCGATGAGCACGGCACCGATTTCCAGATTGGCGTTCGCGGCGAACCGATCGAAGCGCTTTCGGCCATCGGGAAGCCGCAACCCTATGTGATGGTATCGGTCAATTCGGAAGGCTACACCGATTTCGTCGCGGCGGGCCTTGCGTGGAAAATCAAAATCGGTGGTCCCGTCTATGTTCGCCCCGGCGTAGGTCTTTCGGTCAATGATGGACCATCCTATCGCGTCGACTACGCGACGATGTACCGCACAGACCTCGGCAGTCGGGTGCTGTTCGAGCCGGAGCTTGCCGTCGGTTTCCAACTCAACCAGCGCGTATCACTGGAGGCGAGTTGGGTTCACATCAGCGGGGCAAAACTGTTCAATCCGCGCCAGAATCCCGGTATCGACATGATGGGCCTGCGCGCGAATTACCGTTTCTGAAGATCGCTGATCGCGCTCAGAATTACTGCGGCGAATATTCTACCGCTTCACCGATTGCGGCCAATAGTTCGGGCCGGAACACGACCACATGCGACAAGTCCGGGCGCGAGCGCGAGGAATAGAGCATTGCGTCGGCTCCGGCCTCTCGCGCCGCATCCGAAAATGCCCAGGTCGGCGAGGGTTTGCCACGGGCCCGCAGATCCTGCCACACGATCGACGCTTCGGGCTGTCCGCGAGCATCCGCAACGCGTTCGGCGTTCAGGTGCATGGGAACGAGAATCCGTGCGATCCCGTCGCCAAGATAGCGCTTGATCGCAACACCGGCGCCTTCGGCGCTGAGCGACGCATAAGCGGCGACCTGGCCCGAATGATGAAAGCGTCCTTCCAGTGCTCCGGCCGGAGTTGCCGGGGCACCGGCCAAGTCACGCGACAACAGGCGCCAAACAGGCCCCTCGAACTGTATCATCGGCAAGATCATTCGGTCAGCTTCTGCCTTTCGGCTTTTCCAGCACCTTCTTGTTGAAGCTGCAAAGATCGACCAGCGTGCAATGCCAGCATTCGGGTGTGCGCGCCTTGCATACGTACCGGCCGTGCAGGATCAGCCAGTGATGCGCGTGCAGGCGGAACGGTTCGGGCACGCGCTTTTCCAGCTTCGCCTCGACCTGTTCGGGCGTCTTGCCCTTGGCCAATCCGGTGCGGTTACCGACGCGGAAGATATGCGTGTCGACCGCAAAGGTATCCTGCCCGAACCAGCAATTGAGCACGACATTGGCGGTCTTGCGGCCGACGCCGGGCAGGCGGACGAGTTCTTCGCGCGTGTCGGGCACTTCGCCGCCGAATTCGTCGACCAACAATTGGCTGAGCGCGATGACGTTCTTCGCCTTGGAATTGAACAGGCCGATCGTCTTGATGTGCTGCTTGAGGCCGTCCTCGCCCAGTGCCAGCATTTGCTGCGGCGTCTCGACCTCGGCAAACAGGCGGCGCGTGGCCTTGTTTACGCCGACATCGGTCGCCTGCGCGGAGAGCGCGACCGCAACGACCAACTGATAGCAATTGCCGTATTCCAGCTCGGTCTCTGGCGCGGGATTGTCCTCGGCCAGCCGACGGAAAAACTCGAAAATCTGGTCCTTGGTCATGCGTCAATCGTGATGGTGATGTTTGGCCGCGCGCTCAAGTGCGGCGAGCTTGGCCTCAAGCCGGTCGTCCTCGATCGCCAGCTCGTCCATATGCCTGCGGATATCCTCGATCCGGTGGTCGCGGCGGCGCTGCATGGCGTCGGAAAAGGCGGCGGCAAGAATGCCGGTGGGCATGGCGATCACCGCAATTCCCGAGATCGCAACGATGGTGGCAAAGAACTTGCCAAGCGGCGTGATCGGCACGGCATCGCCATAGCCGACCGATGTCAGCGTCATCGCTGCCCAATACAGCGCACGGGGGATCGACCCGAACTGTTCGGGCTGCAGCGCCCCTTCGGTCATATAGAGCGCGGTCGCGCCCAGCAGCAGGATGATGCCGGAAAAGGCGAAGGTGACGATCAAGTCGTCGAGCCGCTCGCCCACCGCCGCGCGGATTTCACGAAGGGCGTAGTTGAAGCGGCCGAATTTCATCACCGCCAGCACTCGCAGCAGGCGCATGACCCGCAGCATGGAGGCATCGGCAGTCAGCACGGGAACCAGCGTGGAAACCACCACCAGAAGGTCGATCAGCCCCAGCGGCGAGCGGATGAAGCGCCAGCGCTTCGCCCACGCGCTGCCCGGTCCGTCATTGTCCGCCGCCGAATAGAAACGCGCGCAATATTCGATGAGGAAGATGGCACCGAACACCCATTCGCTAACCCGAAGGATATGCTGCCAGTGGGCGGGGAGGTCGGGTTCGGTATGCAGCGCCGCACCGATCACGGCGAGCAGGATGACGAGGATCAGCAGCTTGTTGGTGATGGTCAGCGCCCCGTCGGGCTCGGCCCCCACGAACAGCTGGTGATGGACCTTCTGGCGCAGGGTTTCCGGGCGCGCCGTCATCGCTTTACAGTCCCAGCACCTGCGGCATTCCATAGCGTCCGGCAGGACGGCCAATCAGCCATTCCGCCGCGCGGATCGCACCGCGCGCGAAGATCGAGCGGTTTTCCGCCACATGGGTGAGCGTCAGTTGCTCGTCCTCGCCCGCGAAGATCACGCTGTGTTCGCCCGCGACGGTTCCCCCACGCAAGCTGGCAAACCCGATCGCGCCGTCCTCACGCCGCCCGGTATGCCCGTCGCGCCCGCGCTCGCTGTGGTCCTCCAGCTCGATCCCGCGTCCGTCAGCCGCCGCGTCGCCGAGCAACAGCGCGGTCCCGCTGGGCGCATCGACCTTCATGCGGTGATGCATTTCGAGGATTTCGATATCCCAGTCGGATCCCAGCCGAGCCGCTGCCTCTTTCACGAGATGGGCGAGCAGGGTGACGCCGAGCGAGGTGTTCCCAGTCTGGAGCACGGCCACCGCATGGGCGGCCCGGTGGATCGCCTCATGATGGCGCTGGCACAGGCCGGTCGTGCCGATGACGATCGGGATACCTGCGCCGATCGCGGCGTGGAGATTGCCGTCGAGCGCCGCAGGGGAAGAAAAATCCACCAGCACGTCGCTCGCATCGGCTAGCGCGGCGACATTCCCGCCACGGTCGATCCCGCCCGACAGCGTGTGTTCGCTTGTTTCGAGCAGCGTCATCAGCGCGCGCCCCATGCGCCCCTCGCTGCCGACTATTCCAATCCGCGCCATTGCCACTCCTGTGCCGCTCATGCTTCATGGCCCGCATGGCTGATTTGCGCAATATCGTGATCCTCACCGGTGCCGGGATTTCCGCCGAAAGCGGGATCGACACCTTTCGGGGCGGGGGAGGGCTATGGGAGCAGCACCGGGTGGAGGATGTCGCCACGCCCGAAGCCTTCGCGCGCGATCCCGACCTTGTGCTGCGTTTCTACGATATGCGGCGCGCTGCGATCCAGACCAAAGAGCCCAATCCCGCGCATGAGGCGCTGGCACGGTTGGAGCGCGAATGGGCTGGATGCGGGGGGCGCGAACTGCTGATCGTGACGCAGAACGTCGACGACCTGCATGAGCGGGCGGGGGCACAGAACGTGCTGCATATGCACGGCACCCATCTCAACGCCTGGTGCACTCAATGCGATGCGCGCAGCCATTGGACCGGGCCGCTGATCGACCGCCCCGAATGCCCGACTTGCGGCGCAAGGGCGCTCCGCCCCGATGTCGTCTGGTTTGGAGAGATGCCCTATCAGATGAACCGCATCTACACAGCCTTGCGCGAGGCGGATCTGTTCGTCTCGATCGGCACCTCGGGCGCGGTCTATCCCGCCGCCGGCTTCGTGCGCGATGCAAAGGCGCTTGGGGTGGCAACGGTCGAACTCAACCTCGAGCGCAGCCAGGGCTCGCACTGGTTCGACGAATCGCGCCAAGGCCCCGCAAGCGTGCTGGTGCCGGAGTGGGTTGCGCAAATACTGGACGAGTAGTCTAACGCCGTCAGCTCTTGGTGATGCGGCGCAGGTGTTGCGAAACAAGGTCGAGCACTTGCAGTTTCTCCGCATATTTGGCGACCACGTAATGGTCTTCGCTCAGGGCATCGGCGAGCGCGTCGAGCATGTCGGCAATCCCGGCCAGTTCCGCAGTTTGCAGGGGGCTGGGGGGCAACGGCGATCGCAGCGGGGACGGGGCATCTCGCGGTGCGCTCTTCAGCTCCTGGAACGTGCGGTCCACCCTTTGCTGGCCTTGCGCCCCAGCCGGCAGCCAGTCCAGCACCCGGACGGGACGTTCGAAGCGAATGCCCACGCGGTTGCCGACCGCCCACATCACCGTCCCGGACGCAGAAAGTTCAGCACGGCGCAGCTTGACCCGTTCGCCAGGAGTTGGGCCCTCGGCAATCTCGACCAGGGCGCCATCGGAGGAAATGTTTCTCAGTCTGGCGGCGGCGGAGCTAGCCGACCACGACAGAGTTACAGCTACGAAGAGATGCGTGCGCGGAGAACTGCGCTTGTCAGGGGAATCGTCGACCATCTTGCAACCGCAATAAGTGTTGTTCGAGCTTATGACCAATCGCTACGAGAAACTTTCTGGATATCGGGCCCGCCACAAGCCCGGCACGCCGGGTCTTTCGCCACCTTAAAACTCCGCATCGTCGGGGTCAGTCCGTCCATCAAATGCACCGTGCCCCATTGCGGATCGCCCAGCGTGCTGACCCCTTCGAGCAGCACGCGGATAGCCTGCATGGCGGCAAAGCTGCCCGCCCAGCCGACCATGGCGCCGAGCACGCCATCGGCGGCGCAGGAGTCGCAATCGTCGGCGTCGAAGGCGTCGCCGACATAGCAGCGGTAGCACGGCTGGCCGGCGCGATGGCCGGCGAAGGCGGCGATCTGCCCCTGGAAACGGCCCACCGCGGCCGAGAGCAGCGGTACCCCCGCCGCGACGCAGGCGTCGGACACCGCGAGGCGGGTGGCAAAATTGTCGGTTCCGTCGATCACCAGATCGGTTTCGCCGATCAGCCTTGCGGCGTTGTCTGCAGCGATCCGCTCGTCGCAGATCGATACCTCCAATCCGCTGTCGAAATTCGCCAGCCAGCCGCGTGCCGCCACCGCCTTGGCGTGCCCGATATCGCGTTGGGTGTAGAGCGTCTGGCGCGGCAGGTTCGACAGCTCTACATCGCCGTCCTCAATTAGCGACAAATGCCCGATTCCCGCTCCGGCGCAATATTGCAGCACCGGGCTGCCGATCCCGCCGAGCCCGATGATCGTAACATGCGCCGAGGCGAGCGTCATCTGGCCTGCGCCGCCGGTCTCTGGCAGCACGATCTGGCGGGAGAAGCGGTCGAGCCGCTCGGGCGTCATGCTCACCGAGAATCTCCCTCGGGCAGGCGCTCGCGCTTGAAGCCGTGCATCCCGAACCACCATTGCTGCGCGATCACCGCGCCCTTGGCCGGTTGCAGCCACCCCAGCAGCATCACCAGCGCCAGCGGCATCAGGATCGCGGCCAGCGTCCAGGCGGACAGATCGTAATCCAGCACGAGTATGATGATCGCAGGGACGAGGATATGCCCGGTCAGGAAGATCGAGATATAGGCGGGAAAATCGTCCGAGCGCTGGCCCGACATATCGAGCTGGCAGCATGGGCACGCGGCGCGCGGCTTGAGCCAGCTGCGGAAAATCCGTCCCTCGCCACAGCGCGGGCAGCGACCCATGAACCCACGGGCAAGCGCCGCTCCGAGGGTAGCGGGCAGGCGGGCGGGGGCGCTGGGCGGGGCGGTTTCGCTCATGCTTCGCCCTTTGGACGCTGCTACGCGCCCTGTCGACAGGGCTGTTGAAACCCTGTCGATCATTTGTTCATGATATGGGGAGCGAGCCGAAGGGCTGCGGGGCGTTTTCCCGTCAGCTTTCGAGCTGTCTCAACAGGCTGCGCACATCCCCGTCCATATCGGCGTCGCGCTGGCGCAGATCCTCGATCAGGCGCACCGCGTGGATCACGGTCGAGTGATCGCGCCCGCCGAACTTGCGTCCGATTTCGGGGTAGGAGCGGGGGGTGAGCACCTTGGCGAGATACATCGCCACCTGGCGCGGGCGCACCACTGCGCGGGCGCGGCGCTTGGAGCTCATCTCTGCGCGGTCGATGCGGTAGAACTGGCACACGGTGCGCTGGATCTCGTCGATGGTGATCCGGCGGCGGTTGGCCGAGAGGATATCGGTGAGCTGTTCCTCGGCCAGCTGGAGCGATACTTCCTGTCCCGTCAGCTGGGCATAGGCGATCAGCTTGTTGAGCCCGCCGACCAGCTCGCGGATGTTGCGGGTAATGGTGCGGGCGAGAAAATCGATGACGTCCGCGGGCACGTCCAGCGGGGCAAAGCGAGTGAGCTTGGAGCCAAGGATTTTCTTGCGCAGCTCGATATCGGCGGCCTGAATGTCCGCGACGAGGCCCATCGACAGGCGGCTGAGCAGGCGCGGCTCGACCCCGTCGAGCGCCTGCGGCGCGCGGTCGGCGGCGAACACCAGCCGCTTGCCTTCGGCGAGCAGCGCATCGATCGTGTAGAGCAGTTCTTCCTGCGCGCTGGCCTTGCCGATGATGAACTGGATATCGTCCACCAGCAGCAGGTCGAAGCTGCGCAGCCGCGCCTTGAATTCCAGCGTCTGGCCCGATTTCAGCGCCTGGACGAATTCGACCATGAAGCGCTCGGCGCTGCAGTAGAAAAT
The DNA here is from genome assembly GCA_039831335.1 of Sphingomonadaceae bacterium. Taxonomy (GTDB): domain Bacteria; phylum Pseudomonadota; class Alphaproteobacteria; order Sphingomonadales; family Sphingomonadaceae; genus Qipengyuania. The sequence continues at coordinate 187,500 of JBDONL010000005.1, read as the reverse complement.
CCGCGCCCGAGGGTGGGCGAGGAGATAGGAATGGCCGATCGCGTGCAGCAAGTGCGTCTTGCCCTGACCGGTCGCGGCCTTGAGATAAAGCGGCGCGAACTGCGGCTTTTCGGGCGCGGCCATGCGCTGCGCGGCGTTGAACGCCAGCACATTGGCCTCGCCTGTGATGAAGGCGGCAAAGGTCAGCGAGGCGTCGAGTCCGACGCTGGAGGTGAAGCCGCTGTCGCCGATGGTATCGGCGGCGATTGCCATAATCGACTTGTCCGAGCCGTCATTGGCAGGGCGGCGGCCATCCGAATGGAGCCTGAGGTCGGCAACCTGGCGGCGTCCGGGATGGACGCTGATGCGCACGTTGCGCACTTCCGAACGGGCGATCTTCCATGCCAGCGCCAGCCGGTCGGTGAATCGGTCACGCACCCAATTGGCGGAGAACTCGGTTGGCAGGAACAGGTCGAGAGTGCCGGAATCGTGGCACAGCGAACCAAGCTGGATCGGCTTGATCCACTGGCTGTGCAACTGATGGCCCAAATCTTTTCGCAGTCCCTGGCTGATGTCCGCCCAATCTGCCGCAAGGTTTACCGCTTCGGATTCTTCCATCAGTTCGTCCTGCACCTTGCGCCTCGTCCCTGTAGTTTCCATCGACCCGATTCCGTCCAAAACCGTCCCTACCGGAAGCGACCGAAACGAACGTTTCAGCCGACCAGCCTCAGGTACGACACTGCGTTACACCCCACCGGAATCACTAAGGATTCGCGGAAGCCCCTTTTACCATCGTAATGTAGATGCCCGAGCTGTCCCGTCCCGAGCAGATGCCCTTTCTTAGGACTCGGTCGGAGCGAGTCGCAAGAGGGCGGGCGGTAAAAAAACTGAAATAAAGTCGTTGACTCATACGCAACCCGCAGACCTTCGTTCAGGTCTCTGAATTTCAGGAATTTTTGATCGATTGCGTTCGCGAATCGCGGGATTTGCTCGCTTTTTGAAGCGCGCTTTCCGGCGTTTCGTTACAGACTCGTTTCACGGCAAAGCAAAGGGGCCATCGGTGCGCACCGATGACCCCTTTTGCGGAAATGATTTGCCTTGAAGGGCTTAAAGCGCCGAAACGCGCTTGGTCAGGCGGCTCATCTTGCGCGCAGCGGTGTTCTTGTGGAGCACGCCGCGTGCGACACCGCGCGCCAGTTCGGGCTGGGCGGCCGACAACGCCTGCTTGGCGGCATCCTTGTCACCGGCGGCAATCGCGGTTTCGATCTTCTTCACGAAGTTGCGAATGCGGCTCATGCGCGCGGTGTTGATCTCGGCGCGGCTGGCGTTGCGGCGGATGCGCTTCTTGGCTTGCGGCGTATTGGCCATGGATGGTCCTTAACTCTGGCTCGTGTCTATAGGGCCGCGCTGGCGCGGCCAGTGTTCAAAGGCAGTCGAATCTCGCGAAAATCGGCGCAAGTGTGCCGGAAGGCAGCGCACATAATCGCAAGCAACCGAATCGTCAAGCGTAACGGCTCAGCGTTGGCAGCGTGGGCACCACCAGGTGCTGCGCCCGCCTTGTACCACACGGCGAATAATCCCGCCATCCTCGCGTCGGCAGGGTTCGCCTTCGCGGCCATAGACGTCGAAGGCATGGGCGAAATAGCCGAGCTGTCCGTCGGGATGGACGAAATCGCGCAGGCTCGACCCGCCTGCTTCGATGGATTGTTCGAGAACATCGCGAATCGCCGGGATCAGCCGCGCGATTTGTGGCTGGCTGACACGCCCACCGCCCTTGCGCGGATCGATACCGGCTCGCCACAGCGCTTCGCAGACATAGATATTGCCAAGCCCGGCGACGATCCGCTGGTCGAGCAGCAACAGCTTGATGGCCTGCTTGCGACCCGCAATTGCTTGACGCATCCAGTCGATGGTCAACGCCGGTCCCAGCGGCTCAGGGCCAAGCGCTGCGAACTGCGGCCATTCTGCCAGCCGGTCGCTGTCGATGAGGTCGACCGAGCCAAATCGGCGCGGATCGTTCAGGGCAAAGCGATGGTCCGCAGTTTCAAGAACGAGATGATCGTGCGTTGCGATCTCTTCGGGATCGATCCGCCAGCGTCCACTCATGCCGAGATGGAAGATCATGGACTGCGCCCGGTCGGTGTGGACGAGGCCGTATTTGGCGCGTCGCGACAGGCCTGTGATTCGCGCTCCCGTCAGCGTTTGTACGAGAGAGGGGGGAAACGGCCGACGCAGCCCCTCGCGGCGCAGCGCCACGCGTTCGATTCGCGCGCCGTCGAGGAAGCGAGCGAGGCCGCGCACGGTCGTTTCGACTTCGGGAAGTTCGGGCATCTGTGTTCCGGCGATGGGAAAATTGTCGGAAGCAGCGCATGGCAGATCGCCCGATGCGGTGCCAGCCCTCTCCGCCGCCCGGAGCCGGGTGCAGTGAGCGAAGCGAGCGGATAGACGCCATCCCAATCTCGCCCTAAGGCGCTTGTCCCATGAGCGAGACAGTTTCCTTCGGCTATGAAGAGGTCGCCCCGGAAGAGAAAACCCGCCGTGTCGGTGCGGTGTTTTCCAGCGTGGCGAGCAAGTACGACATCATGAACGACGCCATGTCCGGCGGTATGCATCGGCTGTGGAAGGACCGGTTCGTCCGCCGCGTCCAGCCGCGCGAGGGCGAAGCGATCCTCGATATGGCGGGCGGCACCGGCGACATTGCCTTTCGCATGGCGGCGCGCGGCGCCGAAGTAACCGTGGCCGACATCAATCAGGACATGCTCGATGTCGGTATAGAGCGGGCGATGGATCGCGGGATTACCGGGCTGTCATGGTCGTGCCAGAACGCCGAGGAACTGACCTATCCCTCGCGCATCTTCGATGCCTACACGATCGCCTTCGGGATCAGGAACGTCACCCATATCGACCGGGCCCTGCGCGAGGCGCACCGGGTGCTCAAATTCGGCGGTCGGTTCTTTTGCCTCGAATTCAGCACTGTCGAATGGCCCGGCTTCAAGGATGTCTACGATGCCTATTCGGACCATCTCGTGCCGCGCATGGGCGAGGCGATTGCGGGCGATGCCGACAGCTATCGCTACCTGGTCGAATCGATCCGCCGTTTCCCGCCGATGCCGCGGTTCGAGCAGATGATCCGCGATGCCGGTTTCGGCAAGACGAAGGTGGAACCGATTCTCGGCGGGCTGGTGGCCATCCACTCGGGGTGGAAAATCTGACGTGAGCAGCCCTGCAAAGCATATCTGGCGCCTGCTGGCCTGGGGCCGCACGCTCGCCCGGCACGGCGCGCTTCGCGGGATCGAGAAAGATCCCAACACCCCGGTGCAGGTCAAGCGGCTGGCGCGCGTTGCGCGATTCGGGACGCGCCAGCCGAAAGAGCCAGATTATGCGGGTGCATTCCGCGCAATTGGCCCGGCAGCGATCAAGCTCGGCCAGACATTGGCAACACGGCCTGATATTGTCGGCGAGGATGCCGCGCGCAATCTCCTGACGCTGCAGGACAGCTTACCGCCGGTGCCATTCGAGCGGATCCGCCAGAGCGTGGAGGCGAGTTTTGGGCAACCGCTCGAGACGCTGTTTGCCGAATTCGATCCCGAACCGGTTGGCGCGGCCTCGATCGCACAGGTCCACCGCGCGCGCACCATCGAGGGGCGCGATGTCGCGGTCAAGGTGCTGCGACCGGGCGTGCGCGAACGCTTTGCGCGCGACATCGCCACCTATGAATGGGGCGCCGCGCATCTCGAAGCTTTCGGAGGCGAGGCGACCCGACTGCGTCCGCGCCTGACGATCGCCAATTTCAAGCGCTGGACCAATCGCGAGCTAGACCTCAGGCGCGAGGCGGCATCCGCAAGCGAGCTGGCCGAGGCGATGGGCGGCGTCGAAGGCTATCGCATTCCGACGATCGACTGGGATCGCACCAATGGTCGCGTGCTGACGCTGGAATGGGTCGATGGGGTCAAGATTTCCGAAGTCGATCAATTGCGCGAGGCTGGGCATGACTTGCCCGCTCTGGCCAACCGGCTCGTGCTCGCCTTCCTCAAGCAGGCGATCAGCGCGGGCTTCTTCCATGCCGATATGCACCAGGGCAATCTGTTCGTGCGTCCCGACGGCACCATCGTCGCGATCGATTTCGGCATCATGGGCCGGATCGACCGGCGCGCGCGGCAATGGCTGGCGGAAATACTCTATGGCCTCACCACCGGCAATTACCGCCGTGTCGCCGAAATCCATTTCGAGGCGCAATATGTGCCGAGCCACCATTCGGTCGATGAATTCGCCACGGCACTGCGGGCGGTGGGCGAGCCGATGCGCGGCAAGCCGGTGAGCGAGCTGTCGGTCGGCCAGATGCTCGATGGGCTGTTCGCGATCACACGCGATTTCGACATGCAGACCCAACCCCATCTGCTGCTGCTGCAAAAGACCATGGTGATGGTCGAAGGCATCGCCACGCAGCTCAACCCGGCGATCAACATGTGGGATGTATCCGCACCTTTCGTGCGGAACTGGATTCGCGACGAACTTGGCCCGGAGGCCGCACTTGCCGACCGTATCCGCGAGGACGGCGAAACGCTGCTGCGCGTGCCTGCGCTTATCCGTCGGCTGGAAGAGCTGTTCCCGCCGCGCGGGGGCGCGCCGGAACCGCCGCCGTTGCCCGAAATCCGCCTGATGTGGGAAGGCGGCGGCCTCGGCTTCCTGAAGGTGCTGAGCTATGCGGCAGCGGTGGCGGCGGGTGCTATAGCAGTCGGCGCGCTGCATATAACCGGGATCATCTGACCGTGGCCGGAATTGGCCTGGCGCGCGTGACCGACACACTTGCGCAGTGGCCCGAACACCCGCTGCGCGCGCTACCTCGGCTCGCGGCGATGGGATTGCTGGCGCTGTTTCTGGGCCTGTCGGTCTGGAACATAAGCTCGCTCGGTCATCGCGAAGTCGCACAGCAGCGGGATATCGCACATCGCAAGGCGCACCACGAATCGCTCGACAAGGATCTTTATCACGCAATCAACATGCGTGTGGCAAAGGGCGAGAATTACTATCACGCGGCCCTCGCTGAGCAGCGGGCGCGGCACTATCCGACGACGCCCTTCGTAACGGTGCGCACTCCTATCGTCGCCTGGGTGAGCGCGCTCGTTGGTGAGCAGGGCTGGCGATTGATTGCCGCGATCCTGTGGGGCGCAAACCTTCTGGTCTGGCTCGCCATTCTGAAGCCGCCGCTGCGCTGGTGGGAACGCTTTGGGGGGGCGGCTCTGGTCGGTTACGGTGGGATCATCGCCTTTGCTCATACGGTCGTGTTCTCGCACGAAACGCTGGCCGGGCTGTTCCTCGGGTTGGCCCTTGCGCTGTCGCGCAGCCGGGTCTGGCCTATTGGGCTGATACTGGCTGTCGTTGCGGTCGCCATTCGCGAGCTCGCGCTGCCGTTCCTGTTGCTGTGGGCGGTGCTGGCGGTGGTGGAGGGGCGCAAGCGTGAGGCGCTGGCGGTGACAGGAGGCATCGTGCTGATTGCCATCGGCCTCGCCTTCCATGCCGCTGCCGTCGCCGCGGCGCGGATGCCGGGCGATCTGGTTTCGCCGCCGTGGACTGGGCTGATGGGGCTGAGCCTGCCGTTCTACGGCATTTCGGAAACCACACTGCTGGTTATGCTCAAGTCTTGGGCTGCGGGTCCGCTGTGCGTCCTGCCACTGCTTGGCTGGTGGGGGCTGGGCGGGCGCTTCGGGCTGTTTGCGAGCCTGTGGTACACCGGGTTTATCGCTTTCGTTGCGATCTTCGCGCGGCAGGAGAACTTCTACTGGATGGCGATGCTGGTTCCGGCCTATCTCGCCGGGCTGGCATTCCTCCCGCGCGCCTTGGTGGATTTCGTCAGCGCGATCCGCCGGACGCCCGCCATGGCCACAAATTGATCGCCAGCCCCAGCAGCGCGACATGGCCCATTTCATAGGCCATCGGCAGCGCAAAATCGGGGTAGGGGCCACTCACCAGAACGTCCACGAGTCGCCCGGTAAACGCCACCAGAAATAACCCCAATGGCGCGACCAGCAAATTGCCCTGCCTGCGCCATGCGCCGCACACCATGAAGGCGGCCGAAATCACGAAGAAGGCGGTGAAGTCTGCGCGCATCGTCGACAGGCCCGCTGCGCCCTGTGCTGCCACCCCGAGCTGCGCTCCCGAAGAAACAGGGTTAATCAGGAAACCAAATCCTAACACCATGTCGGCTAAGGCCAATAGAACTATGATTAGGCTTAATATCCGGTGCACGTCTCGCCTCTCCCTCGATTGCCCCGAGGATAGGCGAATGCGGGGGCTGCAGGCAATTGCCCCTCGCACACTACTGGCCAAGGGCGATGGGGGGCGCTAGCAAGCGCTTTGATGACGCAATGGGATCATATTCTCCTATCCGCGCGAGCGAGGCGGCTGGCAGCCGGGGACGGCGTCCGGTGACGGGCCCGCGCATCCTGCTGGTGGTGGGCGGCGGTATCGCTGCCTACAAGGCGTGCGAGCTGGTGCGGATGATCCGCAAGGCCGGCGGCGACGTCACTTGCGTGTTGACCGAAGGCGGGCAGCAATTCGTGACGCCGATGGCGCTCGCTGCGCTGAGCGGTAACAAGGTTTATACTTCGCTCTTCGATCTCAAGGACGAGGTCGAGATGGGCCATATCCAGCTTTCGCGTGAGGCGGATCTGGTGGTGGTATGCCCGGCGACGGCTGACCTGCTGGCCAAGATGGCGGCGGGCATTGCCGACGATCTCGCCACCACGCTGATCCTCGCCACCGACAAGCCGGTGCTGACCGTTCCGGCAATGAATGTGCGGATGTGGGAGCATTCGACCACCCAGCGGAACACCGAATGGCTCCGCCAGGCGGGCGTCGGCGTGATGGAGCCTGACGAAGGCGAGATGGCTTGCGGCGAATACGGTCCGGGCCGACTACCCGAACCGGCCGCAATCCTCGCCGAGATTGCCAACCGTCTCGATCTCGATATCGAATTGCTGGAAATCGTTGAGGCCAGTGCGCCTTCTTTGCGCGTTCTGGAAGCACCGCTTGAGGCCGCCGAGCCGGATTTGACCGACGAGGGCGAGGCCGAAGGAGCGGAAGTCGATCTGGCCAGCGAGGCGCTTGAGCCTGAGCCCGAGGTCCAGCCCCGCGGCACGCTCACCAGCCTGCTGTCGGCTATCATCCCGCGTTCGACTGCGCGCCGCAGCCACCAGCAGATCGACGCCGACCTCGAAGCCGAGCTGGAAGATTTGCCCGAAGTCGATCCGTTCGATGTCGAGGGCTTTCTCGGCCAGCCATCGCTGGAAGACGACGGTGAGGCGCCCGAGCCCAATCTCGGCGGCCCGCTGCTGGCGTCGAAGGGCAAGGCCTCGGCGGCCCCACCGATCGATCCCGAAGCGCTCAACCACGAAGTTGCGCGCAAGAACCCGGCAGCCCGCCCGCAACCGATTGAGGAAGAAACTCTCAACGCCGAAGCACCCGCGCCTGCAGCGGACCCGCTACCCTATCCGCTGGCAGGACAGGCCGAATTCGATCCCGATCCAGCCCACCGCCCGCTCCATGGCAAGCATGTGCTGGTGACGGCGGGACCGACGTGGGAACCGATCGATCCGGTGCGCTACATTGCCAATCGTTCGAGCGGGAAGCAGGGTTTTGCCATCGCCGCAATGGCCGCCGCCGCCGGTGCGCGGGTGACGCTGGTCGCTGGCCCGGTGCATCTGCCGACCCCGCTCGGCGTTGACCGGATCGATGTCGAAAGCGCGGATGAAATGGCCGATGCGGTGCGCAAGGCGCTGCCGGCCGACATCGCCTTCATGGTCGCTGCGGTGGCCGACTGGAAATCCAAGCGCGTTGCGGTCGAAAAGATGAAGAAGCGCGGATCGGCTCCTCCGGCGCTGGTGCTGACCGAAAACCCTGATATCCTCGCGACTACCAGTGCTGCGCGCAAGCGCCCGCAATTGCTGATCGGATTCGCCGCCGAGACCGATGATCTGGTCGAGAATGCCAAGGCCAAGCGCAAGCGCAAGGGCGCCGACTGGATCGTCGCCAACGACGTTTCTTATGGCAAGATCAAATCCGGCACCAAGGGCAGCGTGATGGGCGGCGATACCAATAGTGTTCAGATCGTTACCTCCACCGGGGTCGAGGAACTGCCCGAAATGAACAAGGAAGATGTTGCGCGCGAACTGGTGCGCAGGGCTGCCCATGCGCTGGTGAATCAGGGCGCCGAACAGCATGACTGAATCTGTGCGGGTGAAACTGCGCCGCCTGCCACATGGTGAAGGTCTGCCCCTGCCTGCTTATGCGACCGATGGCTCCGCGGGAATGGATGTGCTCTCGGCCGAAGACGTCGTGCTCGATCCGGGGGGGCGGGCCGCAGTGGCAACCGGGCTCTCGCTGGCAATCCCGTCGGGTTACGAGATTCAGGTCAGGCCGCGCTCAGGTCTCGCTCTCAAGCACGCGATCACCGTGCCCAACACGCCCGGGACAATCGATTCCGATTATCGGGGCGAACTCAAGATCATTCTGATTAACCACGGGCACGAGCCTTTCGCGGTTGCACGCGGTGATCGCATCGCCCAGCTGGTGCTCGCGCCGGTGGTTCAGGCGGCATGGGATGAGGTCGAGGAACTGGACGAAACTGTGCGCGGCGCAGGCGGCTTCGGCTCCACCGGCGGCCACGCCAAGCTCGATTGATACGAAAAAGGCCCGCGCAGATGGCGGGCCTTCTCCTCTCGCAACTGAGTTAATCAGTTCTGCGGCTGGCGTTTTACGGCCATGTTCTCCGGTGCGATCGTAATGCGCATGGTCTGGCCCGAATCGCCGGGGAAGTTCGTGAACATCGCCTCGACCAGATTGGGCACCAGATATTGCAAGTGGTTCGAGGTCGAGAGTGCTTCGGCCTTGCCTTCGAACAGGCGCTGGTGATCGGCGGCGCGGTCGATCTTCAGGTCGATATGGCTGGTGTAGACAGTGTAGCTGTCGATGTTCGGCCCGTCGAAGAACGGATCGTACATACCGAAAGCCCAACGTCCGCCGTAATAGCCGCCCCACCGCGGTCCGTAATAAGAGCCATAGCCATACCACGGACGATAGAACGGGTCGGCGAAACCGGTCGAACGGATGCGTTCGCGACCCGGACCAACCCCATAACCGAACATCACCACCAGATTGGCATCCGTAGCCGAAGCAACTGGGGTATAGCCGAGCCGCTGCATCTGCTGCGCCACATAGCCCGCATACTGCGCGAATTCGAGGCCGCCCGCATCGGCCGGATTCTCCGGAACGATAGCAAACGTCTGCCCTTGGGGTGCGGGCAGTTGCGTGTGAAAGCGGGTAACATCGGAATTGAAATTGCTGGCGCAGGCGGCGAGCCCTGCCAGTAGCAGCGGTACGGAGGCAAGTTTGAGGCTGCGCCCCCAACCTTTGGCTTTAGCCTTGAAACGGTCGGTCATCATTTGTGTCCTTTCGCGGGCCGGCGCGATCTGTACAGCCCCTTCCCCCAGGTCCGGACAGCTGACCAGCACGTCTGTCTATCCTATGAACGAACCCATGAACAAGGTTTGAATGAGGTAAGCCGAATGGCAGGATTTCAGGTGTTTGACGATCCGCGGACCAGCCCCAGCGCGCGATAGGTTTCCGCCAGAGTCGGCGCAGCAATATCGCGTGCCTGTGCTGCTCCGCGCGCAAGGATGGCGTCGAGCGCCTCACGATCTTCGAGCAGCGCCGTGAAGCGCTCCGAAATCGGTCGCAAGACTTCGACCATCAGTTCGCCCAATGCCGGCTTGAACGCACCGAAGCCTGCCCCGCCATGTTGGGCAAGTACGGCGTCGACGCTCGACTCGCTGAGCGCTGCGTAGATCGTCACAAGGTTGAGCGCCTCGGGCCGTCCTTCCAGTCCCGCTGCGTCGCTGGGCAGTGGTTCGGGATCGGTCTTGGCCTTCTTGATCTTCTTCATCACCGTATCGGGATCGTCGATGAGGTTGATCCGGCTCATCTCAGAAGGATCGGACTTGCTCATCTTGGCGCTGCCATCGCGCAGGCTCATGATCCGTGCAGCCTGCGGCGGAACGATTGGGTCGGGCAGGGTGAAGACCGGGGCTTCTTCGGTTGCGAAGTCGTTGTTGAACTTCTGCGCGATATCGCGGGCCAGCTCGAGATGCTGCTTCTGGTCCTCGCCCACCGGAACATGGGTCGCCTGATAGAGCAGGACGTCGGCCGCCTGCAGCACCGGATAAGCGAACAGCGCCACCGACTGGCCCTCGCGATTCTTGCCCGCCTTGTCCTTCCATTGCGTCATCCGATTGAGCCAGCCCATCCGGGCGGTGCCATTAAGCAACCATTGCAGCTCGGCGTGCTGGGGCACCTGCGCCTGGTTGAACAGGATCGAGCGTTGCGGATCGATCCCGCAGGCCACCAGCGCAGCAGCCATCTCCAGCGTACCGGCATGAAGCTCGGCAGGGACGTGCGGCTGGCTGATCGCATGAAGATCGGCCAGGAAAAACAGGCATTGATTGCCTGCTTCCATGCCGTCCTGCATCCGCACCCAGTTGCGGATGGCACCGAGATAATTGCCGAGATGGAGATTGCCGGTGGGCTGGATGCCGGAAACGACGCGCATGATTCACTTGTCCTGAATAGCTTGAAACGAATGACTGGTTTGTCCGGGCAATGCCGGACGCAAAGAGTGGGTCAGGCCCATCCCAGCCATCGCCAGGCCGCCCGCCCGCGAACCGCAAAGCGGCGCGGGGCGGCGTTGGCGAAGGACATCATAGGTTTCATCGCCGCGCGGTTTAGCACAGAAGCATTATTCGGCAAGATCGACCGGCTTTGCCGGGCGCTTGCGGGTCAGCTGCGCTACAAGGTCCTTGTCGAGTGCGCCCAGAACATAGGCTGCACCGAAGAATACCACTGCGCCCACCAGCACCAGACCGGCCAGCGAGACGATCCGCGCCAGTGCTCCACCGGACCAATAGGGTTCCAGCGCAGGAGTCATGAACCACAGCGCCGTTCCCATCAGTGCAGTGGCGGCGATCTGGCGCGCAATGCGCCCTGCCAGCTTGGCGGTGAAATGGAACCAGCCACGCACTTGCAGGATGGTGTAGAGCGTCAGCACGTTGAGCGTCGCGGTAGTGGCGGTCGCAGCCGCGAGGCCGACGATGCCGTAGCGCGGCACAACGTAGAAATTGAGGCCGATATTGATAACGAGCGCGCCAGCGGCAACGAAAGTCGGCGTCTTGGTGTCCTCGCGGCTGAAGAAGGCGGGCTGGAACACCTTGATCAGCACATAGGCGGGAAGCCCGGCCACGAGCGCGGTGACGATATGGCCCATGATCGCCGTGTCATCGGCCGTCATCTTGCCGCCCCTGAATATGCCGGCGGTAAAGGCCTGGGAACAGATCGCCAGCGCCACCGCGCAGGGCAGGCACAGCAGCATGGCGATCTCGATCGCATTCGTTTGAAGGCGTTGCGCCTCGCGCGTGTCGCCGGTCTGGATATGGCGCGCCAGCATCGGCAGGATTGCCGTGCCCAGCGCAATGCCAAAGATGCCCAGCGGCATCTGGTTCAGCCGGTCGGCGTATTTGAGCAGAGCCAGCGAGCCCTGTGGAAGCGAGGTTGCGAAGAAGGTGTCGACCAGCTGGCTGATCTGGTAAATCCCGGCACCGAATGTTGCGGGCAGGATCAGCATCCCGAGCCGCTTCACTTCAGGGGTGAATTTGGGCGCGCGAATGGCGAGACGAACGCCCGCCTTGCGCATCGCCCACCACATGTAGCCTAGCTGCGCCACCCCGGCGAGGAACAGCGCCACTGCCTGCGCAGTGGCAACCGTCTCGTCCCCACCTCCGTAATCGCGACGCATGTAATAACCGGTCACGATACCACCGATGAGGACGATATTGAGCAGCACCGGCACGAAGGCACCGGGTGCGAAGCGGCTGCGCGCGTTGAGCACACCCGACAGCATCGCCACGAGGCTGACGAGGCCAAGATAGGGGAAGGTGATCCGGCTCAGCGTCACCGACAATTCGAACTTGCCCGGCACCGCCTGGTAATCGCGCGCCAGCAACCAGACGATCCCCGGCATGGCAATCATGCAGAGCGCGGAAAAGCCCAGCAGGACCCAGACGAATACCGATAGCACGTCGCTGGCGAAACGGTCGGCAGCCGCCTCGCCGCCGTCCGTTTCGGCATTCAGTCGCCGCGTATACATTGGCACGAAGGCGACGCTGAAGGCACCTTCAGCGAATAGCCGACGGAACGTGTTGGGCAGGGTGAAGGCCAGCTGCCACGCGTCAGCTGCCAGCCCCGCGCCGAGAACGCGGGCCAGCAGCATGTCGCGGGCAAAGCCGAACACCCGGCTGACCGCGGTCAACCCGCCGATGGTGCCGACGTTGCGGACCAGTGAGCTCATGCGGTCACGCCCTGCGCCCGCAACGCCAAGGGGTGGCTCAGGCCTCGCCGCCGGGCGCAGCGCCTGCTGCCGCCTGCTCCTGCTGGCGTGCGGCAAGTTGCTGCTGGTAGAGGCTGCCGAAATCGATCGGGTCCATGATCAGTGGCGCGAAGCCGGCATCGCGCGTGGCGTCGGAGACGACCCGGCGGGCAAAGGGGAACAGCTGGCGCGGCGCTTCGGCGTAAAGGAACGCGTGGACGTGCTCATCGGGCAGATTGCGCACGCCAACGAGGCCGCAATAGGACAGTTCGATCAGATAGAGATTGCCCTGTTCCATCTTGGCTGTAGCGGTGATCTTCAACTCGACCTCGTGGATCTCGTCATTGATCTGCTGCGCCGCGATGTTGAACTGGATGTCCACATTGGGCTGGTCGGTCCACTGGAAGCAGGTCGGCGCGTTGGGATTTTCGACCGACAGATCCTTCACATATTGTGCGATCACACTGGCGACCGGCTGAGTGTCGGCGCCGTTCGCGCCGGGTGCGGGATCGAGATTGAGGTCGGTGAGAATATCGCCTTGTTCGGCCATGGGGTGTGGACTTTCGTAAACTGCGTTGCCTTGGAAGAGCGCCAGGCCCGCATGGCCCGCCCTCGCGGTGCGCGCGTAGCAGGCAAGCCACATCTGGGCAATGGGCTGGCGCTATGCGACCAGCGGTGCGTGGTTCGCCCGCAAACGAGCGGTAATGCTGTTGTTCAATTGAATTTGCACCCTATCTAGTGCACAAGGAACGCTTAGTCGTGCGGCGCGTCTATTCCAGCGTCGAAGGAGAAGATTTCAAAGGTGATCGTCGAAATCGTCATTCTCGCCATGGTGGCCGTTTTTCTCGGCCTCAGGCTCTATTCGGTGCTCGGCCGCAGGGCGGAGCACGAAGAAGAGCCGATTCCGCGCCACTTCGATCGCCCTGAAGAGCTTTCAGGCGATGCCGAGCCATCCGCAAGGCGCTCCCCGCTTCCCGGCGCTGCGTTGCTGAAGCGCGATCTGCCTGCCGGAACCGAGGGTGGTGTGCGGGCGATCGCCGCTGCCGATCCGCACTTCGACATGCTTGCTTTCATCGAAGGGGCCAAGGGTGCCTATCGCATGGTGCTCGAAGCGTTTTGGGAAGGCGACAAGGCGACGTTGCGCGAAATGTGCGACGAAGACGTCTACGAAAGTTTCGCTTCCGCGATCGATGCGCGCGACAAAGCGGGCGAAAAACTCGAGAATCGTCTTATCCGGATCGAGGATGTGACGATCAAATCGGCTGAACTCGATGGGCGCCTGGCGCGCATCAGCCTGTTGTTCGTCGCCGATATTGCAACCGTTACCCGCGATCGCGATGAAAAGGTAATTGCCGGATCGCTCGTCGATGCGATCGAGAGCCGCGATGTGTGGACTTTCATGCGTCATGTCGACGCGTCCAGCCCCGACTGGAAGCTCGACGAGACCGACGAGGGTTAATCCGAACAGGCGGGGGCAAAGCCGTGCAACTGGGTTTTGGACGGCTGGTTTCCGCGCTGATGGCAGTGGTGCTGCTGGCAGGATGCGCCAATGTGGTTCCGGCTGGACATGGTCCGGGCACCGAACCCGCGCCGCCACCCGCTCCACCGCAGATAAGCAAAGGGCCGTCGGTCGCCTCACTGGCGATAACTCCTGAGAAAGCGCGCGCCGTGCTCGCGTCCTTTGTCGAATCCTGTCCAGCAATGCTGGCGCGGACCGATACTAGCCACCTCACCACAGCGGACGACTGGCGTCCCTTGTGCAGTGCCGCAGCGACATGGCCGGCCAATGACGCAAGGCGTTTTTTCACGACCTATTTCGAGACCGCAAAAGTGGGAGACGGGACGAGCTTCGTCACCGGTTATTTCGAACCCGAGATCCATGCCAGCCTGACCGAGTCGCCGGGCTACCAGACTCCGATCTACAGATTGCCGCCCGATCTGGTGCGTGCCTGGCCCGCCGGTACTCCGCCAGACCAGCAGACCGGCAAACCGCCGCTCGGGCGCTATGACGCAAGCGGGAATTTCGTGCCGTACTACACTCGCGCCGAGATCGATGACGGCGCGCTTGCGGGCAAGGGCCTGGAGATTGCCTGGGCGGCCGATCCGGCGGAGTTTTTCTTCCTCCAGGTGCAAGGTTCGGGGCTGTTGCGCCTACCCGATCAATCGCTGATGCGGATCGGCTATGCCGGTCAGAACGGGCATGGCTATGTCGCCATCGGACGGGTCATGCGTGAGCGGGGCCTGCTCGGCGACGGTCCGGGTCAATACCCGCCGACGATGCAGGGCATTCTCGCCTATATCCGCGAGCATCCGACAGAAGGGGAGGCGCTGATGCGCCAAAACCCGAGCTATATCTTCTTTCGTGTGCTCAACACCGACGGCCCGCTCGGGGCGATGGGCGTGCCGGTGCGCGGGCGCGCTTCGGTTGCCGCCGATCCGGCCTATACGCCGCTCGGCGCTCCGGTGTGGCTCGATGTCGATCGCAGCGAAGCGGACGGACTATGGGTAGCGCAGGATACCGGCGGCGCGATCAAGGGCGCCAATCGCTTCGATACCTTCTGGGGTAATGGCGACGAGGCGCGCGAGATCGCTGGCGGGATGAGCGCGCGCGGAACCGCGCTGGTGCTCCTGCCCAAGGGCGTGGTCGAACGCCTGACCGGGCGATGAGCCACCCGCGTGGTCTGAGCGAGGAAGAAGCCGCGGCGTGGGAAAAGCTCGCTGCGACCGTCCGACCGCTCCATCCGGCAAAACCTGCTCCGCGAACAGGCAAGGTCGCGACAACGAAGGATGTAGAGACCACGCTGAGGGCAGCTCCGGCTCCGGTATTGGCGCGGTCCAGGCCCACGGCGCCGGTTCCGAGCACCAGCGTCTCGCGACAAGCGACACCGCGCCCTGCGGCTGCTCCGGGCCTCGACTCCCACTGGGAACGGCGCTTGCGCAACGGTTCGCTAGCGCCCGATTTCACGCTGGACCTGCATGAGCACTCGCTCGACGCGGCGTATCAACGGCTGCTCGGCGGGCTGGACCTCGCACGCGAGGCGGGGGCGCGGATGGTGCTGGTGATTGCGGGGCGAGAGCGCCCGGTGGCCGCTGCCGATCGTGCCGAGCGGCGCGGGGCAATTCGTGCCAAGCTGCTCGACTGGCTGGCTGCCAGCAGACACTCCTCCGCCATTGCCGCGATCCGCAAGGCGCACCGTCGGCATGGAGGTGAGGGTGCGCTTTACGTGATCCTCAAGAAGCCGCGCTGACGGAACCTTGTTTCTTCGGCGACGAAGAAAGGGCTCCGGCATTACTGCCGAAGCCCCGTCTTAAGCGACCCGGAAAGCCTGGGTTTCCGTCAAATCATGCGATATCGAACCGATCCGCATTCATCACCTTTGTCCACGCCTTGACGAAGGCCTTTACGAACTTCGCTTCATTGCCGTTCTGGGCGTAGACCTCACCGATGGCACGCAGCTGCGAGTTCGAGCCGAAGATCAGGTCGGCGCGGGTGGCCGTCCATTTCTGCGCGCCCGACTTGCGATCGCTGCCGACGAATTCTTCCTCGTCATCGCCGGTCGCCGACCACTTGGTCGCCATGTCGTAGAGGTTGACGAAGAAGTCGTTGGTCAGCTGTCCCTTGCGGTCGGTCAATACGCCGTGGGCGGTGTTGCCGGTATTGGCACCCAGAACGCGCATCCCGCCAAGCAGAACCGTCATTTCGGGCAGGGTCAGGCCGAGCAAATCGGCCTTGTCGACCAGAGCGTCCTCGGTTTTCACCGTCAGCTTGCCCGAACGGTAGTTGCGGAAGCCATCGGCACGCGGACGCAGCCAGTCGAAGCTTTCCGCGTCCGTCTGTTCATCGTTCGCATCGCCGCGCCCGCTGGTGAATGGCACGCTTACGGCGTGTCCGGCATCCTTGGCCGCCTTCTCGACCGCCGCCGAGCCCGCAGCGACGATTGCGTCGGCCATCGACAGATTGCCGCGCAAATCGTCGATCTTGGCAAGAACCCTGCCGAGTTCATCGGGATCATTGACCGCCCAGCCCTTTTGCGGAGCGAGGCGGACGCGCGCGCCGTTGGCGCCGCCGCGATGGTCGGTACGGCGATAGGTCGAGGCAGATGCCCATGCCGCCTTGACCAGTTCGCTGATGCTCAGGCCACTGCCGAGGATTGCCGATTGGAACGCGGCGACGTCGGCATCGGAAGGTTTGCTGCCTGCCGGAACCGGATCCTGCCAGATAAGATCCTCGCTGGGGACTTCGGGGCCAAGATAGCGTGACTTGGGTCCCATATCGCGATGGGTCAGCTTGAACCATGCGCGAGCGAAGGCATCCTTGAATGCCTCGTGGTCCTCGGCGAAGCGTACGGAGATCTTGCGATATTCCGGGTCCATCTTCATCGCCATGTCGGCGGTGGTCATGATGGTCGGGACCTTCTTGTTCGGATCGCCAGCCGATGGTGCCAGATCTTCCGGATCGGGATCGATCGGCGTCCACTGGTTGGCCCCGGCAGGCGACTGCACCAGCTTGTATTCGTATTTGAACAGCAGGCGGAAATAGTTCTGCGACCATTCGAACGGAGTGTTGGTCCAAGGCCCTTCGATGCCCGAAGTGATGGCATCGTCGAGAACGCCAGTGCCGCTCGGGTTGGCCCAGCCGAACAGCTGATCCGCCATCGATGCGCCTTCCGGGGAATCGCCCAGCAGCGAGGCATCGCCATTGCCATGACATTTCCCGAAAGTGTGGCCGCCAGCAGTCAGTGCGACGGTTTCCTCGTCGTTCATCGCCATGCGGGCGAAGGTCTCGCGTATGTCGCGCGCCATGCCTGCCATGTCGTGCGGGTTTGCACCGGGCCCTTCGGGATTGACGTAGATGAGGCCCATCTGGATCGCGGCGAGCGGGTCCTCGATTTCCTCGAAACCGCGTTCGGGCTCGATGCGCGTAACCGCTCCGGTGTTAACCCACTCGTCTTCCGTGCCCCAATAGACCTTTTCGGGATAGTAGACGTCCGCACGGCCACCGCCGAAACCGAAGGTCGGGCCGCCCATGGATTCGATTGCGACATTGCCGGTGAGTACGAAAAGGTCGGCCCAGCTCAGTGCGTCGCCGTATTTCTGCTTGATTGGCCACAGCAGGCGACGCGCCTTGTCGAGGCTGGCGTTGTCTGGCCAGGAATTGAGCGGGGCGAAGCGTTGCTGCCCCTCGCCCGCACCACCGCGACCATCATGAATGCGGTAGGTGCCCGCAGCGTGCCATGCCATGCGGATGAAAAAGGGGCCATAGTGACCATAATCGGCGGGCCACCAGTCCTGACTGTCGGTCATCAGTGCGGTCAGATCCGCCTTTACCGCCGACAGGTCGAGTGTCTTGAACGCAGCGGCATAGTCAAAATCGGAGTCCATCGGACTGGGAGACAGTCCGCGATCGTTCATCATGTTGAGTGGCAGCGTCTCGGGCCACCAATCTTCGTTCGTGCGTCCTAGCAACGGGCGTTCGCCCATTTTGGCTTGGAACGGGCACTCGCCGCTGATCGAGCCGGTCTTGGCATCCATGGAAGGGGTCTCCTCTTGTGAAAGACTCAGTGGGTCTGTGTTAGTCAGGAGGAGAAGATGACCATTTCGTGGTAATGCGTCCAATCGATTAATTGAGCATCTTTAATTGATTGAAGCGATGGAAAGCCCGACCGTTCCCGCCATGGGGAAAGGCGCTGCCAATCAGTAGGCGGCTTTGCTGCGTTGGTATTGAAAAGGGACTCAGGCGGCTTGCGCGATATCGTCCACCGGTTCGGTCCGGATCAGATAATCGAATGCCGAAAGTCCGGCGCGCGACCCTTCGCCCATCGCCACCACGATCTGCTTGTAGGGGACGGTGGTGACATCACCCGCACCGAACACGCCAGGCAAATTTGTACGCCCTTCGCCGTCGATCACGATCTCGCCGTGCTTGGACAGCTCCAGCCCGCTTTCCTGCAACCATTCGGTGTTGGGCACCAGTCCGATCTGGATGAACACGCCCTCCAGCTCGACCTTGCGCTCGTCGCCAGACTTGCGATCCTTGATGATCAGCCCGTTGACCTTGCCATCCGCGCCGGTGATCTCGGTCGTCTGGCCGCTGGTGATGATCGCGACATTGTCCATGCTGTTGAGCTTGGCCTGCAACACAGCATCGGCGCGCAGCTTGTCGTCATATTCGATCAGTGTGACATGGCCGACGATCTTGGCGAGGTCGATGGCCGCCTCGACGCCAGAATTGCCGCCGCCGATCACCGCAATGCGCTTGCCCTTGAACAACGGCCCGTCGCAGTGCGGGCAATAGGCGACACCCTTGTTGCGATATTCCGCTTCTCCGGGAACGCCGAGATTGCGCCAGCGTGCGCCGGTCGAAAGGATCAGGCTGCGCGCCTTGAGGCTCGCGCCATTGGCCAGTTTTACCTCGTGCAGGCCGCCGGCTTCCTTGGCGGGAACAAGCTCGATAGCGCGGGCGAGGTTCATCAGGTCGATATCGTACTCGCCGACATGGCGTTCCAGATCGCCCGCCAGCTTCGGCCCTTCGGTATAGGGTGTGCCGGGCAGGTTCTCGATTCCCAATGTATCGTGCAATTGCCCGCCGAACCGTTCGGCGGCGATGCCGGTCCGAAAGCCCTTGCGCGCGGTATAGATTGCGCTGGTTGCGCCCGCCGGTCCGCCGCCGATGACGAGAACTTCAAACGGCTCCTTGGCCGCGAGCTTTTCCGCCGCTTTGGCATCGGCGTTGCTGTCGAGACGGCTGAGAATTTCGGCAAGTTCCATCTTGCCGTTGTAGAACGGTTCGCCGTTGAGGAAGGTCGCGGGCACCGCCATCACCTCGCGCGCATCGACCTCGTCCTTGTAGGTGCCGCCTTCGATCAGCGTGGCGGTGATGCGCGAATTCTCCAGCGCCATCAGCGTCAGCGCCTGCACCACGTCGGGGCAATTATGGCACGACAGCGAGAAATACATTTCGAACGCGAAATCGCCCTCCAGCCCGCGCACCTGCTCGAGCAAATCGGCGTCGACCTTCGGCGGATGGCCGCCGGCCCACAGCAGCGCGAGCACGAGGGAGGTGAACTCATGACCCATCGGCAGTCCCGCGAAACGCACCCACTTTTCCGCATCGCTCGCGCGGCGGATAAGGAAGCTGGGCTTGCGCGCATCGGTGCCGTCGAAATGCGCGCTGACCATGTCGTGCAGCGCGGCGATCTCGGTCAGCAGTTCGCGGGTCTGGGCCGACTTCTCATCCTCACCGAGAGACGCGACGAGCTCGATCGGCTCGCGCAGATTGGCGAGATAGGTCTTGAGCTGGGTCTGCATCGCTTGGTCGAGCATAAAACTGGTCCTGCTGGATCGGGAAAGATAAAGGCCCGGGGCGTGGGGGAGGGGGGGAGAAGCCCCGGGCCTTGCGTGCGGCCCCGATACTCGGATCGGGGCGCGCGGTAACGTTCAGAGCTTGCCGACGAGGTCGAGCGAGGGAGCCAGCGTGTCGCTGCCTTCTTCCCACGCTGCCGGACAGACCTGACCCGGGTTGTTGCGCACATATTGCGCGGCCTTGATCTTGCGGGTCAGCTCATTGGCGTTGCGGCCCACGCCTTCGCAGGTGATTTCCATGATCTGGATCACGCCGTCGGGATCGACCACGAAGGTCGCGCGGTCGGCGAGGCCGACGCCATCACGCAGCACGCCGAAATTGTTGGCCAGCGTGTGCATCTGGTCGCCAAGGAAGGCGAACTTCAGCTTGCCGATCTTGTCCGAGGTGTCGTGCCATGCCTTGTGGCTGAAATGGGTGTCGGTCGAAACGCCGAACACTTCCACGCCCATGCTCTGCAGCATGTCGTACTTCTCGCCGAGATCTTCCAATTCGGTCGGGCAGACGAAGGTGAAATCCGCCGGGTAGAAGAAGAATACGGCCCACTTGCCCTCGATGTCCTTTTCGGTGACGTCGAAGAAGTCCTTGCCGGCCTGGAAGGCGGTGGCTTTGAAGGGTTTGATGGTGCTTCCGATTATTCCCATGAAATGTGCTCCTGTGATCCGGGATGAACTGACGGGTCCCAGATAGGCGCTGCTGCGATGCAAAAAAGCGATTTTGTGCGATTGCGAAGATCGAAATAATCGTTCACCCAGCGGGAACTTTCAAAAACTGCAATCCCTGCGGCAATTGGGTTGCATGGTGCGCAACATTCCAAAATTGCGCGATGGCATTGCAAGAGCGAAACGGTCGGCGTTCATGACCGAAAGTTCATTTGTTTCGCGCGCGTCCGGAGTGCAGCTTGTGTGAAAAGCGGGGGCGCTCAATGGGTTGGATATCAGGGATACGATCGCTTGCTTTGGGTATGGCAATCGCTGCTTGCGGCTTGCCAGCGGCGGCAGATGCAGGCCAATGCAAATTGCCAACCTTTCGTTTGCCGGTGACGATGGACGATATGCGAGCCAGCGTCCCGGTCACCGTAAATGGCCACAAGACGACGTTCTGGCTCGATTCCGGCGCCTGGTTCTCGATCATGTCCAAGGCCAAGGCCGATGAACTCGGTTTAAAGACGGATCAGGCCCCAGCCGGTCTAGTTATGAACGGTGTCGGTGGGTCTTTTCAACCACAGGTCGCCCGGATCAGAGATTTCGCTATCAACGGATCGACGCTGCATAATGTCGATTTCCTCGTCGGCGGTAGTGACGCTGGATCGGGCCTGATTGGGCGTAATTTGCTTGCAAATTTCGACACCGAATTCGACATCGGTCACGGTCAGGTGGCGTTGATCCATCCCAGCGGCGACTGCTCTCATGCAAACATGGCCTATTGGTCAAAGAACCAGCCGCCGTTTACGGTGAAGCTTCTGCATCAATCCGCTAACGACAAGATCAATAATTTCCTCATTCCGATCCTGCTCAATGGCCACGAGGTCGAGGCAGAGATCGACAGTGGTGCCGCGACAATGATTAGTCGTGCTGCGGCAGAACGTGCGGGTATCGACCTGTCCGGTCCCGACGTCACTCCGATTGACCGGATATCGGGCTTCGGCAGACATTGGATCAAGGGGTGGTCAGCTCGGCTGAAAAGCGTTTCAATCGGTGACGAGACGGTCCTGAACCCGCGTCTGACGATCATCGATGGCCCGATTGTCGATACGCCGCATCCACCGGACATGCTGCTCGGTATTGGTTTCCTGTTGTCTCACCATCTCTATGTGTCGCGAAACCAGCGTCTCATATACTTCACGTACAATGGCGGGCAGCCATTCATCGACACGCGCCCGTCCGATCAGACGAAGCAGACCTCATCCGATGAAGTGGCTGCGATTCCCGCTGGCAAGCATCTGGTGAGTGCAGTCGGGGCCAACACAACGCCCCGGAGTGCGGACGAGTTCGCCAGACAGGGTGCGATCCTCGTCGCTCGCAATGACATTCAAGGAGCCATCAATGCCTATTCGCGCGCGGTGCAGCTCGAACCCGAGAACGGCGATTACTACCACCAGTTGAGCCTCGCCGAGCGTCGAGCGGAGGATTACAAAGCCGCACTGGCCGACCTGCAGAAAGCCGCCGCGCTCAAGCCCGACGATCCCGACATCATGCTCGACCTCGCCTTCGCCTATCACGCGCATGACGATCCGGCGCAGGCCTGGTCTGCGGCACAGAAGGCCAAGGCGCTGATTGCCCCGCAATCGCTGCAAGTCACCGCGTTGGCCGATCTCTACATCGAACTCGGCCATGCTGCCGACGCAGTGCCGCTTTACGATCCGGTGATCCGCACGCATCGCGACGACCACAATCTCGGCAGGCTTTACAACGGTCTGTGCTGGAGCAGCGGGCTCGCCAATGTCGCGACCGATGACACGCTGCGCGATTGCAAGCGCGCCTTGAAGCTGTCGAACGATGCCCCCGGCGTGCGCGACAGTCTGGCGCTGGTGCTTTACCGGCAGGGCAAGTTCGCCGACGCGCTGGACAATTACAACAAGGTGTTGGCCGCGCAGCCGAAAGAGGCGTGGTCCCTCTATATGCGTGGGATGACCGAGACCAAGCTTGGACAGGCCACCAAGGGCGCAAAGGATCGCGAGGATGCGATCGCCCTCGATTCATCCATCGTCAAACGCGCCAAGGCTTACGGTCTGGAGCCCTGATCGCGGTTTTACCTCAACCGCATTGCGCGCGGTGGAGCAGCTTGTGATCGGCCAGCGTCAGAGCCATCATCGCCGCGACCACCGGTGTGCCGCGAATGCCGACGCAGGGGTCGTGCCGCCCCTTGGTGCGCACTTGCGTCGCCTCGCCACCGCTGGTGATGCTGTCCACTGGCGTCAGGATCGAGCTGGTCGGCTTGAAGGCCACGCGGCACACAACCGGCTGCCCGGTGGAGATGCCGCCTGCAATCCCGCCAGCGTGGTTCGCCTCGAAACGCGGTGACCACCCCTCCTCGGCATCACCGGGGCGCATCGGGTCGGCATTCTGTTCTCCGGTCAAGCGCGCCGCGCCGAAGCCGTCGCCGATCTCGACGCCCTTGACCGCGTTGATGCCCATCATCGCTGCAGCAAGATCGGCGTCGAGCTTGGCGTAGATCGGCGCGCCCCAGCCTGCCGGCACGCCTTCGGCCACGCATTCGACCACCGCGCCGAGCGAGGAGCCGGCCTTGCGCGCCTCGTCGACCAGCGCTTCCCAGCGCACCGCCGCTTCGGCATCGGGGCACCAGAAGGGATTGCGTGCGATCTCTTCCGCATCGAAATTCGCCGGGTCGATCGCATCGCCGCCAATCTCGCAGACATAGGCGGTGATCGTCGCTTCGGGCACGACCAGTCGCGCCACCGCGCCTGCCGCCACCCGCGCCGCCGTCTCGCGCGCCGAACTGCGCCCGCCGCCGCGATAATCGCGCAGGCCATATTTGGCATCATAGGCATAGTCCGCGTGACCGGGACGATAGCTTTGCGCGATCTCCGAATAATCCTTCGAGCGCTGGTCGGTGTTCTCGATCATCAGGCTGATCGGCGTGCCGGTCGTTTGCCCCTCGAACACGCCCGACAGGATGCGCACCGCATCGGGTTCCTGCCGCTGGGTGGTAAATTTGTTCTGGCCCGGACGACGCGCGTCGAGGAACGGCTGGACGTCGTCTTCGCTGAGCACCAGCCCCGGCGGGCACCCGTCGACCACCGCGCCCAGCGCGGGGCCATGGCTTTCGCCCCAGGTGGTAAAGCGCAGCACGCGTCCGAATGTGTTCCAGCTCATGCGCACTGTTTTGCGCAAAGCGGCTGGTAAGTCCACGAGTGGTTGCCTTCATCGCAGCAAACCCAGACTTTGGTAAAGGAAGGGGAACGCCGCGCATCCCCCTCCCGCCCGGCTATTTCTTGAGCAACCAGATTATCGCAACGAGCACGACAAGTCCGACCAGCATTACCCCACCCGACAGAAAATCGCGGAAAGTAAACGGGTCGATATGTTCGCTGCGGAACCTTCGGTAACCCTCGTTTGTCGAATCCTTGCTCGACAGGCTGGCAACTTCGAATGCGCTGGCTTCCTTACGGAACCAGTGTTTCAATTCGCCCAATTCGTCCTCGGTAACCTGCGGATAGCGTTGTAGCAGCGCATCGACATGGTCGAAGCGGTCGGCGCTGCTTTCCGCAGCGCACGGGTCTTTATTGTCCATGAAAAATGTCCTTGAAATACGTCAGGGCCGCGCTTTCGGCGCGGGCTGGCAGATCAGGACAGGATCGGGGGCGCTCTCGGCGAAGCGGGAGATTGCGGAGGCCGCAATCGTATCGGCGGCCCCGTTTGTCGATTGTCGGGCCAAACCGGTTCAGAAATATCGATCACGCGAATTGTCGGCCTTGCAGCCTGTGGCCGTATCGCGGGGAGTATGACGACCGCGCGCTTCTCGCTTTCGCTGTCGCGACGCATGAGCACAGCCACTTCGGACGTGCTCGCGCTGAATGCCGACCCGTGTTGGACGATGATCGGCACGGCTTGCGAAGGTGTCGCCTGCAGCCCGATGATCGCCAGCACCAAGGCGGCAAGCAAGCGGTAACTACGAGGGAACGCCACGGACATGGCGGTTATCTAGGTTGCAATCGATGTTCTTGCAATCGACGCTCGGGAATGCGGCCACCCCTCCAAAGTGTCGAAAACCATGGCATGCGAAAATTTTCCTACGCCGCGCAAAGCTGGCATCGCATCGGCCATGTTGCAGTCCTGTGCCATCGCTCTGACTACGCCGTCCCGGCGAAAGTCACACGCCCTTGTGTTTTTTCGTCCAGGACCGTGTTCCATGTGTTCCGTATCGTTGGACGCGCCGGGGCGGTTCACAACTTTGCTCCAACACTGGTCAAACGGCCACGCTTGGGGCAGGAACAAAACATGATTGCAAAACTGCGCGGCCTGCTTGACGAGACCGACACCGACTGGGCGGTGATCGACGTTGCGGGCGTCGGATACCTTGTCCATTGCTCGGCAAAGACGCTGGCTACGCTGGGCGAGAAGGGTGAGGCCTGCACCGTCTATACCGATATGCAGGTGAGCGAGAATGACATGCGCCTGCTGGGCTTTGCCGATGCGGGGGAGCGTGACTGGTTCCGCCTGCTGACCGGGGTGCAGGGAGTGGGGAGCAAGGTCGGCCTCGCGATCCTTTCCGCGCTCAGCCCCGGCGAATTGCGCGATGCCTGTTCGCGTGGCGATGCCGCCAGCGTGGCGCGCGCGCAGGGCGTGGGGCCGAAGCTCGCGGGGCGCATAGTCAACGAGCTGAAAGACAAGGCCGGTGCTTTGCCGGGTGGCGGGGTCGTGGGTCAACCGATGGCTGCAAATCCCGCGGGCGCGGCCAGCGCCGATGCGGTGAGCGCGCTCGAAAACCTCGGTTTCAAACCCGCCGTCGCTGCGCGTGCCGTGGCACAGGCCGCGGGCGAGCTGGGCGAGGGCGCGAGCGAGAGCGATCTGATCCGGGTGGCGTTGAAGAAGGCGGCGGGATGATGGCGAAGGATTGGCGGCTTGTCATACTGGCGGTTTATGCTGCGGCGCTCGCCTATCTGATGGTCGATGCGGGGCGACCGGACAGTGCGGGCTGGTTTGGTTTTGCGGCCTTCTTCATGGCCTTCGCGCTCGCACCGCTGGCATTGCTGTGCCTCACCCGCTCGCATGTCAGGATCAAGGGTATTGCCGCGATAGTGCTTGCTGCTGGCGGGTTATGGGTAATCGTCGATACACTCTATCTCGCTGCGCCCGATGCGCAGTCGGCGCTGGTATTCACCGTGGTGCCTGCATTGCAGTGGATTGGGGCAATGCTCGTGCTTGTCGGTTTGCTGGTCATGGGCCGAATGGGGAAGGGGTCGTGACCCGCATTGCCACCTGCCAATGCGGTCAGCTTTCGGTGACATGCGAAGGGGAGCCTGCGCGCGTTTCGGTGTGCCATTGCCTCGATTGCCAGAAACGCAGCGGCGCGCCTTTCGCGGCGCAGGCGCGATACCCGGTTGAGCAAGTGACGATCTCGGGCACGGACAAGGTCTGGGAGCGGACCGCGGAGAGCGGCAACACGTCGGAACACCATTTCTGCCCCGAATGCGGATCGGAGGTGTGGTATGTCGCGCGGCCCTATCGCGAGATGATGGCGATCCCGGTCGGGCGTTTCGCCGACCCTGCATTTCCGCCGCCCGAATATTCGGTGTACGAGGTTCGCCGTCACCCATGGGTCGCGGTGACGGGCGAGGGGATCGAACATTATGACTGACCCTGCCTGCCCGATACGCAAAGGAGCCATCCGATGAAACGACTTCTGCTGTTGCCCTTGCTTGCTTTCGCCATGCCCGCCACGGGGCAGGACATGAGTGCGTTCAAGACCGGCCCGGTGTTTACCGATTTCGGCCCCCACGCACCGGTGGAGGGAATCGAAAAACTGCCCGCGACCACCGAATTCAAGGTTGTGTTCAACGCCGATTCCGAAGCCAAGGACGGCAAGCGGAACGAGGGCATCGAAAGCGCCGCGCGCTTCATCAACATGAACGTCGCGCATGGCGTGCCCGAAGACAACATCCGCGTCGCCATTGTCGCGCATGGCAAGGCGCTGTTCGACCTGCTCAACCCCGTCGGCTGGGCGGCGCATGGCAAGAGCGGGGACAACCCTTCGGCCGCGATGGTGCAGGCATT
Source organism: Sphingomonadaceae bacterium (assembly GCA_039831335.1). GTDB lineage: Bacteria > Pseudomonadota > Alphaproteobacteria > Sphingomonadales > Sphingomonadaceae > Qipengyuania. The sequence continues at coordinate 161,012 of JBDONL010000005.1, read as the reverse complement.
GCTCGACCACGGGGTGCGGATCATCGCCTGCGGCCAGAGCGAGGCGGCGCTGGGCGTCAAAAACGCCGAACTGATCCCCGGCGTGGAAACCGCGCTCTCGGCGATGGACGCCTTCGCGCTGCTCCAGCAGCAGGGCTATTCGGTCAATCCGTGAGGTGAGCGAACCCGTCCCCCTCCATTCGGCCCAGCGCCAGCCGGAAGACCCGGATGCCGCGCTTAGGCCCAAGTCGCTCGGCGAGTTCGTCGGGCAGGCGGCGGCGCGCGAGAACTTGCGCGTCTTTATCGAAGCGGCGCGCGGGCGGGGTGAGGCGATGGACCATGTGCTGTTCTTCGGCCCGCCGGGCCTGGGCAAGACCACGCTGGCGCAGATCGTCGCCAAGGAGCTAGGCGTTGGGTTTCGCGCCACCTCCGGCCCGGTGATCGCCAAGGCGGGCGATCTTGCCGCGTTGCTGACCAACCTCGAACCGCATGACGTGCTGTTCATCGACGAGATCCACCGGCTCAATCCGGTGGTCGAGGAGGTGCTGTACCCCGCGATGGAGGACCGCGCGCTCGACCTGATTATCGGCGAGGGGCCGTCAGCGCGCAGCGTGCGGATCGACCTGCCGCCCTTCACGCTGGTCGGGGCGACGACGCGACAGGGGCTGCTGACAACGCCGCTGCGCGATCGGTTCGGCATCCCGGTGCGGCTCAATTTCTACAGCGAGGACGAACTGCTGAGCGTGGTGACGCGGGGTGCAGGACTGCTCGGAATGGGCGTGGACGAGGGCGGCGCGCGCGAGATCGCGCGCCGCAGCCGCGGAACCCCGCGCGTCGCCGGGCGGTTGCTGCGGCGGGTGCGCGACTTCGCCCATGTCGCCGGGGCGGGCACGATCACCCGCGCGGTGGCGGACGATGCGCTGACCCGGCTGGAAGTCGATTCGCTCGGGCTCGACGCGATGGACCGGCGCTATCTCACAATGATCGCAACCACCTACAAGGGCGGGCCGGTCGGGGTGGAGACGCTCGCCGCGGGCCTAGCGGAGCCGCGCGATACCGTCGAGGAGGTGATCGAGCCCTATCTGATCCAGCTCGGGTTGATCGCAAGGACAGCACGTGGGCGGTGTCTCAACGATGGCGGCTGGGCGCACCTCGGCATGACCCCGCCCGCCGCGAGCGGCCAGGCGGGGCTGTTCGGGGAGGGCAAGTAGCCCTCCCGGTCGTTATCAGGCCGCCAGCTTGCGCAACACGTACTGGAGGATACCGCCGTTGCGGTAATACTCCATCTCATTGGCGGTATCGATGCGACACTGGGCGGTGAAGCTGAAGGTCGAGCCATCGGCACGGGTCACTTCGACTTCGACGTCCTGTGACGGGGTGAGGTTGGCCAGCCCCTTGATGGTGAAGCTGTCGTCACCCTTGAGGCCCAGCGTCTCGCGCGTGTCGCCGCCCTTGAACTGCAAGGGCAGCACGCCCATGCCAACAAGGTTGGAACGGTGGATACGCTCGAAACTCTCGACGATCACCGCGCGCACGCCCAAGAGGATCGTGCCCTTGGCCGCCCAGTCGCGGCTCGACCCGGTGCCATATTCTTTGCCCGCCACGACGACCAGCGGTGTCCCATCGGCCTTGTGCTTCATCGCCGCGTCATAGATCGGCATCTGCTCACCCTCGTAAGTGGTGACGCCACCTTCGACACCCGGAACCATCTCGTTGCGGATGCGGATATTGGCGAAGGTGCCGCGCATCATCACCTCGTGATTGCCGCGGCGGCTGCCGTAGGAGTTGAAGTCCGCCTTCGCGACCTGGTTCTCCATCAGATACTTGCCCGCCGGGCTGTCTTCCTTGATCGATCCGGCGGGGCTGATGTGGTCGGTGGTGACGCTGTCGCCGAGAATAGCGAGCGGCTTGGCTTCGACGATGTCGGTCACCGGTGCCGGGGTCATGCCCATCCCTTCGAAGAACGGCGGGTTGGCGACATAGGTTGAACCCGGTTTCCAGCGATAAGTGTCAGACGGCTCGACCTTGATCGCCTGCCAATGCTCGTCGCCCTTATAGACGTCGGCGTAGCGGGTTTCGAACATCTGCCGATCGATCGCGCCAGAGCGGACCGACGCGACTTCCTCGTTCGATGGCCATACGTCCTTGAGATAGACATCTGCGCCCGTCTGGTCTTGTCCAAGCGGGGTTTCGGTGATGTCTTCGGTCACCGTGCCCTTGAGCGCGTAGGCGACCACCAGGGGCGGGCTGGCGAGGAAGTTGGCGCGTACATCGGGGCTCACGCGGCCTTCGAAGTTGCGGTTGCCTGACAGAACGCTGGCGGCGACGATGTCATTGCCGTTGATCGCCTTGCTGATCGGCGGCGCGAGCGGGCCGGAATTGCCGATGCAGGTGGTGCAGCCATAGCCGACGAGGTCGAAGCCAATCGCGTCGAGATGGTCCTGCAAACCGGCCTTGATGAGATAGTCGGTGACGACCTGCGATCCGGGCGCGAGGCTGGTCTTGACCCACGGCTTGGGTTTCAAACCCTTCTCGTTCGCTTTCTTGGCGACGAGGCCTGCGGCGATCAGCACGTCGGGATTGGAGGTGTTGGTGCAACTGGTGATCGCGGCGATCACCACGTCACCATCGCCGATGTCGTGGCCCTTGTCGTCGACCGGCACGCGCACCGGCGCATCCTTCTTGTAAAGGCTCTTGAGCTGGCCGTTGAACAGCTCGTCGACTTCCGGCAGCGCGACCTTGTCCTGCGGACGTTTTGGTCCGGCGAGGCTGGGGACGACCTTGCCCATGTCGAGTTCGAGCGTCTTGGTGAAGACCGGCTCGTTCTCGGGCGTGAACCACAGACCCTGCTCACGGGCATAGGCTTCGACCAGTGCGATCTGGTCTTCCGGACGACCGGTAAGACGCAGATAGTCGATGGTCTTTTCATCGATGCCGAAGAAGCCGCAGGTCGCGCCATATTCGGGCGCCATGTTGGCGATCGTGGCGCGATCGGCGAGGCTCAGGGTCGAAACGCCCGGGCCATAGAATTCGACGAAACGCCCGACCACGCCGACTTCGCGCAGCATCTGCACGCATGTCAGCACGAGGTCGGTGGCAGTGATGCCTTCGGCCATCTGGCCGGTCAGCTTGAAACCGACCACTTCGGGGATCAACATCGAAACCGGCTGGCCGAGCATGGCCGCCTCAGCCTCGATCCCGCCAACGCCCCAACCGAGCACACCGAGACCATTGACCATGGTGGTGTGGCTGTCGGTGCCAACGCAAGTGTCAGGATAAGCGACCAGTTCACCATCGGGATTTTCGCTCGCCCAAACGCAGCGGGCGATATGTTCGAGGTTTACCTGGTGGCAGATGCCGGTGCCCGGAGGCACGGCGGAGAAATTCTGGAAGCTCTTCGAGCCCCATTTGAGGAAGTCGTAACGTTCGGCATTGCGCTGGTATTCCAGCTCGACATTCTGGGCAAAAGCTTTGGGCGTACCGAATTCATCGACCATCACCGAGTGGTCAATGACCAGGTTCACCGGCACCTGAGGATTGATCTTTGCGGTGTCGCCGCCGAGCTTGCCGATGGCGTCGCGCATGGCGGCAAGGTCGACTACGCAAGGAACGCCGGTGAAATCCTGCAGCAGCACGCGCGCAGGGCGATACTGGATTTCCTGCCCGGTTTTGGGGTTCTTCTGCCAGTCGGCGATGGCGCGAATGTGCTCTTCGCCGACCGTGAAGCCCTCGTCCTCGAAGCGGAGCATGTTCTCGAGCAGGACCTTGAGGCTGAATGGCAGCCGCGAAACATCGCCGATTGTCTCAGCCGCTTTGGCGAAGGAATAATAGGTATAATCCTTCCCGTTCACGGAGAGTTTCGAGCGGGTTGCGAGCGTGTCCTTGCCGACCTCGGTCATGCCTGTGCCAATCCTTTCTGTCTGGAGCCGTCACCTCATCAATGGACAAGGCGGCTGTATGTGCCGCGCACCTGCGCTGTGCGGGGCAGAAAATCAAGGGGGAGAGCCTGTTCCAGAGCGCCCGTTGGGAACCGAGCGGCGGCGCGTATGATTAATATGGCGGAAATAAGGCTTGTGGTATGGCGTGATGCAGCAGGGAGCAAAACCAATGTCTAGACCCGGTCATGACGACAAACGCTCGGTCCGAGTTGCAATTATTGCGGCCGTACTGGCGGTGGCTGCGTGCTTTGGCGCCGCGGCCACCCTGGCAGGCTCGCCTGCAGCGGCAGAGCAATCTTCCAATATCAATTGAATTGCGGGAAACGATTACCCTTTCGGTAATTTAACGGGGGATCGCGGTGCGGGAATCTTGACCAATCGCGTGCAGATGGGTCGTGCAGCCTTATGCCCTTGAAGCGATTGGAACTGATCGTGTCGAGCCTGGCGCTTGTTTGCGCCACGGGTGACGTTCACGCACAGGATATCAGCGATACCGACGTTACCGCCACGATCGAAGCGCCTGACCAGTTTGAGCTGCCAGCACAAATGGATCATTCCCAGGCGGTCAAGATAACGGCAAACTACAGCGCCGACCTCAACGCCGACGTTGCGGGCGGTGCGCGTAGAGGCGCGGCCTATTTGGGGCGTCTGGGAATTCTGTTCGATGCCAAGCCTGGTTGGAACGACACGCTCGTCCATGCGAGCGTTATAACGATCCACGGTGTGGGCCTATCCGCGAATTTTGTCGGTAATTTGAATCCGGTAAGTGGCCTTGAGGCAGAACCTGCAACTCGCCTCAACCAGTTGTGGGTCGAAACAGCACTTTCGGATAAAAGCCGAATCAGGATCGGTAAATTTCCGGCGGCTCCCAATTTTGCGACGAGCAATGTCGCTTCGTTCTTCGTCAATGCCGCGTTCGGATGGCCCACATCTTTCGCGCTCGACTTGCCTCAGGGGGGACCTGCATGGCCATTGGCAACGCCTGGTGCGATGATAACGACAACGGCAAGCACCCATGTCAGCCTGAGCGGAGCTGTGTTTGCCGGACTACCCGCAGGGCAATTATCCGATGACCCTCAGCGCAACGACGGCCATGGTTTCAATGCATTTCAAATCCGAGGAGCGCCACTCGCTATCGGAGAAACGGCGGTCAAAATCGGCAAGGCGACGGTCAAGGCCGGTGGTTGGTACCAGTTTGGCCAATCCGCTGTTTTGGCCGATGCCTTACAAACAGAAGGTGGGAATTGGTCGGCGTATGCGTTGGTCGACCTGCAACTCCTCCCCGCCTTGGCAAATGGCCGCCAGATCAACGCATTTGCGCGAATATTTCTTGCGCCGTCAGATCGCAATGCCAGCCCATTCTACGCCGATGCCGGAGTGGTATCTAAGGCCCCACTGCTTAGTCGCCCGGATGATGAATTGGGCTTGGCGGTCGGTTACGTTTCGGTTGGCGGCGCTGCCCCCTTTCATACAGGCGATGAATTCGTGATTGAACTCAGTTACCAGATACCGCTGTCACCCGACTTTTCTCTCCAGCCAAATTTGCAGTGGATCAGCCAGAGGCGAGCCAATCCGGATACCGTCGATGCGGACAAGTCCGCGATCGTTGTCGGCGTTCGATTTAATTACCAGATTTAGCTGTGCAGCTGCTTGCAGTGGCCCCGGCGGCGATAATCAGATCGTCGTTTGTTCGGTGCGCTTCCGGCTTGCACCAATCCAGCAGCCCAGCACAATCAATAGTGCTCCCACAGCGGTCGTGACCGCGAGGTTTTCGCGAAAGAACAGCCATCCGAACAGGCTGGCCCAAAGAAACCCACTGTATTCCATCGGGACCAGCACCTGTGCTTCTTCCCTCGCGTAGGCCCAGGCAATCGCAATCGCACCTGCGACAGTGAGTATGGCCGCACCGGCAATCCCGCCAAGGATGCGAAGATCGGGGAGTGTGAAAAGGAGGGGAGAAGCGATGCCGAGTACCAACGCCGAAACCCCGGAATGAAACGCTGCAATTTCCAGCGGACCGGCAGCTTGCGCCTGGCGCCGGATGACGATGAAATTGTAAGCATACAGCATTGCCGATATCAGGATCGAGGCAAGACCCAGCGCGGTGTCGCTATCGAAAGTGCTACGCGAAATCTTGCCGCCAACGATGATCAGCGTTCCGAGCAGCCCAAGTATGGCGGCGATGATCGCGGTACGACGGATGGCTTCGCCCAGAAGCGTATGGGCGAGATAAAGTGCCAGTATCGGGGCCACGAAGCTGATGGCGATGGCTTCGGCAATCGGGAGTTTGGTCAAGGCGTAGAAAAAGGTCAGCGCCATGAGCGCGGACACTACGCCACGCTCCAAATGCAGTCTCAGCGCACGTGTCTGTGGCCAGCGGCCGCCGCGCAGCAGCCAGATCGGCGTTGCCAGCATCGCTCCGAGAACCGAGCGCAACCATGCAGCGCTGTAGGCGCCGATTGCCAGCGATGCGCCTTTCATCAAGGCATCCATCAGTGACAGGCAGGCGACACCAGCGAGCGCCGCAAGAATCGGCAAGAATGCGTGTTGACGCAGCATAAGGACCATGACCTATCTGTTCGTTGCCCAATGGTCACGCGATCAGAGGCGATTCACCTATGCTTCAGGCGTGTTGCTGGATAGCAGATATTGATATTGCTATGGTCTCGCAGAGTCCCTGCTGGGGCCTTGGGGTAAGTAAGATGAATACTAGGACTTTTTGTGCAGGTGTGGCTGTTGCCGCGCTCTTGGCCAATCCGTTGCTGGCGCAGAATGCGCCGGAAAACCTGTTGCCAAGCGAGACGACAGCCAAGCCACAGCCATCTCCGGTACCGACACCTACACAGGTCGCCAAGCCGGGGCAGGAGGCAACCGCACAGACAAGTCAGGCGACGGTAGAACAAAGTTTCACCGAGTTCGAGCAGCATGAAGTCGTTCAGCCGACCTATCCGACGGTCGCAAGCTGGACTGTACTGCAAGCAAAGGCTCTGATGAAATATGCCGAAGGGATCGGCACCGAAGGGCTCGATCCCAAGGATTATCAACTCGACGCGCTTAGTGCAGCGATAGCGCAGGGGCCGGGTGACGCGCTCAATCAAGCCGCCAGCCAGACCTTCGACTGGCTGGTCGAGGATCTGCGCGACGGGCGCACGCCGATGGAAGACCGCCTGCAATGGTTCGTTGTCGATCCCGACCCCGATCGTATGCCGACCGGCAAGCTGCTTGCCGAAGCGGTCAAGAATGGCAAGATCGCGGCCACCCTGCATGGGCTCGATCCGGTCAATCCCGACTACGCCAAGTTGAGGGCGGAACTGGCCAAGACAACCGATCCTGAAAAGCGCTTGTTAATTCGCGCCAATATGGATCGCTGGCGGTGGCTGCCGCAGGATCTCGGCACGCATTATTTGCTGACCAATATTCCCGAATACAAGCTGCGGCTGGTGGTTCATAACCGCGTCATCAAGAGCTATCGGGCGATCGTTGGCAAACCCGGCCGCACTGCGACACCGCAGCTCGCCGAAAGCGTCGAGGCGGTGGTGTTCAATCCTACGTGGACCGTGCCGCAGTCGATCGTGCAGGGTGAGGGACTGGGCGCCAAGGTGCTCAACAATCCGAGCTGGGCGAAATCGGCCGGCTACAAAGCGACCAAGGGCTCGGATGGCGTGGTCTATGTGGTCCAGCAGCCTGGCCCGAACAACTCGCTTGGGCTGATGAAGCTCGACATGCCCAATCCCCACGCAATTTTCATCCACGATACCCCGCAGCGTTATCTCTTCAACAAGACGGACCGCGATTTGTCGCACGGCTGCGTGCGAGTGCAGGATGCGCGCGAGCTGGGCATGACCATGGCAATGCTTGGCAACATGACCAGCAAGGACGATATCCCGACGATTCAGGCCGAGGTGCAGGATATTTCGACCAGCGGGAAATACACACGCTACCCGCTGACGAATCCGTGGCCGGTCTATCTGACTTATTTCACGATGGCGTCCGACGTCGACGGCAAGCTCAGGACATTTGACGACATCTACAACCGCGATGCCCCGGTGATCGCTTCGTTCGGTCAGCCGCGCGAAGCCAACCGGGCGCGCAAGACAAGTGAGAAGGTTGTACCGATCATCGACGATTTGAAGACCTGAGTGGTCCAGCCCGGGATATCAGACCGTAATGGGTTGTATTTCCTGCTCGATCGTGCCGCCGCTGGCGGTTCTGGGCAGCATATCTGTCTGTGGTTCGGGGGGAGGAATGACAGAACCATCCTCCGCAAGACCAAGGCTTCCGGCAAATAGCAGGCGTCCGCCGCTCAAGCGGATCAGCGCTTCATGGAACTTGCCTGGGTCCATCGCAAAGCATCCGTCCGACCGACCGAGCTTGCCCCAGCGTTGAACATGCTCCTCGGTCGCGTAATCGGCCGGGTGCATCACGATCGCGCGGGGCAAAGCGTTGGAATTGGTCGGATCCATCCCGTCGATCCGCATAGAAGTGCCGTATTTTCCGTCATACCAGCTTCGCGTTCTGAACGAACCGCGGCAGGTGCACAGGGATTCTTCGATATTGGAGTAGCGCTTTAGCCAGCCGTCATGCTCCTTGTCGGAGCCGTAGCCATGCGTCACAAGGAAGCTGTCGACCCGACCACTGTCCATATCGACGAAGTGAAACCGCTTGTTGGCCGAATGCAGGCCGAAATCGGCAATGGCCACCAGATTGCGGTGCCACAGAGCCGCTCCTGCAAGCGCTATCTCGCGTTGTGCCAATTCAGCAAGTTGGCGGTCGCGAGCGGCAGTGGGAGAGGCAGCCTGCGCGAACAAGCGTGGAGCTGCGCCAAGGGCACCACCAGCGAAAATACCGGTCTTGATGAGCGTACGTCTGTCCATCGTTCGAATCACTTTACCAGAGCATTCCTCCTGACGCCAAGAGCAAAGCGCCCGAACGGTTGGGTTAACCGCCCAGCAGCATCCGATCACCCTCGATTCGCACCGGATCGATTGTGCTGAGATAGGATTGACCCAGCAGCGATACATCCAGTCCCTGGGGAATGATGACCGCCTGTACCTGTCGTGCCTCGTGGCGTCCGAGTTCGACAGTGTCGAGCATTACCGGGACGCCCTCCACCGGGCCGCTGGCTCCGCTCCCGATCACACGAACATCCGCGGGGTTCCAGCGCAGGCCGATCGCGCTGGCGTCCGCGCCGGTCAGCGCGACAACGCTGGCACCGGTATCGACCAATGCATGGATCGTCCTGCGATTGACGGCAACATCGCTATAGAAATGGCCATCCGGAGAGCGGGTCAATTCGGCGGTCCCGGCGAAATAATTGTCCAGCTTTCGCTGTTTTTCAGCCTCGGCGGCCTGCTTGCTTGCCGTAATCAGCGCATCTTTAGATGACGCTTCTGCAACCGGCTTTTGCGGCGAAGCCAGCCATCCGACCGTAACGATCGCTCCAAAGGCAATAAGCAGTGCGTTGCGCATGGGCCGATCATGCGCGCATGGACTTTAAAACCGCGTAAATTCGTAGTGGGAATAGCGCCGCGTCCGTGCGGCTATTCCGCTATTTCCAAAGCGCTGTTGCGAGAGGATTCTGCCTCCGCCTCGATCTCGCTAGCTCGTGCCTCGACCAGGGCGACGATATGATCGAGCATATTGGCGTCCTGTACGTGGTGATCGGTAACGCCGGAGAGATAGACCATATGCTTGCCTGCGCCGCCACCAGTTATGCCGATATCGGTTTCGCGCGCCTCGCCCGGTCCATTGACTACGCAGCCCAAAACTGAGAGCGAGAGCGGGGTCTTGATGTGCTGGAGTCGATCTTCGAGCGCCTGGACGGTGCGGATGACGTCAAAGCCCTGCCGCGCGCAGCTTGGACAGGAAACCACACGTACCCCGCGGGTGCGAAGGCCCAGCGCCTTGAGGATTTCGAAGCCGACGCGCACTTCCTGTTCCGGTTCGGCGGACAGCGAAACGCGGATGGTGTCGCCTATCCCGGCCCACAGCAGACTGCCCATGCCGATCGAACTCTTGACCGTCCCGCCGATCAATCCGCCAGCTTCGGTAATCCCAAGATGGAGCGGACAATCGACCGCTTCGGCGAGGCCGTGATAGGCCGCGACTGCGAGGAACACATCGCTCGCCTTCACCGCCACCTTGTATTCGTGGAAATCGTGATCCTGCAGCAGCTTGATATGATCGAGCGCGCTTTCGATCAGCGCTTCGGGGCAGGGCTCGCCATATTTCTCGAGCAGGTCTTTCTCGAGGCTGCCTGCATTGACACCGATACGGATCGCGCAGCCGTTGGCCTTTGCCGCGCGGACGACCTCTGCCACCCGCTCCGATGAGCCGATGTTGCCGGGATTGATCCGCAGGCATGCCGCGCCCATGTCTGCCGCCTCCAGAGCGCGTTTGTAATGAAAATGGATGTCGGCGACGATCGGGACATTGGCGGCGCGCGTGATCTTGTCGAAATGCGCGGTCGAATCGGCGGTGGGGCAGGACACGCGGATGATGTCCGCACCTGCATCCTCGCAGCGGCGGATCTGGTCGATAGTCGCGCCCACGTCCTCGGTCGGTGTGTTGGTCATGGTCTGTACGGTGATTGGCGCATCGCCGCCGACGGGCACATTGCCGACCATGATCTGGCGGCTCTTGCGGCGCTCGATCGTGCGCCATGGACGTATATCTGACATGCGGTGCAATATAGACCCCGGATGATGAAGGGGCAATGACACGCTTCGGAAGTGACAGAGGTAAAATTCTGCGGCAGATGAAGATGATGCAAGAACACGATGATCTGACCGATGAAGCCGCCGGGGATGGTGCGTTGCTGTTCGGCCGGGTGCTTGATGGTGAGGGTGGCGGACGCGCGATCGAGTGGGAGGAAGTCCAGAGCTGGCGGCCGACTGGCCCGCAGGAGGTCCTGTGGGTTCATATCCGCCGCGATGCTCCCGGTGTTCAGGATTGGCTCGAATCGCATTTCGGTATTCCCGAGCCGAGCGCGGAACTCCTGACCTCGCAGGGCACGAGGCCGCGTGCCTTCCGTGAAGGCCAGGCGCTGGTGGCGACGCTGCGCGGGATCAATTTCAATCCCGGTGCCGAGCCCGAGGACATGGTCTCGATGCAATTATGGAGCGATGGACAAAGGCTGGTCACGCTGCGCAGTTCACCGCTGCAAACCCCGCGCGAAGTGATGGCGCGGCTCGACGGCGGTATAGGTCCGGTCGACGCGGGGGCGACCATCACCCTGCTCGCAGAGCTGCTGATTACCCGCATGAACCAGTCGATCGTCGATATGAATGAGGTGATTGACCAGCTCGAAGATGAAGACCCGGAACGCGATCCGGAAGGAATGCTCAGGCGTATTTCGACGATCCGGCGCAATTGCCTCGCGCTCAAGCGCCACATGTCGCCCCAGCACGAGGCGCTGGAACACATCAGCCGTGATGCGCCGTCATGGTTCGAGTCCGACGATCGCCGCGAGATCGCCGAATCGATTGCGCGCTTGCGTCGCTACATCGACGATGTCGACATCAGCAAGGAAAGCGCTCTGGTGTTGCAGGACGAACTGCGCGCGCGCAGCCTCTCCTCTAACGAAAACGCCACCTATATGCTGACGGTGGTGGCAGGCGTGTTCCTGCCGCTGTCCTTCCTGACCGGCCTTTTGGGTATCAACGTCGGCGGAATCCCGGGCGTCAATAATCCAGAAGCCTTCTGGACCGTTGTCGGGATCTGCGCTGTCGTGCTGATCGGCCTCGTTCTGCTGTTCAAGCGGCTGCGGTGGTTGTGAGCGGTCAGTAGGCGAAGCGTTCGCCCACCAGTTCTTCTGACAATGTCCAGAGCTGTTCGGCCTTGTCCGGATCGACCGCATAGGAACGAACCCCGCCGGTGGCGCTGTCGTCATCGATTTCTGCCACGTGGCAATTCTCGGCATAGAGGCCACCGCGATTGGCCAGATCGGGTGCGGTCGCAACCCAGCAGGTCGTCGCTGCGCCTTGCGGGATGGACTTGAACCCTTCTCCGGAAGTCCCGCTTTCCTCCGCCAGCTTGCGCATCCGTTGCATCATCCATTCCACGTCCTGCTCGGACATGTGACGGCCGAGATTGGTCATGATCCCGCCTGGATGCAGCGCGTAGGCATGAATGCCCTTGCCCTTGACGCGTTTCTCCAACGCGACGGCGAACAGGATATTGGCGGTCTTGGACTGCCCGTAAGCCTGCCATTTGTCGTATTCGCGACTTTCGTAATTCGGATCGTCGGCGTGCAACTGGTCGATATGATGGCCCCGGCTCGAGAGATTGACGATCCGCTGGCCACTGCCATTCTCGATAAGTGGCATCAGCAGGTTGGTGAGCAGGAAATGGCCGAGGTGATTGGTGCCGAACTGGGTTTCGAATCCGTCGGCTGTCCGCCCCAGCGGCGCGGCCATTACGCCCGCATTGTTGATGAGGATGTCGATTCGCTCGAAGCGTTGGCTGGCCTCTTTCGCCGCTGCCCTGATCGAGTGGAGCGAGGCAAGGTCGCAGGCCAGCGTCTCGACCTTCGCACCTGTCTCTTGCGAAATTTCCTGGGCTGCGGAATCCAGCTTTGCGGCGTCTCGCCCGGACAGGATCAGATGGGCACCCTTTGCACCCATTGCCCGTGCCGTCTCGCGACCCAATCCGGAATAGGCACCGGTGATGAACACCACCCTTCCGCTGAGGTCCTTGTCGGCCAGAACCTCGTCCGCCGTGCTCTCGAAGCCGTATTCGCTCATCATCGCTCTCCTTGTGGTTGGCCGCAATATTGGGACCGAACAAGGACAAGGCAAGCTGGCCTGGAGGACGAAATTCAGCCGCGCTTCCTGGCCTGTGCGTAGCTGCCGAGCATCTGGACATCTCCTTGGCAGTGGAAAGTCAGTTCCTCGAGCGCGCTGTCAACACGACGATCGCCAGGCATGCCTTCGATCTCGGCGTAAAAGCGAGTCGCGGCAAAACTCGTGCCGACCTGATAGCTTTCAAGCTTGGTCATGTTGACCCCTGCTGTCGCGAAACAGCCCAGCGCCTTGTAGAGCGCGGCGGGCACGTTGCGCACTTCGAACAGGAAGCTCGTCATCGCTGGCTTTCCTTCCAGCTTGCTTGGGTCGAGGGCATGGGCTGCCAGCACCACGAAGCGGGTGGTGTTGTCGTGCGTATCCTCGACTTTTTCCTCAACGATTGTGAGACCGTAGAGCTCGGCAGCGAGCGGCGGTGCAATCGCCGCAAAGCTGGGATCGCCCCGATCGGCGACCAGTGCTGCGGCTCCGGCGGTGTCGGCGTAGCTCATCGCGACGAGGCCCCGCTCAGCGAGGAATTTGCGCGATTGGGCGAGCGCATGCGGATGGCTGTATGCCGCTTCGAACGGTCCCTTGCTCAAACCCATCAGCGCATGAGTAATGGGCATGAAATATTCGGCCACGATGAACAGCCCGCTTTCGGGCAGCAGGAAATGGATATCGGCGACGCGGCCGGCCTGCGAATTGTCGATCGGGATCATCGCTGCGCCTGCCGCGCCGGAACGCACCGCATCGATTGCATCGTCGAAGCTGTAGCAGGGTAATGGCAGGCAATCGGGCCGATGGGCCATGGTTGCCTGATGCGAATTCGATCCCGGGGCGCCACCGAAAGCGATGGCGCGCGCAGGATCTGCTTCGGCGGCGGAACGCATGGCATCGACCAATGCGGTGGCAGGCTGTGGGAATTTGCGCATGATCCGCCGCTGCTATCCGCAGGCGTCAAGCTGGGCAAGCTCCCAGCGCACCTCTTGCCACCATGGACAAGCCCCATTAGAGCGATCTTCGAAATTTATGGGGGACGCATTCTCGCGGGCAATCACGCATGGACGATCGCTTTAACACTGCTGCTGGTTGGGTCTTGTTCTCTGGTATCGTTGCGCTCGGCGCGTCGATCTTCAGCGGGCTCTATTTCGAGGCTGACAAACCGGAAGCGCCCAAGAAGATGGGCTATTTCATTGAAGGTGCCGCAGAGGGTGGCGACTCGGGCAAGCCGACTTACGATCTGGGTACTGTGCTGGCCAGTGCCGATGTGTCCAAGGGTGAGAAGGTCTTTGCCAAGTGCACCTCGTGCCACACGATCAATCAGGGTGGCCCCAATGGGATCGGGCCCAACCTCTATGGCACGGTCGGTGTACCGATGGGCGAGGGCAAGAACGGCTTTGCGTTCTCCAGCGCTCTGTCCGGTCATGGCGGCAACTGGACATACGAGAACCTCGACCATTGGCTGACCAGCCCGCGCAGCTTTGCACCGGGCACCAAGATGAGCTTCGCGGGTCTTTCCAATCCTCAGGATCGTGCAGATGTCATCGCCTACCTCAAGGCGAATGGCGGCGGCCCGGCATTTCCTCCACCAGCCGCGCCAGCTGCCGATGCGTCGAAGGATGGCAAGCCTGCGGACGCTAAGGGTGACGCCGCGCCTGCTGCCGATGGCAGCGCTGCCCCGGCAGCGGAAGCCAGCGATGCGCCTGCCGCCGCAAAGGACGCCGCACCCAAAGCCTGATCGGTTTGGGCCTAATCGGAGTTCGCTTCGACGCGGCCCTTGAACCCTTGCGCAATCACATACCACTCCGACGAGCCTTTGCGGCTCGCGGGTGGTTTGGCGTGTTTGACGGTACGGAAGTGACGTTTGAGCAAAGCCAGCAGCTCGGTGTCGGTGCCGCCGGCCAGGACTTTGGCGAGGAAACTCCCATTTTCGGCCAAAGTTTCGATCGCGAACCACGCGGCAGCTTCGACCAGCCCCATCGTCCGCAGGTGATCGGTCTGTTTGTGACCGACCGTGTTGGCGGCCATGTCGCTCATCACGAGATCGGGCGGTCCGTCTAGCGCTGCCTCCAGCTTGGCCGACGCATCGTCGGCCATGAAATCCATCTCGAAAATCGTCACGCCATCGATTGGTTCGGTCGGCAGCAGATCGATCCCGACGACTGATGCCTTAGGTAGGCGGCGACGCACGACCTGGCTCCAGCCGCCGGGGGCAATGCCGAGATCGACCACTCGCGTCACGCCCTTGAGGATAGAGAATTTCTCATCCAGTTCGATTAGCTTGTAGGCCGCACGGCTTCGCATCCCGTCAGCCTTGGCCTGTTTGACATAGGGATCGTTGAGCTGGCGCTCCAGCCAGCGGACCGAGGAGGCCGTCCTGCCGCGCGCCGTCTTGACGCGCTTATCCGGATTGCGACCGGCGCGGCTCATGTGTCGTCTCGCTGGTTCTGGATTTCGGCGCGCGTTTGCTGGCCTTGCGAATCGGCTGCGATCAGGCTGCGCAGTATCCCTTCGCGAATGCCGCGATCCGCCACGGCAAGATCGCGTGCAGGCCAGATATCGAGGATCGATTCGAGGATTGCGCACCCGGCCACAACCATGCGTGCGCGATCCTCACCGATGCAGGGAACCGTCTTGCGTTCGGAAGCGCTCATCGTGGCCAGACGCTGGCAAATTTCGCGCATATTGTCGCTGGGCACAATCAACCCGTCCACGGCCTGGCGATCATAATGGGGGAGCTCGAGGTGCAGGCTGGCGAGCGTGGTGACTGTCCCGCTGGTCCCGAGCAGCCGTACATGACTGGCTTGTTCGGCGACCGGAGCCACGCGTTCGACGAAGGGTGCGAAGCTGTCGTCCACCAGTTTGCGCATCGAAGCATAGCGGGCACGCCGATCTTCGTCCGTTCCTCCGGGTGGGGCAACGCTGTCGGTCAGGGACACAACTCCCCAGGGCACGCTCAGCCAGTCGAGGATGCGCGGGACCGGACCGCCCGGTTCGATGAGCACCAGCTCGGTCGAGCCACCGCCGATGTCGAACACTACAGCGGGGCCTTCGCCGTCCTCAAGCAGGATATGGCAGCCCAGCACCGCAAGCCGCGCCTCTTCCTGGGCGGAGATGATATCGAGTGCGATGCCGGTTTCCTCGCGTACCCGGGCGATGAATTCCGCGCCATTGCTGGCCCGACGGCAGGCCTCGGTCGCAACCGAACGCGCCAGGTGGACATTGCGCCGCTTTAGCTTCTCCGCACAAACATGCAGCGCGGCGAGGGTTCGTTCCATCGCTGCATCGGACAGTTTACCGCTCGCGGCGAGGCCTTCGCCCAGCCGCACAACCCGGCTGAATGCATCGATCACAGTGAAATTTTCACCGGAGGGCCGGGCGATCAACAAGCGGCAATTGTTGGTGCCAAGATCAAGCGCTGCGAACGCCTGCCGTTTGTCGTTCGCTCGAAAGGATTTCGAATTGCGCGAATCTTGTGCGCCCGACCGCCTTTGGGTGGGCTGCTTGCGCTGGTTGGGCTGGGAAGGACGCTTGTAGCGGAAATCGGCTACAGTGCCGGACGTGCCGCCCTTCTTGCGTTCAGCCCCTCTTTTGTTGTCCGGCGGTGAAACATCCGCCATGCGGGGTACTTTCTTGTTTTCCTTGCCGCGCTACAATCTTGTGGCGCGAAGACCTGACCACGATGCTAGTGCGGCGTGACGTGCAGGGCAAGGGTTTCACCCCGCTAGTGGCTCGGCTTCTCTTGACCTTGCCGGGCCGCGCGCTTAAGTGCCGCGCCTTCCCGGCTGATGATCGCCGGTCCAGATGCCCCGTCGTCTAATGGTAAGACTACGGACTCTGACTCCGTCAATTGAGGTTCGAATCCTCACGGGGCATCCAATTTTTCCTTTGATTTCAGTGCTAACGGCGATTGTGCCTTTGCGTAATCGTGTTACATGCCGTGCTGCGACGTGCAGCAGGCAGCGAAGACCCGCCGTTTCCGGCTTGCGGGGTGCAAATCTCGCTCCTATCGACGCCTGAATGACCGAAGAAGAAAAGAGCGCGCTTGCTGCGCGCAAGTTCTATCCTGCCGACGAAGAAGCAGATTTCGTCGAAAAGAAATCGCCCCAAACACCTCAGACGATGCATCCGGCCTACCGGCTCGCCTATCGCGACACCGACTTCCTGCTGCGCGACGAATTGCGCCCGGTGCGCTTCCAGCTCGAATTGCTCAAGCCGGAAATGCTACTCGAAGAAGCGGGCGTCGGATCGACACTGGTCATCTATGGTTCCGCGCGCATCCCGCCGCCGGATGCGGTCGATAAAGCGCTCGCCAGCGCGAAGGATTTGCCCGAGGAAGACCGGCGAGTGGTCGAAAACCTCGCTGCAAAGTCAAAATATTATACCGAAGCCTATAATCTCGCGCGGATGGTGAGCGAGAAGGGGATCGTTCAGGACGGCAAGCGCCAGTTCGTTATTTGCTCCGGTGGCGGACCATCAATCATGGAAGCGGCCAATAAGGGGGCGAGTGACGCGGGATCGGAATCCCTCGGGCTCAATATCGTCCTCCCGCACGAACAAGCGCCAAACCCGTATGTGACGCCCTATCTCAGCTTCCAGTTCCACTATTTCGCCCTGCGCAAGATGCACTTTCTCCTCCGCGCCAAGGCGGTGGCAGTGTTCCCGGGCGGCTTCGGTACATTTGACGAGTTCTTCGAGCTGCTGACGCTGGTTCAGACCGGCAAGATGAAGCCGATGCCGATCCTGCTGTTCGGCAAGGATTTCTGGACCCGGGTAATCGACTTCGAAGCTCTGGCCGATGAGGGAACGATCAACCGCAAGGATCTCGAACTGTTCCACTGGTGCGAAACGGCCGAGGACGCGTGGGATCATATAGCGGATTTTTACGAACTCTGACCCGGTTCAAACAGCCGTTCCCCCTCGCTGGTTTTCGCTCCGACAGGTTTTGACAGTCGCTTCCTGCCGGGCCTAAGGCTCTCACTGGAGGGCAACAGGGAAGGTTCGGGGCAATATGAACAGGATAGGTTTTTGGGCGGCCTTGCTCGCTAGTACCGCAATGGCTGCGGGAGCGGCACTGCCGCTCGACGCGGCGCCACGTGTTGCTGCTCATGCAGATGACAATGCGTCTATCGAGGCGCGCTTCGATGCGATGATCGATCCCGCCGATCAGGTCGCATGGCTCAAGGAGATGTCCTCCGCTCCCAATCAGGTCGGCAGCCCGCACGACAAGGCCAACGCGGAAATGCAGCTCGCCCTGTTCAAGAAATGGGGCTGGGATGCGCATATCGAGACGTTTCATGCGCTTTATCCCACTCCGATTTCGACCAAGGTCGAAATGATCACGCCCGAACGGGTGACGCTCGGCGGGCAGGAGCCGGCAGTGGCCGGTGATGCGACATCCTCGAACACAGCAGGCGCTCTGCCACCCTACCTTATCTATCAGGGCGACGGAGACGTCACTGCACCGGTCGTCTACGTCAATTACGGAATGCCCGAGGATTACGAGGCGCTTGCCCGACGTGGGATCGACGTGAAGGGCAAGATCGTGCTGGCTCGCTATGGCGGTGGCTGGCGCGGACTCAAGCCCAAGCTGGCGCAGGAACATGGCGCGGTCGGCTGCCTGATCTATTCCGACCCTGCGAACGACGGCTATGCTACCGGCGATTCCTATCCTCGCGGCGGCGCGCGGCCCGAACATGGTGTGCAGCGCGGCTCGGTCGAGGACATGACCACCTATCCCGGCGATCCGCTGACTCCGGGGGTCGGCGCAACCGCGGATGCCAAGCGGCTGACGCGCGCGGAAGCCAAGGTAATCCTCAAGATCCCCGCGCTGCCGATTTCCTACGCAGATGCAGCGAAGATTATCGCGAAGCTGGAAGGTCCGGTGGTGACCGGCAAGGATCGCGGCGGGCTGGGCATGGCTTATCACTGGGGCGGTACCGACGCGGTCAAGGTCCATCTCGCGGTCAAGTCCGACTGGTCATTGAAGCCGGTCTATGACGTGATCGCCAAATTGCCCGGTTCGGTCTGGCCCGATCAGTGGGTGATCCGCGGCAATCACCACGATGGCTGGGTGTTCGGCGCGTCAGATCCGCTCGCCGGACAGGTCGCGTTGATGAGCGAGGCCAAGGCACTGGGCGCGCTCTACAAGAGCGGCTGGCGGCCCAAGCGCACGATCGTCTACGCCAGCTGGGACGCGGAGGAGCCGGGGCTGATCGGCTCGACCGAATGGGTTGAGGAGCATGCTGCCGAGCTCAAGGATAAGGCGATCCTCTACATCAACACCGACAATCCGGGACGCGGGTACTGGTATGCGGGCGGCAGCCACGAGCTGCAGCATTTCGCCAATGCCGCAGCGCGAGACGTTACCGATCCGCAGACCGGCGTTTCGGTGGTCGACCGATCGCGTGCGCGTATTCTGGCGGATCACTACGAGACGCCGGGCAGTGTCGAACCCTGGCTCTATTCTGCGGCCAAGTCGGGCGGTGACCTGCCGCTCTATGCCTTGGGTTCCGGGTCGGATTATTCGGCGTTTTTCCAGCATCTTGGCATCGCAACAATCGACACCGGATTTGGCGGCGAGGACATGCAGGGCGGGTCCTATCACTCGGTGTACGACAGCTTCCATCATGTAATGGAATTCGACGATCCGGGAATGCAATATGGTGCTGCGGTATCGAAAGTGGTCGGGCACATGGTGTTGACCGCTGCCGATGCCGACAGGGTGCCCGCAATCTATTCGAGTTTTGCCGCAACCGTGGATCGCTATGTCGGCGAACTGGGCGATCTGGCGAAAGCACAACGTAAGCGTGATCGCGAGCTCAAGGAATTGACGGGGGAGGGTGTGTTCAAGCTTGCCTCGCTGCACCAGGATCCGACCACCGCGCCACCGGACAAAGGGATCACCCCGCTGATCGACCTGCTGCCGTTGCAGGATGCGGCCGACCGGCTCGAGCGGTCGGCCCATGCCGCCGATGCGATGCTGGGTGGGTATGACGCGCTGCCTGTTGCAGTGCGCGCTAGGGTCGACGCGCAATTGCGATCGATCGACCAGTCGCTGATCGATCCCGCGGGCCTGCCGGGACGGCCGTGGTTCAAGAACCTCGTCTATGCGCCGGGCACGCTGACAGGCTATGGCGCCAAGACGCTGCCGGGCGTGCGCGAGGCGATCGAGCAGCGGCGCTGGGACGATGCGCGCGCCTATGTGGTGAAGACCGCGGCGGTGCTCAACGACTACGCCGACCGGCTCGACAAGGCGGTGGCTATCGCCAACAGCGGCAAACCGAACTGATGTGAACGGGCCGGGCGAGGGACTTCGCCCGGCCCTCTTTCGGTATTCTATTTAGCTGCGCACGGCCTGATGGCCCATCGGGCCGTTGCCTGCGCCGAAGCCCGGAGCTTCGCGCATCGCGCGGCGCACGAAATTGCCCGCCAGCTCGACCGAATGTTCGAGCGGCTGGCCATGCGCTAAAAGCGTGGCGATGGCGGAGGACAGCGTACAGCCCGTACCATGGGTATGCGGTGTGTCGATCCGGGGATTGTCGAACTGTACTGCACGCCCGCTGGCGGGCATGAGGATATCGATGATCCGCGCGTCGGCGGTATGCCCGCCCTTGGCCAGCACCGCACAGCCGTGGGCCTGCGATAGCTCGGCTGCCGCATCGCGCACCTGATCGGTGTTTTCGAGCTTGCGTGCGACGAGGTGTTCCAACTCGGGCAAATTCGGGGTGATGAGCGTGGCGCGTGCGAACAATCTGTCTCGCAGAGCGGCAATCGCATCGGCGGCGATCAAAGTCGCGCCGCTGGTCGAGATCATCACCGGGTCCAGCACGATTGGCACGTCCGCATCGATTTCGGCCAGCGTTTCGGCCACCGCCGCGACGATCCCGGCATCGTGCAGCATCCCGATCTTGATTGCATCGGCGCCGATGTCCGCAATGCAGCTTCCGATTTGGCTGGCGACCATATCGGGGGAGAGCGGGGCGATGGCCTGCACGCCGATGCTGTTCTGCGCTGTCACAGCGGTTATCGCGGTCATCGCATAACCCGACAGCATGGTGATAGTCTTGATATCGGCCTGAATGCCCGCGCCGCCCGAGCTGTCCGACCCGGCGATGGAAAGAATACGTGGTGGCGATTTGCTCATGCCTTGTGGCGCCGTTCGCGCGAAGGCGGGAATTCACCGTGCAGGCGCGCAGCGCGGGTTGGCCGGTCGACCAACTCGCCCCCGCAATTGGGACACAGATCGTCGAGTGCATCCGCACAGTCGGTGCAGAAGCTGCATTCAAAGCTGCAAATGAAGGCACCGGGCGCTTCGGCAGGAAGGTCGACACCGCAGCGTTCGCAGTCGGGACGCATCTCCAGCATCAGGCGACCGCCTTCACCGCCGCGCATATCGCATCGACCGCCGCCTCCACGCGCGTCTGATCGTCGCCTTCGGCCATAACGCGGATCACCGGCTCGGTGCCGGAAGGGCGAATGACCAGCCGACCCGATCCTGCAAGGCTGGCTTCGGCCTCGGCGATGACTGCCTGTACACTGGCTTCGTCGAGCGGCTTGCCGCCTTCATAACGCACATTCTTGAGCACCTGCGGTACCCGATCGAACAGATGCAGCAACTCGCTGGCGCGCTTGTTCGAACGGACCATGCTGGCAAGCACGCGGAGGGCGGCCACCAACCCATCGCCCGTAGTGCCATAGTCGAGCAGGATCATGTGACCCGATTGCTCGCCGCCGACATTGAAGCCGCCCTCGCGCATCCGTTCGAGCACATAGCGGTCACCCACCTTGGTGCGTTCGAGCGACAGGCCGATCCCCACAAGATAACGCTCTAGGCCGAGGTTCGACATCACCGTTGCGACCACGCCGCCGCCGCGCAACTGCCCCTTTTCAAGCATCCTGGTGGCGATCAGCGCCATCAGCTGGTCGCCGTCGACCGTCTCACCGTTTTCGTCGACCACGATCAGGCGGTCGGCATCGCCATCGAGTGCCAGCCCAACATGCGCACCGGTTTCCACGACCTTGGCTTTGACCGCATCCAGCGCGGTCGAACCGACTCCGGCGTTGATGTTGGTGCCATTGGGCTCGTCACCGATGGCGACGACTTCGGCGCCCAGTTCCCAGATCGCCTCGGGCGCAACCTGATAGGCGGCGCCATTGGCGCAATCGACTACGACCTTCAGCCCGTCGAAGCGGATATCGCTGCCGACCGATTGCTTGACCGCATGGATATAGCGCCCACGTGCATCCTCAATCCGGCGTGCGCGCCCCACACGTGAGGCATCGACCAGTTGCGGATCGGTGACCATCAGAGCCTCGATTGCCAGCTCGTCCTCGTCCGACAGCTTGAAACCGTCCGGGCCGAACAGCTTGATGCCGTTGTCCTCGTAAGGATTGTGGCTGGCGGAGATCATCACGCCGAGGTCGGCGCGCATTTCGCGGGTGAGCATGGCGATTGCCGGAGTCGGCAATGGCCCGGTCATGATGACGTCCATGCCGACGCTGGTGAAACCTGCGACCAGTGCGCTTTCCATCATGTAGCCCGACAAACGGGTATCCTTGCCGATCACCACGCGATGGCGATGCGTGCCGCGCAGGAAATGTGCGCCAGCTGCCATGCCCACGCTCATTGCAGTGGCAGCGGTCAGCTTTTCCGTATTGGTCCGGCCGCGAATGCCGTCGGTGCCGAAGAATTTGCGATCCATGCTATTACGTTCCTCGAAAATACGTGGGCTTTTTGACGGCGCAGGAGAAAGATGGGAAGGGGAAAGGCGCGCTTTATCGGCTGCACGAAACCTTTCGCTGCTTGCTTTGCAACTGATGCGGCGACAGGGCGTTGAGGTAAAGTAGTCTAAAGTTTCACTTCAGCCAAAGGGATCCTGTATAATGGCCTTCAAACTGACCGACCTCCCCTATGACGACACCGCTCTGGCCCCGGCGATTTCTGCCGAGACGTTGAGCTTCCACCATGGGAAACATCATCAGGCCTACATCGACAAGACCAATGCCGCGATCGATGGTGGTGAGCTTGCCGACAAGTCGCTCGAAGACATCATCGCTGCGGCGCGTGGCTCGAATCAGGGCCTTTTCAACAACGCTGCGCAAAGCTGGAACCACGGGTTTTACTGGAATTCGCTGGCCGGCGAGGAAAGCAGCGCTTCCGATGAACTCAAGGCAATGATCGAGGATGCTTTCGGCTCAATTGACGATCTCAAGAAGAAGCTTGCGGAACGCGGTGCGGGTCACTTCGCCAGTGGCTGGGTGTGGCTGGCCGAGAAAGACGGCAAGCTGTCGATCGAGGAAACCCACGATGGGGACACGCTGGCCGACAAGGACTTCAACCCGCTGCTTACCATCGACGTGTGGGAGCACGCCTATTACCTCGATCACCAGAATGCTCGCCCGAAATATCTCGAGGCGGTGATCGGAAGCAAGCTCAACTGGGCCTTCGCTTCGCAGAACCTAGCGCGCGGGACGACCTGGCAATATCCCGCCTGATCCAAGCTCCGGGCTTGGTCCGGACGAATGGAAATACTTCAGGCCCGTCCCGCATGGCGCGGGGCGGGCCTATTGCCGTCGGGCTTCGGGATTCTGGAATTCTGCCGATGACTCGCCGGAATTCTCCCCGGGTGGATCGAAAGGATTGCTGGCAAACAGCGGTTCGCCGAAGACAAAGCCGATCAGGTTGGGGTGGCCGATGTGGTCGAACAGCGCGGTCAGGATCAGCAGTATCGGCACCGAGAGCAGCGCGCCGATCACACCCCAGATCCACGAAAAATAGCTCAATGCGATCAGGATCAGCAACGGATTGACGGTGAAACGCGCACCCAGAATCGAGGGGGTGATGAAATTGGCCTCGACCGCATGAAGGCAGAGATAGGCCATTGCCGGGAACAGGCCTGGAAAGATCGTTTCGGTCGATCCGATGCCGAATACGCCCAGCACAACGGCCATTGCCGCCGGGCCGACATAAGGTATGAAATTGAGCAGGGCGGCGAGACCACCCCACATGATCGGCGCTTCCAGCCCGAACAGCCAGGCACCGGTTGCGACGATGATCCCGACCCCGACATTGATCAGTGCGACGGTCAGGATATAGGACGCGACGCGATCCTGTATCTCACGCATCACCCGAGCCGCCTTGATGCTCGATCCGAAAGACGTGCGACCGAGCAGCAGCTTCTGGCGCATGCGCACGCGCGCTTCGACCATGAAGAAGGCCATAAGCAGCGTCAGCACGATTTCGATTATGACGCTGGGCGTGGCGATGGCAATGGTTTCGAGCGGCGTAGGGCTGGCCAGCACCACTTCGCGATGGCTGCGATGGCTGAGAAGATCGCTGAGCTGGGTGTTGATGCGTGACAGCCAGGCAAACTTGTCCTGCAATTCGTTGAACCGATGCCCGACGTGGCTGATCAGTTCGGGCACCTGATCGAACAGGGCAATCGCCGGTTGCAGGATTAGCGCGAGGCCGAACAGGATGATCGCGATCAGGATCAGCATGGCGATAAAACTCGCTACGACATTGGGTAAACCAAGGGCGGCGAGCTTGTCGGCAAGCGGAGACAAGACAACCGTAAGCACCAGAGCTGCGGTCACCGGCAAGAACACCACCGATCCGATCGACAACACAAAGGGCAATGCGAAAAACAGGCCCAGCCCAAGGATGACCGCAAGCGCCGAGATCAGGCGCAATTCCTGCTCCGCCAAACCATGGCGCGTGGTCACCTCGACCTCGGGTGCCGGATCGGGCTGGTCATCCAGTGTGGGGCCGGTGGCCATCACAGCGCGGACCTAGGGCCTGGCAGAGGAACCATTGCCTGCGGCCACGTCCTCAAGCTCTTCGAGGATGGCACGATGCGCGCCATCGTCTTCGAGCGACCTTTGCGGGATTGCGCCATCCGCCAGCATGGAATTGAGAGCGGCTCGGGCACGGCCAACCCGGCTCTTGATCGTGCCGACGGCACAGCCGCAGATATTGGCCGCTTCCTCATAGGAAAACCCTCCGGCACCGACCAGCAACAACGCTTCGCGCCGCTCGGGCGGCAGCGTCAGCAGCGCACGATGCAGGTCGGACAGGTGGATCGGTTCTTCCTGTGAGGCGGGCGCGGTGAGGATACGCTCGGCGACATTCTCGTCATATTCGCCGCGGAAGCGATTGCGCCGCATGTCCGTGAGGTAGGCATTGCGCAGGATCACGAAGGTCCAGGCGCGCATGGACGTGCCCGGCTCGAACCGCTCCTGCGCCGCCCACGCCTTGAGAAGCGCTTCCTGCACCAGATCGTCGGCCATGTCGGCGCGTCCGCAAAGACCGCGGGCAAACGCGCGCAAATGCGGCACGACTTCGGTGAGTTCGCGTTTAAAGTCAGCCTTCTCGGAGGCCGTTCGAGTCTGGGCAGACATCAGTCGTCTTTATCCAGCTTGGAAATCAGATCGCGAAAATTATCGGGGATTTCCTCATCCACGACTGAATCATACAGACGCCGCAGGCCTGCCGCCCATCCGGGCATCTCTGCAGGCTTGGGCGAAGTGGTGCGTTGCTCCGGCTGCACGGGCTTGCCGTCCTTTTCTTTCTTTGCAGTCATTTAAAGGCCAATAGTCCCTCAAGCTGCCATCGACGTCTTCGTCGTGGCGGCATCTTATACCGTCCCGATGAGTTTTTGGGAACGAAGCAGCCCGCGCTTGGTTCCCGCAGCGGTATGGTTGTCTCGCATGGCGGGTAGATTTAGGTCGTATTTGCCCGCGAGCGGGCAATGCGGTGATAAACGGGGATGATACGCTGACGGGAGAACGCTCCTCTAGGAATTCGATATCGCGCAGATGGTTGGTTAAGCATCCGCGCTCGCTTCCGCTGGTCATATTCCTGTTGGTGCTCGCGATAACGGTCTTGGGCGTGTTCTCGATCGAACGCGGGGAACGTCAGCGCGACCAGGCGTTGATGAGCCGCACGGCACTGGCACTGACCTCGGCGCTCGAGCGGCGCGCATCGGTCAATTCATCTTACCTGCGCGCAGGCGCAGCCTTGTTTTCCATGCAGGATTTCGTCGATGTAGGCATCTTCCGCCGCTTCGTTTCGGAAATGCGCTTCGATTCGGACTATCGCGGAGCGGAAGGATTGGGCTGGGCGCCTGTAATCGGCCCGGATGACGTGCCTGCGTTCAACCGGCAGTTGCAAGAGCTTTACGGCAACGACTTGGCATTCCATCCTGCTCTGGCAACCATGCCCCGCTCAAGGGCGGTTCCGGTGCTTTATCTGGAACCTGAAACACATCGCAACCACAGGGCGATTGGTTTCGATATGTATTCCGAGCAGACGCGGCGAGTCGCCATGAACGCCGCCCAAGCGAGCGAGCATCCGACTGCGAGCGGCCCCATCACCCTGGTGCAAGAAGGTTCGGGCAAGGACGCTGGCTTCATCGTCTATATGCCGGTGTTCAAGGAAGTGGGGAAAAAGAGTGTCCTCAAGGGCTTCATTTACAGCCCGTACAGCGCGCCCGGGTTTCTGTCTTCGGCCACCGAGCAGGTGGATTTGAACGGGATGGGCGCGGCGCTGTATGATGGGGGCGAGAACGATCACCTGCTGGCCAAAATAGCCGGTCCGGGGAAGGGTGAGGCCTCGGTTACGCAACGTTTCAATCTTGCCCATCGTCCGATGACATTGGTCATCACTTCGTCGCGCGATGGGTCGCTGTCGTTGCTGTCGATGATTACTCTTCTGTTCGGTCTGGCGGTCGCAAGCTTGCTGATGATCGTATCGCGCTTACTGACCCAGCAGGCGCTGGAAGACCAGCGTGCGCTGGACTGGTTTGCGGAGCAGAACTCGATCCGCAATTCGCTGACGCGGGAACTCAACCACAGGGTCAAGAACACGCTGGCCAATGTGCTGTCGATCGCCACGCTGACGCGCCGTCGTGCCACCACCCTCGATGAATATGCCGATGGCCTTGACGGACGCATCCGCGCGCTGTCGGCGACGCATGACCTGTTGACCCAATCCGAGTGGGGAACCACTCCTATCGCGGCGGTCGCCAAAGCCGAGCTGGCACCTTATGCGCAAGGGATGGACGGCGCGCTGGAGACCAGCGGGCCGGATGTCGAGCTAGCGCCCAATGATGCGCTGTCTCTGGGCCTGGCGTTGCACGAGCTGGCTACGAACGCTTCGAAATACGGTGCGCTAAGCCAAGCGGGCGGCAAGGTTTCGATCACCTGGGAGACAACCGAGGACGATCTCGCACGGATAGAATGGGTCGAAAGCGGCGGGCCCAGCGTACCGCGCGAACGTTCGCGCGGTTTCGGTACCGACCTGATCGAAAAGATCGTGGCGCACGAACTGCGCCACCCGGTCAATCTGGTGTTCGCGCCTGAAGGTGTGCGTTGCACTTTGCTGGTTCCGGTGCGCCAACCCAGCGCCTTCGCGATCCGGGCACGATCCTGACCGGCATCAAAAGAGCCGCCGGAAACGACTGTTCCCGGCGGCCCCGTAATCCTGTGTATCTTCTCAGTTGAGCGGGCGGCTCGACCCGAAGAACAGAGCTTGGCTGATCGCCGCACGCACCGTCTGTTCCTGGAACGGCTTGGTGACGAGATAGGTCGGTTCGGGCCGGTCGCCGGTCAGCAGGCGCTCGGGATAGGCCGTAATGAAGATCACCGGGACGGAACCGATTGCAAGGATATCGTCGACCGCATCGAGGCCCGACGAACCGTCGGCAAGCTGGATATCGGCAAGTACCAGGCCGGGGGTTTTCTCGGTCACCACCTGCTGTGCCTGCGTGCGTGTCGCAGCAGTACCGCAGATTTCATGGCCGAGCGATTGAACCAGATCTTCCAATTGCATCGAGATCAGCGGCTCGTCTTCGATGATAAGGACGCTGGTCGCGGTTTCGCGGTCGATTTCCGCCACCGCTTCCTGCACCAGGGCTTCGACCTTCTCTGCATCCAGTTCCATGATCTCGGCAGTCTGGGCAATCGAGAAATCTTCCAGCGTGGTCAGCAGCAATGCCTGGCGGTTAAGCGGAGTGATCGATTTCAGCCGACCATTGGCTGCATCCTCATGCGCTCCCGATCCGCTCTGGACATCGGATACTTCGAGATAGGCGCTGCTCCAGACCTTATTGAAGGCTCTGTAGAGTGGCACCCGTCCGCCATCGAGCGATGCCTTTAGCTGTTCGTCGGCAAGCGCCGCTTCGAGCGTGGCGCGAACAAAGGCGTCACCGGTTGCCTGCGACCCGGTGAGGGCGCGGGCGTAGCGGCGGAGATAAGGCAGGTTTTTGGCAATCTGTTCACCAAGCGACATGAAGACCCCTTCTGGTAATGCGCAGCCTCAACGCAGCTTTGCCGCGATAGTTCCGGCGTACCTTGCGGCACTCACATGTAATTGACAACCGGTCTGCGATTGTTTCTCTGTAGAGCCCGAAAAGGGGGAACAGGGATCAATCATGCTAAACGTCGGACAACCCTTCCCATGCACTTCATGCCCGTTGCTGGCATGTCCCGGCTTGCGCAAGCACAGCCAGCAGGAACTGGAATTTATCGACACCTTCAAGCGAGGGGAGGTGATCGCCGATCGTGGCGAAACCGTCCTGCGCCAGGATAGTGAGCGCAAGGCGCTTTATACCGTCATGGAAGGGATAATGATCCGCTATCGCTCGCTCGAAGACGGACGACGGCAGATCGTCAATTTCATGTTTCCGGGCGATCTGATCGGCTTGCAGGGAATGTTCGACGAACCGGCCAGCCATACTGTCGAAGCCTTGCTGCCGGCGCGCCTGTGCGTGTTCGATCACAACCAGTTCTTCGACCTGATCGTGAAACAGCCACGGCTCGGTTATGACATAACCTGGCTTGGTGCGAAGGAGGAAACCGCGCTCGAAGAGCACATTGTGGCGCTCGGGCGGCGTTCGGCGAAAGAGCGAGTGACGTATCTCGCGGTGTGGTTGCTGGAGCGTGCCATTGGAACCTGCATGGCCGAACATGACGATACGCTCACGGTTCCGATTACCCAGACGCAGATTGCCGATATGCTCGGTCTCTCGCTGGTGCATACCAATCGCACGATCAAATCGCTTGAACGTGATGGGCTGGTGTTCTGGAGGCAGGGAGAGATCCGAGTGCCCGATCTTGAGGCAGCAATCGATTTCGCACAGTTTGAACGCACAAAACTGCGCCCTCGGCCATTTATCTGAGCCTGTTTCGCCGGTTAGCAATTTTTTTTGCTTTTTTCTTCGCGCCGGGGAACCAGCCTTCCGGCCGGTCATTATGCCAGTGTCACCGCCGAGACCCCCCTCCCGTCCAAGCGGCTGGTGATACGATCCCGAAGGGCCTCCGTTCAAAAGAACGGAGGCCTTTTTTCTTCGGAACTATCGGTATTCCAAGACAGGCTGGCAGAAGGCTGATGGCATCGACGTGCTATCGGGTTTGAAATTGCCCGTTGTTCCTCAGCGCAGCGCGCCACGCAACCGATCGACTATGCCGCGTCGTTTCGGTGTCCGCAGCAAATCGATCAACGATTCGGGTCGGTAGGGTTTCTCCAGCACGGTTCCAAGCACAGCGATATGATCGGGAATATCCTCCGGCGCCCCGGTAGAGAAGATGATGCGTGGATGATCGGGTCCGAGATCCCGAACAAGCTCCGCTATCGCCCAGCCATCGGCCCGGTCGGCAAGATGGATGTCGAGCACAATCGCATCGGGTCGGGCGTGTTTCATCGCTTCGAGTGCGCCATCGGTCGTCGGGCTGAACTCGATCCGGGTGACACCTGCTTCGCGAAGACTGTCTTCAATGGCCATTACCAGTACCGGATCGTCCTCGATCACCAGCACGTGGTTTGGCAGGGCGGATGCCTTGCTTGAAACTGTAGTTTCCTTGTCCATCCAGCCCTCGATAATGCACGGACTGCTTCGTCGCAGTCCTGCACCGAATCCAATCCCTCTCGCGACACTCGGTTCCAATTGTGCGCCGCGCCGGTCCGTGGGCGCTACGAGAGATTACAGGGTTTTTTCGAGTATCACATATTCGCGATTGACCGTGCTCTCGATCGCATCGGCAATCGCTACCATCCCCTGATTGTCATCGAGGATCCAGCCGATTTCGCCGCGCGAACTGCTATAACGCGCGTTTGCGTTGCGGCGGATCTGGCTGATCATCATGAAGGCAAGCTGGCTCGCAAGCCGCGAATTGTGCAGTTCCTTGAGTACACCCATCAGCGGAACCCGCATGTCGGTGCCCTTGGGCTTGCGCAGCCAGCCCAGCAGCTTGATCCAGCCGAACGGGAACAGCTTGCCGTCGATCTGACGCAGCAGCCCGTTCATGTCGGGTAGAGTCATCATGAAGGCCACGGGGCGTCCTTCCACCTCGGCAATCATGTTGAGATCGGGGTGGATGATCGGCTTCATCTTCTTGCCCGCATAGGCGATCTCTTCGGGCGTGAAAGGGACGAAACCCCAGTTGTCGGACCATGCGTCGTTGAGGATGGTGAGCACGGTTGTCACTTCCTCGGCCCAGCGCGACTTATCGATCGGTCGGATCGTGATGCGCTTGTTGCGATCGCCCGATGCGACGATGCGCTGGATCAGCGGCGGGAATTCCTTGGTGATGTCCAGCTCATAGGTGAGCAGCGTCTTGGCAAGCGAGTAGCCTGCGGATTCGATCCATGCACGATAATGCGCCGGATGGTGGCCCATCATGATCGTTGGCGCGTGATCCTGTCCTCGGACCAAAAGGCCCGGTTCCTCCCAGATCGACATCGAGATCGGACCAAGTACGCGTGTCATCCCGCGTTCGCGCAGGCGCTTCTCAGCCTCCGCCAACAGTGCATGGGCAACTTCCTCGTCCTCGGCATCGAAATAACCGAACAGGCCGGTACCGGGGCCGAACCCCTGATCGGCCGGCATCTCAAGCGCGAGATGGTCGATCTGCGCCGAAATCCTTCCGACCGGGGTCTCCCCGCGATAGGCGATCAGCAGGTCGACCGTGGCATGGCCGAAAAACGGGTTCTTGTCCGGATCGATCAGCTCGAGCTGTTCGGAGCGCAATTGCGGTACCGAATGCGGCTCACGTGCAGCAAAAGAGCGACCGAGATCGACGAAGGCACCACGACCGGACTTGCCGGAAACGGGGCGGATGACTATTTGCTCGCGCGTCACGAAGGGTACCTCATTCAGTTTGGAGCCAGCCCTGTGTGCCCATGCGAGATTTTGTCAAGCGCCAAGCACGGCGCGACCTTTGTTCCTTGCACCCGATACAATCTGCTATAGGTTTTAACCGGAAACTTCTGCGATGACGATGCAACAGACCATTGTGACCGGTCAGCCCGGCCAGGACACCCGTCAACGATCCCTTGCGTCGATCGTTGACGACAAGGCGATGCTGCGTGCGGCACGCGACCTGACGCGTGACCTCGGCAAGGCGCGGGGCGCGATCTACTGGCCCGACATGCTGGGTTCCGCGGCGATCGGCTATGCGGCACTGGCGGGGGCGATCCTGCTGCACCAGCCGCTTCTGGTGGTTGCGCTTGGTTTGCTTGCGGCACTGTCGCTCTATCGCGCATTGCTGTTCATTCACGAGATTTCGCACATCCACCGCGATGCGCTGCCGGGGTTTCGGCTTGGCTGGAACCTGCTGGTCGGTATCCCGCTGCTGACTCCATCGTTCATGTACGAAGGGGTCCACACGCTCCATCATGCGCGCACGCGCTATGGCACGCGGGAAGACCCGGAATATCTCCCGCTCGCGCTGATGAAGCCGTGGTCCCTGCCGCTGTTCGTGGCGATTGCGCTGCTGGCGCCCTTCGCCTTGCTGTTCCGCTTTGCCGTGCTGGTGCCGCTGGGCGCGATCATCCCGGCGGTCAGGCGGCTGACCTGGTCGCGCTTTTCGGCGCTGTCGATCAATCCCGATTTTCGCCGCCGTGCAGCCGAAGGCGAACTGAAACCGCGCGTGCTCTATCAGGAGACGCTAGGCATGGTCTGGGCGTGGTTGCTGCTGGCAAGCACACAGGCGATCGGCTGGCGTCCGCTTCTGATCGCGCTCGCGGTCGTCTCGGTCACGGCCGTTCTCAACCAGTTGCGCACACTGGTGGCGCATCTGTGGGAGAACGAGGGCGAGCCCATGACGGTCACCGCGCAATTCCTCGATTCCGTCAATGTCCCGCCGCCCGGTGTCGTTGCGGAGGTTTGGGCTCCGGTTGGCCTGCGCTATCATGCGCTGCACCATCTCATGCCGAGCATGCCCTATCACGACCTGCCCGAGGCGCATCGTCGGCTGGCGCGTGAATTGGGTGACGGCTCGACCTATTTCGGAGCCAACCATCCTGGAATGACAACGCTGGTAGCGCGGATCGCGCGCAGCACCATGCGACCGCGCCAGCCCTGAAGCGCGGCTCTTATTCCTCGGTGCGGATAAGCACTGTCTCGCCGATCATCAGGAACAGCAGGAAAGGGCCCCAGGCGGCGAGGAATGGCGGATAACCGCCGAAATCGCCCATCGCCAGTGCGGCGGTGTCGATCACGAAGAAACCGAAGCCCAGCGCCATGCCGATCAGTGCGCGGACGAACACCTGGCCGGAACGTGCCAGACCGAAGGCCGCCACCGATCCGAGCAGGGGCATCAGGATTGCCGATAGCGGCCCGGACAACTTGTGCCACCAAACCGCCTTCAATTCGGAGGTGCGCCGGCCTGCGGCCTCGTAGCGCGAGATCGATTGGGTAAGGTGCCAGAAGCTTTCACTGTCCGGATCGACCCGGGCGAGATCGACTTGCTGCGGCGTAATATCCTTACCGACTACGACCGAGGGTATCTCGGTGGTTGCAGCGCTTTGTACCTCGAAGCTTGTAGCGTTGGTCAGCAACCATCCGGGCGCTGCATAGCGAGCCTCGGGCGCCTGGATTTGCTGCTGGATCATGCCGTCGGGGCTGCGCTTGTACCATGTCACGTTCCGCATATGCATGGCGTTGCCTGTGCCGAGCACGGTGGCCGCTGACAGGATGTTGGTGCCATCACTGGTATAGACGTTGGCCTTCAAGGCCGTATCCGTCGGCATTGGGCCGTAATCGACCGATTGCCACGCCTTGAGGGTTGCCGTCGCCCGCGTAACCACCCGCTCGTTAAATGCGAAACTGACCCCGGCGACTACCACCGCAGAAAGAACCAGCGGAGCGAGGATCTGGTGAGCGGACAATCCGGCCGCCTTCATCGAAACCACCTCGCTGTTCTGGTTCAGGGTGACCAGTGTAATCAGCGTCGCCAGCAGCACGGAATAGGGCAGGAAGGTCTTGGCCAGTTGTGGTGCTCGCAGCGACGCATAGGCGAACAGCTGCGCCTGTCCGTTGCCCGCCACCTGCAGGATGGTCCCGCTTTCCGATAGGAGGTCGAGCATGGTCAGCACCAGCACCAGCATTACCAGCACAGCAAGGATGCGGGTGACGAATAGCCGCGCGAGATAGAACGTCAGAGTTCGGGAGGGAAAGAAGTCGAGCTGCATTGTGCCGGAGCTACCCTATTCCGCTGCTGCCAGATCGGTGGTTCGTGTTGCGCGGTTGCGGCGACGAAAAAACTTTTTCAAAAGGCGGGCGAGCTTAGCGAACCAGACTTCAAGAGCGCCGATCGCCTGTCCGCCAGGAACGTGCGCGACGCGCCAGTACATCCACACGATCAGCAGGCCGAAGATCAGGAACGGTCCCCACAAAGCGAGAAACGGATTGAACCTGCCCAATGCAGCGAGGCCTTCGCCATATTCGTTGACCTTGTGATAGGCGACCACCAGCACGACCGACACGAACACCCCCAGCGCGCTGGTCGATCGCTTGGGCGGAATGCCGAGCGCCACGCCCAGCAGCGGCATCAAGGCCATCATCATCACTTCGACAAGGCGAAAATTGAAACTCGCCTGGCTTGCATCTCGCTTCACTTCTGGCGTGCTGCTGCTCCACCCGATCCGCAACAATTCGGGCAGGATATATTCCCGCTCCGCACTGCCGCGCTTGCGAAATGCGGCCACTTGCGGAAGGTCGATGGGCAGGTCCTGCTGGGCAAAGGTCAGCACGCGCGGTGTCGTATCGCCGGTGTTCTGGATGATTGTGCCATCCACCAGCCGCAGGATGATGGTGTTGGGATTGTCGCTGGTGGCCAGAAACGTGCCTTCGCGCGCGGAGACCGACAGCACCTGGCCCTTGCCGTCGTTCACCCTTGCAAAAATGCCGTAGAGTTTGCGTCCCTGATCCTCGCTCTTGTCGATCCTGAGCGCCATCTTGTCGGCAAGTGTGGTGAATTCGCCGACCTGGATCGAAGCGCCCAGCGCGCCGGACTGCAATTCGTAATTGAGTTGTTCGTAGATGTAACGGCTGACCGGCTGGACGTAATAGACGATCCCCAGATTTATCATCATCAGCACCCCGGTGATGATGTAGGGAACGCGCAGCAGCCGCCCGTAGGACATGCCCACGGCGCGCATCACGTCCAGTTCGCTGTTCACGGCCATGCGCCGGAACGCCAGCAGCACGCCGAGCATCAGTCCCAGCGGAATGGCCAGGCTGGCATATTCCGGGATGAGCGTGCCGAGCATCTTGAAGGTCACGCCGATCGGGCCGCCCTGAACGGCGACGAACTGGAACAGGCGGAGCATCTTGTCGAGCGTCAGCAGACTGGCAGCCAGCGCGAACACGCCCAGCATCGGCCAGATCACCAGCCGGGCGACATAGCGGTCGATACTGGGAAGCAGTCGGGACAAGGGCGCCTGTGGTTAATTGTGGAAACCTTGGGCAGCCCTAGCGCGGAATCATCCGCCGGTCATGCCCTCAATTCTGCATCGCAACAATCACGCCTTCTCCAGCGTGCACTGCAGCGGATGCTGGTTCTGCCGGGCAAAATCCATCACCTGATTTACCTTGGTTTCCGCGACTTCGTAAGGGAATATCCCGCAGACCCCGACGCCGCGTTGGTGAACGTGGAGCATGACCCGCGTCGCCTCCTCCAGGTCCATGCGGAAGAACCGCTTGAGCACCATGACGACGAATTCCATCGGCGTGTAATCGTCGTTGAGGAGCAGCACCTTGTACTGGCTTGGCTTCTTGGGCTTGGCACGCGTCTTGGTGGCGACGCCCACCCGGTTGTCGGTATCGCTGTCACCGTTCTGGTCATTCGCGCATCGCGGCGCGTCGTCATAGCTGGGCAAGGCGGAACTGAATGGCTTCATCATCGCCCCAATATCGTATGGCAAAGCCGCTGCGCAAGGATTTGGCGACGGGTTGGTATTGTTTGTTGGTTAACCCACTCACGAAAAAGGGCCGGACAGCTTCCGCCATCCAGCCCTTGTTTCGTGATCGGATTGCCGCAACAGACGCGATCAGCATCTTACGGCATCCGCAAGGCTCAGGCGGCCTTGGTCAGCTTTTCGGCAGCGACGCTGGCGCGGCTCGAAAGCGGCGCGAACACGTCGTTGGCAAGCTTCATGAACAGCTCTGCGTTCTTCGAACCCTGCGCCATGGCAGCGTCGAAATTGCGACGCGCGATTTCGCCCTGAAGCTGGAACAGTTCGGTCGGCGACTTGATGGCGGCCATCTTTTTGACGTCGTCGGTCGCGGTTTCGGCAGCTGTCTTGAGCTCTTCGATTGCGGTGCGGCCCATGTCCTGCATTCCGCTGGCGAGAACCTTACCCGATTCCACGAAGGCTTCGACGTTGCCCTTGTGGAATTCGGTGACTTCGGCGGTCATTTCGGTGCCTTTTTCATAGGCGGCCTTCATACGGCTCTGCATTTCTGCCGTCGCATCCTTGAAGGTCTTGGTGAAATCGGTGGTCTTGGCGGTGGCCATGATCTTTTCCTTGAGTTGGCTGATCGGTGTATCGGTAAGCGGTTTGGTGGGAGCCGATTTCGCGACGGGTTTCGCAGCAGCGGCTTTCTTTATCTTTGGCTTGCGCACCGGGACCTTCTTTGCGGCAGTCTTGGGTGCGCTCACTTTTTTCTTGGTGGTTGCAGGCTTTGCTGCCTCAACCGGCTTCTTAACCGCGACCGGTTTCCCGGTCGGTGAGGGACTGGCCTTGGCAGTCTGCTTCGCTTGCTCGGTCACTACGGCTTGTGGCGCCTTGGCGGCTTCAGCCGTTTTCTTTTCCGCTGCCTCGGCAAAAGCCTTCTCGGCAGAAGCGTCAATCTTGGACTGGGTATCGGCCATGCGATTCCTCGCGGTTTTGTTGCAGTGCACAAAATAGGCATTCCTGACGTAACGTCAAGCGTTTTTTGTGCAGCGCACAATAATTGCAAGGTGATGGAATCTTAGGACAATGGAGGCGCTAAGATTGAGCCTTGTCTCAGCGCGATTTGACGTAGCGACCGGGAGCGTCCTCGATCACCGTGTCGTTCTTGCCGCCGGGCTTGCGCTTGCCCTTGGCCGGGACCAGCGATTCCGATTGCCCTTTGAGCCAGTCGACCCAGTCAGGCCACCAGCTACCCTTATGCTCGATTGCACCCGCCTTGAACTCTTCCAGGCTGCGCGCCTCTCCTTCGTTGGTCCAGTACTGGTATTTTTGTGCTTCGGGTGGATTGACCACACCCGCGATATGGCCCGATCCGGCCAGTACAAAGCGCATCGGCCCGCGCAGATGATCGGTAATCCGCCAGACACTTTCGGCAGGCGCGATATGGTCCTCGCGCCCGGCCTGGATATAAGTGGGCGTCTCGATCCGCGTCAGGTCGATCGGCGTGCCATCCGCCTGAAGTGAATCCGGCTGGACGAGTCGGTTGTCGCGATAAAGCTCGCGCAGATAGGCCTGATGCCATTTGGCCGGCAGATTGGTGGTATCGCCGTTCCAGTAAAGCAAGTCGAAAGCGGGATAGTCTTCGCCCAACAGGTAATTGCTGACGACATAGTTCCAGATCAGGTCGGTGCCGCGCAGCAGGTTGAAGGTGGCGGCCATGTAGCGCCCGTCGAGATAGCCCTCTGGCGATAAAGTCTCGATCGCGGCGAGTTGCTGGTCGTCGATGAAATTGAGCAGATCGCCCGCCTTTTCGAAATCGACCTGCGCGGTGAAGAAGGTGGCGCTGGCAACCTTGTCCGCCTCGCCACGGCGCGCAAGGATAGCCAGGGTTGCGGCGAGTGTGGTCCCCGCGACGCAATAGCCGATCGCGTGGACTTGCTCCACCTTGAGGCGTTTGCGGATATGGTCGATCGCGGCGATCTGGGCGCGAATGTAATCGTCCCACACCACATCCTTCATGCTGGCGTCGGCCGACTTCCAGCTCACCATGAACACGGTGATCCCCTGATCGACCGCCCAGGCGACGAAGCTCTTTTTCGGATTGAGATCGAGGATGTAGAAGCGGTTGATCCACGGCGGGAAGATCACCAGCGGCGTTTCCAGCACTTTCTCGGTCGTCGGGCTGTACTGGATAAGCTGGAACAGCTCGGTTTCGAACACAACCTTGCCGGGCGTCGTGGCGATATTCTCGCCAAGTGAAAAAGCGCCAAGCTTGGTGTGGGTGAGCTGCCCGCGCTTCATGTCGGCCAGCATGTGCTCCATCCCGCTGACGAGATTGTCGCCCCGCGTTTCCAGCGTACGTTCCATCACCACCGGATTGGTGAAGGGGAAATTGGCCGGGCTTGCCGCCTCGATCAGCGCCTTGGTGGTGAAGCGCAGTTTTTCGCGCTGGTCATCGGACAAGCCGTGAATGTCGTCGACCATGACGTTCAGCCGCTCGGCGACGAACAAATAGGTCTGGTGGATCAACGCAAAGGCGGGATGGCTGCGCCAACGCTCATCGGCAAAGCGGCGATCCTTGTAAGGCAAGTCGGGCTTATGCTCTCCTGCGCCGGACAGGCCAAAGCCGCCGAGGACTTGTTGCCACAGGGCGAAGCCTTCGTCCCACAATTCTTTCTGTTTCCGGGGATCGGTTAGCGGCATCTGCTTGTACCAGCCCTGAGCCAGCGTCATCCAGCGTGTCGGATCGAGATAGGACAACGCCGCATCGGGGTGGCTCGCCTGTTCGGTCATGAATTCCAGCCACAGGGTTTGCAGCCGCGTTCCGACATCTGCCCAATGTTGCGCATCCTCCGGCGCGAGCGCATTCTGGCTCGGCATCGCCGCCATCGGGGCGAAAAAGGCCTGCACCATCTTCGCCGGCCCTTCGTAGAGGTTGGTGAACGGGTCTGGCGTGTCGTCGTCACCGGGCATCGTTGGCTCCCTTGGCGTTAATGCGCCTGCTGTTGGCGTGCCGAATGGCAAGTTTCATCCATACATGAAATGCTTGCGTCAAGCATCGCCTGCACAATTGCGCCTGCCGCACGAATAGGACAATGTCATGAAACCGAACAGTGGGCCAGGGATCCCGATGTCAGACGAATTCTACCGTATCAGACGATTGCCGCCTTATGTGATCGCCGAAGTGAACAATATGCGGCATGCGGCGCGTCAGGCGGGCAAGGACATCATCGATCTCGGTATGGGCAATCCCGATCATCCGCCCCCCCAGCATGTGATCGACAAGCTGTGCGAAGTTGCGCAGAAACCCAATGCGCACGGCTATTCGCAGTCCAAGGGTATTCCGGGACTGCGCAAGGCCCAGGCGAATTACTATGGCCGCCGCTTCAACGTCGATCTCGATCCGGAACGCGAAGTCGTCGTCACCATGGGTTCGAAAGAAGGTCTGTCGTCGATGGCCACCGCGATCATTGCGCCGGGAGATGTCGTGCTCGCGCCGAGCCCGTCCTATCCGATCCACACTTTCGGCTTCATCATCGCCGGGGCCACCATCCGCAGCGTTCCGACCACGCCCGATGAGCGTTACTGGAAGGCGCTCGAAAACGCGATGGCTTATACCGTGCCCCGGCCCACAGTGCTGGTGGTCAACTATCCCAGCAATCCGACTGCCGAGACGGTCGATCTGGCCTTCTATGAGAGGCTGGTGGCCTGGGCGCGCGAGAACAAGGTCTGGGTGCTGTCCGACCTTGCCTATTCCGAACTCTATTACGACGGCAAGCCGACCCGCTCGATCCTAGAGGTGCCGGGAGCGAAGGATGTCGCGGTCGAGTTCACCTCGATGTCGAAGACCTATTCGATGGCCGGCTGGCGCATGGGCTTTGCGGTTGGCAATCCGCAGCTGATTTCCGCGCTGACGCGGGTCAAGAGCTACCTCGACTACGGGGCCTTCACCCCGATCCAGGCGGCTGCATGTGCAGCGCTCAACGGGCCGCAGGACATCGTCGAGGAGAACCGCCAGCGTTACCAGCGGCGCCGTGACGTGATGGTCGAAAGCTTCTCCCGTGCCGGATGGGAGATCCCGTCGCCGCCCGCCAGCATGTTCGCCTGGGCACCGATCCCCAAGGCGTTTCACAATGCGGGCAGTCTCGAATTCTCCAAGCAATTGCTTGAGCACGCCGGTGTCGCGGTGGCCGCTGGCGTTGGCTATGGCGAGGAGGGCGAGGGCTATGTGCGCATCGCCATGGTCGAGAACGAACAGCGGTTGCGGCAGGCGGCGCGGAACATCAAGCGCTTCCTTGCATCATCTGGCTCTACCTAGGTAGTAACATCGGATAGCACACCTTGCCGCACGCGCTCATAGTCAGGGCGTGGGAAAGATGTTGCCTGTTTCCATGAGTGGAGCCTTCGCCTGGGTTTCTGATAAGGCGGATCCCCCTGCACGGTGGGATCTGCGCCTGCTCGGCTGGCGCATGACGATCCCCAACGCCGCCCCGCCGACCGCGGGCGAGCCGGTCTGGCTGCTCGACTGCCGCCCCCAGTCGACGGCCCGCCGGTGGCAGGACATGAATCCTGCCAAATTGATCGCCGCGGTCGGCGTGGATGGGGAGGAGGAGCGGGTGGCCATGCTGGCTGCGGGTTTCGGCGAGGTGCTCTCCACGCGGGTGGCCTTATCGGAACTGGCCCTGCGGCTTACCCGGCTGGCTGAACAGGTCGATGTGATGCCGCGCTTCCGCCGCGCCGGTCCGGCGCTGCTCGACCTGTTCCATCGCGATGCGCGCATCGGTGGGCGCTGGTTGAGCCTCCACCCGCGAGAATTTGCGCTGTTCTGGCGGTTGGCGGAAACGCCCGACATGCCGGTCGATCGCGGCGAGCTGTTGTCGGACGTCTGGCGTCTCGAACACATACCGGAAACCAATTCGCTCGAAGTCCATGTCTCGCGCCTGCGCGCCAAGCTTGGCATTGCCCATGCG
This sequence comes from Sphingomonadaceae bacterium, assembly GCA_039831335.1. GTDB lineage: Bacteria > Pseudomonadota > Alphaproteobacteria > Sphingomonadales > Sphingomonadaceae > Qipengyuania. Next base: position 121,162 of record JBDONL010000005.1, on the reverse strand, counting down.
GCATGGCTGATCGAGACCGTTCCGCAAGGCGGCTATCGCCTGGGTCAGCGCAGCAGCAAATCCTTTTTCGCGTTCCAGACCCGTCACCATGCTCTGGACAGCGCAGGGTCAAGCGCTCACGATGCTTGCGAAGATGCAGGCAGTGTGGGCGGAAACCATGTCGAATGATCGGGTAACAATCGAATTGCAGGCCGATGGCGTGGCGCAGGTCCGGATGATCCGCGCCGAAAAGATGAACGCGCTCGACCCGGCGATGTTCGATGCGATGATCGGGGTCGGCGAATCCCTAAGGACGATGAAAGGGCTGCGAGCGGTCGTGATCGCGGGCGAGGGGCGGGCGTTTTGTGCAGGGCTCGATACCGCCAGCTTTGCCGCTGCCGGAGGGGGTGCGCGGCCCCTGACCGATCGCACTCATGGCAATGCCAACAAGTTCCAGGAAGTGGCGATGACCTGGCGCAAATGCCCGGTGCCGGTGATCGCTGCGGTGCACGGCGTGTGTTTTGGCGGTGGGCTCCAGATCGCGAGCGGTGCCGATATCCGGATCGTCGCGCCCGACACGCGCATGGCGGTAATGGAAATGAAATGGGGGCTGGTCCCCGACATGGGCGGTTATGCGCTATGGCGCGGGCTGGTGCGCGACGATGTGCTGCGCGAGCTGACCTACACCAATCGCGAATTCACCGGTGAAGAGGCGCTGTCGCTGGGCTTTGCGACCCATTGCGAGACCGATCCCCTGTCGCGCGCGCAGGACATCGCGCGCACGATCGCCAATCGCAATCCCGAAGCCATTCGCGGCGCGAAACGCCTGTTCGACACGATGATCGACGGCGATACCGCAGCGATTCTGATGGCGGAAAGCGAGGAGCAGGCGGGCATTATCCGCCGCCCCAATCAGGTGGAAGCGGTGATGGCCGGGATGGAACGCCGTGCGCCGAACTTCACCGACGTTTGAGCGCTATCGCTTGGGCCAAGGTTCATTGACATGAACCCATGCGCCACCCGCCCCACCATCAGCCGAAGATTGCTGCGCATTGCAGGCCGTCCAGCACCTGCTTGCCGTCGCTGTTCCACAGCCGGAGTCGCTCACTCGAATAGCCATGATCGGCATGTGTGCTGGAATTCTCGCTCAGCCACCAGCCGTCCGTGGTCGAGGGGTGCGGTTCGAGCAGGTTGAACGACCAGTTGATCGAACTGATCGGGCCTTGCCGCACCATCGCGCGCATCGCGCCCGGCGGCATGACATCGCCCATCAGGATGCACGCGCTGACCGGATCGAGGATATCGCGGTCCGTTAGTCGCGCCCAGCGGCGCACCACGGGCGTACCCGGCCCGCGCTGGTCCTGCGCGCGGCGCAGCTCGAAGTTCTCGCGGATGAAGGCCGGCCCCTTATCGGACATCACCGGCTCGGCATGCTCGGGCGATCCGGGCCAATCGCCCGGCAAGTCTGCGGCATGGATTGCATTGGGTTCGCGTTCGGCTCCGAACAACCAGAAAGCCGTCAGCGCCACGCGCCCCTCGCTGAGCAGTTCGCTGCGCAGCTGGGTGACATTGCGTCCCTGGCGAATCATTGTCGTCGCCACCTCGAAACTCTCCCCTACCGGCGCCACGAAGCCGATCTGTCCGGCCCTTAACGGGGGAAGGTCGGCAAAGGCGCGGATTGCGGCGGTGTAGGCGATGAGCGCGGACGCTCCGCCATAGAGCGTGCGCCCCTGCATCCAGCTTTGCGCATGGGTAAGGTGGACGGGGCCATTGGCAGTGGGAATGGGATCGATCAGTGAAGCGATGGTCATGCCGACCATTCATACGGATAGTTTCCCGCCGCGCCAGTCTGCGCGTCAGCACGCAAAGCGCAACAAGCCGATTGCGCCAACGCGACGCATTCGCTAGGGGGCGCTTCCCGCAGGCGTGATCGCCTGTGGGACGAGGCCCGATGGCGGAGTGGTTACGCAGAGGACTGCAAATCCTTGCACGCCGGTTCGATTCCGGCTCGGGCCTCCATATTGGCACGCAGCCAGCCGATCGCGGTAAACCCGCGCCGGTCGGACGCGTTGCCAGGGCGCCGCTTTAGCTCAGTTGGTAGAGCACATCATTCGTAATGATGGGGCCACAGGTTCGAGTCCTGTAAGCGGCACCACCTTCATGAATGGCTGAAAACCGCCATTTCTTGGTCTCCTCACTCGACCCTGGTGAGAATTTTCAAAGGCAAGAGTGCTGTCATGTCTGGGTCGCGCCCAAATCTCAGCCATTCGAAGTGCCGCGATCGGCACCTGTCGCTAGCTTGAAAATGCACATGTAATCTTTCTCCGAAGGACGACCATTCGGCTAAAAATGGGCAGTAAAGGCACGCTATCGATATGCGGCTGCAGAGAAGAACTTGTCACATGGAGAATGCTGACCGCAGCCCGGCGAACAGCAGGGTCGCTTTTCATCTGTTCGGATTTACAGGTAAGGGCGCCGAATGAGACAATTCGCGACCGATCATTTTACGTTCGCAAAGGCGAATGCTCGATGGATCGGCGGCGGGTTTCTGCTGACATTGTTCTCGAGTTTCGGACAGACCTTCTTCATCGGACTGTCCGGCAATGACATTCGTTCGACATTCCACCTCTCGGGCGGAGAGTTCGGTGGGCTGTATATGCTCGCTACGCTGGCAAGCGCGCTAACACTGCCGTGGCTGGGGCGTACTCTCGACCTGATGGCGGGCTGGAAAGTGGTCCGCTTCACCATGCCCTTGCTGACAATTGCCTGCGTACTGATGGCGCTTGCGCCCAACGTTATCCTGCTCGGCGTCTCACTCTATATGCTACGCCTGTTCGGACAAGGGATGATGACCGAGATCGCCTTCACCGAAACCGGGCGATGGTTCGTGGCAAGTCGGGGCAAGGCGATGGCCCTGATTACACCCGGGATCATGTTAGGCAATGCTGTGTTTCCCGTGGTCTTCGTGCTGGTTCACGGCGCGCTCGGCTGGCATGGAGCGTGGCTTGCGAGTGCGGCGCTGGTCCTGCTGGTCGGTTGGCCAGTCATCATGGCATTGTTGCGCGTCGAACGCGTGCCTCACGCTTCGGAGGCGGGCCATAAAAGCGCAAGGGTCGCGCGAGACTGGACGCGCAAACAGGTGGTACGCGATCCCGTTCTCTACCTCTTGCTTGCTGGCACGCTGGCTCCCCCGTTCATCGGAACAGTGATCTTTTTCCACCAGGGATACCTGATTTCGTTACGTCATTACGATCCATTGGCTTTCGCGGGGGCGTTCCCGGTAATGGCGGTGACTACGGTCGTGTTCGGTTTCGTATGCGGGCATCTGGTCGACCGGTTCGGCGCGCTGAGACTGCTGCCGTTTTTTCTCGCGCCGTTGACGCTGGCCTCGCTGGCAGTCGGATTGGTGACGCCGGTATGGGGTGTTTATCTGTTCATGCTCCTTCTGGGAGTAAGCAATGGCTTCACCCAGAATTTGATGGGTGCGCTGTGGCCGGAGGTTTACGGTCTCGCCAACCTTGGGGGAATCCGCGCGATAACCGTTTCGGCGATGGTGCTATCGACTGCATTGGGGCCGGGGATCACCGGCGCATTGATCGATTGGGGCGTGCCGTTGCCGGAACAGATGCTATGGATGGCGGGGTGGTGCGTCCTCGCATCCCTGGCACTGGGATTCGCTGCAAGAACGGTCGGTTTACGGGAGGCGGGCCGCCCGAACGACAACGTCCTGTCGTGACGATAGTCAAAAGGACCAAGGCCAGTAGGATCGAAGTCGAGATTTGCAAACCAAGCCACAGCTGATCGACCTCCTTTTCTGGAAATGTTTGCCGCTGACTAACTCCGCTCGGTTGGGCAAAAGACGCGATCCGCGCTGCACGATAAGCCGCATGGAACGCTCGCGTGATCCTATGGGGAGAGCTGTTTCAATTTTGCGGAGTGCGTAAGGGTTTTATCCGTTGGCGCAGAGGCCGCCGGTTGTATCGATCATATCACGTTGAAATTCGCTCACACTCATTCTATACTAAAAGGTATGGAAAAACTTGCAACTCGAGGGCGTCCCAAGGAATTTTGCCCCGATGAGGCGCTTGCCTCGGCTCTGCGGGTGTTCTGGACCAAAGGATATGAGGGCGCTTCACTAACCGATTTGACCGAGGCGATGGGCATTACACGACCTAGCCTGTATGCGACATTCGGCAACAAGGAAGCTCTGTTTCGACAGGCTCTCGATCTCTACGAAAACGACAAGCTCGCCTATATCGGCGAGGCGATGAAGGAGCCGAGCGCGCGGGCGGTGGCGGAGTATTTGCTCCACGGTGCGATCGAGACCGCTACGGGCGGGGTGTCTCGTGGCTGCATGGGCGTTATCTCGTCCGTCGCGTGCCAAAGTGTCGAGCCGTCCATCCGCGAGGACGTCAATCGCCGTGCGGAATCAGCGAAGCAATTGATTGTCGATCGTATGCAGCGGGCGATCGAGGAGGGCGAGTTTGTCGTTTCGACCCAGGCCGATGCCATCACACGCTATTTGCTGGCGGTGATGCAGGGGATTTCGGTCCAAGCGCAATCCGGTGCGACCGGTGCAGAATTGGCCGAAGTGGCAAATGCCGCGCTCGCAGGATGGCCATCCAAATAGGTTGATTTGCTGCATTGCGCAAAAAAATATCGGTCGGTATAAAAATACCCCTTGACCTGAACCTCAAATTACATACTTAGCGGTACAGATATCGGATCGCCGGTGTGGACCGGCGGACCGTGGCGAGGGCTCACGGCCTTCCCTTTCGACAATTACGACCGTGCCCGGCTGCGCAAGCGTTCGGGAACGCTGATGCACGCCATGTCCATGGCTGAGGGGTTCATTCATGTTCGATACGCCGTTCGACCGCCATTTTGATCGCGACCAGTCCACCGGTGAGGAGGACGCTGGCCTCGAAGAATTCACCGTTGATGAAGGAAGCTCCGCTGGAAACGCCACGAGCACTCCAAGGCGCAGTTTCCGTCTGTGGGCGATACTCGTAATCGCCGTAGCCGTGCTCGCCGCCTGGTGGTGGCTGACGCGCAGCACGCCGGCACCGGCCGCGATACCCACGCCCGTGGTCACCACTTCCGTGCCGCTGCAGAAACAGATCACGGAATGGGACGAATTCATCGGGCGATTCAAGGCGACCAAGAGCGTCGACGTCAGGCCGCAAGTATCCGGGCAGATTGTCTCCGTCCATTTCACCGACGGCCAATATGTCCGCGCCGGCGCACCGCTGTTCTCGATCGATCCGCGCCCCTACCGCGCCGCGCTGGCGCAGGCACAGGCCGAAGTGGCACGCGCTTCGAGTGCGCTGGCGCTGTCGCGCGACAATCTCGACCGTGCGCTGCGCCTTGTCAGCGAGGATGCCGTTGCCGCGAACGAGGTCGATCGGCTGAAAGCCGAAGTGCGCAACAACACCGCCAATCTCGCCGCCGCCCGCGCCGCCGTCGCCGCGCGCCAGCTCGATGTCGGATTCACCACCGTGCGCGCGCCAATCTCTGGCCGTATTTCGGACCGGCGGATCGATGCAGGCAATCTGGTGTCGGGGGGCAATGGCACCTCCGCAACCTTGCTGACCACGATCAATGCGGTCGATCCGGTCTATTTCGAATTCTCCGGCTCGGAAGCGCTCTACCTCAAAGCCCAGCACGAAGGGCTCAAGAAGGGAACGCCGGTGGAAATCCGCCTTCAGGACGAGACCGATTACCGCTGGCACGGGCGGCTGGACTTCACCGACAACGGTCTCGACCCGAACTCGGGGACGATCCGCGCTCGCGCCATCGTTCCAAACGAAAAGGGCATACTGACTCCCGGCCTCTTCGGACGGATGCGCCTTGCGACCGGCGGTACGCATGCCGCCTTGCTGGTGCCGGACACGGCGATCACGACAGACCAGACGCGCAAGCAGGTCCTGGTGGTCGCCAAGGATGGCACCGTCGCCGCCCGCACGGTCGAGCTGGGCCCTCAGGTCGGAAGCCTCCGGGTGATCGAGAAGGGGCTCACACCCACGGACCGGGTCGTTATCGCCGGTGTCCAGATGGCGATGCCGGGCCAGAAGGTCCGTCCCCAACCCGGCACGATAAAGCCCGATTCAGCCGAACCTGCGCCTTCGGTGGCCGAAGACAACACCGCCACCCGCGCCGCGTCCGCCACGCTCGCCAGCTGATCCCAATTTATTCGGTGCGATTCTGAACCGCGCCCGGAGTCTGTCCCATGCGCCTGTCCCGCTTCTTCATCGATCGGCCGATCTTTGCCGCCGTCATCGCGGTGGTGATCACCCTCGTCGGTGCGATCGCCTACACCTTCCTGCCCGTCAGCCAGTACCCCAACATCGTGCCGCCCACCGTCACGGTGACCGCGACTTATCCCGGCGCATCGGCGGAGACGGTAGCCGATACCGTCGCCAATCCGATCGAGCAGGAAATCAACGGCGTCGACGGTATGCTCTACCAGTCGAGCGAATCGACCGGTGACGGCCGAATGACGATCACCGTGACCTTCAAGCCGGGCACCGACCTCGATCAGGCGCAGGTGCTGGTGCAGAACCGCGTCGCCATTGCACAGGCACGCCTGCCCGAGGCTGTCCAGCGGCTCGGCATCGTGACGCGCAAGACGACACCCGACTTCCTGATGGTGGTGAACCTCATTTCGCCAGACGGTTCGCTCGACCGCGAGTATATTTCCAATTACGCGCAGACACGGATCAAGGACCAGCTGGCACGGCTCGACGGCGTGGGCGATGTCCAGCTGTTCGGTCAGCGCGAGCTGGCGATGCGCGTTTGGATCGACCCGGGCAAGGCCGCCGCACTGGGCCTGACCGGAACCGACATCGTCAACGCCTTGCGCGCGCAGAACGTGCAGGTCGCCGCCGGTACGCTGGGCCAGCAGCCGAGCCCCGAGTCGGCTTTCCAGCTCAACGTCCAGACGCAAGGCCGCTTCACCGATCCTTCGCAGTTCGGCGACGTGGTGATCCGGACCGACGACCAGGGCCGCCAAGTCCGCGTGCGCGATGTCGCGCGGGTCGAGATCGGCGCGGCGGACTATGCGACCTCGGCCTATCTCAACGGCAAGGATTCGGTAATTCTCCCGATCTTCCAGAAGCCCGGTTCGAACGCGCTCCAGTCAGCGCAAAATGTGCGCGCGACGATGGAACAGCTCAGCAAGTCCTTTCCGCAAGGGCTGCAATACCGGATCGTCTACGATCCCACCGAATTCATCTCGCAGAGCATCGATGCGGTGCTGCACACACTGCTCGAGGCGGTGGTGCTGGTCGTGCTGGTGATCGTGGTGTTCCTGCAAAAGGCGCGCGCCTCGATCATTCCGGTGCTGGCCATTCCAATCTCGCTGGTCGGGACGTTCGCCGTCCTCCAGCTGGTCGGCTATTCGCTCAACAACCTGTCGTTGTTCGGACTGGTGCTCGCCATCGGGATCGTGGTCGATGACGCGATCGTCGTGGTCGAGAATGTCGAACGCAACCTCGCGGCGGGCCATTCGCCGCTCGAAGCCGCGCGTCGCTCGATGGATGAGGTGGGCAGCGCCCTGATCGCCATCGTGCTGGTGCTGTGCGCGGTGTTCGTGCCGACACTGTTCATGGGCGGGCTGTCGGGCGAATTCTACAAGCAGTTCGCGGTCACCATCTCCGCCGCCACCGTGATCTCGCTGCTGGTTTCGCTCACGCTGTCGCCCGCGCTTTCGGCGATCCTGCTGCGGCCGCACGAGCATCTTGCTACCGACGCCCCGCGCTGGCGGCGGATGATCGATGATGCGGGCAATCGCTTCAATGCGATGTTCGAGCGCTTCAGCGAAAGCTACGCCCGGCTGACGGCGCGGCTGGTGGCGATGCCGCGGCGGATGATGCTGGCCTATGCGGTGCTGATCGGCCTCACCGGCGCGACGCTGGCCGCCACGCCGACCGGCTTCATCCCGGCGCAGGACCAAGGCTATTTCGTCAGCCTGATCCAGCTTCCCCCGGGTTCGGCGACGACGCGGACCGACACCGTAATGAAGAAGGTCACGGCGCGCGTGCTCAAGCTGCCCGGGATCAAGGGCACGGTGATGCTGTCGGGCTTCGACGGCACGACCCAGACCCAGTCGGCAAGCTCGGCTGCGGCCTATTGGGTGCTCGACGACTTCAAGGCTCGCCAGGCCGCGGGCGAAGACATTGATAGCCTGATCGCCGAGGCGCAGAAGGCTACTGCCGACATCCAGGAAGCGCGGGTCATGTTCGTCAAGCCGCCCGTTATTCAGGGAATCGGGTCCGCCGGTGGCTTCCGCATGATGCTCGAAGACCATTCGGGCAAGGGCTACCGCGCGCTGCAGGACGTTGCCAACAAGGTGATTGCCAAGGCGAATGGCGAACACGACCTCGCCGGCGTCTACACCTTCTTCGACACCGGCACGCCGCGGGTGGAGGCGGATATCGACCGCAACAAGGCGGAGATGCTGGGCGTCGCCCCGTCCGACATCTTCAGCACGCTCTCGGTCTATCTTGGCAGTTCCTTCGTCAACGACTTCAACCTGCTGGGCCGTACCTATCGTGTGACAGCGCAGGCCGACGCGCCCTATCGCTCCGACGTGAACGATATCGCCGGGCTCTATACCCGGTCGAGCAATGGTTCGATGGTACCCTTGGGTTCCGTTGCGACCTTCACCGACACGACCGGGCCGTACCGCGTTTCGCGCTACAATCTGTCGCCCGCCGTGGCGATCGACGGCAACACCGCGCCGGGCAGTTCGAGCGGTCAGTCGCTGACGACGATGGAAAAAGTTGCCGCCCAGACCTTGCCCAATGGCTACGGTTTCGAGTGGACCGGCATCGCCTACCAGCAGTCGATCACGGGAAATACCGCGATCTATGTGTTTGGACTTGCCGTGCTGCTCGTTTTCCTCGTGCTCGCCGCGCAATACGAAAGCCTGATCACGCCACTGGCGATCATCCTGATCGTCCCCATGTGCCTGCTCGCGGCCATGATCGGCGTGAACTTGCGCGGGATGGACAACAATGTCCTCACGCAAATCGGCCTCGTGGTGTTGATCGCGCTGTCGGCCAAGAACGCGATCCTGATCGTGGAATTCGCCCGCCAGGGTGAACGGCTGCACGGTCGCACTCCGGCAGAAGCCGCGATCGAGGCTGCGCGCACCCGCCTCCGGCCGATCCTGATGACCAGCTTCGCCTTCATCCTCGGCTCGGTGCCGTTGGTAATAGCGACCGGGGCCGGTGCCGAACTGCGCCAGGCGCTGGGCACCGCTGTGTGCTTTGGCATGCTCGGTGTGACCGGCTTCGGTCTCATCTTCACCCCCACTTTCTACGTCGTCAGCAGGGCGCTCGGCGACAGGATCGCCGCGTTCCGCGACCGTCTCCGCAAGGATCGGCCCGCGCCGGCCCACAGCCTGCCAGCCGAATGAGGACTTTTGCCATGCATATTCGTCACGGCCTGCTGGCCTCACTCTCCGCACTCGCGCTGTCCGCCTGCGCCACGGCACCGGTCTCGGTGGCCTCAACCGTTCCACCCAAGGCGACATCGGGCGCGTTTTTGTCAGCCGATAACCCGGCGGTGGCCCCCACGCCGCTTCCGGCCGAATGGTGGCGGCTGTATCAGGATCCGGTGCTCGACGGGCTGGTCAGCGATGCGCTGACGGCCAACACCGATATCCGCCAGTCGGTCGCCCGGATCGACCGTGCCCGCGCCGCCTTGCGCGGCGCGCGCGCCGACCGCTTGCCGACCACCAGCATCGGCGCCTCGGGTGGCTATGCCCGCTTGCCGGCGGACCAGACGCCGATCGGCGCCAACCGCAGCGATGCGTCCTTCTCGCTGGGCGCGGACGTGTCTTATGAAGTCGATCTGTTCGGTCGGGTCGGCAAGGGCATCGCCGCCGCGCGCGGGGATGTCGCCGCCGCACAGGCCAATGCGGATGCGGTCAGAGTCATGGTGGTTGCCGACACGACTCGCGCCTATGCCGATGCAGCCAGTGCCGCAGCGCGGATCACCGTTGCGCGCTCGATTGTCGACCTGCTCGATGAAACCCTGAGACTGACCCGACGCCGCCACGCTGCCGGCCTCGCGGACGGTCTCGCCGTAGCCCGGATCGAGGCGCTGCGCGAACAGCGCGCGGCCACCATCCCGGCGATCGAGGCGGAGCGAAGTGCGGCCCTGTTTGCCCTCGCAACGCTGACCGGGCGAGCGCCTGCACAGCTACCTGAGATCAGCGGGAAGCGCGATCTCCCGCTGGAGATCGTCGCGCCGCTGCCTGTCGGGGATGGCACGCAATTGCTCGCCCGCAGGCCCGACGTTCGCGCCGCCGAAGCACGCTTGCAGGCCGACACCGCGAGGATCGGCGTCGCCCGGGCGGACCTCTACCCGCGCATCACCCTTGGCGGGTCGGTCAATTCGACCGCCAACAGCGTAGGATCGCTGTTTACCGGTGGCCCGCTTGGTTTCTTCCTCGGCCCGCTCATCAACTGGGTCTTTCCCAATCGCGAGCCGGTCCGCGCCCGGATCGATGCCGCCAATGCGGATGCGGCGCAATCGCTCGCGGCGTTCGATGGCACGGTCCTGACCGCCTTGCAGGAAACCGAAACGGCTCTGTCCAACTACTCGCGCTCGCTCGAGCAGCGCCGATCGCTGGCGGCGGCGCTGACCGCAGCGCAGAAGGCCGCCAACATCACTCGTGCCCAGAACCGCGAAGGCGTGGTGAACTCCCTCCAGACGCTCGACGCGGAACGGACGCTGGCGGAAGCACGGGCTGCTTTGGCCGATCAGGACGCCTTGGTCTCGCAACGTCAGATCGCCGTATTCCGCGCTCTTGGCGGTGGATGGACAACCAACAATCAGGTAGCAGTAAAGTGAAGAAGAAGCATTGGTGGAGCGGTCATGAAGACGCCTTCATGTCGGGCCTGGTGGGTTTCGGCATGACGACGGTCATCATGGTTCTGGGCATATTGGTCAGATGAGTTTGCCCGGGCGTTTGCGGGGGCTGTCGCCTGCTTCACTGACCTGAGGGAGAGCTGGTTCCACTTTGCGAACTGTGCAATCCGTTCGACAGAGGCCTTGGACGCATGCCGTATCGAGCGTTATGGCAGGCGCAATGCTTTATCGCCGAAGACCTTTCAGCCTAATCGCGATGTTGGGGCCGATGGTGTTTGGCTCCGCGGCTGTCGCCCAAAACCCACCGACAGTCCCTGATGACGGGACGCCGATCATCGTTACCGGCAAGGGTTTGCGGGAAACGCCCGGAACACCAGCTTACGACACTATCGTAATCGATCGAGCGCAACTGACGACGACTGTGTCCGGTAATATCGAGGATGCGCTCACGTCGGTTGCCGGGTTCCAGGAGTTTCGCCGGTCCGATAGCCGCTCTGCCAACCCCAGTGCGCAGGGGGCTACGCTGCGTGCGCTGGGCGGCAACGCCACCAGCCGCGCGCTGGTCCTGCTTGACGGTGTGCCAATGGCCGATCCGTTTTTCGGCTTCATCCCGTTCAACGCGATCGCTCCCGGGCGGCTTGCGAGTGTGCGAGTGACGCGCGGGGGCGGCTCAGGACCGTTTGGAGCCGGAGCACTGGCCGGCAACATCGAACTCACCAGCGCGGATGCTCACACGCTAGGTCCGTTCGATGGCGAAGTGTTGGTGAACGATCGTGGCGGGACGCAGGCTAGTGTCAATGCTGCGGCCCGTCTTGGATCGGGGTTCGTCACCGCATCGGGTGGATGGGATAGGGGCGAGGGGTTCTGGACCACGCCGCTCGACCAGCGCGTCCCCGCCAGTGCCAAGTCTGCCTACGACAACTGGTCGATGCAGTTGCGCGGCGTTGCGCCGGTCAGCGACACGGTCGAATTGCAGGCGCGGGCGCTGGTTTATGACGACCAGCGGACCTTGCGCTTCAAGGGCGCGGACAGCGCAAGTTCCGGTCAGGATGCCAGCTTGCGGCTGGTGGGGCATGGGCGTTGGCAATTTGACGCGCTCGCCTATGTCCAGGCGCGCAATTTCAGCAATATCGTGATCAGTTCGACCCGTTTCGTTTCAGTCCTCGACCAACGCAACACGCCGTCCACGGGGCTGGGCGGCAAGATCGAGTTGCGACCGCCTGTTGGCGATAAGCATGTCCTGCGGCTCGGTATGGATTATCGCAAATCCATCGGCGAGCTTTACGAGGATGCCAAAAGCGCGTTCACCGGTGCAATCACCGCAAGGCGCAACGCGGGCGGGGCGAACACCGATCTGGGCCTGTTTGCCGAGGACGATTGGACCTTCGGGGCACTGACATTGACGGCAGGCGCGCGCGCCGACCGATACACAATCCGCGACGGTTTCTATCTCGAACGCGACGCCGCCGGGACGCTTCTCGCCAGCGAGAGTTACCCAGACCGCGCCGGATGGCAGGGATCGTTTCGTGGCGGGGCGGTCTGGCACCTTGGCGGAGGCGTGAAGCTGCGCGCTGCCGCCTACACCGGTCTACGCCTGCCGACGCTCAACGAACTCTACCGCCCGTTCGTGGTGTTTCCCGTCACGACCGAGGCGAACGCCGCGCTGAAGAACGAACGGCTGGTAGGCTATGAAGCGGGACTGGACATTGCGCCGACCGACGCGATCAAGTTTTCGCTGACCGCGTTCGACAACCGGGTCGAGGGCGCGATTGCCAATGTCACCATCGGCACCAATCTGCGCCAACGGCAGAACATAGACGCGATCCATGCACGTGGGCTGGAGGCAAGTGCGCAGCTTGGTTTCGGACACGTCCGTTTCGATGGCTCGCTCGCCTACACCGATGCCGTCGCTCGCGGATCGGGTGCCGCTGCGGCGCTCGATGGGATGCGTCCTGCGCAAACTCCGCGATGGGCAGGCAGCGCAACGCTAAGCTGGCGGCCACGAACCGGTTGGGCGCTTGCGACTACGCTGCGCTACGCCGGGGCACAGTTCGAGGACGATCTGGAGACGGACGTGTTGCCCGCCGCAACCACGCTCGGCGCTTACGTCCAACTGCCTGTTGCCGGACCTGTTTCGCTCGTCCTGCGCGGAGAGAACCTGACCGATGCGACGATCTACACCCGCAACCAGGGCGGCTCGATCGATCTCGGAGTGCCGCGAACAGTGTGGGCGGGCGTCAAGCTTACACTCTAGTTCAGCCCGTCGGTGCGGCGGATGAAATCGGCCACATTGGCGTGGAGCTTTGCGAGCACTTCCGGGATCACATACACCATGTGACCCGAGTGGTAGTAATGATACTCCACATTCGCCTGCAGCGCGGGCGGCACCGGCAGATGGCGCATTTCGAACTTGCCTTCGAAATAGGGGGTGGAAACGTCGAAATAGCCGCCGTTGACCATCACTTTCAGCGTTGGGTTCTGCTTCATCGCGGCGGCGAGGTCGGGCAGGACATTGGGCAGCGCGATCATGTCTCGATCCGAGCCGGGCGGGCGATGGCGATAATCCCAGCTCGCATAGATATTTATGCCCGCCTTGTAGGTCTGGCCCAGCCCGTAATGGAGAGTCTGGCGAATATAGGTGTTGAAGGCCGCCACATAGGCCGAACTGATCGCCGCACTCTGCGGATCGTAGCTCGCGACCTTGCTTAGCGGGTCCATCGTGGGTCCGGTAAAGCGCGTATCGAGCGTCCCGGTGGTGAGATCGGCGTCGCCCAGCAGCTCTTTCTGGAACGCTCCGTACTCGATCCGCAGATTGGTCTTGAGAAGATAGGCGACCGACAGGCCGGTGTAGTCGTGCAGCCGCTCGGCCATCGCCTTGCGGTCCGCATCGGACAGAGCGTTGCCCTTGAGCAGCGCCGCCGCATAGTCGGTGGTCGCGAAGTCTTCGACCTTGGCCAGGAAGGTTTCGAGATCGGCGGGCTTTTCGGGCAGGCGATTGTGGTACCAAGCGGTTGCCGCATAGGTCGGCAGCGCGACGATATACGGCTCGTCGATCGAGGGATTGAGCTGCGGGTCGTCGGGCATCAGATCCCAGTTGAGGATGTCCGACAGTAGGATGGTGCCGTTGAGGTCGATATCCTTGCGCTGCAACGCCAGCGTCAGCCCTGCGGCGCGCATGGTGCCATAGCTTTCGCCGAAGAGATATTTCGGGCTGTTCCAGCGATCGTACTTCGACAGGAATTGCGAAATGAATTCGGCGAAGGCGTGGATGTCCTGATCGACGCCGTAGAAAGACTTGGCGGCGTCCTTGCCCGCTACCCTCCCGAAGCCGGTGCCGGGCGCGTCGATGAACACGACATCCGATACGTCGAGCAGGCTGTGGTCGTTATTGACGATTTTATAGGGGGCGGGCGGGGTGTGCTGCGAGGCGCTCGTCACGACCCGCACCGGGCCGAAAGCGCCCATATGCAGCCACAGCGTCGAGGAGCCCGGACCGCCGTTGAAGACAAAGGTGATCGGGCGATCGGCGGCGGGCGCGCCATCCTTGAAATAGGCGGTGTAGGACATTGCGGCGACGGCCGAGGGCTCCTTGTCGGCGTCCTTGTCATGGCTCGCCGTCAGATCGGCGGTATCGTCCCAGCCCTTTGGATGGACCACCAGCCGACCAGCATAGGCATGATAGGCAATGCGCTGGCCACCGACCGTCACCGAGCCGGTGCTTTCGACCTGATCGGGGGTGAAGATTTCCTGTGCGCTCGCTGGCGGTGAGGGTGCTTCGGCGGCAGCCGATGCGGCCAGCGGTGCGATTGCCAGGATCCCGGCAAGGGTGCGGGTCAGCACGTGCTTCATGAAAAATGCCCTTGTTGTTGCCCTCCGCCGTGTCCCTGCAGCGAGGGGCGGGGAATGTAAATTGCCTTGCTGGTTGTCGCCGTCTTCAGTCGAGATGCGTGCGCGACCATTCCTCCATTGCCTGCAACACCGGTTGCAGGCTGCGGCCCTTCTCCGTCAGCGAATAATCGACCCGTGGCGGGATCTCGCCATAATCCTTGCGCATGACCAACCCCGCGCCTTCCATTTCCTTGAGCGTTTTCGACAAGGTGCGATGGGTGATCGGGCCTAGCCTGCGCTGCAACTCATTGAAACGGAGCGCGCCATCCATCAGCCAGTAGATCACCATCGGACGCCATTTGCCCGAGATGAATTCGAGCGTACGCTCAGCCGGGCAATGCGATCCAGCGAGATCACCGGACTTATCGAGGTTGGCAGTATCCATAAAGACCGTACTTGTTGAAGTGACAGCGTCTCAATATCTAGGGCGCAACACGAAAGCAATGCCCCGGGCGGGGCGAGAATACGCCCGTTGAAAGGTACAGGCGATGAAGACAATCGAGAGCATCCTGCGCAATGACAGCGGCCATTGGGTCGGCGACGGATTCCCCGTACGTTCGCTGTTCAGCTATCACGGCGACACAGCCGCGATCAGCCCGTTTCTGCTGTTCGATTATGCAGGGCCGTGGAATTTCGAGCCCACCAACGGCAATCCGCGCGGCGTGGGCGAGCATCCGCACAAGGGGTTCGAAACGGTGACGATCGTTTATGACGGCGAGGTCAGCCATCGCGATTCCACCGGCGGAGGCGGCACAATCGGAACCGGCGAAGTCCAGTGGATGACCGCCGGATCGGGCGTGCTGCATGAGGAATTCCATTCGCCCGGCTACAGCAAGTCGGGCGGCCCGTTCCGCATGGTGCAGCTGTGGGTGAACCTGCCTGCCAAACACAAGCTCACGCCCGCAAAATATCAGGCGATTACGCGCGACATGATCCAGGAGGTTGCCTTCGAAGGCGGTCGCGCAAGGATCATCGCGGGCGACTTTGACGGCACGTCCGGCCCCGCCAGCACATTCACCCCGATCAATCTGTGGGACGTGCGGCTGGAAGCGGAAGCGCGCGTCACACTGCCGCTGCCAGCAGGCCACACCAGCATGGTGGCGGTCCTGTCCGGCCATGTGCAGATCGCCGGGCAGGGTGTCGGCGAAGCGGAAATCGCGCGGCTATCGCTCCATGGTGAAGGCGTGGACATCCTCGCCGATGGCGATGCGATGTTGCTGGTCATGACCGGGGAGCCGCTGGGCGAACCGGTCTTCGGTCACGGCCCCTTCGTGATGAACACCGAGGCGGAAATCCGCGAGGCGATTGCGGATTTCAATGCGGGCAAATTCGGCGCTCTCGCCCCGGCGTGACCGCTTTACCCTCAATGTGACGCAAGGGCGGGCGCGGCATCGTGGACAAGCGAGGCGGCGCCCGCATTGCGGCTGGATTCACGACCGCAATGGTGCGAATGCCACTCTTCGCCGAATGCGGCGCGGAGAGGGAAGCGATGGAAAGGCAGCCGCCCGGTTCGGGCAGCGATAACCTGTCGAAAATGGAAGCTCGGCAATCCTGGGCGTTCCTGACCGCTTACGCGCTGGCGTGGGCGGGCGGATCGATTGCCTATGTGCCGTTCCTGACCATCCTGCTGCCTTCTCGCATTGCCGAACTGCACAATCAGACCGACGCCGTCTGGTGGCTGTCGACACTGGCGTTTTCCGGCGCGATCATGGCCAGCATCGCCAATATCCTTGCCGGTCTGGCAAGCGATCTGACCCGTTCGCGCAGGCCATGGGTGCTGGCAGGTCTTGCCGTCAATCTGTTTGCCCTGCTGCAATTCGGTCGTGCCGAAACGCCGCTGCAATTCGTATCGCTGATCGTCCTATGGCAATTGTCGCTAAACATGGTCCTCGCCCCGCTGGCGGCCTGGGCGGGCGATTGCGTCCCGGACGGTCAGAAGGGTGTGCTCGGAGGGCTGCTGGCGCTTGCTCCCGCGCTCGGCGCATTGTCGAGCGTTTTCGTCACCATGGCAGGGGCCGGGCAGTTGGACGTGCAATTGTTGCTGGTTGCCGTGCTGGTGGCGGTCTTCGTTCTGCCTGTCCTGATCTTCGTCACGCCGCGACACGTTCCCATCGATACGGTCCAAGCGCCCATCGCAGAACAACGAAAAAGCTTCGTGATTCCGCGTGCGACGGCAATCATGTGGCTGGCGCGATTTCTGGTTCAATTGGCCGAATCCTCGCTATTCGCGTTCCTTCTCCTGTTCTTTCGCTCGGTCAGCGCAGATGTCAGCGAAACCAGCGTCGCCAGCCTGTTTGCGGTCGTGCTGTGCATGGCGGTGCCGATTGCCTTGCTGGTCGGTCGCTGGTCGGACAGGCACGGCCGCCCGATCATGCCGCTTGCTGTTTGCGCAGCGTTGAGCGGATTTGGCCTGGTCGCCATGGCGTTGAGCAGCGATCTGGAAATGGTTTCGGCCAATTATATCGTCTTCGGAACGGCGACGGCCGTGTTCCTGTCGCTCCACGCGGCGCAGACATTGCGGGTGCTTCCGCGATCGGATCGACGGGGCAGGGATCTGGGCTTCTTCAATCTCACCAATACGGTGCCTTCGATCGTCATGCCCATTTTCGCGCTGACGCTCATCCCTGCGCTGGGCTTCCCGGCGATGCTGGCAATGCTTGCGGTGCTGTCGTTTGTTGCATCGCTATTGCTTATGCTGCTGGCGAAACGCGCCGCGTCCCGCCAGCAAGCATAGAGGCTCACGGCCGCATGGCGGCCGGGTCGAGCTGGGTTTCGATTACCATCGACCGGTCGGTCGCATCGTGGGCGACAGCCACCTGATAGGTTCCACCCTCTATGCGCCAGCCGGGCAATGCCGTGTCGTAATCCGCAACGATGCGTGGTTCCGCCGTCAGAGTGATCCGGCGCGTTTCGCCCGGTTTTAGTGAAACGCGCTGGAACGCTGCGAGCCGCATCGGATCGCCGGAACCCTTGCGCGTGACATAGACCTGGGCAACGTCGTCGCCAGCACGCTCGCCGGTGTTGGTGACGTCGAAGCTGACCGTTAACGTCTTGCCGCCGGTCACCTGCGGTTTGGAATAGATGAAGCTGGTGTAGCTGAGCCCGTAGCCGAACGGGAACAACGGCTTCTCGCCTTTCAGCTCATACCAGCGATAGCCGACATTGGCGCCTTCCGTATAATGAATCGGGAAGATCGGCGGCTGGTACTTGGCTGCATTCTCAGGATCCGCCGTCGCCTTGGCGTCGAGCGCTTGAATGCGATCATAGTCAACTGGAGCAGGGCGGGGCGCCTGCTCGGCGGCGCGCGGGAAAGTGATCGGCAAATGACCCGAAGGGTTGACCTTGCCGGTCAGCACATCGGCAATCGCTTCGCCGCCGCGCTGGCCGGGATACCACGCCTCGACCACGGCGGGCACCTTGTCGATCCATGGCATCAGCACGGGGCCACCTGTTTCCAGCACCACGACCGTTTTGGAATTGGCGGACGCCACGGCGTCGATCAGAGCATCGCCGTGATAGGGCAGGTCGAGGTTGGGCGCGTCGATTGCCTCGCTGGTCCATTGCGGCGCGAAGACGATGGCGATGTCCGCTTCGGCTGCGGCCTTGCGGGCGGCAGCAACATCGCGCTGGTCGGTAAATGTGATCGTCGCATTGGGCAGCGCTTGGCGCAGCGCCTTGAGCGGCGAGGAATCATGATACGTAATACGGACGAAACTCGCCGCAGGGCCGGTGCCGATGGGCACTTCGATGGGGACGCCACCGACCGAGCGCACCTGGCTCGATCCGCCGCCTGACAGCACGCCGACATCGGCATGCCCGCCGATTATCGCGATCCGCGTGACCTGCTTGGCGAGTGGCAGGATATCGCCCTCGTTCTTGAGCAGCACGATCCCCGCCTCGGCGGCCTTTTGAGCGACCTTGGCATGGGCGGCATAGTCGATCTTCTGGACCGTTTTCGGCGCCGGGGTGTCGAAGGCGCCGCTTTCGATCAGGCCGGTCAGGTAGCGCGCGACCATGTCGTCGAGCCGCTTCATCGGGACTTTGCCCGCTTCGACCGCCGCCTTGAGTGGGGCGCCGAAGAAAATCTGCTTGTCGAGTTCCTGACCCGATTCCTGATCGAGCCCGTCATTGGCGGCCTTGACCGTCGAATGCACCGCGCCCCAGTCGCTCATGACCCAACCCTGATAGCCCCAATCGTGCTTAAGCACCTTGTTGAGCAGGTAATCGTTTTCGCAGGAATAGTGCCCGTTGACCTGGTTGTAGGCGCACATCACCGAGCCCGGATTGCCATTTTCGATGGCGATCTGGAAGGCGAGCAAATCGCTCATCCGCATGGCGGCATCGTCGATGATCGCGTCGGCCTGGAAACGTCCGGTTTCCTGCGAATTGAGCGCGAAGTGCTTGACGGTCGAGACGATGTGGTTCGACTGCACACCGGCAATTTGCGCCCCGGCCATGTCGCCAGCCAGCAGCGGATCCTCGCCGAGGTATTCGAAGTTGCGTCCGCCCCACGGGTCGCGGGTCAGGTTGACGCCGCCCGCCAGCATCACGTTGAAACGCTTGGCGCGCGCTTCGGAACCGATCATTGCGCCGCCTTCATGGGCGATCTGTGGGTCGAAGCTTGACGCCTGCGCGAGGCCCGATGGCATGGCCGTGGCGACATCGCCCTTTCTCTGCTCGACCTGATTGGCGACACCGAGCGAGGCGTCGGTTTCCCGAACCAGCGGGATGCCGAGCCGCGGGATGCCGTCGATATGGCCTGCCGATGGGATCAACTCGTGAGTGGTCTTGCCCTTGGCGAACGGCGGGAACAACCCGTGGACGAGCGCCAGCTTCTCATCGAGCGTCATCTTGGCGACCAAGGCATCGGCACGCTTGCGGGCAGGCGACAAGGCTGTGTGTCCCTGCGTCGCAGCAGGAACAGGACTTTTCGAGTCGGAAGCGACACCCTGAGCGATGGCGGCCGTACCGACGCTGCCAATCGCCATTGCCGAGGCGCATGCCCAAAGGCGCAATAATTTCATAAGTTTATCCCTCTCCGTCGCGAGTGCTTCAACACATTGTGCCGGTGTTGCGATAATGTCGCGCCGACGCGATTGGCCGCCCGACTGTTTGTGAACCCTTCTTGACAGTGCTTGTGATTGGGCGCAAGTGAACGTTCACAAAGCGGCGCGATCAAGCGCCCGCAGGGGAGGATTTGACTATGCGCATCGCCAAGCGCCATCTGTTCGCGCGCGCTTTCATCACAGCTTCGACGCTCGCAATCGCCACCGGATCGACCGCCGTCTGGGCACAGGACGATCAGGCCACAAGCGACACTGATTCGCAGGTCCAGCCGGCCCCGACGCCCGCACCCGCAGCATCGAATGATGCCTCTGCGGCACCGACTGTCGGCAATGAAATTGTCGTTACCGGCCTTCGAGCCAGTCTGCGTGACTCGATGAACCTGAAGCGCAACGCGCAAGGTGTCGTCGATGCCATCTCGGCCGAGGATATCGGCAAGTTTCCCGATACAAACCTTGCCGAGGCTTTGCAGCGCGTAACCGGCGTTTCGATCGATCGTTCGAATGGTGAGGGACAGTACGTTACTGTTCGCGGTTTCGGGCCTGCATTCAACCTTGTCCTGCTCAATGGGCGCGAGATGCCGGCATCGAACATCGGCCCCGGCAGCGCGGCGCCTTCCTCACGTAGTTTTGATTTCGCGAACCTTGCTCCCGAAGGCATCGCTGCGGTCGAGGTCTACAAGTCGGGCCGTGCGACCTTGCCGACCGGCGGTATCGGTTCGACAATCAACATCCAGACTCCCCGACCTCTGGATAAGCCGGGTTTCAACGGCAGCCTGTCGGTCAAGGCGGTGAAGGATCATACATCCGGCGCGGGTATCGACATTACCCCTGAAGTCTCCGGTATTGTCAGCGATACATTCGCCGATAATCGCATCGGCATCCTGCTGAGCGGGTCGTATCAAAAGCGCAGGGCCAGTCTCGACAGCTTCACCGCTGGATGGCGCGAAGGCTATCTCGGCTCGGAAAACAATTGGGGTTCGCTCGCGATGGAGGGTGACCCAAGATATGCAAATATCACCAACCGTCCGGGCCCGAACGACATTTATCAGGTCACGCAAAACGCAGCCTACAACTTTACCGATATCGATACCGAAAGGTTGAACGGTCAGGCGGTCCTGCAATTCCGTCCGGTGGATTCGCTGACGGCTACCCTCGATTACACCTACTCTCAATACACCGTCGATTCGCGGACCAATTCGATCGGTGTGTGGTTCAATCACAACGACACCAGCAGCGCCTGGACCGATGGCCCGGCGGCTGGTCCTTTGTTTTATTCCGAGCATTTCCAGCAGAGTGAAAACAAGGATTTGTCGATTTCCGGCAACGCTACCAAGAACCGCAACATTAATCGGTCGCTTGGAGGAAATATCAAGTGGGAGGGGCCTGCGGGCTTCCGTCTGGAGGTTGATGCGCATCACTCGACCGCGGAGAGCAAGCCCACTTCGCCCTTGGGTAGCAGTATGTCCCTGGGTTCTTCGATTTTTGGAGTCGAGGATCAGACCATCGACTACACCCACGCGATGCCGGTGATGTCGGTGTCGATGTATCCGGGTTCCGAGATCAGCGCGTCCAACATCCGCCCATCGGGTAATGCGTTTTACAACGCCTACATGCGTGATCGGATCAATCAATTGTCCGTTCGCGGCGGGTTTGACTTCAATACCAACTTTATCGAAAGCCTCGACTTTGGTGTTACTCTGACGGACAATGCGGTTCGCACCGCTTATGGTTATCTCCAGAACGATACCTGGGGCGGGACGCTGACTGCCGACGAATTGCCCGACAGCTTTTACACCACGGCCAGCATACCGGGCAATCTCGGCAATATGGACGGTGCGCAAGCTCCGGGGATCCTGCCGACCTATTTCAACATCGATACGACCGGGTTGGCCAATTTCCTCGAGGACCAGATCGGCATTTGCAGCAGTCCTGCGACGGGAACACCGACCGGTGAAGGGTGTCTGGCGGAATACAGCGTCGACAACAACATCCGCGAGAAGACACTGGCGCCTTATGCGCAAGTCGCCTTCAAGTTCGATATTGGCAATATGCTAACCCATTTGCGGGCGGGTGTGCGTTATGAGCGGACCAAGATCAGCAGCACTTCGCTTTCGCCCGTATACACTGGGTCATTGCTTGTTTCCTACAACGAGATCAGCATTCAAAACGACCCGTCCCAGACTCAGCTGACGACGTTGAACGGTGAATACCATAACTGGCTACCGGCAGTAGATTTCGACATTTCTCCGGTTCATAACGTTATCCTACGTGCGTCCTACAGCCATACGATTACGCGACCGAACTACGGCGATTTAAACGGCAGCTTCACAGTCAATTCGCCTGCACGTATCGGTGGTGGCAGCACCGCCGGATCGGGCAATCCTGGCCTGCTGCCCTACAAATCCAAGAATATCGATCTGTCGGCTGAGTGGTACTATGGCCCATCAAGCTACATATCCGTTGGGTATTTTCACAAACAGGTTAGCGACTTCATCGGAACGACGTTCACCAACTCCTCGCTGTTTGGGCTTACAAACCCCGGTCAGGGCGCGATCTTCCAGGAAGCAGTCAACGCCCTTGGTAGTGGTGCATCGTTCTTCTGGGACTCAACCAATCCGAACGCGCCCTACATTATGCAATATGTGGCTGCTAACTACCCCAATGCTGCACAGACTGTGACTGATGCGAATGGTCATATTACCGGGGGTGGCATCATTGGACAGTCTGGAGATCCTCTGATTGATTTCACGATCACGCAGCCTGGGAACAGCGATCAGGTCGCCAATCTTTCGGGTTGGGAATTCGCGATCCAGCATAATTTCTGGAACACCGGTTTCGGTACGATCCTGAACTACACGATCGTCAACAGCGACCAGAACTATGACAACACCTTGCGTTACACTGCGACGCAATTTGCCATCACCGGTGTCAGCAACAGCGCCAACGCCGTGCTGTTCTACGAAAAGAATGGCTTGCAAGCGCGTCTGGCATACAACTGGCGCGATGGGTTCCTCTCGGGATACGGAACGGACCCATACTACACCGAACCCTATGGTCAGTTCGACGTTAGCGCGAGCTATGACTTCCCCTCAGGCTTCTCGGTCTTCATGAGCGGAATCAACATCACCAACGCCAACCAGCGTGGGCACATGCGCAACGACAATATCGTCACTTTCGCAACACCCGGCTACTCGCGCTACAGCGTCGGCTTGCGCTACAAGTTCTGACGCCTAGAGTTCCCCCTGCGCACCGTACATCGTATCCGGTGCGCAGGGGTAAGCCTGCATTGCGGGGGAGTCGGTGAGCGTAAGCGGACAGAAGAAAGCTGGCGCGCCGGATAGGGAGCCACCGATCCGGCGTGTGGTGGTTGTCGGCGGCGGTACCGCCGGTTGGCTCGCCGCTTGTCTGATCGCCTCGCGTATCGATACCGAATGCGCCGACCCCGTCACCGTGACTCTGATCGAATCTCCCGACGTGCCGACGATCGGCGTCGGTGAAGGAACCTGGCCGACTATGCGGGGCACTATGGAGAAGATCGGGCTTGCCGAAGCCGATTTCCTTGCTGCGTGCAGCGCGTCTTTCAAGCAGGGTACACGCTTCGATGGCTGGGCTAACGGTGAAGCAAATGACCGCTATTTCCACCCTTTTACGGCTCCATACGGTGCTGATCGCGATGCGGTAACGCGCTGGGCCAGTGCGCCCGGCACCGCGAGTTTTGCCGCTTCGGCAAGCGCTCAGCCTGCCATTTGCGAGCGCAACCTCGCCCCGCGACAAAGGCAGATGCCGGATTATGCCGGGGCGCTCAATTACGCCTATCACCTGGACGCGGGCAAGTTTGCGCAGCTGCTGGCCCGGCATGGTGTCGAGCGGCTCGGGATCAGGCATATCGGCGATCATGTCACCGCCGTAGAGCGCGGAGGCGGCAGGGTGATTAATGCTGTCATCACCCGCGATACGGGGCGGATCGAAGGCGATCTGTTCCTCGACTGCACCGGTGCGGCAGCCGTGCTGATCTCGGGCGAGTTTGAAGTGCCCTTGGTAGATGTCGGCGGCATCCTGTTCAACGATCGCGCGCTCGCCATTCAGGTTCCCCAAGGGGAGGACGCGCCGCTCGCTTCGCAAACCAATGCGACCGCGCATCAGGCAGGCTGGATCTGGGATATCGGCCTTCCGGCAAGGCGCGGGGTGGGTTGCGTCTATTCGTCACGCCATATCGAGGAAGGACAGGCGCGCGAGATATTGGATGCCTATCTGGCGGGGACCGGCGGATCGGGTTCCGCAAACGCACAGGATGCCCGGCTGCTCTCGTTTTGCTCGGGTTATAGGGAGCGGTTCTGGGAAGGCAACTGCCTTGCGATCGGTCAGTCGGCGGGGTTCCTTGAACCGCTTGAAGCCTCCGCCATCGTGATGGTCGAACTGGGAGTGGAGGCGCTGCTCGAGGATTTTCCGAGGGACCGCGCCGCCCTCGCGCCCCGAGCCAGGCGGTTCAACGCGCTGATGCGGTACCGCTGGGAACGCATCGTCGAATTTCTCAAGCTGCATTATATCCTCAGCCGCCGTACAGAGGCGTATTGGCGCGATCATCGCGACCCGGAGACTATCCCGGCGCGGCTGACCGAATTGGTCGAGCTGTGGCGCGATCGTCCTCCGCTCGCAGCAGATTTTTCCGCCATAGATGAAGTGTTTCCCTCGGCGAGCTGGCAATATGTCCTCTACGGTATGGGCTTCGCCCCGCCGCCTGCGCCGCCGATGCGTCATACATCTCCCGGTGCCGTGCGCGCCCTCGCTGCCCAACGCGACCAGCGTGAGCGCAGCCTGTTGGCAAGTCTCCCTTCAAATCGCGCCTACTTCGAGGCATTGGGGACACCCCCGGAACGACAGAAAGTTACCGCTCACTGATGTCCAGCCACGCCATCCTGACCGCCGAAGACCATCGCGACCTGCGCGTGCGCAGCGAAGCCGCTGCCGATCTCGGCGATGCTGTCATGGGTTGCCTCACCTTTCCGGACGAATTCCGCCGGGTGCAGGCCGAATTCCCGATCCTGTTCCGTCTCAATCCCGAGCGCGACAGCTTTAGCGCACTGGCGATGTTCGGGCTGGAGGATGGCGAGAACCTGTTCCTAGCCGAAGAGGGCTGGACGGCCACCTATCGGCCACTGGCTTTGTCGATCCAGCCATTCCTCGTCGGGCGCAATGCCTCTGGCGACGGGCCGGGGCAGGTGCATATCGATATGGCAAGCCCGCGTATTGCGAAGAGCGATGCCGATGGCGTGCGGATTTTTGACGAGGATGGCCAGCCGACGCCCTATCTCGAACAGGTCGCATCGATGCTCGGCGAGCTTGACGAGGGATACCGCGCCAGCGCTGCCTTCTTCGACGCTTTGAATCGGCATCAGCTGCTTCAGCCTATGGCGTTCGAAGTGCCGGTGGAGGGCGGGGCGACAAACCGCCTCGTCGGCTATCATGCGATCGATGAAGATCGTTTGCGCGCGCTCGACGGTGCCGCTTTGGGCGAATTGCATGGGGCGGGTCATTTGATGCCGATTTTCATGGCACTGGCGTCGCTGGGCCATCTTGCGACGCTTGCCCGGCGCAAGGTGCAGCGGATGGACCGTGGCTGAGGCCGATCCCGCCATTGTGGTGCAGGCAGCGCCGATTGCCGAGCGACAAATCGCCGGGACAGGCGCGCTCGACGAAGCCTTGCGCGGTGCGCGCGAACCTTTCGTCATTCGCGGTCTGGTCGCGGATTGGCCATTGGTCGGGGCCGGCCTGAATTCGACCGATGATGCGCGTGCCTATCTGCTGCGGAAGCGGCGCGATGTGCCGTTCACCGTTTCGCTGGGCGAAAGCGGGGCTGGGGGCAGGCTGTTCTACGACGATGCCATGGGGATGAACTTCCGTACCGGGCGCGGGCGGCTCGACGACATCTTCAGCCAGATGGCGGTGCGCGAGAACGATCCCGATTGCCCGGCGGTCTATCTCGCGTCGATCGATACGCGCCAGTTTTTTGACGGGCTGGATGAGGATCACCCCATCCCGCTCGGCGACCGCGACCTGCTCAAGAGCATCTGGATCGGGACGCGCACGCGCATCGCCGCGCACAACGATTTTCCCGACAACCTCGCCTGCTGCGCGGTGGGGCGACGGCGTTTTACGCTGTTTCCGCCCGAGCAGTTCCGCAATCTCTACCTCGGACCGGTCGACAACACTCCGGCGGGCAGGGCGATCAGCATGGTCGATTTCCATGCCCCTGACTTTGCGCGCTTTCCAAGGTTTCGCGAAGCGCTCGAGCACGCTCAAATGACCGAGCTGGAGCCGGGCGATGCGCTGTTCATCCCGTCGATGTGGTGGCACCATGTCGAAGGGCTCGCCCCGTTCAACGTGCTGATGAATTACTGGTGGCGCGACACGCCGCGTTGGCTGGGTCAGCCGCAGGATGCGCTCAATCACGCGATGCTCTCGATCCGCGACCTGCCGCCTGAAGAAAAGCGCATCTGGCGCGACCTTTTCGATTATTACGTGTTCGAAAATGACGATGCGGTGACTGCGCACATTCCCGAAAAGGCGCGCAGCGTGCTCGACCGACTGACACCGCAAAGCGCATCGCGCATTCGCAATTTCATTCTACAGCAGCTTGGGAAGGGCTGATCGCCATGCAGGTTGCACAAAGGATCGTGGTGGCTGGTGGGGGCACCGCTGGTTGGATGACCGCCGCCGCTCTGGCGCGGACGTTGGGCAAAACCGTCACGATCACCCTCGTTGAATCGGATGCCATCGGCACGGTGGGCGTCGGCGAATCCACCATTCCACCGCTGGCCAATTTCAACCGCGTGCTCGGCATAAGCGAGGCCGAGTTCATGCGTGCGACACAGGCGACCTTCAAGCTGGGTATCCTGTTCGATGGCTGGCGCGATGGAACCGATCGCTATTTCCATTCCTTCGGTGTGACCGGACGCGATCACTGGTCGGCGGGCTTCCAGCACTTCTGGATGCACGGGAAGACGCAGGGGTATGACGAACCCTATGACGATTACTGCCTTGAACTCGTCGCAGCGATGGCGGGAAAATTCGCGCATCTTCCCAATGACCGGATGAATTACGCCTACCAGCTCGATTCCACGCTCTATGCGCGCTTCCTCAGGACCATGGCCGAAGGCGATGGCGTGACGCGGATCGAAGGGCGGATCGACGAGGTCGAGCTCGATGGCGAAAGCGGCCACATCGCTGCCCTTCGTATTGACAACGGCAAGCGGATCGAAGGCGATCTGTTCATCGACTGCACCGGGTTTCGCGCGCTCTTGATGGAAGGCGCCTTGCACGCGGGTTTCGACGACTGGACGCATTACCTGCCTTGCGATTCAGCGATTGCAGTCCAGACCGACAATGTCGCGCCGCCGGTACCGTATACGCGTGCAATGACGCATGATGCGGGCTGGCAATGGCGCATCCCGCTGCAGCACCGCACCGGTAATGGCATCGTCTATTGCAGCGGCTATCTTGACCACGACGCTGCGGAGGAACGCCTGCTCGGCAATGTCGAGGGCGCGGTCAGGACCAAGCCCAACCGGTTGCGGTTTCGCGCCGGAGCAAGGCGCAAACAATGGTATCGCAACTGCATTGCCATAGGCTTGGCGGGCGGGTTCATGGAGCCGCTGGAATCGACCAGCATCCATTTGATCCAGCGCGCGGTTCTGCGCGTGATCCGGATGCTCCCGGCCGGCCGCATCAGCGAGCGCGACGTGGCCGAATTCAACGAGCAGCAAATGACCGACATGCTGCAGATCCGCGATTTTCTGGTGCTCCATTACGTCGCGACCGAAAGACGCGATAGCCCGTTCTGGAGATTGTGTGCCGACCTTCCGGTCCCCGATACGCTTGCGCAGAAAATCGAGCTCTTTCGCGAGACCGGTCGGGTCTTCCGCAAGAATGAGGAATTGTTTGCCGAAAACAGCTGGGTCCAGGTCATGATGGGGCAGGGGATCACTCCCCAATCCTACCATCCGGTGGCGGGCAAGCTGTCCGAGGATGAACTGGCGCGGCTGCTGGGTGGTTTGCGGCAGGATGTTGCGCACACGGTCGCCTCTCTGCCTGCGCACGGCGATTACGTGGCGCGGTATTGCGGCGCCAGTCAGGCAGAGGCGGCCTGATGGCGAAGCGCAAGGGATCGGTCACGATCAGGCACGTAGCCGAGGATGCAGGGGTTTCGCACCAGACCGTCAGCCGGGTCATCAACAAGCAGCCAAACGTCCGACCGGCGGTCAAGGACAAGGTCCTGCGTTCGATCGAGAAGCTGGGCTATGTGCCCTCGATCGCGGCGCAACGCATGGGCGGATCGCGGTCCTATCTCATCCTCGCACTGAACGATCGCGCGCGCACAATCGAGGATTGGCAGCTGCGGCAGGGCACCGACTGGGTCGATCAGATGCTCTATGGAGCGGTGATGGGTGGGGAGCCATCCGGTTATCGCCTGGTTGTGGAGCTGATCGACACCCATGCCGATCACGTGGAGCGAGAGATTTCGGCAGCGCTTGCCGCTCTGTCGCCGGATGGAGTCATTCTTACACCGCCTCACTCGCAGAACAGTAAGATTCTCGATCTGCTGGAGGATCGCGAGATCGCGGTGGCCCGGATTGGCGTGGATGACGAAAGGCCCGGCATTACGCTCACCATGGATGACGAACGCGCCGCCCGGCTCGCGACCGAGCATCTTGCCGAGCTTGGCCACCGTCGAATCGGCTTCATTGCCGGATCGCCGGAGTATGCAATCAGCAGCTGGCGTGTGGACGGCTGGCGCAAGGCGATGGAATCGCTTGGCTTGGAGCATGGCGATTTGCTCGAATGGGGCGATTTCAGCGCTGAGTCCGGTCATGCAGCAGCAGGTCGCTTGTTCGACCGCGGTGAGCGTGTGACCGCAATTGTCGCCAGCAACGATCAGATGGCCTTGGCCACCCTGCGCGAAGCCAATGCGCGTGGGCTGGCCGTTCCGCGCGATCTCTCTCTGGTGAGTTTCGACGATACGCCGATGGTGAGACTGGCTGTTCCACCACTAACCGCGATCGATCAGCCGATTGCCGAGGTTTCGGCGGAAGCGATCCGCCTGCTGATCGAAGCAAAGGCGGGTAAGCCACAAAAGCCCACGTCTACGGAGCCGATTGTTATTCCTGCGCGCCTTACGCTGCGTCAATCGACTGCCGCACTTCGGAATGCCGCGCCGCAAGAAAGCTGACTTTCGAGAGGCTAGGCTTCCGCGAACTGCAACCGGAACCATCCCCGCGGACATGCGTCTCAAGAAAAAGTTTTTCTGAGCCACTTGTTTTGTTCGTTCGAACGAACTACTTGGTCCCGCGTGACACATACCAGCCTTCTTGAAACTGCCATCAGCGAATTTGGTGCCAAGGGTATCGAAGGCGCTTCGACACGCGAAATCGCGGCGAAGGCCGGTACTGCCATGTCTTCGATCACCTATCACTTCGGTGGCAAGGAGGGGCTGTATGTTGCTGCCGCCAAGCATATCGCCGAAGGAATGGGCAGCATTAGCGATGGACTAGATGTCGATGGTGTGATCGAAAGGTCAGACGCCAAGGAAGCAAGGGCGCTGATCGAAGTCGTCATGAGCCGACTGGTCGATAAGCTCACCCATGCCAAGAGCGAGGCTTTGTTCATTGTCCGCGAGCAGATGAACCCTACCGAGGCCTTCGACCATATCTACGGCGGGCCGATGGGGAGCTCCTGGCAAAGTATCTCGAAATTGGTTTGTATCGCCACCGGCTCGACCGACCAGAATAAATGCAAGATCATCGCCATGACCCTCATCGGTCACGCCATTGCCATCCGCGCCTCACAAGCAAGTTTTGAGAAACTGCTCGGCATGCCACTAAGGCAGGACGGCGTCCTCGATCAGGTCAAGGCGGTCATCATCGCCAACGCCAACGCCATCCTCGATATTCACTCCAGCCACGAGAAGACTTCAGCATGAGTTCCGCAAGCGACTCCGAAAATCGTGCCGACACCAACACGCAGGACGAAACCGCAGATGCGGGACAGTCGCACACCAGCAATGCCATGCATTCGGATGTTGCCGGTGCCGAAGAAGGCACTGGCAAGAAGCCGCTGTTCCAACGTCGGAAATTCTGGGTCATCCTTATCATTGTCGTGGCTGTGCTGCTGATCGGAGGAATCCTGTATTACCTCCACGCGCGGCAATATGAATCGACCGACGATGCTTTCGTCGACGCGCATATCGTTCGGCTGGCCCCCCAGGTCGCGGGCACGCTGGAGAAGGTTGCGCAGGTGGACAACCAGCACGTCAAGGCGGGTACGCTGCTCGCGGTCATCCAGCCGAGCGGGCCGGAAGCGCAACTTGCCGAAGCGCAGGCCAATGAGCGTCAGGCGCAGGCGCAGGTCGACCAGGCGCAGGCACAGGTTGAATCCGCGATTGCGGCGCGCAATCAGGCCGCGTCGCAGGCGCTTGCGCCTCAGGCCGAGGCCGGAAAGGCTGCCAAAGACCTTGCTCGCTACGAGCATTTGCTGGCGCTCGATCCGCAAGCCGTCGCCGGTCAGCAGCTCGATCAAGCCAAGGCTCAAGCGCGCTCGACCGCTGCACAGGCTGCAGCCGCCCAGCGCAATATCGCATCGGCCAATGCGCAGATTGCGGTTGCGCGGCGTCAGGTAAAGGCAGCTCAGGAAATCGTTGCTGCGCGCAAGGCGCAAATCCAGCAGGCCCAGGTCACGATGGGCGATCTGGAACTGCGCGCGCCGGTCGCGGGGCAGGTCGTCAACCGCAGTGTCAACGTGGGCTCCTACGTTGCCCCGGGCACGCAGCTGATGGCGATCATTCCCGAACACATCTGGATCACTGCCAATTTCAAGGAAACGCAGCTCCAGCACATGCGCGTAGGGCAGCCGGTTTCAATCACCGTCGACGCATTCCCGGACGTGAAATTCGTCGGCAATGTGGAATCGATCCAGAACGGTGCCGGTCAGGCCTTTGCCCTGCTGCCCCCGCAGAACGCGACCGGCAATTACGTCAAGGTCGTGCAACGTGTCCCGGTGCGGATTTCCTTCGACATTAAGAACGGTCCTGATCCCCGCAAATATCCGATCGGTCCGGGTATGTCGGTCGTTCCCACCGTCAAGGTTCGCTGATCCATGGCCGAGGCCGTCCATCACGAATGGGATTCAAGCCGCTCGGCCGCGGGACGCATCAACCCGTGGCTGGTGGTGGCGATCATCTCGCTCCCCACGTTCATGGAGGTGCTCGATACCTCGATTGCGAACGTCAGCCTCGATCACATCGCGGGTGGCCTGTCGATCTCTACCGATCAGGCGACCTGGGTGTTGACGAGCTATCTGGTCGCCAATGCGGTGGTCATTCCGATCTCCGGCTGGCTGACCAATGTGATTGGCCGCAAACGCTATTTTATCTTCTCGATCATCCTGTTCACCTTGTCGTCTTTCCTTTGTGGCATTTCACCCAATCTGACGACGCTGGTGATCGCCCGCGTGTTTCAGGGCATCGGCGGGGGCGGGCTGGCGCCAGTCGAACAATCGATCCTCGCCGATACCTTCCCGCCGGAAAAGCGAGGTATGGCCTTCGCCGCCTTCGCGATCGTGGTGGTCGTGGGACCGGTGCTCGGACCGTCGCTGGGCGGCTACATAACCGAATATTCGAGCTGGCACTGGATCTTCCTGATCAATGTGCCGATCGGGATCATGTCGGTGATCCTCGTCGTCCTGTTCGTCGACGAACCCGAAGCGGTGCAACAGGACCGGCGCGAACTGCTCAAGAACGGTATACGGATCGATTACGTCGGGGTGATCCTCGTATTCCTCGGCCTCGGCTTCCTGGAAATCTTCTTCGATCGCGGGCAGCGGCTCGAATGGTTCGCCAGTCCGCTCATCATATTCTCGGCTATCGTCGCCGCGGCTTCATTGATCGGGCTGGTGATATGGGAACTCAACCATGACGATCCGGTGATCGATCTGCGGCTGCTCAAGAACCGCAATTTCGCCACCACTGTCTTCATCATGCTGATCGTCGGCATGATCCTGTTCAGCACGACGCAGCTAATCCCGCAAATGTTGCAGCAGGTACTCGGTTACAGCGCGCTCGACGCCGGTCTGGCGTTGACCGTCGGAGGAATTGCCACACTTGTCGCCGTCCCGATTGCCGGTCGACTGACCGGCGTGGTCGACGTCCGGATACTCATCGGTACTGCTTTGGCGGTTCAGGCGATTGCGTTGTGGCACATGGGCCATTTCACCGCCCAGATCAGTTTCATGGACGCAGCCCTTGCGCGCATGATCCAGTCGGGCGCGCTGCCGTTCCTGTTCGTGCCGATCAACGCAATTGCCTATGCGGGGCTTCCGCAAAGGGCGACCGCGCAGGCCTCCAGCCTGCTCAATGTCGCGCGTAACCTTGGCGGAACGATCGGGATAGCCATGTCCCAGGTGGTGCTCGCCAATCACCTGCAAATGCGACAGGCGGAACTGACGTATCGGCTCAACCCGCTGAACCCAGAATACCAGCAGTACATGCAAGGCGCGCAGGGCGCTTTTGCCGGGGCTGGCGGCGATTCTCAGGCGACCGCTTGGGCAGTTCTGGCCCGTCAGGTTCAACAGCAGGCGGCGATGCTGTCCTTTATCGACGTTTTCTACACACTCATGATCGTGGTGATTGTTGTCATGCCATTTGTTTTGCTCATGCGCTCGGGGAAGAACACCAAGGCGCCCGCAGGAGTAGGCCATTGATGCGCCGCCTGCTTGGAACCGCCGCGAGCTGTCTGGCACTGGCCGCCTGCACGGTCGGGCCGGATTATCACGCACCCAAGGTCGATGTGCCGGCGAATTTCGCCGAACAGCAATCTGCTGGCGCACAGATCGATCCGGCACACTGGTGGACGGCTTTCGGCGATCCTGAGCTGACCAGCCTGATCGAACGAGCGCTGGCGGGCAATCCGGATATAGCCATCGCCGCTTCGCGCGTGCGCCAGGCACGCCTGCAAGAGATCGAAGCCCGTGCCATTGGCCTGCCGACTGTCGACGCTCAGGGCAATGTGACGAATATCCACCTGAGCAAGAATGCTGGGCTCTCCACTCTGGCGCGCGCTTTCGGTGGCGGTTCGTCCGATAGCAACAGTTCCTCTGGCGGCATCACGTTGCCGGGTAGCTCAATAACCACCTATGCCGCCGGTTTCGATGCCAGTTGGGAACTCGACCTCTTCGGGCGGGGAACCCGCACGCGGCAGGCGGCGAGGGCATCTGCGGAGGCGGCTGTGTGGAACCAGCGCGATGCGGCGGTAACGCTGGCCGCCGAAGTCGCCGACGCCTATTTCGCATACCGGCTCGATCAGGCGCAGATTGCCATCCTTCATGACGAAATCGCCAAGCTCGAACGGGCCGACCAGATTTCCGCCAATATCGCCAAATCCGGCCTGCAACCGCCGATCGATGTTGTGCGGCAGCGGGCGAGCCTGACGCAAACGAAGGCACGGCTGCAACCGCTCGAGGCCGATGCGAAGGTGCGTATTCACGCGCTCGGCACGCTGCTCGGCAAGGGGCCGGACGCGGTGTCCGCCGAATTGGTCGACAGCAAGGCCGATCTCGGCCCCGCGCCCGAGATTCCCGCTGGCCTGCCGTCCGATCTGTTGCGCCGTCGGCCCGATGTCCGCGCGGCGGAGCGCAATCTTGCCGCCGCAACCGCACAAGTGGGCGTGGCGGTGGCCGATCTCTATCCGCGCTTTAGCCTGACCGGGCTGGCCCAACTTATTTCGACCAGCCTCGGTTCGCTGTTCCAGGGCGATAGCGTGCAGACCACCGCGAGCGCGTCGGCGATGTTCCCGATCCTCGATTGGGGCAAGCGCAAGGCGACCGTCGCATCGCGCAAGGAAGACGATCAGCAGGCCTATCTCGCCTACCAGAAGACCGTGCTGCGCGCGCTCAAGGATGTCGAGGACGCTCTGGCGAACATCAGCGCGGAGCGCGCGCGCAACACTCAGTTGCGCAGCGCGTTGAGCGATGCGGAACGGACCGAGAGCGCCGTTGCGGCCCAGTACAAGACCGGTTTCGTTGCGCAGGATTCGCTCATCAACGCACAGGTCTCCGCGCTGTCTGCGCGTGAGAATTTGGCGGCGAGCAACGCGAAGCTGCGTCAGGACACCGCCGCGCTGTTCAAGGCGATGGGTGGTGGCTGGTCCGAAAACGGGCCTGCCAGCGATTCCGAGGAAAAGGTCGATACGCAGGCAGCCATCGAAACGCAGTAGCGAGTGGCGCCGTCAGATCGTGGCGCCTCCATCGACAACAATCGTCTGCCCGGTGGTCCAGCGCCCGGCCGGCGAAGACAGGTAGACCGCCGCTCCGGCGATATCGACCGGTTCGCCAATGCGGCGCATTGGCAGCGCGTTTTCGGTCGCCTCCAACGCCTTGGGATTGTCCCACAAGGCCTTGGCGAAATCGGTCTTCACCAATCCCGGCGCGATGGCATTGATGCGAATGCCGTGCTTCCCGTTCTCGGCGGCGTAATTGCGCACCAGCTGCATGTCGGCGGACTTGGAGATACAATAGGCACCGATCGAGGTCGAGGCGCGCAAGCCTCCGATCGAGCTGATCACGACGATCGCTCCATCGCCGCGCTCGCGCATGGCTGGCAGCGCGAGTTGGATCAGCCAGTGGTTCGACAGGATATTGTTGTCGAGGACCTTGCGGAACTGCTCGTCCGAAATTCCGTCCATCGATCCGTAATAGGGATTGCTGGCCGCGTTGCAGATCAGGATGTCGACCGGGCCCAAGCGTTCGGCGGTTTGCGCGAACAGGTCTTCGAGCTGGGCCTTGTCGGAGATACTCGCGGCTATCGCGATGGCCCGACCCTCACCATATTCGGTATTGATCGCCGCCGCGACCTCCTCGCACACCTCCTGCTTGCGGCTGGAGATGACAACTTTCGCACCATGGGCGGCGAGTTGCTCGGCAATCGCGCGTCCGATCCCCCGGCTCGATCCGGTGATGACAGCGGTTTTTCCGGTTAGGTCGAACAGGTTCATAACAGTGCTCCGGTCAATAAAAGAGGCCCGGCGCTTATCACACCGGGCCTCTGGATTGCCAATCGATCAGACGATCAGAACTTGCCGCGGACGGTCACGCCATAAGTCCTGGGTTCGGCAAGGAAGGCCGAATAGGTCTGCTGGGGTGCCACGAATGGCGTGTTGAACGCGACCTGCGTGTACTGCTTGTCGAACAGATTGCGCACCCAGCCTTCGATGGCGAAATGGCCACCGATGTTGGTGACGCCGATGCGTCCGTTCACGACCACGAAGCCGTCCTGTTCCTTTCCGTAGAGGAGGTCGGAACCGGTGTTGTAGTCGCCCACCATACGTGCGTCGAAGAACACCAGACCCTTCAGCCCGCTGCTGCCCAGTTCGGGCGTCCAGCTGACCGAGGACGTTGCGGTGATTTCCGGTGCGTTTGACAGATTGTCACCCGGCAGCAGGCGCAGGGCAGGGTCCAGCGGTGCGCCAGTGTCGTTGCCGATCAAATTGTTCTTGTAGTGCGTGTTGGCGTAGGTCACCGCCATGGTCACGGTGAAGTCCTTGACCGGGCTGACCGAACCTTCGACCTCGATACCTTCGGAAATCACGCCAGGCTTGACATCGCTGGCGCTGCAGGCACCGGTCGTCGCGCTGGCATCGGTGTCGGCTCCGCCCAGATCGGTGCTGCAAGAATTGACGTTCTGCACCAGGAAGACCGAACCGTTGAAGGTGTTCAGCTGGAAATTGCGGAATTCCTGCCGGAACACATCCACGCCGAAGCTGAACTTGCGGGTCGAGTATTTGAACCCGATTTCATAGGCGTCGACCTTTTCCGCGCCGAACTGGAGGTTCGACACATTGAGGTTGTTCACGTCCAGCGCCAGCGGGTTTGCCAGGGCCGAACGGTCGAGGTTGAAGCCGCCCGCCTTGTAGCCATGCGAGTAGGACGCATAGATCAGCGATTCCCTTGACGGCTTGTAGCTCAGGATCGCCGTGCCGGTCAGCTCGTCTTCCTTGCGCTGGTCCGAAACCGAAACGCCATCGAGCTCGGATGTCGAATTGCCCTGGCAAGACAGCGCGATCAGGCCGCCTGCCAGACCCGCCAGCGGGGTGGTCAGCAGGCTGCTGAGCAATTGCCGGTTGGCCGGGCAATAGACGTTATCGTTGGCAAAGGTTGCATCGAACTTCTTGGTTTCGTTGGTATAACGAAGGCCCAGTGTCAGATCGAGCTTGTCGGTCAGATGGACGATATTGTGCGTGAAGATCGCGAAGTTGTCGCTGGTCTG
Source organism: Sphingomonadaceae bacterium (assembly GCA_039831335.1). Classification (GTDB taxonomy): domain Bacteria; phylum Pseudomonadota; class Alphaproteobacteria; order Sphingomonadales; family Sphingomonadaceae; genus Qipengyuania. Next base: position 85,039 of record JBDONL010000005.1, on the reverse strand, counting down.
ATTGTACACATCGCCAGTCCCGCCAAGATCCTTAATCTGGGCGAGATTGTTGATCCCGGCGATGATCAGCGGCGTCGCTGCACCGAAAGCCGGTGCGCCAAGCGTCCCGTCGATTGCAGCGATGTTGGCGCCGAAGCAATTGTCCGCGCTGGGATTGGCGAGCAATGGATTTATGGCGAGCGCGATGCGGCAGTTTGCAAAGGTGCCGTATTGGCTGCCGAACCGCAGATTGTCGCGCGTTTGCAGTTTCTCATGCGCGAAATAGCCGCCGACCAGCCAGTCCAGCTTGTTGTCGAACGCCGAACCGTTGAGCCGCAATTCCTGGCTGAAGGTCTGGAACTCGCGGGCACCAGCGTCCGGACCGGGCGCGCGATACAGGATATCGACCTGAGTGTAGTCGGTATCGGACGCCTGGTTGTTCGAATATTCGCGATAGGCAGTGATCGACGTCAGCCTGGTGTTTCCGAAGTTCCAGTTCAACTCGCCCGAAACGCCGTAATCCTTGGTCTTGCCCTCGTAGCTGCGCCCCGGCGAGACGTAGATATCGCGGTTGAACGTGCTTTGCGTGAGCGCGCGAGGATCCTGTCCCATTCCCAGCAGGATCGGAATGATCGGGTTGGAAGTGCTGGTCAGCGCCGGTCCGCCCGTCGGACGGGTGAACGGGTCAAGGCCGGGGCTAACCCGCGCCAGCGGCGCGAAGTCGGCTTGCACGAAGGTCGCCGCGCAGCAGGCTTCGCTCTTCTCCGAATAGTCGCCGATCAGGCGGAAGCTGATATCCGGCGTCGGTTCGAACAGCAGCTGTCCGCGAACGAGGAAGCGGTCCTTGTTGTTGACGTCGGTGTTGTTGACGACATCGTGATAGAAACCGTCGCGCTTGAGATAGACGCCATCCACACGGGCCGCGATGGTCTCGCTGAGGGGCAGGTTGATGCCCGCCTCGCCCTTGACCATGTCGTAATTGCCGTAAGTGAACGCGCCATAGCCCGACAGGGTGAATTCGGGCGGTGCGGTGTAGATGCTGATCAGGCCAGCAGTGGAGTTGCGTCCGCCCAGCGTGCCTTGGGGGCCGCGCAGGATCTCGATCCGGTCGATCGGGCCGAGTTCGCTCAGCGCCGTGCCCGAACGCGAGCGATAGACGCCATCGATGAACACCGGCACCGAACTTTCGAGGCCGGGGTTGTCGCCGACCGTGCCGACGCCGCGAATACGCGCCGAACCGTTGGCTTCGTTGCCGGTCGAGGAGAACAGCAGCGACGGCGCGACCTGGTTGAGTTCGCGAATGTCGCTGACGCCCGACTTCTCAAGCAGGTCGCCCGAGACGGCGTTGACCGACACTGGCACATCGGCCAGCGCCTGGCGGCGACCCTGTGCAGTGACGACAATCACCGTCTGGTCGTTGGCGGCGAGATCGTCTCCGGTCGCTGTGGTGGTTGCATCCGCCTGCTGTTGGGCGTTTGTGGTGTCGGCGTCCTGTGCCAAAGCCGGTGCGGCTGAAAACGCAACGACGAGTGCAGACAAGGCGCAACTGTAGCGTAAACTGGTTTTCATGGGTCCCTCTCCTGATTGACGTCCTGCCGGGGGAGCGGCGTCAGTCGCGTGAATTAAACTTTGGGAGGAGGGCTACGTCAACATCGCGCGGCATGTGCAGCAATGATAAATGCAACACATGTTTCGTAATATGCAAGCTGACGTTACGGTATCAAGGACTTAGGTCAGCTAAACAAAGGTTCCGAGTTGCGAATTTGTCACAATGCAAGAATGGCTGTTACGAAACAGCGCTGCTCAATTGTGGCATTTCAATGGCTAAGTTGCTGGAAAAAACCTGCTAATAGCATTCTAGATCACGCTCTGCTTTGTGTCAGAGCCGAGTAGATCAGCGTCTTGAGCTGGCGGCGGATCGGGTAGGTGCTCGACGGGTAGACCTGCGTCATGAACACCATGGTGATGCATTCGACGGGATCGACGAAGAAAGCGGTCGAGTAGGCGCCGCCCCAATAGAATTCGCCCAGGCTCGACGGCATCAGCGTTTTCGCCGGATCGATCACCATCGCAAAGCCGAGGCCGAAACCGGTGCCCGCATTATTGGCTTCGGAAAACAGGCTGCTCGACATCTCGGTCAGGTCGGCGTTGTCCGGCAGATGATTGGTGCGCATCAGCTGGAGCGTCTTGGGGCTGACGATGCGTGCGCCATCCAGCTCGCCGCCGTTCAGCAGCATGGTGGCGAAGCGATGATAGTCGGCAATCGTACCGATCAAACCGCCGCCACCGCTGTCGAAGGTTCCAGGCCGGTTGAGCTTACTCTTGGCGCCTTCATCCACCAGCTTTGGCGGTTTGCCGGGCTGATAGGCGTAGGCATCGACCAGCCGGTCGGCGTCCTTCGCGCCAAATGCCGTATCGGTCATCCCAAGCGGGCCGAAGATGTGCCTGGCGAAATAGTCGCCCAGCCGCATTCCGCTCAGCCGTTCGACCGCGATGCCCAAGACATCGGTCGAGACGGAATAGTTCCAGCCCGTTCCCGGTGCGAATTCCAGCGGCAGTTTCGCGAGGCGCGTGACGAATTCGTCCGAGTCGAGGTGGTCGCGCGCAAAATCGAAATTGTTGTCGCGATAAACCGCGTCGATGTTGTTGCGGTTCTGCAGGCCATAGGTGAAGCCCGACATATGCGTCAGCAAGTCGACGAAGCGCATCGGCGGGGCAGGTTTGCCGGGCGCGAACGGGATTGACCCGCCACCACCATTGTAAACCGTGAGTTCGGCGAATTCGGGAAAGACCCGCGTGACCGGGTCTTCCAGTGCTACCTTGCACTGCTCGACAAGCTGCATGAAGGCTATCGAAGTGACCGGCTTGGTCATGCTGGCAATGCGGAACAGTGCATCCTCGCGCATCGCTGCACCATCGGCCCGCAAAGTGCCCAATTGGGCATAGTGAACCGCCTCACCATCACGCGCGACGAGGAGCTGAACATTTGGTAGCTTCCCCGGCGCGACATAGTGTTCGTCGAGAAAACAATCGATCCGCGCCAGTCGATCGGCATCGAAGCCATGCTGGTGTGCATCGGACAGGGCGACGGGGCTGCTGGTCAGGCTGTCGGGCAAGTCTTGGCTCCCAGTGTTACGTGGCAGGATGTGGGTTCAATATCCGGCGAGGGTGGCAAAACGGTCGCGCAGATAGGCGCTCGACCCCCAACTTGCCTCGAGCACGCGGGCGCGCTTGAGGTAGAAGCCGACATCGTATTCGTCGGTCATGCCGATGCCACCGTGGAGCTGGATCCCTTCGCGGCTCATGGTGTGGAGCACACGATTGGCCTCCGCCTTGGCGATGGCCGCAGCGCGGGCCACGCCGAAGCCGCTGTCGAGCGCCTGCAACCCGCCTTCGACCGCCGAGCGCATCATCGCGAGATCGCCGAACAAATCCGCCATACGGTGTTGCAGCGCCTGGAAGGTTGCGAGCACCTGATTGAACTGGACGCGCTGCTTCAGATAATCGAGCGTGGTGTCGAAAACCTGCTGCGCCATGCCCAGCATTTCGCAGGCGGTGAGGATGCGCGCGCGGTCGAGCACATCATCGAGCAGGCTGTCGCCACCGCCTGCCAATTTGTCGGCAGGTGCGTTGTCGAAGGTCACTTCGGCATGGCTGCGCTGATCGGTGAGCTTGCGGGTCGACAGCGTCACGCCATCGCCCTTTTCGACGAGGTAGAGCCCATCCTTGGCGGCAACCACGAACAGGTCCGCCCCATGCGCTTCATGGACGAAAGCCTTGGTTCCGGTGAGCTTGCCGCCCGCAACGCTGGTCGAAATGCCATGGGGGGCATGGCGCGGGCCTTCGTCGACCGCCAGCGTCGCCACCAGCTCGCCGCTCGCCAGCTTGGGTAGCCATGTGCTTTTCTGTTCGTCGCTACCGCCAAGGATAATTGCGCTCGCGGCAATCGTGCTGGCAACCAGCGGGCTGGCGGTCAGCGTCTTGCCAAGTTCTTCCACGATCAGCCCCATCGAGAGCCAACCGAAATCCGAGCCGCCATAGGCTTCGGGGATGATGACCCCGGCCCAGCCCATTTCGGCCATCGTGTTCCATGCGCTGGTATCGAAGGCCTGCGGCTCACCAGCCGCGCGGACCTTGCGGAATTCGGTCACCGGGCTTTTGTTGGTCGCCCAGTCCCGCGCCATGTCGCGCAGCATTTCCTGTTCTTCGTTGAGGACTGCCATTTCCCGCGCTCCCTTACTGGTGGTCCAGCATACCAAGCACGCGCTTGGCGATGATGTTGTTCTGGATTTCGGTCGACCCGCCATAGATCGTGGTCGCCTTGCCGAACAGCCAAGCGCGCACGGCGGAGAGCTCGGCCTCGGAAAAGCCCTCGCCTTCCCAGCCAAGCCCCTGCATTCCGGCGATCTCGATGATCAGTTCGGCGCGCTCCTGCCCCAGCTTGGTGCCGAGCTTCTTGAGCACCGAGCTGATCTCGGAGACGCCGCCCGCCGCCTTGCTTTCCTCGGTCGCGCGCCGCGCGGTGAGGAGAAAGGCATTCCAGCGGATTTCGAAATCGGCGATCCTGTCGCGCAGCACTGTGTCGGCAATCGCGCCATTGTCGTCGAGGTCGACATATTTCTTCGCCACATCGGCAAGGCTGGTGCCCATCAGCCGCGCGAGCGCGCCGCCGCCCGACAGATTGGTCCGTTCATGCTGGAGCAGGCGCTTGCCGATGGTCCAGCCCTGTCCTTCCTCGCCGACGAGGTTTTCCTTGGGCACCTTCACATCGGTGAAAAAGGTTTCGCAGAACGGGCTCATCCCCGAAATCATCTGGATCGGACGCACCTCGACACCGGGGGCGTCCATGTCGATCAGCAGGAAGCTGATGCCGCGATGCTTGTCGCTCTTGTCGGTGCGGACGATGGCGAAGCACTTGTCCGCCCATTGGCCGCCGCTGGTCCAGGTCTTCTGGCCGTTGACGAGGTAATGATCGCCCTTGTTTTCCGCAAAGGTCTGGAGGTTCGCAAGGTCGGACCCCGCGTTGGGCTCGCTATAGCCCTGGCACCAGCGGATTTCGCCGCGGGTGATCGGCGGGATATGCTCTTTCTTCTGTGCCTCGCTGCCATATTCGAGCAGGGTGGGGCCGAACATCATCACGCCCATGCCGCCGATCGGGTTGTAGGCGCCGACCTTGGCCATTTCTTCGTCGAGTACGCGCGCCTGCTTGCGCGACAGACCACCGCCGCCATACTCGCTGGGCCATGTGGGCGTTCCCCAGCCGCGATTGCCCATCGCCTCGCGCCAGTGTTTTTGCGCCGGGCTTTCCTCGGTCGGGCCTTCGACGCTCGACAGGGCGTTGTTGGTGCCCTTGAGCTCGGCGGGGAAATTCTCGGCGAGGAACTGGCGCACTTCCTCGCGGAAGCTGTCCAGGTCGCTGGCCGGCTTGGTGTCCAGCTGGGTTGCCACGGCTCTCTCTCCTTGTTTTGGATTCGGTTGCAAACCTAGACCGGTTTGCAGCCTTCCGTCCATGTTTGCTTTGCGGCTTTGTGCGCCCTAGGCGTGTCGCCATGAGCAATGGGCGCGCATGGCGGTTTGCGATCGACCGCGGAGGAACCTTCACCGATGTGGTGGCGACCACGCCCGAGGGCGCTCTGGTCACCGCCAAGCTGCTGTCGGAAGATCCCGGGCGCTATGACGATGCTGCGAGCGAGGCGGTGCGGCGGTTGATGGCCGAACATGGCGAGGGACCGATTGCCGAGCTCAGGATCGGGACAACGGTTGCCACCAACGCGCTGCTCGAACGCAAGGGCGCGCCGTTGGCGCTGGCAATTACCGATGGTTTCACCGACGCGCTGCGGATCGGCAACCAGGCGCGACCGGAGATCTTTGCCCGGCATATCGTGTTGCCCGACCAGCTGCCTTCCCACGTTGTCGGTATTTCCGAGCGGGTGGCCGCCGATGGTGTGGTGCTAAGGGCGCTGGACGAAGAGGCTGCGCGGGCGGCGCTGACCGATGCCAAAGGCCAAGGATACGACGCGCTGGCCATCGTGCTGATGCATGGCTGGGCCTATCCCGATCACGAGTGCAGACTGGCGGAGATCGCGCGCGAGCTGGGCTTCGCGCAGGTCAGCGTCAGCCACGAAGTCTCACCACTGGTCAAACTGGTGCCGCGCGGCGATACGACCGTGGTCGACGCCTATCTCTCGCCGGTGCTGGCGCACTATGTGGCCAAGCTGCGCGCCAACCTGCCTCAACACGAACGCCTGTCGTTCATGCAATCGAACGGCGGGCTGGCGGCGGCAGACAGCTTTCGCGGCAAGGACGCAATCCTGTCCGGGCCAGCCGGGGGCGTCGTCGGCATGGTCGCGGCTGCTAAGCCGCTGGGGCACGAGCGCCTGATCGGTTTCGACATGGGCGGGACGAGCACCGATGTGTGCCATTACGCCGGGCAATATGAGCTGACCGATGGTGAGGTGATCGCGGGCGTGCGCGTCGCCGCCCCGGCGATGCAGATCCACACGGTCGCGGCCGGTGGCGGCTCGGTTTGCCGGTTCGATGGTGCACGCTTCCGGGTCGGGCCGGATAGCGCGGGCGCCGATCCTGGGCCGGCCTGCTATGGCAAGGGCGGTCCGTTGACCGTTACCGATTGCAATGCCTTTCTGGGACGGCTCGACCCCGCATTTTTCCCGCAGGTTTTCGGGGAAGACGGCAAGCAGCCACTCGATGTGGCGGCGTCGCGAGCGCGGCTGGAGGAGGTCGCCGACGCGCTCGACGAACCCAAATCGCTGGAGGATATCGCCGAGGGCTTCCTTGCGATTGCAGTGGACAACATGGCCAACGCGATCCGCAAGATCAGCGTCGCGCGCGGGCATGACGTGACCTGCTATGCGCTCGCCTGTTTCGGCGGGGCGGGCGGGCAGCACGCCTGCCGCATTGCCGATGCGCTGGGGATGGAGACGGTGCTGGTCCATCCGCTCGCCAGTATCCTGTCCGCCTATGGCATCGGTCTCGCGCCGGTAAAGGCGATCCGCGAAAGGAGCGTGGTGCGGGCTTTGTCCGATGGGTTTGCCAACGAGCTGGCATCGCTTGAAGCGGACGCGCGAACCGCCCTGATCGAACAGGCTGTGCCAGAGGACGCGATTGCGCTGACTCCCAAGGCGCGGCTGCGCTTTGCGGGCAGCGACAGCGTCCTGACGGTCGATTGCGGCAATCCGCCAGCCATGGAGGCTGAGTTCCGCGCCGAACATCGCCGCCGTTTCGGCTATGACGATCCCGCCGCCGAGGTGATCTGCGAGGCGTTGAGCGTCGAGGCAAGCGGAACGGTCGGCGGTCTCGCCGGGCTGGCAGCCGACCCGATCGCGCTCGATGCCGAGGCGAGCGGCGAATGGCGCTGTATCCAGCGCGCGGCAATGGACGATGGCCAGCCGGTGAATGGCCCCGCGCTGATCGTCGATCCCGGTTCGACCACCGTGGTCGAGCCGGGCTGGCAGGCCGCGCTGGCCGAAGAGGGCAGTCTGATCCTCACTCGCCACACCCCGCGCGAGACTCGCCGCGCGGCGGGGACCGAAGTCGATCCGGTTCGGCTCGAGATTTTCAACAATCTCTTCATGGTCATTGCCGAGGAAATGGGACTGGTGCTGCAATCCACCGCCACTTCGGTCAACATCAAGGAACGGCTCGATTTCTCATGCGCGATCTTTGCCGCCGATGGCGCGCTGATCGCCAATGCGCCGCATATCCCGGTGCATCTGGGCAGCATGGGCGAATCGATCCGGCAGGTGATTGCGGCGCGCGGGGCGGGGCCGGATGGCTCGCCACGCGATGGGCGCGGGATGCGGCGCGGCGACGCCTATGTCCTCAACGATCCCTATCGCGGCGGTACCCATCTGCCCGATATCACCGTGATCGTGCCGGTGTTCTACGCAGAGGAGGGCGACACCCCCGACGCCTTCGTCGCGGCGCGCGGGCACCATGCCGATATTGGCGGGATAGCGCCGGGCTCGATGCCGCCGGAAAGCCGCAATATCGCCGAGGAAGGCGTGCTGATCGACAATCTGCTGATGGTCGATGCAGGGCGCTTTTGCGAAGCGGCGGTGCGCGACGCGCTCGCCGACAGCGAATGGCCGGCGCGCAACCCGGGCCGCAATTTGTCAGATCTGCGCGCCCAACTCGCCGCCTGCACCCGCGGGGCTGAGCTGCTTCACGCGACCGTGGGTGAGCAAGGCGGGGAGGTCATTGCCGCCTATATGGGCCACGTCCTCGCCAATGCGGAGGAATCGGTTCGTCGGCTGATCGGCACGCTCGAAGACGGCCACTTCGCCTATACGATGGACAATGGGGCGGAGGTGCGCGTGGCGATCCGGGTGGACCGGCAGGCGCGCTCCGCCGTGTTCGATTTTACCGGCACCAGCGCGCAGCTGACCGACAATTTCAACGCCCCGCGCGCGATCACCCGTGCCGCTGCGCTCTACGTCCTGCGGACGCTGATCGACGATCCGATCCCGATGAACGATGGCTGCCTGCGCCCGGTCGCACTGGTGGTTCCGGAAGGCTGTATGCTCGATCCCGCTCCCGGCGCGGCGGTGGTGGCGGGCAATGTCGAAACAAGTCAGGTGGTGACCGACGCGCTGTTCGCCGCGACCGGGCGGCTCGCTCCGAGCCAGGGGACGATGAACAATTTCACTTTCGGCAACGATAGGCACCAGTATTACGAAACCATCGCTGGCGGTTCCGGGGCGGGACCAGACCATGTGGGTACGAGCGCGGTGCAGACACATATGACCAACAGCCGCCTGACCGACCCCGAAATCCTTGAGATGCGACTGCCCGTGCGGCTCGACAGCTTTGCCATCCGCCGCGGATCGGGCGGGGCGGGGCGGCATCGCGGTGGCGACGGGGTCGAACGGAAGGTGACGTTTCTGGAGCCTGCGCGCGCCAACATCCTCGCCAATCGTCGCAAGGTCGCGCCGCGTGGACTGGCAGGTGGCGGTGATGCGCTGGCGGGCAAAAACTGGGTCGAACGCGCCGACGGAACGCGCGAAACGCTTGGTGCGACCGGCTCGGCCGAAATGCAGCCGGGCGATACTTTCGTGATCCTGACCCCGGGCGGCGGCGGCTTCGGCGAGGAGACCATATGAACTACTGGCCGTTGCTGGGCATCGCCCTCGTCGTGGTGGGCTTTGCCCTGCGCTTCAACCCACTGCTGGTCGTCGCCGTGGCGGCGGTTGCCACGGGCTTGCTGGGCGGGATGCACCTCGTCCCGGTGATCGAGGCGCTGGGCAAAGCGTTCAACGACAATCGCTATATCAGCGTCACCTGGATCATCCTCCCGGTGATCGGCCTGCTCGAACGATACGGTTTGCAGGAGCGCGCCCGCACGCTGATCGGAGGGGTCGCGGGGGCGACGATGGCGCGGATGCTGGCGCTCTACCTGGTGTTTCGCCAGCTGACCGCCGCCATCGGGCTCAAGGATATCGGCGGCCCGGCGCAGACCGTGCGCCCGCTGGTCGCGCCCATGGCCGAGGCCGCCGCGATCAAGCGCCACGGCGCGCTATCCGAGGACGAGCGCGAGCAGGTGCTGGGCATGGCGGCGGCGACCGATAATGTCGGGCTGTTCTTCGGCGAGGATATCTTCTTCGCTATCGCCTCGATCCTGCTGATCCAGGGCATCCTCGCCAGCGACGGAGTCGAGCTGACGCCGCTGCAATTGTCGGTCTGGGCGATCCCCACGGCGATCTGCGCAACCATCATCCATGGCGCACGGCTGTTCCTGCTCGAACGCAAGCTGGGACGCCAACGCGCGGGTGAAGGCGCATGATCACGCTCGAATGGCTCTATTGGCTGACCGGGCTGGTGTTCGCGGTCTGGGCGGTGATGAGCGCGCGCGACCGCGGCAACGGCAAGCGCTGGGGCAACGCCGCCTTCTGGGGGCTGTTGTCGGCCAGCTTCCTGTTCGGTTCGCAGCTGTCCGATCTCGCCAACGGTGTTCTGGTGCTGGCGCTGGTCGGGATCGCAGGGTTCGGGGGGCTGGGGCGCAGCGATCCGCCGACCACCACCCCGCAGCAACGCGAAGAATTGGCGGCACGTTTCGGCAACCGGCTATTCATTCCCGCGCTCGCCATCCCGCTCACCGCGGTCGTCGGGACGCTGCTCTACAACTATTCGCCGGTTGGGGGGTGGGGACTGTTCGAACCCAAGCGCGAGACGCTGATCCTGTTCGGCGTCGGCGTGCTGCTGGCGCTGGCGCTGTGCCATGCTTGGTTACGCCCTCCTCTAAGCGCGCCGATGCAGGAGGGCAGGCGGTTGATGGATTCGATCGGCTGGGCCGCAGTGCTGCCGCAAATGCTTGCTGCGCTGGGGGCTCTGTTCGCGGCGGCTGGCGTCGGCAAAGTCATCGGCTCGCTCGCCGGGGACATCATGCCGCAGGGCAGCGTGTTCCTCGCGGTGCTGCTCTATTGCGGTGGGATGGCACTGTTCACGATCATCATGGGTAATGCCTTTGCTGCCTTCCCGGTGATGGCGACAGCGATTGGCATTCCGGTGCTGATCCACCAATATGGCGGCGACGCGCCGGTGATCGGTGCGGTCGGAATGCTGGCAGGGTTCTGCGGCACGCTGCTGACCCCGATGGCGGCCAATTTCAACATCGTCCCCGCCGCGCTGCTGGAACTGAAGAGCCAGAATGGCGTGATCCGGATGCAGGCCGGGACCGCCATCCCGCTGTTTGCCTGCAATGTCGCCATCATCTATTTCCTGGCTTTCCGATGACCGCACTCACCCAAGATATCGCCCGCAATTTCGCCCGCATCGCTCTCGGCCATGTGGCGCGCGAATATCCGCACAAACTCGACCATGTGATGGAAGGGGACGGGGATGTCCTGCCGCCGCGCATGCTTCACCCGGCGTTCTTCGGCAGTTTCGACTGGCACAGCTGCGTGCATGGCTGGTGGACGCTGCTCACCTTGCGACGGCTCTATCCCGATATGCCGGAAGCGGCGGACATTGCGGCGCTGGCGGACGAAACCTTCACCGAGGCAAAGCTGGCCGACGAACTCGCCTATCTCGAACGGCCCTCGGCGCGCGGGTTCGAGCGCCCCTATGGCTGGGGCTGGCTGCTGTATCTCCACCTCGAGGCAAACCGTCACACCGACAAGCCATGGGGCAAACGATTGGCCCCGCTGGCACAGGCCTTTGCCGAGCGCTTCACCGGTTTCCTGCCGCTGCTGACCTATCCGATCACTGTCGGCACGCATTACAACACCAGCTTTGCGCTGGTGTTGGCGCACGAATGGGCCGCGGTGCACGATGGCGCGCTGCTGGCGGCGATCGACGACTGGTCGCACGCTGCCTTTGCCGATCGCGGTGCCTATGCAGGGTGGGAGCCGGGCGGCGACGAATTTCTCTCGCCGGTCCTGACCGCCGCGTTGCTGATGAGCCAGGTGCTCGATCCGGGCGATTTCGCCAGCTGGCTGAACCGCGTGCTGCCCGAAGGCGGATGGCTGGAGACCGCGTGCCAGCCGGTCACCGTGTCCGACCGCAGCGATGGCAAGATCGCCCATCTCGACGGGCTCAACCTCAGCCGCAGCTGGTGCCTGTTCGACATCGCGCGACGGATTTCGCCCGATACAAGGTGCGAGCGCTTGCGCAGGCTCGCAAAGCAGCATCTCGACGCGTCGTTACCCCATGTCGCGGGCGATTATATGGGCGAGCACTGGCTGGCGAGCTTCGCGCTGCTCGCCCTGCTATCTGCGCACAGCGGCGAGGCGATCTGACACTTCAGTCAATGCGGCGGGCGTATCCACGTCGATCAGGCTCAATGGGTCGGCAGGGCTCAGCATCGTGTGGTCGATCGTCCCGGCCAAGGCCGCCGCGCCCCGATCGCCTTTCAGTCCTAACAATTGCCGGAATGCGCCGCGTGGGAAAGCCGCGGGAACGCCTGCGTGTCCAGCGCTGTGTGCGGTAAACACCGTCCCCTCTGACAGTGCCAGCGCGCGCAAATGCTCTGGCTCGACCAAGGGCATGTCGGCCAGCGCGAAGACCAGTCGCTGCGCGGTTCCGCCAGCTTTGACGGCAAAGCGGATCGAACTCGCGAGCCCTTCATCCGGCGCGGGGTTGTCGACGACTTGCCAGCCCGGCGCGCCAGCCACGAGCGATTGGTTGTTGGTTGGGACGATTATCATTCGCGTGACGAAACCGGCATCTTCTGCCGCCTCCATCGCCCAATCGATCACCCTTTTGCCACCGCATTCCGCGCTGAGCTTGTCGCCTCCGAACCGGCGCGCGCTGCCGGCTGCTAGCAGGACGAGCCCGATGCCCGGATCAAGCAGGGGCGTGGAGGTGCTCATAGGCTCCGGCCACTTCGGCGAGGATCGACAGTGCCAGCGTCTCGGGCGTGCGGCAGGCAGCGACCGCCCCAATCGGGCTGCGCAGCCGCGCAAGGTCTTCCTCGCGCACCCCATTGGCCAGAAGTTGCGACGCGCGCGCCACCCGCGCACCTTCACCGCCCTGCGCGCCAATATAGAAGGCCGGACTGGCGAGCGCTTCCAGCAGCAGCGCGCTTTCCCATTCGTGATCGTGGAACAGCAGGACGACCGCTGTCCATTCATCGGCAGCGGGCAGGTAAGAAGGCTGGCCGATTGATAGCTGTTTCGTCGTGACGGTTTCGACCGCGTAACCGGCGGCAAGGGCAAGCCTCTGCAAAGCCAGCGGTTCCGGTCCCTCTCCCAAAATGCGCAAGGCCAGCGCGGGCAGGTAGCGCCGGCTGGGCAGCGGGCTTTCACTCGACAAGGACAGGCTCGCGGGTTGCCGAGAGATCAATTTGGCGATCTCGGCGCGACACGCCATCCGGTCCGGTGTGGGGTCGAGCCAGATATCGAGCGCCCCGCCGCATGGCAGGCGAAAATCGATTTGCGGCGATCCGCGCCCATAGCGCTTCAGACAAGGCTCGGTCAGCGCGAGCAGATCGGTCGCAAGCTGGCGTTCGAGACACCCATCGGCCAGACCGCCGACGACCGATCCATCGTGCCGCACCGCCAGCTGTGCGCCCAGACGCCGTGAGAAACTGCCCTCGATCCCGACAATGGTCGCAAGCCCTACACCCTCCTCGCACGCAGCCGCCAGCGCCGCGTGGTCGGGATCGAGGGGTGCGCGAGGTTGCGCCTGCGATTGTCTGTCTGTTTGGGAAAGCGCGAGATCAGTCACGCAATGCCACATAGCGACTGGTCGCCCGCATTGCGAGACTGTGCGTCGGCAAGATCATTTGTTAGGCGCTACGCAAACCAGACAGTTCAAGGATCAAAGTCATGTCCGCCACTCAAGTGCCCCTGCGATCATGGTTGTTCGCACCCGGAGACAGCGAGAGGAAAATGGAGAAGGCTCTCGGCGGAGCGGCAGACCGGGTGATCCTCGATCTGGAAGACGCAGTTGCACTGGAGTCAAAGCCCCAGGCGCGCAGCATGGTGGCCGATTTCCTTGCGGCCAATGCCGACCGGCGCGGGCGCATCTGGGTCCGTGTAAACCCGCTCGACGGGGGGATGACTCAGGACGATCTGGACGCGGTGATGCCCGGCGCTCCGGGTGGAATCATGTTGCCCAAGGCCGAAGGCGGTCACGATGTCGATCGGCTCGACGCCATGCTTACCGAGCTGGAGGAAAAGCACGGTATCGAGGTGGGCAGCACGCGGGTGATCGCACTGGTGACCGAAACCGCCGCTGCGATGTTCACCACCGGCACCTATCGCAACGCACCACGGCTCGAAGCGATGACATGGGGGGCGGAGGATCTGGCGGATTCGCTCGGTGCTTTGGACAATACCGATAGCGATGGGCGTTATCGTCCGGTGTTCGAACTTGCGCGCAGCCTGTGCCTTCTCGGGGCGGCGTCAGCAGGGGTCGCGCCGATCGAGACGATCATGGGCGATTTCCGCGATCTCGACGGATTGAAGGCGCGCGCCGAGCAGGTCCGGCGCGACGGATACCGTGGAATGCTGGCGATCCATCCCGCGCAGGTCGAGGTGATCAACGCGGCCTTCACCCCGAGCGAGGAAGAACTTGCCGAAGCGCGCGAGATCGTCAGCCTGTTCGAGGCCAACCCCGGTGCCGGGGCAATCGGCTGGCGCAAGGGGATGCTCGACCGCCCGCATTTGTCCCGCGCACAACAGATACTCGCCCAGATCGGCGAGTGATGCGCACCGTCGTCAGGCGGCGCGAACCTGCGAGAGGAAATCCGCAACCTTGTGGTTGAGCATGGCGGCCTGATCTTCCAGCTCGGTCGCCGACGTCAGCACCTGGCTGGCGGCGGCTCCGGTACTGCTCGACGCTTCACGCACCTGGTCGACGTTGGAGGCAACTTCGTCCGAGCTGCGCGCGGCGAGGTCGATGGAGCGTGCCAGATCCTGCCCTGCAACTGACTGCTGGTCGACCGCGCTGGCAATCGCCACGGCGGTGGTCTCGAGCTGCTTGATCTGGTCCCCGATAGAGCGCAGCGCGTTGACGCTGGCGCCGGTTGAATTCTGCATTTCGCGGATCTGCTCGGCAACTTGTTCGGTCGCGCGGCTGGTCTGCGCGGCGAGTTCCTTCACTTCCGAAGCGACGACGGCAAAGCCCCGTCCCGCCTCGCCACCACGCGCCGCCTCGATGGAGGCGTTGAGCGCCAAAAGGTTGGTGCGCTGTGCGATCGAGGAGATCAGCTCGACAATCTGTTCGATCTCGCTGGCCGAGCTTGCGAGCGTGGAAATCGTCTGGTCGGCCTGTGCGGCAGCGTTGGTCGCATTGCGCGCCAATTCTGCCGAATTGGTTGCCTGACGGCTGATCTCGCCAATCGACATGGCGAATTCGTCGGAGGCTGCCGCTGCGGCGGTGACACCGCCCGAAGCGCGATCCATCGACTGGGCGACCAATGTAGTTTGCCGATGCGCCTGCTCGGCGGCGGAAGCCATGGCGCTGGCGGTCGAACGTAGCTGGCTCGATGCCGAGGCGACGCCGCCGACGACCTCACCAATCGAGGTCTCGAAGCTCGCGGCGAGCGCCAACAGGTCATCCTTGCGCTGCTGGGCGGAATGCTTGCGTGCTTCGAACAGTTCGTCGACCTTGTGCGCGGCCTTGAGGTTGAGCCTCAGCGCTCGCGCGAGATCGCCGATCTCGTCCACGCGGTCGAGCGCAGGAACGGAAATATCGCGCTGGCCTTCGCTGATGCGGGTCATCTCATGAACGATGCTGCGCAGCGGGCGGAACGTGTCGCGGAGCATCCGGCGCGCTTCGAGGAAGCCGAAAAACAGCCCGGCACCCGAACCAAGGATAACCATCGGGAACAGGAAATCGACCGTTTCCGGCCAGATAAACCCGATCAACGCAAGAACGGTCACCACCGCCAGCGCAAACATCGGAGTGCCAGCGGTCAACAGCAGCTTGCGATCGACCGGCAACCGGTTGAACCACCTTGCCAACCAATAGCGTTCCTCGACAATACTCGTCGGTTCCACCGCGAGTTGCGCGATTTCCTCGCTCAGGCTCTGAGCGACAAAGGCCGTCGGCGCGTTCATGATTGCGGTGATCTCCTGTATCTCAATGCGAAGTTCACCATATTCCGAGATGCTTGACACCACGTTAAAGAAAAGGCCTGCAGGGTTGCGGGTCAGGCTGTTTTTCGGTCCATTGCGTCGAACAGTTCCGGCTGCTCACTCTCATGGATGAGATGCAATGTGGCGATATCGAGCGGTCGGTTGAGGTAGTGGGCGATCTCGGCTGCGGGCATGGCCTTGAAATAGAGCCATCCCTGGATCTGGTCGCAACCTGCCGCGCGGACCATCCTGGCCTGCTCCTCGGTTTCGACGCCTTCGGCCGTAACCTTCATGCGCATCGCCCGGGCTACGGTGACGCTGGAGAGCATGACCGCGCGGCTGGCTTCGTCGGTTCCCGCCTGTTCCACCAGGCTCCGATCGATCTTGAGCTTTTCGAACCGAAACTGGCGCAGGAACCCGAACGAGGCGTAGCCGGTGCCGAAATCATCGAGCACCACATTGACGCCGAAATTGCGGATCATCGCCAGGCTGCGTTCGGCAACTACCGGATCGAGTACCAGGCAAGTTTCGGTAATCTCCAGCTCCAGACGACTTGGATCGAAGCCGGTTTCCTCGAGTATTTGCCCCAGCTGCACTGGGAATTCGGCGTTGCGGAGCTGCGCGGCCGAGATGTTAACGCTCAGCATCACCCCATCCCATGCGAGCGCGTCCATGCAGGCGCGTCGCAACACCCAGAGACCGATCGGCAGGATCAACCCCGATTGTTCGGCGACAGGGACGAACACGTCTGGCCCGATCGATTTTCCGTCGGGGCGATGCCAACGCAGCAACGCTTCCACGCAAGCAACCTTGGCCGTGTCGCAGTCCACCAGAGGTTGGTAGAGCAGGTTGAACTGGTCATAGACCAAGGCTTGCCGCAAGTCCTCGTCGATATCGCGGGTCTGTGCCCGGCTGGCGTCGAATTCGGCGGTGAACCAGGTGCATCGCCCTTTCCCGCCACGCTTGGACGCATACATCGAGACATCCGCGCGGCGGAGCATTTCCGATGCGCTGGCAGGCTCGCTCGGCGTGCAACGCGAGAGACCTATGCTGGCGCCCAACGTCAGCGAACGATCGTACACCCGCAAGGGACGCGAGAGGCGCTCGATGGTGTTGCGGCACAGGCCTTCGAGGAGGGTGCCGGCAAGCTTGCCGTGCATCAGCAGTGCGAATTCGTCGCCACCCATCCGGTAGATTTTCGCTTCGGTGCCGACGAGCGCACGAAGGATGGCGCTGCAGTGGCGCAGCACTTCGTCCCCCACGGCCAGGCCATGATGTTCATTGACCATAAGAAAGCCATCAAGATCGACGATCGCGACGGCGAGTTCTTCGCCCTGAGCAACGGCGTGCCTGTAATCGGCATGGAAGGCTTCGCGACTGGGTAGCCCGGTGAGAGCATCGACGAGGTTGGCCTGGTCGAGCTGACGGATCTGCGACAATCCGCGGCGGATCGCGATGAGGGTGATGACACCGAACACAAGAACGCCGCCGATGACATATTCGGATACGGCGCTTCGGTGGCGGGCCTCCATCAAACTGATAACGGTTGTGATGAAGATAACGAACAGCAACGCAGGAGGTGCGGATGCAGCCAGGCCACCGCGGAGGTCGACCGGCCAATCCTGTTTTATCGCGTTGTTTTTTCGTTTCATTGCGTGGCAACCCTTAGGGAGAGTTACCTAGCTGTTGACCAACTAATGAATGGTAAAGCGATCACGCCCGGGCCCGCAGGACCGTTGGGTGGCAATCGGCCTGCCCTGACGGGTGCGAACCGGCGATACCGGGATCATGGGACTTGCATTTGTCCGACCGAAAAAGAGCCACCCCACGCGATGCGCTGGAGAATTGATCGGTCTGCCCGACCACGGTTTCACCGGCACCGAGCATTAGCCAGCCGTCAGGGTTGATTGCCGAATGGAGTCGGGCAAAGGCCCTGCTTCTCGTTGCAGGATCGAAATAGAGTAAGACATTGCGGCACAGGATAAGGTCGAAGCGCGCCGGCAATGGCGGGCAATCGAGCAAGTTGTGCTGCTGAAAGCGAACCAGGGAGCGGATTCTCTCGCTCGCCTGCCACCCGGAAGCGGATTCGCTGAAATATTCGAGCATCTGCGATACGCTGATGCCGCGTTGGATTTCGAATTGGGAATAGACGCCGGTCCGAGCCGCGGCGATGGCCTTGGCAGAGATATCCGTGCCGACGATGGTGATCCGCCAGTCTCTCCAGCGCGCAGGATGTTCGGCGAACAGCATCGCCAGGGAAAGCGCTTCCTGGCCGGTTGAGCAGCCTGCGCACCAGACTGTGATCTGCCGGGACGCCCCATTGGTGCGCGCGAGTTCGGGAAGGACCTCGTGCTGAAGCGCGGCAAAGGAAGCCTGATCGCGAAAGAAATAGGTTTCATGGTTGAGCAGGGCTTCGACCACATCGCCCGCCAGACGATGTTCGGTGGGATCGTCGAGCAAGCAGACCAGTTGGTCGACATTCGAGATGCCCCGCTCGCGGAATACGCCGGCCAGCGCGGAAGGCACCCGCCACATGCGGCCTTCGGTCAGCGTCTGGCCAGTGCGTGATTCCAACAGATCGGCAATGACTCGATACGCGGGGTCGTTCACCGTCATCAATTGCCGCCGGCCATGGCAGCCACTTTCGTGGCCAGTCCTTCGGGCGGGAGGACCGCGTGCGCCACGCCGCTTTCCGCGACCATCCGGGGCATACCCCAGACGGCGCTCGAGGCTTCGTCCTGCGCCAGAATCCCACCGCCAGCCTTTGCGACATGCAGGGCGCCTTCGCTGCCGTCCTTCCCCATGCCGGACAATAGGATTGCCGCAACATGACCGTCATACGCATCGGCCGCGCTCGCGAACATCGGATCGACCGAAGGCCGACAACCGCTCGGGACATCATGGAACGCAAGTCCGGTGAACACGCGACCAGCCTGCTTGCGCAGCACCATGTGGCCATGGCCCGGCGCGATTAGGATTTCACCGCGTTCGACAAGCACACCTTCGTCGGCCAGCCTGGCCTTGCGGCCCGATGCCATTTCCACCTGGCTCGCAAAAACCGGGATGAAGCTTTCCGGCAAGTGCTGGGTAATGAGCAGCGGCAGGTCGAATTCGCGTGGAAGCTTGCGCAGGAACAGGTTGAGTGCATGAATGCCGCCCGTCGATGCACCGATGGCCACGGCCTTCGGCTTGAGCGGTTTGCCATGCGCAGGGGTGCTGGCAACGGGCACGTCACCGGATGTTGCAGCCTGTTTGCCGCCGAGCGCACGAATCCTGCCCAGCAGCGTCTGCTTGTAATTCTCGTCGAAGCCGCCGGGACGCGGCTTGAGCATGGTATCGGCGGCGCCGATCTGCAGGGCTGTCAGCGTCGCTTCGGCGCCGTCCGCGGTGAGTGAGGATACCACCAGGACCTGCGCGTTTCCGGCGGTTTCGAGCAGTTTGGGCAGCGCTTCGATCCCGCCCATGCCGGGCATTTCGAGATCGAGCAGGATCACGTCGACCGCGATCGCCCGCAACGTCATCAGCGCTTGCTCGGCAGTACCTGCCTGGGCGACGACCTCGAGATCGTCTTCCCGGTCGATCATGCGCGAAAAAACGGTTCGCACGGTCAGCGAATCGTCGATCAGCATGACCCGGGTGGTTTCGGGCCCGTTTGCGTTGCTGGATAAATCGGTGGTGCCGGTTGTGAACTGGTCCCGGCGCAATGCCGCTGTCATTGTGCCCGTCCTCAGGCCATGCCAACGAGCTGCAGCTTGATCTGCAGGGTCTCGTGGTCGAACGGTTTCATGACATATTCGTCTGCACCGGCATCGATCGCCTCACGGATATGGGCGACATCATTTTCGGTCGTGCAAAACACCACCTTGGGCTTTTGGCCGCCGTCGCGTTGGCGCAATTGGGTGATGAATTCGATGCCCGTCATCACCGGCATATTCCAGTCGAGCAGGACCACCTCGGGCATCTCTTCGGCGCAGCGGTCGAGTCCCTGCTGTCCGTTTTCCGCTTCCCTTACGGTAAAGCCGAGGGTTTCAAGGATATGTCGCGATACCTTGCGGATCACCCGCGAATCGTCGACAACAAGACAAGTCTTCATGCTGCTGGCGCCCCTACAAAAATGATTTTCAATATCGGTCTACGTGGAAGCGGTAACTTTTCACTTAAGCAGCCTCTGCGAGAGGTCCGGTAACGAGACTTTCGACGTCCAGCACCAGTGCGGGCCCCTCAACCGTCTCGACCATTCCCGTCGCCGCATTTTGCCAGCCTTCGCCGAAGCCGCCCGGAACCGGTTCGGGAGCGGAGAGCGCCTCGGCCACGTCATGCGCCTCGTCGAGCAGCAGGGCGTAGGAATGGCCGTCCATCTCGATCACCGCAGCGCGCAGTCCGATGATGCTGTCGCTGGGATCGAAGCCCAGCACAATCCGGCAGTCGATCAGCGTCAGCGCCTGGCTCCGCAACGCAGTCAGGCCAGGAATATGGCATGGTGATCCCGGAACCGGGGTGAAGGCGTCGATCTCGATGACCGAACGTACTTCCGACGCCGGAATTGCCGCCTTGCGGCCAGCGATCATACACAGCAGTAAAAGGCGGTTCATGCTGCTCGCTCCGTTCTCGCACGGGCGAGCGCTGCAAGCAGCGCTTCGCGGTCGTAGCGGTAGATGGATTGGCCCTCGTCCTTGTCATCCGGCTCGGACGATACGCGGATCGTGGTACGCGCGGATTGTCCAGTGTTGGCGGTATCTTCGCTCAACACGATCGCCAGATCGGCTTCGGTCTCGTGGTTGTGTTCGATTCGATACCCTGCCTCGATCAACAGCGGTTCGAGGATGGTACGGCTCCATTCGTCATCGCCGGGTAAGTGGCAGGTCAGCGTTTCGATTGCCGCCACTGAGCCAAGGCGTTCGGTGAACAAGTGATGCGTGTCGATCACGGTCACCGGCCTGTTATCGATCAGTGCGACCCCTTCGATCGTCGGATCGCCATCGCCAGGAGCGATTTCGTCGGTGACCCAGCTGGCATCGATGACTTCCCTGACGAGATAGGCCATTTCGCCTTGCCCATCGGACAGTCGCAGCAATCGACAGCGCTGCTCGGGCAACGGCCCGCAAGTGTGCCCGGCCAGCGGAAGGATGCGGCCATTGATCACCACTTGCGCACGAGAACCCTCGATATCGAGGGCGTCGCGTGCGACCGTATCGATCCGTCGGACCAGTGCAAGGCGCGCTGCACGGCGACGACCATCGAGCCCGGTGAACAGCATCACCGGCACACCCTTGGCGGGCTCGCGCGAGGCTTCGCTTTCATCCGGTGCTGCACGGCTGCGAATTTCAGTCGAAAACCCTCGGCTGGCGGCGATGCTTGGCATATCAAGCAGCATCATCGGCCGGCCATCGTCGAGCAGTGTCGTTCCAGCATAAAGCCTGGTCTGCATCAATGCAGGGGCGAGCGGTTTGACAACCACGTCCTCGTGATCGTGCACCCGATCGACCGCAAGGGCGAAGATCTCGTCGCTGGCGAGACGGATCAGCACCAGTGTCTTGTCATCCCAGTCGCTCTCGTCAGTGTCATGTGCACCCAGAACCGCGCCAAGCTCGATACAGGGAACACGCTGGTCGCGGAAAGTGACCAGGCGACGCTCGCCTGCATTCGCGTATTCCACTCCATCGAGCGATGCGAACATCACTTCCTCGACATAGCTGCGCGGTATGGCATAGCGCAGGCCGTTGGTTTCGACCGTCAGGGCGGAGATGATCGATAGGGTGAGAGGCAGCTGGAGATAGATCACCGTCCCCTCGCCGGGGGTGCTCGAGATATCGATCTTGCCGCCGACCTTCTCGATATTGGCCCGCACCACATCCATTCCGACTCCGCGACCGGACACCTTGCTGACCTTGTCTGCCGTGGACAGGCCGGGTTCGAAGATCAGCAGCTGCTTTTCGCGCTCGCTCATCTGCGCGAGTTCTGCGGCGCTGCGCAGGCCGGAAGCAAGAGCTTTGGCGGATATCCGTTCGATATCGATGCCGTGCCCGTCATCGCTGATGACCAGCGCAATCTGGTTGCCCGACTGGCGCGCCGCGAAGCGCAATAGCCCGATTTCGCGTTTGCCGGACTTCAGGCGTTCGGATGGCGGCTCGATCCCATGATCGATCGCGTTGCGAATGATGTGGGTCAGCGGGTCGCGGATGATTTCCACCATCTCGCGGTCGAGTTCGACGTCGCCTCCCTCGCAATCGACCATAACCTGCTTGCCGAGTTCGCTGGACAGGTCTCGCACGAGGCGAGGAAGCGAGGAGAACAGATGTTCGAGCCGCTGCATCCGCATCCGGCTGATCGAGTTGCGCACATCGGCGAGGATTGTCGAAAGGCGTTCGAACGACCCCAGAAGCGCGGGGTCGTCGCTCTCCTCGCGCAAGCGGCGCGACAGGTCGTTACGCGCCAGCACCATATCCGACACGCCCTTCATCACTTCGTCGAGCAGGCCGACCGGCAGGCGGATCGAACGTTGTGTAGCGGCGCGGTTTGGTTTGTCGCCACCCGATTGGGCAGTATCTTTCGGTGTTGCAACGGAAACCGGTTCGATGCCCACTACCGGTTCATGCGACAAGGCAGCGATAAGCGCATCGTCATTGCCCGCCGAAAGGTCTTCGCCGGCCTCGATCGTGTCGACCATCTCGCCGATACGATCGATGATCGCCAGCACGGCACTCACGAGGGCGCTGTCGGGCTCGCGCCGTCCGTTGCGGCAGTCGGCCAGAGTGTCCTCGGCGGCGTGACTCAGTCGTTCGAGACGTGGAAAGTCGAAGAAGCCGCAATTGCCTTTGACGGTATGGACGAAGCGGAAAATAGCGTCGAGGCGCGCACGATCGGCGGGATCGGTTTCCCACGCGACGATTTCGCCGGCGCTGGCCTCCAGCATATCCCTTGTTTCGGCGATAAAATCCGCCAGCAGATCGTCCATTATGCGCGTGTCCCCACGTTACTCGCGGACTTCTATGCGCATTTTTGGTTAATGATTGGTGTGGCGCGGCTTGCGAGTGGCTACTGCGCGTGGCCGCTTGCCATGCTGCGCAGGGCCGTGCGATAAAGGTACGAAACCACGAAAAAGCGGAGAGAGCCATGGCGACCCAGGCCAAACATGCCAACCTCAACTACGAATGCAGCGAGGCCGAATGGAAGGCGCGGCTCGATCTGGCGGCGTGCTATCGCATTTTCGACCACCTCGGCTGGGGCGAATCGATCTACAACCACATCTCGGTGAAGGTGCCGGACGAGAAGGATACCTTCCTGATCAACCCCTTCGGCCTGCTGTATGACGAGGTGACGGCATCGAACCTCGTGAAGATCGATGTCGAGGGCAACAATGTCGGCGGCTCGCCCTATATGGTGAACAAGGCGGGTTTCACCCAGCACGCCTATTTCCACCAGCATCTGGGCGAGCGAGCGGCGGCGATCTGCCACGTCCATACGACCGAGACTATGGCGGTATGCAGCCACAAGGACGGCCTGCTGCCGATCAATTTCTACGCCTGCAATTTCCAGGGCCAGATCGGCTACCACGATTTCGAGGGCGTCACCGTGCGCGCCGAGGAAGGCGAGCGGCTGGTGCAGAACCTCGGCAATCATCGAATCCTCATGCTGCGCAACCATGGCCCGGTGGTGATGGGGCGGACGATCCCGGAAATGTTCGTCCAGATGTGGGCGCTTCAGCGCGCCTGCGAGATCCAGGTGGCGACGCTGGCCATGGGCGAACCGATGCTGGTCGGTCAGGACGTAGTCGATGTGCACCAGCGCGACCTCTCGGTGATGAGCAGCCAGGGCGGGGCCGGCGTGTTCGATTTCGAGGCGTGGAAGCGCAAGATCACCCGGATCGACGACAGCTGGCAGAACTGAGCATTAGCTCGAAGCATTAGCAAACGGGGTTCGGCAGCATCATGGCGCGCATGACGGTCAACGACCGGCCGGTCGAATTCCTGCTGGATGGCGACACGCCCTTGTTGTGGGCGCTGCGCGATGCAGCCAATCTCACGGGCACCAAATACGGTTGCGGGGTCGGCGACTGCGGGGCGTGCATGGTGCATGTCGATGGGGAGGCGTTGCGGTCCTGCCTTGTCACCATCGCGGAAGCGGAAGGGCGGGTCATCACCACTATCGAAGGTTTGAGCGCGGACCGTACCCATCCGGTGCAGCAGGCGATGGTGGCCGAACAGGCAATCCAGTGCGGCTTCTGCACTCCCGGCATCGTGATGGCGGCTGCCGCCCTCCTCAAGAGCAATTCCGGGCCGAGTGAGGGCGAGATCAAGGCGGCGATCCGCAATCTGTGCCGCTGCGGGGTCCAGCCCCGGTTGGTGCGAGCGATCGAGCGGGCCGGGCGTGTGGCGCGGCGGGTCGAGACGATCAGCGCGGCGCCCGCACCGGGAATCAGCAACAAGGATGCCGAACGTGCGGTCCCTGCACTCGGCAATTCGAATGACAAGGATTTGGCACGATGAAGGCGACGATCTGGCACAACCCCAAATGCGGCACCTCGCGCAAGACACTGGCGCTGCTGGAGGAGCGCGACGGGGTTGAGGTCGAAGTGGTCGAATATCTGAAAAATCCGCCCGCTCGCGAGAAGCTGGCACAGCTTTACCGCGATGCCGGGATGACACCGAACGAAGGGTTGCGCCTGCGCGGGACCGATGCGGCAGAGCGCGGACTTCCGGCCGCCGATGCCGACACAGTGCTCGATGCAATGGCCGCCGAACCGATACTGATCGAGCGCCCACTTGTGGAAACCGGCAAGGGCGTGCGGTTGTGTCGTCCGCAGGAAAAGCTCGAGGAAATCCTCTAAAGTCTAATCATCCTCTGCCGGCATCGCCTGGAACGCCGCGTCGCTGTGGAGCGTGCGCGATCCCCACATCAGCACCACGCAGCAAAGCCCGGCAATCATGGCGAAGGCGACCCATTCGTAGTGGTCGTAGAACCACACGCCGAGCGCCGGGGCGAGGATATAGGCGGTGCCGTTGATTGAAGTGACGATGCCGCCGACCTGCCCCTGTTCGGACTTGGTGACGGCGAGGCTCGACCCCGCGTTGAAGCCGGGACGGAACAGGCCGAAGCCGAGCGAGGTGAAGGCAAACGCCAGCGCGATAGTGTGCAAATCGTGCGCAAAGGCGAGACCGATGGTACCGCAGAGCGAAATGGTCATTCCCGACAGGACCGAGACTCTTGGGCCGAGGTTAAGGTTCGGGATCAGCCCCCATTGCGCGAGCAGGGTTGCGATTGCGCCGCACATCAACACCAGCCCGACCGGTCCTGCGCCCACTGCCGGAGTGGCGCGTAGTCCGAGCCGGTCGAGGATGAAGAAGCCCGCAATCCCCAGCAGGGCAGCCTGCGCATGACCTCCGGCGACGCCCGC
Source organism: Sphingomonadaceae bacterium (assembly GCA_039831335.1). Taxonomy (GTDB): domain Bacteria; phylum Pseudomonadota; class Alphaproteobacteria; order Sphingomonadales; family Sphingomonadaceae; genus Qipengyuania. The sequence continues at coordinate 60,127 of JBDONL010000005.1, read as the reverse complement.
AACCAGCCAGGGGCGGAGCCGTGTGTCGCGCCAACTCAAACGTTCGCTGGGTGGCGTGGGATCGGGCGATCCATCCGGGCGATCGGGGCCATCGTCTTCCTGCCGGAAGGAATTGCTGGCACTGGCGCTGAACGGAGCGCCCGCGACCGAGCCCCGCGCGGCATAGCTCGGATTGTCATTGGGCAATTGCAGCCGCAGCGCAATGAGCACGGCAACCCCGATCAACGCGAAGATGAAGAACGGCCCGGCGAGACCTGCTAGCGGGAAGATCATCAACGGCGCCAGCGCCGGGCCGACGACTGTGCCGAGCCCGAAACTGGAGGTGATGATCGCCAGCATCTTGGTCCGTTGGGCGCGCGGAGTGCGACTGGCGACATAGGCCTGCACAGCGGGCGGAGCGGCGGAACCGAAGCCGCCGTAAAGGCTGCGCGCTGCGGCAAACATCAACAGCGTGGCGGTAGCCGAGAACAGCCCTTGCAGTCCCGCAAGCAATATCGAGCCGCAGATGCCGAAGGAGAAGATGAAGCCGAGCAGCCCGACCGCCATCATCGCTTTGCGCCCGCGATGGTCCGAACGCCGCGCCCAGAGCGGTGCGCAGATTACCCAAAGCAACGCCGACCACGTATAGGCAAGGCTGATCCAGACATCGGCCACGCCCAGCTCCGTCCCGATCGAGGGCATGACGGATTGCATGGCCGTGTTTCCCGCCGCCGTGGTCAGCATAACCGCGAACAGCAAAACCATGCGCCCACGCGAAATCGTGCTCGCGGGCTGCACGCTAACGGCTAGCGGGCGGTTATGGACCGGTTCGACCATGGCAAATCTCCGCTAGATTGAGCCGCGCCCCCTTGCAATGCCGTCGTCAGACTGTAGGCAGCACGCTTCGAGTTTGCAGGGATAGGCAATTGAATAGCAATAACGGGGCACGCGCGCTGGGGCGCCGACGTGGCAAAGGCAAGCAGACGGGTTATCTCGCACAATGGGGCGTGTTTTTCCGCGGCTTCCTCGAACAGCCCAAGATGGTCGGGTCGATCATTCCCTCTTCGCGCTACACTATTGACAAGATGCTCGCCCCGGTGCGGTGGGACGAATGCGAACTTTTCGTCGAATACGGGCCGGGTGTCGGAACGTTTTGCGGCCCGGTGCTCGAAAAGCTGCGCCGTGACGGCGCGCTGATCGTGATCGATACCAACCCGCTCTACATCGACTACCTCAAGCGCACCTATGCCGACAGCCGCTTTCACGCGGTGCTGGGCTCTGCCGAGGATGTCGAGGCGATTGTGGCTGCGCACGGCTATGAAAAGGCCGATTACGTCCTGTCGGGCCTGCCGTTCTCGACCTTGCCCGATGGAGTCGGTCCGGCGATTGCGGCGGCCACGCACCGGGTGATCCGCCCCGGCGGTGCCTTCCTGGTGTATCAGTTCACCGCTCGCGCACGCGATTTCATGGCGCGCCACTTCACCCACATCGATGCGGGTTACGAATGGCGTAATATCCTGCCGTGCAAGCTGTTTTGGGGCTGGAAGAAAGCTTCCGACTGAGCTGGAACCGGGCGAACCGCCGGCTTCCCGATCAATCGTAATCGGGCCAGGGGTTGGGCCCGCGCTTCAAAAGCTGGAAGATCGCAGCCAGGCTGGCGTTGAGCACGATCCAGAACGCCGCGCTGGTCAGCCCTTCCAGAATCGCCCCGCCGACCAGCGCCGGGGTGGACCCAAGCAGGGCGAGCAGAAGCCCGATGCCCTGCACGAACACCCAGCTTACCACAAGAAACGCGATTCCCAGCAGGACGTAATACAGCAGCAGCTTCATCCCGTTGCCCTCGGTCAGCTGCCATGATTCTTGCAGCGTGCGAAACGGGTTGGCGACCTTGTCTACCGCAATCACCGGCGCGAACAGGGAAAGCCGCGTGGCGATATAGATGATCGCGGGCAGCATGATGAGGAAGATCACCCGCGTGAGAGGTATCGATCCGGTCAGCCCGCCCAGCAGGGCGCTGGTCAGCGATGCCAACGACAGGATGATAGCGAACAGGATCACCGCCCCGACAGTCGGGAGCAGGTAAATGCCGGTGCGCCGCATCGCCGTGGCCACAGTGGGTCGAGAGCGATCGCCGAACAGGGCCAACATAGCCACTAGCCCGGCCGCCTGAAGCACCAGAACGAGGGCGTTCTGCCACCAGTATTGCTGCGAATAGGCGTTGAACGCGGCCATGGCCTGTTCGGACGATGCCGCCTGAGCCAGCGTCTTCTCGATTGGCGGAACGAACAGGCGGAAGGTCACTCGGGGAAGGAAATAGAAGATTCCGGCGATCACCAGCATCAGCTCGCGGTTGGCCGTCATCAGTCGGACCGAGCGGTCCCACACCGCGTTGAGATCGAGTTTTGTCGCTGCCATTTTCTTCCCTCGCCGCGGCATTTCGTGCCGATTGCCTCTTGATAAGCGCGGCCAGTGCTCCCACGCAATCGTGGATGTCGACGCCTTACCCGAAAACTCCCGAGTTACGACTGGCGAGCGCGCCCGTTCCCTATGCGCAGGCGCTCGCGGAAATGGAAGCGCGCAACCGCGCGATTGGCGAAGGAACGGCCGACGAGCTCGTCTGGTTACTGGAGCATCCGCCGGTCTATACCGCCGGGACCAGCGCTGCGACCGATGAACTGCTCGATCCGCGCTTCGAAGTTGTCGAGGCGGGGCGGGGCGGGCGCTATACCTATCACGGCCCCGGACAGAGGGTGGGGTATGTCATGCTCGACCTCGGGCAGCGCGGGCGCGATGTGCGCTGCTTCGTCCATTCGCTCGAAGGCTGGGTCATCGCCACGCTGGCCGACCTGGGTCTCGAAAGCTGGCGCGCCGAAGGGCGTGTAGGGATATGGACGAAGGATATCGACGGCCGCGAAGCCAAGATCGGTGCGATCGGTGTGCGTGTGCGTCGCTGGGTCACGATGCACGGGTTTTCGGTCAATCTGGCGCCCGACCTCAGCCACTTCACCGGTATCGTGCCCTGCGGGATCGAGGAATTCGGAGTCACCAGCCTCGAACGGCTCGGCATGGGGCTTGCGCCGGAGGCTTTCGATAAGGCATTGCTTGCACGGCTCGACGATTTTCTCGCGAGCCTGGAAGGAAAGGCCTGTTCGCTGCCATGATCGCGCGCCCGCTCGTGTTTGCCGTCGCCTGCATCGCCCTGTCGGGGTGCGGCCAGAAGGCGCAGAAGAAGACCGATACCCGCGCCGCCGAAGGGCAGGTACTTGGCGGGACGATCAGCGATTCCATGCTTCCGCTCGCGACCGTGACCTCAACTTCGCCACCGGACAGCAAAGGTGACGAGGGGAGTTCGGGCACCAAGCCAACGCCTGCTCCTGCCCCCACTCCCAGCTCCGATATATCCGCAGCACCGTCGGACAATCCGTCGGCAGCGGTTCCGGCACCGAAATCCAGCCCTTCAAAGGCAGCTTCGACGGGTACGGCTAGCCCTGAATAAGTCAGGCAATGGCTATCCGCCATGCCGCACAAATTTTCCTTTTCGTTGAACCGTGGCGTTAGCGCGTCCGGATCATGGACGATTCATTAAATTTCGGAACGATAACGCTTTTCGCGATTATGGTTAACGGACGGGAGACGAATGTCTTCGTGGGCTGCCGGCTTCGAAGCGGTGTGCGGAGGAGGAAAGGGAAGACCCATGACTACATCCAGACTGAAATTACCATCCATGCCGAAACTGGCGATCGCGGCAGCGTTGCTGGTCGGAGCATCCGTGCCTGCGAGCGCGGCCACGTATATCGCGAATTTCACTTCGCTCAATGACAGCGGCGTGACCGGTTCGGCTTTGCTCGATTTCAACAAGACCACCGATCAACTGAAAGTAACCTTCAATGTTACCGGGCTAGAGCCGGGCGTTACGCATGTCGCCCACATCCACGGCCTGTTCAACAATGGCGGTCAGGCGATGAACTCGACGACGCCGACCATGGCGCAGGACATCGATGGAGACGGCTTCATCGAATTGGCCGAAGGACAGACGAGCTATGGCGATATCATATTGCCGCTCGGCGATATCGGTTCGTCCGCGTCGGGCACGTCGAATTACACGGCCACTTTCAACCTCGGCGATTCGACCGTGTTCGCGAATGGCTTTGACGCGCAGGACCTGATGCCGTTCCAGCTTCGCGAGATCGTTATACATGGCATGACCGTACCGGCGGGACCGGGCGCAGGCACTTCGGGCGAAGTGAACGGAACCAATGGCTTCCTGGCTGTGCTGCCTGTTGCGTCGGGTGAAATCCAGCCGGGTAGCGGTATGAGTGCTGTCCCGGAGCCTGCCACCTGGGCGCTGCTCATCTCCGGCTTTTTCGGCGTTGGTGGTCTCGTTCGTTCGCGCAAAAAAGTCCGCAGAAGGCTTGCCTACGTAAGCTGAGTAAGCGTTGATCGAACAATGAAGAGCCCGGATGCCGCGCTGGCATCCAGGCTCTTTCGTCGTGCCTATCGGACAATCGCCTATTCGGCGGCCTCGGCCTGTTCCAGCGTCGGGTAGTCGATGTATCCTGCCGCACCGGGCAGATACCAGCTCTGCGGCACATTGACGTTAGGCGCTAGCTCGGCCCCTTGCGCGAAGCGTGCGGGCAAATCGGGATTGGAGATGAAGTCGCGCCCGAAACTCACCGCGTCGCAGCAACCGGCTTCGATATCGGCCACCGCCTGCTCGGGCGTGTAGTCCGAATTCAGCACCAGCGGACCCGAATAGATCGTGCGGATCAGCGGGCTCTGCTTGGGCACGTCGGTCGATCCGAAGGTGCCTTCCGGGCCGGGTTCGCGCAGTTCGAGGAAGGCGAGGCCGAGTTCCTCGGCCACCTTGGCCGCCGCCCCGAATGTTGCCGGGGGGTTGCTGTCGTCGCACCCTTGCGTCTCGCCATTGGGCGAGAGGCGCACGCCGACGCGGTCCGCACCCCAGACGCCGATCAGGCCTTCGAGCACTTCGCGCAGGAAGCGGGTGCGGTTTTCCGGGCTGCCGCCGTAGCGGTCCTCGCGCAGATTGGTCCCGTCGCGCAGGAACTGGTCGACCAGATAACCATTCGCGCCGTGCAACTGGACACCGTCGAAACCGGCCTTCTTCGCATTCTCGGCCGCGTGGACATAGTCGCCCACGACCCGCGCCACTTCCTCGGTTTCGAGCGCGCGCGCTTCGACGTAGTCGAGCCGTCCTTCGGGGGTGTGCGCCTGTCCCGGAGCGGTGGTGGCGCTGGCCGACACGGGTTTCTCGCCGCCGAGGAACACGGGATGGACGATGCGGCCCATGTGCCACATCTGCAGCACGATCTGGCCGCCTTCCTCGTGAACGGCCTTCGTCACCTGCTGCCAGCCCTCGACCTGCTCATCGCTCCACACGCCCGGTGCGGCGGGCCAGCCGAGCCCTTCGACGCTGATCCCGGTGGCTTCGCTGATGATGAGGCCGGCGCTGGCACGCTGGCGGTAATAGGTCGCCATCATCGCGTTGGGAATGCTGCCCGGCAGCGTTGCGCGTCCGCGCGTCAGCGGGGCCATGAATATGCGGTTCTTCGCCGCGATTTTGCCGAGGGTCAGGGGTTTGAACAAAGTTTCGTGCATCGCGTGCCGTCCTTTTCGCTGGCTCTTTTGTGGCTGAGAGCTAGGGGCCGATCATGGCAACCGCAACCGGAACACGCGAAGAGAAAATCTACGCCCCCGGCGCATGGCACTTTGTCGCCCTGCTGGCGGGCAACGCCGCGCTGGCGTTCGGGCCGCTGCTGGTGCGGCTGTCGGACACCGGGCCTGTCGCGGCCGGGTTCTGGCGTCTGGTCCTGCCACTGCCGCTGTTCGCACTGCTGGCGTGGCGCGAGGGGCTGTTCGCGCGGTTCGACCGCCGGATCGCTCTGCTGGTGCTGGGGGCGGGTGTGTTCTTCTCGCTGGATCTGGCGAGCTGGCACATCGGGATCGAGCGCACGAAACTCGCCAATGCGACGCTGTTCGGCAATTCGGGAAGCCTGATCCTGATGGTCTGGGGGATCGTTGCTTTGCGGCGTTGGCCGAAAGCAGGCGAGAGCCTGGCAATACTGTGCGCGCTTGCGGGCGCGCTGATCCTGATGGGGCGCAGCCTCGAAATATCCGAGCGCACATTTGCGGGGGATCTGTTCTGCCTGCTCGCGGGGCTGTTCTATGCCTGTTACCTGATTCCCGCCCATCGTGCGCGTGAAGCGCTGGGGCAGTGGAGCGTGCTGGCGCTGGTGTGCGCCGCAGGTTCGCCGGTGCTGTTGGGCGTCGCGCTTGCGATGGGGGAGCCGGTTTTGCCCGGACCGGCGGGCTTCGCGCCGGTGATCGCCCTTGCTCTGTGCAGTCAGGTGATCGGGCAGGGGCTGCTGGTGTTCTCGCTCAAGCATTTCCCGCCGCTGGTGGTGGGCATGGCGCTGCTGACCCAGCCTGCGCTTGCCGCGCTGATCGGCTGGGTCGCGTTTCGCGAAGGGCTGGGCTGGCCCGATGTCGCAGGCATGGCGCTGGTCGGCGGGGCGCTCGTGCTCTCCCGCGTGCAGACCCGCCGCGAGGGGAAGCGGGCGGCCTAGGGCGCGCTCTTGTTACCCTCGATCAACACCCGGTCGAGATAGGCATGGATCATCGCGGCGCGCACCGCATCCTCGCTGTGATCGCCACCGACGGAGTGCCCGCCGAACCGATATTCATGAAAGAACACCGGATCGCCGTCCGCCTTCAGCTTGGCTGCGAATTTGCGCGCGTGGCCGGGATGGACACGGTCGTCCTCGGTCGAGGAATAGAGGAACACCGGTGGGTATTTTACGTCCTTGCGGATATTCTGGTACGGCGAGTATGTGCGGATGAACGCCCAGTCCGCCGGGACATCGGGATTGCCGTATTCGGCCATCCATGACGCGCCTGCCAGAAGGTGCGAATAGCGTTTCATGTCGAGCAGCGGCGAGCCGATGATCGCCGCGCCGAACAGGTCCGGGCGCTCGGTCACCGCAACGCCTGCCATCAGCCCGCCGTTGGAACGGCCCGAAACGGCGATCTTGCCTTTTGTGGTCAGCCCGCGCGCGATCAGATCCTGCGCCACGGCATAGAGATCGTCATAGGCCTTCTGGCGGTTCTGGCGCAGCGCCGCGTCGTGCCAGCGCGGCCCGTATTCACCGCCGCCGCGAATGTTCGCCAGCACATAGGTCTGGCCCTGCTGCACCCACCACATGGCGACCGGCCCCGCGCGATAGGGTTCGGTGGTGAGATAGCTTGGCAATTGCGGGACATCGAACCCGCCGTAAGCGTGAATCAGCGCCGCACCGGGCTTGGCCGCACCAGCCTTGCGGACCATGAAATAGGGTATTTTCGTGCCGTCTTTCGAAGTGGCGAAATGCTGTTCGACCTTCATGCCCGTGGCATCGAATTGCGCGGGCAGCGATTGCAGCGCCTTTGCACTGCCATCGGCGGAAACGGCGTAAAGCGTCGGCGGCGTCAGGAAGCTTTGCACGGTGGCAAAGATCGTGTCCGATTTCTTGTCCGCCGTGTCGATATCGATGGTCGCGTTCTCGGGCAGCTGCGCCGCGTGCTGCGCCCAGCCGCCACTGCCGTTTGCCGTCAACTTGACGAGCTTGCCCGCGACATTATCGAGCAAATTGATCCAGATCGCATGGTCGGTCGTGGCGATCGACTTGACCGCCTGCGTCTCGTTCGGCGCAAACACCACATTGGGGCCGTCCGATTTGCCCGCCAGCACATCGGCGATGCTCCAGTCGACGATCGATCCTGCCGGAATATCGCCCAGCGGCTTCTTCAGCGATACGATCAGCCGCCCGTCCTGCACGCCGCTGAGGTTGGCGGTTTCGGGGATCGGAGTCTTGACGAAATTGCCATCGGCCCCCTCGATCCAGGTTTCGCTGGTGTAGAAGGTGATGCCGCGGTTGATGAAGTGATAAGCGGTGCCGTCGCTGTCGAGAATTGTGAGCGGGCTGACCGAAACGTCGGTGGCCTTGCCTTCCATCACCGTCTTCGCATCGGCCAGGGGCGTACCACGCTTCCACCGCTTGACCACCCGCGGATAACCCGAGGTGGTCATCGACCCGGCGCCCCAGTCGGTCCCGATCAGCAGCGTATCGGCGTCTTCCCAGGTCGAATTGCTCTTGGCGAGCGGGATGGTGAAGCCGCTTTGGACGAAGCTCGTCGTCGAGCGGTCCCATTCGCGCACGATATCCGCGTCCGAGCCACCGGGGCTGAGCGCGACGAGGCAGCGGTTGTCCGCCGGCGGCAGGCAGTCCGCGCCATGCCAGACCCATTTCTGGCCCTCCTGCTTGGACAGCGCATCAAGGTCGATCAGCGTTCGCCACTGCGGCTTGCCGGTCTGGAAGGAGGCAAGGTCCGCTTCGCGCCACAGCCCGTGGGTATGGCCGCTATCCTGCCACAGATTGGTAACCGACTGGCCGAGCACCTGCGCGGGCGTGGCGATCTGGGCCGGATCGTTCATGATCTTGAGCGCCTGCTGGCGATCCTTCTCGTATTGCGGATTGGCGGTCAGCGCCTTCATCGTCTTCGCATTCCATGCGTCGACCGCGGCGAGCGCGCGCTTGCCGTGGATGTTCTCCAGCCAGACAAAGGGATCGGTAGAAGGCGCGGTGGCGGCCATCGCCAGAGGCGCTGCCAAGGCGATGCCTGCAACGGCAAGAACGCGGGTGGAGTTGAATGTCATGCTGCGACCCCTTGATGGAGTTTTTCCCGGAAGGCCCCGTCCTAGGGGCGCATGGCAGGAATGACTAGCCCCACCGGCCTTGCGGCGCCGCCCGGGGATTCCGTTAGGCAGCCTTCGCTTCGCGAAAGCTCTGGTAGCGCGCTTCGACACCGGCAAGATCCGGTCCGTCCAGCGCCAGCCGCGCCTGTTCGATCAATTGCTCCCCTTCGCGCGCCAGTGTGCGTCGACGGGACTCATCGTCGAGCACTTCGGCTGTGTGGGCCATGACGCTGAACGCCACCAGCGCGGCATTGGGGCTGGTGGCAACGGCGCTGCGCATCGATCCAAAGCCGCGCTGGACGAAATGGGCGAAATCGTCGTCGAGCAATTGCAGCCGGTCTTCCTTGATGTCCTTCTCCACCAGATTGTCGACCTTGCGGGCAAGGTCGCGCTGGCCCAGTTCGGCGGTCGCTGCGCCCAGCCAGTGCAGCGAGGAAATCGCGGTGAACGGGTCGTTGATCCCGGGCGACAGTGCCCTGAGGCCGATCTCGACCAGTTCGTCGATCAGGAAGTGCAAGTCCTGAGCCGGAGTACGCAGCCCGGCCAGAACGAAGCAGTCGCGGATTTCCTCGTCGCGCAAATCGTCGATCGTATCGTCGTCCTGCCAATAGGCGAGCGGCAGACCGTCGTGGATGAAATCACCGGTCCTCACACCCAGCTGCAATTGGCCTCCAACCGTCTCCGCGATGCGGCGCAGGCGGTCGAAATCGATATGCTGCACATAGCCGACATCGTCGGCGCGAACCGCACGACCGCCCGGTTTGGCGAGTTCGACCGGGCCGCGATTTTTGTCGGGGAAGGTGGTCGCAATATCGCGCAGCAGCCGTTGGCCGATCTGTTCGAGCACGGTGTTGATGCGGATCGAGGAGGGGATGTGATTGAGGAAATAGACCAGCACCATCACCGACAGGCCCATGAAGGCAAAGGCCATCAGCAGCGACAGCTGCGGCACGAAGCCGGGCGTGGTGTTGTGCTGGAAAAAGACCGGCGCCTCGTCGGCTTTCCGGACCACGCGCAGCACGGTGATCGCATAGACGAAGGTGGCGATGAAGGTCGCAAGGCTCAGCTGGTTGCCGCGGTTTTCCATGAAATTGGTGAGCAGGCGCGGGCCGTAATTGCCGCTGGCATAGGCGACGGCAGCAATGGTGATCGAAAACACGGTGGCCGCGACACCGATCGTCGAACCGGCGATGACGGTGAGCATGTTGGACGCACCGCTCGGGCGGGCTGGCTGAAGCCAGTCGATATCCTTCATCCATGCCGTGTACCCGCCGCGGTCGAGCGTGATGGTGAACAGCGCCAGCAGCAGCGCCCCGACCGAAAACAGCGCCGGATAGAACCAGTAACTGGCATTCACCGATTGCCAGATGCGGGCGGCCCTGGTGATCACGCCGCACCCTCGCTTAACGGCCTGTCGCTTGTGCCCATGTGCGGTCCCCCTGTTGCCATCGGCTCCTTCAACGCATGACGGGCGCGCAGGTTGCGCGGGGCTGGCACATCGCTCTGCTCAGACCTTGCCCAGATCGCCCTTGCCGATGGTGCCGCTGGCCATTTCGAGCATCCGGTCGAGGCTCTGCTTGGCCTTGAGCCGCAGCCCTTCCTCGATCTCGATCCGCGGCTCAAGATCGCGCAGCGCCGTGTAGAGCTTGGGGAGGGTATTGAGCGCCATATAGGGGCAGATGTTGCAGGCGCAGTTGCCGTCGGCACCCGGCGCGCCGATGAAAGTCTTGTCCGGGATCGCGAGTTCCATCTGGTGAATGATGTGCGGTTCGGTCGCGATGATCAGCGTGTCGCCTTCGAAGGTCTTGGCGAATTGCAGGATACCACTGGTCGAACCGACGTAATCAGCATGGTCGATGATCGTCGGTGGGCATTCGGGATGCGCCGCGATCGGTGCACCGGGGTGCTGCGCCTTGAGCTTGAGCAGTTCGGTTTCGCTGAAAGCCTCGTGAACGATGCACACTCCGGGCCACAGCAGCATCTCGCGATTGAACTTGCGCGACAGGTAACCGCCCAGATGGCGGTCTGGCCCGAAGATGATCTTCTGGTCTTCCGGAATCTGGCTGATGATCGTCTCCGCGCTGGAGCTGGTAACGATCACGTCGCTGAGCGCCTTCACCTCGGTCGAGCAGTTGATATAGGTCAGCGCGATGTGGTCGGGATGCGCTTCGCGGAAAGCCTTGAACTTTTCCGGCGGGCAGGAATCTTCCAGGCTGCATCCGGCGTCCAGATCGGGCAACACGACGATCTTTTCCGGGCTGAGGATCTTGGCCGTGTCGGCCATGAACTTGACCCCGCAGAAGGCGATCACATCGGCGTCGGTTTCAGCTGCCTTGCGGCTCAGCTCGAGACTGTCGCCGACAAAATCGGCCAGATCCTGGATCTGCGGTTTCTGGTAATAATGCGCCAGTATCACCGCGTTGCGCTCCTTGCGCAGGCGGTTGATTTCGGCGAGCAGGTCTTCGCCTGCGGGAATGGCGTTCTCGGCGGTCATGGTCTGCCCCGTCTGGTTGCTTCGCGTCCCATATAGGGCGAACGGGGCAGGAAGCGAGGGCGTTCCCGCTACATTGTGAATCCCGGTGGGAGGAAGGCCTGCATCGGTCTGGCTGCGCCCGGGGTCCCGGCGATCACCCAATGGGTGAAGGCATAACCAAGCGGCGAATAGGCGATCAGCATCGACACGATGAATGTGCTGACATAGAGGCCCGTCCCCCACCAGTACGCCGGATGCACCCTGCCGTTACGGCGCTTGTCCGCGACCATGCCGATGATCGGGAAGATTAGCGTTGCGGCACAGGTCATGGTCCAGGCGTTGGGGATCATCAGCGGCATGGGCAGCAGGCGCCCAAGGCCCGGGCCGGTCAATATGGTCATTGCGCATAGCATCAGGCGGCGGTGCCAGCCGGTGTAGCGGGGTTGCCGCAAAGCCCAGAACGCCAGCACGCCGAAACAGGCCAGCAGCGCGAGGTTGCTGACGAGGAATTCGTTGACGTCGAAGAAGAACGGGCCGCCATTTCTGCGTGCGACGGCAATCATCAACGCGGTTCCAGCCCCGAGCATCGCCGGAATCCAGAAATAGGCGAGTTTGCCCAACCTGACGTGGAGCGCGATATTGCCCGTCGCAATCGTGACGTGCTGGGCCAGATACAGCCCGATCCAGCTCATGAAGATCAGCGCGTGGATGTGGTAAACCGGCGGCACGGCGAAGGTCGATCGGCCCATCGCCAGATTGAGCGCAAAGCCAGCCACGATCGTCGTGGCCATGACGAAAGCCATGATTGCGAAGAAGCGGGTTTCGCCTGCGGCAGGCGTCGAACGCGGAGCAGCGGTCGCCATTGGTGGTTCTCCCCCTAAGAGCCAAGCGACCGTCTTTTCTATGGCTTGACAATATTATGTTCCCGCACAGCCGTCAATCGGATTGGCGATCAGCCCTTTGGCTGCCCGTCGAAGCTTACACTGACCTTGGCGTTCTCGTATCCGGCCACTTGAAGCGGGATGACGAGGTTCTGGCTGACCGCCTCTTTCGCTGCCTTGCGGGCCAGCGTAAGAATTTCGGGATTCTGGGCGAAGGCCTCGGCCTTGCGCTCGGCCTGCTGCGAATTGTTCTTCGCCAGCGCTTCGGCTGCGCTTCCGGTGACGAAATTGCCTTCGGTGTAGGTCTTGGCCGCCGCTTCGTCGAGATTGGGGCGGGAAATGCGTAGCGGCGGGAGGCGCACGTCGAGCGTCTGGCTGGATGCGTCCCATGTGAACCGGTCGCGGTCCATGTGTGAAAGATCGACGCGGTATTCGACCAGCGCCGGAATGATTGCGGCCTGCCGGCTCTTGAGCAAATCGATCCCCAATACGCCTTGCGCATTGGTGCTTTCGGCCACGACTTCGAAGCGCGAGCTGAAGACGGTGAGCGAATCCTGTTTGCTGAAAGCAAGCATTGCGCTCGCTACCGGGTCGCCTTCCTGGTGGTAGAAGAATGCCCGCCAACCGAGCCATGCCGTCACTGCAAAGAGAACAATTACCAGCAACCAGGGCAGCGCCTGAACGCGAGCGAGCGATGGGGTCCGGGTTTCGGTCGTCAGCCTGTTTGCCATATATCATCCGAACGGCTGACCATACCGCGCCGTTCCAGATCGATCAGATGCGCGCTTACCGAAAGGCCCGCGGCTTTCACCAGACGCGGGTCGAGCCCCTTGTACATCCGTTCGACCAATTGCTCCACGGCGCGCGGCTCTTCGCCCAACAGCCGCAGGATCTGGTTTTCGCGTTGGCGGCGATGGCCGATCATCCCGCGCACGAGCTGGCGAGGCTTTTCGACAGCCGGACCATGCGCCGGGTAATAGATGCGGTCCTCCCGCTCATAGAGGATTTCGAGGCTGCGCATGTATTGTCCCATGTCGCCATCGGGCGGAACCACTACGCTAGTCGACCAACCCATTACATGATCGCCGGTAAACAGGGCGCCGCTTTCCTCCAGCGCGAAGCAGAGATGGTTGGAGACGTGCCCCGGCGTGGCGACGGCGCGCAGGGTCCAGCCCGGCCCGGTCATCGCCTCGCCATCGGCCAGCACCCGGTCGGCTTCGTAATCGGGGTCGAAACCCTCGTCCGCGCGTGGGCCGTCGACATCGAAAGCAAGCGGCGCGCAGCCCACGATCGGCGCACCCGTGCGCTGCGCCAGCGGTCGCGAGGCGGGCGAATGATCGCGGTGCGTATGGGTGCACATGATCGCATGGACCCGCTCGCCACCGATCGCTGCTTCGATTGCGTCGAGATGCGCCGGATCGTCAGGGCCGGGATCGATGACCGCACACCCTGCGCCTGCGCCGACGACATAGGTCTGCGTCCCGGTATATGTATAGGGTGACGGGTTGGGAGCGAGTACACGCCGAACGAGCGGTTCGAGCTGCTCGGCCGTCCCTGTCGGCCACGGTTTGAGAGGTGGTGTAACCATACTCCGCAATATGGGGGCTGGTCTGCCCTATGTCACGCGCGGGTGACCCAGTTCATGCAGAACCGAAAGCGGTGGCGAGACGGCCCTGCATCGCTTCGACCGGACTGGCTGTAACCGTTGGACGCATGCGCCATCCGCGGTCGAGCCGGGCAATCCGGGCATAAAGTCTTTCGCTATCGCGCACCAGCAGGCGGGTGTTGGGCGACAACCGAGCCGCTTGAACCGGATCGGAGGGACGTTCCTCACCCAATTCGCCATAACGGCGTAACTGGTTTTCGGACAGTTCGCCCGACAGATAGGCGCGCTGGTTGAGCAGCCATGCCAGCACGTTCATCAGCCGCGTGGTGGTACGCAGCCCCTCGATCGAAAGCGTCAACTTCATGTCCTCGTCGAGCGGTCCGTCCTCTTCCTGCATGCGCAGGTTGAAGGCATCACGGGCCTCGTCGCTGAGGACGAGCGCTTCGACGTAGAGTTCGTCGACGACCTGTCTGGTGATATGATCTTTCCCCATGAAGCCGAATTACTTCGTCGTTGGAGTGGAGGCCAGCGCGGCTGCGGGGTGCGTCCCAATTAGGAACTGATCGCGGGCGACACGTTAGGCGATGATATCGGGCAGCAGATTATCCTCGATAATGGCGATCTGGTCGCGGATTTTCAGCTTGCGCTTCTTGAGCCGCGCGATCTGGAGCTGATCTGACGAACCCGCTCCCGACAGGGCCGCGATGGCCGCGTCGAGATCGCGGTGTTCGGTGCGCAAAATGGCCAGTCGCTTTTTCAGCTCCTGTTCGGTCACTGGCCCTCATATCCTCTGCTTGAGCGAATCCATTCGTCGCGATTTTCTCGCGGTGCGCTGACTAATCACTCTTCCGGGGTTCGCAAAGCGTAAAGCTTGTGGTTGTATACCGACCTCAGCGGTTCGTCCGCAGTGGCGAGTCGCCGAGCTTGGTTTAATCCCCGAGGCAGGAGACAGCCCCATGCATTCATCCCACGTCGACGCCCTCACGATCAAGCACGCCGATATCGAGGCGCGCCTGCACGAGGAACAGGCCCGTCCTGCACGCGACGATGCGAGGATACAGGAGCTGAAGAAGCGCAAATTGCGGATAAAGGAAGAAATCGCGGGCCTCTGATCCGCTGCGATGCGGGAAATTAGCGGGGGTGGCGAGCCGGGTGCGGTCTTTCGCGTTCTGTGTGGGCTGCTATAGCCCGCCACCATGACAGCTGCCGCAAGCGCTCGCCAGATTCTGACCACGCTGCACGAGGTAATGGCCTCGCGCAGCAACGCGCAGCACAAGCTGGACCAGGTCGTCGCGGTGATCGCCGAAAGCCTCGACAGCGAGGTCTGCTCGATCTACCTGCTCCGCGAAGGCGCGCTTGAGCTGTTTGCAACCCAGGGCCTCAACGCCAACGCCGTGCACGTCACCCGGCTCGCCGTTGGCGAAGGTCTGGTCGGGACGATCGCCTCCCATATCGAAACACTTAACCTCGCCGAAGCCAAGGCTCATCCCGACTTTGCCTATCGCCCGGAAACGGGAGAAGAAAAGTTCCATTCCTTTGCCGGCGTGCCAATCATCTATCGCGAGCGCGCGGTGGGTGTTTTGTGCGTCCAGCACGTCGATCCGCGCCGCTACGAGGATGTCGAGATCGAGGCGTTGCAGACCACCGCCATGGTGCTGTCCGAGCTGATCGCGCACAATAATCTCGTTGATGACGAACATGCGCGGGGTTTGGGCGAGGCCGATGGCGGCCCGCGCATCCTTCCCGGGCTGTCGCTGGTCAAGGGGCTGGCGGCGGGTTCGGTCGTCTTTCACCAGCCGCGCATCCATATCGATCAGGTGGTGGCCGAGGATATCGAGGCCGAGCGTCAGCGCGTCTATCGCGCGTTCGACAAGATGCGCGACCAGATCGACGCGATGGCCAGCTCGGTCGATTTCGGCAAGGGTGGCGAGCACGAGGAAGTGCTCGAGACCTACAAGATGTTCGCCTATGACGAGGGTTGGGGGCGCCGCATCAACGAAGCGATCGATTCCGGCCTGACCGCCGAAGCGGCGATCGAGCGGGTCCAGCAGCGCACCCGGATGCGGATGCGCGAGATTGACGATCCCTTGCTCGCCGACCGGATGCACGATCTGGAGGACCTCTCCAACAGGCTGTTGCGCATCGTTTCCGGCCAACTCGGCACGGCAGCCACGCAAGGCTTGCGACGCGACACGATCCTCGTGGCCCGCAATCTCGGGCCTGCCGAATTGCTGGAATACGATCGCCGGCGATTGAAAGGCGTCCTCCTGCAGGAAGGCTCGCTCACCTCGCATGTCGTGATCGTTGCGCGCGCTATGGGCTTGCCGGTGCTTGGCCGGGTCGATGGCGTTCTGCGCCACGTCAACGAGGGCGACGAAGTTCTGCTCGACGCCGACAAGGGAACTGTCACGCTGCGCCCGACGCAGCAGATGAACGAATTGTTCGAAGCGCGTTTCGCCAAGAGCCGCGAGCGGCAGGCGGCCTATGCCGAGATGCGCGATGTCGAGCCGTTCACTCGTTGCGGCACGCGGATCACGGTCATGATCAACGCCGGGTTGCGTGACGACATGAGCATGCTGGCGATGACCGGGGCTGACGGAGTCGGCCTGTTTCGTACCGAGTTCCAGTTTCTCGTGTCCGCAACCTTGCCACAGAGAGAGCGACAGACGCGGCTCTATCGCGACGTGCTGGAGGCGGCGGGAGACAAGCCCGTCGTGTTCCGCACCGTCGACATCGGCGGCGACAAGGCAGTGCCCTATCTCGTCAACGAGGAGATCGAGCGGGAAGAGAATCCCGCGCTTGGCTGGCGCGCGCTGCGCCTCGCTCTCGATCGCGAAGGGCTGCTCAAGGCGCAGGCGCGCGCCTTGCTCGAAGCGGCCGCCGGACGGACGCTCAACGTGATGTTCCCGATGGTCTGCGAACCATGGGAGTTCGACGCGGCCAAGGCGGTGTTCGAAGACCAGCTTGCCTTCCTCAAGGGGCGGCGCAAGCTGTTGCCCGAAGCGATCCGCTATGGCGCCATGCTCGAAGTGCCGGCCTTGGCCGAGGTGCTCGAGCAGATGGTCCCGCGCCTATCGTTCCTGTCGGTTGGCACCAATGACCTGACCCAGTTCCTGTTCGCCGCCGATCGCGCCGATCCTCGTTTGGCCGAGCGTTACGATTGGCTCAGCCCTGCGATCCTGCGGTTCCTCAAGCGGGTAACCAACGGGCTTGCGGGGCAATCGGTCGATCTGGGCATTTGCGGTGAGATGGGTGGGCGCAGGCTGGAAGCACTGGCACTGCTCGGGATCGGTTTCAGACGCTTCTCGATTACCCCGGCGTCGGTCGGTCCAATCAAGGAACTCATCCGCAAGGTCGATCTTGCGGAAATAACCGAGGCCATGCAGGCATGGCTCGCGCACCCGCCAGCCGATTTGCGGGGCGAAATGACGCAATGGGCGGAAGACCACGGGATAGACCTCGAGTAGGGACTGCGGGGGCGCACTCGTCGCGGTAAATGCCCGATTGGTCCTCGTCCGGCGAACCCCTTTCCATGAAGCTGTTGACAGTGTAACATTTGCGAAGTTTCTCTTTTTTCACAAGAGCACGGGTCTAGGCGGGGTTTCATGGACGAAAGCGTCCAGATTGACGAAAAAGACGCAAGCCAGCTGTGTGCGGGCGATATGCTGCGCGAGGCGCGCAAGGCCGAAGGGCTTGATATTGCGCAGGTTGCCGCCGAAACGCGCATTCCGCAGCGCCATTTGATCGCGATCGAAAGTGGCGAATATGGCAAGTTGCCGTCGCGCACCTACGCTGTGGGTTTCAGCCGTAGCTATGCACGATTGCTCGGGCTCGATGAAGGCGTGGTGCTGGAGCGCCTGCGCGACGAGCTGGCCGAGGGGGAGAGCGATGGCCAGTTGCGTCACGACAAATTCGAACCGGGCGATCCCGCGCGCGTTCCTTCACGCGGACTGGTGTGGTTTTCCGTCGTTGCAGTGGTGCTGCTCGTGGCGGGTGCTTTCACGTTCTACCGTACTTATTTCTCGCCTGCGATCACCCCGCCGCCGCTGACTGCCGATGCCGTGGCCCCGGCCGGCCCGGTCGTGCAGCAAGCTGCCGGTCCAGCCCCGGATAGTCCTTCCGCAGCGCTCGCAGCCAACGGCCCGGTGGTCTTCACCAGCCTGATGGATGGCACTTGGGTCAAATTCTACGATGGCGACGGCAAGCGGCTCTATGAAGCTCAGATGGCAAAGGGGGAAAGTTACACCGTTCCCACCGATGCGAAGGATCCGCAGGTCTGGACCGGTCGGCCCTATGCGCTGTCGATCACGGTTGGCGGTCGCCCGGTGCCCAAGCTGTCAGAAGACGATGTCGTGGTGAAAGACGTATCTGTCTCTCCGCAGGCATTGCTGGCCCGCAACGAGCCGGTCGCTGGTGCGCAGGGAGCTTCTGCCGCGCCAAACGCCGCCCAACCGACACAGGGCTCAACCTGAGCACGCGCTTGCGGTGGGATAAACCGCTTCATCCTCTCGACAGGCTCGGCCGCCTAGGGCAGCAGACCTGTCGCCGGACCAATCAGGAGTTGTTCGTCAGATGAGATTTCGCACGCCAGCAGCATGGGGCATGGGCGTTCTCGCCACCGCACTCGTGGCTTCCTCGTTTCCCGCCGCGGCCCAGGACCAGAACACGGACGCGCGGCTCAAGCGCGTTGAAGCGGAGGTTCGTGCTCTGCAGCGCAAGGTATTCCCCGGCCCGGACGGCAAATTCTTCCAGCCGGAGGTTTCCACCGCCCAAACCCAGGCTCCGGCGAGTGCGACCCTGCCGGGAGCACCTTCGACTTCCGCAGTGACAGACATCCTCAGCCGGCTCGACGCGCTTGAGGCGCAGGTGCAGCGGCTGACTGCAGCGAACGAGCAATATGGCTACGAGATCCGCGGCCTGACCGATCGTGTCAAGGCGATCGAGGCGGCCGCCGCAGCACCATTGCCCGCTGCAACCGCAGGTGGGGTCGGAAATACGACAACAACGACACAGCCTGCCTCCACCAGCACGGCGGCTCCCACACCCTCACCGGCAAGCGCGCCGAGCGCCGAACGGCTCGCCAAGATCAACGCGATCCAGAAACCGCAGACGGGTGACGATGCGAGCGACGAATACACCTACGGCTTTCGCCTGTGGGACGCCAAGCTCTATCCCGAGGCCGAGCAGCAGCTCACCAAATTCGTCGAGAAATATCCTGACAGCTCGATGATCAGCTATGGTCGCAATCTGCTGGGTCGCGCCTACCTCGACGACGGCAAGCCCAAGCAGGCCGCTCCCTGGTTGCTCAAGAATTATCAGGCCGACAAGACCGGCGCGCGTGCTGGCGACAGCCTGCTGTATCTCGCCGAATCGATGATCGCGCTCAAGGATACCAAGCGGGCCTGCATCGCATTGACCGAATTTGCCGACACCTACCCGGCGCTTGCGACAGGAAGACTGAAAGTCGATTACCAGGCCGACCGCGCCAAGGCGAACTGCCATTGATCGAGCGCTCTTCGCTCCGCTAGCGGCGCGATTCCGCGAGGATCTCGAGCGTATATGGCCCGAGATCTCGGGCGACGACGCTCGGCTGGGTGTGGCGGTGTCAGGTGGGCCTGATAGCCTTGCTTTGCTGATACTGGCGGCAATGATCCTGCCTGGCCGGGTGGAAGCGGCAACTATCGATCATGGGTTGCGGCCGGAAAGCGCCGAAGAGGCGGCGACGGTCGCCCGTCTGTGCAAGGATATCGGCGTGCCGCATAGCACGTTCGCGGTAGAGGTGACCGCGGGGAATGTGCAGGCGGAGGCGCGAGAAGCCCGTTATGCCGCGCTGGCGCAATGGCTGGGCCAGCGCGGTCTGGCTGCGCTGGCGACGGGGCACCAGCTCGACGATCAGGCGGAAACGCTGATGATGCGCCTTAATCGTGGAAGCGGGCTTGCGGGGCTCGCGGGGGTTCGCCCGCGTGGCAATGTGCCGGGTAGCGATCGGCCACTTCTTCGCCCGTTACTCGGCTGGCGTCGGGCGGAGCTGGAGGCTCTCATCGCGGATGCAGAGCTGGTGCCCGCGCGCGATCCCTCCAACGATGATTTGCGCTTCGAGCGTGTCCGCATGAGGGGATTGCTGGCATCGCAGGACGGCATCGACCCTTCCGGGCTTGCGCGCAGCGCGCAGCTGCTTGGCGAGGCGGAAGCCTATCTCAATGCGCACGTCGATATTGCTTGGCAACGATGGGTCGTGCAGACCAGCGATGGGTTCGGCTATACCGCACAGCAGGCCCATGCTTTCGAAGCCGTCGAGACAGTCCTGCGCATAGCGGCAGCCATGGGCACCGAAATCTCGCGTGGGGAGGCCCGAACCATGGTCGATCGATTGCGCGCAGGAGACAACGCCTCGCTGGGTGGAATGTTGGCCCGGCCCGACCTCCAGGGCGTATGGCATTTCGTGCCAGAACCGCCTCGTCGGACGCGTTAGCGGCTCGGTCTAACCGGCGAGTTCAGCCGCAGCGCGCGCCAATTGCTCGATTTCGGCCTTGTCCGGCGTTCCCTTCGGTGAAACCCAGCTGCCGCCAACACATAGCACTGGGTCGAACGCCAGCCATTCGGCAGCGTTGTCCGGCCCAATCCCGCCAGTCGGGCAGAAACGGCATTGCTGGAACGGTCCGGCCAGCGCTTTAAGCGCAGGCAGGCCGCCCGCCGCCATGGCCGGGAAGAATTTGAAATGGGTAAGGCCCATGTCGAGCCCGCGCATGATGTCTCCGGCATTGGCCATTCCCGGAAGGAACGGCACGCCGCTGGCGATCGCCGCCTTGCCCAACGGCTCGGTCAAACCCGGTGAGACGATGAACTCGCTCCCCGCCGCAAGCGCCTGATCGAGCTGGGCGGGATTGGTCACCGTGCCTGCGCCGACGATCGCACCGGGCACCTGCTTCATCGACGCGATCGCTTCGAGTGCAGCGGGCGTGCGCAGCGTGACTTCGAGTACCGGCAATCCGCCCGCAACCAGCGCTTCGGCGAGCGGTATTGCATGGGCAATGTCTTCTATCACGATGACCGGGATGACCGGCGCTTTGGTCATGACGTCGGTGACATTCATTTCGAAACTCCATGCTCTTTGGCGAAGGCAGCAGCGGCGCCGAACAGTCCGGGCTGCGGGTGAACGATCAGTTTGACGGGGATTTCGCCCATCAAATTCGCGAAACGACCCTTTGCGCGGAACCTCTCGGCAAAGCCGGAATGCGGCAGATGGTCGCGCAGCCGGTAGCCTAGCCCACCCGCAATGACCACGCCGCCGAATCCTCCCTGAGCCAGTGCGATATCGCCGGCCACACTGCCAAGCGAGAGGCAGAAACGGTCGAGCGCGGCCGCAGCCAGGCTGTCCTTGTCCGCCATTGCCCGGGTCCACAAGGTGACATCGTCTTCCTCGGCAACGGCGCGGCCTTCGAGCGCAGCGAGGGTCGCACGAATCTCGATGATCGCCGGTCCGCAGACGACCCGCTCGATCGACACCCGATTGTGGCGTTTGCGCAGGCGCGCGAGGATGGCGTCCTCGATACTGTCGAGCGGCGCGAAATCGATATGCCCGCCCTCGGTCGCGGTTACACGGTAGTCGCCGCTCGATGCGCGCCACAAATGCGCAACACCGAGGCCCGTACCCGGGCCAAGGATACTGATCGTGCCATCGCTCGCGAGCGGTTCATCCGGGCCGGTCAGATGGATGAACTGGTCGTCTGGCGCGCGCGCGACTGCATGGCCGATGGCTTCGAAATCGTTGACGATCGTCCATTGCTCGACGTCGAGCTTCGATTCCATGAGTGACGGGCGAATGATCCAGGGGTTGTTGGTAAAACGGATCACTTCGCCGCCCACCGGTCCGGCAATCGCCATGCTGATGCGTGGAGGCAAGGTGCCGCCCTTGCTGTCGCGAAAGCTCTGCCAGGCGCTCTGGAAGCTGGCGTAATCGGCCGTATGGAGCGTGTCGGGATCTTCCAGTTCAATTGCCCCGTCGGGTGACACGTGAGCGATGGCAAAACGGGCGTGGGTTCCGCCGATATCTACTGCAACGACGTTCATCATAGACCTGCTTCTGCGAGAATGGCCGATCCGCCCAGCTCAGCGCTATCCGCATGATGGCGGAACATGGCAAAGAGTTCGCGGCCTACACCCATGGCAGGCACCGGGTTGGGTGCCGCATCGCGTGAATCGAGATCGGCGGTGGTGGAAAGTTCGCCCGTGGCGGCGCACACGCGAACGACATCGCCATCGCGCAGACGCGCAAGTGGGCCACCGCCGTAGGCTTCCGGTGTACAATGAATCGCTGCCGGAACTTTCCCGCTTGCGCCCGACATCCGGCCATCGGTGACCAGCGCGACGCGGTATCCGCGATCCTGCAAGACGCCGAGTGGAGGTGTCAGCTTGTGCAGTTCAGGCATTCCGTTGGCGCGCGGCCCCTGGAAGCGCATCACCACCACAACATCGCGATCGAGTTCGCCGCGTTCAAACGCCGCGGAAACCTCGTGCTGCTCGGAGAAGATGCGGCAAGGCGCTTCGATCGTGTAACGCTCCGGCTCGACGGCGGATGATTTGAAGCAGGCCCGCCCGAGGTTGCCGGTCAGCAGCCGCATCCCGCCATCGTCCTGGAACGGCGCGCTCGCTGGGCGCAGCATGGTGTCGTCGCCCGCATCACCGGGAGGATGCCATGCAAGCTGCTCGTCCTCGATCTTCGGTTCGCGGGCGTAGGCTTCGAATCCGCCGTCCCACACGGTCAGAATGTCGCCATGCGCGAGCCCTTCGTCGAGCAACGTGCCGATGACGTAGCCCATGCCGCCTGCAGCGTGGAACTGGTTCACGTCTCCCGGCCCATTGGGATAGACGCGCGCAACCAGCGGCACGGCGGAGGACAGTTCGGCGAGATCGTTCCAGTCGAAAGCAATCCCCGCCGCACGGGCCATCGCCGGAATGTGGATGGCGTGGTTGGTCGATCCGCCGGTGGCCAGCAGTCCGATCGCGGCGTTCACGATCGCCTTTTCGTCGATCACCTGCGCCATCGGCCGATAGTCCTCGCCGCCGGGGCGCATGGCGACGAGCCGATGCACGGCCGCGCGGGTCAGTTCCTGACGCAGGCTTACGCCCGGCGGTACGAAAGCCGCCCCGGGCACATGCAGGCCCATCATTTCCATCATCATCTGATTGGAATTGGCGGTGCCGTAGAATGTGCAGGTGCCTGGCGAATGATAGCTTGCGATCTCGCTTTCGAGCAATTGCGCGCGGCTCGCCTTGCCCTCGGCATAGAGCTGGCGCACGGCCTGCTTCTGCTTGTTTGGGATGCCGCTCGGCATCGGGCCGGACGGGACGAAGATCGCAGGCAGGTGCCCGAAGCGCAGCGCACCAATAACGAGACCAGGCACGATCTTGTCGCAAATGCCCAGCATCGCCATGCCGTCATACATCTGGTGCGACAGAGCGATCGCAGCGGCGAGGGCGATGGCATCGCGGCTGAACAGCGACAGCTCCATGCCGTCGTGCCCTTGCGTGACGCCGTCGCACATCGCCGGAGTTCCGCCCGCGACTTGAGCCGTCGCGCCGACTTCGCGCGCCCAGATCTTCATCCGGTCCGGATAGCGACCATAGGGCTGATGCGCGGAAAGCATGTCGTTGTAGGCGGTGACGATGGCGAGGTTGGGGCCGCGATGCGCGCTCATCGCCGCCTGATCCTCTTCCGCCCCGGCATAAGCATGGGCGAGGTTGGAGCAGGACAACTGGCTACGCTCAGGCGTACGCTCGCGTTCGCGCTCCATCAGGTCGAGGTATCGCGTCCGTCCCTCGCGCGAATTGGCGATCACGCGCTGGGTCACGCGATGGACTGTATCGTTGAGTGGCTTATTCGTCATGCCAGCTCACTCCGTCTCGTTCAGTCAGCGCGATTGCTGCGGTCGGCCCCCAGCTGCCGGCAGTATAGGTTTTGGGTGCCATGCCATTCTCGACCCAGTTGGCGCGGATCGCATCGATCCATTCCCACTGCGCCTCGATCTCGTCGCGGCGCACGAACAGGGTCTGGTCGCCCTCGATCAGGTCGAGCAGCAGGCGCTCGTAGGCGATCCGCCGATGCACGCCGGTGAAGGCGTCGGGCATGGCGATATCGAGCGGAACCTGACGCAGGCGAATACCCTCGCGATCGAGGCCGGGCAGTTTGGCCATCAGGGAAAGCTGGATGTTTTCCTTGGGCTGGATACCGATCACCAGCCGGTTGGGCTTGGTCGTCGCGCCGCGCCCTTCGAAGATTGAGAAGGGAATGCAGCGGAACTGGACGACAATTTCGGTAACCCGCTCGGGCAAGCGCTTACCTGTCCGCATGTAGAAGGGAACGCCGTTCCAGCGCCAGTTGTCGACGTGGGCCTTCAGCGCGACGAATGTTTCGGTATCCGATTCCTTGCCCAGTTCGTCATCGTAACCGGGCACCGCTTTCCCGCCGATAGCCCCGGCCCGATATTGGCCGGTCACGCTGTCGGCTTCGGTGAGGGGACGCAGAGCGCGCAGCACCTTGACCTTCTCATCGCGCACGGCGGTCGCTTCGAAGCTGGTCGGCGGCTCCATGCACACGAGCGCCAGCAGCTGGAGCATGTGATTCTGCACCATGTCGCGCAGCGCACCCGAATCGTCGTAGTAAGCGACGCGCGATTCCAGCCCGACCGTCTCGCCCACGGTGATCTGGACATGCTCGATATAATTGGCGTTCCAGATCGGCTCGAACATGATGTTGGCGAACCGCAAGGCCAGCAGGTTCTGGACGGTTTCCTTGCCGAGATAATGATCGATCCGGAAGATGCGGCTTTCATCGAAAGCGCTGGCCACCGCATCGTTGATTTCCTTGCTCGACGCGAGATCGGTTCCGAGCGGCTTCTCCAGTCCAATTCTCACATTGTCCCCGGTCAGCCCCGCATGGTCCAACCCTGCGATAGTCGGTTCGAACAGGCTGGGGGCAGTCGAAAGGAAGATCGCCAGCCCCTTGCCCGCGCCATCCACTTTACGGGCAAGCTCTTCATACCCTTCCAGCGTGGTTGCATCGAGCGGCTGGTAATGCAGGCGATTGAGGAAATCGGCCATGCTGCCGCGGCGGTTGGCCGGAAGATAGGTTTCCAACGCTTCCCGCGCGAAATTGCGAAACCCCTGATCGTTCATTTCGGACCGAGCGGTGCCCACGATCCTCAGGTCTGGCGGCAGCAGATCATCGGCGTCCAGTGCGCATAGCGAAGGCAACAGCATGCGCTGCGCAAGGTCGCCGGTGGCACCGAACAGGATCAAACGATCGGCAGTGAAGGGCATGATTGGAACATTCCCCAAATGATGGTCAGCGTGGGGCCTATCAGCGCGGCTGGCGCGATGCCAGACTTGCGCATAGCTATTCTTGTCGGACGCTCACGTGTTTCTCGAGGAATTCAGTGGGGCCGAAACTGGTGAGGAAGCTGACGTCGGCCGCATCGCGCCCCACGCCGATCTTCACGACTTGATCGGGCTTGGACATGTCTGTCGGATCGACCAGATACCAGGCTCCCCCGTCTGGCTGGGCCGGATCTTCAAGAAACACCTCGGCCAATGCATGAAAATCCGGCGGCGTGACGTCGGGTGCGTAAGCGCTCACGAATCGGGCCGGAATTCCGGCGGCACGGGCGAAAGTGATCAGCATATGGGTATAATCGCGGCATACACCGCGGCGTTCGACGAAGCTGTCGAGCGCATCGGTGTTGGGCCCGCTCGATCCAGGGGTATAGGTGAACTTGTCTGATATCCAGTCGTGAAGGGCGGATACCAGTACGCCTCCGGAACAGCCGGGAAACTCTGCCTCTATGAAGGATTGGAAGCGGTCGGCCGGACAATAGCGGCTGTCGAACAGGTAGGGAGCCGCCTCGCCGGGCAGGTTGCGCATCGGCACTGCGCCAAGTTGCTCAAGATTACCGGCAACGCGCTCGATTGCAGCCGTTGCCGAATAACTGGCGTCAAAGCGACCCTCGGCCCGCACCCAGATACGCTCCCCGATTGAATCCTGTGCGGGAATGCGGGCGATGTGAGGGCTCTCAGACAGGCTGGAACGAGTGTTGGAGAGCTGCTGTTCGGGAATTGCAGCGGCTTCGAACTGGAGCAACACATCAGTCGGCTGCTGTGCGCGAAAGGCGAAGGACATTTCGATAGCAAGGGGCATATCGAGCGAACGGACTGGAGCGATGGTGGTTTCCGAGACGAAACAATCGGCTCAGTCCTGCCGAGGCGAAACGATGCAAAAACGAAAAAGGGGGCCCAAGCGGACCCCCTTCAAAAATTAGTCTGTATGGACAGACCAGAACTCAGTTCTGGCCGAATGCCCAAGCCCAAATGCTCCACATGGTCAAGCCTCCTGTTATCAGAAGGCCTTAATATCTATTAACCATGTCTGTTTGTAAAGCTTAAACCATGTTTTGCGCCTGCCTGCCGGGGCTGGAAACGAATTTTTCCAATAGGTTGGTGAGAGAGATCGGTCTCGAAATGGCATAACCCTGCACCTGTGTGCAGCCGATCAGGCGCAGCATATCGAGGTCCTGATCTGTCTCCGCACCCTCGGCTACGATAGAGATTCGCGATTCGCGGCCCAATGCCAAGATGCTGGAGACGATGGCACGCGCCTTGGGATTCGCGCTCGCATCGGCGACGAAACGCCGGTCGATCTTGACCTCATCGAATGGCAGTGCGTGCAATGCCTCGAAATTGGCTGCGCCTACGCCGAAATCGTCCATCGAGATTTTTGCGCCGAGCGCTTTCAACTGGCGAATGATAACATCGGCCGTTTCGAGATCGCCAACGCGAGCGGTTTCAGTGATCTCCAGTACCAGATGCTCCGGGCTGAAGCCGGTCGCTTGCAGCACATTGCGCACCAGTCCTACGATCCGCATGTCGCACAGCAATGTCGCCGAAACATTGACCGACATCGTGATCTTTTGACCCCGGAAATGCAGCAATTGCCCGGCAGAGCAGGCCGATTGCAGCACGTAGCGGGTCAGATGCTCCATCCGCCCCGCCTTTTCGCACTGCATGATGAAATGCATCGGCGAGATGAAACCCTTGACCGGGTCCTGCCAGCGCACCAGTGCTTCGACCCCGATCAGGCGGTTCTGCACGATATCGAGCTTCGGCTGATAGACGCAGTAGATCTCACCTGCCTTCATCGCTTCATCGATGCGCGCCCTGAGAGAGAGATCCCAGAAATGATCGTGATCGGTGCTGCTCTGAGCGAGCTTGATCGGCTGATGGGCTTCGGAAGTTTCCTCGGCCGCTGCAGTTGCCGCAGCAAGAGAACGGCTGCGGTCGCCCATCATATCGGCGGCGCCGAAAGTGATGCCGACATCGACGGTGTGACCGGCAACCGACACCGGTGCGGCAAAAATCGCTCTCAAGCCCTCGAGATGTTCGATCAGGGCCGAGGCGGCTTCTTCCTTCGTATGCCAGGCGAGGTAGTGTCCATCGAAATATATCTGAAGATTGGTGTCGGTCGCGCGCATTCGATCGACCAGCTTGAGAACATAGCTTGCGCGGTCCCCTGAGCCGAAGGTTTTGACCACATTCTCGTAGCCGTGGATTTTGGCAACCACCACATGGCCGGTTTCGGAACCATTGCTGATCCACGCATCGAGCGCGCGAAGTGTAGGTAGGCCGGTTTCCTGATCGATCAGGGCTACACGCTTTTTCCAACGCGCACGAGAGCGAAACAATGCATAAACTATCGGTACTGGAGCCGCGTAAGATAACTCGATGCGCCAGCCGAGTATGGCTGCGACGAAGAAGGCCGCTACCGGGGCAACAGAGCATAGGCCGTAGCCAATCCAGCGAATTTGCCGACGCGAAGTTCCGACTATGCTTGTCAGCAACATTAGAGCGATCGCACCAATGACCCAGGCACTTGGGACAAAGGGCATACCGCCCATCCGCAATGTTTCGGCAGCGAAAATCGAAGCAAGCGTTGGGGGAGCGTATGGTTGTCCAGGAATTTTCAGATCAGTGGCCGCACCGCCGCCCTGTGCGCCGATGACGACGTTTTTACCGGCGATTTCGGGCATCGAGACATTCGATGCAGATCCGATAAACTTGTTGAGAGAGTAACTTGGAATGGACGCCGATGCAAAACTGTAGTTGATCGGGAAGTCCCCAGCCGCATCCTTATCCGCATTGCCAAGTGATGCCTCAAATGTTCTGTGCGTATGCCCCTCGACGGTCATGCGATATGGCGCCGTCCATGCGAAGCCGAGATAGTTGGGGGCAATGCCTTGTTCGACGCGCGGTTGCACGCCAGCGATCGGATGTATGGTCTTGTTGGCTACGTCTTTGCCATCGATCGACCTGGTCACGCGATCAACGAAAATTAGGTGCGGGCCCCACTCAGAGACTGCCCTCGCCAAATCCTTGTCCACTTTAGGCAAAGATGGCCTATCGAACACGAAATTGAGGTAGACCTTGTCCGCTCCGTCTGCGCGCAGTCGATTCAGTGCCTCGGCGAGGGCAACACGGTTCAGGGGAACATCCGGATCACTGAGATTTGGACCAGCTTGGACGAATACAATGTTCCCGGATACCTTGGTCGGGCTAATCCGCGACTGCATGAGCCACAGGGCCTGATCCAATGGCTCAAACAGTAATACCACCGCCATCACCAGCGCGATCGCGCCAGCCCACAGGGCGTGCTTCACGCGCTCCCAGCGTGTCGGGCTCAGACCGAAGATCGCGCGTTTCGAGCCGCTGCGCGATCCAGAGATGTCGGTATCCTCGACCATCGCAGCGTGTAATGCGCCAGTAAGATTAAGAATGTTTTGACGAGGAGGCGGGATTCTACCGAGGGGCGCGGATTTCCGAGGGTCACAGTAGTTAAGCGCGGGTTAGGAATTTGTCCCCTCTGCCCGAACCCACGTTTGCAAAGCGTTCAAAAATCAGCGTCTTGGCGAGGTGAGACCAGTGCGCGCGCGCGGGCGATGCCTCGCGCGAAGCCATTAACCATCGCTGTCAATTATTTCGTTTGCGGTCCGCTTTATCGCATCCCGAAACGCGCTCCGGGCGTATCGGGATCGCCGAAATCAACCAAGCGCACCGTACAAATCATGCGCGTCGGCATCCTCGATACGAACCTCGACGAGGTCCCCGGCACCCAGGGTTTCAGGAACTTGACGCAGAAACACCTGCCCGTCGATTTCCGGGGCGTCCGCCTGGCTGCGCCCGGTTGCGCCGATGTCGCCGTCCTCGTCCGGTTCGCCGACTTCGTCGATGATAACGGGGATGGTCTTGCCGACCTTGGCCGCAAGCTTGGCCGCGCTGATCCTTTCGGTCACTTCCATGATCCGTGCGTAGCGCTCTTCCTTGACCGCCTCCGGCACCGGATCGGGCAAGGCATTGGCCTGCGCCCCTTCGACCGGCTCGAAGCGAAACGCGCCGACCCGGTCGAGCTGGGCTTCTTCCAGCCAGTCGAGGAGGTAACGGAAATCGTCTTCGGTCTCTCCG
Organism: Sphingomonadaceae bacterium; assembly: GCA_039831335.1. Taxonomy (GTDB): domain Bacteria; phylum Pseudomonadota; class Alphaproteobacteria; order Sphingomonadales; family Sphingomonadaceae; genus Qipengyuania. The sequence goes on along the minus strand of JBDONL010000005.1, from coordinate 30,932 downwards.
GGAAAACCGACAACGAAACTCGATCGCACGGCAATGTCCGGACAAATCTCGCGCCAGCTTCGCAGCCGGTCGAGCACCTTGGCCTCGTTCGCAGGGCGCTTCATCGCCTTGAGAACCTTGGGGCTCGCATGCTGGAACGGGATATCGAGGTAGGGAGTCAGCAACCCTTCGGCCATCAGCGGGATCACTGCATCGACATGGGGGTAGGGATAGACATAGTGCAACCGCACCCAGGGCGGAACTCCGCCGCCGATGTCGAGCTGGCCCAGCTCACGCGCCAGATCGGTCATGTGCGCGCGAACGGGGTGACCCTTCCACAAACGCTCTTCATGCCGGGTATCGACACCATAGGCCGAAGTGTCCTGGCTGATGACCAGCAGTTCCTTGGTGCCCGCCGCTACTAGCTTCTCCGCTTCGCGCAGCACCGCGTCGATCCGCCGACTGGCAAGTTTGCCGCGCAAGTCGGGGATGATGCAGAAGGCGCAGGAATGGTTGCACCCCTCTGAAATCTTGAGATAGCTGTAATGGCGCGGGGTCAGCTTGATGCCCGCTTCGTCGGGCTGCGGGATCAGGTCGATGAACGGGCCTTGCGTTGGCGGCGCGGCCTCATGCACCGCTTCGACCACATCCTCATACTGATGCGCGCCGGTTACCGCGAGCACCTGGGGGAAGCGCGCGCGGATCGTGTCCGCCTCCTCGCCCATGCAGCCGGTCACGATCACGCGGCCGTTCTCGGCAATGGCCTCGCCGATCGCCTCGAGGCTTTCTTCCTTGGCGGAATCGAGGAAGCCGCAGGTGTTGACCAGCACCACGTCCGCCCCGGCGTAATCGGCGCTCATTGCGTAGCCATCGGCGCGCAGGCGGGTGAGAATGCGTTCGGAATCGACCAGCGCCTTGGGGCAGCCGAGCGATACCATGCCGACCTTCTTCTGGTCAGGGAGAACGGTGGTGTTGGTCATGATTGCGCGCGCCTCTACACCTCTCGACCTGTTTGCGCTACTGCCTTCCTGTTGCAACAGGGGAGGTATGGAGATGGGTCCGGTAAACTGGCTGGCGGTGGTGCTGGGCGCGGCCGCGTTCTTTGTGGTCGGCATGGTGTGGTACGGCGCGCTGTTCGGCAAAGCGTGGCAGAAGCAGATCTGGCCGGAGGGCACACCGCAGATGACCGGCAGTCCGGTAGTCCTGTTCGGTCTGTGCTTCCTTGCAGAACTGGTGGTGTCTGCCATGTTCGGGCATATGCTGGCGCGCATCCAGCCTCCAACGCATGTGATCTGGATGATGGCGTTCGGTTTCGGAGCGACGATCATGACCCCGGCGATCGCGATCAACTATCTGTTCCAGCGCCGCAGCTTGAAACTGTTCGCGATCGATGCCGGGCATATCATCCTCGGCACGCTGGCGATGGGCGCGGTGTTCGTCGCCTTGACCTAGGTGAGATGGACAACCGCGATCATCAATGATCGTCTGCTATTGGGAAGCTGACTTTTGCCGCTTCGCCGTGCCGCTCGCGTAGAGGGCGAAGCTCCGAAGGTGCGAAGTTCGGCTCAAGCTGTCTGTCGCCACCGATTACGGCCGTCCTTTGCGATTGCGCGCGATTGTGTTGGGATCCCATGGCCCGACCCGCTTATGCCGATTGCGCAGCGCAACGACGCCCGCGCCAAGCACGGCGGGGATGAACAGCAGTTCCATATTGTGGAAGATGCCAAAGAAGGGATCGTAGGCGTTCCACCACAGCAGTCCGCCCAACAAGAGGCCCACGGCGATGCCAGCCTCCATTCGCCAGGGCTTTTGCCTCTTCATCCGCTGTTCTTCCTTTGCCCGCGCTGAATCTGCGCAACGAGCTCTCTCGATCAAAAGAGATAGGTGCAGGTCCGGTTTTGGGAAGCAGCGCGGCCAGAGCTTTCGTCAGAAATGTTGGGGGGAGCGGACACGCTCTTGACGTTCAATTTTCTCAACTCGCACCAAGTTCGGCGAAAAGGGAAAATCAAACGACGCGTCGTCTGGCCTTTGGGAGTTGCAAAGCGCCTCTCTGCCAACAAATTCGACCCAGTAAGTTTGGGGTTCCACGGAGTTGGGAAAGTTGGGTTCCGTGGAATATAAGTCGGCTTGATAGCGTCCCTCCCCTAAGCCGTCAGGACGCTCGGAGGGCTTCGCCGCGACGAATGAAGCCCCTTCGAAGTTGGTATAGAAATAGCCTCGGAAAGCGCGTGGGTTCCGCCACTTGACCTTTTCGACATCGTAGTAGCCGGATGGCTCGGCAAGGGTTTGTGCACCCAGTTCGAAGCAATCTGGGTCTCGACGCCACTGATGAGGAGCAAGCGAGACGGTCGTTACCATCTCATGCGCAGTAGGTCGATTGACCTTTTCCCTATCACTTGATCGGGATGGCTCCGAAGAGCAGGCTGCCAGTGACAGTATGCTGGCGAGAACAGTAATCGATTCACTTCGAGATTTCATCAGCTACTTGTGCTCAGTCAATATGATGTCAGCAATGGGGTCGATTGCCGACAGATAGCTTTTTATCCGAAATCCCGGAAAGCCGACATAGATAGCCGAAAATGAGTTAGCCTACGCCGCCTATCCATCCCGCTCCACTGTCGGGACAATCTCAACGATCACGTCACCCGCCTCCAGCACGGTGCATTCCTGTTCCCAGAAACCCAGCGGCTGGCCTTCGCGATAGATTCTGAGGCCCTTGCCGCCGCTCGTCAGTTCTGTCAGCGGGCGGCCGACTTCTTCAGGCGCCACAGGCCGCTCGACCAGCTGCACGCGACCCGAGATCGACGCGAGATCGGCGAGGTAATCGGCGATATGCGCGCCCTTGGCGCTGCCCGCCAGCAGCAGCCCGGTAAAGCGCACCGGATTGATGACGTTGTCGGCACCTGCTTGACGCGCGAGCGATTCATTGTCTTCGGCTCGGACCACCACGCTGATTGGGACGTTCGGCGCGAGCGAGCGTGCGGTCAGCACGATCAGGATCGACGTGTCGTCACGCCCGGCAGATACCAGCAGGTTGGACGCCTGACTGATCCGCACGTCCTTCAGCGTCTCGTCACGCGTGGCATCGCCCGCCATGACATTGCAGCCGAGTTGTTCGGCCTCGGCCAGTCGGTCCTCGCTCGGATCGATCACAACGATGTTCTGCGGGTTCGATCCGCGCTCGACCAGCTCGGCGACCGCCTGAGAGCCCGACACGCCATAGCCCAGAACTACGATATGGCCCGATAGCTGCCCTTGTATGCGCGCCATGCGCCATTTCTCCCAGCTTCTGCGAATGATGAAATTATACGCCGTGCCCACGAAGATGAAGACCACCGCAAAACGGATCGGGGTGACGATCACCGCTTCGACCAGCCGTGCCTTGTCGGAGATCGGGGCAATGTCACCGAAGCCGGTCGTGGTGATCGAGATCATGGTGAAATAGACCACATCGAGGAAGCTGACGTTGCCGTCGTGATGGTCGACCAGCCCGGTGCGATCCCACCAGTGGATCATCACCACCAGCCCGATCAGGAAGAACACCAGCCCGAGGCGAATGAACAGATCGCCCCAGACCGGGATCTTCACCGCGCGCCTCAAGGGCGTGTGCTTGATTGGTTTGTCCCTCATCCCCACGCCCTTGTGTCAGGGCTCGAACCGCTCCGCAAGCGCGCCGAGCGAGGCGTGGTGAGTCAGGTCGAGCTGGAGCGGGGTGACCGAGACATAACCTGCATCGACCGCCTCCAGATCGGTGCCATGGTCCAGCGTATGCTCGATCGCTTCCAGCCCGAACCAGTAATATTTGAAGCCGCGCGGATCGCGCCCTTCGACCACCGTGCCGCGGGCATAATCGTGGAAGCCCTGCCGCACCGCCTTGATCCCTCTGATCTGGCCAGCGGGAAGGGCGGGGAAGTTGACATTAACCAGCGTGCGGTTGGGCAGCGGCGCGTCGAGCAGCGGAGCCAGCACTTTCGCGCCCCAGCTGCGCGCGGCCTCGAACGTATCGGCGCCCGGTTCGCCGTCGCGGGTGGTGATCTGGCTCAGGGCAATCGAGCGGACGCCGGCAAGCGCGCCTTCGATCGCCGCCGAGACGGTGCCCGAATAGGTGATGTCGTCGGCGAGATTGGCCCCGCGATTGACGCCCGACAGGATCACGTCGGGCGCGCCATCGATGACTTTGCGCAGGCCCATGGTGACGGAATCGGTCGGTGTGCCGGTAACCGAGAAGCGCCGCTCACCATGCTTGCGCAGTCGGACCGGACGGGTGAGGGTGAGCGCATGGCCCATGCCCGATTGCTCCTCGTCGGGTGCACAGATCCAGATGTCGTCGGAAAATTCGCGCGCGATTGCCTCCAGCACTTCAAGGCCGGGGGCGTGGATGCCGTCGTCATTGGTAAGGAGGATTTTCATTGCGGCTCCAGCTTGTCGATCCCGCCCATATAGGGGGCGAGAACCTGCGGAACGATGACAGAGCCATCGGCCTGCTGGTAATTCTCCAGCACCGCGACCAGCGTGCGCCCGACCGCGAGGCCGGAGCCGTTGAGCGTGTGGACGAATTCGGTCTTCTTGCTGCCTTCGGGGCGGTAGCGCGCATTCATCCGGCGGGCCTGAAAATCGCCGGTGTTGGAACAGCTTGAGATCTCGCGATAGGCATTCTGGCCCGGCAGCCAGACTTCAAGGTCATAGGTCTTGCGCGCGCCGAAGCCCATGTCGCCCGTACACAACAGCAGTTTGCGATAGGGAAGGTCGAGTGCCTCGAGGATGCCCTCCGCGCAGCGAACCATGCGTTGATGCTCGGCCTCGCTATGCTCGGGCGCGCAAATGCTGACCAGCTCGACCTTTTCGAACTGATGCTGGCGGATGAAGCCGCGCGTGTCGCGCCCCGCCGCGCCTGCTTCGGAGCGGAAGCAGAGCGTGTGCGCTGTCATGCGGATCGGCTCGGTGAGATCGGGCAGGATTTGTCCCGCGACCGAAGCGGTCAGGCTGACTTCGGAGGTAGGGATCAGCCAGCGGTCGTCAGTGGTGCGGAAGCTGTCCTCGGCAAACTTGGGCAGCTTGTCGGTGCCATACATCGCATCGTCATTGACCAGCACCGGCGGGTTGCATTCGGTGTAGCCGTTTATGCGCGTCTGCGTGTCGAGCATGAATTGCGCCAGCGCACGGTGCAGCCGCGCCATATCGCCGCGCAGGAAGGTGAAGCGCGCGCCGGAGAGCTTGGCGCCGGTCTCGAAATCCATCCCCAGCGCCGGGCCGAGATCGGCGTGTTCTTTCGGCGTGAAGTCGAAGCTGCGCGGCGTGCCCCAGCGCGAAACCTCGACATTGTCCGCCTCGTCCGCGCCATCGGGCACGTCGCTGGCGGGCAAATTGGGGAGGGTGGCGAGCATTGCTTCGAGCTGCTCGCCCGCCGCGCGGTCCTGCTCCTCCCATTGGGGCATCTGCGCCTTGATCTCGGCGACTTCGGCCTTCAGCGCCTCGGCCTTGTCCTTGTCGCCCTGGCCCATTGCCTGACCGATGGCCTTGGACGCCTCGTTACGGCGGTTCTGCATCGTCTGGAGCGTGGTCTGCGCCTCGCGCCGCTTGGCGTCGAGCGTGAGGATGGCGTCAGCCGCGGGTTCAAGCCCGCGACGCGCAAGCCCGGCATCGAACGCGCCGGGATTCTGACGGATGAAGACAATGTCGTGCATGGCCGCGCCTATGCCCGCGCAAGCTCGGCTTGGCCAGAGGTCACGTGCCGCGCGAACGCGGGAATTGGGGACGGCGCAAATGCCGCCCCCGTCCCCGGACGGCCTTTGGTTGCGCTCAGTACTTGAACGTCACCGTGGCTGATATCTGCCGCGGATTGCCATAATAGGCAGTCAGCACGCCTTCTGCGCCAAGCGTGGGAATGTAGTTCCCGCTGCCGTTCTTCAGGAACGCGCCGGTATCGGGGTTTTGCGCCAGGAAGTTGTACCCCGACACGATGTAGCGCTTGTCGAACAGGTTGCGGCCATGCACGCCGACGCTGAAGCGGTCGCCCGCCGAATGCCAAACGAGGTTGGCGTTGAAGAGTGCGAAGCCCGGCTGGTCGAGCATCGGTGTGGCCAGTTCGAACTGCTGCGTCTTGCTGCGGTAGGAGACGGTGCCGGTGAAATCGAGATTGCCGCTGCCGACCGGCGTCGAATAACCGAGTGTGCCGCTGGCGGTCCATTCGGGCGTGTTCTGGAACGCGCGTTCGTTGGCGACATCGATTCCGCGCGAGTCGATGAACTGGGTGTATTTCGCGTCGATATAGCCGAGCGTCCAAGCAAGCGTCAGCCGGTCGCCGCTCGTCGCCATGTCGCGTCCGGCGACGAGATTGCCTTCGAATTCGATACCCTTGATCCGCGCGCGCCCGGCATTGGTGGTCACCCCAATGAAAGTCTGCTGGCCGTTGATCGTGGTGCCGACCGAGCCGGGAACCTGCACATCGGTATATTCTGCGATGAAGCCGTCGAGCGCGATATTGAGGCGATTGTCCCACAGCGCCGCCTTGTATCCTACCTCGTAGCTGTCGACCTTCTCCGGGTCGAAAGTCATGAAGTTGTAGACTTCCTGATAGCTGACGGTGCCATCGCCGTTGGTGTCGGGTGCTGCGGTCGAAACACCGCGCGGATCGAACCCGCCGCCCTTGAAGCCCTTGGCGTAACTCACATAGAGGTTCTGGTTCGGCGTTGGCTTGAAGCTGAGAGAGGCGCGCGGTGTGAACTGGGTGAAGTCGCGCTTGCCGGTAAAGTCGGACTGGACGAGGTAGAGGAACCCGGTGCCGCCAAAGTAAGGTGACCCGCCGCCCAGATAGACACCGCGGTTGATGTCCGACTTGCGGGTATCCCACGTGTAACGCCCACCGAGTGACAGACTCAACTGGGGTGTGAAGTCATAAGTGAAATCGCCAAAGATGGCTGTCGTACTGGTATCGACCAGGCCATAGGTCAGTGCGGTCACGCTACCGGGAAGGCGGACATCGAACACGGTGCGTGCGCTCGCGTCCAGATAATATACGCCCAGCAAACCATTCAGCGGGCCGGTATCGACCAGCAACTGCATTTCCTGCGAGAATTGCTTGTTGTTGTAATAGGCCGGGACATCGAGATCGACCGCTGGGAGCGCGTCGAAATCGATCGGTGTGGCGCTATCGTCCTTGCGGTAGGCGGTGATCGAGCGGAAGGTCAGCCAGTCGGAAGGATGGGCTTCGGCCAGCGCGGTGATACCCCACGCCTTCACGTCCTGCTTGGGGTCGTCGAGTCCGCCGCGGGTGTTATACACGTCGGCCAGCACCGGGGCACCCGATGCGAGCCCGGGGATCAGCCGGTGGCCGCCGCGCGGATTGCTCTTGTCATGGGTGTAATCGCCCGAAATCCGAAGGAAGAAATCGCTGCTCGGTTCGAACTCCAGCGTCGCGCGCCCGGCCCAGATATCCTTATTGTAGTTCTGCTGGCCAGTCGTGAGGTTGACCCCGAAGCCGTCGCGGCTCAGCCGTGCCCCGGCAACACCAATCTTGAGCTTTCCGTCGGAGTCGATTGGCGTGCTGGCGGAAACTACCAGATCGGCCTGATTGTAAGTGCCATAGGTCGCCTTGGCATTCAGTTCGGGTGAATCGCCGAGCCGCTTGGTCACATATTTCACCGCGCCGCCAATGGTGTTGCGGCCGTAGAGCGTGCCTTGCGGGCCGCGCAGCACTTCGATCCTCTGGACGTCATAGATGTCGAGCACTGCGGCTTGTGGGCGGTTGAGATAGACGTCGTCGAGATAAACGCCAACGCCCGGCTCGAACCCAGCCACCGGATCCTGCTGGCCCACTCCGCGAATGAAGGCGGTGAGGGTGGAGTTGGTCCCGCGCGAAACCTCCAGCGTGACATTGGGTGTGGTCTCGCTGAGATCGGTGATGTCGGCTGACCCGGCCTGTGCGAGCGCTGCACCGGAATAGGCAGTGACCGCGATTGGCACATCGACCAGCGTTTCCGCGCGGCGGCGCGCCGTGACGATGATTGCCTGACTCTCGCTGGTGGTCGCCGTATCGGCACTATCGCCTTGGGCGGGATCTTCGTCAGCGGGGACTTGCGCGGTTGCCCCGGCTTTGTCCTGAGCGAAAGCAGGATTCGCCGAATAGGCGAGGGCAGCGCCTCCGATGAGCATGGCAGTGACGGCGCGAAAATTGCGAGAACGCATCAGATTCCCCTCCCAGGAAGTTGTCTTTGACTGCTCAATAATGAAAGTTGAACCACCTTTCAAGTTTTTGGTTGTGCTCGTTTCAAAAAGTCCATTATGAATGGCGTGGACGGGGAGGATTGCGATGCAGGACAGCACCGCCAGCAGCGATAAGCAGCCGCGGACGGCGCGTGGACGCAAGACCTTGCGCAAGCTCCTGGATTCGGCCGCAGCCGAATTCGGCGAGCGCGGTTTCCACGATGCTTCTATCAGCACCATCACCCGCCGCGCAGGCGTGGCGCTAGGTACGTTCTACACATACTTCGACAGCAAGGATGCGATCTTCCGAGCTCTGGTGGTGGACATGAGCGAGGCTGTGAAACAGGCGGCGCGCGAGGCGATCGATCCGACGATGGCACCGTTGACGATCGAGCGTGCCGCACTGGAGGCGTTCCTGCGATTCGCTGGCGAGCACAAGGAAATCTACCGCATTATCGACGAAGCCGAATTCGTCGATCCGGCCAGCTATCGCGAACACTACGAAACAGTCGCCGAGCGTATACAGGAGCGTTTCAAGGATGGCGCCACCACTCGGCATTTCCGCAAAGACGCGGGAGAGGTGGAGGCCTGGGCGGTCATGGGAATGAATGTGTTCCTAGGGTTGCGCTATGTAATCTGGCGCAAGGCCGGCGACCCCGATGAAACGGCAATTGCGGCTAGCGCGAGCGCTTTGCTTGAGCATGGAATCGGATCAGTGGACTGACCGTATAAATGCGGCAACGCCAAAGAACGAACTGTCGATGGTGTTGGCCGTTTGCGCGCTGGATTGGCAGGGCTTTGAAAATCAACGCGTAATCACATCCTTCGACATCGGCGCCAGTTTCGCGAGCAATCGGTTCTGCGCCGCGAAGGGTACCTTCTGTTCGCGCATCGCTTTTTGGAGGTTTTCAACCAATGCGTTGAGGTCTGCCTTGCGCAGGCCCATCTGGGCGTGGGCGGTCTTCATGTCACGGCCTGTGTAATTGCATCCTGCGTTGAGCAAATAGCAGAACTGCTCGAACAGCGTGCGCTTAAGCCGCACCATGTCGTGCGATACGAAAATCGCTGCAATGCGCGGATCGGCTTCCGACAGTTCGACGGTGCGTTCGGCTAAGCGACGAATGCCGGGCTGGCCGCCGAACTGCCGGGCCAGCGATTCACCCTTAACAGGGGTAGCACCCGCATTGGCATTGCTTTGCGTGTAGGGATCGACAGGAAACTCCCCCGTTTTTGGGTCGCGGACTTTTTCCTGAACGCCGAACTGTTTGTCCCAGTCGACTCCCTGCGCGGGAGCCTGCTGACCTATCAGCGCGACAATGGCGGCGGCGGTAAGCACAAACATCGAAACTCTTCCTCAAAACGCGAGCTGAGCGGACAGGAAAGCTCCGCGCTGGTCGTTGAAGGTGGCGATCGACCCAAGATCCACATAGGCGGCGGTCAGCGTCACATTGTCGGTCAGTGCATAAGCTCCGAACAGGTCGAACCAATTCTTTTCGCCGAGGCCGAGATTATCCGGCTTCGTGCGGAATTCACCCCCGATCACCGCGCGGCGCGATAGCTGGTATCCCAGCGAACCTTCGAATTGCAGGGAGTATCCCGCATCCGCAGCGTTTCCGAACCCCAGCAAGCCATTCTGGTTCGCCTTGGTCAGCCGCAGTGTTGTGTCGACCAAGAGGCTGCGCGCAAGGAACAGCTTGGTTGCGCTCAGCGTGAAATCGGTGCCCTCGCTGTTGGCAGCCCCTACTGCGAGCGCGATCGGTCGGTCGAGATTGTGCTTGTATTCCAAACCAACGCTGACTTGCGGCAGCAACGGATTGCCATAAACGAGATCCCCGAACAGTCGGAGTTTCGCACCGTAGACATCCTGGTTGAGCTTGTAATTTTGCCCAATGCCGAGTGCCGCACCAACATTGCGCGTATCGAAATTCTGTCGCGCATACGACAGCTCGATCCGATTGGCGATGCCGACGGATAAGCCATGGCTCTCCCAGCCATAATCGGGCAATTCAATCACGGTAACATGCGTCGATACGCCAATTCCGCGATCGGTCTCGCGTCCCGCTATGGTCGCCCAGGTCACCATGCCACCACCGCTGGTGCCCTCGATCGTGGTGACGCCGTTAGTCAGCAGCAATTTGTCGCCGGGAACGGATACGACATCGTCAGCATAAGCGGGCGAGGTTAGCGCAAGGGCGCTGAGGCCTGCGGCCAGAATCCTTTTCTTGATCATCGTTAGGGGCCGTTATCGGCGTGGCGGTAAAAATCGAATTAAGCCTGATCGATGAATTTATTAAGACTTGTTTCTTATCCGGGTGCGTGTGATTCACAAGCATCGTTCCTTCGTTATCGCGGCTCTTCTTTCGCTCTTTGTGGGCGCATGGAACACGGCTGCTTACGCCGCACCAGACGCGAATTTGCGCGTTCAAGTGGTTGATCAAAACGGCGCGCCGGTGCGCGATGCCGTTATCGAGGTCATGCCAGCAAGCGGCTGGACGGGGCCGATCCGTTTTTCCTGGCCGATGGCGATGGCGCAAAGGAACCAGCAATTCGTTCCGCACACGCTGATCGTTGCGAAGGGCAGCACGGTTGCCTTCCCCAATCTCGATCAGGTGCGTCATTCGATCTACAGCTTTTCCAAAGCCGCCCGCTTCACCATTAATTTGTACGGCCGAGAGCAGAACCGGACCCACACATTTCCAATTGCTGGGACCGTGGCGCTCGGTTGCAATATCCACGATCAGATGCGGGGCTATATTCGCGTGGTCGAAACCCCTTTTGCGGCCAAGACTGATAGCAATGGTATGGTCCGCCTGACGGGCATGCCGGCAGGATCTGCAACGATGACAGTCTGGCATCCAGACCTGCGTGCACCGGATAACGTCATGGCCAGAAAGCTGACCCTGGCAGCAGACGACAATGCCCAGAAATTAACGGTTCAGCTGCGATGACCGGCTCGTACTCCAAGCTGACCTCCCTCCGCTTCGGATCACTCAAGCTGCGGATCGCCGTCCTTTACGCCGGACTTTTCGCGGTGGTGCTGGCGGCTATCGTTATCATTGCGAGCAATTCGCTGTCGCACTTCGGTGAAGCCAGTGCGGAGCGCGATCTGGCCGCCAACGCGCGCGTCTTCGACGAACTGCTTGAACTGCGCGCGCAGCAAATGGACCGCTCTGCCGACGTGCTGGCGCATGACTTCGGCTTCCGCGAAGCAGTGGCGACCCGCAATGGTCCCACCATCGACAGCGCTTTGGAGAGCCTGAAAGGGCGTTCGCGTTCCGACGCTGCCTTCGTAATCGGTATCGACGGCAATATGCTTGCCTCCGGCGATACACGGATCCGCTCGGCGCGTGCGCTATGGAGCGCGCTCGACGCGGGCAAGACCCATGGAATGATACGCCTGGACGGAAAGCTGGCCCTTGCAGCTGCTGCGCCGATCGAGGCGCCCGACCTTATGGGGTGGCTGGTTATCGCCCAGCCAATGGATCGGGACGAACTCGATAGGCTTAAACAGCTCGCCGCAATCGACGTCAGCGCGCAGGTCGAGACCAGCGAACAGCTGCCGCAATGGCTGCGATCCGGCAATGACGGACAGATTATTGAGCGCAGCGATGCCGAGCGCAACCTGTATCAGGTTTCTGCCATCCCTGCGCTGGAAGGAAACCTGTCGCCGCGATTGGTCCTGCGCCACTCGTTGAGCCGCTCGCTCGCGGGCTATGACCACCTGGAAACGGCGCTGGCTTTGCTTGCATTGGGGGCCATCGCATTGGTCATCGGGCTAAGCTGGCGCGTTGCCAGGACCGTTACGGAGCCACTGCGCAAGCTGGACGAGGCGACCGGTGCCATCGGCGAGGGACGCGAGGTCGAAATAAAGGTAGAAAGCGCCGACGAAATCGGACGCCTGGCCTCCAGCTTCAAACGAATGGTCAGCGCGATAGAGGAGCGCGAGCGCCGGATCATCCACGTCGGCTTGCATGACGGCCTGACCAACCTGCCCAATCGCAAGCTGTTCGTCGAACAGCTGGATAGGGCACTCACTCGTTTGACCGAAGGTGAGAGACTCATGGTCGTTTATGTCGACCTCGATGATTTCAAGGTCGTCAACGATACGCTTGGCCATCCGGCTGGCGACTTCCTGCTGAAACAGGTTGCCAATCACCTTCGCGAAGGCCTGCCCGATTCCGATGTGGCCCGATTGGGCGGTGATGAGTTCGCGGTTCTGATCAAGGATATCGATGCAGCCGGTTCGCTGGCCGCGACCGCAGAAAAGCTTGTCGAGTGCTTCAAGCGACCGATCGAGATCGACGGGCAACAAATACCCTGCTCGGCCAGTCTTGGTATCGCGATTGCGCCGATCGATGGGTCGCACGGAACGACGCTGATGAAGCATGCCGATCTGGCGCTTTATCGGGCGAAGAGCGAAGGCAAATCGACTTATCAATTCTTCGAACCGAGACTGGATGAGGAAGCGCGCCAGCGGCGGCAGATGGAACTCGATCTTCGCCGCGCCTTGCACGAAGGCGGTTTCGAACTGCATTTCCAGCCTCTCTATAGCCTGGTCGAAGAGCGGTTGCAGGGTTTCGAAGCGTTGGTCCGCTGGAACCATCCTAAGCGCGGCCTGATCAGCCCGTCCGAATTCATACCACTCGCAGAGGAAACCGGGCTCATTATCCCGCTCGGAGAATGGATTCTGCGCGAAGCGTGCTGGCAGGCTTCCCAGTGGCCGGGCGGTATTTCGGTCGCAGTCAACGTCTCGCCAAAACAGTTCGCTTCACCGAACCTGTCGCAGACGATTCTCCAGGCGCTCGGCCATAGCGGGCTTGAGCCAGAAAGGCTTGAACTGGAGATCACCGAGAGCATCTTCATTGCCAACGTGGAGAAGACATTGTCGACGTTGCATGGCCTGCGCGATCTTGGTGTACGCATTGCGCTCGACGATTTCGGTACCGGATATTCCTCGCTCAGCTATCTGCGTTCGTTCCCATTCAATAAGGTCAAAATCGATCGGAGCTTCGTGCAGGATCTGTCCAGCGAAGGTAATGCCCACGCCGTCATCAGGGCAATCACGACGCTGGCTGACGCATTGGGAATGGAAACGCTGGCAGAAGGCGTAGAAGAAGCCGGGCAGCTAGAAGTGTTAAAGCGCGAAGGCTGCCGTTATATTCAGGGGTTCCTGTATAGTGAGCCCGTGAAATCTAGCGACGTCATGCGTTTAATCGGATGCGATTTCGATAGTCTTCTCGTCAATGCAGGCTGATAGCGCATCCAGACGAATACAACATACGCCTCGATAGTTTCAGCAAACCGGCAATCTTGACCCGCTTCTGGTCGATTTTCTTCAGTCGCTGATCCTGACAGACAATCAGGCCGTGCGAGAACAATTCATCGCTCTCGAATGCGCGGAACTGTTCGGACGAACGAAAAGCGTAATATGTAACACGCGAGACATCGAGGATTTCTTTCGTGCTCAATCGGGGACGAGGCTACGAGCAAGCCAGCTCAAGGGAATCTTGCTGCGTTGCATGTCTAAATCGGCATCACCAACCGATCAGTGGGGATTTGGCATGGCGGCAAGACGCGCCACGCTCTGGAATCTTGCTAGGTCACTGAAAAGATGGTGGGCGCGGCAAGGATTGAACTTGCGACCCCACCCGTGTGAAGGGTGACGAACTTACCATCTAACATCATGATAATATGATTTAAATCGTCGTTGAGGAATTTGACGCGTACGGGATTTGTACGAGCCGCTTACTATTTGTCCCATTAGTCACAGATCAGACGTATCTAGGAGTCAGGCATGCCGGGCTGGCCCTCGCTGAGAGTAAGCCAATTGGCCTGCTGCCGGTTTGGTGGACATCGAGATAGGATGTTCGTTCGATCCTATTGCCGGATAAATGGAGGCAGATCTTCGGCTGCCTGGCTCATTGACGTTAGGAGCGTTCGTTCCTGCTCATCAATGCCTGCCCGCAAAGCCGCGTCGTTTACACTGGCGAAACCCACGTTGTCTCGCGCTGCGATAATTCGATGCGCGAGATCGCTGTCACCTTGGAGAAGATAGGCGAGGCTCGCTTCATCAGTTGTGTTCAAGTCCAGCACGAGTGGCTCGGTCAAGTCGTCGCTCCAAGGCGCGGCGGGGGTATGCAATTGCGGATCCGCCAGCCAGATCTCAGGCGCGAGATTGGAGCCGAGGACAGGAGCTGTATCTTTACTGTCGCCTGAAAATCCTTTGATCGTCGCGCGATATTCCTTCAGCGCCGCGACGAACGGGGCCATTCGTCCGTTGGCACCGGTGCAGGAGAGGGTCTGCGCCTGCTTTCGTAGCGCCGGACTGAAAGTGGCCCCGGCGGTCGCATCGAGGAATGCTGACATAACTCGGGCGCGATCTTCAGGATACCGCGCGATCCAGCGACTGACGAGATCGACTATCGGCGCACGTGATCCCCAGTGTCCCATGTCCGCGAGGATAGTGATCAGTCGATCATATCGCACCAGCAACGGTTCGGGACGCAGGTCTGGGCCGACGAGGCGATAGAACAAAGTCGCTGCAACGCCTTCGGAGGCCATCATCTGCTCGCCCGAGCGCAGCCGGCAAGGGTCGGAGGACCAGTCGGTCTGCGCTGCCCGCCAGCGCTCGATATCGTCCGGGCCGGGTGCGCCGGGCCGGTGATCGAAGCGGAAATCGCCATGCGGGATGCCGATCTCGCGCAGCCGCGTTTCGCGCCGGCTGAGCCAGAAATCGGCGGGCGAGTTTCCCGCCTCGCGCACCCGCTGCAGGAAGCCCGGATTGTGGGTGAGGGCGACCGCGATCGGTTGGAAATGCTCGCCGAACCCTTCATCGAACGCTGTCGTCGGATCGGTTACTGTGAGGATCGAGTGCGCGTTGCGCGACATCGTCGGCGGGATCGGGCCGAGCAACCGGCGCAGCAGGACATGGCCGTATTCATGCGCCAGCACTTCCTCGAATTCGCCATCGTCGATGGTTCCGGCGTCGGCCGTGATGTCGACGAAATAGTCGCTGCACAGCGCCGGCGGTCCCGCGCCATCAGCCAGGAACAGATCCTTGCGTGCAAAGCCGCCGTCCTCGTCGGACAGGAACACGATGATTGCATTGCCGAGCTGGGGGCAAGCGATTGGCTGGCGGCTCAGTATCCGTGCCTTGCCATCGAGCGCGGGGAGCAGCGCTGCGGCGCCGCTGGCCACCGTCGCTTCAAGGCGCGCCGCCATCGACTTGTCCGCAAGGCGTTTCGCCACTGGCACCTCGCGCCCGTCAGGCGTGCGTTCGGTGAGCGCCTTTCCGGATGCTTCGCGGGCCGGTTCGAGAAACACGAATGGTTCGTTCGCCGCCCAGGCGGGTGTGCAGATCCCTGCGGACACGGCAAGTGCCAGATGCAATATTGCCGCCTTGCGCTTCGCCATGCGCCTATTCTCCCTCCTCATCGCTCAGCTTTTCGGCGCGAACGTTGACGGTCCGAGCTTGCCGGTCGCCTGTAGCAGTCGCGCCTGCGCCACAAGCACGTCGCTGCGGCTTTGTGCAAGCGCCAGCTGGGTCGCGCGCAGGCTTTCATCGGCCAGCAGGATATCAAGCGTAGTGCGCAGGTCATACGCGTATTCCGCGCGCACGCCGCGTAGCGCCAGCTCCGCCGCATCGAGCCGGCGCTGGTTGGCACCAAGCCGGGTTCGGGCGCCATCGAGATCGGCCCAAGCTGTGTCCACCTGCCGCGTCGCCTCGCGCGCGGCGGCCTCCCTGTCATAGCGCGCGGCGCGCAGCTCGGCGCCCGCCTGTCGCACGCGCGAGGCAACAAGGCCGCTGGTGAGGATCGGCACGTGCAGCGTCAGGCCTGCGGCAGCTCCATGCGTGTAGCCGCTGCCGCCAATCGCGTCGGCGGCGAAGCCGTAGCCGTAATTGCCACCCAGCGAGAGGCTTGGCGCACCTGCTGCCCGCGCTTGCTTGACTCGCGCGCTCGCCGCATCGGCTAACCGCTGGCTTTGCGCATAGCGCGGATTGTCCGCCAGCGCTTCGTCTCGCGCGTCCTCGCGCGAGAGCGGCAGACCGGTGAGTTCGGTGGCGGAGGCAAGCTCGCCCGGCAGGTGTCCGACAAGCGCGCGGTAACTGGCGGAGGCATCATCAAGCATTGCCTGCGCGCTCGCGGCGGCAGCCTCGGCGCTGGCGAGCTGCGATTCGAGCTGCGCCACGTCAGTGCGCGTCGCGCGGCCCAGCCCGAAACGGGCCTTCGCCTCGTTGACTTGGTGCTGGAGAAGATCGATGTCGGCCCGCGCGATCGTCAGTGCCTGCTGGTTGTAGAGCACGTCGGAATAGGCCGCGACGACTGCGGTGATGAGCTGCGCGCGCGTATCGCGCAGCGCCTCGTCGCCCGCCGCGACCTCGCCTTCAGCCGCGCGAACCCCGTACAAGATGCGTCCTCCGGTCCACAGCGGCAGCGAGGCAGACACTGTCGCCGCGCCGCCCTTGCCGTAGTCGAACTTGTCGTAACCGCCCACCGCGTCGAGCGAGGCGTTGATGCGCCCTTCGGCGCGCGCCTGCTCAGGCCGCTCGGCCAGCGCGTCCTGCCGCGCCTCGGCCGCCGCCAGCGCCGGATTGCCGGCGAGTGCAGCGTGCACCGCGTCGGCCAGTGTCTCGGCCGAGCAGGGTCGGGCGAGCAGCGCCGCCACGACAGTCGGGAGGATAAAGCCAAGCCTATTCATGACGCAGCGCCCAAGCGGGGGTAGAGCGTGCCGCACGCAGCGATTGGACGCTAACCGTCAGTGTTGCGATGACCAGCGCCAGCAGGCTGGCCGCAAGGAAGTAGAGGGGCGAGAGCGCTACCGGATCGTCGAAGCCGGCCAGCCACTTGCGCAGTGCTACCCACGCCAGCGGCCAGGCGACCAGGTTGGCGATCAGCACCGGGCGTAGGAACTGCCCGACGAGCAGCGTGACGATGTCGCTCGAGGAAGCGCCCAGGGTCTTGCGGATGCCGATCTCCTTGACCCGCCGCGAGGTGTTGAACGAAGCAAGCCCCCACAGCCCGACGCAGCCGATCAGCACCGCCAGCAACGCGCCGATGGTAAACAGGTTCACTGCGTGATCGTCCGACTTGTAAAGGTCCGCCAGGCGCTGATCGGCGGTTGCGGCGTCGAACGGGATCTGCGGCGCGATCTGTAGCCAGGCACGTTTCACCGCGTCCATCGCCGCCTGTCGGCTACCGCTGTAGCGCAGCGTCGCCACCGCGTAATCGTCGAGCTGGGGCTGGTACAGGTAGTAAGTGGGGTCCATCGTCGAGCGCGGCGAGAAGAAGCGCATGTCGTCCACGACGCCGACGATGTGGAAGTAGAGATATTTGCCCGATCCCACGGTCTTGCCGATCGCCGCTGCCGGCGAGGAGAAGCCGAGGACGCCCACCGCGCGGCGGTTGATGACGATGTTAACCGTGCCGCCCTTGGTGCGCTTGCTGAAATCGTCGGCTCCGTGCGCATCGTCGAACAAACGCCCGGCCACAAGGTGTGCGCCATAGGTGCCGAAGAAGTTCGGTCCGACCATGATCTGCCGCAACGACGGTCCGTCGCCCGGCTTGCCGGGGATGGGTACCGAATTGGCGTTGTTGTTGTCGCTACCACCTGCGTTGTTGTCGGCCACCGTCACTGCACGAACCATCGGCAGGGCGCGGAACGCGGCGAGCATTGACTGACGTTGACCAGTGTCGGTCTCGACCAGCGAGCGCACCACGATCAGACCCTCGCGGTCGAAGCCGAGGTCGGCATCGCGCATGTGCGCGGTCTGCGCGCTCAGTACGATCGTGCCGACGATGAAGGCGATGGCTAGTGCGAACTGAAAGATCACGAGCAACTCGCGCACCCGCGCACCTGAACGGCCGCCGCCCGGTGAACGTGCCGAGGCCAGCACGCTCGCGGCGGGGAAGCGCGACAGCAGCACCGCCGGGTAAAGCCCCGCTCCGATGCCGACCACGATCGCCAGAGCTGCCAATGCGGGCACCACCATGTCGTAGGGAATCGAAAGAGACAGGCCGATGGCCGCGTTGACCATCGGGAGGCTGAGCTCCGCCAGCGCGAGGCTGATGAGCGCAGAAAGCGCCACCAGCAGGATTGCCTCGCCGATGAACTGCCGCACCAGCGCCGCGCGGTTCGCGCCAAGAACCTTACGCATGGCGACTTCGCGAGCACGCAGGCCCGATCGCGCGGTGGCGAGGTTGATGTAGTTGACCAACGCAATCAGCAGCGTGACCACGCCAACCACGCCCATGGTAACGACAACCTGGCGGGTCGAATCCGCTTGTCCACCCTGCGGTGACAGGTGATCGGCCGTGATCGGTAGCAGGTTAAGTTTCATCATCCGACTGGCGTTCGGCCCCATGTCCTTGGCGGCCCGGCGGTCAACGAAGCCCGGCAGGCGCGCCGCGAAGGCTTGTGCCTGGCCTGGCGTTCCGAAGCGGAGATAGGTAAAGAGCGAAGTGCTGCCCCAGTGGTACCAGAACGGCTCGTCCACCGTCTTGGGCAGCGCGGTGAGAATTTCGAAATTGAACTCGGTCGCCTTCGGCAGTGACTTGAACACACCCCCGATGCGGTAGGCTTTGGTCTTGCCCCGCACGGTGAGATTGAGCGTCTGCCCGACAGGGTCGGCTCCGCCGAAATACTTCTGCGCGAGCGGCTGGTCGATCAGTACGCTCGAGGGATCGTCCAGCGCAACCGCGCCGTCGCCACTCACCATCGGAAGATCGAACACGTCGAAGAAAGAGGGGTCAACCAGTGCGCCCTTTTCCTGGATGCCTATGCCCGAGTGCACGACGTTGAACGCTTCGGCATCCACGCGCGTGCCTAACACACCGGGGAAATCCTCGCGCAGTTGGTCGAGCAGCCCGCCCATCGTGTTCGGGAAGGCCCCCGAAAAGGTGCTGCCCATCGAGGTGTATTCTGTCTGGACGAGAAAGATTTCGTCGTGGTGCGGCAGCCATTCCTCGTAGCCGGTTTCGAACCGGACGTAGAGACCGAGCACCAGGAACACCGCGATGCCAACCGCAAGACCACCGATGTTAAGCACGGCATAGAGCTTGTGCCGTACCAGCGAACGGTACAGTGAGACGAGCGAAAATCCGTTCATGGTCATTCCTCCGGCTCAGATCGCACGCGCGACGGAAGCGACGATCCGCCCGTCGAGCATGTCGATCCGCCGCCGCGCCATGTCGGCATGGCTGGGTGAGTGCGTAACCATCACGATCGTCGCGCCTTCGGCGTTGAGCGAGCCGAGGATCTCCATCACCTGCAGGCCGTTCTCGGTGTCGAGGTTGCCGGTCGGCTCGTCAGCGAGTATCAGTTTTGGGTCGCCAACGATGGCGCGCGCGATAGCGGCGCGCTGCTGCTGTCCCCCCGATAGCTGGTTGGGGTAGTGGCGAGCGCGGTGCGATATTCCCACGCGGTCCATCGCTTCGGCAACACGCCGCCGCCGGTCGGCGCGCCCGTCCCTGCGATAGGCAAGACCAAGCTCGACGTTTTCCTCGATCGTCAGCTCGTCGATCAGGTTGAAGCTCTGGAACACGAAGCCCAGCGTCTCGGCGCGGAACCGGGCAAGCGCAGCCTCGTCGCGGATTGCGAGGTCGTTATTATCGAACCAGTAGCGGCCGGAGCTGGGCCGATCCACGGTGCCAAGCGTGTTGAGCAAGGTGGATTTTCCGCAGCCCGACGGCCCCATGATTGCGAGGAACTCGCCCGAATCGACGTCGAGATTGATGTCCGCCAGCGCGATGGTTTCCACCTCGTCTGAAACGTAGGCGCGCCTGATATGCTCAAGTCTAATCATTGTCGTTCCCTCAACGAATGTTGATTTCGTCGCCCTTGATGGCGGCTGTGTTCGAAGTGATGATGCGATCCCCCGGTTTTAGCCCGGAGAGGATTTCGACCTGCTGCGGATTGCGGCTGCCGACCGATATATTGCGCCGGTGCGCGTGGTGGCCGCCGGAATCGATTACGAAGGCGTTCGATCCCCCGCCGGAGTCAAGCCAGCCGCCGGTTGGTGCGACCAGCGCGGTGCGGCTCGCCCCCAGCGTCAGCCGTAGGTCCAGCGTCTGGCCCCGGCTTAGGCTGGCGAGCATCGCGGCGCGGAAGGCGAACTCGACGCGGAAGTGACCGTCGCTTACGGTTGGAATGACCTTCGAGACGACGAGCCGCGCGCCGCCTTCGCCGCTTGCCTGCTGGCCTTCATGGATGCGGCCGAGATAATATTCGTCGACATCGGCAACGAGCTTCCAGTTGCCCTCGCTGTCGACCTGCCCGACCTGGTCCCCCGCCTTCAGCGTCTGCCCCGGCTGAATAGAGAACGCAGTCAGCCGCCCCGTCGCTGGTGCGCGCAGCGTCAGCGCGCCGAGCTGCGCCTCGACAGCGCCCAGCGCAGCAGTGAGCCGCTGGCGCGTATCGGCAAGGCGCCCTGATTGCAGCGTGGAGGTGCGGCCTTCCTGGCTTTCTCCCGACCGCAATTGGGCGAGCCGCTGCTGCTGGTAATCGGCCTCCGCCTGGTAGGCCTTGACCCCGGCATCCGAAACGAAGCCCTGCTTGCGCAGCGCTTGCCGAATATCTAGGTCGCGCTGCGCCTTGAGCAAATCATAACTCGCCGCCGAGGTCTGGCTGCGACGGTCGAGCTTGTTGCGCTCGATCGCCAGCTCGTCGCCACTGAGTGCGCCGAGCTGGCTGGCAATGTCGGCCTCGCGGGTCAGCACGTCGAGCTTGAGTGCGGGGTTGGCGAGCGTAGCGAGCGGCTCGCCGCGGGTGACGTTGGCGCCATCCTGCACCAACAGCTTCTCGACCTGCCCTCCTGAAACGGCACCCACATATGTGGTGATGGCTGGCGCCACCGTGGCGCGAACTGGCAGGTAATCGAGGAAGCGCGCGCGCTTGACCGGGCCTGTCTCAATTTCTGCCGCGGCGACATCGGTCGATCCGGCGGAAGGGACGAAGTGCCAGGCGGCGACCCCGAACGCGAGTGCTCCGGCTGCGCCCGCTAGTGGCTTCCATCGGCTACGGGACGGTTTCGCGATGCGGCGATCCATCGCCGCTCCCGGTGAGGTGATGGCGTCTGTTGGTGATTCGTCGGTCATGTGGACAGTGTGACCGAGTTTTTGTTTCAGGGCTAATATACGGATATAAAAGTATAATATGAGAAGGGTGGACAAACCCCTGTCCGCTATCGCACACGGTGTTCGAAAATGAACACGACATTCGACTCGTCAAGCCCGCCGCGCCTGATGCTCATCGACGACGATCTCGACGTGCACCAGTCGGTCGAAATCCTGATGCGCCGCGCAGGGATCGTCTTTGTTGGTGTCGCCAGCCCGGAGGAGGCCTACTCCACACTGGAGTTCGAAGCGATCGATGTGGTCCTCCTCGACCTCAATTTCGAGCGCGGCCAGACCCAGGGCGAGGAAGGCTTCGCCGCGCTCGCGCGTATCCTCGGCGATGATCCCGACACGGCGGTGGTAGTCATCACAGGCCATAGCGGAGTGCGCATCGCGGTAGCGGCGATGCGCGCAGGCGCATTCGATTTCGTGATGAAGCCGTGGCGCAACGACGAACTGCTTGAGCGGGTGCGCGCCGCTGTCGCGCATCACCAGCGCCGCCGCGAGATCGCTGCGTTGCAGGGCGAGGCGATCAACGAACGAAACCAGCCATTGCAGATACTCGGCGCAAGTGCAGGCATGGAGCAGGTGCGACAGATGGTGCGGCGGGTGGCGCCGACCACGGTCGACGTGCTGATCATCGGTCCGGCAGGGTCCGGACGCAGCCTTGCCGCGCGGGTGATCCATGCAGGCTCCCCGCTTGCGGCGAGAGATTTCGTGCCGATCGAGGCCGAAGCCGCAGCGGACCCGGCCGACATGGCCGCTGCGGCCGATCTTGAACGCGCGCACGAAGGAACTCTGTTGCTCTGCCACGTTGACCGGCTCGACGGTGCCGCGCAAACCCGCTTGCTGGCGCGTCTCGGCCGCGACATGCGGGTAATCGCAACGGCCGAGAGCGCCGGTTCACTTTCCCCAGCGCTACGGGCGAGGGTGGGCACGATCGAAATTCGCGTCCCCGCGCTTGTCGAGCGATGCGAGGACGCTGTGCTGCTCGCTCGCCACTTCCTGCGGCGCGCCGAACGGCAGCACGCGCGCCCCGCAGGTGGTTTCACCCCGGAAGCCGAGCAGCTGATCGCCGGAACGGCCTGGCCGGACGAGGTGCGTGGTCTCGCCCAGGCAGTGGAACGGGCAGTCGTGCTTGGTGAGGGCGATATGATCGGGCCTGCGGAGCTGGGTCTTGTGCGGGTCTCCGAAAACGCGCCCACGCCAATTGCTCCGCCGCCGGTCGTGCTAAGCCTAGAGGAAAGCGAGAAGGCGCTGGTTGCGGCCGCGCTCAAGCGCAACGGTTTCAACGTCAGCCGCGCTGCTGACGACCTCGGTCTCAGTCGAGCGGCTCTTTACCGGCGAATGGCCAAACATGGCCTCTAGGCGACGCTGGAGCAGGCTGGTGCAGCCAGTAGGGCTGTTCGCAGCTGGTGGACTTGCAGTAGCAGCATGGCGCGGCGGACTCTATGCCACCTTCGCGCTTGCGTTGTTGATGGCGGCATGGATTTCCGCGCTGATGTTTTTGAGCCGCGAGCAGCACGCAAAAGATGAAGCGGCAGGTCTGCGGATCGGTCATGAGCGCGAGGACAGTGCGCTGATGCGCACAGTGCTGGATGAAGTCCCTACAGCGCTGCTATCCTATGGTACCGACATGCAATTCCGCGCGCTCAATCGTGCGGCTCGGCGCCTATTTGGAGTTGAGCACATCGTGGCGAACGCCCCCGAAGAACTCAAGGAAAATGAAGAGCGCATTTCGTGGCGTGGGCGATCCTACCGCGTCGACCGTATCGAAGGCTCTAGTCGTACCGTCATCGCCCTCATCGACGTAGAGAGCGAGGAGCGCATGGCCGAAGCACGGGCCACGCGTGAGCTTCTGGATGTGCTGAGCCACGAGGTCATGAACGCAATGACGCCGATCGCATCCCTCGCAGAAAGCGCGCTCTCGACATTGGACGATGTCCCCACCGACACGCTGTTACTCAGGCAAGTGCTCGAAACTCTGGAGCGCCGTACAAGCGGCCTAATGGCTTTCACAGAGGCCTATCGCGAATTGGCGCGCTTACCTGAGCCTTGCTTTGCTCCAATGGACCTGAACCTGGTTCTCGCCGATATAGTACGCATGTTCGAAGTGCATTGGCGAGGTAAGGTCACATTGCTCTGCCCGCCCATCACTGATTTGTACGTGGTTGCGGATCGCGACCAGCTTGCTCAGGCGCTCTGGGCATTGATCCAGAATGCGGCACAAGCCTCGCTTGGCCATTCTGCCGAGCCGAGCGTCTCGCTCACAGTTCGGTCCAGCGATAAGGTGATCATTGAGATCGCAGACAACGGCCCTGGAATTCCACCAAAGCTTCGAGAAAGCGTCTTTCGCCCATTCTTCACGACGAAGGCGCAAGGTAGCGGAATTGGTCTCAGTTTGGCTCAGCAGATCCTACTGGGCCACGGAGGAACGCTCCGAATTGTATCCTCGGGTGGAAGTGGAGCTGTTTTCCAAGCGCGGCTCTCATCGGCGGCCCCCTCTCATTACAAGCTTTAAAGTTACCGAATTATTCGAAGAACCGGCCCTGATTGGTGAGTTATTGGCAATAATATCAGCCAATTGCGAATATGATTCGATGTTCTCCATTGCTAGTAGCAATGATTTAGGGAGGCCGTCGCCGATAACGCATTGTTTCCGCGAAGCCGATCGTAAGTAATAACTCAGGAATTGTTCAGCACAATAAAGGTGATTGCCGACACCTACTTGTCCAAAAATATTTGGCCACCTTTCGCCAAGCCTGACAATTGCCGGCGCTGATGTGGATCACTGGCTCTGGTCGGGAGCGGTTATCGGCGCTGACCTGCAGCGAATATTCCGCCCGGCCGCCCGTGGCCTCAGCTCTGTATGGGGCGTCAAGCATTGCCGTTCGGCATGGCCTGGAATATGGGCTGGGAGCACATTCTCTGTGCGGAACTGCACATCTATGAATTGGAGCGACCTTCGCTATTTCGTTGCGCTTGCCAGGCATGGCACGCTGTCCGGTGCCGCACGCGAGGTGCGGGCCGAGCATACCACCGTGGCGCGGCGCATCGCGTCGCTCGAGCAGTCCCTCGGCACGCGGCTTTTCGAGCGGGAGGCCAAGGGCTTCGTGTTGACCGTCGAGGGCGAACGGATCGTTGACCATGCCAGGCGTATCGAAGCCGAAATCTTCGGCATTCAGCGCCAACTGGACGACGGCGGCACGGCACTCGAGGGGACGGTGCGTATCTCGGCTCCGCCAGTCTTTGCGGCGACATTTCTAGCACAGCGGTTGGCGAAGCTACGCATCGCAAACCCCAAGCTCGTGATTGAATTGGCCGGAGAGAGCCTACCCGTCAATCTCTTCCGTCGCGACTCGGATATAGCCATTCGCCTGAATCGGCCAGACTCGGCCTCCATCGTCGCGCGCAAGGTCGGCAGGCTGGCTTATGGTCTCTATGGCGCGCACGACTATATCGATCGGGTGCCGGAGGAAGCGTGGGAGTTCCTCACCTATGATGAAAGTCTCGATGACGTGGTGCAGCAGAAATGGCTGTTCGACTTGATCGGTACGCGGGACATAGCGTTCCGGTCCAACGACCTTTCCTCGCTCCATGCGGTTGCGACCCAAGGAACAGGCTTGGCGGCCTTGCCGCGCTATCTCGGCGATGGCGATGCCCGATTGCGGCGCATCGATTGTGACGCCACGACTGCCGCACGCGATCTCTGGCTGCTCGTGCATCCCGATCTGCGACGCTCGCCGCGCATTCGCATCGTGCTCGATCATCTGGCCGATCTGCTGAAATTGTCTCGACCGCTCCTTGATCCCGTGGGCTGAGCCTTGTGGGATGGCCGGCACCGGCGGTTCGCCCCTTTCATCCGCATGTGTGCATTTTTGCACATTCGGTCAGCCAATTCTCCGAATTCTCCCGGTCCTTTCGCACTCCTATCGAGGCAGCTGCGAACAGGAGAAAAGCCATGATTGACGCAGTGCGTTTCCATCGTCCCGGCGGGACCGAGGTCCTGGTTCTCGAACAGAGCGATCCCGGCTATCCAGGACCTGGAGAAGTTCGGATCCGTCAGCATCACGCCGGCGTAAACTTCGTCGATGTCTATCATCGCACCGGTTTGTATCCGGTACCGTTCTTCCCGGCCACGCTCGGAGTCGAGGCGGTCGGCACGGTCGAAGCGATTGGGGACGGCGTGCGCGGTTTCCATGCCGGCCAGCACGTGACTTGGGCGGGACTGCCGATGGGCGGATATGCACAGGCGCGCATCATTCCCGAAGCTAGGCTGCTTCCCGTTCCCGAAGCGGTGCCCGCCCGGCTGATCGCGGGGACGATGCTGCGCGGGCTGACAGCCCATATGCTGCTGTACCGCGTGTGGGCCGTGAAGCCCGGCGATCGAATCCTCGTTACGGCCGCTGCCGGCGGACTGGGCACCATGCTCGTGCGGTGGGCCAAGTTGCTCGGCGCGCAGGTGGTCGGGGTAACGGGCAGCGAGGCCAAGGCGGCGCTTGCGCTCGCGGCCGGGGCAGATCATGTGATCGTCCATAGCCTGACTAGCGGCATGCCGGCCGCTGTCCATGCACTTACGGACGGGCAGGGCGTGGATGTCGCATTCGACGGCGTCGGCGGCGACATGCTGCTCAATTGCCTCGATTGCGTCCGCCCCTTCGGGCTGATCGCGAGTCTGGGGCAGGCCAGCGGCTGGCTACCTGAAATCCCGCTCAGTGAGCTCGGTCCCAAGCGCTCCATCGCACTCGCGTGCCCAAGCGTGATCCGCTACCTCGCAGACGACCGGACCTATCATGCCGCCGCCGCCGCCTATTTCAATGCGCTGACCCAAGGCCTCGCCATCGACGAAGGGCCGGTCTTCCCGCTTGCGCAGGCCGCTGTGGCCCACCAAGCATTGGAGGAAGGTCGCACCACTGGCGCGGTCGTGCTGGACCTGAACTGAACCCCGTTTCGATAGACTGTGCGCGTCCCGCCCCGTCCGTGGCGGGCGCGGCGACCAACAGGAGTTTTCGACATGAACCGCTATCTCGTCCTGACCCGCAGGTTGCCGAGCTTCGATCCGCAATGGCTCGATGCCCATTACGCCTTTCTCGAGGCGCTGCGCCTTGAGGGCCGGCTCGAGCTGGCCGGACCGTTCGGAGATGGCAGCGGCGGCGCCTATCTGTTTCGCGCAGCGTCACTGGACGATGCGCGAGACGCTGCCGAGACCGATCCGTTATTCCGGCACAACTGCTCTGATGTTCAAGTGCAGGAGTGGAACGCGCAATAGACAGCGGCGGGAGCGCGGCCCTTGCCTGAACGGGCTCCTTGTCGGATTTCCGTGTGCCCCGGAGTACTCTGCTTGGGGCTCTGTCAAATAAACTGCACCGGCTAGCGAATGGGTTGGGGCGAGAGTAGGGCGGGGCCATGCCCCGCCCTCGAAAACCAGCTTCGCCGTTCCGTTATTTTCACTCTTCGCCGGAGGTGATCAGGCTCGTGGTGATGCTCTATGTGCGGTTCCCGCTGAGCCTGCGGAACGTCGAGGATTTGATGTTCGAGCGGGGCATCGACCTGTGCCACGAGACGGTCCGGCTGTGGTGGAACAGGTTTGGTCCCATGTTCGCGGCTGATATCCTAACGCCGCAAGGCCATCGGTGGGTGATCTCAGCGGGCCAGCCTATCTTATGTTCATATACACGTACAAAGGGATAAAATACGGAAGGAATTGATGGCTCAATAAAATTCGGAGATCGTTTATGTTGAATTTTGCAATCATTACTTTCTTAGCATCTGCGCCAGTTATAACTGCGCCGTTTATTTTAACAGAACGAGATGCCTTAGAGGTGGATAGAAAAATAAATATTGATAAATGTCATCTTAAAAATAATAGATACAGTAGATATTATTGGTACGACTACATTTCTACAGGCACTAAATATCAAATAGACCCGTATAAGGTGCGCTTTGCTATTTTTGATAGCTCGAATCCAAGAGTATTTCCTGTTGCCGATATGCCACGGGAGGATGGAAAAAATAAACATTTAATGGCGTTCGGAGTATACATAATTAATAAAGAGGTCACATTAGAATTGCATTGTGTGAATTTGTAAATAAATGGATTTGGCCAAAGAATTATTGAATTCTTTCGGTCAAATAATTCAGATCAATTCTGGCCCTTCAAGCCTGCCTCAATGAAGCCCCGGCATAAGGATCATAGGTGGACTTGGGCAAAAGCACACAGTGCTGCGAAGTCTCATCCGGAGTTGATGTGGCAGGAACGACCGAACCCTGCCCCGCAAATCCCATCAACGCCTCGGCATTCACCGGTGCTCCGAGCAGCACAAAACACCCCAGCACCACCCGCATACCGCTACGCACCGGCAGCCGCCCACTCAGCATCAGCATCCCGATCAACGCAATCGCGATGACGCACAATCCTATTGCCAGAAGCTGCCGGTGGTCTGCGGCCAACCACCCCAGCCAAAGGTGAAGCAGAACCACGCTCGGAAGGAACTCGGCCTGTCGCAGCGTGAACTGGGCGATCGCCTCGGCCTGCATCGACAGTTTATTTCACGGGTTGAGCTTGGCGAACGGCGGCTCGATGTGGTCGAACTGGTCGACATCGTCCGTGCCTTGGTCCTTGATCCGGCCGAGATCATTGCCACCATTCCACATGAGCGGCGCGCTTGGCGGACTTTACGTCATTGCCAACACGGTATGGCGTCGCCGTCATTTGCGCGGCGCTCAAATGGTCTGCTAATGTTGTCGTTTGCTGACTGACAGTTTTCAGGTCCACGATGCTCTAAAGCCGACGTTCAAGAGCTTTGGTGGTCGCGACATGCGCGAACGTCCGCTTCGAGAAATCTCCAAGCCAAAAGCGGGCTTTCCGAACACGACAACATTGCAGACATGGATGATCACAGCGTGACAGCGCTATGCTCAGAAAATGGAAGGTAACGGGAGCGGAGAGGCAGAAGAGCGCTGGTGCGCCGAGTTGCGATATTCGGCAAATGGCCGCTGACTTTGGACTAGAATTGACCGATCATCCTCCATCTCAATCATTAGAGACGGTTGAGTACGAGGCTTGGCCTAAATGGCATTCCGTTAAGGCTCGCTCGGTGTTAAAGGAATAACAACTGTGAATGACGGACTTCAGATTCGATGCAATCGAATATGTCAGATTACGTCAGGCTCTCGTGCCAGTGCTAACAGATTTAAAAGAGCATAAAATCAAATTTGATTTATAAACTTTCGAATATACCAATATTGCTGACGGGGGGAAGCATGACAACTAAGGTAATGAAAAATGGCGGTTTTGTAAATTTCGCACACAAAAAAAGAAAAGATAAAGAGGATTTAGCTCATAAAAAATCCTCGAAAATTTTAAGCGGAAAGTGCCAAGACTGCAAGAAGGTGATTCCGCCGCAAGTTCTCTTTTGTAAAGAATGTGCGCCCTTCAACATTTGGTAACTTGGACTTTCAGAACGTTCCTGAAAATGGCAACATCCCTTGTGAATATGGACGGTCAGTCTGGCGCAGTTAGCTTGAACAAATGTCAGGAACCGCACATCTTCAGGGATTGCGAGGATGTGAGTTCGTTAAGGCTCCGTCGCATGACAAATATCTTAAAATCAGGATCAGATTTCCAAAGATCATAATTACGATCTCGCCAAAGTGCATAACTTTGGCCGAAGCCCCCTAAGTAAAAGGGTATATTTTTTGCTGCCTGAATGATAAAGCGTGGCTTAGAATTCATTACACGTTCCAACTCATTATCAGACACGTAATGTGCAGATTCAAGTGTATTTACAATAGATTGCCGTACTAGATTGGTTGGATGCGTAGCTACTGGAGAAATCGGCGTAATATTAAGGTACCAGTAAACCAGATGGCCTTGAACTGCCCAAACTCTATCATTTACATTTGAAGCACAAGAAATAAAATTAGCTGCTCTCTTAAGTGGATACCTAGATTCATAGGTATCTAAATGAAATAAAACATCCAATGATTTTATGGCGTGCGCGTTCAGGGCAAATGCAGTAGAAATGACCGTTACGATCACTGGTAAATATTTACTAATTCTAAAAGCGGAAAGCCTATCAAATGCATAAGATATATATATTGATAAAAATGGTACTAATTGCAGCCAATAGTGATTATAAAATGCACCGCCTATGATAATAGACACTGCAATTGATGAAATGAACATCGTATTGTATATGAATATATTACGATCAGAAAGTGACATTTTCGATTTACTAAAATCAATAAAACTAATTATTAAACCTAAAAAACTTATTACAATAAATAAAAGAAAAATACCTGGGCTAATAATTGCTTGTATTACTGCCTGATGTATATTAGTTACAAACAATTGTATGAATGATCTTTCGCTAGCATAATGACTTGGAACGTCGATCATAGCAAGCTTGAGATACCATAATGATTTATTCGTGAAATATATATATAGGAGAATGGCAACTGGCGTCATACCGCCTAATATATATAATATTATATTGTTCCCTATTTGTTTTTTAGGTTTGCGCAGAGAAAAATATAATAATATTACTCCGGTTGCCATTGCACATATTATTAGATTTGACCTGCAAAGCACGGCAAGAGAAATAAAAAGGCCAATTAAAAGGTTCTGCATTTTGAAGTTGAAATTCACCATGCAGTAAAGAGCGCATAAGATGAAAAATGATGCAATCTGCTCAGATTGGAGTTCTTGGCCAAAATTTAGAGAATTTATCAATATTACAAATATTGAGCCTAATAAGGCATATGTAGTGTTTGTAAATTTTTTTGCTATTTTATAGCATATGAATGATGAGAATAATACAGAGATTCCGGATAATATTCTTACGGCCAATAGGCTCTTCCCGAGAACTAGCTGCGTAGCTGCAATTATGAAGAACAAACCTGGCGGCTTGTTATCAAACATAAACACGTAGGGGAGATGGCCTCGAAGTATATCCTGGGCCATAAGCATGAATGTCGCTTCATCCCATGCGCCAGCATCTGTAGACAATGAATCAAATCGTGTAAGAACCGCAACACCAGTGAGAAGTAAATACGGAAGAGCTGTTCCAAATTTCGTGTATAAACGACGGCAATTTTTCAACTGCTGTGAACTGATGAGATTCAATTGCATACGACCTCATACCTTTCGTGCCGCTAGATACATGTTTCATCTATATTATCTAAGTGATATTTACGAAAGTCTTCATTATTTGTGGCAGTGCGTAGGTTGATATTTCGGTTCGTCACTATTTGATTTGTATGTGAGAAATTTCCCTCATATAAGAAGGTGAAATTTGCAATTGGATGTTGCTTTAACATCAGCGCGCTTTCGTCAAGATAATGCATGGTCTGTGTGCAAATTTAGGTCATTCCGCATATTTATGTTGAGGTAATGGCGGTGTTCCTGTCATCCTTGGAAGAGCTTAATGGATTTCGGGACACATTAATGAACATTCAGTCCTTTATAGCTGACACTGCACCAGCCAATGAGCGAAAAAACGTACTGCAATTGGCGATCATTCTGCCCACGCTCAACGAGCGCGATAACATCGCCCCGCTGATCGAGCGGATCGAGGATGCACTCGGCCCTGAAGGATGGGAAGTGCTGGTCGTCGACGACAATTCCAAGGACGGAAC
>JBDONL010000006.1:42522-263091 GCA_039831335.1 Sphingomonadaceae bacterium | reverse complement strand
GTTCCGTCCTTGGAATTGTCGTCGACGACCAGCACTTCCCATCCTTCAGGGCCGAGTGCATCCTCGATCCGCTCGATCAGCGGGGCGATGTTATCGCGCTCGTTGAGCGTGGGCAGAATGATCGCCAGCTCGAGCGGTTTGTGCGCGGTAACAGCTTGATTGGCTGAAATGGTCTGGCTCATATTCATAGTCGCCCCGGGCGATAGCCGTAATTGGTCAAGATGTGGTTACCAATTCGCTAAGAACCGCCTCGGTCATCGTTTCGGTATCGGCGTTTCCGCCAAGATCCGCGCCGCGTACACCCTTTGCGAGCGCTTGGCCCACGGCTTGCTCTACCCGCACGGCCTCTGCTTCCAATCCCAGAGAATGGCGCAGCAGCATGGCAAGGCTCAGGATCGCGGCGCAGGGGTTTGCCCTTCCCTGTCCCGTAATATCGGGCGCACTTCCGTGGATCGGCTCGTACAGGCCAAAGGTACCGTAGTCGGTCTGGCGCTCGCCAAGCGAAGCGCTGGCAAGCAGACCGATCGACCCGACGCAAGCGCTCGCCTGGTCGGACAGGATGTCGCCGAACAGGTTGCCCGTCAGCACCACGTCGAACTGGTTCGGTTCGCGCACCATCTGCATTGCGGCGTTGTCGACATAGATATGGTCGATCGCGATGTCGGGGTATTCGCGCGCCACCTCGATCACCGTTTCGCGCCAGATGCGGCTGGTTTCCAGCACATTCGCCTTGTCGACGCTGGTGACCTTGCCGCGCCGTGTACCAGCCGCCCGAAACGCGACATGGGCGATGCGACGGACCTCATCCTCGCCGTAGGACATTGCGTCCCAGCCTACTCGCTCGCCATTTTCGCCCGTGCGTTCACCCTTGTCGCCGAAATAAACGTCACCGGTGAGCTCGCGAACCACCAGCAGGTCGATCCCGGAGGCGATTTCGGGCCGCAAAGGAGACAGGCTCTCCAGTCCAGGCCAGCCCGCCGCCGGACGCAGATTGGCAAACAGGCCGAGCGCCGAACGCAGCCCCAGTATCGCCTGTTCGGGCCGCATTGCGCGCGGCAGCTCGTCGCAAGTCGGATCGCCAACCGCCCCGAACAGGATCGCATCGGACGAGCGTGCCAATTCCAACGTTTCGGGTGGGAGCGGATGGCCATGGCGATGATAGGCCATTCCGCCGACATCACCTTCTTCCCGTTCGATATCGGGCAAGTTCAAAGCATCGAGCACACGCAGTGCTGCGGATGTGACCTCAGGACCGATACCGTCGCCTGAAAGCACTGCAATCTTCATGTTGATGCCACCATTCTACCCAGCCGCTCGCGCAGCATTGTGCGGGCGCCCATAACATCGCCGCGCAAATCGGCAAGCAAGCGCGTGGCAAGCGTTGCTTCCAGACGGTCAAGCCAGACCAGCGCCTCCGCGACTTTTTCGATGCGGGGCGGCGATTCACCACCGCCATAGCCCAGCTCTCGTAACAGCAGCACTTCATACGCCACCAGCGCCCCGGCCCAGCCGCGTGCCGACGGCGCGTGACAGATCGCATCCAGCAGCGCGCCAAGCGCTTGATAGAGCGTGGGATAGGGATGGCGTTCCGGCAACGTCGCGGTCGTCAGCGCACACACCCATGCAATCGCGCTGGCAGGAAGCGGCTCAGTCAGCAATGGCCCGCGGCTCTCGATCAGTTCGAGCCGGGCGAAGGGAAGCTGGCTGTCCGATTTGGAACGAATGTCAGCGGCGACTACATTGCCTGGGATCATCACCGGTCGCAGGTTGCGCCCCCGGCCGCCCGCGACATAGGCGGCAACCAGCCCCGCCTCTTCCGTCAACAGCCGCGCGATCACGGCGGTTTCGCCATGCGCTCTGGCAGCGAGAAGGAGAGCGGGGGCGGCAAGCTGCATCATCGCTGCCTAGCCGCCCCAAGTGGTTACGCAAAGCGTCAGTCGTCCGCCTTTGCGGCAGCCTGATCGACCTTTTCGCCATTCTTGTATTTGTCGAACCACGCGATGATTGCCGCCGCCTTGGCCGCGCTCTGGCTCGGACGGCCGGCGATGCCGTGGTGGCTCGCATCGGGTACGATCACCAGCGTCGTCGGCACGCCGCGCAATTGCAGTGCCGCGTAATATTGCTCGCTCTCCGAAGCGGGTGTGCGGTAGTCGTCCTCGCCGACCACGACCATTGTCGGCGTCTTCACATTGCCGACCAGCGACAGCGGGCTGCGCTTCCAGTACTCCATAGGCTGTTCCCATGGCATCGCGCCGAACCAGTAGCGCGGCGCAAAGGTCACAAGATCAGCCGTCAGCGCCTCGCTAGTCCAATTGATCACCGGCTTCTGCGTCGCCGCGGCAGCGAAGCGGTCGGTCTTGCCGACGATCCAGCTTGTCAGCACCCCACCGCCCGATCCGCCGGTGACGAACAGGTTGTTCGGATCCGCCACGCCGTCGGCAATCGCGGCATCGACCGCAGCCATGAGATCGTCGTAGTCGGGACCGGGATAATCCTTGTCGATGAGGTTGGCAAAGCCCGCCCCGTAAGACGTCGATCCGCGCGGGTTGGTGTAGAGCACCGCATAGCCCGCAGCCGCATAGAGCTGGTCATCGGTTGAAAACCCCGGCCCGTATTCGGCATTCGGACCACCGTGGATTTCGAGGATCAACGGCACCCGCTCACCCGGTTTGCGATGCGGTGGTTCGATCAGCCACGCGTCGATTGGCTTGCCATCGGGTGCCGTCACAGCAAGCTTGCGCATAGGCGCAATGTCCTTGCCCTGCATCCATGTGGCATTGAGATGAGTAAGTTGGCGAGCCTTGCCCCCGCTCTTCACAAACAGGTCCGCCGGGCGTTCGAACGAGCCTGCACCATACGCCAGCGTTCCGTCTCGACTGACGCTGAAGTCCCCTGCGGCATAGGGACGATCGGAGATCGAGCCCGGCACCAGATCCTGCACTGCCACGCTACGCCGACCGTCCATCCCGATCCGCGCCACCTTGATGATCCCGGCATCGGCATAGGATGCGTAGATCGTATCGCCGCCCGACCAGTCGAATGCGTTGACCGAGCGATCGAGGCTGGTGGTGAGCGAGCGCGGATCGGAACCGTCGGCTTTCATCACATAAAGCTGCGTGTCCTCATAGGCGCGCGGGCTGTCGTCGAACCCGAGATAGGCGATGCGCTTGCCATCGGGCGAGACCTTAGGCGCATAGTCTGGGCCGACGCGACGGGTGAGGGTCGTGATCGCCCCACTGGCAAGATCGACGCGGTAGATTTCTGATTCGCGCCCTGCCCGCTCCCAATCATCCACCCGGTTGCCGGTGAACAGGATTGCGCGGCCATCTGGCATCCACGACAACGAACCGCCCGCATCCCAATTGCCCGATGTGACCCGGCGCGAAGCACCACCCTCGGCACCGACCACGAACACTTGGTCGAAACCGGGCTTGAGATAGCCAGCATCATCGAAACGATAAGTGACCTTGTCGATGATCTTGAGCGGCTTGGCCCATTTCGCCCCTTCCGGCTTGTCAGGCGCCTTGCCCAGCTTCGGCGCATCGCCTGGTACACGCATGGTATAGGCAATCTGTTTGCCATCGGGCGACCATGCGATCGAACCCGGGCTATCGGGCAGGTCGGTCACCCGTACGCTCACGCCGCTCTTCAACCACAGGATGTGAAGCTGCGCGCCATTGTCTCCCGCCGTCGAGACATAGGCGATGCGCGTGCTGTCGGGCGACCAGCGCGGCGAAAAGGCGGCGCTCCCATCAGTCACCAGCGGTCGCTGCACACCGCTTTTCGCGTCCACCAGCCACAGCGAGGGGCTATAGCGATCGCGCATGATGTCGCCTGACATGCGAACATAGACGATCTGGCTTCCATCGGGGCTGATCTGCGGGTCGGCCGCCCCTTCCAGCTTGAACAGATCGTTACCGGTGAACGCCCGCGTCGGCGTATCTTGCGCAGAAATGCTTGCGGCAGGAATCGCCAAAAGCAATGCGCTCACGCCCAGCGCAAATTTGCTGACATTATTCATCCGCTCCCCCCTCCAATTCTGCAAGCCCATCACATACGGCATGACGTCGACTGCGCAAGCGGTCAGGCTAGGGAAGGCTCGTTCGCCAGGTCTTTCTTCGAGATTTTGGCGGCAACGTTCTGGCTGCGGCCCATCGACCAATTTGCCTGCATTCTAACTTCAGGGTTGGGGGCGCACCAGATTTCTCCACTGCCATTGATTGCCGTGACCCACAGCAGATTATGTTCCTGACCGTAATCGATTACCCCAACGGCGAACCCGTCACCTTTGCCCAAGACATGAACGGGAATAGTTGGATTGAGTTGAGTGAACATAGGCGGTACCTTTCGCAAAACGAAGTATCGCCGTAGTCAAATAGTTCCCTGCTAAGCATATTATTGCAGCGTTTTTTGCAAAGCCAACAGTTATGCGCGGGTGTCGCGTCCTGCTTCGAGCTTGGCCACCCGTTCGGCCAGCTGTTCAGCCTCCTCACGCGCTTTGGCGGCCATCTCCTTGACCGCGTCGAATTCCTCGCGGCTGACGAAATCCATGCCGCCCATCGCGCCCTTAAGCCGTTCGCGCGCGGATTCGCGAGCCTCGCGGGTCATGCCGGCGAAGGTTCCGGCCGCCGCGTTGGCGAGTTTGACGAAATCGGCGATCAGCGGGTTTTCGGATTGCATGGCTGGCTATCTAGGCGTGCCTGCCGCAGCAATCAATCGCCCAATCATTCGCCGATCCGTACACGCGCAGCCGCCGCGCCATTGTCGCTCGCCCCGTCGGCCTGCGGATTCATTTTCAGGAACTGGTAGTTGAGAACGCCCGCGAAAAGCACCCACGCCAGATAAGGCACCAACAACAGGCCGGCGAGCTGACGCACGCGCCAGAACAGCCACAAGGTAACTGCCACCGCCACAGCCAGCGCGACGATGATACCCAAAGCCTCGCTCATGCGATGCAGACCGAAAAACACCGGGCTCCACGCCAGGTTGAGAGCGAACTGGACGCCGAAGGCGATGATCGCGGCGATGCGTCCGCGCGCACCCCATGCCGCGCAGACCAGCGCCAGTGCAAAACCCATCAGCGCATAGAGAACAGTCCACACGATCCCGAAAGCTGCCGGCGGCGGGTAAATCGACGGTTTCACCAGCGCGGCAAACCACGGATTGTCCGGGCCACTGCTAGCGACCATGGCCGAAAGATAGCCGAGCAACAGACAGGCCGGGATGCACACCAGTGCCCAGCGCAGCAGGCTGGCACGCAATTGCTCGCGCGAGGCCAGCCCCCTCATCCCAAGCCCCTTCTCAGGTGCCGCTCATCGGTGAAAACGCGGATTCGCATGAATGACGTTCTGCCGGGCCTCGGGTCTATGCGCAACGGGCCAAATCAAAGATTCACAATGCGTCTCGCAACGAGACTGCGGATCGTGTCCTCGATCGTCTGCTCAGCGGGAATGAAGGTGAAGCCCAGCACCTCCTCGGAATGCTTGCCCGAAACGTCGCGAACATGGCCCAACTCGTCCTTGATCTGCTTCATTTCTGGCATAAACGGAGCGAGCAATTTAACGAGGAAATCCGGCATTTTTCGCCGAGGCACCTTGGTTGTGAATTCCGGTGCACGCTGGCGGGCGATAGAGGCCATTTCCGAAATCCAGAGGAATTTTTCGGACGCCGGGAGGCGCTGCCCGCGAATTTTCTCGGCTGGTCCTTCGAGGGCCAGCATGTGCATCCTGGCAACGTCACGAACATCGGTCACGCAGATTCCCATATTCGGCAGCAAGGGGATCGACCCGTCGATCAGTTTCTTGACGATTTCCACCGATGTCGAAAGATCGTCGTCATGCACCGGTCCGAACACGGCGACCGGATTGATCGAGCAGAATTCCAGATCCGGCGCATTGACCGCCACCCAATCGCGCGCGGCACGCTCGGCGACCGTCTTGGATTCGATATAAGGCGGCACGCCCGCCGTCAGATCGGTCCAATCGGTATAGTCGAAATGGGTCTTTTCCGGCTGGCCATAGGCAATCGCTGCGGCCGAGCTGGTCTGTACGAAGCGGGCGATCCCCGCCTTATGGGCAAAACGCAGAGCGCGTAGAGTGCCCTCGCGCGCGGGAATCACCAATTCATCGGCATTCTTCGGCACACCAAGTGGAAACGGCGAAGCGACATGGGCCACAGCCTCGCACCCGGCATTGGCTTCCGCCCAACCTGCGTCGTCCAACAAGTCCGCTTGAAACACCGTCAGACGCTCGCCCGCATCCGGCCAGCGCGACCTGAGACGAGGCTCCGACTTGGCCTTGTTTCGCACCGTAGTGCTAACCGAATGCCCGCGTTCGAGCAGTTGGTCGATCACTTCGCCACCAATGTAGCCGGTACCCCCGGTAACCAGAACTTTCATCGCCACCTCGACTTCAAGCCCTCCAACGCTCTCGTTTGGGCGCGTTGGTGGCATTTTGCAACTCGTGGTGCCGGAATGCGCGCTTACCGCAGCAGGACGAGCTCTTCCGCCATGGTGGGATGGATTGCGGTCGTCGCGTCGAAATCGGCCTTGGTCAGCCCGGCCTTCACCGCGACCGCTGCCGCCTGCATGATCTCGGGAGCATCCGGCCCGATCATGTGGATGCCGAGGATTTTCCCGTTCTCGCCATCGCACACCATCTTGTAGAGCGCGCGTTCGTCACGACCGGCCAGGACATTCTTCATCGCGCGAAAATCGGATGTATAAACCTTGACCGAGCCGATCTTCTGGCGCGCCTCGGTTTCGGTCATGCCTACGCCGGCCATCGGCGGATGGCTGAATACGGCCGCAGCGACGCAGCCATGATCGACCGCCACAGGATCGCCGCCGCCAAATACGGTATCTGCGAAAGCCTGCCCCTCGCGG
The DNA here is from genome assembly GCA_039831335.1 of Sphingomonadaceae bacterium. GTDB lineage: Bacteria > Pseudomonadota > Alphaproteobacteria > Sphingomonadales > Sphingomonadaceae > Qipengyuania. The sequence goes on along the minus strand of JBDONL010000006.1, from coordinate 256,208 downwards.
ATCGCCACCGGGGTCAGCTGAACGCGATCCGTGACATCGCCGACGGCGTAGATGTGATCGACATTGGTCTTGCTGAAGCGATCGACGACGATCTCGCCCTTCTCGCCCAGCTCGACGCCAGCCTTGTCCAGTCCTAAGCCTTTGGTATTGGGCACACGCCCGGTGGCGAACATTACGAGATCGACCTCGATCGGTTCGTGGTTCGACATGGAGACGGTGAAGCAGTCCTTACCGGACTTCTCGATGCTTTCGAATTCGGCGTTGAAGCGAAAGTCGATGCCTTTGAGCATGGAGATATGCAGCAACCGCTCGCGCAGGCTCTCGTCATAGCTGCGCAGCATCTGGTCCGACCGGGTCATGATCGTCACACGGCTGCCGAATTCGTTGAATATCCCGGCAAACTCATTCGCGATGTAACCGCCCCCGGCGATCAGGATGCGTTTGGGAATCGCGTCGAGGTGGAACGCCTCGTTGCTCGTGATCCCCAACTCGTGGCCCTTGCAGGTCGGGACATGGGGATGCGCACCGGTGGCGATGAGAATGTACTTGGCCGTAACCGTCTTGCCGCTGGCCAGCTTGATCTCATGCGGTCCGACAATTTCAGCGCGTTCATGATAAAGCTCGACATCATGGCTTTCGAGCGTGTCGGTATAGGCCTTGTTGAGCCGGTCGACATCGGCCAGCACCGCATCGCGCAGCTTGGTCCAGTGAAACTTCTTCTCCCCGATTTCCCAGCCGAAATTCTGGCAATCCTCCAGATCCTCGGCAAAATGCGCTCCATAGACCAGCATCTTCTTGGGCACGCAGCCACGGATGACGCAGGTTCCGCCGATACGATGCTCCTCGGCCACCGCAACTCTTGCGCCATGGGCCGCCGCAACCCGGCTTGCCCGCACACCGCCCGAACCAGCGCCGATGGTGAACAGGTCATAATCGTATTCGTCGGCCATAGGTGCGCTCCAGCTTGAATTCCAACGGCGCATATGGAGGGTGGCGGGTATCTTGCCAACCAGCGCTTGCTGGAACCTTGCCGACGCCGACAGATTGATTCACAAATAAGAACCCGCCCGCCGAGGCGCTGGAAAGAGGGTGTTCTGGGGCGCTGCGACAGCTGAAAAAGGATCAACGCGAACCCCATGATTGCAATCTGGAACGAATTCGCCCCCTGGGCCGGCCCGATACTGCCTGGTCTCATCCGCTTTGCGATCGCAGGGGCAATTGCCGTCATACTGGTCATAGCGATTCACTGGCTGGTGTTCCGCCTGCTGAGCCATGTAGCGAACCACAGCGCGAGCGAATCCGATAGTCTCCTGCTCAAGCGTCTGGTCAATCCCACCCGCTGGGGTCTGATTGCATTGGCGCTGGTGTTGGTTGCGCGCGAAATTCCGCAATTCCAAACAGCTTGGGAGAAGATCGGCGGCTTCGTATTACCCGCTTTGGTCGGCTGGATCGGGCTGAGCATATTGCACGCACTGATCGACGCGATGGCCCTGCGCGCAGACATTACCGTGGCCGACAATCTGGCTGCCAGGAGGCGTCGCACGCGGCTGTCGATGTTCAATCGTATCGCGACCTTCGTCATCGTATTCGTGGTCGTGGGGCTGATGCTGCTGTCGATTCCCGGCGTGCGCCAGATCGGCGTGACTCTGGTGGCATCGGCGGGTCTTGCCGGGCTGGCGGTGGGCGCGGCGGCCCAGCCCGCGCTCAAATCGATCATCGCGGGCATCCAGATGGCGGTGACCGAGCCAATCCGCATCGACGATGTCGTAATCATAGATGGCGAGTGGGGCCGGATCGAGGAAATCCGCACGACCTATGTGGTGGTCAATGTGTGGGACCAGCGACGGTTGGTTGTGCCTACTTCGAAGTTTCTTGAAGATTCCTTCCAGAACTGGACCAAGACCACTGCGGAACTGCTCGGCACCGTGTTTCTCTACCTCGATCCCTCGACGAAGATCGGCCCCATCCGTGAAAAATTCGCGGAGTTAATTGCCGTCCACCCCAAATGGGACAAGCGGGTGCAGGTGGTGCAGGTAACCGACACCACCCGCGACGCCATCGAGGTGCGCTTGCTGATGAGCGGGAGGGATTCGGGTACTCTGTTCGATCTGCGATGCGACATGCGCGAGGCGATGCTTGACTGGCTGGCGGAAAGCCAGCCCGAAGCCTTCGCCCGCACGCGCATCGCCGCTCCCGATGCGATTGCGCTGAATGATCAGCGCTCGCAGCAAGCCGAACCGTTAGCGACCCTGCCCCCCGCGTGATCCCGAACGCCGCCTGCGACGCTGTCCGCCGTTCGGGCGTGCAGCATTGGGCTGGCCATCGCGACGCGGCTTCCCCGCACGCGACGGGTGCTTCTTGTGCGGTTTCGACGAGCCTGCTTTCCCGTCTCCGGAATCCTCATTCGAACGCGGACGCGGTGCGCCGCGCGGAGTGACTTTGGGACGCGCCAAACGCGGCTTCTGCTCGCGCTTGGTGGGGCCGACGCCTTCGACAACCGCTCGGAAATTTTCCGGCAGGTCGAGACGTTCTAGCTCCGCGCCAGTCGTCTTGCGGATATCCTTCAGGTAAGCGCGCTCGTCCTCGGCGCAAAAGGCAATCGCCACGCCATCGGCACCCGCGCGAGCGGTCCGCCCGATGCGGTGGACATATTGCTCGGGCACATTCGGCAATTCGTAATTGATGACGTGGCTGACGCCGGGAATGTCGATGCCGCGCGCCGCGACATCGGTGGCGACGAGAATCGGCGTCTTACCGCGTTTGAACTCGTCGAGAGCGCGTTCGCGCTGCGGCTGGCTCTTGTTGCCGTGAATCGCATTGGCGGCGATCCCGCACTGCGCGAGCTTTTTCACGATCCGGTCGCTGCCGTGCTTGGTGCGTGCGAAAATCAGCGTGCGCTCGAACTCGCCGGGAACACGATGCCGCTTCGACAGGATCAGTTCGAGCAGCGACTGCTTTTCGTCCTGCTGGACCATGAACAGATACTGGTCGATCCGCTCGGCGGTGGTGCTTTCCGGTGTCACCGAGACTTGCGCGGGATTGCGGCAATACTGGCCCACCAGCTCGCGGATCTGCTTGGGCATGGTCGCCGAGAAGAACAGCGTCTGGCGCTCTTTCGGGGCAAGCTGGTGAATGCGGCGGAGCGCGTGGATGAAGCCGAGATCGAGCATCTGGTCCGCTTCGTCGAGCACGAGGATTTCGATGCCCGACAGGCCGAAAGCTTTCTGGTCGATCAGGTCGAGCAGGCGACCCGGTGTCGCAACGAGGATGTCCGTGCCGCGATGCAGCTTGTTGCGGTCCTTGTTGACGGAAGTGCCGCCGACGATGGACTGAACCTTGAGCCCGGCAAGCGCGCCGTAATCCTTGGCGCTCTGGGCGATCTGCCCAGCTAGTTCGCGTGTCGGCGCCAGCACCAGCATACGGCACGACTTGAACGGCGTCTGCTTGTCCGCATCGCGCAGCCGGTCGATACTCGGCAGCATGAAGGCCGCGGTCTTCCCGGTCCCGGTCTGGGCGATACCGAGCAGGTCGCGACCCTCCAGTACATAGGGGATTGCCTGCGCCTGGATCGGGGTTGGTTCGCTGTAGCCTTTCAGGTCTAGCGCCTGGAGAACGGGCTGCGACAGCCCGAGTTGGTCGAATGTCATGATAGAGTTTACTCGCATTGGATGCGGTGCGCTGCCCGATCGGGCGCGCAGTCGCGGTGGTTGTTGCAACCGCCCGCGTGAACAGGGAAGTCTTGGTGGGGATCGTAACTTGCGCGCATTTTCCGCAGCAAACGCTGCTTCACGCTGGAACGGCGCGCTTCAATCGAGGCGGCATGTGGTCGTCCGGGCGACCAAAGTCAATTAAATTGCTGGCCGAGCCGCCCCGAACGCATCCCATATTGCGTGGCGTGAGTAGGCACCAGACACACAAAACCCCCGAACTCTCGTCCGGGGGTCTTGCGATTTGTTGTTAACGCTTACGCGTAGGTCAGCGCAAACTTGGTCTTCTTGCTGCGGCGCAGAACACCGCCAACCGCACCGAAACCGAGGATCATGAGAGCCCAGGCAGCGGGTTCGGGAACTGCGCCCGGATCGCTGTAAACGTACAGGTTCGACAAGCCCTTCGCATCGGTGAAAGTGATCGAGCTTGCACCGGCGCTACCGAAATCGAACTTGTAGAACACACTGACATTGCCTTCGGGACCGGCAATGTTACCGAAGTGCATACCGATGATGGTATCGCCATAAAAGGTCGTGCCGAAGTCGATTGTCCGTGCACCCGACGTACCGTTTGACAAACTTCCAAAGCCGAACAGGCTATTGAAATTACCGTCGAAGGTTCCACCAAGCGCGGCTACCGCATTGGTCTGCGTAGTCACATTGGCCGTCGACGAGCTGAAGACGTTGCCAGAATAGAAGCCGACGCAATCGGTAGTACCGGTAATCACCGTTGTGCCGTAGCTGGCACAGGTGACCGGCTCGGCAGCCGAAGCGGGCATTGCGACAATGCCGAGAGCGAGAACTGCCGAAGCAGAAAGAGCGATATGCTTAAGAGCCATGACGACCCTCCAAAACGAGTGAAACAAGAGTAATTCAGGTTTTACGAGGATCCCCCCGCTATCGAGCGCACAATTTGCGACCGGCCTCGACTTCTGCGACTCGTATAGGGGCTTCCGCTTAAGCTTGCGAGCGAAAAAATTGTTAATTGCCAGTTTGATGGCCGGTTTGAGACAGTTGTCCCACACTGGCACAAAACGTCGCCAAATTATTCCAGTCCGGCGGTAACCAACAAAGCTTCTGTGCTTGCGTCGAAACTTTCGCCACCTTTCTCGATCTTGCGGGCGATTGCCTTGCCGAGTTCGACACCGAACTGGTCGAAAGGGTTGATGCCCATCAACACGGCGTTGGCAAAAGTGCGATGTTCATGAAAGGCGATCAGCGCGCCGAGAGTTGCTGCATCGATATCGTCGCACAGCATGGTCGCCGATGGACGGTCGCCGGGATAGGAGCGCGCCGGCTCGCTGCCCTTGTCTCCAGCCATCAACGCAGCGCCTTGCGCAAAGCAGTTCATCAACAGGATGCGGTGATGCGCCGGATCGAGCGCATCGCCCGGTGCGATCGACGCGATGAAATCGATCGGCACCAGATGGCTACCCTGATGCAGCAGTTGGAACACCGCATGCTGCGCGTCCGTCCCCACCCCACCCCAGGTGATCGGCGCGGTCGGCTCATCCACAGGCTGCCCATCGGCGGTCACCAGCTTGCCGTTCGATTCCATCTCTAATTGCTGGAGATAGGAAGGCAGCAGCGCCAGCCGTTCGTCATAGGCAAACACCGCGCGTGTCTCGCAGCCGCGCACGCGCGCATAATAGCGATCGGCAAAGGCGGCGCGCAGCGGCAGATTGTCACGCCCCTCGGTGCTGGCGAAATGCTCGTCCACGGCTCGTGCGCCATCGAGCATGGCGGAAAAATCCTCCCAGCCCACGCCCAGAGCCACCGGGAAGCCGATCGAGGACCACAGCGAATAGCGCCCGCCCACGCTTTCCGGGAACGGCAACACACGCGTTTCATCGACTCCCCATTCGACCGCCTTTTCCGGGCTGGCCGTCAGCGCCACCACGCGACCGGAAGGATCGGCCACGCCATTGTCGGCCAGCCATTTGAGCGCGCTTTCGGCGTTGGTCATGGTTTCGATGGTGGTGAAGGTCTTTGATGCGACCGCGATCAAGGTCGTTGCCGGATCGCAGGCCTCCATTGCGTCTTCCAGCGCCACACCATCGATGTTCGACACCACATGGACGTCAACCAGGGCCAGATCGCGCGCCAGGGCATTGATCGCCATAGCGGGCCCAAGCGCGCTCCCGCCAATCCCAACATGAATCAGATGTTTGATCTCGCCCAGCGCGCCACCATGGATTGCCTCCACCAGCAGCTTCATACGCTGGTGCAGGGCCGATGCTTCCTCGACATCGGCATCAGATCCCGTGCCGCGCTGCGCGGTATGGGTTGCTGAGCGCCCCTCGGTTACGTTGACGATATCGCCTGCCAGCAACGCTTCCCGCTTGGCGACGAAATCTCGCGCCTCGGCGAGTTCCTCGAATGCCGAAAGCAGCGCGGTATCGAGATGGGTTTTCGACCAGTCGAACAAAATTCCACCGGACGTGCCATCGTCCGGACTGCCCCATTCGATCCGGCCCGACAACATCGCCACGCGATCGGAATCTGCCGGCTCATGCTCCCCTTCGCCGCCATCGCGCCGGGCGCTGAACAGCTCGCCCAATGTCGGCCTTTCGAAATCTTCGATCCGCTTCCAGGCACTGGCGATGGCATCGGTCACGCAAAAATCCTTTCTTGGCTGGCGCCCTGCGGTTAGGAGCCGCGGACATGAATGGGAACCCACAATCCGCATGAGCGATCCACAACTGATGCAATCGGCCGGACTCGGCCCCACTCCTGCTAAGAAGACGGAGAGCTGGGGTAGCTTCTTTCGCTTTCTTGCACTGGTGGTGCTGGCCGTGCTTGCATTCCGCAGCTTCGTCTATTCACCGTTCACCATCCCTTCGGAGAGCATGTTGCCCTTGCTCGAGAACGGGGACTACCTCGTCGCGGCGAAATGGCCCTATGGCTATTCGCGCCATTCGCTGCCGCATGATGCGCCGTTGATCCCGGGTCGGATATTCGCGCATGACCCCAAGCGAGGCGACGTCGTGATATTCGAACATCCGGTAGACCGGACCGACTATATCAAGCGCGCCATCGGCCTGCCGGGGGATACCATCGCGTTACGCGGCGGACAGGTGATCCTCAATGGACAACCGCTCCCGCGTAAGCGGGTCAGCGATTTCCTGATCCATGTGTCGCCCAACACCCAATGTGCCTGGGGTGCGAAGGACGAGACGCTGCCCGATGGGCGTAAAGTCTGCCGCTACATGCGCTACCGCGAAACCCTTCCTTCGGGCCGTAGCTACGATACGTTGGACTTCGGTTTCACACCACAGGACGATTTCGGCCCGGTGACGGTACCCGCCGGACATATCTTCGTGCTCGGTGACAACCGCGACAATTCCGCAGACAGTCGTTTCCCTGCCAAGCCCGGTGGCGGTGTTGGCATGGTGCCCACAAGCCTGCTGGTCGGCCGTGCGAGCATCGTGCTGTGGTCCACCGACGGCTCGGCGAGCTGGTTCAAACCATGGACGTGGTTTTCGGCGGCGCGCTGGGACCATATCGGAGAGCGACTATGACGGAGCTGTCCGGTGCTGCCAAAAACTGGCTGGAGAAGACCGGCTTCATCGGATCGGGCGAAATAATCGACGCACCCATGTGGGTGGCCGCACTGACGCACGGTAGCATGGGAGAAACGGCCAATTACGAGCGGCTGGAATTCCTTGGCGACCGCGTATTGGGGCTGGCAATCGCTGAGTGGTTGTTTTCGCACAGCAATGCTGCGGAAGGTCAGCTTTCGCAGCGACTGAATGCGATGGTCAGCCGAGCGATGTGCGCCACTATCGCACGCGACATCGGTCTTGCCGATCACATCCGTATCTCCAAGCAAGCGCTTTCGGATGGTGGCAGGGACAGCGACAACATTCTCGGAGATGTGATGGAGGCATTGCTCGGCACGCATTTCCTCACCAATGGTTTTGCCGCTACGCGCGACCTGATCCGCGAATTGTGGCGCCCTGCGCTCGAAAGCGGCGCAGGTCTGTCCAAGCATCCCAAGAGCGCGTTGCAGGAATGGGCGGCGGGCAACCAGCGCAAGCCGCCGGAATACGAAGTGGTCGACCGTTCCGGCCCGGACCATGCCGCGCGCTTCACCGTGCGGGTGCGGGTCCACAAGGTCGGCGAGGCCGAGGCGACCGCCTCAAGCAAACAGGAAGCCGAAAAGGAAGCGGCCAAGGTATTTATGAGCAAATTCGGATGAGCGAAAACACGCAAACGCAGTGCGGCCTGGTGGCCGTGATCGGCGCCCCCAACGCGGGCAAATCGACGCTGGTGAACCAGCTTGTCGGGCAGAAGGTCGCGATCACCTCGCCCAAGGCGCAGACCACCCGTGCGCGGATGCTGGGAATCGCGCTGGAAGGCAGTACGCAGATGATCCTGGTCGACACGCCGGGTATTTTCGCGCCAAAGCGCAAGCTCGACCGGGCGATGGTGTCGGCTGCGTGGGAAGGCGCGGAAGCTGCCGATGCGGTGGTGCTGCTGGTGGATCCGGTCAAGCAGCGCCGGCACGAGCTGGAACCGCTGCTCGAAGCGCTCGCCCAGCGGCCCGAGCGCAAGCTGCTGGCGCTCAACAAGGTCGATGTCGCCAAGAAGGAGCCGCTGCTCGCGCTGGCGCAGGAACTGTCGGGCAAGGTCGATTTTTCCGAGATATTCTTCATTTCCGCGCTGTCCGGCGATGGCGTGGCCGAGATGAAATCATCGCTCGCAGGGATGATGCCGCCAGCGGAGTGGATGTATCCCGAAGATCAGGTGTCGGACGCCAGCGAACGCCTGCTTGCCACCGAAATTACCCGCGAACAGCTCTACAACCAGCTGCACGAGGAACTGCCTTACGACAGCGCGGTGCGGCCCGAACTCTACAAGCACCGCCCCGACGGCAGCCTCGAAATCCACCAGCAGATCCTCGTCACCCGCGACAACCAACGCGCGATCGTGCTGGGCAAGGGCGGCAGCCGGATCAAGGCGATCGGCGAAGCAGCGAGGAAGGAGCTGGCCGAGCTGCTCGGCGTCAAGGTCCACCTGTTCCTGCACGTCAAGGTGGAGGAAAACTGGGCCGAGAGCCGCGAGGTTTGGGACGAGATCGGACTCGATTGGGTTCGCTAGGATCGGAGCCAGGGAGCGGGGGCAATGATCGAACACGAACTTCTCCCGGTCCTGGCAGCGCTGACATGCGGCCTGCTCATCGGCATCGAGCGCGGCTGGAAGTTGCGTTCCGAAGCGGGTGGTTCACGCGTTGCAGGTGTACGGACTTTCACCTTACTGGGCCTGTTGGCAGGACTCGCCGGACTTCTTGGTACGTATGGCTATGGCATTGCCGGAGGCGCATTGCTTGTGGGTGCCGTCGGCGTGCTGGTCGTCGGTTATGCCCAGGTGATACGACGCGACGGTCGACCAGATGCGACCAGCGCCATAGCTGCACTCGTAACGCTCGCATTGGGATTTCTGGCAGGTAGCGGTTTTCTCGCGGCTGCGATTGCTGGCGCTGCGGTAACGACACTGCTGCTCGCCTTACGCAACGAGATCCACGGGTTCCTTGCAAGAATGGACGAAGCCGATCTGAAGGCATTCGCACGCTACGCCGTGATCGCTGGCGCAGTATATCCATTCCTGCCAGCCGGACGTTTCGGGCCATACGATGCGTGGGCGCCGCGCACCTTGTGGCTGGTCGTCATCACCATCACCGGATTTTCCTTTGTCGGCTATGTTGTCAATCGCATCTTCGGCGCACGTCGCGGTGCAATAGCAACAGCCGTCATTGGCGGTGCCTACAGCTCCACTGCCGTCACCTATTCCTTTGCCCAACGGTTGGGAGAGGGCACGGCCGGAGGCGCCGACAATGCCGGTATCGCGCTGGCTACTGCAGTGATGTATGTTCGCGTTCTGGTGCTGATCGCCATCCTTGCCACGTCCTTCCTGCCCGCATTTGCCATCCTGACCGCGCCTGCGCTCGTGACGGCAATCGTCGCGAGCCTGATACTCTATTCGCGTACAAGCACGCAGGGAGATCCAGCGCCTCCCCGCAATCCGATAGCTCTTCTGCCGGCGCTCAGTTTCGTGGCCTTCGTGGCCATAGCGGCCGTGGCGGCCCGCTGGGGCGAAGCTCGCTTCGGAGAGCACGGCATCGCCTTGCTGCTGCTGATCATGGGCAGCATGGATGTCGATGCCGCGATCGTGACTGCAGGCGGCCTCGGACCGACCGCCATCGCTCCGCAACTCGCGGCCCTTGCGCTGACCGGGACGATACTCGCGAATATGACCGTCAAGCTTGGTGCGACGATCGTCTATGGCCGCACCGCCGCGAGACCGGCTGCCTATGCATTGGGCGCAAGCATGATTGCGCTTGCGGTCAGTCTGGTTGTCGGTTGGCTACGCCTCTAATCCCTCGAAATCCTATATCTCAGCGCGTTGCACTGCCCTGAAGCGCACCATGCTGCACAGCGCCGCCAGCACCGCCAGTCCGGCGGACAGTGCCATGGGCAGCGGGCCCAGCCCCATTCCGCCCGCGAGCAGCATCCCGACCATCACTGCGCCCATCGTGCGCCCCACCATGCGCGCTGTCGACAGCAGCCCGCCCGCCGCCGCGGAGCGATCCTTGGGTGCGCGGCTGATGATGAGGCGCGAATTGGGCGAGAAGAACAGCCCGAAGCCCAGCGCCGTCAGCCCCAGCCGCCAACAGATCCCGAATGGCCCCGGATCGCTGCGCATCAGGGCCAGCAGCGTCAATCCGACAATCGCAATGGCCATGCCCGTCACCCCCAGCTTGGTGGCGTCCACCCGGTCGGACAGCCAACCCGCAAAGGGCGAGACGAACAGCATCGTCAGCGGATAGGGCAATAGCAACATGCCTACCTGGCTCGGCTGGTAACGGAAGCTTTGCTGGAACACGAAAGGCAGCGTGATCATCAGAGCGGCGCTGGCCATGAAGGCAGCGATCGCGGCGAGCGCCGAAAAGCCCAGCACCGGCTGCGCAATCAAATCGACCGGCACCACGGGATTTTTGCGACCACGCTCCCGCATGACCAGCATGATGGTGGACACGGCACCTGCAGCAAGCGCGACATAGCCCGGCCAGCGCACCGCGCCGTGGGTTGCCCATTGCAGCCCACCGATCAGCAGCAGCATCGACACGGCACTCCAGATGCCGCTGAGCCATTCGGGATTGCGTTCGCGGTGCGGCACCGGGTCGGGCAGGCTGCGTCCGACCAGCAAGGACAGCGCCGCCATCGGTGCGCCAGCCACGAACACCCATTGCCAGCTCAGGTGCTGGACCAGAAATCCGCCGAGCGTCGGCGCCAGCGCGCCCGAACTCGCCACGATCACGCTGTTGATGCCAAGGCCACTGCCCAGGCTCTTCGCCGGATAGATGTCGCGCAGGATCGCCGCCGATACGCTCAATGCCATGCCCGCGCCAACAGCCTGCCCGGTGCGCGCGACCAGCAGCCAGCCGAAGTCGTTCACGAACAGCGTCAGCGCCGAGGCGACCAGAAACACCCACTGCCCTGCCTGATACAGCGTGCGCTGGCCGATCCTGTCGCCCATGCTCGCAAACGGCAACAGGGCCATCACCAGGACCAGTTGGTACACGGTGACGACATTGGTCGCCGCGCCATCGGTAACGCCCAGTTCACGCGCAATGGTCGGCAGCGCGACATTGGCAACCGAGCCATCGAGCACAAACAGCGCCGACCCGAAGCTGATCGCGATGATCGCCCATACCCGGCGCGGCATGGGCAGGCCGTCTGTGCCTTCCGCACTCACAGCAGAGGCTTCGGGTGTATTACCCGGCAACTCGATATCGGCATTTCGTAGCATAGGCGCTCAACGCCGACCCTCCTATTTCGCTCCCGTCAGTCAGCCTTGGCTTTCTTCGTCGCCGCAGACTTCTTCTTTGCTGGTGCTTTCTTCTTCGCCGGGGCTTTTTTCTTGGCCTTCTTCTTCGCCGGGCCCTTCGCGGCGCGGGCGTCGATCAGTTCGATCGCCTGCGCTTCGGTAATGTCCTCCGGCTTTACGTCCTTGGGGATCGTGGCGTTGGTGGTGCCATCGGTGACATAGGGGCCGTAGCGGCCCGGCATCACCTTGATCTCGCCGCCGCTGGTGGGATGCGCGCCCAGCGTCTTGATCGGCTCGGCCTTGGCCCGCCCGCGTCCGCCGCGATTGGCCGCTTCGGCGAGGATCGTAACGGCGGCGTTCATGCCCACATCAAACACGTCCTGCGTGCTGGAGAGCTTGCCGTACTTGCCATCGTGGCGCAAATAGGGGCCGTAACGCCCGATATTCGCCTCGATTTCCTTGCCCGTCTCGGGATGCGTGCCGACGATGCGCGGCAGGCTGAGCAGCTTCAGGGCCCATTCGAGATCGAAATCGTCGAGATCCTTGGGGATGCTGGCGCGCTTCGCCTCCTTGCCCTCACCCAGCTGCACGTAAGGGCCAAAGCGCCCGGTCTTGCGCTCCACCGGCAGGCCGGTTTCCGGGTCTTCGCCCAGCACCGTGTCTTCCTCGACCTCGCCATCCGCACCCGGCTGGGCAAAGCGGCGGGTGTAGGTGCATTCGGGATAGTTGGCGCAGGCGACGAAGGCGCCATAGCGGCCCCCGCGCAGCGCCAGCCGCCCCCCCTCGCGCCCCTGCTCCGCGCACAGCGGGCACCAGCGCGGATCGTGGCCATCGGCACGCTCGGGGAACAGGAAGTCGGAGAGGAAATCGTCGAGCGCCTCGGTCACTTCGGACGGCTTCTTCTCCATCACCTCTTCGGTCTTGGGCTTGAAGTCGCGCCAGAACTGTTCGAGCAGCTTTTTCCAGTCCTCGCGCCCGTCGGAGACGATATCGAGTTCGTCCTCCATCCCGGCGGTGAAGTCATAGGCGACGTAGCGTTCGAAGAAGCGTTCGAGGAAGGCGGTCAGGAGCCGCCCGCTCTCCTCGGCGAAGAAGCGGTTCTTCTCCATCCGCACATAGGCACGGTCGCGCAGGGTCTGGATGGTCGAGGCATAGGTCGAGGGGCGTCCGATCCCCAGCTCCTCCAGCCGCTTGACCAGCGATGCTTCGGAAAAGCGCGGCGGCGGCTGGGTGAAATGCTGCGTAGCATCGACCCCGCGCCGTGCGGGTGCATCACCCTTGCGCATCAGCGGCAGCAGGCCGTCCTCGTCGTCCTCGTGATCGTCGAAGCCTTCCTGATAGACGGCGAGGAAGCCGGGGAATTTCACCACCTGCCCTGTCGCGCGCAGCTCGTGCCGCCCGGTCGGATCGCGCAGGGTGACACTGGTGCGTTCAAGCTGCGCGGTCGCCATCTGGCTCGCCATCGCGCGCTTGAAGATGAGGTCGTAGAGCTTTGCCTCGTCACCCGAACCGGCGCGGTCCTTGCCGAAATCGGTCGGACGGATCGCCTCGTGCGCTTCCTGCGCGTTCTTAGCCTTGGTCGAATAGAAGCGCGGCCTTTCCGGCACGTAATCGGCGGAATAGCGCGCAGCGATGGCATCGCGCGCGGCGTTGATCGCGCCCGGATCCATCTGCACGCCGTCGGTCCGCATGTAAGTGATCGCGCCCGCCTCGTAGAGCGACTGGGCGCAGCGCATCGTGTGGCTGGCGGAAAAGCCCAGCTTGCGCGCGGCCTCCTGTTGCAGGGTCGAGGTGGTGAACGGCGGGGCCGGGTTGCGCTTGACCGGCTTGGTTTCGACTTCCTCGACGGTGAAGCGGCCCTGCTCCACCGCAGCCTTGGCAGCCATGGCGCTGCTCTCGTCGCCGAGGGTCAGCTTGTCGAGCTTCTGCCCATCGTATTTGACCAGACGCGCATCGAAATCGGTCCCGTCATGCGACAGATGCGCGATGACCGACCAGTATTCGTCCGGCCTGAACGCTTCGATCTCGCGCTCGCGGTCGACGATCAGGCGCAGCGCGACCGACTGCACGCGGCCCGCGCTCTTGGCACCGGGCAGCCGCCGCCACAGCACCGGCGACAGGGTGAAACCATAGAGATAGTCGAGCGCGCGGCGGGCGAGATAAGCGTCGATCAGCGGCTGATCGAGCTCGCGCGGGGCCTTCATCGCCTCGGTCACCGCCTGCTTGGTGATCGCGTTGAAAGTGACGCGCTCGACCTCCTTGGGCAGCGCCTTGCGCTTGCCGAGCAGCTCGCGCACGTGCCACGAAATCGCCTCGCCCTCGCGGTCGGGGTCGGTGGCGAGGATCAGGCGGTCGGCCTTCTTGGCGTTGTCGGCGATATCCTTGAAGCGGCTCTGCTTGTCGCGATAGAGTTCCCAGTCCATCGCAAAGCCCTCGTCCGGGCGCACGCTGCCATCCTTGGGCGGCAGGTCGCGGACATGGCCATAGCTGGCGAGAACCTTGAAGTCCTTGCCCAGATATTTCTCGATGGTCTTCGCCTTGGCCGGCGATTCTACGATGACGAGTTGCATTGTGTGTAAAGGTCTTCCCTACGCGTATGTGTACGCGCGAGGATGAGGGCGGGCTGCGAAAGCCGTCAAGGCAGTTTGATTAAGCAAGAGTCAGAATGCCACCAGCAACCTAATTTTCTCGTTGCAGCTTCAGGTATGGCTTACCAGTGGCCTCAGACGGACAAACCACGATGGACCCGGATGGTAAAATAAAGTCCATACTCCAAGGATAATACGTTCCACCATAGACAATTCTAAGCAAATTTGAAGATTTCTGCATAACTGCATTGGCGCAGAAATAACCGTCCACTTCCATTATGTTAGAATTATTTCTAATACCTAACGCCTTTTGTCGCGCGACCATAAATTCCCAGTCTTTTCGCGTGATCTGAATGTCTACCGGGAATTGGGCTGGCCTTATAGTCCAACTGACACTTTTTGATAGTTGAGTATGACCAGCACTGACTATGGGAATCAAAGCCTTGAAAGTTTGCGTTTTATCGGCTGGGAATTGAAGCATTACTTCGGAAAAATCGAATAAACTAGATATAAAAGTCATAATTATTATGAAACTCAAAAATCCTCCAGCAATCGAAAAACCAATACTATTCGCGTAAGGCCATGAATCGGTAGAATTAAATAATACTATTATTCCAAAAATTGAAATAAATCCAGATAATAAACCAAATATAACAAAAAATTCATCAGCATGTGGCGTGAGGAGGGTTGTATTTTCAAACCATCCAAGCACTGAAGAAAGAAGCAGTAGGGATGCGCAAGCGCCAACCCACAATTTACCTGGTCTTTCAAAACTATATTGCTGACCAGATTGATTTGATGCCATCAGCGACAGAGCTTATCGTAAAATTCAATCGAAGCAATCGCTTTGGGACGATGTAAGCCGTGATTTGCAACTGACGAAGCATCGGCTTTCATGTAGTTGTCCTTAAACCAAACTCACCCGCCCCCCAGCGTGCCTAGCCAGCCGCCCGGCAATCTCCAGCTCCAGCAGTGCCAGTTGCACCGCCGCCGCGCTGTCGCCCGACTGGCGGATCAGTTCGTCGACGCCCACCGGCGCGCTGGTGAGCAGGCTGGCGATGTCGGCGGGTTCGGCTTCGGCCAGTTCCTCCGGCGCATAGTCGAAAGTGCTCGCCGCCTCGCGGAAGGTCGAGCGGGGTTGGCCATCGAAGCCGCTCAGCAGTTCCACCACGTCCTCCGGTGTCTGCACCAGCACCGCGCCTTCACGGATGAGGTGGTTGCAGCCGTGGCTGCGCGCGTCGAGCGGGCTGCCGGGAATCGCCATCACCTCGCGCCCCGCCTCGCCCGCCAGCCTCGCGGTGATGAGGCTGCCGGACTTGGGCGCGGCCTCGACCACCACCGTCCCCAGCGCGAGACCGGCGATGATCCGGTTTCGGCTGGGGAAATGGCTCCCCCGCGGCTCGGTGCCGGGCGGCTGTTCGGCCAGCAGCAGCCCCTCGCCCGCGATCCGCTCCTGCAATTCGGAGTGCTGCGGCGGATAGGCAATGTCGATCCCGCTCGCGATTACCCCAATGGTCGCCGGAAGCGCGCCCTCATGCGCTGCGCCATCGATGCCCCGCGCCAAACCGGAAACCACCGTAAATCCCGCCCCCGCCAGCGCATTGGCGAAATCGCGCGCCACCTTCACCGCCGCCGCGCTCGCGTTGCGCGCGCCGACCATCGCCACGCAGGGCTTGGCCACGAGTGCCACATCGCCGCGCCAGGTGAGGATGGGTGGCGCGCCGTCGATTTCGGCGAGCAGCGCGGGATAGTCGGGCTGGTCGTGAAACAGATATTTCGCCCCTGCGCGGCGCACCGCCTCCACTTCGCGTTCTATGCGCTCGACCGGCGCAGCGCGATACTCTCGCCCACCGCGCTTTCCGAGATCGGGCAACGCCTCCAGCGCTTTTGCCGCAGTCCCGAAGCGCGCAAGCAGTTGGGCATAGCTGACCGGCCCGATATGCGGCGACCGCAACAGGCGGATGCGCGAAAACGCCTCTTGTTGCGACAGAGCGGGCACCGACCCGTGCATTACTTCTTCGATCCGACTTTCGGTTCGGTCCCGTCGGCGAGACGCTTCAGATTGGCGCGGTGCAGCCACAGCACGAGCACGGCGATTACCGCCAGCACCGGGATATAGGCCGTAAAACCGAGCAGCGCGGCAGCAATCGCGGCAGCGCAGACCGCGCTCATCCCGGCAAGCGAGCTGATCCGCGACAGGCCGAGCACGGCCAGCCACACCAGCGCATAGGCCAGCCCCAACGGCCAGCCGAGCCCGAAGCTGACCCCGGCATTGGTCGCCACACCCTTGCCCCCCTTGAAACCCAGCCAGACGGGAAAGCAGTGCCCCAGCACCGCGGCCAGCGCGCCCACCGGCACCGGCCCCCACGCGGCTTGTGGCATAATCTCAGGCTGCACGAACAGCCAGCGCACCAGCAACACCGCGAACAGCCCCTTGAGCAGATCGAGCAACAATGTCGCGGCGGCGAGTTTCTTGTTGCCGGTCCGCAGCACATTGGTCGCGCCGATGTTGCCGCTGCCGATCTTGCGCACATCGCCCAGCCCCGCCGCCCGTGTCAGCAGCAGTCCGAAAGGGATCGATCCGAGCAGATAACCGAGCGCAGCGGCCAGAAGTGTGTGCACAATCATTCGCGAACCCCTATCGTGGCATGGCAAATTTGTCGAAACCGCCAGCCTGCCATATCGGTCAGCGTAAGGCCGGCGAAGCCAATGTGAAAGGCACTATCTCCAAAGTGGACGCAAGCGCACCCATCCTGCTGTTCGATTCCGGCGTCGGCGGGCTGACCGTGCTCGACGAGCTGCGCAAGCTCTTGCCGCAAGCGCCGGTGATCTACGCCGCGGATATCGCCGGTCTGCCCTATGGCGCCAAGAGCGAGGCGGAAGTGGCGGCGCGCGTGTGCGGCCTGCTCGGGCGGATGGCCGAACGCTGGCAGCCACGCCTGATCTGCATCGCCTGCAACACGGCCAGCACGATTGCGCTCGCCATGGTGCGAGACGTGCTCGAAACGCCGATCGTCGGCACCGTCCCGGCAATCAAGCCTGCCGCTGCTATGACCCTGAGCGGGGTCATTGGACTGCTCGGTACGCAGGCGACCGTCCGGCAGGGGTATGTCGACCGTCTCGAGAAGGAATTTGCTTCAGGCAAGCATCTGCTGCGCCATGGGGCGAACGGGCTGGTCGCGCTGGCTGAAGCCAAGCTGCGCGGGCAGGATATCGATCCGGGTGCGGTAGAGAAGGAACTCGAAGGATTGCTCGCCCAACCCCATGCCGAGGCGATCGACACGCTGGTGCTCGCCTGCACCCATTTCCCACTACTCGCAGACGAAATCCGTGCAGTGATGGGTAACGATGTGGCGCTGGTCGATGGCTCGGCCGGCATCGCCCGGCGGATCGCCGCCTTGACCGAGGGTCAGCCATTTGTGCGAAGCGAAGCGGACCGGGCAATCACCACCGGGTCGCTGGAGGATCTGGAAAGACTGCGTCCCGCCCTCGCAGCGCGTGGGCTTACAAGTCTCGGACATTTCTGAGTTTAGTTGCGAATCGCTCGCAAAGATCGCAGTGGCGCAATTGCGACAAGCGCACTAGATGGAATTGACCCTGCCGGAATGGGGAACCGGCGCTGCGGCAATGTGAGGCGCTCCCGCGGATGAACTACAACCAGATTTTCGACCAGGCTATCGACCGCTTGCACGCGGAAGGGCGCTATCGCGTGTTCATCGATATCCTGCGCAACAAGGGGGCCTTCCCGAACGCGCGCTGCTTCGCCGGGCACAACGGCCCCAAGCCGGTGACGGTGTGGTGTTCGAACGATTATCTCGCGATGGGGCAACACCCCAAGGTAATCGAGGCGATGGAAGAGGCGCTGCACGACGTTGGGGCGGGTTCGGGCGGCACGCGCAATATCGGCGGCAACACGCATTACCACGTCGATCTCGAGGCGGAATTGGCCGATCTGCACGGCAAGGAAGGCGCGCTGCTTTTCACCAGCGGCTATGTTTCGAACGAGGCGACGCTGGCCACGCTCGCCAAGCTTCTGCCCGGCTGCGTGATCTTTTCGGACGAACTCAATCACGCCAGCATGATCGCTGGCATCCGCAATTCGGGCTGCGAGAAGCGCGTGTTCCGGCATAACGATTTGGAACACCTCGAAACGCTGCTTGCTGCCGAGGAAGATGCGACACCCAAGGTGATCGCTTTCGAAAGCGTCTATTCGATGGATGGTGACGTTGCCCCGATCCACGCGATCTGCGACCTGGCCGAGAAATACAATGCGCTGACTTATATCGACGAAGTCCATGCGGTCGGTATGTATGGGAAGCGCGGCGGCGGAATTTCGGAGCGGGACGAGGCCGCGCACCGGATCGACATCATCGAAGGGACGCTAGGCAAGGCGTTTGGCGTCATGGGCGGCTATATCGCCGCCGATACGCGGATCATCGACTGCATCCGCTCCTATGCGCCCGGCTTTATCTTCACCACATCGCTCAGCCCGGTGCTGGTCGCAGGCGTGCTCGCTTCGGTGCGGCATCTCAAATCGTCGAGCGAAGAGCGCGACGCACAACAGGCGGCGGCGGCTACGCTCAAGTCGATCCTCACCGAAAAAGGCATTCCGGTGATGGATACCACCACCCACATCGTGCCGGTGATGGTGGGCGATCCCGTTCGCGCCAAGAAAATCAGCGACATCCTGCTCGCCGAATACGGAATCTATGTTCAGCCGATCAATTTCCCAACTGTGCCTCGGGGCACCGAAAGGCTGCGTTTCACACCTGGTCCGGCGCATGACGAGGCGATGATGCACGAACTGGCCGACGCGCTGGTCGAAATCTGGGACCGGCTCGATCTGGCGCTTTTGCGCGCTGCCTGATGCGCGGAACAACGAGTTTTTGCCGTTATGCGGGTCAATTAAGAATGAACCGCATCAAACGTTAATCGCTATCAGTTGCTCTTGTGCCAGTATGAAACAGGCATTTCATTTCAGGTCGTTTTGTCTCTGAGCTGTCTTTCCGAATCATTAAGAACTGTTTAGACCGAAGCTAACGAACGAGCAGTTGGGCTCCTTCCGTGTTGGTTCGTGAATTCGCAATAGGTCGCCACTGGCAATCAATTGAGGGAAGACTGATATGTTCAAGAAGCTCACTCTGGCGGCCGCTACCGCCGCCGCTTTCGCGGTAGCAAGCCCGGCAAGCGCCGCGCTTACTCTAATTCCGAGTCCCGCTACCTGCACCGTCACCGATTCGGTCTGCAACTGGATCGTGGCCGGCAGCACCAGCACCGGCTCGTTCTCGCAGTCCGCAACGTTCTCGCTCCCGCAGGTCGGTACGACCGGTAGCTCGATCACCAATTCGGCCACCAAGGTTGATGTAAGCACCTATGCCGGTAACATCGACTTTTCGCGGATCTTCCTGACCGATCCGAACGGCGCGATCTATGATTTCTCGCTGACTCCGACTGGCCTGGTGGAAACCGGCAGCATCCTGATGCAGACCATCGCCGGCACCTACACCCTGACGGTCGAAGGCTCTGCCAATACGGCTGCGACTTACGGTGGCAACATCACCTTCTCCGCAGTTCCGGAACCCGCCACCTGGGCCCTGATGATCCTCGGCTTCGGTGCAGTCGGCTTCTCGATGCGTCGTCGCAGCGCGGCGGTTCGCACCACCCGGGCGACGCTCAAGTTCGCCTAATTCTCGATTTTTTCGACGCTTTAAAGGGGGCTCTAGCAGCCCCCTTTTTTGTGCCCAAATTCCTCAAGCCAGCGTTGACCCCGGTTTGGCGATGCGTCAGTCCAGACCGCAAGAAACACGCGAGAGGCAGGCCTGATGGAATACAATGCAAATCCCGATTACCCAACGCGCTCCTACGATGACGTGGTTCTCGGTCGCCGCTCGATCCGTGGCTTTGCCCAACGTCCGGTGCCGCGTGCGCTGATCGAAGAAGTGATTGCGCTCGCGACCCGCGCTCCATCATCCTACAATAACCAATGCTGGAATTTCACCGTCGTTGGCGGCGCGGCGCTCGATGCTATTCGCCAAGGCAACACTCGGGGCATTCTCGAAGGCAAGCCCGACAGCCGTGAATTCCGCCGTCACGACACCCAGCCTGCTGCTCATCGGGAGCGGCAAATCGCGGTCGCCAAGCAATTGTTCGGCGCCATGGGCATCGAACGAGACGACAAGGAGGGCCGGCAAGACTGGGTCCTGCGTGGCTTCCGCCAATTCGATGCGCCAGCTTCGATCGTGGTCACATATGATCGCGAGTTACTCGGCAGCGATATTGCACCGTTCGATTGTGGTGCCGTCACCAATGCGCTGGTCAATGCAGCCTGGTCGCGTGGACTGGGCTGCGTCATCAACAGCCAGGGCATCATGCAAAGCCCCGTTGTGCGCGAACACGCGCAAATCCCGGACGATCAAATTATCATGATCTGCGTAGCTCTGGGCTGGCCGGACGAGGACTTTCCCGCCAATGCCGTGGTCAGCGAACGCAGGACTGTGGATGATGTCGCGCGCTTCGTCGGGTTTCCGGACTGAGCGCAATCGTCACACCCTGAAGTTGTCTCAATTCGTGGAAAAACCGCAATTAATTTGCGCGCTGTTACGGCATGCTCATGGATGGATGCAGTGGCCCTAACCCAATCGCCACACGCCCGATCGTGCAAAAGTGTCCCACCACGAAACATTTTGCATTTGCGAAATAATTTCCGGAACCTAACCAATCGTTAAGCATAATGGGACTGGGACATGCGGTGGCGTTCCCAAGAACAGAACATTTTCACAGCATCCAGGAACTCCCACCACGCCTAATGGTCAGGCGGGGGCGCCTCGATGCAGATTGGTCGCATATATCCGATATCGTGTGGTTCAAGGGGCACGGTACGGACAAGGCGGTTGGTCGCACCGACAATCCGTATTTTCAGAAAGGCCTATTTCATGATCAAACACGCGCTCTTTGCCGCAGGGGCAGCTGCCGCCATAACGATGGCTGCACCTGCAAGTGCCGCCCTGACATTGATCCCAAGTCCGGCAACCTGCACAACCGCAAGTACGGTCTGCAACTGGATCGTTGCCGGTAGTACAAGTTCCGGGAGCTTTTCGGACTCTGCTACCTTCACCCTGCCGGAATCGGGAACCACCGGCAGCTCGATCACCAATTCGGCGACCATGAACAGTATGACTGGCGCCATCAGCGGTGATATCGATTTTTCGCGCATCTTCCTGACAGATCCGACCGGCACTCAGTTTGACTTCTCGTTGACGCCAACGGGTCTGGTCGAAACGGGCAACATCCTGCTCAACTCGATGCTGGGAACGTACACGCTGACGGTTCAGGGTACCGCCAATACGGCGGCAACCTATGGTGGTAACATTACCTACACAGCCCCGACGGCTGCGGTTCCCGAACCGGCTACCTGGGCATTGCTGATCCTCGGCTTCGGAGCCGTCGGCTTCGCCATGCGCAAGCGTGGAGCCAACGCCGTGCGCAATCGGGCGCAGTTGACCTTCGCCTGATTCGATTACCACGAAATTCGAACGATCGACCTGAAGCCTTCACGGCATTGCGTCAGTCGTTTGTTTCCGACCCGGTCAAAAAGGCCAATATAACGAGCGGAAGCGGCTTTGCGTCGCTTCCGCTCCAATATTTTCGGCCTCTACCTCTGTGAAGCGAGTACTCGTCGCAAGCACGAAACTCTGTAGCGTATTAACTACGATCGGTAATTCGAAATTAAGGCTGAAAACCCACCAAAGGCAGCGGAGACTGCGCCTGCGACCGTTCAGTCGCAACCAGATTACCGGACCACTTCAATGCCAAATATCATGATGGCCGCCACCGGCTCTTTCGTTGCCCTGCTAAGCGCAAGCACCACGCGCGCAGCACTCTTCACGGCAGCACCTGCCAACAATGACAGCACGCAGCGCTTTTCTGGTTCCGTTGATGGGAAGCGGCGTCAGAGTCGTTAACGCAGGCTCACGACATTGTCAGCTGTCGGACGAACCCGGCTGCCATCATAGAGACTGGCCATAGGCTCATCCTCGACTGTCACGCACTGGGTTGCACCGAAGCCGTTGAAATCGGTCTTCATCGCTGCGCCGTAAGCACCCAGCATCCCGATCTCGATATAATCGCCCGCCTGAATATCCTCGGGAAGAGCAAAAGGCCCTTCCATGAAATCCGCATCATCGCAGGTCGGCCCATAGAAGGCGAAATCCTGCAGGGGCTTGATCAGATCGTCCTCCAGCGCGACGACCGGGAATTTCCACCCGACATGCGCGGCGTCGAATAGCGCGCCGTATGAACCGTCATTGATGAACAACTCATCGCCGCGCCGCTTTTCCACGCGCACGACCAGCGAACTGTATTCCGCACACAGCGCACGGCCGGGCTCGCACCACAGCTCGGCGTTGTAGGCAATCGGCAGCGCTTCGAACTGGCGATGGATGATCGTGAAATAATCTTCGAGCGGCGGCGGCTCCATGCCCGGATAGACACTCGGGAATCCGCCACCAACATCGACGACGTCGATAACCACCGAAGCCTCGGCAATCGCCGCGCGCGCGCGTTCGAGCGCCTGAACATAGGCAAACGGCGTCATCGCCTGACTGCCGACGTGAAAACACACGCCCAGCCAATCGGCCCACTGGCGGCATTCCTGCAACAGCGCGGGCGCTTCAGTCAGATCGCAACCGAACTTGCTGGCCAGCGACAGCTCGGAATACTCGCTCGATACGCGCAGGCGCACCAGCAGGCGCAAATTGCGCGCCGGTTCGCCGTTTTCATCGGTCGTGGCAGCAACGATCTTGGCCAGTTCTTCGCTCGAATCGAGGCTAAAAGTGCGCACGCCATGGTCGAAATAGGCCTCACGGATCGCGCCCGGCGCCTTGACCGGATGCATGAAGCACAGTTCCGCCTCCGGCAGCAGGCGCCGCACCAGCCGAACCTCGGCGATCGAGGCGACATCGTAATGCGTGATTCCGTTCGCCCACAGCAGCTCGATCAGCTCGGCCGAGGGATTGGCCTTGACCGCATAGAGCGACTTGCCCGGAAATGTTTCGTCAAAGAAACGGGCAGCACGCGCCGCGGCATGCGGACGGTTGAGGATGATAGGTTCGTCCGGCTTGAGGGCGCGGACTACAGACCTGGCATCGAGGTAGCTGGACAACTCAAGGGACCTCCGAACGGTGTAGTGGTTTAAGGCTGCCTTGCGGTTAGGAAGTCCCCATGGGGCAGCGGAGCGGCGCATATAGACATCACTCACCCAACTGCAAGGAAAATCACGCGTTCCCACGCGTTCATACCGGGTGCGGCGAGCCGTGGCCGATCTAGGAATTGTTGCATAATTGGTAATCAAATTAAACCGTTGGCAATCTTCTCTTGATAGGCGCGCGTGATGAGGCGGCTTTGCGCGACATTCCTGGCGATCGCTGTCGCATTGCTGACGTTTGTTGCTGCGCCCAAACCGGCCATGGCCGACGCCCTGTTCCGCGATTCGTGCCTGCTGTCGACACAGGCCCCAATCAGCTTCGCACAAGCACGCGCAAGCTCGGCATGGAAATGTCGGCCTTCCTTCGAAGACGCTATGACCGGCTATAGTTGGCAACGGCTCGATCTCACCAAGGTGCCGACCGGGCCGTTCGTGATCGAGACCCTGTCCGGTCCCTTGTGGCGAGTGCGCATAGTCAGTCAGCGGCATGACGGATCGGTCCATCGCGAGGTGTATACCGGAGCGCGATTGTCCCAACTGTGGATGCCGGGCAACAGCCTGGCCGTGCCCGTGCCGATCGATGGCAAACGGCTGTCTTCGCTTTACATCGCGTTAGACGGCAACCCCGATTCGATGCCAGCGACGGAGATTGAGTTCAAGACCACGAAACAGTCGCATGCAGCACAGGTCTCTCACAGCGTTCTTTATGCGCTGGCTTTGGCAGCCCTGGGTACAGTTGCCATATTCAGCGTTTTCATGGGAATCGCTTCAAGGAACCGGACAGTATTCCTCCACGGCTGCTTCAGCGCATTGGTCGCGTTCTACACGACCTCATCGAGTTCGCTCATATTCCTGATCGCGCCATCTCTCACGCTGTGGGGACGTGCGGTGATCAGCTATGCTTCGCTCTCTCTCGCTGTATCGCTGCTTGGTCCGATCATGGCATCGTTCTTCGAACGACGGATATTCGCACCGATCGAGAAAAAGGCGATGCTGGGCACGGCAGCGCTGGCAGCACTGGGATCGCTATGCCTGCCGCTTTCGCTGGTTGTCGAGTTCAATGCCCGATTGATGTACCATCTCATGTTCATTCCTGGAATCGTGGTGCTGGTCTATGGCGTTGCGGTCGCTTGGTACAGACGCAGCCGCAATGTCGGCGGGTTCATTCTTGCCTGGGCAGCGCCCTTCGCGCTCGGGACGGAGCGGGTGTTTCGCGGGATGGGCCTCTACTACCTGCCGTCATGGATCGACGCGCTGTTCTTCGTCGCGCTGGCCGCACAGGCATTGATCATGGCCGGCGCCATCGCCTTGCAGGCCGAGAGAGTTCGTCGCGAACGCGACATGGCGCATGATCGCGCCCGCGAAATGGAAGACGAAGCGCTCACCGATGCGCTGACCGGCCTCTATAACCGACGCGACTTCGACGCGCGCAAATGGCGCCGGTCGGACATGTTGGCGATCATCGATCTCGACCGGTTCAAGCCGATCAACGACGGCTGGGGCCACGCCACCGGGGACGAGGTATTGCGCGCGGTCGGCCGAGTGCTTGGCGAATGCGTAGCCGAGAAGCAGGTGCTGCGGGCCTGGCGGCTGGGTGGCGAGGAATTCGCCGTCGCCTTGAACGGACCGTCTATCGACCGCGCGGCCATCATCCTCAATGCCGTGCGCCAAAAGATTACAGCTGCGACGCGCACCGCAGTGCCACATGTTGACCGACGCATTACTGCCAGCGCAGGGCTCGCAATGATCGGCAAACAGGGCATGCGACAGGCTTTCCGGGCAGCCGATGCCGCGCTTTACCGGGCCAAGGCCGCCGGGCGCGACAGACTATGCTATGAAAGTGGCGACCAGTCGTTTGCTACGATTTTTCCGGGCAGGCGCAACGCGGCCTGAGCAGTGGAGCGGCTCAGCTCAGCCGGTCACGGAAATCCTCGTATTCGAAGCGCTTGACCTGTTCGAGCGCGTCGGTCTCGCTATCCCACAACCAGATCGAGGGCAGCGGCACGCCATTGAACGTGGTGGTCTTGACCATCGAATAATGCGCTTGGTCGAGGAAGGCGAAGCGCGCACCAGGTTCTGCCACCACCGGCAGGCGATAGTCCCCGATCACATCGCCCGCGAGGCAGGATGGACCACCAAGGCGCAGCGTCTCGCCCTCCCCGCCCTCGCCCAGCATCGCCGGGCGATAGGGCGCCTCGATGACGTCGGGCATATGACAGGTGGCGGACACATCGGTGACCGCGACCGGCATCCCGTTCCAGCCGGTATCGAGCACGGTGCCGACGAGGATTCCCGCATCGAGCGCGACCGCCTCACCCGGCTCGAGATAGATCTCCGCCCCGGTATCCTCCTTCGCGTCGCGCAGGAATTCGATCAGCTCCTCGCGCTGGTAGTCGGCGCGGGTGATGTGGTGGCCGCCGCCCATGTTGATCCATTTCAACTGCCCGAACCATGGCTCGATCGCGTCGAACACCCGGTCCCAGGTTTCCTTGAGCGGTTCGAGATCCTGCTCGCACAAATTGTGGAAGTGGATGCCGTCGACCCCTTCCATATGGTCCTCGGTCAGCTGGTCGATCGGGAAACCGAGCCGCGAGCCGGGGCTGGAGGGATCGTAGCGCGGCACCTCGCCGGTCGGCACCTGCGGATTGAGCCTGAGGCCGATGTCGAAGTCCCCCGCGCTCAGCCGCGCCGCGTCGAGAATCAGCCGCGCGCGCCCGATCTGCGCGGGCGAATTGAAGATCACATGGTCCGACAAGCGGCAGATCTCTTCCAGATCCTCAGGCTTGTAGGCGGCTGAGTAAGTGGCGATCTCGCCGTCGTAGAACTCGCTCGCCAGCCGCGCTTCCCACAGACCGCTGGTGCAGACGCCATCGAGATATTCGCCGATGATCGGAGCGACCGACCACATCGAGAAGGCCTTCAAGGCCGCCAGCACCTTAATCTCGGCGGCGTCGCGAATATCCGCAAGCATCTGCAGATTGGCGCGCAGCTTCGCCGCATCGACCACGAAGGCGGGGCTGTCGACGCGCGACAGGTCGAATTGGGCAAAGGCGCCCGGATCGCCGGCTCTGGTTTCCATCACCGCGCCTTTAGACTGCCCGGTGCCAGCTTGACCACCCGTTCCCCGGTGACGTCGGCAATATAGATCGCCCCGTCCGGCCCGACCGCAAGGTCATGGCCGCGGCTCTTGTCCCCCGGGACCGATGCGACAGCAAAGCTTCGTTCGAGCTTCCCGCTCGCGGTATAAAGTCGCAGAACAATCCCCTGCCGGTCATGATCGTCGCGCCCTTCGAGGCTGACCCATTGGCCATCGGGCATGGGCTTTACCGCATAGGGATGCCCCCGGCCCGGCTCGGTCCAGTCGGCCAGCAGCTTGCCGCTCTTGTCGAACGCCTCGATCCGCCCGTTTTCGCGATCGGCCACGACGATCCAGCCATCCGCCACCGCGATCGAATGGGGCACCTTGAACTGGCCGGGTTCGGGTCCCTTGGTGCCGAATTGCCCGAGAAAGTGCCCGTCCAGATCGTATTCGGCCACCCTGCCATTGAGATAACCATCGCTCACCAGCAGATGATTATCGAGGAAGGCGATATCGGTGGGGCGTCCGAAATGCGTGGGATCGTCACCCGTCACACCGCGCGTGCCGATTGCCAGCGTGAGCTTGCCTTGCGGGGTAAAGCGCAGCACCTGCTCAAGTCCGGCATCGGTGATCCAGACATTGCCGTCCGGCCCTATCGAGAGGCCATGCGGCATGACCATGCTACCTGCGCCCCACTGGTCGAGCGACTTGCCGCTCGCGCCATCGAACACCGTAACGGTTGGCGCTGCTATCGGAGTGGTCGGGAACGGTTCTTTCCACGGTCGACCCGGGCGGTGGAGGACATAGATGCGATTACCCGGCCCGACCGCGACCGCGCTGACCTCACCGAAAGCCGAACCTTGCACGACTTGTGGCCAGCCTTTGACAGCTACCACCTGTGGCAGCTTTTCGCGCGGAGCAGCACCGCAGCCGGTGAGCGCAATACATGCCAGAACGGTAAACCAGCGAGTCATGATGGTATTCTAATACTATCCACTGTCAGACAATCTGCCCGCGAAAGATGAAGAACGACCCAAACGCGATCAGCGCGAAGCCAATCAATTGGCTCGCATTTGGCTTCTGCCCGAACATCACCCACGCCACCACGACGAAAGTCGCAAGCGAAAACACCGTGGTGATCGTCTTGAGCTGAGCGAGCGAATAGGCCTGCGCCCCGATCCGGTTGGCCGGGACGGCAAGCACATATTCGAAGATCGCCAGCCCCCAGCTCGCAAGGATCACCAGCCAAAGCGCCTTGCCGGGAAATTTGAGGTTGGCGTACCAGGCGACATTCATCACCAAATTCGACAGCGCCAGCAGGATTACCGGCACGACGAAGGCGACCGCGCCGCCCATGGATCAGAAATCCACCGGCCCGTCCAACTCGGCCACCTGCCACGGCAGGCCATGCGCATTGAGCATCTCCATGAACGGATCGGGGTCCATTTCTTCCATGTTGAACACGCCGCCCGCCCCATTTGGGCCCTGCCACTTGCCCTGCACGACCATCGCGCTGCCGATCATCGCGGGCACTCCGGTAGTATAGGAAACCGCTTGGTTGCCGGTTTCCTCGTATGCCGCCTCGTGCGAACAGATATTGTTGATATAGAAGGTCTTCTCGCCCGAGCCATCGAGCGCCTCACCGGTCGCGATCACGCCGATATTGGTGTTGCCATGGGTGGTCTCGCCCAATGTTTCGGGCTTCGGCAGCACGGCGGCGAGGAATTGCAGCGGGATGATCTCGCGCCCCTGATACTTGATCGGGTCAATCCGGGTCATGCCGACATTCTGCAGCACGGTCAGATGCTTGATGTATTCATCGCCAAAGGTCATCCAGAAGCGCGCGCGCTCCATCTCCGGATTGAACTTCGCGAGGCTTTCCAGCTCCTCGTGGTACATCATGTACATATTCTTGGGGCCGACCGCCTCGAAGTCGAAGGTGACCTTTTTTCCCATCGCCGGGGTCTCGACGAACTGGCCGTTCTCCCAGTGGCGCGCGGGCGCGGTGACTTCGCGGATATTGATCTCCGGGTTGAAATTGGTGGCGAAAGCCTGCCCATGGTCGCCGCCGTTGCAATCGAGGATGTCGAGCTGGCGGATGGTCTTGAGCTTGTGCTTCTTGAGCCACATGGTGAACACGCTGGTCACACCCGGATCGAAGCCCGATCCCAGCAGCGCCATGATCCCCGCCTCCTTGAAGCGATCGTGATAGGCCCATTGCCACTTGTATTCGAACTTGGCCTCGTCCTTGGGCTCGTAGTTCGCGGTATCGAGGTAATCGACGCCCGCTTCCAGACACGCATCCATGATCGGCAGGTCCTGATAGGGGAGCGCCAGATTGACGACGAGGCTGGGCTGGATCTTGCGGATGAGGTTGACCATCGCGGGCACTTCCTCGGCGTCGATCTCATAGGTCGCGACCGTCTCGCCAGTGCGCTGCTTCACGCTCTCGGCGATCGCATCGCATTTGCTCTTCGTGCGGCTGGCGAGGTGAATGCTGGTAAAGATATCGGCGTTCATCGCCATCTTGTGGACGCATACCGAGCTGACGCCGCCTGCGCCAATGACCAGGACTGTCGACATAATAAAATCCCTAATTCTGCTGCGCCCCCGCGCCGGCAGGGGTCTTATGTTCCTACGGCGGAAGCGCCTCGACGATGAGGTCTCCGCCTTCGCTCGGACTCACATAGGCGAATGCGCAGGCGCTGCAATATGATCCCACGCAATCCGTTTCCTACCAAGGCGTTTGGGGGCATAGGTAGGCAATGGACAAATCTGTATCCGAACCTCTTCCCGACCCTGAAGTTTGGCCCAATCAAGCGATCCGGACTTATTTGCTTCAGGACCGTGTTCCATGTGTTCCATATCGTCGGACCGAGCGAGGGAGTTTCCAACTTTGATCCAACAACGCCTGCCCAGCACCGAGGGCGTTCATGCAGCTGCCCGTTCGATCGCCGCGATCCTGCCGCCGACACCGTTGCTGCCGGTCGAAATCGGCGGGAGGCGATGCTGGGTTAAAGCCGAAAGCCTCCAGCCTATCGGCGCGTTCAAAATTCGCGGCGGTTGGTGGCACCTGAGCAATTTGTCTGAGGAAGAACGCGCACGCGGCGTGGTCGCCGTTTCGAGCGGCAATCATGCGCAGGGCGTGGCATGGGCGGCGAAAAAGCTTGGGATCAAGGCGGTAATCGTCATGCCCCGCGACGCGCCGCGTGTGAAACTGGAAGCTACCCGCGCACTGGGTGCGGAAATCGTTCTCTACGAACGCCCCGGTGAGGATCGCGACGAGGTGGCCGCGCGCGAGATCGAGCGGCGTGGTGCCGTGCTGGTCCACGCATTCGGCGACCCGTGGGTGATCGAGGGCCAGGGAAGCGCGGGGATAGAGATCACGCAGCAACTCGGACGCCAGCCGAGCCGCATTCTCGCCTGCTGCGGCGGTGGAGGCTTGGCCGCGGGGCTCGCCCTCGCCTGCCCGGACAGCGCCATCCTGCCGGTCGAACCTGAGGGCTGGGACATGGTCGGGCGAGCCGTTTCGGCGGGCGAGGTGGTCCGTGTCGGCCCCAACCCTCCCTCGACAGTATGCGATGCGCTACGCCCCGATGCGACCAAGAAAATCAACCTTGCCGTGCTTCAGGATCGCGCGGGGCCGTGCCTGTCGGTCACCGATGAGGTGGTTCGCAGCGCCCAGCGCTTTGCCTTTGCGCAGCTCCAGCTGGTGCTCGAACCCGGCGGCGCGGCTGCGCTCGCGGCGGCGCTGGCTGGCAAGGCCGAGCTAGACGAGCACACCGTCATCATGCTCACCGGTGGCAACACCGATCCGGGGGACTTCGCCAGAGTAATCGCGGACGAAACGGTTGCGTTTGACAATTGATAATCGCGTCCTAGGCTCGCCGATCTAAAACAGGGAGGAGAGGTTTCATGCAGGCTCAGATGCTCGCACCGGCGGCGGTGCTAATAGCATGGTCACTGGTCATGCTGCTGTGGATGGCGGGGACGCGGTTGCCGGCGCTCAAGAAAATGGGCGGCCTCGGAAATGCGAAACCCGGCGGCCGCGGACAGGATCTTGAGGGCGTGATCGACGACAAGATCAACTGGAAATCGCACAATTACGCGCATCTGATGGAACAGCCCACGCTGTTTTACGCCGCCAGCATCATCATCGCCCTGCTCGGCGCGACGGCGGGCGACGTGCTCGCAGCGTGGATCTACGTTGGTTTGCGGATCGTCCATTCGCTCTGGCAGGCAACCGTCAATGTGGTGGCAATCCGCTTCCTGCTGTTCCTCGCATCGAGCGTGGCGCTAATCTACCTCGCCTTCCGTGTGCTTGAACTGACCTTGTTCAATTCTGGAGGGATGGCCTGATGATCCACGCTGAAATCCTGCAACCGCTCGTCGCGCTGATGGGCTGGACCATGATCATGTGGCTGTGGATGTACGCCACCCGCATTCCGGCGATGTCAAAGGCGGGCATCGACGGGAAGAAAATGGTCGGGGAAACCGGCGCCAGCCTGCGAGGCAAGCTGCCCGATTCGGTCAACTGGAAAGCCGACAACTACAATCACCTGCACGAAGCCCCGACGCTGTTCTACGCGGCTGGGTTGGTGCTGGCGATCATCGGCCAAGGCGACAATCTCAACGTCTTGCTGGCGTGGATCTATGTCGGGTTGAGAGTGGCGCATTCGCTGGTTCAGTCGACCAGAAATGTGGTGATGGTGCGCTTCGTGCTGTTCGCGCTGTCGAGCCTGATACTGGCCGCCATGATCCTGCACGCTGCGATCGCAGTGTTCGGCTGGCATTGACGCCGAGCCAAGCGGCGGAGTCCTACTCCGCCGCTTCGGCGTGGCCGTGCAGATCCACTTCGAGCCCGGCAAGGAAGCGCTCCGCATCGAGCGCGGCCATGCACCCGGTGCCCGCCGCGGTCACCGCCTGGCGGTAGGTGTGGTCCATCACATCCCCGGCAGCGAAAACGCCGGGGATCGCGGTCTTGGGGGTGCCGGGTTCGACGACAAGATAACCGCCGTCATCGAGTTCGAGCTTGTCCTTGAACAGTTCGGTCGCCGGGGCGTGGCCGATGGCGACGAACGCGCCGTCGCAATGGAAATCGCTGTCCTCGCCGGTCACCGTGTCGCGCAAGGCCAGATGGGTGAGCCCGCCAGCCAGCGGATCGCCCTCGAAGCTCTCGACAACCTTGTTCCACAACACCTTGATCTTGGGATGCTTGAGCAAACGTTCCTGCAGGATCTTCTCCGCCCGCAGATCGTCGCGGCGGTGGATCAATGTCACGTCGTCGGAATGGTTGGTCAGATACAGCGCTTCCTCGACCGCCGTGTTGCCGCCGCCGATCACGGCGACCTTCTTGCCGCGATAGAAGAACCCGTCGCAGGTCGCGCAGGCCGAGACGCCCTTGCCGCCCAGTTCCTGCTCGCCCGGCACGCCCAGCCAACGCGCCTGCGCTCCGGTGGCGATAACCAGCACGTCGCCAATATATTCATCCCCGCTGTCGCCGATGGCGCGGAACGGACTGCCGTTCGCCAGATCGACCTCGACGATGGTGTCCCACATCACCCGCGTGCCGACATGCTCGGCCTGCGCTTTCATTTCTTCCATCAGCCACGGGCCCTGGATCACGTCGCGAAAGCCGGGATAATTCTCGACATCGGTGGTGATGGTCAGCTGCCCGCCGGGCTGGAGGCCCTGGACCATGATCGGCTCCATCATCGCGCGCGCGCCATAGATCGCGGCGGAATAGCCCGCGGGGCCGGAACCGATGATGAGCATCTTGCTGCGATGGGTGGTCATGTAGTCCTCCAGTTCGGAAGCGGAAATAGGGTCACAGACGCGCGATTGCCAGCGGCGGACGGGGCGCTATCAACATTCGGGCGTGTGCCCGAGAATTGTCTCAGCCGAGCAAACGGGTGCGCAGCGCGTCGCGCAAGGCCTCGTCGACACCGATTTCCCGGTCGAGATACCCATCGAGCGACCCGTGGTCCTTCACCACCGTCTCGCGGAAGGTCGCAAGGTAATCGCCATCGACTTCCAGCAGCGCACGGATACCGGCTTCCTCCAGCTTGCGCCCCAGTCGCGCCTCAATCCCCGGTACCGATTGTTCGCGCAGCACATCGAGTGTCGGGGCTTCATTGGTGCGCAGGAATTCGGCGAGTTGATCTTCCTCCGACACGCCAAGAATATGCAGCACCAGTGTGGCCGCAACCCCGGTGCGGTCCTTGCCGGCAAAGCAATGGACAAGGCTCGCCCCTTCGCGATCAACCAGCACACGCAGGTAGCGTGAGAACATCTCGCTCATCGCCGGATTGCGTGGCATGCGCGTATAAACCGCAAGCATTCGCTCGCGCGCAAATTCGGCGGTGGTCGTATCAGGGCCGATGTCCATGTGCGGTGGGCTGCTGCTGGTTTCGCCATCGAAGAACAGCACCTCACCCGCAAACCCTTCGACCCGGCGACACGGATTGCGTTCGCGCTCGGACTGGCCGCGCAAATCGATCACCGTGCGAATATCGAGTTCTGCAATCGCCGCCAGATCGCTATCGGTGGCAGCAACGTGCTGGCCGGAACGATAAAGCAATCCGCGCCGCACCGTGCCGCCATCGGTCGTCCGCCAACCGCCGAAATCGCGGAAATTATGGATTCCTTCGGTCGGGACGAAAGGCATGTCGGCGGATGCGGTGCGAATCATAATTGGGACCGTGGCAAGCCGGTCGCCTTCGGGCAACCGCCTCTAGGTCGCGTCGGTCGTTTCCCGCTTCGAGGGGACCATGATCAGCGTACCCTTCTCCACTCGCCACCCGTCTAGGCGAGACAGCAGGTTCATCCCGATCACATTGGTGTGCCCCAGCCCCGGCGCGATCACCACATCGATGCCGCGCGCGGCGACATTGCCGAAGTCGATGCTTTTGGCAGAGGCGATCTGCGCTGCCACCGCACCATTGGCGGTGTTGATCTGGATCGGAATGCCGCCACGGCGCGGCTCGATTCCCGCACGTTCGGCCAAACCGGGAGAAATCGCCGTAACAGTCGCGCCGGTGTCGATCAGGAATTCCGCCGGGACGCCATTCAGCTTCGCGCGAACCCAGTAGTGTCCATCGGGTGCGAGCGGGATGCGCGTCTCGCCGCCAGCAACGATCTGCTCAGGCATACCCAGCTCGGGCAGAGCGATGTCGAGTTGCGGATCGAGACGCGAAAGTTGCAGGACCACCGTTACCAGAATTGCGCCAAGCGCCAGCGAAGACAGCGTGCTGACAATGCGACCACCGCGGATACGTCGGCGTAAAAGTGCGCTGCCGATCCAGCCCCCGAACATCGCTACCACGGCGGCGATCAGCAAGTCGGACCGCGGGATCGCCCGGATCACATTGGCGATGGCATCAAAAGCGGTCGACAGGTCCATGGCGGCAAGGATAGCGGTAAATCCGTGTCAACGCCATGAACATGCCCGTCAAGGCGCGGCGCGTGGCTCGCTCGCTTCAGCAAGGATCAGCGAAAACTGCCCCGCTTTGTCGAGCCAGCGTCGGATTGGAGACCAGCCACTCGCCTGCAACAGCAAATTGCCGCTGCGTTCGGTAAATTTATGACTGTTTTCGGTGTGAATGGTCTCACCTTTCGCCATTTCGAAGCGATGCCCTGAAACCTCGAAGGAGATCGGCTTCTGCGCTTCCAGATGCATTTCGACGCGGGCATAATTGTCGTTCCAGCGTGCTTCATGCCGCAGCGAGTCGAGCGGGATATCAGCCTCAAGCTCGCGATTGATGCGTCGAATGAGGTTGTAGTTGAACTCAGCCGTCACCCCTGCCGCATCGTCATAAGCGGCCTCGAGGACCGCGACATCCTTCACCAGATCCATTCCGATCAGCAACATCGGCTGCACGCCATGATCGGCCTGAAGCGTCAGCCGCATCGACCGAAGCAAATCGACCGCCGTGCGAGGGACCATATTGCCTATGGTCGAACCGGGGAAGAACCCTAGCTTGGGCAGCGATGCGACTTCCTCCGGCAATTTCGTCTCACGCATGAAGTCGGCTTCGACCGGGAAGATCGGCAGGTCGGGAAACCTCTCTCCCAGCACCCGCGCCGCTTCGCGTAAGAAATCGCCAGCGATATCCAGCGGAACATAGGCTGCCGGATCGATTGCGCCGAGCAGCAGCGGTGTTTTGACCGAACTTCCCGACCCGAATTCGACCACAGCCCTGCCCGTTCCGATCGCAGCGGCGAATTCCGCGCCGCGTGCAGTCAGGATTTCGGTTTCCGCGCGGGTCGGGTAATATTCCTCGACCTGCGTGATATCCTCGAACAATTGCGATCCGGCGTCGTCGTAGAGCCAGCGCGCGGGGATGGCCTTCTGGTCTTGCGACAGCCCCTGCAGCACGTCTGCCCGGAACGCCCGATCGACGCCATCATCGTCAAGATCGACCAGTGCAATCCCCTCTGCAGCCGCCATCAGATATCCTTTGCAAGCCGCAGTCCGGTGAACTGCCAGCGCTGGTGTGGGTAGAAAAAGTTGCGATAGGACGTTCGCGAATGGCCGCGCGCCGTCGCGCAGCTTGCGCCTTTCAACACCACCTGCCCGCTCATGAATTTTCCGTTGTATTCACCAACGGCCCCTTTCGCTGGGACGAAGCGAGGATAAGGCAGATAAGCCGAGCGGGTGAACTGCCAGCAATCACCGAACAATCCTTCGCTGCCCGTTGGAAGCGGCGGCGCAGCATCGTCCATCTGATTGCCGCCTGCCGGGTCATGCGCAGGCTCTTCGCCTTCCTGTCCCCGGGCAATCGCTTCCCACTCGAATTCGGTCGGCAGCCGCATTCCAGCCCATGCAGCGAAGGCGTCGGCTTCGTAGAGAGAGATATGGGCGACGGGCGCATTCGGCGATCGCTGTTGCCAGCCGCAATGGGTAAACTGCTCGTCATCTCGCCAATAGAGTGGCGCGGCAATGCCCTCGCCTTGCACCCACGCCCAGCCGTCTGACAACCACAGGGAAGCGGTTCGATAGCCTCCATCGGCGATGAATTCAGCCCATTGCGCATTGCTTACCAGACGTTTGGCCAGCGCAAAGGGTTCCAACAGAATGCGATGGACCGGCCCCTCATTGTCGAAGGCGAAGCCACCGTCCTGATGTCCGATTTTTGCCACGCCTCCCGGGTGATTATACCAGCCTGCCTCTTGCTCGTCCGGCTGCGACGATGGTTGCATCTGCCACATTGCGGGGCCGAGCGGATTATGGAACAGTGCGTGCTTGATATCGGTGAGCAACAATTCCTGATGCTGCTGCTCATGTGCGATCCCGAGATCGATCAGCGCGGCAAGCTCGGGACGGTCGAGCAAATTCTCCATCGCAGATGTCACATGCGCGCGATAAGCGAGCACCTCGTCGAGATCAGGACGCGACAGCATCCCGCGCCGCATTCGTGCGATACGATCGCCTTCGGCTTCGTAATAGCTGTTATGCAGAAACGGCCATCGTTCATCGAAAAGCGCATAGTCCTCCAACTGTTCGCGCAACAGGAACGTTTCCCAGAACCATGTCGTGTGCGCCAGGTGCCACTTGGCGGGCGAGGCGTCTTCCATCGACTGGATCGTTGCATCGGCATCGGACAGTGGCGCAGCAATCGCCTCGGTCAGGCCTCGGGTGTTGTGAAATCGCTGCGAGCGGCTTTTATCGCTCGGCAAAGTGGAAAGCCGGGCTATGGGCTGGCTTCGAGTCATGCAGGCACCCTGCGGTCAGCGGCTGCCAGAACGCGGCAACCATGGCCTATCATGGGAGCAATGGCTTGCGATTGAAAGACCTGTGGGCCTAAAAACCCCGTCCCACGTATGCCTGCTGCTCTGTGTCTAGCTTGTTGGCAACGGATGGGTTGTCGCGCGCCATGCGCACCTGATTGCGCCCGGCTTCCTTGGCTTCATAGAGTGCTGCGTCAGCGCGAGCGAACAGCGTCAGGCTGCTCTCACCCGGCCCAAGCGTGGCGTGGCCGACACTGGCTGTGCAGCCAGGCACCCCTTCGGTTGCGCTCCCGGACTCGATCGACCAGCGCAAGCGCTCGGCGTATTCATGCGCAACCTTGCTGTCCGCATCGGTCAGCATGCAAACGAACTCCTCGCCGCCGAAGCGAGCCACGACCTCTGTCTCCGGAATGAGGAGGCGGGCAAGCTTCGCCACTCGTATCAGCACCGCATCGCCTGCGACATGGCCGAAAGTATCGTTGATCTTCTTGAAGTGATCGAGGTCGAACACAATCAAGGACATAGGAGTTCCCTGTCGCCTTGCCGACACAATAGACCGGTCGATCTGGTTCATGGCGAAACGGCGATTTGCGAGTCCGGTCAGAGGATCGGTGTTGGCAAGCTGTTCGGCGCGCTTGGCGCTTTCCAGCGCACGTTGCTGTTCGTCCCTCAGTCTTCGCGCCTGCTGATAATCCTCGGTAACGTCGCGAACCGCCATCAGGACCTGTGTGACTTCTCCTGAACCGTCGAACTGATTGCGTGCACGGGCGCGTAGCAGACGGTACTCACCATCCGGTTGGGTAATCTCGAATTCGACGAGGAAGGGATCTTCGTCGCTCCGATGCCTTGTAAAGGTGGTCGACAACGCATCCATACCCTCGCCCAGGACCGCGGCAATGAGATCGGGCTTGGGCCGCGTGGTGGGCTCCAATCCCAGAATAGCGCACATATCGGGGGACCAGTGATGGCTGTCCTTGCGCGCATCGTAGCGCCAGCGCCCGACACCAGCGAGGTGCTCGGACAACTCCAGCAAATCGACAGATTGCGTCAGTGCTTCATTCTGTTGCGCGAGTAGCGCGATCTTCCGACGGTCGGCGGCGATCAGCAGCAGGAGCGCAACGTAGCAGGCGCCGCACAGCGCAAGCCAGACATAGCCCGTCAGCCCCAATGCCAGCAAGGCGGCAAAAGCCACCACGCCCAGCACCGGTCGGCCACTTAGCCTGTCGAGCCGCATCAAACGCGCCAAGTCCTACTCCTTCAAGGAGCTTCGCTACTCCAGCGAAGGTTCAGCTCTTTATCCAGCCGAACTAGGTATTTTCAGTTAACAGTGGGCCGAAAAAATTTCACAATTCCATAAGGTCACGCCGCATCGCGTGATTTTTCGACCATCTCGCGATTGAGCATTTCCGCTACCAGAAACGCCAGTTCCAGCGATTGCGCGGCATTTAGGCGCGGATCGCAATGGGTGTGGTAGCGATCGCCCAGCGCTTCATCGGTAATTGCAACAGCGCCGCCAACGCATTCGGTCACATCCTGTCCGGTCATTTCGACATGGACGCCGCCCGGATGGGTTCCTTCGGCGCGATGCGCGGCGAAGAAACTCTTAACCTCGCGCAGGATGCGATCGAAGGGCCGGGTCTTGTATCCGCTGGCCGATTTGACGACATTGCCGTGCATCGGATCGCAGCTCCACACGACTGGATGGCCTTCCTGCCGCACTGCGCGCAGCAGTGGCGGAAGCCCTTCCTCGACCTTATCATGTCCGAACCGCGCGATCAGCG
Source organism: Sphingomonadaceae bacterium (assembly GCA_039831335.1). GTDB lineage: Bacteria > Pseudomonadota > Alphaproteobacteria > Sphingomonadales > Sphingomonadaceae > Qipengyuania. The sequence continues at coordinate 218,292 of JBDONL010000006.1, read as the reverse complement.
TGATCCGCCCCGGAACGCGAGCGGGATTGAGCGTGTCGAGCAATCGCAGCAAGGCGTCAGGCGACAGGCTCGGCCCGCATTTCATGCCCAGCGGATTGCCGATACCGCGCGCGAATTCGATATGCGCGCTGCCATCGAACCGGGTGCGGTCGCCAATCCAGACCATATGTGCGCTGGTATCGTACCACTCACCCGTCAGCGAATCGCGACGGGTCATTGCCTGCTCATAAGGCAGCAGCAATGCCTCGTGGCTGGTATAGAAGCTGGTCCGCTCAAGCTGCGGCAGCGTCTGCGGATTGACCCCGCAGGCTTCCATGAAGTCGAGCGCCTCGCCGATCCGGTCGGCGACGTCGCTAAACCGATCGGCCCAGGGGCTGCGGCCCATGAAATCGAGCGTCCATTGATGCACCTGCCGCAGATTGGCGTAACCGCCACCGGCGAATGCCCGCAGGAGGTTGAGCGTTGCCGCCGATTGCGAATAGGCGCGCACCATGCGCTGCGGATCGTTGCGACGTGTATCGGGATCGAACTCGATTCCGTTGACGTTGTCTCCGAAATAGCTCGGCAGGGTAATATCGCCCTGCGTTTCCGTATCGGAGCTGCGTGGCTTGGCGAACTGGCCTGCCATGCGCCCCACTTTCACGACAGGGCGCTTGCTAGCGAAGGTCAGCACCACCGCCATTTGCAGCAGCACGCGGAAAGTATCGCGGATGTTGTTGGGGTGGAACTCGGCAAAGCTCTCGGCGCAATCGCCGCCCTGGAGCAGGAAGCCATGTCCGTTGCACACATCGGCAAGTTCGGCCTGGAGCGCGCGCGCCTCGCCAGCGAAAACCAACGGTGGATAGCTGACGAGCGTATCGGTCGCAGCCGCCAGTGCGGACGCGTCTTCATACTGTGGCAGGTGCCGGGCTTCGCATTCCTGCCAACTTGCGGGCGTCCACGCCTTGCTCATGATCCTCTTTCTTCCATTCAGGGTGCGCAATCAGTGCAAGCGCAATCACGCTTATGACGCAATCATGTTTTGCTTGGCCAGCGCAAATGCCCGATTTGTGCGATCGGCGTTATCGCCCAACCGGTTTGGGTGAGGTTTTGGTCGCAGGCTGTGTTGCCGGAGTATCGCCATTGGAGCCGGACGATGCGGGGGCGCTCGCCAGCGTCTGACCTTCGGGGATTATCGCCAGGCGCCAACCCTGCTTGCCGCCGAAATATTTCTGCGCCAGCGCTTCCATGATCTGTGGCGTGGTCTGCGAATAATCCCCCAACAGCGTGCGCAGATAGGCGATCCGGCGCGGATCAACGGTCGATCCTTCAAGTTGGTATAGCCAGAAGAGATTGCCGGTCGAGGCGCGCGAGATGTACTGCCGCAACGGTTCGGTCACGCGTTCCAGCTCATCCGCGGTTGGCGGCGCCTTGGTCAGATCTTCGGCGATCCGATCGGCCTCACGGAAGAAGATCGGCACATCCTTGGGCTGCAATTGCGCCAATGCGGTGATGTTTCCGCCACCGTTGATGTCGGTCGGCCAGTCGGAGCGGACGACGGGCGAATAGCTCGCCCCGGCCTTTTCGCGCATCGCATCGAGCAGGCGGTTGTTGAACACTTGGGTCAGGATTTCAAGCTGACGCGATTCGCGAATCCCGCTCACCCCGCCACCGGTCGGCCAGGCAATCACCGCCGCCGCTTGATTGGGATCACCGCGATGGTGGAGCACGACCGTCTTGCCGCTTTCCGGGAAGTCCGGGACACGAGAAGCAACGTCGGCGGGCAGTGGCTCACGCGGTGGCAGTGCGCCAAAAGTCTTCTTCAGCGCTTCGATCGCTTCGTCGCGCTTGAAATCGCCGAACACCAGAACCTCGAGCGGCCCCTGCTTGAGCAGAGGTGCCCAGACTTTCTCGAATCCCTCGGGTGTGGCCGCCGCGAGTTGCGCCTTCGTCGGATAGGCATAGCGCGGATCGCCGTTGCGCTCGAGGCTGTCGAGATCGCGCGAAAGCACGCCCGAAGGGCTCGTCGAATAGCTGTCATACGCAAGCGTCGCAGCAGCCTTGGCGCGGGTCACCGGTGCCTTGTCCCATTGCGGCAGGGCAAGCTTTGCGGCGAACAAATAGAGCTGGTCGGCGAGGTCTTCCTGACGCGTCTGCGCAGAGAACGAGAAGGTTCCGTCGTCGATATCGAAGTTGAAGCCCATCTTGCGGCCGGTCGATATCTGGTCGAGATCGTCTTGGTTGAGCGTCGCTTCGCCCGAACCCACCAACGCCATCTTGCCGAGCGCGATGTAAGCTGTGTCGTCGGCCGAGAACGAGCGATAACCGCCGCCGAAACGAACCTTGACCGAGACCCGGCCAGGCTCGGCATCATTGGGCCACAACAGCACCTTCGCACCATTGGCGAAATTGATCTGCTCGATATCGAGCACGCCGATCGGGACGTCCTTGGCGATCGTCCCGGGCTTTCCGATCGCGGGCAGCTTGGCGAAGCTGACCGGCTTGACCGAGAGGCGCGAGCTGGCGTCGGGCTTAACCTTTGCAAGCAGCGCATCACGCAATTGCTTATCGGTCGCCTCGCCTTCCTTTGGGGTAACATAGGCGGCGCGCTTCACTGTACCGCTGAACATCCGCCGGGTGCTTTCGAGGATTTGCTTCGGCGTGATCGTGTCCTTCATTCCGTCGAACACTTTCAGCACCGTTTCGGGCGAGGCGACGGATTCGCGGATATCGACCGCATTGACGATGTCGTCGGCGAGCTTCGAACCTGCCTGAACCGAACGTTCGGCAACGGCGCTCTGGAAAACCTGCTGCAATTCGGCGATCTCGCGGTCCATCTCCGCCTTGCTCGGCGGATTGTCGCGCGCATCCGCGATTACCGAGCGCACATCGTCGAGCGACTTCTGCCAATTCCCGGTCAGCGGGGCCAGACTGACGCTGGTTATATCCGCCGATCGGCTGACCTTGTCTTGCGATACCTGCGCATAGAGGTAGCTACCGCCCGCGCGAGCATGGGTTTCCAGTCGCCGATTGATGATCGCGAGGGCGAGCTGGTCTCGCAGGATACCCTGATTGTAGGCGACGGTGTCGTTGACCTTATGCCACGGGCGCAACCATGCATAAGTCAGCGTGCGTGGCAGGTCGGGTTCGACGATGACGGCGGTCTTGCCCACCGGATCGGCAGGGTCGGCATCAGCAGGAGCTTTCGGCTCTCCAAATGACGGTGCGGGCGTCGGCTTGCCCTTGACCTTCCAATTGCCGAAATATTTCTCAATCGCGGAAGCCAGTAGCTTGGGATCCATGTCGCCCACAGCGACAACCACAGTGTTTTCAGGACGATACCAGCGATTGTAGAACGCCTTCACACTCTTGGAAGTGGCGGCATCGAGCGTCTCTTCCGTGCCGATCGGCGTGCGGGTCGCAAGCAATTGTCCGTTGAACAGAGTTTCGCGAATCTTATCGGAGCTGCGCTGCGCAGCGCCAGCGTTCTCGCGCATTTCAGCCAGAACGATCGGACGCTCTGTGGTCACGTCGCGCTCCGACAGGGTCGGGGCCTCGATCATGCCCGAAAGGAGTTTCATGCTCTCATCGAGTTTGGGTTCGTCGATATTGGGCAGGTCGAGCTGGAACACCGTCGATGTCGGACTGGTCTGCGCGTTTGTATCGCTCCCGAACGTCGCGCCCAGACGCTGCCATGTCGGGATCGCCTGCGCGAAGCCGAGATATTTGCTTTCGCGGAACACCAGATGCTCGAGCAAGTGGGCGTATCCGCGCTCGCTCGGCTTCTCGTAAAGCGAACCGGCGTCGATGCGCACCCTGATCGAAACCTGGCCCGGCGGAACACCATTCTTACGCACGGCATAGCGCACGCCATTGGGCATTTCGCCGAATACCCACTCCTTATCCTGCGGCACATCGCTGCCGCGATAAATCCACGGGGTCGTACCAGCCGGCTGGATATACTTCGGTGCGGGCAGTTCGGGCGCAGCCTTCGTCGCCGGAACCGGGGTGGCGGCAGGCTTGGCTGTCTGCGCAGCGCCGGGCTGCGAAAGCAGCAGTGCAGCAGACGGGGGGAGGAGCGCGAGACGCCATTTGGCGCGCGGAAGGAACGTCATAGCACGACTTATAGAGGGAAATCCTGTGAAGGGCGAGTGAACGATGCGAAATGATTCCTGTCCTTGTGGGCAGGCATGGCCGCGCCTACATCCCGATCATGTTTATCGAAACCGAAACCACACCCAATCCGGCCAGCCTCAAGTTCCTTCCCGGACAAGAGGTGATGGGGAAAAGCGGTACTCGCGAATTCGCGACCCCCGAATCCGCCGAGGCTAGCCCGCTTGCGCAGGCTCTGTTCGACACCGCTGAAATAACCAATGTGTTTTTCGGCCATGATTTCATCACTGTTACAGCTGGCCCCGGTGTGTCCTGGACCGCGCTCAAACCACAGGTTCTGTCGATCCTGCTCGATCACTTCGTCAGCCAGGCCCCGTTGTTCACTCCGGGAAGCGCCGCAGCTATCTCCGTTCCTGCAGAGGACGCCGATGGTCTTGTAGTGGAAGAAGATACGGCAGACGCCGACATCATCGCTCAGATTCAGGAATTGCTCGAAACGCGTGTCAGGCCCGCTGTCGCGGGCGATGGCGGCGATATCCGCTATCGCGGTTATCGCGATGGCGTGGTTCACCTCGCCATGCAGGGAGCCTGTTCGGGCTGTCCCTCGTCCACCGCCACCCTAAAACACGGGATCGAAGGCCTTTTGCGCCATTATGTTCCCGAAGTTACCGAGGTCCGCGCGAGTTGATTTTCTCCGCAGACGCGTGCCCTTGAAATCTTTCTGCATGGAGCGACCATGACCCAACAATTCCACGATCACGTGCTCGACACCGCCTCTCTAGATCAGCTGTTTCGCGAAGCGCGGACCTACAACGGCTGGCTCGAGAAAGAGGTTAGCGACGAACAGTTGCGCGCCATCTGGGACCTGATGAAAATGGGGCCGACATCGGCCAACCAGCAGCCGGTGCGGATCGTGTGGGTCAAGTCGGAAGAGGCCAAGGCCAAGCTGGCCGAATGCGTATCGGAAGGAAATCACGACAAGGTTCTGAAAGCGCCTGTGACCGCGTTGATCGCCTATGACATAGATTTTCACGAGGAATTGCCCTGGCTGTTCCCGCATACGGACGCGAAGAGCTGGTTCGAGGGTAATGAGGATCTGCGCAAGGAGCATGGCTTCCGCAACTCCTCGCTACAGGGTGCCTATCTGATCCTCGCCGCACGCGCGCTGGGTCTCGATACCGGGCCAATGTCGGGCTTCGACGCAGCAGCAGTGGAACAGGCATTCTTTGGCGACAATCCTCGCCACAAGGTCAATTTCATCTGTTCGATCGGCTACGGTGACCCCGGCAGCATATTCGATCGCAGTCCGCGCCCCGATTTCGATCGCTTCTCCCGCATTGCCTGACCCGCGTACTAGCAAGACTTGAACCACAAGGTCCGGTCAGGCATCGCAAAACCCGTGCGCACGCTGACAATAGATTGCTCGACCGAGGCTTGTTCGGTTGCCCTGTTCGACGGTAAGCAGCTGCTCGGTGACGAACATGCGGTGCTGGGTCGGGGACATGCCGAACGGCTTGTGCCCATGATTGCCGCGCTGCCCGATCGCGGGAAGGCTGCGCGAATTCTCGTTTCGCTCGGTCCGGGTAGCTTTACGGGAGTACGTGTCGGGCTGGCCGCAGCACGCGCCTTGGCGATCGCCTGGAAGGCCGAAGTGCTTGGCTATCCCGGGCTGGCATTAATCGCCGCTATTGCTCGCGAAGCGTCAACTGAACCAGTAACCGTGTGCATGAATGGGGGACATGGCGAATGGTTCGTCCAGGACTTCGATGTCAACGGTCTGCCCGAAGGACCCGTGGCATCGCTTACACCGAATGCCGCAGCGCAACGCCACGCACATCACCTGCTCGCAGGCAATCGTGCTACCGAAAGGGCTGCTCTGACAGCCGATAATCATCGCATCCTGCCATTGCTGCCAAACGCAAGGCATGCCCTTGCTCTGCCTGCAACGCTGTTCACCGACCGGCTCACTCCCGATTACGGTCGCCGACCGGATGCGAGATTGCCTTCATGATATGCGATCGCCTGCTCGATGAATTGATGGCGGTAATGGACGCCGCCTTCGATCCGCATTGGCGCGAGGCATGGTCGCGACGACAAATTGCCGATTCACTGGAGTTGCCCAACACATTTGCCGTCCTGTACGACCATCGCGGCGACCCCCTCCCTGTTGCCAGCCATGCTTCGGGTTTTATCCTGTCGCGTCACGTCGCCGGGGAAGAGGAATTGCTGCTTATCGCAGTAAGGCCCGAATTGCGTGGCCGCGGCATCGGGCGCCGCATGATCCTACACTTTGCCGCACAAGCAGCAGCGCGCGGAACCAATCGTATATTTCTGGAGATGAGGGCGAACAACGAAGCGGGGTCACTGTATGCCCGCTGCGGTTTCGTACCGATCGGAACCCGAACCGACTACTATCGTACCATGACAGGTGAGAGCATCGATGCGATCACTTTCGTTCTCAACCTCGACGACTAGGCAGCTAGATTTTCGTTACTTGTACCATTTGTCTACATGAACAAAATTTTATGCAATCGGTCATTGACATCTGCAAAAACAGGTCAGAGGAATTGAATTAGACATATCTTATATGGCAAGATGTGAATTACGAAGGAAAAAACACAAAATGGACGAGCTCCAGACCGATATGAAAGAAGTTTTGATTACTCTTACCTCCGATATTGTTGCCGCCCACGTCAGCAATAACAGTGTTACTGTCGACGATGTACCTTCGTTGATTACCAATGTTTACAGTGCCCTGGCCGGATTGGGCGAAGTTGCTCAAGTTGAAGAACCTGCTCCGGAACCAGCAGTATCCGTCCGTTCCTCGGTCAAGCGCGATCACATTGTCTGCCTCGATTGCGGCAAGAAAATGAAGATGCTTCGCCGTCACTTGTCTTCGGAACACGGTATGACCCCCGAAGATTATCGCGAGAAGTGGAATCTTGGTGCGGATTATCCGATGGTAGCACCCGATTATGCAGAAACCCGGCGTGATCTTGCCAAGAAGATCGGCCTTGGTCGCAAGCCCGGCCAGCGCCGCGGTCGTCGCAAGAAGGAAGCGTAAACTTCGCCAGCTCGCTTGAGAAGATTGCCCCGTGTCACTATGACATGGGGCAAATCATTTTGGAGCCTGTCTTGCCGCGGATCGATCTGGAACAGCTTTGCGCCGACAAGGGCCTTCGCATCACCGAACAACGCCGGGTCATCGCCAGGGTGTTGTCGGAAAGTGAAGACCATCCAGACGTGGAACTGCTGCACAGTCGCGCTTCCGCGATCGATCCCAAGATTTCCATCGCTACGGTCTATCGCACCGTGCGCCTGTTCGAGGACGCAGGCATCCTCGACCGGCATGATTTCGGCGACGGCCGCGCACGGTACGAAGCCGCTCCCGAAGCCCATCACGACCATCTGATCGATGTCGAAAGCGGCAAGGTGGTCGAATTCGTCGATCCGGAACTCGAAGCGTTGCAAAAACAGATTGCCGAGAAACTGGGTTATCGCCTCGTGGATCACCGGATGGAACTCTATGGTGTCCGGATCGACCGCGAAAGCTGAACGCCGCGCCCAAGTCCGCGCAGCGGCAATGCGTGGCGAAAGGACGCCTCTCTCCCCTGCCGGCCAGTTGCGCTTTATACTCCGGTCGCTGGGGCTAGTGCTGGCTCTGCTGGTGTTCGTGCCGCTGCATTATCTCTACCGCATCTTCCGTTACGGCTCGCCCTTCCCGATGTGGTTCCTGTGGACCGCGGCAAGGATCTGCGGTGCGCGCGTCCGCAAGATCGGTACCCCCCTGCGCCGCGACGTGTTCTTCATCGCCAACCACGTCAGCTGGATCGATATCCTTACGCTGGCCGGCGCCAGCGGAACGGCGTTCGTAGCCAAGCAGGAATTGTCCGAGGTTCCAGTGATCGGCTGGTTGTGCACACTCAACCGCACGGTCTTCGTCAAACGGGAAAACCGTCTTGGCGTGGCTGAGCAGATAAATGCGTTACGTGAAGCTCTTGCCGACAACTGGTCGGTGACAGTGTTTCCCGAGGGCACGACCACCGACAACCACTCGCTACTGCCGTTCAAGACCAGCATGCTGTCGGTGCTGGAACCGCCGCCTCCGGGCGTTCTCGTCCAGCCGGTGATGATCGATTACGGCGATGTCGCCGAGGAAATCGGCTGGGTCGGCGAGGAAAGCGGCGTCAACAATGCCCGCCGTATCCTTGGACGTCGCGGTACGTTCGCTGTCGATATCCACTTCCTCGAACCTTTCAGCCCAGTAGAATATCGCGGTCGCAAGGCGATCGGTGCGCGGGCAAGGGAAGAGATCGAAGCGGCGTTGCTTGCCGCGCGAGGCAAGCCCCTGCGCTCGTTCGCGCACAGCGTTGCACCGGTGCGTTACAATCCCCCTACGGCCAATGTTTCCGCCGAAGTCGATACTCGGCAGGATAGCTGACGGCGCGTTCTACAGACCCGCCTTGACCAGCCAATCGTGGAAGATCCGCACCGGGCGCTCTTCCAGCGCCGTGGGCTTGCAGACGAACCAGTAGCTGTAAGGGCTTTCAACCGATATCTCGTACAGACGTGCCAGCCGATCGTCGGCGGCGCGACGTAGGTGGTCGTCATGCATGATCGCAACGCCCAGCCCCTGCGCGGCGGCTTCCAGCATCAACTGTCCGGAATCGAAGTGGTCGATCGCATTGGGCTCCAGATCGGACAACCCGATCGCCGCCTTCCATGCATCGAAACTCGCCGGAAGCTCATTGTGGATGAGGAATGTCTGCCGTTCCAGCAAATCGCGATCGGGTTCAGGCCCGACCGCCTTGGCGATCTCATGATTGCAAATCGCGTGAACCATATTGTGATCGAGCCGCACCGCGTGAAGCCCTCGACTTGGACCGCGCGAAAGGATAATCGCAGCATCGAGCGTGTCGCCAACCCGATCCTCCAGATGCGGTCCGGTATCGATGTCGATATGCAGCAGCGGATGCGACCGGCGCAGCTCGACCAGCCGCGGAAACAAGCGCTGGCTTCCGAACAACGGCAAAACCCCGAGATGCAGCCGTAGCAGTGAGAAATTCTCCGACTGGTTCTCTACCGCCCGGGTCAGCGCCTCGAGATGCGGGTTGACCGCCTCGTAGAAGGCCTGCCCTTCGTCGGTAAGCTGCATGGCCTGACGCGCTCGGGTGAACAGGCGCTTGCCGACGAAGCTTTCGAGATTGCCTATTCTGCGCGAGAGAGCTGAAGGGCTAAGACCCAGCTCATCGGCCGCCGCGCGCGCCGATCCAAGGCGGACGGTACGCACGAAAGCCTCAAGGGCACGCAAAGGGGGAAGACGACGGTTCACCATGGCCGCGCCCCCTTGGCGATATGCACTCGACTTGTCGAGAGGTCAGCCATCCTGCTGCACAATGTCGGTATCGGGTGCATGGAGGCGCAGGCGCGTCACATGAGTTTCATCACCATCGATCACTTCGATATGCCAGCCTGAGGGATGATCGATCACCGCCCCCACCGGTGGCACCTGCTCGGCCAACACATAGGTCAGTCCCCCCAGCGTATCGACCGATTCCTCGACCTCGCCCAGACGTGGGTCGATATGTTCAGCGACATCCTCCAGTTCGGCGCGGGCGTCGCAATCCCAAATACCGTCCTCGATCTCGACGAACATTTCTTCCGGAGTTTCATCGTGCTCGTCCTCGATTTCTCCGACGATCTCTTCGACCAGATCCTCAATCGTGATGAGCCCGTCGGTTCCAGAGAACTCGTCAAGCACGATTGCAAGATGGGTGTGAGCCGCGCGCATATCCGCCAGCACGTCGAGCGCACCACGCGATTGCGGGACATAAAGGGGTTGGCGCATCAGCGTCTTCCAGTCCGTCGGTGATGGCTCACCGCGCGCCAGGATCGTGAAAACATCCTTGATGTGCAGCATCCCGATAACGTCGTCGAGCTGCCCCTCGTAGACCGGCATCCGCGAATGACCCTGTTCGGCAAAGGCCTCGACCACTTCATCCCAGGTCGCGGTAGATGGCACGGCAGTGATCTCACCGCGCGGCACAGCGATATCGTCGGCATCGTGCTCCGAAAAATGAAGCAGGTTGCGCAACATCTGGCGCTCGACCAATGACAAATCGCCCTTGGCCGGCTCGCCACTGCTTTCCGCATCATCGTGCTCAGCCTCGTCGAGTTGCTCCTCAAGCTGGGCGCGCAAGGACCTCTCGCCGGTTTCGGCATCGAAAAATTTCTTGATCGCGGGCCACAGCCCGCTGCTACTGTCCGCGTCTCCCGCGGAGGATGAATGGTCGGGCATGGCCCCCTAACGCGCTCCCTCTAGTCGCGATCCCCATATGGGTCCGACACCCCCATTTGCGCAAGCGCCTTGATCTCCAATGCCTCCATTGCCTCGGCCTGCGTGTCGCTTTCGACATGGTCGTGCCCGGCAAGGTGCAGCAGCCCGTGAACGATCAGATGCGCCGCGTGCTGTTCGAGTTTGCGCCCTTTCTCGGCAGCTTCACGCTCGCAGGTTTCCAGCGCCAGAGCGATATCGCCGAGCATTTCGGGTCCGCCCTTCTGCTCCATCGCCTCAAGTTCGGCGCGGGTCAGCATCGGAAAAGACAGGACATTGGTCGGCTTGTCCTTGGTCCGCCACTCGCGATTGAGCGCATGAACTTCCTCGTCGACCGTAAACAGCAGACTGGCCGAAAGACGCTCGTTTGCAAGCAGTGGCTCGACCGCTTCGGCGGCCTCCATCGCCTGCTCGGCCAGATCGGCCCAATCATAATCCTTGGGCCAGCCGTCGATTTCAATGTCGAAATTCACGCCGTTTCGCCCGTTCCCTCATAAGCCTCGACGATTCGGCCCACAATCGGATGGCGAACTACGTCAGCAGCGGTGAAGCGGATTGTGCCGAAGCCTTCGACGCCCTCGAGCTTCGTCACGGCATCCGCGAGCCCGCTCATACGGTCGCCGCCCGGAATGTCGACTTGACGCGGATCGCCGCAAATCACCATCCGGCTGTTCTGGCCAAAGCGGGTGAGGAACATCTTCATCTGCTCGCGCGTGGTGTTCTGCGCCTCGTCAAGGATCACGAAAGCATCCGCCAGCGTGCGCCCGCGCATGAAGGCGATCGGCGCGATCTCGATCTCGCCACTGGCAATCCGTCGTTCGACCTGCTCGGGCGGCATGCAGTCGTACAGCGCGTCGTAAAGCGGCCGCAGGTAGGGATCGACCTTGTCCTTCATGTCACCGGGCAGGAATCCCAGTTTCTCGCCCGCTTCCACCGCCGGACGCGACAGAATCAACCGCTGGACGCTGCCGGTCATCAATTGCGCCACCGCCTGGGCCACGGCGAGATAGGTCTTGCCAGTGCCCGCCGGGCCGAGCGCAAAGATGATGTCGTCGCGCGAGAGAGAGTGCATATACGTCGCCTGCATCGCGCTGCGTGGGACAATCGTCTTGCGACGCGTGCGGATCATGATCGGTGGCGTGTCGATGGTGCCGCTGATGATCCCGTCGAGCGTGGGTTCGTTGGACATGGCGATCAGCGATTCAATCGCCCCGGCATCGAGATCCTGACCCAGCGCCAGTCGATCGTACATCGCCTTGAGCACATCGCGCGCGCGCGCGACGCTATCTTCTGGTCCTTCGATATGAACCCGCTCGCCGCGTGCGGAAATGAATACGCCGAGCCGGTTTTCGACCTGCACCAGATTGGCATCAAACTGGCCGAACAAGGCCCCCAACAAGCTCTGGTTGTCAAAGCTGACATCGGCTTGTGCACGGCGTATTTCGCGCTGCGGATGAGACACAACAGAGGCGGACTGTTTGCCCTGACCTTTGATTGATCCCTTGGCACCATGCGCCGCCGGGACGTTTGCGGGTTTGCGAGCCATGCGCTCCTTTCGGATAGGGTTGCCAATTGAAGATACGCGCTATTCGGCGGCAAACAAGCGCACCCCCTGCTCTGAATCGTGGAAAGTCATCGTTTGGCAGCAAATGCGGCCGGAAATTGCCAACGGAAAGCTGAGGTTCATCGGTTGGTCGAAATTTCAATCGCTTCGTCGCAATTCTCGGGAGCGGTTCGCAAGCCGCGTTCGTTTTCATGAGTATCAATCGGCGCTCGCATAACGGAACTTCTGTTGGATCGAGTGTCGCCGTTCAAGGAAGACCACTATGAAGACGCTTACCATCGCTCTCGTTACTGCGGCTCTGGCGCTGCCTGTTGCAGCACAGGCGCAAAATCGCGAAACGCTCCGCCAGGATCAGGCGCAGGTCCAGAAGGATCGGGCCGATATGCGTGCCGATCGCGCCGAAGGCCGTCATCGCATGGCCCGCGACGACCGGCGCGATTTGCGCAACGATCAAAAAGCGTGGCGCGGCGACTGGCGTAACTGGCGCCGGGAACATCCCAACGCCTATAAGATGCGGGCATACGTCGGGCCGCGCGGTTTCACCTATCGCCCGTTGAGAGTGGGGCACGCCCTTCCCGGTGCTTATTACACGCAGCGCTACTGGGTAGCCAATCCGGTGGAATTGCGGCTGCCGCATCCCCGATACGGCTACGAACGCTGGGTGCGTTACGGCAACGACGTAGCGCTGGTGAACACCCGCAATGGACGCATTCTGGAAGTTTACAGCAACTTCTTCCTGCGTTGATCGACTGTTCCTCCGGCATAGGCCTCGCCCTGGTGGCGGGGCCTTTCGCTTGTGTAGTAACCTGAACCGGAGCACATTGCAGCCTGACTGGAGGGAAATAATCATGCCGAAACTACATCGCGCAATCGGCGTCTTGGCTGTGAGCGTGCTGGCGGGTTGCAGCGCGCAATCCGGCCAGCCTGCCGCGACGTCGACGGAAACCGTCGCCACCATATCGCCGCCCGCCCCATCGCAAACCTCAACTCCCGCCGCGAGTTGGGATGCAATGAAGCAGCGCGTGGAAAGCTGGGTCAAAGCGAGCAATCCCGACATGGGCCCCTTGATGATCCGCTGGGGCGAGGCCGATCTGGATGACGACGGTGCCAAGGAAGTTCTGGTCTATGTCGGCGGACCGATGGTGTGCGGGAGTGGCGGATGCAATCTCGATGTGCTGAAAGTCAAGCCGGACGGTTTCGACAGGATTGGCGACATTTCGGTCAGCCAGCTCCCGGTGGGTGTGCTCGACACCAGCAGCCACGGCATGCGTGATCTGGCCATCACTACCTACGGCGGCGGCGCGCCCGAACAGATCATGCGCGTACCCTTCGACGGGACGAAATACGCCAGCAATCCGACAGTCAAACCCGCCGCCCCTGTCGATACGATCGGGACCGAAATTATTGCCGCCGGGCCGCTGGAGAAACTTGACTAGGCGTTCGCCGGGGCCAGCACGCGGCCTTCGAGCGAATTGGGGCCGGCGTCCCCCAGTTGCACCTCGACGAGATCGCCGATCTGGCAGTCCGCCTCGAACCACACCGATTGCAGCCAGGGCGATTTGCCTAGCCATTGGCCTTCACGCTTGCCGCGCCGTTCGACCAGCACCTGGCAACGCTGCCCGCTGCTCGCGCGATTGAAAGCGAGTTGCTCGCGGTTCAGCGCGCTCTGGAGCCGCTTGAGGCGGTCGTCCATCACCTCTTTCGCCACCTGCCCCTCCATCGTGGCGGCGGGCGTTCCGGGGCGCGGGCTGTATTTGAAGCTGAACGCCTGCGCGTATTTGACTGCATCGACCAGAGCCAGCGTCTCTTCGAATTCCGCGTCCGTCTCGCCGGGAAAGCCGACGATGAAATCGCCCGAAAGCGCCAGATCCGGGCGGGCCGTGCGGAAGCGCTCGAGCAGCTTGAGGTAGCTTTCGACCGTATGGCTGCGGTTCATCGCCTTGAGCACGCGGTCGCTTCCGGCCTGCACCGGCAGATGGAGGAACGGCATGAGCTTGTCGATCTCGCCATGCGCGGCGATCAGATCGTCGTCCATGTCGGCCGGGTGGCTGGTGGTGTAGCGGATGCGCGCGAGGTCATCGATCTTGGCAAGGTCGCGGATCAGGGCTGCGAGGCCCACCGCCCTGCCCTTGGCATCCTCACCGCTCCACGCGCTGACATTCTGGCCGAGCAGGGTGATTTCCTTCGCCCCGCCGTCGACCAACCTGTGAGCTTCGGTGACCAGATCGCTGTAAGGGCGTGATATTTCCGCGCCGCGCGTATAGGGCACCACGCAATAGGTGCAGAACTTGTCGCAGCCTTCCTGCACGGTGAGGAAAGCGGCGGGCGGCGATGCGCGCCGTTCGGGCAAGGCCGCGAACTTGGCGATTGCGGGCATGTCAGTATCGGTCGCTCGTTCGCCCTGCACCGCCCTGTCGAGCATTTCGGGCAGGCGGTGATAGGCCTGCGGGCCGACGACCATGGAAACCGCAGGGCTGCGCGCCATGATCTCTTCGCCCTCGGCCTGCGCGACGCAACCGGCGACCGCGATCAGCGGCTCCTTGCCCGCCGCACGCCCGGCCTTGGTCAGCCGCCCGATGTCCGAATAGACCTTCTCCGCCGCCTTCTCACGAATATGGCAGGTGTTGAGCACCACCAGATCCGCCTCCTCGCCTTCGGGCGCAGGCACGATCCCGCGCGCGCTGAGCATTTCGCCCATGCGCTCGCCATCATAGACGTTCATCTGGCAGCCGAAGCTTTTGACCCGGTAGGTCTTAGGGGCGGTGGTCTGTTTCATGAGAATGGGCGCTCTAGCGACCTTCCCCCGCAGGTTCAATCACCCGCTGAGAGTGGCCGCCCTGCGATAATCCTTATCTCGCCCGAAGCTGATTAAAATCCCGATCATTTCGGCGGCCTCGGGGACATAAAGCGCCGTGTTGCGCGTGAAAATCTGCTGCCTCGTCTGCGGCTGCACCTTCAGCCAGCTTCCTTCGTTCAGCACTTCAAGCCCGGCCATGAATTCGATCGGAAGTTCCGGAGCGTTCCACAATCCGAACCTTTCCGATCTGAAAATGGCCTTACCTGCATCGCGCGCGTCTCGCAGCGGAATACGCTGGTAAAGGGCCTCCAGATCGCAGCGCGACACGATCACATCGATATCCGCGATTCTTCCCGGCTCACCACCGAGCAGCTTCACCGCGGCGCTCCCGATGATCCACCAAGGGTCTCGCGCATCAGCCATCACCTCGGCCAGACGCGCGAGACTATCCGCGAAATGATCAGCCAACGGTCGCCTTGACGATCTTGCCCGGCTCGCGTGGCGGCTCGCCCTTGGGCAGCGCGTCGATGTGTTCCATGCCGCTCTCGACCTGGCCCCAGACGGTGTATTGCCCGTCGAGGAATTCGGCATCATCGAAGCAGATGAAGAACTGGCTGTTGGCGCTGTCGGGCACCTGGGTGCGGGCCATCGAACAGGTGCCGCGCGTGTGCGGTTCGCTGTTGAATTCGGCCTTGAGGTCGGGTTTGTCGCTGCCGCCCATGCCGGTACCCGTCGGATCGCCGCCCTGCGCCATGAAGCCGGGGATCACGCGGTGGAACACCACGCCATCATAAAAACCCTCGTTCGCGAGCGTGGTGATACGCTCGACATGGCCCGGTGCAAGGTCGGGGCGCAGTTTGATCACAACGTCCTTGTTCTCGCCGTCTCCGGTATCGAGGGTGAATGTAAGTTTGTCGGCCATGAATGAATCTCCTTTGCGCGCGTCCCTACAGGCGCAAGGGCGCTTTTGTCACCCCATCGTGCTTACCCTGCTTGCTTTTCGCATTGCCGCGCCTAGACGCCATGGGCGATGGCTGAGGACGCGCCCCTCGACGAAGAGCTGATCGCCGAGTCCCCGGCGAGCGAAGAGGCGCGCCCGGACGACCGGATCGACGACGAGCGGCACGACGAGGACAATATCCTCAAGCCCGAATTCGTGCGCCGCGTCACCGATGCGCTGGACGAGGGCGATCGGCAAGCGGTGTACGAGCTGGTCGAGCCGCTCCACGAAGCCGATATCGCCGACCTTATCGAGCTGCTCGAACGCGACGAGCGACGCGAACTGGTGACCGCGATCACCGATTTGATGAGTTCGGACGTCATCGCGCACCTCAACGACTTCGTGCGCGAGGATATGCTCGAGGCGCTGCCCGCATCGGCCGTCGCGGAAATCGCGGGCGAGCTGGAAACCGACGATGCCGTCCAGCTGATCGAGGATCTCGACGAGGCCGACCAGCGCGCGGTGCTGGCCGAGCTCGAGCCCGAAGACCGCGCCGCGATCGAAAGCGCGCTGTCTTACCCGGAAGAGACCGCCGGGCGTTTGATGAGCCGCGATTTCGTCGCGGTTCCGGAACACCTGACCGTTGGCGACCTGATCGATTACATGCGCACCGGCGAGGATTTGCCGAGCGAGTTCTACGAAGTCTTCGTGGTCGACGAGCGCCACCACCCGGTCGGCACCTGCCAGCTGTCGTGGGTGCTGACCACGCCGCGCAACATCCCGCTCGCCGATGTGATGAAGCGCGACCAGACCCTGATTGCCGCCAGCCTCGACCAGGAAGAGGTCGGCAACATGTTCCAGAAATACGGCCTGATCAGCGCCGCCGTGATCGATTCCAGCGGGCGGTTGGTCGGACAGCTGACGGTCGACGACGTTGTCCATATCATCGCCGAGGAAGCGGGCGAGGACGCTCTCTTGATGTCGGGTGCAGGCGACGGCGACATCAACGAACCGCTGCCGCGCACTATTCGCGGGCGCATGTGGTGGCTGTTCATAAACCTGTGGACAGCCATTGCGGCCGCAGCGGTGATCGCCGCCTTCGAAGGCACGATCCAGCGGATCGCCGCGCTCGCCGCGATCATGACCATCGTGTCGGGCATGGGCGGTAATGCCGGCACCCAGACAATGGCGGTGGTGGTACGCGCACTGGCAACCAACCAGCTCACGAGTTCGAACACCTGGCGCATGATCATGCGCGAACTGACCATCGCACTGGCCAACGGCTTCGGACTCGGCCTGTTCATGGCGATCGGTTGCATGGCGGTGTACCACGATCCCAAACTGGCGGCGGTGCTATGGGGCGCGATGGTCGTGGAATCGGTGACGGCCGGGTTGGCGGGCGTGCTGATCCCGGTGACGATGGATCGCATGGGCATCGACCCGGCACACACCTCAACCGTGTTCGTCACCACCATGACAGATGTGATCGGCTTTTTCAGCTTCCTTGGTCTGGCAACGCTGTTCCTGATGTAGCAGGGTAGAGTGCACGTCGATTAGCTTTGACGCTGTAGACGGGATTCCTGACTACTTCTCGAAATCAACGGCCTGATCAATCGTAGGGCAGGTGCTTCGAAAAGCTTGTGATACGAAATGCCTGCAACCGCCGAAATTGCAATCAATATCACCCACAAAAATAAGCTATCCACTCCATCGATACGACGCGCTAGATTGTTCACCAGAGGGTAGTGAATGAGATATATTGCATAAGAGGCATTGCCGAAAAGCTTGAGTACCGGGCCAATAGCAATTCGTCCCGAATGTTCCAGCCTGACAATCGGCAGGATCAACAAAGCGAGACCCAGCCCGAACACTACCGAATAAAAACGATTGTCGATCCAGAAATACATTCCCAGAAAAACGATACCTACCGCAATCAATACAAGATTGTTCGGCCCCTTTCCATTGACGAAGCACCACGCAGCAATGATTCCGAAAAGAAATTCGAGATCGACAAGTCCCATAGCCTTTACATCGGTCATATTGAACAGGCCGTATGCAAACAGCGCCAAGCTCAATAATATCGAAGATATGATGAATCTTCCGGACAAAAAGCAAAGAAGCGCAACGACGTAGAATATGACTTCATGCTGTAGAGTCCATGCCAGCGCGAGAGCAGGTCGATCGAGGCTTGGAAGCAGTGTCAGAGTTGAGAACCAGTTCCAATCGTTGGCACCGGCCGCATTTTTCCCGATCGTGAGATATGCCAGCGCCACGGCGATGCCGATCGGAAGGTAGGGTACATAGATCCGAACCAATCGGCTGCGCAGATAGGAGCTGGCGAAGGAGTTTTGACCGACGCGATTGTGATTGACGTAATAAATGATGAAGCCGGACAGCACGAAAAAAAAGTCCACGCCAAGGTAACCAAAGTTGCCGATAACGCCCAAATAATAGGGGATTGCAAAACCTTCGTTTTCGATAGCCTGCGTAGCATGGCGCACAACGACCGCCATTGCGGCAATGCCCCTACCCGCTTGCAGCGTATACAGCGTTCGGTCAGCCGAAGGCTGCCTGGCAATCGTCTCGTTCGGCATTTCACACCCCCTCAGGTAGATCACGCGTAAGGGAATTTCGCAGCGGATGTAATCCCAGAATCGCGCAACTCGCGCATGTCAGATTTTGTGCGGCATAGCTTGAGCATTTCCGTCGCCGACCTATCTCGGCACATAATGCCACTGCATCTGACCAAGATCGCCTTCGGGGCGAAAAGCTATGCCGATATCGAGGAATGGTTCGCCAATCGCCAGCGGATGTCGGTCAACACACGCTATCGCCCGACCCGATGGGAAGAATGCATCGGCGGGTCGTTGTTCTGGGTCCACGAACACAATCTCGTCGCGCGGTCGCCGATCATCGGTTTCACCCAGCAGGACAACGGGCGCTGGTTCATCAATCTGGAACCACGCTTGATACCGGTTCACCCGCTCCCCAAGCGCGCGCATCAGGGTTGGCGCTATCTCAAGCCCGAAAATGCACCGCGCGACCTGGCCGATGGCGAGGACCTGGGCGACGTCATGCCGGGCGCAATGGCCGGAAAGCTGCAGAAGCTCGGGCTGATTTAATTGCCGAACCGATAGCAGTATTATCTCGGCCGGCCTTTCTGGCTCGGATAAATCGGCGCGATGGACCTCTTCGCCGCGCTCGACCTGCCGCATGCGGTAGCGGGCCTCCTGGTCGGAACACTCGTCGGCTTGACCGGCGTTGGCGGCGGTTCGCTGATGACACCGCTGCTGGTCCTGATGTTCGGCGTAAGCCCGCAAACCGCCGTCGGAACGGACCTGCTTTTCGCCGCTGTCACCAAACTCGTCGGGGTGGCGGTGCATCATCACCGGCAGACCGTCGACTGGCGCATATTCCGCAGGCTCGCAATCGGCAGTGTCCCGGCGGCAATCGTGACGCTGGGCGCGCTGGCCAGCTTCGTTCGCATCGGAGACAACGCGAACAAGGTGATCATAACGGTGCTCGGCGCGATGCTACTGGTGACCGCAACCGGACTGATGTTCCAGCGCAAGCTGCTCGCTTACGGCGCAACCCATCCGCTACCCGCGGCCGAACGCGACAAGGCCGCAATGCCGACGATCGTCCTCGGCGTATTGCTCGGTGTGCTGGTGACGATTTCGTCAATCGGAGCCGGCGCTATCGGGGCGACTATCCTGGTCATGCTCTATCGGCGCGCGCCCATCGCGCGGATCGTCGGTACCGATATCGCCCATGCCGTACCGCTGGCGCTGATTGCAGGGCTGGGTCACTGGCTGCTGGGCAAGGTCGACTTTGCCCTGCTCGCCAATCTCCTGATCGGCTCGATCCCCGGCGTGATCGTGGGCAGCCTGCTGTCGAGCCGCGCGCCGGACAAACTGCTCAGGATCGCGCTGGCAGCGGTGCTGACCGTATCGGGTTTCCGCTTGTTGGTGCAGTGAACCTCAGTCGGCGAGTTTTTGCGCCACTCGCTTGAGAGTGTCGACGTAGACCTTGCTCGATTGGGCTCCGGGGATCAGAAATTTTCCGGCAACGATCATCGCCGGAACGCCTGTGATGTTCATGTCCCATGCGGCACGTTCTTCCGCGCGAACCTGCTGCGCCAGTTCTGCACTGTCGAGTGCAGCCTCTGCACCCTTACGATCGAACCCTTGCTCGACGGCAATTGCAAGCAACTCCTCACGCTCGCCGATTGGGCGGCGGTGGTGGAAATGCGCGGCAAAGAGCGCGAGCTTGAGCGCGGTTTGCCGCTCACTTCCATGCGCCTCACCTGCCCAGGTCAGCAGCTTGTGTGCAGCAAAGGTGTTCCACATCATTGCCGGGGGCGCGGGCTCCGCACCATCATAGTCGAGCGAGACACCGGCAGATTGCGCCGCCTCACGCATCCGGTCCTGCACGTCGCGCGACTGATCGATGGTGCGACCGTATTTGCGGGCGATGTGGGCAGTACGCTCCTCGCCTGCCGCAGCCATATCGGGATTGAGTTCGAAGGCGTGCCAGCGGACCTCCGCTTCGATCTCCCCCTCAAGCTGCTCAAGCGCCTGGGTGAGATTGCCCCAACCGACCAGGCACCAAGGGCACATGACATCCGACCAGATATCGATGGTGAGCGGTTGCGGTGCGTTCATCGGTCGATCCACCAATTCAGCAAATGATTGGCTATTGCCTCGGCGGGCGGCGCGATGAAGGGGCCATCGCCTGCCAGCGCGCCCCTCACCTCCTCGCGTGAGTACCACCTGGCATCCGCCAACTCGGTCGTATCGAGCGTAATGTCCCGGCCGTCAGCCCGCCCGTGGCAGCCCAGCATCAGTTGCGAGGGAAACGGCCATGGCTGGCTGGCGACATAGCTCACGTCGCGCACGGTGACGCCGGTTTCCTCCAGCACTTCGCGCGCCACCGCTTCTTCGATGCTTTCGCCGGGTTCGACAAATCCCGCCAGCGTCGAATAACGCCCTTCAGGCCAATTGAGACCGCGCCCAAGCAGTAAGTCCCCGTCATGCTCCACCAGCATAATCGTGACAGGGTCCGTGCGCGGAAAATGGGGCGCACCGCAATCGGTGCAGTCACGCTGCCAGCCGCCTTTTGCGATCTTGGTCCCACTTCCGCAATTAGGACAAAATCTGTGACGCGCATGCCAGTCTACGAGGCTCCTCGCCCCGCCATAGATCGCCAGATCCTGAGGCGAGAGCAAAGTCATCGCCTGCCAAACTGCCGGGTTGGCGAGGCGCGGTCCGGCATCGCCCTTGTCCGGCACCGCGACGAAACAGGCGCGCCCGTCGTCGAGGCCGAGGAAAACCAGTTCCGCGTCGTCGGAAGCATCGGCCAGCGTCGTCCACACCAGAGCGCCGTCATCGTCGATAGCCGGCATCAACCCTTCCAGCGCCAGCAAACGCGCCCGCCAATTCAGCATTTGCGCCAAGGCTTCGGGATCGGCCCGGAGGTTGTCGGCGCGATCGATATGCGAGCCGGTAAAGGCAATCATTGTATCGCTTTCCTCAAGCAGCCTTCTTCATCTGCATCCCGGCCAGATCCTTCAACACGGCCGCAGGGAAGGCGGAATGGATGGGATAGGCATCGGAGGGCATATATTGGGTGAACATGCCAGCCCGCAACCCGGCCTTGTAGCTGACGAAGGCTACTGTGCCCGCCGCACCGCCCCATCCGTATGCGCCATCGGACACGCGGCCGCCCGCTCCGAAACCCTGTCCTTCGATCCACGTGCCCTTGGTGATCGCCCCCTTGGGCAGGAGGTTGGAAGTGCCGACCCGAACCGCTCGCTCGGTCATCACTCGCGTGCCGTCGATCGTGCCGTAGTTCAGCAGCATCTCGAGAAAACGGTCGTAATCGCGAGGGCTAGACACCAGTCCCGCCCCGCCGAACGGGAAGGCCGGCTTGTCGAGATAGATTGAGGACGCCGCCGGATCGATCGGAAACAGTGTTCCGCTGACTACGGCATAGTTGGTCGTCAGGCGACCGACATCCTTTTCCGGAACCTGGAAGAAAGTGCTGCCCATGCCGCAAGGTTCGAATATCTTGGTGCGCAGGAATTCGTCGAACGGCATTCCGCTGACGACCTCGATGACCCGCCCCATCAGGTCGAGACCGACCGAATAGCTGAACTTCTCACCTGGTTGCAGCACCAAAGGAACCTTGGCGAGTTCGTCAGCAAAATTGGCCAGCCCTTCAACCGGCTTGGCCCGTCCAAGCTCGGGTAAAGGCAAGCGGCTGACCTGCCCGGGTACGAGGCCACGATCATCGTAAAGATCCTTGATCGGACCTTTCTGAATAATCGAATAGCCCAGCCCAGCCGTGTGGGTCAGCAACATGCGAATGGTGATCGGCTGCTTGGCCGGTTCGAGATTGTCCGGGGTGACCGGGCCGTCATAAACCTTCTGCACCATCATGTTCTTGAAGGCTGGAAGGATTTCGTAGAGTGGCTGGTCGAGCCCCATCTTGCCCGCGTCGATCAGCATCATCGCCGCCATGCCTGTGATCGGCTTGGTCATCGAATAGATACGATAAAGGCTGTCGATCCCGGCGGGTGTATCCTGCCCGATAGCCAGATCACCCTTTGCGATGACCTGAGGATCCTGTGTGCCCCAGCCCAGCGCGGCCACCATGTTGGCGAGCTTGCGGGGATCGACATAGCTGTCGATAAGTTCGCCGACATGCGGCCAATGCATCCCGGCATGATCGCCCTGCGCCAGCACACGGTGCGGGACGGCACCCGCTGCGAGCACAGCACTGCCCGCCAGCAAACCTCCGGAGCGGATCAGGGCGCGACGTGACAAAGAGATATTGTCGAGAGCTGTCTGTGGCATGGAGTTCCTCTTCCTGAACGCGAAATCTGTGCTTGTTATGGCCAGGCTTTGTGAACCCCCCATTGCAAAATGCAACCATTCTTCGTGCCTTAGGCAGGCTCTTGCGCAG
Source organism: Sphingomonadaceae bacterium (assembly GCA_039831335.1). Classification (GTDB taxonomy): domain Bacteria; phylum Pseudomonadota; class Alphaproteobacteria; order Sphingomonadales; family Sphingomonadaceae; genus Qipengyuania. The sequence continues at coordinate 195,599 of JBDONL010000006.1, read as the reverse complement.
ACTTACTGTATTACCTATCTACAACACATGCTCAATATTCTCGCATGGCTGTTCGGGCTTGTTTCGCTGGTGCTGGTAATCCCCGCAACCATTCCCTTCCTTGGCTGGGTCAATTGGTTCGCGTTGCCACTGATCGCCGTAGGCGTGATTGTTGGCCAGATGTCGAGCCACCGCTCAGGGCGCAATCTGTGCCTGGTCATTCTGTTTATCGCGGTGATCCGACTGAGCATCGGAAGCGGCGTACTTTAAAGCGTTGTTTCGGACGTTCTGGAAAAGACTTAGAGGCCGTCAGCAATGCACTCTATTCGTCACTCTCAGGTTCGATCACAGCCGGCACCTTCGATTCTTTCGCTTCCCGTTTCCGGTCACGGCGCTCCAGCACCAGCATCAGGATCATCGACCCTTCGAACAGCAGGATCAGAGGCACGGCGAGCATTAGCTGTGACATCACATCCGGCGGAGTTGCGACAGCTGCGACAACGAACGCAAACACGATCATGTAGCGCCGCGCACCAGCCAACCTGCTGCGCGGTACGATCCCGGCCCTATTGAGCAGCAGCAACAGCACCGGCAGCAGGAAACTGATACCGAATGCCAGAATGAATTGCATCACCAGGCTGAGGTAATCGCCAGCTGCAGGGAGTGCTTCTACCGACAGCCCGCCGACATCGCCCTGGAAGCCCAGCATCCAGTGAAACGCGGTCGGCATGACCACGAAATAGGCCAGCGAGCCACCCAGTGCGAACAACACGGGCGTAGCGATCAGGAAGGGCAAAAACGCCTTCTTCTCGCGCGCATAGAGCCCCGGTGCGATGAACGCCCATATCTGGTTGGCAATGATCGGAAAGCTGATGAAAAAGGCTGCAAACAGCGCGACCTTCAATTCGACGAAGAACTGTTCGTATAGCTTGGTGTAGACCAGACGCCCCTGCCCCGGCGGAAACGCTTCGGTCAGCGGATGCACGAGAAACGCGAGGATATCGCGGGCAAAATAAAGGCACACGAAAAATGCCAGCGCCAGCGCAAGCACTGCGCGCATCAGTCGGGCGCGAAGTTCGATCAGATGGTCGAGCAGGGGCGCCTGTGTTTCGTCGATGTCCTTGATGATCCCCATATCAGCGTTTCACTTCACCTGACTCGCTCAGGGGCAATTGCGGCTCGTCACCGGTCGATTCAGGCTTTTCGACCGCCGGATTCCGAGACGAGTCAGGTTGCGCACGGGCGCTGGCGGCTTTTGCAGCCGCATCGGGATCGCTCGCACGATCGATTGGTTCCATTTGAGGCTCTTCGATCGTTTGGGCCGATTGCTCGTCATGCGCCTCGGCATCGGGATGCTCTGCCATGATACGCTCATTCCGTTCGCGCCATTCACGCTCGATCTCGGCCATCTCCGCCTCGCGGATCATCGCGTCGACCCCAGCCTTGAAATGGTTCGACATGCGCCGCGCCTGACCGACCCAACGCCCAAGCGTGCGCAAGGCGAACGGCAGATCCTTCGGGCCGATGAAGATCAGCGCGACAATGGCAACAAGCAAGAGCTCCGAGGGGGCAACATCGAACATCGAGGAGCGTCCTCAGAAGTGTAAGGAAATCAATTGCGCCGTTCGGCACGCTCCGCCGGCTGCGGATCCTTGGCCGCTTCGCTGGCTGGCTTCGCCTCGTGCTGCGGGCCTTCGATATGCTGCGAGGCCTTCTGCTTCTGCTCGTCTTCGTTCAAGCCGTCCTTAAAGCTTTTGATACCCTTGCCGAATTCACCCATAATATCCGACACACGACCGCGCCCGAACAGAACCAGCACGATCGCCAAAACGACCAGCCAGTGCCAGATTGATAGACCACCCATAAAAAAATCTCCGAAAGGCAGGTGCCTTTCCTGCATTACTATCGCTTACCCACTTAGGCCAGAAAAGCAGGAATTGCCAGTATCACAGGCCAGATTAATCAGCGCTGTCGCCTGTCCCCGAACCGGGGTCATCTTCGCCATCACCCATCAAAGCCTCAAACGCTTCTTCCACCGGATCGAGCAGCCCCGCAGCACGCAATTCATTAAGACCGGGCAGGTCCTTGCGGCTGAACAAGCCGAAATGATCGAGAAACTCGGGAGTTGTCGCATAGATGGTCGGGCGCCCCGGAACCTCGCGGCGTCCGGCGATCCGTACCCACCCAGCCTCCATCAGTACATCGAGGGTGCCACCGGAAGTCTGCACGCCCCGAATGGCTTCGATTTCGGCGCGACTCACCGGCTCGTGATAAGCCACGATTGCCAGCACCTCGGTCGCAGCGCGACTCAACTTGCGCTGTTGCTCGCGTTCTCTGCGCAGGAGATGGGCGAGGTCCGGCGCAGTCTCGAAATGCCATCGCCCTCCACGTGTGACCAGATGGATACCGCGCTCCTCATAATGGCCCACCAGATGTGACAGGGACTCGCGAATGTCCTCTTTCGCGGCACCACCCAACATCTCGGACAGCGAATCGATGCTTATGGGTTCTTCAGCCGCAAACAGCGCCGCCTCGAGCGCGCGTTCGAGCGGGGCACTCATTGCGGTCGCCGCAGACGGAGGGGGCCGAATACTTCGTCCTGATCGAGTTCCGCCTTGCCCAGTCGCGCAAGTTCGAGCGCGGCAACGAAGCTCGATGCAAGCGCAGAGCGCCTTAGCTGTGGGTCGGCATGGGGCGGGAGAAAATCTTCCAGCTGCCGCCATTCGAGTGTCACCCCAAGCATCGCCGATACACGCGATATTGCGCTCTCCAGCGTCATCACCGGACGTTCGCGCACCATATGAACGGCTGGAGCCGTCCGAGCCTTCACCCGTCCATAAGCCTCGATCAGAGCGAACTGATCGCAGCGCCAGCGCGTGCGCCGTGCGATTTCCAGACCTTCCGGTGCACCGCGGAGGAACACGTCGCGGCCGATGCGATCGCGCGCCATGAGGCGCGCCGCCGCCTCACGCATTGCGCCGAGTCGCTGGAGCCGCAATTGCAGGCGTAGCGCAAGTTCCTCAGCGCTCGGCTCCTCCTGTTCATCTTTCGGCAACAGCAGGGCGGATTTCAGGTAAGCCAGCCAAGCCGCCATCACCAGATAATCGGCGGCCAGTTCGAGCTTCAGCGCCTCAGCCTGCTCGATGTAGTCGAGGTACTGATCGACCAGCGCGAGGATCGAAATCGAGCGCAAGTCGACCTTCTGGCGTCGCGCCAGATCGAGCAAAAGGTCAAGCGGTCCCGCCCAACCATCCAACTCCAGATACAGCGCCGAATCGTCCGTTTGAGTAGCAACTGCAACGCCATTCCACTCATCGAGCGAAATATCGCCCGAGGAATGCAACAGCGTGCCGTCATTCATGCGTTGGCTCCTACGAGCGAAAGCAAGCTGTCGCGTTTCGCCAGCAACTCCTCCATCGGCGATCGCTCGACAGGATCGACCATTGCAGCATGCACCCGCGCCAGACGGCGGCTCCCATCATCGGAAAGCGCAGGAAGCCGATCGACGATACCGATCATTTCGTCCATTTTCGCCCAGCAATTGAGCACCACGTCACATCCGGCGGCAATCGCCCTTTCAGCTCGCTCGGGCACGCTTCCCGACAGCGCCTCCATATCGATGTCGTCGGTCAGCAGCAGCCCGTCGAACCCTATTTCCTTGCGAATGATATTCCGCACGACCTTTAATGAAAGTGTCGCAGGGTTCTCACTGTCCCAAGCAGTAAACAACAGATGGCCGGTCATACCCATGAGACTTGTGGACGCCAGAGCCTTGAACGGCGCCAGATCGTGCGCAAGTTCCTCCTCGCTGGCCGTCACCGTGGGCATCGATTTGTGGGTATCGGTGGTCGAGCGGCCATGTCCGGGCATATGCTTGATGCAACCGACTACGCCGCTACGCCCCAGCCCATCGAGGATTGCCCTGCCAAGCGCAGCCACCTGCATCGGCTCGGTGCCCAGCGCCCGGTCGCCAATCACGTCGTGCGCCCCCGGTTGGGGCAGGTCGAGTGGCGGATGGTAATCCACCGTAATCCCGACTTCGGCCAGCTCGCGCCCGATCAGTTCGGCACCGACCCTCGCCGCCTCGATCGCGCTTGCAGGCGCAAGCCGATAGAGTTCCGCGTAAGCGCCGCCGGCAGGATGGTCGATCCAAACCGGTGGCTTCATTCGCCGCACGCGCCCGCCCTCCTGATCGATGCTGATGACCAGATGCTCGCGCCCATGGATGGAGCGCAAGTCATCCGTCAGGGAGCGGAGCTGTTCCTTGTCCTCGCAATTGCGCGCGAACAGTATGTATCCCACGGGATCGCAGTCGGCGAAAAACGCCTTCTCGTCAGCGGTGAGACGCGGGCCGGAAACTCCGAAAATCGCGGGTGTCATGCAACGCAAATTCGCAGCCTTGGCCGTAGCGCGCAAGTCGGGAAACCATGCGAAATGTGCAAAAGCCGGAAGACAACATCCTGCTGGCGCGGATCACTTCACCTGACAGGCGATGCCCTCGGCAGAAAGTTTGGCACAGAGCTGGACTGCGCCTGCATGATCGCCACCGACTGCCTGCAGACGATAGACACGGCCTATATCGGCATGACCTTCGATAATGCGGTAGTGCACACCATTGAGCAGGCTGGTTTGTCGCATCAGTGTGCGCCAACCAGCCTCGGCATCGGACTTGCTCGAATAAGCGCCGACTTGCACCGCTGTTCCGCCCGGAAGGCTCGCATCTGCCGTCGCTGTTGCAGTGGGCGACGCCGTTGCGGAGGGACTGGCGGTCAGCGAAGCAATCGGCGAAGGCGGCCCGGAATTTGCCGCCAGCCGCCCCTCGACAGTTTTGCCCTCGCCCACGGCAAAGCTGGTATCGCCTGTGCCGGGGAAAATCTTGCCCCCGGGATCGCTCGGCCTCACCTTGAAAGGGCCTTCGGGTGCTGAGATCAACGAACCATCAGCAGGTGGGCCATCCGACAGACCGCGATGGGTCAAATACCAAATTCCCCCGACCAGAAGCGCAAGCACGACCAGCATGATTAGGCCCAGCCCGACGAGCCTGCCGGTGTCATAGGCGGCTGGCTCGTCTTCCTCGTCGCTTTCGAGCCAAGGAAGGCGATCATCATCCTCCAGCGCAAGCTCCTGCTCGCGCGCAGATGAACCGCGCTCCCACTCACCCATGCCGCCGGACCCTTCGGGCCATGCCGCCATCGTCACATCTCCTCGACCGCCTCGACGCCCAGAATCGCGAGGCCGTTGCGAATCACTTGCGCGACCTGCGCCGCCATGAACAGGCGCGCAGCAGTCAGAGTGTTGTCATCCGACTGGATGATCCGCAATCCGGGTTCATCATTACCCGCGTTCCAGAAACTGTGGAAGGCCGCCGCCAGATCGTTGAGGTAAAAGGCAATTCGATGCGGTTCGCGCGCTTGCGCCGCGCTTTCGACCACGCGCGGAAACTGCGCAGCTTCGCGCACCAGGGCGAGATCGGCCTCGACAAGCCGGTCAAGGTGATCGGCTGATGGCTCAACCCCTGCCTTGCGCAAGGTCGAGCGAATGCGCGCATGGGCATATTGAACGTAGAACACCGGATTGTCGCGCGAGGCTTCGACCACCTTGGCGAAGTCAAAATCCATCTGCGCGTCGGGCTTGCGGGTCAGCATGGTGAAGCGGACCACATCCTTGCCCACTTCCTCGACCACATCGGCCAACGTCACGAATTTGCCTGAGCGCTTGCTCATCTTGACCGGCTCGCCCGCCCGCAGCAGGCGCACCATCTGGACCAGCTTGACGTCGAACGGCACCTCGCGCCCGGCGCCCTTGGTCAGTGCCGAGACGGCGGCCTTGATCCGCTTTACCGTGCCGGCGTGGTCGGCGCCCCAGACATCGATCAGCGCATCGGCGCTTTCGGCCTTCTGGAAGTGATAAGCGAGGTCGGCCCCAAAATAGGTCCAGCTGCCGTCCGATTTACGGATCGGGCGATCCTGATCGTCACCGAACTGGGTGGAGCGGAACAGCGGCAGTTCGACCGGCTCCCAATCCTCCGGTGGCGCCTTGCCTTTGGGCGCTTCGAGCACGCCATCATAGACCAGGTCGCGCGCGCGCAGCCATGTTTCGGCCTCTTCCGGCTTACCGGCGGCCTGCAATTCGGCTTCCGATGCGAAGACATCGTGACGAATGCCCAGCAGGTCGAGGTCCGCGCGGATCATATCCATCATCGCCGCGACCGTCTGCTTTCGGAACAGGGGCAACCACTCGCTTTCCGGTGCCGTGACGAAGCGATCGCCATATTCGGCGGCGAGGGTTTTCCCGATCGGGACCAGATAGTCGCCAGGATAGAGCCCTTCAGGAATCGCACCGATATCCTCGCCCAGCGCCTCGCGATAGCGAAGGTGCGCCGAACGCGCGAGGACATCGACCTGCCCACCGGCATCGTTGATATAGTATTCGCGCGTCACCTCATGCCCAGCTGCCTCGAGCAAGCCGGCCAGCGCATCGCCAACCACCGCACCGCGGCAATGGCCCATGTGCATCGGCCCTGTGGGATTGGCTGAGACGAATTCCACATTCACCTTTCGGCCGCCACCCATGGATGAGCGACCGTAATCGGCACCGAGTGCGGCAATCGCCTTGAGTTCGCGCCGCCACGCATCCTCTGTCAGCCGCAGGTTGATAAAACCGGGGCCAGCGATCTGTGTCTCTGTGACGTCAGGATCGGCGGCGAGATGCGTGACGATCTTTTCCGCCAGCGCACGTGGATTGCTTTTCGCGGGCTTGGCCAGAACCATCGCTGCATTGGTGGCAAGATCGCCATGCGAAGCGTCGCGCGGCGGCTCGACCGTCACCCCGTTACGAGGGCAATCGGCAGGCAGCACGCCTTCCATTTCAAGCGCGTTGAGCACCGCATCGACTTTTGTAGCGAAAGTGGCGTGAAGCGTGTGCGTTTCGGTCATCTCAACACAAATCCGTTCTGCGGAACTGGCAACAGGCGGCCACTAGGACCGCCCCCGGCGACTGCCGCTACACGGCAGCTTTGGCAAATTCGGGTCAGCGAGTCGCGTTGTACGCGAGTTGTTCCTGAGTCATCTGGAAGCCCACCAACAGTTCGAACGAGGCCTGTTGTACGGCCGCACGAACCGAAGGCTCGGACAGCGGGTCGACCGCGGCATCGGCATCGCCTGCCTTGCGCGGGCGGGTAATCTTCTCGCGCACATCTTCCGGCAGCGTCGCCGCCGCGCGATCGACATAGGCGCCTGCTTCGGCATGAGCCTGCGCGCGAGCCTGTCCGTCGGCGAAGTTAAGTGTCACCTTGCCGACCTGCTTGCTGACCACGGCGTTACCGCCACGAAGTACGACGGCGAAATACGGCAGCTCGACCCGCCGCGCTCCATGCGTATCGGCCCGCCGCGCGAAGACATTGAACTGCGCCTGCGCATAGACCTTTGGACCGGTATCGTCGCAGGTCGTGCGCACGTCCGTCATTGTCGCGGTAACGTCGATATCGCTGGCGAGTTTCTGGCCACCGGGGCGGAACAGAGTGATGTCGCCGGTGTAGTCGGGGATACCGACCGTCGGGCACGGGCTGCGCACCGCAGAAATGCCGACGCCTTCGTTGAGCACGATTTCGCCCTTGCGCGTACATCCGGCCAACGCGAGGCCAAGCGCGGCGACCGCGATCATGCGCGATGACAGCAGGCGGGAAGACGGGACGAATCGGTTGAGCATTGCGTATCGGTTCCTTGCGGAGGGGCACAGGTCTCGCGCGCCCTAGCTTGACGCGCGCCAAAGCGCTAGGGGGCGAGATATGAATGCCCCCTTTCCCGAAAACGCCACGGTCGATACGTCGCGCCATGCCCTGACCCTCCTGATCGCTGCACCGCGCGGATTTTGCGCGGGTGTCGACAGGGCAATCGAGATCGTCGAACGCGCGCTCGCGAAATATGGCGCGCCGGTTTATGTGCGGCATGAAATTGTCCACAACCGCTTTGTCGTCGACACGCTCAAAGCAAAGGGCGCCGTATTCGTCGAGGAACTCGAGGAAGTACCTGATGACGCTCCCGTAGTGTTCAGTGCACATGGTGTGCCCAAATCGGTCCCCGCCGAAGCGCAGCGCCGTGAGATGCTCTATCTCGACGCCACCTGCCCGCTGGTGAGCAAAGTTCACCGCCAGGCGGAACGGCTGATCGAGAAGGGCAAGCACATCATTTTCATCGGCCATGCCGGACACCCCGAAGTGATCGGAACAATGGGACAGGTGCCCGAAGGCTCGATGACGCTGGTCGAAACGGTCAAGGATGTCGCAATTCTACCTTTCTCCCAAAACGACGAATTGTCCTTTCTGACCCAGACCACGCTTTCGGTCGATGACACCGGCAAGATCGTCGCGGCACTCAAAGAACGCTTCCCGCAGATTGTCGCCCCGCGCGCAGAGGACATCTGCTACGCAACCTCCAATCGCCAGGAAGCGGTGAAGCGGATCGCCCCGGCGAGCGATCTCGTGCTGGTAATCGGCGCACCCAATTCGTCGAACTCGCTGCGTCTCGTCGAAGTCGCCGAGCGGCTCGGCACCGATGCCAAGCTGATCCAGCGGGCAAGCGACATCCAGCGCGATTGGTTCGAGGGCGTTGGTACGCTTGGCCTCACTGCTGGTGCTTCGGCCCCCGAAACGCTGGTGCGCGAGGTGATCGCACGCATCTCCCAATGGCGCGAAATCGACGAGCAGCCGGTCACAGCGGCGGAAGAAAAAATGGTCTTCAAGCTCCCACGCGAGCTTGCGGACTAAATTGGCCGTTTATACCCATCTCGGTGCCGAACAGCTCGCGGACCTCGTCGCCGCCTACGATGTCGGCGCGCTAGTCTCGGTCAAGGGGATCGCGGAGGGGGTTTCCAACAGCAACTGGCTGGTCGAAACCACCGGCAAAGGGGATTCACGCCAGCGCTTCATCCTGACGTTGTACGAAAAGCGGATCGACACCGGCGAACTGCCATTTTTCCTCGGCCTGCTCGACCATCTTGCCCAACGCGGCTGTGCGGTCCCAGCCACTGTTCACGACCGCGACGGTGCCGCATCCCGCAAAGTTGCCGGCAAATCCGCAGCATTGATCGAATTCCTGCCGGGCGTGTCACCGAGCAACCCCACCCCGGCCCAGGCCCGTGCGGTGGGGGCAGCGCTGGCTGAAATCCACGAGGCGGCCCGCGATTTCCCGCTTTCCCGTGCCGACGATCTCGATCTCGCGGCCTGCACCGCCATGCTCGAAAACTGCGGGGAGGAGAGGCTTGCAAAAATCGATCCGGCGCTCGCTCAAGCAATCGAACTTGCTCGCGACATCGCCGGGCGCCAACCGAAAAACCTCCCCGAATCGATCATTCATTCGGATCTGTTTCCCGACAATGTCCTGATGCTGGGCGACAGGGTAACCGGGCTGATCGACTTCTATTTCGCCTGCAATGGCGCGATGGCCTATGATCTGGCCGTAACTCATGCGGCATGGTGTTTCGACCGGCACGGCAGCTCCCTTCATCGCAATCTCTCCGAGGCGCTGATGACGGGGTACGACAGCGTTAGGCCATTGGAGAGCGATGAGCGCGCCGCACTTCCTGCGCTGGCCGAAAGGGCTTGCCTGCGCTTTCTCGCCAGTCGCGCTGAGGATTGGCTCGAAACACCGGCCGATGCACAGGTCATGCGAAAGGACCCGATGGATTTCTGGCGTCGGCTCTCGATCTATCGCGAGATGGGAATAGACGCTTTCGCCAAGGCCTGAATCTGGTTTAGGGGCCTCATCATCATGAAAAAGGTCGAAGTATTCACCGATGGCGCTTGCAAGGGCAATCCCGGCCCCGGCGGCTGGGGCGCGCTGCTACGAATGGGTCGCCACGAGAAGGAATTGTCGGGCGCAGAACCGGACACGACCAACAACCGCATGGAGATGACCGCAGCGATCCGCGCGCTCGCGGCACTGATCGAACCGTGCAGTGTCGAACTTCACACCGACAGCCGCTATCTGGTCGACGGAATCACCAAGTGGGTCCACGGCTGGCAAAAGCGCGGCTGGATCAATTCAAGCAGGAAGCCGGTGCGTAATGCCGATCTCTGGCATGAACTCATCGCCCAAACCGAACGACATGAAGTCGCCTGGCACTGGGTACGCGGTCATTCCGGACATGCCGAAAATGAGCGCGTCGATCAGCTCGCCAGCGACGCCGCCGATCAGATCGCACGCGAAGGCGCGTAGCTTCAGCTTTCGTCGACGGTTTCCGCGCCGGGTCCGTTCTTCTTCACCGATTCGATAGCGTTCTTGGCGCTCGCCTTGGAGGAATAGCCTTCGGTCCAGAAGATGGCTTCCGAATTGTACATGAAGTACGCCACGAACTCGCCAGCCTTGTTCTTCTTGATCTTGAAGTGATGCGCCATTCCTATGCTCCTTTTGTGCAAAGCCGAATCGATGGGCTGAGCGTATCAAATGATAAGGTCATGGCTAGGGCCACGGCAAAAAATTACGATCAAGCGGCCATTTCCCTATCGGCGGCCTCGGCCACGGCCTCCTGCGCCAGTTGTGCATCTGCCGCGCTTGCCGGATTATAGACAATCATCGCCATGTCGGGTCGCGTATCGATGGTGAAGGATGAGAATTCAAAGGCGATCGTTTTCCCATTCGCAAGGCTGAGCCGCTTGATGCCTTCACTGGCCGACACCACTTCATGTTCGCGCCACCAGGTGGCGAATTCGGGACTTCTTGCGAGCAGTTCCTCGACCAGGCGTTCGACCTCGGCACCCGCTCCCGCTCTGGCGACATCGGCCCGGAAGGATGCAACCACTGCCCGCGCAATCTCGCGCCATTGTCGATTGGCCCTGCGGGCTTTGGGCTGGAGGAAGATGAGCCGAAGTATGTTGCGCTCCTCTCGTGGAAGGGCACCGTAATCGGTCAGCAGGATGGCGGCCGCCCGGTTCCAGGCGATTACATCCCATGTCGCGGTCTTGATGATCGCCGGGCTGATGGAGAAGGCATCGAGGATTTTCTGCAAACGCGGTGCGATGGCATCGGGCGGCCGGTAGTGAACTTCGGGTAGATGGCCCAGCGCCAGCATGAAGATGTGATCGCGTTCCGCTTCGGTCAGCATCAACCCCGTTGCCAGTCGGTCGAGAACGTCCGGCGATGGGACCCCGCCACGTCCTTGTTCCAGCCATGTGTACCACGTCGCCGATATATTGGACCGCATCGCTACCTCTTCACGACGCAGCCCCGGCGTTCGGCGGCGTTTCGTCGAAAAGCCGAAAGCCGCCGGGTCCAGTCTTGCGCGGCGATCACGCAGATAGTCGCCAAGACGGTTCGATGAATTGCCAGCCAAGCCTGTCAGTCCTTATAATAGGATAAAGTCACTCATTTAACAGTTTATAGCTAGTTCATATCTCGGGTCCTGCCAAGCAGGAGAACCCCCATGCATATCTACCTTACCGGAGCGACCGGCTTTATCGGATCGCGTATTCTTCCGTTGCTTCTCGACGCCGGTCACAGCGTTACCGGCCTCACGCGTTCCGGCGAAGGCGCTCGCCAGATCGAAGTCGCTGGAGCAACCGCTTACCGCGGCACGCTCGAAGACCCCGCTGGATTGGCCAGGGGTGCTGAAAATGCGGACGCGGTCATTCACACCGCCTTCGACCACAATTTCGCAAATTTTGTCGAAAACACGCAGAGGGATTATCGCGTGATCGAGGCATTGGGAGAAGTCCTTAACGGAACCGCACGGCCCCTGATTATCACGTCTGGGGTCGGTATCGGGAGCCGTGGCGCAGGTGCGATTGCGACGGAAGATTTCACCGACTGGGACAACCCCAATCCGCGCATAGCCACTGAAAAGGCAGGACAGGCGTTGCTCGATCGCGGCGTTTCAGTCGGCGTGGTTCGCCTCCCTCAAGTTCACAACATCGAAAGGGCCGGCCTTATTTCTCCGCTGACGGATATTTTCGTGGCGCAGGGCGCTGCAGGCTATGGCGGCGACGGAAGTGCACGCTGGCCAGCAGCGCATGTCGACGATGTCGCGCAGCTTTATGTCCTAGCGCTCGAAAAGCATCGGGCAGGCATCAAATGGAATGCCGTCGCAGAAGAAGGCGTGGCATCGAAGGATATCGCCGCAGTGCTGGCAGCCGGACTGGGTTTGCCCCTGCGTGCCGTATCCGATGATCAGCTAGGGGAGTTCTTCGGATGGATGGCCGCTTTCGCCGCGCATGACATGGCTGCGTCAAGTGACTGGACGAGGCGCACGCTGGGATGGAATCCGCAGGGACCGAAACTTCTGGATGACTTGCGCGCCATGTTCGAACGGTCCCCGGCCGGTTAGAGCGCTTTTCCAACTCCCATTAATTTGGCAAGACAATCGCCTGGACCCGCTCGCCGATAGAGCGGGTTCAGGCCGCCGCCAGCGCCGGGCGCGTCGGCGCATAACACGCTGCATCCAGTTTGGCCGTGAGCGCATCTTTCTGGTTCCCCAGCAGGATCTGCGCGCACAGGCGTGCCGCCGCGGGTGCCGTCTGAATGCCATACCCGCCCTGCCCGGCGAACCAAGCGAACCCTTCGCGTTCGGCATCGCGACCATAAATTGGCAGTCGGTCGGGTGCGAAGCTGCGCAGGCCCGCCCAGCGGTGCTCGACCGCCAGAACCCGCCAGTCGGTGACCGACTGGAAGCGGTCGATCGCCTGGGCGACGTCGAGTTCTTCCGGAGCCGCATCGCACGGCTGGGAGGGCGTTTCATCGTGCGGGCTGAGCCACAGCTTGCCGCTTTCGGGTTTGAAATAGAACTGCCCCGCAATGTCGAGCACCAGCGGCAGGTCTTCGGGCGGCAAGGGATCGGTGCGCAACTGGGCGACGGTCCGCCGCAAAGGAGTTATGTTGAGTGGACGTGCACCGGCCTTAGCTGCAAGGTCATCGGCCCAGGCCCCGGCAGCGTTCACCAACGTCCTTGCATGGAAAACGTCACCGGCCTCGCTGGTCAAGGTCCACAGCCCATCGTTTCGCTCCGCAAGCGCGATACGCTCCCGCGTCTGGACCGTCACACCGCGTGCCCGCCCCAAGGCGAGATAATGCTGATGCAGTCCGGCCACGTCGATATCGGCGCAGGCCGGTTGCCACACAGCATCGTTCCATGCACCACGCAGCCCGGGAATTGCCTCTACCATGCGGCTACGACCCAGTCGTTCGATCGTGGCCCCTGTCTGCCCGAACCGTTGCATGAAATTGTCGAGCAGTGCGCTTTCCTGTTCGCGCCCAATGTACAGCGCGCCGCGCTCGGTCAGAAAGCCGTGTTCGCGCAGATAGGTGCCCGAAGCGAGTGTCAGCGGGACCAGTTCGGGTCCGCCATAGCATTCCTCCCAGAACGCAGCCGAACGACCGGTGGCGTGGTAGCCGGGTCGATCCTCAGCCTCGAGCACGAGCACAGAAGCATATTCGGCGAGTTCGGTGGCAAGGCTGGCCCCTGCCATTCCGGCACCTACGATGGCAAAATCATACTGAGTCACGTGTCGGCACGCACCTGCTCTGGCGGAGCCACTCGGTCAAGAAATTCGGTTATCGCTTCCATCGCACGATCACGCTGCCCGTCCACCTCGCGCAGAATCTCGTGATGCGCATCGGGACCAAACCGAACCAGTTCCGCATCCGGCATCCGGCGACAGGCTTGCTCGATCGCACTGAAACGCACCAGCTTGTCAGCCGTTGTTGCGATGGCCAGCACCGGGATGTCGATCGCCTCAAGCAAACTGTCTGAAAATATCCTGCGGCACGAGGCATAGGCGCGCTCGACCCAGCGCCAGCTACCCGGCCCCATCACCAGCTCCGGACGCGCGTCACGCCACCACAATTCATCGGCGTAGCGTTCCGGGTCATGCGTGAGCAAATTGGCGCGCGCTGCCGGAACCTCTCCCGGTTTTTCACTCCACTTCCATGCCGGGCGTGCTGGATCGCCCACGACAGTCATCAGTTTTGCGACGGACTGGAGCACGGGCAATGGCAGGGGCGGCCCCGCCATGCCCAGCATCGGTGCCGAAAGCACCAAGGCTTCGGGCCGGAGCCGTCGCTCGGCAACCGCCCTGAGTACCAGATGGCCGCCCATCGAATGCCCGATTAAAATATGCGGGCCACGCGTTCCGGCGCACCATTCGCGCCACAGAGCGGCCAGATCGTCGATCCAGATCGAAAAATCCTCGACGTGCCCGGTCACCGAATCATTGCCCAGCCGCCCCGATCCGGCCTGACCGCGCCAGTCCGCTGCGGTGACACGCCAGCCCTGCCGCTGCCACTGTTCAAGCGATTCGAGGTATTTCTCGTAGAAGTCGCCGCGTCCGGGCATGAACAGCATCGAGCCGCGCGAACCGGTCTTGTGGGAAGGCCAATCGATCCGCCTGATCCGCCAACCGTCCCACGCCAGCCACTCGCTCTCGATCGCGTCCGCGGGAATAGCCCGGCGGTCGATCCTTGCGTCCAGATTTTCCCGTGCGACAGCCACCCGTTCTATCGTCGATCTCCCCGAGAGGGTTTGGTTACTATTTCGTAAGCACTGCTCTTTAACAACCGCCCCAAGGGATAAACAGGGGCTAACCGATGTATCGTGATTTCGTGCTCTACGGGCTACTCGGAGCCTTGGCAATTGGACTGCTATTTGCTGCGTTTACCGATCTCAAGCGACGCCAGATCGACAACTGGCTGAACATCGCGATTGCGCTGGGTGCACCTTTGTTCTGGTGGGCCAGCGGGCTGGCGCTTTGGCCGGATGTGGCAATCCAGCTCGGCATTGCGGTGGCGGCCTTTGGCGTTTTCGCGGCGATGTTCGCGCTGGGCATGATGGGCGGCGGCGATGTCAAGCTGCTCACCGCCCTGGCGCTGTGGGTGGCACCGATGATTTTCGTCAAACTGCTGGTCATCATGGCCCTTGCCGGTGGCGTGCTGACCATCGCCATGGCGTTCTGGCACATCGCCCGGCGTCAGCGCGACCGGCTGGCGATCCCTTATGGTGTGGCGATCGCGATCGGCGCGCTGTGGGTCATCGGCAACGACATGCTGCCACACGTCACAATGATTTCGTCGGCTGCTTGACAACCCGATTTTAACCAATCCCGCTTTATGCCGGGAAACCAAAGAAACCCGCGTTCTTGTTTCGCGGGGTCGATTTAGGGGGCCTACCAAGCCATGGACAGGAAGAAGCTGGTTCTACTGGTGTGCGCGCTGGTCGTAGCGATCGGGACAGCGTTTGTCGCTCGCAGCATGTTTGCAGGGGCTAGCGCTCCGCAAGCCGAAGCCGCAGCTCCAGTGCCGCAAGGACCGCGTGTGCTCGTTGCACAGCGCGCTCTGCCGGTTGGAACAATCATCACCGCCGATTCGCTGGCTTTCCAGCCATGGCCCGGCAATATGGTCAAGGACGCCTACTTCCTCGAAGGCGAGGCGGACATGAACAAGCTGCTCGGCACCGTCGTGCGCTTTCCGATCACCGCAGGTGAGCCGGTAACGCAGGGCGCGCTGGTTGCTCCGGGCGATCGCGGCTTCCTTGCTGCAGCGCTCACCCCCGGAATGCGCGCCATCACCGTGCCGGTGTCCGCCGAATCGGGTGTAGCAGGCTTCATTTTCCCAGGCGACCGCGTCGACATGGTGCTGACCCAATCGATCAGTGGTGAAGGCCAGGCACTGAAAGCGTCGGAAACCATCCTCAGTAACCTTCGCGTACTCGCCACCGACCAAGCGACGTCCCAGGAAACTGTCGACGGAAAAACGGTACCCAAGCAGAGCCGTACGGTTACGCTCGAAGTCACCCCGCGGATCGCGGAAAAGGTCGCCGTGGCCCAGACCATGGGAACGATCAGTTTGACCCTGCGCCCGCTCGGTGAAGGCCATGCCGATCTCGAGAAGGCGCTCGCCAGTGGCAGCGTGACCATTCCCGACAATGCCACTCCCGCTCAGGAAGCCAAGCTGATGCACATGGCGGAAAACCAGCCCGAAGACGGCAAGACGACCTATGTCACCGGCGGCGACGTATCGCGCTTCTCTCGCAGCACCCTGCCCCCGACCGGCAATTCCGGCCCTGCTCCAGCGGCTGCCGGTGGTCCGGTGCAGCAGGTCTATCGTGGACCGGTCGTGCGGGTAACGCGCGGCAAGGACACGACTGCCGAACCGATTTCCGCTCTCGGCAAAACGCCGATTGCCAGCTCGTCCTCGATCGGCCGGGTCGGCAGCAAGCTCCAACAGACCATGGGCGTCTACTGACACCCTCGTGAAAGCGACATTCGAGAGGCATTACAACATGACCCGTCGACCCATCACTTATGCGCTGCTTGCTGGCATGGCGCTCGCCCCGATCGCGGCGATCCCGGCCACCCAGGCCAACGCCCAGACCGTCGTCAAACCCAGCTCTCAGGATATCGTCCTGTCGATCGGGCGCGGCCAGTTGATCAATGTTTCCGGAGCGATGACCGATGTGTTCATCGCCAACGACCAGATCGCTGACGTCCAACTGAAGTCGCAGCGTCAGCTGTATGTCTTCGGCAAGTCCGGCGGGACCACCACGGTCTATGCCAGCAACGCCCGCGGCGACATCATCTGGTCGGCCAACATCCGCGTCGGCTCGAATATCGACAGTGTCGATCAGATGCTGGCGCTGGCCATGCCCGAAGCGAAGATTTCGGTTGCGACCATGGGCACCAACACCGTTCTGTTGACCGGTACCGTGGCCGCGCCCGAAGATGCCGCCGAGGCCCAGCGCCTCGTCGAAGCTTTCGTCGGCAAGGACACTAACGTCATCAGCCGCCTGAAGACAGCAACCCCCCTGCAGGTCAGCCTACGTGTCCGCTTCGCCGAAGTGAGCAAGAACTTCGTCCGTGCGATCGGCACGAACCTGACCACCTACGACGGTTCGAGCGGGTTCAAATTCGGTGTGACCAACGGGCGCACCGGTGCGATCCCGCAGTATGTACCGAGTGGTGGCGTGTTCACCGGCGGCACCAAAGCAGATTCGGGCAGCAGTCAGGTTACCGCAACCGGCAGTGGTTCGACTATCGCCGCTTTTGGCAAATTTCTCGGCCTCGATATCGGCAGCGCCCTCGATCTGGGTGAGACCGAAGGCCTCGTGACAACGCTGTCGGAACCCAATTTGACCGCGCTTTCGGGTGAGACCGCCGACTTCTTGGCGGGTGGCGAATTCCCGATCCCGCAGAGCCAGGGCCTTGGTTCGACCTCGGTCATGTACAAGACCTACGGCGTCAAGCTGACCTACACCCCAACCGTACTCGCCAACGGGCGGATTTCTCTGCGCGTCAAGCCCGAGGTATCCGAGCTGTCGAGCCAGGGTGCTGTGACGATCAATGGCTTCCAAATCCCTGCGTTGACAACGCGTCGTGCGGAAACCACCATCGAACTCGGCTCCGGCCAGAGCTTCATGATCGCCGGGTTGATGTCATCGAACTCGCAGAACTCCATCACCAAGGCCCCGGGTCTTGGCGACGTGCCAATCCTTGGCAATTTGTTCCGCTCGACCAATTTCCAGCGCGGAGAAACCGAACTGGTGATCGTGGTGACACCCTACCTCGTCAAGCCGGTGGACGATCATGACATCCACCTGCCGACCGATGGCTATCGTGCGCCGAATGAAGCCCAGCGCCTGCTCGGCTTCCTCGACAACGACGGCCAGTCCGGTGTCAAGCGCCCGATGCCGACCACCGCTCCGACTGCCCCGGTCGCACCACAGCTTTCGCAGCAGCAAAAGCCGGTCGCCGACCAGCCGCGCCGCGCCGCGCAACCGGCTCAGGCTGGCAACGGCAAGAACGGTGACGCTTCGGCAGCCCCCGGCTTCAGCTTCAAGTGAGGGATACCCGTAACATGAGCATTCAGATGAAACGTCAGCTTGCCGGTGCCCTTGCGCTGTCGCTGTCCATTGGCCTCGCCAGCTGCGGCGGGATGCCGCAGAACCGTTCGCTTTACAGCGTCAAGCAACCGGTGGTCGAACGCAGTAGCGTCGCGCTCGATGTCAGCACCGATGCCGATGGCCTGCCGATTTCCGAACAGCAGCGCCTCGCCGCATGGTTCCAGGCTATGGATCTGCGCTATGGCGATCGGGTAGCGGTCGAAGATCCGCAAGCCAGCCCCGCCACCCGCGCGGCGGTTGCCAAGGTTGCCGGTCGCTATGGCCTGCTGTTGTCCGATGCGACGCCAGCAGGCATGACCGGCGTTGCGCCTGGACAGGCCCGCGTCACGATCACCCGGTCGAGTGCCAGCGTGCCCGGCTGTCCCGATTGGTCGGTCAAGACCGATACAAATCTCAGCAACGGGATCTCGCCCAATTTCGGCTGCGCAACCAACAGCAACCTTGCTGCAATGGTCGCCAATCCCGAAGACCTTATCAAGGGCCAGGAGGGCTCGCCTGACACCTATGTCAACACCTCCACCAAGGCCATCAATGTTTACCAGGAGAAAGCCGCAACCAGTACTGCGACGGGCAGTGGCATGGGCGGATCTTCGGGCGGCGGCACCAGCGGAGGACAGTAAGCCATGAATGCACCTTGGAAAGCAGGCTCAATGCCAGGAAATCGTGACCCCTTTGCCGCATTCATCTGCGACGAGGCCGCGCTGGACGTTCTGCGACCAGTCGTGATCGAACTCGGCTGGCAGCCCGAAAAGTGCAACAAGGGCGGGCTTCGCAATGCGATCCAGGCGCTGTCGGTCAGTGCCAGCCCGAATATTCTGATGGTCGACCTGTCGGAATGTGGCGACCCGCTGAACGATATCAATGCGCTGGCCGAAGTGTGCGAGCCGGGGACAGTCGTCATCGCGATCGGTCAGGTGAACGACGTGCGCCTTTATCGCGACCTGCTCGCGAGTGGCATTCACGACTACCTGCTGAAGCCCCTGTCGGCCAACAGCGTGCGCGATGCTCTCAACGGTGCGCAGGCGGTGTTCACAGCGCCTAAGACAGGCGACGGCGACGGTGCCAAACACCACCTCGCCACCGCCATCATCGGCACGCGCGGCGGCGTCGGCGCCTCCACCCTGGCAACATCGCTGGCGTGGCATTTCGCAACCAAGAAGGCAAAGCCGACGGCGTTGCTCGACCTTGACATCCATTTCGGAACCGGCGCCTTGGCGCTCGATCTCGAACCGGGCCGCGGTCTGACCGATGCGATCGACAATCCGAGCCGTATCGACGGACTCTTCATCGAGCGTGCGATGATCCGTGCTCATGACAATCTTGCGATCCTGTCGGCAGAAGCGCCAATCAACGCACCTTTGATGACCGACGGCTCGGCGTTCCTGCAATTGCAGGAAGAGTTCCGCCACGCTTTCGAACTGACGCTGGTCGACCTGCCGCGCTCGATGATGATCAACTTCCCGCAATTGCTGGGCGAAGTGAATATGGTGGTCATAACCACCGAACTCACGCTGGCTGGTGCGCGCGATACGATCCGCATCCTGTCTTGGCTCAAGACCAACGCACCCCATGCAACGCCGATTGTGGTGGCGAACCGGGTCGCGTCGAATTCGCTCGAGATCAGCAAGGCCGACTTCGAAGCCTCGATCGAACGCAAACTCGACTTCGTCATTCCGATCGATGCTGCCGGTGCGGCCAAGGCCGCCAAGCTCGGCCAGCCGATGATCGAGGCCAATCCGCAGAGCAAGGCCAGCGCCCAGATCAAGGCACTGGGGGAGAAAATCCTTAGCGCAGTCGACGGCCAGGGAGCGGTCGACGGCGAGGACGGCAACGGCGGCAAGAAATCGCTGCTTGGTTCGTTCGACATCAAGGGCTTGCTGGCGAAGAAGGACAAGGCCCCGGCTCCGGTCGAGTGATGACTGGCCAAGTGGTATCGGGCTGCGCGCTTCCTACGCGCGCAGCCGTGGAAACAGGAACGGAGGGTAGGGCATGGACATGATCCAGCTCGTGGTGATCGTGGTCGGACTGCTGATGGTCAGCGGGATTGGCTATATGGCGTTTGCCGGCCCTTCGATGGGCAAGGCAAGCCAGAGGCGGATTCAGCAGATCCGCTATCGCCATTCCGAAAGCACCGATGCCAAGGTCGAATCGCAACTCAAGAAAGCGATCGCGGCCCGCCGTCCGAAGGCACGCCGTGCCGACGGATCGAACTCGCGCGTGGAAGCACTGGCAATCCGGCTCGACCGGACCGGCAAGAAATGGACCCTGGCGCAATACGCCTATACCTCGCTTGGGCTGGGCCTTGTGATTGCACTGCTCATATTCCTGAAAACCGGCGCGTTTTTGCTTGCCTTCGGTGTGGGTGTCCTGATCGGCGCAGGTATCCCGCACATGGTCGTGAGCCACATGATCAAGCGCCGCACCAATCAGTTCAATGTCAAGTTCGCCGATGCGATCGAACTGCTGGTGCGTGGCCTGCGTTCCGGTCTGCCGGTCACCGAAACACTTTCGGTAGTGGCGAGCGAAGTCGACGGGCCGGTTGGCGAAGAATTCAAGGGCGTGGTCGAACGCATCAAGATCGGCCGCACCATGGAAGATGCGTTACAGGCAACCGCCGACAAGCTGGGCATTCCCGAATTCAACTTCTTCTGTATCACGCTGGCAATCCAGCGCGAGACCGGTGGCAACCTTGCCGAAACGCTGTCCAACCTTGCCGATGTGCTGCGCAAGCGTTCACAGATGAAGCTGAAGATCAGGGCGATGAGCTCGGAATCCAAGGCATCGGCCTATATCGTCGGCGCCCTGCCCTTCATCGTCTTCGGTCTGATCCTGTGGATCAACCCGGGCTATATCGGGAAGTTTTTCACCGATGAGCGGCTGGTCGTGATCGGCCTCGGCGGCCTCACCTGGATGGGCATCGGATGCTTCATCATGGCCAAGATGGTCAGTTTCGAAATCTAAGAGGTCAAGCGGACATGCTCAATTCCTCCACCGGACCCACGCTGCTCGGTTTTGACGTCATTATGGTCGGTTCGATCCTTGCCGGGATCGCCGCCTTTGCGATGGTGTTCGCGGTCTATACCGCCGTCACGATCAAGGACCCGATGAGCAAGCGCGTCAAGGCGCTCAACGCCCGGCGCGACGAACTCAAGGCCGGAATCGTTACCGCCAACGCCCGCAAGCGTCAGAGCCTGGTGCGCAAAACCGACAAGACCGAGAAGGTCAAGGACGCGCTCAGCAGCATGAAGGTGCTGCAGCAGAGCCAGGTCGATATGATGGCGCAGAAACTTGCCTGGGCGGGTTTCCGCAACAAGGAACTGGCGGTCTACTTGATCGGAGCGCGTATGGTGCTGCCGATCGTGCTGGGCACCATCGCCTTCATCATGCTCTATGTCGTGCAGATCTACCCCGAGTGGCAGATGAAACGCGTCATGGCGATGGGCGCCGTACTGTTCCTGAGTTACAAAGGCCCGGAACTCTATCTCTCCAACATCGCCAAGAAACGCACCGACGCAATCCGCAAAGGCCTGCCCGACGCACTCGACCTTTTGGTCATCTGCGCCGAAGCCGGTCTGACGGTCGATGCTGCATTCAACCGCGTCGCAAGGGAGTTGGGTCGTGCCTATCCCGAGCTGGGCGATGAATTTGCACTCACCGCGATCGAACTTTCCTTCCTCAACGAACGCAGGAAGGCATTCAACAACCTCGCCTATCGCGTCGATCTCGAAGCGGTGAAAGGCGTGGTCACGACCATGGTCCAGACCGAACGCTACGGTACGCCGCTGGCGTCGGCCTTGCGCGTGCTATCGGCCGAATTCCGCAACGAACGCATGATGCGTGCGGAAGAAAAGGCAGCCCGTCTGCCCGCGATCATGACCGTGCCGCTGATCCTGTTCATCCTGCCCACGCTGTTTATCGTGATCCTCGGCCCCGCGGCCTGCTCGATCGCCGATGCGTTCAGCGGCGGCTCGGGCCTGGGCGGAGCGCACTAGGCCAGATTTACGATCCCGAGAGCCTTGCGAAAAATCAGTCCGCCAGGCTCTCGGGATCGAACTCTCCGGCGGCCTCACGCAACCGCGCCAGCATTGCCCGAAAGGCGGCGCGTTCCTCTGCGCTTAAGGAGCTGAACAGCTCCTCCTCGATCTTCTCAGCAAGCGGCATGATCCGCGCATGAACCGCCCGCCCCTCGGCTGTCAGTTCGAGCAGGTGCGAGCGACCGTCGTTCTCATTCGGCCTGCGCTCCGCGAGGCCACGCTCCTCCAACGCCTTGCAGGCCCGGTTAACCGGTACTTTGTCCATCAGGGTCAACTGGCACAGCTGGCGCTGGGTCAGAGGTCCGCCATCGCCGAGAACCGCCATCACCCGCCAATCCGTCATGCGTAACGCGAAGCGACGGCGGTACTGCTCGGCAATACGCGTCGAGACGGCATTTGATGCCAGCGAGAGCTGGTAGGGCAGGAATTCGGCGAGACGTCTGGAAGTGCGGGTCGGTGCGTTCATCAAACCGAACCTACCGCCGCTTTTCCGGAATTCAAGTTGCGAGCGAAACTACTCATATCCCGGCTCATCCCACCAGGGGTAAAAGTCGGGCATGTTCGCCCCGACCGTGTCGGGATAGTCCGGCGCGCGCTTCTCAAGAAAGCTCGCAACACCCTCTCGCGCATCGGCGCTGCGCGACAGGCGATAGATCGAGCGGCTGTCGATCCGGTGGGCCATCATCGGATGCGGTTCGGACGGCAGGCGCCACAGCATCGCCCGGGTCATCGCGACCGATACGGCGGAAGTGTTGTCGGCAATCTCGCGCGCGAGGCCGCGCGCCGCATCCATCAGCTCGCCCTGCGGATGGACCGAGCGCACCAGCCCGCGCTCCCTGGCCTCGGCGGCATCGAAAATCCGCCCCGTCATGCACCATTCGAGCGCGGTCTGCTGGCCGACCAGCCGCGGCAGGAACCAGCTCGACGCCGCCTCGGGCGTGATCCCGCGCCGCGCGAACACGAACCCGAAGCGCGCGTTGTCCGAACACAGCCGCATGTCGAACGGCAATTGCATCGTCGCCCCGACCCCGACCGCAACCCCGTTGCAGGCGCCGATCAGCGGCTTTTTGGAATCGAACATCCGCAAGGTCAGCCGTCCGCCGCCATCGCGCACGCGCTCGTCCGACAGGTCTTCCACCGGGTTGGGATCCGAAAACACATGCCCCCCGCCCTCCGGAGTCAAATCGGCCCCGGCGCAAAAGGCGCGGTCGCCATGGCCGGTAACGATTACCGCGCGCACGCTGTCGTCGGCATCGGTGACGTCCAGCGCGTCGATCACCTCCTGCATCATCACGCGGGTAAAGGCGTTCATCTTCTCGGGCCGATGCAGCGTGATCGTGGCGATACCATCGGCAATTTCGAGCTTGATCTGGGTGTAGGGCATAATTTGGATTCCTCTCCGGTCAGTCCGCCAATTTGGAACACATGGAACACGGTCCTGGGACAAAAAAGGAAGCGCCCCGGTTCGCGTCGCAGGAAGCGGGCGAAACGGAGCGCTCGATGGTCGTCATGCGAGCAAGGTTAGCCCCCTGCCCGCCGGTAGGAAATGCGCGTGTCGATCACCGTGGGGCCATGCGGATCGCGCCGTCGAGGCGCACGTCCTCGCCGTTGAAATAGCCGGTTTCGATCATGCACATCGCCAGCTTGGCGTATTCTTCCGGATTGCCGAGCCGCTTGGGGAACGGGACGCTGGCGGCGAGCGCCTCCTTCACCTGCGGCGGGGCAGCGTTCATCAGAGGGGTGTTGAAGATGCCCGGCAGGATCGTGTTCACGCGGATGCCTTCGCGCATCAGGTCGCGCGCGATCGGCAGGGTCATACCGACCACCCCGCCCTTCGATGCGGAGTAAGCCGCCTGGCCCATCTGTCCGTCCTCGGCGGCGACCGAAGCGGTGTTGACGATCGCCCCGCGTGCACCTTCATCGTCGATCGGGTCGAGCGTCATCATGCCAGCAGCCGATTTGGCGATGCAGCGGAAGGTGCCGATCAAATTCACCTGGATCACGAATTCGAACGCCTGCAGCGGGAAATGCTTGATCTCGCCGGTCTGCTTGTCGCGGCTCGCGGTCTTGATCGCGTTGCCGATGCCGGCGCAATTGACGAGGATGCGTTCCTGCCCATGCGCCGCGCGGGCCTTGGCGAAACCGGCGTCGACGTCCTCCTCGCTGGTCACATTGACCTTGCAGAACACGCCGCCCAGTTCCTTCGCTAGCGCCTCGCCCTTCTCTTCGTTCATGTCGAAGATGGCGACCTTGGCACCCTTCGCGGCGAGCGCGCGGGCGGTGGCCGCACCAAGGCCGGAGGCACCGCCGGTCACAATGGCGGGGGTTTTGCTGTTGACTTCCATGTTTCTCTCCTAAAAATCCAAATCCGAATTCAAAGCGCCTCGACGATAGTGACGTTGGCGACGCCGCCGCCCTCACACATCGTCTGGAGCCCGTATTTCTTGCCGCGCGCGCGCAGCGCGTGAACCAGCGTCGCCATCAGCTTGGTACCGCTGGCCCCGAGCGGATGGCCGAGCGCAATCGCGCCGCCGTTGACGTTGAGCTTGTCTGGGTCCGCCCCGGTGTGCTTGAGCCAGGCGAGCGGAACCGGCGCGAAGGCTTCATTGACCTCGTACAGGTCGATATCGGCAATTTTCATGCCCGCCCTCTGAAGCGCGCGGTCGGTCGCGAACAGCGGTTCTTCGAGCATGATCACCGGATCGCCCGCGGTCACGGTGAGGTTGTGGATCCGCGCCAGCGGGGTGAGGCCATGATCCTTGAGCGCCCGCTCGCTCACCACCAGCACCGCGCTCGACCCGTCGCAAATCTGGCTGCTGGTCGCGGCGGTGATGATCCCCTCGGGGCTCAGCAGCTTGACCCCGGAAATGCTTTCGAGCGTCGCGTCGAAACGAATTCCCTCGTCCACCGTGTGCATCGCCTCGCCCTCGGGCGTTTCGATGGCGACCGGAATGATCTCGTCCTTGAACGCGCCGTTCTCGGTCGCCTTGATAGCGTTCTGATGGCTCAGCAGGGCGAAACGATCGAGATCGTCCTTGGTGAAGCCATGCTTCTTTGCGATCATCTCCGCGCCCATGAACTGGGACCACTGGATGCCGGGATATTTTTCCTCAAGACCGGGCGATTTGTAGTTCCCCAGCCCTTCCTTCATGTGGAACATCGCGGTCGAGCCCATCGGGACGCGGCTCATGCTCTCGACACCGCTGGCGATGACCACGTCCTGCGTGCCGCTCATCACCGCCTGCGCCGCGAACTGCACCGCTTGTTGGGACGATCCGCATTGCCGGTCGATAGTGACCGCAGGTGTGCCCTCGCCCAGATACTTCGTGGCGAGAACGGCATTGCGCCCGACCTGCATCGCCTGTTCGCCGCCCTGGCTGACGCAGCCCATCACCACATCGTCGACCGCCTTGGGATCGATTCCCGACCGCTCGACGATCGCGTCGAGCGACTTGGCGGCGAGATCGACCGGATGGACCCCGGCCAGACGTCCTCCACGGCGCCCCCCGGCGGTGCGGACGGCTTCAACGATATAGGCTTCGGGCATCCTGTAACTCCGGTTTTCTTTTGCTACTGTTTACGTGGACGTAAAGGGGGGGTGCTTGGGGGTCAAGGGAGAGTTGAGCACAACCACAGAGCGTAACAAAATTACAATTCCAGTGATTCCCAGTTTAACAAAGCTCCAAATTCTTCACAAAAGCACCTGTGGTACGCGAGCAACAGATAATACGAAACTCGCCAAAATCCGGCGAATCTTGTTGCGACAGTAACAAGCCTGCCGCAATTCGCACGCAGCATGCGGCGGGATCTGTCAATCTTGTCGCAATTGCAAATCCCACCACAAGGCTGAATACCAGCCGCATTGAAATAGGGGACATCCTCCAGATGAAACATCCCACCCTCCTCAAGGCAAGTGTCGCTCCGCTGGCGCTCGGCCTTGCGTTGGCGAGTGCGCCTGCCTTTGCGCAGGACACGACAACCGACGCGCAGGCGACCTCGCAATCCTCGTCAGACGCTGCACCTCCCGCTCCGGCCGCAGACAGCGGCTCGACCATCATCGTTACCGGTTCGCGTATTCCGCAGCCGAATATCGAAGGCTCAAGCCCGGTCACCGTCCTGAACAGCCAGGACATCAAACTCCAGGGTACGACTCGAATCGAAGACCTGACAAACAGCCTGCCGCAGGTGTTTGCGGGTCAGGCGAGCACGCTGTCGAACGGCGCCTCGGGTACGGCGACAGTCGATCTTCGCGGCCTTGGTGCTTCGCGCACGCTGGTGCTGGTCAACGGTCGTCGCCTGATGCCGGGTGACCCCAACGACTCCGCAGCCGACCTCAACGCCATTCCGGCTGGGCTGGTCAAGCGGGTTGAAGTTCTGACGGGCGGCGCCTCGTCGACCTATGGTGCGGACGCCGTGGCCGGTGTTGTCAACTTCATCATGGACACCGACTTCAGCGGTATCCGTCTTGATGGACAATACAGCTTCTATCAGCACAACAACCACAACGACTTCATCCGTCCGTTGCTTGATGCGCGTCAGGCGCAGGGCCTTGACGGCTATGGCTATCCCGAGGGTAGCGTTGCTGACGGCGGAACCATCGACACTACGCTGACCATCGGCACCGGCTTCGACGATAACCGTGGCCATGTGACCGCCTATGTCGGTTATCGTAAAGCAAATCCGGTTCTGCAGGCCCGTCGTGATTACAGTGCTTGTACGATCCAGAACACCGGCTCTGGCGCCAATGCGTGCGGTGGTTCGGCGACATCTGCAAACGGCAACGTCCTGCTGTATGATCCCAACACGGGCAACACGACCTCCTCGACGATCTACACGATCCGACCGAACGGTGGTTTCGAGAATGGTTTGACGCGTTACAACTATGCGCCATCGAACTATTTCCAGCGTCCGGACGAGCGTTATACCGCCGGTTTCTTCGCGCATTACGACATCAACGACGCGATCCGTCCCTATGCCGAGTTCATGTTCATGGACGACCGCTCGGTGGCGCAGATCGCTCCGTCGGGTGACTTCGGCAATACGCTGACCGTCAACTGCGACAACCCGCTGCTGTCGGCCACTCAGAAATCCGTGGTTTGCGCAACGCCGAACCTCGTGAACGGTTATCTCGGCAACTTCCCGCTGACGGGTATGTTGAACCCGGGCCCGGCTCCACTGACCTTCACCGATCCCACAACCGGTCAAACCTACAACCGGGCGTTCTTCCAGCTGCTCAAGCGCAACGTGGAAGGCGGCTATCGCGCCGCAGACTTCGAGCACACGCAGTATCGTGGCGTGATCGGCGTCAAGGGCGATCTGAACCCGGCGTTCTCCTATGACGCATACTACCAGTATGGTCGGACGGTATACACGCAGGTTTATACCAACGAACTGTCGATTGCTCGCTTGAACAAGGCGATGGACGTCGTCACCGATCCGAGCACCGGCAACGCGGTATGCCGTTCGGCCCTCGACCAGAGTGATCCGAACTGTGTTCCCTACGACGTCTTCGGTGGCAACATCACATCCGATGCTCTGAACTACGTTGCAGCATCGGGCTTCCAGAAGGGTATCGTCAGTGAGCAGGTGGCTAACGCCTCGATCACCGGCCAGCTCGGCCAGTATGGCATCCAATCCCCTTGGGCAGCGGATGGCTTGGGCGTCAACTTCGGTGTCGAATACCGCAAGGAATCGCTCGATCTGCAGGTCGATCATGCTTTCGAAACGGGCGATCTGACCGGCCAGGGCGCGGCAACGCTTCCTGTTTCGGGTAACTACCACACCGTCGACTTCTTCGGTGAGGCGCAGCTTCCGATCGTCCAGGACAGCTTCATCAAGCTGCTCTCGGTCAACGCTGGCTATCGTCACTCGAACTACGACACGAGCAACGGCAAGACCTACGCCACCGATACCTACAAGTTCGGTGTGGAGTTCGCGCCGATCCGCGATATCCGGTTCCGCGCTTCGTACAACCGTGCGGTGCGTGTGCCGAATATCCAGGAACTGTTCGCTCCGCAGTTGGTGGCTCTGGATGGATCGACCGATCCGTGCTCCGGGTTCAAGATCACCGCTGCAGACGTCGGTTGTATTGCTCAGGGACTTTCGGTCGGCCAGCAGGTCGCTCCGAACCCCGCCCAGCAGTATAACGGTTTCATCGGCGGTAACCCGGACCTCGTTCCTGAAGTCGCGACGACCAAGTCGCTCGGTGTTGTGCTCCAGCCGTCGTTCCTGCCCGGTTTCGCAGCATCGGTCGATTATTACGACATCAAGATCGAAAACGCGATCCAGGGCTTCGGCGCGGATGCAATCCTCAAGAGCTGTACGACAGACGTCAACCCCGTCGCTTGCGCTCTCATCCATCGCAACCCGGTCAGCGGGTCGCTGTGGCTGACGCCTGACGGTTATGTTACGGACATCAACAGCAACGTTGGTAGCATCCAGACCAAGGGTATCGACGTAAACGCGTCCTACTCGACGTCGGTCGGTAGCCTCGGCAGTATTTCGGCAAGTATCGTCGGGACCTATATCGACCAGTTCATCGTCGATAACGGCCTGACCGCGCCGTATGACTGTGCCGGCTACTATGGCGGCACTTGCGGCGGCTTGACGACTATTCCGTCGGCACCGACAGCAAAATGGCGTCACAAAGCTCGCCTGACCTGGGATCTGCCGTCGGGTATCGGCCTGTCGCTGCAGTGGCGTTATTTCGGTCCGGTGAGCGTTGACTCGTCGTCGAGCAACTCCACCCTCAATGGCAACCCAGGCAATCCTGGCGTGCATATTGCCGGTCAGAGCTGGTTCGACCTCGCGGGTTCCTTCAAGATGGGTGATCACTATACGTTCCGTATCGGTGTGAATAACATCTTCGACAAGGATCCGCCGCTGATCAGCTCGGGCGGTGGCGGCTATGACAGCTCGTGCCCGACCGGTCCGTGTAACGGTAACACCTATCCGGCAGTCTATGACGCGCTCGGTCGGTACATCTTTGCCGGTGTCACGCTCGACTTCTAATCAGCCAAGTCGATACAAATACGAAGGGCGGCCAATTGGCCGCCCTTCTTTTTTGCACTGCCGGCCCTTTCAAGCTCCGGCCCAATCCGTCTAAAGCACCGTCATGAACACCCAAACAGACCAGTCCGCGCAATTCGACGAAGCTTTGCGCATGGCGCGAAGCGGTCGTACCGCCGAGGCCCGTTCGCTATGCCAAACCATTCTCCAAACCAGCGGAGAACGCCCCGATGTCCATGCCTTCCTTGGAATGCTCGATTGCCGGGATGGCCGCTTCGAAGATGGCATTGCCCATCTCAGCCAGGCACTCAATGCACGCCCTGACGACGTTACCATCGCGCTCAACATGGCAACAGCACTTATGCAGCTGGGTAGGAACAGCGAGGCGTTGGATATCTGCACGGACTCGTTGATCGCGAAGGACCAGTCCCTGCGCCTATTGCGCACAAAGGCCTATTTGCTTCAGACGTTAGAGAACAATGAAGGCGCTATCGTAGCCTATCGCCGGATCCTCGACGCTGCCCCCGAAGACTTCGAAGCCTTGAACAACCTGGGCAATTCCTATGCCGCTGCGGGGCAAATGGAAGAGAGCCTTGTGTCCCTGCGCAAGGCGCACGACGCACGCCCCGATATCGCTCCTTTGACGATGAACCTGGCGACGACACTGCTACAATTGGGTCAGATTGACGAAGCGCGCAACCTGCTGGAGGATGCGACCGCCCGTTTCCCTCGTGATGCGAAACCTCGCATCGAACTGGCTGGAATTCACAAACTTCAGGGCGACGATGACACGGCCAGAAGGCTGTTCGAGGAGGCAATTGCACTGGAACCACGCGACCCCGAACTGCGTGTGCGACTGGGGATCGAACTGGCCAAGGCGTGGAAAATGACCGAGGCAGAGGAAAGCTTCGATCAGGCCCTAAGCATCGATCCGCGTCATGGCGATGCGCATATCCGCAAGGCGCTGATCCTCGAACATACCAACAGGTACGATCAGCTAACCAATCTCATAGATGCGGCGCGCAGTCGTGGAATCGATCAGGGAACCATCGATTTCATCCGCGCCCTTCACCTGCGGCGCGAAAAGGCCTGGGAGGAAGGTATCGAAGCCCTAAGCAATGTACCAGAGGACATCGAACCGGTCCGTCGGTACCAATTGCTGGGCCAGTTTCACGATAGTCTGGGCAATGCCGAGGCCGCGTTCGAAGCCTTTTCGGCAATGAACGAGCAAGTAAGAACGGAACAGCCCGCAACAGAATCGCTCGCGAGCGACTATCGTCGCGAGATCAGGGACAGCATTGCGGAGCTTCGTAAGCTGAAAGCGCCTGCTGTCCTGAACGTGCAGGCAAACCCACCCGCCCGAACTCCGGCATTTCTGGTCGGGTTTCCACGATCCGGCACGACTCTTCTCGACACCTTGCTGCTAGGCCATCCAAATGTTCAGGTGCTTGAGGAAAGGCCTCCTCTCAATGTCGCCGAGGAGATTCTGAATCAAAGCAGCGAAAAGAGCGATTCCTCGCCCTCAACAGTCGAAGCGGCGCGCGAGGCCTATTTCACAGAAGCAGCCAAATGGATCGATCTGCGACCCGATAGCCTGCTCGTCGACAAATTCCCGCTGCATATGAACAAGGTGCCGAGTATTCTGGCCCTTTTCCCGAACCCCCGATTTATCCTTGCGCTACGCCATCCGTGTGACGTGGTGCTGAGTTGTTACATCACAAACTTCCGCCCGAACAAGGCAATGTCCAATTTCCTCGAACTCAAGACTGTTGCCGAACTCTACGACCTCAGTTTCACCTGTTGGGAAGCGGCAAGATCGCAATTTTCGCTCGACGTGCATGAAATCGTCTACGAAAAGATGCTCGATAACCCACGCAGCGAATTGCAACCGGTGTTCGAATTCCTTGGACTCGATTGGCGCGAAGAGATTCTCGATCACCAGCAGACGGCAGTCAGCCGCGGTGTCATTACCACGGCAAGTTATGGCCAGGTCACCGAGCCGCTGTATCGCCGTGCAATGGGGCGCTGGGAACGCTATCGTGAGCAACTGGAACCCGTTCTCCCGATCCTTCGACCCTGGATCGAGAAATTCGGCTACAGCGCGTAAACAGGGCGCGTCGTCGTGATTGATTATCGCTTGGCCACCTTGCTTGTGCGTAAATCGTCCGATGGATGAACTTTTCGCCTTTGCAAGAGCCGCACTATCCTCCGGCGAGGAACGTGTCGCACTGGCGAAAATCGATAACGCAATTTCCGGCAAGGGCGACGATCCACAGCTCTTGCAATGGAAAGCACTGCTCCATCGCTCGCTCGACGAGCATCCCAGCGCTGTTTCTGCCATCTCATCGGCCCATCGATTAGCTCCCACCAATGCCTCGATTGCGCAAGGCTACGCGCAGATCGCCCTCGAAGCGGGATTGCCTGCCGAGCAATTGTTCGAACAGGCGTGGCGGCTTGCGCCGGGCAAACCGGACATCATGATCGGTCTTTGCGCTGCGCATGTGGCTGCAGGCAATGCCCCGCAAGCAATCGCCGAGTTGCAGCAGGTGCTCCAACAAGCGCCGCAATGGATTGCCGGTCATCAGCAACTGGCACGAATCTTCGCCCTCACCGGAGCGAGCGAACAGATCGCAGCATCCTTCCACGCCGCACTCACCCTTCGCCCGCGCGACGTCGCCCTGCGCCGTGCGCTGGTCGCAACCCTGATCGATATGCGACAATACACTGCTGCACGCGATATGGTGAACGACAGCCCTGTCGATGTATCGGCCAACAGCCTCGACGATCTTCACGCGGCCATCCTCACCGAACTCCGCGAGGACAAACTTGCGGCTGCAATGTTTGCACGCTTGCCGATCGGGAATGGAAACAACAGCGATCTTTTTCGCGCGCGACATTTGCTCCGCGTCGGACGGATAGATGTTCTTCACAAATTGCTCGACGGCTGGCTGAAACCGGAGGAGCCCTTGTTCTGGCCCTATGCGGCGATTGTCTGGCGCATGATGGAAGATCCACGCCATGATTGGCTGGAGGGTCAGGCGAATCTGGTTTCGATTATCGATTTGATGGACAGGCTGCCACCACTCGAACAGCTGGCCACATGCTTGCGCAGCCTGCACGAGAGGGGCGGCGAGATGCCCGAACAATCGGTTCGAGGCGGCACTCAAACCGATGGCGTGCTGTTCCGCCGGACCGAACCGGAAATCCAGCAGGTTCGAGAGGCCGTTAGCGAAGCTGTGAGGCAGCATATCGCTGGATTGGCGGACATGGATCCAACACATCCAACGCTGCGCTGGCGACGTGACCGCGCAGTGCGCTTCGCTGGATCATGGTCCGTCAGACTAGGAGCCTCGGGTCGGCACTCAAACCATGTCCATCCCCAGGGCTGGCTCAGCTCGGCACTCTATGTGTCATTGCCTGAAAAACGCACGGACCAACCCGATAATGCCGGATGGCTGACGCTCGGCGAACCTCAGAACGGTTTGGGGATCGAATTGACTTCGCTCAGAGAAATCGAGCCGCGCGCAGGTCGGCTCGTACTGTTTCCCTCCACAATGTGGCATGGGACGCTGCCATTTGCCGAAGGGGAAAGAATGACAATCGCCTTCGACATTGCGCCACCTCGGTGACAGTATGGCGCCAGTCTTGTCATGACCTGCAAATGCGCTCAATCTCAGCACATCGACAGGTAGTATGAACCCCACAAATTCTCGGAGCTTCCTCATGAAATCCACGTCGCGACTGAAGATTTCGTTGAATTCATTAGCAATTGTAATGCTACTTTCGGGCGCGAGCGATCCCCTGTTAGCCAAGGACGTCACTAAGGATAAATACGTAGAGGCACTTCGACTATGCACATCTGAGATGGATTCTGCGACAAAATTGGCCTGCTATGAAAAGGCTGCCTCCGCGCTGATAGCTGCAACAGATGACGGCACCATAGCAATTGTCGATCAAGAAAAAGTGCGCGACACCAAGCGGAAACTGTTCGGATTCTCAATTCCTGATTTTGGAATTTTTAGCGGTCGTGACGACGAAGGCAAAGAGAAAAAGGAAGCCGAGCAACTCGACACCTCTGTTGCCAAAATTAGGACCGGTCCACAGGGAAGTATCGTTATTACAACAAAGGAGGGAGCGATCTGGCAAATTGATGACGCCCCCGTACCATTGCGCGTCACGCAGCCAGGCGAGAAATTACAGATTAGGAAAGGGGCTTTGACCGCCTATTTTCTACGGATAGGCAATCACGCGTCGGTCAAAGGCAGGCGGATTCAATAAGTCCATATTGAGCGGCTTATTCGCTGAAAGCACTTCAAGAGAACCAACCCACCAAATCCTTGAAATATTACTACAATAGTATTGCACCTAACTCGAAAACGACACCACAAGATTACCTCGGGTTATCTGTTGTGGAAATATTTCAGGATGAGCGCATCTCATATTTCTAATAATAACTTTGCGAAGGTGTCGGCGACCGTCGACAAATCCTAAAATGCTTAGGATTCACACTCTTCGCAGACGGGCGGGGTGTGGCAAATCCGCAACCCACTCCGGGTAATTTTATGTCCGTTCTGTTGCAAGCCTCGCACTCCCTTCGCGGCTCGCCTAAGCATCGCAACAGTTTGGCTCCGCTCGTCTGGGGAGCCAGGACTGATTCAAGGGGACTATTCCATGCAATTCTCAAGTTTCACAGCAAGATCGCGCAGGACCGCGCTGCTCGCAGGTGCGGGTATGTTCGCACTGTCGATCGCAAGTCCGGCTTTCGCGCAGGACAATGCTCAGGCTGCGCAGTGCGCCGACACCAACGCGGACGGCACTTGCAACACTACGCTGACGCCGGATACTGCCGACGCGGCGACACCGACCAACGCGATTGTCGTTACCGGTTCGCGCATTCGCAGCACTCTGCCCACCACTATTGCTCCTGTGCAGGTCATCGACAGCCAGGAAATCCAAGACCAGGGTACCGTCAACATTCAGGAAACCCTACTCAAGAATCCTGCATTCGGTACGCCGACCTTCTCACGCACAAACACCTCCTTCGCCACCAGCGGTTCAGGTCTTGCAACCGTCGACCTGCGCAACCTGGGCGTTGATCGTACTCTGGTGCTGGTCAACGGTCGCCGCGTCGTTTCGGGTGTCCCGGGTAGCTCCGCCGTCGACCTCAACATGATTCCGACCCAGATGGTCAAGCGCGTAGAAGTTCTTACTTCGGGTAGTGCATCGGCCGTTTATGGTTCGGATGCTGTTGCCGGCGTTGTGAACTTCATCCTCAAGGATGATTTCCAGGGTCTTGAGGTAAACGCTCAGACCGGCCTTGCCCAAACTGGTGATGACTACACGCTCGACACCGGCGTCCTGCTGGGCGGCAATTTCGACGATGGTCGTGGTAACGCGACCGTGTTCTTCGGTTATTCGCAGCAGGATGCTGCGTATATGCGCAACCACTATACCGAGGCAGGCCGTTCGGACACCGACAGCATTTCCTCGCTCTACTTTGGCGGGAACTTCAACGACAAGACCGCGCCATATTACTCCTCTTATCCGCCGCAGGGCCGCTACACGGCTGGCGGTTACACGTTCACCTATGGGCCCTCGGGCCAGTTGCAGCCCTGCTTCACGACCAATGGGTCGAGCTGCTCGAACGCACTGGGGAGTGGCACTGGACCCAACGGCTTCAATCGCAGCTTCTATCGTTATCTGGCGATTCCGGTCGATCGTTACCTGGTTAACCTGAATGCTCACTACGACATCACCGATGGAGTGACTGCATTCCTCGAAGGGTCTTTCGCAAGCACGAATACCCGTTCCAACATCGAGCCGTTCCCGTTTGACACGACCAACGTCTATGCCGATGGTCAGATGCCGATCGAAACGATGTACAACGGTGTGATCTATCGCAATCCGTTCGTGCCGGACGCAATCTACAACGCTGCTACCGATACCAATGGTGATGGCCTGAAGGATATCTTCATGGCCAAGCGTCTCACTGATTTCGGTCCGCGTACGTCTTCCGCCACGCAGGATACCTTCCGCATGGTTGGTGGATTCCGTGGCGAAATTGCGCCAAAGTGGAACTACGAAGTCTTTGCCAACTACGGTCAGTCGAACGTGACGCAGACCGGCAGTGGTCAGATCAATGTACTGAACTTCGCCAAGTCGCAGCAGATCGTGCCCGATGGCCAGGGTGGCTATATGTGCGCGGATCCGACGGCTGTTGCCCAAGGGTGTATCCCTGCCAACGTCTTCGGCACAGGCAGCCTTGCACCGGCAGTCGGCTATCTTGAAGCTCCTTCGATGTATCGCGCGGTACAGAAGCAGACCCAGATCGGGGCCAACCTTTCTGGTCTCTTCACCAACCCGCTTGGTGCACGTGACATTGGCGTCGTTGTGGGCGTTGAATACCGCCGTGAATCGCAGGATTCACGTTGGGACGCACTTCAGGCTGCAGGCTTAAACGGCGGCAACGCACTTCCACCAACCACGGGTGAATTCAACGTTCGTGAAGCTTATGGCGAACTTCAGGTTCCACTGATCAGCAACAGCTTCATCTACGACCTGTCTATCCGTGGCGCGGCTCGTTACTCTGACTATAGCACTGTGGGTAACACCTTCAGCTATAACTTCGGTGGTGAGTTCGCTCCGATCCCGGACATCCGCTTCCGCGCAATGTATGCACAAACGGTTCGTGCACCGAACATTGGTGAGTTGTTCTCAGGTCAGAGCCAGACCTTCCCGACTGGTCTGCAGGATCCTTGTTCAGGTGTTACGGCAACCAGTACTGGCACATATGATGCGCTTTGCCGGGCTAACGCGAACGTGGCGGCCAATATTGCCCAGAATGGTAGCTTTACGCTCACCCAGTCGGACATTCAGGGCGTTACCGGTTACGATGGTGGTAACCCGAATCTGAGCGAGGAAAAGGGTCATACGCTCACGGCTGGCGTCGTGATTAACCCGACCTCGATCAAGGCACTGCGCAACCTTACTCTGACCGCGGATTACTTCCGCGTGAAGATCAAGGACGCGATCGTGACCCTCGGGCGTCAGGACATCCTGAACGGGTGTTACGATGGTAGCTCACCTCAATTGTGTAACCTGATTACTCGCCGGACGGCTAATCAGGGTCTGAACAGTGTTGGCTCACTGTACTCGGTCAACTCGTTTGCTACCAACAGCGGCGGTGTTCAAACCTCCGGCATCGACGTGACCATGAATTACTTGCAGAACATCACGGTTGGTTCCAACCCGCTGCGGGCTAATCTGAATGTCGCTTACACCCATCTGCTGACTGGCTACACCATTCCGCAGCCAGGTGCCGCCGAAAACCCGTTCATTGGCGAAGTCGGTGCTGCTGGCGATCGGTTCACGACGAACCTCAGCCTGGGCAACGACAAGTTCAAGGTGACGACCACCGGCACTTACATCGGTGCGTCATGGATCGACGATCAGTTCGACGGTTATCACGCTTACAAGGTGCACGCCGAATTCTATCTCGATGCTCAAGTTCGCTTCTATGCTGGCGATCACATGGAGTTCTATGTTGGTGTCGACAATGTGCTCGACAACAACCCGGAATACTTCGGCAGTATCGCTGGTGCGGTTACCGGTATGGAAACCGACACGGGTACCTACGACCCGTTGGGTCGCCGGTTCTACGCCGGTGTCAAGCTGAAGCTCTGATTGGCGCTTCAACGACAAAAAATAAGAAAGGGCGGAGCAGTTGCTCCGCCCTTTTGTTTAGGGTTTAAACGAATAAAGTCAGACTAGCTATCTGAGCTCACCGTCCGGATCACTCCTCAGTTGCTGTCGGCCACGCGCTTGGCGCGTATTGCGCGACCACCATCGATATTGGCGAAAAAGCTTCCGAGAGCGGCGTGTTTAATGTGCACTGTCGCACCTATTTTAGGATGGGAAAACGTATTATCGATCTGTTGCCAGCGAGCACCATCAGCAAGCGTAAATACCAACTGCCCCCCCCTGTTAAAATGATAGGCGGCTATCGTGCTGTCGATTTCCTTGATTTCATCAGAATTTGCGCCCCCGAACAGTTTTATCTTCGGCAAAGAAAATCCGAACAGACCTCGCTTAACTTCCTTCAGTTGCTCTCGATCAGCTACGACCAGTTGATTGTTTTTCTGAGCGCTGTCCAAAGCTGCAACTTCTGTATCATAGCATTTGAGTCGCTCGGCCGAACCAGCAATTTCCCTGCAATTGACTACCTTCTGAAACACCGCAGGAGGTATTTGGGCTTCTTGATCGGGTTTGGCCGATGCCATGGTTCCCAAAAGCGCCAGGAATCCACCCAACACAATCCATTGATATTTCATTCTTTCTCTCCCCTGAGGTTGGAGGCAGGTTCTGCATACCGCCCATAGGACATAGCAGCATTTGAACTCTGTGACTCTGGTTACAATGCACTCACATCACCGGAATGCGATCTACAATCAATCGCCTCATCCAACATTGATGGTGCGCTTCCGCATTATGCGCGCACGTGAACTTCGATGCCTTCATCACACGACTCCTTGCCCAGCCAAGGAAATCTACGGTCAAAAACACCAGCTGCGAATGATCCAAGTTTCAGGTGGCAGAGCAGCAGGAACTCAGACGCCACATTATTTCTCCAAGTCACAGCATTCATCAACACGCAGAACGAAATCATATCGGTCGCGTTCTCATCACCGCATCTCCAAAGACGATCCAGAATAATCGGAACAAGCGTAACCAATTTGCAACATCACACACGCTGATCACAAAAAATATACCCATCAGGCAGTTCAGATATTGCACCAGAAGCAAATCTCGGTCTTAGTTAGCTTTGCTCATTTTCGTGGGCATCATGGGGAAATCATTTCGTACGTGTAATAATGCGCTTTCGGCGTAAGTTCTCATTTATGACCGCGCGACTAGCCTGAGGGGGCAAGGCGCGTGCAGGCAGAATGATTGAACACCCCATGAATTTTGTGGTCGCTTTTAGGCGATAGAGTGGGGAAAAATGATGCTTTCAGGAAATATTCCGGGTCACAGAACCGGTCGCGCTTTGATGCTCGCGAGCGCCGGGTTAATTGCCATCGCGACAAGCGCACCGGCCTTTGCCCAAGACACCACACAACCTACGGGGCAGGCTCCCGGTTGTGCCGATGCGAACAACGACGGCAATTGCGATACGACGGTCACTACGGACGGTGCGTCAAGCCAATTACCTGGTAGCGAAACAGTAGGCGACGCTATTGTTGTTACCGGTACGCGAATTGCAGGCGTGAACCAGTTCAACAGTCCAGATCCTATCTCGATTGTGAGTCCTGACATTGCGATGAAGGAAGGCAAGACCGACCTTGCCGAGGCGCTGCAAAGTTCGCCCATCGCAGCTGGCTCTACCCAGATAACTGCCGCCTTGTCATCGAACTTCGTCACAAATGGCGGTCCTGGTGCACAGACGATCGATCTCCGCGGACTTGGCCCCAACCGCACTCTGGTTCTCCTCAACGGTCGACGCGCAGGTCCTGCAGGCACCCGGGGTGGTGTGTCGTCATTCGACTTGAACGTCCTCCCGCTTTCGCTGATCCAGGACATTCAAATTCTCAAAACCGGCGCATCTTCAATTTACGGGTCTGACGCTATCGCGGGCGTGGTGAATATCATCACCAAAAAGGAAATCGACGGCTTCAATGTCGCATTCAATAGCTCGGTGCCGTTCGATAGCGGGGGTGAAACCTATCGGGTCAGCGCAACCTGGGGCAAGACATTCGATCGTGGCCATTTCCTGATCGCAGCCGACTACTCGCACACCGCCGAACTGGCTCGCGGCGACCGGTCATACCTGGCCTGCCCCGAGGCCTATATCTTTGATCAGAGCGGCAACCGCTCTGACCTCGTCGATCCTCGCACTGGGAAATACCACTGCGAAGACCTGCGCTGGGGGCATATCTGGACTTACAACCTGATCGACAACCTACATCTGGACGGATCCGGTGGCCCCAATACGGGCACCAATACGTCCGTCGGTGGTCGCTCTGTACTGCTACAGTATCAGTATCCCAATGGGCCGGGTAGCGGCACGCTGGGCATTCCAGCCTACGGCACTCCGGCCTACGCAGGTGACTTTGGTGCCCCTGCCGGCTGGTACCCAACAGGATATGATGCGGCGTCAATGGCGGTACAGAACGCCTATCATCCGTTTGTCGAAGAACAAACGATCATTCCAGAAACGGATCTGTTCACGGTTTACGCTCAAGGCTCATACGAAATTTCGGATGCCGCAGAACTTTTTGGCGAATTCCTTTTCAACCGTCGTCATACTTATCAGAACGGATGGCGTCAGTTCTGGAACTTTGGTTACACGGGCGACCTCTATGGGACCGGCGCAGGCAACGCTTACAACTACTGGGGCGGTGGATTCTCCGGAATCAACTTCATCAGTCCAACGGCCATCACCAATCACGCCGACAGTAGTCAGCTTGTAGACTACTATCGTGGCGTTGGTGGTATCAGGGGGAATTTAGGGGGTGTCGGCAATTGGCATTATGAAGCTTACGGCCAATATAGCCGCAGTATAGGTCGATACCGCCAAGAGCAAATTCTTTTAGATGCCTATAATAGTGGTTATTTCCAGTTTAGTTCTTGCGCAGGCACAACTCTTCCTGTTTCAGGAAAGCAGTGCATCGACATTCCTTGGGCTGATCCGTACTTCCTTCGCGGTGACCTCACTCCAGAGCAAGTCAATTTTCTTTTTGATTGGGAGGAAGGGCGCACAGTCTATACCCAGCTGACCGGAGAGGCGACCCTTACCGGTGAC
This sequence comes from Sphingomonadaceae bacterium, assembly GCA_039831335.1. Lineage (GTDB taxonomy): Bacteria > Pseudomonadota > Alphaproteobacteria > Sphingomonadales > Sphingomonadaceae > Qipengyuania. Next base: position 155,900 of record JBDONL010000006.1, on the reverse strand, counting down.
CTCTTCCAGCTTCCCGCCGGCCCCCTCGGAGTAGCCATTGGTATCACGGCCCGTCGTGATGCAATCAATGACACTCCCGGTGCGATCACTCTTGCAGGGAATGTATGGGGTTCTTCAACGGGAGGGATCACTGCTGGCCACAGTTGGACCAAGGAAGCATTTGGTGAGCTCAATATACCGGTACTCAAAGACGTGCCGCTCATCAAAGAATTTACCCTTTCAGCCGCAGCGCGCCTCACGAGCGTCACAGCCACTCGAGCATCAGATGGAGTTTCGGCTTCTGACAATGGCAACTGGACCTATAAGATAGGCGCCAACTGGGCCGTAACTGATTGGCTGCGCTTTCGAGGAAGCTATGGCACCTCGTTCCGTGCTCCTGCGCTGTTTGAACTTTTCCTTGCCGATCAAACCGGCTTCGGTTCACAACGTGTGGATGTCTGTAGCGGATATGTGGGCGCACTTGCTGCAGGATCGATCTCACAGCGTGTTGCCGACAACTGCGCGGCAGACGGTATTCCCGCAACATATGTGGCCGGTACAATCAGCCCGACGCTTTTGTCGAGCGGTGGCCTTGGCGTTGTCGAATCTGAAAAGTCCAAAGCTAAATCGGTGGGTGCCGTGCTTACGCCACCAAGCTTTGCTGGCACGCGGTTCCGGCTTGCTGTCGATTATTTCGATATCGAAGTCACCGGTGAGATTTCTCAGATCGGCGCTTCGAATATCGTGTTCCTGTGTTACGATTCAGAGAATTTCTCGACGGAACCACTGTGTAACTTGATCACACGAAATCGTAATGCGTCGTCATCGACTGCCTACCAGATCACCCAAATCGTTGATCCCTACATAAATATCTCAACTCAAAAGAACACGGGCCTGGATGTTTCGGCTCGACTGTCGCATGATCTGGGAAGACTTGGAACATTCTCCCTGACTGCCGATATGACCTGGCAATTCAAGGATGACGTCCTGCTTCTTCCAACTTCACCGCTTACGTCGAATAACGGTGAGGCCGGATCGCCGCGTTGGGTCGGCGATTTCAGAGCCACTTGGGAACTTCCGTCCGATTTCAGTGTCTTTTATGGCGTCAACGTGATCGGAGGCACTTCCGATCAGCAGGACTTCGAAGATCGCTATGGTGGCCCTTGCATTACGTCGACCAACCCGAACGATGGCAATCCGTTGCCGATCTATGGCACGTACTGCCCTGACCTGCGGGCATCGCCGGTGTTCTACCACAATATCTCGATGACCAAGGATATTGCTGATGGCAATTATTCGATCACTGTGGGCATCAACAATCTCTTCGATACGCGGCCTCCGCGTGTTTCGGTATTGAACGGTGGCCAGATCTCGATGCTGGGGCCTGTAATCTCAGCGTCGCAATATTCGTTTGTCGGGCGAAGAGCATTCATCAACGTCTCGGCAAAGTTCTAAAACACGCTGTTCGAGCCAACTGGGGCGGCATGGCAACATGCTGCCCCTTTGTGTTAGTGCTTTCCGCGGAGACAAACTAATCATGCCTGAAATTTACATTGATCCGGACACGCTCAACGCGGAAAATGCGCGCTTCGAGCAAGCGCCTTTGCGTCGCCCGGTCTTTTTGAATTCGGTGCCCAAGAGCGGCAGCCATCTGCTGCGCAACATCCTGCGGATGTTTGTGCCAGTGGAACAGCACTACGCTGCCGATTTCATCCAGTGGGGCAATCTTAAACAGCATTTGTCAGCATTCGACGCAAGCAATCCCAAGCTCAGTTGGGGGCACCTTTTTTTTGCTGACACCTCAGTGGTAGAAACCGCAAGCGCCCAACGGGTGGTGCTCTTTCGCGACCCTTATGATTGGGTGCTGGCACGCGCACGTTTTTTGCTATCCGATCAGTTTTTCGGCAATCTCGACCATCTCAAATCCGGGGCAATTTCTCCTGACGAGCTCCTGACGATGATGATCTTTGGGCTTCCTGGAAAGCTTCCGTCACTCAATGACATTTACGAGTTGAATGCAGCCGCTTGGCTCGGCGCAAAATGCTGCGCAATCAAGTTCGAAGACCTCGTACGACATATCGCAAATCTCGAATCCGATCCTGCAAAATCCTTCTTTAGTAAGCTGCTGACGGCCTGCGGCCTCGACATGCCGGACGACTGGCGTGACCGAGTTTCCATAGGCTCGGATCGTCGTCAGAGCGCTACAGCAAGGGAAAACCTCACCGGCATCGGTATGGACCTTCCTAGGACCCTGGGGTCACAGCATCGCGCATTAGTTGACTATCAGGCACCCGGACTACGTCGGCTTTTGGGATACTGCTGAGAAAACCATGCAAAATTCGCCTTCGTCACTTCCCAGCTATCCCCTTCTCGCCGACGCAAAACTTCTTGTCGAACAAGAGGAGTATGAGCGCGCAGCAAGTCTACTGATCAAGCATGTCAAACGGCACCCGAAAGAACCGCGCGGTCTTGCGCAGCTGGGTTTCGTTGCCATGCAACTCGGCGCACTCAATCAAGCGGATGAATTCCTGCGGCGTGCAATCGCCAATGGCGCGCGCGATGTCGACGTTAAACGCAACCTCACAGGAGTTATCATCAAGCAGGAGCGGACCGGCCTCGCCTTGCAAATGGTCGACGCACTTTATCGCGAAACGCAAGATCATACTTTTCGCGGCCTCTATGCCAATCTGCTTGAGAAGATCGGCAAGAACGATGAGGCATTGGCCATTCAGGAACAAGTCTGTGACCAACATCCCGAATTCGCGCCGGCATGGCTGGCCTATGGTCATTACCTGCGCGCGGCTGGTCGCGTGGACGACGCGATCAAAGCATACCGGCACGCAATCGAGTTGGAGCCCATATTTGGCGATGCTTGGTGGGGGCTTGCTAGCATAAAACGTCCTGTTCTGAGCGATGATGACGTTTTCGCCATGCAATCCGCACTTAATGAAGCTAAAGATGTTGGGCATTCGGCGCCGCTAAATTTCGCCCTTGGTCGGGCACACCACGACCGCAGAGAATATCAAACGGCGTTCCTTCACTACGAAGAAGGAAATCGGCTGCGGGCGCAGGACATGCGCTACGATAGCAAGGAACTGAGCAGCGAAGTTGAGGAAATCGAACGTACCGCAAATGCAGATTTCATCTCACGCATGCCAAATGTCTCTGTCGGCCAAGAAATGCCGGTTTTCATTGTTTCACTACCGCGGTCCGGCTCGACACTGCTTGAGCAAATGCTCGGCAGTCATTCTGACATCGAGCCTGTAGGTGAGCTTCCGTACATACCGGCCATCCTGCGCACGTACATGGAAGGCATCACACGTCAGCGTCGCATCACAGTGACACAAGCTATTGCCGAAATGGATGATCGAATGGCAATAGCAATGGGTCAGGATTACCTACAGCGTACCGCTCTTCATCGAACCTCTGACCGCCTGTTCTTTATAGACAAGCTACCTCAAAACTGGAGCAATGTTCTGTTCATTCGGCGCATTCTTCCACAAGCGCGCTTTATCGATATACGTCGTCCAGCAATGGACTGTTGTTTTTCAAACTTCACTCAGTCTTTTACCCAAATTCATGCAGCATCATTCGCGCTCCGCGACGTAGGACAAAATTACGTCGATAATGTCCGCCTGATGTCTCACCTCGACCGCGTTGCGCCCGGCTTGGTCCATCATGTTGACTACGAAGTCCTTGTCGAAGATGCACAATCACAACTCCGACCTGCTCTCGACTATCTAGGTCTCGATTGGGACGATGCGATATTAAATTTCCATCGTCATGAACGCGTCATAAGAACACCGAGTAGCGAACAGGTGCGTCGCCCCCTCAATCGTGACGGGATGGCCGTGTGGGAACCTTATTCTCAATGGCTTGGTCCACTTCGCGATACGCTTGGCGAATTAGCATAAAAGCAACTCTTGCTTGCACCCTTCGCAGTTAATGCGTTTGTTAAATGATCGACCTGCGGCATGATCAACCCCATACCAATATAGGGTTAAATCAACGCATTCTATTAGGGTCCGGACTCATTAGAGCCACCATGTGACGAAGGCGGCGATGGCGCTGGATGCCATGAAAGTCTTGATGTTGCGGTCGAAGCGAGTGGCGACGCGGCGCCAATCCTTGAAGCGACAAAACATGCGTTCGACGCCATTGCGCTGTCGGTAGATTTGCCGATCGTGCTTGATGCGCACCTTGCGGTTGGACTTAGCCGGGATGACCGGCGTGGTACCGCGCTCGATCAGCCAGGAGCGCAAGGCATTGCTGTCGTAGCCCTTGTCGGCGGCCAGATACCCTGATGGCGGCATGGCATTGATCGCCAGCCTGGCGACCTTGGCGTCATGTGTATTGCCAGGCGTGAGCAGGAGGACGTGTGGGCGACCTTTCTCGTCGCAGACGGCATGGAGCTTGGTGTTACGCCCGCCTTTGGTGATGCCGATACCATGAGCCAAGCCCCCCCCCTTTTGCGCCTCCGGCGGTGCGGTGGACCTCGATGCAGGAACTGTCGAGGAAGAGCCTGTCCGGGGCGCCATCGACCCCGGCGAGCTGGGCGAAAATCCGTTCCCACGCGCCACGTTCGGCCCAGTGCCGGAAGCGGTTGTAGAGTGTCTTCTTCGGCCCGTAGACATGCTCGGGGCAATCGCCCCAGCGGCCACCGCTCTTCAGAGCGTGGACAATCCCGGAAAGCACGCGCCGGTCATCAACCCTTGGCATCCCGCGCGTATCGTTCGGCAAGAGCGGCTCGATCCGCGCCCACTGCTCATCCGAGAACCAGAAGAAATCCGCCATCCACCGTGCCTCCTCGCTGGAGACACCTGAATCACATTGCAGCGCCGGTGTGAATCCCGTTTATGGGTCCGGACCCTAGAATATAGATTCCAAGCCGGCATATGGGCTCGACTTCAGCACCCTAGCCCGCGTGTCGATCAGTCTTGCGGGAACCTAGACGATTAGTAAATCCAGTGTGGCAGCTTCGATCAGACCCTGACCGATGGAAGGCTAAATCGAGTCGACGGATCTCTTAGCCATTACAACATCACTTTTTGTTCGGCTTCGATGCTGATCCGTCAGGCTCGCTTAAGATCGGCTGTCATTTCACGGTCTAATCGAACGTGCTCAACCTGCTCGGCTCCAAGCCCACGTTGCCCCAAGTGCAAGTTACAGCTTGTATCAGTTCAACTCTGCATTGGAAGGCAAACAGCTCATGGACCGGTACTTCCGGATAGGCGTGAAGGACGACTAACAATCCCAGTTGAACCGAAAACACAAAGGGCCCCGGTTTTCCGGGGCCCTTTTCTTTTTGCAACTGACGAAAATCACCCCACCACCATCTCCAGCGCTCCATCGCCCTCCTCGATCTTCACCGTCGAACCATCGGGGATTTCACCCTTAAGGATCATGTCGGCCAGCGGGTCCTGGAGGTAGCGCTGGACCGCACGCTTCAGCGGTCTTGCGCCGTAGACCGGATCGTATCCCACCCGACCGAGCCAGCGCTTCGCTGCATCGCTGAGGTCGAGGGCGATCTTGCGATCCTTCAGCAGCTTCTGCACGCGCGCCACCTGGATATCGACGATCGGCGCCATATGCTCCGCCGCCAAGCGGTGGAACAGGATGATCTCGTCCAGACGATTGAGAAACTCCGGGCGGAAATGGGCGCGCACCACGTCCATCACCTGCGGCTCGACGCTGTCGACATCGGCGCCGTCGTCGATCTGGGTGAGGTACTGGCTGCCGAGGTTCGAGGTCAGGATGATGAGCGTGTTGGTAAAATCCACCACCCGGCCCTGCCCATCGGTCAGCCGTCCGTCGTCAAGCACTTGAAGCAGCACGTTGAACACATCCGGATGCGCCTTCTCGACCTCGTCGAACAGCACCACCTGGTAGGGGCGGCGGCGGACAGCCTCGGTCAGCACCCCGCCCTCGTCATAGCCGACATAGCCCGGAGGCGCGCCGATCAGCCGGGCGACCGCGTGCTTCTCCATGAATTCGCTCATGTCGATGCGGACGAGCGCGTTGTCGTCATCGAACAGGAAGCTGGCGAGTGCCTTGGTCAGTTCGGTCTTGCCGACACCGGTAGGGCCGAGGAACAGGAAGCTGCCGAGCGGACGATTGGGGTCCTGCAACCCGGCGCGCGCGCGGCGCACCGCCTTGGATACGGCATCGATCGCCTGAGCCTGCCCGATCACCCGCTTGCCGAGAATATTTTCCATATCAAGCAGCTTCTCGCGCTCGCCTTCCATCATCCGGTCGACCGGGATTCCGGTCCAGCGGCTGACAACCCCGGCGATATCGTCTTCGGTCACCTCCTCCTTGAGCAGGGCATTCTCGGTCTGCCCGGCAGCCTCCTCAAGCTGCTTTTCGAGGCCGGGGATGGTGCCATAGGACAGCTCACCAGCACGCGCGAGGTTGCCTTCGCGCTGCGCCTGTTCCAGTTCGATGCGCGCGGCATCGAGCTGTTCCTTGAGGCGGCTCTCGGCGTGGATCTTGTCGCGCTCGTTCTGCCAGCGCGTCGTCAGCTCGGACGATTGCTGTTCGAGTTCGGCCAGATCCTTGCGCAGCGTTTCCAGCCTGTCCTTCGACGCGTTGTCGCTCTCCTTCTGGAGCGCCTGCTCCTCGATCTTGAGCTGGATGATCCGCCGGTCGAGCCCCTCGATCTCCTCCGGCTTGGACTCCACCTCCATGCGGATGCGACTCGCCGCCTCGTCCATCAGGTCGATCGCCTTGTCGGGCAGGAAGCGGTTCTGGATATAGCGGTTGGAAAGCTGCGCCGCGGCGACGATCGCTCCGTCGGTGATCCGCACGCCGTGGTGCAGCTCGTATTTTTCCTTGATCCCGCGCAGGATGCTTATCGTGTCCTCGACCGTGGGCTCGTCGATATAGACCGGCTGGAAACGCCGCTGAAGCGCCGGGTCCTTTTCGACATATTTCTGGTATTCGTCGAGCGTGGTCGCGCCGATGCAATGGAGTTCGCCGCGGCTCAATGCCGGTTTCAGCAGATTGCCAGCGTCCATGCTGCCTTCGCTGGCGCCCGCGCCGATCAGCGTGTGCATTTCGTCGATGAACAGGATGATCTGCCCTTCCGCGCCCTTAACCTCGTCGAGAACGGCCTTGAGCCGTTCCTCGAACTCGCCGCGATATTTCGCGCCCGCAATCAGCGCGCCCATGTCGAGCGCCATCAGCGTGCGGCCCTTGAGGCTGTCGGGCACGTCGCCATTGGCAATGCGCAGCGCCAGCCCCTCGGCGATCGCGGTCTTGCCGGTGCCGGGCTCGCCGATGAGCGCCGGGTTGTTCTTGGTCCTGCGGGCAAGGATCTGCACCGTGCGGCGAATTTCCTCATCGCGACCGATGACCGGATCGAGCTTGCCCGCGCGCGCCGCCTCGGTCAGATCGCGGGCGTATTTCTTCATCGCGTCATAGGCGTTTTCCGCACCCGCGCTATCCGCCGTGCGGCCACCACGCAGCTTGACGATCGCTTCCTCGAGCGCAGGCGCCGTGACATTGGCCGCTGCCAGCGCCTTGCCGGCCGAAGTGGTCTTGGCCAGCACCAACGCGAGTAACAATCGCTCGACCGTGACATAGGAATCGCCAGATTTCTCGGCGATCTGTTCGGCCTGGTCGAGCACGCGCACCGCATCATTGTCGAGACCGGGCGTTTGCTGCGCCCCGCCCCCGGTGACCGCAGGTTGTTTCGCGAGTTCGGTATCGACTGCGTCGACTGCAAAGCGCGGATCGCCCCCGGCGCGCTGGATCAACCCAGCCGCCATGCCCTCACTATCTTCCAGCAGCGCCTTGAGGATATGCGCAGGGCTGATCCGCTGATGGTTCATGCGGATCGCAACGGTTTGCGCGCTCTGAAGAAATCCCTTGGCACGATCGGTGAATTTTTCGAGATTCATATTTGTCCCCGTAAGATTGCCGGGCTGATATGGTGTTGCTTATATGCAACACAAGAGGTGAAGGTCGAATTCTGATAGGCAGCAGCTTATGTAGATGACGAAGATATACGCTCTCGCCAAGATCAGAGTGATCTAGATCAATACTTTCAATGCAAAATGGTCACCGTTCAATAACCGGCTTGCGGACGGGAATAGCAAGGCCAGTCTGGGTTATAATTAGATCGATCCATTTTTCGATCATGGCAATTTCGTCATCGACTATCGGACTACGGGCAGCTCCACTTTGCGCCGCGACAACTTCTGCATAGTCACCGCCCAGCTTCGCATGTCGTGAAAAGATGTCGCTACGAACAAGTTCAGAAAGACGCGCGTCATCCGTTTCCAAGGAGAAATAGTGAGCAACGCCGAGTAGCGCCGCCTCGCGGCGATCAATCAGATCGTTGCTCATCAGCGTCTCCAGACGACTACATTGTAGGGAATGCAACAACATGGCGAAATGTCGCTGTTGCAGAAACCAGGCCAAAGCCGCGACCTGAAGGTCGGTGAGCTCGAATTCGCCATCGCCGCGCAAGCCTAGGTCGAGCGGAGAATAGCGATTCACGTGGCGATACAGTCTGCGCGCCCAAGTACGGCCACCCAAGCCCTTCTTATGTATTGACTGCAGGAATTCGGGCAGCTCCCCGGAAAGTAGGAGCGCCCTCGAATCCGGGCTAGCCTGAAGCATTGGACCTATCAAGTTGTTGGCAACGTTGGATGGTTTGACGATGATGGTCTTGGCGTCGATGATCGGTCGTGCAAGCAAAGTAAGCGCGGTTTTGACATGTCTGGTCGCTTTAGCCCCCGCCATTGCCAGATCGTTAAGCACGGCCGGTTCACTTAAACCAAAAGAGACACTCGGAATATCGAGCGCTGAGACGAGAAGCGTCGAACGGCAGAAAGCGGTATGAAAGATGAAATGTACGGGAACTGTCGGAATGGAAATTTGCGTCAGTTCCATCGCGTTTACCCACATGGAATGACTGTCCGATAATGGCTTTATGTCTGCCATGAATGTTTCAGATCGGATAGTATCGATGGATGTATGGATGAACTGAAACCGGTCCGACGCGGCATCGTATCTGTGCAGGATCCACTCTGGATCGGTGACGATCTTGGTAAAATCACTCATCTTCAATCCATGGAACAGCCAATGTCCGAGGGCAAGTATGGACGCAGCACTTGCATTCCATCCAATGACGGAGAAACAATCAGATCATGGAAATTAGACTGAATCCCGTTCTAGACCTCCCTTCACTTGCGGCTTCCTATAAAGAAGCAAATAAGCTTCAGATCCGCGATATCTTTGAGGAACAGACTGCCGAGAACATACTCGTCGAACTGCAAAGCCTGCCGTGGCATCTTGCCTACAATGAAGGCATGAAGGTTCACGAGCTTTCGCCCCAGCAGCTTCGATCACTGACAGCAGAACAAGCGGCTAGAATTCGTCATACGGTCGATGAAGGAGCACGTGCAGGATATCAGTTTCTCTACAATCATTATCCGGTTTTTTCGCGCTACTTCCAAAAGCCACGCGACAACTATAAGATATTTAAGGTTTACGAATTTCTCAACAGCCCAGAGATGCTCGCATTTTTCCGCAACCTTACCGGACTGGATCATATACGATGGGCTGACTGCCACGCGACACTCTACCAAGCGGGGCATTTCCTGAAGTTCCACACCGACGAGAATCCCAAAGAGCAACGCCTCGCCGCCTATGTCCTGAATTTCACAAAAGGATGGGGACGTGACTGGGGCGGCTTGTTGCAGTTTTGGAACAAAGATTACGACGTCGAACTCGCGTACAGGCCCATCTTCAATGCGCTCAACATCTTCACTATTCCTGCCGATCACTCGGTGAGCGCAATCCCGTCCTATGTGCCCGGCCATAGATTTTCGATTACCGGCTGGCTCCGCGCAGACGACCCGCCCTATCCAATCGAATTATAGTGCTTCAGCTGTGAATCTGAGACAGAGAGCCGCCGAAAAACAGACGCTTTCCATTATGGATATCCTGTGTAGGGATAGCATAAAGGGAGAGAAAGCATGACACGTCTTGGTCGCGCCGGGCTGGCGCTGGTTGTGCTTGTGCTGGCGATTTTCATCGCGCTGGCGGTCTGGGAGCCATTTGCCGCGCTTACCAGCCAGCCCCCAGCGACTCACGCCTACAAGGCCGAGATCGTGCGTGACGAGTTCGGTACGCCGCATATCTATGGCCACACCGATGCCGATGTCGCCTATGGCGTGGCCCGCGCCCATGCCGAGGATGACTTCACAACCTTGCAGGACGTCATCGCAATGGCGCGCGGGCGATATGGCGCAATCGCGGGTCAGGACGGCGCGGCGGTCGATTACGTGTATTACTTGCTCGATGCGCGCGGCACGGCAGAGCGCGATTATCCCAAGCTCCCGGCGGACACGCGCGCGCTGTTCGAAGCCTATGCCACCGGGCTCAACGATTACGCCAAGGCGCATCCCGGCGAGATCAAGCTGGCGCGGCTGTTCCCGGTCAACGGGATGGATGTCGCCGCCGGTTTCGCGCTGCGGCAGCCGTTCTTCTTCGGGCTCAACAATGTCATCCAGCCGCTGGTCAAAGGCAAGCCGCTGCGTCCCGAGGGCGGTCCGGCTATCCCTTCGACCACGCCGAAGCAAGGCGTTGTCCAGCCAATGACCGTGACCACCCCTGCCCCGGTGTCTTCGCCAGCAGCGAGCCCGCAAGCAAGCACCCGCCCGATGCCTTTGCCGTGGGGCGAGGACGGCGCGCTCGACGGCTCCAACGCCTTCGCCGTCGCGCCCAAGAAATCGGGTGGCGAGACGATCCTGGTATCGAACAGCCACCAGCCGTGGCGCGGCGGGGTCGCCTGGTACGAGCTGACCGTCCAGAGCGATCAGGGCTGGCACTTCACCGGCGCGACCTTCCCCGGCAGCCCCTATCCTTTCCTCGGCCATAACGAGCATCTGGGCTGGACCAACACCGTCAACCGGCCCGATCTGGTCGATGTCTACAAGCTGGTGCTCGACCAGGACGGCACGCATTACAAGCTCGGCAATCGCTGGCTGCCGCTGGAAAAACGCCGCGTGCTGCTGCCGGTTCGGTTCGGGCCGATCGTGTTGCCGGTGTTCAAGACCGTCTATCGCAGCGTCCACGGGCCGGTCATCATCAACAGGAATGGCGCGTTTGCCTTCCGCTATGCCGGGATCGACCGGCTGGGGCAGCTCGACGCCTATTACCGGCTCAACAAGGCGACCAACCTCGCACAATGGCAGGCGGTGCTGTCGCGGATGGAAATTCCGAGCACCAATTTCATCTACGGCGATGAGAAGGGCAATATCGCCTATGTCTACAACGCCGCGATCCCCGATCGCAAACCGGGGCCGGACTGGCGGCACGTGCTGCCTGGCGACGATCCCTCGCTGATCTGGACCGGGCCGGTCGCCTACGACAAGCTGCCAAAATACATCAATCCGGCAAGTGGCTGGCTGTTCAATTCGAACAACACGCCCTTCGTCGCGGCGGGTCCGGGCAGCGACCTCAACCCCGCCGATTTCGCCCCTGAAATGGGCGTAGAACTCGACATGACCAACCGCGCGCGACGGGCATGGACCTTGATGAGCAAGGCCAAGCTGCTCGACAACGCAGGCCTCGCCAAGGTCAAGTGGGACACCGGCTACGTCGATGCAGGCTATATCGCGCATATGTTCAAGGCGCTCAAAGCGCTCGACCTCAGCGGCAAGCCGGAACTGGCCAAGGCCCGGCAATTGCTGCTCGACTGGGATAGGCAGGAAGACAATGACGGGCGCGGCGACGCCCTCGCGCTGCTGGTGATCAAGCCTTATATGTCGGCTGCCTACCAGCATGACGAATGGCCTGACGCGGGCAAGGTGCTGGGCGATGCGGTAGCGCATCTGCAACGCTATTTCGGACGGCTCGACCCGCCGATGAGCGAAATGCTCCGGCTGCGGCAGGGCAAGGTCGATCTGCCTCTCGACGGTGGATCGGACACGTTGCGCGCCTCGACCACATGGGATGTCGACAAGGATGGGCGCTTGGCGGTCAAGCATGGTGACAGCTTCATCCAGTGGACCCAGTGGGTTCCTGGCAAGCGGGTCACCTCCAGCTCCATCGTGCCCTTTGGCGCGGCCTATATGCGTCCCGATAGCCCGCATTTCGCAGACCAGTCCACGCTGTTCGTCCAGCACCGCTTGAAGCCGGATCGCTTCTGGCGCGAGGATGTCATGGCCAATGCGCACAGCCGGGAGGTGGTGCGCCACTGACTGCAAAACCGTTCATTGCTGTGCCATTATTCGAATGGCACGATGCACCATAATCTGAGCAATCATTTTTTAAATCCGAGGGGGATTTTCATGGTTCGACATATGCTTGCGGGCAGCCTTCTGGCGATCGCCTGTGCCACTGCCACACCCACTTTCGCTGCCGACAAGGATTACGCACCGGTCGCCACACCGGCCGAGCTGGTGAACGCGGTCAACATTCCCTACCAGCACTTCACCTTGCCCAACGGCCTCACAGTGCTAGTGAACGAGGATCACAAGGCGCCCGTGGTCGCGGTGTCGGTGTGGTACAAAGTCGGCTCCAAAAACGAGCCCAAGGGCAAGACCGGCTTTGCGCATCTGTTCGAGCATCTGATGTTCAACGGGTCGGAAAACTCACCGGGCGATTTCTTCGAACCGTTGCAACAGGTCGGCGCGACCGATTTCAACGGCACCACATGGTTCGACCGCACCAACTACTTCGAAACCGTGCCGACCGCCGCGCTCGACCGCGCGCTGTTCCTCGAAAGCGATCGCATGGGCCACCTGCTCGGCGCGGTGACGCAGGAGAAGCTCGATAACCAGCGCAGCGTCGTGCAGAACGAGAAGCGTCAGGGCGACAACCAGCCTTATGGCCTGGTCGAATACGAGCAGCTCGAAAACCTCTATCCTTCGGGCCACCCCTATCACCACTCGACCATCGGCTCGATGGCCGACCTCGACAGCGCAAGCCTCGATGACGTGCGCGGCTGGTTCAAGGATCACTACGGTCCCAACAACGCGATCCTCGTGCTGGCCGGCGATATCGATCTCGCCACCGCCAAGCAGAAAGTGACCAAATGGTTCGGCGATATCCCCGCCGGGCCCAAGGTGCAGCCGGTGGCAGCGCCGGTCCCGACACTCGACGCGCCCAAGACCAAGACCATCTTTGACAAGGTCGCGACCGAACGCGTCTATCGCATGTGGGCAACGCCCGGTTACGACAACCCCGATTATCTCCCGCTGCAACTGGCCGGATCGGTGCTCGGCGGACTGGCCAGCTCGCGGCTCGACAACGAGCTGGTGCGCGGCCAGCAGATCGCGGTGCGCGTTTCGACCCGCCAGGACACCTTCGGACAAGCGGGCCAGTTCGTGATCTACGCCGACGCGAAACCCGGCGTCAGCACGGAAGAACTGGGCAAGGCGCTTGATGCCCAGATCGCCAAATTCCTCGCTGAAGGTCCGACGAAAGATGAGCTGCAACGCGCTGTTACGCGCTATGCTGCCGGTCGCATCGGCGGTCTTGAACAGGTCGGCGGCTTCGGCGGCAAGGCCCCGCAGCTCGCCCAGAGCCTGTTGTTCATGGGCTCCCCCGACGGTTACAAGACCGAGCTGGAAAAGGCGGCAAGGCTGACCCCGGCACAGGTCAAGGCCGCAGCGGACACATGGCTCAAACGTCCCGCGTTCTCCCTGATCGTCGAACCGGGCGATCGCAAGGAAGGCGGTGAACAGCGCGGCGGCTATTACACCGCGCCGGGCATCGAGGGCGCGCATCCGGCCTATTACCTCAACCCGGCCGATCCGGTGGCGGCGATGGGCGCAGCGGCGGCGGCAACGGCTGCAACCACGCACGACCGTTCGAAAATGCCTGATCTCGGTACGCTCAAGCCGCTCGACTTCCCCAGGATCGAGCGCGCGACCCTGCCCAACGGGATGAAGATTTACTTCGCCCATCGCGACGCGGTGCCCACGGTCAATGTCCGCGTCAGCTTCGATGCAGGCTATGCCGCCGACCCGCGCGACAAGCTGGGCATCCAGTCGCTGATGCTGAGCACGATGGATCAGGGCACCACCGACCTCGACGCGCAGCAGCTCGCGATCGCACAGGAGCGTCTGGGCGCCAATATCGGGGGCACTGCCGATGTGGACACCACCAGCTTTGGCCTGAGCGCCATGGCGCCCAATCTCGCCCCGTCACTGGCGCTGCTGGCCGATTATGTGCGCCATCCGGCCTTCCGCGAGAAAGACCTCGATCGGGTGCGTGTGCAACAGCTCACGCGGATCAAGAACGAGATGAATTCGCCCGGCGCGATGGCGCAGCGCACGCTGTTCCCGGCAATCTACGGCGACCACCCCTATGGCATCCCGCCGAGCGGGACCGGCAATGCGTCGGTCGTAAAGGCCGCGACGCTGGCCGATCTCAAGGCCTTCCATGATGAATGGTTGAGGCCCGACAACGCCAGTATCTATGTCGTAGGCGACACCACGCTGGCAGAGGTCAAGGCGATGCTGGCCAAGAGTTTCGGCGACTGGCAGGCCCCCTCGACACCCAAGCCGGTGAAGAATTTCTCGGCCAGGATCGAGCCCCAGAAAAGTCGCATCATCCTGATCGACAGCCCGGGCAAGCCGCAATCGGTGATCCTCGCGGGGAGAGTGCTGGAGCAAAAGGGAACCGACGATCTGGTTGTGCTCGACAGCGCCAATCAGGTGTTCGGCGGCGACTTCCTCAGCCGCATCAACATGGACCTGCGCGAGACCAAGGGTTGGTCCTATGGCGTGCGCAGCATCGTGGCCGACCCGCTCGATCGCGCCAGTTTCATGATCTACGCACCCGTGCAAGCCGACAAGACCGGCGCAACGATCATTGCGCTGCGCAAGGATCTCGATGCCTACACCAATGGTGGCGAAGGGGTGACGTCGGAAGAGCTGACGCGAATCGTCAACGGCAACGTCCGCGAACTGCCCGGCCGGTTCGAAACCAGCCGCGCGGTGCTCGGCGGGATCGTCGACATCGTGGAGCATAGCCGGCCCGACGATTACTACCAGACGCTCGCCAAACGTTACGGCGCGCTTGGCGCAAGCGAATTGGACGAAGCCGCCAAGGCTGCGTTGCGAGGCGACGATCTGGTGTTCGTGGTGGTCGGCGATGCCAAGACCGTGAAACCGCAGCTTGACGCCGTGGGTTTACCCGTAGAAGTTCGCGAGCCAGAGAGCGATTGAACTGTATTGCTCACATCTAGAGGAGAGCTGATTATGTCCGTAGCCGGAACCTACAACACCGTCGTCAAGAGCCCGATGGGCGACCAGAAGGGCACCTTCACCGTAGTCCCCGGCGATGGCGATAGCTTCACCGGCTCGATGGCGGGCGGCATGGGCTCGATGGACGTCAAGGACGGCAAGATCGACGGCGACAAGCTGACCTGGGCGATGGACATGACCGTCCCGATGCCGATGACCCTCAATTGCGAGGCCACCGTCAACGGCGACCAACTGACCGGCAAGGTCAACGCGGGCGCTTTCGGCGACATGCCGCTGACCGGGGAACGCGCAAGCTGAGGCAGTCGCACTCCGCCAATCATTAAGGGGCGCCGGGAGCAATTCCGGCGCCCCTTTTCGCATCCGTAAAAATCCTGCCTGTCGCCCGGTGCTTGCTCTCGGCGCCGAATGGTGCTCACATCTTGGGAACGGGTCGACTCGCGTCGCCAGAACAAGACGCA
This sequence comes from Sphingomonadaceae bacterium, assembly GCA_039831335.1. Lineage (GTDB taxonomy): Bacteria > Pseudomonadota > Alphaproteobacteria > Sphingomonadales > Sphingomonadaceae > Qipengyuania. Next base: position 140,233 of record JBDONL010000006.1, on the reverse strand, counting down.
ACCGAGAACTCACTCGATTGGGGGACCCGTCATGCACAGATCATTCGTATCGTTCGCCGCAATGCTCGCCAGCGCTTCCATGGCTGCATCGCCGTTGGCCGCAATGAAAGCCGCACAACTGATCGACATCAATGGCCTGCACGGTCGCGATGCCGAGAGCAGCCTGCAATCACGCGGCTTTGCCCATGTCTCGACCAACAAGAATTCGATGGGATATGTTTACAGCTATTGGTGGAACGATCGTGACAAGGACTGCGTGCAGGTCGAAGTCTATGACGGCCGTGTCCAGACCATCAACGATGCGAGCTCACAGGATTGCGGACGGAAGAAGGACAACACCGCGGCTGTCGTCGGTGTCGTGGCAGGCGCGGCGATCCTGGGAGCGCTGCTGGCGCACAAGTCAAACCATCATGACAACAACCAGCACCTGTCCGACCGTGAGGCCGAGGCTCAATACGAGCGCGGCTATACCGATGGGCTGCACAACGCGCCCTATCACAATTTCGACCGCCACGACGCCTACGCCTCGGGCTACACCGCCGGTGTCGACCAGCGGCGCGCCAACCTCAGCCACCATCAGCAATACGGCGGCTATGTCCGGACCGCGCAATTCGACGACCTGCGCGGCGCGCGCGCGGCGGGCGGAATGGATGAGCTCGGCCGACGCGGCTTCCGCCAGGTCGACAATTTCACCTCGGGCAACACGCGCTATTCGATCCAGTACCGTCCTCAATCGCGCCAATGCTTGCAGGTGACGATCGAGGATGGCAGGTTCTACGACCTGCGTGATATATCCCGACATCCAAGGTGCCGTTCATGAACCCAACCGCTGCCGTAAAGCTGCTTACCATGCTTGTTCCGGGTCTGTGCCTGGTGGGGTGTTCGAACTCTTCGGATCCGGCTGCGCATAGTCAGGCAGCACCGGATTCGATGGCCCAAATGGACCATTCCGCCCACGCTGCGAAGACATTGGCACGCAACGGCGGTATTCCCGGCACACTGGCCCCTTTCGGCGAGGGTTATCCCAAATCCGGCGATCCTTGTCGGAGGCTGGGAGAGTCCAGCGCAACATCGAAATGGCTTGACGATGACGCGGTGCTGGTCGGCTGTGCCAAGGCTTCAGACGCCAAGCCGCTTGGCGGAAAGGTCGTCGAAACCGTGCACGGTGTCACGATCCTATCGATCCCCATGGCGGAGGCGGACATACCTCACAATTCACACGACGTGCTGGTGCCGGGTACCGATTTCAATGCCACCACGACACTGAAATGCGGCATGGACCGGGCCAAGCCGACAGAATCCTGCCCAGCGGGCGTCAAACGCAATTGGGGTATCGACGGCACCGCCATGGTGGTGGTGACCAAGCCCGATGGACGAAAGCGCGCGCTGTTCTTCCGCGACGGGAAACCACTCAATGCGGACAGTTCACAGGCAGACAGTTCCGCGGGCTGGACTTTTACCGGCATCCGCAAGGGAGACGAGGTCACAATCCATTTCGGTCCTGAAACCTATGTGGTGCCCGACGCGCTGGTCGAAGGCGGCTAACGAACAGAATACCTAGCGCGGTAAATGGTCGCGCATCGCCTGATACGCCGCTGCCGCCACGGTATTGGCAAGGTTGAGCGACCGCACCTTGTCCGACAGCATCGGCAGGCTGACGAGATGCTGTTCGTGTGCCGCCAGCACGGCTTTGGGCAACCCCTTGGTTTCCTGTCCGAAGACCAGATAGGCATCGCACGGGTAATCGGGCTCGTAAAAGCTGCGGTTTGCGAACTCCTCGAACAAATAGAGCTGGTTTTCGCGCGGTGCCCGCTCTTCGATAAACGCATCCCAGCTCTCAAATTCGGCCAGGCGGATGTGCTGCCAATAATCGAGACCCGAGCGTTTCACCCGCTTGTCCGAAATATCGAAGCCGAGCGGGTGGATCAGCACCAGCTCCATGTCGAGCGCGACACAGGTGCGCCCCACAGCACCGGTGTTGCCGGGAATCTCCGGATTGACGAGGACGATAGAGGTCATGCGTGGTCTCAGCCGTCAGTGCCGAGAACCCGATTTTCCCGGTAGTATCCGAAAGCCCCTTCGCCGGACCAGCTCTTGCCATCGGGATAGCGCAATTCGATCCCGGCGAGTTCGCTTTCGCTGGCCAGTGCCATGTTGACGCCCATCAACGTATCGCCGAACTTTGCAACGCTTGCTTCGGTCAGGCGGAAGTGGGTGGTTGCGCCGCAAGTCGTGCAGAAATGGATTTCGGAACCCGGCTCGGGCTTGTCACCGCGGCGATAGCTCTGGCCATGACCGGTGATGGTGACCTGCGCCGGGTCGAAATAGCCCCAGCGCGCGCCTGACTTGCGGCACATGTCGCAATTGCATGCGTTCACAAACTCGGGCTTTTGGGCAATTGTGACCTCGACCGCACCGCAGAGGCATTGGAGCGTCATCAGCCGAGCTTGTCCTTCAGCAGCTGGTTGACCACCGCCGGATTGGCCTTGCCCTGCATCGCCTTCATCGTCTGGCCGACGAAGAAGCCGAACAGCTTGTCCTTGCCCCCACGGTATTCCTCGACCTTGTCGCCGTTGGCGGCGATGATCGCGTCGATTGCGGCTTCGATCGCGCCGGTATCGCTGACCTGCTTCAGCCCTTCGGCGTCGGCGATTTCTTCCGGCTCGCGCCCGGTCTTGAGCACGATCTCGTAGATTTCCTTGGCCTGACCGCCGCTGATCTCGCCCGCGGCCTGCATTTTCAGGATGGCCGCCTGCGCTTCGGCGGTGGCGTGGGCCGGATTGCCCTCGTCGCCGACCGCATTCATCACACCCGGCGCGACCGAGAGCGACCAGTTGGCGACCTGCGTGGCCACTTCGCTCTCCGGCTTTCCGAGCGCCCTGGCGGTGCTCGCCAGCAGCGTTTCGAAGCGGGCAAAGGTCTCGACCTCGGCGGTCAGCTCACGCGCGTTATACTCGCTGAGGCCCAGCTCGCCGGTGTAGCGCGCGCGCTTTGCGTCGGGCAGCTCGGGCAGCGAAGCGCGGCATTCGGACAGGAACGCCTCGTCCAGCTCCAGCGGCAACAGGTCGGGATCGGGGAAGTAGCGGTAATCATGCGCGTCTTCCTTGCTGCGCATGGTCCGCGTTGTGCCGGTGTTCGGATCGAACAGGCGGGTTTCCTGCTCTATCGCGCCGCCGCTCTCGATCAGATCGACCTGGCGGTTCGCCTCGTATTCGATGACCTGCATCACGAAGCGCACCGAATTGACGTTCTTGGTTTCGGTTCGCGTGCCGAACTCGTCACCCGGCTTTCGCACCGAGACGTTGACGTCGGCGCGCATCGAGCCTTCTTCCATATTCCCGTCGCACGAGCCGACATAGCGCAGGATCGAGCGCAGCTTGCGGACGTAAGCCCCAGCCTCGGCGGGCGAGCGCATATCGGGCTTGGAAACAATCTCCATCAGCGCCACGCCGCAGCGATTGAGATCGACATAGCTCATCGTCGGATGCTGATCGTGCATCAGCTTGCCCGCGTCCTGCTCGACATGGATGCGTTCGATGCCGATCACCTTGTCGTTCGGAAGACCCGCCTTCTCATCGGCCTCGATCGTCAGCGATCCCTCACCAACCAGCGGGTGATAGAGCTGGCTGATCTGGTAGCCCTGCGGCAGATCGGCGTAGAAGTAATTCTTGCGGTCGAACCGGCTCCACGCGTTGATCTGCGCCTCGATCGCCATGCCGGTGCGCACCGCCTGGCGGATGCATTCGCGGTTGGGCACCGGCAGCATGCCGGGCATCGCCGCATCGACCAGTGATACCTGGCTGTTGGGCTCAGCCCCGAAAGCGGTGGAGGCACCGGAAAACAGCTTGGCGTTGGAGGTCACCTGCGCATGGACCTCAAGGCCGATCACGACCTCCCATTCGCCGGTTGCGCCCTGAATGCGGTAGTTACTCATCGTCAATTCGCTTTCCGGTTTCGGAGTCAAAGCGCGCTTCGCCGTGGTCGATACGCTTGGTGAGGAAACGCACCAGCAGAAAAACGGCCAGTACACCGGCCGCTGCCATGAGGTTGAGAGCCGCCATGCTCATTCGAAGGTACCCTTCAACTGTTTCAGCGCCTTTTTATCCTCTCTGCGCTGACGAGCCTTCCGTTGCCACCGCATACCAAGGTAAATCAACAGGAGCGCCGAGGACGACAGTATCACTCCCGCAAGGGATGCGATCAAATCCATTACCAACATTTCTCCGGCTGCGCCTCAAACCCGGCACGCTGCTGGATCGCCAGTCCTGCGTTGAGGACGCCTTGCTCGTCGAACGGCTTGCCGATCAGCTGGAGGCCCAGTGGCAGGCCGTCGGAATTAAGCGTCGCGGGCACGCTCATCGCCGGGAGCCCGGCAAGGCTTGCGGGCACGGCGAAGACATCGTTCAGATACATCGTCAACGGATCCTCGCTCAGACTGCCGAGCGGGAAGCTGGCGGTCGGCGTGGTAGGCGCGAGGATCGCGTCGCACTGAGCCCAAGCCTGCTCGAAATCACGCGCCACCAGCGCACGCACCTTCTGGGCCTGCGTGTAATAGGCGTCGTAAAAGCCCGCCGAGAGCACATACGTGCCGATCAGCACGCGGCGCTTCACCTCGTCGCCGAAACCGGCGGCGCGAGTGGCGGCATACATATCCTGCAAACCGGCGCCATCGGGCAGGTCGCGCAGACCATAACGCACGCCATCGTAGCGCGCGAGATTGCTCGAAGCTTCGGCGGGGGCGATGATGTAATAGGCTGGCAGCGCGTATTTGGTGTGCGGCAGGCTGATATCGACGATTTCGGCGCCTGCATCCCGCAGCCACGCCTTGCCATGCTCCCAGCTGTCGAGGATCTCGGCATCGGTCCCGTCCATGCGATATTCGCGCGGGATGCCGATTTTCTTGCCCTTGAGGTCGGCGTTGAGGCCCTTCTCCCATGCGGGCACGTCCATCTGCAGACTGGTCGCGTCCTTGGGATCGAAGCCGGCCATGGCCTCCAGCATGATCGCGCAGTCTTCGACGCTGCGCGCCATCGGCCCCGCCTGATCGAGGCTGGAGGCAAAGGCGACGACTCCCCATCGGCTGCAGCGGCCATAGGTCGGCTTGATCCCGGTGATCCCGGCAAAGGCGGCAGGCTGGCGGATCGAACCGCCGGTGTCGGTGCCGGTGGCGGCAGGCGCGATCCTTGCGGCGACCGCGGAGGACGAACCGCCGGAGGAACCGCCCGGGCTCATCGCGGCATTGCTGCCCGCCTTGCGCCAGGGCGAATGGACGTTGCCGAAATAGCTGGTTTCGTTCGACGAACCCATCGCGAACTGATCGAGGTTGAGCTTGCCCAGCATGCCCGCGCCCGCGTTCCACAAGTTGTGCGAAACGGTGCTCTCGTACTCGGGTTTGAACCCTTCGAGGATATGGCTGGCCGCGGTGGTCTGCACGCCCTTGGTGGCGAACAGGTCCTTCATGCCGATGGGCACGCCGCCCATGATGCCCAGATCCTCGCCCTTGGCGCGCTTGGCATCGACCGCATCGGCGGCAGCGAGCGCGTGATCGGGCGTGGTGACGATGAAGGCATTGAGCGCTGCGGCGTCGGCAACGGCGGCGTTGAACGCCTCGGCCACTTCGCGCGCGGTGAATTGGCCGCCCGCGACACCGTCGCGGATCGCCTTGACCCCGAGTTGGGTCAGTTCGCTTGCGTTATCCGGCATTATTCGATCACCTTCGGCACGCCGAAAAAGCCATGCTCGGCAGCAGGCGCATTGGCGAGCACGTCATCGCGCCGACCGCCCGCGGTTTCGGGGATGGCATCGACCACATCGTCCCGCAGGCGCAGCTGGTTGGGGATCACTGCGGTCATCGGCTCGACCCCGGTCACGTCGACCTCGCCAAGCTGTTCGACCCAGTTCAGGATCCCATTGAGTTCGGGCACCATGCGCTCGAGCGCGGCATCGTCCATGGCGATGCGCGCCAGCGAGGCAATCTTGGCCACTTCTTCACGTGTAACGGACATGCCACGCGCGTTAGCGGCGCGCGGGCGCAGCTTCAAGCGGCGTCATTCATCATCAAGCGGTGGACCGACAGGTTTTCCGTCAACGGTGATGTAGCGTTTCTCGAAAGATCGAATCCCCACTATCGATTGTGGAGTAACATCCGGCCCTTTCTTGGCGTCGGAATAGACCTGCTCTGCCGTATCGATGTCCACTGTAATCCTGTTTACGCTGTTCGACCGGACCAGAGCGAACGACCGCTCCTTTCCTGATCCGCCCAAATCAACCGCCACACAATAGCCAGAGCAAAGATAGGGCTTCCCTCGAAGAAAGCGCAGCACCATATCGCGAAACGCTGGATCATCGGACTGAACCCGAAGCTTGAAGTCCTCATCGATACGGCTTTCCCGATCCATACCATAAGCCCGAGCCTTGAGCGCCTGCGTGGCGCGGGCACGCTTACCAACCTCGTCCTGCCGTTTCGCCAGCTCGGCCAGTGCGCGCTGGCCCGCCACGCCGAAATCCCAGCGCAGCGAGGCATAATCGAACTGGGCGGGCGTCACCCTGCCGCTTTCCAGCCGCGCCAGTTGGTTGCGAGTGCTGACCGCACCAAAATCGAAAATGGGGAGCGCGAGGATCAGTGCGAGAGCGCAGACTAGCACGGCGAGATGGAGATTCGCCTGCCTCAGTCGCGCGTGCCATGCGCCGCCCTTCCACCCGCGCACGATCGCCACCAGCCATGCGAGCCCATAAGCGCAGGCCGCCGCTATCGCGACGAGGCCCCAGATTCGCTCGGGGCTGAGTCCGTGCTGGGCGATGCGCGTGCCCATGGAAATCGCCGCAAACACCGTCAGCGGCAGGACGGTCAGCGCGAGCACCATTGCGGCAAGGCGCAACACCGGGCTGGCGCTCGCATCCTCATCCGAATCGCGGATGATAGCGTTGGCGAGCAGCCACGCACCCGCTGCGCACAGCAACAACACCGGAGTGGCGCTGCGCGTCGCCTCCCACAGCACGTCCGGCCCGGACACCACCATTGCGACGAGGAACAGCGCGAGTCCGGCTGCGAGCGGCACGGCGAGGATAGAGAGCACCACCATCGCCACGCGCTGGAGAGTGGCAAGGATCGCTGTCTCGTTGCGCAACACGCCCAGCGCCGCCCCGAAAGCGGCGCCCGACCATGTCCAGCCGAACCAGTCCTGCTTCATCAGGTCGCGCAGGAATTCGATCTTGAGCAAGTGGAAGAGCTGCGCCAGCAGTGCGATCACCAGCCACGCCGCACCGGTGAAAGCAAGCGCCCCTGCCAGCGCCAGTGCGTCGGTCCAGGCCGCTTCATGAACGGTGGGATAGGGCGTCGCAAAGCGCGACCGATGGAAGCCCCCCTGAAACAATGGCAAAGCCAGCAGCGTGGCGACAACGCCTGCGAAAAAGCCGTATTGCGGATCGGCGTAAGCGGCGCCGCCCATCGCCGCGCGCCATGCCAGCCCGGCCATCACCAGTCCGGCAATTCCTGCAAACACCAGCGGTTCACGCCATTTGTGTCGCTCGACAGAGAGGGCGGCGGCAATCGAACCGAAGAACAGGAAGCCGATCGCGGCGGCGCGCCACGGGTCCAGCCGTTCCATGCTCTGCCCGTTCCCGATGAACCAGATGAGCAATCCGGTGATCCCGAGCGCTATACCAAGGATCCATGGCCGCAGCGGCCACTGCAAGCGATTATCGAATGTCTCTGCGCTCATGACGACCTCTCCCCCGCCTGGAAACTAGCAGCGGGGAGGTCAACGAGCGAGAGATAAGTCAACCAAGCTCGATGCGCTCCTGCATCCGCAAGAGCGCACTGAGCGAATATCGCCTTATTGCGGTGCGGAGGGGTTCGGACCGCCCGGCCCGCCGGCACCGCCCTGCTGCATCTGCTGCATCATCTGTTGCTGCTGCATCATGCGCATGATTTCCTGCTGGCTGCGGAAATCGACCAGTTCGACCTCGAACACCAGATCGCTGTTGGCGGGGATCACCACTTCACCGGTCTGCGGATTGGTCTTCTCGTCGGCACCGTAAGCCTGGCCAGCAGGAATGCGGACGCGATACTTGCCGCCCTTCTGCATGACCTGCAACGCTTCGGAAAAGCCGGGAACGACGCCATCGACCTGCAAGGGCGCGTTCTGCGACTGGTCGAACACCTTGCCGTTGGTCAGCGTGCCCTTGTAATTGACCAGTGCGATGTCGGCCTTGGTGGGGCTCGCCCCTTCGCCCTGCTTCAGCGTTTCCACCGTTGTCCCGCCATCGAGGGTCTGCACGTGCGGTGCCGCAGCCCAAGCAACACCCGCACCGATCAGGATCGCAATGATCACGCCAAGCCACAGCTTGGTGAGCGATCCCTTGGCAATGGGCTGGAGCGGTACGCGGGTGACTTCGGTCATCGAATTGTCCTGACTGGATTGATTCGCGGGGTGAGCGTCCAAGCAAAAGGGCGCGGAAATGATTCCGCGCCCTGATGGCTTAGCTTGGATTGAGAGGCAAGCCGCGTTTTGCAGCTTGCGGACGGGATTACTTGGTCCCGTCGCGCTCCATCCGCTTGCGCTCGAGCTTGCGAGCGCGACGAACGGCGGCAGCCTTTTCACGGGCGCGCTTCTCGCTCGGCTTTTCGTAGTGGCGGCGCAGCTTCATTTCGCGATACACACCTTCGCGCTGCAGCTTCTTCTTGAGCGCGCGGAGTGCCTGGTCGACGTTGTTATCGCGAACGATGATCTGCATAAACTTTCCAAAACCTCGCTTAAATCGGTTGGCAACCCGCGGGCTTGCGAGTCGATGCCTTTATAATTCAACGAAAAACGGGCCGCTTGCGTTCCACAAACGGTCACGAACCCGGCGCGCATAGCCATCAACGGTACAATTTGCAAGCCGTTTGGCGGGTTTGCAGTTCGCCCACCGCACGCTAAGGGCGCTGACACTATGCCCATGCCCTCCCCCCTCAACGCTTCCGCACTGGTTTTTGCCGGTGGCGGGACTGGTGCCGTCCTGCGTTACCAGCTCGGTCGGCTAATGACCCATTGGCTTGGCCCCAATATCGTCACCGCCTTTCCCTGGGCAACGCTTGCAGCCAATGTTCTAGGCAGTTTCGCCATGGGCGTGCTTGCCGGATGGCTCGCACGGCATGGCTCGCATCAGGAGCCCTGGCGGTTGCTGATCGGCGTTGGGATGCTGGGCGGCTTCACCACTTTCTCCAGCTTCAGCCTCGAGATGATGCTGCTGATCGAGCGTGGACAGGCTTCGACCGCTTTGACCTATGGCGCGGTTTCGATCCTTGCCGGGCTGAGCGGACTCTACATCGGCCTGATCGCCATGCGCCTCACAGCATGAGCGAAGGGCGCGCCCACGACGTTCGCCAATTCACCGTCCAGGCCGACGATGACGGGGTGCGACTGGACCGCTGGTTCAAGCGCCATTTGCCGCAGATCGGCTTCGGTACGATCAGCCGCTGGGCGCGCACCGGGCAGGTCCGGGTCGATGGCAAGCGCGCGCGCCCCGAGGATCGCCTGGTCACAGGCCAGCAGGTCCGTGTTCCGCCCGGGGGTGAGCAGACCGGCAAACCCAAACCGCAGCGGCGCGAACTGACGGCTGATGACCGCGAACTGGCGGAGGCGATGGTGATCGCCCGCAGCAAGTCCGCGCTGGTGCTCAACAAGCCCCCCGGTCTCGCGACGCAAGGCGGGACCAAGACCACCCGCCATGTCGACGGACTGCTCGACGCTTTCGTCGACGGGGACGACGAGCCGCGCCCGCGGCTCGTCCACCGGCTCGACAAGGACACCTCGGGTGTATTGCTGATCGCTCGCACGCCCGGCAGCGCGGCGTTCTTCTCCAAGCGCTTTTCCGGGCGTAGCGCGAAAAAGATCTACTGGGCACTGGTCGTTGGCGTGCCCGAAATTTCCGAAGGTACGATTGATGCGCCGCTCGCCAAGCAGCCGGGCACCGGCGGTGAGAAGATGCACGTCGATCACGAGGGCGGGCAGCTGGCCAAGACGCGCTATCGCGTGGTCGACAAGGTTGGGAAGAAAGCCGCTTGGCTCGAGTTGGAACCCCTGACCGGCCGCACCCACCAGTTGCGCGTCCATTGCGCGGCAATGGGAAATCCGATCGTCGGCGATGGCAAATACGGCGGTCAGGACGCCTTCCTCACCGGCACGATCAGCCGCAAGATGCACCTTCACGCGCGCCGTCTCATCATCGATGCGCCGGGGGGTGAAATTATCGACGCGACCGCGCCACTGCCCGAGCATTTCGCCGCCAGCATGGAGCAATTGGGTTTCGACATCGGTCGGTCGGAGGCCGAACCCTTGCGCGATTCGCCACCAGAGCGCAGCCGTGCCGAGAAAAAACAGGCCGCGCGGCAGCACGCCAAGCAATACCGCAAGGCGCGCCGGGGGGAGCGGCGCACGCGAGCCACCTCGGCGAGCACCGCCAAGGGCAAGAAGCCCACTGCCAAAGGCAAACCGTCCCCGAAGAAGCCACGGGGCAACCACTGATGCACCCCAACCCGCTGTTCCGTTCCGAGGATCGCGCGCTGTTCGAAGCGCTGATCGACGAAATCGGTTTCGGCATGGTTTTCCTGACCACTCCGGATGGCCCACGCGTGGCACACACACCACTCTTGTCGACCGGGGATGGTGCGGTGCAATTCCATCTTGCTCGAGGGAATGCGCTGACGAAGCACCTCGACGGGGCGAACGCGCTGATCACGATCAACGGGCCCGATGGCTATGTTAGCCCGCGTTGGTACGCCAATCGCGACACGGTGCCGACATGGGATTATGTCGCGCTGGAACTGGAAGGCCGGGTAAGGCGGATGGACACGGATGGGCTCGACGGCCTGCTCCATGCCCTGATCCTGCGCCACGAGGGCCGGATTGCGGGCGAACCATGGCAGGCCGAGGAAGCGAGCGAAAAGCTCTGGCGCAGCCTACTCGCCGGAATCGTCGGCTTCGAGCTGGAAGTGCTCGCATGGCGTCCGACCATCAAGCTGTCGCAAAAACGCAACCCCGAAGAGCGCGAGACGATCATGGCTGGTCTCGAAAGCGCGGGCTCGCCGGCGCTTGCCGCGCTGATGCGGAGCCTCGTGAAATGAGCGCGGTCCGGCTGGCGGTGTTCGATTGCGATGGCACGCTGGTCGATGGACAGGCGGCGATCTGCGATTGCATGGAGCTGGCGTTCGCCGCCGCCGACCTGCCCTGCCCCGACCGCAATCAGGTGCGCCGGATCGTAGGGTTGAGCCTCCCGCAAGCATTGCGCCAGCTCGCTCCGGAAGCCAGCGATATACAGCGCAACCACGCGGTCGAGGCGTACAAGGAACACTATCGCAGCGCGCGTTACGAGGATCGATTGCACGAGCCGCTCTATGACGGGATCGGCGCGCTGCTCGACCGGCTGGCATTGCGCGGCACCGCTCTTGGCGTCGCCACGGGCAAGAGCGATCGCGGCCTCACCGCCTGCCTCACCGGCCATGGCATTATCGACAAATTCGTGACGCTTCAGACCGCCGACCGCCATCCGTCGAAGCCGCACCCGGCCATGCTGGAAGCCGCGTTGTTCGAAGGCGCGGCGCAAGCCAGCGAGGCGGTGATGATCGGTGACACGATCTTCGACATGGACATGGCGCGCGCCGCCCATGTTCGCGCGATTGGCGTCGCGTGGGGTTATCATGAGCCGGACGAACTGATCGAGGCCGGAGCCGAAGCCGTGGCCCGGACACCGGAAGAACTGGAGGCGCTTATCCATGGCTGAACGCGATCCCGCAGCCGGACGCTATGCCATCATGCAACTCGCCCGCCTCGGCGGAATGGCGATGGTGGTGATTGGCGCGGCCATGCTCGGTGGCGCCATCCCCGGCCCACGTGAGTTGGCCATCGCGTTGTTCATCGGCGGCGCAGCGGAATTCTTCTTTGTCCCGCTAATACTGGCGCGACGCTGGCGCAGCCCGAAAAAATGAAGCGCTTTTACAAGGATGCCAACGTACAGCCGGTCGAGGGCGGATGGCAGGTCCACCTCGACGGCCGCGGGGTCAAGACGCAAGGCGGGAAGCAGCAGATTGCGCCCAACGCCGCGCTGGCCGAGCTGCTGCTTGCGGAGTGGGAAGCGCAGGGTGAGGAGATTGACCCGGCACGCTTCACCTATCGCGATATGGCGGATTACGCGCTCGATGTGGTGGAACCCAACCGCAAGGCCGCGATAACCACGCTACTACGCTACGCCGAAACCGACACGCTCTGCTATCGCGCCGATCCGGAGGATGCGCTGTGGCACAGGCAATGCGCCGTATGGGACCCGCTGCTGGAGGCCATCGAAACGCGCGAAGGCGTGCGCTTCCAGAGAGTCAGCGGGGTAATGCACAAGCCACAGGGCGCTGACGTGCTGGACAAGCTGCGCGTTCGACTTGGTCAGTACGATCCCTTCACCCTGGCGGCTTTGAACACACTCACCAGCCTCGCCGCTTCACTCACCATCGGGCTGTCGGCGCTGGAACCCGACGCCGATAGCCAGACGTTATGGGATGCGGCCAATCTGGAGGAAGACTGGCAGGCCGAACAATGGGGCCGCGACGCCGAAGCCGAGGATCGCCGCGAATTTCGTCGTCACAGCTTTGCCGCAGCGCTTGCCTTCGCGCGCACTGCTCAGGGTTGAACCGCTCGCGCGACCATCTAGGCTACCGTCGATGCTTTCCCGCCTTGCCTTGACCTTCACTATAGTGCTCGGCTGTGCCGCAGCCAGCCATGCACAGCCGCTCACCGTACTGACGCCCGCTGACTCGGTCGTCATCCGCGATGTCGCCGATGGCGCAGGGCCGAGCCAGGTCGTCACGATGGGCAAATACGTTCTGGTGGTCGATCCATGGAACCGCCAGATCCGCCGCTATCTGGCCGACGATATCCATAGTCAGCCTGCGATCTGCCTGTTCCCGCGAACATTCGCGCCGGGCCGGGTGGTCCGCACGAAAGCGGGGCTGCGGCTGATCGCCGAACCCTATGGCCCCGACGGCAAGGGCGGATATCACCTGCGCGAACGCAGCGCGATGACGATTACCCCGGTCCAGGTTCAGAATATGCCTATCGTCGGGCCATGCCGGTTCAACATTGGCGCGGTGCATACAACCGATAGGCCGCCGCGTATTCGCACTTCCCATGATCGAGTAGGCGAAGCCTCCTATCCCCTCTCGGGCAGGCAGCGGGCGCAAATCGATCCGCAAGGCAGGGCAGGTTCGCAAGTCTTCGCGGTCCGCTACATCGGTTCGCTGTCGCATGGCCGCAGCGTGCTGTGGTGGAGCGAAGTGGGCGGTGAACCGCCTGCCGCCTCGGCAGAGGGACTGCCACCAGAGGCGGGACGGCTTATGGTGCGGCAATATGTCGGCGTTTTCGGCTCTGCCGGGGGCGTTCCGCAATCAGTCGTGCAAATCGTTACCGCCCATGTCCCGCCGCTACTGCCGGACCACGCGATCCCCAAGCCGACGAAGCTCGAAAAGCCTGGGCTCGAGTATGTCGCCGGGGGCAGCGGTCCCAATGGCGATACGATCTGGATCGCCGCCGCGAATATGCCCGACGAAGGGCGCGGTCAGTTCGAGCTGCGACGCTACGACCTTAAAAGAATCGCGTCATCTTCCGATGCCATGATCGAACTGGTGCCCAGCGCGAATCGACCCGAACCGCTCGCCGACCGCAACGATCCAGCGCCAGGTCACGATGCCAATGAGGACCAAAGCCGGGCTGCACCCGATACACAGCCCGTTTCATTCGCCGAAGCGCGCAAGACACTCCAACGGCAAATCGCCTTCCGCTGGCAATTCCCGGAAGACGGACAGGCGCACCCATGTGATGGGCGGGACAAATGCACGGTTGCCGCAAACGATGAAGGGTCGCTCGGTAACGGACCGCAATTCACCCATCCGGTCGGCGATGACGATCATCCCCACGGCGGTGCGCTTTGGGTGCAGCCGCGCGACCTCGTCGGCGTTCGTCCCGGCACATGGATCCGCTCTGTGCCTTACTCGATCGGCGGTGTGGACCTTGCCGACACATTCGCAAAACGATTGGCTGCCAACTATGGCTCCGACAACAAGGGCACCGCAGGCAAAACACCCGATCCGATCGGGCATATCGGCGAAGGGATGGAGTGGCATGGCGGCGATAGCCACTATCCGCTGGGAGTCGATTGTTCGGCGCTGATCGCCTTAGTGTATGACGTGAAGATTCGTTCGACCGGGCGCATGGTGCGCGGCAATGTCCTGCGCGGTAAGGATGGCCATGCCTATGCCGTCCCGCTCGGCCCCGATCAGGGATGCCCCGAACCGGTCGAGAGCTTCGCCGATCTACAGCCCGGCGATATCCTGTTGCGCAACGGCCATGTGGTGATCTTCAACGGCTTCACCACCGTTGCAAATGCCCCTGGAAGGTCACGCGCCATGCGTGTGTTCGAATCCACCTCGCGCTGCGGCGCTGTCTGCGAAAGCGTCTATGACCCGACCTATTTTGCGGGCTGGTGGATGCTTCGAATGGATCATGACAGGACCGGCAATTGCCCGCTGTGGATCGAAGACAGGCGAACCTCAGAAGGCTAGGTGATTTTGCGTAATATTAACCATTAACAGCCGATAACCATCTCATCAGAGGGATGGTAATGCAGAGTTCGAGCAAATATCAGGCAGCGCTGGATGCGCTCAATCGCACCCATTTGCTGATCGAGTTCGATCTGGCGGGCAATGTGTTGTGGGCCAACGAGCTATTTCTCGAAGCGACCGGTTATCAATTGGCGGACATCGAAGGCCGTCACCACCGGATGTTTTGCGACATCGCCTACAGCCAAACGCCTCAGTACAAGGAATTCTGGAACAAACTTTCCCTCGGCCTCGCCGATGAAGGCACCTATCAACGATACGGAAAGAACGGCGATCCCGTCGTCCTGCGCGCCACATACAACCCAATCCTGGACGAACACGGTCATCCGACCAGCGTCCTGAAAGTTGCCACGGACATCACCGCCGAACGACTGCGAGAAGCCAATTTCGAAGCGATTTCGCAAGCGATGAACCGGTCGCATGCGATTATTCAGTTCAGCCTCGATGGGCACATTCTCGAAGCGAACGAAGCATTCCTGAATCTGTTCGGATATCGCCGATCAGACCTAATTGGACGCCACCACAGGGTGCTGGCGAAACCGGCCTATGCCGCTTCGATCGAATACCAGCAATTCTGGGAACGGCTAGGTCGGGGCGAATTCGATCAGGGCCGTTATTGCAGGGTCGATAGCAAGGGCCGCGATGTCTGGATTCAGGCGACCTACAATCCGATCCTCGACCTCGACGGGCGCCCCACGCGGGTCATCAAGTTTGCCAGCGACATCAGCCGGGAAATGAAACTCGAGCGGCAAGCCCAGATGCAGTTACACGACAGTGAGAAGCTGCGGGACGAACTTTCGGATCGGCGCAACGAACTTGAACAGTCTATGGCCGAAATCGAACATGTGGTGAAGATTATCGCCAACATCGCAGCGCAGACCAAGATGCTTTCCATCAACGCCACTATCGAAGCCGCCCGTGCCGGCGAGCATGGGCGCGGATTTGCGGTGGTCGCCAATGAGGTAAAAACCCTGGCCGACGCCACGCGACGATCGACCGATCAGGCCACCGCCATGCTCAGGCGACGCAACATGAACAGCGATCATCAGGACAGCGCCAAAGCCGCCTGATGCATCGCGTGGGACACTTCAGCGCGGCTTGACCCAGTCGGCGACTTCACCCGCGATCTGGTTTGCTGCTTCATCGAGCGCAACACCGACCGGCCCAGCCTTGGCTTCAACCCCCGGAATACGCGCTTCGAAACGGCGCGTGGTAACCGGATCGGAAGCGGTTGCGCCTGATTTGGTGACATCGAGCACCGCGACGACGCTGGAGCTACCTGCGTCATAACCGAAATCACGCAAAATCCCGGTCAGTTGCGTGGAATAGGGCGTCCCCGGACTTTCGCCATCGATAACCACTTGCCCGTTCTTCGCCCGTATCGTCTCGCCGATCAGCGCACGCATCAGTCGCGCGGGCTTATCAACCCACTGCGCGTCCTTGAGATAGGCGATCGAACTGCCGCTGACCTGCACCGGTACGCGCAGCACGTCGAGCTTCTGTGGCGCATCGAAATCACCCATTTCGACCGCCTGACGAGCATCGCCATGCTCCATCGTCCCGGCGGGAGCCGCAGCACTGGGAGTCAGGACAAGCAGGCTCGGCGGAGGCTTTGATCCGAAGCTGACACAACCAGCCAACATCATGAGCGGTGCCGTCAGGCTGGCAAGGCGGATCAATCGCACAGCAGTGCTCCTCATGGCTTGTAGTCCGGCAGCTTGGACCCGCCGATCAGCGATCCTGCCCCCTGATTGTTGATCTTCTCGGTAACCTGACGCAGCGCCTTGCTGGTTGCGCGCAGGTCACGCATCGTCGCTTCGGCGGCGGGCAGCGTGCTCTGGGTGAGTTCCTTTGTCGCGGGCTGCGCATCCTTGAGTGTCGCCTTCAAGGCGTCGGCCGCCCCGCTCGCGGATTTGAGCGTATCCTGCAACTGCTTGGCCAGCTTGTTGCCGTTCTGGTCGAGCAGCGTGTTGGTCGTCTTGGCCACTTGCTGGAACTGGTCGAGCGTATCGCTCGATTCGCGCAGGGTCACCTGAAGCTCGGCCAGCGTGCGCTTGATTTCCGGCGTGGCGCTGGCGAGATTGGCGGTCATTTTGTTGGTGTTGGCCAGAATCCCGGCGATCGACGCCTGATTCTTGTCCGACAGCAGTTCGGTCAGTCGCTCGGTGAGCGTCGCAAGGCGTTGCAGCAGCAGCGGCGCATTGGCGAGGATTTCACCGAAGCCGCCCGGCTTGGGCGGGATGATAGGCTTGCCTTCGGTGCATGCGGTGGTCTCGCAGGTGATCGGCGGACGACCGCGACGCGCCCCATCAAGCAGAATCGTCGAAACGCCGGTGAACGAACTCTGGATGGTGGCAGTGGTGCCGACGAGGATCGGCACATCCTGTTTCACCTTGATCCGCACCCACACAAACTCGGGGTCCTTGTCCCACAGGCGGATGGCATCGACCTGGCCGACCGGAACACCCGCGAACGACACCTCGGACCCCTTGCCGAGACCGGAAACCGATTGCTTGAAGAAGATATCGTATTGCTTCTGGTCGCCGTGGTTCAGCCGCGCGATCCAGACGATGAACGCGGCGAGCGCAGCCAGCAGTACCAGCGTAACCGCTCCCACCCAGACGTGATTGGCCCGTGTTTCCATCGCTTGCGCTTATTGTCCCCTGTTCATGGCCATGGTGCGGTACACTTGCGCCTATGCCTTGCCTGCCGGGGGCTTGTCCAACGCTTTGAGGGCATTGGCCGCAACCGGCTTATCCATATGTTTGCGCAATTCGTCGAGCGCCTGCGCGGTCAGCGCGGCGCGACCGCGCGGTCCGTTGAAGTATTCCTGGATCCACGGATGGTCGAGTTTCATCAGATTGGGCACCGTATCGACCGCAATGACGCGCTTGTCAGCCAGCACCGCCACCCGGTCGCAGATCTCATGCAGCGTATCGAGGTCGTGGGTGATCAGGAACACCGTCAAGCCAAGCGTTTCCTTGAGCTCGCGGGTGAGATTATCGAAAGCGGCCGCACCGATCGGGTCGAGCCCGGCGGTCGGCTCGTCGAGGAACAGCAATTCAGGGTCGAGCGCCAGCGCACGAGCGAGGCCCGCACGCTTGCGCATCCCTCCCGAAAGCTCCGAAGGATATTTGCTCACCGCGTCTTCAGGGAGGCCAGAAAGGCGCACCTTGTAACGCGCGATCTCATGGGTCAGTTCATCGGAAAGCTCGGGATAGAACTGCTTGATCGGCACCTCGACATTCTCGCCCACCGTCAGCGTAGAGAACAGCGCCCCACCCTGGAACAGCACACCCCAGCGGTCGCGCACACCGAGCACTTGATCGGGTTCGGCATCGGTGATCGAACGCCCGAACACCTCGACATGGCCTGCGTCCACCGGTTGCAGGCCGATGATCGCTCGCATCAGCACAGACTTGCCCGTCCCTGATCCACCGACCACACCGAGGATTTCCCCGCGCCTGACCTTCAGATCGAGGTTATCGTGGATTACATGCTCGCCGAAACTGGTCCTGAGGCCTTCGACCACAATCGGATAGTCCCCGCGAAACCGCTCGGTCTCACTCAATACTTCGTCCGGCCCGATTTCCTCCGCGTCCATCAATCCCACCCGATATTGGTGAAAAAGACGGCGAAGAATGCATCGATTACGATCACTGCGAAAATTGCCGAGACCACCGACATGGTCGTACGCAAGCCCACCTCCTCAGAGTTTCCTTGCACGCGCATCCCGTTGTAGCAGCCAGCCAATGCCACGATGAGCCCGAATACCGGCGCCTTGATCAGCCCCACCCACACATCGGTTATCGGCACGACTTCCTGGATACGCTGGAGGAAGGTCAGGAACGGGATGCCTATGGCAAAATTGGAAATCGTCGCACCACCGATGATCGCGACAACGGAGGAATAGAAACCCAGCAGCGGCATCATGAAAACCGCCGCAAGTATGCGCGGGATCACCAGCGCTTCCATCGGCGAGATACCGATGGTGCGCATGGCGTCGATCTCCTCGGTCAGCTTCATCGTACCGATCTGTGCGGCGAAGGCGGACCCCGAGCGACCCGCAACCATGATCGCGGTCATCAATACGCCGAGTTCGCGCAAGGTGATCCGACCGACGAGGTTGACTGTCAGCGTCTCCGCCCCGAACTGCGACAATTGCACCGCGCCCTGTTGCGCGATCACGATGCCGATCAGGAAGCTCATCAGCCCGATGATCGGCAGCGCCGAGACGCCGACCAGCTCAAGCTGGCGCACCAGTGCCTTGCCCGGCAAACGGCGCGGATGGCGGATCACACTCAGGCTCGACATGATCAGCGAGCCGAAAAAGCCAAGAATGCCGTAAGCGCCGGCCCGACCGTTATAGACGATATCGCCCATCTTCTCGGTTACGCGGATAAACACGCCGGGCCGTTCGGGGCGAATCGTCTCGTCGCTCGCGAATTCGTCCATCTCCGCGATGAGCCGTTCCGCGCGATCGTTGCAGCCGGTGATCTCCGCCCCGAGCCGCCGTGCGGAACGTGCGACGATCCATGCTCCGACGGTATCGATTTCGGCCACTGCGGTAAGGTCGATCCGCTCGATCTCCTGCTCAACCGCGCTCAGGCGAGGTTCGACACCATCAATGGTTGCGATCAGCCAAGGGCCGGTCAGCGCCAGCACGGCGCCGCCCCCCTCTTGCTCTTCGATCGCGAAATCGGCGCGTTCCATCGGGGACAGCCTATGCGGGCAAATCCCGGGCTTCACAAGGCCATCAACGCTGTTCTTCGTGTTGCGCAGAAGAAAAGCGGCTGGCAAAGGCTGCGCGCATGACCACCGAACTCGCCAAGACCTTCGATCCCGCCGAAATCGAACAGCGCTGGTACGCGCATTGGGAAGCCAACGGGCTGTTCCGCCCCGAGCGACCGGACGCCGAGCCCTTCACCATCGTCAATCCGCCGCCAAACGTAACCGGCAGCTTGCATATCGGCCACGCGCTCGACAACACGTTGCAGGATATCGTGATCCGTTATGAGCGCCTGCGCGGCAAGGATGCGCTATGGGTGGTCGGCACCGACCATGCCGGGATCGCCACGCAGATGGTGGTCGAACGCCAGCTTGAGCAGCGGCAGGACAAGCGCACCAATTACAGCCGCGAGCAATTCGTCGACAAGGTGTGGGAATGGAAGGCCGAAAGCGGCGGTGCCATCACCCGCCAGCTGCGCCGCCTCGGCTGCTCTATGGACTGGAGCCGCGAACAGTTCACCATGGACCCGCATTTTTCCGCTGCGGTCATCAAGGTGTTCGTCGATCTCTATAACGATGGACTGATCTATCGCGACAAGCGGTTGGTGAACTGGGACCCCAAGCTCAAGACCGCCATCAGCGATCTCGAGGTCGAGACGCGCGAGGTGCCGGGGCATTTCTGGCATTTCAAATATCCACTGGCCGATGGCGTCAAGACGGCGGACGGCAAGGACTATCTGGTCGTCGCCACGACGCGCCCTGAAACCATGCTCGCCGATATGGCGGTCGCGGTGCATCCGAGTGACGAACGCTATTCCAGCGTGGTCGGCAAGGATATCCTCCAACCGATCACCGGGAGGCGCTTCAAGGTGGTGGCCGACGAGCACGCCGATCCCGAATTGGGCAGCGGCGTGGTCAAGATCACGCCGGGCCACGATTTCAACGACTTCGAGGTGGGTCGGCGCGCGGGCATGAAGGCGGGCGAAATGCTCAACATGCTCGATGGCGAGGCCCGCGTGGTGCAGACCGCCGATGGGCTGGTTCCGCAAGAATTCCTCGGCCTCGACCGCTTTGACGCGCGCAAACTGGTGGTCGAGCGGATGAAAGAGGCTGGCTGCCTGATCCCGCATGTCACGGAGAAGGACGGCGAGCGGATCGAACATGACGCCGAACCGCGCACCATCCAGCAGCCCTTCGGCGACCGCGGCGGAGTGCCGATCGAGCCGTGGCTGACCGACCAGTGGTATGTCGATGCCGAAAAACTCGCCGCAAAACCGATCGAGGCGGTGAAATCGGGCGCGGTCGAGATCGTCCCGAAAAGCTGGGAGAAGACGTTCTTCAACTGGATGGAGAATATCCAGCCCTGGTGCGTGTCACGCCAACTGTGGTGGGGACACCGGATTCCGGCTTGGTATGGACCGGACGATCATGTGTTTGTTGCCGAGAAAGAAGATCAAGTCGTTAAGCTGGCAACCTATCATTACCGGGATAAGGGGCTTACAACACCGAAAATTCAATTCCTTGAGACAACCTCTGTCAAAGAGGGCAATCAAGAAATTGGATGGTATTCAGACCCTCACGATACGATTGACAAGCCAATCGACCCCAGCACTGTCGTGTTGAGACGCGACGAAGACGTCCTCGACACTTGGTTCTCTTCGGCCCTTTGGCCCTTCGCCACGCTCGGCTGGCCGGACAAGACCGAGCTGCTCGCCAAGCACTTCCCCAATTCGCTGCTGATTTCCGGCTTCGACATCCTGTTCTTCTGGGACGCGCGGATGCTGATGCAGGGGTTCCAGTTCATGGGCGAAGCGCCGTGGCCGCGGCTCTACCTGCACGGGCTGGTGCGCGCCGCCGATGGCGCAAAGATGTCCAAGTCGAAGGGCAATGTCGTCGACCCGCTGGGCCTGATCGACCAATATGGCGCCGATGCGCTGCGCTTCTTCATGGCGGCGATGGAAAGTCAGGGCCGCGACATCAAGATGGATGACAAGCGGGTCGAGGGATACCGCAACTTCGCCACCAAGCTGTGGAACGCCGCACGTTTCTGCCAATCGAACGGCATCGGCGCGAGCGAGACCATTGCCGCCCCGGAAGCCAAGCTCGCCGCCAACCAGTGGATCATCGGCGAAGTGGTCGAAACGCTTGCCGAACTCGACAAGGCGATGGCCGAGCTGCGCTTCGACGCGGCGGCCAACGCGATCTATCACTTCGTGTGGGACCGCTTCTGCGACTGGTATCTCGAACTCATCAAGCCGGTGTTCGCTGGCGACGCGGACAGCCCTGCGGCGGTTGAAACCCGCGCGGTAGCCGGATGGGCGCTCGACCAGATCCTCGTTATGCTGCACCCCTTCATGCCCTTCATCACCGAAGAACTGTGGCACGCGCAAGGCGAGCGGACCTATGAGCTGATCCTCGCCAAATGGCCCGAGCCGCAAGCGCAAGTCTCGAAGGACGCGACCGACGCTATCGACTGGGTGATCGAGCTGACCACGGCGGTCCGTAGCGCGAAAAACGAAGTCGGTATCGCACCGGGAGCCAAGCTGGCCGCCTTCTGCCCCAACCCTTCCGACCTCGCAAAGCGCGTTGTCGAACGGTCGAGCGCCGCAATCGAGCGTCTCGCCCGGCTCGCCCCGGTCACTTTCGGCGAAGCCCCATCAGGCGCGGCGATGCAGGTGACGGCAGGCGGGGACCTGTTCGTCATACCCCTCGAAGGTGTGATCGATATCGATGCCGAGAAAGCGCGCCTTGCCAAGGCACTCGACGCCAGCCGAAAGGAAGCCAAATCGCTCGAAGGGCGGCTCAATAACGCCAATTTCGTCGAGCGGGCCAAACCCGAAGCGGTCGAGAAGGCGCGTGCGGATCATGCCCATCACACGGCGGAAATCGCACGGCTCGAAGCGGCGCTGGCGCGGTTGGGCTGACCCCTCCCCGCACCAGAGGCGTTTCCTACGCATTGCCCATGTGCGATAGCGAACCCATGACTATGCCCGCCACCGTTCCGAACGCCAGCATTCCTGCGGGTTTTGTGGCGTCCGCGCAGACCGGAGATTGTAACTTCAGGACTGTGTTCCATGTGTTCCAGATTGTAGGAATGGCGGGAGGAACAGGATGGCGTTAGTCCTCGCCACGGACGACAGCGGCGGGCCGGAGATATTCGCCTCGGTGCAAGGCGAAGGGCCGAGTGCGGGCATGCCCGTCGCCTTCGTGCGGCTGAGCCGCTGCAACCTCGCCTGCCAATGGTGCGACACCGCCTACACCTGGCATTTCGAAGGCGATAACCGTCCGCATCGCTCAGGCCAGACCTATGATCGCAAGGCCAATCAGCTCACTCTGGAGGTGAGCGACGTTGCTGGACGGATCCGCTCACTGGGGCAGAAGCGTCTCGTCGTGACAGGGGGCGAGCCGCTGTTGCAGGCCGGACCGCTCGCCGACTTGCTTGAAGCGCTCGACGATATGACGGTCGAGATCGAAACCAACGGCACCGTCAAACCCCCTGCCCGGCTCGATATCCGCATCGACCAATTCAACGTCAGCCCTAAGCTCGCGCATAGCGGCAACCCTGCCGAACTGGCGCTGCTTCCCGAGCGGCTGGCCGCTTGGTCCGCCGACCCGCGCGCGTTCTTCAAATTCGTGATCGCGGAGCCCGGGGATGTCGAGGAAGTGCTGGCGCTCAAGCGCAGCTACGCGATCCCCTCCGCGCGGATATTCCTGATGGCGGAGGGCACCGACAGCGCGACCTTGCGGGCGCGCGAGCAATGGCTGGTCCCGCTATGCCTCGAACACGGGCTGCGCCTGTCGGACCGGCTGCATATCCACCTGTTCGGCGATACGCGGGGGACGTGATCAGCCCTGGCTCCGCCAGCGCTGGACGATCCGTTCGACCGCATCTTCCTCGCCGCCGGACTTGCTCCACAATTCGACAAAGCTCGGGTCTTCCGAAGCCGGACGCTTGGATTCATCCAGTGTGTCGAAGCTGACGCGGATGGGGATCGCCACACCCTCGCCGCAGATGATGCATTCGCGGTTACGCAGGGCGGGAATCGAATCGAGGAAACCGCGCGCGCCTTCCGGCATCGCAGCCTTCACGAACGCCTGGTCGCGATCGTTGTTGAGGCGCATTGAAATGATCGTGCCGCACTGCGACAACACGCCTTCGGCAAGATCGGACGGGCGCTGCGTAATAAGACCCAGACTGATCCCGTATTTACGGCCCTCCTTGGCGATACGCGAAAGCACCCTGCCAACCGAACTATCGTCAGCATACTTCTCCGACGGGACGTATCTGTGCGCTTCCTCGCACACCAGCAGGATCGGACTGGTCTTTTCCTCACGACCCCAGATCGCGAAGTCGAACACCAGACGGCTCAGCACCGCGACCACGGTGGCGGTGATGTCCGATGGAACGCCGGAAACGTCGATGATCGAAATCGGCTTACCCGAAGACGGCATACGGAAAATGCGGCACAGAAATTCGGTCATTGTGTCGCCGACCAGCATGCCGGAGAACATGAACTGGTAGCGCGGATCGCTCTTGATCTCATCGAGCTTGGTCTTGATCCGCATGTAAGGCGCGGAATTTGTCGATTTGTCGAGCTTGCCCATCTGCGTCTGAATCTCGTTCGAGAGATCGGAGAGGAGATAGGGGATCGGAGAATCCACGGTGATTTTGCCCAGCGTCCCTGCCAGTCGGCTCTTGGATCGTGCCGCCAGCAGGCACTTGGCGAGAATGTCGGCATCGACCTGCCGATCGTTACCCGATCCGGTCAGCAGCACCTCGCAATGCTCTTCGAAATTCATCAGCCAATAGGGCATCTGCAGGTTCGAAACGTCGAGGATCACGCCGGTGTTGCGGAACGCGGCGGAATATTCGCCGTGCGGGTCGATCATCACCACATGGCCTTCGGGCGCCGCCTCGCAAATGCGATGAAGTATCAACGCAGTGCTGGTCGATTTACCGGTACCGGTCGATCCGAGCAGCGCGAAGTGCCGGCCGAGCAGCGCATCGATATACAGACCCGCGCGGATATCCTTCGTCGGGTAGACGCGACCGATGGTGATCGCATTGCGTCCATCGCTGGCATAGACCTCGCGCAAATCCTGCGTGGTCGCAGGATAGATCAATGCGCCGGGCACGGGATAACGCGTCACACCTCGCTTGAATCCGTGCAGCTTGCCGGTCAGCTTTTCTTCCTGTCCCTCACCCAGAAAATCGATGTTTGCGATGACCGAGTTTTCGCCGCGCCCCTGCTTCTGGTTGCGCACGCTGGCAAGCAACCACGTCTGGCCGACGCGAATCTTGATCTGGCTACCGACCTGCCCGGCGAGCGCGACCGAAGGATCGGCATCTTCCATGCACTCGTTGAGCCGCTGAAGGTCGATCGCGATCTGAGAACTGGACCCGGCAATTTCCAGCACCACACCGATCGGTTGCATGGCGTTGTCGCTTGTGGGGACGGATGCCGGATCGCCCCGAGAAGCGGAGATGTGCGGCGCCGAATTCGCGGAGCTTGTCTGCTGCTGTTCGGACGTTGGATTGGCATTGTCAGCTTGTGGCGGGCTTTCACGCAGAATGCTGCGCCGGGGCGGTTGTGCACCAGCCTCCATCGCCGGATCGAAGGTACGGAACTGATCCTGCTTAATTTCGGTCATCGGTACGGGCCATCTTCCTCGCTGGCGTTGCCGTTCCGTAGTAGGTTAGATGGGTTAAAAAGCGGTCAATCGAGCATTTGGCGAAGGTCTGATTCACACTCAGATCATCGAATAGAACCGCCCTGCACCCCAACCCATTCCAACCGAAAGGACCACGGCGATCAGACCGTAAGCGAGCGAATCGTGTTGCGCAGTACTGGCGATGAAGCGTTCGAATCCGACCTTTTTCACGTCGACATCGGTCTGGGCCGAGGCAATCACCCGGCCCTTGGTAATGGCGAAGGTTTCGGCGGTGTAGGTCCCCGTCGCAACATTGGAGGGTAGATCGATACGCGCCTGGTAAAGAACTTTGCCGCTGATGGTGACCCCGCCGATATTCTCCTTGTAAAGTCCCTCACGGCTGCGCAGATCGACAAGGCCGGCAGCAAAGCGCTGCTGGTGTACCGGATCGATCACACCGCTTGGTGAAAGCTGGATGTATTTGGTGCCAAATTCGTAGATCGCAGCGGTTTTCTCGTCGACGATGTCCTTGATCGGGCGCGTGCTGGCGACCGCAAAGAACGAAGGAGCGGAACGGAAGTCGGTGCTGTCGGAATTGATCCAGATTCCGCCGAAGCGCTCCTTCTCGCGCAAGCGGATCGGCTCCGATGGTCCCTGCAGTACGACCACGATGTCATAATCCTGCCCGCCCACACGTCCTGCCGGATCGAGGATGGCGCCGAACAGCAACAATTCGGTGCCCTTGAATCCCTGTCGAACCTGCACCTCGTGCTGAGAGACTTCCGGTACCAGCACCGGATCGCGTGCGCCGATCGCAAGCAAAGCGAACAATGCGAGCAAAGCCACCCTCACAGCGCCGACACCGTGAACAGCTCGTCAGGCCTGACACCCAGGCCGAACAGCATCTTGAAAGCGATCAGCAGTACCACTGCCGCCAGTACCAATCGCAGCACCTCGGGCTTGGCTTTTCCAGCGAACTGGGTCCCCATCTGTGCGCCGGTGACAGATCCGATCAGCAACAACACCACCAGCACGATATCAACCGCATGCGTGGTGAG
This sequence comes from Sphingomonadaceae bacterium, assembly GCA_039831335.1. Classification (GTDB taxonomy): domain Bacteria; phylum Pseudomonadota; class Alphaproteobacteria; order Sphingomonadales; family Sphingomonadaceae; genus Qipengyuania. The sequence goes on along the minus strand of JBDONL010000006.1, from coordinate 114,151 downwards.
TGAATGCATCATCGTTGCAAGAATGGTGGTGAAGACCACGTTATAGAGGCTGGTGCCGACCACGACATTGGCGCTCATCCCGAGCACATAGAGCATGGCCGGAATCAGCAGAAAGCCGCCGCCGATACCCATCAGCATCGACAATATGCCGACCACCATGCCGAGTATCAGCGGTGCGAGCGGGGAAATATACAGCCCCGAGCGATAGAACCGCCAGCGCCACGGCAACGCACTGACCAGCGGATGGTGGCGTCGACGGCGCGGTGCGGCGGTGCCCTTGCCTGAATGGCGGATCGCCTGCCACGCCTCGCGCGCCATCATCGCCCCGATCGAGCCGAGCAAAACGACGTACAGCGCGCTGATCACCACATCGATCTGACCAATCGAGCGGAAAAAGCGGAACAGCAACGAACCGATACCCGCGCCGATGCCCCCTCCGACGACCATCACCGAGCCCATCCGGTAATCCACACCATTGCGCTTCGAATGCGCGAACAGTCCCGACACGCTGGCTCCCGTAACCTGGGTCGTGGCGGAAGCCGCGGCAACCGTGGGCGGCACACCATAGAAAATCAGCAAAGGCGTGGTGAGGAACCCCCCACCGATCCCGAACAGGCCCGACAGCATCCCCGTCACCAGACCGAGCGCGACAATCACCAGCCCATTGACCGATAGATTCGCAATCGGGAGGTAAACATCCATGGGACACGCCGTATCTCAGGCGCCTACAGGTGAAAAGGCCGGTGGCTTGTGTGCTGGCCTAAAAGCCGGTCGACAGGGTGAATACTGCACCACTTGTCGGCTCGGCATCGCCCATCACTCGCAGGCGATAGTCCAACGCCACACGCGCCGGCACTGGCCCCAGTGATAACTTTAAGCTGACGCTCGGCCCCATATCGAGCCGCTTTGCCCCCCTCTGGATGCCGCCCCACGTCCCTGCACCGGCATTCACACGCATATCGCGCTTCTGCACCAACGTCCGCTCCGCGACCACGCTCCCATCGGCGAAACCAGTGGCGAATGAACCGCCGACATAGCCCGCCTGAATGTAGCCTCGTCCTGAAAAACCCAGCGGCAGAGGTGCGTCATCGATCCCGGTCGTCACAAACGCAGCCGGCCTGATTTCGGTGCCTGCTGCGCGAAGCGATGCGCGTGCTTCCACATGAGCGGTCACCGGCAAAGCGGGAACGGGACGCGCGGCAAACCCAACGGCCATTTCACCCTCACCTTGCCGCACCAAGCCCTGACTTGCACGAAGGTAGGCTGAAGGGCGATAACGCGATGCGGGAGCAAGACGATAGCGCAACACAGCCCCGATTTGGCTGAGGCCATACACAGGAGGCTGCACTCCGCCCACGGCCACTCCGCTTCCCGATCCCTGTCGCAGCAACAGCCAGCCATCGGCGGACCAGCGGTTGCGCTGATACGAGTTCGAGGCGATTTGTATGGGCGATACCAGGGACATAGGCGTCCGGCGCCCAGCCTGCTGCGGGAAAGACGATGCTTTCGTCCCTGCCTCTGCACTGCCTGCTAAACGGGCCACTTCGGCTGGGATAGGAATTTCAGACATGGCCGCCATCCACAGCAGTGTCTGGCCCGCCGCCATCCTGTCCTTGCTCGTTCCGTCCCAGTCCACCGGGCGTTGCGGCAGCGGCGCGGGCATCGGAGTTGCGTCAAAACCAGCGTGATGCGGAGCCTCATCCTGCTGTATTGCTTGTCGCATGATATCCGGGCGATTCGGTGTCTTGTTGACCGTTTTTATAGCTGTGGCACCCTCCACCAGCGGAAGATGACGAAAACGGTCTGCGCCGGGCAATTGGATCATACTTGCCCGAAAGGCGATCCAGCCAACCAGAACAAAGCCGATAACAAACAGCGGCTGGCCCTTGATGCGTGCAGGTGCCGGTCCCCAACCGCGCTTCATGCCGGCACCTGAGTTGCAGCTGGCCGCGCTGGATGGCTGGAATGATCGGTCTTGTCCCATTGTGCAGGCGATCCAGCCAGCGTGCGAGCGTATGCGAACAGGGCGCGACGACCGGCAATAATTGCAATTGTGTTGGACACCACGACACGCGGCACCGCTAGCAAACCCTGTTTCAACCCATGTTCGCGCGTGGTGAAGACGGCGCGCAGGAGCACACGCCACACCAATGAGGCAAAATTTGCCCACAGCAGAAATTCTAGCCCGTTGGAAATCGTCATCGGGCCGATTTTCCCAAAGTGTTCAAGAACCAGCCGCAGCGTATTGATGACAATCAGCAGGTAGGCTGTCGCCAACAAAAGCGCCGCAAACGGGCCACGCCGGTCGCGCAACTGCATCCAGCAATTGGCGAGTCCGCCACTCCAGCCAAGTCGATCCCAACCCTGCAACGCGATACCGTGAACCCAGCGGGTCTTCTGGCGAACCGCAGCGCCGAGATGGGCAGGAAAATAGGCGCGGGTGGCAATCAGCCGACCGTCTGCGGTCCGTGCACGCAGGTATTTCGTTTCCCCACCGAGCGCGGGCACCAATTGGCCAAGCTCATAGTCTTCGGTCAGCGATCCTGCAGCGAAGGGTCCTTCGCCTGCGCGCAGCCGGTCGAGTCGTTCGAGCATAACCCTGTCGATCGCACAGCCAACGCCTGCTCCAGGTATGGCGGCGCCAAACGTTTCGCGCACAACCATGGTCTTGGCATGGGATTCGGCGAATTCATCGCTGTAATGCCCCGATATCCAGGGGGATTCAGATTGTGGCAAAGCCAGTACGGGTAGTTGGATGAACTCTGCTTCCTCCATACCGCGGTCCAGCAGGCTTAACGCCGCCGGATCGACCATATCCTCCGCATCCTGCAACACCACCATCCTCACGCGACGTCCAAAGCGTTGCTCATCGAGTTGAAGCGCGCGATAGAGCCGGTTGAGGCAATCCGCCTTGCAAGTGGGTCCCTGAATGTCATGAACCACGATCCGTAAACGTGGGTCGCCTGCCGCTGCGCTCATCGCGGCCGCAATCGTCGCGTTGTCACCGCTATAGCAGCCAACGTAAAGCCGCAGCTTCTCATCGCGCCAGACACCTAGAGCATGGCGGATTGTGTCGCCGATCACTCGATCTTCGCGCCACGCGGGAATGAACACCGCACATCGCCCCCGCAATGGTTCATGCGCGAGCTGCTCTTCGACAATCCGTCTGCTTTTTGCGCGACCGGTCAGCCTTGCCCAACCATAGGCAAGATCGACAAACAACTCGTCAAGCGCCCCGATCAGGAAGAAGACGGCAGCGAATAGCAACAATTCATGATTCAGCAGCACGAACCAGTCGCCCGCCGACAATTCCGACCACCGCAAAGTCTTGCGACCCCCCTATATTTTCCCCGAGCAAGCCCTAACCCGACACCGCAAAACTTGCAACGCCGACCCAATTGAGAAAAAGACAGTGAATGAGCAATTCGCAAGATTTCGATAAAATCCTGCCCACAGCGGCACCCGCCAAGGTCATCAAGACGCTGGTCGCTCCAGTGCGTGCGCTGTTTGTCGGCGACGCCTCGGCCGGCATACTGCTGATCCTAGTGGCCGCAGCTGCGCTCATCGTCGCCAACTCGTCGCTAGCCGAGCAATATCATGAGCTGTTCCACGATGCGCTCTATCCCGCATCGAGCTTCAAGCTGAACACATGGCATCTGTGGATCAATGACGGGTTGATGGCGATCTTCTTCTTCGTCGTCGGGTTGGAAGTGAAGCGCGAGATGATCGAGGGACAATTATCGACGTCAGAGCAACGTCGCCTGCCCGGCCTCGCTGCGGCTGCAGGCATGGCCATGCCTGCGTTGATCTTTGTCCTGATCGTAGGCGGTCAGTCGCAAGTCCTTCACGGCTGGGCAATCCCAGCTGCGACCGACATCGCCTTTGCCATGGGGGTTTTGGGCCTGCTGGGCAATCGCGTGCCTTCCTCGCTCAGGCTGTTCCTCCTGACAGTCGCCATCGTCGACGATATCGGTGCCGTGCTTATTATTGCGGTTTTCTACACGGCTAATCTGCAAGGCTTGTGGCTTGTCTTTGCTGCCTTGGTGGTGGGCGTGATGATTGCACTCAACCGGATGAAAGTGTCATCCATGCTGCCCTACATCGCGCTGTCGCTGTTGCTGTGGTACTGCGTGCTTCATTCCGGCGTTCACGCCACCATCGCCGGTGTCGTCGCGGCGCTCACGATCCCGATGTACACCAAGGACGGCAAGAGCCTGCTTGGAAGGATGGAGCACACGCTCGCCCCGTGGAGTGCCTATCTCATCGTCCCGGTATTCGGCTTCGCCAACGCTGGGGTCCATCTGGGCGGGCTTGGTTGGGAAGGAGTGTTTGCTCCATTACCGCTGGCAGTCGGTGCAGGCCTGCTGTTCGGCAAGCAGTTGGGTATCTTCAGCTGCATCGCTATCGCCGACAAGATCGGCTTTGCCCCTCGTCCCAAGAACGCCAGTTGGCCTGAGATATGGGGCGTATCGGTGCTCTGCGGGATCGGCTTCACCATGTCGCTGTTCATAGGCGAACTGGCTTTCCCCGGTGTCGGCAAGCTGGCCATGGAACATCGCGAGGAAGCCAAGATCGGTATTCTGGGCGGCTCGATCCTGTCGGCGACGCTGGGCTATGTCGTTCTACGGCTGACGACCCAGCATCCCGAAGAGGACGAACAGGCGGAAGGCGGCGACACCGCCACCGCCTGACCGACCTTACCAGCTGCCGGTGTTTTCCATGCTCGCCCAAGGCTCCTTGGGCTCGAGATGGCCATCTTGCAGCAGTTCGATCGAAATCCCGTCAGGCGACTTGACGAATGCCATGTGACCATCGCGCGGCGGTCGATGAATCGTGTGCCCTGCATCCATCAACCGCTGGCACGTTTCGTAAACATCGTCGACGCGATAGGCGAGATGCCCGAAATTGCGCCCGCCATCGTAGTCCTCGCTCGGGCTGCCATCCTCTGGTGGCCAGTTGTAGGTCAGTTCGACCTCGGCAACACCCTCCTGCCCCGGCGCTGCGAGGAAGATCAGTGTGAAACGCGCGGCTTCAACGTCGAACCGACGAACTTCCTTGAGTCCGATCAAATTAAAAAAATCGATAGTCGCGTCGGGGTCGGACACCCGGATCATGCTGTGAAGATATTTGACCACTATGGCTCCATTCATCGATATTAAAGCACGGTTCATCGCACATCCGATAAGCAGTATTCGTTCAAGGAACACTGCCTCGGGAGAACGCCTGTGTCCGATCATACAGATGAAACCGCCCCTCGTTCCACCCCCTTCTGGAAAGGGCCGCAATCCGGCGCACTGTTGACCAGTGCGGCAATCGTTTCAGCCGGGTTGATGATAGGCGGCTTCCTGCTTGGTGACGGTCTCGTGCGGGCCAAGGCCGCCGATCGCGCCGTGACCGTGCGTGGTCTGGCTGAACGCAATGTCATGGCCGATCTTGCCACATGGACGTTGTCTTTCTCCTCGACCGCAACCAGCCTTCAGGCCGCGCAGGCGGGCGTTGATCGCGACAGCACATCGATCAAGGCGTTCTTTCACGATCTCGGATTTCCCGCAGATGCCATCGAACCGAACGGTATCAGCGTCAATTATTTCACCAATAAGGATGGGCTCGGCCAGTACACCGTGCGTCAGCGCATCTCGCTACGTACCCACGATATTGCCCGTGCGCAAAAGGCTGTCCGCCAGCAGATCGAGTTGGTCCGGCGCGGGGTCGTGCTGCAGGACGGATCAGGCATGTCCTACAGTTTCACCAAGCTGGATACGATCAAGCCCGCGATGGTCGCCGCGGCGACCAAGGATGCACGGGCGGCCGCCGAACAATTCGCCCGCGACAGCGGAGCCGAGGTCGGAAAGATTCGCTCGGCGACGCAGGGCTATTTTTCGATTGAGGCGCGCGATGGCGATTCGGGTGGCTGGGGTGCGAATGATACGCCCTTCAAGAAGGTACGTGTAGTCACCACGGTGGCCTTTTCGCTCGACTAGGGAACGCAATACAGAGGGGATTCTGGTGAGGCCGGATCGACATCCGGCCCCATTGCAAAAAACAATCCGTTAGAAACTGACGCCGAGTGTACCGACAATCGCGTCGTCCGTCAGACCATCGACCGATGGTCCGTCGGTACCGATATACGATACGCCAACGTTGAGCTTGCCGAGAACCGTGGCGCTCGCCCCGATCGACCAGTCCCAACCATTCATATCGCTGGTACCAGCAAGATAAGCCGGTGCGAGCGGACCATCGGTATAGCCCAGATGTGCCGACAGCAAGATCGGTGTCTGCGGAATGGCCGTGCTCAACTCGCCATGGAGATAGAGGTTATCGTCGTTGCCGAGCGCATCCTGTTTCCATGCGTAATTGACCCCCAGCTTGGCTTCGACCGGCCCCATGGTGGTCGATAAAGTAGCATAGGGCTCGAAGAATTCCGCGTTGTAGCCCGCAAGATTGGTCGGGTAAGCATAGTACAGCAGCCCGCCATCGAAGCTGAGGCCTTCGGTAAGCTTGCCGCTCCAGCCGCCGAAGAGATCAAGCTCCATGTCGCCCAAGGCATCACCACCTTTAATCGAAGAACCCCAGGTACCAATGTAGAAACCGCTTTCATGCGTCACGGTGATACCGCCCTGAATCGCAGGATCGCCTGCGGTTTGGGAAATACCGCGAAAACGGTAATCGGTGACTAGCGTGACATTACCGGAAATGGTCACCGGCGGGTCGGCGGCAGGGGCTGCTTCCTGCGCAATGGCAGGCGCGGTAGAGAAAATGCTCGCCAAGGCGAGAGTGGCGGCCAGTGGGCCACGCGAGGACAAAAGCATGACAATCTCCTTGATGTCTGTCGCTTCGTCCCACCTGCGGGCTTACCGGGCCCGGATTGTTCGGGTCCTCGCTGCAAGTCCGACACTATCTTTCGTATATTGCGCCGCTTTGGCAAGAAAGAATCTCTTTGCCATGTTTGACAATGTCAAAGCGTGGCTATTGTGCAACTGCGAACATCGTTAAGGCCGGTTTCATCGATTGTCGCTATGGGCAGCAGAGCCTATCAGCCCTCCACCCCGCAAGAGAATTAGACCAACTCAAACAACAATGTTGCAAGCCATCCGCCAATTCCTGCGCCCCGAGCGCATATCCACGCGCACTCCCAGCGTGCCGGATGGCGAACGGGTCTATGCCGTGGGCGATATTCACGGAAGGCTCGACCTGTTCGAAGCGTTGCGCGATGCGATCGATGCAGACGATAGGGGAACCCCCAGCGCCAAGACGAACATCATCCTTCTGGGCGATCTCGTCGATCGCGGACCGGACAGCGCTGGCGTGATCGACGCCGTTCGTAAATGGCAGCAAGACCGCCCCGTCCGTTGCATCCTCGGCAATCACGAGGAAATGTTCCTCAAGAGCTTTTCCGAGATTGAGGTCCTGTACCATTTCCTTCGTCACGGCGGACGGGAAACGATCGCCAGTTTTGGCCTCGATCGCTCGCAGTTCAACATGCTCACCCTGGAAGATCTCCAGGAGCAGATGCAGCAACTGGTGCCCGGTGACGTTCGCGATTATCTGGCGAATCTGGACGATCTCATCGTTGTTGGCGATTACGCCTTCGTTCATGCAGGCGTGGACCCGGAACACCCACTCGACGAGCAGCAAACCAGCGACCTGCGCTGGATTCGCGACCGCTTCCTGCGCCATGGCGAGCCGCTCAGCCATGTAATTGTCCATGGACATACTATAAGCGAAGACGTTGCTTTTGCCGGGTTCCGCGTGGGTATCGATACGGGAGCCTATCGCACTGGACGGTTGACGGCGCTGGTCCTTGAGGGCACCGAGCGGCGAATCATCCAGGCCGTTGATACCGACGGCGCTATTTCTATCGCCGAATCAAGGGGAAAGTGAATGAAGATCGCAATGGTCGGCTCTGGTTATGTCGGCTTGGTGTCTGGTGCGTGTTTTGCGGATTTTGGGCATCAGGTGGTGTGCATCGACAAGGACCAGTCGAAGATCGACCGTCTGCGTGACGGGATCATGCCGATCTACGAGCCGGGTCTGGCCGAGCTGGTCGAGAACAATGTGAAGGCCGGTCGGCTGAGTTTCACTACCAGCCTTGCCGAGGGCATCAAGGACGCCAACGCGATTTTCATTGCGGTCGGCACGCCCAGCAGGCGCGGCGACGGCCATGCCGACCTGTCCTTCGTCTACGCTGTTGCAAAGGAAATCGGTGAGAGCCTTGCCAATGACGTGGTGGTGGTCACCAAGTCGACCGTCCCGGTCGGCACAGGCGACGAAGTGCAACGGATTCTCTCGGAAAGTGGCACCCCGCATAAGGTATCGGTGGTTTCCAACCCCGAGTTCCTGCGTGAAGGCGCGGCAATCGGCGATTTCAAGCGCCCGGACCGGATCGTGATCGGGGCCGAGGACGAGTTCGGCAAAGAGACGATGCGCGAAGTCTATCGCCCGCTGTTCCTCAACGAATCACCGATCCTGTTCGTCAACCGCCGTTCGAGCGAGCTGATCAAATACGCCGCCAACGCCTTCCTCGCGACCAAGATCACCTTTATCAACGAGATGGCCGACCTGTGCGAGAAGGTCGGCGCCAATGTCCAGGATGTCAGCCGCGGGATCGGGCTGGACAACCGGATCGGCAAGAAGTTCCTCCATGCCGGCCCCGGCTATGGCGGCTCGTGCTTTCCCAAGGACACTTTGGCGCTGCTCAAGACTTCCGAAGACTACGATAGCCCGACGCGGATCGTCGAAGCGGTGGTCAAGGCCAACGACACGCGCAAGCGTTCGATGGGCCGCAAGGTGCTCGATGCCATCGGCGGCGCCGAGAACGCGCGCGGCAAGAAGGTCGCGCTGCTCGGCCTGACGTTCAAGCCCAACACCGACGACATGCGCGATTCACCCGCCATCGCGGTGGCCCAGACGCTGACCGATGCGGGCGTGGAAGTGGCCGCCTACGATCCGGAAGGTATGGAGCTGGCCAAACCGCTGATGCACGATGTCACCATGTGCACCGGCACCTATGAAGCAATCGAAGGCGCCGACGCTATCGCCATCGTCACCGAGTGGGACGCCTTCCGCGCGCTCGACCTCGACCGCGTCAAGCAGATCGCCAAGGCTCCGGTGCTGGTCGATCTGCGCAACATCTATCGCCCCGATGACGTCCGCAACCGCGGCTTCACATATGTGAGCGTCGGTCGCCCCTAGGAATCGGTTCGGTCACACTCTATCGCTGCTGAAAACAGCAGAGGATAGAGCATGGCCGACCAGCATCCGCACGATCACGATATTGTCACCCGCCCCGCCATTGCGATGGAAGGGACAGGTTGCAATGCGGAACAATATGCTGCGCTCTACCGCCGCAGCCTGGATGATAGCGACGGGTTCTGGGCGGAGCAGGCCAAGCGGATCGACTGGATCAAATCGCCCAAGCGGATCGCCAACTGGAGCTTCGACCCCGTAGATATCCGGTGGTTCGAAGACGGTGTGCTCAACATCTGCCATAACGCCGTCGATCGCCACGTCGAAGCCGGTCAGGGCGAGCGGACAGCCCTGATTTTCGAGCCGGACGATCCTTCAGGCGACGTGCGCAAAATCAGCTATGCACAACTTCAACGCGAAGTCGCCACTTTCGCCAACACGCTGAAGAAATTGGGCGTCGCCAAGGGCGACCGGGTGACGATCTACATGCCGATGGTGCCGGAAGGCGCGTTCGCGATGCTTGCCTGCGCACGAATTGGCGCCATCCATTCGGTGATTTTCGGCGGGTTTAGTCCCGATGCGATCGCTGGCAGGGTAGAGGACTGCCAGAGCGACTGGATCGTTACCGCCGACGAAGGGCTTCGCGGATCTAAAAGGATTCCGCTCAAAGCCAATGTCGATGCCGCTTGCGACAAGGTGCCGGTCAAGGGCGTGCTGGTGCTACGTCACACTGGCGGCGATATTATAATGACCGAGGGTCGCGACCACTGGTATCACGAGCTGAGCGCAGATGTTTCGAGCGAATGCCCGTGCGAGCCGATGAAGGCGGAAGATCCGCTGTTCATCCTCTACACCTCAGGCTCGACCGGCAAGCCCAAGGGCGTGCTCCACACAACCGGGGGCTATGCCGTTTGGACCGAGACGACCTTCCGCTATGTCTTCGATTACCGCATGGGAGAGGTGTTCTGGTGTACCGCCGATATCGGCTGGGTGACCGGGCACAGCTATATCGTCTATGGCCCACTACTCAACGGCGCGACGGCGCTGATGTTCGAAGGTGTGCCGAATTATCCCGATCACGACCGTTTCTGGCAAGTGGCCGACAAGCACAAGGTCAACATCTTCTACACCGCTCCGACCGCGATCCGTGCGCTGATGCGCGAGGGCAAGGATTATGTAACGCGGCATGATCTTTCTACACTGCGTTTGCTCGGCAGCGTAGGCGAACCGATCAATCCGGAAGCCTGGCGCTGGTATTACGAGACCGTTGGCAAGGGCGCGATCCCCGTGGTCGACACCTGGTGGCAAACCGAGACGGGTGGCGTGATGATCACGACCCTGCCCGGAGCGCACGACATGAAACCGGGCAGCGCGGGTCGCCCGTTCTTCGGCGTCGCCCCTCAGCTAGTCGAAAACGAAGGTAAGGTTCTGGCGGATGAAAACACCGGCGGCCAAGCGGAGGGCAATCTGTGCATTACCCGCAGCTGGCCCGGACAGGCGCGCACGGTTTACGGCGACCACGAGCGGTTCGTGCAAACCTATTTCAGCACCTACAAAGGCAAATATTTCACCGGCGATGGCTGCCGCCGCGACAATGATGGCTATTACTGGATCACCGGGCGGGTCGACGATGTCATCAATGTCTCGGGCCACCGTATGGGCACCGCCGAGGTGGAGAGCGCGCTGGTGCTGCACCCGAAGGTCGCCGAGGCGGCGGTGGTCGGCTATCCGCACGACATCAAGGGACAGGGCATTTATTGTTATGTGACGCTCAACTCCGGTGACGAGCCATCCGAGGAGCTTGAGGCCGAGCTTCGGCAATGGGTGCGCAAGGAAATCGGGCCTATCGCCACTCCCGACCATATTCATTTCACACCCGCCCTGCCCAAGACCCGCTCTGGCAAGATCATGCGCCGTATCCTGCGCAAGATCGCCGAGAACGAGACCGGATCGCTGGGCGACACCTCGACACTGGCCGATCCTGCCATCGTCGATACGCTGATCGAGGGCCGCAAGAACCGTTAAGGCTCGTCGGGATTATCGGGCGGATTGGCGTTCCCGGTCACCGCATCTGCGACCTGCTCGCGCCAATCCTGCCCACGCTTTGCAGGCGTCGCGACGAGGATCGGCAGCGACTCCAGCGTTGCCAGCACCCGCACATCCCTAGGCGAAGAAATGTCGGCGATGTCGATAGCTTCCGCAGCGCATTTGCCGACCGCGAAGGCATCGGCCATCTCGACTGGCTCCTGAAACGGCAGATATTCGACGGCAATTTTTGAATGTCCGGCCCAGCGGTTGAGCGCATCCTCGGCCCGCGTACCGGCGATGAAGCAGATCAATTTGCCTTCGAGACTCGGCACGCTCTGCGCAGGAATATCGCCGCGTTGGATCAGCAATTGCCGGTCATGACTGACCACTGGCCCGTCCAGCAGATCGTCGCTGAGCGTCCCCGAGGCCATTTCCATCGGCGAGAGAAACGCGACGTCGTCATCGGCGGCTTGCGTCAATCCGTCCGGCCCATCGTAGGAATGAAACGCTATGGTCTTGGGATCGCGTCCCGTAATGCTCGCGATACGGCGGCACAGGCTGACCAGATAACCGCGCCAGACACCGTCCGCGCCCAACTGCGCCAGCCCCGGTGCGCTCACGGCACCGCAGGTCAGGCTGGGTGCGAGGGCAATCGGTGGAAGGGCCTCAGGGGGTGAAACATCCGTGGAAGGCGTCTGGGCCAGTGCCGTGGCGAACAGCAGTGCTGCTGCGATCATTTCAGTCCTTGATTATACTGTGGGAGCGTGGATGGCAGTGTGTTGAAGCCGCCGGGCACCTGCGTTTCGATGCCCTGTAGAAGATCCTCGGGCGTCATCCCGATCGCCTTGCACCCCTCGCCCCCATAATGCGGCAGCTGGTCGACCACGTTTTCGGGAATTATCGCATAGGAACCCGACAGGATCGGTGCCGCACCCGACAGACGCGCGGGGTCGAAAGCCGAGAGCAGGCTGTCGGTGATCGGCGAATTGATATCGCGTGGACCGAGGTGCTTCTGGTGGAATCCGGGCGGGCCGAAGCGATTGAATTCGGGGCTGTCGCCCTTCTCCAGCGCCGCCTTCTCATCCGGCAGGCTCGCAAGCGGCTGAAGCCCGAAGACATCCTCGATCGTCTCGATCACCGCATTGTGATCGCCCTCGGCATGGCTGATGGTGTGAACCCGCGAATAGGGCGAGATCACCAGCAGCGGCACGCGCACTCCGCGCGAGAGCGGCAGGCCATCCGGGCCGTAAGACAATATACGCGGCGGGACATGATCGTAGAAGCCATCGGATTCGTCATAGGTGATGATGATCGCCGAATGCTTCCAGATGTCGGGATGCGAGGCGATGGCGTTGATGACCCGCGCGTTCATCGCTTCGGTGATCTGGTGATCGGAATAGCCGAGGTGATCGTCATCCCCGCTCTTGGCATCGTTGATCGCCTTGATATCGGACTTGGTCAGACGGGCAGGAAAGTCACCGTTCTGGATCGGCACGTCCATGTGCTGGAGATTGCCGAACCCGCCGCGGATATAGATGATCCCGCCTTGCTTGGGCAGTTTGCCCGCCGCGAGGTCGGCAAAGAAATCGCCCTCGCCCCGCAGTGAGGTACGCTGGGTGTCGTTGTCCGCCAGATAGCCGAAATATTGCGGCCCCTCGTGGTGGGCGACGAAATTGGCGTGGGTCGCCTTGCCCGGCGGATCGGTCGGTTCGTGGTCGTAGCCGTTCTGGTACCAGCGCCATTCGACCGCGCTGTGTCCGCTTCCGGCGATGGCGGGAATGTCCTGCTGGATATCCGCCTGGTTCATCGCCGGGTCGCGGTCGCCGGCCAGCTTTTCCTTGATGTCGCTTCCCATCGCGCTGAGCGGGACAGTCGCGAAGGTCAGGTTCGTGGAGACATTGTGCGTGTCCTCGCCGCGGTTCTTGCCATAATATTCCTGCGGAGAGGTCGGCTCGCGCGGGTCGGTCCCATGGTCGAATTGCGATCCCCAATAGGGATTGGGATCGTTGACCACCGGCACGCCCTGCGTCGTGCCGGTCCCGCTATACTCCTTGCCCTCGATCGTCCCGCTCATTTCTCCCGACTGCCCGGCGGTGCCGTGCTTGACCCACTGCGTTTCGCCGGCCTGTCCGGCGATCATGGCGATTGCGTTGGGGGTGGAGGGCGTGTCCTCGGTGGCGAAGATATTGTCGAACAGGGTGAAACGATCGGCATATCGCCAGAAGAACGGGATCGTGTCGCAATCGATATAGCTCATAACGAGGTTGGCATATTGCCGTCCGCGCGCGATCTCACTGGCGGTCTTGGCTGGACCGGACTTGCCGCTGAACTCCGCCTGCGCAAAGCCGTCCATACGCGGGCTGCCGTTCACGACATCGAGCTTCTTCGCCAGAGCCTTGTGGCTGTGATCGACGCTGTCCATCACGCTGGCGTTTTGCTGCGGTCCGAGGCGAAACGGGTGGACCATCACCTTCTTGCCGGTCGAACTGTCGGTGTAAAACTGGACGAAGCCGGGCGTGTGCGCCGGATCGCGCGGGCCTGTGGGATTGGCGTAAAGACCATTGGCACCGGGGAAAGTGCCATATTCGTGATCGAAGGATTCGTTCTCGTTGAAGATCACGAAGACGTATTTGACCTTCTTGCGCAGCAGCTTGACCAGTTGCGCGCGCGACAATTGCGGCCCCTTGGCGGGATTGCGAAACACCGGAGCTACCGCCGGGTCGTGTGTGGGCGGCTGGGCGGTAACCATCGGCGGCTTGCGCTCTTGCGCCAGCAGCGGGGCCGCCGGAACGGCCGAGAAAATCACGGCGCCCGACGACAGTGTCGCCAACGCCTGCTGCGCGAATGTTTGCTTTGCCACGCGACCGCCCTTGTCGAGTTTTTGTGTCGGACTCGTGACGCCTTAGCTCGATGATTGGCCAACGGAAAGATGCCCATCGATCCTTTGGCATGACGGGCACGAAAGACGGCGAACCCATTTAGGGCTCGCCGTCTAACAACTTGTCCGATCATGCGCCTCTTAGGCGTAAGTGAGTTTCACCTTCTGGCGCGATTTGCGCTGGATACCGCCGATAAATCCGAAACCGAGGATCATCAGCGCCCATGTTGCCGGTTCCGGCACGGCGCCCATCGCCCCGTCTCCGAGCTTGGCGAACACGCTGAGCGTGCGGCTGGTGGAGTCGCCGAGACCATTGATGGTCAGGTCGACGCGATAGGTTCCATCCAAGCTCGGATTGAAGCCGATCGGCGCCCAGTTGAGACGGAAGCTGTTCTGTGTGCTTCCGTTCATGAATTCGTTGTCGTTACCAAAGAAAAACGGATCGTAGCTGGCGCTCGCGCCCGTGCCGACATTGGTCATGGTGATGAGGCCGGTAATTACCGAATCGCCGCTGTCGAAGTCTACGCCCCAGTCGAAGCTCATCGGATCTGTGCCAAGTGCGAAAGAATAGACGCCGGAACCATCCGATGCGGGCGCAGGCTGATAGGTCTGGTGCATCCGCAGATACATCTGGTCGCCTGCATCCGTGGTCAGGACGAGCGTATTTGCCGGCGTATAGTCATTACCGCTGCCGAAAAACCAGCCATCGTTGGGTGTGGAATTATAGGCCAGAGTATCGGCGGCAAAAGCAGGCGTCGCCGCGATCGTTGCAGCAGCCAGTGCGAGAGGTAAGTATTTCATGTCAGCCCCCTGTGAGCTGGCCGAGCCATTCTCTCCCGACAACTCCCCATCTAGGGAGCAAACACACCCAGCTCGGCCATGAAGGTGCGACCACGGCACAAGGGACGATTTTCCATATGTTGGGATTGCGACCCCCGCTGGCAGGTGGCGTATACCCTCTCCCAGCTTGGCACAACTTTGTGGAGCAACTCATGAAGCTTAAAACTATCCCGTCTCATTTTGGGACAAAAATAGCTCAGGCAAATTCCAAAAAAGCCCGATTTCAGCTGCTTTGGCGGCTCTATCTGAGTTAAGGTGAATCTGATATTCACAATATCTATCTAACCAACCAAACTTTATGCATCGTGTTTTTTAGCTACGGCATGATTATTACCCAACTGGTCCCCACCCAGCACCTGATAGAGCGTGACCCGGTTAAGGATCGAGGCCAGCTCGACGTTTACCGCCGACTGGCGTGCCGAATAGAGGCTGCGCTGTGCCACCAGATTATCGAGAAAGCTATCTATCCCGTTCCTGTAGCGGGCATCGGTAAGCCTGGCCGTTGTTGCCGCGGCATTGGCGTTCGCCATGTTGGCGCGCAGTCGCTCGCCGATCGTGCCTTGCGTAGCGAGGGCATCGGACACCTCGCGAAAGGCGGTCTGGATCGCCTTTTCATAGGTTGCCAACGCGGCATCGCGCTGTGCCTCGCTGACAACGACATCGGCGCGCTTGCCGCCCGCATCGAAGATCGAATAGCTCGCATCGGCACCGGCGGTGAACTTGAACGCATCGCCAGTGAACAAATCGGCCAGCGCCGTGCTGGCGAAGCCCAGCAAGCCGGTCAGCGAGATCGACGGAAACAGCTTGGCTCGCGCAACGCCGATATTCGCATTGGCAGCGCGCAATTGATATTCGGCCTCAATCACATCGGGGCGACGCAACAGCACATCGGAACTAAGCCCGGCTGGTAGCGCAACGAAGCTGTCGGCGATACTGGAGAGGCTGTCCGGCAACAGCGCATTGTCCACGGGGCCGCCCACCAGCAAGCGCAGCAAGTTGACATCCTTGGCCAGCGCGGTGGTCTGAAGGGCGATGTTGTCCTGCGCACTCGCGAGAATTTGCTCCGCCTGTGAAAGGTCGGTGCGCGGTGCGACACCTCCCTCAAACCGCGCGCGGGTCAGCTTGACCGCCTGCTGTGCGTTATCGGCCGTCGCCTGCGCCAGGGCCAGCAAATCCTTATCCGCTGCATAGGTCGCCCAAGCCGTGGCGATATCGGCGACCATCGTCAGCCGCACGGTGCGCGCCGCCGCTTCGGTGGCGATCGCCTGATCGCGCTGGGCCTTGGTGGCGTTGGCATATTGGCCAAAGAAATCGAGCGCGTAGCTCGAAACCCCGCCCTGTACCGAATAGAGCGTATAGGAACCGGAGCCGCCGGTCGCCGAACCGGTGCCGGTTGTGGGCGTAGTGGTGCCAGAACCGTTCTGGGTACGTGTGACGGAGCCCGTCACGCCGATCTGGGGAAATTGCTGTGCCCGCGTCGCGCGTACCTGCGCCCTTGCGGCAACGATATTGGCGGCGGCCACACGCAGATCGCGGTTATTGACGAGCGCTTCCTCGACCAGCTTTTGGAGGCGCCGGTCGCGGAACACCTCGGTATAGGAAACGACGGGCAATTTCGCTTCGCTTTGCGCAAGATAGGCGTCCCCGACCGGCCAAGACGCAGGCACGGGCGGTGGCGGGAGAGCCGTCTTGGGCGCAAGCGAGCACGCCGTCAGCGAGACGCTGGCAAGCAGGGCGGCTGCGCGTCGGATTGTCATGCGCTCGCCTCCGGCTCCGACGGGGTTTCTTCGTCATGAGTGAAGCGATCGTGCAGCGCTTTCAGTGAATCGCGCGTACCCCGACGCACGATCACAAAGAACAACGGGATGTAGAAGATCGCCAGCAGCGTTGCTGCGATCATCCCGCCGATCACCGATGTGCCGATGGCAATCTGGCTGTTCGCGCCGGCACCGGTCGCCAACGCCAGCGGCATGACACCGAAAATAAAAGCGAAACTGGTCATCAGGATCGGCCGCAGACGGATGCGGGCGGCCTCCAATGCAGCGTCGATAACCCGCGCGCCCTTGCGCTCTTCCTGCTCGGCAAACTCGATCATCAGGATCGCGTTCTTGGCTGTGAGACCCATGGTCGTGAGCAGCCCGATCTGGAGGTAGACGTCGTTTTCCAGCCCGCGCAACGTGGTGGCGATCACCGCACCCAGCAAGCCGAGCGGCACCACCAGCAGTGCGGCCAGCGGGATCGACCAGCTCTCGTAAAGCGCCGCAAGGCACAGGAACACCACCAGCAGCGAAAGCGCATAGAGAAGCGGTGCCTGGCTCGAAGCGTGCTGCTCTTCGTAGGAAGCACCCGACCACGCAACGCTGGTGCCGGGATATTTCGAAGCCAGTTCCGCTATCGCCTGCATCGCCTCGCCAGAGCTAACGCCGGGCGCGGCCTGCCCCGAGAATTCGTAGGACGCGACACCGTTGAAGCGCGAGGAACTGGGCGGAGTGGTTTCCCACGCGGTTTTGGCAAACGCGCTGAACGGTACCATCTGGCCCGACGATCCGCGCACATACCATTGCGAAAGATCGGAAGGATCGGCGCGGAACTGCGCGTCGCCCTGGACATAGACGCGCTTTACCCGCCCCTTGTCGATGAAGTCGTTGACGTAGCGCCCGCCCCAAGCAGTTGCCAATGTCGCGTTCACATCGCTTTGGGTCAGGCCATAAGTGCTGAGCCGCTGGTCATCGAGATCAACCTTGAGTGTGGCGACATCGGACAGGTCGCTCAGCCGCACGGCCTGCAGTTTGGGATCGGCATTGGCCGCCGCCAGCAACGCATCGCGATCGGCGTTGAACTGCTTCCGGCTCAGACCACTGGAGTTCTGGAACTCCATGGTAAAACCGGACGAGGAGCCCAGTCCACGGATTGCACCAGGTACCAGTGTATAAACCCTTGCTTCCCGCATTCCCCGGAAAGCGGCATTTGCGCGGTCGGCGATTGCTTGCGCGGTGTTTTCCTTGCCCGGACGCTCATCCCACGGCTTGAGCTTCATGAAGGCGAGCCCGCTGTTCTGACCCGTCGCCCCCGGCCCGGCCCCAGCCAAGATAAACAGCACCGAAATGTTCTTGCCTTCCTTGGTCTTGAGATAGTTTTCGACCTTGTCGGCCACCTCGGTCGTCTGGGCTATGGTCGAGCCGGGCGGCAACTGGTATTGCATGAAGACGTCGCCCTGATCCTCATTCGGCAGGAAGCCACCGGGCAGGCGCAGGAACAGGAAAACGAGCAACGCCACCAGCACCACATAGATGCCGAGGAATATCCATTTGCGTTCCACCACCTTGCGGATGGCATTGCGGTAGTTTTCCGACAGACGGTGGAAGCCGTTGTTGAAGCGATCCTGCGCGCCTGAGACGGCATGTGCGAGGCGAGGTTGATGCCGCTCCAGCCAACTGCCGTGATGATGTTCGCCCTCCTCTCGCGCAGCCTGCTTCTGCTTCAGCAGGTGTGAGGTCAGTGCGGGGCTGAGGATCAATGCGACCAACACCGACAACACCATGGCCGCGATGATGGTGAGCGAAAACTGCTTGTAGATGACACCTGTGGACCCGCCAAAGAAGGCCATGGGCAGGAACACAGAGGACAACACCAGCGCGATTGCGACAAGTGCGATCTGGATTTCCTTCATCGACTCGATTGTCGCTTCCCGAGGAGTCATTTCGGGATTTTCTTCCATCAGGCGTTCGACATTCTCGACCACCACGATGGCGTCGTCGACCAATAGGCCGATCGCAAGCACCAGCCCGAACAGGGTCAGCGTGTTGATGGAAAACCCGACCAGCGAGAATACTGCGAATGTCCCCAAAAGGACGACCGGTACCGCGATCGCCGGGATCAGTGTCGCTCGCCAGCTCTGGAGGAAGACGAACATCACGATAACGACCAGCACGATCGCTTCCAGCAGCGTTTTCTCGACCTCGCTCACCGACAGCTTGATGAATTCGGTCGCATCGCTGGCATATACTATGTCGATGCCCTGCGGCATGGTCTTCTTGAGCTGAGCGATCTTCGCCTTGACCAGTTCCGCCGTTCGCAGCGCGTCCGCACCGGGCGAGAGGGAGATGGCAATGCCTGCACCCGGATGACCGTTGACGCGACGGACGGAATTGTAGCTTTCCGAGCCCATCTCGACCCGCGCGACGTCGCTCAGCTTGACACTCGATCCATCTGGAAGTGTCTTCAGTACGATTGCCCGAAACTGCTCAGGCGTCTGCAGTTTCGAAAGGGCTGTGACCGTCGCATTCAGCATCTGATCCTTGGGCGCAGGCAAACCGCCGACCTCGCCCGCTGCTACTTCGGTATTCTGCGCCTGAACCGCATTGATGACATCGCTCGGCATGAGCTTGACCGCAGCCAGCTTGTTGGGGTCGAGCCAGATACGCATCGCGTGCGGTGCGCCGTAGACGTTGACGTCACCCACGCCCTCGACACGCGACAACGGGTCTTCAATGTTGGAGCTCAGATAGTCCGCAACATCATCGCTGCTGCGCGTGTTCGTACTGTCGTAAATGGCGATCGTCAGCAGGCGGTCAGGATTCGATTTGGTGACCCGGATGCCTTGATTTTGCACCTCCTGCGGCAGCCGTGCGATCGCCGACTGGACCTTGTTCTGCACCTGCACCTGGGCGATGTCCGGATTGGTGCCCTTGGCAAAGGTCGCGGTGATCGTCGCATTGCCCTGCGAAGTCGATTGCGAGCTGAAATAGAGCAATCCATCCAGCCCGGTTAGCTGCTGCTCGATAACCTGGGTGACGCTGTTTTCGACCGTTTCCGCCGAGGCGCCGGGATAGCTGGCGCGAATGTTAACGTCAGTGGGGGCAACGTCGGGATATTGCTCGATCGGCAGCGTCAGCACCGCGCCGAGACCGGCGAGCATCACGATGATCGCCAACACCCAGGCGAAGATCGGGCGGTCGATGAATATTCGTGACATGCCGGGCTAGCCGCCCTGCTTTTTCGAACCTGCGGCCCCTGCCGGCGGAGCACCGATCCGTTGCGGCTGCGAGGCAGGAACCGGCTTGATCGACGCGCCAGCCTTCAACGTATCGAGAGACTGGGTAATGACTTTGTCGCCAGCCTTCAGGCCGGCGGTAACAACCCAGTTCGAGCCGGAGGTGCGATCGGTCACGACGGTGCGCTGCACGACCTTATTGCCCGGCCCCGCCAGATAAACATAGGCCGCGCCATTGAAATCGCGCTTGACCGCCTGTTGCGGCACCAGAAAGGCGTTCTTGTCAGTCGCCTGATCGAACACTGCGGTCACGAACATACCCGGCAACAGGAGATTGGCTGGATTGGGAAACTTTGCACGCAAGGTCACCGTTCCGCTGTCCTGGTTCACGGTAACCTCGGAGAACTGGATGGTCCCGGTCTGAGGATATTGCGTGCCGTCGTCGAGTTTCAGGTGGACAGTAGTGCTGCCCGGCGCAACGCCTCCCGAGGCCAGCCGTTGCCTGAGCTTGGTCAGATCGGCCGCCGATTGCTGCACATCGACATAGGTCGGATCGGTCCGCTGGATAACCGCTAGCGGATCGGACTGATTGTTACTGACCAGCGCGCCGACCGTGAACAGCGAGCGACCGATACGTCCGCTAATCGGTGCGGGAACGGTCGTGAAGCGCAAGTTGATCTGCGCGGTCGATAGCGCCGCCCGCGCTTGTTGTACCGCGGCGGCAGCTTCATTGGCCGCAGCCTGGGCATCGGTATAATCCTGCTGTGCGACTGCGCCCATAGAGGCGAGCGGCTTGTACCGGTCCGCCTTGGCTTTCGCCGCCGCCGAGCTTGCCTTGGCGCTCGCCAGATTGGCCTGTGCCTGATTGACAGAGGCGCGGTAGAGGCTCGGGTCGATTTGGAACAGTGGCTGGCCAGCTTTGACGTAGCCGCCTTCCTTGAAGTAAATACGTTTAATCAGTCCGTTAACCTGCGGACGCACCTCGCTGGTCTGATAGGCGACCACGCGCCCACCAAGCGTTACGGGGATGGGTACGGTCTGCGGCTGAACCACGACATAACCCACGCTCGGTGCGCGAGGCCCGCCCTGACCTTTCGAATTGCCGCTCGAACAGGCTGCGAGGGAAAGCAGCAACAGTCCAAGAACGCACATCAACAAGGGTTTACAACTGCCGTCGAGGATTTCTCGACGCAAAAACATGTGTCGGGGGTGATTCACGGAAGGGCCATTGGCAGATTGGGGATGGGTTGCAAGCGCCAATCACTGCGAACGACATACTCATTCGACGAAATGCATGGCCCTCCACCCTCGGCACTATTGCAAATGTTAAACAGGTTTCGCTTGCAGAATGACTGCTTAACCCTATCGCAAACGAAATGGAATCGACCTATTGTGACCCTTCGCTACCTGATGGCCTGAAAGCCATGCTGGACAAGAGCAGAATTGCGCTTTCGATCGCAGACGGACAGCAAGACGATTTTCCGCTGGTGGGCGTAAACGAGGCCTTCTGCAATTTGACCGGCTATCGGCCTGAAGCGGTGCTCAATCGCAATTGCCGCTTCCTGCAACCCGAAGGTGGTGCCGGGCCCGTGCGCGACCGGATGCGCCAGTTCCTTCAGGATCATGAGCAGGATCAGGAAAAATTCGTAATCCCGAACGAAGCGCTAGACGGTCGCCGCTTCCTCAACCTTGTCTACATGGCCAAGCTTCGTCGCGGGGGGGAGATGCGCTATATTCTCGGATCGCAGTTCGATGCAACGCGGGGGAAAGCGCCAGCTCTCTCGCTTTACGAAGAGGCGCTCAAGGAGGATATCCGCCGTTACAATCTGCTCGCCGACGATACGGGCTGGGTCATGCTGGGAAGTTATGACGCGCTTGCCAACAGCCATGCACTGATCGCCCATTCCACGCTCGATCAGGACGAGCCGGACCATCCGATCTAAGATGGCGTCTCAGGAAAATCAGATCGTTCCCGTCGTAGGAGTTGGTGCCTCGGCTGGCGGACTGGAAGCGCTGCGCGAAATGTTCAGAGGTTGCGACGGCTTGCCCGGCATGGCGTTCGTGGTGGTCCAGCATCTCGACCCCAATCACGAATCTCTGATGGCGCAGCTGATCGAGCGCTACACCGAAATGGAAGTCACCCAGGCAGAAGGGGGTGAACAGCTCACTCGCGACCATATCTACGTGATCCCTCCCGGCCATGGCTTAGCGGTCGAAAAGGGCGTGCTGCAGCTGACAGAATTCACGGATCCACGCGGCCTGCGTCGGCCGATCGACGATTTCTTCGAAAGCCTGTCGAAGGACCGCGAGCATCTCGGCGCATGCGTGATCCTCTCGGGCACCGGCGCGGACGGCAGCCGGGGTTTGCGCGCGGTCAAGGAACAGGGCGGCCTTGCTATTGCGCAGGATCCAGCGACCGCACGTTATGATGGGATGCCCGTATCCGCCATCGGGACCGGCCTGGTCGATATGGTGTGCAAACCGGAAGCGATCATCGACCGGCTGCGCCAATTCTTCGATCCCGACCGCCCGCTTCACGCGCCTGAGGACGAGGCCGCCGAAGTCGTCGATCATGTCGACGATTTGTGCGAAGTCCTGCGCGAGACTATCGGTCACGACTTTTCCGGCTACAAACGGTCGACGCTCACGCGCAGGATCGCACGACGTATGCAGGTGCTCGGGCTGACCGATGCAAGCAAATATCTGACGCGTATACGTAAGGACAGCGGCGAATGCGATGCGCTGTTTCGCGACCTGCTGATCAACGTCACTCGCTTCTTCCGCGACACGGAAGATTTCGACCGGCTGCGCGATATGGTGATCGACCCATTGGTGCGGAATGCTCGCGACGGGCAGGAAGTGCGTATCTGGGTGGCCGGCTGTTCGAGCGGTGAGGAAGCCTATTCGATCGCGATGTTGCTAGCCGACGCGATGCACCGTCACGATGCGCAACTCTACGTCCAGGTCTTCGCGACCGATATCGACGACAAGATGCTGCAGATCGCACGGTCGGGAACCTATCCAATCTCGGCCTTGGTCGATATCCCGACCCAGTTTCAGGCGGACTATATTATTGCCGGAACGGAGACTTTCACCATTGCGCCGCGCCTGCGCGATATGGTGCGGTTCAGCCAACACAATCTGGTTCGCGACCCTCCCTTCTCCAATATCGATCTGGTGTCCTGTCGCAATGTGCTGATCTATTTCGGAGAGGCCTTGCAGAAACAGGTTATCCCACTGTTTCATTTCGCCTTGCGGTCGAGCACCGGGTATCTGTTTCTCGGCTCGTCGGAAGCGATCGGACGGTTCGACGATCTTTTTGAATGCCTCAACCAGCCCGCCCGACTGTTCAAACGGAAGAATGTGAAAAGTCGTTACTCCCTGCAAATACCCTCTTCCACCTCCGCCTCTATGAGGCGCCGTGCGATAGTCGACGAAGAGCGTCAGAAGTCTGGTTCCGGTTCGGCCGAACTCTCCGCCTTGCGGCGCATCGCGGAAAGTTACGCCCCGGTCTCACTGTTGACCGATCAGGACGGTATCCTTCTCGAACGCTGGGGCAATGCTGGCAAATTCCTGAAGTTTCCCGAACGGCTCGACGTCAACGTCCATGTACCCTCCCTCGCCCGGACGGGATTGCGCGAGGTGGTCGGACCCATGCTGCGCGAGGTTCATCGGAATAATCGCCGGACCATCGCGCGCAATATCAACGTCCATACCGATTTCGGCACGCTTACTGTCGCGGTGGTATGCGAGCCGGTGGGCGAGGATTCCTATCTCCTTGTGATCCGCGAGACCGAGGCGCTCAAGGTTTATGACGATGGCGACTTTGAGGAGTTCGAGAGCGGCGATGGTCAGATCGAATTTCTCGAACAAGAGCTGCAATCGACGCGCTATCGCCTACGCTCGACGGTCGAGGAGTTGGAAACCACCAATGAGGAACTGAAGAGTTCCAACGAAGAAATGATGTCGATGAACGAGGAGCTTCAATCGACAAACGAAGAGCTGACCACCGTCAACGACGAGCTCAAGACCAAGGTCGATCAGATCACCGTTGCCAACGCCGACCTGCGCAATTTCTTCGATTCGACCGAGCTCGTGGTGATTGTCGTGGATTCGCATTTGCAGGTGCGCAGCTATACCGATTCCGCTTCGGAACTTTTCACTATCGACGAGGGTGATATTGGCCGGAATCTGGGCGATATCGGCAGCAATCTGGATAGTCGCGAATATATCGACCTGGCGTCCAAGGCGGCGAGGCAAAACCGCTCTTTCGAATATCACACAACTTCGGCCGATGGCGAGGCTGAATATGTGGTCAAGGCAATTCCCTATCGTACCATGAGTGGGGATGTGGACGGCGCGACATTGGTATTCACGGAGGTCACACGACTTCTGCGCCTCGAAACCAGCCTCAGCCAGGAACGAGAACGCCTCAGGTTGGCACTGGACGTCGCGCAGATCGGTGTCTGGGAATATGATCCGACCACCGACAGGACTACTCTGGACGCGACTGAAAAGCGTCTGCTGGGTCTGGACGAAAACGATGACAATCCATCGTTACAGGCCGTTCTCGAAACATTGCCAGCGGAAGACAGGGACAACATCAACCAGTCCTTGCGCCAGGCGATGGATGGCGAAGTCGATTTCGACGAGGTTTTTCGTGTTCCATTGAGCGATGGCAATTATCGCTGGCTGCATGGACTTGGGCGGCGGATCAATGCGGGCGAGACGCGCAAGTTCATAGGCGTCACTTACGATGTCACCGCCGAGCATCAGCACATGGCCCAACGCGAGTTGATGATCCGCGAGATGAACCACAGGGTGAAAAACCTGTTCGCGGTAATCTCCGCCATGATCAATATCAGTTCAAAGGACGCGGAAGATGTCGAGGAATTTGCTACAGAGTTGCGTGATCGCATCCATGCGCTGGGGCGCTCCCACGCGCTGACCAATGCCAGCCCCGAGGATCGTCCGGCCACGCTTAAAACTCTGATCGAGACGGTGCTGAAAGGGCAACACAGCACGCAGAAGGTTACCCTCTCCGGGCCAGAGGTCGAGGTCAGCAAAGCGCAAACCACTTCGCTCGCTCTCATCTTTCACGAATGGGCGACCAATTCGTCCAAATACGGCGCCTTTTCCCAAAGCGATGGTTCACTCGATGTCAGCTGGCGGCAAGCCGATGACATGATCGTGGTGGACTGGGTCGAAAAGGGGCGCGGCGATGTGGAAGACAATGTCGCAGGGTTCGGAACAAGGCTGGTCGACCTGACAGCGCGCCAACTCCAAGGAGAAGCGAAAGCCGAGCCGACCGACGGCGGCTACTGGCGCGAGCTCACCTTCAAGCCAGCGCCCGCGGATTAGGGAAGCCAGCCCGGCCCAGCGCCGAAACTATATCTGCCTGACCGGCAGGTTTGTCGACGACCGGAGAATTGTCGAACTCGTCCTTCAGTTCGCGATGGTTGGCGTTCGCGCTGACGAAAATCACCCGACTGCCCTGTTCTGCGAGATGGCGCGCCAGCGGCCAGACGAGCTGGCCCGACACGTCGATATCGAGCAATGCATAATGAGGCGCTGCTTGCTCGCACAAGGCAAACCCTTCCTTGAGCGACGTTGCCGGTCCCAGCACCTTCGCACCCAGATCCTCTATTGTTGCGGCGAGATCGAAGGCGATCAATGCTTCATCGTCGAGGACAAGCACCAACGGCCTGCGCGCTTCGTTCACGTAAATACCCCTCGCCTGCGATTGTGCGACCTGCAACGCGATATGCGTCAAGCGATAAAATTCAGTACAGCACATACAGTTCCCGCATCCCAATTCGATACGGCAGCGGGGATCTCTAAATCGCCGGCATCTTCCTGCGTGTCGTGCGACGCATGGCAGACCCGATCGTCAAAAACCCGAGGATCATCAGCGCCCATGCCGAAGGCTCGGGAACGGCACTGTTGCCGCCGAGGAAGCCGACGTCATAGGCACCGGGATAAATCACCGGCGGAGTGGGCGGCGGCGGCGATCCTTGCGGAACGAACCGGTAGGGCACCAGGAATGGGTCGAACTCAGCACCCACCGCGGGCTGGAGAGGATCGAGCGAGAACAGTGTCGGGGCCGCGAACAGGCTGAAGGCTGAAGACAAGCTGACGCCGCCATTGTTGCGGGGATCGCCAAAAGCGACCTGGAAGCCTGCGCAGCTGGTAAGATCGGTGCATTGCGCAAAGTTCGAAATCTGCAACGTCGAGGTGTAGACCAAAGTCGACGTTTCCCCTGGCGCAATCGTGTTGAGATCGATGCTGAGCACGGTCGCGCTCCAGTCGGTTGCCGACCATAGCGGTGGATTGTCATCCATCTGAATACCGTTGAAATCGCTGCCGGTCGTAAGCACGCCCTGCGCTGGATCGAGCGCCGAGCCGACCGCTCCGTACAGGAAGCTGGTTGCCCGACCGGTAGTCTGAGCGACATTGAAGGCAAAATTGGCGTCTGCATTGCCCACGCCGCCAAAGGTAAAGGCGTTCGCGAGGTGCCCTGGCGTGATCAGCGAATCGAAGCGCAGGTTTTCCGCAGTCGTTCCGTTGTTGGTCAGCGAAAACACAATCTGGGTTGTCAGGCTGACACTGCATGTACCGACACAATAGGCATCATGCAGGAAGTAGAAACTGCCAGAATTGAGAGACGCGGTAAGGTCCAGTTTCATCTCCGAAACCTGCCCCCCCGAATTGTCATCGAGCAACAGATAGGTGTTGTCCCCGGCATCGCTGGAACTGCCAGACTGGCTACCGATCGTATAGGAATAGCCGTTGGTCATGCTGGACGTCTCAACCACTGCCGCACTGGCTGGGAGCGGGGCGAAGCCAATTGCCAATAAAGGCAGCAGACTGCTACGAAGCATGACACGGCGCGCAGACGCGTAGGATTTGCAAAGCATGATACCCCCATCGATTCAGTGGAGCGGACTGCGCAAACCCTGTTATTCCGCAATTAAAGGTGTCTCATATAGTTAACCATCGCGCAACGGCTATGTACGCGACAGGCTATCGCAATAGGTTTTCGTCCCATTTAGGGACTTCCGGTCGAGCTTGAGCTTGCGCTGTAAGGCCAACGCCATCGAGCATTGGCTGTGCGCTTGGGTCTTGCGACCGGCATGTTCCAGGATCCGCGCACGCAGCAGCAGCAGTTCGGCCTGGTCGGGATCGTTGGGTCCGTAATTGAGATCGTAAACGGCCTTGACCCTGTCGGCGAGCGCCAGCGCAATCGCAGTACGACCGGATTGCCCTTCCGCTTCGGCGGTATAGAAATCCGTGTCGCCGACCGCTGCATTGTTGGGCCCGTATACTTTCACGAAGATCGAGCGAGCCTGCGCAAAGGATTGTCGCGCAGCGGCGAAATCGCCCTTCGCTGCCTCGATCCGGCCCAGGAGCAGATCGGCTGCGGCCAGCACCGGATGATTGGGTTCGAGTACGCGATGGTAGACCGCCACCGACCGCTCCATCAACTTGGCGGCATCATTGACATTGCTCGTCATGAACAGCGCAAGCGACTGATTCTGCAACGCCTTGGCCGAGTGGATATCGGCGAGCCCATATTTCTCCAGAGTGAGTCTGGTCGCTATCTCGTACAGGCTGCGGGACCGTTCGAGCTGCGATGCCTGTCCCAGCGCCTGCGCTTGTTTCGAGATCACCCCGATCAATTCATCGCGGTAGTCGCCATCGCTTTCACGAAAGCGCCTGGCTGCTTCGCCGAGGATGTGGGCCGAACGCTCATAGTCGCCGTGCAGGTAGGCGATATTGCCGTTGAGCTCCATGATACGCGCTTCAAGCTCACTATGATCGGATACGCCTTCGATCGCGTCCTGCGCCTGTCCGGCCAGCCTGGTCGCCCCCTCGGCATCGCCCCGCTGTACTGCCAGAACCGCCAGCTTCAGCAAGGTGCGCGCGCGCCCCTCTCCCGGTCCGGGCTGGAACGCCAAAGCCTTTCGCAAGTCACGCTCCGACTCCTGCGGTAGTCCGAGGTTGAAATAGATGTTCCCGGTAGTGCGCAGAAGGCTGGCCGCGACCATGGGATCATTCCTGAATTCCTGCCCGGCGCGCGCGCTGGCACGATCGAGGATCGTAAGGGCGGTGATCGTGCGCGGGTTTTCGGTCGCCGGATTGGCAATCTCGAATGTGCCGGTCAGAAAGTCGAGGCTGCGCTCGGCCAATTCCCGCTGCTGAACCGCGACCCTCCGCTGGCTTTCCGCATAGATCGCCAGCCCGATGGTCAGAACGGCGACTATAGTCGACACTGTTGCCACCGCCGCCAGTCGCCTTTGCCTGCGCGAGGCATCGCGCCGGGCGAGCGCATCGAGAGGAACCCCCGCAATACCTGCCAGCAGTTTGAGCAACGCCAACCGACGGCCGTCCTTACCCTTGCGGATATCCGCCGCGATCGGTTCTGCGGGTGTATCCGACAGAGCGCCGTCCGGCCCCAGCTTGAAACGCAGGGCTGCGGGAAAGCATTCTTCGTCGCCGCCCGAATAGGGTTCTCCATCCAGGATCAGCGCGAGCGTGCGGTCTTCGCCATGCAGTCGCTTGAAGGAGAGAATTTCCTCATTGACCCATTTCGAATGCGCCGCGCGAGGGCTGCACAACACAATCTGAAAGCGCGAATCGGCCAATGCCGCTCGCAGCTCGCCACCCAGGTCACCACTGGCGGGAAGTTCGTCGCGGTCGCGAAAAACATGCGGCAGCCGGCGCGGCACCGGGCCGAAGGCGCTGTCCTGCCCGCGCAGCGCGCGCGGGAAGCGGTACCCCTCGATCCGCCGATGAAGCCAGCTTGCCACGCTCTGATCCGCATGGCTGTAGCTGATAAAGGCGGAATAGCGCTCGGCCATTGCCTAACCGGGTAATTCCAGCGGGCGCACTTCCGACAACTGCCGCCACTGGTCCACTTCGGCCAGCATGATCTCGGTCAGCCGCTTAAGCCGCCGCGAAAGGCCGCGATAGTCGCGCGGATCGCGTTCGATCGCATTGGCCAGCCGTTCGAGCCGCCAGTGGATCGCGCGCGATCTTTCTGCCGATCCGGCGAAATCGCCCTGCATCCTGATGCCATAGAGCGCACCGCCGATAGCCGGAAGCAGTGCGGTCAGGAAGGTGACCAACTCAGTCACGTCGACGCCCAAAATCCCGAAATGCGGGCCGACTGTAAACTTGGCGATCAACCACACCAGGCAGGCCCCGATCGTTGCAATAAACAGCCATTCGCCGATGTGGCGAATACGGTGATCCATCTTGTCCATCCGCGCGGCATTGTTGCGATGATAACCGACCTGATCGCCAATTAGGGCGAGCGTGTGGCTACGCACTCTGTCTGTGTGACTGCGGTCGATCTTTCCGTCGAACATGCCCAGTTCGCGCGCGGTGGCCCGGGCATACCACCCAGCCACTCCTCCCGATTGCGGTTCGTGTGTCCGCAGGAGGGTCAGGTCGCCCAACGCCGCTGAAAGGGGCTGCACCCTCAACAGTTCGGTGAGGTGACGACAATCGATCCATCGCCGATGCCAGGCCGAACGCGTCGCCTTGCGCGTGCGCAGGATGATCAGCGAAATGGTCATGAGTTCGGCGAGGATGAACACCACCTTGAATGGCGGCGCCAGCACGCCCGCCAGCGCGAACGCAACGGCCAGCGCAGCCAGTGCGAAATTGGCGACGTAACCGCCACGGTAAAGCCCGGCAAAACGGTTGGCGGCCAGATCCGCGGCGGCGAAACGTGGCAGCAGGAATGAATGGGCCGCCTGTGCACATTGCGAATCCTTGGAAAAACACGATAGCATCGGCGCCAACTGCTCAGCCGATTGCGCCAGCCCATCCCGGCGGAATGCCGCCCTCCATCCGCGTGCACCGGTCAGCCACAGCAACAGCGGATAGGCGACTGCCCGCGCCCATTTGCCGTGCACTGCCTTTTCAAGGTCTTCGATCAGTTCGCGTGCGCCTGTCGGCGGGGCAAGCAAGGTCGCGATTACCTCGTCGAGCGTTTCCGCCGCATCGCTGCGCACCACCGTGTCGAGCGTGGGGGCATCATGCGATTCCGAATCCGACGAGTTCCACAGTAACGTCGGCTCCACGGCGCCATTGGCATCGATCACCAATACCGGCACCCCACTGGCCACCGCATCGGCGATGATATCCGGTGTTCCACCAACACCTTGCGCAGGCTTTCCATCCCAGATCGCCAGCAAGAGATCGCATTGCGCCATGTTAAGCAGGCCGACGGCGCGATAGGCTTCGGTACGCTCGATATCCTCTCCCGGCAAAGCCAGAACGCGCCTCGCTTGGGCTAGCAGGCCTTCGAACCGTGCATTCTCCTGCGGGTCGAAATCCTCCTGATAGGTCGCAGGCGAGAACGGCAGGCTCGCATCGAGCTGGGCCCCACCCTGCAAGGCGATCTGTGCGGTTATCGAATCCGACCCGGAGGCAAGCGGAGAAACCAGTACAAGGCGCGGTTCGCCAGGCGCGTAGAGATCGCCATGCCCGCGATGGAGGTCACCAAGCAGGATATGGATTTGGCCGAATACCGCCGCAAGTTCACGCTCGATACGAGGGATCTGATCCGCCTTCAGGCGCGGCGGACGATGTCCGGTCACACCGATCCGCAACCCGAGTTCAGGCCGAAGGTCGCTCTGCGCACTATCCGATTCTCGAATGCCCCCCATAGCGTGCCGGAATAGGCCCCGGATGACCTCGCATCAATACTTACAGCAAGATATTAAGAAGCGTACACCGCGCTCGATCAAGCGTGTTCTTGCCAAAACCGCCTTTTCCCGGCTTAGATCGATAGGTCAGACATGTCCTGTATTGGGACAAATAATGCAGAATGATTAAGAATTCTGTTCGCACGACCGGTTTGCTGGTATCCCAGTATCCGAGTCGAGTGCCGCTTCCGGTATGCACGACATGGCTGATGGGGGATTTATGCTGCGTCACACGTTTGTCGCAATGGCGACCATGGCAGCCTTTGCTACCGGCGGTAGCGCCCATGCATCGGCGCTGATCGGATCAACTGTTACCGGTTCCATGACGGGTGGTTCCGATTATGTGGTCACAACCCAATTTCCAGCTTCGGCCGTAGTCGGAACGGGCGCCGAATTTACCGGCGTTATCAGCGATACGCCGTTCAGCAACTCCTTCGACATAACGGCCGATTTCTCAGAAGATGCGCTGACCATTGCGTTCAGCTCCAGCAAGGCTTTCGCCAATGTCAGCGGGACTTCGCCGTTTACCCTCAGCTTTGGTTCGGCGAATGGCTATTTCGGCGGGATCGGTGCTGTCACGCAAGTCTCCTGCGTTCCCGTCTATGGCTGCGGTCTCTCCCAGATATCCGTCGGCGGAAATGCGAGTACCATCAATATCGACGTTTCAGCGATATTTGCCGGTGACAGTTTCAAGATCGCTCTCTCGCCGCCTGCCGTACCAGAACCCGCCGCTTGGGCGCTGATGATCCTCGGCTTCGGCGCCATCGGCGGCGCTTTGCGCAAGACACGCCAGGCTCGCCTGGCGCTGGCGAATGATCCGCGCTGAATCCGCGAGAGTTGCTTCTCGCAACATTGGCAAACGGATGGTGATGGAGCCTTTCCGCGCTTCGGTCTCCACCAACAGCAAATAGAAATCGGCGAAGGCAGCTGGACGTCCGGCAGCCCCACCCTTAGTCTGTGCTTGCTCGTGGAGGGGTAACTCGGGCAATCGGGGGCATCCTCCCATGAAAATATCGCACGTTGTCGCGGCGCTGCTGCTGGGCGCAAGTACGGTTCCTGCCGCGCACGCCGAACTGCCGCGCTTTCCGCAACCTTCGGGCAACAGCATCGTCTTCGTGGCGGACGGCAATGTGTGGAGTGTGCCCAAGCAGGGCGGCACCGCCATCCGGCTGACCAGCGCGCAGGGACAGGACATGTTTCCCCGCGTGTCCCCCGACGGGCGCTGGATCGCCTATACCGAGGCGAGCAATGCGGGCACCGATATCTGGGTCATCCCGGCAAGCGGAGGCAAGGCACGCCGGCTGACCTACCACCCGGCTGCCGAAGCGGGCACTGGCGGACG
Organism: Sphingomonadaceae bacterium; assembly: GCA_039831335.1. Taxonomy (GTDB): domain Bacteria; phylum Pseudomonadota; class Alphaproteobacteria; order Sphingomonadales; family Sphingomonadaceae; genus Qipengyuania. The sequence goes on along the minus strand of JBDONL010000006.1, from coordinate 82,166 downwards.
CCATGGCCCCGACAATATGGTCCTCACATGGACCCCGGATTCCCAATATGTCGTCTATCTCTCCAAGCGCGACGCGTGGAACGACTGGATCCAGACGATGTACAAGATCCCCGTCACCGGCGGGATGCCCGAGAAGATGCCGATCGACACCGCAGTCGGCCTGGCGACCTTCTCGCCCGACGGCCAGAGCATCGCTTACAACCGTATCTTCCGCAATTTCCGCACCTGGAAGCGCTATAACGGCGGGTTGGCGCAGGATGTCTACACCTTCAATTTCAAGACCCGCAAACTCGACCGCATCACCGACTGGTCGGGCACCGATACCTCGCCGATGTGGTATGGTCGCAAGATCTATTACCTGTCGGATCGCGACGCCAATCGCCGCGCGAACATCTGGGTCCACGATCTCGATACGGGCAAGGACCGCGAGGTCACCCATTTCACCGATTACGACATCGATTTTCCCGCGCTCGGCGGCGATGCGATCAGTTTCCAGCAAGGCGGAAAGCTCTGGCTGCTGTCGCTTCCGGACGAAAAACTGCAGGAAGTGCCCGTCGCACTGCCAGACGATAACACCCGTACCCGCGTCCATGTGGCGTCGGTTAGCGACCAGATCCGCTCGGGCGATCCGGCCGGGCAGACCGATTTTGCACTCGCCCCGAATGGCAAGCGCACACTGTTTTCCGCTCGTGGGGACATTTTCAGCGTACCGACGGAGCATGGGGCAACGCGCGACCTGACGGGTACGCAGAGCGCCGACGAGGATCATCCCGCATGGTCCCCCGACGGATCATGGGTGGCCTACACCACCGATGCCAATGGCAACCAGCAACTTGCGATCCGCCCCGCGGACGGTGGTAAGGAGAAGCTGCTCACCGACTTCACCAGCGGCTATCTCTATGGTCCGGTGTGGTCTCCCGGCGGGAAGAATCTCGCGGTGAGCGATGGCAATCATCGCCTCTGGCTGGTTTCGGCATCCGGCGGATCGCCCAAGTTGATCGCGCAGGACAAGGACAGCGAGATCCACGACCAGAGCTTCTCGCCCGATGGCCGCTGGATAGCCTTCACCATGACCGCGCATCAGGACCGGCGCGATCTCTATTTTTATTCGATTGCCGACAGGAAGCTGACCAGGGTCGGCGACGGCATGAACGTCAATTATGCCCCGCAATGGTCGTCCGACGGCAAGTACCTGTTCTTCATTTCCGCGCGAAACGAGAACATGGCGCTGCCCAACGTCGATTTCGATTTCGCCGAGCTCAAATCTTTCGGGATATACGCAATCCCGCTGGCCAAGGACACGCCCTCGGCCATCGCCCCTCGCTCTGACGAAGGTGCGCTCGACGTCGAAAAGGACGACAAGGAAGCCAAGGACAAGGATGACAGCGACAAGCCTGACATCAAGAACGGCGTCCTGACCACCCCGATCAGTATTGATTTCGATGGCATGATGGCACGGGCCGATGCCCTACCGATCGCATCGGCCAATATTGACAGCATCGATGTGCGTGCCGGCAAGATCATCTACCTTACCGATCCGGTTGCAACACTGACGGGGCCGCTGCCGGGCGAGGACTCAAAGCTTCACATTTACGACATCAAGAAGCGCACCGATCTTGTGATAGCCGACAAGGTCGACCGCTACTCGATTTCCGGCAATGGGCAGAGCGTGCTCATCAAGCAGGGCCATTCCTACAAGGTCGTGCTGACGAAACCGGACGCATTAGAAGACCAAGCGAATGTCCATGGGGTGGACCTCGATCACATGCGGATGCTGGTCGACCCCCGTAAGGAATGGAACGAGATGTTCGAGAACGCGTGGCGGCTCGAACGGGATATGTTCTTCAACGAAAAGATGAACGGCGTCGACTGGCAGGCCGTGCACGACAAATACGTCAAGTTGCTGCCAACCCTCGGATCGCGTGAGGACCTCAACTATCTCATTGGCGAAATGATCGGCGAGATGTCGAACTCGCATACCTATGTCGGTGGTGGGGACGATGGCGATACCCAACCCCAGGTCGATCCGGCACTGTTGGGAGCAGACTGGGCACTCGACAAATCCTCGGGCCGCTATCGCATAGCCAGGATCTATCCCGGCGACAGCAGCCGGCCCGAATACCGCAGCCCGCTGGCGCAGCCGGGCTTGGCAATCCATGAAGGCGACTATGTGCTGGCGATCAACGGTGTCGAGCTGAAGGCTCCAGTCGATCCCGACGAACTGATGCAGACGACTGACACGAACACGCCGGTGGATCTGCAAGTGGCATCCACGCCCGATGGCGCGCGCCACGACGTGCTGGTTAAACCAATCGGGACCGAACTCGACATTCGCGAAGCCGCACAGATCAAGCACAACCGCGAGACTGTCGACCGCCTGTCGAACGGGCGCATCGGCTATGTCTATCTCACCGATATGGGGGCACGCGGTCTGCAGCAATTCGTTCGCCAGTTCTATGCGCAGACTAACAAGGAAGCGATGATCGTCGACGATCGTTGGAACGGAGGTGGGTTCATCGCCCCCTACGCGCTCGAACGGCTGCGTCGCACACTCGCCGCGCTCGATGTGGGCCGGGAACGCGCGGTGCAGACAGAGCCGAGCCAGCTCGTGATCGGTCCGAAAGTGGCTTTATTGAACCACTGGTCCGCATCGGATGGCGATATCTTCCCCTATCTGTTCAAGAAATACGGGCTCGGCGAACTGATCGGTACGCGATCATGGGGCGGCGTGCGCGGCATCCGCGGCGAATGGCCGCTGATGGATGGCGGCTATATCACCATTCCCGAATTCGCGATGTACAACACCGAAGGGCAATGGGCGATTGAGAACCATGGTGTCCAGCCAGACATCGTAGTCGAGAACGACCCGGCCGATCTGCTGGCAGGGCATGACAAGCAGCTCGAGACGGCTGTCGCCGTGCTGATGCAGAAACTGCAAGGCAAATCCTTTACGCCGCCTGCCCCACCACCGCTGGTGCCCGCCTATCCGGCCGACGGGATCGTTCCGCCCAAGCCCTGACGGTTGTATTTACCAGTGCGTCCATTGCAGCCGTCTCCTACTTACGCGACTTGTCCTTTGGACAAGTTCCGGATTTGGAGCACCCAAGCAACTGCGATTGCCCGCTACTTAAATGTAGCAAAAAATCAGAAGTAGTCTGGTTACACCTTGTTAACCATACCTCCTTATGCCCGAATGCAACGGGGGTTCGCATGATTTTGCGTGGTAGTGCGCGGAACGATCCCGAATATATACAGGAGCCGTATAATGACTGGATCGATAGCCCCGCACGAACTCGAGCACTTGCTCGACCGCTGGCCAGGCATAAGATGCTTGTCTCTAGACTGTTTTGATACTCTACTCTGGCGCGATGTCCATGCCCCGCGCGATTTGTTTCATGCGCTTCCGGGAACAAGTATTATTCAGCGTATCCATGCTGAATCGCAAGCACGCTTATCAACCGCAAGCAAGGGCCGTGGTAATGAAGTAAAGATCGCGGAAATCTATGCTCAACTTCTACCCAACGGTAAGAAACAGCAGATCGATAAAGCAGTAGACGCAGAGCTATTAAATGAGGCGCGTCATTGCTTCGGATTCGTTCCGATCGTTCGAATAATGCAAAAAGCAAAGCAACGCGGACTTAAGGTCATAATTGTCAGTGATACATACCTCAACGCAAACCAATTGCGGAATTTGATCGCCAATGCAGCTGGTAACGATGTCGCCGGATTGATCGATGATATCTATTGCTCCTGCCACTACGGCAAAGCCAAGGCGCAGGGACTGTATGGACAGGTCCTGCGCAAACTGAAGCTTCCACCCGAAGCGATCCTTCATATCGGCGACAACCCTGTCGCTGACGTTAAGGGTGTACAGCCTTTTGGCGTAAACACCGTTCATCTCCAACAATTTTGTGAGGCGACTGATCACCGGTTACGGCTGGAGTCATCCATAGACGGGATAATTCATCCTATCGCTAGCGAAACCGCTTCACGCATTCTCCCACATCGCGCTACAATTTCTTTGCTCGAACCCCATGTGGATGACCCAGCCGAGCGACTGGGTCTGTCAGTTCTGGGGCCTGTCTTCCATGGCTTCCAAGGTTGGTTGCAAGCGGAAGCTGCCGACCTTGCCAAGCATAACGGAGGTAATGTCCATTGGCTGTTCATGATGCGAGACGGGCATCTCCCAATGCTGCTTCATGCACAAGCCCGACCTGAGATCGAAGGTCATGCAATTGAGATCAGTCGTTTTACCGCTTCTGCCGCCTCGCTAATCGATGACGCAGCATTGTCCGCATTTCTGGAACGCGAACCGGGCACCCGGGCAGAAGTGCTCGGTAGGCAATTGCTAATTCCATCAGAACAAATCAATGCAATCTGCCACGGTCTTGATCCCAATGAGGCAAGAGCAGCTTTGCTGCAAGAGTTGAAGGCTGGCCCCCGTCGCAAGGCCATCATCCGTGCTTCAAGGGCATTTGCCGATCGGATGGTCGAACATGTCAAGCAAATTGTCCAACCGGCTCCGGGCGATACGCTAATGATGATCGATCTAGGCTACAATGGCTCGGTGCAAAACCGTATCGACGCGCTGCTACGCGAGCGGCTCGGTGTTCATGTCGCGGGTCGCTATTTGTTGTTACGTGAGGTGACGTGCCCTGGTCTTGATAAACGCGGTTTCATAGACGGAAGAAACTACGATCCGTTCGCGCTTGAAGCCATGTGCAGCAATGTCGCGGTAATCGAGCAATTGGCGACTAGCAAAAACGGTTCAGTGATCGATTACGAAATTGACGGCACTCCGATACGACGATCGAGCGACATCGTGAGCGCACAAAGCGCAGTCCGGGAGCGCGTCCAGGCTGGGTGCCTGCAATTCGGTTTAAAATCTGGATCAGCCAGTATTCGTTCCTCAAGCGATAGTGATGCAGAACTATGGCGTCGTGGTGCTGCTAATGTAATGATGCGCTTCATGTTCTTGCCGACATCGGACGAACTGGCCGTAATTGATGCATTCGAGCACGACGTAAACCTTGGCACAGCCGAGACTACCGGCCTGTTCGACAAGGCGCATTCGCACCGCGCGTTGCGCGAACGCGGACTTTTCTACATGAATTCATCAGAGCGGATGTATCTTCCAGCGGAATTGCAGGGACAGGGTATGGCCACGCGCCTAAGCCTACTCACCCAGCGGCGCTTCGGTCTGCCGCTGACATTTACCGACAATATCGATGCAACCATCGAATTGCCAGTTATCTTCGCCGACCATAACGAAGCGATCACCCAACTTATTTCCGCAAGTATCACACACGATGGCTACTTCCTTGCCGCTATACCAGTGGGCGCCGCACGCTATTCTATCGCGCTGCATTTTGGAGCTATCCTCGATTGGTTCCAGCTTGAGAGCGTCACATTCCATAAAGTCGCCGAGTTTCTCTCAACCGTGCCTGAGGAACTGCGCCGTCGATGGGCTGGGACACCGCAACTTGACGGGATAACAGAAGTCGGCCCCCGCTTGATGCATTGCGACTGCGAAAGTGGATTTGTGATGGTCCAGCCGCCCCAAGTCGAAACGGATGATCCCTTGCTGCTCGCCTGTGTCTTCCGTCCACTAGTCGTACGCGATACCGAGCAACCCACACAAGCTGGCGATGTTGGTTGCGAAAAGGCTAAGTTTGCTCGGCAGGAGTTCCACGCATGAGTGATTTGCTAATTCATTCAATGGCCGAGCTGGCACCAATCATTGTTCCGTTACTTGAACGTGCCAATTCACGTAACATTGTTGAAATTGGTGCAGAGTTCGGTGGGATGTCTAAAATCCTAGCAGATCATTGTGAAACGCGCGGAGGAACGCTGACTAGCATCGATCCAGAACCCAAGCATAAGTTTGTGGAATGGGCTAACAAAAACAAGTCAGTTAAGCATGTTCCCAAACCCAGTCTTGAAGCAATACCTGAGCTATCCGCGCCTGACGCATGGGTAATCGATGGGGATCATAATTATTACACAGTTTATCACGAACTGCTCGCGATTGATGCGCTCAATCGTGATGCCGATAAACCTCTGCTAATTTTCCTCCACGACGTAAGCTGGCCCTGCGCACGACGCGACTTCTATTATGCTCCGAAGCGCATTCCTGAAAAATTTCGCCACGACTACACTTTCTCTGGTGGTGTCTCACTCGATAGCGAACAAATTCTCGAGGGCCGCGGAATGCGCGGCATGGGTCACTTCGCGTGGGCCTTGGAAGCTGGCGGACCTCAAAATGGCGTACTAACCGCTATCGAGGACTTCATGTTGCAAGCTGACAATGCACATCGCCCTCTAGTATTTGCCCAAGTTCCCGCTGTATTTGGCCTTGGTGTGATATTCGATACAAGAGCAGAATGGGCAGAAGATGTAGCAGGTATGATTTTGCCATATCATCATAATGAAGTTATAGCAAAATTAGAAGTAAACCGATTACGTAATTGGCTCGCGGTCATTGACGCTCAGGATCGAGAGGCAGAGCGTGTATCTACGGTGTAAGCTGTTATAAAATAATAGACCTGTTTTTAAACAAATCCACTAAGTATTTTTGTGGTATGATTACCCTCCTATCGTGATCGAAATACGGCGATTGCGAGGATCGCTTGGATTATCCTTGATTAATGGTTCAGTGTCGGCAACGCCTTCGATCCGGCGAAAACGATCTCCCGCTATGCCATTTTGCATGAGCATTTGCCGCGTGGCTTCGGCTCGACCAGCGGACAGCGACCAATTGTTGACAAGATGCGGGTCGCGCCAGCGTAACGAATCTGTGTGGCCACGTACGGTTATCTTGTCGCTTTCCGATCCTATGGACTCGGCGATCAGCTTGAGCAGCGAGCGGGCGTCAGGCGTAAGAACGGTGGTTCCAAGCGTGAACATTGAGAAATCAGCATCGTCGACAAGATCGATCCGTACGCCCTTGATGGTGTCGACCATTCGAACCTGACGCATTAAGCGACGCAGTCGTTTGTTCTGGGCGATCTTTTCTTCAGCCCGTTCCTGAATGCGCTTAATCATCGCAGCGCCCTCCTTCGGGCCGCCGCTTGCATCGCGCGGTATGGTTAGCGACCGGGTGCCAGTCTGCTTCGCCGCATGGGGGTAGTTGTCGGGATCGGTGAGCGACGATCCGCCGAGCAGCCCGTTGGAGCCGGCGCTCTGTTCCTTGGTTTTCACCAACGTGGGCGTGAAATAGTCGGCCAGTCCCTTGCGCTGGGCCTCCGTGGTTGCCCCTAGCAACCAAAGCAGCAGAAAGAAGGCCATCATCGCCGTCACGAAGTCGGCATAGGCGACCTTCCAGGCACCGCCGTGGTGCCCGCCTTCGACGATCGTCACCTTCTTGACGATGATCGGGACGGGGGGTTCATTCCTGCCGGACGCCTGGCTGGCCATCTCAACGGCTCCTGAGGGCGTCTAGCAATTCGGTCAGCCCGGGGCGTACCGCATGGCCTAGGCCCGAGCGCGCGCTTTCCACCACCAGCGGCTGGGGGTGGCCATGCATCGAGGCGATTACGACCTGCTTGACCGCGTGGAAGATCTGCTCGTCCTGCCCGATGATCTGCTTCAGCCGCCCGGCGAGCGGGGCGACGATACCATAGGCCAGCAGGACGCCGAGGAAGGTACCGACCAGCGCCGAGCCGATCATACCGCCGAGAATTTCCGGCGGCTTGTCGATCGAGCCCATGGTCTTCACCACCCCCAGCACCGCCGCGACGATGCCGAGCGCGGGCAAGGCATCGGCCAGCGATTGCAAGGCGTGCTGGGGCTCGTGCAGCTCGTGGAAATGGGTCTTCATGGAATTGTCCATGACTTCCTCGACTGCATGCGTGTCCAGCGTGCCGGAAGACACCACCATTAACGTTAGCGTGTCCGACATAAGCGAGATCAACGGCTTGTTCTTGAGCAGATTGGGATAGGCGCTGAAAATTGTCGAGTCTTGGGGATTTTCTACATGGCTCTCGAGAGCGACAGCGCCTTCTGTCCGGTATAGCTTCATCAGCTGCGCGGTCAGCGCGATAGCGTCTATATGATCCTGCTTGGTGTGCTGTGGCCCCTTGAACACCATCACCAACGATTTGCCGATCGCCTTAAGGCTGTGGAGCGAATTGCCCGCCACCAATGCGCCCACTGCGGCGCCCCCGATGATCAGCATTTCGTGCGGGATCGCCTCCATCACCGGGCCGAGCGCACCGCCGGTAATGGCGAAGCCACCGAACACCATGACGATCAGAATGACGATCCCTACTGCAGCGAACACCGCGTAACCCCCGAATATTAATGTGTTATCAACGTAGTATTGAGAACAAGGAAAGATTGGCGAGGCGCGCGAAGCTGGATTGCGAGGCTTCGAGGACCGTCATGGTTTCTTGCAATTTGCTGATCGTAACGCCGATGTCTGCTCCGCCGACGTCGGATTTTTCCTGCGCCACCCGATCGGCATTGGCGATGCGGCGATTGGACATCACGTCGACCCAGTTTAACCGGGTCCCGATCATGGTCTGCGCGGTCGTGACCTTGTCGAGTCCACTGTCTAGCTGCCCTAGCGCATCTTTGCTGCCGGCCGTCGCTGTACTGCCGCCCGCGTTCAGTGCGGCCGCAAGATTGCTGAGCACGGAGAACAAATCGGTGGCCCCGTTCGGGCCGTTAAAATTGAACACCTCCGGGCCGGTCAGCGCAGGGGTGACGGTCTGCCCGTCGCCGATTTCGATCGGAGTAACGTTGGTAGTACCGGTGAATGTGACGGTGCCGCCGTTCAAAGTATAGGCCATGCCGCCTCCTTCGCCGCCGAACAATGCATTGCCCTGCGGATCACGGCTGTTGGCCAGCGTCACCAGATTATCGTGCAGGCTCTGGATTTCGGCGCCGATCGCCTTGCGCTGATCGTCGTTGAGCGTTTCCGAGCTGCCCTGCACGGCCAGCTCCCGCGCCCGATTGATGACATCGGTGATGGAGGACAGCGTATCATCGCTCATCGTCAGATTGGTTTCGGCCACCTGCGAACTGCGCGTATCGACCTTGGCCAGTGCCTCGCTGCGCGACAGCATCCGCAGCCGGGCCGCCGCGACAGGATCGTCAGACGAACGCTCCAGCCTCTCGCCGGTGCTGATCTGCTGCTGCAAGCTGGCGGCCTTGTCGCGCAGCGAGGTTAGCTGCTGCGTGCTGCGGTCATAGAAGGCGCTGGTACTCAGGCTGATCATCGGCCGATCCCCAGGAGTGTGTTGAAGATATCGCTGGCCACCTGCATCGCGCGCCCGGAAGCCTGGAAAGCCTGCTGATAGCGAATGAGATTGGTCGCTTCGTTATCAAGATTGACGCCCGACTGCTGTTGCAGCGCGGCCTGCGCGCTGGAGGCAATCGTGTCGAGCGCGGACTGGGTGACCTGGCGGCCTGAAACCTTGCTCGAAACATCGAACAGTAGGTTGTTGTAGGTGCCCGCCGGATCGAGGCTCGACAACGACTGCCGCAAGGCGTCGAGATTGCTCGTGTCGCGACTGCCGGCGGGCGCACCAGCCGGTGCGGTGGCGAAATCCTGCCCGCTCTGGAGCGCGAGCTTGATCGTCCCGGCGGTGGTGCCGGTGAACATCGGCTTCCCCGGCGCGCCGCTGGCGTCGACACCGGCGGCCTGTGCAGTGTTGAAAGTGGTCGCCAGATTGCTGGCCAGCTGATCAAGCCTGGTGCGCGTGGCATCGACTTCGGTCAAGGCCGATGCGGCACCTGCGAGGTTGCCCGAGCCCGGATCGGTCGCCTGACCGTCGACCGCGAAGCTCAGCGTGCCATTGGCGGCCACCGCCATGCCGAGGGTGGCGGAGGTGCCGCCCTGGACGAAGCTGCGCGGCGGGTTGGTGCCCAGCGTCACCGCAACCGTGCCGTCGCTGGCGAAAGTCGTGCCGATGGCGCTGTAGCCCGACAGTTTTTCGAGCAGCTGGTCGCGCTGATCCAGCAGGGACGGCCGGTCGCTGTTGTTCGGGCCAGCGTTCGCCAACTTGAGGTTGAGCCGCGCAAGATCGCTTCCTATCCCGTTGGCCTCATCGACATGGGCACCGGCATCGGATTGGAGACCCTGGGCCGTCGCATCGAGCGCACTGGAAGTGATATTGAGAGTATTGGCGAGCGTCGAGGCGCTCGCCAGCACCGCGGAACGCTGCGAGGAATTGGTCGGATCGCTCGACAATTGTTGCAGCGATGCTTCCAGATTGACGATCGAATCGAACGCGCCGGTCTGCTCCAGCGAGCTTTCGATGTTCTTGAGTCCCGACAATTCGGCATTGGCGCGGGCAAGGTCGCTGCCCGTGCGTCGCACTTCGCTCTGCAGGAAGCTGTCGGCGTTGCGATGGACCTCCGCCACGGTCGAACCGGACAGCGAAATATCGTTGACCCGCCCCATGCCGCCTGCGGCCGCGACTTCAGCGGTTCGCAGATCGCGCCGCACATAACCTTCGGTCGAGGCATTGGCGATGTTCTGCGCGGTCACATTAAGCGCGCTGCGCGCTACATTGGTGCCGCTGGCGGCGATGGTGAGGAGATCGGAAGCCATCAGGCGTCGTCCTTTGGCAGGAAGCGTGCCAGCTGCTTTTCGATCGCCGTCGCGAAGCCCAGCTGGCCGGATTGCGATGCAAGATCGGCAAAGCGCGCGTCGCGCATTTCTGTGAAGGTATCGTCCTTCTGATCGCCGAACAGATCGTTGCCGCCGAAGTCGGTGCTCCGTGCGCTGGCCAGCATCTGGCGCAGCAGCAATGCTTCGAACTGCTGCGCCGCGCCGCGCAGCTGCTCGCGCTGCGAAGGTGCCTGCGGCCCGTTGGTCAGGCTCGGCTTGGTCGAGGCGATCGGCAGGCCGATCATATCACTTCCAGGTCCGCGGTCAGCGATCCGGCGGTCTTGAGCGCTTCGAGGATGGCGACGAGGTCCGAAGGGCTGGCCCCCAGCGCGTTCAGCGCATCAACCACATCGGCCAGCGAAGCGCCCCGGTTGAGCAATGCGACCGAGCCCTCGCCTTCCTTGGCGCTGATGGTGCTGTTCTGTTCGACCGCCGTCTTGCCCTTGGAGAAGGGCTCGGGCTGCACCACGCGCGGGTTCTCCTCGATATGCACCACCAGGCTGCCATGGGCGACGGCTGCTGGGGCGAGCCGGACCGCGCTGGAGATCACGATGGTCCCGGTACGGCTGTTGATGACGACCTTGGCGGGACGTTCGGCGGGCGAGACCTGGAGCATTTCGATATGCGCCATGATCCCGGCGCGGGTGTCGGCCCCGGTGGGCAGAGTCAGCGCCAGAGTCACGCCATCCTCGACCCGCGCCATGTCGGGATAGGCCTGGTTGATCGCATCGCGCACGCGCGAAATGGTCAGGAAATCGGCCTGATAGAGGTTCCAGCGCAGCACCGGGCTGAAGTCGAAATTACTGGCCACCGCCTGTTCGACCGTCGCCCCTTCGGCAACCCGGCCCACGGTCGGGATATTGACGGTCAGCTTGGAGCCGTCCTTACCCGAAACGCCGAGCCCGCCCACGGCCAGATTGCCCGCGGCCATGGCGTAAATCTTGCCATCCGCGCCATAGAGCGGGGTGACAATCAGCGCGCCGCCGCGCAGCGATTTGGCCTTGCCGATGGCCGAAACGGTGATGTCGATCTGCTGGCCGGGCTTAGCGAAGGCGGGAAGATCGGCAGTGACGATCACCGCCGCCGCATTCTTGAGCGCGGGATTGACCCCGGGGGGCAATTGCAGGCCGAGTCGACCCGAAACGCCGCGCATGGCCTGGGTGAGATAGGCGAAATTATCGTCGCCCGAACCGTCGAGGCCGACGACGATGCCATAGCCGGTCAGCTGGTTCGAACGCACCGACTGGAACTGGCCGAGATCGCGCACACGCTCTGCCAGAGCCGGCGTGGGAGCCAGCATGAAGAGGGCGGCGAGGATGAGGATCAGTTTGCGGGTCATGGCTGTCATCCTCATCAGAACGGTGAAACCATGTTGAAGAAGCGCGACAGCCAGCCTTCGCGGCTGGCCTGCTGGACCGAGCCCTTGCCTGAATAGGAGATCCGCGCATCGGCCACCCGGATCGAGGGGATGCGATTGTCCTGATCGATATCCGCCAGCCGGATGATGCCCGAAAGCTGGACCCATTCGGTACCCTGGCTGAGATGCATGACCTTTTCCCCGCGAATGAGAGCCGTGCCGTTCGAACGGACCTCGGCGATGGTGACGGTCACGTCCCCCTGGATCGAACTCGTCTGCGATGCACCGCCTGCCCCTTTGAACGACCCTTTCGCTGAAGCATTAAGGTCTGAGCTGCTGATCCCGAGGAATGCGGGCAGATTCAGGCCCGCGCTGCCATCGCGCTGGGTGTTACCGGAGGTCGATTTGGACGATTGCGTGCTTTCGACCAGCACCACGGTGACCAGATCGCCGACTTGGGCCGCGCGATTGCCATTGTAGAGCGGCGTATAGCCGCTGCTGACCTGATAGATCGCGCCGTTCGACTCTTGCGAGCCGGGTGCGGCGGGTGGCGGCGGCAGTGCGGCGGAAAAACCGGCCGGGCGCGCGCCGCCCGAACCGCAGGCACCGAGCAGCAGCGCCAGGGGCAATGCGATAGCAAGTTTCTTCATGATGGCAGGCCTCACAGCGTCTGGTTGGCGTTGCGCAGCATGTCGTCGACCGCGGACACCATCTTGGAATTGATTTCATAGGCGCGCTGGCACTCGATCATGTCGACCAGTTCCTCGACGATATTGACGTTCGAGCCTTCAAGCATGCCCTGGCGGATATGGCCGCGCCCGTTCTCGCCGCCGGCCGCCATTTCCACCGGGCCGCTGGCACCGGTTTCGACGAGGAAGTTGTCGCCGATCGCCTGCAGGCCCGAAGGGTTGGTGAAACGCGCGACCTGGATCTGGCCCAGTTCCGAAGGATCGGATTGCCCGTCGAGCGTGGCCGAGACCGTGCCGTCGGGCGAAACCGCGATCGAGGTCGCGCCCTGTGGAATGGTGATCGCGGGCTGGACCGGATAGCCCTGCTGGGTCACCAGCTGCCCTTCGGCGGAGACGGTGAAATTGCCCGCGCGAGTATAGGCCAGCTTGCCGCCCGGCATCTGGATCTGGAAATAGCCATCGCCATCGAGCGCGAGATCGAAGGCATTGCCCGTGGTGTTGAGCGTGCCCTGCGTCATGATCTGGCTGGTCGACTGGATCGCCACGCCGGTGCCGAGGTTGAGCCCGGTGGCATAGGCCGTCTCGCCCGAGGACTTCTGCCCCGCCACGCGCGCATCCTGATAGGTGAGCGTGGCGAAATTGGCGCGGTCCCGCTTGAAGCCGGTGGTGCCGACGTTGGCGAGGTTGTTGGCGATCACGCGCATGCGCGAATCCTGGGCTTCGAGCCCGGTGCGTGCGACCTGGAGCGCTGAAGTGGGCATGTGTGGTTCCCCTGTTCCTTAAGAGTTAGCCGAGGCGCATCAGCTGCGCGCCGCTTTCATCGACATCGCGGGCCGTGCTGATGAACTTGCTGCGCAGGGCAAAGCTGCGCTGGGCTTCGATCATCTGGACCAGCACCTCGGTGGTTTTCACATTGGACTGTTCGAGCGCGCCGCTCTTCAGCTGCGCTTCCTCGTCGGTGGGCAGCACGCCGCCGCCCTCGACCCGGAAAAGCCCGTCGATCCCCTTCTGGATCGGCGAGCCCTTCCATGACGCGAGCTTGATCCGCCCGATCTCGGTCGGCGGCTGGCCCGACGCGGCCGGATCGGTGACCGAAATCCGCCCGTCGGGAGAGATCGAAAGTTTGCCGTCGGGCGGCACGGTGATCGGTCCGCCGTCACCCAGCACCGGATGGCCCGCGCCATTGACCAGCAGGCCAGCTGCCGAGATCGAGAGATCCCCTCGCCGCGTATAGGCTTCGCTGCCGTCATCGGCTTGGACCGCCATCATCGCATCGCCCGAGAGCGCGACATCGAGCGAGCGCCCGGTATCGACGATCTCGCCCGCCGCCATATCCGCGCCGCGCACCCGACCGATCTGCATCGCGCGCACCTCGTCCGGCGTGCCGGTGATGGTGACCGGCCGCTGGTCGAGCATTTCGGCGCGGAAGCCGATCGTGTTCGCATTGGCCAGATTGCTGGCAATGACCCGCTGGCGATCCATATTCGCCTGCATGCCCGAAAGCGCGGTGTAGATAAGGCGGTCCATGGCGATCAGGTCCGCAGGTTGATAACGGTCTGCGAGATCTGGGTCGCGGTGTCGATCGCCTTGGCATTGGCCTGGAAATTGCGCTGGGCGGTGATGAGGCCGACCAGTTCCTCGGCGATATCGACGTTGGAGCGTTCGAGCGAACCCGACAGCAGCGCGCCATATTGGCCGCTCGCCGGCGCGCCATAGCTGGCCGCACCCGAAATGCCGGTGCTTTCCCAATTGGCCGAGCCGACCTTCTTGAGGCCCGTCGGCGCAAGGAAGGAAGCGAGCGCGACATTGCCGACCGGCTCGACCGAACCATCCGCATAGGACGCCGAAACCAGCCCGGTGTTGTCGATGGTGACACCCGCGAACTGCGCGCCAGAGGAATTGGTCGACGGGATCTGTGCGTCGGACAGCGTGGTGCCGGTGATATTGCCGGACGCATCGACCGGGAAAACCTGCAGCAGATTGCCATCGGTGTCGGCGATATTGCCGGTGCCGTTCATCGAGAACGAGCCAGCGCGGGTATAGAGCGTCGCGCCCGAGTTCGGGTTGCGGATGCTGAAGAAACCATCGCCGGTGATCGCGACATCGAGCGCGGAGCCGGTCTGTTCGATCGGGCCGAGCGAGAAGTTCTGCGTGATCGAGCTGACCGAGGCGCCGATGCCCTGGATCATCTTGGGGTTGGTCAGCGCCGAACCCGCGACGATTTCGGAAAATTCGGTGCGGCTGCGCTTGAAGCCATAGGTTTCCGAGTTGGCGATATTGTGCGCGATCACGCCGAGCGAGGTCTGCGCGTTCTTCATGCCGTTGAGCGAGGTGTAGAAGGACATTTGTGTGGTTCCTTGTGGTGAATCAGGCGGCTGGCTTGGTGGCGGAGATCAGCTGGTCGAGCTTGTCCGCGATCGCGCTCAGCTTGTCGTTGGTTTCGCTGGTCCCGGCGAGCGCGGAGAACTGCGCCATCTGGGCGAGCATTTCCTTGTTATCGACGGGGTTGAACGGATCCTGCTGCTGCATCTGCACGGTCAACAGGTGCAGGAAATCGTTCTGTCCGAGCTGGTCCATGCTGCGGCCGGCTACCGGAGCTGCGCTCGTGGTTGTGTTGGTTACGGAGTTGATCATTTCATCCTCATCGTTTCGAGCATCAGTTGCTTGGCGGTCGAAAGAGCTTCGACCATGTTGCGGTACTGGCGGGAGGCATCGAGCATCTCGACCATTTCGGCATTCTCATCGACCGGTGCGGCCCAGACATCGCCATTCGCGTCGGCCAACGGATTGCCCGGCTCATGGCGACGGACCGGGGCGACGTCCTCGCGCACGACGCCCTGGACGCGCACCGAGGATAGACCCGAAGCACGGTCCAGCTCCTGCGCGAAAACGGCGCGGACAGGGCGATAAGCCTCGGCCTCGCTGCCCGCGACCGAACCTGCGTTGGCCAGGTTGGACGCCGCAGCATTCATGCGGACCATTTGCGCGGACATGGCGCGCTGGCCCATTTCGAAGAAGGAGAGCTGATCGGCCATCGTCATTCTCCCTTGATCGCGCGCGTGATCGTATCGATCCGCCCGCGCAGGAAGCTGAGTGTTGCTGAATAGGCGACCGCGTTTTCAGCAAAGGCGGTCTGCTCGGTCGACATCTCGACCGTGTTGCCGTCGAGGCTGGCCATGGTCGGCACGCGATAGCGGATCGCACTGTCGGCGGCCTGATCGCTGTCCATCCCCGAAAGCTGGGCATCGAGCGCAGCTTTAAAGTCGATGTCCCGCGCCTTGTAATTGGGCGTTGCAGCATTGGCGATATTCGAGCCTAGCAGGCCCATGCGCTGAGATCTGATCTCGAGCGCTGCACCATGGATGCCGAATAGACTTTCGCTCATACGAGCCTCCCGTCAAAATATGTGATGGTAAAGCAAAAGCCGTGCCAAGACTCGAAGGGAGCATTGGAACGGGAGGATAGGCGGCAAAGTGGCAAGGGTTTGCCGGTGGGCGGCAAATCCTGTCCGCCCACGGTTCCTAACTGCGCGCGTGCCCTTCCAATCGTCGGGATTGGCCCGAACCTTGCTTGGGAGGGCGCGTACCTTGCTGGAGCATTGCCTAATGCTGGAACATTGGATCAACCCCGCGGCGCTTGCTATCGTCTTTGGTGGCACCGTGGCTGCAACCATGCTGCGCTGCGGCTGGGCCGACACACGCCACGCCCTGCGCGGCCTGAAGACCCTGTTCGAACCGGCCTTCGACGTAGCCAAGGCAAAGGGCGAGATGGCCAAGCAGATTCGCGACATCGCCGACGCCGGGTTTGTGCGGGCCGAGCCGCATCATTTCGGCGATCAGGAGTTCGATTATCTCGCCGATATGATGATCAGCCAGCGATCGATCAATTCGCTCCACGAAGAGCATCAGAAATACAAGGAGGCGCGGATGATCCAGGCTCTCCGCGCGTTTCGTACCTTTGAAAGCGCCGCCGATCTGGCGCCGATCCTGGGCCTTGCCGGCACGCTGATCGCGCTGGGCCAGGCGCCCGCCGGCGCGCACCATGCGGGCGGGCTAGTGGATGCCATTGCCATGGCGGTGGTGACGACGCTTTATGGTCTGGTGACCGCCAACTTCGTGTTCGCACCGCTCGCGAACGCAATCGAACGCAAGTCGCGCCGCGAGGAACACGATCGCGAGGAAGTGCTCGAGTGGCTCGCCGATGGTCTACGCAGAGTGGGCCTGCGACCGGGTGAGTCCGGCAAAGACAAGGCGGCGGCATGATTCTCCGTCTCGGCTCTGGATGGCAGACGGTCACCGCGGATCTCGCGCTGATCCTGTTCATGGTGACGGCGCAGGCGCTGCAGGAAACGCCGGTTACCCCGGCTCCTCCTGCAGGTCCGAGCAAGATCTCTGCAGCGCCCTCCCCACCACCCGATATGGACGACCTCGCGCTAGCAAGCGGTGCGATCTTGGCCATCTATCGTCCCGGTTCGGGCACCACGCTGGCCGATTGGCTCGATTCCACGATTACCGATGATCGGCAGGCGACTACGGTCTATGTCCGCTACGCCCCGGGTAGGCGGAGCCTCGCTCTGATGACGGGATCGCGGCTGGTCGACGAGGTCGAGCAGGACGGGCACAAGGCCCGGCTCGTGGTCGCACCGGCAAACGTCTCCGAGGCCATGGTGGTCGTGGCCTATAGCGGCGCCGACACCGATGGCACGGGTGTTGCTTATCAAGACAGCAATCGGGGCCGGAGTCAGGGCCACACCCCATGACCGGAGTCCGCTAACTGGTGTACCGCAGGACCAATATTTTACGGTAAGGATTGACCATGCGCATTATTTTCTACGGACTGTTTGGCTCGCTCGCTTTCGGGGCCTCCGCTGTGGCGGCGACCGGCAGCCTGATGGACCTTGGTATGATCGATCGTGCGGTTGCGGATTTCACCGGTTCGCAAATCGGCCAGCCGGGCGGCGCCAAGTTGCCGGTAGACCGGCGTATGCGGCTCTCGGCGTGCCCTGCGCCACTGGACCTCAGCTGGTTCGGGCGTGACCGGCGCTCCATCCAAGTCGCCTGCCCTTCCGCCGGTTGGCGGATCTACGTCGCGGTCGACGGGGCTGATGTCGGTCAGGGGATGACCGCGGCGCCGGCACCCAAGCTCATCCGCCGCGGCGAAGCGGTCAGCATCGTGGCGCAAGGCCACGGTTTTTCGCTCGCGCGACAGGGTGAAGCGATGGAGGACGGAGCGCAGGGCGACTGGATTCGCGTACGTCCGGTGGGGAATAAGACTGAAACCGTTCGTGCGCAGGTGCTCCGGCCGGGCAAGGTCGGCATTACCTTGCCGTGAGCGGCAAAAAAATATTGTCGGGCGGTTAAAGGAGCCCAGGAACTGCCGTTCTGCTTAGTGCATAGAGAGTGGAGCGCAATGATGCGTATTGTCGGAACGCCTGAAGGTGCCAGAACAGAACTGCGGCAGAGCGCGTCGGTTGGGCCCGCGGAGCGGGTTGCTAGTACGCAAGCCGCCGCTTCTCAAGCACGCGAGGCGGAAGCCCCAGTGACTACGTCGCGGGTGACCGCCGGGATCAAAGCGCCGGTCGACAAGAATCGCGTCGCCGAAATCCGCAAGGCGCTGGAAGACGATCGCTATCCGCTCGTACCCACCCAGATCGCCGACGCCATGATAGCAGCAAAAATTTACGGGACGATCCGCAAATGACCCGCAAGCAGGACATCCTGACGATATTTCGGCAAATGCTTGCCTTACTCGAGGGCGAACGGCAGGCGCTTGCCGCTCTGGACCTCGACCGGATCAGCAATTGCACCTCGGGTAAACTCGAATTGTGCGAGAAACTGGAGACGATCGAACGCGCTCATCTCGACGAGGAGTGCCTCGGCCTGCTCGACGCGGTGCGCCGCCTCAACGACATCAACCGCCGCCTGCGCAATCTCATTTCCACCAATATCCAGAACCGCCTCGGCGCTTTCACCGGTGGGAATCAGGCCTATGCCGCGCTGCCGCGCCGCGATTCCGATTTCGTGCACGCCTGAGCGAAACAGCACGCTGGCCCAAATTTGGCATAGAGTTTGCTGAACCAACGGGAAAGCCATTCCCGGAGGGTTCGTGCCAACTGTAAATCCCGTTCAGAGCGCCAATGTGCAGGCCGCGATCGCGCGCGCCGCTCAGCGCACGGGAGTCAATTTCGACTATCTGCTTGCCCAGGCGCGGCTGGAATCGAACCTCGACCCCAATGCCAAGGCGAGCACTTCGAGCGCCACTGGGCTCTATCAATTCATCGATTCCACCTGGCTGCGCACGCTCGATGAGCATGGAGCCAAATATGGCATGAACTGGGCCAGCGATGCGATCGCGCCCGGCGGCCGCACCGCCGATCCGGCGGCGCGCTCGCAATTGCTCTCGCTGCGCTACGATGCCGACACCTCATCATTGATGGCGGCGGAGCTGACGCGTGAGAATGCCGCGGGCCTGCGCGGCTCGCTGGGGCGCGAGCCGGAACCGGCGGAGCTTTATCTGGCCCATTTCCTTGGGCTCGGCAATGCCCAGCAATTCCTCGGCGCGTTGCAGAGCAATCCCGACCAATCGGCATCTGCCATGCTGCCACAGGCGGCCAGAGCCAATCGCGCGATCTTCTACGATGGCGACCGCGCCCGCACCGTGGGCGAGGTGATGGCGCTGATGCGCGACAAGGTCAGCGCCGCCTATGGCGCGGATGCGGGCGCGAGCCCGGTCACCGACCAGGATCCGACCAGCTTCGCCAGCGCTTCGGCCAGCTTTGCGGCCCATTCGCCGTCGAGCCAGCCTGCGATCGCGCCCCAGTCTCAGCCTGCACCGCAGCGCCAGCGCTCGATGGCGGACACGCTGCAATCGACCTTTGGTGACAGTGGCTCGATTGGTGGGCGCGCGGGGACCAACATTGCCGCCGCATATGGCAAATTCAGGGCTTTCGGACTATGAATGCAAGACAGATCTTCAACCCGGCAATGGCTCTGCCGCTGGGCATTCTCACCATCATTCTGCTGATGGTGATGCCGATTCCCAAGACCTTGCTGGACGTCTTCTTCGTCCTCAACATCGCCTTTTCGGTCTCGATCCTGATGGCGGCGATGAACGCGCAAAAGCCGCTCGATTTCTCCTCTTTCCCCTCGGTGCTGCTGTTCGCCACGCTGCTGCGCCTGGCGCTCAATGTCGCTTCGACCCGGATCGTGCTGCTCAACGGGCATGAGGGCGGCGAGGCCGCGGGCAAGGTGATCGAGGCTTTCGGGGCCTTCCTGATCGGCGGCAATTTCGCCGTCGGCATCTTCGTCTTCCTGATCCTGATGGTCATCAATCTGATGGTCGTCACCAAGGGTGCGGGCCGCGTGTCCGAAGTGACCGCGCGTTTCACCCTCGATGCCTTGCCGGGCAAACAGATGGCGATCGACGCCGATCTTGCCGCCGGGCTCGTCACTGCCGATGAAGCCAAGGCACGCCGCCGAGAGATCGCGACCGAGGCCGATTTCTACGGCTCGATGGACGGTGCGAGCAAATTCGTGAAGGGCGATGCGGTCGCTGCACTGTTGATCCTGGGCATCAATGTCGTCGCCGGGCTGGTGCTGGGCATGACCAGCCACGGCCTCTCCATTGCCGAAGCGGGGCAGCGTTACGTGACTCTGGCGGTTGGCGATGCGCTGGTGGCCTCGGTCCCGTCGCTGCTGCTGTCGATCGCCGCCGCGGTGATCGTCACCCGCGTCTCCGATACGCGCGACCTCACCGGCCAGATCGGCGGGCAATTGGCCGATCCCAAAATCTGGCTCCCGGTCGCGGCGATCCTTTTCGCGATCGGCTGCATCCCGGCGATGCCGCAGACGATTTTCCTGCCGCTAGCGGGCGGCGCTTTCTATCTCTGGCGCAAGCTCAAGGAACGGCAAAGGATTGCCGCCACGGTCGAAGAGCCGGTTGCCGCCCCCGATCCCTCGCGCATCACGATCGAGGATGTGACCGACCAGACTCTGGTCACCGTGCAACTCGGCTATAGCCTGCTGCATCTGACCGACGAGCGGCAGGGGGCGACGCTGGTTGCCCGACTTACCGGCCTGCGTCGTCAGATGGCGCAGAGCTTCGGCTTCGTCGTGCCGCCTTTCCGCATCGAGGATACCTTCGAAATCGATCCCGAAGCCTATCGCATCACCCTTGGCGGGTCGGCGATCGGTTCGGGCAGGATCAAGCCGGGTCGCTTGCTGGCGATCGACACCGGCGATGTGATGCATTCGCATGATGTTCCGGGCGAACCGACCATCGACCCCAGCTTCGGTTGCCCGGCGCTGTGGATCGAACCAGGCGCGCGCGATCTTGCCGTGGCCGAGGGCTATCTGGTGGTGGACCCCGAAAGCGTGATCGCCACGCAATTGAACCAGCTGCTCGCCAGCCGGGCACAGGATCTGCTGGGGCCGGACCAAGTCCGCGATCTGATCGACCATCTGCGCGACCGCCATGGCCAGCTGATCGAGACGATCACGCCGCAGCCGCTCTCGCTGGCCGCGATCACCCGCGTGCTCAAGAGCCTACTCGCCGATGGGATATCGTTACGCCACGCGCTGCGAATATTCTCCAGCCTGTCCCAGGCGGCCCAGAGAACAACGGATCACGATGTGCTCATCGACCTGATACGCGCCGATCTCGGATCTATGCTGGTCGGAGAATTGTGCCCGCCGGATGCAAAGCTGCCGGTCATCACGCTCGCAGCGCAACTGGAAGAAATGGTGGTCAATGGGATGCAGGATCCGGCGACCGGGGAGATCGTAATCGAACCGGACCTCGCCCGCTCCATAGGCGAACGTATTGCGACGATCGCGATGCAGCGCGAACCCGGCGCAACGCGCCCGGCTCTGATCGTGCAACCCCGAGCGCGTCGCGCGCTGACCGGGTTGCTCAAACTGCGCGCGCCAAGCTGCCTAGTGCTCTCGATCAACGAATTGCCGCCCTCCCAACCGATCGAAGTGATCGCAGTCGTTGGCGGAGAGACAGCACATGAACCCTCGGCCCTGAGCCATCAGACGGAGGCCCTCGCGGCATGAAATACGATCATACCAGTTTCAACGCCCGTCGCGCCTACGCCTGCGAGGCTTCAGAGCGGATCGCTCAGTTTATGCCCATGGTGACGCGGTTGGCGTGGTTCTACGAAGGTAGCTGCGGCGCTTCGCTCGATGTCGACGATCTGATGCAGGCCGGGATGATTGCCCTGACCGAATGCTCTCAGCGTCACGACCGGCCGACAGAGGATGGTTTTGCCGCCTACGCAAAACTGCGGGTGCGCGGCGCGATGATCGATCTCTTGCGCCGTCATTCGCCACACGCGCGCGGCGCGGCCTCACAACGGCGCAAGATCGACGCTGCAATCGATAGTTTGCGGAACGAACTGGGGCGTGATCCGGCGGTTGACGAAGTGGCCGCAGCGCTCCATCTCTCGCTCGAGGAGTTCCACGAGCTGAGGCTGCAGCTCTCAACGTCGGTCGGCGCGCTTGAGGACTGCTATTCAGACAGCGACCCAGCTTTCGCCTCGCAGGAACCCACGGCAGAGGCCCAACTGCTCGAGGCCGAAGATCGCGATGGCCTGGCAGCAGCGATCGGGCAATTACCCGAACGACTGCAGTTGATCGTCCAGCTGCACTTTGTCGAAGAACTCAACCTCACCGAAATCGCCGAGGTGCTAGAAGTGAGCGTGCCGCGTGTGCACCAGCTTAAGGCGTCGGCGCTGCAGAAGTTGCGTCTGGCGATCGCCCAAGTGCAGGCGGGCTAGTTTGGCGGCACCGCGCAGGGGGTATCAGGCGAGAGAAGTCCGGCCGAAAATCCCACCTTCGATAGCCACGCGAATCGCCTGAGTGGCGTTCTTGACGTCGAGACGCGCCATCAGGCTCGCTCGGTGAGCTTCGACAGTACGCGGGCTGATGTTCAGTTCACGCGCGATTTCCTTGCTAGTCGCGTGGTTTAGCATGCAATCCAGGATTTCGCGCTCGCGTACGCTCAGCCGTTCGATCCGGCAGCGCGCCTGCGCGGTGCGGTGTCGAGATTCGATATGGAGGGCGAGCGAGGATTCGAGTCGATTGTATTCGTGGCGGAAGTCTTCGAGACCGAACGGCGCGCTGAGGTAGGACGCAATACCCGCTTGCATCGCCCGGACGACGTTCGTCACATCGGGCGCTGTGCCATAGGCTATGACCGGTAACCAGCAGCCGTCTTCGAGCCCCTCGATCAATTCGAAAATGGCGTTCGCGCTATCGCAGCAGAGCACGAGCCCCGCCGTTGGAGCGAACTTGAGAAACTCTTGCACCCCATCGAAAGGCTCGCAATGGATTCCGTCCATAGACAGCATTCGCGTGATACGCACACGACGTTGCGCGTCATCGTCAATGACGTGAACAAACAACATAATTTAGATTGCCCCAAAACACACGACCCAAATGGACGAACTTCACACAATAATGATCGAGAACATTCCCGAACAGACCCATACGAAGCCACTATCCGACGTGCTTCGTGTAAAGTGGTTAATGAAATTCTGGGCCAATCACAACGACTTTGTCGAACTGTCTGTGCCTCATCCATGTAAACGTAACGCTTCACGGTCGGGGCAAATTCTAGTAAACGCGCGCCTTGCGAAAGGCTTGGGCGATATCGCTAAAATCCGCTTTGAGCGCGGCAATCCGGGCGAGGTCGATTCCGCGCACCGAATCGAGCAGAGTGGCCTTGGCCGAGCCATAAAACTGCAGCAAGCTGTCGGCCAGTTGGGCCTCCCGATCGATGCCAATCTCTAGCGCAGTCAAGGCCGTCACGCCACGGGTCAGCGCCCTGCTGCGCGCGGCCGGATCGCCGCGCTGTTCGGCGAGCTCGAGCGCACCGAGATTGTGGACCAGATCCTCGAGGCAAAAGATCACCAGATCGTCGCGATCTGCGCCCATCAGCCGCGCATCGAAAGCACTCTGACGATAGGCATCGCCGGGTTGCGTTAGGGACAGCATGTCAGTTCTTCTGGGCGTTCCAGACGGCGATCTGGGACTGAAGGAAGGACAGTGTCGATTTGGAATCGGTAACCTGTGAATCGGCCTTGGCGAAGCGCGCGACCATATTGGCGCGCAACGTTGCTTGTTGGTCGGCGAGTTTGGACAAGTCTTCGGCCACCTGCTTGGATTGCGAAGTGTAGCGTGCGATAGAGCCGGCCAGTGAGCCCGGATCGGATGAAATGCTGTTAGTGCGCGAGATACGGTCGATCGTTGAATAAACGCCGTCGAGCCCAGTCGTGAACATGGCTGCCACGCCTTCGGGGTCGCGCGCTATCGCTGCACTGAGCTTGCTGGAGTCGAACTGGAAGCTGCCGTCGCGCTGGATTGCAAGACCAAGCTCAGACAATGTCCGTGGAGCGCCGGCTGGCGCATTCGGCATGATAACTGTGGTGCCGAAGCCCGACAGCGTCCGGCTGAGCGCGCGCGCGCCCGAGTCGCGCGCGAGATCGCCAGTCTGCGGATCGGTGGCATCGCGCAGGCTTGATACGATCTCGTTGAGCGCGCCGGTGATATCCTCCATCGCGCTGGAGATGGCCGAGGTCGGATTGGCAAAGCTAACGGTTGTCGGCGCCCCGGCATTGGTGCCGGTCAGCGTCAGCGAGAGCCCCGGCGCGGCATTGGCGATGGTGTTGCTGGCGCTGGAGCTGAGGAGGCCATCGAGCTTGTATTCGGCGTCCTGCGAAGTCTGGGTAAGGCGGGTCGGATCGCTGCCCGGCTGCCAGGCCAGCGCCGACAGGCCAGGATTATTGCTGTCTTCGCTCGCCTCGATCACGAAGCCGTTCTGCAGCCCTTCGGCCCCCTTGACCACCAGTTGCGCCCCGGCCTGCGTCTGCGCGACATAGGCGGTGAGCCCGGCATTCTGGCCATTGATCGCACTGGCGACATCGCTCAGCGTTGCACCGGCAGCGATATCGATGCTGAGCGCCTGGTGCGAAGTGTCCTCGGTAAAGCCGCTGTTGCTGGTCGCGCCGAAGCGGATGGTCAGCGTGCCCGCGCCCACCGTGTCGGTGGCGGCGCTATAGGCCGGACCGGTCAGCACCTGATTGCTGGCCAGTTGCGAGACTTCGAGCTGGTAGCTGCCCTTGCCGATCGCGCCGAGCGGGCTGGAAACCTTGGCGACCGCGCTGTTGCCGATCGACGGTGTCGGCGCGAGATCGCCCGTGCGGAGACGATCACCCAGCGCGCTGGCGAACTGGCTCAGCTGGCTGCGGATCGTCCCGGCGGTCGAAATCTGCTTGGTCAGCAGATCCGATTTCGCCTGAAGCGCTTGGTTGCGTCCGGCGAATTGCGCCTCGGCCAGCTGTGTGGCGAGACCGGTCATGTCGATGCCGCTCCCGATGCCCAGCGTGGTGGCGATAGAGGAAGGTTGGATTGCCATTGCTACGAGAACGGCACATTGCCCGGCGGATTAACCGCCAGCCTGCCCTCGGCGTCGAAGCGCAGCGCGACCGGCACTTCGATCTGAGGTAAGGGCAGATTCTCGCCGCGTTTAAGAGAAAGGACATAGGCCAGTA
This sequence comes from Sphingomonadaceae bacterium, assembly GCA_039831335.1. Classification (GTDB taxonomy): domain Bacteria; phylum Pseudomonadota; class Alphaproteobacteria; order Sphingomonadales; family Sphingomonadaceae; genus Qipengyuania. The sequence continues at coordinate 56,949 of JBDONL010000006.1, read as the reverse complement.
CAGCGGCAACCGCGCTGTAGAGGTCCTCGCAGATCACCTGCCGTTCGCGGGTGGTGTAATAGACCGAGCGGGCGAGCTGCGGATATTCGAGTGCGGGCAGCTCCAACTCGCGCGCCAGTTGCTTCATAGCCTGCGCCTTTTCGCCGCGGCCCTTGGCCAGCACGATCGGCGCGGCAGCCTTGTCCGGGTCATAGGTCATGGCGACGGCGAAATGGGTCGGGTTGGTGATGATGAACTGCGCCTCGCGCATGGCTCCGCCCACCGCGCCGGCAGCGATATCGCGCTGGCGCTGGCGCCGGGCCGAACGCATCTCGGGCGAGCCTTCGGCTTCCTTGCCCTCGTCGCGCATTTCCTGATGGGTCATCTTGAGGCGGCTTTGCTGGCGCCACCACAGCACCGGCAGATCGATCAGCGCGATCACCACCAGCCCGCCGGACAATGCGAAGATCAGCGAGGTGATCGCATGCCAGGCGGCGGTGAGCTGGGCCGAGAGCAGGCCGCGCCCGAGGCCGGTGACGGTCTCGATGCTGGATTTCCACCACCACAGCGCAATCGCGCCGAGCAGGGTGATCTTGAGCAGCCCCTTGCCGATCTCGATCAGCCCGGTCGGGCCGAACATGCGTTTGAGGCCATTGAGCGGATTGAGCCGCGTGCCCTTCATCGCCAGATTAGCGGGCACCCAGCGCCCACGCCCGAAGGCGAGCTGGGTGACCAGCGTCAGCGCGATCACCGGCAGGGCCAGCGAGAGGATCGCGGGCAGCGCCATGCCCAGCCCCTCGATCAGCAGCGGACCCACCTGGAAATCCCGGATGTCGTTCGTATCGAAGCGAAACGCCTCGCGCATGAAGCCGGACAGGCCCGACAGCAGCCATGGCCCGGCGAAGGTGAGCCAGGCTCCGCCCAGCAGCATCACCGCCGCCGTTCCCGCGTCTTTTGAACGCAGGACGTCGCCCTTCTTGGCGGCATCCTCCAGCCGCTTCTGGGTTGGGGCAAAACTCTTTTCGCCGGCGCTCTCGCTCATTGCGCCATCACCCCGGTCAGCTGATCGAGCGATCCGTTGACCACATCACTGAACTGGTCGAACAGGATCGGCGCCGAAACGATCAGCGCGGCGATCCCCGCCAGCACACCCGCGGGCAGGCCCAGCGCGAACAGGTTGAGCGAGGGGGCGGAGCGGCTGAGGATGCCGGTCAGCACCTGTACCAGCAGCAGCACCAGCGTGACCGGCAAGGCGATCCGCACGGCGGTTTCGAACATAGTCGAACCGAAGCCGGCGATTTCCATGAACCGGTCCGGCCCGAGCCAGGTGTGGCCCGGCGGGAAGATACGATAGCTTTCCGCCAGCAGCGCCAGCCAGTGCAGATGCGCGCCCGTGGCGAGGAAAATCAGCGTGAGAACGATCATGAAATACTGGCCGAAAGCGGTGGTGGTGCCGCCGCCCATGGCATCGCGGGTGACCAGCATGCTCATTCCCATGCCGCCGCCGATCAGCTCGGCCGCCACTGTCGGGGCGGCGAAGGCGAGCTGGAGCACGAAGCCGAGCGCGAGGCCGACCAGCACCTCACCGGCAACCGCCATCAGTCCATTGAGCGAAAGGAGCGCGTCGGGCGTTGCGATATCGGGCATCCAGTTGGCGAGGAAGATCGCCAGCGCTCCGGCGAGCGAAACCCGTGCCATCACCGGCACCATGGTGGCACCGAAGAAGGGCGCGGCGAACAGCGCGGCGCCGATCCGCGTCATCAGGAAGACGACCCGCCACATCTCGTGTTCGAGCGGGCCAAAACCGAAGTTGAGCTGGATCACTGGCCGATCCGGGCGATCTCGGTGAAGATTTCCTGGGTGAAATCGCCCACCAGCCCCATCATCGAACCGCCGAAGACGACCAGCACCAAAGCCACCGAGGCAAGCTTGGGCACGAAGGTCAGCGTCTGCTCATTGACCGAAGTGGCCGCCTGGACCAGGCCCACGATCAGCCCGACGGCGAGGCTCGCCAGCAGGATCGGCGCGGCGACGAGCGCGGCGATCCACAACATGCGGTCGGCGAGCGAGAGGAGGACGGCTTGTTCCATGGGTCTGTCATCCGAGAGCTGAAATCTAGCTGAAACTGGAGGCGAGAGAGCCCATCAGCAGTGCCCAGCCGTCCACTAGGACGAACAGCAGCAGCTTGAAGGGCAGCGAAACGATCATCGGGCTCATCATCATCATGCCCAGGCTCATCAGCACGCTGGAGACGACCAGATCGATGACGAGGAAGGGCAGGAACAGCATGAAGCCGATCTGGAAGGCGGTCTTGAGCTCGCTGGTGACGAAGGCCGGCAGCAGGATCGAGAACGGCACATCCGCCTCGCTCTTGAATTGCGGCGCATTGGCGATGTCGGCGAACATCTGGAGATCGTGCTTGCGGGTCTGGCGGATCATGAAGGCGTGGAACGGCTCGCCCGCCTTCTCGATCGCGGTCTGGGCATTGATCTGCCCGGCCGAATAGGGGGCGATGGCGGCCTGGTTCACCTGGTTCAGCGTCGGCGACATGATGAACAGCGACAGGAACAGGCTGAGCCCGATCAGCACCTGATTTGGCGGCGATTGCTGCAGGCCGAGCGCCTGGCGCAGGATCGCCAGCACCACGATGATGCGGGTGAAGCTGGTCATCATCAGCAGTAGCGCGGGCAGGATGGTGAGCAGGCTCATCACCAGCAGCAGCTGGAGCGAGAGGCTTAAAGGTTCGCCGCCAGCGCCAGACATCTGGCTAAAGGCGCGGTCCAGCGCACCGGGGACTGCTGTCGGGGCAGCGGCCTGGGCATGGGCCATGGCGGACCAGCCGAAGGCGCTCAATGCGGCGCCGATACGGGCGAGTCTGGCGAACATTAAAGTGTGTCCTGGTGAGGCGCTGAAGCCCGTGCCGGGGCTTCCGCCAGCCGGGTAAGACCGTTGCGCGAAGTGGAGACGAGGATCTCGCGCCCATGGAATTCGATCACCGCCAGGCGCAGCGTCGGCGAGAGCATAGTGGTCTCGACGATCTTCACTGCCTTCTCGCCGCTAGCGGGCACGCCGAACTGGCCCTGCAGCCGCTTGGCGAGCTTGAGGCTGCCCCAGATCATTGCTCCGATGAGCGGCAGGAGGACCAGCAACTTGACGATATACCAGAGCATTTACTGGTGCACCTCGGGCTTGAGCATCGGTGCCGAAGGAGCCGGCGCGCCGACCAGTTCGAGCACGCGGATGGCAAAGCGGTTACCCTGCGCGACCACTTCCCCGCGGGCAATAATCTTGCCGTTGACCAGAATTTCCAGCGGTTCGTCGGTCAGGCGATCGAGCTCAATCACGCTCGATTCGCCCAGAGCCAACACATCCCGCAAGCTCATTTGCTTTTGGCCGAGTTCGACCGTCAGACGGACATCGATGTCCTGGATGAGGCCGAAGCCATCTGGTTGAAACGACATGTCAGTTTTTCCCTGAAATAGAAGTGTGCGTAATTTCCAGCGCGACCCGATCGTCGAGTTCACCAGCGGTGCCATGGGCAATCGTCTTGTCACCGATGAGCAGCGGGACGCTGCGATTGACGGCAACCGGAATGAGCGCGCCGACGTTCAGCTGGGCGAGGCGACCGACCGACATCGGCACGTCCACTAACACCGCGCGCAGAGGCAACTGTATGTCCGCTAAGGCTGATCCCTCCAGACCGCGCGCACCGATCGTGCGGCCGGTCGCGGGCGACACTGCACGCGATCCGATGATACCGTCGAGGATCGATTGGGACACGGCGATGCGCACTTGCCAGGCGCGCTTGGCGCCGGGCAGGCAGACCATAACGGTCGCCGTCCAGATCTCCTCGTCGGCCGCGAAGGGCACGACATCGGCGGCGTTTTCACCCCGCGCACCGAGCAGCGCGGTGCGGCTACTGGTCGCCCGAGTAAGGGCCTGGCCCATGCAATCGAAGAACTGCTGGGCGAAGCGTTCGGCAGAGGCCGGCAGCTGCGTGCATTTGTTGTCGAAATCGCCCGGCCCGCCGAGAATCCGGTCGAACTGGGCGACGAGATCGCCGATCGCAGTGGAGAAGAGGATGCCGCGGCGATCCTGGCCCATAGGATAGAAGCTGTGAACGCTGACAGGGCCCTGGGCGGCCAGCCAGTCATGCGCTGCAACCAGTTGCGGGTCGGCGATTTCCGCTGTCAGCCCGCGCAAGTCGCATAGCTCAACTAACAACGCTTGGGAGTGTTCGGCGATCAGCCCGGCAAAACGCGCGAACTCCTTGGCAAGATCGGGCTGCGGCACGGAACGGCTGAGCAGCTCCTCGCTGTGCAGTGCCGCGCGGGCCACGCCGGGGTCGAGGAAGGTTTCGTTGATCATTGGATGATGAAGGACCGGAAGTAGACGTCGTTCACGCCGCCAAAGCCCTCGTGCTCCTTGAGTACGTCGTTGATCGCCTTGGTCAGGCGCTTTTTGAGCTGCTTCTTTCCGTCCGCGCCCTCAATGTCCGCTTCGTTGGTGGCGGCTAATTCGACCAGGATGCGCGAGCGGATCGCGGTCTCGTGCTCACCCAGCCACATAAGCACCCGACCGTCGTAGTTCGTCGAGGCAGCGAGGCTGATCTGGATCAATGCAGTGCTGTCGGCGAGGTTCGAGGTGAAATCGTCGTGAAAGTTGAAATAGGCGGTGCGGTACTTGCTCCCCCCCGTGCCGAAGACGACGGCCGGCGCCTTATCCTTCTCCTCCGTCACGGCGTAGGGATCTTCCTCACCTTTGAGGATCAGATGCGGCTTGCCGTCGTCATGTTCGACGGGACTGGTCCCGATCAGTCCCATTGCGAAGGCGGTATAGGTGCCGCCGCCACCCGCGCCGAGCAGGACGATCGTGAGCAGAACGAGTTTCATGAAGCCGCCCTTCTTCTTGGTCGGTTCTGCGGTGGTCTTTTCGTCCGGCATTCTCTTGTCCTGCTCAATCTGTCTCAAATGGGGTACGGGAGTTAAGCGTAGAGCGCGTCGTCGCTCGACGTCTGGCTGGTACCAGTGCTGCGGTTTGACACGGCGCCCGAGGGGCGTCTGGTCTGGCTCGGAGTATGGCTGAACGCGTGGCCGGACGACTGGTCCGAAGTCCGACCGTTCGACTGGCCTTGGCCATGCGAGGCAAAGCTCTGCCCCGAGGAGGAGGCGTCGCGCTCGCCGCCCGCACTGGCCGAATGGGAGGCCTGCACGCTGGTCTGGGCTTCGCCGTGGCGCATGATGTTGCGATCCTGGGCCATAGCGCTGGTCAGGGCGCGCTGGGTTTCGGCATCCTGCGCGGCGATTTGCACGTCGAGCCCGCCGCGCACGTGATCGAAGGTCACGGTCAGCTGGCCGAAGTCCTTATGATTGACCATGAGGCTGGCTGGCTGCGCCATGTCGAAGCTGCGGGCCATTGCGATCCGGTCGACGAAATGGGCGATGCCTTCCGCGCTCATGGCGGTCTGCGCCGGAGCGGCATTGCTGGCGACAGCCGGGCTTGCCCCGTCCTGCACCGGCCGGGTGGCGAGGTGCTGGACAGGTGCGAGTTCGAACAGCCTGGCGGGCTGGTTGGGAGTGAGGCTGCGCATTCCGGCAAACAGCTTGTCCGCACCGGGTTCGGCACTGTCGGCATTGGCGTGGTCGGTGTTGCTGTCGGCATTGTTGCCGGTGCTGCCATGGCCAGTCGCCTTGTCGGCGGCTGCGATATTGAGGGTGAAGCCCACAGGGCGCGGCGCGGGAATTTGCGGCTTGGCGGGTTCAGCCTGCGTGACAGCCGCCTGCACGGTGGCGGGCCGCGCCTTGTCGGGTCCTGAATTCGCGAGCCTTGCGATTGCTTCGACGGCAAGCTTCACTGTGCCTGTTTCGACCTGCGGCCTGGCGGGCTTTGTCGTATCTGGTTCCGGTTTCGCACCTGCCAGCTCCGGCCTGGCGATGTGCGCCTGCGTTTGTACACCCGGCTGCAGCGGTTGCGCTGTTGGTTTGGCCGATGGTTCGCTTGCCTTGGTGGGCTTTGCTTCAGCCATTGGCGTGGCAGCGACCTTGACGATGCCGGGCAGCGCCACGGGGTCCACTATTCCGACCAGGTTCGCGGTCGCCGGGCTGGTGTTTTCGGCTGTGTCATCCTCGCTGTTGGCAGCGCCTTTTTCCAGCGTGTCGGCAAGGGCCTGCTTGCCGACCGGCAAAATCTTGCCGGTCTTTGCCGGTTCGTCTTGCCGGGTCTGGCCCGCAGCTTGGTTTCCGGCCTGCTTTTCATCTTTTGCAGAGGCCTTGGAAACCAGCTTGGCGAAGCCGGTTTCGCCCGGTTTTCCAGCGGTTTTTGCACCTTTCGCGCCGCCGCCAGCAGGGGCGATCTTCGGCGTATCGGCAGAGATGTTGATCGAAATCGGCAGGGTCATGTTGCATCCATGTCTTGTGCATGGATTATTATTCAAAAAGCGTGCCAAAACGGGGCGCTGGCGGCGCTTGAGGCTAGCGATCGCCCAGATGGTTGACGATGCTGCGCACCAGATCGCGCCGGTCCTCCTGCGCACGCTTCAACCGGCGCTCTGCCGCCGCCAGTTCATCGAGCGACTGGTCGGAGCGTTTTTCCGCTTCGCAGGCGTGTTGCCGGCTCATGGCGCTGAGCTGCTGCAGCTGGCCTTGCATCGTCTTGCCGCGGCGCAGCTCCGCGCCGGTCACAAGGCCGCTCTGCTGGGCGTAGTGATCTGCCAGCGAACGCGTTCGTTCGGCCACGCCAGACAGTCGCTTGCGCAAGGCTTCGGCTTCGGACGCGGCGAGCGCCAAGCGGCTGCGTTCAACCGTGCGGACCCGCTCGATCAGCTTCGCCCGCTTCAGTTTGCGCGGATCAGGCTTCACCGGCGACCAGAGCGTTCATCGAGGCAAAGGCACTGGCAATATCGATATGCTCGCGCGTGCCCTGGCTCAGGAACTGGACCATTTTCGGTTGCAATGCGATCGCCTCGTCGAGCACCGGATCGGTCCCCTGGCGATAGGCGCCCATCATCACCAGATCGCGGTTCGCCTCATAGGCCGCGCTCAAGGCGCGGAAGCGGCGGGCGGCGAGAGCATGGGCGGGCGGAACGATATCGTTCATCACCCGGCTGAGCGAAGCGCCGACATCGACGGCGGGATATTGCCCGCGCTGGGCGATCTCGCGCGAGAGCACGATATGCCCGTCGAGGATCGCACGCGCGGTATCGACCACGGGATCGTTCTGATCGTCGCCATCGGCCAGCACGGTATAGATGCCCGTCACCGCGCCGCCGGTCGCGGCGGAATTGCCCGCGCGTTCGATCAGCTTGGTGATGGTGGAAAGGGCGGAAGGTGGATAACCGCGCGCCGCACCGGGTTCCCCGAGCAAGATACCGATCTCTCGCGCCGCATGGGCGACGCGGGTCAGGCTGTCGAGGATCAGCAGCACGCGTTTGCCCTGCGAGCGCAGATATTCGGCCATCGATGTCGCCAGCATCGCCCCCCGCAGCCGCAGATTGGCGGCATGGTCGGCGGGCACTGCGATGATCGCGATATTGGCGGCGCGTTCGCCGGCCATGTGCCGGCCGACGAAATCGGAAACTTCGCGGGCGCGTTCGCCGATCAGGCCGACGACCACCGCATCGGCCTCCGCCCCCTCTACGATCATGTCCATCAGCACCGACTTGCCGACGCCCGATCCGGCCATGATGCCGACCCGCTGGCCGACACCGACCGTGGTCAGCGCGTTGAGCGAGCGGATGCCGGTGTCGAATGTGTCGGTGACCCGCGCACGATCCAGCGCGCCGACACGCTGGCCGCCCGCGGGCCATTGCTTGCTGGCGCCCAATGGCCCCTTCCCGTCGATCGGCTTGCCCGATCCATCGACCGCCCGGCCCAGCAGTTCGGGGCCTACCGAAAGCATGCCGGGATGCCCTTCGGGCCGCACGATCGCGCCCGGGCGCAGCAGCACCGTGTCGCCAAGCATCATCATCATGGTGTGGCCATTGCGAAAGCCGATCGCTTCGGCGCGATGTTCGGTGTCGCCGCTCTGGGCGATGCGGCAGATGCCTCCGATCGGCACACTAAGACCCGACACCTCGATCAACCCACCATCGCAGGCGACCACGCGGCCGAAACGGCGCGGCGCGAGGTCGAGCGGCGCACGTGCCGCCGCCTCCAGCGTCATTTCGATCAGGGCGCGCATGTTTCGAAGGCTTCGGCGAGCGCGCGGCGCCATTGCTCCGGCCCGTCCTCGACCCCACCATCCTCGGTATCGACCCGCAAGGCACCGCGCGCAACCGACGTATCGGCGATCAGTTCGAGCGCGGGCGAGACAGATCCGCGCACCAGTTCGAGATCTGCGGGATTGATGCTAATGACGCGCTGGTCGTGCTTGCGCTGGAGCATGGCGGCGGCGGCTTCGATCCGGCGGGCGAGCCCTTCGTGATCGAGCGCCAGCGGCAACACGGCCTCCTCGCACAGCGCATGGACGGCGATCCGCAATCCCTCACGCAGCAACAGCGCGCTATCGGCGTCGAAGCGGGCAAAGGCCAGTTCGATGGCTTCGCGCTCGGCCTGCAATTGGTTCAGCCTGGCCTCGCATTCGGCCTGTGCGGCAAGCTTGCCGTCTTCATACCCGGCCCCATAGGCTTCGGTCGCCGGATCGACCGGGACCGGTTCGGGTTGCGGGACAGGTTGCCCCGAATAACGCGGGCTGGCGGTAAATCTGCCGCGTTTGCCGAGCGCGGAATAGGCGATGCGGGTATCAGACATAATCGTCGCCGCCATCGCCCATCACCAGCTCGCCCTCCTCGATCAGGCGTTTGGCGATCTCGATCACTTCCTTCTGCGCGGCCAGGGCATCGGATTTCTTTGTCCGTCCGCGGGCTTCGATATCGTCGCGCAGACCATCGGCCGCGCGCGAGGACATCGCGCCGAAGAAATGTTCGCGCTGCTCGGGTTCCAACCCCTTGAGCGCCAGGATCAGCGTTTCGCTCTCGATCTCGCGCAGCAGCGTGCCGGTCATCTTGGCGTCGAGCGCAAATAGATGTTCGAACTTGAACATCTCGTTTTCCAGCTCCCTGGCAAGCTGCTTGTCCTTCTTGCCGATCGCCGGCATCACCCGCTCCTCCACGCTGCGGTGGGAGCTGTTGATGATCTCAGCGGCCTGTTTAATCCCGCCCATTGTCAGCGGAATCGTGCCATGCAGCTTCTCAATCTTCGCATTGAGCGTCTGTTCGAGAATGGCGATCGCATGGCGCGAGACTGGGCCGAGCTTGGCCACTCGCTGCAGAACCGTCGAATGAAGTTCTTCGGGCAGGGCAGCGAGCGCGGCGGCGGCGACATCGGTATCCAGCTGAAGCAGCAGCACCGCGATTGCCTGCGGGTGCTCGTCGGCCAGGATTTCGCCAATAATCTTGGGTTCAAGCCAGCGCAGTAGACCGAGCGCGGGTAGGCTCTGGTCCTGTTCGGGCGGGGCAACCTGACGCATCAGGTTCTCGGTCTTCACCGCGCCTACCGCGCCTTCGAGCATGCGCCGCACGCTGTCGACCCGCCCGTGGCCAGGAATGCCCTTGCTTTCGGTCGAATGCGAAAAGCCCGCGATGGCATCGGCGATTGCCTGCGGTTCGACTTCGCCGATCCCGCACATGGTACCCGCGATCTGGCGCAATTCGTCGGGGCTCAGCTCCGCAAGAATCTTGGAAGCGTCCTCTTCGGACAGCAGCATCACCATGATCGCGGCCTTGGCCGGACCGGCGAGCGGGGCGGTATCGAGAGCGCTCATGCCGCTTCCTTCGGTTTGCCGTCTTCGGCGAGCAGACGCCTGAGGGCGATCACCGCGTCTTCCGGGTTCTCGCGCGCGATGCGCTGGGCGAGCTGGATCTGCCCGTCGAGGGATTCACGGTCGATCGCGGAGTGCGCCATTGGACGCGCGCCGCCGACCGGAACAATCTCGGTGCCGGTCGCGCCATTGCCCGATTGGGCGGCTTTGCGCAGCGCCTTCATCGCCGGGCGAACCGCCAGCAGCAGCACCAGCAACACGCCCAGCACCGCCACGCCATAGCGCACCACCATGGCGAACCAGCCGGTTTCATAGAAGGGAATGCTGGCCGGTTCGACCTTTTCGAACGGGCGCATGACCACGGTCACCTGATCGCCGCGATCCGGGCGCGCGCCGACGGCGGCGGAGACCAGCTCCTTGACCTTGTTGATATCCGATGCGCTAGCCTTGGCCAGTGCCCCCTGATCGATCACCACCGCGACCGAGAGATATTTGATCGAACCCGGCGTCATGTTGGAGACCGAGACTTCGCGCCCCAGCTCATAAACACGCGAAGAGCTTTTCTCGCCATAGCCGCCCTGCCCGGTGTTCGGTGCGCTGCTTTGCGGAGCGCCCTGACGCGTCCCCCCGGTGACCGGCGGTGTATTTGACAGGACTCCGGGAATGCCCGCTGCCTGCGAACTGGCGGTGGTCGATTGCTGGTCGGTCTCCCGGCGAACAGATCCGTCCTTGTCATAGCTTTCGCGGGCCGAGGTGACCTCGTTCATGTCGAGATCGACCTGAACCTGCGAGGAAAACGCGCCGCTGCCAAACATCGGGGTCAGCAACTGGCTGATCTGGGCGTTGAGCTTGGCCTCCATCTGGTCCTGCAGATCGATCCGCGCGCTGTTGGGATCGCGCGTCTGGGTCAGTAGCTTACCGTGCTGGTCAACCACTTTTACAGCATCGGTGCTGAGCCCGGGCACCGAACCGGCGACCAGATTAACGATGGCGTTGACTTGGCTTTCACTCAGTTCGCGACCCTGCGCCATGCGCACCATGACCGAGGCGGTGGGAGCGACATCGTCGCGCACGAACACCGATCGTTCGGCCTTGGCGATATGCACGCGCACGCCTTCGACACCATCGATCTCCTGGATCGTCAGCATCAATTCATGCTCCAATGCAGCGCGCAGGCGATCGCCTTCCAGGGTGCGGCTGGCACCCATAGGCAAGTCCGCCAGCATCTGCTCCCCGCTTTCGGGCGTGGCCAGAGCTCCGTCGGAAGCCACCAGCATGCGCGCGCGATAGAAATCGCTGTCATTGACGGTGAGTGTGCCGGTGCTGTTGTCGATGTGATAGGCGATCCCTGCCTTGTCGAGCGTCGCCACCACACCCGCGCGCGAATTGTCGTCGAGCGTGGAATAAAGCGTGCGTTGCGGCGCCGGGGACAACATGGCCCAGGTGAGCGCAAGTAGGCCGAGACCGGCCATGCCCCCGAACCAGGGCAGCACCTTGCGCACGGCAGGCTGGGCGATGAAGGCGCGCAGCCGATCAGTAAAATTGCCCGATCCGCTGGTCAGCGGGCCGAGCATGCCACTGCCCGCAGGCGCTGTTGGTACGAGACCGGTCATGGCTTAGATCCCCATCCTCATGGTTTCCTGATAGGCCGCGAGCAATTTGTTGCGGACCTGAAGCGTGGCTTCGAAGGCAACGCCCGCTTCCTGGCGGGCGAGCATGACCTTGGCGACATCAGTGACTTCGCCGCGTTCATAGGCATCTGTCAGCGCTCCGGCCTTGGCCTGGGTGGCGTTGACGCTTTCCAGCGCGCCGCGCAGCGTATCGCCGAAACTGACCGGTTCCTTGGTCTCCTGCGCAGGTGCGGCCGGTTTGGGCTGGTGCAGCTCCTGCAGCGCCTTCGACCGGTCGATGATCTGCTGGCGCATGGCGATGATCTGTTCGACCGATCCCGCGCCGCCTATCCCACCGCCTATTCCTCCAATGCCGCTCATCGCGCCGCTCCCATTGCAATGCCAGCTTCGCGGAAGGAGGCGAGGCGATAGCGCAGGGTGCGCTCGCTGATACCCAGCGCCCGCGCGGCATTGGCCCGGTGGCCGCCGACCGATTCAAGCGTTTCCATGATTGCGCGGGCTTCGGACAATTTCACCACATTGGCGAGCTTGCTCGGGCCGCTTTCGGCCACGGTGTCTTCCATCTGTATGGGCGCAGCTATGGTTTCGACCCCTCGCACGGTCATGTCGAACACGATATGTTCGAGTCCAATCTCGGCTTCACCCTGAGCCAGCAGCAGTGCGCGGCGCATGACGTTTTCCAGCTCGCGGACATTGCCCGGCCAGGGATAATTGGCCAGCTTCGCCAACGTCGCTTCGCCGATCCACGGCACTTTGGCACCCTTTTCGGCATGGCGCAGCAGCATGGTGAAGGCAAGCGGGGCGATATCGGCCGGGCGTTCGCGCAACGGCAGCATGGTGATGGGAAAGACGTTGAGGCGATAATAAAGGTCAGCGCGGAAGCGGCCCTCGGCCACTTCGACCGGCAAGTCGCGGTTGGCGCAGGCGATGATCCGCACGTCGACTTTGACCGGGCGAGTCGCACCCACCGGCACCACTTCGCCTTCCTGCAGCGCGCGAAGCAGCTTGGCCTGGAGCGACAATGGCATTTCGGCGATCTCGTCGAGTAGCAGCGTGCCGCCGTCGGCCGCGCGGAAGAAGCCTTCGCCCGCGGCATTGGCGCCTGTGAAGGAGCCTTTTTCATGCCCGAACAGCATGGCTTCAAGCATGGTTTCGGGGATCGCGGCGCAATTGACAGCGATGAATGGCTTGTCGGCGCGATCGCTGCGGCGGTGGATGAAAGTGGACAGCACTTCCTTGCCGGTCCCGGTCGGCCCGTTGATCAGCACCGGAATATCGGTGCGGGCGAGCCGGTCAGCCAGCGCGATAATCGACAAAGATGCTGGATCGGCGGCGACCGGGCCGTGCCCGCTGTATATAAGAGCAACCAGCGCGGCAATGCTGCTTTCAGCGATCGGATCGCTGTAGCAGAGCCTTGCCCCCTGGCCCGACAGCGCGATCGACGGCGTACCACCCCGTGTCGCCCTGATCGCCCGCGCATAGCGATTGGCGTCGCATTCGTCATTATCAGCCAAAGTTACCGGCCGATCCATAAATAGGGAGGACGCGATCCCCGCCAGCCGGGCCTCAATCGTCCCGTGCGTGCGCGAAAATCGCGCCGTCCTGTTCAACCCGTTCATCGTGCCCCCGTTGGTATTTATTACCGGCCTGCCAAGGATTGCCACGGGGACGTCGAATGATTGGATAATTTTAGACCTCGTAAAAATACGTACATGGTTAATTTTCCAACTTCCTTTGCGCCTCAGCCCCTTAATCCCGGCCGCAAACGGTCGGTCTGGGTTTCGGCTGCCAGATCCTGACCGGGGGGCAGTGATCGTAGACCTAGAGGAACTTTTGCTATGACCATGATCAACACCAACATCAGTGCGTTGAAGGCAGCGACCGCCTCGACGAACGCTTCCAAGCAACTCGGTACTGCCATGGAGCGCCTGTCGACCGGCAAGCGCATCAACTCGGCCAAGGACGACGCGGCTGGCCTCGCCATCGCCGCTTCCATGACCTCGCAGGTGCGCGGCATGAATCAGGGTATCCGCAACGCGAACGACGGCATCGCTATGGCGCAGACCGCTGAAGGTTCGCTGGGCGAAGTTACCAACATGATGCAGCGCATACGTGAGTTGGCCGTTCAGTCGACCAGCGGCACCTATTCGTCCACCGACAAGACCAACCTGCAGGCGGAAGTTACGCAGCTTTCGTCGCAGATCACGCAGGTTCTCGGCAATACGACCTTCAACGGCGTGAAGCTGTTCGACGGCAGTGCCGGTTCGGGCGGTGTTGTCAACATCCAGGCCGGCGCGAATGCTGGCGATGCAGTGGCCCTGACCTTCTCGAACATCGCCGGTGACTCCACCGTGACTGCCGTGACCAGCGTCGACCTGACGACCGCGACCAACTCGGTCCTGTCAACCGTCGACACGGGTATCCAAACGATCACCACCGCTCGCGCCAAGCTCGGCGCCGGTCAGAGCCGCCTGGAATCGGCCGTCAACTCGCTGTCGAGCAACGTGACGAACCTGTCTGATGCGCGTTCGCGGATCGAAGACACCGACTATTCAGTCGAGACGACCGCTCTCGCCAAGGCCCAGATCCTGAGCCAGGCGTCGAGCGCGATGCTCGCCCAAGCCAACCAGAGCCAGCAGAGCGTTCTCTCGCTCCTGCGCTAATCTTCACTTACTTCAATCCTACAGCAAGGCCCGTCGCTCTTATGGAGCGTCGGGCTTTTGCGCTTTTTACCGGGCAAATGAGAACTCATATCTACAAGAGTCCGGACCGGCAAAAAAGCTCAAGCGGCGCCATGCTCCTGTTAGCAAGAAAGGCCTTGTCCAGCCTGCCCAAGCCTATGAAGTGTTAAAACATAATACCCGACCGAGACCGGGCAATTGCCTGCATCACCCTGATCGGCGGGGCAGACTTTACAAACAATCACTCGTCCGTCACTAGGCCGCAACCGTGCCCCTCCCCGAATTCTTCGAACACGATCTCGCTAACCTCAAAACAGCGGGGCGGCTTCGCACGCTTCGGCAGCAAGTGGGACGGGATTTTTCTTCGAACGACTATCTGG
>JBDONL010000006.1:0-42512 GCA_039831335.1 Sphingomonadaceae bacterium | reverse complement strand
CGCAATGCGGCTCTGGATGCTTTGGACAAGGGAATTGCGCTGGGCTCGGGCGGCTCGCGTCTCCTGAGGGGCAACTCCCCCGCGCATGAAGAGCTCGAGTCTGCGGCAAGGCTTTTCTTTGGTTCCGAAGCGGCCATCTTCCTCGGGTCGGGGTTCTCGGCGAACAGCCTGCTTCTTTCTACATTGCCACAATCAAGCGACCTGATCCTCCACGATAGTCTGAGCCACGCAAGCACGCACGAAGGCATGCGGCTGTCGCGAGCACCCCATCAGGCGTTCGCGCACAACGATGCCGACGCTGCCGCCGATGCCATTGCCCGCTGGCGCTCCCATGGCGGACGCGGCACGCCGTGGCTTGCTTTTGAGACACTCTACAGCATGGACGGCGACTTCGCCCCGGTCGCCGACTTTGCCGCGCTCGCGAAGCGGGAAGGCGCGGTGATGCTGATCGATGAAGCCCACGCGACCGGTGTCTTCGGCCCCAGCGGAAGGGGTCTTGCCGCCGACCTGCACGGCCAAGAGAACGCGATCACCCTTGTTACCTGCGGAAAGGCATTGGGCTGCGAAGGTGCGCTGGTACTCTGCCCGGCGGTCGTGAAGGATTTCCTGATCAATCGGGGACGCAATTTCATCTTCTCGACCGCTCCCTCCCCCCTGATGGCGACGGTAGTGCGCGAGGCGCTGACCCTCGTTGCTGCCGCTGACGATCGACGCGGCCGCATCCAAGCGCTTATTGCCGCTGCGCGCAGCGCGCTTTCCACTCTGGGGTTAGGGGCAAGCCCGTCGCAGATTCAGCCAATTTTGATTGGCGACGATGCTCGCACGATGGAGATCGCAACCAAGCTGCAGGACCGCGGGTTTGACATCCGTGGCATACGTCCGCCCACCGTTCCGGCCGGGACGGCGCGACTGCGGATGTCGATCACCCTCAATATCGACGAGGCGGCCATTGCCGATCTCGTGCAAGCCCTCGGAGAACTCTTTTGAGACAGACCTTCGTCGTGACCGGAACCGATACCGATATCGGCAAGACCGTGTTTGCCGCCGGCCTGTCCGCGGCTTTGGACGCGGATTACTGGAAACCGGTGCAGGCCGGACTGGACGACGGCAGTGACAGTGAAAGAGTAGAGCGATTGGGCGTTCCAAGCTCACGGATCGTGCCGGAATCCTATCGGTTGACGACGCCGTGCTCTCCCCATCGCGCTGCCGAAATCGACGGGTGCGTGATCGACACGGAAAAACTTGCGATGCCCCAAGGATCTCGTCCGTTGGTCATTGAAGGTGCCGGAGGCGCCCTCGTACCTGTCACGCGCAAGCTGCTCTTCGCGGATGTCTTTGCCACATGGCAGGCGCCGGTGATCATCGTCGCGCGCACCGCGCTGGGTACGATCAACCACACCCTGCTGACTATCGAGGCATTGCGCGCACGTGGGGCCACGGTGTTCGGCGTTGCCTTTGTCGGGTCGCCTGAGGAAGACAGCGAGCGGACTATTTGCGAGATCGGTGCCGCCAAGCGATTGGGTCGCCTGCCACTACTTGCGTCTCTGACGGCGGAAACCCTTCGCCACGCCTTCGCCGAAAACTTCGATCTGGGTCAATTTGCATGAGCAACTCGCCAATCTGGCATCCCTTCACCCAGCACGGTCTGGAAGAGCCGATTCCCGAAATCGCATGGGCCGAAGGGGCTTTGCTCCACACAAAGGACGGCCAACAGGTCATAGACGCCATTTCGTCCTGGTGGGTGACGACACACGGCCATGCGCATCCGAAAATCGCTGCCGCCATTGCCGAACAGGCCGCCCGGCTCGACCAGATCATATTCGCCGGATGGACTCACGAGCCAGCCGAACAAGTGGCGAAAGGGCTTCGCGAGATCATGCCTCCAGGCCTGACGCGCGTGTTCTTTTCGGATTCAGGCTCCACCAGTGTCGAGGTCGCGCTCAAGATGGCGCTGGGTTATTGGCTGCACCGCGGGGAGGCCCGGCAGCGCATCGTGGTCATGGACCACGGTTATCATGGCGACACGATCGGCACCATGTCGGTGGGCGCGCGCGGTGCCTTCAACCGCGCGTACGAGCCGCTTCTTTTCGACGTGACTTCAATTCCGTTCCCAGTCCGAGGAGCCGAGCAGGCAACGCTCGACGCGCTCGAGCAGGCGTGTCGCGATCATGCCGCCGCCTTCATCGTTGAGCCCCTCTTGCTCGGCGCTGGCGGGATGCTGATGTATGCGCCGGACACTCTGGCACGGATGCGGGCCATCTGCGCGCAGTACGGGACGTTGTTCATCGCTGACGAAGTCATGACCGGTTGGGGACGGACCGGCACCTTGCTGGCGTGCGAACAGGCGGATGTCGAACCGGATATTCTGTGTCTGTCGAAAGGACTGACAGGAGGTGCGATACCGCTCGCTGTCACCATGGCCAGTGAGCCGGTCTATGCGGCGCATCTCAGCCGCGACCGTGCGCAGATGTTCTTCCATTCGTCCAGTTACACAGCCAATCCCATAGCTTGCGCGGCAGCGAGCGCTAGTTTGGCCATATGGCGCGACGAACCGGTGCTGGAACGGATTCAGACCTTGGCCGAACGCCAAGAGGCCTGGCTCGACAGGGTCAAACAGCATCCGGCCGTACGAAACGCTCGCCGGATAGGCACAATCACGGCCTTCGAAGTCGGAGAACCGGATGGATACCTCTCCGACCTCGCTCCACGCATGCTGGGGCTGTTTCGTGAACGAGGCGTCCTGCTGCGTCCCCTCGGCAACACTATCTATGTCATGCCCCCTTATTGCACCAACGAGGACCAACTGGGACAAATTTACAAATGCATTTCCGAAGTCCTAGACATTGTCACGGGCCAATAGTCTAGTATTCTGTTTTTCAAACGATTTTCACGGCTCCTGATCACTATCCGCCATTGCAGCAGACTTGTTTCGCGATCGGGAATCCCCCAAGCCATGAACCGTGATCGTCCGTTCGCCCCCGAACTCTTCGCGAACGACGATGAGGCCCTGGCGCTCCAAATGATCCAGCAGTCTACGAATGCGACTGGGTGACGAACTGCCGTAAACGCGCGCCAGCTCTTCCTCGTCCGGCGTTGTTCTGCCTTGTGCCGCAGCGACAGCAATCGTGAGATACGGTGCGAGGACATCGTCCGGCACATTTTCTGCCAGCTGCTCGATTGTCGCTCTTGCTTCGGCATCCAATCGATCGAGCCCCGCACTCGCGCATGCAAACAATCGGCGAAAGCGCATCATGTCGACATGGGCGCTTGGCACCCGCTCCTGCCTGCAACGCAGCGCAAAGCTACGGAACAACGCTGCGGAGGACTGGAAGGTTGAACCGTCCTCGGCGGCAAGCTGGTTGATTATCCGGGCGACCCCGTCTTCCTCGCTCTCATGGGCCGACACCGCTCCCGATTCACTGTGGGGAGGAGTTGGTGCGTCGCTTGCCCGGGGTTCCGATGGGCCTTCTGCCTTGGCCGTAGCCCTCCTGGATATTTCCTGCTCAACATCAATCGAACGCTGAACGGGAACGGGCGCACGCGGAGCAGGCTCCATCGCTTCCGTGGCGAGTTCGTCATGGAGCAGGGCCTCGAGGTTCGTCCCCGAGGATGTAGGCAGCGGCGTTAGCCCTTCAGCGGCATTCTTCCCTCCGGTGCGCACAGAACCGATCTGCACGGCGATCGGACGACGGCTGATAGCGGGGCCGAGACCAAGAAAGTGACCGCGCTGCAGGTCGCGAATGCGTTCGGCCTGCCTGCGATCCATACCCAGAAGATCGGCTGCACGCTGCATGTCGATATCCAGGAATGTCCGGCCCATGAGAAAGTTCGACGCCTCGGCTGCGACATTCTTGGCCAGCTTCGCCAGACGCTGCGTAGCGACAATGCCCGCAAGGCCGCGCTTTCTGCCACGACACATCAAATTGGTCATAGCGGACAGGGTCATTCGCCGCGTGTCCTCGGCCAGTTCACCGGCGGCAGCGGGCGCAAACATCTGCGCTTCGTCCACCACGACCAGCGCTGGATACCAATGTTCGCGAGGCGCATCGAACAGGGCGGCAAGGAACAGCGCAGCGCAGCGTATTTGCTGCTCCACCTCGAGTTCCTCCAACGCCAGGACGACCGAGACTCGGTGCTGACGGACACGGCCTGCCAGTGCTTCAATCTCACGTGAGGAATGGGCTGCCGCATCGATCACCACGTGATCGAATTCCTCGGCGAGGCTGGTGAAATCGCCCTCGGGGTCAATGACAACCTGCTGAACGAGTTCAGCACTCTGTTCCAGCAAACGGCGCAGCAAATGCGATTTACCCGAACCGGAATTGCCCTGCACAAGCAGCCGCGTGGCGAGCAATTCCCCTACATCGATAGGGATGGCTTGCTGGCCTGAATCCGTGCCAATCTCGATTTGCGACCTCATTGTGGAAGTGAATAGAGGGCTGCCATCGGACAGCAAAGGCTTGGCACCCACTTATCCATACATGCACGGTGCAAAATCAACGGATCGCTTATGCTGCGGAGCCAGACCTCCAAATCACGCGCTGACATCGGCTGTTACCGCCGCGAAGAGCAGCAGTTGTTACGCTTCAGGCTCTGCGATGTCATATGTTTCGAGCCGTTTGAGCAGCGCCCTGCTAAGAGAGATTAGCGCTGGGGTCAGTGGCGGAGAGGGAGGGATTCGAACCTATCTCCATTTCCATAGGAAATGCGATGGTCTGAGTATGACATCATTGCAGTTGTGCCCCCATTGGTGCCCCCATTATTGATGAGTAGCTTCTTACGAGAAATTAGCATGATACTTGGCGAAGTAGAACATGACCGCAGGACCGCCCTCACCCACATGAGCAAAGTTCGCCTTGAGGCCATCGGTCAGAAACGCGGCCGCGAGCGGAAGTTTGTCGGCATCAAGACTGACAGAAGCCGCATTCGCCAGCGCTCGCCCTATCTGCTCAGATAGCTCTCTACGGAACTCGTCCTCATCACGGTGGAGCCCGGTCGCGAAGTACACCGTGTGCCCTTCGCCGGTAGCGAGGTCCTCGACGCTGGCATACCAGACCCGCTTGGGCTGATCAGACGAAGCTTCACTCACCTCCCAAGGATATGGCGCTGAGCTGATTGTGCTGGTGCTGTCGGAGGAGGTTTCGATCTCCCCAGAAGCCAGCATCTCGCGCGCAAGATCGAGCGTGGCCTGAGCCCAGTCGAGATGATCCTCACCCCGTTCGGCCAGATAACGTGCGGCGGCCCGCGAAGGCTTGCGCTCTTGCATGGTCATGCTGCCTCTGCTTCCTGATCAACATGCGCCTGCCAGGCATCGATGGCCTCCTCGTAACCGGTGTCCGAGCACAAGGCTGTGCACGCACCGGTGAAGCCGTTCACGGTGAGACCGCGGGACAGCACCACGCAATGGATGTGGTTGCCACGCCCATTGAGCCCGGCGACCGCAGGAATGTGGGCGATCAGGATCGTCGGTAAGCGGTGGGCGAAGTGAGCCCATGCATAACTGCGCACGCGTTCGTAGGCGATATGCCAGGCTTCCTGCCGCTCGAGGAAGATCTTGACCTGCACCATCGCATGCCTCGCGAACGGCGGCAGGGTCTCGTCGAACCGGCGAGCCAGAAAACCGACCTGCATGTATTCCGAGGATGCAGTGGACGGGAGCAGCACTTCGGTCTTGGCAGCCACGCCAAATATCGGGTCGTCGCCGGGATACAGCTTCTTCCTGAGCCACGGCTCGATGCCTTCACGATTATGCCTTTCTTCCCACCAGTACCGGGTGAAGGAGATATCGGGATGGTCTTCACAGGCAGCGTGAGTGAAGGACGTCATCTTGGTCAGCACTGGTTCGGGTGCTGGCGAAGGTTGTTCGGCTTCGATTGCTATCGGCACCACGGCGTTCGCCGTCGTCTTTTGCGTTACTCGCTTGGCCATGATCAGCGCTCCCCCTTGAACGAGGGATGCGCGATCGCGCGGATGATCCCGATGTCGCGGTCATGAGCGTTGCAAAATGGCGGCTCATTCCGCGGATGAAGGCCTTTTGCGTCGATATGGATATTGGGCCCGCTCACGAGCGTCGGGATCAGCCAGATATCCATCATCGGCCTGCGCCAGGCGAGGTAATGGCACAGCCACTCTTCTTCGCCCTTGAATAGTATGTCGAAGGAGACACCGCTTAGCGGGTCGAAGCGCATGAGCAGCAGGTCCATGGCGAAGGCCTGGGCCAGAAGCTCGCATTCGTGGAACACGAGGGGGCGGTCGCAGACAGTGGCAGCAATCCCCACTCCCGCTGTTTGTATCGGGATGAAGCCGGTTGCCAGAGCACCGGCCAGTTCTTCAGGTGGCGTATTCCCGATCAGCCCCGAGGCGTAGAGGAAGTTGCCTTCCCGCCTCTGCACCTGCTGGCTCACGGGCAGCAGCAGGGGTTCGCCCGATGCCGGGCGCTCGATATCTTGTATTATCATGGGACTTTGTCCTTTTGCGTGAAGCCGCTCAGGCCAAGCGGCGGCTTCCTCTGATTTTCATCAACTTGCTCAGCCTTACCGGCGAGCTTCCTTTCCCTTCATGGGATCAGCTGCGCCGCTCGTCGGCGCCGGCCGTGCCTCTGCCAGCAGCAGCGCATCGGCCCGGTTCAGACCGAGCTGCCGCTCGGTCTCATCACCCCATGGCGTTCCCACTTCGCTCAGCCACTGGCCAACGGCGAAGCACTGCGTCGCTTCGGGATCGTTCTCGGGCTCAGGAATGAGATGCGGTTCGCCTGAACCGCCGAGCCACAGCCGCATGCCGAGGTGCTGGCTGATCGCGCCGCGCCGCGGCAGCAGCACGGTGATGTAGAAGCGCGGATCTTCCCCTCTCGGCAGTCCCGTCTCGACCAGCAGCAGGTCGATCCGCGTTTCCTCTACTGCATGGAGATAACGCCTCTGCTGCAGATCGATGCTCGGCTGCAGGATCAGATCGCCTATGGGTGAGCGATAACCCTCGCGCAGCTTTGCCGGGAGCAGCAGCACATCGGTGATGCGCTTGAGGCCAGTGAGCCTTGCCAGGTTCTGGCAGGCTCTTTCCGCGAGCGCATAGCGCTCGTCGGCATATTTGTTGAAGTAGGTCATGGAACAGTCTCAGGCGGCGCGCGGGTGGCTAAGGGCCCAGGCGCGCCTCGGTGATCTTTCACCTTTCGGTGTCAGCCACTGACACGCTTTCCCAGTTACTCTTCACTGTCGGATTGCCGTCGCTCAACGACTTCGAACAGCAGCAGATAATGAGCACCGAGGATTTCTAGAAACCTCGGGGCCGTCCAATTTAGACCGCCTATAATGATCAATGCGAGGATGCCTTACTTGGTCAATCTAAGCTGTAAACTGCGCCCAATGCCCTGACGGTACAAAAATAGGAGGTTATTAGCTGGCGCTAAACTTCACAGCTGCCTGCAGTCCGCTTCCTGACGAAGAAAGTCTGAGATCGGCGTGGATAGCGTCAGCAATCTCGCGGGCTATGGCCAGTCCGAGGCCTGATCCTGGTGCGATCTCATCAAAGCGTGAACCGACATCGAACGCTCTTTCGATTTGGTCTGGTTTCATTCCAGGTCCATCGTCAGAAATGGAAATCGACATCGTTTCAGGCGTGAACCGGCAGGACACGATTACCTTCCGGCTTGCCCATTTCCCAGCATTATCGAGCAGGATCGACAAGAGCTCCGAAAGGTCTACCGGATCGACGGGCAGGCGGACTTCCCCCTCGGAGTCATGTCGATCCAGTACGAACTCCTTCTCTGGGTGCAAACGGCGCATCGCATTAAGAATCGGCACGATAAGCCTAGGAAGAATGCTCTCCTGACCGGGTATGCGCGCTCCAGCGGCGAACCGCGCGCGCGCGAGCTGATATTCGATTTGCTTTTCCATCATATGGGCCTGATCGATCAGCAGCTTGGCACTGGCGGAACTGTCCGGATGTTCCGCCAATCGTTCCGCCTCATCGGTAATGACCGCGAGAGGCGTGCGTAGTCCGTGCGCCAGATTGCCTGCTTGGACCCGGGCCCGTGCAATCATCTGCGTGTTCTGATCGATATACGTGTTGAGGTCGGTCACAAGTGGGGTGATTTCCGCCGGATAGTCACCTTGCAGCCGGTCCGCTCGGCCTTTGCGCAATCGGCCAATGGCGTAGCCGAGGCGGTCGAGAGGTCGAAGAGCGAAGTGAACTAGCGCAATGCCCGAACCGAGCAAGAGTATTGCGAGTACCAAAAGCCACAAGGTCAGTTCGCGAGTGAAACCGTCGATCAGCCTGTCCAGCTCGGACTTGTCGGTCGCGATGACAAAATGAAGGTCGCCGCCGCCTGGCATTCCCCGCTCCAGCCCATAAGTGATGGCGGGACCCGTTGGACCGGTTTCGATCAAATGGACGATATTTCGTGAATGGGCGACATCTTCGTCCAGGCTGCCACGCGTCATCGATGCCGAGCGCAGTGTTTTGCCGCCAGGAGCCCAAACCTGCCAATAAAAGCCTGACAGGGGCTCTTCATAGCGTGGATCTGAAAGCGACCGGGAAAGTTGCGGTTCGCCATCGGCATCGAGCCTTGTGAGCCGAGCAAGCTCACGTACATGGACCGCCAGTTCCTCGTGGTAGGAATGCTCGACATGCTCGGTGAATACGCGCACCGCAGAAAGCCAGATGGTCACCACGCCCAGAACGGTCCACACCGTTATCGCGAGCAAAAAGCGTAGGCGCAGGCTCCCAGGACCAGCCCTCACGCCGCGAACCGATAGCCGAGACCGCGCAACGTCTCGATGCGTTCACGGCCGATCTTGCGGCGCAACCTGCCAACAAGCACCTCGATGGTGTTGAGTTCACGTTCCGCCTCGAGTTCATAGAGATGTTCGAGGATGTCGGCCTGCGGAAGAACCTGCCCCGTACGGCGCATAAACAAATGGAGCAGGCGGAACTCCTGGCGGCTGAGCGATAGGGGTGAACCCGACATCTCTACTGCATGCGTCAGCGGATCGAGCGAGATATCGCCGACCTCCAGACGGCTAGCGCGCTTGCCCTGATGTCGCCGGAATTGTGCGTTGAGGCGCGCAAGCAATTCCTCGAAGCGGACCGGTTTGACCACGAAGTCGTCCGCTCCGGCATTCAGTCCTTCGACCTTTTCCTGCCAGCTCCCGCGCGCGGTGAGGATCAACACCGGAACCTCTACACCGTGGTGGCGCCAGCTACGCAGAACCTCCAGTCCATCGCCATCCGGCAGGCCAAGATCAAGGATTGCCGCCGCCATCTTGTCGAGGTCAGGCCAGTCTTCCGCTTCGGCCCGCGTAGTCGCCAGGTCGACTGCGAAATCGGCCGCACGCAACCGCGCCACAAGGCGCGGTCCGAGTTCGGTATCGTCTTCGACAAGCAGCAGGCGCAAATTTGGAGGACTCCCGATTGGTCTGACTCGGCAATGCCGTATGAAACTGACAACAAGCTGCCAAACTGACAAGTTGCTGTCAGTTTCATGCGGCATTGTCGACACTATGAAGTATCCGGTCCGCCATGCGCTCGTCGCCCTTGCCATGCCAGCCATGCTTACAGCTTGCTCGGATGGCAATCGCTCTGCCGACCCTTCCAGTGACGTCACGCAAGCGAACCCGCTGGCGGGATTGCAGATCAGGACTGCCATGGCGGCCGCGGCGACTGAAATTCCCGTCGCAACCGTCCCAGGACAGATAAGCTTGCCCCCGCAGGCCCGCGTGGCTGTAACTGCGCCGTTTCCGGGGACGGCGGTTAGAGTTTACGTCATTGAGGGTCAGGCAGTACGGCGCGGGCAACGCCTTGCACTCGTTCGCGCAGTCGAGCCACTGCGCATACGCGGCGATCTGGCTCGTGCAAGGGCAGAAGCGGACGTCGCAAGTGCGCGCGCAAAGCGGCTGGAACAACTTGCCAGGGAAGGTGTGATTGCAGGCGCTCGCGCGGATGAGGCACGCGCACAGGCACGCCAGGCGCAGGCCAATCTGACACAGGCCCGGGGGCTGGCTTCCCTTGGCGGAACCGGGCCCGACGGGACAATGACACTGCGCGCACCAATCGTCGGACGGGTGTCTCACGTCGGCATCGAAACCGGCGGTGCGGTGGATACGATGACCGCGCCTTTCGTGATCGAGAACACCGGCGCCTATCAGATCGATTTGCAATTGCCCGAGCGGCTAGCTCGTAGAGTGAAACCGGGAATGCCGATTAAAGCGCATGTTGCCGCTGACGGCAGTGAAGCTATCGCGGTCAGTGGACAGATCATCTCCGTTGCGCCGTCGATCGATCCCACCACGCGTTCCGTCATGGCCAAGGCCAGTATCGGCGCTGCACCTGGAATCATCGCCGGTCGGAATGTCAGCGTCAGCATCAGCGACCCCGCAACCAAGACTGCATCAGGGGTTACCGTGCCTGCCAGCGCACTCGTGCGTCTCGATGACAAAGACACAGTGTTCGTAAAAGACGCCAAGGGATTTTCATCTCGCACTGTCGAGCTGGCTGCTAAAACCAGCGACACGGTGGTAATTGACCGGGGGCTGAAGGCAGGCGAAGTGGTTGCGACAAGCAGCACAGCCGAGCTCAAGGCTATGGCGGCCAAGTAGCGCGCCGATGCTGCAAACCTTCATCAGAAAGGCACTCGACCTGAGACTGGCAGTTCTCGCTTTGGCGGTATTGCTGGCTGGTATTGGTGGCTGGTCGTTCGTCAATTTGCCGATTGACGCATTTCCAGACATCAGTTCGACCCAGGTCAAGATCATCCTCAAGGCGCCGGGCATGACGCCGGAGGAAGTCGAGAGCCGGGTCATCACGCCAATCGAGATGGAGATGCTCGGTATCCCGAACCAGAGCGTCCTGCGTTCGGTTGCGAAATACGCCATCGCCGACATTACAATCGATTTCGCCGATGGGACCGACATCTATTGGGCGCGTAGCCAGGTGGCCGAGCGGCTCAATGCTGTCATGAGCGATATGCCGGACACCGTTTCGGGCGGGATGGCGCCGATCAGCACGCCGCTTTCCGAAATGTTCATGTTCACGCTGGAGGGCCCGCAATCGCTGGCGGAAAAGCGTAAGGTGCTCGATTGGACGATCCGTCCGGCCCTGCGCACCGTACCGGGCGTGGCCGACGTCAACGCGCTGGGTGGCTACGCCGAAACCTTCGAAGTGTCGCCTGACAACGCGGCACTTGCCGCTGCCGGTTTGTCGACGGCAGATCTTTCCGCTGCCATCGAAAGCAGCAACCGCAACGATGGCGCTGGCCGCATTGTTTCGGGCGAAGAAGCACTGATCGTGCGTTCGATCGGTGCGATCCGAACGAACAACGACCTAGCAAATGTGGTAGTGAAGGCAGGCAATGGAACAGTTGTGCGTCTTGGCGATGTTGCACGGATCGGTACAGGGAGCCTGACCCGCTACGGAGCCGTATCGAAGAACGGCGAAGGTGAAGCGGTCGAGGGACTGGTGGTCGGCCTTCGCGGATCAGATGCCGGCAAGCTTGTCGACGGCGTCAAGGCTCGGCTTGAACAGCTAAAGCCCAGCCTGCCTGCCGGAATGACGATCCACGTTTTCTACGATCGCTCCGACCTGATTTCGCGGGCGGTTGGCACGGTCGAGGACGCACTCCTCGAAGCGACCGTCCTTGTTGTCATCTTGCTGGTGCTCTTCCTCGGCAATTTACGCGCCTCAGCGATCGTTGCCATCGCTTTGCCCATGGCCGCGCTGCTCACTTTCATCTTCATGCGCTCCATCGGGCTGACCGCCAATTTGATGAGTCTCGGCGGCCTCGCCATAGCTGTCGGTATGCTGGTCGACGGTGCGGTCGTGGTAGTCGAGAATGTTGTTGAGCGGCTGTCCGACGATAAACACGCCACTGAAAGCAAGATCCACACGATCTTCGTCGCCACCACAGAGGTAGCAAAGCCGGTTGTCTCGGGCCTTGCGATCATCGCGCTGGTGTTCCTGCCACTGCTGTCCTTGCAAGGGCTGGAAGGAAAGCTGTTCTCGCCGGTCGCGGTAACGATCGTTCTGGCGCTTGTGTCCGCGCTGGTTCTCTCCCTCACCCTCGTTCCTGTGCTGGCCTTCTACTTCCTCAAGGTGAATAATGGGCACCACGAACCCTGGCTGATGCGCAAGATCGCGCCGGTGTATCACAAACTGCTGGATGGCGCGTTCGTCCGCAAGAAGCTCGTCTTCTCCGTTGCAGGTATCGCACTGCTCCTGACTGGTGTCGCCTACGCGATGACAGGTAAGACGTTCATGCCGACGATGGATGAAGGTTCCATCATCGTCCAGTTGACCAAGCTGCCTTCGATCTCGCTCGAGCACAGCGTCGAAGGCGACATGAAGGTGCAGCGGGCCTTGCTTAGGCAGATTCCAGAGATCAAGGACGTTGTTGCTCGCGTCGGTTCCGACGAACTCGGTCTCGATCCGATGAGCCTCAATGAAACCGACACCTTTCTTGTCCTTAAACCGCGGGGAGAATGGACTGTCGATAGCAAGGAGGCGCTGCTCGACCGCATTCGCCAGGTTCTCAAGCAATTTCCCGGGATCGAACCCGCCTACACCCAGCCAATCGAGATGCGGACGTCCGAAATGCTCAGCGGCGCCCGCGGCGATCTGGCGATCAAGCTGTTCGGCCCCGATTTGAAAGAACTCTCACGGCTTGCTGGCGACATACAGACCCAGCTCGAAAGCATCGACGGGACCAGCGAAGCAATGACGGTCGCGAACGACAGCGTGGACTACTTGCAACTCGAAATCGATCGCGTGGCAGCTGGACGGCTGGGTATGTCGGTCAGTGACCTACAAGACGCGATGCGGGCCGAGGTCGAAGGCATTCGTTCGGGCGTTGTGACGGAAGGGATACGCCGTGTTCCCATCGTCATCCGTGCCGATACGACCACCGGGAAAAGTGCTCAGCAGTTCGTCGACACAGTCTATCGCAGCCCATCGGGAACGCTGGTGCGCGCGGGCGACATTGCCCGTGTCGACCAAGTCGAAGGACCGGTAAAACTGGAGCACGAAAACGGATCGCGCTTCGCAATGGTCCAGGCGTTCGTCTCCGGTCGCGACCTTGTTGGCTATGTCGATGAAGCCAAGGCCTTGATGGGACAGAACGTAGATCTTCCGCAGGGCTATCGTCTGGAGTGGGGCGGTCAGTTCGAAAACCAGCAGCGTGCGAGTGCGCGGCTGATGGTGGTGCTGCCGATTTCTATCCTGATGATTTTCGCTATCCTCTATTTCACGCTCGGATCGGTGCGCGCATCGCTGCTTATCCTAACCAACATCCCCTTCGCCATGGTCGGCGGGATGATCTCACTGGCATTGTCGGGTGAGTATCTGTCCGTCCCCGCCTCGGTAGGATTTATTGCCTTGCTCGGCATTGCGGTGCTCAACGGGCTGGTGATGGTCAGCTACTTCCGGCAGTTGCGGGAAAACGGGGTCCCCCTGGCTCAGGCAGTACGCCAGGGAGCCGAACGTCGCCTGCGTCCTGTGCTGATGACGGCCAGCATCGCAGCATTCGGCCTTGTCCCGCTGTTGTTTGCGACGGGTCCGGGCTCGGAAATCCAGAGGCCGCTCGCCATCGTTGTGATCGGCGGCTTGGTTTCGGCCACGCTGCTGACTCTGGTGCTGCTCCCGATCCTTTACGAAAGATTCGGAGAAAGCGCTGCGGAGCGTAGCGATGCGCAGGGGGGGGTGGTCCATGCGTAACCTCATTATCGCGCTTGCGTTTGCGTTCATCACCGTGCCTGCCGACGCCAACGAAACAGAGCGCGGACTGCCCGACGAAGCAGCGGTCCAGGCCGCACTCGACACGCACCCGAGCGTGCTCGCAGCGCGCGCAAGGGTCGATGCAGCAAAGGCGCGCGCGAATGCCCTTTCGCGCGGTTCCTATGAGTTCGAGGTCACAGGGCGGTACGACAAGCGGCGCGTCGATTTCGAAGGTGATTTCGACGAATACAATTTCGAACTCTCGCGACCCTTACGCTTACCCGGCAAAGCCGCACTCGATCGCAGCATCGGGGTGTACTCGGTTACCGAAGCGGAGAACCTGGCCGAGGATGCCAAGCATCAGGCCGCTTTGATGTTGATCGCATCCTGGTGGGACTGGCTCGGGGCGGAGGAGCAGGCGCGTGTCGATCGGCAGGCCGTCACCAATTACGAAAGTGCCCTGCAGGCTGTGATCCGTCGTGTAGAGTTGCGCGATGCGGCACAGCTAGATGCGGATCAATCCGCCGCGGCGCTTGCCTCGGCACGCAGCCTTGCCGAACAATCTGCAGGACGCGCGGCAATGGCGCGGGCCCGGCTGCAGGCGCATTTCCCGACCCTTGCGCTTAGTCAAGCAGCGCCATCTGTGCCTGTCCCGCACGTCCCTGAAGGCGGGCTGGCACCGCTTCGCGAACTGGTGCTGAGCAATAGCCATGAAATTGCCGCTGCGGACGCCAGGGCGAAGGCAATGGGGGCCAAGGCGGATCGAGACCGCAAGGATCGTATGGCGGACCCCACGCTCGGCTTGCGCCTGTTCTCCGAACGCGGCGGAATGGAACGCGGCGCAGGCTTTGCGATCAGCTTTCCGCTGGGGGGCGGGCATCGCAAGGCCGTCGCCAGCCAATCTCGCGCCGAGGCATCGGCCGCGCAGGCGGACGCGCAGCTTGCCCGCTTTTCGGTGCGCGAAACGGCCGATACCGATCTCGCGGAAGCGCGCTATCGCTATTCGATCTGGCAGCGAACGAGCGAAAGCCTCTCTGCACAGATGGCCGCCTTGGAAAAGCAGCGAATGGGCTACTCACAGGGCGAAATCGATCTGGCCGATCTGCTGCTTGGCGAGCGGATGGTCCATGACGCGTTTCGCAACGAGAGCGAGGCGCGCACTGCCGCCATGCGCGCCATCACCAGGCTACGCATCGATAGCCACCAGTTGTGGCTTGGCGACTAACGTGTTCCAGGAACGACGTGAGCATTTTAGGAAAGGACAAAATCGTGATGCAGTTCAGTACTTTTGTCAGCCTACCTGTTCTGGCTATTGCCGCGCTCGGGCTATCAGCTTGCTACAATGCGCCAACCTCTGCGCAGGCAAGCACTTCGACTTCAGTTGTCGATAGCGATGCGCCTGCCCTGCTGACGGCGTTGGACGACGAGTATAAGGCCGAAGCGACCTATGCAGCGGTGATTGAGAAGTTCGGAGAAGTACGACCTTTCATAAATATTATTCGCGCAGAACAGATGCACAAGAAAATGGCGGAGGCTGAGTTGAACCGCTTGGCAGTGCAATACCCGCATGAAAATCCCTATACTGGAAAGATCAACGCGCCGAACACCCTTCTCGAGGCCTGCCAGATCGGGATCACCGCCGAAGAAGAAAACATCGCCTTATATGATCGACTGTTGCCTAACGTGAGTGATCCCCAAGTTCGCGCGGTACTGACCCAGTTGCAGGCGGCCTCGCGTGACCGACATTTGCCCGCGTTTCAACGCTGTGTCGCACGAGGCGGACGTATAGGTGCCGGCATGGGGAATGGCGCTGGTTAACGATTGCGAGCGATGACCCTGTAAAGGACACGACATCATTTTACGCGCCGTTCAGGGTTAAGGTCTGCAATCGGGAGCGACCACACTCATCCTTTAGCTACGCAACACCGGCGGCGTTCGCCGCCAAACTGGATAAGCAATGGGCCGCCTCTTTCATCTGGGACAGCCATTCGATGCGTTGCAGCTTGCAGCATTGTTCCTTTTATGTTCTCAACTGTCCCATGCCCCGAATCGATCTCCCTTCCCTCACGTCGCACCTTGAGCTCGCGCTAAGCTGCGCCCCATCCTCCACCATCGCTGCCCTTCGCGATTCCGACGCCCTGAAACGCCGTCTCGCCGCCGTCGATCTTGCCGAGTTTCTGGCTGAACGGCTTGGGGCGAATATGACGACTGTCGATCATTCGCAGGAGATGTCGCTTCCGCTTGGTGTCGGCACTTCGGCAATGTGAAGCAGCCGCCTTACGGATGGATCCAGGACGCGAGAATTACATGGCTTTGCGCACGCTGTTCGATTGTGCGCTCTACAAGGTCAATCTGCGCGTTAGCTGCAAGGCTTGCGCTCATTCGCGAGTGGTCGATGCACCGGGATTGTCGTGGCTTGCAGAGCGCAAGCGATGGGATCAGGATATCGCCGCGTTCTCCCGCCGGTTCTATTGCGGTGAGTGTTGGCGAACGAGGCACTTCATCGTTCGAAACCTGCAGGTGATTCAATCGCAGGAGGAAGCCGAGCGGCCGCTGCTTCCAGGTCCCGATAAAAGGGAATGGAAGGCGCGTCTCAGTCGCTACCGAGCATGAGGTAAACCGATGTGCAATCTCTACCGCCTCAACAAGGGTTCAGCCGAAGTCGCCAAGTGGTTCGAGGCGATCAACGACCTCGCCGGAGCGAACTTTGGTGAAGAGGTTTACCCCGGCACTCCCGGTGCGGTGGTTGCCGATGGCAGGCTGCAGCAGATGACATGGGGCTTTCCGCTGGTGCTGAAGAGCACGGCGGCCGGAGAGCCGCTGAAGCCCAAGCCGGTCAACAACGCCCGCACCGACAAGCTCGACAGCTTCATGTGGCGCTACAGCTTCGAGGAACGGCGCTGCTTGATCCCGATGAGCGCATGGGCGGAAGCCGAGGGACCGAAAGGTCAGATGATCCGCACGTGGCTGTTGATCCCCACAAAGCAAGTTAGCGATTGACTGCCGAGACGTCGTCGGGAAGTCCAAGAACAACTAACCGCACTGTCGCTACCTTGTATGGCCAAGTGATTTTAGCTTAACGACGATTCCGGCTCGCTGCTGCTGTCGAAGTTTCTGAACCTCTGGGTATATCCTTGCCAGTTGGATTGTGGCCACTTCGCTGGATCTGCCCTTCGTCGTCATTTTTGCGCGGGTCCGATTGCTCTCGCTCATTAGGCACAGTCCGCTTTTCTTTTGTTACATTGGGTTTATCGTCGCCCATTGCATGTCCTTTCTAATTTCAGTCTATTGCATTGACGCACAGAGAAAGCGAAAGGTCCGAAGGATGCAGCGAAAGGATTTAAGTTCCCAAATTTTTGCGAGCTTAAAGAAGAGAAATTTACTGCCACCAATCAAAATGCCTCTCGGCGTAGGCAGGGCTTTCGGCTTTCATCATCTCAACAGCAATGGAAGTATTTGCCGTTGTGCACGCACAGATATGGACCGGAACCCAGCATCGCTAACGCTCTATTGGCGCTTATATGATAAAAAAACAGCGGCATTAGCCATGAAGCTAATGCTCGCTGCTTTTGACGTTATCTCAGGTGGCAACTCATCTAAATTTAGACACAGCAATTAAGGCAGAATCAACCCGATCAATTGCGATCGAGAAGATCATCTGTGACCTCCAGTAATAGGAATGGTTCGCTGTCCCACTCCTCAAGGGCTTCGACAAATTTCTCGCGCACCTCTTCATCATCATACGCCATGTTTTTGTCGTAAGCTGCCTGCCAGGTATCGCGGTCTGGCCACTCGGCAATGCCCACAAAATGACCGGCACCATCGCGATGAAGACGTGATCCTAGGGACCCGTACTTCTGGCGAATAAGCTCGGTTCCGCACCGCCAAGCTCGTCGGAATTGTTCTTCCTTACCTGGTTTGGCGTTCCAGCGATATGCGGCTACGAAAGTCATTGTACTTTGCCTTAATTGTTCCGATAGTTTCCGCGTTAGCAAGGTGTATCCCAAAAACGCGCGATCTGGGCGGCGTGCTCGGCATTCCATTCGGGACGATCATTCTTGCTACGAGACGGACTATTTTTGAGTGTTTCGTCATCAGCTTCGCAGATGTAACCTTCGCGCTCAGAATTATAGGAAAGCAACTTCCATGGGACTGGAAGAAGCTCGTCACCCGATGAATTGTTAGTAAGCTTCATCTCGACATATCTGACTCGCCCACTGCGACGACTAACCATGAAGCGGGAGACCTGACCAAGCTTCTGGCCGTCGGGACGAAATACGCTCGTATCGTCAAGCCTGTCGGAGGGCACGAGGTCAGACTCGACTATCTGCTCTGTTTCTGGTTCGACACTATTGCCTCTTGAGTGCTGGATTTCGTAAGCCATTTGGCTCTCCTGTCGAGATCAACGGCGGATGCCCCGGATGGTCAAAGCCGTCCTGTTTGGGGTTGAGGGCGGCGGCATCTGTTGCGCCATTCCTTCCATCCAGTCGACGATCAAGCATGTGATGTGTTCCTGCCACCAGTCGACTATCTCCGTTTAAGTCACCGATAAATATGCATCTGATTGACTCCAGATCGATAACTCCGACTGTCGCGTCATGGACGAATTTGCGTCAACGAGGTGAGCGTAAGGCTAGAGGCTTGCCCGACAAAGTCGATTTCCACCACGTCGAGGAGTACAGGGTTCGATCGAAGCGCTTTAACAGACGCACCCCAAGTGACCTGCAAAACTATCCTTTAAGAATTAGACATGTGTTGAATCGTAGCCCGTCACGATAAAGTTGATTCTAGTGCCACGGAGATGGCATGAATATTAAGCCAAAAAACCATAGAAAAATGATCAGAATTATTATCAGAAAAATCGCAAATGATGGGCGATAACCCCAATTTTTAGCGCGAGCATATGGCCATGATGGCAATAGTGCTATACATATCGCAAAAAGAAAAAATATAAGTATATAAGAATACATTGCCCTTCTCCTAATCTCAAGAGATCGGTTTGTTCATTCAACGCGGCTCATCACACGCATGTTCCGTGGAACCCGACCCAGAAATAACGGAGCAAGGGCACGTACAGGCTGACACCCGGGCCCAAGCCGTTTACTCTCACCGGCGACATTCATCTACATCCCCAGCACGCCACCCTCTCCGGCGAATGCGGACAAAGCACGATCCGGTTGAGATATCGCAGGAGAAGAGTCTGGGCGATATTATGAGCGAGCTACAAGAATGAACCGCTCGAAACGGAGCTTCGCTATAATCCTCGATATGTCGAAGCTGCGTGAATTGCAGGGACAAGATATAGCACAACGGAAGCGGAATACAGCAAGCTCGTCACCCCGTTGGTCCCATAGACCTCCCACCCTACCGTTCTGGTAATCGTCCTGACATCGCCGACTGCATTCTATTGTGCGTGTTCGCGATATCGTTTTTTCGCAGGCGAAAATCATTGCGGACCTGAGAGATTGATCTCCTCTGCACCACGTGCGGACCCGTTTACGGAACTTTCACCTGAGCCACCCGTCGGTTGCGTGTACACCTGATGGAGAGGATTTATGAAAATTCAGGAATGCATGTCGAGCGATGTCTGGACCATCCGCGAGGATACCACGCTGCGCTCGGCAGCAGAACTCATGGCAAAGCACGATCTTGGCTCGCTACCCGTTGCGCGTGACGCCAAACTCGTCGGTATGCTGACGGATCGCGACATCGCGGTGCGCGGTATAGGTCTTGGCAAGGGCCCAGAAACACGCGCTAGCGAAGCGATGAGCAGCGAAATGCTATACTGCCTATCGCATGACGATGTGGAAGATGTCCTGCAAAACATGGGTGAACAACAGGTTCGTCGTCTGGTGGTCGTCGACGAAAACAGTGAGTTGGTAGGTATAGTATCGATTTCAGACCTTGCGCCACTTGACACAGACGAAGGGAGCAAGAGCTTTGCAAAGATAGCCAAGCCCTCCGATCAACACTCGCAATCACTCGTCTAATAAGCGACTGGATCGCCAGAATGCTGCTTTCCGCCCATTCGAGAAATTGGATAGGCGGAACTACGTCCAATAAGTGCCTTTACGCCACGACGCGAGTATCTGCTCTGCGCCAGGGTTGAGTCCGCATTCGACAAATGAGACAAAGATCTTGGCTGATCGCCCGCGCATGAGAGGCTGACAGTTGGTCTCATCCCAGCCCAAGCAGAGTAAACAAGCCAGCGCCAATCAAGCCGGCAACAAAAAGCCATCGTCGCCGCCGTGATCGTAGGACAATTTGGCCACCTCGAACCGCTCTGGCTGAATGAACTGTTTCATTCCCGGTATCGTATTTGTTTTTAGGCATTTCTGGTTATCCCTTCACCGCGCTCGTTAATTAATGGGCTTTGCTCCGGTTATTGGTGTAGAAGCGCTAGTGAGATTTGCTCGGTCCCTATACCTCACTTCGCGCATACGGCATCAAAACACAGTGTTACCTGTTGAGCGCCGAGATTCATGGCAGCCGCCCTTCGATACAGAGCACTCGTAAATCAGGGCACACGCAGCTTAACACCAGACACCAAATTTCTTGGCGGTCGACGAGAAGCTAGACAGTGAAGATTGTGAGTGATCAGGAGGCCAATTCCGGCCGATACCAAGAGAACAGTCTATCATTTGTTAAAGTCGGTCTGGCCGTAGTCTGGATTGAACGTTAATGTGCCTGATGAAGACGCACCCGACACCTGCGACCCGGTTGGGTGCGTCTTTCCTTTAGGCGATCGCAGTTACAGTCTCTTCTCGCCGACGAAGCATCGCCTAACGTGAACTCCGTGTCAGGGCGGGCCTACTCAGAGGGGAATCCCCCAAAATTCATACAGTGACCTCGCATAAGCGCTATCGTAATCGGGCGCCGATCCGCCTCTGACAAATGGGCTATTACGAAATGTATCGTCGTCGGCAGAGACAACATAGCCGTCGAAGGTTTGGCTGTATTCGAGCGCCTGCCAAGGCAAGGGTCTCAGTTCCTCGCCTAGCCCGAGAAAGCCGCCGAAACTCAGAACGACATATTCAACCTGGCCGGTTAATTTATCGACCATGAAATGATCCACAGACCCGATCCGATCACCGTTGGGGCGGAACACAGGTGTGCCCTCGACACGCTTGGATGAGATGAGCGGTCGCGCCGGCTTTGCTTTGCGCGGTGCAGTTCGACCAGATGTCGCGCCGCCGTCGTTTGCAGCTTCGATGCCTTGCTTCCCAAGCGGTGCGGCATGACTACTGGATGGCAATCGCTGGGAATGCGAATGCGATCGCCGGGTAATCTGCACGAGACTTTCCCCTCCCTCTACTGGGCTGGCTCGGGTCAGATCAGCAACGGAAACGACGCCTATCAGGCAATCATTGTCATCAATGACTGGCAGTCGACGAACCTGCTTCTGCGCCATCTTGTCGAGCACATCGTCGATTTCGTCGTGAGCCCTGCAATACAAGACTTCTATCGTCATCACTTCGGATGTCTTGGCACCCGGACCATGGCCGCGTGCTATTCCTCGAAGCGTTATATCACGATCGGTAACTATTCCGACCAGCTTCTCGTTAGCCACCACCGGCATACAACCGATTTCGAACGTTGCCATTGCTTGCGCGACTGACTGAATGGTGGTGTTCACCGGAATGGCATGCACTCCGGACTCCATACAGCTCTCAATTTGCATTTCGGCCTCCTCGCTTGAGCCCAGTCAATCAATGGTTCTCCGAACGAGATTGTTCCGTCCTGCCATTGTAAGCCGGAGGAGCCTGCAAGAGTATTAGTTCATTCCCTTGAACTGCTCGACAACGCCCTTGCCGCCAGACACGCCGCGAAATTCTTTTGCCGCACCTTGCCTCGTCTACTCAAGATCTCCAGGCACGTGGAATAGACTCAACGATTGAACGTGAACCCACACAAGAATCGCCAGCGATTATGGATTTTGACTCGAAAGCGTCCAGCTGAAGGCTCCGGCCAGAAGCGCGACAGCACCAGCCAATAGTGGCCCGCGATGACGCGTCAGCCAAAGCTGGCTACTCGTAGTACGAGCACTCGCATCAAACCGTCCATGCGCTCCGTGGTCACCCGAGACAGGACTGTACAAGTTGTCTTGCCGTTCTGGCGAAACCGGCTCTTCGGCCTGTTGACCACTCACTGCCGTGGCAGCGAGATAACGATCCAATAGCGGCGAGGCGAAGTAATCTCCGTAAATCGCTTGCCAGCTGGGCCAGCCCAATTTGATCGACTTGCGCCCGGTGTGCGCCATGAAGTGAATCGCTTCGGCAGGGATTTCTGGCTGGTATGGCGGACTGGCTGGTTTGGGTTTGCCCGGCATATTGGTACGAATCCAGTCGAATTGCGGGGTGTTGACGCCGGGTAGATGCACCATCCCGAGATCAACGTTCGACTTTGCGTGGATCAATTCAGAGCGCACGGAATCCTGGAATCCCTGGATCGCGTGCTTGGCGCCGCAATAGGCAGATTGCAGTGGAATACCGCGATAGGCCAAGGCACTGCCGACGAGCACGATCGACCCGCGATCACGAGGCACCATTCGCTTCAGTGCGGCCATAGTCCCATGCACTTGACCGAGATATGTCACCTCGGTGACCCGCTTAAAATCTGCTAGGTCCATGTCGACGAACCGAGAGAATACGCCAGCGAAAGCGACATTTACCCAGATATCGATCGGCCCCAACGTGTTTTCGATTTTCTCGGCCGCCGCTTCGACGGCATCGTAATCGGCGACATCGCAGGGACAAACCAACGCCTCTCCTCCGGCTGCTTCGACTTCTTCGCGCGCGCCTTCCAGACCATCGACGCCACGGGCAATCAGGCCGATCTTGGCCTTGTCGCGAGCGAACCGGCGCACGACAGCACGGCCCACTCCTGCCGATGCGCCGGTGACCACGACAACTGGACGGTCGGGATGTCTCTTGTTCATCTACAATTCTCCGCGTTTTGCCATCTGGGTAATGCGGTCTCCGGTCCGGCAGGCGATAGCCTGAATAGTCAGTGAGGGGTTGACTCCGCCGACAGTGGGAAAGACCGATCCGTCACAGATCCATAGATTGGGAATGTCCCAGCTCCGGCAGTCGCAGTTGACCACGCTGGTGGCGGCATCAAACCCCATCTTGGCGGTTCCGTTGAGATGACATGTATCATCCATCTCTCGCCAGCGCTCCGTTACTCTTGCCGCCTCAAGCGCACGGTCCATGTAGTCGACCGCATGATCGATCATCGCGCGTTCGTTGTCCCCATGCGAATAGGTAACGCGGGCGACACGTAGGCCGTATTGGTCTGTTTCTTCGTCCAGGGTTACCCGGTTGTGATCATAGGGCAGAACCTCTCCAACCATTTTGAGGCCCACCGAGTGGTTCGCTCGCTCCATCTCGTCGAGAAGTTCCTCGCCCCAAAGCCCCTTACCGAGAGCCAGAGTCTTGGCCCAAGTTACCGGTAATGGCCCCTGGCTCATATAGGCCCAGCCGCCATGGTAATTCTTGCCTCGATCTTCGTAGTTCCAATGCTCGTTTATCGCCAAGCTTGGGGGCCCCTTGTAAGATCGCATTTCGTCGTCGGTCGTACCCCAGGCAGCCTGATTAAGCTGTACCATCAGGTTCCTGCCAACCAACCCGGAACTGTTTGCGAGACCATCGGGAAATTCGTCATTGGCCGAATTCAACAGCAATCGCGGCGTCTCGATTGCGTATCCGGCAACCACTACATTGCGCGCCCGCTGGAAATGCCAGATCCCATTGCGCAGATATTGGACGCCGGTTGCCCTGCCACGCCTTGTTTCGATCCGGCCAACCATGGCCAGATCGCGGATCTCTGCCCCGCTGGCCAAGGCTCGGGGTAGCCATGTGTTAAGCACCGATTGCTTGGCATTGGTCGAGCAACCGGTAACGCAAAACCCTCGATATACGCAAGGAGGTGCCTTACCGATCGGCGCCGATAGCGTGGCGAGCGGGGTTTCGGTCCATTTTGACCCAAGAGCTTCGGCACCACGAGCGAGATATTTGGCTGCTGCATTGAGGGGGTGCGCACGCAATGGGTAGCGCGGCCGCTTGGGCCCCCAAGGATAGGTCACAGGCCCAGAAATATGCAGAGTCTTTTCGACTTCGCGATAATAGTGCCACATTTCTTCCCAGTCGATGGGCCAGTCTGCTCCATATCCCAGCAGACTGCGGCTCTTGAACCATTCAGGGCGAAAGCGAAGTGAGACCATGGCAAAGTGAACAGTCGATCCGCCGACCGACTTGCCCGAATTGTTTGCTCCCATGGTCAGCGGATTGTCGCCATCGACGACCCGCGTGTCGTTCCAGTAGAGCTTGGATTGTTCAGTCTCATCGGACGCAAAATCTTCCAATGGGCGCCAATAGGGACCAGCATCCATTGCGATTACGGAAAAGCCTGCCTCGGCGAGCTTACAGGCAAGCGTACCTCCCCCCGCACCCGTGCCCACGATGACAAAATCGACCTCTTCCTCGCCATAATCGCGCATCGGAACCCAGCCGCCCGGAGTCATGACGTCGGGCGCCCTGCCCTCTATGGCACGGGGATTCATCAGTGGGTCGGCGGTCATTTCGTGCCTCCATGGTGACGCGGCCAACCGAAGCGCGGTGTATCGCCCTGTTCGATCGCTTCCCATGGATCGCGGCGATTGGCTGCGAGGCGCACATAACCGCGTGGAGAGGCTGGGCCGCCAAAGCCCATTGCGCTCCATGCCTGCGGCTGTGCCCAGTGTGCCGAGACCAAGTCGTTGAGGAGACGCTGAGACCAGAACAGCTGGGGCGGAAGCCTATCCCATTCCTCCGCCTGCACATCGCCATGTTGCACGGCGCGTAAGACAACATCCGCTTTAGCATCTTCGAGAGCTGCGAACGCACTACGGAAACGCGCCTGCGCTTCTGCCTCGATCGCATCGAGCCCACGCCGCCAGCATTCGGCAGCTTCCGGTAGTGCATGGTGTCGCGTCCCGTCCTGGATTTTCCGGGCAATCCGTTGCACAATCATTGCTAAGGTCGTGGTCGGGGGACGACCGGGAAAATCGGGGCAGAGGCGCTCTTTTGCGCGGCACAGGGTCGCCAATTGAGCGTCTGTCAGTACGTCATCGGCTATTTGAAGCGTACATCGCTCGGCGACAGCCGTTCTGGTCGGCTCATTCCAGCTAAGGGAATCGTGCTTGTCCGTGACATCATAGCTGGCAAAGCGATCATCCACGGGCGCTGCGACTCATCAGCAGCATTGCCCCCAGGCCGATAATGGCCAAGCCGGTAAAGGCAGGCGGCGCCGACAATGGGGGACCCGCGAGCAAATTCTGCCGCCAGTTCTTCCATCCGCCCATGTTGCGACTAACGCCGTATGCGTGGAAGGCCGCGCCCACGAGACCGACCGCTGCCGTCGCGGCCAGTAATGCAGTGGTAATCGTGCCCCCCCGGGCTGTGAGCGCCGCCTTGGCCAAAGCTGCGGCGGACAACGAGGGAAGAGTGATCGGAAGCCACATTGCGGGATTGTGGAAGGCTCCCCGAAAATGCAGCAGGCCTGCCTCTGCTACAGTCCCCATGATACCAAATGCAGTGAGAGCAGCTAGCCAGCGCCCGGACCCCAAGTCGATCGGACCGATAGAGTTTTTCCCGACCGACAAGCGATGGGAGAGGCTCCCAAAGGTTCCCGCGAGCACAAGCGCTGCCGGTGCACCGATTGGCGCCTGGTAGAACAGATTAGACAAAGTTAAGCCGCCTGGCTGGCGAAGGATGTTATACACATGAAAGCCCAGGCCGGCAGTTCCTACCGCGGCGGCAGCAGCGTGGCTAGCAGGTGCAAAACTGCCCGCACTCCTTCCGTCTCCGGCGAATGAATTGACAGCGATTGAAACCGTCGACGCCGCTAGCGGCGCAACCATTGCCGGATTGGCGAAGCTACCACGATAATGCTCCATTGCGCTGTCCGCCAGCACTGAGCTCGCAATCAGAACTGCCCCGCCGCCAATCAACCGTGCGGCATCGGTACGAGGGGACTTCAGATCAATGGTCCTCATGCGCGAATACACTGCTGAGAACCTGCTTTACGCTGCCCTTGATCATGTGACCTTCGTCCGGATCACGCTTGATGGCAGTACTCATGAAAGCCTCGGCCTGGTCGAAGGTGATATGGGGCGGAAGGGGAGGTACTTCCTTGTCGGTACGCACTTCGAGCACTGTGGGCACGTCCGATGCGAGCGCTTCATCCCAGGCTGCGCCAAGTTGGTCGGGATCGTCCACATAAATCCCCTTAAGACCAATCATTTCGGCGAATTTGCTGTAGCGCACGTCAGGAATATCCTGAGTGATTTCGGCGCGCGGATTGCCTTCCATAACGCGCTGTTCCCACGTAACCTGATTGAGATCGCGATTGTTGAGTACGCAAACCACAAATGTCTGGTTGGGCCATTTCTCGTGATATTTCTTGATAGTGACGAGCTCTGCCATATTGTTCATCTGCATTGCCCCGTCCCCAACCGAGACGATCACAGGGCGTTCGGGAAACGCGAATTTTGCCGCTATGCCATAGGGTACGCCTGCCCCCATTGATGCGAGTCCGCCCGATAGGGACCCACGCATGCCGCGACGAAACTGGAGATCGCGCGCATACCAGTTCGCGCATGAGCCGGAATCGCTCGTGAGAATGGCATTGTCGGGAAGGCGCGGCGACAGCTCGTGAAATACGCGCTGGGGATTAACCGGCTTAGCTTCAACCATAGCTCGCTCTTCTAGCGTTTCGAGCCATTCCTTCTTCCAGACCCCAATCTTCTTCCGCCAGCTCGTATCCGCTTTTTCTTTCAGCAAGGGCAGCAAGGCTTCGATGGTTGCGCCGACATCACCTTGCAAATTGAATTCGTGCGGGAAACGTATCGACAGCATGCCAGGATCAATATCCACCTGCACACCGCGTGCTTGTCCTTCCTGAGGCAGGAACTCTGAATAAGGAAAGCCCGAACCGAGCATTAGGAAAGTATCGCATTCCATCATGAGATCGTAACTGGGCTTCGTTCCCAGCAGACCAATGGAACCGGTAACCCAGTCAAGATCGTCGGGCAGGACATCTTTGCCGAGCAATGCCTTTGCAGCACCCGCGCCCAGTCTGTCGGCAATTTCAATCACCTGATCCGTTGCGCCATTGCAACCGGCACCGGCGAGGATAGCAACCTTCTTACCCGAATTGAGCACTTCGGCAGCTCGTTGAAGATCTGCACCTTCGGGAACAACCTTGGGTTGGGACCAACCAATACCGGAGAAAACTGCACCGTGTTTGCGCGGCGGCGCCTCCATTTCCTCTTCCTGCAAATCATTGGGGACAACCAGAGCCGTCACTCTGCGTCGACCAAGCGCGATACGAACAGCGCGATCAACTAGGTGTCGGACTTGGGCGGGAACCATGGCATAACCGGTGAAGGCACCGGCCACATCCTTGAACATCGACGTCATGTCGAGTTCTTGTTGGTAGTGCGCGCCAACCGCGGTGCGCGCCTGTTGCCCTGTTATTGCCAACACGGGCATATGATCCATACGTGCATCGTAAAGGCCAGTCAGGAGATGCGATGCGCCCGGACCGCTAGTCGCCAGACAAACACCCAATTCGCCGGTAAACTTGGCATGGGCGCTGGCCATGAAGGCAGCCATTTCCTCGTGCCGGACTTGGACAAACTCGAACTTGTCCTTCAGTTTATCCAGTGCACCAACAAGCCCGTTTATCCCATCTCCAGGGTACCCAAAGATGCGGCGCACGCCCCAGTCATGAAGTCTTTGCCAGATGAATTCGGAAACGTTTTGGGCCATGGGCGGTGTCCTCGCTCGCTTATCCCTCCTTATCTTTGGGAAACGAAGCGGCGGCATCCTCGTTCCAAAAATGACCATTCGAAAACCAAGGAAAATCAATATGCCAAATATCGGCGCGAGGAGATGGGTGATTCCCGAGGGCTACATCCCACCACAAAGCATGGTGAATGCCGACCACGCTTTAAAAAGCCATGAGGCAATATGCATTCTCAACGCCGGAGACGAGAATGCAGAGGTTAAAGTTACGCTATATTTTTCCGACAAGGCGCCGACCGGGCCCTATGTTTTTTCCGTTCCCGCGCAGCGCACTCGGCATCTGCGGTTCAACGACTTCAATGATCCCGAACCACTTCCGGCCGGAATCGGATATTCGAGCGTGATCGAAAGCGATCGTCCCGTCGTAGTCCAACATACCCGGCTTGATAGCCGGGCGGCCGAAGTAGCGTTGATGACAACTCTAGCCTGGCCTTGCCCATGAATTGCCAACTCATTGGGAGAGGGGCAGCTTACTCTTCGAGACCATTATATCAGCAGAAATGTGATCAAGACTGGCGAGGCCAATCTGGCCAATCTCATTCATCATTTCGTCTCTGAGTAGCTGGATCGCCTTTGCCACTCCGTCCGCTCCGAAGGCGCAGAGGCCATAGAGCATGGCTCGCCCGGTCATGACGGCGTCTGCACCGAGCGCACGCGCCTTGAGAATATCCGAGCCGCGCCGTACGCCTCCGGACATGAAGAGCGGGAACTCGGGGCCAACGATCTTTCGTGCTTCCTCCAATATATCGAGCGCGCTCACTTCCCAATCGCCCTGACGTCCACCATGGGTTCCCAGCACGATCCCGTCCACGCCGCTGTCGCGAGCGTGACGGACGTCTTGCAGGTTGAGAATTCCCTTAATGAAAAAAGGACCTCTCCACCGATCCCTAATTTTCGCAACATCGTCCCAACTCAGCGACCTGGGCATCTGCTCCCTGATCCAATTCGCACTGTCGAAAAAACTGCGCCGATCTTTGGGGATGAAATCAATGACATTAGCAAATTGCGGCATGCCATGGAGCATTGTCTTGGCCAGCCAACGTGGATGGAGGGCAGCATCAAAAATGCTCGAGAAGTTGGGGAAACCTGAAGATGTGCGTGCACGTTGGTCCCATTCGCGCCGCCCGAAGATTTGCGAATTGGTGGTCAGGACGAGCGCCTCGCAACCATTCTTCGCAGCCCTGTCGACCAACTCCTGCCAGATTTCGTCACCGCCGAACACGTAGAGTTGCCACCAATGTCGCAAGCCCGGAACTTGCGCAACGTCCTCCATCGGATCGTTTGACATGGTGCTTTGCGTGAAAGGCACTCCGCATCGCGCCGCCCCTGTCGCGAGTTCAATGTCACCATGATGCCGGAATACTGCGTTTAGACCTGTCGGTGCCACGACCAGTGGCATCTCCGCCGTCTTCCCCAGGATAGGGACTGCTACGCTGCGATTGCTTTCGTCGACCAAGGTGTGCGGCATGAAGCACCAGTTCGAAAATGATTCGCGCTCATGCACTAGCGTGGCTTCCTCGCCTGCCCCGCCTTCGAGATATTCCAGCACGAACCGCGGCATGAGCTTGTGGGTTTTTGCTCGCAAATCTTCCACTGAAACGACGTTTGAGAGGTCGGGTGTCGTTTCATAGCTACGCTTTGGGGTGCCATTGAATTGCGCGGATGTCATATTGCATCAACGACGCTGTAGCCGGTGATGTTCCTTGATCTAAAGTACAGCGTGAAGTGCGAGGAATGAGGCTAAACCGCGCTCTGTCCCGCCAAACGGACACCTTCGAACATTGACGCGGAAAAGCTGTGCAGCTTTCCAGATCAAATCCAAACATAAATGCTCGAGCGCTATAACGATTCATTATCCTACAGGCGGATGCCTACCCTGAAGAGGATCGCAACAGCCACCTGTTCAGGGAAGTGCATGTTCGCCCGAAGGAGAGACAACCCAGAGGTTAGCATCTCCACTGTCAAGATGCTCAAGATCGCACAGGAATTGACCATCCTGCGACAGGCGTCCCCACCGGCCCTTTGCCTCTTGCTTGGCGATCTTCAGCGCAGCACCCGCATCCAGCGCTTCGAAATCGAGATATTTGGCGACACCGTGCATGTCGTCTTTGTATTCCAGTCTGAAGGTCGGCATGAACATATCCTCCTCTTCCTACGAGGGCCATTGCGTCTGTTGCTTGGCGGGAAGCTGCCTC
Organism: Sphingomonadaceae bacterium; assembly: GCA_039831335.1. Taxonomy (GTDB): domain Bacteria; phylum Pseudomonadota; class Alphaproteobacteria; order Sphingomonadales; family Sphingomonadaceae; genus Qipengyuania. The sequence goes on along the minus strand of JBDONL010000006.1, from coordinate 12,772 downwards.
TTCGGCGGCAGCAAGTCTAACTGTTGCCAGCCAGTCATCGATCAAGGTTGTTGGTTCAATGCAGGCTTTGAGAATGAGTTTGCGAGGGAACAATGACCGCAGCCAGGGCTTCGAGACCGACTGCGGCCTCGACCTTCAGCAAGTCCGATAACGCGACAACTCCTACAAGCTCGTTGTTCTCATCGGCAACGATCAGACGTCGTATCTGCTGATCGCCCATCGCCCGCAGCGCGTCCGAGATCTCGTCGCTTTGAAAGCAAAAAACCGGTGCTGAACTCATCGCTTCGGCCACCCTCACGTCTGGATCGGCACCCCTTCCGATTCCGCGGATTGCAAGATCGCGATCGGTCAGCATACCAACCACCCGATCGCCTCTGGCTACAGGACGCGCTCCTATATCGCGCTCATTCATGATCACGGCCGCTTCGCGCAGCGAACAGTCCTCGTCAATCGTCCAAATCGTCGAAGCCATGCAGTCGTGAATTTTCACTACCCATCTCCACCTAGAGCGCGATTATCGAACCGACGTTTCGCGATGGCCAATTGTTCCTGATAATTCGATCTATGGTTGGATATTCGGGAGAAACACGCCCAGCAGACTTGCTCATGGCTCCTTCTCGTTCGAAATTCTTTCCCGGTCCTTCGCTTCAACGAACCGCAAGAGGGTCAGCATCAGCAGGCTGATGAGCGCAGCAATCACTACAAGCGGCCATTGCGCCGCTCCGCATGCGATGCCGATAACCGCTGCGAGCCAGAGATGCGCTGCCGTGGTGATATTGTGTAGACGCCCCTTGCTGAAGACGATCAGACCCGCACCGATGATCCCAATAAATGCACCTGTCGCTTCGTAGATGCGCAGCGGGTCCATGCGCAGGCCGCCCAATTCGAAATAGAGCGCGATAACCGACACAGTCATTGCGGCAGAAGAAAAGCAGATCAACCCATGGGTGCGCATTCCTGCTGCGTGTCCACGCAGCTCACGATCAAGACCGAGCAACAATCCGAGCACAGCGGCCACGCCCAACCGAGCAATCAGATCCCAATCGAACCACAGGACAACGACCGGCTGGTTGAGCTGCATTGCCTCAGCAACTCCTTCTGGATCTGGCTTTTGATTTGGCCTTGCGAGAGGACGGCTGTTTGCCGTCGAACGACCTCTTCAACGCCGCCATTAAGCCGATAACATCGGAGCCAGATGCCTCAGGTGCTTGTTCGGCAAGCTCGTCCTTAGATGTCACGTAAGAGGGCTTTTCAAAATAAAGCGGGTCAATTTCGTGCGCCTCGACGAACCGTACAAGTTCGAGCGTCTTGCGGCTCTCGATCTTGACCGCTTCACTTTCTTCTTCCTCAAGCAGCACATATTCACTCTTGGACCTTTGGTAGCCCTTCATGATCTCGTCGCTATCGACAGGGCCGATACCGGGTACAACCTTTTCATAGGCGATCCGCTTACCGCTCGGTTCATGGGTCTGGTTGAACCTGATCGTCGCTCCCGAGTTGCTCGCCGGATAGTCTTCGACGGCAATCGAAACCAGCGCTAGACCAATCTGTCCCGGCCAATATGCACGTGCAATCATTCTCTCCTCCGCTCGCTGAGATCAGCGAACGAGAGGAACATTTGTTTCGCTCCTTCGGGTTCCCAATGCAATTGCTCGATAGCTGGCATCATCCGGAACTGTCTCCGTTTGGGACAGTTGGTTTCATGTTCCGCGTCTATATCTGTCCCAGATCCCCGCGCGGGACCGGGCTGGCGGATACCCATGCGTCAGCCCGCAATTCTTTCCGGAGATCGGGATCCTCAAGGAGGAGATCGTGTCCAGATACAAGCTTCGACTGGAAGACTCTCAGACATCCAAGATACAAGAATTCGACTTTGATGACGAAGATCCGCACCCCGCCTTTTCGATAGTGGAGCGCATTGGTGGTGGCCAAGTGGCAACCGTGTGGGATGGCGATAATTGCCTGGGAAGGCTGCGATATTCCAAGAACAAGATTTGGGAGGTGAGTTAACAAAGGCCATACCATAATTTGGTCAGCCCGGCAGAAACTCGCGACATCGCATGATAAAGTCCAGCAATAGCGAGCAACGACAGATCACATCATGTCCCAATGGGATTTTGATAGCAGTGATAAAGCGGGGACCGACTAGGAGCAGCTCTCGTGCGTGGAACAATGATCATTCCAGGCCATTGAATGAATGACCGATAGCGGTCGGCCCATGTCCCTCATCCCGGGGCCGGCTACAGGACCGGCGCAGGAGTTGCGCGGCCCTCCTGCGCCGGTCTTTCGCAAAGACAGCGCATCTTTGGCCAGTTCAGCGATCATCCAACTCAGAAACGTCCATAGTCTCCTGAGGTAGAGGCGATCAGTTTTTGCGGGTCATATCCTACACCATCCTTGAAGACGTATTCGACGTTCTCGATGTCGCTAATTCTGTGCGAGGGATCCCCTCGGACGACGACAAGATCAGCATCCTTACCCGGTGCGATCGAGCCAATTCGATTGTCGAGCCCTTCGAAAATTGCCCCATTGAGCGTTCCAATGCGAATTGCCTGGAGAGGAGTAAAGCTTGCCTTCACCAGCAACTCCAGCTCGCGCTGATCGGAGAAGCCGGGGACGACGTTACCCGCCCCCGTTGGATCGAGGCCGGCAATCAGGAGGCCGCCCGCCGATGCGAACTCACGTTCAAGAGCCATTCCGTTGCGAAAGGCAGCATAACGGCTAGCAAGAGTTTGCGCAGGCGCCGAAGCGGAAATGGCCACGAGCTTGTCATAGTCGGCTGCGCTTTCCGGAGACATCACTTGCCTCACGCGGTCTGGCAAGGCTGGGCGACCTTGTGGAGTGATTTCAAACACCGGCAGGGTTGAGGTGATCGCGACATGACGGGCGATCAGCAAATCTATCAATTTCTTTGCCTCGTCCGAGCCGGCCTTCATTTTTGCGACCGTTGGCGCTCCATCCCCGGAGGTGCATTTGTCAGGTTCCTTTCCCGGATCATCTTCTGTGTTGACGAAGAAGCCATGTTCAAGGTCGTCAATACCCAGCGCGGCTGCCTCGCGATATGTTACCGCGCACAGGTGAGCGGTGACCTTCAGTCCCAGCTTGTGCGCTTGCGTGATGGCTGCCCTCAGCTCGTCGCGAGTAATGTGCATATAACCCTTGAAGGATGTCGCACCCATCGCGGCCCAATAGTCCACCATGCGCCGAGCATCATTCGGGCCGGTAAGCTGGTGCATCTGCAGGAAGATATCGTTCTTGCCTTCAAGATAAGGCGCGGTTGCATCGATATGCGGACCGGGCAGTTTGCCTTCGTCAATCTGCTGCTTGAGGTTTAGGTCCGTATAGCCCTCAACACTCCCAGTGGTGCGGATGGTGGTGACCCCGCCGGCAAGGTAGAGCCGTGGAGCAGAGTAAAGCATTTCCGGTACTGCGAGCGGAGCATCAAAACTGCCTTTGTCGGTAAGGTTGGGGCGAGCTATGTAGAACAAGTGATCGTGCATGCCGACAAGACCCGGAAGCACACTGTGACCTGTAAGGTCGATCACCTTTGCATCGGCGGGTATTGGCGCTGAAGCCTGCCGGACTGCCTCGATTTTGCTTCCCCTGATTATAACGGTCCGATCCTCTTGCGGCGCGGCCCCGGTGCCGTCGATAACCCGCACATGCGTTAGCGCTATTGTGCCGGCTGGAACCGCGATGAAAGGTTGAACGTCTTTTCTCGGCGCGACAGGTTGCGGCAAAACACGCGCTTCGAAGCTGGCTGGCGTAGCCGCTGTGCTTAAGAGCAGCACTGTGACGGCAAGGACTACGCGGCGGATCATCTCGGGCACTCCGGTACGGCTGACAATTTCAGCCGTACTCGCCAGACAAGCCCGCTGCAAATCAACAAATCTGCTAAGAGATTGTGTCAATCGGCAAGCACGGGTTGCACCTTTCCATCGATCTGCGTGTGCTGACTTATTTGTCTGTCTCATGGGCATTCAAGCCCAGGATGGGAGGCATATGCTGATATCCATACTAAAATTTCTACGGGAGCGCGTAAGCTACAACTGCATCGCTGATGGGCGTATTCATGAAGTGATGGCCCCCTGCCATCACCACGACATATTGCTTTCCATTGACCGAATAAGTCATGAGATTGGCTTGCCCGCCTCCGGGTAGTGCGTCGTGCCAAAGCTCCTTGCCCGTCTTCAGATCGATGGCGTGGATGAGGTTGTCGGTGGTCGCAGCGACAAAAACCAATCCGCCTGCGGTAACGACCGAGCCACCGTTGTTGGGTGTCCCGATTGTCCACGGAAGACCCAGCTTCATTCCCCATGGGCCGTTCGCCCGAGCAGATCCGAAGGGACGATCCCAGATCGTCTTTCCCGACTTAAGATCGAGCGCGCGGATCCAACCATAGGGCGGCTCCTTACAGAGCAGTCCTGTGGGTTTGAACTTCCACCCGGCATTGACATTAACCGCGAAGGGCACTCCAGCCATTGCGGCACCTTCGCCCTCGGCAGCTCCGCTTCCCTTATTGCCCTCCGGACCACGGGGGTGCCACCCCTTCCTGTCGGCGATCTGGCGCGGAACGAGGACGTTGTAGTTGGGCATGTCGTTATAATTGGCAACGATAACGCCGCGCGTAGGATCGACTGCCACAGATCCCCAGTCCGAACCGCCATTATAGCTCGGATATTCGATCCAATGCCGTTTTGCAGTCGGAGCGGTGTAGATGCCGTTATATGATGCCTGGCGGAAACGGATTCGACAGATCATCTGGTCGATTGGGGATATACCCCACATATCCCTTTCGTGGAGGTCGGGCTTGCGCAGATTAGCGAACATCGAGAAGGGCTGCGTCGGTGAGCGCTGCTGTGGTTCTTCTCCACCCCCTGGCACCGGCTTTTCGATCACGTCGTGAAGTGGCTTGCCGGTTCGCCGGTCGAGGACATAGAGATCGCCCTGCTTGGAGGGCAGGATGACAGCGGGCGTTCCATTCGGTAGGTCGATCAGTGTCACCTGACTACCGAGATCATAGTCCCAGACGTCTTTGTGAACGGTCTGGAAATGCCAAACGGGCTTGCCTGTTTCCGCATCCAGGGCGACCAGTGAGCTGCTGAACCTATTCTCCTCGTCGCTGCGATCGCTGCTCCAGTAATCGTCCGCACTGTTGCCAGTAGGAATATAGACCAAGCCAAGCTCCTCGTCTGCCGAGGCGGTGGTCCACATGTTGGGGGTTCCGCGCGTGAAGGTTTCACCAGGTTTGGGCCAATCATAATGCCCCGGGCGTCCAAGGTCCCACGCCCATCTACGCTTGCCGGTCTTGACGTCGTAGGCCTGGATTACACCGGAAGGCGCGTTATCCTTCTCGTTATCCAGCACTTGGCGCCCGGTAACGATAACGTCACGCACAATCACCGGCGGCGCGGTAATGGCGGCCATGCCAGGATAGACCTGCCCCAACCCCACTTTTGTATCGACCTGCCCGTTTACACCAAAGTCGGGGCAAGGCGTACCACTGGCCGCATCGACCGCGATCAGACGTGCATCGAGGGTCGCCTCGACAATCCGCTCGGAGCATAGAGCGGAGCCTGCTGACGCTTTGGTGATGGTTCGCGCTTGAGTGCCGTTGGATACCGTGGCGGAAAGCTTTGGCTGGTGCCCCTGTTCGTGGTCGCTCCAATAAGCGACACCCCTGCAGGTTGCGCCATAGGGAATGGATGCAGGATCCACCTTGGGATCATAGCGCCAGATTTCGTGGCCGGTTGCAGGATCAAGCGCGATGAGAACGTTCATCGCGGTACAAAGGTACATCCGATGACCAATTTTGATTGGTGTGGTCTCGGGAGAATATGTGCCTCGTTCGAGCTTTCCTTCAGGTAAATCCCTCGTATGCGCTACCCAGGCTCGCTGCAAATGGGCAACGTTTGCCGGCGTGATCTGTTTGAGCGTGGAGAAACGCTCTCCTGCATTGGTGCCACCCCAAGCTGGCCAGTCAGCACCAACTGCCTGGGCACCAGCTGGATAGGAGACGGGCGGCAGAGCAGCCACGACCCGACTAGGCTGCGCAGCGGCTTCAGCCCAGAGGATGAGTCCGAGAAATACGAGCGTACCGAAGGCGGCTGACACTGCTACCGGCCATTTGGTGGGGCGGTTTACAAAAGGGGACAGCAACGCGACCACGATCAGTAATGCGGCGGGACCGACAAGGCGAGGCACGAGCGCCCAAGGGTTGGCATCTGCTTCCCACAATGCCCATGGAACTGTGAGCGCAAACACCGCCGCGTAAAGCCACAAACCCGAAGGCCGACCGTAAAAAAGCAGTCCCCCTGAAATCATCATCGCAGCGCCCACAATGAGATAATAGGCAGATCCACCAACGAGAAGCAGCCAGATCCCGCCAACCGTGAACACCACCCCCAATCCACCTATGATCAATGCTAGAGCATAGGCAGCTATGCTGCGTCGGGCAGTGGCTTGTTCGGTCATGGCACCCTCGGGACCTGAAGAAGGATCGCAGGAATTCAATGATCAGGCGGACAGTGAAGTTCCCTCATGCGTAACGCTACGCCTAGGCTAGATGCCTTTAATGAGGCTGCACGGAAGAATTCACATTTAGACAGCATTGACACAGCAGACCTGGTTGCGGCCAGTTCGCCTGGGTGTGCTAAATGAAACGAAGCGGTCAGCCTCCCTATCCTCACTGTCAATCAGCCATGTTCCCGCTCGAGAATTACATGAAGATTCCAGAAATATCCGTGCGAACTCGCCGGTGATTTTAATCCTGCCGATATTTGCACCGCTCAGCACCACTGGGATACGGGCCTGTTTGTTCTATGCAGAAATTGCGTTTGCCACCCCATAGCCAAACTTCTCGAACAGGATTTGCACCACTCGTTCGAGCTCACGCTGTTAGTCAGGCGGCAAATGCTCGAGGCTTGCTTTCATCGCAAATGCAACAGCGGCTCTGCTATGCTATGGATTGGCATTCGCACAGAAATTCAGTTTCAAAGTCGCTTGGAGACGATTCTTTAAGGGATGCTAATTTTGGTCGCGATCCATCCGCGGTGGCCTACCCTTAGAATTGATTGTGATCGCACTGTTGATCAGCGCCAGGTGCGACAGGGCTTGCGGGACATTCCCAACGGGGCGCTTGTCCCTGACCCAAATCTCCTCGGTGAGCAGCCCGAGATCGTTGGCCATGCCCGCCATGCGATGGAACAGCGCCTCGGCGTCGCTCTGGCGCCCCTGCATCGCGAGAACGTCGGCAAGCCAGAAATTGACCGCTATGAATGCTCCTTCTCCTCCACCGACCCCATCGTCGACTTCTTGCGTGGAATAACGATAGAGCAGGCCATCCTCGCTGAGCTCGCGCTCGATAGCGGCGACTGTGCGCAGCATACGTTTGTCGTTCGCGTCGATGAAGCCGACCAGCGGCAGGCGCAACACCGATGCATCGAGCTCCGGCTTGCCGAACACGCGGGTGAAGGCGCCAACCTCGCTGTCGAATCCCAAGGCGAGTGTGCGGGCCTGGACCTCGCTTGCCAGATCGCGCCACCGCTTCGCATCCTCGGGGCATTGTCGGGCGAGCATCCTCGCCGCTCGATCGAATGCGGCCCAGCACATGGCGTTGGAATAGGTATGCTGCTGCGCCCCTCCGCGCCCTTCCCAGATCCCCGCGTCGGGTTCGGTCCAGATGTCTTCAAGGCAGTGCGCCAGATTGGCGACCAGTCGTGTGTCGTCGCCGCCGATACCGTGCCGCTGGGCGAGATAGAGTGTGTCGATGACCTCGCCGAAGATGTCGAGCTGGAGTTGGTCGACAGCGCCATTGCCGAAACGCACCGGCCTTGCATCGCCGAAACCGGCAAGCCAGTCGGCCTCCCATTCGACCGTGTGACGCTTGCCATCTATGGCATAGAATGGCTGCACTGCAATCGGCTCGCCCGCCAGTGCGCGCCGCAACCAGTCGATCCATGCCTTCGCTTCGTCATCATGCCCGGTTCGCAGAAAGGCCACGAGGGTGAAGGCCGCGTCGCGCAGCCAGCAGAAGCGATAATCCCAATTGCGTGTGCCGCCGGGCCGTTCAGGCAAGGAAGCGGTTGCGGCGGCAACGATACCGCCGGTCTCTTCGCACACCATCCCCTTGAGTACGACCAGCGACAGGGTGACGAGATCCTCGGCGAAGCCCGCATAATCCGACCTTGCCGACCATTCCGTCCAGTGTTCGCGCGCCTTCGCTAAGGCTGCCTTAGGTTCAATCGTTTGTGGGGGTCGTCCGCTGCTCGAATACCAAGTGAGCGTGAAGCTTACATTCTCCCCTGAGTTCACTCTGAACTCACTAGTCAATGCACGATCAGTATGACTGAGGGCACTGTCGGCACGAAGGACAAGCGCGTTCGGTCCAGCATATGCAACGACCTCATTCTCGTTTCTATAATCGACATAAGGATGGACTCGACCATAGGAAAAGCGCGGCATGAGGTCGGAACGCATCGCAACCGATCCCTTCCGTCCCTCTACGATGCGGACGATAGTAGGCTGTGTGGTCGATAGAGGCATGAAGTCAATTACTGCCACTTCGCCTTCAGCCGTTCTAAAGAGTGTCTCGAGAACTAACGAATTGTCTTCATAACGCCGCTCGCAAGTTGCGATCTCGCCGATAGGATGAAGCCACCAGCCCCCATTGTCTCCAGTTCCCAACAAGCTCGCAAAACAGGCTTCGGAGTCAAATCTAGGCAGGCAGAACCAGTCGATCGTACCATCTTCAAAAACGGTTGCGGCAGTTCGACCGTCCGACAACAGGGCATGACCCTCGATTGAAGTAGGGCGCCAAGTCTTATGCATGCGGCAATACGCTCTCTTCAATTGGCATACAGCTAGCCATCATACTTTCCATGCAGAGCCGAAAAGTGAGATATAATGCCCGAGATATCGTACAATTATGGCAATCGAGACCGACCGATATTGCCGAAATCGGGAGTTTGAGCACTGACAGCATCGCAAGCAATCTTTGGCTTTGCCAAGCAAGGTTTAAAGTTCGATCATGTTCATTGTTCAAATGCGAGGAACGTGATGTTCGTTCCAAATGTTTTAGCGGCGGGCAGCTTGGCGCGAATTAGGCCGGGACAGGACTGTCCGCTTTCAGTGGCACCGAGACCGGCAAATTTCCTCACCAATGATACTGTCCGAACTGTTTCGCCCACTTTGATATTTCGCTATAAATTGTGTCAGTCGGGAGTAGGATTAGATGGTCAACTTTCGCCGGGGTACACTTGCGCTGGTGAGCGCGCTGGCACTGATCGCAGCGTCCGATGTAGTATCTCCTGAAGAGATTTACGGGACACTCTTCCGCCAGGTCCAGCTGGATCATGTTTTCGATGACGGTAAGACCTTTGCCGATGCAGCACCCAAGCGCGATCCGCAGGCAATCTTGGCCGATTATCGGGCAAGCCCGCCGATGGACAAGACGGCGCTGAAAGACTTCGTGCTGGCCAATTTCATCGTGCCCGGGATCAACGACACCGGAACTGTGCCGATGCGGCGCCACATCCAGATGCTGTGGCCGCAGCTCGTTCGCCTGCCGGAACCAACAACTCCCGGCGGGTCCAAGATTGCGCTCCCCGAACCCTATGTCGTGCCCGGCGGACGGTTTCGCGAAATCTATTATTGGGACAGCTACTTCACCATGCTGGGCCTTGCCGCAGACGGTCGGCACGATCTGGTCGATTCGATGCTCGACGACTTCACCGATCTGATCGACCGTTTCGGACATATCCCTAACGGTACGCGCACCTATTATCTCAGCCGCTCGCAACCTCCGTTCTTTGCGCTGATGCTCGACATTTCGCAATCGAAGGATGCAGCTGTTCAGGCCCGTCGGCTCGCGGCGCTACGCAAGGAATACGCTTTTTGGATGCAGGGCAAGGACTGCCTGAGCCTCCGTGTCTTGGCGTGCGAGAACGTAGTGCGCATGCCCGATGGCAGCCTGCTGAACCGCTATTGGGACGCCAAGGATACGCCGCGCGACGAATCCTATGCCGAGGATGTCGCGACGGCAAAAGCGGCTGCACCACGGCCGGAAGCGCAGACCTATCGCGATTTGCGCGCAGCAGCGGAAAGCGGTTGGGATTTCAGTTCGCGTTGGCTGGCCAACCCGCAATCGCTCGAAACTATTCGCACGGTCGATATCGTACCCGTCGATCTAAACGCGTTGATGTGGGCGATGGAGCGCCGCATCGCGGCAGGATGCCGTGCTGCAAGAGATGCCGTCTGCGCCTCCCGCTTCAACCGTCTCGCCGATACCCGGAGCAAGGCTGTCGACAAATATCTGTGGGACCAGGCCGAAGCACGATATGCGGACTGGAATATCGCGACGAGCAAACCGACACAGGTGCTTTCTGCCGCAACGCTTTACCCTTTGTACGTCGGTATGGCATCGCCTGCGCAGGGGAAGGCGGTGGCCAACACGACGCGTAAGTATCTGCTGGCGCAAGGCGGGCTTCGCACAACTTTAGTCCAGACGGGTCAGCAATGGGACGCGCCAAATGGCTGGGCACCGCTGCAATGGATCGCAATCGCCGGTCTCGATCGGTATGGCGCACCGGATTTGGCGCGTGACGTCGCACATCGATGGATCACGACGGTGGCGCGTACCTATGGCTCGACCGGAAAGATGCTCGAAAAATACGATATAGAAAACCGCAAGCCAGGCGGCGGTGGAGAATATCCGCTACAGGACGGGTTTGGCTGGACGAACGGCGTGGCGAGTGCGCTGCTCGCAAAATATGGTGACTTTAATAAGGTAGCGGAATCTGCGCAAAAGGAAGCAAATCAATGAGGCAGTTGTGAGTGGCGGCACCGCCTTGTCCCTCAATCGGCCTTCGCGATCGAGATGAAAGCGGATCGCCCAGATCTGCTTCTGCGTCAGCGGACGCTTGGAGCCGACATTCTTAGCAGCATTCCAAGCCGGACGATGCCGCGTGGCTGCATCAAAACGTGAGTATCCCATTGCATTTCTCCTCGGTCCCAATAACCGATGAGGTAACGCCCAGAATGTCGTTGCTTGGGCCGTTTGCTGACTGACAGTTTTTGGGGTGGCATCGTGCCAACGCAGACGTCCAAGCGCTGTGGTGGTCAAAACGAATGTCCGGATTGACTGTTTTCCAAGCCTAAACCAGACTTTCCGGAAACGACAACATAGCGGACAATAGGTCGGTGCGGTATCACGCTGAGATGGATCACGACTTATACACGGTCACCCAGCCGGGTGCGCAAGCGGCCTTTGCGGTGATGGTCTTATTGACGACGGGGGTCGTTGCGGGTGCCATTGTCAGGCTTGAGTGGCGTGGGTGGTGTCGCGGTTTTAGCAGCCGTTCTTATCCCACCCCTCACTAGCTTGGCTTTTGCTCGTTTCAGTTGGCCGGGCTCCGTCAAGGAATACTTGTTGGAAGTAGTTTTACCACTGGCATCAACGGTGGGGATCGTCGGTGGAATAACCGGTATAGCCGTCGGTTGGCTAGCTTTGCGTTTTTTCTTTCGCGGCTAGCCCCAATGTCTGCTTTCCACCCTAATACCGGACCAGCCGACAACGACCCCATTGCTGGAATTCACAGGACTTTTCCTGCCACCTGTTCACTGACATGGTCGCCGTCGAACGGGGAAGTGCAATGGCGTTAATAATAGTGTCGAGTGATAGCGGACAGCATGCCACTGTCGTATATGAGGCAGCCATTCTATCAGGCGAAAACGTGTTGGGCTTCGCCACTATAGGTGATGCCGAACCGCCCACGATATTCGATTGTCCTTGGATCGGGAGCGTGACTGACATAGCGGGCACCCAGATCGTTCGGGAGAATGATTTCATCATTGCCTGTGGATCGAACGCACAACGTCGTCAGCAGAGCGAAATTCTCATTAAACAAGGGGCTTCTCTTCGGAGTGTCTGTCATCCCGCTGCGATCGTTTCTCCCAGCGCTTCCATTGGCTCGGGATCGGCTTTGCTGGCAGGAGCAGTCGTAGGCCCGCGCACTTCCCTTGGCATCGGTGCCATAGTCAATCACGCCGCGAGCATTGACCATGATTGCGAGATTGCAGACTACCTCAACGTCTGCCCCGGCGGCCGCCTCGCAGGATGTGTTCAAGCCGGGTCGAATGTGTTCGTCGGAATAAATGCGTCGATCCTGCAAGGCCTTAAAATAGGTAAGAACGCGGTCATCGGCGCTGGTGCCGTCGTTACACGCGATGTGGCAGCGGGGGAAACTGTCATCGGAGTGCCGGCACGGTCAATAACGCATATGCAAAGCTAAGAAGGCAGTTTTGCCGATTGGCGACTTGCGAAGCAGACTGTCGCACCCCCCCGACAAATCCGCCACTTCAGCCTGTCAGGACACGACAACGTTGCAGACGTTCATCTCAGATGGCATTCGCTTCGCATGTGGCCATTATCAATGCGCGCTCGGATCGTACTTGCGAGCCTAATTGTCATTGGCGCGTTTGCCGAGGCTTGGTGGCTCGCTCATCGCCCTGCGGAAAGCGTGCAACTGTTCAGCTTGGAGCCAACGAACTTCTCACTGCGCTTCACCGATGAGACCCAGTTCCCAGTTTATGATCCTGTGCGAGATGCGTGGACGATAAGGGGCAACTTATCCAGGTCGATCAAACCGTTCATCCGAAATGACGGTGGGATGCCTGATGGGATAGGCAAATACATCATAATCGGCACTACGAAACCCGCCACGGTCCAGAAAGTCAGGTACGCGCTCCTGGCTTTGATTGCTCAGGGAATCTG
>JBDONL010000002.1:0-1556 GCA_039831335.1 Sphingomonadaceae bacterium | reverse complement strand
TGTTGCCTGCCGCATTCACGAAATAGGCGAAGACGATGAGCGCCAGTGCCGCGACGGAAACCAGAATGCCGCTGCTCTCGAGCCCAAAGGGCCGCAAGGCATAGGTCGCGAAGGTCCGAGCGACCAGGCTTTCGTTGATGACCATCGACAGCGCCATCAGGAGCGATGCCGAGGCTGCCACGACGCCTGGTCCGTAGGCTTTCTGAAGGATCATCGCGATGCCGCCCGAGGAGGGCCAGCGGTTCGACATCTTGATGTAGCTGTAGGCGGCGAGCGAAGTAACCAGCGCGCCGGCAATGAACGAAAGCGGAAATAGCGGTCCAGCCAGTTCGGCAATCTGGCCAGTCAGTGCGAAGATACCGGCGCCGATCATGACGCCGGTTCCCATCGCGACGCCGCCCAGCAATGTTATCGAGGCCGCACTCTCGTTATGTTGATCGTCGCCATCTGTCTGCAAGTCTTTCCCCTGTCGATGTCCTCCCGTCCGAGAAACATCACGCCAGACAGTACGTTGCGTAGCGCCTCACCCCTCAAAAAAGTTTCGACATGGTGCGCGCCTGCCCCAGGGGGCGGTTTGGCAAGATAGGGAGTCCGCTTTTCGCGAGGCTTCTCTCAGCACAAGGTGCGTCGATAGGAGGCGACGCGTATCGCCAGGGTGGCCCACTGTGAATTTTCTCTAGCAGGTCTCGCGAGAGGTAACTGGCCCTGTTCGATCAATCTGACGTGCCCAGCAGCCGGATTAAGCTCGACCGGGGGATCGATTGCGCAAATGTGCCTGCGCTTCGCGCACGTCGAGCTCACGCGTGCTGTTTCCGATACGTAACATCAGGCGCGCGGTACCTCCCTCTACGAGGTAGACAGGATCAGCGCTCCTTTCAGCAATGACCCGGCATACCGTCTTTTCTGTCATTTCGTGAAAACGGCAATGGACCAAAGCGCACGCGTGACCGCCGAAACCATCCTTCACGAGGTCCATCACAAGGCGCTCGAACCCATCCCGATTGGCATGTTTGAGTGTCTGCATATCGGCTTCAATGCCAGTGATGTTCCCATCGTCTCCAACCCCGATAAGCAGTGTTCCGCCCTCATGGTTGAGAAAGCCGGCAACCGTTTTGAGTACGACCTGCTGGAGTGACCGGTTGACCCGGTTCTCACGCCTGTCCCACCGCAAGGACGATTTGAATTCCAATCGCTCGCCCTCGCCGCGTGCGATAAGAAGCGGCAACTCCTCGTCGAGTTCGCGTTCGAGAAAAAGTACCTTGGACTGAGCTCGCGCCAACCGCATGTGATACATGCCAAATCCCAGACCAAGGGCGCCGCCGATCACCGCGTAGATGGCGCTCATGGGAAGCATTTCGAACGCGAAAGCATTTACCAGCCGGCCGATCATGAACCCAATGGCAGTATTGCTGCCGGTGTCGTGCGACGGACCGAACTCGTACCAGAAGACGAGGGTGGTTACCGGATGGAGGATCGTGATGCCGAGGGCAGCACCAAGGACCGCATGGGCGGTTAGCGTTCGAGCGCTCTGTGAAGGCTTTGTCCTGTAGATCGCG
>JBDONL010000009.1:0-1700 GCA_039831335.1 Sphingomonadaceae bacterium | reverse complement strand
CGAGGTGTCGCGCATCTGCATCCCCGACATGCCGGCCATGCCTGCCATCTCGGATTGGCCGGACGAACCATGATCCATCCCCGCCATGTCGCCGCCACTTCCGTGGTCCATGCCCGACATGCCGGCATCGCCAGACGAGCCGTGGTCCATGCCGCTCATGCCCATGTCGGCCATGGTCAGAAGCGGCGGATCGCGCAGCGGCGGAATGGCGGCGCGAGCGCCGGGTGCGCTCGCGAGTGTGGCAATACCCATGCCCGAGCGGTCCATCGACTCCGCGACCAGCGTGTAGGCTTGTTGCGCGCCCGGCGTCACGACGACGTCGTATGTCTCGGCCACACCGATCTGGAACTCGTCGACCTCCACCGGCTCGACGTTCTGCCCGTCCGCCTGAACGATGGTCATCGGCAGGCCGGGAATGCGAATATTGAAGAAGGTCATGGCGCCGGCATTGATGAAGCGCAGCCGCACGCGTTCGCCCGGGCGGAAGAGGTATTCCAGATTGTCGAGCGGGCCATGGCCGTTCAGAAGATAGGTATAAGCCGCGCTCGACACGTCGAGGATGTCCGTCGGCATCATGCGCATTTTCGCCCACATCCGGCGATCCTCGCCCGAAAGCGGGTAATCGTCGGTCCAGGTGTTCTGGTTGTAGTTGAAGTAGCCTTCGCCCTTCTTGAGCTTGTCGAAAATCGTGTGGGGCGACATTTCGCTGAATTCGCTCAGCACCACGATATATTCGCGGTCGGCCTGGACCGGATCGGGTCCGGCGGGGTCGACCACGATCGCGCCGTAATGCCCGGCCTGTTCCTGCAGGCCGCTATGCGAGTGCCACCAGTAGGTACCCGACTGGCGAACCGGAAATTCGGCGGTGAAGGTCTCTCCCGGTTTGACGCCGGGAAAGCTCACGCCGGGCACTCCATCGAGCTGAAACGGCACGAGCAGACCGTGCCAGTGGATCGAGGTATCTTCCTCGAGCTGGTTATGGACATTGAGCCGGACGGTCGTGCCTTCCTGCAATCGCAACAGCGGACCAGGAATAGTGCCATTGACGGCGATCGCGCCGCCGCGCCTGTTGCCGGTCGCGAAGGCCGATCGGGCAACGGTGAGGTCGATATTGGGGCCGGATATCTCGTCCAGCCCCTTGCGGGCGTTACCTGCGAGGATGTCCGCGCCGCGTGCCCAGGCAGGCATCGCCCCGGCAAGGCCGAGCAGACCCATTCCTCCTGCTCCGGCTCCGAGAAACTTGCGTCGATTGACGGCGATCATAAAGGGCTCCTGACTTGGCGTTTACCGTTACTTACGCGCGCGCCCAGCCAACCCCTCAAAGTTTTTCGAAGCGCTCCTTCAGCCTGTTGCGCGCGCGATATACGCGGGTTTCGATCGCCTTTTCGGTCGTTCCGAGAAGATCGGCCGCCTCGGCCTGGCTACGCCCCTCGATGGTCACGAGCACAAGCGCTTCGCGCAGCCTTACAGGCATTCGCGCGATCTCGGCCTGAACGAGATTGAGCTCTTCCCTGGAAACGGCCAACGCTTCAGGACCAGGCAAATCGTCGGCGATGGAATGGAGTTCGTCATCACCCGACAGTCCGAAAAAGCCCGCGACCTTGCGCCTGCGCAAACGGTCCCGGCAGCGGTTGAGGACGACGGTTGTCAGATAGGGTCCGATCGGCTTGTCTGGATCAAGCCGATGGCGCGTCAGCCAC
>JBDONL010000007.1:0-1767 GCA_039831335.1 Sphingomonadaceae bacterium | reverse complement strand
CCGATCGTGTGATCGTTTAACAGCCGATCGATTTCAGTGATGACTTCCGGGACCGTCCGGCGGGCTTCCCACGCCCTTGGTGGCCGGGGAATCGCAAGCGCCTGATGGGCCCCGCCCTTGAAGCGCACGTTGGCCGTGATGTCGTCATCCTTGCGCAGCGTCACGTCTTCGATCAACAAGCGAACCATCCGCTCGCGGTCGGGCGTGTTCGGATGCCGGCATGCCCCATGCCGACTTCGGCGACCAACTGCTGAAAACCTTCCCGGTCCTCGTACGAGGCGCCCGAATGGCCGAGATCGGTGTCGATCACGACGACCCGCTCCAGCGGCCACCCCAACGCCACCGCCCGCTGGCGCAAGGCATACTGACGCTCCGTACTTTCGGTGTTTTTGAGCACCTGTTGCAGCGTCGATTGCCGCACGTAGAGATACGCATCTCGTTTCAAGTGGCTCGCCTGAACCTTCTCCGGCATGCTCATGGTTCCAGCTCCTTTCTTTTATCAAGGGACCGCTGCGAATGGCGAGGTTCGCTGCGGCAGGATCATGCTGACCAGCACCGAAGTGACCTCTTCACATGCGGAAGAGGGAATCGTGATTGGAGTCGCTTGTGACTCGTCGGCCTGAGTTTCGATGTGATCGTCCAGCAGTGGTGCCTCGTCCACGGTCGGCCAGGCACGCATCCAAGCCACAACGCCACGACGAACCAACAGCGCCAGCTCCCATCCGTTCTCCAGAGAATGTCGCTTCTGGATGGCTTGCCGCCACACGGCTTCGTATCGCACGGTCCACTCCTCGGCCGATGCGCCACAGAACCAGGCGAGGTCTGCCTGGATTTTTAGAGCCCTTTTTTTCTCCGCCTTGCCAAGGCGCGTTCGATGCTGCGTGGGTGAATGGAGATGGCGAACTGCTTGCCAATCATCTTGGCCAACGCCTCGAGCCTCAGTGGTTCGTCCGCCCCATGCTGTTGCTCCTGGATGAACTCCAACACCGCGTCGTTGAGCTTGTGGGCTCCCTTGGGACCGGGGCGCTTGGGAATCAGTCCCGGCAGTCCCTGTTCTTCCAACAGGGCTAATGCTTGATAATAGACGGTACGGGAAAAGCCGAAGTCGCGTGCTGCCTGGCTGACCGACGCGCCGTCGATACGCACACGCCGCAACATCTCGTACTTCACCTGCACCAGATCGCGCAGGTCGAAGAACTCGTGGCTCAAGAAACACTCGTCGCGCACCGCGTCTGTCGCCGCGTTCAGCGCGCCATATTGGCGAAGCATTTCGTATTTGGGGTCGTGGCTCTCCTTGCTCATGACGGGCTCTCCCTGCATGGCTCTGCTTGTATGTAATCCTAATTATGCCGCATGTGGCATTTCTGTCAACGCAAATTTGACACAATGAACACGCATGGGTCAATTTATTTAACGGACATTTCCCTGAAATCCGGTAAGATTCGCCTCGGGCAAGCGGCATAATTACCTTAACACTGTCGGCGTAATCTCCTTGACATCTACGCATCGTGGCTGGCCTCCTGAATCACCTGGAGCAACCCGGCCAGTTCCAGCAGGTCAACGGCCCGAAAGGCCGATCGGTTGGCGGAGACGGCCACAAAGGGATCGTCCGCTCCCAGACTGGTCCGGCCAGCAGAAAGCGTTCGCAACTGCCCCTGATCGTCGTGAAAGTAGACGCGGTCTCCCTGCAGCGTCTCGACTGTCTGCCGCAGCTCCAGCTGAAAGCGTTCTTCCGTCGACTTGGCCAGCTGCAGGTCGAGCTGCAGG
>JBDONL010000010.1:0-48859 GCA_039831335.1 Sphingomonadaceae bacterium | reverse complement strand
CAGGTACGCGCTCCTGGCTTTGATTGATCAGGGAATCTGTAACGTCGGCGTTGTGGACTCGGAAAGCAGAACCGAAGACGGCAGGCGGGAAGTGCTTGTATCGGGCATCGCATGGGTACTTTCAAAAAATGGCCATCAGCGGCCGTGTAGGCCTTCCGTCATCTAACCCCAACATTCCTGACGTTGGGGCCGTGTGTTGCCATTCCAAAAAGCGGTCGAAACGTGCTTGAGATATCAAGCTCCCTTCCGGGCTGCCTTAGCTTCTGTAATGATTTCCCACGCCTCTCGCATGACGAAAGCACTGATCGCTGCTCCGACCACTAAGTCGAAGTATCGATACTCCGTCAACAAAACCGCAAGTCCCGAGATGATGATCGCGACATTGGCCACTACGTCGGCGCGCGTGAATATCCACGCCGCCCGAAGGTGAACTTCCCCATGACGCTGACCGGACAGGAGGCGCAGCACGATCACATTGACCACCAGAGCAATCGTCGCAATGACGATCATCCAGGGCCCATCCGGCGGTGCACCGGATACCAATCGTCTTAGAACCTCTACCAGGAGGCCGCATCCAAGCAACAGCAGCGCATAACCGCTCATGAGGGCGGCGTTGGCCTTGAAGCTTGAGGATCGACCAATTGCGATTAACGCGATTGCATAAACCGCTGCATCGGACAGCATGTCGAGCCCATCCGCAAGCAGGCTGGTCGAGTTGCCGCGAATACCGCTGTAGACTTCAACCACAAACATGATCGCGTTCAGAACGAGCGCGATCCATAAGGCTTGCTTTTGCGCAGAGGTTTCGGGCGGGGGCGGAGAACAGCCGCAATCAGTCATAATGACACTCTATCAGACTCGATCTCCCTATGACACAGGCCGCATCGAACTTCGCCTTTTACGCTTGCGATAATGTTCTGTGTATGTTCTCGTATACTCCATGCCCCGAATCGATCTCCCTTCCCTCACGTCGCACCTTGAGCTCGCGCTAAGCTGCGCCCCATCCTCCACCATCGCTGCCCTTCGCGATTCCGACGCCCTGAAACGCCGTCTCGCCGCCGTCGATCTTGCCGAGTTTCTGGCTGAACGGCTTGGGGCGAATATGACGACTGTCGATCATTCGCAGGAGATGTCGCTTCCGCTTGGTGTCGGCACTTCGGCAATGTGAAGCAGCCGCCTTACGGATGGATCCAGGACGCGAGAATTACATGGCTTTGCGCACGCTGTTCGATTGTGCGCTCTACAAGGTCAATCTGCGCGTTAGCTGCAAGGCTTGCGCTCATTCGCGAGTGGTCGATGCACCGGGATTGTGGTGGCTTGCAGAGCGCAAGCGATGGGATCAGGATATCGCCGCGTTCTCCCGCCGGTTCTATTGCGGTGAGTGTTGGCGAAAGAAGCATGTCGTCGTTCGAAACGTGTACGTGGTTCAATCGCAGGAGGAAGCCGAGGGGCCGCTTAGAAGACTTCCCTATCTGGTCGCGACAGCCAAATGCGCGTCTTGTGCCCCGCCGTACCTTCTGCCTCTGCCCACGCGGTCAATGAAATCAAGACTGACCGGTTTGGGCCTGAGGGGTTTGCCCGTCGTATTGCTTTTCACCACCAGCGGGAAGCCCCAGTTCATTTGCCTGAGCTGAAACCTGAGTGAGATCCATTCTCTTGAACCACTCCGTCGAGAAGAGGAACGAAGCGAACGGGGGCGATGTTCTGGGTGACTCCTGCGCCCCGGTCCGTTCTACCAGCCGCAGCTGCTGGAGGCGCTCATCGCCTACCGGGATTACGAGCCTCCCGCCTGTTTTGAGCTGCCTCTTTAGAGCCTCGGGAACGGTCGTGGTGCGTGCGGCGACCAGAATGGCGTCGAAAGGAGCCCGGTCAGCACAGCCTTTCTTGCCATCGCCAGCGATTATCGAACAATTCTCGTAGCCGAGCTTTTTGATGCGCCGAGAGGCCTTAGTCGCCAGGACCTCGTGACGCTCGATTGCAGTGACTTCCTTGCCAATTCTCGAGATGACCGCCGCGGCATAGCCGGATCCTGCACCGCCTTCGAGCACCCTATCGCCCGGCCCAATTCCCGCTGCATCGATCATGCGCGCGACGATGAAGGGCTGGCTGATGGTCTGGCCTTCGCTTATAGGCATGGGCGCGTCGTCATAGGCGAACTCCTGCATGTCTTCGGAGAGAAACGCCTCCCTCGAAACTTCCCGGAAGGCATCCAGGATTACAGGGTTCGAAATTCCGCGCCCGGCGAGTTATCGCCACACCATCTGTTCACGATTGCCGCGGTGACGATGTGACATTTACGAATTCGCTCAGCCGTCGTCTACATGATCTGGTAGGTCATCGCGTTTGGTTTCCGCGAAATCCTCCAATTCATCCTCTGACATTGAATCGTACATGTCCTTGGAGGCGCCCTGAAGCTCCGACTTGTCCATTTCTCCGCGCTTTGCCGCCAGGGCAGCGCCGGCCGC
This sequence comes from Sphingomonadaceae bacterium, assembly GCA_039831335.1. GTDB lineage: Bacteria > Pseudomonadota > Alphaproteobacteria > Sphingomonadales > Sphingomonadaceae > Qipengyuania. The sequence goes on along the minus strand of JBDONL010000010.1, from coordinate 46,394 downwards.
CTGTTGCTGTGCTTTTGATTTAGCGGGCATCTTAATGTTTTCTCCGAAAATGACGTTCCAATTGTAACTGTCGCAAGGCCGTCCTGCGGGGTGATCACCTCGCAACAGACGAACGACCGGCTGGCCCTTGTTTGAAAGATTTCTGGCCAGCGAGGCGGATTAGAGCAGGCCTCGCCTGTCTTATCCGGAAACGGTTGTGAGGGCCGAGTGTTCCTATAAGCCTTTAGAGCCAAATCCTATCAGCGGCTTCTAGCGGTCGATTGGAGATCTCGTGGATCGGTTGCTTCGGGGCGTCATCAGCTGCAGCCATATTACTCGTCCTTAAGGACAGTTTGATTTGATCTGAAGGGTCGCGATCACCTCTCTCGACAAATCGAGTTTCAACTCAAGCCGAATTCCGAGCGCCTGGCGCTAGTCGACATGCAGCTTTTCCCTACCCGTTTCTCCACAATATGGTGTTTGAATCGCAAGAAAATTGAAGAGCTCGTCTGCATAATGCCTAATTCGCCCGGAGGATTGTTCGTTCGAAGTTCTCAGGGCTAAGGCGCTGGTCCTTCCGTTGGGATTGGAATAGAGTATGCTCGAAGGCGGTGGGCAATGTCACCCGCCATATAAGCCCTCGCCTTCACCTGCTCACTTTCAAATTATCGATAATCTCAAGCAAACCGACGCAGGCGCCAGATGACACCTGCGTCGGCGGCACCAGCCCCAGAGGATGAAGGGGATTCGGCTGGCAAACGATACTCTGGATTCGAATGACCGATGGGTAAGACCGTTCCCCTCCTGAAGCGTATCCGCCGCTGAAAAGATCGCCTCCGACGCCGACATTGACGTTGTGATGGCCGCCTCTATCGGCGCCTGGCACCCGATGAATTGCCTAAACGCACAGACGCCCCGCGACGTCGTCCCCGCACTAGACAATCCGCACAAATCAAATCTGGGCTGGTCCGGCAGGGCCTGGTGGCCCGCAAAACCTGTACGAACGAAAGCTCGACTTGTCATCTCTACGCCTGCATCCCCATCTGACGCGGTTATTCATCCCTTATTTCGGCGGCAGGGCAGGAACTGTTTGCGCCATTCATGCGCTGAATTTCCAGATGAAAGGATTTCGGCACATGGCGGCTCGCGCTTACTGGAAGGGACAGATCAGACTCGCGCTCGTCTCGATTCCCATCGAGGCCTATCCCGCAGTAAAATCCGGCGGGAAGATCCGTTTCAACCAGATCCACGAGCCGAGCGGCAAGCGCATCGCTTACGAAAAAATCGTCGAGGGTGTCGGTCCGGTCGACCGCGATGAGATCATCAAGGGGTTCGAAATTTCCAAGGGCAATTACGTCCTGCTCGACGATGAAGAAATCGAGGCCGTCAAGATCGAGAGCAAGCGAACCCTGGAACTGGTCCAGTTCGTCGAAGCGCACGAGATCGACCCGCTCTATTTCGAGAAGCCCTATTATGTCGCCCCGACTGACGATCTGGCCGAAGAAGCCTTCGTCGTTCTGCGCGAGGCGCTGCGAAAAGCTAAGAAGGTCGGCCTCGGCCAACTGTCGGTGCGCGGGTCGGAGAAGCTCGTCGCGATCAAGCCGTGCGGCAAGGGACTGCTGATGGAAACGCTGCGCTATGCCGACGAGGTGCGCAAAGGGCAGGCTTTTTTCACCGAAATCGACGCGATCAAACCCGACGAGGAACTGCTCGACCTTGCAACCACGCTGATCGACAAGCGGACCGCGCCCTTCGATGCCGCCAGCTTCCAGGATCATTACGCCGATGCGCTGATGAAGCTGATCGAAAAGAAGGCAAAGTCGAAAAGCGGGAAGAAAGTTCTGGCTGATGTCCAGGAGCCGGGCGACCAGCGGAGCAGCAATGTGATCGACCTGATGGCAGCCCTGAAGAAATCGGTGAACGAGGACAAGCCTGCCAGCAAGACAGGCAAAAGTCGCAAGAAAAAGAGCGCCTGACATGGTGCAAGAACGCGCTCTTGCCGAATACAACCGCCGGCGGAACTTCAGGAAGACCGCCGAGCCGTCTGGCAAAGCGGGCAAGAGCGAAAGCGGCACGCTGTTCGTCGTCCAGAAACACGACGCCACGCGGCTTCACTGGGATTTCCGGCTGGAAGCTGACGGCGTCCTCAAAAGTTGGGCCGTCACCAAGGGCCCAAGCCCCGATCCCGACATCAAGCGTCTTGCAGTGCGCACGGAGGATCACCCGATTTCCTACGGCGAATTCGAAGGGGTCATTCCCAAAGACGAATATGGCGGAGGCACGGTGATGCTGTGGGACCGCGGGACATGGCAACCGGTCGAGGGCAAAAGCGGGCAGGACATCGACAAGGGACACCTCCATTTCACGCTTGAAGGCGAGCGGATGAAAGGCGAGTGGCTTCTCATCCGCCTCAAGCCCCGACCCGGCGAAAAGCGAGAGAACTGGCTGCTGCGCAAGTTGCAGGACAAATACGCCGAGGAAGGCGATCCGCTGATCGAGCGCGAGCTCACCAGCGTGCTGACCGGACGCACGATGGCGCAGATCGCGACCGGAGAGGCCAATCCGCTCGAAGGCAAGCAAGGCGCGGAATTCAAGGCACAAATGGCCAGGGCGGAAAAGGCGAACGCGAAGAAGACGTCCGCTGGAAAGCGCAAGTCAGCCGGCAAGCCGCCCGGGTTCCGCAAGCCCCAGCTCGCCACCCTCGTCGACAGCGTCCCTGCCGGCAATGGCTGGATGCACGAGATCAAGTTTGACGGGTACCGCGCTATGATCGCCGCAGCTGGCGACAAGGTGCATGTGTTTACCCGCAACGGCAAGGATTGGACCGACAAGTTCACCCCGCTCGTGGATGCGATCGGAGCGCTGCAGCTGCCACCCTGCCTCTTCGACGGTGAGATCGTCGCCACTGATACCACCGGCAACCCCGATTTCTCCGCGCTGCAGCAAATCCTGAAACGCGGGCACGGATCGCAGGGGGCTCAAAACAGGCTTGAACTCCACGCCTTCGACCTGCTCGAACTCGATGGTCAGAATCTCGAGAAGCTGCCCAACATCGAGCGCAAGGAGCGGCTGGAAGCGCTGCTCGCCGATGCCGGACCTCCGATTTTCGTCGCCGACCACGTCATCGGCGCGGGCGAGAAACTGTATAGAGCGATGTGCGAGGCGGGGCAGGAAGGCATCATCGCGAAGAGGATCGACGCCCCCTATCGCCATGCGCGCAGCAAGGCCTGGGTGAAGGTCAAATGCACCCGGCGCCAGGAATTCGTGATCATCGGCTGGAAAACATCACAGGCAAAGGGCCGGCCCTTCGCCAGCCTGCTGCTGGCGCAGAACGAGGGCGGTGAGCTGGTGTACAAGGGCAATGTTGGCACCGGCTTCACCGTGGACGACCTGCAAGCCCTCGCTGCAAAGATGAAAACTCTGGAACGCAAGACCCCACCTGCAAGGGTCGACAAGCCCGGCAGTCGCGGTGTTACCTGGCTGACTCCGAAGCTTGTCGCTGAAATCGCCTTCTCCGAGTTCACCGCGGGAGGGCACGTTCGCCACGGCAGCTATCTCGGACTGCGCGGCGACAAGCTTGCCGCGACGGTCACTCCTGAACAAACCGCTCCTGCGCCGGCTCTGGAAGACACGGTCGAAATCTCCAGCCGCGAGCGGGTGATTTTCGAGGACAGCGGACAGACGAAGGGGCAGCTTGCCGATTATTACGCCGCCGTCGCGCCCCTGATGCTACCGTTCGCCGCGCGGCGACCGATGAGCCTGGTACGCTGCCCGCAAGGGCGGGCGAAGAAATGCTTCTTCCAGAAGCATGATGGCGGCAGCTTCGGCTCCCATGTGAAGCAAGTACCGATCGTCGAGAAAAATGGCGGTACAGAAGACTACCTCTACATCGAGGATTCCAGCGGGATTCTTGCCTGTGTGCAGATGGGCACGATCGAGTTTCACGTTTGGGCCTCTCGCACAACCGATGTCGAGAAACCCGACCGCATGATCTTCGACCTCGACCCGGATGAGGGCGTGGCTTTCGATGCTGTGAAGGCAGCCGCAAACGACATTCACGACCGGCTCGCGGACCTGGGGCTGACCAGTTTCGCGATGTTGTCCGGGGGGAAAGGCGTGCATCTTGTCGTCCCGCTCAAAGCCGACCATTCGTGGGAGGCGCACAAGGATTTTGCTCACCGGTTCGCCGAGGCGCTCAGCATGGCTGAGCCCGAACGTTTCGTTGCCACCATGAGCAAGGCCAAGCGAAAGGACAGGATCTTCATCGACTGGCTGCGCAACCAGCGCGGCAGCACTGCCATCCTGCCCTACAGCGCCCGTGCGCGCAGCGGCGCCCCGGTTGCCGTGCCGATCGGTTGGAGCGACCTCAAAAGCGCGGACACCTCCGCCCTTTTCAGCATCGACGATGCCAAGACCTTGCTCACGCGCGCCCAGAGTACGTCTCTTAAGGGCTGGGGCTTTGCTGAGCAATCGCTTCCCGATTACTGACACTCGTCTGCAGACGCCTGAGCGATCGATACCGACTTCTTGTAGCTGTGTGATCGGACACAAGCCGATTATTTCGCAGGCGTTCAGGGGGGGGCCATGACCTGCAGCAGAATCCGGCTCGTCTGCGGATCTGCAGCATTCACAATCCGGAGGTACAATCCTAGCTCGTCGACTGGTGGCGCCACAACCAGCCGCTGTTGGCTTTAGGGCGACAAATTCGATGCGCTGGAAAGGCTGGAAAGCGTACACTCTCGTTGGGTAGGACGTATTTCTCTCCCTCGCGCCGACGCAAGTTTCGGTCAGCTCGATGCTATCTCTTGTTAGAGTTCCCGGTTTTTCGGACCCAAATCCCCGCTCGGCAATTCGGATAAGTGGAAGGAAGAGATTTGGCCGAGAAAATTACCGTCAACGGCGTGCAGCACGATGTGCCAGCAGACCCGCGCACAAGCCTGCTGGATTTTCTGCGTTACCACCTCCAACTAACCGGAACCAAGAAGGGCTGCGATCATGGCCAGTGCGGTGCCTGCACTGTTCTAGTTAACGGGGTCAGGATCAACAGCTGCCTAACGCTTGCTGCTATGCACCCCGGTGACAGCGTCACCACGATCGAGGGTCTTGGCACACCAGATCACCCATCTCCCCTGCAGCGTGCGTTTGTCGACCATGACGGGTTTCAGTGCGGCTATTGCACGCCGGGGCAGATATGTTCGGCAACTGCCCTCATCCAGGAAATAGCGCTGGATTGGCCAAGCGATGCCTCTGAAGATCTGGAAGGCCGGATCGCGGCCACGGACGAGGAAATCCGCGAACGGATGAGCGGTAATCTATGCCGTTGTGGTGCTTACAACAATATCATCGTCGCCATTCGCGAAACGGTCGATGCGGTCGCTGAAGAGGATCGAGACGCATGAAATCCTTTGATTTTCAGCGCGCCGAAGGCTTGGATCACGCCGCGCGGCTGACTGTCCCCGACACAGCCATGCCAATCGCCGGAGGCACAAATTTGCTCGATCTGATGAAGCTCCAGGTCGAAACGCCGGAAACGCTTGTCGATATCAACCCTTTAGGGATGGCTGCAATCGAGGATCATGGCACTGGTCTTCGTCTTGGCGCTCTTGCCACCAACACGGCCACTGCCGTGCACCCGCGTGTGCGCAGCGACTACCCGGTCCTGTCCCGCGCAATTCTGGCCGGCGCTTCGCAGCAATTGCGTAACAAGGCGACCAATGGCGGCAATCTGTGCCAGCGCACGCGGTGCTATTATTTCACCAATATCGATCAGCCCTGCAACAAGCGCGAGCCCGGTTCGGGCTGCGGTGCCCGGCAGGGTATAGCGCATCTCCACGCAATCCTGGGAACGAGCGATCAGTGCATCGCGACCTACCCGGGCGACATGGCAGTGGCGCTGAGCGCGCTGGACGCTTGCGTGGAGATAGCAAGCCCGGGGGGAAACGGGCGCAATGTTCCGATCCGCGATTTTCATTGCTTGGCGGGTGATACGCCCTGGCGCGACAATGTCTTGGAAGAGGGGGAGATCATTACCGCAATCACGCTTCCCGCTCCTGTTCGCGGCCGGCAAATCTATCGCAAGGTCAGAGAACGATCATCCTACGCCTTTGCGCTCGTGTCTGTGGCGGCGATCGTCGATATTGACGAGGGCATCATAACCCGCGCTGATCTTGCCTTTGGCGGGCTTGCGCATAAGCCTTGGCACGACCCCGCCATCGGCGACATGCTACTTGGCCAAGCGCCCAACTATGCGCTGTTCGACAGGGCAGCGGACGCGCTGTTAGCCGGAGCGCGAGGCTACGGTGAAAACGATTTCAAGATCCCACTGGCCCGACGAACCCTTGCTGCCGTGCTCGCGCAGGCGACGGGAGTGGAGCTATGACCGTGCACATGAAGCAGGACGAACCCGTCACCGACAATCGGCTGGACACGATGCATCAAGGCGTTATCGGAAAGCCCCTGTCGCGCCTCGATGGACTGGCAAAAGTCACCGGAACAGCACCTTACGCTGCTGAATACCCGCTCGAGAATTGCCTTGAGGGCGTATTGGTTACGGCAAAGATTACGAAAGGTACGGTCACGCATATCGACGTCGATGCCGCGCTAGGGCGCGACGGGGTTGTCGCGGTGATCGATGATCCTAAGCTCGCGGCGCGCGCCGCCCAGGGCACCGCTGGCGAAGCCCCCGCTCAACCGGCACGCTCAGTCGGTTACTGGGGTCAACCCATTGCTCTGATAGTGGCGGAGACTTTCGAACAGGCCCGCGATGCATCCAAGCATCTCGGTGTCGAATATGTTAAGGAAAATGGTGCCCCACTTGATCCCGACACCGTCGCCGCCGAATTGCAGGACGGGGCTACACGGCAGGGCGATCTCGCGCATGCCATGACGCGTGCCGCTCACTCGGTCGACGCGACGTACACGACGCAGGGCCATGCGTCTGCTGCCATGGAGCCCCATGCTGCCATCGCACACTGGGATGGTGAGAAGCTCACGGTGTACGCCTCGTTACAGATGCTGAACTACAACATAGCGGAGCTGGCCGACGCTCTGGATCTCGATGAGGACCGGATCAGGCTTGTCTCGCGCTACGTTGGCGGTGGCTTCGGTTCAAAGCTGGGTATCAGCGAAGACATCATCTCAGCCTCTGTGGCGGCCATGGAACTGGGCCGACCTGTCCGCGTGGTCATGAGCCGCCAACACGTCTTTCAGACGATCATGCGCCGGTCCGAAACAACCCAGAGATTGCGCCTTGCCGCGGATAATAGCGGCAAATTGATTGGGTTCGGCCATCAGGCACGCGTTTCAAACCTGCCGGGCGAGAGCTTTGCCGAACCGGTCCTGCAATCGAGCGAATTCCTCTACGGCGGAGAAAACCGTCTGCTCGAACTTGAGGTTGCCCGAATTCATCGCGTGACGGCTGGATCTGTGCGCGCTCCGGGTGAAGCGGTGGGCATGCCCGCGCTTGAAGCGGCCATGGATATCCTGGCCGAAAAGACCGGCATTGACCCAGTCGAGCTTCGATTGCGCAATATTCCTCACAAGCATCCTGCCAACGGAACACCTTTTTCCTCTCACAAGCTGGCCGAATGCCTCACGCAAGGTGCACGTGCCTTTGGTTGGGACGAAGGCCCACGCCAGCCCCTCCAGCGCCGCGAGGGCGAGTGGTGGATCGGCACCGGCGTCGCGAGCGCGGCCCGGGTCCACAACGTCAACGAGGCAAAGGCCCGTGTCACCCTGCGCCCAGACGGAACGGCGGTGGTCGAAAGTGACATGACCGATATCGGGACCGGGACCTATACCATTGCTGCGCAGATTGCCGCCGAGATGCTCGGCCTGCCGATCGACAGGGTGCTGGTGGATCTGGGCGATACAGCTCATCCGCGTGGACCCGGCTCGGGCGGAAGCTGGGGCGCTTCATCGGTCGGGTCGGCTATCTATCTCGCCTGCAAAGGTCTCCGCGGGAAGTTGGCCGATATGCTGGGCGCGGACGAGGAGAGTCTCGTGCTGGAAGGGGGCCGGACGAGCGATGGCACGCCAATCGGTGATCTTGTAAGGGGCGAGGGCTGGTCTATCGAGGGCCATTACACACCCGGCAAGAATGCCGAGAATTGGACGGTGGCGGGGTTCGGTGCCTTCTTCGCACAGGTTCGCGTTAACCGCTTCACCGGCGAAACCCGCGTCGATCGGATGCTTGGCGCATTCGGGTTCGGAAGAGTGCTGAATGCCAAAACCGCGCGGTCGCAATGTCTTGGCGGAATGACGTGGAGCATCGGCCTTGCGCTGACCGAGGCGCTGATGTTCGATCCGACCGACGGGCATTTGGTAAATTGTGATCTCGCCGAATATCACGTTCCGGTTCACCGGGACGTACCAGATTGCGAAGTGCTGCTGGTCGAGGAACGCGACCCTGTCGCCAGTCCAATTCAAGCCAAGGGGATTGGCGAACTCGGAATGTGCGGCGGTGCGGCGGCTATCGGCAATGCGATATACAATGCTAGCGGAGCACGTATCCATGCCTATCCGATGACCCCAGAACGGATCCTTGGGGCGATGCCGGAGTGAATGCGCAGTGGGGAAGATGTATGACGAGACGTTTGCCCAAATTGGGGGAAGCCGTCGCGCGCTTCGCGCAGAATAGAGGGCGTTGCGGCCTATAGACAAGGCCTAATATCGCTCACCATTCACCCGAACACGCGCAGATAACGCCAGATTGTCGTGGACGACGTTGAATCGGGGATAAGCTGTGCTCCACGACTTTGATCAGAGCGACTGGGAATCGCGCGGCCTTCATCAGGCCAACCATATTTCTACCAACAGGGCGGATCGGACAGGTCCGAGCAATACCCGACATTTGTCGTCGCGGATGATAATAGGCGTAATGTCCTTGTTACTCAGCAACGAGGTTCAGCGCCGGTTTCGGCTAGCGGCCCCGGTCGAAGGCTCGGTGCCCCTGGGCAAATCCTTGCCACCCGGATGGTGACCGCTGCGTTGGATTTTCCCAGCGTCGTCACGACGTCGATCTTCAATTTCACTCTCTCTGGGACCGGTGCGCTCTGGCTCACCGGGGACATTCGACTTGCCTTGCGTCACATCGCGTGAATCATCGGGTTCATATTTGCCCATGGCTATTCCTTTCTAATTGGCGTTCGGGGCATTCTCGCCACGCCCCGACAGGGTGGTCGTCCTCCGGGTCGGATTGGTTCGCACCAAAGCGCGAACGGTCATTCCACAAACCTGGGCGACCGTCCTGTCTGCGGTGGCGCAGCACATCCTTGGAAACGCGACAATCCGCTTACATCGGTACCATCGAATTCCGTATGGCCCTGCACTAGCCGTCGGTACGCCAAATCTTCATGGTATCAACCTTGGCATCCCCCATAAGGCCTTGCGAATTGAAGACATAGAGCACGGACTTTGCGTTATCGGCCTGACCCTGTCCGTCGGCATCGGCCTGAGCGATCGTTATGCCGGCACCCGCGCCAATGCTCCATCGACCATCCTGCTTGTATTTTTCAAGCGCTGTCTTGTCGTTCATCTTGAAGACGTAGGAGGCTGCGGTCACGCCCGCCTGTAAGCCGACGCTTCCCTCACCGATCTTGTAATAGCCGGTGATCTTGCCGTTCTCGACCAGGGCGCCTTCGCCTCCGGAACCACCCACGCCCAGCGCGACCGTGGTGACATCGGGGAACACGAAATAGCCTGCCGGGCTGCCAGTGCCGCAGTCCGGCTGGACCTTTTTGCACTTGTCGAGCGTCGCGGCGACCTTCTGGTCGATGGTCATGTTGTCCGTCTGAGCCGTGGTTGACACGCTCGGTGTCGGACTGGGAGCAGTGTTGTTGGGTTGCTGTGAACAGGCAGCAAGAGCGCTAGAACTCACAAGAGCAAGAATGCTTATGCGTCTCATGCAGTAATCTCCATTGCAGGTAGTATCGGTTCAGTTACTGCCCGACCAACTGATAGTATCGGTTCGAAGTTCCGCCCGGGCTAAAAAGTAACTTATGATAATCTTTGAATATCTGTGACAGATCCGGCGATTGCATAATGGAAACAAAGCTCAAGGGTGCGCTCCCCCGAAGACCAGCAATCATCGGAACCTCAATCCTGCTTTACACTCTCGCGATCCCAGAAGCGGAGGGCTCCGCACTTTGCAATGAAATCCCTTGCGCTGCCACTCGACACATCGATGAAACCATCGTCCATCCAGTTCCAAACGCCAGCCACTTCGAAGAGCGGCTTCACGGCAGGCACATAGGCGATGAATTTCGCGTGAGCGAATGCGTCATTGACAAAATCGATACTGGGCTTGTCGGTTTTGTAGCGGCGCGCGGATTCCTCGCTCATCACGACCGCCACCGCGTCATACACGACCGAGGGACCACCATCGATTTTTTCGTCGGCCTTCAACAGCGAACCGTCGGACAGCTCGGCCCCACCGACATGGGGAGAAACAATCTTCGCCTGGGCGCCGGCATCTTCAGCCGCAGTTTGCAACGCCGCCACCACGGTGGCGTCGGCACCTTCTGCAACATAGATTCCGAGCTTACGACCGCTGAAACTCTGCGGTCCGTTCCCGATGATCGACAGCGCCGGACTTTCCGGCAGGTCCATGATCGTCTCGCGTGCCGCGGGCACCTTGCCCGGCATTTCTGTAAGGCCAATACCCTTGGCAACCTCCCAGGCCAGCTGTTCGTCAATTCTCAGCAAATGACCGACCATACGCTCGCGGATTGCAACCTCCCTACATTTTGACAGTTCGAAAGTGAGCGCATTGGCCATGTGCATCTGCTCGACAGGGGTTTGCGAAATGTAGAATTGTCGTGCCTGGCTATAATGGTCGGCAAAGCTCTGGGACCGGACGCGAACCTTGGGTCCGCTCACCGGTGCTTCATAGCTGGTGAACCCCTTCATCGGACAGGCGCGTGGACCGCGTGGCTTGCGGTTATCGTCCATGGGGCCATCCCACGAATTGGGCTCGTAATTGGCGCGACCTCTGGGATTGGTCATCGCCATATGCCCGTCTTGCTGGAAGTGATGGACCGGGCATTGGGGCGCATTAATCGGAATATGCGTGAAGTTTGGCGATCCGAGCCGCTTCAGTTGTGTATCGAGATAAGAAAAATTGCGCCCCTGCAAGAGCGGGTCATCCGAATGGTCGATCCCAGGCACGATGTTCTGGGTGCAGAAGGCCACCTGCTCGGTCTCGGCAAAGAAATTGTCGACATTGGCGTCGAGAGTCAGGGTACCGATGATCTCGACCGGAACTTGCTCTTCAGGAATGATCTTGGTGGCGTCGAGGACATCGAATTCAAACCGATCGGCAAATTCCTCGTCAAAGGCTTGAATACCCAGATCCCATTGCGGGAACGCGCCGGCCTCGATCGCATCCCACATATCGCGCCGGTGGAAATCGGGGTCGGCACCGTTGATCTTGAGTGCCTCGTTCCAAATAACGGATTGGAGACCCAGTTTCGGCTTCCAATGGAATTTGACGAAGGTTGAGATCCCCTTGTCGTTGACCAGCCGGAAAGTGTGAATGCCGAACCCTTCCATGAAGCGAAACGATCGGGGGATCGCCCGGTCTGACATGATCCACATTACCATATGCATCGATTCCGGTGTAAGACTAATGAAATCCCAGAAATTATCATGTGCAGTCTGCGCCTGCGGAAAACCGCGATCGGGAGCCGGTTTGGCGGCGTGAATCAGGTCGGGGAACTTGATCGCGTCTTGGATGAAGAAGACTGGAATGTTATTTCCAACGAGGTCCCAGTTACCTTCCTTGGTATAGAACTTGGTCGCGAAACCGCGAACGTCACGCGCAAGATCGGGCGAGCCCTTGTTGCCCGCCACAGTCGAAAAGCGGGTGAAAGTGGGTGTTCTTTCGCCAACCTCATTGAAGATCGAGGCTCGTGAAAGCTGCGGGATCGCCTGCTTGAGCTCGAAATGCCCGTGTACACCGTAGCCGCGGGCATGAACCACACGCTCGGGAATGCGCTCATGATCGAAATGAAAGATCTTCTCTCGTGCAACATGATCTTCGATCAGCTGCGGCCCACGTGGGCCAGCCGTCAGCCAGTTCTGATCATCTGCCACAGGCACACCCAGTGCGGTGGTCATGATGTCATCGTCGCCCTTGGGCTTCTGGTGGTTGGCCCCGCCTTTGGACAGATCCATTTCGTTCGGCATTTTATTCATCCCGCTTTGTGTGAATGAACCGCCTAACGACATTAAGGCAATAACGTTGCATTTGACGTGTAATATCACCCGTGTATAACTTATGTTATTTTGAATTTTTATATAGGTATCATTATTCAATTGGGCGCAGCTACTTTTATCTCCTGAAAATTATCCATGCGCAGGATTATTTGTTCGATTTAAACGTTGGTGAGAGTCAGCGCTTGGTTCCGTTGCGCGCAACAACAGAGCCCAGAGCCACGGGCCAACGAACTCTCCATCGATATGTTTCGCCAATGTATCAGGCCCTTCAGCCCTGAGCGGGCAGAAATCCAACTAACGAGGATGCGGAATTGGTGATTGCCGCTCAGCCGGCGTCAGGGCGATGCGGCGGCCCGACTGTTATCAGCCAGCAATCCATGGAGTGCCGGCCAGGCATAAAGTGTGCTCAAGCGTTTTGGACGATCGCAGGAGAATAATGCCTGACCAGCTCGGTCGCCGTCATCGGTGATCCATAGCGAAAGCCCTGCGCCTCATCGCATTGCAGAGATTGCAGCACGGCTTCCTGTTCCGCCGTCTCGACTCCTTCTGCCGTGACCCGCAAGCCCAGCTTCTGGGCCATCGTAATAATCGCGCCCACAATCGCTGAATCGGCGGCCCGGCTGTCGATTTTCGCCACGAAGCTGCGGTCTATCTTCAGTCGGGTTACCGGATATTTCTGCAGCAGGCTGAGCGAGGCAAAGCCGGTCCCGAAATCGTCGAATGCCACCTGCACTCCAAGTGCTTTCAAGCGGCGCAAATCCTGCATCGGCAAGCTGGCAAATTGCAGGACCGTGTTTTCCGTTATCTCCAGCTCGAGGCAACTTGCCTCCAGTCCGTGTCGCTCCAGGGCAGCGGTAACGGATTCGTAGAGCCGGCCCGAACGCAACTGCCGGGAGAAAAGGTTCACGGCCACTCGCATCGCTCTGAGCCCCTTTGACCTCAAGACGGCAGCAGCAGCACAGGCCTCATCAAGAACCCAGTCGCCGACCTCTTCAGCGATCGGACTGTTCTCCAATGTGTCGATGAAGATAGACGGCTGCAGCACACCGTGGACGGGATGGCGCCAGCGCAGCAAAGCCTCGACACCGACGAGTGTTCGGTCGGCAATCCGGATCTGCGGCTGGTACAGCAGTTCGAATTCCTTGCTTTCTGACGCTTTGCGAAGTTCGATACCCAATCGGTGACGTTGTTCGGACTGACGCTGCATCGCCCGGGTAAAGAAACTGCGCGTGTGTCCGCCCAGCGCTTTTGCGCTGTAGAGCGCAAGATCGGCATGACACAGCAGCTCCTCGGCGGTACTCGCATCTTCCGGGGTCATTGCAATACCGATACTGGAGTCGACGAACACCGCCTGGCCCGCGAGTTCGATGGGCCTGGTCAGCTGATCGCGGATGCGTTCACAAAGTTCGTGAAGTGCACAGGGATCGGTCTGGCCGAACACGACGATAGCGAACTCGTCGCCGCCAAGGCGGGCCACGAAGTGATCATCGTCGACGGCGTCCTTGAGGCGCTTGGCGACACTGACCAGAAGCGTGTCTCCGTTGGTATGCCCGAGCGTATCGTTGACGTGTTTGAAGCCATCGAGGTCGAGCATCAGCAAGGCGCAGCGACCGTCCGCAATCGCTCTGTGCAGACACGTCTGGAGCGCATTGCGATTGGGCAACGAGGTCAGCGTATCGCAATGCGCCAGATGCTCCAGCTGTCGCTGCGTACGGCTGCGGTCGGTTACGTCGCGCAACAGCGCTCCGAACATGGGGCGACCGTCTTCGAACCACATGGACAAGGACAGGTCGACGGGAAGCTCATGACCTTCGGCATGAAGCGCCAGGACTTCAACCGCCTGACCCGCCAGCCGTGCTCGACCCGCCTTTGCCGCACGCGCCAGCCCAGCATCGTGCGCCGCGCGCAGGCGCTCAGGGATAATAATGGACAGCGGCTTCCCCAGTGCCTCTTCGGCGCTGTAGCCCAGCAGTGTCTCGGCAGCCAGGTTCCACGAGACGATCGTGTTATCGGGCCCGGCGCAGATGGCAGCCGTAGCCGAGCGCGCCAGCATTTGCTCGTATCTGTTGTGAGATTGGGTTCGCCCCGCCATTTTCCACCCAGATCGTTCACTCCAGTTCACCTTATGCAATACAAGCAGTTAACCGCACGTAACCGGTCGGTTTGGTCGGGAATACAGCTTCGCTTCGATGCGAGACTTGCCTCGTTGCCAGAGAGTCTGGGCCACGGCCTGCTGATTGCCTTTTCTTCGGGGAGGGCAGGCCAAGCCCGCACATCCTGAACGGGGCATGTGGCAAATGGAAGTCCTCCCTGGCCAAGCAATTGCGTTTGACAGTAGCATCGAACCCTGTTCGCGCGTCTGTCGCTGCTGCGCTGGCTACATTTTTTCCTTCCAGCCAATGCGTATAAGAATCCAGTTGACCGGGTAGGACGTCACAAACCCTGCCAGCATTGCGATCTGCATGGCGAACCAGAATTCAGGACTATTCACCTCTGCAGTTCCGCCAAATTCAGCCTTGAACCAACCGAATTGCAGCAAAGCCATCATGCCATACATGCCAATCTGCCACGAAGTGATTGACGCTGTGTCCGCCTTCACTGCCGCCCAGACGCCCTTGCCCACGGACAGATCGCGCATGGGCTTGATGGTAAAGTATTGGAAAAAAACGCCGATCACGTAGGCCAGAATGAAGTCCGGGATCCAGACGGCAAAGATCTTGTCGCTGAACCAGCTATGCCAGCCGAACCACACCGCAATGGCGGGAAATCCGAAGGCCGCCCATTCCGCTATAATGTCGCCGAGCGTACAGCCTGCTCCGCAATGGCTGGAGCCCTTGCCTACCATGACCGCAAACGGCGGAGCCGGCTGTTCCTGCTCTGGGTTAGCGGGCATACGCCCCCAACGATAATAGGCCGCAAGCCAAACCACGCTGCCGAACAGGGCGGTGAGCGGCCAGACGAGATTCATGATCCACATCTTTTGCGGGCGAGCCATCTCGTCTGCGAGAATCACGAGCCCGCAAGAGAAGCCCAGTATCAGACTGATGATGGCCACAATATGCAGCCAGCCAGGGAAATCCGCGTGCATGAGATGGCTCCTTTCATTGCTGATTACCGGAGCGCGCTTGCCTGGCCTTTTGAACAGGCAGGAGGGCAGCAATGCGCAACCACCGCGCCTGGTAATATTGTGAATCCGAGGGCATGCGGTCTGGGGCTAAAGCGCCAGCCTGCGGCATATGTTCCCTGAGACAGACCCGACAATTGGCAGACGAACAAACGCACAGGACGGGCGGATCTGAATGTACGAGCGATACGTGTGCGCTGCCGTACGGATACTGCGCAGCACGGTGAAGGGTTCAGCCCGGCTCAAGAAACCGTGCTTTGCTTCCAGCGTTGAATGAGTACACATTTTTCTCCAAATCCGTCAGAGGCAATGATGAAACGCACAAACAAGGGCCCGACCGACTCCGCGGAAGAGGAACGCTCTATGGCGACTCCAGACCGAGCCAGAGAATCGTCTCCCGGCGCAGAGGAAGAACGCGTATCCGGTCCTGCAGACAAGGATAGTAAGGACGGCGACGATGACGGGGCGGGCCAAGCACGGGCACAACAGAACAGCCCCAGCCCCACTGACAAAACGCTCGACGAGACCTTGCAAAGCCTGGCCCACTTTATCAAGTCGCCGTCCTAGTCATTCATAGGATTGCTCGAGGCCGCATACATAGGATTGATCGAGGCCGCATAGTGCCAAAACCGGCAAGGCGATGCTGCATAGGTCGCGAATTTCTCAGGATTTGCGGGATCCTTGCATGGTCTGGGACATCGCGTCGATGTTGACCTAACGCCCGCTGGGAAATCTTTTTCTGGACCTCAAGCCATAAATCAATCCAGGTTAAGGACAGCGCTCCCGCCTTTTCTCATCGTCTCCAGCACCCGATGCCGAAGACTCGCCTTCGCATGAGGCGACAGGCTTCTGAAAACCTGTTGGGAGACAGACATGCCGCGCACTATCGAAACAGTCACGCTGGCGGACTCGCGTTCGCTGCTAGCCGCCGGCCGTGCGAAGGCCGAGGAGCTGGGAATAGCCTACAACCTCGCAGTGGTCGATGCAGGTGGGAACTTAGTGGCGTTCGAACGCATGGATGGCGCCTGGGTCGGCAGCATCGACATTGCCTTGCACAAGGCGTTCACCGCCCGCGCATTTGATATGGCGACCGACAAGCTGGGCGCCATGGCGACCCCCGACAAGTCGCTCTTCGGCATTCAGAACACCAACCATGGACACGTCGTCATTTTCGGCGGCGGCGTTCCGCTCAAGCACGACGGGAAAGTCATCGGAGCCGTCGGTGTGAGCGGAGGGCAGGTCGAACAGGACCTCAAGGTTGTTGAGGCCGCAGTGTCCGCCTTCGAGAAGGAACTCGAAGCCGCCTGATCCCGGCTGGCGCATTGGCCACATAGTCGAGGGAGACGAACGATGATTGCGGGAGCTACTTACTGCGGTGCGGCGCCACTGCCCGGCACGCTGGCCGAGCGCTTCAACCTTGATCCCGTGGTCATCGCAGCGTTGGGGTTATGTGCCGCCCTTCAGTGGATCTACCTGAAACGAGAGGAGCGAAACGCTGCGCTTCCCCTGCTGGGATGGCTCGTTGCCGGATTTGCTTTCCTGTCGCCCCTGTGCGCCCTGTCGGTTGCGCTGTTTGCTGCGCGCATCGGACAGCACATGATCCTGATGCTGATCGCCGCGCCGCTTATTGCCATCGGCCTTCCCAAAATCCGATCGAACGGATCAACACCGCTATGGGGCGCAGTGGGAGCCTTTTTCCTCGCCTTGTGGTTCTGGCACATGCCGGCTCCTTACACGGCCACTTTCCGATCCACCTTCGTCTACTGGACGATGCACCTTACGCTTTTCGGAAGCGCAATCTGGCTGTGGCACCACTTGCTGGGTCATGAACGCGAAACCGCTGTAACGACCTTGGCGGCTGGCGCAGTGGCTTCGATGCAGATGAGTCTTCTCGGCGCAATCATATGCCTCGCTGCCCGTCCAATGTATCCGCCGCATTTCGTGACCACAGCCGCGTGGGGATTGAGCCCCATGGCCGACCAGCAGCTCGGTGGCGTGCTGATGTGGGTTCCGGGCTGCGTCATCTTCCTGTGGCTTGCAGTGCGAACGACCAGGATGGCTATCGGAACGCTCGAGGACGCCTCGGCATGAGCGGCGTGCCACTCGGCTACCTCTCTGCGAGCGGCGATCGCGCCGCAGCGGTTGTGCCGCTTACCTGGTACATGATCGTTGTATCCTGCGCTGTCTCGCTGATTATCCTGGCTCTTCTGGTAGCAGGCGTTGTCAGGCGCCGAATACGAGATCACTCGACGCAGGTGAACACAGTGGAGGTCACGCGAAGCGGTCAAGGGATGCGCTGGATCGTGATCGGACTGCTGGTTTCGGCAGTTCCGCTGGCGGTGTCGCTGATCTGGACGATGACAGCGTTGGCGGCGGTCGTAGGCCCCCCGAATAAGAGCGCATTGGTAGTCGATATTACCGCCCATCAATGGTGGTGGCAGATAGACTATAATGGAAAGTCCCCCTCGCAGCACTTCACAACCGCCAACGAATTGCATGTCCCCGTAGGCCGCAAAGTACTCGTACGCCTGCACAGCGGCGATGTGATCCATAGTTTCTGGGTGCCCAGGCTTACCGGCAAGACCGATGTCATTCCCGGCCAGACCAACCTCAGCTGGCTCAAAGCCGACAGGCCGGGCACCTATTTCGGACACTGTGCCGAATATTGCGGAATGGAGCACGCCCGAATGGGCTTTCGCGTGATTGCACAACCCGAGGCACAGTTCCGCGCATGGCGCGCTCGCCAGCTTCAACCTGCTGCACATCCTGCATCCGCTCTTGCGACCCGTGGTCATGCCCTTTTCCATTACCGCTGCAGCTTATGCCACACCGTTCGGGGTACGAATGCAGCATCTCGAATGGGGCCTGATCTTACCCACCTGATGAGCCGGCGAACCCTTGCAGCCGGAATGCTTCCCAACAACCGCGGCGCCCTTGCCGGCTGGGTGGACAATCCACAGGCATCCAAGCCTGGAGCGCATATGCCCAACCAGCACCTTACCGGCCCGCAGCTGCAGCAGGTTGTGGCCTATCTGGAGACGCTGCAGTGACCGCTTCCGCCACACGAACCCCCGAGATTGGCGAGAACACGGTCGAACTTCGCGCAAGGCTGCATGCCATCTGGCAAACAGAACCCGGCTTCAAAGAATTTTTCACCACCGTCGATCACAAGGAAATCGGCCTCAGATATATCGTAACGGCGTTTGTTCTGCTCGCGCTTGGCGGTCTCGAGGCCTTGGTCATCCGCTTGCAACTCGCCGGACCCGACCTGCATGTTCTGACCCCGGAACAATACGACCAGTTCTTTTCGATGCACGGGATGACGATGATTTTCCTGTACGCATCGCCGATCCTGTCGGGGTTCTCCAATTATCTCTGGCCCTTGCTGCTCGGCAGCCGGGACATGGCGTTCCCGCGGCTGAATGCGTTCAGCTACTGGGTCTACCTTGCGGCCGCACTGTTTCTCTACGTGGGTTTCCTGACGGGCAACGGTCCGAACGATGGCTGGTTCAATTATGTCCCCTATGCGCAAAAGCAGTACAATGCCGGACTAAATCAGGATTTCTATTCTCTTGGCATGATCCTGCTGGGGATTTCGACCTCGGTGGGCGCGGCCAATTTCATCGTCACTGCCTTCAAGATGCGCGCGCCCGGAATGTCGATCAATCGTCTGCCGGTGTTCATCTGGGGAACGCTGACCGCCAGTGTGGCCAATCTGCTGGTCGTTCCTGCGGTCAGCCTGGCCTTCTTTCTGCTTTGGCTGGATCGCCAGTTCGGGACCAGCTTCTTTCAGACATCGGGCGGAGGTCAGCCGTTGCTGTGGCAGCATTTGTTCTGGCTGTTCGGCCATCCGTGGGTCTACGCGATCGTGCTTCCGGCCATGGGCATGGTGTCGGACGGGTTGCCGATATTCTGTCGTCGGCCTTTGGTGGGCTATTCGCTCGTCGCACTGTCTACTGTGGCAACGATGATCCTGGGTTTCGGCGTGTGGGTGCACCACATGTTCGCTACCGGTCTGCCTGCGCTGTCCCTCAGCTTCTTTTCCGGCGCGTCGATCATCATCACTTTCCCCAGTGCGGTAGCCGTTTTCGCATGGCTGGCCACGATCTGGACCGGTCGTCCGGTCGTCACAACAGCCTTCTTGTACTTCGCCAGCATGATCGTGCTGTTCGTCATCGGCGGCGTATCGGGTTTCATGACAGCCAGCGTGCCGGTGGACTGGCAACTCACCGACACCTATTTCGTGGTTGCCCACATCCACTATGTGCTGATCGGGATCAACGTTTTCCCGGTGGTCGGCGCAACCTACATGTGGCTGCCCAAGATGACCGGTCGCCTGCTCGACGAGACGCTTGGCAAATGGGGCTTCTGGACCATGTTCGCGGGCTTCAACATTGGTTTCTTGCCGATGCATCTCACCGGATTGTTCGGCATGCCCCGGCGCATCTGGACATATTCTGCCGGCATGGGCTGGTCGACACTGAATCTGATCACCTCGATCGGAAGCTTTGTCTTTGCCTTCGGTGTGCTGATCTTTTTTCTCAACGTCTGGAAGAGCCTGCGCACCGGAGCGGTTGCAGATGCCGATCCTTGGGGCGGACCGACGCTGGAATGGGCGATACCGTCTCCGCCAGCCCCCTATAATTTCGCTGTTATACCGACCGTCGCATCGCGCCATCCACTGTGGGAGGGTCAGTTGGACGAAAGCCGCACACGCTCCACGCTGGAGCAGGGAATGGTGCTCGATTGCGGGAAGGAAACGCTCACTACGACCCCGCTCGATGCAATTCCCGAACGGATCGTACCGATGCCCAAAGACACCTGGGCGCCCTTGCTTCTCGCTCTCGCCATCTCTGTCTTCTTCGTATCGCTGCTCATTCAATCCTGGCCGCTGATCGCGCTTGGCACCTTCTGGATCACTGCCGCTCTGATATTCTGGCTCTGGCCCAGGCGTTCATTGCTCGAGCGCCCTGCCGCCGCCGAGGACAGGATGGCCCATGGCTGAACCCGTCCTTGCAAAGGCTCGCGACATTGCCTGGGGCCCGATTGGTCGCAAGGGGCTGGGCCAGTGGGGGGTGGCAACGCTGATTGCCAGCGAAGCGGCGCTGTTCGCCTACTTGCTGTTCGCCTATTATTATACCGGCGCCAGCGCGCTGCCGGGCTGGCTGCTCGAACCCAGACCAAAGCTGTTTCCGTCGCTTCCGAACACGGTACTGCTGGTCGCCTCGAGCTTCGCTGCAATGTATGGGGAGAAGAAGGTCGAGGCTGGCGATCGCAAGGGCGGGCTGCTCGGGCTGGGCGGCGCCTTCATCATGGGCACAGGGTTTGCCCTCGTGCAGCTGCATGAGTGGTCGACCAAGCATTATGGCATAGGAACGAGCAGTTACGGCTCGCTGTATTTTGTGACCACCGGCTTCCACATGGCCCATGTTATCGTCGGCCTCGCTATTCTTGCCGCCTTATTACTCTGGACGGCCCTCGGCGACTTTTCACCACGCAGGCGGATCGGTCTCTCCGCAGGCGTTTTGTACTGGCACTTCGTCGACATCGTCTGGCTGTTTGTGTTCACGACCTATTATCTCACACCCTACCTCGGGTTCGCGCGATGACCCGGCCGGTATCCTCTTCCCCTCAGCCACCAGGAGAGCGCATGTCGGCACTTCAGGTTGCGTTTCATCTCTACACCGCACCGCTGGCGTGGTTCGTGCAGTTCAATCTGGGCGTGATGCTCACCGACTGGCCCTGCTTTCCCTCCACGCAAAGACGCGAGTGGGCGCTGAACGCGTATGAATGGTCGCATGCAGCAGCCATTGCAGCGCTGCTCATCTTCGCCGCCGTCGCCGCCTTTGCGGGATGGAGGTCATGGCGCCTCCTGCTCAGGACGAAGAACGAGCGCGCAGGCGGGCACGATTCGCTCGCCGAAATAGGACATGGCCGGACGCGTTTTGTCGCCCTGTGGGGCACGATCCTGGGCGGCAGTTTTTCCCTTGCCAGTCTGGCTACACTTGTCGCCTTTGCCGTGGTGCCGCGATGTCTCGGGTGATTGTCTTGATCTTGTTCCTGGCCGCGACGGCGGGTTGCCAGGCCGAAGGAGTCACCGAGCAGCAGGCAAAAGCGCTCATCGCCTCGCATTGTGCCGGCTGCCACATCGTGCCTGGGGTGGCGAAAGCCACCGGCAGGGTCGGCCCCTCGCTGGCCGGCTTTGCCCGACGTCAGACTATTGCCGGCAAACTGCGGAACACGCCGCAATCGCTCGAAGGCTTCCTGTTGCATCCGCAGTCCACTCTACCCGGAGGCGCTATGCCGGAAATGGGTCTGACCGGACCGCAGGCCCGCGCCATCACCGACTATCTTTACACATTGGATACGCCATGAAACGACGCACTGTCATCGCTCTTGCCGCCGGCGTCATTGCTGTTCCGGCTGCAGTTGCCGGAGCTTCGCTAATTCTGCGGGAAATGCCCGGCGCAGAGTATACCGGGCCTGGTCCGATCATGCCGGCGGCCGTTCCGGACGGCAAAGTCTATACGCGCGATCAGATAGGACATGCCCTTGCCCCACCGACCACGGACATGGGCCTGGCGAAACCGGCTAAAGGTGCGGCGCCGAGCGATGATGGCGAGTGGACCATGCCAACCAAGAATTTTGCGGCGACGCGCTTTTCCGCACTTGATGAGATCACGCCGGCGAACGTCGGCCGCTTGCAACCGGTCATCACGTTCTCGCTCGGGGTCAACAAGGGCCAGGAGGCGGCGCCGATCGTGGCGAACGGAACGATGTACATTGTCACCGCCTATCCCAACATCGTCTATGCGCTCGATCTTACCAAACCGGGCGCCCCCCTGAAATGGAGCTACAAGCCCAAGCCTGCCCCTGCTTCACAGGGAGTTGCCTGCTGCGATGTCATCAATCGGGGCGGAACCTATCACGACGGCAAATATATCTTCAACACGCTCGACGGCCAGACGATCGCGGTCGACACCGAGACCGGAAAACCGGTGTGGAAGACAAAACTCGGCAACATCAACATCGGTGAAACGATCACGATGGCACCGCTTGTCGCCGACGGGCGCGTCTATGTAGGAAATTCGGGCGGTGAACTGGGGGTGCGCGGTTGGGTCGTGGCTCTCGATGAAAAGAGCGGGAAGCTGGTGTGGAAAGCCTATAACACCGGCCCCGATGCCGATGTTCTGATCGGATCCGACTTCAAGCCCTTCTACAGCAGCGATCGCGGCAAGGATCTGGGCGTGAAGACCTGGCCAGCCGACGCATGGAAAATTGGCGGCGGAAACATGTGGGGCTGGATCAGTTATGATCCGGAATTCGATACTATTTATCATGGTACTGGCAACGCCGGGCCATGGAACGCCGAGCAGCGACCCGGTGACAACAAATGGACCACAGGCATCTTCGCGCGCGACCCGGCAACCGGCTCCGCCAAATGGTACTATCAGTTTACACCACATGACACCGACGATTACGACGCTATCAACGAGCAGATCCTGCTCGACATGCCGTTCGGCGGTCGCATTCGTCACGTCCTGCTTCGCCCCGGTCGCAACGGCTATATCTATGTCATCGACAGGCAGACAGGCCAGGTGCTTTCGGCCGACCCCTTTGGGCCGGTGAATTCCTCCCGGGGCGTCAATCTCAAGACCGGACGGCTGACGGTAAATCCTGCCAAGGTTGCCAAGCTCGGCCGCGTGACGCGCGACATCTGTCCCACAGCAAGCGGAGTCAAGGACTGGAATCCCAGCTCGTTTTCGCCTGTGACCGGGCTGGTCTACATCCCACGCGAAAACCTGTGCATGGACTGGATGAACCTGGAGGTGAACTACATTGCCGGCACGCCTTATGTCGGTGCGGAAGTCCACATGAAGCCGGGACCCGGCGACGGGCATCGCGGGGTCCTGACAGCATGGGATCCGATCCGGCGCAAGCCTGTCTGGGAACTTCCCGAAAAGTTTCCGCTATGGTCAGGAACCGTTACCACCAAGGGCAATCTGGTCTTTTACGGGACGATGGACGGCTGGTTTCGCGCTGTCGATGCCCGCAATGGCAAGATCGTCTGGCAGCAGAAGCTCGATAGCGGAATTATCAGCCAGCCGATCAGCTATCGCGGACCGGATGGTCATCAGTACGTCGCCGTTCTGAGCGGGGTCGGCGGCTGGTCAGGGGCCGTCGTATCCGGCCCGGTCGACCCCCGTGACGGATCAGCCGCCCTCGGCTTCGTGAACGCCATGTCCGACCTGCCCAAATACACCACCGCCGGAGGGACTCTCTATGTTTTTGCGCTCCCGCACTGATCGCCGGTTCATCGCTTGGAGCAGCTTGGGGCTGCTGTTGAGTTCATGTCATGCGCATGACGATGAGCGTGCCGCAGCGCGGGCCGCTCCCGAGCGTCCTGGAGTCATCACCTCGGCGCTCCTGCCTGCTGAAGACCATAGCCTCGTGACCAAGGATCCCCGCGCCCTGCCCTATTACGACAACGCGGCGGCAGTTGTCGAAGGCATGCGACTCTACAAGGCCTATAATTGCAGTGGTTGCCATTCCAACGGGGGGGGCGGGATGGGGCCCAATCTGATGGACGATGTATGGATCTATGGCGGACGTCTGACGCAAATCCACCAGACCCTGGTTGAAGGCCGTCCCAATGGTATGCCCAGTTGGGGTGGCAAGGTTCCCGACGATCAGCTCTGGAAGATCTCCAGCTATGTACGGTCGCTTTCGCTTCCGGCTACGCTAGCCGCCAATACCGACAGCACACCGGGCCAGCATCCGGCTCCCGTGCCGAAAGAGGCTGACGATCATAACGGCTGGTCGCCGCCACCCGGGACGACGAACGATTATACCACGACCACCAAGGGGCCTCAGTGAGGCGCTTGATTGCCATTGTGCTGACGGCACTCGTCTCATGCCAGCAGCCGCATTCAGGTCCGCACGATACGGTATACGTCAGCAACGAAAGCCTGGACATGGTGCAGATGATCGACGGTGCCACCGGCGAACGCGTCGGGCAAATTGCAACCGGTGCACGGCCGCGCGGCATCGTTGTCTCGCCCGATGGCAAGCGGCTGTATGTTGCTGCCGGCAATGCCGATCGTATCGATGTCATTGACCTCGCCTCGCGCCGGCGAATAGGCTTGCTCGCATCGGGTAGCGACCCCGAACGCTTCGCGGTCAGTCCCGACGGGGCAACACTCTACATCGCCAATGAAGATCACAGTTCGGCACGTATACTGGACGTTGCGACCGATACGCCACGTTGCGAAGTGACGGTGGGCGCCGAACCAGAAGGCGTTGGTATCAGTCCCGACGCAAGGACCCTGGTCGTCACCTCCGAAACGGCCAGCACGGCTCATTTCATCAACCCTCGCGATTGCACTCTTCTCGACAGCAAAATGGTTGGCAACCGTCCCCGTTCGGTCCTGTTCGCAGACCACGGCCGGCAAGTGTGGGTGTCCTCCGAACAGCGCGGCACGATCACGATTTTCGACACCCGAAGCCGTGATCCGATCGCAACGATCGATCTCGTCGAGCAATTGCCGGATGTCGATCCGGTGCAGGCCGTCGAAATGGTTGCCACCCGCGACGGCAAGCGCATCTTCGTGGCTCTGGGACGAGGCGACAAGGTAGCCGAAATCAACCCTGCAACTCGCAAGGTCGTACGCACCTTTGCCGTTGGCCATCGCAACTGGGGTATAGCGCTCTCGCCAGACGAGCACAGGCTCTATGCCGCCGCTGGGCTGTCGGGAGATCTCACGATAGTCGACCTCGATGCCAACCGCGTGGTACAGACTGTTGAGCTTGGCGGACGCCCATGGGGCGTGACGGTGACGCGGTGAGGCGTCTCGCGATCGTCCTATTCGTGATGCTTGGTGCATGCGCCAACCGTCCCGATCCACTTCTGGTCTGCGCCGATCCAAACAATCTTCCCTTCTCCGACAAGCAAGGCGAAGGATTCGAAAATCGTATCGTCGAACTCATTGCGCACGATCTCCGGCGGCCGGTACGCTATGTCTGGTGGGCCCAGAGACGCGGTTATGTGCGCAATACCCTGGGTAAGCAGAAATGCGATGTGTGGGCTGGGGTCGCCAGCGGCCTGGAGATGACGGCCACGACACGCCCCTATTATCGTTCGACCTATGTCTTCGTCAGCCGACGCGATGGCAAATTGGCTGGTCTGACGCTTGATGATGCCCGGCTCAGGAAAGTCACGATCGGAGTCCAGATGGTCGGGGACGACGGAATGAATACGCCGCCCGCTCATGCGCTGGCGGTGCGGGGCCTTCGCGCCAATGTGCACGGATACATGGTGTACGGCAATTATGCCTTGCCGGATCCTGCTGCCGACATCCTGCGGTCCGTAGAGGACGGCACAATCGATGTCGCGCTGGTGTGGGGGCCGCTCGCTGGATGGTATGCCAAGCGTTCGAAGGTGCCCTTGCGCATCGAGCCGGTGACCCCATGGCTCGATCAAGCGCAGTGGCCGATGGTGTATGACGTATCCATGGGTGTGCGCAAGGACGAAGGAAAACTGCGCAAGCGGATCGAGGGCATCCTGACCCATCGGAAGGCACGCATTCGCACGATCCTGGAGAAATACGGCGTACCACTTGTGTGAAACAGCGGTCGCGCCCTGTCAGGCAGCGAGGCTGGGTTGACCGTGATCAACGCCACTTTTGAGCCGCGCTGGGAAGGGAGAGGCGCGTTCCGTTGGCACGGCTTCCGGCGGCCCTTCTGCCGTCATTCTGGAGCAGCAGCCGGGCTTAGAACGATGTGTCTTGCACCAGGTTTGTCCGCGCTTCGTGGTTCGTCCCGAAGCTGGGCCATTCCACCGATCCGCCGGAACGATGTCGGCGTGCCCGACTCATTTCATTGTGGAGTTAAATACAGGAGAGGTGAGATGAAAATCGCAGAATGCATGAGCACGGACGTCCGCGTCGCCGCGGACGATAACACCTTACAATCGGCCGCCCAGGCCATGGGAGATATCGATGCGGGGTTCCTGCCGGTGATCGACAACGGTCACCTCATCGGGATCGTCACCGATCGTGACATTGCCATTCGCGGCGTCGCTGCCGGCCTGCCTCCCGAAAGCGGAGTTCGTGACGTGATGAGCGAGGATGTTCTTTACTGCTTCGATGACCAGGATTCGCGCGAAGTGCTCGCCAACATGTCTGAATTGCAGGTCCGCCGCCTGCCGGTGGTCAATCGCGACAAGCGGCTTGTAGGAATTGTCTCCCTCTCCGACCTGGCCGATGAAGGCGATTCCGCGCCCGCTGGCGAGGCGCTTGAAGACATAGCCCTCCCAAGCAGCCGTCACTCGCAGTCCGTCTGACCGCTGAGTAGCGTCGTGAAAGGCGGCCCCCCGGACAATGCCATGCGCATCCGGTCTTTGTGGGTCGGTCGCCGCCGGGCTGCCAATGAGAAAGGACAAGTCCCATGATCACCGCCCTGCCCCTCAATTGTACCCTTAAGATCGATCCTGACGAGCCTTCCTCGACAGATTCGATGCTGAATGTAGTGGCAAGCGCCTTCCGGGACAGGGGCGTCCAGGTCAGCGACTGCATTCGCGTAGCCTCGCTCAACATCAAGCCTGGTGTAAGTTCGAATGAGGGCCCAGACGACGACTGGCCAAAACTGCGCAGGCAGATACTCGAGCACGATATTCTCATCCTGGGCGGCCCCATATGGATGGGACAGGTAAGCAGCATCGCCAAGCGGGTTATGGAGCGGATGGATGCATTCCTCTCGGAGACGGACGACAAGGGCCGGATGCCCAGCTATGGCAAGGTCGCGGTAGCGGCCATTGTCGGCAACGAGGATGGCGCCCATGCCTCGTCGGCGCAGATCTTTCAGGCGCTGAACGATGTCGGCTGGACAATTCCCGCGATCGCGGCGTGTTATTGGGTTGGCGAGGCGATGGGCTCGACCGACTTCAGGGACCTGGAGGAAACGCCCGAACCGGTCAGCAAAACCGCCGATATGCTCGCATCCAACGCGGCGCATCTGGCCTCCTTGCTAGCCGGCGATGGCTATCCGGGTTGAGCCGTAGTGCTGATCGACAGACGTAGGAACTGCTCTCCATGTCGATCCCACTGAGCGAAACCCACGATCTGCATACCGGCGATGTCCCGTGGAGCGATGAAACCTGGCCCCAATTCGCTGCCGACCAGTTTGACCATTTGTCGGTCGACGTCGCCATCGTGGGCGGGGGGATTGTCGGAGCTATCATTGGTGAGCGCCTTGCCAGCCGGGGAATGTCGCTCGCAGTCCTTGACCGGCGAATTCCGGGTTCGGGAAGTACGGCAGCATCGACAGCGCAGGTCATGTGGGCAATGGATGTCCCTCTCACCCAGCTTGCCGCAAGAATTGGCGAAGACGAGGCAGCGAGGCGGTGGCGGCGCGTTTACAAGGCTGTCCGGTCGTTCGGCGACCGGATTGATCGGCTGGGTCTGCATGCGGCCCGGGCGGCCCGTCCGACAGTGTATCTGGCTGGTAATGTTCTTGGTCAAGACGCGCTTGCCGAGGAAGTTCAGATGCGCCAGCGCTGCGAACTTCCCTCACAGTTTCTTACCGCCAGCGCGGTGGCAAGCCGTTTCGGCTTCGCTGCGCGCGCGGCCAGCGTATCGCGCGGCGGCTTCGAGATCGAACCGGTCCAACTCACCCATGCCTTGCTCACCCGCGCGCGGGCGAAGGGTGCAAAGCTGTGCTCGCCGGTTGATATTATCGCGCTCCACCAGCTCGCCGACGGGGTAGAGCTTAAAGCGGCCGACGGTCGCCGGTGCCGGGCCCGGATGGTGGTCCTGGCGACCGGATATGAGCGTCCGTCGCTGTTTCTTCCCCCCGCCTTCCGCTTGCACGCTACCTTCGCGATTGCAACTCCGCCCTCAACAGCGCCGCTTTGGCGAGAGCGCGCGATGGTATGGGAAGCAGCCGATCCCTACCTCTACGTAAGGTCCGACGGCGATGGGCGGATCATTGCCGGGGGAGAGGACATCGACCAGGCTGAGGGGATTCAGCGGGACCACCTGATTCCCGCCAAAACTGCTGTAATCGCTGCGAAGCTGGAGGGGCTCCTGGGTGGCAGGCGGATCGCGGTAGAGCGGCGGTGGGCGGCCACATTCGGCTCGTCGCCCGACGGGCTTCCTGCGATCGGGCGCTCGGCTATCATGCCGGACGTCTGGCTGGCCGCTGCGTTTGGGGGCAACGGGATCGCATTTGCCGCCTTGGCGGCCGACATTCTCGAGCGCGAGCTTGCTGGCGATCACGACCCTGATCTGGAGTGCTTCGATCCCCGGCGGTTCGACTAGTGCAACGCTACGCCTGCAGCGTGGTATTATCGCTCGCGTCCTCGGGCATGGCAGCGCGCCAGGTTTCTTCAAACCTGCAAGATTTGGCGCAACGCGCCTCGCGGAGGCGCTGTTTTGCAGGCACAAAAAAGGGAATGCCGCATGATACTCGATGCCAAAACACTGTCGCCGGTTTTGCCAGACGATGTTGTTGAAGCCGGCATACTGGCCCTTCAAACCGCGAAAGATGCCGGGCTTACCATTGCTACCGCGGAAAGTTGTACCGGTGGTCTTATGGCTTCCTTGCTGACTGACATCGAAGGGGCTAGCGCTGCTTTCGATCGCGGCTTTGTCGTCTATAGCAAGCGTGCAAAATCCCAGGTGTTGGGACTTGGCGAAAGCATGATCGAGCGGTTCGGTGCTGTAAGCGAGCCCGTTGCCCGCGCTATGGCGGAAGGCGCAATCAGCCGGTCCGATGCAAGTATAGCAATGGCCATAACGGGTTTTGCCGGCCCTGCCGGACCTGATGATGAACCGGGCCTTGTTCATTTTGCCTGTGCGTCTGCGGGACAAGTCACCCGCCACCGTAGCGCGCATTTCGGTAACATAGGACGAGGTGCAACACGCATAGCCGCCCTGCGTGTGGCCCTCGACATGCTTACAGCCAGCATGTCACTGGCGGCAAGCACTGTCGGCGAGGCGAGTAGGCAAGGCCTGTCCGGTCATGGACGATATTGGTGAGATTCGATTTCTAGATCATCGGCTTCCCGCCCGTGACAGCGACAGTCGCGCCTGAAATGTAACTGGCTTCCTCGCTGGCCAGCAGGACATAGGGGGGTGCAACTTCAGCCGGCTGCGCCGGTCTTCCCAGCGGGTAGTCCTTGCCGAATTCGGCCACTTTCTCCTCTGGCATGGTGGAAGGAATAAGCGGGGTCCAGACGGGTCCGGGAGCAACACAATTTACCCGGATCCTGCGATCGGCCAGAAGCTGCGCCAGACCAGCTGTATAATTCTGAATCGCCCCCTTGGTCGTGGCGTATGGCAAGAGGGTTGGATTGGGATCGTCCGAATTGATCGATGCCGTGTTGATGATCGCTCCCCCGTCGGGCATGTGCGCCAGCGCACGCTTGGTCAGGTAGAACATGGCGTGGATATTGACGGCGAATGTTCGCTGCCATTCCTCATCGGAAATGGAATCGATATCCTTGAACGTCATCTGATGAGCGGCATTGTTGACGAGAAGATCGATGCCCCCGAGCGATCTTTGCGCTTCGGCGACAATCTCGTCGCAATGATCGGGCTTGCTGAGATCTCCGCGTACCAGAACGCATTTCCGGCCTGCTTTTTCGACCCAGAATCGGGTGTATTGGGCATCTTGGTCTTCGTCGAGATAAGCAACCAGAACATCGGCACCTTCACGCGCAAACGCGATCGCCACGGCGCGGCCTATCCCACTGTCAGCTCCGGTTATGATCGCCTTCTTGCCAGTGAGGCGACTGCTGCCGCTGTAACTGGTCTCGCCATGGTCTGGTTGTGGATCCATATCCTGAGTAGTTCCGGGTACGGCCTGCTGTTGCTGTGCGAAGGGGGGCTCGTGTGTGGTGCTGTCTTCGGATTGAGTCATGTCATTCTCCATGGGTGGAAGCGCGTTTCAGGCACTCATCGATCTTCATTGACAGCCGTACGCCTCTCTCGTCCGACGGATGACGAGGGCAGCGGAGGGGTTCTGACAATGCCGCTCCGGCCGACCATCGACTGCACTTGCAATGGCACACGGATCACCGACGCGTTCCCGAAGGTTAGCTGCAATGTGGTTTCGGCTCCTGGCACGACATCCTGATCGTAACCGCTCAGGATCGCGTATCCCGAATCAGGCGAAAGCCTCAGCGTTTGCCCATGGGGTATCGCCAAGGAAGCGACCCGCTCGCTTGCAGGCGTCCGAATAGAGGCGAGCATGGTCGCCTGGCTGTCTTCGAGCGCCGCCTTCGTCAGATAGATATCGGCATTGGTTGTATTGGTGAGGTCGAGATAGATCGTTGCTGGTCGGCCCGCCTCGGCAGGCAAAAGCAGACGCGCATTGCGTACCTCAACGCTGACAGGGGGAGCGGTTGGACCTGGCTGCTGCATTGAGGACCGCCTCTCGGCCAGTATCGGAAGCACCAAGAATGCGATCGAAGCTGCGCCAACTATCACAAGCGTGGCGCTAAGCCCGACGAGCCAGCTTTTCATGAGCGTTGAAGGGCTTCGTTGTCGGCAAGACTGCCGGGCCTTGCGTGATCGTGAGCTCTGCTGCCACGGGCCGCAATTAATGCCCATTGGTGCGCCAGACCGGAACGCATATTCCAGCGGAGCAGTAGCCCTTCCTCGCCGATTTTTTGCTCCAGGGCCCACAGCTCGAGCGCACTCCCCAGAGAACCGTCACGGATCGGACGTATCAGGAAACGGGGAAACAGCCGGTCAATGTCATTTGTGTGCTGCATCATGCCACGGCGGTAGCAGGAACGGAATTACCCCATCCCGATCCATGTTAAGAAATCAGCCCGCCGCAAGGAGTGCATCGCTGCCCGCAAGCAGCTTGTCGCAAATCGGTCCTGGTCAGTCCCCGGGCAGCACGTCCATGAGGTGATCAAGGCGGTCAAATATACCTTGTCGGTCTAGTTAACTCTGGATGGCCTTAGTGGACACCGGAAGGCATATCGAACATTTTACCCCATCGTTTTCGAAGGCGAAACTCGTGCTGGCTTTTAGTTGGTAGGGCAGCGCGTTCTCTATCAGGTCACGACCCTGCCCCATTCTTTGCGCCCCGTTCCGCGTCAACGGCACGCCCCGCTCACGCCAGACGATCGTTAGCTGGTTGGCTCTGGCTTGCGGTTCGGTCACGAGAGTCCAATCGACCTGCAACGATGCGCCGACATACCGGAAAGCGCCGTATTTAGCCGCGTTAGTTGCCAGTTCGTGCAAGGCGAGCGCTAACGTTTGGACGGTAGAGGATCGTAACCGAACGCCCTTCGGGCCGCTCAACGTGACTCGGTCCATCGGCGCACTCATGGCACCGAGTTCATTGCGCAGTAGTTCATCGAACGAAACGCGTTCGTCTTCGTGTAACCGAGAGAGAACGCCCTGAACGCGCGCGAGCGCCTGCAACCTCTCGGAGAAGCGACTATAGAATTCTTCGACCGACCGGGTGCTTCCGGCGGTCGTCGACGCCATCCCCTGGACAACTCCGATCAGATTACGCGTACGATGCTGCAATTCCCCGATCAGGATGTTCTGCCGCGTCTCCCATTCCCGGCGAGCGGTGATATCGATCATCGCGCCGATCATCCGCTGCGGCCGGCTTGCCTGATCGTAGAAAAAGCATCCTCGACCATGCAGCCAACGGATGGTTCCGTCAGGATGCAGAGCGCGAAACTCGTGTTCGAATTCCTGGTGGTGATCCATCGCCTTTCTCAGCGCCGATTCCGCGCTGGCTCTATCCTCGGGGTGAACGCGCGCGAGCCACGCCTCGTAGCTGGGGGTGATTTCCCCAACGTCATAGCCTTCCATTCGAAAATGCTCATCCGACCAGTGCACTTTTCCTGTGCGAACGTTCCAGTCCCACAGTCCCAGATGCCCGACTTCCACAGCGCTCCGAAGCCGCTCTTCACTGCGACGCAAATCGCTGGCGGCGTCGAGCCGCTCCACAAGGTCCGCAGACAGCCGCGCCAGTACATCGACAAAGCGCA
The DNA here is from genome assembly GCA_039831335.1 of Sphingomonadaceae bacterium. Taxonomy (GTDB): domain Bacteria; phylum Pseudomonadota; class Alphaproteobacteria; order Sphingomonadales; family Sphingomonadaceae; genus Qipengyuania. Next base: position 14,055 of record JBDONL010000010.1, on the reverse strand, counting down.
TATCATCCGGATCGGGCGCGTGAGGACACTGCCAGGAAATTGCAATCACACCGACTAGCGCCCCGCGTGGTGACTGAAGCGGTATTACTAGTACTGCCCCGATACCCGCCTGATTATACAAGCGGTGTTCGTCAGCATCACTTGCGTCGCTCACCGCATCGGCGACAAGCACGCTCTGCCCGGTCTTGAGTGCACGGTCCCATGCCGAGCCGCGCGACGCGCTGACCAGATGCCAGATGGGCAATGTATCTGCAGCTATTCCGGCTGATGCCTCGAGCTGCAACATTTCAGTGTCGTCGTCGAGCAGCTGAATTGCCGCTCCATCGGCCTTCATGAGAGCCTTCGCTGCGGCAGCGATGCGCTGGTAGGGTTCGGGCGGCGCATGATCTCCGACTAGGCTCAAGCTGACTTCCTGCAGTTGCTGCATGGCAACAAGGTTGCGATCAGTCCGCGCCCTGCTTTCCTTAAGCGCTTCTTCGGCCATTTGGCGTTCCGTCACGTCCTGACCGATCTTCATGAAACCGTCCGCGTCACCTCTGAGAGCAATCGTCTGTCCGTCGATGAAGACGTGCCTGCCATCCTTTGTAACATGCCAGCGCAGATCGGCCGCCCGGCCAGCTTTCGCCGCCTTACTGATCTCCAGCGCAGGCTTGCCCTTGTCCTGATCTTCCTGGGTAAAGAGGAAATCCACCTTGCGGCCCAGGACCTCCGACGCCTCCCAGCCAAACACCGATTGTGCACCCTTGGTCCATGCCGTGATGCATCCCTTTTCATTCATCAGGAAGATGGCATAATTTCGCGCGTTTTCGACGATAATACGATTTTGCTCGGTAGCCTTACGCAAGTCGACGAGTTTGCGTAACCGATCAATGACAGGCCCGAGAACCATCGCATAGGTCCGCAAAAACTCGATCTCTTCAGTTCCGAAAGAACGCTCGGTCAAGGCATCGACCTGCAGTAACCCGTAGGGTACGCGACCTGGGAGGAAGATGGGCACGTTCACCAGCGCTTTCACCCCTTCATCGCGCATGAACTGAGGAAATTCGAAGCGATCATCTGTCTCGATGTTGTTGGTGATCAGCGGTTCGCAATTTTGTATGGCGAAGGCTTCGGACGAGCGTTCATCCAGCCTGATCCGTTCGACCCCGACGATGTTGCTTTTCCACCCTATACCAGCGCGAACCAGGGCAGTTGTTCCGTCCGGTTCGATCTCGAGTACTTTCGCCAGATCGGTGCCAAGCGCATCGCTAATCAAGCGACAGCCCTCTGTCAGGATTGCTTGCAAGTCATCGCAATCGAGAATGAAATCTCCAAATTTCGCAAGGACTTCCTGGCGCCTCAGCAATTCGTTCTGACCGGTCATGACAGAAGATTTCAAACCTTTTTTGCCCTTGGGAATAATCGCAGAATCAAACTCAGCTGTCGAATCGGCTATTGGCCAACAAGTCGGAAGCGGTTTGTCCGAACGGGCCGGCGCCCTATTTCGCCCGGGCATAATATATTATGCCGCCTTGCCGGTTGGTAATCCAAGTTAGCAGTCCACTCCTGAAAAGGGCCTATAGCTGCGACCATGACGCAAGCAGTGGCTTGGATGATGTTGCTTTCAGGCGGCACGGTGCTTATCCTCAGCCTGCTCGCGGGATTGATCGTCAATCGCCTCTGGATTTCCGAAGTGACGGTTTGCCTGTTGCTGGGAGGCGGCCTGGCGCTCACGTCGCACTGGTGGGCTCATGGTCTCCTGATAGCTTCAGGAGAAATTTCCGATCTGGAACTTGTTGCCCGGCTTACTCTGGCAGTGGCGGTTATGGGCGTTGCGTTGCGCACTCCGCTATCCTTCTTTCGTCGGTTCTGGCGGGATCTCATGCTGTTTCTGGGGCCGATCCTGCCCGCGATGTGGCTTACCGGTGCAGCGCTTGCCGGATTCATTCTGAATTTGGATGTGCTGCCGGCCTTGCTCGTCGGACCGACGGTCGCCCCGACCGACCCGGTGGTGGCACAATCGATCGTCTCGGGTCGTGTCGCTTCGACCAATATCCCGCAAAGGGTGCGCCGACTTGTAGCCGGCGAAAGCGCGGCTAACGATGCCCTGGGCGTCATGATAGTGATGCTTCCCCTGTTCCTGATGTTTGAAGCACCGGATCACGCGATCGGTCACTGCCTGAGAAAGATCCTGCTGCGCGACCTCTTCTTGTCGGTTGGCGCGGGTGCAGTTTTTGGCCTGGTTACAGGGTCATTGTTCCTGCGCGCGAAATCACAAGAGTATTCCGAGGAACGCCCCATGCTGGTGATAGCGCTTGCGCTTACTTTCACCACGGTAGCCACCCTTCAACTACTGGATGGCAATGGCATTACAGGTTCGTTCGCTGCTGGACTGACCTTCAATGCGAAGATTTCCGGGATAGAAAACCAGCAGCACAGACTTCATGGGACGGTCAGTCGATTCCTGGATTTGCCGGCTTTCGTGCTGATCGGGCTTTACGCTCCCTGGGAGGGGTGGAAAAACCTGGGCTGGAGAGGAATAGCTTTTGCCCTTGCTGTTGTCGTCCTGCGCCGCTTGCCATGGGTCTTGGCACTGACCTTCCGCAGCCAGTCGCTGCGAACGCGCAAAGAGCGTCTGTTCGTTGGCTGGTTCGGGCCGGTCGGAGTAGGCGCTGCGTTCTATGCCATCAAGGTTCAGGCAGACAGTGGTATCGCGTGGCTGTGGCCAATCGTTAGCCTGGTCCTTTTCGCGTCGGTGCTGGTCCATGGGAGTTCTGCCACCCCGTTGGCCTATTGGCTGGGCAGGCATTGGTCGCGAGATGAATGAGGCTGCAGGGGTTTATCCTGCGACCGCCCTGCACACGCTCGGCTCGAACATCACAAGGTGAGTTGCCAAAAACTGGGTCCGGCAACTCAGTCGGTATCGCTTGTACGTTCCAACTGTCGAGCAGTCCATCGCTTTGCCGCAACCTTCGATCAACCAAGCCGGCACCGCACACAAATCGAGCGGCTATTGAGCCAGGGGGGCAGACGCCTTTTTCGCCGAAGCAGCAGTTTGCGCCGTGGGACGTCGCAGCCGAGGCGCGAGCCGTCGATCAACAAGCTTGGCCAAAGCGACAGGATTGAGAAGTGTCACAGACCCCCGCTTGGTCCGGATGACACCATCGCGTCGTAGCGATTGCAATGTTCGATTAATGTGCACCGTGGTCAGTCCGAGCGCATCGGCAAGGCAATCCTGTGTCAAGGGGAGCGAAAAACAGTTACCGTCAGTCAGACCGGCCAGACTGAGGCGCTCACCGATCTCCAAGAGAAAATCGGCGCACCTCTCGTAAGCCGTGAGCCTGCCGAGACGGGTTATCTGGGACAGCATATGATATTCCTCGAGCTCGGCCGCTGCAGCATAGCCAACGCGCAAGGCAGAATTCCTGGCCAACTCCGCCATCTGGGGAGCTTCGCAGACGGTCATAGGGGTAAGGGCAACGACATTGCTGGACGATGTGCTCTGCGAAGTTCTGCCCCACACAAGATCTCCGGGAAGAAGCAACGAGAGGAGCTGTCTCCGTCCGTCGAGCAAAACCCGGACCTTGGCGCCCCATCCGGAGAGAATTGCTATCGGTTTTCGAAGGAGTTCGCCCTCGCTCACCAGTTGCTCGTCGGCTTCGATTGATCGGTGCGTGCGGGCGGCACAATCTCGGACCTGCGTTAGATCGACGTCGCTCAGTCTGACAAGGGTTTGCAGGCGTAACTCGAGGGCTGTGGCGAGATCTGGCTGGAGCTCTTCTGAACAATCGCAAATCGGCCGATGGTAAATCTGTTTTGCGTAAGCCATGTCAGTCCCTCCCCAAAGCCATGGCCAGAACCTTAATGCGCGACCCATAATTCCGCGTGGCCGCCCCTTTTCGGTACCAGCGATCAAGCTCTTCTTGATCGAACGGAACGACTTGGCGCTGGGGTTTGGCAGGTCTCGTCTGCCCGGCAGAAACATGGTGGGGCCCTCGTGTGAGGCGCATTGCAGGAGCGTTCCGAAGCCAACGCGTTACGAATATGCCCTGTTTCACAGGATGCGATGAGAACAAGAGCGACCGTCAGATAATGCAATCCTTCTCAAGCGGGTCCAGAACTCCGGTGATCTGTGGACAGGCTGCAGGGTTTCACTGTGTGCCATTGGCCAGTCGCTAGTCATTGCATCCTCCACGCGTTGGACGATGCGTTAGCAGTATTCGAAACGCATAAACCTAACTTTGGTTGGTAATGCGAACGCTCTCGGAGGTACCGGTCGGATCCGGCGGGCGTCCCGTCGCCAAGGGCACTCATGATGTCCCGGAATTGCCGCTCGGAGCGGTGATATCTTGGTCGCTTTTCCACTGCGGATTTTGTACTGGATTAACGCAAGTTATTTCCCGCCCATTTTCGAAACCGATTAAAGAATGGCGCTTTGGTTCTCGTGATTGCCCCGTGCTCAGGGAGAACCGCGGTGAATACTATAGACTCTGCTACTGGGAGTAGCTTTAGCCCGGACCAGCTGACGAAGGCCGTCGCGCTACACACAGCGAACCGTCTCGCCGCCGGTCCGAAGTCCGGAGCGGACAATACGCGTCAAGGCCGCGCGTTTCTTCCCAGTCCGATGCTTTGCCTAGTTTGAAAACTCCCCGCTGCCGACCGGCCTTCCCCTCGCCGGTCGGCTTTTTTATGAACGCCGATTCGGCGAAGGATAGCGAATGCACCGTATCATTCGCGCAAGGAATCAATCCAAGGTTCCAAAGCGATGCTTCCGTGCAAAGAAGCGGAACTCGAACGCACCAAAGTACAGGAGAACACCGGTGAAAATTAAGGAATGCATGTCCAGGGATGTATGGACAATTCGCGAGGACACGACACTGCGATCAGCCGCTGAAATGATGGCGAAGCATGATCTTGGCTCATTACCGGTTGCCAAAGATGCCAAGCTGGTGGGCATGTTAACCGATCGCGACATTGCGCTGCGCGGGATTGGACAAGGCTGCGGCCCTGACGTGAAGGCGGCGCAAGTCATGAGCAAAGAAATCCTCTACTGTCATGCCGATGATGAAATTGATGGCGTGCTCGCGAATATGGGAGATCAACAGGTACGACGCCTGGTGGTGATCGACGAAGATCGCGATCTTGTCGGTATCGTCTCGATTGGAGACTTGGCAAAGCACGCGCAGGACCAGCTGGGAACAAGCTATGTCGCTATTTCCGAACCTTCCGATCTGCATTCGCAGTCGCTGCGGTAGGTGCTGCACATGCAGCTATTCAGCCGGCCAACGTCGGCGATCCATCGTAACTCTAGTGAAGACCGTGGGTGGCATGATTTATTCCCCCTATGTAGCGGCCTAAGTCGCTGAACGATCACGCCTGTGTCGTGCTCTCTCTACAGCCGCAGGGACTAATCATCTTCACCGGTGGCGGCGTTGGGATTACCTTCGGGGCGCGTCTTTTGGCGACCTAGCCGGCCAGTACCATGGTAGCCCATTTTCGATTGGCCCCCGTGAGAAAGCGGACCATCGGCAAAGTGGGCATGGGCATCGACCTTCTCCGAGCCGGGATAAGGCGCGCCGGCATCCGACCCGCCGGTTGCATTCGTTTTCGCCTGGGAATTGACGCCATCGGCCTCGCCCTTGTGCTTTTGATCAGCGGGCATTGCCTGGGTCGGTGTGCGTTTGGTGTTCAAAGTGCTGTCCTTTCATCTTCGAAAGCGCCCAGTTCCCAAATTCGGTTGGAATTGAGAGCAATGTTGCCGAGCAAGCGCTCGCCTGCCCAGATCCGAGCTCTGCAGGCAGATTGGAGTCGCTCTAGGATGGCAAAGGCGCGGTGCGAATCTTCGTCTTCAAATTCGAGCGATCGCGCTTCGGATTGGTCATGTGTCCAATATTCCATTCGATAGAGTGTCAAAAGGCGTCTCCCTCGCATCAGATGGCGAGGCATGTTTGCACCCCATGGTGAAGCCGCCATAACCTGGATCAACCGTATTGGCATTCGGTCGCCTTCACAAAACGCTTAATCGCAGAATCGACCTATTATCCGAAATAACAAATTAGAATAAAAATAACGTTTATTATTTTATAACTTATATTAGTACAAACTCTGTGAATTATTTTAATTTTCTCAGGAAACTTTTTTGCAACTTCTCCATTGTTGTTCAATACATCTCTCTCTTATTACTTGCCGGCCAACTGAAATGCTGGTGAGCGAACTCTTCCGGTGACGCTGAATGAGCGCTCGAAAGGACGTCGCAATGAGTACAAGCCGAACAGCAACACTAGCTGGCTCACTGGTCACCTTAGGTGTGCTTACGGCAATTTCCATGCGGGCAACGCAGAAGTCGAAAGGCTCCCCGAAAAAGCGGGACGATGCTCCGGATTACACGCATAAAAAACCTGACGCCGGCAACACACTGATTGGTCGCAGCGTTACCATCCGCAAACCGCGCGAGGAGGTATTTCGCTTTTGGCGTGAGTTTTCCCATCTGCCACAATTCATGGAAAATGTTGAGTCTGTTCATAAAGAAGGGGGATTCACCGTATGGAAGATAAAGGGACCCGCCGGGTGCAACGTCAGACTTGTGTGTCGCGTAACGGACGAACGCGAGGGTGAACTAATCGCGTGGAGTTCGGTGGAAGGGTCGGATGTCCGTACAGAAGGCTGCGTCACTTTCACCGATGCGCCCGGAGATCGCGGCACACGCGTATCGCTGACAGTACAATACGATCCTCCCGCCGGTGAAATCGGACGGTTCATTGCCAAACTGTTCTTACGAGAACCGGCCATTCAAGCCCGCCATGACCTTAAGCGGCTGAAGATGCTACTCGAAACGGGAGAAATTGCCACATCCGCGCGCCTTCGCAGCCAGACGCGTGCCGCACAGAAGGAGAACAGCCGATGAAAGCGCTGACCTGGCACGGAACAAGGGATGTCCGCGTCGAAAATGTCGACGATCCGGAGATCATCAACCCCCGCGACGCAATCCTGAAGGTCACCTCCACCGCGATTTGTGGTAGCGATCTGCATCTTTACGATGGTGTAATCCCCGGTGTGAAATCCGGCGATGTGCTCGGTCACGAATTCATGGGCGAAGTTGTCGAGACCGGACGCGATAGCACACTGAAGAATGGGCAGCGGGTTGTCGTTCCCTTCACCATCAGTTGCGGTGCATGTTTTCACTGCCAGATTCAGCAATATTCCTGCTGCGAGAATTCAAATCCGGTCGAGAAGCAGGATATGTCGGCCACCTTATACGGTCACCCCATGTCCGGCCTTTTCGGCTACTCGCATTTGACCGGCGGCTATTCCGGCGGACAGGCCGAGTACGTTCGGGTCCCGTTCTCCGATGTGGGCCCGATCGTAGTTCCTGATCATCTCGATGATGACGATGTGCTGTTTCTGTCCGACATTTTGCCGACGGGATGGATGGGTGCGGAGAACGCCGAAATTCAGCCGGATGACACAGTGGCCGTGTGGGGCTGTGGACCGGTGGGCCTGTTCGCAATCCAGTCGGCAAGGCTCATGGGTGCAAGCTGCGTTATCGCAATCGACCATTATCCGCATCGGCTTGAGCTTGCACGCCAGTTGGGTGCTGAAGCCGTGGATTTTCGCACTACCAACGTACGAGAAGCCCTGATGGAGATGTCAGGAGGCATCGGAGTTGACGCAGTGATCGACGCCGTTGGAATGGAAGCGCACGGCTTTGCGCCTGATAATCTGCTTGACCACGCCAAGCAGAAGGTAGGGATCGGCGCCGACCGTGCGCATGCTTTGCGACAGGCGCTGTTGGCTGTCCGGCCGGGAGGTCGCGTTTCCATCCCCGGTGTTTACGGCGGTATGGCGGACAAATTCCCAATTGGCGCAATGATGGAGAAAGCGCTGCAAGTGCGCACTGGCCAGACCCACGTTCAGCGTTACAGCCACGATTTGCTCGAGAAAATCGAACAGGGCGAGCTCGATACCACTTTCCTGATTTCCCATCGCCTTCCTCTGGAGGACGCTGCACGCGGTTATCGCTGTTTTCACGATGACCAAAACGAATGGACAAAGGTCGTGCTCAAGCCCGGTATGACCAGCACACAGGAGAAGAGCTCATGAGCAAGAATCCGATCGAGCAACTGTCCGGCCTTTGCGTGGTTACGGGCGCATCGAGCGGTATTGGCTTGGAATTGGCCAAGCTGGCCGCTTCCGACGGATGCGATCTCCTATTGGTCGCAGATTGTGATCTCGACACAGCCCACGCGACTGTTACCCGGTGCGGTGCCGCAAGTGTGGAAACTCTGAAGACGGACTTGTCTGAAAAAGATGGTATTGATGCGGTGCTGCGCAAGCTCGGCGATCGAGAGGTCGCAGTGCTCATGGCGAACGCTGGCCATGGCCTTGGCCATGCTTTCTTCGAAGAACACTGGCATGAAATCGCTCATGTCATCGACACCAATGTGAAAGGCACAATATCGCTCATTCACAAAATCGGCGGCCAAATGGAAAAACGCGATCGGGGGCGGATACTCGTGACCGGTTCCATCGCCGGCGATATGCCTGGGGCTTTCCAGCTCGTCTACAATTCAACCAAGGCGTTCGTGAATGATTTCTGTGTTGGTCTCGCAGAAGAACTGGAGCACAGTAATGTGGTAGTCTCGTGCCTCATGCCAGGGGTGACGGACACGCAATTTTTCAAGCGCGCCGGCATGGAAGACACGTCTGCCGGGCAGTCCGGCAACAAAGCCGATCCGGCAAAGGTTGCAAGGGATGGATACGATGCGCTGCTGAACGGCGAAACCCAGACGGTCAGCGGATTCATAAACAAGGTGCAGGATCTCTTCGCCGACATTCTCCCCGATTCCGTTGTCGCTCAGATGCATCGCAGACTGGCGCAACCGCACGACCAATGAATCTATCCATGCCATGAATGGTCCATCCCTGCGCGACTGGCGTCAGCAATCGCGGGGTGAACGAGGGGCTTGGGCATGAGCGGTGGATCAGACCCAAGCCCCTCTCATCAAGCGGTTTTGTCGCTCGCATCCTCCGACACTTCGTCGGACGAGCGCGATGCCGCCCTCTGTTCACGCCACTCATCGAAGTCCTGGTTGAACTGGTCCTGGCGCTCTTGGCGATAATCGCGATAGTCCTGATCGAATTGGTCCATTTGACGTTGGCGCCAAGAGCGATAGTGAGGATCGCTAGCGTGATGTTGTGAATCATGGTGGTGATCGAAGTGGCCGCCGCGCCCGGGGATCCCGCCGCCGCGGTGCCAATCGCGACCAGTGTTCAGGTCGGTGTTGAGCAAGTTGCCCCTGTACGCCTCACCATAATCCTCGCCGCCGCGCGATCGCCGATCGTCGTCTTGGTAACGATACCGGTCATTGTCATCCATATTCGGACGTGACTGGCGATTGTCTTCGTATTCTTCGCCCCACCGGTCACGACTGGCACCGGCGTACCCGGAACCTTGTTCGGACCGACCGTATTCCCGGCCAGCATAGTATTGATCGCGACCTCGTCCGCGTGCTTTGTTGTAGTCGTCCATTGGGCTCTCCTTACTCTCTCGACCCGTCCAATGGCATGTTTAGCCGACCTTGAGCGACGCAGAGCTAATGTCGATCAGTATTCCTCTAGCCTTGTCGTTCCCAATACCCCTCTCGTCGAACTTGAGAGCCTGCTCCCGCGATCAACCAGAAAGACGACACGCAATAACCTGGAACTGGCCTTTTTTTACTCATGAATCGGGCTTTTCCCGACTACGCTTGCTCACTTGACGGAACAACAGAGCACCGAAAGCCGGCAAGGCTGGTCAGCCGCTCGATCAGCTGAGTTTCGTCGACCGGCTTTTCGAGACGGGGTGCATCAGAGAGTTCTTGCGGAATGATGGACTCATCGTATCCGGTAACGAACACAAACGGTATGCTCTTGGCGCGCAGATTTCGCGCTATTTCAAAGCTCGCCCCATCTCCGAGATTAATGTCAACCACGGCCAAGTCGAAAGCCGCTTCATTCATCAACTTGAGAATGTCCTCTACAGATCCAGCTGGTCCGACAATTTTCGCTCCAGCGGTCTGAAGAACCACAGATACTTGCCGTGCTTGAAACCATTCATCCTCGGCCAGAAGAATCTTGCAATCTTTAAGAGACTGAATTTCATCAGCATCCGCGCTCACAACTCATCCTCCTTGTCCGGCCATGGGCCCAATATGCTCGTGCCAGGTTTTAATGGGAATCGAACCTGCGCGTGTATTCCAGTGGCAGTCATTGCTATGCTCCCCGTCCCGTTCAGTTCATAGGCAACGCGATCTTCGATCAGTTCGGTCCCGAAGCCGCGACGCAGAGGTTGCGCAATAGGCACATCGAAGTTTTCCCACCACTCAAAATTGAACCAGTGTTCGCCATTGAAAGTCGGTGCACTCCAACGGGTTGAGATCGGCTTGGCGTCACCCAATGCGCCATACTTGACCGAATTGGTCGCCAGTTCGTGCACGACCATGGTCATTACTTCCGCTGCCTTTGCTGAAATTTTTACGGCAGGTCCCGATGCTGTGAACCGCTTTTCTCCCGCCATGGCCGCCAGCTCGTCATGTATCAGGTTTTCGAAATCGACCCCTTCCGCACCTGCCCTGGTCAACAGGATCTGGGTTCGGGCGATTGCATCGATACGGCCAGCAAGGTGCGCGACATAGTCATCCAGATCAACGTACTTGTCGGCCGATTGTCTGATGATGGATCGGATCATGGACAGCAGATTTCGAACGCGATGTTGCAGCTCAGCAAGCAGCATTGTCTGCCGCCTCTGTACCTCGGCGTGGTCCTGCACATCGGTTGACGTACCGACCCATTCGACAAACTTGCCGTGATTGCACAGCGGCGTCGCCCGGCTCTTGAACCAATGATACCGGCCGCTGCGAGCATCGCGAATTCGCCACTCCTCGTCCAGCACTCCGTGTGGAATGGCATTCTGCCAGGCCGCGAGGGCCTTCGCCCGATCTTCGGGATGAACGGCGTCGAGCCATCCCCAGCCCTGCCATTGATCATCCTGCTGATCGGTGAGTTCCATCCACTGCGAGCTCGCCCAGGTCCATTTTCCACTTTGGGTAGCACGCCACACCAGCTGAGGGAGACTTTCGATCAGAGTGCGAAAGCGTTGTTCACTGGTGCGCAGCGCCCTTTTGGCAGAGTGGGCAGCAGTGGTCTCTTCAAACGGATTGAAGACGGCGATCACCCCGCCGCTGCCCTCGTTACGAATCGGGGTAAGGGAAAAGCTGAAGAAATTGTCTACCCGTTCGGGACCGCGCTCGAGCGGGAGTTTGCGGTTCATGACGCTGCAGGACATCCCATCCCGATAAACGCCCTCAATCAGTGGCCCGACCTCCTCCCAGATTTCTCCGAACACCTCCCGACCGTGGTTGCCAAGTGCTTCAGGATGTTTTTCTCCAAGAGCATTTCGCGCTGCATCGTTATAAAGTAATGTCAGCTCTGGCCCACAGTAAATATTGACTGGTGTCGGCATGGCGAGCATCAGTTTAACGACAGTCCGCAATTCAAGTGGCCAATCGCATATCTTCCCTAGAGCAGTCGATGACCAATCATAACTGGATATCAGCCGCTCCATTTCTCCGGCTTCGAGCAGGCGTAATGCATTTTCCATCACTGGTACTCGATCGATTCATGCCGAACTTGAAGATATGCTGCATCAAACATCGCCAAATTCCTTAGTCGGTCCTCATCCAGTATCTGAAGTCGCTTGCACCGCAATTCGACCAGTTTTTCGCGTCTCATATCCTGCATGACGCGGTTCAGATGCACGGGAGTGACTCCGGTCGCGTCAGCCAAATCGTTTTGCGTCAGCGGAAAGCCACAGGAGTTGCCGCTGGTCATGCCGATCAGCTTCAGTCGCGTAAACAATTCCATGAACAGATGCCCCAATCGTTCAAAAGCGCTGCGCTGGCCAAGACTCACCAGCCACTCACGTTGAATGGCCGACGTCACCAGTTCATTACACAACGCGGCTTGAGACAGGTTTGCCCGACGCTCCATAAGCGCGGCGAACTGGGCCAGCGGAATAGTGTGAAATGAAATGGGGGTCAGAGCGGCGATCGTGTGATCCACTTCGCGCAATCGAATATGCAGATTGAACAAGTCGCCAGGCAGAAGAAAGCCCACGATCTGCCTGCGTCCATCGGGCAAATCCTTGTAGCGATATGCCCAGCCGCTGGACAGGACTCGGATTACAGGAGAGCTGGTGCCTTCATGAATGACAGTCTCTCCAGCGCGCAGCCGAGTCAAAGGCGATCGGAGGAGGCCCTCGACCGCCTCACGATCTTCGCTCGAAAAACGGGCATAGCGTTCCAGAGCCAGCATCCGCGACCATATCCCCTCGTTGCAATGTTCCTTCAGCGGTAGGTGGGCAAATTCGCAGACACCTTCACAAAGATTATGCTTTCAGCAGAATTCCTTATCCCTGCTACAGACGGCGAAATCCGTGAGATTGATCACTCGCATGAACGACCACCTTCGGTGTCAACAATTAATGCTATCGGAAGCTGTTCCCAAAAAATTGTGGGCAGAGCTCACATTATTTAGAATATTTCTAGCTATATCAAAATGTAATTCAGATTTTCAATTTTTATAACATTTATCATTTAGGAATGCGAATGGGTGACAAGGCAGGCCCGATTACCGGCTTCTTTGATAGCTCCACTTCTTCGTTATTTTTCTTGCCTCGCATTTTGTAGTGGTTTTGACTGGCATGCAGGAAGGGCCAGTCGGACGCGCCGGGAAATCGAATTCCTTCTTTGCTACGCAGACGATCCAGCAGGAATTGTCTGCGCTATGGTCATTTATTTCCATCTATGTGAATGCAGCGGCAATCGTCTCGTTCTAGCCACAGCTCAAGGATTGAGACGAGCGGCGACATGACCAAGGAAAATTTTCGATACGCCAGGCATATGCAAGGTAAGGGCCGTGGCGGAGCGGGCAGCTGGGTCGCTGTGCAGCTCAACTCTCTTGCACTTATTTGCTTGTTCAGCTGGCTGCTCGTGTCGATCGTGCTGTTACCCAATATGTCCTACGGAGTCGTGCGGCTATGGCTTGCTAGGCCATCAAACTCGGTAATGATGGTCATTCTGATCCTGCTCTCTTTCTGGCATGCGAAGGACGGGCTTCTGGAGCTTGTCGATGACTATATTCACGCAGCTGGTTCGAAAATCGCCAGCTTGATCGTCATCTATGCCCTGACCATCCTTGGAAGCGCGTTCTGTGTCTTAATGGTCGTACAGATCGGCCTTGGCGGCCGGTAATGGTGCAAGGCGATTTTTCGACAGCACAGCATGATTGTCCACTGCTGGTCATGGACGAGGATATCTCCAGCAAGTACACGGCAATGCCAATCAATCGGATATGCCTTAACCAGGCCCGCTACGCCCGTCGCACCTCTCACACCATACGACGTAGAACATTATCGCGCAGCAGAAGGTGGTGACGCAACCCGGCCGCAACATGCAGCACAATCAGCGCGAGAAACAGCCAGCCGAGAATCTCATGCATGCCGTGGCTGGTGTGATAGATCGCTGCGTTTCGATCCACTTGGAACTTTGTAATATCTGCCAGCCCAAACCAACTCAGCGGATATTTGCCTGCTGACGCAATGATCCAGCCAGTCACCGGCATTGCTATCATCAGCCCATAGAAGGTGGCCTGCACTGCATTGGCAACGGCTATTTCCGTCCGACCCACGCTAGCGGGATATGGGGGTCGCCTCCAGGCAGCGCGCCAGCCCAGGCGGATGAATGATAGGATGAGAATAGTCAGACCGGTAGACTTATGCAGAGGCATCAGGCGGAAATATGGTGCAAGCTGGTCGTGCAGAAAACCTGAAAGGAGATTGGCAATCACCATGAGCGCGATCAGCCAGTGGAGGATACGTGCCGCACGATTGTAACGCAGGCTGTCTATGCTCACAGCGCCATCTTCACACCCGCCCAGATTGTTCGCGGCACTCCGAGATCGATCGAGCCGCCCTGGTTGCGGGTGTAGATCGTCGCATCGGTCAGGTTCTCTCCGCGCAGGACGAGCGAAACAGGTCCG
>JBDONL010000003.1:593215-1158097 GCA_039831335.1 Sphingomonadaceae bacterium | reverse complement strand
GTCGCGACAACTTTGCACGATATGGGCATGCATACGATACCCGCTGCGCTCGTCGGTATCGCGATCGGATCGGTCTGGAACTACGCCCTTTCGAGCCGCTTCGTCTGGGGCCGCTTCTGATCGGTTGATCTGATCTGAGGCTCGGCCGTCATTCGTTCAGTCGGGCTGAGAACGATGGATTTTGAGAACCGGTGCTCAGCGACCTTTGGGGTCGTGAGTACCGGAAGTTCAGAAAGCCGCCTATCGCCAACCTGCATTCGCTGGAAACAGGCGAACCCTATCTCCAGACGTTGATCCACATCCAATGGGCATAGGCCAGCTTGCCCGGCAATTTGGCGGCGCTCAGGATCGGATAGAAATAGACGAACACCACCACGCTTAACACCAACGGCGTCCAGGCCATGAACCAGTGCCCGCGGCGCCTCAGCGCATCGAGGGCCATTGCCAGCGCGGCGAACAACGCCATGCTGGGCAGGAAGTAATGATAATAGAACTGCACTGGCTTGGCGGCCACGATCCATAGGCCGAGGCTCAGCGCATAAATCAGGAATACCCCGGCAGCTGCCGCATTGCGCTTTACGAAACCGGCCCAGGCCGCCCAAACCAGCGCAGGCAGGCCCAATAGCATGGTCAGCGGGTTGCCGATCAGCACCACACCGCGCTGGGCTCCGTCTACATGTTCATAGAGATACCAGATCGAGCGGATATTGAAGACCCACTGCCACCAGCGGCTCATATAGGGGTGTTTCTTGACCACGCTTTCCTGCAATTTCAGCGCGTCGAGGTGAAAGGTGAATAAATTGGTCGAACCGCTCGGAGTGCCAATGGCACCATGCGCGAAGAACCAACCCGGCAAATAGGTAAGCACATAGACGACCAAGGGTGTCACACCGAGCCAGATACCAGCTTCGATGAGGCTGATCCCTGGCACCGGCAAGCCACGCCGCGATAAAAGCAGGCGCCTGCGCCCTGCAGTGGCGCGCACGACAAAGAAGGCGAGCCCCGCCAGTGCGGCGATCGGCACGGCGTTCCATTTGGCGCCCATAGCGAGGCCCAGGAAAATTCCCGCCAATGCCAGTCGCCAGCGGCCAGTCTCGGGTTCGCGCAGGGCGCCGGCGAGTTGCCAGTAAGCCAGAGCGCTGAATGTAACCATGAACATGTCGAGCATGGCGATGCGCGAGTGAACGAACAGCATGAAGCCGGTCACCAGCAAGATGCCGTAAGCGATGGTGGCGAAACGGCTGAGCGTCGCGAACCATAAAGCCCGCATCGCCCCGAACAGCGCGAGCATCCCGCCAATCGAGGACATGATCCGCCAGCCGAAGGGATTGTCGCCGAACAGCGTCATACCCAGCGCGATCATCTCCTTGCCGACCAGCGGATGTTCGCGATTGATGAATATGTCGAGCGCAAGGTACTCGCGCGCTGCGGGGAGGTAATGAACCTCATCGAAATAGGGTTTTGTCGGGATGGTCAGCCGGATCAGCGTGAGCGCCCAGAAGCCGAGCGCGATCGCTATGCACCAGCCAAGGGGATCGCGCGGATTTGCGGTGGCTCGGCTCATGGCCGGTTCGCCTAGTCTGGCCTGCATGGCTTTGCAATCGGGTATTGGTGGCACTTTGAATTTGAGGCCGTCCAGGATTCAGGAGCAGCCTTGCCGCATGATTTGCGGCTGCTAGAGCAGCACCCATGAAAAGAACCACCGGAATCGATCGAACCGTCACCCGTAACTGGCGGCCTGCAACGCGAGCAGTGCGTGGCGGCACGTGGCGTTCCGAGATGGGTGAGACCAGTGAGGCGCTTTTCCTTACGTCTGGCTATAGTTACGAAGATGCGGAGACTCCGGCGGCACGGTTTGCCGGCGAGGAAGAGGGAATGACCTATTCCCGCCTCCAGAATCCCACCGTCGCCATGCTGGAGGAACGGATTGCCTTGCTCGACGGAGCAGGTGCGTGCCGGGCGCAGGCTAGCGGCATGGCGGCGATGACTGCGGCGCTTCTGTGCCAGCTGTCCGCCGGCGATCACGTGGTTGCGGCCCGTGCGGCTTTCGGTTCTTGCCGCTGGCTGGTCGACAATCTCCTGCCTCGTTTCGGTATAAGCGGGACTACTATCGACAGTGCCGACAACGACGCCTGGGAGCGTGCGATCCGGCCAGAAACCAAGGTATTTTTCTTCGAAACGCCCGCCAACCCAACGCTCGATGTGGTTGATCTGGAGCATGTCTGCAGCCTTGCCCGAGCCCATGGCATTACCACTGTGGTCGACAACGCATTTGCCACGCCAGCCTTGCAGCGCCCGCTCGAGTTCGGTGCGGATGTTGTGGCCTATAGTGCCACCAAGCTGATGGACGGACAGGGCAGGGTGCTCGCCGGCGCAGTGTGCGGAAGCGAGGAATTCATCAACGACGTCCTGTTGCCGTTTCAGCGCAACACGGGCCCTAATATCGCTCCCTTCAATGCCTGGGTGGTTCTCAAGGGGCTGGAAACGCTATCCTTGCGTGCGCATCGCCAGAGCGAGAATTCGCTGGCACTTGGCCAATTCCTAGAGGGGCGAGTGCCGCGTATTCTGCACCCTGGTCTTGCCAGCCACCCTCGTCAAGCGCTCGCAATGCGCCAGATGGATGCCTGTGGGCCGATATTCGCCTTCGACATGGGTAGTCGTGACAAGGCCTTCGCGCTGCTCAATGCGCTTCAACTCATAGATATTTCGAACAACATAGGAGACGCACGCAGCCTGATGTGCCACCCGGCGAGCACTACCCATGCCGCGATGAGCGAAGAGGCACGGATCGAAATGGGCGTTACGGAAGGCCTCCTGCGTATCAATGTCGGGCTCGAAGATGCGCAGGATCTAGTGGAAGATCTGGATCGCGCTTTGAAGGAAGTTGGGCGGTAATCCGCTTTGAAGGATTGCATGGTTATCTCAGTATCTTGCTTCGTCCTGTTTTTTGAATAGGATAACCCGATACCGGTTGGGGAACCGGGAAAAATGGGGGTTGCATGAAAAGCTGGATATGCGCTTGTGCGCTACGTTGTATGTCGGCAGCTGTTATAGTGCTGCCAATGCCATTGGTTGCCGCCCCGCCGCAGGGCACTGATCGGCAATCCAACGGAGAGTCACCGCAAGACGAGGCCCAGAAAAAGTTGGTCCGCCCTTCGCGCATTCCAGCTGCCGCTTTCGCCGCGAAGAGTCCGTTTAACGATCTACGGATGTCGCCAGATGGAGCGCACATGGCGTTTGAGCGTCAGGACGGTGGCAAGGCATTCCTCACGGTCGTCGATAGCGTGACGCTCAAGCCAATTATCGCTTCGGGCCTGGGCGACAAGTTTCATCTCGAGTGGTTGCGATGGGCGGGGCCTCAGAAGGTACTCTTTTCGATTTCGCAGATGCAGGACATCAATGGGGAGGAGACCAAGGTTACCCGCTTGCTGGTGCTTGATATCGCCACGGGCGCTGCTCACGCCATCGGAACGAGACAGATGACTGAAACGGGTGATGATGTGCTGTGGGTCGACCCCAAAGGCCAGACGATTTTGATGCAAGTACGCAGTAGCTACTATGACTATCCCGAAGTTTATCGTTTTGACCTCGATGATCCCAAGGATCATGGATCTAAAGTTCAAAGGGAATTCACGGGCGTTTGGGACTGGTATGCCGATACGGCTGGTGTGGTGCGGCTTGGCATTGGCTACAGCACAGGCAAGGTCATGATCTACTATCGCAAGAAGGCTGATGATCGCTTTCGCCAGATAGCCCGCTTCGATCCTGACGATAAGGACGAAAGCGAGGAGGATAGCTGGAACATCCAGCGTATCGTCGAAGGATCCGATCAGGGTTATGTTATTCGCAAGGGGGATAACGGGCACCAGACACTGCAATTGGTGAATTACGAAACTCGCAAGACGATCAGGACTGTCTACTCCAACCCAGATTGGGATGTTGATGATGTGTGGTTCAGAGACGATGGTACGCCTTATGCTGCGCTCTATACTGATGATACTGACCATGTGGTCTGGCTGGACCCCAAGCTTAAATCATTGCAGTCGGGACTCAATCACGCCCTAACCGAACCTCAGGTCTGGATAGGCTCGAGCGCTAGCGATTATTCGCGAGCTCTGATCTATGCAGGTGGACCGAACGATCCCGGTGCCGTCTATCTTTATGACGCCAAAGCCAAATCACTGAAACCTATCTTCGAAAACCGCCCGCAACTTGCCGGCAAGAAATTGGCAATGCCGAAGCCGATCAAATATACTGCTCGGGATGGTACCGTAATTCATGGCTACCTAACGCTACCGGTCGGTCATGCGTCCAGGGCGCTACCACTTGTCCTCTACCCGCATGGCGGACCTTATGGGGTGAGGGACAAGCTTCATTATGACGATTGGGTGCAGTTCATGGCTAATCGCGGCTATGCAGTGCTGCAGCCCAATTATCGCGGCTCAGGCGGTTATGGCGAGGCTTTCAGCAAGCTTGGAGATGGCCAGATAGGGCGTAAGATGCAGGACGATCTCGACGATGCGATGGACTGGGCGGTCAAACAAGGCTTCGCCGATCCCAAGCGCGTATGCGTGGTGGGTGCGAGTTATGGCGGCTATGCGGCGATGTGGGCAGTTATCCGAAACCCCGATAGATATCGTTGCGCCGCAAGTTTCGCAGGCGTCACGGATTGGAACAAGCAGCTCAAATACGATGCCGGATACTTCTCTCACAAAGGTGCCAAGGCATGGCGTAATCGGGTCGCTGGCGATAATTTCGATCTCGACGAGGTATCTCCAGCAAGGCATGCTGACCGCCTGACACGGCCTTTGTTGCTGACGCAGGGCGATGCCGATACGAATGTTCCGATGAGCCAGTTCAAGCGTATGGTGAAGGCTGCAGACAAGGCGAATGTCCCGGTAGAGGAACTCGTTTTCAAGGATGAAGGGCACGGATTCGACAAGCCCGAGGACGAGCAAAGGTGGCTGGAAACCCTCGACGCTTTCCTCGCAAAGAATAATCCCGTCGGCTGAACTCGATCAATTTCCTTCGCCGGACACGTAATCCAAAAATCTACGGGAAATCCTCGGGCGGTACCCTTGCATGCATGCCATCAAGCGTTACGTTTAAGATATGAAAGCCCTATTCCAGCATACGGCCATCACCCAGGGTGTTGCCGTTCGGGTGGCGGTGAGTTTCCTGCCTGAACAGTCGCAGCCTGATGCGGGCAAGTGGTTCTGGGTCTACCATATCCGGATCGAAAACCATTCGCATGAAACGCTTCAGCTGATGACCCGGCATTGGCGGATCACTGATGCAAGCGGGCGAGTTGGTCTCGTCGATGGTGATGGGGTGGTCGGTGAACAGCCGGTGCTGAGACCTGGCGAAAGCCACGATTATGTTTCCGGTTGTCCGCTGGAAACCGCGCACGGATCGATGGAGGGTTTCTATACTTTCCACCGCGAGGATGGTGAGCAGGTTGAAGTGCGCATTCCGTTCTTTCCCTTGGCGGCCCCTGCAACGGCAGACTAAACATCTGTCCAGTTTCGGTGGGACGGACCTGATCGAACGAAAATTTCTCACACATTAACAAATGTTTCAGTTTCTATGGCGGTGGCATGCTATAGTCATACTGAAACTGCGCGTTCATCTTTCATCGGCGTTAGACCATCTTCATCCCATTAGTTGTTTCAATGTTTCGATGCTCCGACCGCTCGTACATACGCGCAAACTATATTTCGCTGGAGTACCCACATGAGAACATTCACGCTCCGCTTCGAAGACGATGGCAAGGGAGAGCCAAAATTGGTTGAATTCGAGGGAGCAGATCCCTTGAGCGTTTTTTCGATTCTTCAGAACGAACAGTTCGACCGCCGGGTCGCGCTGTGGGAAGGAGAGGTGCGATTGGGCTCGCTCATGCGTGACAGTAACAATGTCTGGTCGCTTGTCTGAAGTTAGCGTGCGCGACGAAGTACGAGGGTTAGTCCGGGTCGATCTTTGGCGTCCGGCTGCTCGTTACAGAATGTGAGTCTTGCAGCATCCGCCCTGGCGCGGGTGAGAATTTCAGGTGCAATCGATGCTTCGTACACAATGCAATCGGCTTGTCCCAGTAGCCTCGCTTGCTTGAGTGTCAGATCGTCGGGATCGTCGCTGCCAATCTGCAATTCAATCACTACCGAGACATTGGTTGCGTCGGATCTTTCGAGCCAGCGGTCGATTTCCCCGTTGTCATGATCTTCCAGCGGATTGAGAGGGCCTCCCGTACTCAGTGCCTCATCGAGAGCGATGCGGCGATGATCGGGATCTGGCCAGCGCGCACGAATCTTGTCGCGCGCTTCGGCAAGTCCTTGCGCCAATCTACCGAGCGAAGCGGGCAGGAAGGCCTCGAGATGCAATCTCAGGTGCTTGGCCAAGCCGGCCGAAGCGCCTCCCGTGCTCACGGCGACGATGACCGGATCGCGTTCGAGAATGCTCGGAAGCGTGAAATCGCACAGCTCAGGGCGGTCGGCGACATTGACAAGCAATCCGCGCTGTTTGAGGCGGCGCGCTATGATCTCCGGCTTTTCGTCCAGGTCTACGGCGACGAAGGCCAGCCGTGCTTGATGCGCTTCGGCCTCGCTGCAACAAATGCCGCCTGCACGCTCGACAAGGCGGCGCTTGGCTTGAGCCGCTATGCCTTCGCCCACGACCACCACGCGGCTGCCCGCGATCCGGTGGAAAAGGGCGAGCGAGTGCATCAGTCCAGCCAGTCCGGCACGCGCTCGGCTTCCATGATTGCGTTTGGTGAAATGCGATCGGCAACGACGGCAAATTTGTCGCCATCGACCAGCACTTCGGGTACGAAACCGCGCGAATTGTAGCTGGATGCCATTGTCGCCCCATAGGCACCGGCAGTGCGGAAAACGGCAAGATCCCCCGCTGCCAGCGCGTCGATTTCACGGTCCATCGCGAAAGTGTCGCCGGTTTCGCAGATCGGTCCGACGATATGCGCGGTCATACGCTCTCCACTCGGTGCGACAGCGTTGAAATCATGCCAGGCGCCATACATTGCCGGGCGCATCAGATCATTCATAGCGGCATCGACCACGACGAATGGCGGACCGTTGCTGCTGCGCTTGGCCCGGACGACGCGGGTCAACAGCACGCCGGCGTTCCCCGCAATGAGGCGACCGGGTTCGAAGGCGAGGCGGACATCCCAATCACGAGTAATCCGCGCAACCATCGCGCCATAGTCCGCTGGCGACGGCATGGTGTCGTCTGCCTTATAGGGTACGCCGAGCCCGCCGCCGAGGTCGGCATGGGTGACGGATAGCCCGCCTTCGCGCATCTCTGCGATCAATTGCCCGAGCTTTTCGAACGCGCTTTCGAGCGGTTCGAGAGAGGAAAGCTGGCTCCCAATGTGGACTGCCACCCCGCGCATTTCCAGACCCGGCTCGTCAGACAGTGCGGCATAAATCGCTGCGGCGCGGTCGATCGGCACACCGAATTTGTTTTCGCTCTTGCCGGTCGAAATCTTTTCATGGGTGCGCGCATCGACATCGGGGTTGACGCGCAGTGCACAGGCGACCCGACGCCCATGGCGCTGGGCCAACAAGGACAGTTCATAGCCTTCTTCTTCGGATTCGAGATTAAACTGCCCGATCCCATTTCCCATTGCATAGAGCATTTCGTCGTGCGTCTTGCCGACACCGGAGAACACCACCTTTTGGGGATCCATTCCCGCCGCCAGCGCGCGGGTCAGCTCGCCCGCCGAAACCACATCGGCACCATAACCCTGCTTTTGCAACACTTTGAGCACGGCAAGATTGGGATTGGCCTTGACCGCGAAGGCAAGCAGTGGGTCATTCAATTCGGCCAATGCTTCGCGAAAGACCTGCGCATGGCGTTCAAGCGTCGCACGCGAATAGACGTAGACCGGTGTGCCGACCGCCTCGGCGATGTCGGAAAGCGGCACGTCTTCGGCGTGGAGGACGCCGTCACGAAGAGTAAAGTGATCCATGGCGGCGCCCCTTGCCCCGGACGACGCGCGAAGTCGAGACGCTCTTGCTTCGCGGCCATGCAGCCAGGCTATTGCGGGGGGAGGTCGAAAGGATCGTCCTCGCGTTCCTCGGAACGGCTGCGCAGTTCTACGCTCAGCACGGGAACAGCTTGTGGGGGAGGGGTCAGCAGAGCCTCCGCATCGGGCTTGCCATGGCCGCCATAAGGGGCAGGCGGCAGCGATGCTTGCGGCGGGGGCGTCAGGGCCGCGCGCTGCCCGCAAGCGGCAAGCCCTGTTGTCAGCAGCAGGATCACACAGGCGCGTATCATCACTCGAGTCCCAAATCGCGGCGCGCTTCGGCCACGCGCTCGCATACCGCATCGGGCGCTGTCCCGCCATAGGAAGCGCGCGCGGCAACCGAGGCATCGACTGAGAGCGCGCGATAGACACGCTCGTCGATCCGCGGATCGATCGCCTGCAAGTCGTCGAGTGGAAGCTGGTCGAGGGCGACCTTGCGGGCTTCGGCCAGTTTGACTGCCGCCCCGGTGATGTGATGCGCCTCGCGGAAGGGGATATCGGCCTCTCGCACCAGCCAGTCTGCAAGATCGGTCGCAGTGGCGAACCCGGCTTCGGCTGCGGCTCGCATCTGCTCGGTATTAAACGTAGCATCGGCGATCATTCCGGCGCAGGCCGCCAGCGCCAGATCGAGCAGTCCCGCGGCTTCGAACACCGGTGGCTTGTCGTCCTGCATGTCCTTCGAATAGGCGAGGGGAAGACCCTTCATCGTCACCATCAGCGCAGTTGCGCAGCCGATAATCCGCCCGGCATGGCCGCGTACCAGTTCGGCGGCATCGGGGTTCTTCTTCTGCGGCATTATCGAACTGCCCGTGCTGAGCGTATCGGGCAGACGGATAAAGCCGAACAGTTGGCTCGCCCACAGGATCAGTTCCTCGGCAAGCCGCGAGAGATGCAGCGCACACTGGCTGGCGGCGGTGAGATAATCGAGCGCGAAATCGCGATCCGACACCGCGTCGAGGCTGTTGCGGGTGGGGCGCGCAAAGCCAAGCGCCTTTGCCGTCGCTTGTCGGTCGATGGGAAAGCCCGTTCCTGCGAGCGCAGCACTGCCAAGCGGGCACTCATCCATCCGTACGCGCGCATCGGTAAAGCGGCTGCGATCGCGCTTGGTCATCTCGTAATAGGCCATCAGGTGATGGCCAAGCGTCACCGGTTGGGCGGTCTGGAGATGGGTAAAGCCGGGCATGATGCTGGCCGAGTGTTCGCCAGCCCGCGTCACCAGCGCTTGCTGCAGGGAGGTGATCCCCGCTTCGGCCCGCGCGCAGGCCTCGCGCACCCACAGCCTGAAATCGGTCGCGACCTGATCGTTGCGGCTGCGCGCGGTGTGGAGCCGTCCTGCGACCGGGCCGATCAGTTCGGACAGCCGCGATTCGACCGTCATATGAATATCTTCAAGATCCCAATCCTCGGGCACGCCGTCGCGTTCGTATTCCGCTGCGATCTGGATCAGGCCGCCATCGATGGTCCTGGCATCTTCGGTCGAGACGATCCCCTGTGCGGCCAGCATTGCGACATGAGCACGGCTTCCGGCGATATCCTGCCGCCACAAGGCCTTGTCGAATGGAATCGAAGCGTTGATTTCGCGCATGATCGCGCTAGGCCCTTCGGCGAACCTGCCGCCCCACATCTGGTTGGAGAGCCCTGTGTCCCGTTTTTCGTTCACTCTACCTCTTTTCCTCGCTCTGGTGCTGGCGGGTTGCGATAAGGCCGCGCCACCGACTGCGCAAGGAAGCGCCGCTTCGACCGATGCCAGCGCAGCTACGCAGCCGGCATCCGGCACTATCGACCGCAGCCACGCCGGGGAAGCGATGCCCGCACTCCACCTCACCGGGCTTAAGGGTGAGGCGTTCGATCCGGCAAGCATTAAGGGCAAGCCGGTCTTGCTCAATCTATGGGCGACATGGTGTGCGCCTTGCGTCAAGGAAATGCCCTTGCTTGATCAGCTTGCGGGCGACGAACCGAAGCTGCAAGTCGTAACTGCCAGCCAGGATCTGGGAGGGGTCGATGTGGTCGCCAAGTTTTTCGCCGAACATCAATTTGTCCATCTGAAACCGTGGATGGACAAGGAGGGCGAGCTTGGTTTTGCCTTTGGTGGCGGGCTGCCAGTCTCGATCCTCTATGACGCGCAGGGCAAGGAAGTCTGGCGCGTCAATGGCGATCTCGCCTGGGGCTCCCCAGAAGTGCGCGCTGCCCTTGATGAAGGCATCGACGGCTAGGTCGGATCTCGCACTACCGCGACAGAGCTGATTGATCTTGTGTCCATGGCTATCACTCGAAAGCGATGTGTTTGCTTTTGTTTCGCGACTGCTTGCTCTCCAAGCCTTGCAAATGTTTGGCTCCATGAACATTTGATCGTAAGGAATGGAGCGATACGCGATATCGACATGGACCGAGGGCGCTGATCTTCCCGGACCTTTTGAAAAAGCAATTTGCGGGAAACGGTCTAGCGGCTGAAATGGGTCAATATCTGAAAGAACACCTGTGAAAATCGAACTTGCTCCCGCACAGATGCAGGCCAACGCTGCGCGGGCTACCGGCCTGTTGAAATCGATGGCCAATGAAACCCGGTTGATGATTCTGTGCCAACTGATTGAGCAGGAGATGACCGTCGGGGATTTGATGGAGCATATTCCTCTGTCGCAATCTGCCTTATCGCAACATCTTGCGATTTTACGCCGAGAAAAGCTCGTGAGAACGCGTCGCGAAGCACAATTCGTATGGTATTCGCTGGCCAGCGAAGAGGCAGCCAGTGTGCTGCAGACGCTTTACGACCAATTCTGCCGGAATTGTGATTAGAGCCAATTGGCCGACAATTTAGCCCCTTCGAGGCGTACCACACGAGTCGCGAGCTCGTTGCCGAAAGCGCCTGATTTCTTTGCTTCAACTGTTCTGTTGGCCAACGCGCTGTTTGCGCCAGCGATAGTACGTTTTTTCCGAAATACCGATTTCGCGACAACTTTCGCATACGCCGCGCCCGACCGCGATCAGTCGCTCTATTTCCATGCAACGCGCATCCTTGTCCGGTATTGCGATCACATCGCCCCCCAACTTTTCCAGAGCATGTAGAAAGCTACGACGAAAATCAGGACTGCAAAAATAGTCTTGAGCTGCCCACCACCTGACAGGCGTTTCGCCAAGGCCGTGCCGAAGAACCCGCCTACTGCACCTCCCAGCACGAATACCACCGCAAGAATCCAGTCGACGAGGCCGGAAAAGGCATAGTTGGCAGCTGTAGTCAGGCCGAATGCGGTCACCGCCACAAGGCTCGTCCCGACGGCATTGATCATGGCCATATCGGTCGCCGCCATCAGGCCGGGCACGATCAGGAATCCGCCGCCGATACCGAAGAAGCCGCTGAACGCTCCGGTTCCTAAGCCTATGCCAAGCACTTTGGGCGCATTTTCGCGATTGCACGCAGCATCGGGCGAACCCGCGGCCTTGCGGCTGCGCAGCATGAGAATGCCGACCCCAATCATCAGCAACGCGAAAAGGAACAGCAATTTCTGTCCGTCGAAGGCCTTGCCGAGGGTCGAGCCGCCCAAGGCCCCGAGGATGCCGGCTCCGGCATACATCATTCCGCAACGCCATTTCACCGTATGCTGACGCGCATGCTGGAGCAGCCCTGATGCGGCGTTGGCGGCAACCGCCAGCGCGCTGGTGCCGATTGCGACATGCGGGCTGGGTACACCCACCAGATAGACCATCAGCGGCACGGCCAGGATAGACCCGCCACCTCCGACGAGGCCGAGTGTGAAACCTACCATTCCTCCAGAGAGCAAACCCAAGGCAATATGCAGACTGTCCAAGTTGAATTTGTCCTTTGTCAGAAACCTGCAAAACGCATCATGGGCCTTGCTTGGAAACGTTGAAACCGATGGCCCGGCACAGGGGTGGGTGCGTTTCCCAACCCGTCGCGATCACACGGCGTTAACGGGAATCTTTATATAGCTGACGCCGTTGTCTTCCGGATCGGGAAGGCGGCCGCCGCGGATGTTGATCTGGACGCTGGGCAGGATCAGCTTGGGCATATCGAGTTGGCTGTCACGCGAGGTGCGCATTGCAACGAACTCGTTTTCGGAGATGCCGTCCTTCACGTGGACGTTCTCATCGCGTTGCTGCCCAACCGTCGTCTCCCACGCATAATCATCGCGTCCGGGCGCCTTGTAATCGTGGCACAGGAACAGTCGCGTTTGGCGTGGCAATGACAGAAGGCGGCGGATCGACCGATAAAGTCGACGCGCATCGCCACCGGGGAAGTCCGCGCGGGCGGTCCCGAAATCGGGCATGAAGATGGTATCGCCAACAAAGGCGGCATCGCCGATGATGAAGGCCATATCGGCAGGCGTGTGGCCGGGCACGTGCAGCGCAATGCCTTCCAACTCGCCGATCGTAAACGTTTCACCATCCTCGAACAGGTGATCGAACTGCGATCCGTCGCGTTCGAAATCGGTGCCGGCGTTGAACAGTTTCCCGAACACGTCCTGCACGCGGATAATTTCGCGCCCGATAGCCAGCTTGCCACCCAGCTTTTCCTGCAAGTAGGGGGCCGCCGAAATATGATCGGCGTGTGCATGGGTCTCGATCAGCCAGACCACTTTCAAATTCTTGGAAGTGACATATTCGATCATACGGTCGGCCGAGCCATTGGACGTTCGTCCCGCGGCAGCATCGTAATCGAGCACAGAATCGATAATGGCGGCTTCGCGCGTCGCCGGATCGTGGACAATGTAACTGACCGTATTGGTCGCTTCGTCGAAAAATCCCGCAATCGTGGGCTTTTTTAAATCGTCGGCCAGAGTGCGTTCGATCTGGGCAGTGGCACGATCGCGGGCCACGTCTGTTTCGGGCCTCACAATACTACTCCAAACTTTACCAATTACTGAACTATGTATATGACTTGCGGTGACGAGGGTCAAGGCGTATGATAAAGTATGGAAAATGAACTGCCTATTCGTTCGGCCCCTTGTGCCGGACTCAGGATCGGCGACCGTGCGCCAAATTTCAGCGCACGTAGTACCGCCGGGGATTTCAAATTGTCCGATTATCGCGGACATTGGGTGATCCTGTTTTCGCATCCGGCCAACTTCACACCGGTATGCACGACCGAGTTTGCGGCTCTCGCCCGTCGCATGGATGATTTTTCTGGGCGCAAATGCGTGCTCGCTGCGCTTTCCATAGACACCCTGTTTTCTCACTTCGCCTGGCTACGGGTGATCCGCGATCGGCTGGGAGTGGAAGTGCGCTTTCCCATCATCGAAGATCCGACGATGGTTGTGGCTCGAGCCTATGGGATGGTCGGAACTGCCGACAGTGACAGTGCAGCGGTCCGCACGACGTACTTTATCGATCCTGACGGAATAATACGCCTCATGACTTGCTATCCTGCAAACGTGGGGCGATCGATCGATGAATTGCTGCGAGCGCTGGACGCGCTGCAAGCGGTGGAAGATGGTGATCTTGCACCAGCGGACTGGCAGGCCGGCGATAAATTGCTGCCGCCGCCGTCGCAAGACCTCGATGCGGTCTTCGCGGCACCCGACGACATGGCATGGTTCCTGCGAGAGCGTGGCGATGATTGACGAGGACAAGATCGAAGCGCTCAAGGCGCTTGCGCATCCAGTGCGTTATCTGATCTTCAGCACCCTGGCCAAGGGCGAGCAGAATGTCGGCGAGATCGAACAGGCGAGCGGCGTTGGGCAGCCTGCGCTATCACAGCAATTGGCGGTTTTGCGGCAGGCCGGACTGGTCGATACACGGCGAGACGGCAAACTTGTCTATTATTCGCTCGATCGAGCCACGTTCGTGCAAATTCTCGAAATGTTGAAAGACCTGCTTGGCGAACCGGTTGATTCCGAGGAATCCCATGTTGCCAGCAATCTCACGGGTGTGGCCCGTTTTGCGCGACTGACTTGATCGGAACTCAAAGTCCAATCGCCATAATTCCGGCAGAACGAAAATGAGCCGACCGTGCAACGATGCTCGGTCGGCTCATGGATGTGTGGGGTGGCTGTCGTCGTGCCGAAAGGATCAGTCGACCACGGTCTGATCGTCGATCGGATCGCTGTGAAATTCGTGCCAGATCCCGTTGAGGATACCAAAGCCGACTGCCAGCCCGACGCCGAGAATCCACGCAAAATACCACATATTCTCAGCTCCTCAGTAGAAGTCGGGGTTGGTCCGGACCTGTTCGCCGGTCACCCGGCCAAACATGACCCGATAGGCCCAAGCGGTGTAGAGTAATACGAGCGGCAGGAAGATGACCGTCACCAGCAGCATGATGAACAAGGTGCCCTGGCTCGACGAGGCATTCCATGCAGTCAGGCTCGAACCCGGATCGATCGAGCTGGGCAGGATGAACGGAAACATCGAAAGCCCAACAGTCGAAATAATGCCGACAGTTGCCAGTGAAGAGCCGGTAAACACGATTGCATCGCGGCCGCCGCGTATGCCGAGCAGCGCAATCAGCGGCCCAAGCAAACCCAGAATGGGCGCAATCAGCATCCACGGATGCAGCCCGTAGTTGTCCAGCCAGGCTCCGGCGGCCTGAACGGCGCCCGTGAAGTGCGGGTTGGACGGGCCGTTCGGATCGGCGACCGCCGCCAGTCGGTAACCCATATCTCCCCAGGTGACGAAAGCGCCACCAATGAGAAACAGGACGATAGAGGCAAGGGCGGCGATCTGCCCCCAATTGCGCGCCCGGTCACGCACCGGACCTTCGGCCTTCAGGCTCAGCCAGCCCGCGCCGTGCAGTACGAGCATCGCGACGGACAATAGTCCGGCGACAAGAGTGAAGGGTGTGAACAGGCCGAGCAGCGTCCCTTCGTAGAACGAGCGCAGATCGCTATCGAGCCGGAATGGCGCACCGACCAGCACATTGCCCACAGCAACGCCGAACACCAGCGCGGGCACCAGCCCACCCACGAACAAGGCCCAGTCCCAGCGGTTGCGCCATTTGGGATCGGCCTTCTTCGAACGATATTTGAACCCGACCGGTCGCAGGATCAGTGCAGCCAAAACCAGGAACATCGCCAGATAGAAGCCGGAAAAGCTGACCGCATAGACGAACGGCCATGCGGCGAAAATTGCCCCGCCGCCGAGGATGAACCACACCTGGTTGCCTTCCCAGGTCGCGCCGATGGTGTTGATGACCATGCGGCGTTCTTCATCGTCGCGCGCGATCCAGGGCAGCAGGGCAGCGACACCAAGGTCGAAGCCATCGGTGAGAGCAAAGCCCATCAGGAGAACGCCGAGCAGCGCCCACCAGATGACCCTGAGCGTTTCATAGTCGAAAGGTATGATCATTGGTCCTGTCCTTGGCTTTGGTTTATTCGGCCGGGACGGCGAAGTGGTCGCCCGCGGTTGGGCCTTTAGATGCTGGTTCGAGGGTGGGGTGCGGTGGCGAATAGTGCTCCGGTCCGTGACGGATTGTCGCCAGCATCAGCCGCACTTCGATCACCGCCATGACGCCGTAGATCAGCGTGAATCCGATGATGGTCGTCCACAATTGCGGCACCGTCAGGCTCGATGCGCCGAGGAAGGTCGGCAGAACGCCGTCGACCGCCCATGGCTGTCGCCCGATTTCCGCAACGAGCCAGCCAATCTCGGCCGCGATCCAGGGTAGGGGAATGGCCCATACCGCAAGTCGCAGGAACCATCGCCGGTCGAAACGGCGCGCTGTCGAGAAATAGAACGCCCCTGCAAAGAAGGCGATGAAGGCGAAGCCGAGCCCGGCCATTCCGCGGAACAGCCAGAACAGCGCGGGGACGTTGGGCACGGTCGACCACGCGGCCTTGTCGATTGTCGCAGCGTTTGCGGTTCGTGGATCGGCAACATAGCGTTTCAGCAGCAGCGCATAGCCGAGATCGTCTTTTGTCCGCTCGAATGCAGCCCTTGCAGCTACGTCATTGCGATTCACCTTGAGCTTTTCGACTGCGTCATAAGCCGTCAGGCCATTCTCGATCCGCAGCTTGGCTTTGGCGACCAGAGGAAAGATCCCTTCGACCTGACCGGTCAGGCTACGCGTGCCGATAAGGCCGAGGACATAGGGTATTTTGACTGCATACAGCGTATCGCGACCGCTGTTGGAGGGCAGGCCGAATACGGCGATGCCTGCCGGAGCGGGTTCAGTATGCCATTCAGCCTCGATCGAGGCGAGCTTCATTTTCTGGTTGTCGGTAAGCGCATATCCACTCTCGTCACCGAGGACGACGACCGAAAGCGACGCGGCAAGACCGAAGGCCGCTGCGACGGTAAAACTGCGTTTGGCAACCTCGAGATGGCGGCCCTTGAGCAGATAAAAGGCCGATACGCCGAGCACGAAGACACTGGCCGTAACGTAGCCGGCACTCACCGTGTGGACGAATTTCGCCTGGGCAACGGGGTTGAAGATAACGTCATAGAAATTGGTCACTTCCATCCGCATCGTTGCCGGATCGAAAGCCGAGCCGGCAGGGTGCTGCATCCAGCCATTGGCAATCAGGATCCACAAAGCCGACAGGTTCGAGCCCAAGGCAACCATGAAGGTGGTCAGCAAATGCTGGCGTTTCGAAAGGCGATCCCAGCCGAAAAACATGATCCCGACGAACGTCGCTTCGAGGAAGAAAGCCATCAGGCCTTCGATTGCCAGCGGCGCACCGAAGATATCGCCAACGTAATGCGAGTAGTAAGACCAGTTGGTCCCGAACTCGAATTCCATCGTCAATCCGGTCGCGACACCGAGTACGAAGTTGATGCCGAACAGTTTCGACCAGAAGCGCGTGATGTCTCGCCATATCGGCCTGTCGGTCATCACATACACGCTTTCCATGATGACCAGCATGAAGGACAGCCCGAGTGTCAGAGGCACGAACAGGAAGTGATATAATGCGGTCAGTGCGAACTGCAGCCGCGACAGCTCAACAACAGCGAAATCGATCATGGCAATAAGTCTCTCGAAACCGTTTGCGCGTGCGTCGCGCTTGATGGCGATGCAAGAAGACTCTACCCCACGCCTTGATCTGGATCAAATAAAATGATTACATAATTGCACGTAATGATAAGTGATAAGAATATTCACGGGTTTTGGCTGCTCGACGCAGCAGGCGCGGCGGTATTCGCTTTGGGCGTGGCCTATGGAGTCAGCGCTTTGGTGGCGGTGCAGAGCCCCGAATGGCCCGCACTCGTAGCGCTGGTAATTGGCCCCATTTTACGTGGAGTCGGTGTACTTGGCGTACATTGGGCCGCAATCGACGACGCGCAGGGTGTTGCACGTGGCTGGAGAGAGCGATTGTTCCCCGGCCTGCTAGGGCGGCGTACCAAGAGGCCGCTACTTGCCGGCGAAAGCGCAACGCTGGCGATCGATCATATCGCCTCCGTGGAAGCCTACATCGCACGCTTTCGACCCGCGCGGGTCAGCGCAATGATCGGCCCGCTGGTAATCGCTGCAATCACTGCCATCGCAAGTTGGGTGTCGGCGCTCATCATGCTCGGCACGATGCTGCCCTTCGCAATCGGTATGATCCTCGCCGGCACGGCGGCGCGGCGCGCGTCGGAGCGGCAACTTGGTGCGCTCGAGAAATTGTCCGGCCTGTTCGTCGACCGCGTTCGCAATCTTCCGCTGATCCGGCATTATGGCGCGGAGGAACGGATCGGCCGACAGGTCTCCGGTGCTGCGCGCGAAGTCGCGGAGCGGACCATCGCTGTGCTGCGCGCAGCTTTCCTGTCGGGTGCGGTGCTCGAATTCTTTGCGGCCCTCGCCGTCGCATTGATCGCGGTCTATTGCGGCTTCGCGCTGCTGGGAATGTTGCCCTTTATACCGCCTGAGCACTTGACGCTCGAGCGCGCCTTCTTTGCGTTGGCGATGGCACCGGAATTCTATCTCCCCATGCGCCGGCTGGCGGCAGCCTATCATGAAAAGCAGCTTGGCGAAGCGGCGATGGAGACGCTGGAAAAGGCGCTGCCCAATGTGCGTGCCACACAGTCTCCAGTGGCTCCTTTCGACGGGTTGGAAGTGAGGGATCTCGCCATCGACTGGCCAGGCGTCAGGATTGGACCGCTGACATTTGCGCTCGCAAAGCACGATCTCGTCGCGCTCACTGGCCCGACCGGCAGTGGCAAGACCAGCACGCTCGCGGCGATCGCCGGACAGGTGATCGACATCGAGGGCCGTATTGTCGCCAAGGGAGGTGGAGCGCTCAATCCCGACGATATCGCCTGGGCGGCGCAGCGCCCGCTGCTGTTGCCCGGAACTCTCGGCGAGAATATCGCGCTTGCCGCACCGAATGCGAGCGATACCGAAATAGCCATGGTTGCAGAGCGAGTGGGTCTGGGAGAAGTTATGGCTGCGCGCGGTGGCCTGGGCCTTGTTATCGATCATAGCGGGTCAGGGCTTTCGGGTGGCGAGCGGCGACGGATCGGCCTCGCCAGGGCGTTGCTGTCGAGGCGCCCACTGTTGATCTGCGACGAGCCGACCGCTGATCTGGATGCCGAGAGTGCCACCGAAATCATTGCTCTGCTGGTTGAAATTGCACGTGAACGAGCTGTGCTCGTGGCCACGCATGATCCGGAACTGGTCACTGCAGCGCGTCTTGAGGTGGCGCTATGAGCCGTAAAAGCGTGTTTGGGCAGGACCTGACGCCGGAAGTGCGCCGTTTCATGGTTCTGGCTGCCGTCGCTGCGACTGTCGCGGCGGTCTCTTCGATCCTGCTGCTGGCGATTTCTGGCTGGTTCCTGACTGCGGCGGCAATTGCCGGGGCTGCGGGAGCGGCAGCCGCCTATGCGTTCAATTATCTTATTCCGAGCGCGATGATCCGCCTGCTTGCGATCCTTAGAACCGTTTCGCGATATGGCGAGCGAATGTGGTCGCATCAGGCGGCCTTGTTGGCGATGGCGGGCCTGCGTGGCCGGTTGTTCACCCGCCTCGTCGAGCAGGACAGCCGAAAGGCACCGGACCTCTCGGGCGGCGATGCCAGCGCACGACTGATCGGCGATATCGAAGCGTTGGAAGATCTGATCGTCCGCCGGCCGACACTGCCCGCAAGCATGATCGGAGCCGTACTGGGCGTCATCATCGCTGCGTTTGCAGGATGGCAGGCGGCGGTTGTGCTCCTGGCGCTGCTGACGCTGCTGCCGGTGATACTGCGCAAGCTGGCAACGCGCCTTACGCGAGAGCCTGCGCGAGAGGCAGCCGAAGCGCTGGGGAGACTGCGTGACAGCTATGTCGAATATGCGGCGGCGCGTGCCGAAATCATCGCCTATGGGTTGGCTGACCGGATAACGCTGGATTTGAACCGCATTGCTGCCGAACTCGACCGCGCCAATGCCCGGCTGTTTCGAGGCGAGGGCGCGATTGCCGCCTTGCTTGCGGTCTATACTGGCGCAACGGCTGCGCTGGTGCTGATAAGCGCCACGGCCAGTGCGCCGCGTGTGGCATTGGCGCTGCTCGCATCGGTTTCGGCGATCGAAGCGATGGCTGCCTGGGCCCGCACCGCCTTGCGGCAGGCGCGTGTCGAAGAGGGGCTGCGGCGTTTGGCAAGTCTGGAAAGCCTTCCATCTGCGCCGCTCGCCCCCTCGGCGCCGGGCGCACAGGCGCTGGCTCTGACAATCGGAGACAAATCAGTCGCGTCCGGCATGCGAATTGCGATTACTGGCCAGTCCGGTTCGGGCAAGACGCTGTTGCTCGAAAGTCTGGCGGGCTGGAGGACGTCCGTATTTGATCTGTCGCTCGGTGAAAGGCCGGTCACGGATATTCCCGCAGCCGCGATTCGCGACCAGATTGCGCTATCGCCACAGGATGCACCAATGATCGCTGGGTCGATTGCTGATAATCTGCGCGTTGCGCGCTCAGGCGTCGATGCGGACGCCATGTGGCGGGCATTGCATATCGCCTGCCTCGATGAGCGTGTTCGGGCTGCCCCGGACGGCCTCAATACGACGCTGGGGGAGAGCGGCGGTATCCTCTCTGGCGGAGAGCGCAAGCGCCTGTCGCTGGCACGCGCGTTGCTCGCCGGACGACCATGGCTGTTGCTGGATGAGCCGACCGAGGGGCTCGATGCCAGGACAGAGGCCCTGTTGATCGAGCGACTCAAAGAATGGCTAGAGGAAAGCGGTACTGGCCTGATACTGGTGTCGCACCGACAAGCGCCTCTGACGCTTGCGGAGTGGACGCTTGCTATAAGTGAGGTGCCGCGACGGCAATCAGTCCTCCCGGTCAACGCGATGAGTCCGCCAGCGCAGCAGGATCGCGAAGCCGAGTAGTGCGGGCAAAACCATTGCTGCGGTGACGATATGGGCATCCCAGTTCAGCCATCTGGCGGCCTCGGCGCCCGAGACGATCTTGTCCAGCAGTGCCACAGCGTAATAGGCAAGTGCCACCACCGATAACCCTTCGACCAAATGCTGGAGCTTGAGCTGCCGAGCGGCGCTGCGCTCCATCGATCGCAGGAGGGCGATATTCTGCGCTTCAAGCGACAGGTCCACACGCGTGCGCAGCATACTCGTCGCCTGTTCGATCCCTTCGGCGGCTGCGTCTATTCGCCGCTTGAACGCCGCGCAGGTCCGCCGCGCGGGTAGCAGTCGGCGCTCGGTGAAATCCGCAAGCGTCTGAGCGCCGCGGATTGGCCTCGGCGAGAGTGTCTTTAGCCGATCGTCGACGATCTCGCCATAGGCAGCTGTTGCAGCGAGGCGATATCCTGTCCGCGCCCTCAAGGCAGAAGTTTCGGCGGCGAGGGAGGTGAGCGCATCGAGATTGCCGCGATCGTCATCGCCCGCGCGCATTGCATCAGTGACGGCAACAAGCCTTTCCTCGATCGCCTGGATTGCCGGGGCCTCGTCGCGTGCAAGTGCAAACCCCATCAGCGCAAGATTGCGGTAATTGCCGAGTTCCTGGAGCTGCTGAACCAAACGGCCGAGGTCATTCGGCTGCATATCACCTGCTGATAGCACGATCCGGCCGTAGTGACTGTCTTCATGCAGCTTGAAATCGGACCAGAAACGCGCCGTTCCAAGGATGCCGGCGACCAGCTCATCAAGTGCAAATTCAGCCTTTTCGATCAGGTTTCTCGCTGCATCTTCGTCTTTCGCGACATCGATCTGCGTGGCGCGCATGACGAGGCCGGGAAACCCTTCCAGCCACGCGATCATTCGCGATGCGTCCGCCGGTTCGGCCGCATCTGGCAGAATGATCATAGCTGTGCTGGCTTCGCTATGCCGCTCCCATGCGAAAGCTA
This sequence comes from Sphingomonadaceae bacterium, assembly GCA_039831335.1. GTDB lineage: Bacteria > Pseudomonadota > Alphaproteobacteria > Sphingomonadales > Sphingomonadaceae > Qipengyuania. Next base: position 1,136,860 of record JBDONL010000003.1, on the reverse strand, counting down.
TTCCGCTGTTGGTATTCCCCGCGATATGCCTCCCATTCCCATCCAGCTTTTTGGCAAACGTGCTGGCATGGACGATTTCGTCGTCCAGACTGTTGCGGTCGGTCAAACGCACGACCTGCAGCATCCTGCACGGTGCATTGATCGGCGACATCGGCCGCAGGTGCATTTCGGCAATCGCACGAAGCCGGAGCGGATGGCTGGACATCGTCATGGCAGCAACCTTCTCGGCCGAGGCAAGGCCTGCCTCGGATATGGCGCGCGATGCGGTGGCGGAGTCAGCGCGTGGCTTCGTCCATACCGGCTATGGCGCGCAATGAATAAGCGGCGATCAGCAAGTTGCCTTGTGCAGAGATGCGGCTGCTTTCCGCATCGATCGCTTCGCGCTCAGCGTCCAGCAGGGCGAGCTGCGGCTTCGCGCCGGATTGGACTTCCAGCCTCGTACTGCGCAATGCGCTGTCACTGGCGGAGGCTCGCGCCTCGGCCGCCTTGAACACCGCCCGTGCGGCCCGCACAGTCTCGAAACCCTGCGTCGCCTGTTGTTCGATCATGTCGCGGGCGGCTTGGTAGTCGTGCTTGCTGGCCTCAAGGTTCGCTGCGGCACCTCGTTCACGAGCGCTGGTCTGGCCGCCGGAGAACAACTTCCAGCGCAGCCTTACGCCCGCACTGGTGCTGTCGGCCTTGTAGCCCGGGAAGAACTGGTCGCGAACCGTGGAGGCTTCGGCATAGGCCGATACGCTCGGCAACCTTTCTGCGCGCGCGCCATCCAGTCCGGCCTTGGCCGATTTGATCATCGCTTCGGACTGGGCCAGCTGCGGGTTGTGAGCCATCGCTTGTGCAACGGCTTCATCAATCGTGGCGGGAACAGGCGGTGGCCCCGGCAACTCGGCGTCGGGGGTGATCGATTTGCCGGTCAGCGTCTTGAGCCGGGTTAGCGCCGATTGCCTGTCACCTTCTGTGGCCGCGAGTCCGGCCTGAGCCTGTGCGAGGCGCGCTTCCGCCTGTGCGACATCGGTCGATGTGCCATTGCCGGCTGTGAACATCAGCTTTGCCTGACGTAAGGTTTCCGTCAGCGCGTCGATCATTCTTGAATAGCTCGCGATACGTTTCTGTGCACCGAGCTCATCGGCATAGGCCTTCACGGCCTGCACTCTCAGCGCAAGTCGCGCCGCTTCGACGGCGGAGTTTGCGGCGCCTTCACCGCCTTCCGCCTGACGCTTCGCAGCGCCCAAACGCCCGCCGGTAAACAGGGGCAGTTCGACGTTGAGCGCAGCCGTACGCGGCGTCACATTGTCGGCAGGCAGGTTGAAAAATCCCTGCGGGTCGATCCGTCCGTAGCCGAGTTGGCCGTTCACATCGATCTGCGGCAATCGAGCCCCGCGCGCTTCGTCGACCTTGGCGGCGGCGGCGTCGGCACGGGCGCGCGCTGCGGCAAGCGTGGGCGAATGCTCCAGTGTCGCATCGATTACGCTATCGAGCGATTGTCCATGGGCCGGGGCAGCCAGAACCGAGCCCGACAGCAGGGCGACAAGAACGGAATTGCGCATCGGTCGTCTCAGCGGAAGGCGCAGCCCGAGCGGACGCCCAGCGCGCGAAACACCATTGCCGCCGGGCAAAAGCCGGTGATGCTCGCCTGAAGCATATTGAGTCCGGCAAACATGGTCAGCGCGATCCACCAGGGGCTTACCGTTACTGACAGGATGGCACTGGCGAGGACTACTACACCGGCAAATGCCATAACCGCACGATCGAGGTTCATTATCCATTCCTCCTAGTCGAAGCGAAGTTTCTTGATGCCAAGCGCATGAAGGGCGAGCTTTTCATAGAAGGGCTCGCTCTCACCCTTGCGGATCTTGCGCAGGAAATATTTCTCAAAGCCGATTTTGGCCAGGTGCACCCATTTGCCTTCCGAGGCCCAATTGGTGTTACGTGGCGGTATCTGCGGTTTGGCGACGAAAGCGACGCCACCATCGCCGAAATCGGCGAGGCAGATGGCGTTCCAGGTCGCTTCGTGGGTCGGTTCCCTGCCATCGAAGATTTCCTTCAGGTTTTGCGCAATCGCGGTGACCATGCTTTCGATCATGAAGCCGGTCTTGGGCACGCCGACCGGGACCGCTGTCGGGCCTGTCGGCGGGATCGCGATGCAAACGCCCAGTCCGAAGACATTGGGATAGGTGGGATTGCGCTGGTGCTTGTCTGTGAGGATGAACCCGCGCGGGTTCGTGAGGCCCTCAACTCCCATGACTGCTTCGACCCCGCGGAAGGGTGGCATCAGCATGCCCCAGCCGAACGGCAGATCATGGGTCTTCTTGGTCGATCCGTCATCATTGACCTCCTCGACATGCATCATGCCTTCCTCGACCGAAGACACCTTGGCATTGGTGATCCATTTGATGTGGCGGTCGCGCATTTCGCTTTCGAGCAGGCCCTTCGTATCGCCCACGCCATCGAGCCCAAGGTGGCCAATGTAGGGTTCCGGGGTGACAAAGGTCATCGGGATCTTGTCGCGGATCTTGCGCCGCTTGAGCTCGGTGTCGAGCAACATCGCCATCTCGTATGCAGGGCCAAAGCAAGATGCGCCCTGGCTCGCGCCGACGATCACCGGCTGTGGATTGGCACAGAGCTTTTCGAACTTCTCATGCGCAGCGAGCGCATGCTCGGTCTGGCAAATTGAGACGGTGTTGCGTTCGGGTCCAAACCCATCGATTTCGTCGAAGGCCAGTTCGGGTCCGGTCGCGATCACGAGATAATCGTAGTCGATGACCGAATTGTCGTTGAGTTCGAGTTGGTTCTTGTCCGGATGCACCTTGCGGGCACCGACACCGGTGAATTCAATTCCGCGCTTCTTCATGACCGGGGGAAGGTGCACCCGCAGCGCATCGCCATCGCGCCAGCCAACCGCAACCCAAGGGTTCGATGGTACGAACCAGTAATCGTCACCCTTGTTCACCACTGTGATCCGGGCCTTGTTTTTCAGGGCGTCGCGAATCTCGTAGGCGGCGATCGTGCCACCCAATCCCGCGCCGAGGACGACGACATGCGGTTTGTCCATGACAACTCTCCAACAATTTCACCTTGACGTATATTGTGAAAATCTAATATATGCAAGTAGCAATTCTGATGGATGAGGTGAATATGTTCGGATTCGGTCAAAAGGCGCCCATGAATGAGCTTTCTCCCGGCGAGCTGGAGCAATTGTTGGCTGGCGACAAGGCGGTGGTTGTCGATGTGCGCGAGCCGGGTGAGTTCGCATCGGGTCATATTTCCGGCGCCATCAACCGACCCCTTTCAACCTTTGATCCGTCGGCTTTGCCGAGTGCTCCCGGCAAGACGGTGGTGCTGGTATGTGCAGGCGGGAAACGTTCGGCCATGGCGCTCAGTAAATGCGCCAAGGCCGAGGCGGCAATCGATACGCATCTTAACGGCGGGATGGCTGCCTGGGCGCGTGCCAACCTGCCGGTCCAACATTGAGGAGCGTGAGGATGGGTGGGCCTCGCATCGGTCTGTCAGGGGCGGCGCTTGCGGCCACAATCCTGCTGGCCAGTTGTGGTGGCGACACCGCTGCGCCGCAACCTGAGCCGGCCTTCAAGGGGCCCAGTTTGACTGTCCGACAGGCAAACGCGCCAACCTGGGCGTCGGTCAGTGCCGAGGTTTCGACGGTCGATCAGGCGCAGGCGCTCGCCCGCATCCCGGGCATCCTTTCCACAGTCACTGTCAAGGACGGCGACTATGTGAAAAAAGGACAATTGATTGCGCGGATTGTCGACAGCCAGCTTGGCTATCAGAGCGGTGCCTATGGTGCGCAGGCAGCCGCGGCTCAGGCCCAGGCAGCGCAGGCCAAGGCCGACTTGTCCCGCACGCAGTTCCTCTACAACAACGGTGTCTATTCCAAGGCCCGGCTGGAACAGGCGCAGGCGGCAGCCAGCGCCGCCGCCGCGCAGGTTCGAGCCGCGCAGCAGCAGCAATCGGCAGTAAAAGCAGTAGCAGGACAAGGCGCGGTTCTCGCGCCCTCGACGGGTCGGGTGCTCAACGCAGACATTCCAGCTGGCTCTGCGGTGGCACCGGGGATCTCGATCGCGACGATCACTTCAGGCCCGGTAATCCTGAGGCTCGATCTACCCGAATCGCTGGTGGGGAAGGTGCGAGTTGGCTCGGCAGTGGTCGCAGACGACATCGACGGTAATGGCCAGGGTGAGCGCGGGGCGATCACGAAGATCTATCCCTCGGTCAACTCCGGCCAGGTCCGCGCCGATGCCACCATGGCCGGACTCAATGGTAGCCTGATTGGCCGCCGGGTCGCCGCCAAAGTGGAGGCCGGTTCCCATCCCGCGCTGCTGATTCCGGCAAAATACGTCACGACGCGTTTCGGCATCGATTATGTTTCCGTGCGCGGTCCCAAGGGTGAGCTCGCGACTGTTCCGGTGCAGACCTCGCCATCGATGGAAAAGGGCATGGTTGAAATCCTTTCGGGCGTCTCGGCTGGTGATCACCTAGTCCTCAGGACGAGCAAATGAACCTTGGCATCTCGGGGCGCCTGACCAAGGCAACGATCAATTCCCCGCTCACACCGCTGTTTCTGTTGGCCGCTATCCTTGTCGGAATCATCGCCACGATGACGATTCCGCGTGAGGAAGAACCACAGATCAAGGTGCCGATGGTCGATATTCAGGTCGCCGCACCGGGGCTTTCGGCGCAGGATGCGATTGAGCTTGTCGGCAAGCCGCTCGAGACGATCGTGAAGTCGGTCAATGGTGTCGAGCACGTCTATACGCAGGCCGAAGACAATGGCGTGATGGTCACCGCGAGATTTGCGGTCGGGTCAGACGCGGACAATGCAGCCATCCGCATCAACGAAAAGATTGCCGCCAACATCGATCGTATCCCGGTTGGCATACCGCCGCCCAAGGTGACAGTACGCGGCATTAATGACGTACCCATTGTTACGCTCGCCCTGACGCCAAAGCCGGGTGCGCCGGGCAACTGGACAGCGCAATCGCTTACCGAGCTTGCAGGCAGGCTGCGTACGGAACTTGCCAAGGTCGACAATGTCGGTCTGACTTTCATCACCGGTGGCCAGCAGCAAGTAATCCGCATCGCACCGGATCCGGCGAAACTGGCACAGTATCGGGTGCCGCTCAGCAGCGTGATAGATGCCGCATCGCAGGCCAATCGCAGTTTTCCTGTCGGAATGGTGCGTGATAATGGCGAGGCCACCAATGTCATTGCCGGGCAAACCCTCAAGAGTGCCGAGCAAGTCGGTTCGCTGATTGTCCGGTCGGTTGGCGGGGCGCCGGTGTACCTTCGCGATGTGGCGACCGTAACGCAGGGGCCAAGTCAGGATCAGGCGCGCTCGTGGCGCTGGTCTCGTGAGGGCAAAGCGTGGGATATGGAGCCCTCAGTCAGCATCGCCATCGCCAAGCGCGCCGGTGCAAATGCGGTCACCGTATCGGAAGATGTGCTGAAGCGGATCGACACCCTAAAAGGATCCCTGATCCCCGATACGGTCAAGGTGTCGGTGACGCGCAACTATGGCCATACGGCTGATGAAAAAGCCAATGAACTGTTGTTCCATCTCGCGTTAGCGACGGTTTCGATCGTGATACTGATCGGCTTCGCAATCGGCTGGCGCGAAGCGGGCGTGACCGCGATTGTGATCCCCACTACGATCCTGCTGACCATGTTCGCCTCACGGATCATGGGGTTCACAATCAACCGCGTCAGCTTGTTCGCGTTGATCTTTTCGATCGGGATTCTGGTCGATGATGCGATTGTGATGATCGAAAACATCGCGCGCCATTGGGCGATGAAGGATGATCGTACCCGGGTGCAGGGGGCCATCGATGCGGTGGCCGAGGTCGGCAATCCGACGATCGTCGCTACGATGACCGTTGTTGCCGCCTTGCTGCCGATGCTGTTCGTGTCCGGGATGATGGGGCCGTATATGGCGCCGATCCCGATCAACGCTTCGGCGGCGATGGTGTTCTCCTTCTTTGTCGCAGTCATCATCGCGCCATGGCTGATGATCCGCTTTGCGCGCTCGACATTGCTGGAAGCGCACGAGCATGAGGATACGCATGGCGGCAGGCTGGGGATGCTTTACGCGCGTGTTGCATCGCGTGTCATTGCGACCAAGCGCAGCGCTAAACTGTTTCTCATCGGTGTCGGAGTCGCGACTGTCGTAGCCTGTTCGATGTTCTACTTCGAAGCGGTCACGGTGAAGCTGCTGCCATTCGACAATAAGTCGGAATTGCAACTGGTCGTCGATATGCCCGAAGGGACCAGTCTGGAGGCGACATCGCGCGTGCTCGAGCAGGCAGCGGCAGTTGCCCGTCAGGTACCCGAAGTCGAGGCGATGGAGGCCTATGCGGGCACATCAGCACCGTTCAACTTCAACGGGCTCGTTCGCCACTACTTCCTGCGCGACAAACCGTGGATGGGCGATTTGATGGTCACGTTGGCGCCCAAGAGCGACCGCTCGCGCGAGAGCCACGATATCGCCGTCGATCTGCGCAAGCGGTTGGCTGCGATCAAGCTTCCCGCCGATGGTTCGATCAAAGTCGTCGAAACTCCGCCGGGGCCGCCAGTGCTGGCGACCTTGCTTGCTGAAATCTACGGTCCCAACGAAGCCGTGCGCCGCGCGACCGCGCTACAGGTTGAAAAGATCTTCAAATCGGTTCCCTATATCGTCGATGTTGACAACAGCTTTGGCGTACCGCAGCCTCAGCTCCGGTTGGTGCCCGACCGTGACAAGCTCGATCATTACGGGCTGTCTGAGAAGCAGGTCTATGACAGCATCGGCGCGCTGCTCGGGAGCAATACGGTGGGTTATGCGCCGCAGGGGCAGGGGCGTAATCCGTTGCCGATCCAGATCACGTTGGACCAAAACCAGCGCAGCTGGTCGCAGGCACTTGCCGCAACACCAGTGGCGGTTGCTCAAGGCGCGAACGGGCCGCAGTTGATCCAGTTGGGCCAGGTGGTCGATGCCACGCAAACGAAGGGCGGCCAGACGATTTTCCGCCGCGATGGCCGCGGTGCGGCAATGGTCACAGCAGAGCTTGCTGGCCGTTACGAAGCACCGATCTATGGTATGCTGGCAGTGGACAAGGCAATCGATCATTTCGACTGGCAGGCGCACGGACTCGAAAAGCCGGAAATCAGCCTGCATGGCCAGCCTGAGAATGAAGGCCACACCACCTTGCTGTGGGACGGCGAGTGGGAAATCACCTGGGTGACCTTCCGCGATATGGGCGCGGCCTTCATGGTGGCGCTATTGGGTATTTATGTGCTGGTTGTCGGGCAGTTCAAGAACTTCAAGCTGCCGCTGGTCATCCTGACGCCAATCCCGCTAACGCTGGTTGGGATCGTGCTCGGCCACATGCTGTTCGGCGCGCCGTTTACGGCTACGTCGATGATCGGCTTCATTGCGCTCGCCGGGATTATCGTCCGGAACTCTATCCTGCTGGTGGATTTCATACGTCATGCGAGGAGTGAGAACAAATCGCTGCGCGACACGTTGCTGGAGGCGGGGATGATCCGCTTCAAGCCGATCGTGCTGACTGCGGCGGCTGCGATGATCGGAGCGGCGGTGATCCTGACCGATCCGATTTTCCAGGGGCTCGCGATCTCCCTTTTGTTCGGGCTGGCGTCCTCGACCTTGCTGACTGTGCTGGTCATTCCTGCGATCTACATTGTGCTCCGGGATGACGACCAGCCGCTGACGATGGAAATCGCATGACCTTGCCGGTCGCGATGGATGCCATGCGCGATTCAGCGGACAGTCTGGCCGCAAAATTGAAAGCGCTTGCCCATCGCGACCGCCTGTTGCTGCTGTGCCGCTTGACGGCGGGAGAGGCATCGGTGGGTGAGTTGGCCGATGCTTCCGGATTGCGTCAGGCGGCCGTATCGCAGCACTTGGCCGTTTTGCGGGATGCCGGTGCGGTAGAAGCCCGGACCGACCAGCAATCGCGTATCTATTCGATTTCCGATTCACAGGTGCGAAACATGTTCAATTCCTTGTGCACGATTTGTATCCAAGGTGCCGCATGAGTGCGGCGATAGTCGTCTGCCCATCTTGCGGCGCGCTCAATCGAGTACCGGAAGCGCGGCTCACCGACGCGCCGAGCTGCGGACGCTGCCACAACGCATTGTTTGCCGGAAAACCGGTCGCCTGTGACAGTGCGATGTTCGATCGCTTTGTGGGTAAGGGCAGCCTGCCGGTCCTAGTGGATTTCTGGGCCGCCTGGTGTGGGCCGTGCCGGGCGATGGCGCCTGCATTCGAAGCGGCGGCCAGCCAGCTTGAGCCGCGAATTCGCCTTGCCAAGATCGATACCGAGGCGGCAACCGATATTGCGGGACGCTACGCAATCCGCTCCATTCCGACGATGATCCTGTTCCGGGATGGTCGGGAAATCGCGCGCCAGTCCGGTGCGATGAATACGCAGGCGATTGTCTCCTGGGCGCAGGGTGTCCTCGGCTAAGGCTAATCGGGGCTTGGGCAGCGCTAACGCTGCGTGTGACGATCTTTGGTCGATATAGTGGCTCTCCTCGCTTATGTACGGCAATACGACTGTCACACATGAGAGGACCCACCAACATGAACGCACGCAAGCTCGACGATACTCTTTCCGTGCATGAACAGCTTACGACGGCTGATATTGTCGCAGCGGCCGAGCAGGGATTTGCCGCTATCATCAATAATCGTCCTGACGGGGAAGAGCCGGGACAGCCTTCGTCGGCTGAGGTCGAAGCGGCAGCGCGCGACGCGGGGCTGGAGTACCGCTATGTGCCTTTCGTGCCGGGGCAGCTCAGCCCGGGGGTCGTGGACGATTTTCGGACGGCGGCGACGGAATTGCCGGGGCCGATACTGGCTTTCTGCCGTAGCGGAACCCGGAGCACGACGCTTTGGGCGGCGGCGAACGCAGGTCGCCTGGGTGTTGACAGCGTGGTCGAGGCGGCAGCCAATGCAGGTTATGACCTGTCCGGAGCCAGGCCGTTTCTTGATAATATGGCTCGATAAAGCCCGAAGTCGGGTAACGACGAGTTAAAATCGTAACTCCATTTTCTGTAATCGATAAATTGAAGTGTTGGAATCCAAGGATGCGCACTATCTCCAAGGGGTAGCAGCAAAGGACAGACTATCATGACATTGCACCTTGGAGATATCGCCCCCGATTTCACCGTCGATACGCAGCTTGGAGAAATCAGCCTGCATGACTGGGCCGGAGACAGCTGGGTGTTCTTCTTCAGCCATCCGGCGGACTTTACCCCGGTCTGCACCACGGAAATGGGCCGCACGGCGCAGCTCGCGTCCGAGTTCGAGCGGCGCAATGTGAAGCCTCTGGGCCTGTCGACCGACACGGCGGAAGAACACGCCAAATGGATCGAGGACGTCAACGAGACCCAGCACACCGAATTGAAATTTCCGATCGTTGCCGATGCGGATCTCAAGATCGCCAAGCTCTATGACATGATCCACCCCGATCAGAGCGAGACGGCGGCCGTGCGCTCTGTCTTCATCATCGATCCGGACAAGAAGATCCGCCTGACGATGACCTACCCGATGAGTGTGGGCCGCAATTTCGATGAGATCCTGCGTGCGATCGATGCGCTACAGTTCGGTGACAAGAACGGTGTCGCGACGCCAGCGGACTGGGTCTCCGGCAAGGAAGCGATCATTCCACCGTCCGTATCGGACGAAGACGCGAAGGCTCGCTTCCCTCAGGGTTTCACGACGATCAGACCCTATCTGCGCACGGTCAAAATCGCCTGAATGCAGAGACATCTTTAAAGCGGAAAACGGGACTGGCGCAAACCGGTCCCGTTTTTCGTTTTGTTTTCCTTGGAGGAAAGCCCGGACGAATTTGAAAGAACCGTCGCGCGTCAATTCTTCTGTTCGATCCATCCGCCTGCGGTGGCGACGTAGAGTTGTGCAACATTGGTGAATTGGCGTGCCTGCGCCTCGACCAGATTGTAACGCGCTTTCTGATATTGCCGCTCAGCGTCGAGTGTCTGGAGGATGCCGGTATTGCCGACCTGGAAGCTGCGCCGCGACAAGTTGAGTGATTTCTGCGCAACCATTGTCGCCTGTTGCTGGTTTGCAACCGAGCGCGCATCGCTGTCCACCGCCTGCAACAGGTCCGCGACTTGCTGGAAGGCTTGCAGGACAGTCTGGCGATAGGTTGCTACCGAGGCTTTCGCGCGATCCACCGCAGCGCGCTTTTCAGCCTTCAAAGTGCCGCCATGGAAGATCGGCGCCAACAGTCCGCCGAACAAGTCGAACCCGCGCGCCGAATTGCCGAGGAAATGGGTGAAATCGGTCGATCCCTGTTCAAGTGATGCACCGATATTGATGTCGGGATAGAGATTGGCGGTCGCAACGCCCACCGCCGCGGTTGCCGCATGGAGATTGGCCTCCGCTTGCAGGATGTCGGGGCGTTTGTGAACCAGCTTGGACGGCAGGGCCACCGGGATCTGCGCGGGCAGGGTAAACTGGCTGAAGTCGAAATCGGTCGAGCCGAGTTCGGACGGGGTAACGCCGATCAGCGTTGCCAGCAGATGCCGCGCCTCTGCGAGTTGCTGGTTGAGTTGGGGAATGTCGCTGCGATCGTTCTCGAACTGGCTTTGCGCGTTGAGAACTTCCACCAGCGTGCCTTCGCCGGCCTGCTTGCGCTTGGTGGTGAGATCGACGTTGCGCTGGTCGTCTTCCAGCAGCGCATTGGCGGTGGCGATGCGGTCGCGGATCGCAGCGATGGTCAAGACTTGCGTGACCACCTTGCCTGCGACTGCGAGATGCGCTGCCTCGGTCTGGCGCAATTGCGCCTCCGCCTTTGCAGCGGCTTCTTCCGTCCCGCGCTTCAGCTTGCCGAATGGATCGAGATCGAAGGACACTCCTGCGCCGACCGAATAGAGATTGAATTCCGGATTGCCGTCGATCCCGAGTGCCGGGTTGGCCTTGAAGCCGACCGCGGCGAGATTGACCTGCTCGTGTTCGGCCCGCGCATTGGCATCGATCTGGGGCAATTGCTTGCCGCGCACCGCCGCCACCTGCTCACGCGCGGCGGCGAGGGTCGCGTTGCTCGCTGCAAGGCTGGCGTTATTGGCCAGCGCCTTGTCGACCAATGTGTCGAGGGCAGGGGAGTGGAATGCGGTCCACCAGCGCAGGTCCGGACCTTCCCCTCTGATGACGGCAGGGGCTCCGGGAACTGGTTCGCCCGAAGTGTCGGCAGCAGCCCGGTAGCTTGCAGCAGACGGCGCTTGCGGTGGTGCGAAATCAGGACCGACCGTGCATCCAGCCAATGCCGATGCGGCGCTCGCGGCAAACAGAAGGGTTCTGATGGGAAGAATATCTCGCATGAGGTCAATCCATGTGGACCGCCGGTCCCTTGCTCCCGGCCTTCGGTGGCCGCATGAACAGGATCAGCGGGGCGACGAACAACGTCGTGATGAACAGGAAATGGAAGGCGTCGATGTAGGAGACCATCGCCGCCTGACGCGACACTTCGGCATTGAGGCGGGCGAGTGCGCCTGCGGCGTTGAAGTCGAAGCCCGGCATCGTGCGCTGAACGGCGGGGTTGTCGGGGCGAATTCCCTCCATCAACCGTGCGTGGACCGTGTCGCCATTGCGGATCGTCATTGCCTGCAACACCGAAATGCCGATGGCCGAACCGATGTTGCGAATAAGGGTGAACATCGCAGCGCCTTCATTGCGAAGCTTCGGGTTGAGCGTCGCGAAGGCGATGGTCGACAAGGGAACGAAGATCAGCCCCGTGCCGATCCCCTGGATGAACCCGGTCGAAACGACGAGACTTTCGTCCATACCCAGCGAGAAGCCGCTCATTCGATAGGTCGCGTAACCGGCGACGGCGAGCCCGGTCCCGATCAACAGGCGTGCATCGACACGAGTGATGAGCTGGCCGACGATAATCATCGAAACCATGGTTCCCAGCCCGCGCGGCGCAGTCACAAGCCCGGTAAGAACCACGGGATAACCCATCAGTCCTTCAAGCATCGGCGGCAGCAATGCGAGCACCGAAAAGATCAGCACACCCAGAAAGAACCCGAGCAAAGATCCGGAAACAAAGTTGCGGTCCTTGAACAGCGCAAGATCGATGAACGGGCGTTCCGCGGTCATGGTGTGGACGATGAAGAGATAGAAGAAAGTCGCCGCCGCCGCCGCTTCGCCGCACACTTCCCACGACGAGAACCAGTCGAGCAATTGCCCACGGTCGAGCATCATCTGGAAGGAGGCTATCGCGAGCGAAAGCATCGCAAAGCCCATCAGGTCGAGGCGCGGTTTCTCAAGTGACCGCGCTTCCGAGAGAAACAGCGAGAGTCCCAGAAAGGCTATAACCCCGACCGGCAGGTTGATATAGAACACCCAGCGCCAGTCGTAATTCTGCGTCAGATAGCCTCCCAGTGCCGGTCCGATGATCGGGCCGAGGATGGCGCCCATGCCCCAGATCGACATTGCCGGGCCGTGGTTTTCAGGGGGATTGATGTCGAGCAGGATCGCCTGGCTCATGGGCACGAGTGCGGCGCCGAACATGCCCTGCAAGAGACGGAACCCGACCAGTTCGCCAAGGCTGGTTGCCAGCCCACACAGGCCGGAGGCCGTGGTGAAGCCGACGATCGACCACAGGATCAGGCGCTTGCGCCCGATCCTTCCCGCCAGCCATCCGGCCAGCGGGGTCATGATCGCGGCAGCGACGATATAGCTGGTCAGCACCCAGGTGATCTGGTCGGCGGATGCCGCCAGGCTCCCCTGCATGTGCGGCAGGGCGACGTTGGCAATCGTGCTGTCGAGCGAATTCATCACCGTCGCCGCCATGACGGAAGCCGTGATGAACCGCCGCGTTGCCGGGGCGGGGTAGGCGTCGCTCATTTCGACTTATGCGCTTCCGGTTCGTTTGGTGGCACATCGGGGCCGAAAAGGGTGCGCTTGTGCCCGGTATCCACCGTTACCTCGGTGCTGAGCCCTGCATGAAGTGGACGGTCCTTCGGCAGATTGTCGATTGTCAGCAGAACCGGCAGGCGCTGCACCACCTTGACCCAGTTGCCGGTGGCATTTTCCGCCGGAAGGACCGAGAAAGCATTGCCGGTGCCCGGGCTGAAGCTGGATACATGCGCAGTCAGATCGAGGTCCGGGTAGGCGTCGATCTTGACCTTCGCGGTTTGTCCGAGCCGCATATACCGCAGCTGGTTTTCCTTGAAGTTGGCCTCGACCCAGATGCGGGTGCTGGCTTCACTGAACACCGGCTTTCCGGCTGTAACGTAATCGCCCGCCTGCAATTGGTCGACCTTGGCGACAATGCCATCCTGTGCGGCACGAACAATTGTATAGCTCAGGTCGAGCTTGGCTTGGTCGAGCGCTGCCTGCGCTGCGCGAACAGCGGGTTGGTCGGTCGCTGGCGCGTTCACATTGCCCGACAATTGCGCCGCGAGAGACGCGTTATGTTGCTGCGAGGACTGGATGCCCTGCCGAGCTGTCTTGGCGGCGAGGACGGCCTGATCGTACTGGTTCTGGCTCGAAATGCCTTCGGCAAGCAACTCTTTCTGCCGGGCCGCTTCGCGCTCTGCGTACTGGACCTGTGCCTGCGCGGCCGACAGCTCCGCCTGACCCTTGCGATAATCCGCCTGCTGCGAGGATACCTGCGTCATGGCCTGCGCAAGTTGCGCCTGTGCCTGATCGACGCGCGCCTGGAACGGTGCCGGATCGATACGGAACAGGACCTGGCCCTTCGTGACCCGCTGGTTGTCGCTGACTTCGACGGAGAGAACCCTGCCGCTGATGTTCGGGCTCACCGATACCAGCCCGGTTTGCAGGAAGGCATCGTCGGTGGCTTCATAACGTCCGCCGGTGAGATAGACGTAGGAGCCGACAGCTATCAGCGCGATGGGGGCAAGCAGCAGCAGAGGCTTGCGCCAGCGCTTGATCCCCTTTGGCCGTTCGGTCTGGACATCGGGTGCGGCCTCGGCGTTGGTTTCTTCGGAAAAGGCGCGCTCATCCGTCCATTCGTCGCCAAGGGCATCATGCCCCTGCGCAGGACGAGATTCGTTCAATGGACCCACACTTTCCACCCTGATTTCCTCATGTCATATGGATGTCGGCACACAGGCACCGTGATTGCTGTGCCGATATAGTGCGCCGCAACAATTCGCCTAATGGCGATTTGGCGTTTATGGTATGAACAGAATTCATGATTCAAATCGACTTAAACCTGCTTCAGACCTTCGACGCTCTTTACGAGCTGCGCAGCACCACGCGTGCGGCGGATCGTCTCGGGCTTACCCAGTCTGCGGTCAGCCATGCGCTTCGCCGCCTGCGCGATGCTTTCGATGATCCTCTTTTTGTAAGATCGGGTCGCTCACTCCAGCCGACCGCGCGAGCTATGGAAATGGCTCCCGAAGTTCACGCAGGCCTTCTCCGTCTTCGCGGAGCGCTGGCTTCGAGCACCTTCGATCCCGCGACCGCTCGACGGACTTTCACTCTCGCGGTGGGCTCGTATTTTTGCACGCTCCTGGCGCCCAAGCTGATTGCGTCTGTAAGGCAGATCGCGCCGGGTATCGTCATCCGGCTGGTTCCGCTCGACAAGGATTTGCCGGCTATGGTGGAAGACGGTTCGGTCGACCTATCTGTCGGTCTGTTCGATCATGTGCCGGACCGTTTTGTGACCCGTCCCCTGTTTTCCGATGAATTTGCGTGGATCGCAGCGACCGATCATCCGCTGGTGGGCAGGCCGGTCGCTCAGGAGGAAATCGATCGTCAACCCCGCTTGCAGATTGGCACCGTCCACCCGTTTGGTATGCCGAGCGCGTTGATCGAGATACGCCAGGTCGCCGATGTCGCCGGGCTGCAGATGAGTTACGGTGCGGAACCGGCCGCCGTTGCTTATGAAGGCCTGACAGCTATCGCCACGGTTGGAGCAAGCAACCTTGTTGCGCAGGTCCCGCGAAGGCTTGCCGAAGCGATTGGACAATCCATGGGCGTTGTGTGCCTCGATGCACCAAGCCAGAGCGTCACATTCAAACTGTCGGCCTTGTGGCATCGCAGGCTACAGAACGACGCTGGAATCCTATGGTTATTGGAGCATTTCGATGCGCTTTGATGGCGTTGTGGAACCCAGTTCCAGGCTGCTGGATAAGCGTCCAGCAGCCTGACCGCGAAACTTCTATTTTATGCTGCAATGCGAGGTAAGCGGTTGACTGAACGCAAAGCATGACCTTAAGTTCTCTTTGAGAAAATTGAATTATTAAAGTGTTGGCGTCATTTGCTTGTTGCGGGTGCGCACCTTGTGCCAAGCTATATCACCGGGACCGTTTCGTTCATGACTTTCAGCCGCCCAGGGGCTCGACTGCTGCAACCGTCCGCAAGCACTGCCGAAGCGCGTGACGCCAGGCTGACGCTTAGTCTGTCGGGAACCAATCTTGAGCGGGCGGGCGATTACAATCAGCGCATAGTCCTGCAGGCTATTCGCCTTGCGGACGAGACGACCAGAACGGAACTGGCGCGGCTTACAGGCCTCACTCCTCCAACCATCGCCAATATTACCAAGCGCCTGACCGATCTGAAACTCATCCGCTCGGCCGGGCGATTGCAGGGGCGGCGAGGGCAGCCGGCGATGAAGATCGTCATCAATCCAAACGGTGCCTTCTCACTCGGCCTCAATATCGACCGCGATCACATTACTTTGGTGACGCTCGATCTGGCAGGGACAGTGCGCAGCCGTATTACGCGCGAGATATCTTTCGCGCTGCCGACGACGGTCGCAGACTATATCCAGGAGATCCTTCCGCAACTGCTCGAAGAGGGCGGTATCAAGCGGGAGCGTATCCTTGGCGTCGGCGTTGCCTTGCCCGATGACCTGGGTCGTATCTCTTTGCCGCACCGGCCAAAGGAATACGATGCCTGGGACGGGATAGATCTCGCGGAACTGCTGGAGGAGGTCCTGCCGTGGCCGCTCTATGCGGACAATGACGCAGCGTCCGCTGCGCTCGGTGAAGCGCATCTCGGCAACGGTATTGCCATTCCCAGCTTCTTTTACCTGCTTATCAGTGCCGGTCTGGGCGGAGGGCTGGTGATCGACCGGACCTACGTGCGCGGTGCAGACGGGCGCTCCGGTGAAATCTGGGCGATGCCTGACTCCAACCGGCAGCGCGGGACCAACATTCAGGATACGGTATCGCTCTCAGCACTCTATGCCCGGCTTGAAGAAGCCGGTTTCCCAGTCGATCGTCCGCAGGCCCTGCTGGATGGCCCGGAAGGCAAGGAAGCCGTTATCGAGCAATGGCTGGAGGATGCGGTGGACGTGCTGGTCCAGCCGCTGGTTGCAGTGGATTGCATCATCAATCCTTCCGCGATCCTGATAGGCGGACGACTGCCGGGCAGGTTGACCGACGCGCTGGTCGACCGGCTCAATATGCGAATGGCGGAATTGAACCTGCCAGCTGTGGCCCCGATCCGTCGGGCCGATGCGGCCGACGATGCCTCTGCAGTGGGTGCGGCCATCATCCCGTTTCTCGATCACGTCCTGCCGTCCGAATCGATCCTGATGCAGGCGGGCCGCTGACGGGCTTCAGCTTCGGCTCATTCGCGACCGATTTGGGCTGCCATATCGTCCAGATCGATACAGCGCGTTTCGGGAAAGAAAATCGCGACCACCACCAATTGCACCACCATGGCGATGGCGAAGATCGCAAAGGGGAGGCCGGGTGACAGCGCAACCAGAACCGGGAAGATGCCCGCGATCAGTGCATTCATCAACCAGTGGGTGCTGGCGCCAACGGCGCTTCCCCTTGCTCTGACCGGGGTAGGAAACACTTCGGAAATGTACACCCAGATCACTGCCCCCTGACTTGTCGCAAAGAACGCGATGAAGCCCACAAGCGCCGGCAGCATAAGCTGTGTACCGAATACGCCATACATCACGCCTGCCGCAATGCCGAGGCACAGGGCCGTTCCTGCAGCTCCGACCAACAACAGCGTCTTGCGACCGAGGCGGTCGATCATGGCCATGCCGACCAATGTGAAGACGAGGTTGGCCAGCCCGATCAGAACCGCCTGGCGATCGGGCGACAGAGCCCCTGCGCGGGCGAAGATGTCGTTGAGATAATACAGCACGGCGTTGATGCCAGCGAGCTGGTTGAACATCGCAACGAGGATCGCGAGCGTAATCGGCTTGCGATGGCGCCGCCACGACAGGCGCTCGCCGGGGGGATCGCGTTGCAGTGCCAGTTCGACACGCTGTATTTCCGCTTGTGTGGTTCCTTCGGGAATGCCGATCCTTTTCAGTGCATCACGTGCCTCGTCGCGCCTGTTCTTTGCCAGCAGCCAACGAGGGCTGTTCGGGATCGCAAATAGCAGGATGAAGAAGATCAACGCAGGCGCTGCCGTGACACCCAGCTTCCAGCGCCAGGCGGTGTCGCTCGAGACCAGCCCCGTGATTGTGGCATTGCTGAGGTAAGCTACGAGAATGCCGGTTACGATCATCAGCTGGAACAGCCCGACAAGCAATCCACGCCGACGAGGCGGAGCGATTTCGGCAATGTAAACCGGTGCCAACACCGAAGACCCGCCGATCGCGAGCCCACAGATAAATCGAAAACCGAGGAACAGGGTCCAGTCGGAAACGAGTGCGCACCCAAGCCCGGCGATGAAGTAAAATGCTGCGAGCACGCGCAAGTTGTTGCGGCTGCCGAAGATGTCGCCCGGCTTTCCGGCAAACAATGCCCCTGCCAAGGTTCCCCATAGCGCCGCCGAAACAGTCAGGCCGAGCGTTTCCGGCGTGAGGGAAAACAGTCTTGTGAGATCGCCGGTGACGCCTGCGATGACGGCGGTGTCGAAACCGAACAGCAACCCCGCCAGGGCTGCGGTTACAATCGCCGCAATCAGGGTGCCGCTTCGCGAAACGGCGGGTAAGGGCTCCGCTCCAAAGCGGGATTCGTCGCTTGCCATGATCGTCGTTCTCCCCTGCAGACCGTTTGCGTCTTTGCCGCAAGGTCCTTCTTTCTTGTTGCCAATATATTCCACAAGCCAAACCGATCATCAAATAAAATAAATTGCGTTATTATCTTGACGGGACCACCCTAGCCGAGGCACGTTCAGGAAAATCAACCGGCGTGCCGTCTGCGCGGTCGGTAAAATAAGGTCCTGGCCCAAAGCAGGACATGGGATGCAAGGGGAGTGGTGATGAGCGAAGAACGCGATGGCGCAGGCTGGACCTTTGCCTATGTCACCATGCTGTTTTTCATCTGGGGTGCGGTCACGGCGGTCAACGACATCCTGATCCCGGCCGTGAAGGAAATCTTCGCGCTCAGCGACACGGAGAGTTTTCTCACCCAGTTCGCCTTTTTCATGGCTTACGGTATCGTTTCGCTACCCGCGGCAGCCGTTCTGGGGCGACTGGGGGCAGCGAATGCCATCGTGGCGGCCCTTGCGACAATGATCCTTGGCTGCCTTGTCATGCCATTGGCCACACTCGTGCAGTCGTATCCGGTGGTTCTGGTCGGCCTGTTCGTGATCGCATCGGGCATCACGCTTTTGCAAGTGGCTGCCAATCCGCTCTCGGCATCGCTGGGTCGGCCGGAGCGTTCGCATTTCCGGCTGGTGCTGAGCCAGGCTTTCAATTCGCTGGGCACGGTGGTCGCGCCTTATCTTGCCGCGCGCACATTGTTGCAGGGCGGCTTGTTCGAACCGGGGCCGGTGACCGATGCAAAGATCGCTTACTCGCTTGGACGGATCGATGTCGCTTATGTCTTTATCGCAGTGGTGATCGGCGTATTGGCGGTATTCCTGTTCCGTGTCAGGAAGCAGATCACCGCTGCTGCGCCGCCATCTGAACCTGAGGTGCGAGTGGCGACAGCATTCCGCTCGCCATGGGCTCTGGCTGGAGCGCTTGCGATCTTCCTCTATGTGGGCGCCGAAGTGACCATCGGCAGCACCATGGTGAATTTTCTCGAACAGCCCGATGTCCTCGCGGTGACGGCGGTCCGGGCGGGAAGCCTTGTCAGCCTTTACTGGCTGGGCGCGATGGTCGGGCGGTTCGTGGGCTCTGGATTGCTGTATAAATTACCCGCCGGGCCGCTTCTGACAGCGGCGGCGAGTGTCGCTGCGCTGCTGTGCCTGACGGTCAGCCAGATCACCGGACCGGTTGCTGGAATGCTCGCGATTTCGGTGGGTCTGTTCAATTCGATCATGTTTCCGGTGATCTTCTCGCTGACGATCGAGCGTTCGAGTGCGCCTTCGTCAGCAACATCAGGCCTGTTGTGCATGGCGATCGTGGGCGGGGCACTGGTTCCACTGGTCTTTGCGCAAGTCGCCGATGCCAGCGGCAGCCGCTTCACTGCATTTCTCGTTCCGGTCGCCTGCTATCTCGTCATCGCCTTGTTTGGCTGGCGGGCGAGCAGGACGTCGCCTTTGCCCAAAGCGGAGCTTGGCGCTTCACCGCACTAGGCACGCTTCCGCTCATATTCTTGCAAACTGAGGGGAGGATATCCTTGAATACAACCGCCACCAGTTCCGATCCATTTAGTTCTCCAGCGCCCTGCAAACATCGCGGTCGCCGGATGGCGTCACTCCTCGCAATCGTCGCTCTTGCGTGCCCAGCCTCCGTGACTCTGGCGCAGGCAGCACGTGGTGATGGCAGTGAGCAATCGCCGGTCGATCTCGCCAATCCGCTGGTCGGCACCGCCCCGCTCGACGACCCTGCCGTCATCGGCAATGCACCACCTCCGGGCGAGCCGATCTATACCGGCCAGACATCTCCGGGGGCAACCTTGCCGCATTCCTCGGTCTCGGCCGCACCGGTGAACAACAATATCGAGCTCAGCTATCCCAACGGGGTTGCGGTTCCGTACTATTACACCAACCCCACGATGATCGGATTCACCGGCGGGGGCGGGGCGACCTATGGCGGCAATGCCGAGCCGATCATTATGCCCGTGGTCGGCGACTGGTCCCCAGCACCCGCCTACAAGCAGTCGTGGTACGACAAGGCGCAGGAACACGCATCGCCGGGCTATTATTCGGTCTACCTCAGCAGCTTTCATACCAAGGCGGAACTGACGGCGACGCGTTGGGCCAGCCTGATGCGTTTCACCTTTCCGTCGAGCGAACGATCGCACGTTATCATCAACTTCCCTCGTCACGGTGGCTCGGTCGAGATCGTCGGGGATCGGGAAATACGCGGAGTGTCGGAACGCAGCAGGGCGACCGATGGCGCCTACTTCGTCGCCGAGTTTTCCAAGCCGTTCGAAAAGCTCGGCACGTTCCGCAAGGCGCCGGGCGATGCCGAGGGCTGGGGTATCGGCGACAGCGATGTCGAGCCGGGGAAACGGTCAATTTCGGGCAGCTACGCCGGTAGCTACGTTACCTTCCGCACGACGGCAGGTGAGCAGGTGCTGATGAAGATCGCGCATGGCACCAGTTATGCGCAGGCCGAGCAAAGGCTGCATCAGGCCATACCGGGTTGGGATTTCGATGGCATTCACAACGCAGCTCGCAAGGACTGGGCGGGGCTGCTCGATCGTGTCCGGGTCAAGGGTGGCACCGCCAAGCAGCGCGAGCTGTTCTATTCGACCCTCTATCATTCTTTCGGCAGCCCGCGGCTGATTGCCGCCAAGGGCGAGAAATTCACCGACAGCAATGGCAAGATCCAGGTTGCGACGCACGATCGCTACAGCCCGGTGCCGTTCTGGGATACGGGGCGCAACCAGATCGTGCTGCTCGAAATGCTCGAGCCGAAGCTGATGCAGGACGTGATGGCCTCCGAGCTCGACATGGCGCGCGAAAAGGGGTTCATGAACACCTCGTTCCATGGCGACAACGCCGTGTTCATGTATCTCGGTGCGTGGGAACGCGGTATCCCATTCGATTACAAGGCCGTGTATCCATACCTGCGCAAGAACGCGACCGACCCGGCTGGCCCCCGGCACTACCTGGCCGAGTATCAGAAGCAGGGTTGGATTTCCGATATCGTCCCCGATCACAATCCCAGCCCGCCCTATGCGGGGGGCAAGGCGGGCGCTGCTACGACGCTGGAATATGCCTGGGACGATCACGCTATGGCCGAATATGCCAAGCGGCTAGGGAATATGGACGACTACCGCATGTTCCTTAAGCGTGCGCACAATTACGAAAACGTGTTCGACAAATCGATCGGTTTCGTTCGCGGACGTACAGCGGATGGCAGGTGGATTGCCCCGTTCGATCCGCAGGAGCCCTATTACAACTTCATGATGAAGGAGGCTTCGGGGTGGTCGACCTTGTGGCTCGTGCCGCAGGACGTGCAGGGCTTGGTCAACCTGTTGGGCGGGCGCGACAAGTTCAACGCCAAGCTCGATCAGTTCTTCACCACACCTTATCATCCGAAGGGCATTTGCCGCGATTGTACCGGCCTGATCGGGCAGTATGTGCAGGGTAACCAGCCCGACCAGCAGGCCGCGTATTACTACGACTGGAGCGGGCAGCCCTGGAAAACACAGGCGCTGGTCCGTGAAATTCTGGCCAAGACCTATGGCAGCGACGCTTCAGGCTATGCCTATCCGGGTATGGACGACCAGGGTGCGACTTCGTCTTGGTATGCGTTGAGCGCGATGGGCTTCTACCCGGTAGACCCATCCACCGCGGATTATATCATCGGCAGTCCGGTTTTTGACGATGTTCAGATCGACATGGGCAATGGCAGGACCCTGCGGATCGTGGCGAAGAATAACTCGCCCGACAACGCATACATCCAGTCGGCAACGCTCAACGGTAAGCCGTGGAACAAGCCGTGGTTCAGCCATCGGGATATCGCGAACGGCGGCACGTTTGTGTTCGTGATGGGACCGAAACCGAACAGGCACTGGGGTGCATCGCCCGACGCGGCCCCACCATCGATGACCGCTGTGTCCCGATAGATGCGATCCGCATAGCCTCCGCATCAATTCCCGTTTGCGGAGGCAGGGAGCCCGGGATTTCACCCTCCCTGAGTCCCGGGCTCCAACTTGTGTGTGCGTGGGGGTGATTATGGAGAAAGTCATGCGAGCGCTGGTTGGAATTGCTGGGTTGGTCGCGCTACTTTCAGCGCCGGTACAAGCAAAGTCGGACAATCCAAGGCCCGATGCTGTCTATACCAGCAACCTAATCACCAAATGGGGGAAGGAGGTGACCCCGGAAAACGTCTGGCGCAGCTATCCTCGCCCGCAAATGGAGCGTGCTCAATGGCAAAACCTCAACGGTTTGTGGGACTATGCCATCACCCCCAAGGCTGACGCACAACCCGCAAAAATGGAGGGGCAGATACTGGTCCCGTTCCCGGTTGAAGCGAAGCTGTCGCGTGTTGCTCGCAAACTCATGCCCGATGAGCGCCTCTGGTATCGGCGCAGCTTCACTATTCCCGCCGATTGGCGTGGGCAGCATATCCGGCTCAACTTCGGTGCGGTCGACTATCAAGCGACTATTTTGGTCAATGGCGCCGTCGTCGGTAGCCATCGGGGCGGATACGACACTTTCGGGTTCGACATCACCGATTATCTCAAACCCGGGCGTAACCGGCTGACTGTTGAGGTGACCGACCCGAACAGCAAGGGGAACCAACCGCGCGGCAAGCAGATGCTGGATCCGTCGGGCATCTGGTACACGGCTGTCAGCGGGATCTGGCAGACGGTCTGGCTTGAACCGGTACCGGCCCAGCATATCGCAGACATTCGCATGACGCCGGATATCGATCGCGGCGTGCTCGATGTCGATGTCGCGACCAATGGCGGGACGGACGGAACTCTAGCGGTGAGGCTCACTGCAAGCGACAAAGGTAAGGTGATCGCCTCAGCAGTGGTACGCGCAAACCGTCATGCCGCACTAGCCATACCGCACGCCCATTTATGGTCGCCCGAAGACCCGCATCTTTATTCGCTCAAGGCGGAACTGGTCAGGGTGACGAGCCCGTTCGCGGATGCCAAGGATCCCCAGCGCGCCGCCTATGAAGTGCGCTTTTCCAAGACCGAAGCTGACGATTATGCCGATGCCCCCATCATCGGCCAGCCGATCGACACGGTGAACAGCTATTTCGCGATGCGCAAGATATCGATCGGCCCGGGCAAGCTTCACGCACAGCCGGTGATGCTGCTCAACAACAAGCCCTATTTCGAGAACGGTACGCTCGATCAGGGATGGTGGCCAGATGGCCTTTACACACCGCCATCGGAAGAGGCGATGAAGAGCGATATCGTCTTCCTTAAACAGGCTGGTTTCAACATGCTGAGGAAACACATCAAGATCGAGCCTGCGCGCTACTACTATGATGCCGATCGCCTCGGAATGCTGATCTGGCAGGATATACCATCCGCTGGCAGCGCAAGCGAAGATCAGTTCGTCACCGGGACCAGCAAATCCCAGGCGGTGTTCTCGTCCGATGATATGGATGAGATCCAGAACGAAACCGCCCATATGATCGGCGATTTGCGGAATTTCCCCTCTATCGTCTTGTGGGTCATCAACAACGAGGGCTGGGGCCAATACAACTCCGCCATGCTCGCGCGTTACGTGAAGGGCATGGACCCCAGCCGTCTTGTCGATGCCGATACCGGCTGGCTGGACGTCGCGCCGGGCGTCTCCGATGTTTATGACATCCACACGTATGAGGAAGTACCCAAGACGCCAGACTTCCATGGTCGTCGCGCAATCGTGCTGGGCGAGTATGGCGGCGTGGGCTTTCCGATCCCCGGCCACTTGTGGCGCGAAAAGAGTACCTGGAGCTACCAGGTGGCAAAGACACCGCAGGATTATCTGATGCGTTATCGGCGCAAGATGGCTGAGGTTGTCCGGCAAGCCAAGGACGATGGTCTCAGCGCATCCGTCTACACCCAGACCACCGATGTGGAAGGGGAGGTCAATGGCCTCCTGACTTACGATCGGGCAGTCGCGAAGATACCGGCGGAGGAGTTCGCCAAGGTCGCAGCGCCATTGCATTAAAATCTTTGTTCTAGCGCTAAATGTGACCTAGAGGAAAACTCAGATTACAAAAATATAGGTATGAAAATAAAAGATAAAAAGGCATAAACGCCTGTCGAAAAGATTTATTTGACAAATTGTTTTTTATATTCTGGATTGTCTCTCAACGGTCGATAACTGGCCGGAGCCGATGGCTGAATGGTCTCGGAAAGCAGGTAGGGGCAAGGCCCCTTGAGATGGGATGAGGATTATGTGGGCAAGATTAAATCACAGGTCGAATAATGCCGGGCGCGAGCGACTGGTGCGTCATCTTATGCTGACAGCGAGTGCGATTGTGGGGCTCGCCGGAGCAGCACATGCGCAGGATACTGCGCAGCAGTCGACAAGCGGGCAGGATACGCAGCAAGGTTCCGCTGACGTAAATAGTTCGGGTCAGGCGGGTGCCTCGTCATCGCCTGCGAATGAGATCGTTGTTACCGGCTATCGCCAGTCGATCGAGGCCAGTCTCAACCAGAAGCGCAATGCCAATGCCTTTGTCGATGTGATCACCGCTGAGGACGTCGGCAAGTTCCCGGACAAGAATGTTGCCGACGCACTGCAACGGGTTCCGGGTGTGACTATTACCCGCAGCGGCGGTGAAGGGCAGAATGTCAGTATCCGTGGCTTGAGCTCGGACCTCACCCTGACAGAGTTGAATGGCAATTTCCTCGCTTCGGCAACGAATGGCGATCCGTCGCGTTCGTTCAACTACCTGATGTTGCCGGCCAATCTGATCGCCAGCGTCGAGGTGTTCAAATCTCCGGAGGCGCGTCTCGACGAGGGCGGTGTAGGCGGTGTCATTATCGCCCATACACGCAAGCCCTTCGATCTGGACCCCTGGTCAGGCAGTGTGCGTGTCGAAGGCACTTATGCTGACGTGACGAAGAAGGTCGAACCGGATGTGTCGGGGCTGCTTTCCTGGCATAATCAAGACAAGACGGTCGGCTTGCTGGTCGGCGCGACCTATCAAGTCCGTACCAATCGTTCGCTAAGCTCCAATACAGAGAGTTGGCACTGGTGGTCGGATAGCCAGACGGGCCAGCCCGCTACCGATATTAACGGCAACACTTATGCCAATGACAGTGCGATTTCCTATTGGGGGAGCGGGGAAACCACACAGGATGGCACACATTATAGCGGCTACTGGGCTCCGCAGTCGGTCGATGAATCCATCATCGAACAAAAGCGTAAGCGACTTGGCATCCAGGCTACATTGCAACTGCGACCGACTGATAATCTGACGCTCACTGCCAATTATTTCCGCTTCCAGGTCAATAGCGACTACGTCAATCGAGCAATCAAGGTTCCTGAATGGGGGTATGGTTCGGGCGGCAAACTGTTCGAAGGCGCCCAATT
This sequence comes from Sphingomonadaceae bacterium, assembly GCA_039831335.1. GTDB lineage: Bacteria > Pseudomonadota > Alphaproteobacteria > Sphingomonadales > Sphingomonadaceae > Qipengyuania. Next base: position 1,111,542 of record JBDONL010000003.1, on the reverse strand, counting down.
CGATCCGAGCGGCACGATCATGACCGGCGCCACTTTCCAGGTGCCACCGGAAGGTACGGGCTGTCGGCAAGTCACCGATCCGACGACAGATTACCCCTGCACTATGGAAACGCCTGCGATCCAGGATACCTACACCCTGCAGAAAACCGTTTCCAACACCTATGATCTGCACCTCGATTGGTCCCATGATCGTCTGGATGTGAAAGCTGTTGTCGGGAAAACCGAAGCGAAAGGCGGGCCATCCTTTACCTTCTTCGTGCAGGCCAAACCGCGACTGGTGACCGGCCCCGGACCGGCGGGCAATGTAAACGGAAATTCGCTGAGCCAGTGGACCTTTACTAACCAGTCGGTCGCGATGCAGTTCTCACCCGATCTGCAAGACAATCTGATGAACGGCATTTCACAGGTCGATCTTGGTTCGACCGGATCGGGATACACCAACAGCACTGTCGGTCAGCGCTATGCCCAGATCGACATTACCCGCCATTTCGATGGTTTCATCGACTCAATCCAGGTTGGCGGCAAGTGGCGTGATTCCTACATCAATCGCGAAACCGGCGAGTTCGACTGGTACTCGGACGCGGCCAATACCTTGCGCTATCAGGATACGCCAGGTGCGGCAGTCACCAGCCCGGATTTCTTCCTGAGCCAGCCGGTCGGCAACATTGCCGGGGGTTTCACGACCAACGTCTTCCCCGGGTTCAACATGGACAATTATCTGGCCTATCTGAACCAGACCTACAATGGGCCGGTACGGGTGCCGCACCCGCAGGATTTGTATAACATCGATGAGAAGATCTGGGCGGGCTATGCTCAGTTGAATTATCACTCGAGCACCGTGCGCGGCAATCTCGGGGTCCGCGTTGTGAACACCAAGGAAAGCGGTGTTTCGACCGATGTGATCTATTACGAGAACGATTACTGCACGAATGGTCCGGGTGGTCCGTTCGATCCCAACGTGCCAGTTGGCGCAGACGGCAACTGCCTCGTGCTGCCGCAATCGCAACGCGAAGTACGCGTTTATAGCCCGCACCAGGAATCGAAACAGTACACCAACATCCTGCCAAGCTTTAACATCGCCTGGAACATCAGCGACAGACTGCTCGCACGCGGTGAAGTTTCGAAAGTCATGTCGCGCCCCGGATTTGGCGATCTGGCGGGTAATCGGCGCCTGACCTTCAATTCCGATGCCTTCGTGTTCGATCGCGGGCAGTTCGGTGCGCTCCCCGGCTGGTTCGGTGGCGGCGGCAATTTCGACCTCAAGCCGTTCCTCGCATGGCAATACGACATCGGTCTGGAATGGTATTTCCACCGGGGCTCGGTGCTCGGCGCGACCCTGTTCCGCAAGGATGTGAGCGATTTCATCGTTCCGATCGTGCAGGATCTGCCCACGGTGGTGGATGGTCAGACGGTTACCGTTCAGCAGTATTCGACCTCAGCGAATGGTTCTTCTGCGGTTTCTGAAGGCGTGGAGCTTTACGCCCAGCACACTCTGGACTTCGGTTTGGGTGCTCAGGTAAATTTCACCTACAACCACACGTCCGTCGCCGACGTATCGCTCAACGGACAGAAGATCGGTTCTTCACCGCTGGTCGGCAGTGCCAAGACTCAGCTCAATGCTTCGGTGTTCTATGAACACGGCCCTGTCTTGCTCCGGGCTTCCTACAACCGCCGTGGATCGGTGGTTGAAGGGCTGCAATCAGGCCTGAATATCTATCAGGATCCGTATTCGCAGGTGGATCTCAATGCGTCCTACGACATCTTCAAGAACATGCAGTTGACGGCCTCGGTCATCAATCTGACCAAGTCGGAGCAGCGCGAGCATCTTGGCAATGACACCGACCTGCGCTTCATCTCGAACAGCTATTCCGGACGCAGGTTCTATGTCGGACTGTCGTATAAGTTCTGATTGAGCGATCGGAAATAACCTCCAAACTGGGGCGGTATGCGCAGGCCGCTGCCGCCCCAATTTTTCCGGCTTTGCATTGGTCGGCTATGATTGAAGGGATCGAACAGGGGATGGCGAGGAAAACTGTACTCAGGCTCGCGCTTGCAAGCTTGGTTCTGGGGCAAGTGCTGGCCCCTGGGGCTTTGGCGGAAGCGCGCTCCACCAATGCCGAGACGCAGCCCGCACTGGTCGATCTGATAAATCCTCTGATGGGGACCGATTCCACCTATCGTCTTTCATACGGGAACACCTATCCGGCGGTCGCTGTGCCTTGGGGCATGAACAGCTGGACATCCGTAACAGGTAAGCCGGGCAGTGGTTGGGGTTACACCTATCACGACGAGAAGATCAACGGGATCAAGGAAACGCACCAACCCAGCCCATGGATGAATGATTACGGTGCATTCGCGCTGATGGCTGAAACCGGACCGCTGAAGATCAAGGCAGAGGATCGCGGCAGCTGGTACAGCCACAAGGCTGAGGACGCGCATCCTTACTCCTATAAGGTCTATCTCGCCGATTACGATGTCACTGCCGAAGTTGCGCCTACCGAGCGTGCGGCCCAGTTCCGATTTACCTTTCCCAAGAGCGATGATGCCCACATCCTGATCGATGGATTGGCGGGTGGATCGATGGTCCAGATCGATCCCGCGCATCGCCGAATCATAGGGTATGTCAGCAACAATCACGGCGGCGTTCCGGATAACTTCCGCAACTACTTCGTCGCCCAGTTCGATCACGATTTCACCGTGACGCGGACCTGGGATGAGAACGACCAGCTTACCGCCGACAAGACCCGCAAAGGCGACCATGTCGGCGCTGTGGTCAGCTTCAAGACCGCCAAGGGCGAGGTTGTCCACGTCAAGGTTGCGTCCTCTTTCATCAGCCCGGCACAGGCGGAGCTCAACCTCCAGCGCGAAATCGGCAATGACAGCTTCGCCACCACCGAGGCCAAGGCAAAGGCCGCGTGGGAGAAGGAACTGTCCAAGGTCCGTGTGGAGGACCCCAATCTTGAAAACAGGCGGACGTTCTACTCCGCGCTCTACCGGATGTTGCAATTCCCGCGCGAGTTCTTCGAGCGCGACGCGAGCGGCAAGATCGTCCACTACAGCCCTTACGACGGTAAGGTGCACGCTGGCTACATGTACACCGACAACGGTTTCTGGGACACTTGGCGGGCAGTCTTCCCCTTCCTTGTCCTGATGTACCCGGAGCGGGACAGCCAGATGATGCAGGGGCTGGTCAACACCTACAAGGAGGGTGGCTGGCTGCCTGAGTGGGCAAGTCCGGGGTATCGCGACGTCATGATCGGCTCGAACTCGGCTAACATCATCGCCGATGCCTATATCAACGGGGTGCGCGGGTTTGACGTGGGCACGCTGTACGCAGCGATGGTCAAGAACGCGACGACCGACAAGGGCCGACCGACCAACAGGGAAGGCAATGTCATCAGCGCCGTGGGGCGCGAGGGTGTCGATTGGTACAACAAGCTCGGCTACGTTCCTTACGATGTCGGCATCCACGAGAACGCGGCTCGCACTCTTGAATACGCCACCGCCGATTTCTCGATTTCGCAGCTCGCGAAAGCACTCGGGAAACCACAAGACGCGACCTTTTATGCAAGGCACGCGCAGAACTATCGCAAGCTCTACGACCCGACGACCGGATGGATGCGTGGCCGAAATCGCGATGGATCGTGGGAGACGCCGTTCAATCCATTCAAATGGGGCGATGCGTTTACTGAGGGCAATGCCTGGCATTACAGCTGGGCGGTGATGCAGGACGTCCAAGGCCTTGTCGACCTGATGGGCGGACGGCAGAAATTCGTCGACCGGCTGGATTCGGTGTTCACTACGCCGCCGATCTTCGACGACAGCTACTATGGCCAGGTCATCCACGAAATCAGGGAGATGCAGATCGTCGATATGGGGCAGTATGCCCATGGCAATCAGCCGATCCAGCACATGATCTATCTCTATGACTGGGCCGGGGCACCGTGGAAGGCGCAGTACCATGTACGCGACGTAATGCGTCGTCTCTATTCGCCTGCACCGGATGGCTATCCGGGAGACGAGGACAATGGCCAGACCTCAGCCTGGTATGTGTTTTCCGCCCTTGGCTTCTATCCAGTGACGCCGGCAAGCGGGCAATACGCCATCGGCAGCCCACTGTTCCGCAAGGTCACGCTTGCCATGCCGAGCGGCAAGACGCTGACGATCGATGCGAAGAATAACGGACCCGACAATCTCTACATCCAATCTGTAGCGCTGAACGGACACACCCACTCCAAGACTTTTTTCACGCATGATGCGCTGGAGCAGGGGGGAACGCTGGTCTTCACGATGGGGCCGAAGCCCAACAAGCAATGGGGTGCAGCGCCTTCGGATGCTCCGTTCTCGATGACGCCGCAGGGTCAATGAAGGGGAAAACCTCCATGTCAGCCAATCGGCGAGAGGTCATGGCAGGAGCAGGCGCACTCGCGCTCGCGTCTTCCCTACCGGGCACCGCGCGCGCGGCCGATTTCGTCAGCCATCGCCCAGCGAAGGCGGAGCGCAATTTCACCAGCCCGGCAATCGAGGCGGAAATTGCGCGGGTGAAAGCTATGATTGGCGATCCCGAAATCGCCTGGATGTTCGAGAATTGCTATCCCAACACCCTCGATACCACGGTGCAAACGGGCACTGTCGATGGCAAGCCGGATACTTTTGTCATAACGGGTGATATCAACGCGATGTGGCTGCGCGACAGTTCGGCACAAGTGCAGCCCTACATCCATCTCGTCGGCAGGGATCCACAACTCAAACGGCTGTTTCAGGGTCTGATCCAGCGGCAGGCTCGCTGCATTCTGATCGACCCTTATGCCAATGCCTTCAACAAAGACCCGACGGCGCCTTCCAAGCTAGACTGGTCGCAGAAGGACAAGACCGACATGAAGCCCGGCGTTGCCGAGCGGAAATGGGAGATCGATTCCCTCTGCTATCCTATGCGGCTGGCGCATGGATACTGGACCCGGACACGGGACAAAGCGCCTTTTGACGAGGTGTGGAGCCGCGCCGCGAGGTTGTCGGTCGCAACCTTCAGGGCCCAGCAGCGGCTCAACGGTCCCGGACCCTACCACTTCCAGCGCGAGGCTTTCGTTCCAAGCGATTCCCTGATGCTCGACGGATATGGCCGGCCGACCCGCAAGATCGGGCTGATCCATTCGATGTTCCGGCCTTCGGACGATGCCTGTATCTATCCGTTTCTCATCCCCTCGAACCTGTTTGCCGTATCGGCGTTGCGTAAGCTGGCGCAGGTCCACCGCGAGGCGCGCGGCGATGCTGCGGCAGCGTTCGAAGCAGAGGCCCTGGCCGATGAGGTTGAGAAGCTGCTGCACGAGCACGCGCTGATCGACGATGGTCGGGGCGGCAAAGTCTGGGCTTATGAGATCGACGGTTTCGGCAATTGGGTGTTCATGGACGACGCCAATGTGCCGAGCCTTTCGGGGCTTGCGATCATCGATGCGGCGAAGCGCGACGACCCGCTGTTCCGTCGCACGGCAGCGCAGGCATGGAGCGAACGCAACCCGTATTTCTTCAAGGGCAGCGCCGCCGAGGGGATCGGCGGTCCGCATGTCGGGCTGGGAATGATCTGGCCGATGTCGATCATCACCCACGCCATGAATGCCGATGACGACGCCACCGTCCTCCAGTGCCTTCGATGGCTCAAGACAACTCACGCTGGCACCGGCTTCATGCACGAGAGCTTCAACAAGGACGATCCGTCCAACTTTACCCGCAAGTGGTTCGCTTGGGCGAATGCGCTGTTTGGGCAACTGATGGTCGAACTCGCCGCGCGTAAGCCCGCACTGCTGGCAGGCCGACTGTAGGAGCTATGCGAGGACACATGCCCATGCTGACTGCAAATCGACGACAACTTCTCGCCGGGACAGGGTTTGCGGCGCTATCCGGCGCAATTGGCGGCGGTCTGTCGTCAGGGGCAATGGCGCACGGTGCGGTAGCGGGAAAGCCGGATCTGTTCGTCGGCACGGGTGGTCATGGTCATACCTACCCCGGTGCCTCCCTGCCATTCGGCATGGCACAGCTCAGTCCCGATACGAATAACCACGGATGGGATGCCTGCTCGGGGTATCATCAGGGCAATGGTTCGATCATGGGGTTCAGCCATACCCATCTTTCGGGAACCGGGATTGGCGACATGCTCGACGTTCTGGTCGTGCCCACGCGCCAGAAGCTCATGCTTGAGCCGGGACCGCTCGATAACCCGGATGCCGGCTATCGCCAGCGCTATTCGGACGAGCACGCAGAGCCCGGCTATTACCGGGTACAGCTGGAATCGGGCGTGATGGCCGAATTGACCGTGACCGAGCGTTGCGGCCTGCATCGCTATCGCTTCATGCCCGGCGCAGGGCACATATTGATCGATTTCGCCCACGCCATGGATGACGATTGGGACAAGGGCCATACGGTGGTCGAGGATGCTCATCTTGCGATCGACCACGATGGTACTTTGACCGGCAGTCGACAGGTCAATCGCTGGGCCAAGGGGCGGCACATCTATTTTGCGATGCAGCTTTCGCGCAAGCCGGACCGGATCCAATTTTTCGGTGATGGGGACACCCCCGCCGATGCGGGCACTCGCTCGATCAAGGGTAACCAACTCAAAGCGGCTTTGTTTTTTGACGAAGCAGGCGGTGATCCAATCCAGATCAAAACCGGTCTCTCGGCGGTCGATTTGCAGGGCGCGCGTGATGCTCTGGCGCAAGAAGCTGTGGGCTGGGACTTCGATGGCGCTGCACAATCGGCGCGCTCGAACTGGGCCAAGGCGCTCGGAAACGTGCGCGTTTCCGGCGGTGCCGAGGCGCATCGGGCGATCATGGCAAGCGCGCTCTATCATGTGCAGCTCGCCCCGACATTGTTCACCGATTGCGATGGACGCTACATCGGTGTGGATCGCGAGGTCCATACTGCGCCCGAAGGCGAGGAAGCCTTCAGCACCTATTCCTTATGGGACACCTACCGAGCGCTCCACCCGCTGCTGACGCTGATCGATCGCGACCGCGCGACGCTGCTGACGCGCGACCTGTGTCGCCAGACCATGGAGAGCCCCTACGGCCCGCCAGTATGGCCACTTCAAGGGGTGGAAACCGGCACGATGATCGGCTGGCACGCGGTTTCCGTCCTTGCAGAAGCGCATGTGAAGGGCATCGAAGCCGACTACGCAAGCGCCTGGCCCAAGATCCGGCAGCGCGCATTCGATCGTGATTTCAAGGATATCGACAGCACTCTTGGCAGAGGCTATTATTACGATCTCGGCTATATTCCCTGCGACAAGGTGTGGGAATCGGTCAGCCGCACGCAGGAATATGCCTATGACGACTGGGCCATGGCCCATATCGCCGATGCGGTCGGAGCTCACGAAGACGCGCAGGCCTTGCGCCGACGTTCGCGGAATTATCGCAACGTCATCGATCCATCGGTAGGCTTTGCTCGCCCGCGCTTCGAGGACGGGCATTGGTGGAAGGATTACGACCCGATCCAGCTGGGCCACGATCCGGACAAGTGGCGCGATTACACCGAGGCCAACGGCTGGCAGGCGACATTTCTCAACCAGCACGATGTCTATGGCCTGATCGATCATTTCGGCGGTGATGCTGTGTTCGAGAAGAAACTCGATGCGCTGTTCAACGGGCCATCGACCCTGCCCAAGAATGCCCCGCCAGACATATCCGGCCTGGTAGGCCAGTATGCTCATGGCAACGAACCGGACCAGCACGTTGCCTATCTTTATGCATTTTGCGGTGCGCCATGGAAGACGCAGGCGATGGTTCGTCGCCTGCTCACGGAGATGTACAAGGACGATCCCGACGGGGTGATCGGTAATGACGATTGTGGCCAAATGAGCGCCTGGTTCATCCTGTCGGCGATAGGTTTCTATCCCGTGGATCCCGTGAGCGCAGTCTATGTCTTCGGCTCACCCTTGTTCGATCTGGTGGAGGTCGACTTGGGCGCAGACAAGACCCTGACCATTCGGGCCGAAGGGAACGGTCCCGATAGGCCCTACATCCAGTCGGTGCGATGGAATGGTCGGGCGTATGACAACAACTGGATTGCCCACGACGATTTGTCGAAGGGTGGCGAGCTTGTGTTCTCGATGGGGAGCCGGCCTTCGCGGTTCGGAAGCCGCAAGGAACATCGCCCGCCTTCATTCGGCTCGTTGCCGAAGTGAGCAAGGGAATTGATCCGTTGAGAAATATCAAAATGTTGCAAGGGTAAATGCGTTGATCGGAGTGAATGTGACGAGATTGTTCAGCGGCTCCGGATTTGGATTGCGCGGTCAGGGCGGACTATGAACAATGAGCAATGACAAGATAACTGCCGATGCGCAAAAGCCGCTGTATGCCGGTGTGGAACTGGGTGGGACGAAATGTATCTGCACCCTATCTACCGGGCCCAATGATATACGCGATCAACGGACCATCCCTACCACGCATCCATCCCAAACTCTGCCTGCGATCAAGGATGTGCTGCGTATCTGGCATCGCGAGCATGGATTCGCAGCCCTTGGAGTTGCGTCGTTCGGCCCATTGAACCTTGCGCACGACCGCCCCGGCTTCGGCTGTGTAGGCGCGACGAACAAGGAACATTGGGAAGGTGCGGACTTGCTTGGGCCGTTACAATCGGCGTTCGCGATTCCGATCGGTTTCGATACCGATGTAAACGGTGCGGCTCTGGCGGAAATCCGCTGGGGTAGTGGACAGGACCTGCACGATTTTGCCTATGTCACTGTTGGGACCGGAGTGGGGGTAGGCCTGATCGTCAACGGGCAACCGACACGTGGGCTCGGCCACAGCGAGATCGGTCATATCAGGGTCCCGCGCTTGGCAGGCGATACCATTCCCAGCGTGTGCCGTTTCCATGACGACTGCATCGAAGGACTGGCCTCGGGCACGGCGCTGAAGGCGCGCCTGAAAGATCGTGCGCTGGAGGATGTCCGCAGCGACGATCCGGTATGGGACCCAATCGTCCACAGTCTCTCACTGATGATCCATGCGTTGGTTTGTACGGCAGGACCTATGCGCGTGGCGATGGGTGGCGGTGTTGCGTCTGGTCAGCAACATTTGTTGCCGCGGATAAACGACGTACTCAGGCAAAGTCTTGGCGGATATTTCCAGCTCCCCGAAGACGGCGATTATGTGGTGGCTGCCAAGCTCGGCACGATGGCCGGACCTCTAGGCGCAATCGCACTGGCAATGGATGCCTATCGTGACGCAGTCCCACAAAGCGAGGGGCGCCGCGTGGTGAGCTCAAGCACCGGTTGAACATTATCCGTCGCCCTTACCTAATCGACAACTTCAGGTTCGAATAACGCATGACCATCAACCGGCTTGGATTGGCTTTGATCTTCCTCGCAGCCCCCGGCATGGCAATGGGGCAGGACGCGGGGCCTGAACCCGCAAGCGAGGTCAATCCCTTCATCGGCACCACCAACGGCGGCAATCTCTATCCCGGTGCAACGATGCCGTTCGGAATGGTTGCCTTCAGCCCCGAGGCCACGCCTCTTCCCGGACGGCGTGGACAGGTTGCGGCTGCTGGCGGGTACGAATGGCGTTCCAACGGGATCAGGGGTTTCGCGCTCACTCATCTGTCTGGCACTGGCTGTGCCGGTGCGAGCGGGGACGTGCCGATAATGCCAGTGACCACGGGCATCGACATTTCGCCGTCCTCGGTGGACGCCGGGTTGATGTATGCCAGCCTACTCGACCATTCCAAGGAGACCGCAAGCCCCGGTGCCTACTCCGTAACGCTGGGCAATGGGGTGGACGTACAACTTGCCGCCACTCAGCGCACCGGTGTCGCCAGTTTCACCTTCCCTGACGACAGGGCCGCGAACCTGTTGTTCAGGACTTCGGACAGTGAAGTCGGCAGCACCGATTCCACAATTCATATCGATCCCGAACATCGCACCGTCAGCGGCTCGGTGACGAGCGGAAACTTCTGCGGCTATCTCTCACCGGATCGCCAGCAAAGCTATTATACGCTGCATTTCGTAGCGGTGTTCGACCAGCCTTTCGTGGCAGGGGGAACCTGGCATGACGACACTGTCGCCAAAGGCGCCGTGGATGGCGGTGGAGGCACGTCCTACGCCGATCATGGCAATCCGCCGCGCGGGAAGGGCGCCGGCGGATGGATCAGCTTCGATCCCAGTTCCACATCGACGGTGACGATGCGCGTCGGCATTTCCTATGTCGATGATGCGGGCGCGCGCGCCAATCTCGCTGCGGAAAGTCCGCCGGGCACGACGGTCGCAACCGCACGCGAACTGGCACGCACGGCGTGGAATAAGGCCTTGCGGCAGATTGCGATCAAGGGTGGCAGCAAGGACAATCGTTCGGTGTTCTATACGGCGCTTTATCACGCGCTTCTGGAACCCAATCTCTATAACGACCGTGACGGAAGGTATCGCGGGTTCGATGGGGACGTGCATCATCTGTCGCGCGGTCAGACCGCCCAATACGCCAATTTTTCCGGATGGGACGTTTATCGCTCGCAGCTCCAGCTCGTGACCCTGCTCGATCCGCAACGCGGTTCCGACATTGCCCAATCCCTGCTCAATCAGGCGGAGCAAAACAACGGCGTGTGGGATCGCTGGACGCATTTGACAGGTGCGACGAGTGTCATGAATGGCGATCCATCACCACAGTCACTGGCGGCAATCTATGCCTTTGGTGGGCGTTCTTTCGACCTCAAGAGCGCCTATAAATCCCTTCGCAAGGCAGCGACAAAGCCGACTTCGGGCGATCTCTCAAGGACGGGTTGCCCGATCCTTTGCATCGGCCAGCGTCCCGGCCTCGATCAGTGGTTGGCGCTGCACTACATGCCGGTTGGCGCTCCGGGATGGGGCAGCGCCGCCGATACGCTCGAACTGGCGGCGGCTGATTTCGGAATGGCACAGCTTGCCAACGATGTTGGCGATCGTCGCCGCGAGCGCATGTTCCTCGATCGCTCGGGCTATTGGCGCAATCTGTTCAATCCTCAGGCGACGCCGCAGGGCGGTTACATCCAGCCGCGCAATGCCGATGGGAGCTGGCCGGCGTTCGACCCGGATTCCGACGATGAATTCGTGGAAGGGAGCGGCGCGCAATATCTCTGGATGGTTCCCTTCGACCCTGCCGGACTCATCGACGCGCTGGGCGGCAAGCAGGTCGCCGCTGCGCGGCTCGACGCTTTCTTCAAGGATGCCAGGGGCGATTGGGCGGTGACCAAGTCGGGGCCGCTCCATGCCGAACTGGACAACGAGCCTTCGGTCGCTTCGCCGTGGCTCTACAATTTCGTCGGCCAGCCATGGAAGACGCAGGAAACCGTGCGCGCAGCGATGCGACAGATATGGACGAACACCCCGGATGGTATTTCCGGCAATGACGATCTGGGTGAAATGTCGTCATGGTATGTGTGGTCGGCGCTTGGGCTCTATCCCCTATATCCCGGACGCGCCGAACTCGTGGTTGGCAGCCCGTTGTTCCCTTCGGCCATTATCAGCCGGGCGGGCGGCAATATCGAAATCAGCGCGGCTGGTCCTGCGCCCGATGCGCCCTATGTTCAGTCGCTCAGGGTTAATGGAACATCGAGCGACAAGGCTTGGTTGCCCGCATCGTTCATCGAACATGGCGGATCTCTCGATTTCATATTGGGAAGGAAGCCGGATACGGCATGGGCAAGTTTGAATGAGCCGCCATCGTTCGGTCCGGCCCAGTAGTTACTGAGGCGTGAAAGTCGATCGCCTCTCACAAATCAGGATAAGACGAATGTCGCACAAGTCGTTCCTCGCCAGCCTCCTCGTCGCAACTTCGGCGCTGGTCTCGATTTCGCCGGCATCGGCTGATCAAGCGCCATCGCCATCACCCTATGACACGGTCGATCCGATGATCGGTACTGGTGGCGAGGGGCATACGTTTCCCGGCGCAGTGGCCCCGTTTGGAATGGTCCAGCTTTCGCCCGATACCGATACCACCTGCACTGTGCGTAGCTGTTACGGTCACGCAGCAGGTTATCGCTACGACGATCCGACCATCCAGGGGTTCAGTCACACGCATTTTTCCGGGGCAGGCCATTCCGACCTCGGAGATTTTCTGATCATGCCGGTGAGTGGCGACAAGGTGCTGCTCGATCCGGGATCGGGGGATGATCCGTCCTCGGGCTATCGCTCGCGCTACAGTCACGCGAGCGAAGTGGCGCAACCGGGCTATTACGCGGTGACCCTGAGCGATTATGGCGTGCGCGCCGAGCTGACGGCCGGCACGCGGGTCGGCGTGCATCGCTACACTTTCCCGGCGGGCAAAGCGGCGCATCTGGTGCTCGACCTGCGCACCTCGCTCTACAATTATCCGGGCAAGGTCCTTTGGTCGACGATCCGACTGCGTGACGATCGCACCATAACCGGCTGTCGCCAGACACGCGGCTGGGCGCCCGACCGAATCCTGTGCTTCGCCATGCGCTTTTCGCAGCCGCTTGCTGGTCACTTGTTCGAGAACACCGAGGAGAACATCACCTACAAAGGCTTTCAGGGGCCGGGGCGGGGCAGCGATGCGGTGGCGTATCGTCAGGGACGCCAAATTGTCGCTCGGCTCGATTTCGGAGAGCTCGCAAAGCCGCTCGAAGTGAAAGTGGCGTTGTCTTCGGTCGATGAGGCCGGGGCGCTCGGCAATCTTGCGAGCGAGCCCGGCGATTTCGACACGATCCGCGCCGCGACCCGCGCTCGCTGGCAGAAGGCGCTTGGCGTGCTGGAGATCGACGCACCGCGCGATACGCGGGTAAATCTTTACACTGCGCTGTATCACACGCTGCTCGCGCCGTCGGTCGCAGGCGATGCCGATGGGCGTTATCGCGGACCGGACAATCAGGTCCACAAGGCGGACGGCTTCGCCTTTCGCTCGACCTTTTCGCTATGGGACACATTTCGCGCCGAACAGCCGCTGCTGACGCTGATCCAGCCCGCCAGCGTTAACGCCGAGATCATCAATTCTTTGCTCGCCAGCCAGCAGGATAGCCCCTTCGGCATCCTCCCCGTCTGGCAGTTCCAGGGTCGCGAGACCTGGACCATGATCGGCTATCACGCGGTGCCGGTGATTGCTGACGCCTATCTCAAGGGGATCGGCGGGTTCGACGCGAACAAGGCGCTCGATGCTATGGTCGCGAGCGCCACCTATGGGCCATATGGCGATCTCACCGACTATATGAAGCTGGGCTATGTGCCGATCGACAAGGAGCCCGAAGCGGCTTCGAAAACGGTCGAATACGCGTTCGACGACTGGGCCATCGCCCGTATGGCTAAGAAGATGGGTCGCAAGGATATTGCCGAACGCTTTTTCAAGCGCGCCGGATACTGGCGCAACACTTTCGACCCCAAGACCGGTTTCGTGCGGGCGAGGAAGTCGGACGGGGCATTCCGCACACCGTTCGATCCGACCGCGATCAACTATGGCTCGGACTATACCGAGGGCAACGCCTGGCAATACAGCTGGTTCGTTCCGCAGGACCAAGCCGCGCTGTTCAAGGCTATGGGCGGCGACAAGGCCGCGGTCGCTAAGCTCGATGCTATGTTCGACTACGACAATTCCAAGCTCGATTACAGCCACGCAGAGGACATCTCCGGGCTGATCGGGCAATACATTCACGGCAACGAACCGAGCCATCACGTCGCCTATCTCTATGATTACGTCGGCGCGCCGTGGAAGACTCAGCAGCGGCTCACGCAGATTGTCGACAGCCAGTATAAACCCACGCCGGATGGGTTGTCAGGCAATGACGATCTCGGACAGATGTCTGCCTGGCTGGTGTTCACCGGCCTTGGTTTCTACCCGGTGACGCCCGGTAGCCTGCAATATGTTATTGGACGTCCTTTCGTGGACCACGCTGTGCTGCATCTTCCCAATGGCAAGCAATTTACCGTTGTCGCAGACGGTGTGGACAAGGCGCATCCCTATATCGGCTCGGTGACGCTCGACGGCAGGCCGCTCCAGCGCAGCTATATTACCCATGGTGACATTATGGCGGGCGGTACGCTGCATTTCACGATGCAGGCTAAGCCGAACAAACGCTGGGCAACTAACGCCGCCTCGCGGCCCTATTCGATGAGCACGGCAGCTAGTCAATAGGGGAGATTTGGAGGATATGGTGGGCGGTGACGGGCTCGAACCGCCGACCCTCTCGGTGTAAACGAGATGCTCTACCAACTGAGCTAACCGCCCTTGCGACTTGCGCCACATAGCGTGTGTTTCGGCGAAATCAATTGGCGGGTGGTATGCAGGTGCGAACAATTCTATCGCGCCAAGCCATGAGCGATACGCATATCACGGTTCTGGCGACGGGCGGGACGATTGCAGGCATGGCGGGTTCGGCGCTGCGCCATGATTATCGGCCCGGACAAATCGGGATCGAGGAGTTCTTGGGACAGGTGGCGAAGCTGGAACTGGGGCTCGCTTTCGCTGGCAAGCAGATCGCCAACATCGGGTCTGAGGATATCTCGCCGCCGGTCTGGACGCGGCTCCACGCGGAATGCGAGGCGGCGATGGCAGACCCCGATTGCGCGGGGATCATCATCACCCACGGCACCGATACGGTCGAGGAGACGGCCTTCCTGCTCGACCTCACCCTCGCGAGCGCCAAGCCGGTCGTGCTTGTCGGTGCGATGCGACCTGCGGACGCGGTGGGCTATGACGGTTTGCGCAATTTCGCCAATGCCGCGCTTGTGGCGAGCAATGCTGATGCCGCCGGGCGAGGAGTGCTGGTGGTTATGGACGACCACGTCTTCGCCGCGCGTGACGTGCGCAAGGCGCGCACCCGCGGCGCCGATGCATTTCGCGGTTTCCCGCGCGGCTCTATCGCACTGGTGACGCCCGCGGCGCTCGACTGGTTCGGCGCGCCGTGGCGGCCGGGTGAGGGCGCGCGCTTCGCCTATCGCGAGGACTTACCCGAAGTGGTGCTCCTGCCGGTGTTCGCAGGGATCACACCCGATTACGTCGACCGACTGTGCGGCGAGCAAACGCAAGGGATCGTGGTCGCCGGGGTGGGCGAGGGCAATATGCCCGAAAGCGTGCGCCACCGGTTGGCTGAACTGGCGAACGCCGGGATCGCCGTAGTGCGCGCCAGCCGCACCGATGAGGGGCTGGTTGACCGCGAGCCGGAAGACACCGCCAACGGCTTCGTTGCCGCCCGCGCGCTCAGCCCGCAAAAATCCCGCATCCTCCTCCAGCTGCTGATCGCGGACGGCGTGTGCGAGCCGTCCGCGATGCAGGAAGCCTTCGACCGAAGGTAGCATGAACGAATTAAGTTAGGGCTGAGCCTGACGAAGCCTTGCCCTTCTCTTCAAAGGAGACAGTGGCCCTTCGATAAGCTCAGGGCGAACTGGCATGAAATACCTGTCCGGCATATTTGCCTCCCGCTCGATCTTCTAATTGGCTGATTTGGGCGCTGAAATGCCTATGTCATCGAGACATTCCGTGCCTTTGCCCGGCCATACTTTGCAATCCCACATCGCAATCTCGCTGTCACGCGTGCGATCGACCATGTAAACGAACGAAACAGCGTCAGATTCGCGTCGAAGCATAGGAATTGCGTGCGCTCGATTGGCTGCTTCACGCCATCCCATGACCTGACACAGTGATTTGTCATTACAGAATTTCTTCGCTGCAGTTGCCAGCGAAACAGATGTGGCGGTCGGATTGATTAGAACCGAATACTGATCGCCTCCGGGCCGCAGCTCATCCGGTCCATCGACAAAGGCATGGGATTCGCCGCCACCAAACATGGACCAGCCCACAGCTATGATAACTAGAAGCCATCCCGCAATAATCGCTACCCGTTGCCAAGCCGATCGTTCCGAAAATGCAATTACCATTGCAGACCCCTGCTGCTAAGATACAAGATATCTAACCGTGCGGCACAACCAGATACTTTTCGCCCGTCTGCATGCGGCGATAATCGAGGGCGGCGTCCTTCGTCAGCATCTCCTCCAGATCGACCTTGCGCTTGTAGCTGCTGGCGAAAGTCGTGGTGAGGTTGTCAAGCACGCGTTTGCGCATCCGCCCGATCACTTCCATCCCGGCATTGGCCATGAAGGGCGTCAGCAGCCAGCCAGACAGTGTCCAGCCGAATCCGTAGCTCGGGGTCAGGATAGTCGGGCCAAGGTCGAGCCGCCCGTAGATGTACATCTTCTTCGGCTGGTTCGATCCGTAGCGGCTGTATTCGGTCATCTTGGTGACCGCGACCTGCTCCATCGCCTTGAGGCAAGTGTCCGACATCTGCCCGCCGCCGATCGGATCGAAACCGAAATAGGCATCGGTCGCGGCAATCGCATCGCGCAATTGCTTCATGAAATCATCGTCAGAGGAATTGACGACATATTTCGCGCCGAGTCCCTTGAGCAGGTCGACCTGCTCCTGCTTGCGGACGACATTGACCAGCTCGATCCCGTCTTCGGCACAGATCTTGATTAGCATCTGCCCGAGGTTGGAAGCGGCGGCGAGATGGATCATCGCCTTGTGTCCCTCCATCCTCGCGGTCTCGGCAAAGCCTAGCGCGGTCATCGGGTTGACGAAGGAACTTGCGCCTTGCTCCAAAGAATAATCGCCGAGCGGCAGGCACATCGCGGCGTCGGCAATGGCGTATTCGCTGAAAGCATTGCCGGGCACGCAGGCAACCCGCTGGCCCATCAGCGCCTTCGCCGCCTCGCCATCGCCAGTGGCGATGACCGTACCCGCACCCTCGTTGCCGACCGGCAGGCGCTGGCCATGGCGGCCCTTGGCGCCGGAATTGAACGGCTCGGGCATGGTGGCGACGATCTTGCCGGGCGAATATTGCGCGTTCTCGAGATCGGCCGGGCCGAACAGCAAGGCAAGGTCGGAGGGGTTGATGGGAGCGGCTTCCATCTTGACCAGCACCTGATTGCCGGTGGGGTCGCGAAACTCCTTGCTCGCCACTTCGACGGTCAGCGTGCCGTCGCTTTCGAGCGTGGTGAAAATCTGTTTGCCGGTGGTGGTCATGGCCTCTCTCTCCTCAAGTTGCTTTTCAAAACCCGTGCTAGGCGGGTCGGTGAGCGAAAGCTAGGGGTTTGCGGGCTGTGCTTCAGCGGAATGACGGGTCGCGTGATAGAAAGTGTGGAACGCTGTCGTCGGTTTTGGAACCTGTGACTTTTGCCGATAAATCGTCTAATTTGAGCAGTTTGAGCACCGCTTTCGCAAAGCGCATTGTGGCTTTTGCATATTCCAAGTCCACGTGTTCCGTGACCTTTACTCTCGTTCAAACACGACGACGCCAAAGCGAGGCCCATACCACTCAAGCTGGCAATTTTGGCTTGTGTAGGACAGCAAACATTTTTCGAGCGGCATCACCCTCTTCGGCGTGGGAAGCAAGGTACGGAATTTCGGTTCTTTACAAGTTACGAAAGCAGTTCTGCAGACCGAATAAGACGAGTTACCTGGGTTCGCCTGACGTCACCCTAAGGGCCATAGACCGGAGTAAGTCGGACCAACGCCCCATCGGGATAATCCTGAATAACCCAGATAGCACCGTCGCCCGCTTGCGCGACATCACGGATACGCGTTGGCATCGGTATATCTTGAACGATGCTTGCCGATGTGCCCGAAACATGAATTCGAACGAGCTTTTGGCCTTTCATGGCGCCGACAAGCGCGTCCCCGGCCCATTGCGAAAACAGTGTGCCAAAATCATTGTGGCAAAAAATGAGCCCAGACGGGGCGATCGCGGTATACCATGTGATGGTCGGTGCGACAAAACCATCGCCCGGCGAATGATCGGGTATGTCGTCTGTCGGCGAACCATAGTTTCGCCCATTGGAAACTTTGGACCAGCCGTAGTTTGCACCCTTCTGAATCAAGTTGAACTCATCGCCCCCTTCGGGCCCGTTTTCGTGCTCCCAGAGGTTACCATTGCCGTCAAACGCCAGGCCATAGGGATTGCGCAGGCCGAGCGCCCAGATTTCCGGCAAGGCTCCGCTCGTAGCGACGAAGGGATTATCATTAGGGATTCCGCCATCGGGCAAAATCCGAATAATCTTGCCAAGCGTGTTGGACAGGCTCGAAAGGTAAATTCCGTCCTGATCATACGGTGTTGTACTGTCGTAATCGAGTTCTTGCCGGTCACCTGCGGCAATAAACAGATATTTCCCATCGGGGGTAAAAGTCATGTGACCGCCCGGTTCGCCTGACCCCGGACTACTGACCACTTTGGGTGTTTGCCGCCAGATGACTTGAACGTTTTGCAGGGATGCGCTGTTGCTCGTCACATTCAGTTGCGCGCGGAACACTGAAAGCCCTTCGGGAACGCGACTGGTGTCCGATGCGTCTCGGCCAACACGAGGCTCGTTCGGTCCGCCCGGTTCTATGAAGCTGACGTAGATCTGGCTATCCCAAATGAAGTTGGGTGAAAGCTTGATGTCCAGTATGCCGTCGTTAGCCGGCAATCCGCCAACTTCCAGAGTGTCTCCTGTTTGTGAAACGACCCAAAGCTTTCCGGCGACTTGGGCGGATTTATCACGTTCGCTTAAGAGTATGCTTTGATTTGGCAAGAACTCCATCGCCCATGGATGATCAAAAGTTGCTACGATTTGTCTCGAAACACCAGCGATCGTAGTGGGTGTCGGGGAGGGGGATGGAGATGGGGTGGGACTGGGTGCTGGCGTTGGTGTTGTGACTGTTTGCCCACCAGAGTTTGAAACACCACCACAATTCGATACGACCAGAAGGCTAACCAATGCGAGACCGCATTTAGCCCAATGAGCATAGCCATGCTTTACCGTCACTCTGCGCCCCTAAGGATAATCTTATATATTCAAGGGGGTGCTTAATCAGCATCGTCCCAAAGATCAAAACATCTTCACAAATATCTGTGCAGGGTCGAACTTGGGCAGTCCCACCCGCGATCCAGGTATCGCATTCCCGTCCATGCACTTCTGGTACAATGCGAAGTTTAATGACGAGCGGATGCGTCCAGCCCTGCATCTCGTTCAACACAAGATCCTAGTAAACAATATCTAAAGACCTTGGGAATATTGAATACGTTGCGGTGCCTCCCTTGCGCATATGCGGCATTCTGTTTGCAGATAGTGCCCCGAAATTGAATGACGTTGCCGTTTCCTACCCAGACTGAAATTCTGAGGATAAGCAGTGGAAAGCGAAAAACATCAGTCTTCCCAGCGGCTTCTGATACTTGACGGATTGCGCGGAATTGCGGCGGTCTTGGTCGTATTGCATCACGAACCGCGGCCATACGGAGATATCGGGGTGTTCTCCCGCGCCTATCTGGCGGTCGATTTCTTCTTCCTGCTGAGCGGGTTTGTCCTGACCTTGTCCTTCGAGCCACGCATGAGAGCGGGCCTGGGAACGGAGGCGTTTCTCAGGATGCGTATCCGACGGCTCTGGCCACTTATGTTTGTCGGAATTCTCATCGGTGCGGTGGCAACCTTGCGTGTCGCTTCACCCGCAACAGTTGCGCAGCTATTCTTCCTGGCGGTTATACTCTTTCCTTTAATAAAAGGGACGTCGGCACTTTATCCGATAAACGGACCGATCTGGTCTCTCTTTTTCGAATTGGTTGCAAACCTTTGTCATTCCCTTGGCTTGCGTCGTCTCCGCGACAATGCGCTTTTGTTGGTGGCCATCTTTTTTGGCGCACTGCTGATACCGATGGTTTTCTATTTCGGAATGGTCGGAGTCGGTGACGTAAGCGAAAACTGGTGGGGCGGTTTCATTCGCATAGGTTTTTCCTACACGCTCGGTTGCTGGATGGGCCGCCATTATCGTGGCGGCGAATTCCGGTTTCCCGGACTTTGGTGGCTCACGATTGTTGTGTTCGTTGCCGTTTTGACATTGGCTCCGATCGTGCCCCTGACGCGCGCTTTAGGCGATATCCTTATCGTGACAATCGCCTTGCCAAGCTTGTTGTGGCTCGCTGTGAGTAGCCGACTGCCGGAGCGATTGGGGCCAGTCATGACAGCGCTCGGCAAGCTGTCTTATCCGCTTTACGTGATACACATACCCGTACTGAACTTGGGGCTTTGGGCGGCAATAATGCTCGGTCCCCAATATTATCTCGCGATGCGAACGGTCGCCATTATCGCTGCCTTCGGCCTGTCATGGTTCCTGGCGCATACGTCTCTGGCACGTGGAATGGGCGACAAGTTGCGCAAGAAGAGGCGAGACAACGGATCGTACCAGCCAGCTACTTAGCATGCTCGGAATAGATCGCCGCCACGAAGTATAGCCCATCGGGCGGGGCGTTAAGACCGAGCGCCTGACGATCCTTTGCCTCCAGCGCTTCGGCGACCTGATCTTCCGACCAGCGGCCCATGCCGACCAGTGCGAGACAACCGACCATCGAGCGGACCTGGTGGTGGAGGAAGCTGCGCGCGGCGGCGTGGATGTGGACTTCCTCGCCCACACGCTCGACATCGAGCCGATCGAGCGTCTTGACCGGGCTCGCCGCCTGGCACTGGACCGAGCGGAAGGTCGTGAAGTCGTGCAATCCGACCAATCCTTGCGCCGCGCGGTGCATCGCTGCGTGGTCGAGATCCTGCGGCACTTGCCACGCGCGGTTGCGGTCCAGCGTCAGCGGCGCGCGGCGGTTGGCGATGCGGTAGAGATAGCGGCGTCCGATACAGGAAAAGCGCGCGTGCCAGTCGTCCGCGACCACCTCGCACGCGGTCACCGCAATGGGATCGGGTCGCAGATGCGCGTTGAGCGCCTCCATCAGCCGGAAGGCGTCGATGTCTTTCTCGACGTCCATATGGCTGCGCATGGCGAGCGCGTGGACGCCGGTGTCGGTGCGGCCCGCACTGTGGAGGGTAATGTCCTCGCCCGTGATCCGTCTGGCCGCATCCTCGATCGCCTGCTGCACGCTCGGCCCATGGGGCTGGCGTTGCAGGCCCATGAAAGGCGTGCCGTCGAACTCCACGGTGAGCGCGAAGCGGGTCAAGCGAGCCCACTCATGACAATGTGGCTCCTGCCGGGATCGGCTTGCCGCGCAGCAGGGCGTCGGTGTCCATCGCCGGTTTTCCCGCGCGCTGGATGGTGATGGGGCGGATCGCGCCTGTGCTGCAAGCGATGGTGAGCTGGTCGTCCAGCACGGTGCCCGGTGAGCCGCTGGCATCGGTGCACTCCGCTTTCAGGATGCGATAGCGCTCGCCTTCGAATTCGAACCAAGCGCCGGGCGCGGGGGCGAAGGCGCGCACCTGGCGCTCGACCTGCTCCGCTTCCTGCGTCCAATCGATCCGGCTTTCGGCCTTGTCGATCTTGGTGGCGTATGTGGCGTCCTCGTCGTCCTGAGTGATGGCATGGAGCGTTTCCAGCTCGGTCAGCGTGCCGACCATCAGCTGCGCGCCGATATCGGCCAGCTCGGCGGTCAGCTCGCCAGCGTTCTTGCGCTCTATCTGGACCCGCGCGGTCGCCAGCATCGGCCCGGTGTCCAGCCCGCGCTCCATCTGCATCAGCGTGATCCCGGTGAGCGTATCGCCCGCAAGGATCGCGCGCTGGACCGGCGCCGCCCCGCGCCAGCACGGCAGCAGGCTCGCATGGACGTTGAGGCAGCCATGTCGCGGCGCGTCGAGGATCGGCTGGGGCAGGATCAACCCGTATGCCGCGACCACCGCGAGATCAGCATCGAGCGCGGCGAAGCGCGCCTGTTCCTCGGGCGATTTGAGACTGGTGGGGCTGCGCACCTCCAGATGGCGGATTTCCGCCTCGCGCTGGACGGGGGAGGGTTGCAGCTTCTTGCCGCGGCCCGCCGGGCGTGGCGGCTGGGTATAGACACAAACGATCTCATGCGCGGCATCGTGCAGCGCGGCCAGCGTCGGCACCGCGAAATCGGGCGTGCCCATGAAGATGATGCGCATGATTGTGCTCTTGGACTTTCTCTTGTTGGTCAGCGGCCCTATCTGTCGGCACATGGCATCGCAAGAGATCGAGACTTTGGCATCAGCCCTCGCGCGCCTGCCCGGCCTGGGTCCGCGATCGGCACGGCGGGCGGTGCTGTGGCTGGTCAAGCGCCGCGAGCAGGCGCTGCCGCAACTGCTGGATGCGCTGGAGGCGGTGCGCGACACGCTGGTCGAATGCGAGGTCTGCGGCAATGTCGATACGCGAAACCTTTGCGCCATTTGCGCCGATCCGCGCCGCGATGCGAAGGCGATCTGCGTGGTCGAGGAGGTCGCCGATTTGTGGGCGCTCGACCGTTCGCGCCTGTTCACCGGCACCTATCACGTGCTGGGCGGGCGGCTGTCGGCGCTCGACGGTGTGCGGCCCGAGGATCTCAACATCGCGGCCCTGCTGGCGCGGGTAGAGCAGGGCGGGGTGGACGAGGTGGTGCTCGCCATGAACGCCACGCTCGAAGGCCAGACCACGGCGCATTATCTTGCCGAGCGGCTGGAGGATTTCCCCTTGCGGATCACGCAATTGGCGCACGGACTTCCTGTGGGCGGTGAACTCGACTACCTCGACGAGGGCACGCTGGCGCAGGCGCTGAGAGCGCGGCGGCCGCTGGGCTAGGCAAGCGCCATCTTGCCGTTTCACACGGCAGGCACTAAATCCCACCCATGGCTATTCGTGAAATCCTGGAAGTGCCGGACCCCCGGCTCAAAGTCGTGTCCGAGCCCGTGACCGCGTTCGACGATGAACTGAAGACGCTCGTCTCCGATATGTTCGAGACAATGTACGACGCGCCCGGCATCGGCCTCGCGGCGATCCAAGTCGGCGTGCCCAAGCGCGTGCTGGTGATCGACCTCCAGCCAGAAGATACCGAGGCTGAGGGCGAGGTGTGCCATCACAACGGCCACGAACACATGCATTATCCGGTGAAGAAGGAACCGCGCGTGTTCGTGAACCCGGTCATCCTTGATCCGGCCGAGGAACTGGCGACTTATCAGGAAGGCTGCCTGTCGGTTCCCGATATTTACGCCGATGTGGACCGTCCGGCGACGTGCCGCGTGCGCTATCAGGACCTCGAAGGCGAAACGCATGAAGAGGACATGGAGGGGCTGATGGCCACCTGCATCCAGCACGAGATGGACCATCTCGAAGGGATCCTGTTCATCGACCACCTCAGCCGGTTGAAGCGCAACATGGCGCTCAAGAAGCTGAAGAAACTGCGCGAGGCGGCCTGATCCGTCGATAAGCTGTCTATCGGCTTCGGCTGCCTCTGGCGTTCCCGCTCCGTTCCGGCTAGCGTCTGGTAATGGATCCGACGCTGCTTACCCTCATCGCCCTTGTTCTTGGTCTCGCATTCGGTGCGCTCGCGGGGTGGTTTGTCGGCTCGCGTCCCGTGGCTGCATGGAAGGCCCGTTTCGAGGAACGCGACGGCGAGGCGAAGGAGGCGGGAGAGAAGCTGGCCCGGATGGTGCCGGAACTGGCGACGATGAGCGAGCGGGCGGCGCGGGCCGATGGGCTGGCGCAGCAGCTCGATGCCGCACGCGAGGAGAATGCGCGTTTCCGCGCCGAACGCGCCGGGTTCGAGGAACAGAAGCGCCTGCTCGAAGAGAGCCGCGCGAGCCTGCTCAAGGAATTCGAGAACACCGGCTCCAAAGTGCTTGGATTGGCGCAGGAAAAATTCCTCGAACGCGCCGCCGAAAGGCTTGGTCATTCGGAGAAGGCGAGCGAGGAAAAGCTCAAGGCCTTGCTCGAACCGGTCGGGGCGCGGCTCAAAGCCTATGAACAGCAGGTCGAAGCGCTGGAGAGCAAGCGTGTCGATGCGTTCGGGCAACTGACCGGGCTGATCGAATCGATGAAGGCAGGGCAGGAAGAGGTCCGGCGCGAGGCGCAGCGGCTCGGCAATTCGCTGACCAACGCGCCCAAGGCGCGCGGGCGTTGGGGCGAGCGGGCGTTGCAGAACGTGCTCGAACAATGCGGCCTGTCCGAGCACACCGATTTCGAGCTGGAGCATTCACTTGATACCGAAGATGGGCGCCTACGTCCCGACGCGATCGTCAAGGTGCCGGGTCAGAAGAAGCTGGTGATCGACGCGAAGGTCTCGCTCAACGCCTATCAGGCCGCGTTCGAGGCCGACAGCGACGATGAGCGTATCCGCCACCTCGATCAGCACGCCCGCTCGATGCGCAACCATGTCCAGACGCTTGGGTCCAAGAGCTATCAGAGCCAGTTCGACGACGCTCCCGATTATGTGGTGATGTTCGTGCCGGGCGAGCACTTCGTCGCCGCCGCGCTCGAACACGATCCGGAATTGTGGGACTATGCGTTTCAGAACAAGGTCTTGCTGGCCAC
Source organism: Sphingomonadaceae bacterium (assembly GCA_039831335.1). Lineage (GTDB taxonomy): Bacteria > Pseudomonadota > Alphaproteobacteria > Sphingomonadales > Sphingomonadaceae > Qipengyuania. The sequence goes on along the minus strand of JBDONL010000003.1, from coordinate 1,087,312 downwards.
ACCCACCAATCTGGTCGCGATCGCGCGGACGGTGGCGCAGGTCTGGCGGCAGGACACCATTGCCCGCGAAGCGATCGAGATCGGCAAGGCTGGGGCCGAGCTTTACGATCGCCTGCGTGTGGCGTCCGAACATTTGAAGCGCGTGGGCGGCGGGCTTGAAACGGCGGTGAATAACTACAATAAGTTCGTCGGCAGTTTCGAACGCAATGTCCTTTCCTCCGGGCGCCGCCTGGCGGAAAAGGGCATCGAGATCGGCAAACGCGAGATCGAGGATGTGCCATTGGTCGAATCCTCGCCTCGCTATACCGCCGAGTCGGAACCTGTGAAGCTGCCCGAGGTTGAGGGCGAGAATGGATGACCAAGGGGGAAATTTGATGCGTGCGATTCTGGGTCCTGTGGCTGCTCTTGGCGCAGTGCTGGCGCTGGCGAGTTGCGGATCGTCGCCCAGCGATACGACCGCCAATGGCGCCAATGGCAGCGGTCGCGACTTCTTCCCCGAACAGCCCAGCCCCAAGCCGCTTGGCCGGTTTTCGCCGCGCAACGATTGTATTTCCCTACCCGGCGCCAAGCCGTTCTTCCTCGCCTTCGAAAAGGCCGTTCAAAAACGCGATGCAGACGCTCTGCTCAGCCTGACCGATCCCAATGTGAAGCTCGATTTCGGCGGCAGCAAAGGGATTGGCGCCTTTCGCGAAAGGCTCGCCGACAAGCAGGGGCAATTGTGGGATGAGCTCGATGCACTGACCATTCTGGGCTGTGCGCATGCAAAGAACGGCGACATGGTCATGCCCTGGTATGCCGCACAGCCGATGGACGACATCGATACTGCCAACGCGATGATCGTGGTTGGTGCCGATGTCCCGCTGTTGCAGGCACCCAATGCAAATGCGCCGAAAGTGGCGACCGAAACCTGGGATGCCGTGACTTTGACGGACGGTTATCACCCCGATGCCGAATATCTCAAGGTCAAGACGCCGTCTGGCAAGGAAGGTTATATGGAAGCGGACATGTTGCGTTCGCCGCTCGATTATCGCCTGCGGGTTTCACCGGCGGCCGGGAACCAATGGCATATCGTGAGCTTCGTCAAAGGCGACTGACGTCCGCTCCGGTCAGCTTTCGAGACTGGCGAGCACTTCATAGGCAAGCACTGCAGCGGCAACGGCGGCGTTGAGGCTGTCGGCGCGCCCGCGCATCGGCATGGTCACGCGCAGGTCGCAGGCGTTTTCGTATTCCTCGGGCAGGCCGCGCGATTCATTGCCGACCATCACGAAGCATGGCGCCTGATAGGGTGCCCCGCGATAGGGCTGCGCATCGCGCAGGCTGGCGGCGACGAGCTGGCCGCTTCCCTTGCGCAGCCACTGGTGAAATTCCTCCCAGCGGGCCTGCACCAGCCGCTGGGTGAAGATCGCCCCCATGCTTGCGCGGACCGTCTCTACGCCAAAGGGATCGGCATGGTCGTCGAGCAGGATCAACCCGCCGGCGCCCACCGCATCCCCGGTACGCAGCATGGTGCCGATATTGCCCGGATCGCGCAGAGCCTGCGCCACCAGCCAGATCGGTGCTGCGTCGCGATCCAGTGTCTCAAGCGAGGTATCGAATTCGGCGAACACGCCTGCGACGGCTTGCGGGTTGGATTTGCCGGTGATCTTGGCGAGGATGTCGGGGGTGGTTTCGATAATCGTCCCGCCCGCATGATCGACGGCCTGCTCCAATGCTTCCAGCAGCGGGTGCGGATCGCGCGCATCGGACAGAACCAGCGTTTCGGGAACGTGGCCAGCGTCCAGCGCATCGGTCAACAACCGCAAACCTTCGGCAAGAAACCGCTGCTCGCGGCGGCGGTGCTTCTTGTCGCGCAAGGCGCGGATCGCCTTGACGGTGGGGTTGGAAAAACCGGTGATTTGGTGGCGGGAGATCATGAATATGTACGGACAGGGCGGGAGCGATCAGGTTTCGCCAAACCCGTCCGCTACCATGCCGCATAATTGTTCGAACACGTCGCTGCCGTCCTCGCCCAGAACGATCACCTCGATCGCGTCGCCCTTGGCGGCGCCGAGCATCATCAGTCCGAGGATCGATCCACCGGCGGCCTCGACCCCGTCCTTGGCGACCTTGACCGTGATCGTATCCGGCAATTCGCTTACCGCATTGACGAATTTCGCGCTCGCCCGCGCGTGCAGGCCGCGCTGGTTGACGACGGTGATCGTGCGGCGCTGTTCGCTCAAGAGCCGGTCTTCCGCGAGGCAGTGCCGTCCTGGCCGAGGAATTCCGAAGCGACGGTGATGTAGTTGCGCCCGGCCTGCTGGGCGGCCTGCACGGCATCGACCACGTTCATCGCCTTGCGCGCCCCGGCAAGCCGGATCAGCATCGGCAGATTGATGCCCGCGATGACTTCCACGCGTCCGGCGTCGAGCAGCGAGATAGCGAGATTGGAGGGCGTGCCGCCGAACAGATCGGTCAGGATGATCGCTCCATCGCCACTGTCGACCTCGCGAATCGCTTCGGCGATCTCACGCCGACGCTGTTCCATATCGTCGTGGGGGCCGATGCAGATCGTGGCGATCGCATCCTGCTTGCCGACAACATGCTCCATCGCATCGATAAAATGTTCGGCCAGCTTCCCGTGGGTGACGAGGATCATGCCAATCATGCAGGGTGCAGTCCGGTTGTTGTGCAGGTCATTGCGCGAAGGGGTGCGGGGACTAGGCGCTGCTGCATGGACAAGTCAACTGCGCTTCGCCGAAACACCCTCGGTTGCGTCGGAGACCGGTGCATCGAGGTTGCGGTGAATAAGGCTTGGCTCGTAGCCGGCATCGCGCAGGGAGGCGGCCATGCGCTCGGCGGTGTAGACCGAGCGGTGGCGCCCACCTGTGCAGCCGAATGCGATGGTAAGATAGGCGCGACCTTGTTCGGTGTAGCGGGGAACCAGTTCCAGGACGAGCTCGAGAATACGCGAAAAACTCGGTGCAAAACCCGCGTCCTGCTCGATGAATTCGCCGACTGGCGCATCGCGCCCGGTTAGATCGCGCAAGCCGGGCTGCCAATGGGGGTTGGTGAGGAAACGCATGTCGAACACCAGATCGGCCAGCGGCGGCATCCCGCGTGCGAAACCGAAACTGGTCACGGTGATGGTAAGGCTTCCGGGCGCGTCCTTGCCGTAAATCTCGCGCATGGCGTGCTGCAACTGGTTGGTCGAATATTCGGTCGTGTCGATGATTCTCGGGGCTTTTGCCTGGAGCGGCCCGAGCAGTTCGCGTTCGGCCTTGATCCCTTCGCGCACGGGGCGGCCCGCCGCGAGCGGATGGCGTCGGCGGGTTTCGTTGTAGCGTCGCTCGATCTCGCGGCTCGATGCATCGAGGAACAACAGGTCGATGTCGATGCCGCTGACCTGGCGAGTGCGCTCGACAAGGTCCACGATGCTTGCCGCATCGAACCCGCGGGTGCGCGCATCGATACCGATCGCCAGCCGCGTGTCGGGTGCCGCTTCGCTTCCGATCAATGGCTGCAGCAGGCGCAAGGGGAAATTGTCGATCGTTTCCCAGCCGAGATCCTCCAGCACTTCGAGCGCCGTGCTTTTGCCCGCGCCGGACATGCCCGACACGATCAGGATGACCGGGCCTTCTGGTGATTCGCTCGCCTGCGTCATAATGCGCCAGTGTGCCAGCACTGCCTTGTCGTGGGAACGGTGGTTCTCTCGCGGTTCACACCATTGTCCCGGCAAGGGGCAATCCGTGCATCGCCAAGGCCGTCTCCGCACGCAGCGGCAAATACGGGTCATCGCCACAGAGCGACAACTGCGGCAGGACCGTATCTTCCAGCATCCTGTCGCGCGGAACCGGCAAGACGGTGTAATTCATCTTCTGTTCGAGCCACAGCGAGAGGCACAGTTGGGCCGGAGAGCAGGGCATAGCGAAAATTCCCACACCGCGGACGTGCAGCCCGCCCGTGATGTTTGGCGGCGGTAGCGCCCACAACGCATCGCCGCGTCGCTCCAGTGCGATCCCGTCATCTCCGACCAACTTCGCTCCTCGATCGATCAGCGCCAGCGCGAGCGAGGATTTGCCGCTTCCCACCGCACCTTCGATCAGGAGCCCATATCCGCCGATCGCGACGCAACTCGTGTTCGGAAGCAGTTCGGGCATGCTCATGCATTTTTCCTCATCGCGGGCAGGCCCAATGTCATGCAGGCGCCGGGCAGGTCATCGGGGCGGGAACCGGCGGTCAGCGTGCCATCGTGCGCCTCCGCAATCGAGCGGGCAATGGCGAGGCCGAGACCGGAGTGATTGCCGAAATCCTCGCTCTCGGGCCTCAGCGAGTGGAAGCGCTTGAATACCTCCTCGCGAAATTCCTCGGGAATACCGGGCCCTTCGTCGAGGACGCTCAGCGTGATCCAGTCTCCCTGGCGGGCGAGGTCGAGAATGATCGTGCCATCCGGCGGCGAGAAGGACACCGCATTGTCGAGCAGGTTTTCAATGATTCGTTCGAGACGCGCGGGCTCGCCGTTGACCAGCACGGAATCGTTTCGAGGCTCGAAAACGAATTGGTGCGCTTCGGGTTCGGTCCGGTGCTCGCGCGCACCGACGATATTCCGGGTCAGCGCCACCAGGTCGACCGGTTCGAAAGTCGCGCGCGAAAGTTCGGCATCGATGCGGCTGGCGTCGGAAATTTCGGTCACCAACCGGTCGATCCGGCGCACATCATGGCGTGCGATGTCGAGCAGCTGCGCTCGCAGCTCGGGATCGTCGACCGTGCCCAGCGATTCGGTAGCACTGCGCAACGAGGCGAGCGGGTTCTTGATCTCATGCGCGACATCGGCGGCGAAACTTTCCACGGCATCGATCCGGTGGCGCAGGGCGATGGTCATGTCGGACACGGCGCGCGCCAGCAGGCCGATCTCGTCGCGGCGCTGGGGCAGGCGGGGTACCTGCACCTGCCGGTCGCGGCCTTGACGCACCCGTACCGCCGCCTGCACCAGCTCGCGCAGCGGCTGGACGATCGTGCGCGCGAGAAACAACGAGAGCATGGTCGAGACCAGCAGCGAGACCAGCACAACCAGCGCGACGAGGCTACGCGCACGGCGCACCGCTTCGACGATGTCGACCGGGTTGCGAGTGAGCAGCAGGGTCTCGCCGTTCAGCCCCACAGGCGCGGCGGCGGTGATGATGTGGCTGCGATCGGGTGCGTGACGCAGCACGATTTGCGTCAGGCCTTCTTCCCGCGCGCGCACCAGTTCTGGCCAGGCGGACACCTGATCGACCTTGGGTTCGTGGTAGTCAGGCAGCTTCGGTGCCCCGACCAACCAATCGAACCAACGGTCGAGCTCGCGAGCGAATTTCTGCGATTCGGGCTCGGTCTCGGGGTCGATAAGGCTGAAGCTCGGCGGCGCGAGCTTGAAACTGTCGCCCATCAGCTTGCCGTTCGCGTTGTAGACCCTCAGCCGCAGCTTCTGCTCCTTGCCGAGCTGGATCAACAGCGCATCCTGCCGTGCCGGACTGGCGCCGGCGAGCGATTCGGCGATGATCTGCGCTTCGACCAGCGCCAGCTTGAACCGCTCGTCGAGCAATTGCTTGCGATAGAAGTCGAGATAGATGACGCCGAAGCCGAGCAGCGCCAGCGGCAGTATATTGACGAACAGGATTCGTCTGGTGAGCGAAAGGCGACGTGACCAGGAGGTTTTCCCCTGCTGGGGATCGCCGCGCAGGACGTTGGCCGTTTCAGCCATCGTCGAAGCTGTAGCCCGCGCCATAAAGAGTGTTGATGGCCGAAAATTCCGGATCGGTCGCGCGGAACTTGCGGCGCATTCGCTTGATATGGCTGTCCACCGTGCGGTCGTCGACGAAGACATCGTCCGGATAGGCGGCATCCATCAACTGGTTCCGGCTCTTTATGACTCCGGGACGGCTGGCCAGCGCTTCAAGCAATAGAAATTCCGTCACCGTTAGCGAAACCGGTAGCCCGTCCCAGGTAACCGCGTGGCGCGCTGGGTCCATCACCAATCGCCCGCGATCAAGCATCGCGCCGTCACCGGACTGGGCCTGCGGTTCGGCCTGGCTGCCCGACTGCGCATCGCCGCGCCGCAGGATCGCCCGGATGCGCGCCAGCAGCAGCCGCAGCGAAAACGGTTTGGCGATGTAATCGTCCGCACCCATCTCGAGGCCGGCTTCCTCGTCCGATTCATCGTCCTTGCTTGTCAGGAAGATCACGGGGAGAGCTGAGGTCTGTCGCAAGCGCCGCAGCAGCTCCATGCCATCCATGCGCGGCATCTTGATGTCGAACACCGCAAGGTCCGGTGGATTTTCCGTCAGTGCTTTCAACGCTGCTTCGCCATCGGTGTAGACGCGTGTGGCAAAGCCTTCCGCCTGCAACGCTATCGAAACTGTGGTGAGGATGTTGCGATCATCGTCAACGAGCGCAATCACACTGCGACCGGAAGTGTCTTGTGCGGTCCCACCGAGCACAGAGGTTTGCGGATTGTTGCCTTCCATTATGCCAATGTTCCTAGCGCTTTGCCGACACGCTTACAACGCGAAGGACCTACTACTGAACCGATGTATCGTTTCATAACGAATCGCGCACGCACCGACCTATCGAGGGACATACTTCGCAGGCGCAAATTGACCTGTCGGATTCCTCGGACTATGGGCGCGAGTATTGTTCTGCATACGAATGCAAACCATTATGACGCCGTTCTTGCGGCCGCCATTCAGGAGAATTCGCTTGTCGTCCTCGCTTTCCTTTTCCCTTGCCGATCAAGGCATTGTTACCGACGCTGAGATCCGGGCCAATTTGTCCGCCGAGGTGTTGAGCGAACAGGCGTTGGCAAATGGTGAAGGACGCCGTGCCAAGGATGGTCCGCTGGTGGTGGAAACGGGCAAGCACACCGGCCGCAGCGCGAAGGACAAATTCATCGTTCGTGATGCCGAAACAGAGAACACGGTGTGGTGGGACAACAACGCCTCCATGACGCCGGAACATTTCGCGGCGCTCAAGGACGATTTCATGGCCGCGCTAAAGGTCAAGGAGCTGCTGTATGTCGCCGACCTGTTCGGCGGATCGCAGCCAGAATACCGCGCGAAGGTGCGGGTCATCAACGAGCTCGCCTGGCACAACCAGTTCATCCGCACCCTGCTGGTGCGTCCGACCGAAGCGGAATTGGACGGTTTCGTGCCCGAATACACGATCATCGACCTGCCGACCTTCCGGGCGGACCCGGAACGCCATGGCACGCGCAGCGAGACGGTGATCGCGGTGAATCTGTCCGAAAAGCTAATCCTGATCGGCGGCACGCGTTACGCTGGTGAAATGAAAAAGAGCGTCTTCGGCATCCTCAATTACCTGTTGCCGCCCAAGGGCGTGATGCCGATGCATTGTTCGGCCAATATCGGCCCGGATGGAAAAACCGCTGTGTTCTTCGGCCTGTCCGGGACCGGCAAGACCACGCTCAGCGCCGACGCGAGCCGCACGCTGATCGGCGACGATGAGCATGGCTGGTCGGACACTGCCGTTTTCAACTTCGAAGGCGGTTGCTACGCCAAGATGATCCGCCTCTCGCCGGAGGCCGAGCCGGAAATCTATGCCACCACCAAGATGCGCGATACCGTGCTCGAGAACGTGGTTATGGATGCGGAAGGTAATATCGATCTCGATGATGCCACGCTCGCCGAGAACACCCGCGGCGCCTATCCGCTGTCGTCGATTCCGAACACCTCGAAAGAGAATATGGGGCCGGTCCCGTCCAACGTAATCATGCTGACCGCCGATGCTTTCGGCGTGCTGCCCCCGATTGCGCGGTTGACGCCCGATCAGGCGATGTATCACTTCCTGTCGGGTTACACCGCCAAGGTAGCGGGCACCGAAATCGGTGTGACCGAGCCGCAGGCGACCTTCAGTACCTGTTTCGGCGCGCCGTTCATGCCGCGCCACCCCAGTGTTTATGGCAATTTGCTGAAAGAACGGATCGCCAAGGGCGCGGTGCAGTGCTGGCTGCTCAATACCGGCTGGACCGGCGGCAAGTATGGCGTCGGTTCGCGGATGCCGATCAAGGCGACTCGCGCACTGCTCAACGCCGCCCTTGAAGGCCGGCTCGACACCGTGGAATTCCGCAAGGATCCGAATTTTGGCTTCGAGGTTCCTGTGAGCGTGCCCGCGCTGGCCGAAGCCGGGATCGATCAGACCATTCTCGATCCGCGCAATACCTGGGCGGACAAGGACGAATACGACACCACTGCGCACAAGCTGGTGCAACTGTTCGTGGACAATTTCGAACCCTTTGCTGCCCATGTCGATCAGGGGGTGCGCGACGCCGCTCCGCAGGCCGCCTGACCCAGCGCAACCAATTATCAGTTGGAGAGGAGAGCCCTCGCCCGGAAAACCGGTGCGAGGGCTTTTACTTTTGCACCGGCGGGCGCATAATTGCCAGACCCGGATCAAGGAGACATCATCATGAGCTTGTTCGACCAGCTTCTCAGCGCGGCACACGATCACCCGACACTGACCAATATGGCCGACAAGCTCGGCATCGATCCGAAGCAGGCCGAGCAGGCGATTGCTGCGCTCGGTGCGGCGCATCACGAGGATGGCGATACAGTCCAGCTCGCCGCCGCGAAAACCGGGCTCGATGCCGGGGTGTTGCAACAAGTCGTGGAGCAGATCGGCGGCGAGGGCTCGCTGGCGCAGTTCATCCAGATTCTCGATTCGGATCACGATGGCAATCCATTCGATGACATCGCGGGTTTCGCCAGCGGGTTATTCGGCAAAAAGTGAACCGGCTGCGCGCCGATTCAGCCCCCGCTCAGCCAGTTTTCTTGAAAGGGCGCACCGTGTTCCGCTCGATCGTGCCCTTCGCCCTGTCGCTGGCGCTAGTCGCCCCCCTTTCGGGCGCGACCATGGCTGCGAGCCCTGCAGAGCCGCAGGCACAGGACCAGGCAGCGCCGGAGCCGGTGAAGCCGCAAGTCCTGCGCGCGGAAATCGTAGCAACCTATCCTCATGATACGCGCGCTTTTACAGAAGGGTTGCTGTGGCATGACGGCGCGCTCTACGAAAGCACCGGGCAGGTCGGCGAATCCAATATCCGCAAGGTCGATCTCGCCACGGGGAAGGTGCTGGCCGAGAAGGCCATTCCTTCGGATGAGTTCGGGGAAGGGCTGGCACTGGTGGGGCAGGACCTTGTCAGCCTGACGTGGAAGGCGGGCATCATCCATCGCTGGAAGCTGAAAGGATTTGCGCCAATCCGGGATTACTCCGGTTACAAGCATGAGGGATGGGGGCTTACCACGCTAAATGGCGATCTGGTGGCGTCCGATGGTACCTCCACCCTGCACGTCCTCGATCCGCAGACCTACATCTCCAAGCGCGTGATTTCCGTCACATTGAATGGCAAGCCCTTGCCGATGCTCAACGAGCTGGAGGCCGTGGACGGCATGATCCTCGCGAATGTGTGGATGACGCCCTACATCGTAGCGATCGATCCGTCCGACGGCGTCGTGCGCAAGATTTACGATCTGCGCGGGATCGTGAATCAGGTTCTCGTCAACGACCGCGACTCGGTGCTCAACGGGATCGCCTGGGACGCCAAGGGCAAGCGCCTGTTCATCACGGGCAAGCGCTGGCCTTCGCTGTTCGAAATACGTCTCGTGCCCAGTAAAGCGGTCGCGCGTTAGCTCCTGCCGCTGTCTGCTGTCGCGGATGTCGCGAGACGGAAATTGCCGAACAGCAATTGTGCGCCGTGATCCATCCGCACCGGGCCGCTGATGTAGAAGTAGCGTCCCGGATTATGCGTGAACACCTTGGCATCGCCGATCTTCTGATGATCGAGATAGACCTGTTCCTGATTGCCTTCGACCGCGATCGAGAAATGCATCACCTGATTGGCGTAACCGGCAAGATCCAGCGACAGCGCATGATAATATCCGGTCGCGCTGCTGGCGATGGTCGTATCGCCCTCGAAGTTTACTGTAACCCCGGTGAGCGCCCCGCCGTTGTAGGCATCGGAGATATAGCCGCGTGTGCTGTCGTCACGAGCAAAGCCGAATACCACCCGACCCGCATCGCGCGCCTTGTCCGCGACCGGGATTACATCGAATTCGATGGTGAAATTTTCGGGCAGCCGGGGCGGGTGGGTCAGCTTGTAGCTGGCGAAGCTTTGCAGTGCGAGCCAATTGCCCGGAAGACCATCGGCCGTCACGATCTCGCCTGAGCCATTGGTCTTCCACTCGGGTGGCATCGCCCCAAGCTTGTTTCCCGCAAAATTGTCCGAGAACAGTACCGTGCTTCCGGGCGTGAAGTCGAAACCGTGGTGGACCGCGATGCGCGGTGACGTCCGGTCAGTCCCCTGATCCTTGGTTTCGGGTTGGTCCACCGATTTGACCACGGCGTCTTCGGCCTTGTGTTTGAGCGAATTAAGCAACCCGCCGAACTGAGCATTGGCGGGGCTGGCCACCACAATTGCCGACGCTGCTGCAAGCAGGAGCGATGCCCCCGCGATATTTCCTACCCGACCCGTATTCATTGTACCCTCCGGTCTGCTGCCGTTTCATCGTTTTCTTGCATAGCTGGCAGTCGGTATCAACCGCGGCTGCCCGTAGCAGCGTGGCGATATTGTCCTGCACGCTATGTTACGCTACGTGAACGTTCACAATTATATCGCCTGCGGTGGTTGCTGCGTTGGTGGGAGAGGGCTGCGATGAATGTTGGTTTGAAAACAATCCCGATCCTGTGTGCCGTTCTGGCTTTGGCATCCTGTTCGGGGACCGCCACTCCGCAAGAGGAAACGCGCGCGAAATCGACCAATTCAACGGCAATTTCTACACCGGCGGGTATGCGGCTGGTGTTCGATGAGGAATTCAATTCCGGCTCGCTCGATCGTGCCCGTTGGAATGTCGAGGGACCGACTTTTTGGGTCAACAACGAGCAGCAGGCCTACATCGATTCGCCCGACGTCATTTCATTTGCCAAACCCGAAGGTGCCGAAGGCGGCGCGCTGGTCATTCGCCCCCGATATCGTCCCGGCTACACTACGCCATCGGGACGCAAGGCCGATTTCGTGTCCGGGCGGATCAACACCAGCGGCAAATTCACCCTGACCTACGGCAAGATCACCGCGCGCATCCGGATGCCTGCTGCTGCCGGTGTGTGGCCGGCCTTCTGGATGCTCGGATATGGCAAATGGCCGGATTGCGGCGAGCTCGACATCATGGAGTATGTCGGCGATGCGCAATGGACGTCTGCCGCAATGCACGGGCCTGGCTATTTCGGGGATACCCCGCTGGTGAAACGCCAGACGTTTCCCGATGGCGTCGATGTGACGCAGTGGCACGAATACTCGCTCGAACGCACACCCGATGCGGTAATTTTCAGCGTCGATGGGCGCGAGTTCTATCGCGTGACCAAGGCGATGGTCGAGAAATACGGCCCCTGGCGGTTTGACCGCCCGGAATATGTGATCCTGAACTTCGCCGTTGGGGGAGTTTACCCGCAAAAGGTCAACGGCATCGACAAACCCTATTTTGGCCTGCCGCAAGCGACGGTCGACCGGATCAAGGCCGGCAAGATAGCGATGGAGGTCGACTGGGTGCGCGCTTGGGAACGCAAGTGATAACGCGCTGCCGTTCGACAATCGCGTTGATTTCGATCCAGAACCCTAGTTGCCGGGGTCGGGTAGGCCAGCAGTAGCGGAATCGATGCCGTCAATAGTTTGCATCAGTGGGCTGGGATGCCACGGAGAGCCTTCCTTCACATCCGTCAGAGCAGTCTGGATTGCCTGTGCCCGTTCGGCCAATCGCCCACCATGCGGATTGGCGGCAATCGGTTCGAGGAACATGCGCGCGACTGCGATACGGCCTTCGCCGGCGTCCATCAGTGCGGTATTCATGGCGAGCGGCTGATCGAAAGGTGCGAGCTGCGACGCCCGTTCCAGCGCCTTTCGAGCAAGTTCCGGTGGATTTTTGCCCTGCTCGACGAAGCTACGATAGTAGTAGATCAGGGGCAGTGGGTTGTTGTTTTCCAGACGGTTCAATGCCGAAAACGGCAGCATTGCCTGCTTGAACGCCGCTTGTTTGTCTTTCGAGCTTTCGGCCTTCCGGAACAGCGACAAGCCCTTCTGGATGAGTGCGTTCTTGGCCTTGGGATCGATGGCCAGGGCACGATCGGCCGCGGCTATCGAAGCGTCGTCATGGCCCGCATCGTGTTCGGCCTCCGCCAGTGCGGACAACACGCCCGGATCGCGCGGATATTTCGCCGCGACTTTCTGGACTTCAGGCAGAAGTTCGAGCGCCTGCTCGCGTGACACTCCGCGTTGCGAGCGGGCGATCAGCGGCAATGCGTCATCCATGCCATCGCTCACCTCGGTTACTGTGACCGGGCCGATATTAAACCACTCGGGCTTGAACTTGTAAGACAGGATACGCGACCGATGAAGATAGCTATCGAGATCCTTTCCCAGCTGATTAAGGTCGCCAAAGGCCTTGATCGCTGCATCATGTTCAGATGTCCCTGAAGCTATCGCATTCCAATAGGTATCCAGCTGCCCCCGGCGGGATTTCTCGAAATAGAGGTAGTGATAAAGGCCCCATGCGCGGCCATAGAACGCGTCATAACCATTGCCGTGATTCTTTTCATACAGCTTATGGTCGAGCAGTTCCTGGACCGAGACGTTCTTGGCATACGCCAGTTCGCCCATCCGGTGATAGGCGGGGCGGCCAATAGATACCGAACCGTCATGACCGAATTTGGCGGACGCGAAGAATTCGGCGGCCCCTTCCGACATCCAGCGCGGCATCGCGTGGCGCGATGTCGAAATCATGAAATGATGCGCATACTCATGCAACAGGACGACCAGCGAGAAATCCGGCTCGCCGTAGCTGGAGGTTATCCGCGGGACGAAGGCGCGCGAATTTCCGGCGCGTGGGACGTAAAACCCCGCGACATAATCCGAGCCATCGCCCGCCAGCTTGCGAACATTGCGCTCCGACCCCACGACGAAAATCGTAACGCGGTTGGATGGGCTCGGTTTTTCTCCCTTGAAGCCGGTGACCAGCCGCATCGCCGCATCGTAGCGTTCCAGGATTTCGGCAAATCGTCCAATCGAACTTTCACCGGCATCGGCGTAGATAACGAAGTGATCGCTCTCGGCCTTATGCCAATGCGCCTGCGCAGGCACAGACAGAAACGCCGCCAAAGCGAGCCACAGCCCCGGTTTTTTCATGAATGCGCCCCCAATACTTCCCCGAGGGGAGGTTAGCGCGTGGACGCATGACAATAAAGGCCTTTTTGCAATTACTGATCGCTTGACAAGGGCTTAGCCTGCCTTGGTCCTGGCAATATAGCGATCGATTTCCTTTGCCAGCACATCGAGCGGGACATTGCCGCCATCGACCACCGCCTGATCGAATGCCTTGAGCGAATAGGCGCTGCCCTGCGCCTTCTTCGCCTCGGATCGAAGCCGCAGGATCTCTGTCTGGCCGACCTTGTAACCGCAGGCCTGCCCTGGCCAGCTGCAATAGCGATCGACTTCGCTGGCAACTTCTTCCGGGTTGTTGCCGTTTTTCTGTACGAAGAAATCGACCGACTGCTGACGCGTCCAGCGCATTGCGTGAAGGCCACTGTCGACCACCAGCCGACAGGCACGGAAAGCCTGATCCTGCAGGTACCCGAGCCGCCACGCAGGATGCTCGTCATAAGCACCAAGCTCATCGGCGAGAAGTTCGGCATACAGTGCCCAGCCTTCCGAATAGGCATTGAACGCCAGCATTGATCGGATCAGCGGCAACTCATTGGCATATTCGCCCTGCCACACATGGCCGGGAATGGTTTCGTGATGGACCAGCGTAGGCAGCGTATAAGTACGATGGAGATCGGTGGTGCGCAGATTGATCCACATCTTGCCAGGGATCTTGCCGTCCTTCGAACCCGCGCCGCCATAGGCGGTGGGCGCCCCGGCTTCCTCGGCCGGGGGCAGGCGCCGGACTTCGAAATTCGGGTTCACCAGCCGCTCGAAGGCGCGCGGCATCTGCGCCTTGATCCATTTGATCCGCTGGGCGACGAAGGCGAGGATTTCGGTCCGTCCCTTGTCGCCTTCGGGGAATTGGTAGCGCTTGTCTTTCGCCAGCGCCTGCATCCGCGCACCGACCGAGCCCTTCGTGTAACCAAGCGATTTCAGGATCGGGTCCATCCGCCCGTGGATTTCTTTGAGCTGCTCCAGTCCCATTTGGTGCACCTCTTGCGGCGAGAGGTGTGTTGTCGTGCTGGCGCGCAAGGCCCAACGATACCATTCATCGCCCTGCGGCTGGCTCCACATGCCGGGAGCGGTGTGGTTGGCGGCACGCTCGGCTTTCAGTTCATCGAGCTGCCGAGCGAGTGCGGCGGAAATCGGGCCGATGACGATCTTGCGCGCCGAGGCAGCATAACTGTCCGGCAGGCCCTTGGCCGCCAGCCGCTTGGCTAGCGCCGGGACGAACAGCTTGCCATCCTTCGCGTCGGAGAGTGTCTGGGTCATCGCCCCGATCGCCTTGTCGCACAGGAAGTCGGGCGGGACGACGCCCATTGCGCGGGCCGATTTCATCCTTTCGAGTTCGCCGTCGAAAGCTGCGGGCATGGCTCCCAGACGGGCGAGATAGGCTTCCGCATCGGCCCGGGTTTCGATGGGTTGCTCATTGTCCATGAAGCGCGGATAATCGAGATAGGCGCCTGCGTTCTGGATCACGACATAAGGTGCGTTGCGCCAGCCGCCCACGGCGACATCGCCATAAGGCAGGGCGAGCCCGTCGAGCGCTGTGGAATAGGCGCTTTGGACCACTTCCAAACTGGTACGGGTCGCAGGTGTGAGATTGCCAAGGTCCAGCGCTTCGATGCCGGTGAGATCGGATTTGAGTGTCGCTGCAAGCTTCTGTTGTCCGGTGGGCGAAGGATCGGCGAGTTCACCGCGCAGCCCGGCATGCGTGCCGGTGTCGACACCAAGGCTGGTCGCCTGCATCGGTTCGCGCTGGAGCAAGTTCCAGGCGATGGTATCGAGTTCCTGCTCGGCTGACTTCTCGGGACCCGTTCGGGTTGCGGCTTTCACGCTTGCCGGGAGAGCGGTAGCAGCGGCGACGGCGCCGAAACCCGCAAGAGTGCTGCGACGGGTGATCTGGAATGGGGGGAGTGTCATGGCGCGGCTTGTGCGCTTGCGGGCAAGCGGCTGTCAATGGACGCACAATTGTCGTTTCGGTCCGTGCGCGTTATGCCGCGACCATGAGCGATTGGGTGCTTTCCACAATGATGCTGACCGCGGTGGCGCTGCTCGGCGGCGCTGTGGTGAGCTGGCGTGCACGAAAGGATCGCAAGCGCGCATTGCTGATGGTGGTACTGGCGGCGGTGATCGTCGCCAATGTGGTGATCTGGACGCTGCCCGGCCCTAACGGGGCGCAGAGCCCGCTTCAGCAGGCCGGGCAGAACCAGTAAGCTTATCCTGCTCAGTCGGGAAGCTGCCAGACAATCGTTCCGGCATAGCTGCCGCCGACCGGCTCGCCATCCTTGCCCCGTGCCGGATTGAAGCGGGCACGCTTGGCAACCAGAGCGCAGGTGGCCGTATCGAGCGCCTCATGCCCGGTCGAGGAGGTGATCGTGCAACCGGTCACACGCCCTTCGGCACTGATGGCAAGCCTGAAGCTCGCGCGACCCGTCCAATCCCGCCGTGCCCATTCCGAACGATAATCGCTGTTACTGACCCAGTTTGCCGGATTGTTGCGCGGGGCTGCGGCTACGGGTTTGAACCCGCTCGCCGTTGCGCTGGCACTGGGCGAGGGGGTGAAGGTGGGAATGGCCTCAGGGATCGGAGCATCGATTATGTCGGTCGAATCGATCGGTGGCGTCACCTTGCCGAAATCGATTTTCGGGATCGGGACCACTAATTTGTGCGACTGCTGCTGGCTTTGCGGCTTTGCGTTTTGCTGTGGTTCGGGGCTGGGCGGCGGCGGGGGTTCGATCGGAAAATCGATGATCGGACCGCTGGGTTTGGGTTTGATGATCGTGCCGGTGACCGTGAGGCCGGCGATCAATGCCACGCCCAGACCGGCGTGGATTGCAATCACCGCTGCCATGCTGGCGGGCGATGCCCGGCGGCTGCTGTCGAGATAGGCCATACGTCCTCTCCTCCAATGCGGCCGCCGCGTGTTCGGCGGCTCGAAGGTAAGGATGTTACAACGTCACGCGACTGGCAAGAACTTTCGCGTTGCGCGAAGCAACTGAAAAGACATAATTTTGCCGCAATAAAGATACGTGGGACTGCCTTCTCCCACCAGCGTTTGCCGCCTGCGGAAGGCGAGCAAAGCTAAATGCCGCACAGCAGCTTAGCTTTGCTCACTTGATCGGGCAGGCCGGGTCGAGCCGGAAGTTGAGGTAGTTGTCGACCGAGCCCATCAGCTGCTCCATCTCGTTTTCGAAGAAATGGTTCGCGCGCGGGATTTCCTCGTGATGGATGGTGATGTGCTTTTGCGTGCGCAGCTTGTCGACCAGCTTCTGCACAGACGGTGGCTGGACCACCGTATCGGCCGCGCCCTGAATGAAGATGCCGCTCGCGGGGCATGGGGCGAGGAAGCTGAAATCGTACATGTTGGCCGGAGCCGAAATCGAGATGAAGCCGCGGATCTCGGGCCGCCGCATCAGCAACTGCATGCCGATCAGCGCACCGAAGCTGACGCCCGCAACCCAGGTGGTCTGCGCTTCGGGATGGATCTGCTGGACCCAGTCGAGCGCCGAGGCGGCATCCGACAACTCGCCGATCCCGTTGTCGAAGCTGCCCTGGCTGCGGCCGACGCCGCGGAAATTGAAACGCAGGGTTGCGAAACCGCGATCGACGAAGGTCTTGTAGAGCGCCTGCGTGATGCGGTCGTTCATCGTTCCACCACCCTGGGGGTGCGGATGGAGGATCATCGCCACGGGCGCGCGGGGGCGCTTGGCGGGAGAGAAACGACCTTCTAAACGGCCTTCCGGGCCGGGAAAAATGACTGAGGGCATCGGGAACCTGTCAGAAATGCTGTTGCGCCGTCGCCGGGTGGCATGCGCGAAGTGGCGCGCTATATAGGGATTCCCCACCAATTCGCAATTGTTTCGAGCGTCATCCCATTTCGCAACGCATTTATCTCGATCACGCCGCAACCACCCCGCTGCGCCCGGAGGCGCGAGTGGCGATGGAGGAGGGCTTCCGACTATGGGCCAATCCCTCCAGCCCGCATGCGGAAGGGCGCAAGGCGCGCAGCCTGCTTGAGGATGCCCGCGCCCGGATCAAGACAGCGCTCGGCTGGGACGGGGAGCTGATCTTCACCAGCGGGGCGAGCGAGGCGGCAGCGCTGGCCTTGGGGCAGGCAAAAGGCAACGCGCGGTTCGTTGGCGCGGTCGAACACGATGCGGTAATTCAGTCCGCGGCGGACGCACACCGTATCGCCGTTGAAGGCAATGGCGCTGTATCGAAGAAATCGCTCGTCCAACTGGACGGAGCTGACAACCCGGTAGTTGCCATCCAGCATCTCAATTCGGAAACCGGTGCAAGGCAGGATATCGGAGCGATAGCCGCAACAGTTCATGAAAGCGGCGGCATTCTGGTCTGCGATTGTGCCCAATCGGCTGGCAGGTTTGCGTTGCCCGAGTGTGACATGGCGATTGTCTCGGCGCATAAATTCGGCGGTCCGATCGGAATTGGTGCTCTGCTGGTCAAGGACTATGCCATGCTCCACCCGACCGGCGGTCACGAGCGTGGCTATCGCCGGGGGACCGAGAACCTGCCCGGCGCGCTGGGCATGGCGGGGGCGCTGGAGGCTTGTGGCGATCCCTATGTCGCTGCTGAGGTGCTCGAACCGCTCGACGTGCTGGCGGACGAATGCCGTAACCTCGGCGGCACTTGGCTGTCCGATCAGCTTGCCGACCCCACACCCTATATCCGCGCCATCGCCATGCCCGGCATTTCCGGCAGCGCACAGGTGATGCGTTTCGACATGGCGGGGATAGCCGTCAGCCAGGGCAGCGCATGTTCGAGCGGGACGATGAAGCCCAGCCGTGTGCTCGAAGCAATGGGCGTCGATCCCGATATTGCCGCGCGCACGATTCGCGTCAGCCTGGGGTGGAATACCACGCGCGAGGAGGTAGAGCGCTTCTGCGACATCTGGCTCGAAATGGCCCGCAGAGGCTGAAGGGACGCGTAAATGATCTATCTCGACTATCAGGCCACCACCCCGCTTGCGCCCGAGGCGCGCGATGCGATGATGCGCTGGCTCGACGGTCCCGATGGCACCGGCTTTGCCAACCCGCACAGCCCGCACCGCATGGGCCGCATGGCCGCCGCGGCGATCGACCTCGCCCGCGATCAGGTTGCCGCGCTATTGCCACCGGGTGGCCAGGTGATCTTCACCGGCAACGCGTGCGAGGCGATCAATCTTGCGATGCGCGGTTCGGCTCACATGCGCAAACCCGGCATCGCGTATTCCGCTATCGAGCACGCCGCCGTCTATGGCACCGCAGCCGCGTTGGGCCATGGCCATATCATCTCCTGTAACGCGGACGGCATCGTCACCGCCGATGCGGATTTGCCCGAGGATACCGGGCTTGTTGCGGTGATGGCGGTCAACAACGAGATCGGCACGATTCAGCCCGCCGCCGACTGGCTCGCCCGCGCGCGCGAGACGGGCGCGCTGTTCCTGTGCGATGCGGTTCAGGCTTGCGGCAAGATGGCCGTGCCGGGCGCGGACATGATCGCAATCAGCGCACACAAGATGCACGGCCCCAAGGGCATCGGTGCCTTGTGGCTGCGCGACGGAATCGAACTCGATCCGCAAGTGACCGGCGGACTGCAGGAGGGCATTCGCTCGGGCACGCTCAGTCCGGCGTTGGTGGCGGGCTTTGGTGCAGCGGCGGCATTGATGAAGGAGAGGATGGAACAGGACACCGCTCATATCGAAGCGCTGTGGACCCGTGCCCGCGAACTTTTCTCTGACTGGATGCTAAACGGCAGCGAAACCGCCCGCTGGCATGGCAATCTCTCGATCCGCCGAGATGGCCTCGATGTCGCCCGGCTGATGAGCGATTGCCGCAATGTGATGTTCTCCGCCGGAAGCGCCTGCGCCAGCGGATCGGGCAAGACCAGCCATGTGCTCCAGGCCATCGGGTTGAGCGACGCGCAGGCGAAATCGACCATCCGCCTCGGCTTTGGACGTTACACATCCGTCGAGGAACTGGAGGAAGCTGCAGGGATCATCAACGCGGCAGCGAGCGGGCAAGGTCTGTGAAGGTCCGTTTCACCACCTCCGGCGGCGAGACAGTGACCGCCGAGACGGAAGCGGGGGACAATCTGCTGCGCGTGGGGCAGGCGGCGGGAATGCCGCTGGAAGGCACCTGCGAAGGCCAGATGGCGTGCTCAACCTGCCATGTCATCGTCGCGTCCGAATGGTTTGACCGCCTGACACCCGCGAGCGAGGAAGAAGAGGACTTGCTCGACCTCGCCGCAGGTGTGCGCCGCACAAGTCGGCTGGCTTGCCAGATCGATATGACCGATGCTCTCGATGGGCTTGAAGTGACGATTCCGGCAGAGAGCCATGACATGCGACGGGGCTGAAAGAGCCACCCGTGCCCAGCCTTATTTGCTGTCGGTCGGCTTGTCTCGATGCTTTGACTTCGTGTGGAGTGACGCAATCTCTTCGCGTCGCTGCTTGAGGTAATAGGTACGCATGGCGTAATAGGGAGAGGCGGATTTGTGGATCTTCTCCAGCTCGTCATTGAAGGTGACGCGTTTGTCCAACGCGCTGATAATCCCCGTGGGAACGGTGTAGGTCGGTTTGCTGAAAGGTGCGCCGATTGCGACAGGAAGCGCGGCCTTGTCGAGAATGTATCCCGCAAGATCGCGGACGGTGGTCGGTCCAATAATCGGCAGGAACATATAGGCGCCCGGCTTGACGCCATAAAAGCCCATTGTGTCGGCGAAACCGTTGGGTCGGTAAGGCAAGTTAAATGGTTTGCGCTTGGCAATATCAAACAATCCAGCGGCGCCGATGGTGGAATTGATCGCAAAGCGCGCGACCGTCCCCAGCGCCTTGCCCACGCGGTGCTGGAGAACGAAGTTCACCGCCACGACCGGCTCGTGCAGGTTTTCGAGGAAGTTGTGCAGCCCGCTGCGTAGCGGGTGTGGGATATCGTGCTGATAACCTTTTGCGACCGGCGCGATAACTACGGAATCGACCTTCTGTGCCGCCTTGAACGTTTTGATGTTGACCGCCCGTAGTGGGTCGATCTTCGAATGCTCGTGCCCTGTAACTATTATGATGTTCGACGGAGGAGGGGCGGTTTCCGTCGCCGCCTGCTTTGTCTGTGGTGGAGCATCGTTGATGGCCCCTGCGGCTGATCCATTTGCAGAAGGAGGGGCGAACGACGCCGTGGAAGGTGGTAAAATTCTTGTCGCAAACTGCTGCGCGGCAAGGTTGTTCGGGAGATGAGCCAGCATCAGGGCCAGCGGAACAGGCGCAATCATAGGCCATCCTTCAGGCGACGGTTGGGCTATAGTGTATAGCCCTTGGGCAAACGTGTGCTTGGCTAATATTACATATTTGTGTCGGGTCGGGCTATTCCGATTTGGCGGCTGACAGCACAAAAACCCGCCGCATCGCTGCGACAGGGCTGGTCACGGCCGTTCGCCCCAGCTGTGATCGATGATCACATAGGATTTTACCGCAAGGCCTCGTTCGTCCTTGGCCGGCTGGTAGCGAAACCGCTTTTCGATCAGTTCGCACACGCGAGCGTCCACCGCTGGCAGGCCGCTCGATAGCACCGCCTTGCACTCCGAGACGCGCCCATTCACGCCCACGGCGAATTCAGTGGTCATCCGGCGTCCGATCAAGCCCTGCGAACCGGCAGCCTGCGCGGCATCGGAAAAGCGCAACCTTCCGCTGATGAGGCGAGGGGGCTCTTCCGGCTTCGAACCTCCGCCGGTGCCATCGCCGTTCCCACCACTCCCCCGGCCATTACCGATGCCGCCTGCGCCCGTCCCGGGACCGGGCATTGGCGCGGACCCGGCGCTCGGATCGACGCCCAGATCGGCAATCGGCGCGGCGACTATGGGTGGTGGCGGTTGGAGGATAGGCACTTTCACAGCCACCACCTCGACCGGATTGGATTTCAGGTTGGGCGGTGCGGCTTCACCCACCGGCTTGCGGCTGGGTTTGCGCTCGGGCACGACCGTCTTCGCGGGTGGCGGCAGCTCGACGGTGATGAGGGCATCGGCGCTGGGGCTGGCACCTGTGCGATGGACCAGCTGCAAGCTTGCCAGCAGAGCCCATCCGACCAGCGCAATGATCGTCGCCGCGCCGAGGCTGGCTCCGAACCTGTCACGAGGCGAGGGCTTGCCGGTATACACAGCAACAAGCTGGCGATTTTCTCTCTGAAAGCAACGCAAAAAGCCCCGTCGCATTGCCGCGACGGGGCTTTATCAAGCATCGCTTGAACTTGCGATCAGGCGGATTCGAGCTCGCCTTCCTTCACGCTCACGCCCAGCTTGCTCAGCAGGGCGCGGCTGAAGGCCGGGATGTCGTCAGGGTTGCGACTGGTAATGAGGATGCCATCCTCGGCCACTTCCTGATCCACCACTTTCGCGCCCGCATTCTTGAGGTCGGTGCGGATCGACGGCCAGCTCGTCACGGTCTTGCCGCGTACCAGATCCGCCTCAGCCAGCAGCCATGGCGCGTGGCAGATCGCAGCGATTGGTTTGCCAGCTTCGGCAAATTTTCGAACGATGCCGATTGCTTTTTCGTTCATCCGCAAGATGTCAGGGTTCATCTGCCCGCCGGGAAGCTGCAATGCGTCGTATTCGGAGATATCGTCGATCTCGTCGACAGTCTTGTCGACCTTGACGCTCTTACCCCAATCCTTCTGGTCCCATCCCTTGATCTCGCCGCTTTCGAGGCTGACCACAGTCGTCTCGATACCGGCTTTCTCCATGTTTTCCTTCGGCTTCATCAGTTCCGACTGTTCGAAGCCATTGGTGGCGAGGATCATTACGCGCTTTGTCATAAGACAACTCCTTGATGTGTGTTCAGTCTATCAATGCATGGGAAAAGCCATTCGATCCGCGTTGCTAGGCAAGGCGGGGCGCTGGTAGGGCAGGGCGCATGGCCACCAGTGATACTGAGGATCGCGAGCCCGATCCGTTCGACGCCATCGTCGATGCCCCGTTCGATTCCGCCTTGTCGGAGCGTTATCTTGTCTATGCGCTGTCGACGATCACCGCACGTTCGCTGCCCGATTTGCGCGATGGCTTGAAGCCGGTCCATCGGCGGCTCTTATGGGGTATGCGGCAACTGCGCCTTTCGCCGGACTCCGCATACAAGAAATGCGCGCGCATCACCGGCGACGTGATGGGCAAGTACCACCCGCATGGGAATATGGCGATTTACGATGCGCTGGTGCGTCTCGCACAGCCTTTCACCCTGCGCTATCCGCTGATCGAGGGGCAGGGGAACTTCGGTAATATCGATGGCGATGGCGCGGCTGCCGAGCGTTACACCGAGGCGCGGCTGACCAAGACTGCGATGCAACTGATGGACGGGCTGGACGAGGGCACCGTCGATTTCGTTCCGACCTACAACAACGAGGAGCAGGAGCCCACACTGTTCCCCGGCCTGTTCCCGAACCTGCTTGCCAATGGGTCGAGCGGGATCGCGGTCGGCATGGCGACCAATATCCCGAGCCACAATGTCGCCGAAGTGCTCGACGCGACGCTCGAGCTGATCGACAATCCCCATGCCGAACACGCAAGGCTGATGGAGATGTTCCAGGGGCCGGACTTCGCTACCGGCGGGCTGATCGTCGACAGTCGGGAATCGATTTCGCAGGCGTATGAAACCGGGCGCGGCAGCTTCCGCGTGCGGGGGCGATTCTATGCGGCCGAGTCCGAGAATGTCGCCGACCGCGACGCCGGGATCGAGCGGCTGGGCGGCGGGCAATACCAGCTGGTGATCTCGGAAATCCCGTATCAGGTTCCCAAGGGCAAGCTGATCGAACAGATCGCGCAGGTCATCGCCGACCGCAAGGTGCCGATCCTGGAGGATGTGCGCGACGAGAGCGACGAGAATATCCGCATCGTGCTCGTCCCCAAGAGCCGCAATGTCGACCCTGACCTGCTCAAGGAATCGCTCTACAAGCTGACCGATCTGGAAACGCGTTTCGGGCTCAACCTCAACGTGCTCGACGCGACGCGCACGCCGATGGTGATGGGGCTAAAGGAGCTGCTGACCCACTGGATCGCCAGCCAGATCGACATCCTCCAGCGCCGCAGCCAGCACCGGCTCGGCAAGATCGCCGACCGGCTGGAGCTGGTCGAAGGCTATATCATCGCCTTCCTCAACCTCGACCGGGTGATCGAAATCATCCGCACCGAGGACGAGCCCAAGCCGGTGATGATGGCCGAATTCGCCCTGACCGACCGGCAGGCAGAGGCGATCCTCAACATGCGGCTGCGGTCCCTGCGCAAGCTGGAGGAAATGCAGCTGCGGCAGGAGAAGGACGCTCTTCTGGCCGAGAAGGCGGAGCTGGAAAAGCTCCTCGCCAGCCCGGCGCGCCAGCGCACGCGGCTGAAGCGCGATCTTTCTGCTTTGCGCAAGGATTATGCCGAGGACACCGCACTCGGCGCGCGCCGCACGCGGGTCGAAGAGGCCGAACCCGCCGTCGAATTCAGCATGGACGCGATGATCGAGAAGGAGCCGGTGACGGTGATCCTCTCGCAACGCGGCTGGATCCGCGGGGCCAAGGGCCATGTCCCGCTCGATCAGGAATGGAAGTTCAAGGAAGGCGACGGTCCGGCCTTCGCGCTCCACGCGCAGACGACCGACAAGCTGCTGATCGCCGCAGACGACGGGCGCTTCTTCACCCTCGGCGCGGACAAGCTGCCCGGCGCGCGCGGTTTCGGCGAACCGTTGCGCAACACGCTCGATATCGATGCGGGCGCGCAGATCGTGGCGCTGATCGTCAACAAGCCCGGGCTGCGGCTGTTGCTGGCGGCCGATACCGGCAAGGGATTTGGCGCGCAGGCCAGCGATCTCCTCGCCGAGACCCGCAAGGGGCGCCAGGTGGTGAACCTCAAGGGCAAGTCGAAACTGGTGGTGGTGCGCCCGATCGGCGAGGGGCACGATCATGTCGCGGTCGTCGGTGACAACCGCAAACTGGTGGTGTTCAACCTCGACGAACTACCCGATCTCGCGCGCGGACAAGGCGTGACTTTGCAACGCTATCGCGATGGCGGGTTGAGCGATGCGACCACCTTCACGCTCGATGAAGGGCTGAGCTGGGCGATGGGCGGCGACAGCGGTCGCACGCGGACCGAAAACGAGATGTGGCAGTGGAAGGTCGCACGCGGAGGAGCGGGGCGGTTGCCGCCCAATGGCTTCCCACGCGACAATCGCTTCGGATAAGCACATAAAAGGGCCGGAAGCGGCAGTGCTTCCGGCCCTTTTGCGTAGGATTTCGGCGAGGTCTTACTTGTTAGCCGCAGTGTCTCCGGTTGAGGCACCGGCGCTGGCCGAGGCATCGGTCTTGGCCATCGCCTGATCGATCTGCGCCATGGTCAGGCGGGCCTGCGGGCCGGTGGCCGTCGCATCGAAATAGCTGCGCAGGAGTGTGACCTTCTTGGTCTTGTCGCCATTGATGTCGATGACGATGTTGTCGCCGTTGATCTCGTCGATCGTGCCGAGCGGCTGGTTGTCGGCGGTGGTGACGGACGCGCCCTGAACCAGCGCGGCATCGCGCTTGGCGGCTGCTGCCGCGAGCTGCTGATCGACCATGCCATTGAGCTGCTCCTTGGTCACGGTGATGGTCGGGCCCTTGTCGCCCTTGCCATACATCGAAACCGCCAGCGGCACCTTGTGCTTGCCGGTATCGAGCACGGCCTGACCGTTTTCGACCGAAACGATCTGACCGACAGCATTGCCCTGCGGGCCATAGACGGTCGCGCCAACCGTGGGGCCATCAGCAGCCATCGCCGGGGCGGCGCCTAGGGCGAGTGCGAGGATGGCGGATTTGGCAAATTTCATCGTAAAACTCCCGGGTTACGCAATAAACTTTCCCAAGGCGCCAGACGGCGTCCAAAGGACAAAACTGATTCTGAAAGGAAGCGGATCAACGAGAAGCTGGTTCCGTTTCCGAAGGCTCCCGAGCGGGAACACGGCCGGTTTTGTTTCACCGTTCGTCGCAAAACGCAACCTTCCCGCCATTTTTATGGCGCGCGGGCTTAAGCGTAGCTGAAGCTAATCAATGCGCTTCAGTTCATCTTCCAGCAGCGCGTCGACCCGCTCGCGCGGCGGGAAACCTTCCTCGACCCAGCGTTTTTCGACCATCTGCATGATCCGGGCGACCTGCGGTCCGGCGGCCACGCCACGTGCGACGATCTCGCCTCCCTTCAGGGGAAATTGGGGAATGGTCCATTCGTCCAGATCACGGAGAGGACTGTTCGCGAGCAGCAACCGGTCCCGAGCACAAGCGAGCCCTTCGCGATAGGCGAGCGCTCGTGGATTGCTCGCATCGCTCCCCTTGCGCTCCGCAGCGCAGATGAGCCGCGCTCGCTGCGCTTTCGACAGCCGAAGCCGTGCGGAAACCGTTTCGGCCAGAGTTGGGATAGCGGGTACGAGCGCCGCCAGTCGCCGGATCGGATCGGCAGCACAATCGGATTCGCGTTCAGCAGGGATCAGGCGGTCGAGCACTGCCAGTTCGCGTTCGCGCGCTTCGGGCAGGACTTCGCGCAGCACACCCGCATCAGCCATCAGCCGAACCGCTGCGCGCGGATCGGGCAGGGCGAGAATCGCGGTCAGCTCGCCGCCGATGCGCTCGCGGCTGAGCCCCTTGAGCGTCGGCGCCAGCGCGGTGCAGGCTTCCAGTGCCGCTGCATCGGGCTCGGCCCCGAAACGCGCCTGAAAGCGGAAGAAACGCAGAATCCGCAGATGGTCTTCACGGATGCGCGTTGCGGCATCGCCGATAAACCGCACCCGGCGCGCTTCCAGATCGGCAATACCCCCGAAATAGTCCGAAATCGCGAGCGTTTCGGGATGAACATAGAGCGCGTTGATGGTGAAATCGCGCCTTGCAGCATCGTCCCGCCACTCATTGGCGAAGGACACCGTGGCGCGGCGTCCGTCGGTCGCGACATCGCGCCGCAGCGTCGTCACTTCAACCGGACCGTCGGCAAGGATCGCCGTCACGGTTCCGTGATCGATCCCGGTGGGGACCGTGCGAATGCCCGCCGCGCGGCAGCGATCGATCACCGTTTCCGGGCGATGGATCGTCGCGCAATCGAT
Organism: Sphingomonadaceae bacterium; assembly: GCA_039831335.1. GTDB lineage: Bacteria > Pseudomonadota > Alphaproteobacteria > Sphingomonadales > Sphingomonadaceae > Qipengyuania. The sequence continues at coordinate 1,061,027 of JBDONL010000003.1, read as the reverse complement.
ATCGGCGACAGCGACGCCGAGCAGCGTGTCACGCACCGCGCCGCCAACCCACCGCATGTTGTCCGCTCCCAGCGCGCGCGTCAGCAGCGCCAGCCCTTCGCGGCGGGTCCAGTCGGCGGGGGGTAGCTTGGCGCTCATCGCCCAAGCCGATAATGGCTTAGCCGGTCCATGCAAGTCGGCGTGACAGATTGGCGCAGATTGCGGCGGTGACGCCCCAGATGCGATAGCCTTCGTAATGCAGCTCGTAATAATGCCGCTCGGCACCCTTCCACCAGACCGAATTCTCGCTCCAGCTTGCCGGATCCATCAGCAAGTCGAGCGGGGCCTCGAACCAGCTTTCGACTTCGCGCTGCTCGGCTTCGAGCGGGAGATCCGGCGGAATCACTCCAAGTACGGGTGTAATGTCGAAGCCGGTGCCTGTCTGGTAGCGATCCGTCGCGCCAATCACCGCGACGTGATCTGGCGACATCGCGAGCTCTTCGTGGGCTTCGCGCAGCGCCGCAGCGATGGCGCCCTCGCCGGGCTCGCACTTGCCGCCAGGAAAAGCGACCTGTCCGGGATGATCGCGCATGGTGCGTGGGCGCTGGGTCAGGATCACGCCGGGTCCGCCCACGCTTGCGGGACGGTCGGTCACCGCGATCAGCACCGCGGCATCGGCCGTGCGAGTGGCGTCGGCGAAGCGCACATCGCTCAGCAACCCTTCGATGTCGCGCGCATGGCCATCCTCGAACAGCCGGGTCAGACGATCGAGGAGAGTACTCATGCGGGCACCAGCGAGAATGTTTCGCCGCCGCTGGTAACGGTCCACTCATCACCTTGCGCCAACGCTATTTCGGCCAGTTGCAACCAGGTCGAGCGGTCAAGCCGTGCTTCGCAACCGTGGCGCAGTCCCACATAGACCGCCGGAGAATCGGCATCTCCGGCCACGCGGATCGGGTGATCCGGTCCGGCGACGACCAGCTCGTCGGTGTTGGTACGAAAGGCGATATCGCCGTCGACAGCGCGGCAATCGGTCGCGATGAAAGCGGCGTCCTCGACTTCGATGGTGAGCTTTTCCACCGGCGTTACCAGCCAGTGCTGGCCGTCGACGTCGCGGGTCAGCAGGCCGGAAAAGGCGCGCACCATGGCGGGGCGCGTGATGCGGCTGCCCTCGTGATACCAGCTGCCATCGGCGGCGATCCGCATACCGCTGTCACCGGTGCGCTCAGGCGCCCAGTCTTCGAGCGGCGGAAGCTTGCGCGCGGCGACTTCGGCAGCGATCTGTTCCAGCGTCATTCCGGCAAGATCGGGGGGTGGCTCGTATGGCATTGCGACGCCAATGCCAGAGCCGGACTACTTCGCCAAGCTTCCCTGAGAGCTGCCCCATGGGCCCAGCATTCCCTCATGCGGCAGCACCGCCGGATTGGCGCAGCGGACCAGCAGGCGGGCCGGATCCCACGGACCCGGACAACGCCAACCTGCGGTGTGCGCGGCGGAGAAATCCCATTGCCCGTAATAGTCGAGATCGCCGATGAGCACTTGCGGCAAAGCCGCGGCAGAGGGGGCAGGGGCATCCGCGGCGGAAAGCGCAGTCGCCATCAGCGCCTTGCCGAAACCTTCACCTTGACGCCCGGGCATCACCGCCACCGGCCCGACCATCAGCAGCGGATGCGCGCGGCCCTGCGGATCGGTCAGCGCGACCGGCCACAGCTGGATTGTCCCGACAAGCCAATCGTCGTCGTCAATCGCCGCAAAGCTGAGCGCGGGCAGCCAGTCCATCCCCGTGCGGATGCGATAGGCGGTTCGCGCGTGGCGATCCGGCCCGAACGCAGCGTCGAGCAATTGTTCGACCAGCGGCGGGTCGATCGCGGTCAGGGGTACGATAGTCGCCATCGAGCCGCGCGCGTTAAGCGCGCTTTGCTCGCAAGTCGATAGCAATTCTCAGCCCGGCGTGAGCCGCAGCAATCCTGCGTTGCCACCGTCTTCCAGTATCCAGATCGCACCGTCGGGGCCTTCCACAATTTCGCGCAAGCGGTTGCCCAGAGGATAACGGGCGACTTCGCGTGCCGTATCGCCGCGGATTGCGACGCGGATCATTGCCTTGCTCTTCAGTCCAGCGATCAGCGCCTCCCCACCGAGCGCAGGAAACATCGAGCCCGAATAGAAGATGAAATCGCCCGGCGCGATGACCGGGGTCCAGCTGATCGCAGGCTTGCTGAATTGCGGCTGCGTTGCATGGCGGGCGATCGGCTGGCCGCTGTAGTGATCGCCTTCCGACACATAGGGCCAGCCGTAATTGCTGCCGTTGGTGACGAGGTTGAGCTCGTCGCCTCCCGCCGGACCATGTTCGAGATCCCACAGGCGTCCCCGGCTGTCGACTCGCAGTCCGAGGATGTTGCGATGGCCGAGCGAATAGATACCGGGCCGCGCTACATGCTCGTCTGCCAGCACATTGCCCGATGCGGGGGTACCGTCGAGGTTGAGACGCAGGATCTTCCCGAGATCGCTTTGCGGATCCTGCGCGGGCTGGCCCTTCTGCCGCTCGCCGCTGGCGATAAACAAATGCTTACGGTCCGGGCTGAAAGCGATGCGGTGTGAATAATGGCCTCGACCCGAAACCTTAGGGGTCTGGCGCCAGATCACCTTGAGGTCCGAGATCGAACAGTTGATCGACTGGTCGCAGACAAGTTTGCCGCGGCCCAGCACGGCGCCGCGCGTATCATCCGGGCCTTCTTCCGCCCAGCTGAGATAGATCGTGCGCGTTCCCAGCGATGGCATTGATTCCCAGGGCAGGAAGGCGATGTCGCCCAGGCCGCCTTGACCGCCATAGTCGACTTTGGGCGCGCCGCTTACCGTCACGACCTGATGGTTTTCCGTGTCGACAGCCTTGATCGTACCGTTCTTCTCGGTGACGAACAGCCACGGCGTGCCCGGCGCGAAGGCCGCCGCCCATGGCTCGTGCAGGGTCGCCACGCGCTGGACGTTGAAGCCGACACCGGCCTGCGCCGGAATACGCTGAAATTCGTCAGATTTCTGCGCTGCTCGGTCTCCGGCAGGCACACTGTCCCCCGATCTCGCCGCGCCGCAACTTGCCGCGAGGGCGAGCGGCGATAGGATCAACGCAAAGCTCAGGAATCGTCTCATGCTCTATGCAACCCCCAACGAAGGACTTGGTGCCGCGCCTTTGATCGCAGGCGTCGACGAGGCCGGACGTGGCCCACTCGCTGGCCCCGTTGTCGCCGCGGCGGTTGTGTTGTGCAATCCGCAAATCCCCGGTCTGGACGATTCCAAGCGCCTTTCGCCAAAAAGGCGCGCTGCGCTGGAGCCGGAAATCCTTCACCGTTGCGCTTTCGGGATCGGTGTGGTCGAGGTCGATGAGATCGACCGGATCAATATCTTCCAGGCGACGATGGCGGCGATGACCTTGGCGGTCGCGCGGCTGGCCAAGGCGCTCGGCACCGATCCGGTCGAGACACTGATCGACGGCAATCTTACACCGCAGGGTCGCGACAAGGACTGGCGCTGGTCCGCGCGTGCTATCGTCGGGGGCGACGGGCTGGAGCCGTGCATCTCCGCCGCTTCGATCCTTGCCAAGGAATACCGCGACCGGCTGATGCGCGATGCGGCACTGGAGCACCCGCATTACGGGTGGGAGCGCAATATGGGCTATGGCACGGCCGAGCACATGGAGGCGTTGCGGACCCACGGACCAAGTCCGCATCACCGCAAGACCTTCGCGCCAGTTGCGCAGCTGGCTCTGCTCTAGCGCACGCCGTCGCTGCCGTTCAGCTTGCGAAAGCCTTGATCTTCAGCTCGTCGATATAGCGACGACCGAACGCTTCGACCGCATCGGGATCAGCCCGAATTCCGCCGTGCTCCTCGCTCGCCTGGGTGATTTCGTCGCAGCTATTCACGCGCGGGAACTTTTCAGGCGGCACGGGCACGCCGAGGAAGGCGCACAACGGCTCCCACGCGTCACGCGGATGGAAAACAAGCAGTCTTTCCCGTGGAAGCGCATCGATCACGGCCTGATTCCGCCTGGCGAACCAGTCGGTCATGAAGGCGCGGTCGCGGATATCGCCGCCTTCGAAGAAATCGAAGATCGCGCCTCGCATCATGTCTCCGGTAGGAGAACCGACCAACCCGTCCTGCATGGCGGGGGAGAAGATCGTTTCGCTGACGGATTCGAACCAGCTGTCGGGATCGCGCAGCGTCAGCACCACTTTGGCTTGAGGATAATGATCGGCCAACTCGCGCCAGTACGAGCAAGCGGGGTAGTCGGTGGTCGAATGGAAGCCCCGGAAGATTTCGTCCCAGTCGGGCTTGCCTGCGACCGCATCGAGCCACAGCGGTACCTGCCGCCGCGCGTCGGCAAAGACTTCGGTCATGTGAAAACACGGGCCGAAGCCGAGATGCTCGAGTGCGAATTTCAGGGTGAACGTCGCCGTTCGGCCGAGACCGGCACCAATTACGCGCAAAGTCATATCAAGTCCTCCCACCACCAATGACTGTAATCGGTCATGCGCCTGGCAGTGGAGGCTGGCAAATCAATTCGCGCGCCATTGAGTCCGCAGGGCCACACCGCTGCATGTCGAGTCTCGCGCTGGCGATTGGACTCAACATCTTGTGCTGGTCCTATTTCGTTCCGCCGTGGTTGACGGCCGGTTAACCATATTGCGGCAAAATCCCTGCTTGACGCGGAGTCCGCTTGGACTCACCCTTGTGGATAACTTGCACGATAGGGACGGACGAATATGGGGGTTTTGGAAGCCGCGAAGACGCGCGCGGCGGCATTGGAGACGGCAGTCGAGCATCCGCCTCGGCTGCCTTTGGGCCAAATCCTGTCCGGCGATTGCGTGGAGGCGATGCGCCGGTTGCCGGACGCTTGCGTCGACCTCGTCTTCGCCGATCCGCCCTATAACCTCCAGCTCGGCGGCGATCTCAACCGGCCCGACGGCAGCCATGTCGATGCCGTTACCGACGAATGGGATCGGTTCGACAACTTTGCCGCTTACGACCGTTTTACAAGGGATTGGCTGACGGAAGCGAGACGTGTTCTCAAGCCCGACGGCGCGCTGTGGGTGATCGGCAGTTACCACAATATCTTCCGCGTCGGCGCGATCCTGCAGGATCTGGGCTTCTGGATCCTGAACGATGTCGTGTGGCGCAAGAGCAATCCCATGCCCAATTTCCGCGGCACCCGCTTCACCAACGCGCATGAGACGCTGATCTGGGCGAGCCAGGGCGAGAAATCGAAATACCAGTTCAACTACCGCGCGATGAAGACGCTGAACGATGAACTCCAGATGCGTTCCGACTGGCTGTTCCCGATCTGCGGCGGCGGTGAGCGGCTGAAAGAGGGCGGCCACAAGGTTCACCCGACGCAAAAGCCCGAGGCGCTGCTGTATCGCGTGCTGCTTGCCACCAGCGAGCGCGGCGATGTGGTGCTCGACCCGTTCTTTGGCACCGGCACCACCGGCGCGGTCGCTAAGCGCCTCGGGCGCGAGTGGATCGGTTGCGAACGCGAGAGCGGCTATCGCAAGGCGGCACTGGCGCGGATCGAGAAGGAACTGCCGCTCGATGAAAGTGCGCTCTCGACCATGCAGGCGGGCCGCAGCGCACCCAAGGTGGCGTTCGGCGCGCTGGTCGAAGGTGGGCTGATCGCACCGGGCACGAAAGTGTTCGACAAGAAGCGCCGCTGGACCGCCATTGTGCGCGCCGACGGCTCGCTTATCTGCGACAAGCAACACGGCAGCATTCACGGCCTCGGCAAGGAACTGCAAGGCGCGCCCAGCTGCAACGGCTGGACCTTCTGGCACTATGAAGTCGAGGGCGAGATCAAGCCGATCGACGCGGCGCGGCAGCTGTATTTGCTGGCGGCGGAGGATTGACGGTTAGGGGCTGATTTATGGGGGGAGCTGAGAGGCTACAGATCCTTCGTGCTCAACCACTCTCGTATAAAATAGACTAGGCCAAAGCCGAATAAGGCAGCGCTTGACGGAGGAATTGGCACAAAAATAAATTCTAATCCACTGGTGGATCGAAGTAGATGTGGGTTTAAGGATTGCCACAAGCTTACATAGCAAATAGCCGCAATTGGCGCGACGAGCAGTGCGACGCATCCGAGCTTGCCCTTGCGAAACACAAATCCCAGCGAGATCCCGAATAAGAAGCCGATCACGAGGAAGCTTTTTATACCTATCATTGACAAGATGTCGCAGGTTTAAACAACATCCGCAACTTGCCGGTAATTGCCATTCCTCTGCAACCTTGACTGGAACCGCTTGCCCCTCATTCCCGTTGACCCGGCTGGAGGAGTGAAGCTTATGCGGATTTTACTGGCGAGCGTGGCGGCTTTGGCTCTAGCGGCGAGCGGTGCCCATGCACAAGGCCACGGAAACGGACACGGCAACAGCCACGGAAGCAATGGCGGCGGTGGCGGGAAGCCCGCTGCCGCTCAAAAGCATCAGGGCAATGGCGGAGGCGGTAACGGCAGCCACGGCGCTCAGAAGCACGCGAACAGCGGTGGCGGCAACGCGAAGCACGTTGCGCAGGCCAAACCGCAAGCCAACCATGGCAATGATAACCGTGGAGGTGGCCATTCGAACGCAGCGCGGTCGCAAGCCAAACCCCAACAACACTCCAGTGCCATGAAGCACGCAAACCAAGGTCAGTCAGCGCATAACCAGTCAACGGCACGTGCGCCGATTCGGCAATCGGCCGATAATGGCGCGCGCGATGGCCGCGTGAGTTACGCTCAGCGCGATACTCGCCAGCGCGATTATGAATGGTTGCGCCGCGACCGTTCGCGTCAACCCAACACCGGCTGCCCTCCTGGCCTCGCGAAGAAGCATAACGGTTGTAACCCGCCGGGACAGGTCAGGGACCGCGAGGTTTATCGCCGTAGCGTTTACGGCAGCTACTATCGACCGCGACTGTTCGGGTACACCGGATATAATTCCGGTGACTACTATTACCGTGACGGTTACCTGCTGCGCTACAACGACAATTCGATTGCCTCATGGCTGCCGCTGCTTGGCGGCGCGCTGGGCATCGGCAACGTCTGGCCGAGCAGCTACCAGAGCTATGACGTGCCCCAGTATTATCAGGACTATTACGACCTCGGCGAGCCGGGTCAGTATCGTTACGCCGACGGTGTGATGTATCGGGTCAATCCGGGTGACGGGGCCATTACCTCGATCGCCGGGCTTATTACAGGCGACACATTTCAGGTGGGCCAGCCGATGCCGCCGGGATACGATGTCTACAACGTGCCATATGGCTATCGTGACCGCTATTATGACACGCCGGACGAGATGTACCGCTACTCTGACGGTTATATCTACCAGATGGACCCCACGACGCGGCTGATCCAGGCCGTTATCAGCCTGCTGACTTGAGAGGATAGCCGCATGAAATTCGCAATTGGCAATCGGCTGGCCCTTGCCGCCGCGCTTGGTTCGCTCACCATGCTGCCGGCCTGCAGCGCGTCGAATAAGGAAACTGCCGCGCAGGCCAGCGGGGAAATGACTGTCAAGAAGGACAGTACGTTAACCGATGTTCTTGGCAACCAGTCCGAGCTTTCGACCTTGGCCAAGGCGGTCAAGGAATCGGAGCTGGATTCAGTGTTCGACGGCAAGGCCAGCTATACGCTGCTCGCGCCCGACAACGACGCGTTCGCCAAGCTGGGGGACAAGGCGGCGACGCTGATGAGCGCCGACCAGCGGCCGGTTTTGATCGCGCTGTTGCGCCAGCACCTGCTGCCCGGTTTCGTAGCGCCCGAGGATATTTCCAAGGCCATTGCCAGCAAGGGCGGCCCCGTCACAATGACCACGCTCGGCGGAACGGATGTCACCTTTTCCAAGCAGGGCGATACGATCATGGTCGCCAATGGCGATGGATCGAAGGCGAGCTTTGTCGGTAACGCGACGGGCGCGAACAACGGGGTGGTCATCCCGCTCGATGCGGTACTTGTTCCGGGCGACAAAGCCAGCTGAGCGACGCGTCGTCGCGGCATACTGTCCTACCTCTCCCCGGCTTGTTAAGGTCGGGCGATGAGCTGCTGCATATTCTCGTGTGACCATCGTGCGATGCCGCCTGTGCCAGGCGTCCACGGTTTTTCTCTTCAGGACCGTGTTCCATGTGTTCCATATCGTTGGAACTGCGCTAGGGCGGTCCAATTATGATCCAACAGGTCTATATCCGCCCGATCGGCTTCGCACCGTCCCTCCAAAGCGAGCATGGCGGGGCGATCCGTCTGGCGGGCGGGATGGTCTATGCCAGTCGCTTCGCCGTAATTCTGCGCAAGGATGGACGCGTGGCCGAACGCTGGCTGGCGGGGGCTGGCGAGATTGAGGGCGTGCTGGGGCAATTGCCCGATGCGGTGGGCGCCGAAGCCGAGGCGCAATGGGCCAATGTGCGCATGGCGCATGTGCCCCTCGAAATGGGCCGCCGTACCGTTCGGCTCGACCAGCCGCAGGTGGTCGGCATCCTCAATGTCACGCCCGACAGCTTCTCCGACGGCGGGCGCTATCTTCAGGATCGCGAGCAGGGGCGTGCCCACGCCGCCGCAATGATCGAGGCGGGCGCAGCGATCATCGACATTGGCGGGGAAAGCACGCGCCCCGGCTCCAAGGCGGTCTGGGAAGGCGACGAGATCGCGCGCGTCACCCCGGCGATAGAGGATTGCGCGGCCATGGGTGCGGCGGTCAGTATCGACACGCGCAAGGCCGATGTGATCGAGGCCGCGCTCGCGGCAGGCGCGCAGATGGTTAACGACGTATCGGGCTTCCTGCACGACGCCCGCAGCGCCGAAGTTGTCGCGAAGGCCGGTGTGCCGGTGGTGTTGATGCACTCACCCGGCGCCTGGCGTGAGGACCTTCATACGGGTGGCAACTATGACAATGTCGTGTTCGATGTGTTCGACGCGCTGCGCGCGCGGCGCGATGCGGCGCTGGAGGCGGGGATTGCGCGCGAGAAGATCGTTCTCGATCCGGGCATCGGTTTCGGCAAGGAACTCGCCCATTCGACCGCACTGATCAACGCGCTGCCGCTGTTCCACGCGCTCGGCCAGCCGCTGATGCTGGGCGCCAGCCGCAAGCGGATCGTCGGTGCGCTGTCGAACGAGGCACCGGTCAACCAGCGGCTCGGCGGCAGTATCGCATTGGCGATGGCCGGGATGGACGCGGGCGTGCAATTGCTCCGCGTCCACGACGTGTTCGAAACCGTGCAGGCGCGCAATGTGTGGCGCGGCCTGCGCGATGCCGCGTTGACCGATTTCAGCGATCTTCCGGACGACTAGGGCGGGAGGATAAGAACGCGCTCAGGCGTGCTCGTTCTCCTTGATATAGGCATCTGGGTCCTTCTCCTTGCGCTCGTAATCGGCGGAATGCTTGGCCTCGAAGCCGAGGTACTGGATACCCAGCTGGATGCGCTCTTCGAGCGGCACATGGCGACGGAAATCGGTCAGCCCCTGACGTTCCTCTTCGGACATGTGCTTGGAATTTTGCAGATTGGTCTCGTCGACGCATTTCCACCAATCGTCCGAACCGACATCGTGTTTGCTGGCCGATTCAGCCGCTTCGGCGATCTTGTTGTGATCGTCTATCGCATCGTCGGTGGTCTCTTCGGCGCTGTCGGAATCCAGCGCCCCTTTGCCGAGCTGAAGCAGGCGAGGATAGAAATAAAGCTCCTCAGCCTCCGCATGGGCTTCGAGGAAATGCTTGAGCCGGTTGAAGATGCGACCGAGCGCCTTGGTGTCGTCTCGCGCCATATCGAGCGCGGCGAACATGCGGCGTTGCTGGTCGTGGTCGGCGAGAATGCAGTCGACGATATCCATGAAGGTTCCCCTTGCTGAAGTTTGCAAGGTCAACGGGGGGGAGGGCCGTGCGGTTCCACGCTGCCTCACACCATCAGATGGAAAACCCGCCATCGCTCACGAGCACCGCTCCGGTTATGGTGGAGGCCATATCGGACAGGAGGAAGCCGATCTGCCCGGCAATTTCCTCTGCCGTGGCGAACCGCCCGAGCGGTGTGCCGATCTTGCCGAACTCCTCGATCGCCCTGGCGCGGTCGCCTTCCATCTTGCCCTCGACAAACGAGCGGAAGCCCTCGGTGGTATCCCATATCGGCGTATCGACACCGCCCGGCGCGATGGCATTGACACGAATACCGTCCGGTCCGCCTTCGCGAGCGGCGATCTTCGCCATGTGGGCCACCGCTGCCTTGGTCGCGCCGTAGTCGATCGAGGCTATGCCGCGAACAGCGGCGACCGATGCGGTGACCGCTACGCTTCCCCCGCCATTTTCGCGCATGGCATCCATCGCATGTTTGAGACCGAGGAAAACACCATCGAGGTTGGTCGAACAGGTTCGCTTCCACCGTGCCCAGTCGAGCTCGGCGATGGATTTACCAGCGCCTGCTATCCCGGCGTTGAGCACCGCATGATCCAGCCCTTCGAGATGTTCGGCGACCGTGGACCAGTGATCAGGATCGCCGACATCGCCAACCACAGTGGTTACGGGGCAGGCGAGGTCCAGCTGATCGAATCCGCTCGCATCCCAATCGGTCAGGATTAGTCGCGCCACACCGTGATCGGCAAGGAAGCGCGCACAGGCCGCGCCAATTCCCGATGCAGCACCAGTGACGAGCGCGGTGCGCCCGGTGAAATCGATATCCGTCATGCCCGATGGGCTAGACCGGATTACGCAGCGTTGTCGATCCCCAGGTCGGAGAGCTTGCGATAGAGGGTAGAGCGTCCGATGCCGAGGCGCCGCGCAACTTCGGTCATCCGGCCGCGATAATGGCCGATGGCGAGACGGATGATATCGGCTTCGATCTCTTCCAGCGGGCGCAAATTGCCATCGTCGGTGTAAAGCATCACACCGAGCCCACGCTGGCGGCTAGCCCCGCGGTTTTCCTGATTGCCGAGCAATTCGCTGAGTTGCGGGAAGCTCTCGGATGTCAATGCTTCGCCGTCGCAGAACACGGCGGCGCGGAACAGGACAGCTTGAAGCTGGCGGACATTGCCCGGCCAGTCATAGGCTTCCAGCAGGCTCAGCGCGCTGTCGGCAATCGAGTGATGCCTCAGGCCCGGCTGTTCGCCGATCTTGCTGAGGAAGTAACGGGTGAGTGCGGGAATGTCGCCGGCACGTTCGCGTAGCGGTGGGAGATTGATGCGTGTCCCGCTGAGCAATTCGCACAGTTTCGCATCGAACTGCCCGTCCTGCACCAATTCCGGCAGGGAATGATCGCACGCAACCATCAACCGCACGTCGATTTTGAAGCCGTGGGTTGCACCAACCGGACGGACAATTCCGGTGTCGAGCATTTCGGCAAGCCGTTGCTGCAGGTCGAGCGGCAGACGGTCGATCTCATCGAGTACGACAGTACCGGTATCGCACATCTGCAATACGCCGATCTGGCGATCGAAAGCCCCGGGGAAGGCCCCTTTTTCATGTCCGAACAGCAGAGATTCGAGCGACGCAGCAGGCGTTACGCCGACATTGATCATGCGCACCGGTGCCTTGGCGCGCGGGCTGGAATTTTGCATCGCGCGCAGCAGCATTTCCTTGCCGGTCCCGCTTTCACCCTCGACCAGCACATGGGCATGACCGCGCGCGGCGGTCGCTGCCTTGGCGAGCGCGGTGCGGAATGGCGGGGCGGTACCGACCATGGCGTCGAAATCGAGCGATCCCGACATTTTTTCAGCCAGCGGCTGGAGCTCGGCACGCGGCGTTTCGCGCGTCGTTGCGCTGCGGAGCGCCTGGAGCAGGCGTTCTGGGGCAACGGGTTTGATGAGATAATCGGTGGCGCCTGCGCGCATCGCTTCGACCGCCAGCAATGGAGAGGTGCTGGCCGTCAGCATCAACACCGGAACCGCAGGACGCATGGCTTTGATCTCGCGGATCAGCGCGCAGGCGTCTTCGCCCGGCACCCACTGGTCGAGCAGGATCACCGCGACTTGCAAACCCTCGGGCGTGCGAAGACGGTCGAGCGCGCTTTCCGCCGTACTCTCGACGATCGCACGAAAACCCTCGCGCGCGGCGAGTGCGCTGACAAGCCGGCTCTGGGCCGGTTCGTCGTCGATCAGCATCAGCAAACGTGAATCGTCAGTCGCCATGGAGCAGCAAGCCATCTGTTAAATCGCCGACCCGTCATGCGGGCCCGACAATGGCGTAGCGCAAAGGAGTAAAGAGCCGCTTAAGGCTGTCCCGATTTGGGAACTGTCCGTAATTGGATTGAAAGACTTGAGCGATGGGGCGCTGCAAGTTACAGCTTTGCGAGATGTGGCCGGTTTGGCCTGATGGGGAGTGGTAATGAGTTCGGCAAATGACATGAAGGCGGCAGAAGCGACCTATTCTTGGTTCACATGGCTTGTGAAAACCTCGATCCCGGTGCTTGCTGTCATCGTGCTTCTGGTCCTCATTCTGATCAGCAGCTGAGCAAATCGCTTTGCGGATCGCCATCCTCAAAGAGCGTGCGCCCGGTGAAGGCCGGGTGGCCATCACGCCCGAAACGATCAAGAAATTTGCGGCGCTTGGTGCCGCTGTCGCGGTGGAAAGCGGTGCCGGGATTACGGCCTCGATACCTGATGACGCTTATCGCGAAGCCGGTGCAAGCGTTGGCGATGCTGCGGTAACGGTCAAGGATGCCGATATCGTTCTCGGCGTGATCGCGCCCGATACGGCACTGATCGCCGGGGCCAAGGCTGGCGCGATGGTTGCTGCCATGTTCGATCCGTTTCGCGAAAGGTCTCGTGTCGAGGCTTATGCCTTGGCTGGGTTCGAAGCGCTGGCGATGGAATTCATGCCGCGCATCACCCGCGCCCAATCGATGGACGTGCTTTCCAGCCAGGCGAACCTTGCCGGATACAAGGCGGTGATCGCAGCCGCCGACAGCTATGACCGCGCCTTCCCGATGATGATGACCGCGGCCGGCACGGTGCAGGCGGCCAAGGCTTTTGTGATGGGCGTGGGCGTTGCCGGATTGCAGGCGATTGCCACCGCAAGGCGGCTTGGCGCGCAGGTCTCCGCTACCGATGTGCGCAGCGCGACGAAAGAGCAGATTCAGTCGCTCGGTGCCAAACCGATCTTTGTCGAAAGCGTCGCTGGCATCGAGGGTGAGGGTTCGGGCGGTTATGCCACCGAAATGAGCGAGGAATACCAGAAGGCGCAGGCCGAGCTGGTGTCGAGCCATATCGCCAAGCAAGACATCGTCATCACCACCGCGCTTATTCCGGGCCGCGCCGCACCACGCCTCATCAGCGACGCGCAGATCGCCACGATGAAGCCGGGCAGCGTGATCTTCGATCTCGCGGTATCGCAAGGCGGCAATGTCGAAGGCAGCGAGGCGGACCGGACGGTCGAGAAGCATGGCGTGAAGATCATCGGTTTCTCGAACACCGCCGGCCATCTCGCCGCCGACGCCAGCGCGCTATACGCCCGTAACCTCTACAACTTCCTCTCTGCCTTCTGGGACAAGGACGCCGGGCGGCCGGTGCTCGACGAGGAAATCGGCAATGCGGTGCGGCTGACGCAGGGCGGCACGATTGTGAACGAGAGGCTGACCGCACAGTAATTACCATCCCGAGGAGGGGCTGACTTGGACTTTATTTCGATCCTGTCGATTTTCGTGCTGGCCTGTTTCGTGGGCTATTACGTCGTCTGGTCGGTCACGCCCGCGCTGCACACGCCGCTGATGGCGGTGACCAACGCAATTTCCTCGGTGATTATCGTCGGCGCGTTGATCGCCAGCGCGGCGGCGGGGAGCGCGGGATCGAAGTGGCTTGGCCTGCTCGGCGTGGTGCTGGCGAGCGTCAATATCTTCGGCGGCTTTGCGGTCACCGCGCGGATGCTGGCGATGTACAAGAAGAAAGAAAAACCCGCGGCCAAGGAGGGCGGCAAGTGATCGAACACGCCGCGCCGCCCGCTTGGGCCTTGCTCGCCTATCTCGCTTCGGGCGTGCTGTTCATCCTTGCGCTGCGCGGGCTGTCGAGCCCGGCGACAAGTCGGACGGGCAATCGCTTCGGCATTATCGGCATGGCGATTGCCGTGGTGACGACGTTGGTGGTGCATGCTCCTGTATTGCTCAACGAATCGTATGTTTCTTCGCCAGCCGGCAGCGTATCGCTTTGGCCGGGTCAAATTGATGCTCTTGTCTCTTTCCAAATCCTCGCCGCCATCGCCATCGGGGGCGGCATCGGTTGGGTGATCGCGCGCCGCATCAAGATGACCGATATGCCGCAGCTGGTGGCAGCGTTTCACAGTCTCGTCGGCATGGCCGCGGTGCTGGTCGGCTGGGCGGCCTATCTCAACCCCGAAGCTTTCGGGATCACCGGCGCAGCCGGGCTGATCGAGCCGCAGAGCCGGGTCGAAATGGGGCTCGGCATCGCCATCGGGGCGATCACCTTCTCCGGCTCGGTGATCGCCTTCCTCAAGCTCGCAGGCAAGATGAGCGGCGCGCCGATCCTGCTGCCCGCGCGCCACGTGATCAATCTCGGCACATTGGCAGCAATCCTCATCCTGGTCGGCTATTTCACGCAGGATCAGTCAATCGCGGTGATCGCGCTCATCACCGCGCTCGCTTTCGCGATCGGATTCCTGCTCATCATCCCGATCGGCGGGGCGGACATGCCGGTCGTGGTCTCGATGCTGAACAGCTATTCGGGCTGGGCCGCGGCGGCGATGGGCTTCACGCTCCACAACACCGCGATGATCATCACCGGCGCGCTGGTCGGTAGCTCGGGCGCGATCCTCAGCTATATCATGTGCAAGGCGATGAACCGCAGCTTCATCTCGGTGATCGCGGGCGGTTTCGGAGCGGAGGCCAGTGCCGGCGACTGCGAGGCGCGCGAGCAGCGCCCCTACAAGCAGGGCAGCGCCGAGGATGCCGCCTATATGCTCGAGCAGGCGGAAAAGGTCATCATCATCCCCGGCTACGGCATGGCGGTCGCGCAGGCGCAGCATGCGCTGCGCGAAATGGCCGACAAGCTGAAAGCCAAGGGGGTCGAGGTCAAATACGCCATCCACCCGGTTGCGGGACGGATGCCGGGCCACATGAACGTGCTGCTGGCCGAGGCCAACGTGCCTTACGACGAGGTGTTCGAGCTGGAGGACATCAACTCCGAATTCGCGCAGGCCGATGTCGCCTTCATCATCGGCGCGAACGACGTCGTGAACCCGGCGGCCAAGACCGACAAGACTTCGCCCATCTATGGCATGCCCGTGTTCGATGTCGGCGCGGCCAAGCAGGTGTTCTTCATCAAGCGCAGCATGGGCGGGGTCGGATATGCGGGGGTGGACAACGACGTGTTCTATCTCGACCAGACGATGATGCTGCTGTCCGATGCCAAGAAGATGGTCGAGGAAATCGTGAAAGCGCTCGACTGACGCGGCTTGCATTCGCCTGTCCTTGCGGCATCATGTGCCGCGAGGGGAGAATGCCATGATCAGAACACTGCTGTTCGCCGGACTGCTTGCCAGCGCCGCGCCTGTGTTTGCCGAAACCCACCAGGTGGCGCCGGGGCCGGATGCTCAACAGAAATTGCAGGAAGCGTTGATCCTGGCCAAGCCGGGCGATGTGGTCGAGCTGGCGGCTGGGCGCTATGTGCTCGACGACGGGCTCAGCCTCGATGTCGAAGGGGTGACGGTTCGCGGTGCGGGGATTGACAAGTCCGTGCTCGATTTCACCCACCAGAAAAGCGCGGGCGAGGGGTTACTGGTGACCAGCGACAACGTCACCTTGCGCGATTTCGCGGTCGAGAACCCGCAGGGCGACGGGATCAAGTCCAAGGACGCCGACAACATCGTCTATTACCGCATTCGCGTGGAGTGGACGGGGGGACCGAAGGAAACCAACGGCGCCTACGGCCTCTATCCGGTCGAAAGCGATGGAGTGCTGATCGACGAATGCACGGTCTCGGGTGCCTCGGACGCCGGGATTTATGTGGGCCAGTCGAACCACATCACGGTGCGGCATTCGGTCGCGACGGGCAACGTCGCCGGGATCGAGATCGAGAACAGCCGGAATGCGCTGGTGAGCGAGAATGCTGTTTCCCGCAACACTGGCGGCATACTGGTGTTCGACCTGCCCAGCCTGCCGGTCATGGGCGGCGGAAACGTGATCGTCGAGAGGAATGCGGTCACCTCGAACGACACGCCCAACTTCGCGCCCAAGGGCAATATCGTTGCCAGCGTGCGGCGCGGCACCGGTGTCCTGATCATGGCCAATGACAAGGTTCTGGTGGAGAACAACGCCATCGTCGGGAATGCAACCGCCGGGGTGATGGTGGTGTCCTATATCAACGCCTTCGATGACAAACGCTACAACCCTTATCCGCGGCATGTGACCATTGGGGCCAATGCGTTCCAGAATAACGGCACCGAACCCCAGCTCGATAGAGCGCCGATGCTGCTCAAGGCTTTCGGGGGCAAGCTGCCGCCGGTCATGTGGGATGGGTTGGGGGATAAGGCCAGTGCGCTTTATGTCGCCTCGGGCATTGCCGGGTGGTCCTTGAATCTGCCCGAACAGGGCAAGGGGCTGGCCGACGCGAAGCCCGCTCCGCTAGATGCGCCTGCACCGCCTGCATCCTTCGAGCGAACTGGAATCGGTGCTCCGCTGGCGCTCGAGAAACGTATCGGATGAAATGGCGCGCTGCCCTGTTGCTGATTGCTGGCGCGAGTGTCGCAGGAGCGATGGTCGCACGCGCGACACCGCCCGGCAGCGTCGATCAGACGGCCATTCTAGACGACAGCATGCCGCCGATGCTTTCGGCTTTCGGGTTTTTCGCCAACGCCCGGGAGCAACTGCCTGGCAAAGGCGTGACTCCCTATCGTCTCAACACCCCGCTGTGGTCCGATGGCGCGGAGAAACTTCGTTTTGTCTATGTCCCGCCGGGCAAGCAGGCACACGCACAGGGAGGCGGCCTGCTCGATCTTCCGGTTGGCAGTGCGCTGATCAAGACCTTCGCGTTTCGGGAGGAGGGCAAACGGCGGCTGATCGAAACCCGCGTTCTGCTGCACCGCACCGATGGCTGGGCTGCGTTTCCTTACATCTGGAATGGCGAACAGACCGATGCGAAGCTGGCGATTGCGGGTGGCCACGCATCGGTGACGACGCCCGCCAGGGTTCAGATCGACTACCGCATTCCCAACAAGAACCAGTGCAAGGAATGCCATGGACTGTCCGGCAAGGTAACGCCGATCGGACCGAAAGCGCGCAACCTTTCGCGCGACTGGCTGGTGCAGATGGTTGCCGCTGGTCATCTCGACCGCGTGCCGGACGGCGCCGATGTCCTGCCCGTTTGGGAAAACAGGGCAGACGTGTCGGCTCGACTGGCTGCGCGGGCCTATCTCGAGGCAAACTGCGCGCATTGCCATCAGCCCCACGCCACCGCTTCGAATAGCGGGCTCGATTTGCGCTGGGAGCAGGACGATCCGGAGAAATACGGGGTTATGAAGCATCCTGTTGCAGCAGGGCGCGGCTCGGGCGACTTGCTGTATGACATCGTTCCGGGCGATCCCGATCATTCGATCATCGTCCATCGGATGGCGAGCGCCGAACCGGGGGTGGCGATGCCCGAATTGGGCAAGGCGAGTGTGGATCGGGACGGGGTTGCCGAAGTGCGCAAGTGGATCGACGAAATGCCGAAATAGGGCGCCGGTGCAGTCTCCGAGAGGCGCGAGCTTCTAGTAAATTAGGGCCCGGTGATCGCTCGCCGGGCCCAATACATTTTGATGGCGATTCAATACCCCGCGGCCAACCCTGCGGGGCGGCGCTTGTCGTTGGCACCTTGCAAGCCACCTGTCTTGGGGTCGACCAGTATCGCCTCATCCGCGCCCCATGAGCTTTCCTCGTGGAACTTGTAGCCCATCGCCTCGAGCGCTTTCTGGTTTTCCGGAGTGAGATAGCCGGGCTCGAGCATCACCACATCGGGCAACCACTGATGATGGATGCGCGGTGCGTTGACCGATTGCTGCATGTTCATCCCGAAATCGACGACGTTGAGGATGCTTTCGAGCGTGGTCGAGATGATCGTCGAACCACCGGGGCTGCCCGTGACCATGAACAGCTTGCCATCCTTGAGTACGATAGTCGGTGTCATCGAACTGAGCGGGCGCTTGCCCGGCCCGACCGCGTTGGCCTTGCCCTGCACCAGGCCGAAAGCGTTCGGCACACCCGGCTTCGAGGTGAAATCGTCCATCTCGTTGTTGAGGAAGAAACCGGTGTCGCCCGCGATCTGCCCGATCCCGAACAGGAAATTAAGCGTAAAGGTCATGCTCACCGCATTGCGCTGTGAATCAACCACCGAGAAATGCGTCGTGTCGGTGCCTTCCTGAGCGGAGACGCCGCCCTTGATTTCGCTCGAAGGAGTGGCGCGGTCAGGTAGGATCTGCGCACGAATTTTCGCTGCGTGCTCGGGCGAGATCAATTGCGCGACCGGGTTGTTGATGAAAGCCGGGTCGCCAAGATCGGTGTTGCGGTCGGCAAAAGCATGGCGTTCCGCCTCGATCAAATAATGCGTGGCCTTGACCGAGCCATAGCCCCATTCACCCAAAGGATAGGGCTTGAGAATCTGCAGGATTTCGCAAACCGTGGTTCCGCCGGAGCTCGGCGGAGGCGAGGAAATCACGGTGAGTGCGCGATATTCGCACTCCACCGGCTTTTCCCACGATACATTGTAGCTGGCGAAATCCTTGGTCGTCAGCAGCCCGCCATTGGCCTTGCTTGCTGCAGCGACTTTCTGTGCGATCGGTCCCTTGTAGAACGCGTCGGTGCCACCCTTCTGGATCTCTTTCAGCGTCGCGGCCAGTTGCGGCTGCACCAGCCGGTCTCCGACCTCATAAGGCTTGCCATGATTGAGGAAGATTGCGGCGACATTGTCGTGCTTAGCGAAATCGTCGTTGCGACGCTTGAGGATGTTGACGTCACCCTGGGTCAGCACAAACCCGTTTTCGGCAAGGTCGATCGCTGGCTGGATCACCTTGGCGAGCGGCATGGTGCCATATTTGGCGAGCGCCGTATCGAGTCCCATTACCGTTCCCGGAGTGCCGACACCGAGATAGCTGTCAGTGCTGCGTCCCTTGACGACATTCCCGTCGGCATCCTGGAAGATGGTGGCGGTTGCCGCCAACGGAGCGCGTTCGCGGAAGTTGAGGAACAGGTTTTGCCCATTGGCGAGATGGATAGTCATGAATCCGCCGCCGCCGATGTTGCCGCAGCATGGATGGACGACTGCGAGCGCGTAACCGACTGCGACCGCAGCATCGATGGCATTGCCACCCTGTTTCAAGATGTTAACGCCGACCTGCGTCGCAAGGTGTTGCGCAGATACAACCATTGCGTGAGGCGCGCGAACCGGTTGGGCATTGCGCCAGTCTGCGGCAGAAGGTGCGACCGGAGTGGTGTCGAGCGCACGACCCGAAATTCCTTGGGCTGCACCAGCCTGCTTTGCGGGAGCCGGTGCCGATGCTGCTGGCGGCATGGGCGTGGCCGCGCAACCTGCCAAGAGTGCGGCCATGCTGGCGGCGGTGAATATCCTGTGAGTCATGGATGGGTTTCCTTCGGCCGGGGAGTAGACGCGCTCTAGCCTTCGATGCCGGACGTTTTCAAATCGCGATTTGCTTCGAAGCGGTTTTTGTTATCGGCCTATAACCATGCCCTCCGTCAAAACGGCAATTATGTTGCAAAATTGCCATATGTATGTGGAGAATTGTTGCATTTCGCTCTGCTTCCCTTTGCGAATGCGTCGGTCGTCCATATCTGCTGCACTGCATCAAGCGATGGATGGGGGAAACCGGCGGAATACTCCGCGCGGGCCCCTACTTCTGTCGGGGCCCCTTTGATCGAAGGGGAATTTAAGAATGCGAACGTCTTTCCTGCTGACCAGTGCTGCGATTGGCGCGCTGGCGATTGTTCCGGCGGCGGCTCACGCCCAAGCGGATCAGGCGCAGACCGATCAGCAATCCGCCGATCAGACTTCGAACGATCAGGCTGCACCGGAAATCATTGTCACCGGTACGCGCGCTGCTGGGCGAACACGGCTCGACAGCATCTCGCCGGTCGATGTGCTTTCCGCCAAGGATCTCAAGAACCAAGGCACGACCGAAACGGCAGCGGCTCTGGCCAATGTTGCGCCATCGATTGATTTCCCGCGACCGGCAGTGACCGATGGGACCGATGCGATCCGCCCCGCAACACTGCGCGGCCTTTCGCCAGACCAGACGCTGGTTCTCATCAACGGCATCCGCGCACATCCTTCGGCATTGCTCAACATCAACGGTTCTATCGGTCGCGGCGCAGCGGCGGTTGACCTCAACACCATTCCCACCGCTGCTCTCGAGAGCATCGAAGTGCTGCGTGATGGCGCTTCGGCGCTTTACGGTTCGGATGCTATCGCAGGTGTGGTGAACCTGCGCCTCAGGCAGGAAACTTCAGGTGGCGGCGCAAATGTCACTTTCGGCGGCTACGACACCAATATTCCCGCAAATCGTGCCCCGCGGCATACAGTCGATGGGGGCACGGTCACAGCATCGCTGTGGCAGAACATGCCACTCGGCAATAATGGTGGCTATCTCGATGTGACTGGCGAGTTCGTCAACCGAGAGCCGACCAATCGTGGCGACACGGATACGCGCAACGATCCTGCGGTGATCCGCTCGCGCTACGGCGATCCCTTCGTGCGGCAATACACCGGCTATGCCAATCTGGGCTTGCCGATCGGCGACAGCGGTTGGCAACTCGTCGGTTGGGGCGGCTATCAGTATCGCCGCTCGGAATCGGCGGCTTTCCCGCGCAACCCGGGCAATACCAACAACGTGCCGTCGATCTATCCTAACGGCTTCCTGCCTATCATCCAGACGTTCTCCCGCGATATTACTGCGACTGGCGGTTTCAAGGGGCAGGTCGGTGCCTGGGACGCCAGCCTGCTGGCATCTTATGGCAAGAATACGATCGATTATCATACGATCGAGACGCTCAACGCTTCCTATGGTTCGGCATCCAAGACGTCGTTCTACGACGGACAGGCAGCGTATGATCAGTTCGTCACCAACCTCGATCTCTCGCATGATTATTCATTGGGTGCGGGTGATTTGACCGTGGCGGTCGGTGCTGAGTATCGTCGCGAAGGTTATTCTATTTCGCCCGGCGAAGCGCAGTCTTATGATCGTGGTCCGGTCGCTATCAGTCCAACGAATGGTGGGACAACGTCCGCCGGTGCTCAGGGCTTTGGTGGATTCAGCCCCGAAAACGCCGTGGATGTTCATCGCGACAATGTTAGCGGTTATCTCGACCTTGAGGGTAAGTTTGCTACTGTCAGTCTCGGGCTTGCCGGGCGTGTCGAACACTATTCCGACTTTGGCACTACAGCCAATGGGAAGCTATCGGCGCGATGGGACATTACCCCGAGCTTTGCATTGCGTGGCGGCATCCAAACCGGGTTCCGCGCCCCATCGCTGCAGCAGGAATACTTTACCTCGGTCGCATCGATTATTCAGAATGATCCTGTTACAGGTGCACCGCAGGTTATCCTGACCGGAACCTTCCCGTCGGTAAGCGCGTCAGCGCGGGCATTAGGGGGCCTCCCACTTGAACCTGAAAAATCCACCAATTATTCGGCTGGTTTCGTGTTCCGGAGCGGCGGTTTCAACCTGACTGTTGACGCGTATCAGATCGAAATTCGCAACGGTCTGACGCTCTCCCAGAATATCGGTACAGGATTCAGCTCCGCGGTAGACCAAATCTTGGCCGACAATGATGTCGGCTCTGCGCGATTTTTCATCAATGGCGTGAAAACGCGCACTCGGGGCATTGATGCCGTAGCGAACTATCGCCTCATCACCGACAATGCTGGCACGTTCAACTTCACGCTGGCAGGCAATTACAACGACCTGAAGGTTTTGGAAGTACCGACAACGACGTCGACGCTGGATCCTGCGCCGACCCTTGTTTCGCGTCAGACTATTGTCACTCTGGAAGACGGCACACCGGAAACGAAGGTCACGGGAACAGTCGACTGGTCGCTTGGCGGCATGGGGCTGACGTTGCGTGGAACCTATTACGGCGACGTCAACGAACCGGGGTCGACCGCAATTTCCGATCTCCACACCGGGGAAAAGCTGATCACCGACATCGAAGCGCGCTTCACCGTCGATGACCGCTTCCACTTCGGGTTCGGCGCAGACAATCTGTTCGACGTCTACCCCGATGCCACTCCGTCGAACCTGCAAAGTTCGACCGGCGTCGTGAACTTCCCGTTCTTCTCGCCCTTTGGCTTCAACGGCCGCCGGGTCTATGTGAAGGCCGGGATCGACTGGTAATCGGGGGAGGGTGGTCGGATGTAGTTCCGGCCACCCAAATCCCCATTTTTAGCGGTTGAGTGCCGCCATTTGCGGAGCGGCGTAACGCGTGCCTTCGGCGGAACCGGCAGGCAGCGCCTTATCGATCCACTTCAAGTCATCCTCGCTCAGAGACACGTCCAGCGCCCCGATGTTCTGCTCGAGATAGCTGATGCGTTTCGTTCCCGGGATCGGCACGATATCCTCGCCTTGCGCGAGAACCCACGCCAGCGCCAATTGGGCGGGTGTGCAGCCCTTGTGATCGGCCATCTGCTTGATGGCTTCGACCAGTTCGAGATTCTTGTAGAAAGCGTCACCCTGAAAACGGGGATGGCGACGACGGGTGTCGTCTTCCTCGAGATCTTGGGGATGCTGATATTTGCCAGTCAGGAAGCCACGACCTAGCGGGCTGTAGGGCACAAATCCGATGCCCAGTTCGCGCACCGTCGGCAGAATTTCGGTTTCGGGGTCGCGGCTCCACAGCGAATATTCGGTTTGCAGCGCAGTGATCGGATGGACCTTGTGCGCGCGCCTGATTGTCTCCGGGGCAGCCTCCGATAGTCCAAGATAGCGCACCTTACCCGCCTGCACGAGTTCCGCCATTGCGCCTACTGTTTCCTCGATCGGCGTGTTGGGATCGACCCGGTGCTGGTAATAAAGGTCGATCGTGTCGACGCCGAGCCGCTTGAGGCTCGCATCGCACGCCTCTCGGACATATTCCGGCGTGCCGTCGATGCGCACGAAACTCCCATCTGGCGCGCGGACATTGGCGAATTTGGTGGCCAGCATGACCTTGTCACGCCGATCGCGGATCGCCTTGCCCACCAACTCCTCGTTGCGCCCGACACCATACATGTCGGCGGTGTCGAGGAAGGTCACACCTTCGTCGAGTGCACGGTGTATGGTCTTGATCGATTCAGCGTCGTCGCGCGCGCCATAAAAGTCGCTCATCCCCATGCAGCCAAGCCCGATGGCTGAAACCGTCAGTCCCTGATTTCCTAATGTGCGCGTTTCCATGGGGTGATCCTTTCGATAGCCGGAAATGTACATGCCTGAGGCGTGAGCGACATGGGGTCGCCCGACGAGTTTTTGAATGAGTGCAACCCAAACAAGGCGGCGAGCTGCACAGGAATATTTCGGACTCGACCGGCAGCCCCTTGCAATCCGGCCCGGCTTTGGTGCATGGGGCCGCCCTCTGGACGTAAGCCTGTTGGGGTGTAGCCAAGCGGTAAGGCACCGGTTTTTGGTACCGGCATGCGCAGGTTCGAATCCTGCCACCCCAGCCAGCTTGCGAGACTGCGTGGCAGCTAGATGGTTTTGCCCTCGAAATCGCTGGCCGAATGGCGCTCGGGCAGTTGTTCGCCCTCCTCGCCCCAGACCTTGTTGACAATCCGTCCGCGACGCACCGCCGGCCTTTCGGCGATCTGCTTCACCCAGCGTTCGACATGGGTGTATTCGTGGATCGAAAGGAACTTGCGTGCTTCGCCGTAAATTCCGCCGACGACGAAGGGCGCAAGCCAGGGAAAAGTCGCGATGTCGGCGATCGAATAATCCGCTCCGCCGAGGTATTCGTTTTGGCCAAGGCGCCGATCGGCAACGTCGAACAAACGCTTGGTTTCCATTGCGTAGCGGTTGATCGGATATTCGTACTTTTCTGGCGCATAGGCATAAAAATGACCGAAGCCGCCGCCAATGAAAGGCGCGCTGCCAACCTGCCAGAAAAGCCAGCTCAGCACTTCGGCCCGCTTCGAGTTGGTCGGCAGGAAAGCACCGAATTTCTCAGCAAGGTGCATCAGGATGGCGCCGCTTTCGAACACGCGAACGGGTTCAGCGTCGCTACGGTCCAACAGTGCGGGTATCTTGGAATTGGGGTTGATATCGACAAAGCCGCTGGTGAATTGATCGCTGCCGGAAATATTGATCGGCCAGGCATCGTATTCGGCGTTGAAGCCTGCCTCGAGCAGTTCCTCGAACATGACCGTTGCCTTGACCCCATTGGGTGTGGCGAGGGAATACAATTGGAAGGCGTGGTTTCCCATTGGCAGATCGCGCTCTTCGCGAGCACCCGCAGTAGGGCGATTGATGCTGGCGAAGCGCCCACCGTTTTCGGAGTAGGTCCAGACTTCGGGCGGGATATAGGTGGCATCGCTCATGGGGAGTTCTCCGTTCTTCGATGGCGCCTAGCTGGGGTTCGACGATGTATCCGGCAAGCGGAACCCGATAGCTTGTGCGCGAGTTTCGCCTTCGCCATGGAAAAGCTGATCTTCGTAGATGACGACCTGCCGGGGATCACGCGGCGGCGTGCAGGCAGGGGCTGGGCGTATTACGATCCTCATGGACGGTTGATTACCGACAAGGCCGAACGAAAGCGGCTCAACGCAATTGCCCTCCCTCCGGCTTACCGTGATGCCTGGTTCTGCCCTGCGGACAATGGGCATATTCTGGCGACCGGAATCGACGACAAGGGTCGCAAGCAATATCGGTACCATCCTGATTTCCGTGCGCGGCGGGAATGCGAGAAGTTCGATGCTTGCGTAACTTTCGGCAAGTTGCTGCCGCTAGTGCGCCAGCGGGTCGACGAAGACCTTGCGGCGCGTGACCTGCACCGCGAACGGATCGTTGCCACTGTCATCCGGTTGCTGGATCTGGGGATTTTACGCGTCGGAAACGAGCGCTACGCGAAGACCAACAAGAGTTTCGGTGCAACAACCTTGCGCCGTCGCCATGCAGAGGTAACGGGAAAGACCTTACGACTGCGATACACGGCCAAATCGGGAAAAATGCGAGAGATCGTGTTGTCGGATCGCCATCTCGCGATGGTGGTCGGCAAGCTTCAGGACCTGCCCGGCCAGCGATTGTTCCAATACGTCGATGGAGACCAAGCGTATCACTCGGTCACATCCGGAGACGTGAATGAGTATTTGTGCGAGGCAATGGGCGAACATTTTACCGCCAAGTCGTTTCGCACCTGGCATGCCAGCGTGCTGGCATTCGACTTCCTGGCACATGCGACGGAAAAGGTAACAATCCAGGCATTGACGCAGGAAGTCGCGAGCAAACTGGGAAATACCCCTGCAGTTACGCGCAAGAGCTATATTCACCCGGCGATTTTCGAACTGGTCGAGAACCAAGAGGAATGGCGCGGATCGCTTTGCTTGCCCCGACCGACGAAATGGCTGACACGTGAAGAACGAGGATTTATCTCGTTTCTCGAAAGCCAACCCTCGGCTGAAGCTCTCTTGGCGGCATAAGTTCTTTCGTGATCGAGTTAAATTAAATCATTTCGTCAAAGCGTAATATGGTGATACTGCGGCGCGTTCGTCGGTGGGAACGATGACTGGCTTTTGAAGGCGGGAGAGGGTCATGCATCGCCTTGCGCGTTATGATGTGTCGCAAAAATTCCATTCACGAACGGCCAAATTCGCTGCGGAGGCGGGTTTTGGACTGATTTGCGCAGCTGTGATGATCGGATTGCGCAGTGCAGCGGATTTGATTGCGCCCACAGCCGGGCCGTTTGCCTTGGTTTATCCCACCGTGCTGGTTGCGACGCTGTTCGGGCATTGGTTCGCCGGCATGGTTGCTTGGGGGCTGAGTTTTGGCTGGGCTTGGTATTTCGTTCTCCCTTACGCCGAATCCTTCTCATTCCAGATTCCAAGTGATCCACCGCGAGTGGTAATCAATCTTCTGGCAAGCCTGATCATAATCCTGTTTGCAGAAAGCTTCCGGCGTGCGGTGCGCTATTATGGTGATGCGATCGAGGCGGCGGCCGACCGACGGCTTACCCTTTTGGCTGAGCTTGAGCATCGCACAAAAAACAACTTTGCCCTCGTTGCAAGCTTGCTCGAAATACAAAAACGGCGGCATTCAGATGAGCGCGTTACACGCGCGCTGGAGGACGCGAGCGGACGCGTTCTGACCTTTGCTGATGCCTATACCAATCTGGCGGCCGAGCAGGAGGAGGGCGCCGACGTAGCGATGAAGCCATATCTCGAACGGCTCATCGAACGCCTGACAAAAGCTTCTTTCGGGAACAATGTACGTGTGCGCTATTCGATCGCTGAATTGACCTTGCCGCGGGAGCAGGCAGTTGGAGTTGGGCTTTATCTGAATGAGGCAATCGCCAATTGTGCCAAATACGCATTCCCGGAGAGTCGGAGGGGTGTCTTGGCGATTGAATTTACGGTGGCTGACTATGGCTGGTGTCTTTGCGTATCCGACGATGGGATAGGCGAAGAGGCAATTTCAGTCGATAAAGCGGGGGGGTTGGGGCGAAACCTGATGGATATTTTTGCGCATCAGGCTCGCGCGACACATCACTTCGATCGCGACAAAGCTGGTTGCACCGTCAGATTGACGGCCCTTCAAGGCAGCTAGAATGGAAGGTTGAGTCGTTTATCTTTTTAAGATAATTCTCACTTCATGCATAGAGCAGGAAACCTCTTGAAAGCGTGGCGTGCAAAGCAGTCGCCGCCGCTATCCGTAGAACAATTTGCAGCGCTGTATGGTTTCAAGACCCAGACTGTGTTTGGTTGGGAAAGCAAGGGCCGGATCGCGCGTCCGCAGGCGCAACGCAAATTGGCCGAGCTTGGCATCTGCGAAGCAGCCGACTGGATCACGCATGTGGACAGTAGACTTACGGCAGACGACACAATTGCAGGCGATAGCAATCGATTTTACGATCTGCACACCCATGGCTTCGTTCGAGTAGCGACGAGCACGCCGCAGGTGCGTACGGCTGACGTCAGCTACAATGCGCAGGGTATTCTGGAGGAGGCGCGTCGGGCGCATACGACGAAAGTCGACCTGCTGCTTTATCCAGAACTGTGCCTGTCTTCCTACGCGCTCGATGACCTGCACATACAAGCAGCCTTGCTCGATGCGGTTGAACAACATCTCTTGCGGATTGTCGAGGCGTCGCGTGATCTGGTGCCGGTATTGGTCCTCGGCGCTCCATTGCGGCGTGGCGGGCGAATCTACAATTGCGCTCTCGTTATCGCGCGCGGGGCAATTCTCGGCGTCGTACCAAAGAGCTATCTCCCAAATTATCGTGAGTTCTACGAGAAACGCTGGTTTGCGCGGGGCAACAACTGCACTGGCTTGACGATCAATATCGGCGACGATTTAGTTCCCTTTGGAACAGACCTGATCTTTGCCGCTGAGAACCTTCCCGGATTCATTTTCGGGATCGAGATTTGCGAGGATTTCTGGGCACCCAACCCGCCGGGAGTCGCCGCCGCACTTGCCGGTGCAACAATCCTGCTCAACCTCTCGGCCTCGAACATCACCATCGGCAAAAGCGACGAGCGACACATGTTGACCAGCGCCAGCTCTGCGCGTTGCGTTTGCGCCTATGCCTATTCCGCAAGCGGCTATGGCGAGAGCACCACCGATCTCGCATGGGACGGGCAGGGCATGATCTACGAGCTTGGCGATCTGATGGCCGAAAGCGCTCGCTTCGATCATCGCCCGGAGCTTTGCGTAGTCGATGTCGATACCCGCCGCATCCTCAATGAAAGGATGCGGATGGGGACTTTCAACGATGCCGCAGAAGACGCCGGCAGGCCCGAGGACTATTTTCGCCGGATTGGTTTCGATCATTGCTATCAGGTGGGTGATATCGGGCTTGAGCGTCCGATCCGTCGCTTCCCCTTCGTGCCCAACCGTCCCGACAAGCTCGACGCCGATTGTTACGAAGCGTTCAACATCCAGGTCGACGGTCTGATGCGTCGGATCGAGGCGACGCATGCCAAAACCCTCGTTATCGGGATTTCCGGGGGGCTCGATTCGACCCATGCGCTGATTGTGGCGGCGAAGGCGCTAGACCGGCTTGGGCGTCCACGCAGCGATATTCGCGGCTATACCATGCCCGGGTTTGCCACTTCCGAGAAGACCAGGACCAACGCCTGGCGGCTAATGGAAGCGTTTGGCATTACTGCCGAGGAAATCGATATTCGTCCCGCGGCGGAACGTATGCTGGAGGATATCGGGCACCCATATTCGCGCGATGAGAAATTTTACGACACCACCTTCGAAAATGTGCAGGCGGGTCTAAGGACCGACTACTTGTTCCGCCTTGCAGGCCAGCATTCGGGTTTTGTCATTGGCACCGGCGACCTTAGCGAATTGGCGCTGGGTTGGTGTACTTATGGCGTAGGCGACCAGATGAGCCATTATGCAGTGAATTCCGGTGTGCCCAAGACGCTGATCCAGTATCTGATCCGTTGGACTGTCCGTACCGACCAGTTCGATACGGCGAGTCACGCCGTGCTGGGGGACATCGTCGATACGGAAATCAGCCCGGAACTGGTTCCTGCCGATGCCGATGGGGCAATCCAGTCGACACAGGCGATCATCGGGCCTTACGAGCTCAACGATTTTTTCCTCAACCATGTGATCCGCTGGGGCCAGTCGCCGGGGCACGTGGCGTTTCTCGCCTGGCATGCCTGGCGCGATGCCAAATCCGGACTGTGGCCAATCGATTTTCCGGACAGCGCAAAGAACGAATATGACCTGGCGACCATCGCGCATTGGTTGGAGAATTTCCTGAAGCGCTTCTTTGGATTCAGCCAGTTCAAGCGCAGCGCCTTGCCTAATGGGCCTAAGGTCAGCGCGGGCGGGGCACTCAGCCCGCGCGGCGACTGGCGCGCACCGTCCGATGCGGTGGCGGATGTATGGCTGGCCGATCTTGCCGCTGCGCTGCCGCCGCTGGACAAATAAATCCGATGTCGCCCGTCACCATCCTCCTGCTCCTGCTGGTCGATTTGCTGTGGGCGCTCAACGTTATCGTTAGTAAGCTGGCGGTCGGAACGCTGGGAATGCCGCCATTGTTCTATGCGCTCATGCGTTCGGCACTGGTGCTGTTGGCGCTGTTTCCCTTGCTGCGACCCCTCCCGCAGCAGGTAGGCAAAGTCATGTTGGTCGGTCTCGCCATTGGCGGCGGATCGTTCGCCCTGCTGTTTATGGGACTTGCCTCCGCCAGCCCGTCGGCCGCCGGGGTTGTCGGCCTGTCAGGCGCGCCATTGACGGTGCTGTTTGCGATCCTGTTCCTAGGGGAAAAGGTATACTGGCGGCGTGCTACGGGGATTGCGCTCACATTCACGGGTGTGTTGTTGGCGGTTTCTGCCGAGGGAAATATTCACGCCAGTCGCGGTCTCCTGCTGGTATTTGCATCGGCGTTGCTCGGCGCGCTCGGGTCCGTATTCTACAAGACGATCGAGATCAGCTCGATCCGCTTGCAGGCATGGGCCGCAGTGGCTTCGATTATCGTGCTCACACCGCTGTCCTTCGCCCTCGAACCGGAACCTATGGCCGCGTTTTCACATGCGCCGCTTGAGCTTGCCGGATGCTTGTTCTTCGCTTCTATCGTGGTGTCGGTGGGGGCGCACAGCACCTACTACCGCATCCTGCAAAGCAACGATGCCAATCTGGTGGTGCCCCTCACGCTGCTCAGCCCACTGTTCACCATCGGGTTGGGCGCATGGTTGACCGGCGATCACGTCGGCCCGCGCCTGCTGATCGGCGGCACGGTTGCCATTGCCGGTGTTGCGATTATCGTCCTGCGACCGAGCGCAACCTTCACCAAACGCTTTTTGGTGCGTTCGCGCCTGTAAGGTTCAGAGCTTTTCGACCCAGCCCTGCCGGTCGGCAATTTCGCCGCGCTGGAT
Organism: Sphingomonadaceae bacterium; assembly: GCA_039831335.1. GTDB lineage: Bacteria > Pseudomonadota > Alphaproteobacteria > Sphingomonadales > Sphingomonadaceae > Qipengyuania. The sequence continues at coordinate 1,031,047 of JBDONL010000003.1, read as the reverse complement.
GCCCACAAGAGTCTCGCGCATCTTGTTGGTCAATTGGCCGGTGCCTCCCGAACCGATGGTGAATTCGCCATCCGGGCCCAGCACTGTGCCGACGGGGGTAACGACCGCGGCGGTCCCGCACGCCATCGTCTCGACCAGTTTGCCGGTGGTGGCATCGGCCCGCCACTGATCGATCGAATAAGGCTCTTCGCGAACCTGCAAGCCTTCGCTGCGGAGCAACTGGATCAGGCTGTCGCGGGTAATGCCGGGGAGGATCGTACCGGTCAGCGGCGGCGTGACCACCGTGCCATCGTCGAACACGAAGAACAGGTTCATGCCGCCCAGTTCCTCGATCCATTTCTTCTCGACCGCATCGAGGAAAACCACCTGATCGCAGCCGTTGGCGATGCCTTCGGCCTGCGGAACCAGGCTGGCGGCGTAATTGCCACCCGTCTTGGCAGCGCCCGTACCTCCGGGTGCCGCGCGCGTGTAATTGCGACTGACCCAAATCTTCACCGGCTTGGCGCCGCCCTTGAAGTACGATCCGGCGGGCGATGCAATGACGAGGAACTTGTACTTTTTCGCTGGACGAACGCCGAGGAAGGCCTCGCTCGCGAACATGAACGGGCGCAGGTAAATCGAACCGCCTTCGACCGACGGCATCCATTCGCCGTCGACCGCCAACAATTGCCGCAGGCTGTCGAGGAACAGATCTTCGGGCAATTCGGGCATCGCCATGCGCTTGGCCGATTCGTTGAACCGGCGGGCGTTGGCTTCGGGCCGGAACAGGGCAAGCGACCCGTCAGGATGGCGATAGGCCTTCATTCCTTCGAAGATTTCCTGCGCGTAGTGGAGGACCGACGCCGCCGGATCGAGCGGAATCGGCTGGCGCGGGCCGAGTTGGGCCGAGTGCCATCCGCCCTTGGCCTCGTCATAATCGATCGTCACCATGTGATCGGTGAAAACCGTGCCGAAACCGGGATTGGCGATGGCCTCTTCGCGCGCGGCGGGAGAGGTGGGGGCGGGGTGGGTAATGCGCTCGAAATCCATGTTCGGCGGGTATAACGCAGCGGCGCTCAGGGCAAGGGTGCGACGTAGGTGCGGGCAGCAGAAAATCTGAACACGACTCAAGCCGAAAGCCGCATCGGACAGCGCAACATTGCAGTCGACGCACAAAATGAGAAGGGCAGCTTCACGCCCGTTGGTGAAACTGCCCTTCGCATGGTCAGCGGCGGGAAGTGCCGCTCACGAAGCCTCTATCGGACGCGATCCTTACCGATAGTGCTCCGCGCGGAAACTTGCCGACCTCTCTGCTGAACCATGAGACATCGGATCACCTCCTTTCGCGCTTGTGAGCTAAGAGCGCCGTTTCACCGGAGCCCGAGACCCGCGTTCGCCGCTGATCTTGAGACTAATTTGATTCTTCTGGCCCGCGAAAACAAGGCTTGAAAAAAAGTTTTCCCACGTCAGAATTGGGGCTTCCGGCCCGCGAGATTTCGCGGGTCTTCTTGTATCAGCGGCAATCCTCAATCACACGTGTGACTTCTGCCCAGGAAGGCAGATAAAGTGGGTTTAGTCCGGGAACGTCCACTGCAAACCGACCCTTGCTGAGCGCCATGGCATCGAGCAGGCGGTCATTGGAAGACAGACGTGCGTCGACCATGGGAACAGTGCCTGGGCTGGGTTGCGCGGCAAGTGTCCGCGTCTGCGTTTCGGTGCGAATAGTCATGCTGGCGGGGCCAGATAGTAGGCCAGCTCTTAGCAAAACCACGGCATTTGCTGCGCGGTCGCAGCGTAAGGTGAACACGCCTGCGCTGTCGCTATCTCCGTAAACCGCGATTCCGCCGCCGGGCAGGCTGCGATAATGCCAGTCGCCGGCTGTGCGCGGCGCGTCCATCCAGTTGCTGAAGCTCGGCTGTGCTACCGGGGCCGGCGGTGGCGGAGCCGGCGCGGGTGTCGGGGTTGGTTTCGGCTGCGGTAGCGGTTGCGGTGCAGGGACACAGGCGGCCAATGCTGCGCTAAGTGCCAGTGCGACCGAAAGATTGCGTTGGATCGGTTTCATGTCGGCACAATGCCCGCTAGAGCGCATGTTTCCAATGGCCAAGAAACGACGCCTCGATCAGATGCTTGTCGACCGTGGGCTCGTCGAGAGCCGCACACGGGCGCAGGCGCTCGTGATGGCAGGGGTGGTTTTCTCAGGCGAAACCAAGCTTGCCAAGTCCGGACAGCAGCTGCCTGAGGATGCGCCGCTTGATGTTCGTGGGCGCGACCACCCGTGGGTTTCGCGCGGTGGAATCAAGCTCGCCCATGCGATCGAGCATTTCGATCTCGACCCTGCCGGTGTCACCGCGATGGATATCGGCAGCTCGACCGGCGGCTTCACCGACGTCCTGCTGCAAAAGGGCGCGGAGCATGTGTTCGCGGTCGATTCGGGTACCAACCAACTCGCATGGAAGCTGCGGCAAGACGCGCGCGTGACCGTGCTGGAGCAGACGAGCGCACGAATCATAACGCGCGCCATGATCGATCGACCGTGCAGCTGGGTCGTGTGCGATGCATCGTTCATTTCGCTGGCCAAGGTGCTCGAGACACCGCTCGAACTGGCGACTCGTGAATGCCGCATGGTGGCGCTCATCAAGCCGCAATTCGAAGTAGGGCGCGAGGAAGTGGGCAAGGGCGGGGTCGTGCGCGATCCGGCTTTGCACCAGCGTGTCTGCGATGATGTCGTGCGTTGGGCCGAGGGGAAAGAGTTCACCGTCCAGGGTGTGGTCGAGAGCCCGATCACCGGCCCGGAAGGCAATGTCGAATTCCTGATTTCCGCGCTGAGGCGATGACGACGAACAATTGACCTTTGCGCCCCGACCGCTCTAACCGCCTCGCAAAGCTTATTACGGAGAGCGCATGTCCGCCAATATCGCCGAAATGGAACGCCGCCGCGCTGGAGCCCGGATGGGCGGTGGCCAGAAACGCATTGATGCCCAGCACGCCAAGGGCAAGCTGACGGCGCGCGAAAGGCTCGATGTCTTGCTGGATGAAGGCAGCTTCGAAGAACTCGACACCTATGTCGAGCATGATTGCGTCGATTTCGGGATGCAGGACCAGAAGATCCCGGGTGATGGTGTGGTCACCGGATCGGGCACGATCAACGGTCGGCTGGTGTTCGTGTTCAGCCAGGACTTCACCGTGTTCGGCGGCTCGCTGTCCAAACGCCATGCGGAAAAGATCTGCAAGGTCATGGACATGGCGATGAAGGTCGGCGCGCCGCTGATCGGACTCAACGATTCGGGCGGCGCGCGGATTCAGGAGGGCGTTGCCAGCCTCGGCGGCTATGCCGAGGTGTTCCAGCGCAATGTGCTGGCGAGTGGGGTGATCCCGCAGATCAGCCTGATCATGGGCCCGTGCGCGGGCGGGGCGGTCTATTCGCCCGCGATGACCGACTTCATCTTCATGGTGAAGGATTCGAGCTATATGTTCGTGACCGGCCCCGACGTGGTGAAGACCGTCACCAACGAGGTCGTCACGCAGGAGGAATTGGGCGGTGCGGTCACGCACACCACCAAGACCTCTGTCGCCGACCTTGCTTTCGAGAACGACATCGAGGCGCTGATGGCGACGCGCAATTTCGTCGACCTGCTGCCCTTGTCGAATCGCGAGGACGTACCCGAGCGTCCGACCAGCGATCCGTTCGATCGGGTCGAGGAAAGCCTCGACACGGTGATCCCGAACAATGCCAACCAGCCTTATGACATGCACGAGGTCATCACCAAGGTGCTGGACGAAGGCGATTTCTTCGAAGTGCAGCCAGCGCATGCCGGCAATATCATCTGCGGTTTCGGACGCATCGAGGGGCGCACCGTGGGCGTGGTCGCCAACCAGCCGCTGGTGCTGGCGGGCGTGCTCGACATAAATTCCTCGAAGAAAGCCGCGCGCTTCGTGCGCTTCTGCGATGCCTTCGAGATCCCGATCCTGACCTTCGTTGACGTGCCCGGCTTCCTCCCCGGCACGAGCCAAGAGCACAACGGCATCATCAAGCACGGCGCAAAGCTGCTGTTTGCCTATGCCGAGGCGACCGTGCCCAAGATCACCGTCATCACGCGCAAGGCCTATGGCGGCGCCTACGACGTCATGGCGTCTAAGCATTTGCGCGGGGACCTCAACTACGCTTGGCCGACCGCGGAAATCGCGGTGATGGGCGCGAAGGGTGCGGTGGAGATCATCTTCCGGCAGGATCGCGACAATCCGGACAAGATCGCCGAGAAGACCAAGGAATACGAGGATCGCTTCGCCAACCCCTTCGTGGCAGCATCGCGTGGGTATATCGACGAGGTGATCTATCCGCGCAACACACGGCGGCGGATTGCGCTCGGCCTGCGCAAGCTACGCGGGAAGCAGTTGGAAAACCCATGGAAGAAGCACGACAATATTCCGCTCTAGGAAGCTGCATGAAAAAGCTGATCATCTTTATTTTGCTTTGTGCACTGAGCGTTTTTTGCGCTGCATTTCTAACTGCGTGGGGCGCGCCATCCATTCGTGAGGCCTATGTGATCGAGAAATTCGACGATCCGTTCTTAGTGGTCCTCTATGCGCCATTTGTATTTGCGTTCTACTGGATTGTCAGCTGGTGGTACGAAAATTCTCGGAGATCGAAATGAAACTAGGACGCCTCAACCATATCGGGATCGCCACCCATTCGATCGCCGATTCCATCAAGCATTACCGCAAGGTGATGGGTGCGACTGATATTACCGAGCCCTTCGACATGGAGGAGCAGGGGGTGAAGGTCTGCTTCGTCAACACGCCCACCGAATCGGGCATGAACGGGACACAGATCGAGTTGATCGAGCCGCTCGACGGCTCCTCTCCGATCAACAATTTCCTTGAGGATCATCCGCTCGGCGGGCAGCATCACGTGTGTTTCGAGGTCGAGGACATTGTCGAGGCGCGCGTCTGGTTCGAGGAGCAGGGCAAGCGTATCCTCGGTCCCACGCGGATCGGCGCGCATGGCACGCCGATCTTCTTCGTCCATCCCAAGGATATGATGGGCAACCTTACCGAGATCATGGAAACGCCGAAGGAAGGCAGCGACTGGTCCAATTGAGGGCTTGATCGCGCGTTGCCAAACCGCCAGACCAGTTGCGAAACGAAACGCTTGGGAGAGCGATCCAATGGCCAACTATGAAACCATCCTCACCGAGCGCGCAGGCAATGTCCTCAAGATCACGCTCAATCGGCCTGACCGGCTGAACGCCGCGTCGATCCAGCTTGCGGATGAGCTGAGCGCTGCGCTCTACAACCTCGATGGTGCGCGCTGTGTGCTGATCACCGGTGCAGGGAAAGGCTTCTGTTCGGGCGCGGACTTGCAATCGCGTGGCGGCGACAGCGCGGTGTCGGGCGGCGATGCCAGCCACAGGGCGCTGCAAAACCATTACAACCCGCTGATCAGCCAGATCCTGCGCCTGCCCGTGCCGGTGGTGACGGCGGTCAACGGGCCGGCGGCGGGCGTCGGATGTTCGATGGCGCTGGCGGGCGACTTCGTTCTGGCGGGTAACAGCGCCTATTTCCTCCAGGCTTTCGTCAATATCGGGCTCGTCCCCGATGGCGGTTCGACCTGGCTGCTGACTCGCGCAATTGGCCGGGCGCGTGCCACGCGGATGATGATGCTGGGCGAAAAAATTGGTGCGACGCAGGCCGAAGAATGGGGTCTCATTTACAAGGCGGTGGCTGACGAGGCGCTGATGCAAGAGGCCGATGCTCTGGCCGACAAGCTCGCCAATGGTCCGACGGTTTCCTATTCGACGATGAAAAACAACATCATGCACGCGCTCGATGGGACGATTTCGCAAGTCCTTCTGGCCGAAGCCGAAGGCCAGCGGATTGCCGGTTCGAGCGAGGATGCGATGGAAGGTGGCATGGCATTCCTGCAAAAACGCAAGGCGGAGTTTAAAGGCCGCTAAAGCTGCGCTAGGGCGGCGCTCATGACCGACAAACCTAGCTATACCGACTGGCAAGCCGCCGCCGACAAGGAAGTGAAGGGCCGCGATCTCACCTGGGCAACGCCCGAGGGGATCGACGTCAAACCGCTCTACACCAGCGAGGATACGCAGGATCTCGATCCCGGCGTTCCCGGCTTCGCGCCGTTCACGCGTGGTCCCTATGCCAGCATGTACACCGGGCGCCCTTGGACGATTCGCCAATACGCGGGCTTTTCAACGGCTGAGGAATCGAACGCCTTCTATCGCCGCAACCTTGCCGCCGGGCAGAAGGGGCTGTCGGTCGCTTTCGACCTCGCGACCCACCGCGGCTATGACAGCGACCATGCTCGCGTGGTCGGCGATGTCGGCAAGGCCGGCGTCGCGATCGACACCGTGCGCGACATGGAGATCCTGTTCGACCGCATCCCGCTCGACACGATGAGCGTCTCGATGACGATGAACGGCGCGGTGATACCGGTGCTGGCGTTCTACATTGTCGCGGCCGAGCGGCAGGGTGTTTCGCAGGACAAGCTTTCGGGGACCATCCAGAACGACATCCTCAAGGAGTTCATGGTCCGCAACACCTATATCTATCCGCCCGAGCCGAGCATGCGGATCGTTTCGGACATCATCGCATATACTTCGGCCAACATGCCGAAATTCAACAGTATTTCGATCTCTGGCTATCACATGCACGAAGCCGGGGCGACGGCGGTGCAGGAACTGGCGTTCACCATCGCCGATGGCAAGGAATACGCGCAGAGAGCGATGGCGGCAGGGCTCGATATCGATGCCTTTGCGCCGCGCCTGTCGTTCTTCTGGGGTATCGGCATGAACTTCTTCATGGAGATCGCCAAGATGCGCGCCGCTCGGCATCTGTGGCACGATGTCATGACTGATCTCGGCGCGCAGAACCCCAAGTCGAAGATGCTGCGCACCCACTGCCAGACGAGCGGTGTCTCGTTGCAAGAGCAGGACCCCTACAACAACGTCATCCGCACCACGATGGAGGCTATGGCCGCCGTGCTGGGCGGTACGCAGTCGCTCCACACCAACGCGCTGGACGAGGCGATTGCGCTGCCGACCGATTTCTCCGCCCGGATCGCGCGCAACACCCAGCTGGTGATTCAGGAAGAAAGCGGCATCACCAATGTCGCCGATCCGCTGGGCGGCAGCTATTACGTCGAGAGCCTGACCGCGGCGCTGGTCGAGCAGGCCCGCGCGATGCTTGAGGAAGTCGATGCCGCTGGCGGGATGACCGCCTACGTGGCAACCGGCAAACCCAAGGCGCAGATCGAGGAGGCCGCCGCCGCCAAGCAGGCGCATGTCGACCGTGGCGATACGGTGATCGTCGGCGTCAACAAATATCGCAAGCTGGAAGAAGACCCGATCGATACGCTCGATATCGATAACCATGCGGTTCGCGAAAGCCAGATCGCGCGACTCAAAGCGGTGCGGGCCGCACGCGACGAAGTGGCTTGCCAGGCGGCGCTCGCAAAGCTGACCGAAGCGGCGCGCACCGACCCGTCGGCGCATCGCGCTGCGCAGAGCGATGGACGTGACGAGCGCGGGGTGCCGCTGCCGCCGTCTGCGCTGGAAGGCGCGCGTAAGCAGGGTGAGATCAACCTGCTTGCTTGCGCGGTCGAGGCGGCGCGTCACGATGCGACGCTGGGCGAAATCTCTGCGGCGATGGAAGAGGCTTTCGGGCGCTACGACACTATGCCTAAGCCGGTGCGCGGGATTTATTCCGCCGCCTACAAGGGCGACATGCGCTATGCGCAGGTGGTCGAAGGCGTTCAGGCCGTCGAGCGCCGCCTGGGTCGTGCGCCCCGGCTGATGGTCGCGAAGATGGGGCAGGATGGGCACGATCGCGGCGCGAATGTGATTGCCAGTGCCTTCGCCGATATGGGGTTCGAGGTTGTGTCGGGGCCACTGTTCCAGACCCCGCGCGAAACACTGGAGATGGCGCTTGAGAACGGCGTCGATGCGATCGGCGCATCCAGCCTCGCGGCGGGCCACAAGACACTGATCCCCGAACTGATTGGGCTGCTCAAGGAAGCGGGACGCAGCGATATCAAGGTGATTGCCGGTGGGGTGATCCCGCAAAAGGACTATGACTTCCTGCGTGAAGCTGGTGTGCAGGGCATTTTCGGACCGGGCACCAATGTCGTTGAGGCCGCTGCAGAAGTGCTACGCCTCCTCGGCCACAATATGCCGCCTGCCGACGACGAATTGGAAGCGGCCGAGTGAGCGGACAGCACTCAGCCTTTGTGCCGCTGGCCGCAATGATGTTTGCGGCGGGGCTGGGCATTCCGATGTTCGCCTCGCTCAACGCCGGGCTGGGACAGCAATTGCAGGGGGCGGTCGCAGCGACTGCGGTCAGCTTCACCGTCGGTCTGCTCGTGGCGCTGGCGGTGTTGAGCTTCACCGGCTTTCCGGCTGCCGCCAGTTTCACGCTCGAAAAGCCCTACCTGTATTTCGGTGCGGTGTTCATGCTGTTCTATGCTTCGGCGGTGGCCTTCTCCGCGCCGAAGATCGGCCTCGGCAATGCGATTTTCTTCGTTTTGATGGGCCAGCTTATCTCTGCCGCGCTAATTGACCACTTTGGTCTGCTCGGCGTGATCCAGTCTTCGTTGACGCCCAAGCGCGTAATCGGCCTCTTCGTGATGGCCATCGGCCTTTATCTTGCCAGGAAACCTGTATGACCGACATTCGCACCGACTGGACCCGCGCTGAAATCGCGGATCTTTTCGACCTTCCCTTTACCGAATTGCTGTTCCGTGCCGCGAGCGTCCATCGTGAATTCCACCCGCCCGAACAGATCCAGCTGTGCACGCTGCTCAGCATCAAGACCGGTGGCTGTCCGGAGGATTGCGGTTATTGCTCGCAGAGCGTGAAGGCGGATAGTGGGGTAGAGGCGACCAAGTTGATGGATGTGCAGGCGGTGCTGCAAAAGGCGGCACAGGCCAAGGATCACGGCAGCCAGCGCTTCTGCATGGGCGCTGCCTGGCGCAATCCGAAGGACCGCGACATGCCCGCGATCATCGAGATCGTGAAGGGCGTGCGCGACATGGGGCTGGAAACCTGCATGACGCTGGGGATGCTCACCCCCAAACAGGCGGACATGCTGAAAGAGGCGGGCCTCGATTACTACAACCACAATGTCGACACCGGGCCGGAATATTACGAGCGGGTGATATCGACCCGCAATTACCAGGATCGGCTCGACACGCTTCAGAACGTGCGCGATGCGGGGATCAATGTGTGCTCGGGCGGGATCGTCGGCATGGGCGAAACGCGCGATGACCGCGTCGGCTTCGTCCACACGCTGGCGACGCTGGAGCGGCATCCCGAGAGTGTGCCAGTCAACGCGCTGGTGCCGGTCAAGGGTACTGTGCTGGGCGATATGCTGGCCGACACGCCGCTCGCGAAGATCGACGATATCGAGTTCGTCCGCACCGTGGCTGTGGCGCGGATCACGATGCCGATGAGCATGGTGCGCCTTTCGGCGGGTCGTGAGTCGATGTCCGAAGCAGCGCAGGCGCTGTGCTTCATGGCCGGTGCAAACTCGATCTTCACCGGAGACAAGCTTCTGACCGCCCCAAACGCGGGCGACGACAGCGATGCCGCGCTGATGGCGAAGCTGGGGCTGACGGCGCTTGTGGGTGAAGAGCCGATGCGGGCGTGTCGCGAAGTCGAGGTGGCGGAGTAGCTTGAGCGCAGTTTGACTCAATCTTGAGAGCAACTTAGGGTCGCCTTCGCTCTTTTGAGCCAACAAGCCAGAACGGTTCTTGCGGGTCGCTGTTTTCAACAAGAAACAGGGGCTTCATCATGAAAAAAATGCTTGCTTTTGCGGCGGCGCTGTCGCTTGCCGTGCCGTCTATCTCCGTTGCTCAGGACAAGGTCGAGAAGCGTGATGCTGCCGGCTATTACTATGTCGTGCATTACGAGCTGAAGCCGGGTTCGATGGAAAAGTTCACCGAGATGACGAAGAAGCTGATGGCGATCGATGCCAAGGTCGGCAACAAGTCACCGATGGTGTTCAATGCCATGACCGGCGAGTGGGATGTGATAGCCATTTTCCCTGTCGAAGACGGTCTCGGCTCGATGGAATACAAATACACGCCGCGCGATGTGGCCTTCAACAAGGCGCTGCTCGAATCCATGGGCGGCGACAAGGAGAAGGTCCAGGCGATGTGGAAGGAATTCGGCGGACTGATCGAAAAGTCGGAATCCGAGCTCGTCTACATGCGCAAATAGGCGCGACCTAAGCCAGGTGCTTGAACGGCACTCCGGGTGAGGGCATTGACGAAAGCGATCAATTCCTTACCCGGAGCAGCTATGTTCAAGAAGATCCTTATCGCCAATCGCGGCGAAATCGCCTGCCGGGTTATCAAGACGGCGCGCCGCATGGGTATCCAGACCGTCGCCGTGTATTCCGATGCCGATGCCCGAGCGCCTTTCGTCCGCATGGCGGACGAGGCGGTGCATATCGGGCCGCCTCCTGCGTCTGAAAGCTATCTGCTCGCCGACAAGATCATTGCCGCCTGCAAGCAGACCGGGGCCGAAGCGGTGCATCCGGGCTATGGTTTCCTGTCCGAACGCGCCAGCTTTGCCGAGGCACTGGCCAAGGAAGGGATCGAATTCATCGGCCCTCCAGTTGGTGCGATCACCGCGATGGGCGACAAGATCGAATCCAAGAAGCTGGCCAAGGAAGCAGGCGTCAACACCGTCCCAGGTTCCGAAGGAGAGGTCGAGACGACGGCCGACGCGCTGAAATGGGCCAACAAGATCGGGTATCCGGTCATGATGAAGGCGAGCGCTGGCGGCGGCGGCAAGGGCATGCGACTGGCGCATAATGACAAAGACGTCGAAGAAGGGTTCGAGGCGACCCAGCGCGAAGGGCTGAACAGCTTTGGCGACAAGCGCGTGTTCCTCGAAAAATTCATCCTCAACCCGCGCCATATCGAAATCCAGATCCTGGGCGATAAGCACGGCAACATTGTCTATCTCAACGAGCGCGAATGCAGCATCCAGCGCCGCCACCAGAAGGTGGTCGAGGAAGCGCCGTCGCCTTTCGTCACGCCCAAAATGCGCAAGGCCATGGGCGAGCAGTGCGTCGCCTTGGCGCGCGCGGTCGGCTATTACAGCGCGGGGACGGTCGAACTGATCGTCAGCGGTGCGGACCCGAGCGGGGAGAGCTTTTACTTCCTCGAAATGAACACCCGCCTGCAGGTCGAACATCCGGTGACCGAGGCGATCACCGGGGTCGATCTGGTCGAACAGATGATCCGCGTGGCTTACGGCGAGAAGCTGCCGTTCACGCAGGACGACATCGGCATCGACGGCTGGGCGATCGAAAACCGGGTCTATGCCGAAGACCCCTATCGCGGTTTCCTCCCCAGCATCGGGCGACTGGTCCGCTACCAGCCACCGGTCGAAGGCTGGACCGATGACGGCGCCGAAAATGGCCGTCGCGGCGTCGACGGCGTGCGCGTCGATGATGGCGTGTTCGAGGGCGGCGAAGTCTCGATGTTTTACGACCCGATGATTGCCAAGCTCGTCACCTGGGGCGAGACGCGCGACGAAGCGGCGGACAAGCAGGTTGCCGCTCTCGACGCTTTCCGGCTCGAGGGGCTGGGCCACAACGTCGATTTCCTCAGCGCGATCATGCAACATCCGCGCTTCCGCTCGGGCGAACTGACCACCGGTTTCATCGCCGAGGAATATCCCGAAGGCTTCCACGGCGCGCCCGCCGATGGTCGGCTGACCGGCGTATTATGCGCGGTTGCCGGCGTGATCGCCACAGCCGATGCTGACCGGGCTCAGCGGATCGAGGGGCAACTCAACGGTTCGATGCCGCCTCCGGGCGATTGGGCTGTCACGATTTCCGGCGAGGACCACGCCGTCTGTCTTGAGGAAGATGCGATAACGGTTGATGGTCATCCCGTAACGCTGGAGCTGGCTTACACACCGGGCGATCGCTTCGTAGAGGTCGCGTTGTTCGAAAACGATGCCGACGAGGATTCCGAACCGCTCGAAACCTATGGGCTACAGCTTGAGCCGACACGAACCGGCTATCGGATTACGACGCGCGGGGCGAAACACGAGCTGCGCATCCTGCCGGAACGCATTGCCCATCTCACGCAGCATATGATCGAAAAGGTACCGCCGGATCTTTCCAAGCTGTTGATCTGCCCGATGCCGGGTCTGCTGGTAAAACTGCATGTTGGCGAGGGCGATACCGTCCAGCCGGGCCAGCCGCTGGCGACGGTCGAGGCGATGAAAATGGAAAACATACTGCGCGCCGAAAAGGAAGCGGTGGTGAGCAAGCTCAACGCTGCAGAGGGCGACAGTCTGGCCGTTGACGAGATCATTCTCGAGCTGGAATAGATCCGTGCATCTCCTGCATGATCCCGAGGCGCCAGCCGCAGCCGGAATTGCGTTCGAGGATTTCCTCAAATGCGATATCCGCATCGGGACAGTGGTCGAGGTGCAGGAGTTTCCGGAAGCGCGAAAGCCGTCCTACCGGCTGCTGATCGATTTCGGTCCGGCGATCGGGCACAAGAAAAGCTGTGCGCAAATCGTTGCAAATTACGAAGTGGACGACCTTATCGGCCGACAAATTGCGGCGGTGATCAACTTTCCGCCGCGCCAGGTCGGCCCGGCGATGTCCGAAGTGCTGACGCTGGGCTTCACCGACGATGCGGGTGAGGTTGTGCTGTTCGCGCCGGACAAGCCGGTGCCAAACGGATCGCGCTTGTTCTGATGCACTAGCCGGTCGGCCAGTGGTCCGAAACTTGTGGTTCGGGCGGCGTCCATGCTCAATCGCGGCATAGCGAAACCGTTAAGATCGACGCTTGCAATCAGCGTAGCGTAATTGTTGCTGTTTTGAGCTTTCAATTAATTACAAAAGTGGCGTCTATTTTTCCCAGATCAGGAAAGGCCGCAGCGATAGGGCTTTCCATTAAGTAATGAAATTGATCGTAGATTGCGATTCAAGGTAAATACGCTGGTTTTGGGTCGAACTCACATTCAAAATCCCTTCAACCGATTCGGGATAGGTCCGGTCGGCAAGGAGAACGCAATCATGGCACGCAAAGGTATCGGGTTCTTCGATAGCAAGGGCCATTTCTTCAAATCGCCCGAGGAAGCGACCGTCAGCGATCTGGCGGCTATCCTTGGCAAGATCGGCGAAGGCGAAAGCCTGGCGCCGGGCATAGCCTACACACTGCTGCGTCGGCGAGACGAAATCGAGAAGCTTTTCGTCGAGCACGATGCGATGATGAAGGATTATTCCGCCATTATCGACACCTCGGTTGCTGCTTCGAACAATATCGCCAAGCTGGCGTCCAAGCGTCCCGCAGTCGCCTGAGGATTGGCCGCTGCGCAGATCGACCTAAAGATCGAGGTGCAGGCACTGATTGAAGTCGGTGATACTATAGTCGGCGAAAGCCGGTCCGTTCACGAACCCGCGTTGGCGATAGAGCGCCAACGCGGGTTCGAACTTTTCACCCGAACCGGTTTCGAGGCTGAGGCGCGTCAGCCCTTCGTTCCGCGCCAAATCTATCAGGGCTTCTAGCAACTGTCGGGCAATACCGCGGCGAAGGAATGCCGGGGCCGTGCGTATGGATTTGAGCTCGCCATGGTCGGGCGCGAGGCGTTTGAGCGCCCCTATCGCTGCCAGCGTTGGCCCATCCCAAGCTGCCAGAACGCTCACCGCATGATCCTGCAAGCCTGACAGATCGAGCGCGAAAGAGGTGACCGGGGGCGACGCTCCGAGCATATCGCGCTGGTGCGCGGCGATCAGCGCAATGACTTGCGGATTGTCGAGATCGGCCGCGCGAACGACGATCGTCATGCAACGCCTTCGGCATCCTCCATCAAGCGCTTGGCGAGCAGCAGCTTGAACAGCACGAAGGCGACCAGACCGATGACTGCGCTGGCGACATGGACGAGCCAGAATTCGGGCGTTGGCATGGTCGAGTACCAGCCACCAACGATGCCGACGACATAGTTCGCGCCAACGAAGGCGAAGTAATAGATCCCGATCACAGTCGCGTTGATCGCCTTGGGCGCGAGCTTGGAAAACAGGGCCAGGCTGACGGGCATCATGATCCCGAAGCCGATCGAGTTGATGAAGTGGAACATCAGGGGCCAGAACATCCCGACCTTGCCGGTCCCGGCAGTCACCGCGGCCATATAGAGGCACAGACCACCCAGGATCACGAACACGGTGCCGATAATCATCTTGGTGATCTCATCCGGCTCGGTCCCGGTGCGCTTGCGGTAGAGCGCCCAGAAGCCCGCCACGGCGACCAGCATCGTAAACGACAGCGTAGCGTCGATGGTGATCATCCAGCTCGACAGGAAGTGATAGCCGAACAGGGTCAGGGTGAATTTCTGATCCGCCCACACAAGATAGGCGTTGAAGATCTCCTGATTGGTCAGCAGCGTAATTGCGAGAACCGGCACGAGCACCAGCAGTGCGATGAGGCGCGGCCAATCTTCCGCCTTCATCTTGGGTCGGGCGGTCTTGCCTGCGGCCCTTTCCGACCGGTCGGGCCGGTTGTCGGCGGGAAGATACGGACCTGCCTTGAGATAGATCAGCAAGCCCAGCACCATAACGATGCCCGCGGTGCCGAAGCCATAGTGCCAGCCTACGTCCTGCCCGAGTGTTCCTGAGACCAGCGGGGCGATGATCACCGAGGCGTTGATGAAGATGTAGAAGATCTGGAACGCCATGCCCCGGCGATCATCGTTCTCACCGTAAAGCTCGCCGACCTGGCTGGCGATATTGCCCTTGAACAGCCCGACTCCGACGATCAGCGAGAGCAGGGCGAAGAAGAACGCGCCTTCGATCGCCATCAGGAAATGGCCGATCGACATCACGATCCCGCCCGCTACCAGCGCGGCGCGGCGCCCGAGCCAGCGATCGGCGATGATCCCGCCGAAGATCGGGGTGAGATAGACCAGCGACGTGTATGTGCCGAAAATCTTGGAGGCGAGCGGCTGGCCGTCAAGTCCGGTGTAGCTTTTGACCCAACTCAGGCCCAGCACGCCCGCTGCATGATCGGGATGCAGCAGGTAGTTGGTCATGTAGAGAACGAGCAGGGTCTGCATCGAATAATAGGAGAACCGCTCGCACCCCTCGACAAAGCCGAGATAACCCAGTCCCTTGGGATGGCCGAGGAAGGCCCGGTCATCCTTGTGGGCGACTTTGTCGATATGGTCTGGGGTGGCTTCGGCTACTGACACGCGATTCTCCCGGAAATTCTGGTATCGTTTGCGACCAACTAGCTCGCGAAACAAAGTTTGTCGCGTTCAAGATTCGCGATCATTGCGCTTGCAATTGCTCGTCGAGGAAGCTGGCGACGTCGGACAGTGCGACATCGCGAGCCACGAACGCCTTACCGATGGCGCGCAGCAGGATGAAGGGCAGGGTGCCCGCGTCCATCTTCTTGTCGTGCCGCATATGATCGACCAGCCTTGTGCCTGTGCATTTCAGTCCAAGCGCAGACAGCTCTGTCGGTAGCCCGACGACACGGGCGGCCTGAGTGACCGAAGCCGCATCCTGGGCTTCGATCAGACCGATACGCGCAGAATATCGTGCCGCCAGCACCATCCCCAGCGCCACGCTTTCGCCGTGCAGCAAACGATCCGAAAAGCCCGTTTCGGCTTCGAGCGCATGGCCGAACGTATGCCCGAGATTGAGCAGCGCACGCAGGTCGTCGGTCTCGCGCTCGTCCGCTGCGACGATCCTGGCTTTTGCGGCTACGCTGGTAGCGACGGCATGTTGCAACGGCTCGTTATCGAGGGCCACGACCGCAGGCCCATTGTCCTGGAGCCAATCGAAGAAGGCGGCATCTCCCAGCACGCCATATTTCAGCACTTCGGCATAGCCGGCGCGCAATTCGCGCTGAGGCAGGGTGCCCAGCGTATCGAGATCGGCGAGCACGAGGGAGGGCTGGTGAAACGCACCGACAAGGTTCTTGCCCGCTGTGGTGTTGATCGCGGTCTTGCCGCCTACCGAGCTGTCGACCTGCGCCAGCAATGTCGTGGGAAGCTGGATGAAGCCGCAGCCGCGCTTGAGGATCGCGCAGGCAAAGCCCGTCAGATCGCCAACCACTCCGCCGCCCAGCGCCATCACGTGATCTCCGCGCTCAACGCCTTCGGCTAACAGCCAGTCGCACATTTGCGCCAGCCCATTCCAGCTCTTGGAGCCTTCGCCCGGCGCTACGTCGAACCATGCGACCTCATACCCCGCTTCCACCAGAGACCGCTCCAACCTTGCGCCGTGCATGTGTCGTGCGTTCGTATCGGCAACCACCGGGACACGTCTCTTGCGCAGGAAAGCCTGTGCCAGAGTTGCGGTTCGTTCGAGCAGGCCGCGTTCGACATGGACCTCATAGCTGCGCCCAGCCAGCGCAACGGGAATTACAGCCATCTATCGATTGCCTCCAGAATGCTCAGCGCGGTGCGATGATGAGGCGCGACGCCTGTTTCCACGCGCACCTGCGCTTCGCTGTAGATAGGTTTACGGGTCTCGCTCAGCTTTGTGAGAATCTCCCGGGGGTTGCCCTGCGCAAGCAGTGGACGGTCGTTGCGTTTGCTGGTTCTCTGCACGAGGATATCGATGTCGCAATCGAGCCACACGGCGATCGCGCGCGAAAGGATCAGCGCCCGCGTTTCGGGATCGATAAAGGCGCCACCGCCTGTGGCGATGACGCCGTGCCCCTCCTCGATCAGTCTTGCAATGACGCGGCGCTCTCCGTCGCGAAAATAGGGTTCCCCGAACTCCTGGAATATTTCGGCCACACTCAGCTGCGCGGCGTGTTCGATCTCTTCGTCGCTATCGACGAAATCGGTCTCGATCAGGGAGGCGACCCGGCGCCCTACGGTCGACTTGCCGGTGCCCATCAGGCCTACCAGAACCAATGGTCGGTCGATACGGCGGGAGAGCGCGGCAATTTCTGCAGGGGTGATTTCGCTTGCCTGGGTCATTGCCGCTCGGCCTATAGATGGGCTATCGGGCGCGCAAGCGAATGAAAGTGACGGGACGCGAAGGCCTGATTGGGCATATGATCGGACGAAGAATGACGCTGGCCTTGATAGCCCTTTTTTGCCTGATAGTTTTCGCTGCCTGGTATAATGGCGGAGAACGACCGATGCGGGTGATCGAACAATCGGTTGCTGTCCCGGGGAGTGCACGATGAAGCGGCGCGCATGGCTTGCGACTGTTGCCGGGATTGCAATGGGCGCCGCACTATTGGGCGCGCAAACCGGCGTGCTGGCGCAGAACGGCCCTGAAGACCTGCTGCCTCCCGGTTTCGACAAGCCTGCGCCTACTCCTACGCCAACCCGTGCCCGACCGGTTGCGCCTGCACCCACGCCGAGCCCGTCGGCTAACGCGTCATCGCGCCCGCCGGCAGCCGTGCCGACGCAGTCGGGCGAAATTGTCCAGCCGCTCCCGTCCAACGGCGCTGTCGATCCCTCGACATTGGGCAATATTCCGACCTTGCAACAGCTTCAGGCGATGTCGACCGACCAGCTCGACGATTTGTTCGGCCTCAAGCCCAAGGTCGATATTCCCCCCGCCGCCCAGCGATCGATGGCGCGTGTGGGCATCATTGCGCCCACCGAAGGCGGGTTGCCGGTCAAGTCGCTTGCCCATCAGCCCGCCGCGCTGGTGAAGGCAGTGCTGGACGGGAACAAGGGACCGTTGGTTTCGCGCTGGGGCCATATTTTGTTGCGACGCGCGCTCGCCAGTCGCCTTGCTGCACCAGAGGGTATGAATCCGGCAGACTTTGCCGCAATGCGCGCCGCCTTGCTCGACCGGATGGGTGAATTCGCCGCCGCTCGTGCGCTCGTCCAGGATGTCGACACCGCGAACTACACGCCCGCGCTGAGCGCGGCTGCGCTGCAAGCCTATCTCGGCACGGCAGACTTACTCGGAGCTTGCCCTGCCGTGCGCCTGTCGCGCGGTGGCGATAATGCGCAATGGCGGATGCTGGCAGCGATCTGCAATGCCTATGCTGGTGAAGAAGACCGTTCGGAGGTCGACCTGCGGCGGATGATGAATTCCGGCAAGATCGACCGTATCGATGTGCTGCTCGCGCGGCGCTTTGCCGGTGCGGCAGGCGGACAGAACCGCTCTGTGACCATCGAATGGGATGACGTCGACACGCTTACGCCATGGCGATTCGCGTTGGCCAATGCGGTGGGCGAGACCATTCCTGGAAAACTGCTGGATGGAGCAGGCCGCTACTATCGTTTGGCCGACGCCACTGCCCCGATGCTCGCGCCTGAGGACCGTGCCGGAGACGCCGTTTTCGCGGCGAGGGCGGGAGTGCTGTCTTCGGCGGCGTTGGTGGATCTCTATTCGCAAATCTATAATAATGAGGGAGCACAAGGCGCCACCGATCCGACCGCACAGACGTTGCGCGACGCCTATGTCGGGGGCGACCCCGCAGACCGACTGACGGCGATCAAATCCATCTGGAAAGGTGGTGAGGGCGACAGGTACGGGCGTTATGTCCTGACCGCCTATGCCGCAGCGCGGATGCCCGCCGACAAGAGCTTCGATGGCGACGCTGGCGATCTGGTGGCCTCGATGCTCACCGCCGGTCTCGATCGCGATGCGGTGCGCTGGGCCCCCGCGGTCGCGGGCGGCAGTCAGGCATGGGCGCTCATTGCTTTGTCCAATCCTGCTCGACAGAACGCCAGCGACAGCGACCTGTCCGATTACCTCAGTGCGGACAACAGCAAGCGGCAACAGCGCAGCCGGCTGCTGGTGGCCGGCCTTGCCGGGCTTGGCCGGGTCGATGGCAATGTCGCCAATGAGTATGCGAGCAAGCTGAAATTCAATCTGGCACGGCAGGACCGCTGGACCCGCTCGATCGACGCCGCGGCAAAAGATGGCAATCAGGCGATGGTCGCGCTGCTGGCCGGGCTGGGGATGCAGGGCGATTCATGGTCGCAAATGACGCCGCTGTTCCTGTTCCACATCGTGCGCTCGCTCGACAAGGTGGGCCTTTCGGCAGAGGCACGGATGATCGCCGCCGAGGCGGTCGCGCGCGCCTGATTTGAGCGAGCTCGAAGATTTCCTCTCCATGCTCGCGGTCGAACGCGGAGCGGCCCAAAATACGCTGGCGGCCTATCGCCGCGATCTGGAACAGGCCGAAAATGCGATCGGCGAACTGGCAGGAGCCAAGGCGTCCAATCTGGAGAAATTGCAACAATTATGGTCGGGCCTTGCTCCATCCAGCGTGGCGCGCAAGGCATCTGCTCTGCGGCAATTTTACGGCTTCCTGCTGGAGGAGGGCTTGCGGGCGGATGACCCCAGCCATGCATTGCCGCGCCCCCCGACGCGTCGACCGCTACCGAAAATTCTCTCGCATGATGATGTGGAGCGTTTGTTTGCGCGCGCCGAACTGGAAGCCGGCAATGGCGAAGTTTCCACCTCCCGGATGCTGGCGTTGGTTGAACTGCTCTATGGTTCGGGGCTTCGGGCCAGCGAGCTGGTCGGTTTGCCGTTGGCTGCCGTCCCGCGCGATGCACCGTTTCTGACCGTTACCGGCAAGGGCGAAGTTGCGCGGATGGTGCCTGTAAGCACACGAGCGCGTCACGCTCTGGCGAGATGGATTGCTGTCCGGCCGGCGACGTCGACCTATCTCTTTCCCTCCGGAAAAAAGCATCTTACTCGGATCCGGCTCTATCAATTGCTCAAGGGCTTGGCGATTCGGGCGGGGATCGATCCTGGCGGTGTCAGCCCGCACGTCTTGCGCCATGCCTTTGCGACTCATTTGCTGGAAGGCGGGGCCGACTTGCGCGTGCTCCAAACGTTGCTTGGACACGCCGATATCGCGACCACCCAGATATACACCCATGTGGATGCCGCGCGCTTGGTGCAGCTGGTAAACGAACGCCATCCGCTTGCACCGGCGCGCGAGTGCGACTAGCGCCCTGCCGATGCAAAGTTTCCTCGAATTCGAACGCCCCGTCGCCGAACTCGAACAGCGTATTGCCGAGCTGCGTCAATCCGCAGCGGGCGATTCGGTCGATATCGAAACCGAAGTTGCGCGTCTCGAAGCCAAAAGCGACGAATTGCTCAGGCGCACCTATGCGACGCTGACACCCTGGCAGAAGACGCAAGTCGCACGCCATCCGGCACGACCGCATTTTCGCAATTACGTCGAACACGCATTCGACGAGTTCCTGCCTCTGGGGGGCGATCGCGCTTATGGTGACGATCAGGCTATTCTGGGCGGGCTGGCCAGACTCGGCGAACGGCGTGTGGTGCTGATCGGGCATGAAAAGGGCCATGATACAGCCAGCCGGATCAAGCACAATTTCGGCATGGGCAAACCCGAAGGCTATCGCAAGGCGATCCGGCTGATGGAACTGGCCGGGCGGTTTGGCCTGCCAGTGGTTACGTTGGTCGATACTTCTGGCGCTTTTCCGGGAATTGAGGCTGAAGAACGTGGCCAGGCCGAAGCGATTGCCCGCGCGACCGAAGCGTGCCTGGCACTGCCGGTCCCGATGGTGGCGGTGATCGTGGGCGAGGGCGGCTCCGGTGGCGCGGTTGCGCTAGCCAGTGCGGAACGTGTGCTGATGATGGAACATGCCGTCTATTCGGTTATCAGCCCTGAAGGTTGTGCTTCGATCTTGTGGCGCACCGCGGACAAGGCTGCCGATGCGGCGGAAGCGATGCAGGTGAGTGCGCAACAGCTTGCCCAGCTCGGAGTGATCGATCGGATCGTTCCTGAACCGCTGGGCGGCGCACACCGCGATACCGAGGCGACAGCCAGATCTCTGGCGCAGGCAGTCGGTGAAGAGCTGGATGGGCTGGCGAAGCTTGCGAGCAAGGATTTGCTGCGTATGCGCGAAGAGCGCTTTCTTACGCTGGCGGGCTAAGCCTGCTTCCAGCACGGATTTGTAGATTGAATGACCGAACTTGAGTGGCGGTAGTCTGCCGCTCACCTTGCGTTTGCCTGTCTCGCGTCAGACTAAGGCGATCAAATAGTGGCAAGCATGCGAAGCGTCCGGGCAAAACAAAAGCGGCGGGAAAATCCCGCCGCTTCCGTTTGTGTTTCCAGTTCGGTAATTAGGCCGAAGTGGTCATGCTCGTCGCGACGTTGTTAAAGGTCGACGAAAGCTTGGTGCCCAGAGTGGACATAGCGGTGATCGCGGCAACTGCGATCAGGGCTGCGATAAGGCCGTATTCGATGGCGGTGGCGCCCTGCTCGTCACGAGCCAGCTTGTTGATGAACTTCATGGTCGTCTCCTGGTTCAGTCTTCGGTACCCGACCCACCCGAATTCGAGCAGGTTTAGCGTTTGTGTCAGATAAGAGTTTAGAATTTCCTAACTCGCCACCTGACCCGTTTTTCAAGCGCTTGTGTTCGAGATCGTCGTGGAGATATTGTTCCACATAGTGATCGCGTTCTGGCCAAATGTTCGGACTGCTCCGATCATCGCCAGAAAAACCAGCGCAAGAATCAGTCCGTATTCGACAGCCGTCGCGCCGTTTTCGTCACGTAGAATTCGTGAAATGAAATTAAGCATCGACAGTCCCCCGGCCATCCATTGCTGACTGATGCACTTCCAATAAAAGGCGAGGTGTAAACAAAGTCTTTAAGGAGCCATCCGAATTGCAAAATAATCCGACAACGATCTGTGTGGTTGCCGCAGCGCTGGCGCGCGAAGACGGGCGATGGCTGATGCATCGAAGGCCCTTGGAAAAGGAACATGGCGGCTTGTGGGAATTTCCTGGCGGAAAGATGGAAGCATCTGAAAATCCTAGACAAGCTCTAGTGCGCGAACTGTTGGAAGAGTTGGACATCGCGGTTGATTGCGAGGCTTTGGAACCGGTCGCATTTGCCGACAATTGTGAGATGGAAGCCAAGTCCTCGCTTGTCATCCTGCTTTACATTTGCCGCGATTGGCGCGGCAATCCGACCGCACAAGAGGGAGGTTCCATCGATTGGTTTCGGCCTGACGAGGCTATGCAATTGGCACGGCCACCGCTCGATGTGTTGCTGTGCAAGGAACTTTTCGAAAAGAAATTGCCGGATGGTGTCGTCGGCCCGGAATAGGGATTGCCAAGCTCGAATGGCCTGACTATGTGCCCCCCTCCGGTGCGCGCCCGTAGCTCAGCTGGATAGAGTACCTGACTACGAATCAGGTGGTCGGAGGTTCGAATCCTTCCGGGCGCGCCATTTTTCCCGCTTCACGATACTGCCGCTGGTGGACCGATGGCGTGATCGTCTGAGGTTTATTCCTCTGCGTGGTCCTCGAGCATGTGCATATCGGCGTCGCTAAAGCCGAAATGATGACCGGCTTCGTGTATGACCACGTGACGCACGATCGCTTCTAGCGAGAGCTGCCGAGCGTGCATCTCGGCTAGCAGGGGGCGGCGGAATAGCCAGATACGTGGCGGCATCCGCCCGCTTTCCCATACGCTTTCCAGTGGCACAGGCGTGCCTTGGTAAAGGCCGCTGAGACGCCACGGATCGGACAGGCCGACCGACCCGAGTTGCTCGACTGTCGCGAAATCCTCGACCCGCAGGATCACGTCTGCAAGATGGCGACGGAAATCTTCGGGAAGCTCCCGCAATACGGCGCGAGCGATATCTTCCATGACATCTACGCTTGGCAATCGTTCCATAGTCGGCTCGATATGGTGGCTGGGTATCGCGCGAACAAGAAATGCCGCTTTCGTTGCGGTGATGGGGTTGCACCGACTGCCGGTCTGGAACATGCGGGAGAGGTTGCGGTTGGATGTCAATGCCAGGATGCACGATGCACGATGCACGATGCACGATGCACGCGGCGCAATATCAGGGGAAGCGACCATGCGACTGTTACCGCAAGAGATGCAGGAATAATCGCGAGTGGTGAATCCGGACGATGCAGCAGCGGACAAGAACATCTCGCGGTTGAGCCCTGGGGTGGGGCCTGATGTCTGGCGATATGCCCACGCGGAAAAAGCGAGCGTTATTGTCGATGCCGCGGATTACTTTGCCCACATGCAGGACGCGATGCTTCGCGCCGAACGGCGTATTTTCCTGATTGGCTGGGATTTCGACACGCGCATTCATCTCCTGCGTGGGCGCAGATGGTGGCAGCGTCCTTTCTCTCGCGACTTTCCCAGCCGACTGGGTAACTTCATCGATTGGCTGGCCCGACACCGGAAGCGGCTGGACATTCGTATCCTGAAGTGGAGCGTCGGGGTGATCCAGCTCATAATCCGCAGCTCCATGTGGCTCGATGTCATCCGCTGGATGTGGCACCCGAGGATTACCTTCAAGTTCGACAAGGCGCATCCGATTGCCTGCTCGCAGCACCAGAAACTGGCGGTTCTCGACAATCGACTCGCGGTTTGCGGTGGGATCGACATGACCGACGGGAGATGGGACACACGCGCTCACGCGGAGGAAGACCCGAGGCGGAAAAACGCCCGAGGCAAACCTTTCGATCCGTGGCACGATGCGTCGATGATGATGGAAGGCGAAGTTGCCGACGTGCTGGCAGAAATCGGCGAAGATCGCTGGATCAGGGCTGGAGGAAAGCCGATGCCCTCGATCGAGCCCGCGTCGATTTCTCTTTGGCCCGAGGCGCTCGAACCGCAATTTGAAAATGTCGAGATCGGCATCGCACGGACTCGCGCGACCTATCGCAACTGGGATGAAGTTCGCGAAATCGAAGCGCTCTTCGTGAGTCACTTCCGCCGCGCCAAGCATTTCATTTACGCCGAATCGCAGTATTTCGCGTCACGCACGATTGCAGAAGCGATTATCGAGCGCGCGCAGGACGACGATCCGCCCGAAATCGTGATCGTCCATCCCGAACACGCCGATGGCTGGCTGGAACAGCAGGCAATGGATCATGCGCGCGCATCCCTTACCGCCTGCATCGAAGCGATCGATAGCGATGACAGGTTTTCGCTCTGGGTGCCTATGACAGGCCGGAAATCGATCTATGTCCATGCCAAGCTGATGATCGTCGACGATGAGGTGCTGCACATCGGGTCGGCTAACTTCAACAATCGTTCGATGGGACTCGACAGCGAATGCGACGTATTCATCGATTCTGCGCGAGAGCGTAACGCCCATTGCGGGCCAGCGATCCAGCGCCTGCGATATTCCTTGCTCGCCGAGCACCTGGATCTCGAAGAGGAAGAAGTGCCCGCATTGCTCGAAAAGTATGGATCGATGCGTGCGCTGATTGAAAGCCGGATCGAGAAATCGGGCCGCTACCTCAAGCGATACGTTCCGCCCGAACTTACCGACGTCGAACGCACTCTGGCCGAATCCGAATTTCTTGATCCGGAAAGTCCGGACGACATGTTCGAGCCCTTTGCCAAGGGCGGTCTCTTCCGTAAGGGTAGCCCCCTGTCGCGCATTCGAGCGCGAATGACAAAACTCAGACAGAAAGTACGCAGATGAGCAGCCTGGTCGGCCCAGACGAAGACGATCCGCGCGGCAAGCCCGAAGTCCCCGCGGATGTTCAGGATGCCGTGCGCACCTTGATCCAATGGGCCGGAGACGATCCCACACGTGAAGGGTTGGTGGATACACCTGCACGGGTCGCGCGCGCATGGAAGGAATATTGCGTCGGATATGAAGAAGATCCCGCAATCCATCTCTCGCGCGTATTCGAAGAGGTCGGTGGTTATGATGAAATCGTGCTGCTGAAGGACATCCCGTTCCAGTCGCATTGCGAACACCACATGGCCCCGATCATCGGCCGTGCGCATATCGCCTATTTGCCGACCGATTTCGTGGTCGGCATCTCCAAACTGGCGCGAGTGCTCCACGGTTTCGCGCGCAGGTTGCAAGTGCAGGAACGACTGACTGCGCAGGTCGCGCAATGCATCTGGGACAATCTTCATCCGCACGGTGTTGCGGTCGTGATCGAGGCTGAGCATGCTTGCATGACGGCAAGAGGAGTCAGGACTCCGGGCGTCGGGATGGTGACCAGCCGCATGATGGGCGTGTTCCGCGAAGATCAGCGCAGCCGCAAAGAGGTGCTCAGCCTGATGGGATTCGGTTGAGCGTCACCGGCATGGAATGAAAACGGGCGGCAGGTTCAAACCTGCCGCCCGTTTTGTATTCAGAGCTGGCCGTCAGTTCAGAGTTGGCCGAGCATGTGCTCGGCACTCGAGACCGAGAAATCGCCCGGCGCTTCGACGTTGAGTTCCTTCACCACGCCATCGTCGACCACCATAGAGAAGCGTTGTCCACGCTTGCCCATGCCGAAACCGGAACCGTCCATTGTCAGGCCAAGCGCTTCGGCGAAATCACCATTGCCATCGGCCAGCATGGTCACGTCATCGGCATTGTTGGAGGATTTCCATGCGCCGAGCACAAAAGCATCGTTGACCGCAGTGCAGGCGATTTCATCGATACCCTTGGCCTTAAGATCGCCGGCCTTGTCGATATATCCGGGCAGGTGTCGCGCCGAACAGGTCGGGGTAAATGCACCGGGGACGGAAAACAGTGCGACCTTGCGACCCTTGAAATATTCGCTGGACTGAACTTTTTCGGGTCCGTTCTCGGTCGCCTTTACCAAAGCCACATCGGGAAGCTGGTCACCTACGGAAATCGTCATTGTCGGAACTCCTTGTCGCAAATCTTGTGGGTCAGACTTAGTGGCCCGCCGCGTTCAGACAAGGCCACTATCGGATGGTTAAGGGCGTTTTACGTTGATGGTTTAACCTCCGGTAAAATCTCTTGAGCAATGTTGCACCGGTAGCGGGGGCATCGGGAGTCTTCGCTTTCGGGGAGACCAAGGGTCATGGGTTATTTGAAATCTGCAATTGTCGGTGTGCTATCTGGCGCGCTCGCGTTCACATCGTTTCCGGCGAATGCCGGCGTCATCACTTCCAATGCCGAAGCCGTACGCAAACTGGACATCATGTTGATGGTGACGTCACTGCGCTGCCGTACCACTTCGGACAATTTCCAAGCCGATTACCGGCGTTTTTCCGCTGCTCACCTGTCCGACCTCAATCTTGCCAGCCGCACGCTGCAAGCGCGGTTGGTCCATTCGCATGGTCAAAATGGCGCGAAGCGCGCTCTCGACAAGATCAGCGTTGGTATGGCCAATGAATATGGGCAGGGTCATCCTTGGCTTAATTGTGGCCAGTTGAAGCAGGCGACCCAGGCGCTGGCGCGGGACAAGGATTCCAGCCATCTCGCATCGGCTGCCAACGAACTGCTTGCCCGTTCGCCGCGCGGCCAGTGGGCGATGGCCAACTAACCACGCATCCTCTCGATCTGGGGGACAAGGCGAGGGCGGTTGCTCTTGTCGACGGGAGGAGCTAGGGGCGGCGCCAATCGAGGCGTCGCCCCTTTGCATTTTCGGGCGACCAGCAATCCATTCCGCCCGAAGGACTTATGCTTGTGACCAAAGCTACCGATTACGTCGTCAAGGACATTGCGCTGGCCGATTACGGCAAGGCCGAAATCAAGATCGCCGAAACCGAAATGCCGGGTCTGATGGCCATTCGCGAGGAATTCGGCAATGCCCAGCCATTGAAGGGCGCGCGCATCACCGGCTCGCTCCACATGACGATCCAGACTGCTGTGCTGATCGAAACGCTGGTGGCATTGGGTGCCGACGTCCGCTGGGCGACGTGCAATATCTTCTCGACCCAGGACCATGCCGCTGCCGCTATCGCTGCGCAGGGTATTCCGGTGTTCGCGATCAAGGGTGAAAGCCTTGCGGATTACTGGGACTATGTCGGCAAGATTTTCGACTGGTCGAGCGAGACGGATGAAGATCTGACCGCCAATCTGATCCTCGACGATGGCGGCGATGCCACCATGTTCGCGCTGTGGGGCGCTCGCATCGAAGCGGGCGAGGAAATGCCCGAGCCCCAGAACGCCGAGGAAATCGAGATGCAGCGCGCGCTCAAGGAATTCCTCAGGAAGAAGCCCGGTTACCTCACCAAGAGCGTCAAGGCGATCAAGGGCGTGTCCGAAGAGACGACCACAGGCGTCCACCGCCTGTATCACCTCGCCAAGGCAGGCAAGTTGCCGTTCCCGGCGATCAACGTGAACGACAGCGTCACCAAGTCCAAGTTCGATAACCTCTACGGCTGCCGCGAATCGCTGGTCGATGCGATCCGCCGCGCGACCGACGTCATGTTGAGTGGCAAGGTCGCCTGCGTCGCCGGCTATGGCGATGTCGGCAAGGGCTCGGCCCAGTCGCTGCGCAACGGCGGTGCGCGCGTTCTGGTTACCGAAATCGACCCAATCTGCGCCCTGCAGGCGGCAATGGAAGGCTATGAAGTGGTGACGATGGAGGACGCGGTGACCCGCGCCGACATCTTCGTCACCACCACCGGTAACGAGGACGTCATCACCGCCGAACACATGAAGGCGATGAAGCCGATGGCGATCGTTGCGAACATCGGCCACTTTGACAGCGAGATCCAGATCTCCGCGCTCGACAATTACGAATGGACCGAGCTGAAGCCCGGCACCGATCTGGTGAAATTCCCCGATGGCAAGGAAATCATCGTTCTGGCCAAGGGCCGACTGGTGAACCTCGCCTGTGCGACCGGCCATCCCAGCTTCGTGATGAGCTGCTCCTTCACCAACCAGGTGCTTGCGCAGATCGAGCTGTGGACCAAGTCCGACGATTACGAGAACGACGTCTACGTCCTGCCCAAGCACCTCGACGAAAAGGTCGCTGCGCTTCACCTCGACAAGCTCGGCGTGAAGCTGACCAAGCTTTCGCAGGAGCAGGCGGATTATATTGGCGTCCCGGTCGAGGGTCCGTTCAAGCCCGAGCATTACCGTTATTGATCGTCCGACAGGCAGGCGGCAGGGGACTGATTCGTTTGCCGCCATTGCATCGCGCGCTGCACCGGAATAGCTGACGGGCGATGACCGCCCTTTCGTCCACGCTGACCATCGTGATCGGTTTGCTTCTGGCAAGCTGGACGATTGCGGCGGGCTGGCTGATGATCCGCGCCAGCAGCCGCGCTGCAGGCAGCGAGGCGACTCGCAAGTCCGCCCGAAGGCTGGGACGGATGATCGAGGAATCGCCGGCGATTCCCTTGCTTGTGCGCACCGATGGTCGGATCGAGGCACCCGACAGGTTCGCAAGATGGCTCGGCCTCGATCGTGTGCCCGATTTTCTCAGCGAACTCTCCGGCACTAGCGAAGCCGGGCTGAGCGCGGAGCAGCTTTCCACGCTGACGGCGCATATCCGGCGCACCCAGAAGACCGCGGCGCCGTTCGTGATGTCGGTTACTGCTTTGGGTTCAAGTCGTTCGCTCGCCCTGCGCGGTGGGCTCGCGGACCCCTCGGTGTCGCCCATCGGCGCAGCGCTGGTGTGGGTGTTCGATTTTACCGAGGCAGAACATGAGCTGGAGCGCTTGCGGCATGAGGCGGTCCGTGCGCGCGAGGATTTCGGTGCCCTTGTCGGACTGATCGAAGCGGCGCCGATGCCGATGTGGTTCCGCGGACCGGACTACAAGCTGCGGTTGGTCAATTCGGCCTATGTCGAGGCGGTCGGTGCGGCCACGCCCGATGCGGTGGTCGAAAACCAGATCGAACTGGTCGAATCGATCGGGGGCATGACGGCGGCCGAATTTGCCTGTCAGGCGGCGCAGCGACGTGCCGCGATCGAGCGGGTCGTTACTGCCACCATAAATGGCTCGCGGCGATCTTTGCGTATTACCGACCTCCCCTTGGCCGGCGAAGGCATTGCCGGCTACGCCGTCGATATCGAGGAGATGGAAGAGCAGGCGCGCGAATTCCGGGCATTCCGCGAAGCGCAGCGCTCCATGCTCGACCAGCTTTCGATCGGTGTCGCGCAATTCGACGACAAACGCCAACTCACCTTTGCCAACCAGCCATTCCATCGAGTGTTCTCGCTCCCACCGGGCGTGGTCAACGAGCGGACCAGCTTCGAACGCATCCTGATGGTCGCGCGAGAAAATGGCCGCATTCCCGAAGTTCGTGATTTTCCGGCATGGCGCAACGAACGGGCCGAATGGTTCACCGCGGACGAGCCGCTCGAAGAGGCCTGGCCGCTACCCGACTCCAAGCATCTGCGGATTGTCGCGCAGCCACTGCCCGATGGCGGTCTGGTGATGATCGCCGAAGACCGTACCGAACAGCTCGCCATATCCGCCATGCGCGATACTCTGTTGAGAACACGGACCGCGACGTTCGACAATCTGTTCGAAGCGCTGGCGGTGTTCGCACCCGACGGCAATCTCGAGCTGTGGAACCGCAGCTTCCCGACCATCTGGGGGCTTGAGCCGGAAGAGCTCGATGCGCATCCACAGGCCGAATCCCTGCTCAAGGCCATCGCGGAAAAGCTTTCCGACCGCACGAAGATCGAACCGATCGGCCAGGTTATTCGCTCGGCGGCGCTCGATCGGCGCAAGCGTGAAGGCACTGCCGAACTCGCCGATGGTCGGACGCTCGATTACGCCGGTGTCCCGCTGCCCGATGGCAACGGTATGTTGATCGTACTCGACGTGACAGCCTCTCGACAGGCAGAAGAAGCGCTCCGTGAACGCAACCGTGCGCTGGAAGAAGCCGATGCGGTGATGACTCGTTTCCTCGCCAACATGTCCTATGAATTCCGCACGCCGCTGACCTCGATCGGCGGTTTTGCCGAATTGCTGATGTCCGGGGTCGCGGGCGAGCTGCAGCCACAGGCGCGCGACTATGTCGAGGCCATCGCACAGTCGGTTACCAAGCTGACCGAACAGGTCGAAAATGTGCTCGATCTGTCGCAAAGCGAGGCTGGGCTGATGCCGTTGACCAAGCAAACGGTCGACTTGATGCCCTTTGTCACCGACATCGTGCGCAAGCGCGAAGAGCGGATTCTGAATGCCGGTATCACCCTCGATCTCAGGGGCGATTCGGGCAGCAAGGTTGAGGCCGATCCGCAGCAATTGCGCCGTGCCATCGCGCAATTGCTGGATAACGCCATTTCCTTCACTCCCGAAGGAGGGCGTATTCGCGTGGAAATTCGTGCGCGGCGCGAGGCGACACGCATCAGCATTACCGACAATGGTCAGGGCATGAGCCATTCCGAACTGGCGCGCGCTCTTGAAGGCATTAGGCCGAGTACCGACGGCACAGGTGTTGAAAGAAGGCAGGGCCTTGGCATTCCGCTGGCGAGACAGTTGATCGAAGCGCATGGCGGCGCGCTCGAGATTACCAGTCGAAAAGGGCAGGGTACCAGCGCGATCATCATCCTGCCGTGATTGTCGATCTGCCAGACCTTGTGGCTGTCGAGGCTTTTGGGGCACGGATTGCCGACCGGCTCAAGCCGGGTGACGTCGTCTCGCTGACCGGCGATCTGGGGGCGGGCAAGACCACGCTCGCGCGGGCGATTATTGCCTCCATGGGGCATTGTGGTGAAGTGCCGTCGCCGACCTTTACCATCGTGGAACGATACGACGATTTGCGCGTGCCGCTGGTCCACGCCGACTTCTATCGTCTGGACGATCCGTGCGAGGCCGAAGAGCTCGGGCTCGACGATTATCGCGAGGGTGCGGCCCTGATCGCAGAGTGGCCTGAGAAGGCCGGTGGTTTCACGCATGAGACAACCTGCCTCGCGATTACGCTGGAAGCGGTGGGCGATATGCGCAGGGCCATTGTCGAACCCGGCGCAGCTTGGCAAAGCCGTTGGCCATGAACGCATTACCAGAGGGGATTCACCGCTTTCTCGAGCAGGCGGGTTGGGCCGGATCGCACATCGAGCCGCTGCCCGGCGATGCCTCGTTCCGCCGCTATTTCCGCCTGCGAGGTGAGCAGGGACCGGCCATGCTGATGTATGCGCCGCCACCGGAAGAGGACCCGGAGCCGTTTCTCCAAGTTGCCCGCTGGCTGACGGACAAAGGGCTGCGTGCACCGGCAATCCTTGCCGAAGACCTTGCGCAAGGCTGGCTGCTGAGCGAGGATTTCGGCGATTGGCGCGTGCGCGAATGGCTCGACAAGCATCCTGCCGATGAGGCTGCGATCTATGAGCGAGCAATCGATACGCTTGTGTCGCTCCATCGGGAGCGACCGGGGCCTTTTCCGCCCTACGATATGGCGGTTTACCTGCGGGAGGCCGTGTTGCTGCCCGAATGGTATTGCACGGCAATGGGCCTGACAGTCGATCAGCCGGGTTATCTCAAGAGCTGGGAACAGACGCTGGCACCTCTGCTGGTGCGACAGGCACCCGGTGTTACCGTTCTGCGCGATTACCATGCGGAGAACATCATGCTGCCGCCCGATGGAAGCCAGGGCCTGATAGATTTCCAGGACGCGCTGATTGGCCACCCGGCCTATGACCTGGTCAGCCTGTTGCAGGATGCGCGGCGCGAGGTTGCGACGGAACTGGAGCGGCGGATGCTCGATCGCTATTTTGCTGCGGTCGACGCCGATCAGCACTTCGAGGCCGACTATGCGGTGCTCGGGGCGCAGCGCAACGCCAAGATCGTCGGCATCTTTACCCGCCTCGCCAAGCGCGATGGCAAGCCGCGTTACCTGTCGCTGATCCCGCGTGTGTGGGAGGCGATGGAGCGTGATTTGAAGCATCCGGCGCTGCGACCGGTAGCGGACTGGTTCGACGCCAATATTCCGCAAGCGATCCGTGACGCGCATGGAGGAGAGCTCGCGTGACCGCGCTGGTTACCGATACCGCAATGGTCATGGCCGCAGGTATCGGCAAGCGGATGCGCCCGCTCACCGCCAGCCAACCCAAGCCGCTGGTGCGTGTCGCTGGAAAGGCGCTGATCGATCATGCGCTCGACCGTCTCGGCGATGCAGGTGTCACCCGTGCGGTCGTCAATGTGCACTACCTCGCCGATTCGCTGGTTGCTCATGTCGAGCCGCGCGAGTGCCCTTCGATCACGATTTCCGACGAGCGCGATCTCTTGCTCGAAACCGGCGGGGGCATGGTCAAGGCGATGGCTTCCGGGCAGCTTCCCGACCCGTTCTTTTGCGTGAATGGCGACAGCGTATGGCTCGATGGGCCACGCAACGCCTTTGCCGATTTGTCCGCCCATTGGCGGCCTGATGAAATGGACGCGCTGCTGCTGGTCGTTCCCCATGCCCGAGCCGGGAATTTCGATGGTCCGGGCGATTTCTACATGGATGCGCGCGGAAAATTGAGGCGCAAGCTGCCGGGGCGCATCGCGCCTTTCATCTATACCGGCATCCAGCTTGTGTCGCATCGACTGTTGCGTGATGCGCCGGAGGGTGCGTTCTCGACCAACATACTGTGGAATCGCGCGATCGAGGAAGGGCGGCTCTACGGCCTCGCTTTCACCGGGCAGTGGTATGAGGTCGGGCGGCCAGAGCACGTGATCGCCACAAGGGAAGCGCTGACCGGTGGCTGACCGGCGTGACTGACCGACCGGGACCGGACATCTATTCCATCGCGGCGCACCGCGGCTTTGCCGACGCGCTGGTTGCAGGGCTGGTGCCGCGGTATCGCGAGGACGGTTTTGGCCTTGCGCGACTCACGCTTTTGCTACCGAGCGCGCGTGCGCAGCGGATCGTGACCGAGGCGTTCATCCGCCACGCCGGGGCGAATGGCGAGGCGGGGTTGTTGATGCCGCGCATGGCGGTAGTCGGCGATCTCGATCTCGACGAGCGGCTTGCCACCCTCTTCGATCCGCTGGACGGCATCGATATCCCGCCCGCCGTGGATCCGATGCGCCGCCTGTTCGCGCTGACCGGGTTGATCGCCGAGGACGAGGAATCGCAGGGCAGGGCGCCGCCAAAGGGTGCGGCACTGATCCGGCTCGCGCGCGAAATGGCGGCAACGATGGACCGCTTGCTGATCGAGGAAATCAGTCCCGCCGATCTCATGGATCCCGCTGTCGTCAGTCTGGACAAGGATCTCGCTGCCCATTGGCAGGAATCCTTGCGCAGCTTCGCGCGGGTGCAGGCGCGCTGGAATGCAAAGCTGGCCGAATGGAGCGCTATCGACGCTGCAACCCGGCGCAATCTGTTGTTTGATGCCGCCGCGAGGCGCTGGCGCGACGACCCACCGGACCAGCCACTGATCGCCGCCGGGGTGACCAGCGCAGCCCCGGCGCTCGCTCGGCTGCTCCGCGTGGTCAGCGAATTGCCGCAGGGAGCGGTGATCCTGCCCGATCTGGATTTGTCGATGAGGGATGACGTCTGGGAGGAACTCGGGCGTGCTGGTGCCACGCCGGAACCGGGGGCCGAACCCTTCGCGCGCGGTGATGCGGTGACCCATCCGCAATATCATCTCAAACTGCTGCTCAACCGCATGGGAATTGCGCGCGAGGAAGTGCGGCCTTGGCATCGCCGTGGCGAAGCTGCCGCGCCGCCAGAGCGCAGCCATGCGATCTCGGCCCTGTTTCTGCCGCCAAAGGCAAGCCGGAGCTGGGCGGATCTGCCTGCCGACAAGCGTCGCCTGGCTGGCCTGAGGATCATGCGCAGCGCAAACCCGGAGGATGAGGCGCAGGCGGCGGCGCTGCTGGTGCGCGAAGCGCTGGAAACACCAGCGAAGCGTGTCGCGGTGGTGACGCCCGATCGAACTCTGGCGCGGCGGATCGTGGCGCATTGCGCTCGCTGGGGGATCGAGGCGGACGATTCCGCCGGTCGCCCGCTATGCGATACCACGGCGGGTCGGCTGTTGCTGCTGCTGGCGGAGGTCATGGCTGCGGGTCCAGCTCCGGTCACGCTGACCGCGCTGCTGATGCATCCGTTGGTGGGTGAAGAGGACAAGCGCGGTGAATGGCTCGCCAACACTCGCGCACTCGAGCGAAACTTGCGCGGCCCGCGACCGCGCGATGGGTTGGAGCCGCTGCGCGCAATCATTGCGCGACGGGAGAAGACCCAACCAGGCCTTGGCACGTGGTGGGCGCGGGTCGAAGCCGGTCTCGCACCCTTGCTCGAAAGCGACGACAGCTTTGCCTTCGATGAGGCTTTGACCGTGCTCGCCAATGCCGCCGAAGCCTTCGCCGGCGACCGTGCATGGGCACGCGAGGATGGCCGCGCGCTTGCCCGATTGATCGAAGATTTACGCCTCCATGCTGGTGAGGCCGGGACGCGGCTCGCGCGTGAGGAGATCGACGTGGTGCTCCGCGATGCGATGGAGCAGGTCGCGGTGCGCCCGCCATGGGGCGGCCATTCGCGCGTCGCGGTCTATGGTTTGCTCGAATCGCGGATGAGCCGGGCCGATCTGGTGATTTGCGCGGGGCTGAACGAAGGCGTCTGGCCGCCGCGCGGTTCGGTCGATGCGCTGCTCGCACCGCCGGTTTTGCGCCAGCTGGGCGTGCCGGGCGGGGATTTCCGTATAGGCCTTTCCGCGCATGATCTGGCCGGAGCGCTCGGCGCCCCCGAGGTCGTGCTGAGCAGGGCGGATCGCGATGCGGGCGGTCCCACAATCCCCTCGCGTTTCCTGCTGCGGGTCGAGGCCTTGCTGGGCGATCTGGCCGAGCGCCACCGCGAAACCCGCGCGGTCGAACTCGCCCGCTCGCTGACCATTGCCGAGCCCACTCCGCCCTATCCGCAGCCCCAGCCCAAGCCGACTGCCGAACAGCGCGACGTCGATATTTCGGCCACCGCTCTCGATCGCCTGCTTGGCGATCCGTATCAGTTCTATGCCAGCAAGGTCCTTGCCCTGACGCAGCTCGACCCGGTCGATGCCGAGCCCAGTGCCGCGTGGCAGGGAACGCTCGTTCACGAAATCCTCCAGCGCTGGCATGAGGCATGTCGCGACGATCCTGATGCTGCAATCGAGCCGATCATGGCCTCCGTGATGGATGAGCAGAACGTCAATCCGCTACTCGCTGCGCTGTGGCAGCCGCGCCTCGTCGCGGCGCTCGAATGGATCGTGGGCGAAGTGCGCCAGAGCGACCGAGCGGTGCTGGCGGTCGAGGCAAAAGGCGCGATGGATTTCGACGGTGTGCATATCCATGGCCGCGCCGACCGGATCGACCGCTTGCCGGACGGCGGGCTTTCGATTGTCGATTACAAAACCGGCGGCCCGCCTTCGCCGACGCAGGTCAAGAATGGCTATGCCCTGCAACTCGGCGTGCTCGGCCTGATTGCCGAGGCGAGCGGGTTCGAAGGGCTGGATGGAGCGGCTGAAGCGTTCGAATACTGGTCTCTTGGCAGCAGTGACAAGAGCGCAACCGGATTCGGCTACCGCGAAACCCCGCTCGACCGACGGACCGGACCGACCAGCGAGGAGTTCCTGCCCGAGACGGGCATCTTCCTGAAACGGGCGATCGAGCGGTTCATCAAGGGTGACGATCCATTCACTGCGCGCGAAAACCCCGATTATCCTGCCTACGATACTTACGACCAGCTGATGCGGCTTGCCGAATGGTTGCCGCGTCTGGCCGAGGATGAAACGCCGTGAGCGGCGCGGTCTATCCATTGCAGGACAAGCAACGCGACGCGGTCGATCCGCGTGACAGTGTGTGGCTGTCCGCCTCTGCCGGGACGGGCAAGACACAGGTGCTTTCCGCTCGCGTGCTGCGATTGCTGCTCGAACCCGCTACACAGCCCCCGGACATCCTGTGCCTCACATTCACCAAGGCGGGCGCGGCAGAAATGGCGGTGCGTGTCAATCAGGTGCTCGCGCGCTGGGTGCGGATGGATGACGGGCAGCTTGGCCGCGAGCTGGGCTATCTCGGCGCGCCTGCCGATCCGGAAACCCGTGCAAGGGCGCGCTCGCTGTTCGCCAGCGTGCTCGATTGTCCCGGAGGTGGTCTCAGGATCGATACGATCCACGCCTTCGCGCAATATCTCATCGCCGCCTTTCCGGGCGAGGCGGGCGTGCTGCCGGGCGTGCGCGCACTGGAAGATCGTGAGCGCGTGCTGTTGAGCGACGAGGTGCTCACGCAACTGGTCATCGAGGCGCGTCGGTCAGGCAACAGCGCGACGCTCGATGCGCTCGGCGATATGAGCCGCCAGAAAGGTCCGGACGGGGTCAAACGTTGGCTGATGCGTTGCGCCGGGGCAGGTGAGCTTTGGACGGGGCCGGGCGGCTGGCAACCACCGATGCGCGCGCGGGTGTGTCAGCTTCTCGGGATTCCGAGCGAGGCCGACGAGCAAACGCTGGTCGCGCAATGCGAAGACGGCAGCTTCGATATCGCCTCGCTCCGGCAGTGCTTTGCGCATTATGGTGACTGGAAGGCGGCCTCGGGTTCCAGGGCGGTCGAGGCGATAGGGGCTTGGCTGGTGTGCGATGCACCCGCGCGTCTGGCGACCCTTGGACAGCTCGCGGATGCGCTGTTCTTCAAGAACGGCAATCCCAAGCTACCGAAGAATGCCGATCCGGCATTCGCCGACGCGAGCGCCAGAGTAGGCGAGCACATCGCCGCAATCCGTGAACTGGCGTTGCTGATCGAGCTGGCCGATTTCCTAACCGCACAATTGGAAGTCGGGCGTCGCTTCGCACTGATGTGGGAAGAGGCCAAGCAGCGCGAGGGGCTGGTCGATTTCGACGACCTGATCCGCCGCGCTGCGCGCCTGCTCTCGGATGCCAATCTCGGCCCATGGATCCGCTTCAAGCTCGACCGGCAGTTCGACCACATACTGATCGATGAGGCGCAGGACACCAACGCCGCGCAATGGGCGATCATCGACGCGCTGACCGACGATTTCTTCTCCGGCGAAGGCGTCCACGGCGACCGACTGCGGACCATCTTTACCGTCGGGGACGTCAAGCAGGCGATTTTCGGTTTCCAGGGCACCAGTCCGAAGAATTTCACGCAGGCGCGGGAGAGGGTCGCCAACCGCATGGCGCGCAGCGCCGAAGCGGCACAGGAATTGCGCGGCGGGCCGAACCTGCGGCCGTTGCAGAACCTGGACCTCGAACGCTCCTTCCGCACGGCGGAGGCGATTCTGGCCTTTGTCGATAAAGCCATCGCCAGCATCGGCCCGCTCAGCTTCGGGCTCGAGAAAGCGCCGCCGGACCATATCGGTGAAAGCCGTCCCGGCCTTGTCGCCCAGTGGAATCTCGTAATCGATGGCAGCGGCGAGGCGGAGGACGAAGGGCAACACGACTGGCTGGCGCGTCACGATCGCACCTTGGCGGACAAGATTGCACGGCAAGTGGCGCAGTGGCTCGATCCTGACGCTGCCGGGTTGCCACTGGTCAAGGGCGAGAAATCCGGCAGCGCACGGCGCGCTGGTCCGGGCGACATCATGGTGCTGGTCCGCAAACGCCGTGAGCTGGCCTCGCTGATCGTAGCGCGGCTCTATGCGCATGGTGTGCCGGTGGCGGGCGTCGACCGCTTGCGTCTGGGGGCGCCGCTGGCGGTGCAGGATTTGATGGCCGCCCTGCGCTTTGCGGTGCAGCCGCTCGACGATTTGAACCTCGCAAATTTGCTGGTCTCTCCGCTGATCGGCTGGAGTCAGGATGAGCTGCTCGAACACGCTTATCGTCCTGACGGAAAGCGCCTCTGGCACCATTTGCGCGAGGCCGATGGTGGTGTGGCAGTCGCCGCTGTCGACAGGCTGAGGTTGATCCTCGCGCGCGCCGATTTCGACAGTCCGCAGGCGCTGCTTCACTGGCTGCTGACCGGACCATTCGACGCGCGCAGGCGGCTGGTTGCGCGCCTCGGTGTGGAAGCGAACGACCCGATTGACGAATTGCTGAATGCTGCGGCGGCTTACGCGAGCGCGCATACCGCCAGCCTGCAGGGTTTCATTCGCTGGTTCGACGCGGGTGAGGGCGAATTGAAACGCGAGGCGGGCGAAGCAGGCGATCTCGTGCGGGTGATGACGGTCCATGGCTCCAAGGGCCTTCAGGCGCCGATCGTGATCCTTGCGGACGCGGCGATCGCTCCGGACTCACCCGGCGAGCTTGAGCTTGTCGAGAAGTCATTGGGTGGAGAGACGGGCAGGGCGGTGCCGCTACCGGCATTGTCGAAAGAGCAGCGCGTCGGCCCGATTGCGCTGGCTCATGACGAGGCGGCGGCACGCGAGCTGGAGGAGCATTGGCGCTTGCTCTATGTCGCTATGACCCGAGCCGAGGAAGCGTTGTTTATCGCCGGTTCGCTCGGCCCGCGCGACGCCAAGCGCGGTGAGGCGCATGAGGATAGCTGGTACGCGCGGCTATCGCAGCTGTTCGAGGATGAACCGCTCGAAGACCCGATCTGGGGTGCGCGGCGCGAATGGGGCGCGCTGACTACGCTAGCGCCGCAAAGCGCGGCTCAGCGTGACGATACAGCGATTGATCTGCCAGCATGGCTGGCGCGTCCGGCACCTGAGGAACCGCGTCCGCCACGTCCGCTCGCACCCTCCGGCCTCGGCGAGATCGAGGCGAGCGACCCACCGCTGCCTCCCGAAGGCGCGAGGATAGCGGCGCGGCGCGGCGTATTGATCCACGGCTTGCTTGAGCGTCTGCCCAATGTCGCTCCCGCCTATCGCGAGGAGCGCGGAACCCTTTGGCTTGCGCGGCAGGCGGCGGATCTTGATGAGGTCGCGCGCAAGGCAATGCTCGACAGCGCGCTTGCCGTGCTGGACGATCAACGGTTTGCCGACATCTTTGCGCCGGGTAGCCTCGCAGAAATTCCGCTGGCAGCAACCGTCGGCGGACGCGTGGTGGCGGGCACAGCCGACCGCCTGCTTGTTACAGACAGTGCGGTAAAGGTCGTCGATTTCAAGACCGCGAGACGGCCTCCGCTCCGGGTGGAGGATGTGCCCGAGGCGACATTACGCCAGATGAGTGCTTACGTCGCCGCGCTCGAAGCGATCTATCCCGGTCGGACTGTCAGCGCGGCGCTGCTTTATACCCAAACCCCGCAGCTCATCGCCTTGCCGCCTGCGCTGATCGAGGAATACAAGGGCCGCTTGACAGCGGGTGAGGAAAGCTTTGCCCGCTCGCGTATTGAGTAATGATGCTCGCACACTAGATCGTGGGCATGCGATAGAGGAGAAATTCCATGGCGACCGTTGCCGTCACCGATTCAAGTTTCCAGTCCGACGTTCTCGACGCCGGCAAGCCCGTTCTGGTCGATTTCTGGGCCGATTGGTGCGGGCCGTGCAAGATGATCGCCCCCGCGCTTGAAGAACTGAGCGACGAGTTGGGCGAGAAGGTCACCATCGCCAAGATGGATATCATGGAAAACCCCGAAGTGCCCGGGCAGATGGGCGTGCAGGGCATTCCCTATCTGGTGCTGTTCAAGGACGGCAAGCCAGCCGCGCAGATGCGTGGCGCTGCGCCCAAGAGCCAGCTCAAGAGCTGGCTGGAAGGCGAACTTTAAGCCACTTGCTCATAACGCGCGGCGAGATCGTCCCACAGGGCGGGGCTCGCTGCGCCGAGCAATCCGGTGCGTTCGATTTCGTCGACGCGATAGTGTGAACCATCCGGTCGTGCCGCCTTGCCACCCGCTTCGTTGAGCCACAACACGCCCGCCGCGTGATCCCATGCCAGCGTGCGGTTGAAGATCGACACATCGTTCTTCCCGAGCGCGAGGCGCGGATACTGCTCAGCCGCGCAGCGCGGCGTGTCGACCAGCCGGTAATGCGGTGCGACACGAGCGCGAACCATCTCGCGTTCGGCAAGGTCCATGAAAATCGTCGAGATGGCGGCGACGGGCGGTTGCTCGCCGCTGGTCTCTGCTGAAACCCTCTCGCCATTGACGAAGGCGCCCTTGCCGCGATGGGCGATGCAAAGCCTGTCGGTCAGGACGTCGTAAATCCATCCGGTATGAGCTTCTCCGCCGGATGCCATCGCGATCAAAATTCCGAACGGCGCTTGCCCCCGCGCGAAATTATGCGTGCCGTCGATCGGATCGATGATCCAGCAATCGCCCTTGAGCCGCTCCAGCACCGCAGGATCGGCATAGGCTGCTTCTTCACCGACCATCGGAAGATCGGCAATTGTCGCCAATCCCTCCTCCAGCATTTCTTCGGCGAGACGATCGGCCACGGTGACGAAATCGTCCTCCGCCTTCTCCATGATCTGGTCGGACGACAGCGACTGGTAATGCGGCAGGATCGCCTCGCGCGAGACTTTGCGCAGCAGCTCCTGCATCGCCGAGTGCAGCGCATCAGGCGTCATGAGCGATAATCGGCGTTGATTGCGATGTATCCGTGTGTGAGATCGCAGGTCCAAACCTCGGCACGCCCTTCGCAAAGCCCGATATCGACAGTGATGTCGATGTCCTGCCCCTTGAGATGATCGGCTACCGGCGCCTCGTCATAGTCGGCCAGCGGCTGACCCTCGCGCGCGGTCCACACGCCGCCGAACCCGATGGAGAGCTTGTCGCGGTCGGCCGGTTCGCCAGCCTTGCCGACGGCCATCACCACGCGGCCCCAATTGGCATCCTCACCCGCAATGGCTGTCTTCACCAGCGGCGAATTGGCGATGGCGAGGCCGATCCGGCGGGCGCTGGCGTCACTCTCGGCACCCGTCACGGAGATCGCGATGAACTTGCTTGCGCCTTCGCCGTCGCGCACGACAAGTTGCGCCAGGTCGAGGCAAACCTGCCGAAGCGCTGCATAAAATGCGTCTGCACCCGGACTGTCCCAGCTTTCAAGCACCGCATTATTCGCCTTGCCGGTGGCGAACAGCAGGACGGTGTCGCTGGTCGAGGTGTCGCTGTCGACGGTGATGCAGGAAAAGCTCGTCGCATTGGCCTTGGACAGCATCTCCTGCAGGAAGTCCGGCGCAATCGCGGCATCGGTGAAGATGTAGCCAAGCATCGTCGCCATGTCGGGCGCGATCATCCCGCTGCCCTTGATGATCGCGGCCAACTCCACCCGCGTTTCGCCGATCATTGCCGATGCGCCAGCACCCTTGGCGAAAGTGTCGGTTGTGCCGATGGTCTCGGCCGCTTCCTGCCATCCGCAGGGCTGGGCGTGAAATGCTGCGGCGAGCCCTTCGCGTGCCTTGTCCTGCGGTAGGGGTACGCCGATCACACCTGTGCTGGAGACGAACACATCGCTCGGCTTGCAATCGAGATGGGCGGCGGCCTGCGCCATGATCGCCTCAACCGCCTCGCGTCCGCGATATCCGGTGAAGGCGTTGGAATTGCCCGCATTGACCACAAGCGCGCGCGCCGAGCCGAGCCGAACCTGCTCGCGCCCCAGTTCGACTTCGCTCGAGCAGCAGACATTGCGGGTGAACACACCCGCGACAGTCGTTCCCTCAGCCAGTTCGGCATAAGTGAGATCGCAGCGATCCCAAGTCTTGTAGCGCGCACGGGCAATACGCAGCGTCACCCCGGCGATCGGCGGGAGGTCGGGAAACGGGCGAGCGAGTGGGGAGGGGGCAAGGTCCATACTGTGTCGCCCCTAAACCTGGTTGCTTTCCGGTCAAGCCATTGCCTTACGGATTAGCCGTTCTGAAGTTTAATCAACGTGCAATCAGTTCGCTATACTTCAGATAAGGAAGTATCGGCTTGACCCCTCTGCCGCGCTTGCGTTGCGTCTTTTCGCTTGTGATTCGGAGAGCATCCGAGCTGAGGCCAGCGTGCTTGACCTTCTATTTTGCTGTTGTTTAGTTTGCACTTTACGAAAGAATGATGGGGCGTGGAAATATGAGAGTTCATCAATCAGCTGTTCTGGTCCTGCTAGGACTTGTCGCGGCCTGTGGGAATGGTGACAACTCATCACCATCCCCGTCTCCAACGCCGAGCTCCACCACTACACCAACACCGACGCCTAGCTCGTCCATTTCGGTCCCGCCCGGCTGTCCAGGAATTCCAGCAGATAAAGGTCAGCCGTTCGACCAAATTGTAACTGGAATTGGCGCGGCCTATCCATCCGGGGACCGTCTGGTCGTCTATAATCCGACGGAAGTTTCAGCGCTGTATTATAATGCTTCTAACGATGCCTATGTGTTCATCGAGCCTGATCCGCTGTATTTCACTTCTGCGGATTACAGTGGAAGCTCAATCTTAACGCCATCCGATATTGATGCCGCAAATTCGAACGATACCGTCCAGTATCGTAAAAATTCTTGTAGCCCATCGAGCAATTATCAACATTCTTTAGAGATATATAAGCAAAACTCGTCTGGTTCTACAATACATCTTACATATAGTTCTATTGGGACGTATCTGTTCTTTAACAATAGTGGATTGACAACGTCGTCTGGAAACGCTTTTCACTTTGCCATTGGATCCCCGACTCCGCAAGGATCAATTCCGTCGAGTGGTTTGGGGTCTTTTTCGGGAACTTTAATAGGGCGGGGTTATACTCGAAGTAATATTTCCAGTGTAACCTATGATTTATCCGGAACGGTTACGACCCAAGTCGATTACGATGCAAAAACCTTCAAGACGCAATTGCATATAACGGGTGTCGATACTTCAAATAAATCGATTGATCTTGGGACTTTCTCATTTGACAATGTCGGAGATCCCGGGCTTTCGCGCCTGAAAGCGGATGGCAATGGCGGATCAGTGCTTGGATTTTTGTCCGGACCGGCGGCTCAGGAACTTGTCTTCAGTTTCACGATCAAATCACAGATTACGGTGGATGGCGTCCCTGTTGACATCCAAATGGCCGGAAGCGCGGCGGAGACCAAATAGCCCGTCAATCGGTAGAAGGTCGAAAACGGGTTGGTCGGGATAGAGCTAGGTGAGATTCATCGCTGTGATATCGGATTCACAACGATGCACGTC
Organism: Sphingomonadaceae bacterium; assembly: GCA_039831335.1. Classification (GTDB taxonomy): domain Bacteria; phylum Pseudomonadota; class Alphaproteobacteria; order Sphingomonadales; family Sphingomonadaceae; genus Qipengyuania. Next base: position 988,500 of record JBDONL010000003.1, on the reverse strand, counting down.
GGCAACGCTTTTGCGTTATCCTGAGTGCTGGACTAGTCGGATCGCTGTGACTATCTAGGCAGCGATGTTCCGGCGTATTGTCACCTTGCTTGCCCTGCTCAGCGGCCTCACCGTCTTCGGTGCGCCTGCGCAGGCGGCTTTGACGCAGATGTTGGGCAGCCATGCCGAAGCAAGCCAGAGTTGCGAGCAGGCGCGGGCGGACGAAGCGATCGTCCAACCGAGCCTCCCGCTCGAACAGGCGGCCTTGCAAGCTCCATCCGGCACCGCCGATGCGAGCCTTTCCGATGCGGTCGCCATTCCGACCGTGCGCTTCGGTATCGACCGCGCTTTCGAATAGCGCCCCGGATTTCCTTTCAAGTTACGCATCGACCTGTCGCGAATCGGCGCGGCCGGGTTGTTTTACCAAGATATTTTCCGCGAAAGCCCCAATTCCATGCTCAACAATGTCATGAAGTCGTTTTTCGGCTCGTCGAACGATCGTTACGTCAAGTCGATGGGCAAGGTCGTCAATCAGATCAACGCTCTCGAACCGCAGATTCAAGCGCTCAGCGATGAGGAGTTGACCGCGCAGACCGCCAAGTTCCGCGCCCAGCTGGACGAAGGCAAGACGCTCGACGACATCTTGCCCGAAGCGTTCGCCACCGTGCGCGAGGCGTCGGTGCGTGTGCTCGGGATGCGCCACTTCGACGTGCAGATGATCGGCGGCATCGTGCTCCATCGCGGCGAAATTGCCGAAATGCGCACGGGTGAGGGCAAGACGCTGGTGGCAACGCTCGCCACCTATCTCAACGCGCTGGAGGGCAAGGGCGTGCACGTCGTGACCGTGAACGACTATCTCGCCAGCCGCGACGCGGAGTGGATGGGCCGCCTGCACCAGTTCCTTGGCCTCACAATCGGGGTGGTCGTGCCCAACATGAACGAGTTGGAAAAACGCGAAGCCTACAACGCCGACATCACATACGGTACGAACAACGAGTTCGGCTTCGATTACCTGCGCGACAACATGAAGCACGACCGTGGGGAAATGGTGCAACGCCCGTTCAACTTCGCGATCGTCGACGAGGTCGATTCGATCCTGATCGACGAGGCGCGTACCCCGCTGATCATCTCCGGTCCGACCGAGGACAAGCAGGACCTCTACATTTCCATCGATGCCATCGTGAAGGACATCGAAGAGGAATGGTACGAGGCGGACGAGAAGACCAAGAACATCAGCTGGACCGAAGAGGGCACCGACGCGATCGAGGAGCGTCTGCGCGAGGCGGGGCTGCTCGAAACCGAAAACCTCTACGACGTCGAAAACACGCAGGTCGTGCATCACCTCGACCAGGCCTTGCGCGCGAACATCATGTTCAAGCGCGACACCGACTATATCGTCAAGGACGACAAGATCATCATCATCGACGAGTTCACCGGGCGCATGATGGACGGTCGGCGCTGGTCGAACGGCTTGCACCAGGCGGTGGAAGCAAAGGAAGGCGTCAAGATCGAGCCGGAAAACCAGACCATGGCCTCGATCACTTTCCAGAACTATTTCCGCATGTATCCCAAGCTGTCGGGCATGACCGGCACCGCCGCCACCGAGGCCGGCGAATTCTGGGAAATCTACAAGCTCAATGTCGCCGAGATCCCGACCAACAAGCCGGTCTCGCGGATCGACGAGGATGACCAGTTCTACAAGAACACGCTCGACAAGTTCGAGGCGATCGCCAAGGCGATCAAGGAAAAGCACGAGATCGGCCAGCCTGTGCTGGTGGGGACGGTCTCGATCGAGAAGAGCGAGTTGCTCAGCCAGTTCCTCGATCAGGAAGGCGTCAAGCACGAGGTGCTCAACGCCCGCTTCCACGAGCGCGAGGCGCATATCGTGGCGCAGGCAGGCCGCCTTGGCGCGGTGACCATCGCGACCAATATGGCTGGCCGCGGAACCGACATTCAACTGGGCGGCAACCTCGAGTTCCGCATCGACGACGAGTTGGGCTCGATGGCCGAGGACGATCCCCGCTACGAAAGCGAAGTGGAGCGGATCAAGGCCGAACTCGCCGCTGAAAAAGCCAAGGTGATCGAGGCTGGCGGTTTGTTCGTGCTCGGCACCGAAAGACACGAATCGCGCCGCATCGACAACCAGCTGCGCGGTCGTTCGGGCCGTCAGGGCGATCCCGGCCTTTCGCGCTTCTACCTGTGCCTTGAAGACGACCTCCTGCGCATCTTCGGGCCGGACACGCTGTTTTCCAAGATGATGAATTCGAACCTCGCCGATGGTGAGGCGATCGGCTCGAAGTGGCTCTCCAAGGCGATCGAGCAGGCGCAGAAGAAGGTCGAGGCGCGCAACTTCGAAATGCGCAAGCAGGTCGTCGAATACGACGACGTAATGAACGACCAGCGCAAGGTGGTGTACGACCAGCGCGCCGAGATCATGGATTCCGAAGCGGTCGACGATGTGGTGGTGGATATGCGCCACGACACGATCAATTCGATGGTGGGCGAAGCCTGCCCTCCCGGATCCTATCCCGAACAGTGGAACGTCGAAGGACTGAAGGAACGGCTGGAGGAATCGCTCGGTCTTACCCCGCCTATCGACGAGTGGATGGAAGAGGACCGGATCGAGCCCGAACTGATCGAGGAGCGGCTGGTCGCGATGGCCGACGAGCTGATGGCCAGCAAGATGTCTCAGGCCGATCCGCAGCAATGGCGGATGTTCGAGAAGAGCCTGCTGTTGCGCTCGCTCGACTACCACTGGAAAGAACACCTCGCCACGCTCGACGCGCTGCGTCAGGTGGTGTGGCTGCGCGCCCATGCGCAGATGACCCCGATCAACGAATACAAGCAGGAAGCCTTTGGACTGTTCGAGCGGATGCTCGATCACCTGCGCGAGGATGTGACCGGGCAATTGCTCAAGTTGGAAATCATGCAGGCCGCACCCGAACCTGTCCCGCAATCGGTGCTCGCCGGCCTGCCCGATTTCCTCACCGGACATATCGATCCGCTGACGGGGCTGGAAAATTCGGGCGATGGCGACGGTTCGGCGCTGCGGCCCGAACTGTTCGGCTCGCTCGCCGGAAGCCCGCGCGCGGCCGTTGGGCCGGGCGGATCGGATACCGATAATCCCTATGCCGCGATGAACATCAGCCGCAATGCGCCATGCCCCTGCGGTTCGGGCAACAAGTACAAGCACTGCCACGGCGCAATGACCGCCGACGCCTGAGCCTAGGCGAAAGGTTCAAATGGCGCGCGGCTGCCGGAGCATGGCTTCGAGCGGCGGCGCGCCGGGCTCCGCTTCGATCATCCCGACGCGCTCGAACCCGCAGGACCCGTAGAAGCCGCGATTGGCCGGGTTGGAGTTTTCGAGATAGGCGGGCAGCCCCTCGCGGTCGCATGCGGCCAGCACCGGTGCGATCAGTTTTCGCCCCAGACCCTTTCCGCGATGCGCCTTTCGTACGCCGATGGTGAACAGGTAGGCGTGGGGCATGGCGGGATGCGCCGCATCCATTGCGGCCATGGCGCGATTGGCGCGGGCATAGGCGCCGCGGCTGCTCTTGCCCATGATTGCCCACAACAGCGCTGGCTTGGCGGCGAGCGGCGGTTCGATATTGCCCCCAGGCAGCATCCACATCGCCGCGCCCGCATCGTCCAGAGTATAGGCGAATCCGCGCGAGCAGTAGACATGTCGCGCCAGCGCACGGAATGCGCCTGCCATGCCCTCCGTCCGACCGAACAGCCAGCGATTGAAAGGATCTTCGCTAAAGGCATCGGCCGTGATGTCGCCGACCGCCCTCGCACGATCTTTGCCCGCGGGATTTAAATTGGCGCCGAGGTCGATCGTTTCCGGGGTCATAGCGTGATCCTCCCTTCAGGCTGGCGCTCGCGGTGATTGGCCGATAGGAGCGCCGGATGCTCATCACCGCCGGTATTTTCTTCATCACTGCCGTCCTTTACGCAAGCGTCGGGTACGGCGGCGGTTCTACCTATAACGCGGTCCTTGCGATGTCGGGCATCGATTATCGCCTGATGCCGGTGCTGGCGCTCGCCTGCAACATCATCGTGGTGACAGGTGGCTGCATCCGTTTTGCTCGGCTCAAGATCATGCCCTGGCGCGGGGCCTTGGTGCTCACCGCAATTGCCGCGCCGGCCGCATTTCTCGGCGGGCTGACCCCGATCGATAAGCACCCGTTCCTGCTCATCCTTGGTGCAAGCCTTGTTGTGACCGGGGTCACCCTGCTGATCCCGGTGCGCAAGGCTTCGGCTGACGGTGAAACATCGGAAGACGTCGAGCCAACCCGCTATGCGCGCTTCATGCCGCTGCTGGTCGCACCGATCGGCTATCTTGCCGGGCTGGTCGGGATCGGGGGCGGCATCTTCCTCGCCCCCTTCCTCCACCTCGTGCGCTGGAACAAGGCGCGCGCAATCGCGGCGACTGCCAGCCTGTTCATCCTCGTCAACTCGCTGTTCGGGCTCGCCGGGCAATTGCTGAAGGGCGGGGCGGATAATCTGTCGACCGCGGTCACGCTGGGATTGCCGCTGCTGATCGCTGTCACCATCGGCGGCCAGATCGGCAGCCTGCTGGCCTCGCGCATTTTGCCTGCGACATGGATCCGCTGGCTGACCGCCGCTCTGACCCTGTGGGTCGGCGGGCGCTTGCTGCTTGGGCTTTAGTGAAAAGTGGCTCCCCGAGTTGGATTCGAACCAACGACCAAGTGATTAACAGTCACCTACTCTACCGCTGAGCTATCGGGGAGCAGCCATATCGGCAGGGGTGCGCCTATATGGGCGGCGCGCGGCTTTGGCAAGCGGGTGGATGAGCATTTTTTGCAAAGTTTGGCGATCACACCAGAAACTGCTCCGCCACGATCCGTTCGTCGAGCGAGTGGCCGGGGTCGAACAGCAAGGTCAACCGGTCGTCCTGCGCCACACGGATGGTAACGTGCTCTATGTCGCGCACTTCCTTCTGGTCGGCGACCACCGATACGGGGCGCTTGTCCGGTTCCTTGACCGTCAGGCCGACCGAGTATCGGTCGGGAAGGATCGCTCCGCGCCAGCGGCGAGGGCGGAACGGGCTGATCGGGGTGAGTGCCAGCAGGTTCGAATCGAGCGGAAGGATCGGACCGCTTGCGGAAAGGTTGTAGGCGGTCGATCCTGCGGGTGTGGATACCAGCACGCCGTCGCACACCAGTTCCTCTATCCGTACCTTGTCGTTGACCGTGATCCTGAGCTTGGCGGTCTGGCGTGTTTCGCGCAGCAGCGAGACTTCGTTGATGGCGCAATATTCGTGGCGCGTCCCGTCCCTGGCGATCGCCTCCATACTCAACGGTGCAATGGTGTGCGGGTTCGACCGGGCAACGCGTGCCAGCAGCTTGTCGAGCGCACGGGGCCGGTTCATCAGGAAGCCGACCGTGCCGAGGTTGATGCCGTAAACGGGCAGGATGCGCCCCGAATCGAGCATGGCATGGAGGGTTTGGAGCATGAAGCCATCGCCTCCTACCACTACAACGGCCTCGGCATTCTCCATCGGTGCCCAGCAAGCCAAGGCACGATAATCTTCCGCGACGGCTTGCGCCTTTTCGCTGTCGGATATCGCCAGTGCGAGGCGCGAATATTCAGGCATGGTATCCTCGGAACTGTCCCAATTGCGAACTGGCTACCCTTCGCTGGTGGAAAAGGCTATGGTGTGCGGGTGATATTGGCAATGCGCAGTGACTCGCTTTGCCAAAAGTGCTGTGAGATCGCTCAATATAAATCTGGTCGCACAGACAAGGCTTTTGATGGCTTCGAAAACCACCCTCCCCGGCGATCCCTTGACGGGACTCGCCGACCTTGAACAGGGCAAGGCCACCATCGCTGCCTGGCAGCATGAGTGGCCCCGTTCTGCTGGCCCTTGTCCACTCCACGCCATGCTGATCGCGGTGGGTAGGATCGAAACGGTCAATATTGCCTATGGTGAGCACACCGGCGATGCAGCCTTGATCGAAATCGCTCGCCGTATCGACCATTTCGCTGCCGACGAACTGGAAAGCGCAGCCTGGACCGTTGCGCGGGTCGGAGGCGGAACCTTCCTGGTTGTTGCGCGCGACCGGTGCAGCCGAGAGCGCTGGCAATGGTTTGCCGAGGCGCTGGCAGATGCCATCGCGATGCCGATCGATACGCCGGTTGACGACAATTCCGTGCGGCTTTGGCCGCGTGTCGCGCTGATGCGAGCGGTCGATGGCGATACGCCGGACATGATCCTCGACCAGCTGGCCGATGCGCTGCATCGCGCGCGTGAAGAGCGCGGACGCCGGGTGGTGTGGGTATCCGGCGAGCTTGCCCATGTAGCGGTATCCAACCAGCAGCTCGAAGCGGATATGCTGGCCGCGATCGATCGCGGTGAGATCGAAATCGTGTTCCAGCCGCAGTATGCGCTGCCCGATGACAGGTTGGTTGGGGCGGAGGCACTGGCCCGCTGGCAGCATCCAGAGATTGGCCGGTTGGGAGCGAACACGCTGTTCACTTTGGCGGAGCGCACCGACCATGTCGCCCAGCTTTCGCGCCACATCGCCGAACGGGCGTTGGCCGAAGCGAGCCGTTGGTCGGCCGATTTGCGTCTGTCGATCAATGTCACGCCATCGGACCTTGCGGCAAGCAGTTTCGCCACGGAATTCCTGCAGATGGTCGAGCGAAGCGGCTTTCCCGCCGACCGCCTGACGATCGAGATTACCGAACAGGTTCTGCTTGCCGAACTGGAACAGGTGACGCGTGCCTTGAGACCGCTGAAGGAAGGCGGAATTTCGGTCGCTTTGGATGATTTCGGCGCCGGTTACAGCAATTTTCGTTATCTCAAGATCCTGCCGATAGACATGCTCAAGCTGGATCGCTCAATGGTCGAGGGCATCGCCGACGATGAGCGCGATCTGGCGGTGCTTCGCGGCATTACGGCAATGGCGCGAGCGCTCGATCTCGGCATCGTTGCCGAAGGGGTCGAGCACGAGATGCAGCGCAATATCCTCCAGCGCGAAGGGGCCGCCTACTATCAGGGCTTCCTGCGCTCGCTGCCGGTCTCGGTCGAGGAATTTCGGGCTCTGGTTGACGGGGACTAGGCCGCCTGCTTCTTGTTCGCCTTGCGCAGAATTCCCGATAACCCGCGGGTCAGTTGGTAGAGCCCGTTGAGGCGGCTCTGCGAGTCACCCCAGGCGCGGTTAATGACGAGCTTCATGTCCGGGCGCAGCTTGGCGGTGCCCTTCAGCCGGTCGACATAGGCAATCAGACCAGCCGGATCCGGGAAATCGTCGCGATGGAACGTGACCAGCGTGCCTGCCGCGCCGACATCGATCTTGGCGATATTTGCGGCGATGGCCTGATGCTTGATCTCGATCAGCTTGACGAGGTTGGCCGTGGGCGAGGGCAAGTGGCCAAAACGGTCGATCATTTCGGCGGCCAGCGCTTCGATCTCGGATTTGCCATCGGCGTCGTTGAGGCGGCGATAGAGCGCCATCCGGACGGCGAGATCGGGGACATAATCCTCCGGGATCATGATCGGCGCATCGACGGTGATTTGCGGGCTGACCGTATCGCGCTTGGGCTCGAGCCCCAATTCGCCCGCCTTTGCGGCCAGAATCGCGTCTTCCAGCATCGCCTGGTACAGTTCGAAACCGACCTCGCGGATGTGGCCGGATTGTTCGTCACCGAGCAGGTTTCCCGCCCCGCGAATGTCAAGATCGTGGCTGGCGAGCTGAAATCCTGCGCCGAGGCTGTCAAGATCGCCCAGGACCTTGAGACGTTTTTCAGCGACCTCGTTGATCTGGGTGTCGGCGGGATAGGTCAGATAGGCATAGGCGCGCAGTTTCGAGCGGCCGACACGCCCGCGCAGCTGGTAGAGCTGGGCAAGCCCGAAACGATCGGCGCGGTGGATGATGATGGTGTTTGCGGCCGGTAGGTCGAGCCCGCTTTCGACGATGGTGGTGGACAGCAGCACATCGTATTTGCCCTCGTAGAACGCGCTCATCCGCTCCTCGATCTCGCCCGGCGCCATCTGGCCGTGCGCGGCGACCACTTTCACTTCGGGCACGGCGTCGCGCAGCCATGCCTCCAGCTCGGGCATGTCGGAAATGCGCGGGACGACGATAAAACTCTGGCCGCCACGATGATGCTCGCGCAGCAGCGCCTCGCGCACGACGATCTCATCCCACTCCATCACATAGGTACGCACCGCAAGCCGGTCGACGGGCGGCGTCTGGATGGTGGAAAGTTCGCGCAGGCCCGTCATCGCCATTTGCAGTGTGCGCGGGATGGGCGTGGCGGTCAGGGTCAGCATATGCACATCGGCGCGCAGCTGCTTGAGCTTTTCCTTGTGGGTGACGCCGAAACGCTGCTCCTCGTCGACAATGACAAGGCCGAGATCCTTGAACTTGGTCTGCTTCGACAGGATCGCGTGCGTGCCGACGACGATATCGACCTGCCCATTGGCAAGCCCGTCACGGGTCTCCTTCGCTTCGCGCGCCGAGACGAGGCGACTGAGCCGTCCGACCTTCAGCGGAAAGCCGGAAAAGCGACTGGAGAAGTTCTCGAAATGCTGGCGTGCGAGCAGGGTGGTGGGGGCGACCACGGCAACCTGCTGACCGTTCATCGCTGCGACGAAGGCGGCGCGCAGCGCAACTTCGGTCTTGCCGAAACCGACATCGCCGCAGACCAAGCGGTCCATCGGCTTGCCGCTTTCGAGATCCGCCAGCACATCGGCGATGGCGCGGTCCTGATCCTCGGTTTCGTCCCATGGGAAGCGGTCGGCGAACTGGTTGTACGAACTGTCATCGACAGGGAAGACGGGCGCCTTACGCAAGGCGCGCGCGGCGGCGGTGCGCAGCAATTCGCCAGCGATCTCACGAATGCGCTCGCGCATCTTCGCGCGGCGTCGCTGCCAGCCTTCGCCGCCGAGCCGATCAAGCTGGACGGCGTGCTCGGACGAGCCGTAGCGCGAGAGGACATCGATATTCTCTACCGGAATGAACAGCTTGTCGCCGCCGGCATATTCCAGCATCATGCAATCATGCGCGCTCTTGCCGACGGTGATCGGTTCGAGGCCGAGGTATTTGCCGATGCCATGCTCGGTATGCACCACCAGGTCGCCGCGATTGAGCGCCGACAATTCGGCCATGAAGGCGTCGGAATCCTTGCGCTTGCGACGCCTGCGGACCAGCCGATCGCCGAGCACGTCCTGCTCGGTCAGCAGCTCCAGTTCGTCGTTGGCGAAACTTGCATCGAGCGGGAGGACGATGGCGACCGCAGTGCCCTTGGCCGATTTGCCCAGAGCTTCCTGCCAGCTGTCGGCCAGCTGGACCGGAGTGCCCGCTTCCTCGACAATGGACGCGATACGCGCGCGGCTGCCGGTCGAATAGGCGGCGAGCATCGGGCGCTTGCCGTTCTTCGCCACCGATTTGAGATGCTCGGCGAGGATCGGATAGACGTTTTCGCCGCGCGCACGCTCCGGTGCGAAATCGCGGCCCGAGCGGAAACCGAAATCGATCACCGTAGCGCTTTCCGGCTCGGCGAAAGCGGTGGCGCGGTGAACGGGTTGCTGCTCCAGTCCCTGCGCCAATTCGCCGGACGAGAGATAAAGCGCCGACGGGGCGAGCGGGCGATAGCTGCCCTTGGCCTGTCCCGTCGCGGTCTGGCGCTGTTCGAAATAGTCGGCGATATCGCCCAATCGTTCCTCGCCCGCCTGCATGGCCGCGATATCGACAACACAAACGTCGTCCTTGGCGAAATAGTCGAACAAGCTGACCATCTTGTCTTCGAACAGGGGAAGCCAGTGTTCCATCCCGGCAAGGCGACGGCCTTCGCTGACCGCCTCGTAGAGGGGGTCTTGGGTGGCGGCTGCACCGAACAGTTCGCGATAGCGCCCGCGGAAGCGCTTGATGCTCGCCTCGTCCAGCAGGGCTTCGGACGCGGGCAGCAGCAAATGCGACTTGAGCGTGCCGGTGCTCATCTGCGTGTTGGGATCGAATGTGCGCAGGCTTTCCAGCTCGTCTCCGAAGAAATCGAGGCGCAGACCCTGATCGAGCCCGCTGGGAAAGATGTCGACGATCGACCCGCGAATGGCGAATTCGCCCGCATCGATCACCGTGTCTGTTCGCGAATAGCCCTGCCGCCGCAACAGCGCGGCGAGACTTTCCATGCCGATTTCCATGCCCGGCTTGAACTCGCGAACGGTCTCGCGAATGCGGAACGGCGTGAGGACGCGCTGGGTGAGCGCGTTGATCGTCGTTACCAGCAGCTGGTTCTCGGACTTGCCCGCCTGCAAGCGATGCAGGGCAGCGAGTCGGCGTGCACTGACAGACAATGCGGGGCTTGCCCGGTCGTAGGGCAGGCAATCCCATGCCGGAAATTCGATCACTTCCAGCTCCGGCGCGAAATAGCGCGCGGCTTCGCTGATGCCGTGCATCGCGGTGTCGTCCGGCGCGATGAACACTGCGCGCGACCGCGCCGCACGCGCCATATCGGCCATCACCAGCGCTTGTGCGCCGCGCGCCACCGAGGACAGGGTTAGCGGAGCCGAAGCTTCAAGAATGCGAGAGAAATCGGGCATCGTCATCCAAATCGATCTGGCGCGCACGTGTTTCCACGCAAGCACGAAAACCCGCCCGAGCGGTTCGGGCGGGGCTAGTGCGTCCCATTTAGTCGTGCGAGCCGGTCAGGCAAGCGGCACGGCGTTTGCGGTTCAGATGGAGACGTAGTCCAGCTTTTGCATCGCTTCGATCTGAGGGCCGGCGAAGCGCTCAGGCACGGCTTGGGTTCTCAGCGCCCAGGCCATCACGTCGACATCGTCCTCGTCCAGCAGCGCCTCGAACCACGCAAGCTCGGGCTCGTTCCATTCGGAGTGATAGCGATCGAAGAACCCGCCGGTCATGTAATCGGCCTCGCGCGTGCCGCGATGCCATGCACGAAAGCGGCTGCGGGCGATGCGGGTCTCGAAAGAAAGTATGCTGGTCATGGAACTAAGGGGCACCGGGTTTGACAATCCGGTGCCCCTCTAGTCCAGTTTCGCCTCCGCACTCAAGCGAAGGGCGTTTGGTCAGGGGTGGGTATGGCTGTAAACCACCATGGAATCGGCGGTCATCGCCTCATCCTCCGCCATGATTTTCTTGGCCGCGTCTTCCGAACCGGCGACCTTGACCAGCGCCTTGCGGAATGCCGTGCGTTCGGGCGGGTTATGGCTATCCAGCATGGCCATGCCGCGCGGCATTTTGAACACCATCATGATGTCATACCGGCCGGACGTCAGCCAGTGGATAGTGGGCTGGTCCAGGCCCGCTTCCTTGGTTGCCGGTCCGAAATATTTCTCGCCCATTTCGTTCCAGCGTTCGCCCATGCCGGGTTTGAGCTTGAGAAATTCGATCCGGTATGTGGTCCGGGCTTCCTCTTCCTCGGCAGCCTGTGCCTGCGCGGGCGCGCCGATTTGCGTCACAGCGGGATAGCTGAAGACGGCTGTGCCAAGGGCTGCTGCTAGTGCAAATTTGCGGATCATCGTATTCCCTCCTTGATGGATTGGACATACGACCCGTTCGGTCATGGCTGTTATCGCCGCGGAGGATTGGCGTTCGCTGTCCCCCCGTCGAGCGTCGCCTGAGAGACAATAAACGCTCAATTTCGCATTTTGACAAGCCTGTTACGACCGGCTTCGCAGAATCGCGTCAAGGGGTTAGGACTGCGCTATGCGACCCGATGCGCTCAATCCCCTGTTTGCCGAAGTCGACACGCTCGACGGCGTCGGGCCGAAGCTGAAGAAGCCACTCGACCGACTGGGCCTGACGCGGGTGAAGGATGTGGCCTACCACCTGCCCGAACGCTTCGTCAGCCGCCGGGCGGTGCAGAACCTCGATGAAGCGGGTGAGGGCGAGCAGATCGTGATCGTGCTGACGCCAACCGAACATCGTGCGAGCCGCAACCAGCGCGGGCCCTATCGCGTGATGGCGCAGGATGCGTTGGGTAATATTCTGGCGCTGACCTACTTCGGTCGCGCGTCCTACACCGCAAAGAAACAGTTGCCGGTCGGTGAGAAGCGCTGGGTGGCAGGCAAGCTGGAGCGCTATGGCGACATGCTCCAGATCGTCCATCCCGACCATGTGCTGGAGGAGGGCGGTGAAAGCCTCGGGCACTTGTGCGAACCGGTCTATCGCCTGTCGGAAGGATTGACCCAGCCGCTGATCGGCAAGCTGGTCACGCAGGCGCTGGAGCGCTTGCCTGAACTCGCCGAATGGATCGAACCAAGCCAGCTCGATGCGCAGCAATGGCCGAACTGGCACGACGCGCTGCATCTGGCGCATCGCGGGGAGCATGAGGGCGCGCGCGACCGGCTGGCTTATGACGAGATGCTGGCCAATTCACTCGCGCTGATGCTGGTGCGGGCGGATAACCGCAAGCGTCAGGGACAGCCGCTGAAAGGAGATGGCCGGTTGCGTGACAAGCTCGCGCTGCCGTTTCCGCTGACCGGCGCGCAGAAGCGTTCGATTGCCGAGATCGAAGGCGATCTGGCGCAGCCATCCCCGATGCTGCGCCTGCTTCAGGGCGATGTCGGCGCGGGCAAAACCGTTGTGGCACTGGAGGCCATGTTGATCGCCGTCGAGGCTGGGGCGCAGGCGGCCTTGCTGGCGCCGACCGAGCTGCTGGCGCGGCAACATTACGAAACCTTGCGACGCATGGCAGCGCCAATCGGCGCGAATGTCGCCATCCTCACCGGGCGGGATAAGGGCAAGGTGCGCGAAGCGACGCTGATGGGGCTGATGGATGGCAGCATTGATATCGTGGTGGGCACTCACGCGCTGTTTCAGGATCAAGTCGCCTATCGTGATCTTGCGCTGGTGGTGATCGACGAACAGCACCGCTTCGGCGTTTCGCAAAGACTGATGCTGACGAGCAAGGGCAAGCGCGCGCCACACGTGCTGGCGATGACGGCAACCCCGATCCCGCGCACTTTGACGCTCGCACAATATGGCGAGCTCGATGTCAGCAAGCTCGACGAACTCCCACCCGGTCGTCAGCCGATCGACACGCGGGTGGTCGGGATCGAGCGGCTCGACGAGGTGGTCTCCGGCATTGCGCGCCATATCGAGGGGGGCGGACAGGCCTATTGGGTGTGCCCGATGGTGCGCGACAGCGAGGAGGGCGACACCGCCGCCGCCGAAGCACGCTTTGCCGCGCTGAAAGAGCGTTTCGGTGACGATGTCGCCATGGTTCACGGCCAACTCGCCAGCGAGCACAAGGACGCCGCGATGGAACGGTTCGTGTCTGGCGATGCCAAGCTGCTGGTGGCGACCACGGTGATCGAAGTGGGTGTGGACGTGCCCAACGCCACGTTGATGGTGATCGAACAGGCCGAACGGTTCGGGCTTGCCCAGCTCCACCAGCTGCGCGGGCGCGTCGGGCGCGGGTCGGAGAAATCGGTCTGCCTGCTGCTGCGTTCGGGCGAGCTCAGCGAAACCTCGCGCGCGCGACTGGCGCTGATGCGCGAGACACAGGACGGGTTCCGGCTGGCGGAGGAGGATTTGCGCCTGCGTGGTGGTGGCGAATTGCTGGGGACCCGCCAGTCGGGCGATGCGCCGTTCCAGCTCGCCACTCTGGAGCAGATCACGCGGTTGCTTCCGATCGCCCATGACGATGCGCGTCTGCTGGTCGAGCGCGACGGCGGGCTGGAGGGAGCACGCGGAAATGCCGCGCGCGTGCTGCTCTACCTGCTCGAACGCGATTTCGGTGTGCGGACCCTGCGCGGCGGCTGATCCGTTGCACCATGGTAGACATAACCTGCCTGCATAAGGCACGGAATGGGCGGGCAATGTGGTGGGCAAGCCATTCGGGCTATCCTAGTCAGGACGTGACGGGCGAAGTGGAATAAAGGCGCGAGCGCGAATGCTGGAAATCAATGTCGCTTTGTCCGACCCCGGATCCGACTGCAACGAGGACCGCGTGGGCTACGCGCGCGACACCATGTGGGTCATCGACGGCGCTACCGGTACTGGCGACAAGCTGACCGACACACCCAGCGATGCGGCATGGCTCGCCGAAACCGCCAATGCCGCCTTCGCCGCACTGGTCAACGCCGAGCCCGATTTGAGCCTGCAAGAGCTGGTGCGCGCCGCCATTGCTCATTGCCGCGATGAATTCGAAACCGTTCAGCTTGGGCCGCTGCAGCCCGATGCGACCTTGCCCTCTGCCGCCTTCATGCTCGCCCGCGCGCGCCATGGCGAACTGGAGATCGTCTCGCTCGGCGATTGCGGCACGCTGATAGAGCGCGATGATGAGGTGGTGGTCATCGGAACCGGGCAGTCGGCGAAAGAGAACGAGACCATCGCCCATACCAACGCGATCCTTGCCGAAACGCCGGGACTGGAGGGAAGGGAGCTGATCGAAAAAATCGCGCCCAAGCTCAAGACCGATCGCAAGCGCATGAACCGTGAGGGTGGCTACTGGATCTTCTCGCTTGCGCCCGAGGCCGCCGATCATCTGCGCCGCACCGTAATGGCGATTGAAGATGGGCAGGAGATCGCCATGGCCAGCGACGGATTCCTTCGGCTGATCGATGTGTTCGACTGCGAGACGCCAGCAAGCCTGCTTTCCGCCAGCGGGCAAGGCGCGGCCAACGCCTTGCTGTCCGAATTGCGCAGCCTGGAGCGCGCGCCGAATTCGCGCGAACGCTTCCCGCGGATCAAGCTGATGGACGATGCGAGTTTCCTCCACGCAACGCACAGGGCGGACTGATGAACGCTGCGCTCGAAGCCCTGACCGCCGAACTGGCACCGCAATTCGGCGAACGCTGGATCACCAATCCCTCGCGCCTCGAGACCTTCGCTTACGCCGAAGGGCATCATGCCAAGCTGATTCCTGCACTGGTCGTCCAGCCGGAAAGCACAGAAGAAGTTTGTGCGTTGATGGCGGCGACGCATCGCCATGGCGTGCCGGTGGTGGCGCTGGGGGCGGGGACATCGCTGGAAGGCAACGCAAGCCCGGTCGAGCTCGGCATAACGGTCGATTTTTCGCGCATGGATCGGGTGCTCGAAGTGAGCGCGGAGGATATGCTCTGCGTCGTCCAGCCGGGAGTGACGCGAGTTGCGCTCAACACCGAATTGCGTACGACGGGGCTGTTCTTCCCGCTCGATCCCGGTGCCAATGCGACCGTCGGCGGGATGATCGCCACCCGCGCCTCGGGCACCAATGCGGTGCGCTATGGCACGATGCGCGAGACGGTGCTGGCGCTCAAGGTAGTATTGCCCGATGGAACGCTGATCCAGACCGGATCGCGCGCGCGTAAATCGGCGGCGGGATACGATCTCACCCATCTGTTCACGGGTTCGGAAGGCACGCTCGGTCTGGTAGTAGAGGCGACGTTGCGGCTGCATGGCATCCCAGAGCACGTGCTCGCCGGAAGTTTCACCTTCGACACCATCGAAGGCGCGGTTTCGTCGGTTATCACCACGATCCAGCTCGGTGTGGCGGTCGCGCGGATGGAGCTGCTCGATCCAGCAGCTATCCGCGCTTGCAATGCCTATTCGAACCTCGACCTGCCCGAACTGCCGACGTTGTTTATCGAATTGCACGGTAGCGAGACGATCATCGAGGACCAGCGCGCGACCATCGAGGCGATCGGCAGGGATCTGGGCGGGCGAGACTTTGCCATGTCCACCGATGCCGATGAACGCAACCGCTTGTTCCGGGCACGCCACGACGCCTTGCCTGCGGCACGCGCCAGTCGCCCGGGCGCGGTGGTATGGTCGACCGATGTGTGCGTCCCGATCTCGCGCCTGACCGACGCCATCGCCGGGGCGCATGAGGCAATCGAGGAGGCAGGATTGACCGCACCCATCGTCGGCCATGTGGGTGATGGCAATTTCCATGTGCTGTTCGTGCTCGATCCGACGAAGCCCGAAGAATGGGAGCGTGCGGAACAGGTCAACGAAACCCTTGTCAATCACGCGCTGTCGGTCGGCGGAACCTGCACTGGCGAGCATGGGATTGGGCTGGGCAAGCGGCAGGCATTGATACGCGAGCATGGCGATGCGGCGGTCGATCTGATGCGCACGATCAAGCGCGCAATCGATCCTGACGGCCGCCTCAATCCCGGCAAGGTTTTTGAATTGTCCTCGGCAGAGGTGAAAGACGATCATGGCTGATCGGGTTGCGGGGCTGGCCGGATGAGCAGAACGGAGGGGGGTAAGGCACAGGCAATCGTGCCGGACCAGCGGCGCCTGCTGCTGCTTTACCTGTTGCTCGGCTTTTCCGCCGGGCTGCCGTTCTACATGTTCAATGCCGTGCTGACGCTGCGCCTCGCGCGGCACGGGATCGACATCGTGTTGATCGGCTTCTTCGCATGGGTCGCGTTGCTGCCGACATTCAAATTCCTCTGGGCGCCGATTGTCGACCGGCTCGACGTACCGGGCTTTTCCGCATTCTGGGGTAAGCGGCGCGGGTGGATCATGCTCGCCCAACTTGGCATCTTCGCCTCGATGGTGGCGATGGCGTTTACCGCCAGCGACACGAACCTCCCCCTCGTCGCGTTGTTCGCAATCCTGTTGGCGTTCTGGACGACAACGCTCGAAGTCGCTGCCGACGGCTGGCGCATCGAGCTTGCGCCCTCGCAGGAGGAACAGGGGCCGATCGTCGCGGCGAACCTGTGGGGCTATCGCAGCGCGATGGTCGCGGCGGGCAGCGGTGCGGCGCTGGTGGCGGCGCGCGCTGACTGGATGTGGGCCTATCTCGCCATCGCTGTGCTCGCGTTCCTCCCGTTTCCGATCTTGGCTGCCATGCGACGCGATCCCGACGCCAGCGCGAAACGCGGCGGATCGCTGGTAAAGGGAATCATCGCGAGTTTTGTGATCCTGTTGCTGTCGGCAGC
Source organism: Sphingomonadaceae bacterium (assembly GCA_039831335.1). Taxonomy (GTDB): domain Bacteria; phylum Pseudomonadota; class Alphaproteobacteria; order Sphingomonadales; family Sphingomonadaceae; genus Qipengyuania. The sequence continues at coordinate 971,654 of JBDONL010000003.1, read as the reverse complement.
CGCGACGGCGATTGTGGGCTGGCTGGCGCTGGAGGCGTTCAGCGCGGCGGGCATCACCTCCGACAGCAATGTCACGCCCTATGTGCTGGTGATCTGCATGTTGCCCTTCGTCGGGCTGGCCTTTGCCCTGCCGCGTATCCGCAAGATGGGTCCTGACGCGCCGTGGCGGCGCTCGCCCGCACTTGGCCCCTATGTCGATATCTTCTGGCGCTATGGGTTTGCGACGCTGCTGGTGCTGGGCTTCGTCTCGCTATACCGGGTGGGCGACGTGCTTGCGCTGACGCTGTCGCACCCGATGTGGAATGCGCGCGGCTATTCGCTCGACCAGATCGGGATCGCCGATGGCGCGGTGGCCTTGCCCGCGAGCATGGTGGGCGTCGCCATCGGCGGGTGGATCTCCGCGCGGTGGCGGCTCGGCTGGGCGCTGGCGCTCGGGGCGGTCGTCGCCGCGCTCGGCAATTGGGTCTATATCTGGCTGTGGGACAGCCAGGCGCACGGGTGGATTCTCTATACCTGTGTCGCCGCCGACCAGTTCGGCAACGGCCTCGCCGGGGCGGTGTTCGTGGTTTACCTTTCGATGCTGGTGAACCCCAGATTCCCGTCGGCGCAATACGCCTTCCTCTCGGGTTTTGCCTTCCTGCTGGCACGCCTGCTGGCGGGGGCATCGGGCACCTTGCAGCAGCAGATCGGCTATGATGGCTTTTTCATGCTGTCGGGTGCGCTCAGTATCGTGGCGGTAGTGTTCCTGCCGCTGCTTGCCAAAGTCGTCCCGCGCGGAACGTCCGCCGGGCCGGAGAGACCAGTATGATCGAAGAAATTTGCGAAGGCGGGTTCGGACCGGCTGCAAGCTATGTCGAGCAGGGCAAGGTTCCCTGCGCCGCACTCGGTGTGGTGGATGACGAGGGCAATGCGGCCGTGCGCCTGTCGGGCATGGCCGCATTGGAGCCCGAGCGCGAGGAGCTGACGCGTGAGCACTGGTTCGATCTCGCCTCCGTGTCCAAGGTCATCGCGACGACCACCATGGTGCTCAAGCTCGCCGAGCAGGGTCAGCTCGACCTCGACCGCCCGCTCACCGACGCCATTCCCGACCTGCGCCAGTACGATGTCGCCCACGCGCCGGAACGACGCCTGACCTTTCGCGATTGCCTGGCGCACCGCACATTCCTGCCCGCGGTATTCCCGATCTACACCTATGGTGACGATCCGGCACGGATGCGCGCCTTCGTGCTCCAGCGCGAATGGTCGATGGGCCCACCGGTCTATTCCGACATCAACTTCATCTTGCTGGGTATCGCTATCGAACGAATTACGGGTGAGCCCTTGTCGGCGTGGCCTTTGGGTGAGGGACTGTCCTACGGTCCGCCACCCGGCCTGGCGGTCGCGACGGAGCGCTGCTCGTGGCGTGGGCGCGTGCTCAAGGGCGAGGTGCATGACGAGAACGCCGCAGCGCTGGGCGGGGCGCCGGGCCATGCCGGGCTGTTCGGCACGGTCGATGGCGTGCTAGGCTTCGCGCGCGACCTGATGCAGGGCAGGATTCTCTCGCCCGCGATGATGGAAGAAATCCGCCAGCCGATGGACCACAGCCGGACTTGCGGCTGGGAGCGTGCCTATGGCGGCTGGTCGGGCGGAATGGCATGCTCGAACGAGACGATCGGCCACACTGGCTTCACCGGAACCGGCTTGTGGATCGATTTCGAACGCGGCCTTGCGTGGACCTTGCTGACCAACCGCGTCCATCCGACCCGGCACGCGGAAATGCATATCAAGAACCTGCGACGCGAAAGCGGTGACACTGTGATCGCGGCGTGGGATTCTGCGAAGGGGAAGAAGGCATGATCATTACCAGTCTGCATGACCGGGCCGGGAAACTTGGCTGCTCGTCAGTGGGCAAGGGCGCTAGATTGGCCGGCATGAAGGGTCTGACCTCACTCCTTGGCGCGGCCTGTCTCGCAGCTGCGAGCCTGTCGGTGGCTGCGACGATCCCGGCGTCAGCGGCTCATGCGCAACAGGCAGAGACCGCCGACAGTTTCGCGCAGAAGCTGGCGATTCCGTTTCAGGGTGGCCTGGTTGGCGCGACGGATGCACCGGTATTCGCTTGGCAACTCAATCGGGCAGGTGTGCGCAACATCTGGGTGGCTGGGCCTGATGGGAAAGGTCGGCAAAGGACCGACTATACGCTCGATGACGGTATTGAGCTGTCCGGACTGACGTTTAACGCCGACGGCACGCGACTGGCCTTCGTGCGCGGAGGCGATGCCGAATTCCCCGATGGCGATCTTCCCAACACCGGCCATGCGCCCGTTGCGCCGCGCCAGACGCTCTACGTGCTCGACACGCTGGGCAATGCCGCGCCTGAAAGCATCGGGCAGGGGCACGGCGCGGCCTTTGCGCCTGACGGGCAACGGGTTGCTTTCACGCGCGAGGGCATGATCATGCTGTGGTCGCCCAGTGGGCAGGCCTATCGTATCGCCAAGGTCACCGGCGATGTCGAAGAGCTGATCTGGTCGCCCGATGGCAAGCGTATATTGTTCCAGGAAGCGCGCTCGGGCCACAGCCTGATCGGGCTGATCGACCTCGACAGCCAGACACTCAGATATCTCGGGACGACTCTGGGATATGCGAGCGATCCGGCGTTCTCGCCCGATGGCAGCAAGATCGCGTTTATCCAGTACCGCGAACCTCCGGCCGAACTGGAAGACAGCACCGCATCCTTCTGGTCATTGCGTGTGGTCGACGTTGCGAGCGGCGCGGTGAAAACGGTCTGGACAGCGCCGCAAGGCGAAGGAAGTCAGTATTATGGCACGCGCGGGCGCAATTTGTTCTGGCTCAAGGGCGGGCACTTGCTCTTCCCGTGGGAGCGGACCGGCTGGCTGCATATCTATGCTGTTCCCGCTGCTGGTGGAGTGGCGCGCGACCTCACGCCCGATGCCAATGAGGTCGAAAATTTCCGGCCTACGCCTGATGACAAGGCGATGGTCTACAGCGCCAATCCCGGCAATCTCGATACGCGGCGACTGTTTCGGGTCGATATTGATGGCACGCGCACGAATGCGCTGACGCCCGAAAAGCAGTTTGCGTTCTACCCAGTGTTCGGCGGCGATAAACTCGCCGCGACCGTCACCGATGCGACCCATCCGGCGCACATGATGCTGGTGGATTCGATGACTGCGCTCGGTCCGGTTCCACAGGCTCCATCCTATCGTCAGCCGGAGGTGGTGACGTTCAAATCGGATGACGGCGTGACCGTCCATGGGCAGTTGTTCCATGGTGTGGGCAAGGGCAAGCGACCCGCGCTGATCTTTGTCCATGGCGGCCCGCGGCGGCAGATGCTGCCCGCGTTCAGCGCGATGTACTATTACAGCAATTCCTACATCATGAACCAGGAGCTGGCCGCGCGCGGCTATACGGTCCTGTCGGTCAATTATCGCAGTGGGACGAACTATGGCCGCGCATTCCGCGAAGCGCCGGGCAAGGCACGCGCGGGTGCATCGGAATATCGCGATGTGCTGGCGGGTGGGAAATGGCTCGCCGCGCGTAGCGACGTCGATGCCAAGCGCGTCGGCATCTGGGGTGGAAGCTGGGGTGGTTATCTCACCGCACTCGCGCTTGCTCGCAATAGCGACATTTTTGCAGCGGGTGTGGACTTCCATGGCGTGCACCAGATGGTTCGGCCTGTAGCTGAGAGTTTCTCGCCCGAAGAACGTTTGCGCCAGTACCAGCTGCAATGGGATTCCTCGCCCATGGGTTCGATTGCGAAATGGCGTTCGCCCGTGCTCATCATCCATGGCGACGACGATCGCAGCGTCCCGTTCAGCCAGTCGTTGCTGCTTGCGCGCGAGTTGACGGCGCGGGGCGTACCGTTCGAGGAACTGGCTTTTCCCAACGAGCGGCATGACTTCTACCGCTTCCACGATTGGCTGGTGAGCTATCGCGCGTCGCTGGCTTTCATCGACCGCGAGCTTGGCGACAAGAAGTGATCGTTAGGGTTGGACCATTGGCGGTGTCGGTGCGGGATCGCTCAACGCGAACGAAGCCGCTCGACCAGAGCGGCGAATTCGCGCGGGGTTTCGGCCATGCGTTGCCGTGCGTCTCCAAGATCCAGTCCCAGCGCAACGAGCACGGCGGTACGAATGTCACGGCCTGCATCTTCGAGAGCAAGGCCTGCAACCGCATCATCGACCCCGGCAATCTCGGTCACCATCGCGATTCCGCGCTTGAGCAGCTTGGCGTTGGAAATGCGCATATTCACCATCAACCCGCGATAGACGAGCCCCTGCCGCAGCATGATTGCGGTCGACAGCAGGTTAAGCGCGGCCTTTTGCGCTGTGCCGGCCTTCATCCGCGTCGATCCGGCGACAGCTTCGCTACCGGTCTCAAGGAGAATCGGGTGCTCGGCGGCGTCGAGCAGCGGGGTGTCGGGGTTGCAGCTGAAGGAAATGGTCAGGCTTCCGCGGGACCGCGCTTCTTCCAGCGCGCCGATCGTGTAAGGCGTGCGTCCGCTGGCGGCGATGCCGATCAGGACATCGCTTGCGCCAAAGGCGGCATCGCGCACGGCGGTTCGTCCGGCCTCGGCATCGTCTTCGGCGCCCTCGACCGCGCGCATCATCGCCGTGTCACCACCCGCAAGGAAGAATGCCAGCCGCTCTTCCGGCCAGCCGAAAGTGGGCGTCAGCTCGACACCGTCCTGCACGCCGACACGCCCAGAGGTGCCCGCACCCGCGTAAGCCAGTCGGCCCGCATTCCCGAGCCTTTCGGCGGCCGCCTCCGCAGCGCGCGCAATCGCCCCGGTCTGCGAGCCAATCGAATCCACCGCCTGTCGTTGTCCATCGAGCATAGCCAAGACGGCGCGCTCGGTCGGCCAGCGATCAATTTCGGCAAGGTTCGGGTCGGCTGTTTCTGTGCTCATGGGGTAAAGCCTATCGCGCAGCGCGCCACGCTAGCCAATCCATCATTGCCGCAAACACCCATAGGTCGCCTTTATGTCTGATGCCCCCAGCTTGATGTTTTCCGAGGCGAAGAGCGCCGCCGATATCGCCGCAGCGCAAATCGCGGCGAACGGTGCGGCCATGGCGGATATTGGTGCGCGGCTGCGCGAACTCGACCCGCCTTTTGCACTGACCATTGCACGTGGCTCGTCCGATCACGCGGCCAATTTCGCCAAGCTGTTGTTCGAAACCCGGTTGGGTATACCGGTTGTCAGCCAATCGCCTTCGCTGGCGACGCTTTATCACAAGACCTCGCCCAAAGTTGCGGGAACACTCGCACTGGCAATTTCGCAATCGGGGAAAAGCCCGGATCTGATCGAAGCCGCCCGTGCCGCGCGAGAGCAAGGCGCGCTGCTGGTCGCTATGGTCAATGACGCGGCTTCTCCACTGGCCGAGGAGGCGGATATCGTAGTCTCGCTGCATGCGGGCGCTGAAAAGAGCGTGGCTGCGACCAAAAGCTTTATCGCCTCGCTGACGGCCATCGCGCAACTGACGGCCAATTGGGGAAAGGACGCCCAACTGACGAAGGGGCTCGAAGGTATTGGGCCAACGCTCTCCGAAGCGTGGTCGATGGATTGGGAGGAAGCGCTCGATCCCATCGCCAGCGTGCGCAAGCTGTTGGTGCTCGGGCGTGGCCTCACCTGGCCGATCGCGGCGGAGGCGGCGCTCAAGTTCAAGGAAACTGCGCAGATCCACGCCGAGAGCTTTTCCAGCGCGGAAGTCGCCCACGGACCGATGGCGCTGGTGGGTGAGGGCGATCCGATCCTTGCTTTCGCGCCATCCGACGAAGCGGCCAGCGGTTTTGCCGACAGGCTTGCGGCATTCGCCGAGCGCGGAGCCAATGTGATTGCTGCCGGTAGCGGCGAGACCGTAGCACCCGCCACGATCAAGCTACCCGTGGCGCAATCCTGCGATCCTGCGGTCACGGCCATCGGGATGATCGCCAGCTATTACCGCTTCGCAGAAGCACTGGCGCGCAAGCTGGGGCTGAACCCTGACGAACCGCCATTCCTCTCCAAGGTAACCCGCACGCGATGAGCAGCTTTGCCCTTGAGAACGCGAAAATCGTGACGCCCGATGGCGTTCGCGAGGAAGTTTCGGTGGCCGTCGAAGGCACTCACATTGCTGGCGTCGGTACGGGTGCCGGTAAGCGCATTGATCTGGGTGGCGGATACTTGCTTCCGGGCTTTATCGATACGCAGGTCAATGGCGGTGGTGGAGTGCTGCTGAACGATGACCCCACCGTCGATGGCATTACGGCTATCGCAGCCGCGCACAGCAAATTCGGCACCACCGGGATCATGCCGACGCTGATAAGCGATGATCTGGCGGTGATCGAACGCGCGATAGCGGCGACCGACGAAGCGATTTCGCAAGGTGTTCCGGGTGTGCTTGGCCTGCACATCGAGGGGCCGTTTATCAACGTCGAGCGGCGTGGCATTCATTCCGAGCGATTTATGCGGCCCCTCGATGAAGACGCCTTTTCGGTACTGGCCCGGCCCGGCAAAGGCGCGCGGCTGGTGACGCTCGCGCCCGAATGCGTTGCACCCGGTACCGTTCGCCGCTTGCGTGAAGCGGGGCTGATCGTCGCGGCGGGGCACAGTGCTGCCGATTACACGCAATCCCGTGTCGCGCTCGACGAGGGACTCGACGGCTTCACCCATCTGTTCAACGCGATGACTCAATTCCAGAGCCGCGCACCCGGCATGGTCGGGGCCGCGCTGGAGGATCGCAAAAGCCGCTTCGGCCTGATCGTGGATGGCGAGCACGTGCATCCTGCAGCCCTGCGCGTGGCGCTGGCGGCGCGAGGGCTCGATGGCGCGATGCTGGTGACGGATGCCATGCCGCCAGCCGGAACCGGTATGGAGCAATTCGACCTGCAAGGCCGGACGATTACGGTCGCCAAGGGCACGCTTCGCGGGGAAGATGGAACGCTCGCCGGATCGGCCCTGACCATGGATCTGGCGCTCCGGAATGCGATGGATATGCTCAGGCTTACTCTGACCGAGGCATCGCAGCTTGCCAGCGCAAATCCCGCGGCGTTTCTTCGCATGGATCGGCAACGTGGGGCGATCGCGCCGGGTCTAGCGGCCGATCTGGTTCACCTCGACGAAGATTTGTGCGTCCGGCAGGTATGGATCGCCGGAGAGCAGCAGCTCTAGGGCGCGTTGCGGCGATAGCCTGCCAGATAAAGTGCGCCGTCCAGCGGATCGCCTTTCGGCGGCACCAGTCGGGCCACGGTCCGCTCGCGCAGCCATGGTCGCATGCGCTGGGACAGGCCGCCAGCCAAGGAGCACCGCTGCGCCCCACGCTGGAAGATCGTCTCGATAAACCGTTCGATATGCAGCACCGCATCTTCGACAATCGACCTGGCGATTTCGTCGTCTGCTTCGGCGAAATCCATCACAAGCGGGGCGAAAGCTGCGTAATCGGTGGGGGTCGCTTCATCCATCCAGGCGATGGCGCGGGTGACTTCATGTCCGAACCGCGCGGTGACCGCGCTGCTGAGCGGGGTTGGTTTGGTCCGCCCGTCGAGCGCGCGCAAGGCGTGCCGCATGGCACTAAGTCCCAGCGCTGCCCCACTGCCTTCGTCGGAGATGGGGAAGCCGTAGCCGCCGATGGAGAAGCTTTTGCCTTCATGGAGGACATGGGCGATGCTGCCCGTTCCGATGACCAATATCGCTCCGTCGGCCCCGCCGTGCGCGCCGAGATTGGCGATCATCCCATCGCTGTCGAAGGTGCAGGAGGCATAGGGGAAGGACAGTTCGGCAAACGCCTTGCGCATTCCCGGACGCGATAGCCCCGCGACACCGGCACCCATGGCAATTTCGCTCGCAGCACTTTCGTCCAGTCCGGCCATGCGCAGCGCCAGGCCGCCGACTTCCAGCAGCCGCTCGTGCACCGCGTCGAGGCCGAGCCAGGTGTTGGCCGGGCCACCTTCGCCATGGCCGATTTGCTGTCCGTCGGAATCGATCAATCGCGCCCGGCATTTGCTGCCGCCAGCGTCAAAGCCCAGATAATAGCGCGCCATGGTTCGCCCGTCGTCTTTCCGTTATGCCCAATGCGACTATCCCTAGCAGGGATGCGAAGCAATCGTCGCTTTCTCTTCGAAGCGCCGCCATGGCTTGAGGTTATGGGGCTGCGGCAAGATTCCGCTGTCGCCTTTGGTGGATGAGACGATAGCATGGCGGGTATGCGCAAATCTCTTCTGTTCGCCGCAACGGCACTGTTCGTCCTCACGCCAGCCTTCGCCCAGACCGCTCCGGCAACAGCTCAGCAAGGTCCGACCGCTCCGATTGCACCGGCCTTGCCCGCACAGGCGCAAGACCCGGCGCTGCTGCAAAAGGTGCAAGCGATCCTGGCGGCTGCCCCGGCAGGCACACGCTTCGGTCTGCTGGTCGAAACTCTCGATGGTAAGCCGATCATCTCGATTGCGCCGGACCAGCGGTTCATGCCCGCGTCCAATACCAAGGTATTCACTACTGCGGCGACCTATGCGCGGCTTCCCGCGCTGCAAGCGAGCGCGCAGGGCACCGGCGTCAGGCTGGAGCGCGGAAGCCATGGGTTGAGCAACGTCGTGATCGAGGGGCGAGGCGATCCCGATCTCTCCTCCGCGGACGATTGCACGCAGGATTGCCTAGGCACACTGGCGGACGCCATCGCCGCACGCACGCGCCATGTCGGCGATGTGATTGGAGATGACACTTTCTATCCCGACGACCGCTGGAGTCCGGGGATGAGCTGGAACAATATGCCGTTCACATGGGGCACCGGGATTTCGGCTCTGACGCTCGACAACAATGAGTTTGCGCTGACGGTGACGCCGGGTGTGGTGGGACAAAAGCCGAGCGTTTCGGGCGATGGGTATTTCACCCTGCAGAACGATGCGACAACCGTCGCGGGCGACAAATCGGATGTCGGGTTGTGGCGGATGCCGGGCAGCCATGTGCTGCGCATCTCGGGCACGGTTGCGGCGAATGCCAAGCCCGATGTCGTGCATCTCGGAATCGACGATCCCGCAGAATATACGGCTTTTCGGCTCAAGCAGTTGCTCGAGGCGCGCGGGGTCAAGGTAAAAGGAAAAATCCTGACCCGGCATCGCCCATTATCGCCGCTCGACGATCCGGAAACGCGCGGCGATGCTCCGGTCCCGAAGACACAGCAACTGCCGATGCTGGCACAACTGCCGGCACCCTCGCTGGCCGACGACGTCCACCTGACCAACAAGGTCAGCCAGAACCTCCATGCCGAGCTGATGATGCGGCGGCTGGGCAAGATCGTTGGCAGCGGTTCGATTGCCGATGGCGAAGTCCAATTGACGCAAACCTTGACCGAAGCGGGCGTGCCGCAGGGTGCCTATTACTTTGCCGATGGCTCGGGCATGTCATCCTATAATCGCGTGACCCCGCGCACGACCGTCACCCTGTTGCGGTGGATCGCCAAGCAACCGTGGAGCGCCGCATGGCGCGCCAGCCTGCCATTGGGCGGTGAGGATGGGACGCTGGGGCGGCGGTTCAGGGACACGCCGCTCGACGGCAAGATCAGCGCCAAGACCGGTTCGATCAATGCCTCGCGGGCGCTTTCGGGCTACATGCCGGGCGCGAGTGGAAAGACTCTGGTCCTGTCGGTTTTCGCCAACGACATACCGCCGAAGGGTGCGGGAGCCGCTATTGCTGCAATGGATGCCTCCTTGCTGGCGATTGCCGCTGCCAATTGAGGCAGGCAGCAATCAGCCGGGCTTAGGCTTCAGCTGAATTTCGCTAATGCCACTCTCTGCGACAGCCGCTGCGCTGAAATCCATCGGCTGCATATCGGCGTCGAGCCACGCTTGGTAGAAGTCCTGATAATGCGGTGATGCGGCGTCAATCGACTGACCGGGCAGCAGCAGGAAACGGCTCTTGTCCCACTCGCCGACATCGGCGGCGAACAGGAAGCTGGCGCCATGGCGAACATCCCACCCATGCTGAGCCCGCAATCCGCGCGCCATCACCGTAGTGGTATCTCCGCCCGAGCGACCGCCGTCGATGCCCGGAAACGCTTCGGCGATGCCCGACACGGGCTCAAGTGGATGGGTGATTTTTACGCGATGAAGGTCGCCCCAACGCCAGTTTTTCGGATCGTCTCCTGCCAGTTCCACCGCCTTGGCCCAGGCCGCGGCGAGAGCATGATTCATCAATTCATCGCGCTTTGCCGCCGGGTTGTCACCGAGCCGCGGATCAAGCTCGGTCAGCGCTTTGAGCATGACGGAAAGATTGATCGTCGGGACAAGGTATTGCGCATCTGCCGGAATGATCGCCTGATGCAAAGCATGGCGAATTTCCGGCAGGAACATCTCATAGAGCAGCGCGGCGGCGCTGTCCTTGCCGATCTCGCAGTCCCAAGCACGCAGCATATCGGCGGCCGCTTGTGCCTCGCTGGCGGGATGTTCAGGCAAAAGCGCCTTGAATGCGCGAGCGGGTAGAGACTGGACGTCGTGCATCAGAGCGATGCTGTCAGTAATAGAATGCTTGTCCTGCTTGCTCAGAACTTCTGCGATCCGGTCATGGCGATAGGGATCGTTCCAGGTGAAGCTGAGCGGCTTTTCCTTGATCGGATAGCTCGTGGGGACATTGTAGGCGTTGGCCGACGCGATCCAGCCCTGCTCGGGATTGACGATGCTCGGCATCTCGTCGAGCCGCAACAACCCGTCCCAGTCATACCGTCCATCGCCCGGCACCGGGAACAGCCCATCGTGGCCCTTGCGCCTCGGGGTGAAGCCGATGGCGTGCCAGGCGATATTACCGTCCACGTCGGCATAGTGGAGGTTGGTGGGCGAGACGTGAAGCTTGAATGCCTCCAGCAAATCGTCCCATCCGTGCGCTAGATTGATCGCGACAATTGCGAAGCGCATATTCGCGCCGGGTACCATGCTGACAGTCGCGGCGGCGACGGCGCGGTTCTTTTCCGGCTCGTCCGCTATGACTGGTCGCCCATCGGCATAACGCATAGTGACCGTCTCGGGCTCTGCGCCTTTGACTGCGATGACTTCCTCGTAGGTTTCAAACGCCTCCCATTTGCCGTTGCGCCTGTAGTGGTCGGGACCGCCTGCTTTCGTCTCGAGAATATAGAGGTCGGTCTGGTCGATATGGAAGTTGGTCCGCCCAAAGGCGAAGCGGTCCGTGTGCCCCTGCATGATGCCGGGGAGGCCCGGATAGCCCGCACCCATCACGTCGAGACCGGGCGCGGTCAGGTGGACGATATGGCGCGGGCTGAATCCCCCGATCGAGAGATGCGGATCGTTGGCAAGGATCGGTCGTCCGGTGGCGGTGCGTGATCCGGCGACCGTCCACGCATTGCTGCCCTGGTTGGCAAGGTCCGAGAGCATCGCTGCGCGGTCGAGGCTGGCGAGTTGCGGCTGCTCGAAGGATGGTGCCTGCAAGTCGCCAAGAATACCGAGATCGTCTTTGCTGACTGCATGGACGTCCAGCCCATCGGGGACAGTCAGCGTGTGCGCCGGGCGCAGCGGTTCAAGGTAATTGTCGTATTCCAGTAGATCGCGCGCAGCCAGCATCGCGCGGCGGATCTCGTCATCGACATTGCTCGTCGCAAGACCACGGATCGTGATGAGTTCACGCAAGTCCCACACCAGCGGCGCTATCCCGAGAATGGCGTATTCGGGCGTTAACAGGCTCGGGTTCGCGCGTGTCTCTGCGATGCGCGCGTTGATGCCGTCGACATAGCCCGCAACACAGTCGCGCACGTCTTCCGGAATGCTTGCCAGCTCCGCATCGATGTCGCCGCGAAAGTGAAACAGCCGCGCAGCGCGATCTCCGGCGAGGAAGGCCGGACCGAACACCTCAGCCATGCGCCCGAGTTGTTGGCGGTGATCGAGGTCGATCTGGAACAGCCGGTCGCGCGCAACGAGATAGCCTTGGGCGAAAAAGGCATCGCGTTTCGATTCGGCCCGGACATGGGGAATGCCGTGCGCGTCCTCGATAATGCGAATTGCCCCATGAAGCCCATTGAGCAGGTGTTCGCCCTCAGCGCGTCCCGTGGTGCCGGCCATGCTTCCCCCTGCCTTCAATCCAGCAATCACGCCGACAGAAGCGAGCAACATTGATCTTCGTTGCATCTAACGCGCTCCGGTCACGGCAAACTGCTGCCAATGCTAGGGGCAGCGGTGCAATACGGGCGAATAGATAGGCGAAGGTGCGCCATAGCCGGGGGTTATTCCGGCTGCGCGTGTGGGGCCGATTCCATCAAGGGCAGTCAGGTACGGATTTGCGCAAAAGCACACGTCCGGCGGTGGCGCCGGTGGTCGCGCTGTCGGATACGGCAAGCGTTCCGTTCACGAACAGAGCCTTTACGCCGACGCTCAGTTCGCGCGGATGCACATAGGTGGCGCGCGGTGCGTAGGTTTTGGGGTCGAAAACCAGCACATCGGCGAAGTTTCCGGGCTTGAGATAGCCACGCTTCTCTATCCCGTAGATGTCCGCCGTCTTGCCGGTCGACTGGCGAATGAACTGCCCGAGCGTGAGCGTGTGGTTGTCGAGCACATATTTGCGATACTTCTTGGGGAAGGTCGCGAACATGCGCGGGTGGCCGTTGGACCCATCGGAGGAAGTGACGACCCACGGCTGCTTCATGAACAGCTCGACATCGCTTTCGGCCATGTTGAAAGACGCGACATCCATCCCGCCGCCGCCATTGGCAAGGCTTGTGCGCATGATCTTGACCGCCGCGTCGATTGGGGAAATCCGCCAGACCTCGGCCATTTGGGCCAGCGTCTTGCCGGTCCATGGCTCATCCTGCGAGGTGAGCAGCATCGAGGATGCCCCGCCACGTCGCCGCAAGTTTTCGACCATGGCTTTCTTGATCTTCGCCAATTGTACCGGATCCTCGAGCCTCTTTGCCAGAGCCTTGCTGCCACCGTCGTTGGCCCAAACCGGAAGCAGGGAGGCATCGACGCTCGTCCCGGAAGCCAGCCACGGATATTGGTCTGCGGTGACTTTGAGGCCTTCCTTGCGCGCCGCATCGATCAGGGCAATCACCTGTGGGGCTTCGCCCTGAACATCGACGCCCAGCGCCTTGATATGCGCGAAATGGACCGGCATTCCCGCCTCGCGCCCGATGCGCAGCACTTCCTTGACCGAGTTGAGCAGCCCAATCGTATAGGATGATTCGTCGCGCTGGTGGGTGTCGTACATTCCGCCGCGCCTGGCCGCTTCCTTGGCCACCGCGATAACCTCATCGGTCTTGGCGAAGCTCTGCGGGGCGTAGAACAGACCGGTCGAAAAACCGCGCGCGCCCTCGCACATGGCGTTTGCGACCAGCTTTTTCATCTCGCCCAGTTCCTTCACCGTCGGCGCGCGATCCGCTTGACCGAGGACGCGGCTGCGCACTGCGCCGAAGCCGACGAAGGGTATGACATTGGTGCCTACCTGCGCTTGAGTCAGCTTGCTGGCATAGTCGGTGACATCGGGCGTGCCACCGCCGTCCACACCCACCACCACCGTGCTGACACCCTGATCGAGCCAGGCGGCATTGACTCGTTCGGCTCGGGTCGGCGCCTGTAGAAAAATATCGGCGTGGGTATGAGCATCGATAAAGCCGGGGGTGACGATCATGCCCTTGGCATCGATCGTTTTGGTCGCTTCGATCGTGCGATGCGGGCCGACATAGGTGATATGATCGCCAACCAGCGCCACGTCGCCGACGAAAGGTGCTGTTCCGCTGCCGTCATAAATCGTGCCGCCCTTGATCACGACATCGGCTGTTTGCGATGGCGCGGCGTGCGCTGCGAAACCCCCGAGCATTCCGATTGCCACGGCGGCAATCGAGGCGTGAAAGGACCGACGATTATGCGCTGAGATCAAAGGCAAGTCGAAAACTCCAGCTTGGCAGGGAAGGAAACGCCCCTATGCTTCATTCCTGACGAAGGTCAGCGAAAGTGGGGGTAATGTCCATATCAGGACTTGCGGGGCGGCATAGCCTGCCGGAATGTTTGCAGCGCTTGGGATCGTCAATGAGGTAATAAGGTCGGTAGTCGATGAATTTGCGCCAGATCGAGATTTTCCACGCGGTTTACCTGCATGGCACAGTGAGCGCCGCGGCGCGCGCACTCAACGTCTCGCAACCTTCGGTCACCAAAGTGCTGCGCCATGCGGAAAAGTCCATCGGCTTGCCGCTGTTCGAGCGAGCCAAGGGGCGTCTGGTCCCCACGCAGGACGCGCGCACCCTGTTCGAGGAAGTGTCCGATATTCAGGACCGCGTCCGTTCATTCCGGCGCGCGTGCCAGAACCTGCGTCAGGGCGAGGGCAGTATGCTGCGCATTTCCGCTCTCCCGTCGCTCGGGCTTGGTGCGATTCCCGAAGCGGTCGCGCGGTACATGGCCGGGCACGAGCACATATTGTTCGATCTCCAGACCTCGCATCACGACGAGATCCTGCGGCGTCTCTACGAACGCGAAACCGATATTGCGATCAGCTTCGACGTGCCGGCTTCCGCCCCGGTCTCCCATCAGGTGATCGGCGAAGGCGAACTGGTGGTGCTGTTTCGTGAAGAGGATTATCCCGATGCGCCGCCACGCATTCACCTCGAGGATTTGCGTGACCGCGACTTCATCAGCCCCGTTCAGAGCGGCCCGATCGGCGATATGCTGGCGGCCGAACTTGACCGGCTTGACGTAAATCTGACCGAGACGATTTCCGCCCGTACCTATTACATCGCCGCCGCGCTGGTGCGTGCCGGGCTCGGTATGGCGATTGTCGACAATTTTACCGCCGAAGCCTCTCTCGCCGCCGGTCTCGCCAATAGACCTCTCCAGCCGGCGCTGACATTCAACGTCAATGCGGTGCATCTGGAAAACCGGCCGCCACCCCACGCTGCGACGGACTTCCTCGCCCTGCTGGCAGAGGTGATGGAGGAGCTTTAGGGCGACTCCATAGGATCAAGCTATAGGATTGGGGGCGTGCGTTCTATGGGCGCGACAACGCTATCGCGATAGGCTTTGCGGCCTGTTGGGGGATAGCGACACAATGACAATACCTACGCCGTACCTGCTGTATCTTGGCCATTCGACCGACCCTGCCGATGTGAAAACATCGCGTGGGATCGCGGCTTTTCGTCCCGATATCTGCGTCGGCGAATTCCGCCATGACGATTGCACGTTGACGTTGGACCTGCCGCGCATGGGCTTCGATCAGGCTGCAGCCGCTGGCGCAAGGACGCTCGTACTCGGTATCGCCAATGCCGGCGGTAAGCTGGGTGAGGCATTGATCGACGATGCGCTCTCCGCTCTCGATGCCGGTCTCGATATCGCCGCTGGGTTGCATCAGCGGCTGGCAGATGAGCCGCGCCTTGCTGAAGCGGCTCGGAGGCTTGGCAGGAAATTGTATGATGTGCGCGTGCCGGCGAAGAACATTCCGGTCGGGACGGGCAATCGACGTGCGGGTAATCGTTTGCTCACTGTCGGCACGGATTGTTCGGTCGGCAAGATGTACACTTCCTTGTGCCTCGTCGACGGACTGCGTTCGAGAGGCGTGTCGGCGGACTTCCGGGCAACAGGTCAGACCGGCATACTGGTTGCAGGCGGCGGTGTGCCGCTCGACGCCGTTGTTGCCGATTTCATGTCCGGCTCCATCGAACAGCTTGCGCCTGCCCGCGAAGACAATGGCTGGGATGTGATCGAAGGACAGGGGTCGCTGTTCCATCCATCGTTTGCGGGAGTTTCCCTGGGTCTGCTGCATGGAGCGCAGCCTGCTGCCCTGGTGATGTGTCATGATCCCTCGCGCGAGCACCTGCGTGGGATACCGGGTCGCAGCTTGCCGGACGTTGCCGAATGCCTTGCCGCCAACCTTGAGGCTGCGCGGCTAACGAGCCCAAATGTGCATGCGGTCGGCGTTGCGCTCAACACATCGGCTATGGACGAGGATAGCGCCAAACGGGTTTGCGAGACGATCGGCGCAGCAGTTCAATTGCCTTGTACAGATCCTTATCGCATGGGTGTCGAGGCCATTCTCGACCGTCTTCTAAACGACAGCGAAGCGTCCGCAATCGCAGCTGCTTGAAATGATCGTATGAACCGCAAACTCACGATTGCCAGCGAATCCCTGCCGCTCTCCCGTCCGTTTCGCATTTCGCGCGGGGTGAAGAGCGCGGCCGACGTGGTTGTCGCGATGATCGAGCAAGATGGTGTGGTTGGTCGTGGCGAATGCGTGCCCTATCCGCGTTATGCCGAGACCGTCGAGACGACAGTTGCAGCGATGGGTGAGCGGCGCAAAGCAATCGAGGCTGGGGCAGGGCGGGACGATTTGCTCTCAGCAATGCCGGCGGGTGCAGCACGAAATGCACTCGATTGTGCCCTGTGGGACCTCGAAATGCGTTTAGCCGGGCAGAATGTATTTTCAGCCCTGGGTCTGATCCGTCCAGCACGCACGGCAACGGCAATGACCGTCGGTCTCGATACGCCAGAAAGAATGGCGTCGGCTGCAAAAGCGCTGTCCGGTGTCCCGCTTATCAAGGTGAAGGTCGATGCCAGCGATCCTGCGGCGCAATTGCGCGCCGTTCGTTCGGCGGCTCCCCAGCCGAAGATGATCGTCGATCCCAACGAAAGCTGGTCGATGGCAGAAGTCGACGGCCTGCAGGAATTGATGCTAGAATTGCGGGTGGACCTGCTCGAACAGCCCCTCCCGGCGGCGGATGACGCCGCGTTGCAAGGCTATCGCTCGCGTATTCCTATTGCCGCAGATGAATCCTTGCATACTGTCGCCGATCTAGCGAGCCTGCCCGACGGTTACGGGGTCGCGAATATCAAGCTCGACAAGGCGGGTGGACTGACGGCGGCGCTTGATCTGGCGGATGCCGCGAAAGTGAGGGGCATGGAGTTGATGATCGGCTGCATGATCTCTTCCTCCCTGTCGATCGCGCCTGCGCTTGTGTTGGCTGCGCGCTGCTCCTTCGTCGACCTCGATGGACCGCTGTGGCTGGCTCAGGACAGGGCAGGCGGTGTCGAGGGTGACGATGGTTATCTCACCGGACCGGCGAGGGGATTCTGGGGAGAGCCCTCGAATCGATAGCGCTTGCCAAGCGCGGGCTTTCACGCAAGCGGAGGGCAATGATGGGACTATTCATGAAATGGCAACGCTGGCCCTTATGGCGGCGGGTGCTGGTTGGCCTCGTCGGCGGCGTATTGATGGGCGTGCTCTGGCCGAGCGCGACGCCGTGGATCGCCTTTGCCGGCGACCTTTTCGTCCGGCTGATCCGAATGCTGGTGGTTCCGGTCGTGTTCGTCAGCATCGTATCCGGTGTCACGGCACTTGCCGACCCGCGCAAGCTTGGCGCGGTCGGTGGGCGGACGCTGCTGATTTTTGCCGCAACGACCGCTTGCGCCGTCGCGATTGGCATGACTTTGGGCCTTACGATCCATCCGGGGGTGGGGGCAGCCATCGGTAGCGCTCAAGCGCATGTCCTGGGTGAGCCCAAGTCGCTTTACGATCAGCTGATGGATATCGTCCCGGTCAACGTGGTCGAGGCCCTGCTAAAGGGCGATATGCTGGCGATCATCTTCTTCGCCATGACCTTCGGTTTCAGTATTGTGCTGGCGGGCGAGGAAGGAACACCGCTCGCGCGCCTGTTCCAGTCGGCCGCCAGCGTGCTGTTCCGGCTGGTCGGCCTGGTGATGGAACTGACACCCTATGGGGTCTTCGCATTGATCGCCAATGCCGTGGCACAGAACGGTGTGGCGGTCTTTGCCAATATCGGCTTGTTGGCGCTGTGCACGGTGTTCGGCGTGATCGCGCAGATCGTGCTGGTGCACATGCCGATGATCGCGCTGCTGGCGAAGCGTTCGATCCCGCAGTTTTTCCGCAATGCGCTCGACGCGCTGATCGTAGCCTTCTCGACTGCGTCTTCGGCGGCGACATTGCCTATCGCGTTGCGCATCGCGCTGGAGGATATGAAGATATCCCGCGGTGTCGCTTCGACCGTGCTGCCGATCGGTGCCAGCATCGGCAAGGATGGTACGGCAATGTATGTCGGCCTGCTCAGCATTTTCGCAATTCAGGCTTTGGGCGTGGTGCCCGATCCCGCAATGTTGGGCATCGTTTTCGTAACCGGAGCGCTGGCGGCCTTCGGCACAGCGCCGATTCCTTCTGCGTCGCTGTTCATGCTGGCAGCGGTGATGGCCTCGGTCGGCATTTCGCCCGCCCAGACGGCGCTGGTGATCGGTTTTGTCCTGCCCTTCGACCGCTTGCTCGATATGACGCGTACGGTCGCCAGCGCGAGTGCGAACCTCACGGTTACGGCGACCGTCGCTCACGTGCAGCGGGACGATACGGCGGAGCAATAAAGCTTACTCCCCGCGGCATTCAACCAAGCCGTTCAACTATCATACCGATAAGTAACGCCATCGCATTCAGGCAAAAAGAAAGGCGCCGGAGCGATAGCCCCGGCGCCTGTTCCTCCTGACTGATCCTGCGATCAGAAGTTGACCTGAGCGAGGATCGTGAACGACCGCCCGCGAGGATCGGCTACGCGCGGCTCCCAAGAGCTGCCTGCGCCGGTGTTGCTGTCATAGGTAATCGCGAAAGGCGGATCGGTGTTGAATACGTTCTTGACCCCTGCTGTGATCTTGAATGCTTTCGTGACCTGCTGCGAAACCGTGAAGTTATAGATGATGTATGGCTTCACGCGTGGGTTGTAGTCCGGGCGTGTCGCACTGACGTTATTTGTGAGGCTAGGCAGACCGTTGTTCTCATAACCGCTGCGGTAGATCTGCGAGAACGTCAGATTGAAGCCATTGCGCGAATAGTTGATCCAGGCATTGTGCTTCCACTCCAGTCCAAGATCGCCAGAGTACGAGAACACGCCGAGAATGTCTTCGTAATCAGAAGTAGGCAGGAATTTCTGCTTCTTCTCAAGCAGCCAGGTGCCGTCCAAGCCAATGTCCACGCTGCCGCCAAACAGATCTGCTCCGCCACGGAATGAGAAGTCGATCCCCTTGGTCCGGCGAGCGCCGATGTTGTCATACGTCAAATCCAGCAGCGTGATAGTGCCAGTGTTGTCCCGAATAATGCGGTCGGGAAAATACTGATAGTTGTCGAGCAGCTGGGTGAGTGTAAGCGCACCAATGGTATTGTTGACGGAAATCGACCAGAAATCTGCAGTGGCGCTCCACCTGCGTAACGGGCGGAACACGACACCGACAGAATACTGCTTTGACGTTTCCGGTCCGAGGTTCGGATTGCCGCCACTGAGCGTGTTCGGGTTGATGGCCGCACAAGCGGGATCGGTGGTGCTGACCACGCCGCTTGGGCATGTGCTGGGATCGACCAAAGCGTTCGTTGTCGGGTTGGGGCTTTCGGCCTGACCGTTGAAGATCTGATTGAAAGTCGGGACGCGGAACCCAGTGCCGTAGGATCCACGGAACATCAGCCAGTCGGTAGGCTGGAATTTGAACGAGAACTTCGGATTAAAGGTGCTGCCGAACCCAGTGTAATCGTCTACGCGGGCCGCTGCGCTGACTTCCAGTATGCTGAGGAGCGGAATCTGCAACTCGGCATAGGCAGCCTTTACCGTACGCGTTGCATTGCTCAGCGCATTCTGATTGTCGAACGCGACGTTGAAGATTTCCGGAGTGTTGATTTCGGCGTCTGGCGAGCCGTTGAAATTGTAGCTTTCGCGACGCCAGTCGACGCCTGCTGCAAGTTTGACCATGCCGCCGGGCAGTTCGAACAAGGAACCCGAGATCGAGGCGTCTCCCTGCCAGACGTCATAGACACCGCCATAAAGGACTGTCCCATCCGCTGATACAGATTGAAGCAGCGCCAACTCTTCAGGAGTCTTGGTGTCAGAGAAGATATTGATAAGGCCGCTGTTGAGCAACCCAATAATCCCCGGATCGGTAGCGCCAGGCGCTGTAGGCGCACGAGGGTCAATGCCGCCGCGCTGCGCGCCTGCTATCCCGGATGCGTCAGCTCGGGATTGAGATGAGAAAATACCACGGTAGGAATAGCCCGTTCCGAGGACGGAGTTCGATTCACTGCGCGCGTAGGAGACTCCAGCGCTGTAATCCCAATCACCTGCAATGGGACCATCTGCGAATAGGCCTGCGCGATAGGTTTTGGTGTTGGTAATGTATTCGCGCGGGCCGCAGGCTGTGCAGCGCCAGCGATAGGCAATTGGCTTGCCATAGTTTGCTGCGATTGAAGGGAAAACAGTCACGAGTTGATTGTATATCGAGTCGTACACGTCCTGAGTGTTTGCGTTCAAAGGATAATACAACGGCGTCGTGCTGGTATTACCGGCATATTGGTTCGAAGAGAAAATCTTAGATGAGGTCGCATCCGAACCTGTAAATTCGGCCGAAATTCTGTGCTCGCCGATGGCGAAGGTCGCACGGCTGTAATAAGTCAGCGTATCGATTGGCTGCTGAAGCACGGCAGCACGTCCGGTGTCCCAGGCGCAAGCGTAATATGCCGGGTTGTTGGCCCATAGTTCGTGATCGTACGCCATGCCTCCATCGAAGGAATCGCATCCTGCGCCACCCGGCAGATCAAGCGTATTGATACCCCCGTTTGCCTGGAAAGTCTGGCCGGGTACCGTAAGATCGACGCCGCTTAACAAGCTACCATTTGGAGCGAAGATCGCATTAGCGCCGTTCGCGAACATAGTTGCAATCGGCGTACCGCGCGTATCGACGGAAAGTCCGCGATTGGGCTGGTTGCCGTTGACGAATGCACGATCGGACCCGCGCAAGATGCCGTTCCAGCTCTTGCTGACCGAGGCCATGATGTTGAAGCCCTGCTTGTCCAGATCGCCGTAGCCAACTGTTCCGGTAAGGCGGTAGATCGGGCTGTCGCCTTCCTGAGTGATATCGCTGTAGCCCGATGCGGACACACCCTGAAAATCGGTCTTGGTGATGAAGTTGATCACGCCGCCGATCGCATCGGTCCCATAGATTGCCGAAGCGCCATCGTTCAGCACTTCGACGCGCTCGAGAGCAGCGAAGGGGATCTGGTTGACGTCGACCGCCGATCCGGTGAGGCCGTGCGCAGCAACACGGCGACCGTTCAGCAGGACGAGGGTTGAAGCCGACCCCTGTCCGCGCAAATTGGCTGCCGACAAGCCGTTAGTGCCGCGCTGCGCGCCACTGGTGACATCGCTGTTGGAAGCAAGATTGTCGGCGCCGTTACCATTGGAGGCGAGATAGGAGATGAGCTGTTCAGGGCTGTTGATGCCCTCGCGGGTCAGATCTTCGGAGGTGAAAATCTTCAGGGGAAGCGCGCTGTTGGTAGGGTCTTGCTTGATGCGCGAACCGGTGACGACGATTTCCTGCCCGGTAGTACTCTTATTATCCTGGTCGTTGTTGGTATCGGTAATTTCCGTGCTCGGCGCAGATGCAGCCTGATCCGATGACTGGTCCTGTGCAATTGCCGGCGCGGAGGCCGCAATCGCTGCAAATGCGCAAGTTGTCGCGAGACCGATCCTGAGTGAAGTAATAGTACGCATGAAGACCCCCTGAGTGCCTGGAAAATTCACTCTGCAATAGATATCAGCATTGTTGCAAGCCGGTATAATTCTATTTCAAGTGCCCATAACCATGCGGCATCGAGTTTTAATAAAATACTGAAAAATAAGCAAAAAAACCTATATTTCTGCGCTTTTGACGGTTACGGTCGCGCAGAAAGCGTGCTCTTGCAGCAACAGGTCGGTCACAAGCGTTAGATGCGGCGCAAAAGTCGGTCATAAATCTGCAAAGGCAACGGGTGTGAGCGCCGAATCAACCTTGTGATATGGCTCAGGGAGTAATGGATGTGTTCAAACGAATGGCAGTGCTGGCCTTTGCCCTCGGTGCGATGATCGGTCCACACAGTGCAGCCGCGGATGAGCCAGCGACAAATCCCAAGCGCCAGCAGCCGGTCGCGCAGGTCTGGGTGCGTTTCGATCGGTCCGGGATAGAGCAGGTTAATGCTACCGGCGTCGCCGATCTGCGCACTGGGAGGCCCGTTAGCGTTGACGATCCAGTACGGGTCGCCTCGATCTCGAAATTGATCACATCGATTGCGGTCATGCGACTGGTGGAGGCGGGCAAGCTCGATCTCGACGCGGATGTCTCGCGAACGCTGGGATGGCGTCTGCGCAACCCTGCCTTTCCCGATGTCCCGATTACCTTGCGACTGTTGTTGTCGCATCGCTCGAGCCTGACCGATACGATCGACTATGTGCTTCCGCTCGATGCGGATATGCAAAAGGTGCTCACCAACCCCGCCGCCTGGGACCCGGATCACGCTCCCGGGACATATTTCCGTTACACCAATTTCAATTTCCCAGTGATTGCGGCGGTGATGGAGAAGGCGACCGGCGAAAGGTTCGACCTGTTGGTCAAGCGGCTTGTGCTCGACCCGCTTGGGATTGAAGCCTGTTTCAATTGGGTAAGCTGCGACAAGGAATTCGCCGCGCGCGCCGTGGTGCTTTATCGCGAGAAAGAGCCGGTCAAGGATGACAATCGCGGTTCCATGCCGGAATGTCCGGTGACCCCGGCAAAGGATGGAAGTTGCGGCATTGCTGCGACCTGGGGTCCGGGGAGAAACGGAGCGATTTTTTCGCCACAGGGCGGCTTGCGGATCACGATGAAGGGTCTCGCAAGGATCGGTCGGATGCTGCTGGGCGACGGCAAGGTGAATGGCGAGAGGCTGCTGTCGGGGAAATCGGTCCATACGCTGCTGACTCCGGTTTGGACCTTCAACGGCCGCAATGGAGACTCTCAGGATGGTTTCATGTGTCGTTATGGTCTTGCCAGCCAGACGCTCGCGACGGCTGTGGAGGGGTGCCACGATGATCCATTCGGTGACGGTGTGCAGCGCGTCGGCCATGCGGGAAGTGCTTATGGCCTCAAGGCCGGGCTATGGATTGATCGCAAAAGCGGCACGGGTGTCGCTTATTACGCAACCGACGTGCTTGACGATGACAGCGGACTGCATTCCTCCTTCACAAGGATCGAGGAACAACTTGCGGCAAGCGCAACAGCGCCGATTTCACGACGCGAAGGCCAATAGCGCAAGAGCGAAATTGGATCGGAAAGGGACAAGTGGTCGGGGAGACAGGATTCGAACCTGCGACATCTTGCTCCCAAAGCAAGCGCGCTACCGGACTGCGCCACTCCCCGACCTGATTGTCCTGCCGCGCGAGTGGTGGGCCCGGCAGGATTCGAACCCGCGACCTAGCCGTTATGAGCGGCCAGCTCTAACCGCTGAGCTACAGGCCCGCCGGTTTCGCGCCGGCAGGACGCGCGCCTAGCTTGGCCAGCGCTCAAGAGCAAGCGGCTGTATCATACTTCTGACGATTGTGTTCGCCGAAAGGATCCTAGCCAAAAGTACCGTTGGGAACATTTCGGGCTCCGGCCTTATCGCCATCGGTGCTTGCAAGCGGAAGATTGAGCACGAGACTAGCGCCGTCCCGTGCGAAAGAGCCGCCAGCGGCGCGTGCCTCGGCGCGGGCAAGTCGGAAAGCAAACCCTGCACCGAACAACCCTATTCCCGCAGCCCCTGCTGCGTGGTGGGTCTGGCTCGAGAATATGTCTTTGGTTTCAGCCAGGGAAGCGGGAAGCGAGGCGTTCAGCGTAAGCCCGCCTGTGTCCTTGGACAGTTCGATCGCAATCGCTTCTCCTGCCCCGGTCGCTGAAGCCAGGGTACCCAGCATTCGCCAAGCGAGCATTTCTGCATCCTCTTGCGATAAGGCGGCCCATAGCGGAACGTCGCTCAGTTCGACTTCGAAGCGCGCGACTCGGGTCGATAGTACGCCCTGCAATTGATCGACCTGCTGGCGGACAATTGCTGCAAAGTCGACCGACCCGCCGGATGGTTCGACCCCATCGCTCTCGAGCCGTGCGAGCCGTTCCAACTCTTCGAAACCGGCAAGAATTCGCGCGGCATCTCCTGCGATGCTGGCAGCCAGAGCGCGATATTCGTGCGGGGCAGGGCCGAATACCTGCTGCTGGATGACCTCCGCGAAACCCTGAATCGCGTTTACGGGCGTGCGCAGTTCATGCAGGAGCTGGCGCAAGCGATCCGCTGCGCGCGGCGTGGGTCTTTCCGAAGGTCGGGCCAGCTGGCGACGAAGTCTTCCGACATAACCATCGAAACGCCCGGTTCGGGCAGCGAAGCGCGGCGCGGCATCGACTAGCCATGTTCCCGATACACGCTCCGATGCTGAAATTTCCACCGGCGCGGCGCGAACAGGACGCCGGTCCAGGAAGGCGGACGCGAAGGAATTCTTCAAGTCCGCGCCATTCAAGGCGGGATGTGCGACAAGTTCAATGCCAACGACTTGCGGTGCGATGGCGGGTTCTGCCCAGTCGATCCTCCCGTCAGTGTCGGTCGAGAAGATGAATGCCGTGGTTGCGGCGCGTTGTACCTCGTCGTGTGTGCGGGATTCGCCTAGTGGCAGGCGCGGTGCATCCGATTGGGGCGTGCTGGTAGCGCTATGGTCTTCCGTTTTGGCAGGTGAAGCCTCTCGCGCTTTTTGGAACGCTTCGATACGCTGGACCAGCGCACCAATCTCCGATGGTTCGCGAAGTGCCGACGATGGACTCTCGGGCGCGCTCTCCGATTCTGGTTCAATGGTTGGCGCAGTAGCCAATTCGTCGATCTGGAGCGGAGGGGGCGGCACCGATTCGGGTTCGGGCAGGGCGCGATCGCGCGCGCCCAGTCGATCGAGCATGGCCACCGCGCCGGGCGGAAGGTCGCGGCGATGACGCAGCAACCCGCGCGCACGAATCGGAAGTTCGGGTATCAGCGTTTCCCAATCGCCTTCGGTGAGCTGGGCGCGGGCCAGCGCAGCGGCGGCGATGGCGGGATCGCGGCCGCCGAACCATGCCACCAGTCGCGACGAGCGTATGCGTGCGCTGCAATCGCCTGCGATCCGCGCACGATGACTGAGAGGGACGATTTCCTCGAGTGCGCCAAGCCGCAAATAGGCCGCATCGATCAGCTTCGGATCGCTTCCTGGATGCGGCGCTCCGAGCAAATCGACCAACTGCCTGATCTGCGTGCGCGCGGACGCCTCGCCCGAGGCGCGGTGACGCAAGACAGTGGCAAGGCGGTCATCGAAATGCACGGGTTCTCCGAAAGTGGTGGCCGACGGCTCGCAGCCGCAAGTGCGCCAGCCCCATGCCCCATCCTGCTTCATACTCCGGCAAAAAACAGGCTGAATATAAAGTTGTCCCCACGTTGCAACGCGGGACAATTGCTGGCAGGAACAATAATATTAGCCGAACGCTGATCACGATGAGATGAATCGATCCTTGGAACGCTTTGCGCATGGGATCTCTCATCCGCTGAACTGGGGCACGAGATAAATGGCAAATTTCGACGAGATCGACCGTCACCTGCTGGCTCAATTGCAGGATGAAGGGCGCATTACCAATGTAGAACTGGCGCACCGGGTTGGCCTGACCGCTCCTCCTTGCTTGCGTCGTGTGCGCGCCCTTGAGGAAGACGGGGTGATTCGCGGTTACCATGCCGAACTCGACGGATCGAAGCTGGGCTTTACCATCACGGTGTTCGCCATGGTCAGCT
Source organism: Sphingomonadaceae bacterium (assembly GCA_039831335.1). GTDB lineage: Bacteria > Pseudomonadota > Alphaproteobacteria > Sphingomonadales > Sphingomonadaceae > Qipengyuania. The sequence goes on along the minus strand of JBDONL010000003.1, from coordinate 946,114 downwards.
TGAAGAGCCAGGCCGAGGACGCGCTGCGCGCGTTCGAGGAAGCGATGCGCGATCTGCCGGAAGTGCGGGAAGTGCATATGCTTAACGGGGAAATCGACTTTATTCTCAAGATTGTAAGCCGCGATCTTCAGAGTTTTCAGGAATTCCTGACCAGCAAACTGACCCCGGCGCCCAATGTTGGCAGCGTCAAGACTTCGCTGACGATCCGCACCAGCAAGCACGAACCCGGCGTACCGCTCACGGTGTGAGCTTGCCGGTCGGTCAGCGAAGGAAATCGCTGACCGTGCGCGGTGAACGGCCATTGAGTTTGCCGGGATAGAGTTGCTCATAATCCGCAGCGTTTTCGATCACACGCTGGACGTAGTTCTTGGTCTCGTAAATCGGGATTTCTTCGATCCACTTGACCCATGGAACGCTGCCCGTCCGCGGATCGCCATTGGCGGCCAGCCACTTGTTCACATTGCCCGGACCTGCGTTGTAAGCCGCGACGGCGAGCGGATAGGACCCGCCATAATAATCCATCATCCGCGCAAAATAGGCATCGCCGAGTTGCAGATTGGTGCTGGGCGATCCGATGAGGTCGGCGGAAAGATAGGTAATACCGAGCTTGCCGGCCTGTTCCTGCGCGGTTCGCGGCATCAACTGCATCAACCCGCGGGCACCCGCATGGCTGATCGCGTTATCGGCAAACTGGCTTTCCTGACGCGCGATCGCATGAACCATCGTCCAGTTGGCGCCGGGAGGGATATCAACCACCGGATAGCCTTGCGCAACGAATTCGTCGAAACCCTGTGAGCCCGCCTGATCGGCAAGGATCACGGCCAGATCACGCCGACCGATCTGTCGTGCCAGCGTCGAGACCAGGGCCATTTGCTCAGGCGTGGAAGCGTTCTCGGCAATCGCCTTGTAGAACTGGATCCCGGTCTTCCATGGCGCATCGCGAGCCACTTCGCGCACGGCCTTGGTCAACGGGGCGGCGTTGAAAGCGGCGGTTTGCTGCGGTGAGGGGATCACCGGGTCGTTATTGGCCAGGCTCGGCATCGAGCGACCCAGTTGCTTGAGGGCCAATTGCCCATAGAAGCGTTCGGGGTAGTCCGCCGCCATGGCCAGATATTTCGTCGCAGCCGCATTGTCGCCTGCGCGTTGGGCGGCAATCCCGGCCCAGTAGAAGCCCTTGGATCGGGTCTGGGTGGTCTGCGCCGCCGCGCCATAGCGATAGAACAGTGGGGCCGCGCGCGCTCCATCGCCCAGATCCCACAGCGCCTTGGTTCCACCCAGCCACATCAGCGAGGTGTAGTCGTCACGCAACCGATAGGGTTGCTGGGTGAGATCAGTCCCCGGTGCGAACAGCTCGTCGACCTTTGCGGCGATCTGGACCGCCTGGGCGTCACCCGCGCTCCTGGCCACACGCAGCATTTCGCCCACCAGCGCCTGTGGATCGAGCGGCAGGCTGGCGAATTTCGGGCGCGTGGCGAGCAAGGTGACCGCAGCGGGCAAATTTCCATTGCTGCGATCGTAGCGCGTCAGATTGTAAACATAGCCCGGATCGCTGGTCGCGCCGGCAGGCACGATCAAGCCGTTGGCCGCCGGATTCTGGCCTTGCGCCAAAGACAGTCGCGCCATGAATGTCGCGCGCTTGTCGGGGGATACGCGGGCAATCTGGCGGCCTGCTCCGACGGTGTCGCCTTGCCACAGCAGCGCGTTCATCCGCGCGTCCTGATCCTGCTGGGTAAACTGCTGCCCATACAGTCCGAGCAAATAGGCTTCCGACGGTCCGCTCATCGTGCCGCCGCGCCATGCGTCGCGCGCCACCGAGGCCGCACCGGGACGCGCCAGCGAGCCCAGTGCCAGCGCATAGCGGGCTCGCGCAGAATTGGTCAGCGGCGGAAACTTGTCGAAAAAGGCGACCAGCGTCTGGGGTGAGGGCGCTTCGTTATCGAGCGCAGCCTCGGCGCGGCGCTGCAACGTCTCTTGCCGCGGGAACCCCGGATATTGGGTGATGAAGCTGGCGTAATCGTTGAAGGACAGCGAACTGCTGGCAATCAACTGCTCCCAGCGCGCAATCGCCGATGCCATCGGCCCCGGTTCGCTCGCGACCAGATTGGCGCGGGCGTTGTCCCAGCTTGCCGCATCTTGCGCATGGACGGCTGCCGGCAGCGCCAGAAAAGCAGCGCTAATCAGAAATCGAGAAATCCTCTTGTGTCCCATGCTGGACATAATGCCATCCCGCTCCTTATCAGGCGGTGAATGACCACCCCCCAATCACACCAACGATCCACGCCGGATTAGGCCGAAATTTGGAGAGTAAGGCAATGTTCTCAGGTTCAATTCCGGCTCTGGTGACTCCTTTTCGCGATGGGTCGTTGGATGAGGCGGCTTTTCGTCGCTTGATCGACTGGCAGATCGAGGAGGGAAGCAGTGCGCTGGTGGCTTGCGGGACCACCGGGGAAGCGTCGACGCTTTCGAATGCGGAGCATCACCGGGTGATTGAAATTTGTGTCGAACAGGCAGCTGGACGTGTACCGGTGATTGCAGGTTGTGGATCAAATGACACAAATAACGCGCTGCTTCACATGCGGTTTTCCAAGAAAGCTGGCGCGGCAGCGGGTCTGTGTGTGGCGCCCTATTACAATCGGCCGGGACAAGCGGGCCTGATTGCGCATTTCAGCTATCTGGCCGAAAAATCTGACCTTCCCATAGTGCTGTATAATGTGCCGGGCCGCACCGTGACCGACATCATACCTGAAACGGTATGTGAGCTGGCCAAGAAATTTCCCGAACGAATCGTCGGCATCAAGGATGCGAGCGGAGATTTGAGCCGGGTGACTGACCATCGCATGGGCATCGGTAAGGAGTTTTGCCAACTTTCGGGTGACGATGAGCTGGCGCTCCCCGCCAATGCCGCAGGAGCAGTCGGATGTATTTCGGTCACGGCAAACGTTGCGCCTGCATTGTGCGCGGAATTCCAGCGGGCGTGTGCCGAGAACGATCTCGTGCGCGCGCGAGAACTGAATGACCGGCTCTATCCGCTTCATTATGCGATGTTCAGCGATGCCAGTCCTGCGCCGGTCAAGTATGCTCTCAGTCGCGTGCATGAGTGGATGTTGCCGGGTGTACGACTTCCGTTAGTCGAATGTTCTGATCTGGCGAAGTCGGTGGTCGACGAGGCATTGATACACGCTGGCTTGTTGGGAAAGTAGATCAGCGATGATCGCTGTCGGCTAACTTTTCAGCAACAGGCGGCGGTCTGCGTTTTCTGCAGCCACACCTTTCCCTTTGCCGCATTAGCGCCTACATCGCGCGCCCTGATGGCCAGGCCCAAACCCGCAACCTTCGACAAGGTCAAGACCGTCGCCGACAACCGGCGCGTGCGGTTCGACTATCATGTCGACGAGACATTCGAGGCCGGGCTCGCCTTGCAGGGTACCGAGGTCAAGGCTTTGCGCGCCGGCGAGGCGTCGATCAAGGAAAGCTATGCCGAGGTGCGCGACGGGCAGGTCTGGCTCATCAACGCCAACATTCCCGAATACAGCCACGGCAACCGGCTCAATCACGAGCCACGCCGTCCGCGCAAATTGCTGATGCATGCCCGCGAGATTGACAAGCTGTTCGGCGCGGTCGAGCGCAAGGGAATGACGCTGGTGCCCCTGTCGATCTATTTCAACCGAACAGGTCGCGCGAAAGTCGAACTGGCGCTCGCCAAGGGCAAGCAGACGCATGACAAGCGACAGGCGGTCAAGGAACGCGACTGGAAACGCGACAAGGCTAGGCTGATGCGGGAAAAAGGCTGACCGGCCCGCCTTTTCAAGTGTCGCCTGCATAACCATACTAAACGTGTGATATTCTCGACCAGTGCCTTGCGGGCCCGCTTGCCCTTGCTGTTGGACAAGCGCATTGCGCGCCGGTGGACATGAGCCGAGAATCCCGAATCCAGGCCCGCCGCAAGCGCCGCCTCGCACGCCGTTTTCGGCCGCGCTTGCCCACGCGTGAGGAAATGGCGGGCAACAAGTATCTCGCCCCAATCGCGCATCGCTTTCTTTCACCTGAGCTGTGGCGCTTCACGCGTCGGTCGGTACCGCGCGGGGTGGCGTTGGGGCTGTTTGCGGGCTTTATCGTGCCGATCGGTCAGATATTCCTCGCTGCGTTTCTTGCCCTGCCGGCTCGTGCCAATGTGCCGCTGGCCGCGCTGGTGACTTTCGTCACCAACCCATTTACCCTGCCATTCTGGTTGGTGGTCGCCAACAAGGTGGGGCATGTGGTGCTTAATCTGGACGCGGCGATGGCTGGCGGGGCGGCAGGGCATCTGGCGAGCGATCGAGGAATCCTGGCCGATTGGTTCGCCATGGCGGGGATCACCGCCTTCGGCTTTGTCGTCCTTGCTATCGTATCGGCGGGGCTGGGCTATGTCGTGTCGAGCTTTGCCTGGCGCGTAATCGTCATGCGCAAGCGCCGTCGCAGGCTGGTGGCGATGGAGCGCCGGTTGAACGACCGTCTGCGCGGTGAAGGCGTATGAGCGGGACCATGCAATTCAACGTGGAGGAACGGCCGGCGTCGACACTTATCGGAGTGGCTGCGGCCACGATCCTCTCGGCACTTCTGGTCTGGCTGATCGGTGGCAATGCGCTGATCGCAGCGGTCTATCTGGGCGGTGTAGTTGCGTTGATGCTGGCCATTGTGGTCGCTTCGCGCTCGTTGGCTCCGCGGGCTGTGACCGAGCTTGAGCAGCCGGACTGGAGCGTGACGCTGGCCGGTATCGAGAACAAGCGGCGCGCCATCCTGATTACGGACCGGGCCAACCGTGTCACCTGCGCGAACGCGACCTATCGTGAATGGTTTCGCGATCCTGTCCCCCTGGCCGAATTGCCGCTCGACGCGGCAACGCGTGCGGCGCTGGTCGAGGCAACTCGCAAGGCATGGCGCGAAGGATATGCCGAAATCGTCGACATGGGTCTTACGGCCGGCGATCGCCGCTTCCTGCTGTCAGTCACGCGCGCGGGCCGGGCCGAGGACTACCTGGTTTGGCGCATTGCAGAAATTGTGGCCGAAAGCAGCCTCGACGGGATCGGGGACTGGCTTCATGGCCTTATCGGCAAAATGATGTCGCAAGCCGGATTGGAAATGGCGCTTGTTGCGCCCGATGGGCTCGTCCTCGGCCACACGCCCGGTCTTGCCGAGCGCGCGACCGGTGATACCGGGCAATCGCTGATAGGGCAGGAATTCGTGCAGCTTCTGCGGTCGGACGAGCGCGACCGGATTTTCTTCGCCCGCGAAGGCCAGCAGGGCATTCCGCAGACATTGGTTCATATTCCGCTCGATGAGCGCGGCGCACGCGGCATCGAGGCGGATCAGGCGCCGTCGCTGATGCTGCTGGTCGATGCCGGAGTGGGCATAGGAACGGGTTGGGAAGCGGGTGGCTCGGCCAGCATCCCGCAGCTCGAAGCTCTGCTGTCCGCGCTTCCGCTCGGCCTCGCGCTGACCGATCGCGACGGGCGTTTCATGTTTGCCAACAAGGCTTTCCTGCGTGCCGTTGAGCGCGAGCAGGCCGGGCTTCCCGCATTCCCTTCCGATCTCGTGGTTCGTGAGGACAAGGCGGCAATTTCGGATTCGGTCCGTCGCTTCGCCCGCGGTGTCGCCTCGAGCGGTGACATGGCGGTACGGTTGGCGGGAGACAAGGAAGAGCCGGTGTCGATCGGCCTTGCCGGTGTGCGCGGCTTGGGCGACGCGGCGGTGCTGCTCTCGATCAGCGATTCCAGCGAGGAAAAGCGTTTGCGCCGGCAGGTCGCGCAAGCCACCAAGATGCAGGCGGTGGGGCAGCTCGCAGGGGGCGTCGCGCACGACTTCAACAACGTCCTCACCGCGATCATCGGCTATTGCGACCTGATGCTGCTGCGCCATTCGCCCGGCGACAGCGATTATGACGATATCCAGCAGATCAAGGCCAATTCCAACCGCGCTGCCAGCCTGACGCGGCAATTGCTCGCCTTCAGTCGCCAGCAGACCTTGCGCCCGGTGGTGCTGCAATTGCCCGATGTCGTGAGCGAGGTCAGCCAGTTGCTCAAGCGGCTGATGGGTGCCTCGATCGAATTCTCGATCCGGCATGACCGCGAGCTCGGCCCGGTGCGCGCCGACCCGCAGCAGCTCGAGCAGGTTATCATCAATCTCGCGGTCAATGCGCGTGACGCGATGCAGCAGCATTCGGCCAGGGCTGGCGAAGACAAGATGGGCAGGCTGACGCTGGCAACGCGTCGCGTCTCTGCCCGCGACGTGCGGAAGATGGGCATCGATATCATGCCCGCCGATGATTATACCGCGTTGATCGTTCAGGACACCGGCGGCGGCATTCCGGCCAATGTGATCAACAAGATTTTCGAGCCGTTCTTCACCACCAAGGAGCAGGGGAAGGGCACAGGTCTCGGCCTTTCGACCGTGTACGGCATCGTCAAGCAGTCCAACGGCTTCATCTTTGCCGACAATGTGCTCGGCCCGGACGGGAGGCCACAAGGGGCGCGGTTTACCGTCTACCTGCCGGTGCATCGCGGTGAGGTCGTCCAGACCCAGAACGGGCGGGGCGAGGACGGCGAAGAGGGGCGAGCGAGCGAATGGGCCGGGGGTGGCAAACTCCTGCTGGTCGAGGACGAGGACATGGTTCGCGCCGTTGCGGAGCGGGCTCTTTCGCGCGCGGGCTATTCGGTCACCAGCGCGCGCGATGGCGAGGAAGGGCTTGGGATCATCGCCAATGGCAAGGACCAGTTCGACCTGATCGTTTCCGATGTGGTGATGCCCGCGATGGATGGCCCGGCAATGGCCCGCGCGATCCGCCGGGTGAAGCCCAACATCCCGATCCTGTTCATGTCCGGCTATGCCGAGGAACAGCTGCGCAACCAGATCGACATCGACAATATGTATTTCCTGCCCAAGCCCTTCAGCGTGCAGCAGATCAACGCAAGGGTTGCCGAAGTGCTGGCAAATCAGATGCACGAAGACGCCTGAAAATGCGCCGGAATCGGGGCATGAAGGAAATTTTGCGTTCTCCTCTTGTTCTATAAGAACAAAGCAGATACAAGTCTCATCAGTTGAAGAGTCGAACCTCGGCTCTGGTCAATCGAAGGAGGCGTGTGTCATGGCGGCCAATCTGAAGCTGGTAGAAGGTAGGGAAGTGGACAAGGACCGTCAGAAGGCACTCGACGCCGCTCTTGCGCAAATAGATCGCGCTTTCGGCAAAGGCTCGGCGATGAAGCTAGGGCAGAAGGAAGCGATGCAGGTCGAATCGATTTCGACCGGATCGCTCGGCCTCGATATCGCCTTGGGCGTGGGCGGATTGCCCAAGGGTCGGGTTATCGAAGTTTACGGGCCGGAAAGCTCGGGCAAGACCACGCTGGCGCTGCATGTCATCGCCGAAGCGCAAAAGGCTGGCGGTACTGCGGCTTTCGTCGATGCCGAGCACGCGCTCGATCCCGTCTATGCCCGCAAGCTGGGTGTCGATATCGACGAACTGATCGTTTCGCAGCCCGACACGGGCGAGCAGGCGCTGGAGATTACCGATACGCTCGTGCGCTCCAATGCGATCGACGTTCTGGTGGTCGATTCGGTCGCCGCGCTGGTCCCGCGTGCGGAGATCGAGGGCGAGATGGGCGACAGCCATGTCGGCCTCCAGGCGCGCCTGATGAGCCAGTCGCTGCGCAAGCTCACCGGATCGATCAACCGTTCCAAGTGTATGGTGATCTTCATCAACCAGCTGCGCATGAAGATCGGCGTGATGTACGGCAATCCCGAGACGACGACGGGCGGCAACGCGCTCAAGTTCTATGCGTCCGTGCGGCTCGATATCCGCCGGACGGGGCAGATCAAGGATCGCGACGAAATTACCGGTAACTCGACCCGCGTGAAAGTGGTCAAGAACAAGGTTGCGCCGCCCTTCAAGCAGGTCGAATTCGACATCATGTACGGCGAAGGCATCTCCAAGATCGGCGAAATCCTCGACCTGGGCGTGAAGGCCGGGCTGGTCGAAAAATCCGGTTCCTGGTTCAGCTACGACAGCATTCGCATCGGCCAGGGACGCGAAAACGCCAAGCAATACTTGCGCGAAAATCCTGAAGTTTGCGACCGGCTGGAAGCCGCTATTCGCGGCCGCACCGACCAGGTTGCCGAGGAGATGATGACCGGTCCGGACGCGGACGACTGATCACGCTTCTCAAGCGGAAACGCAATTCGCCGCATTGGTGGCTGTCCCCATAGCGTTTCCGATAACCAGGAAAGCCGGCGTGCGCCGGGGCTGCCTCTTGCCCCAGCCGCGCCGGCTTTTCGGTGCCAGATGCTGTCTGGGAGAACTGTCTTAAGGAGCGCAGCGCGATCGCTGGCTGTCGCATGGAGAATCGTATAGCTTGGTCGCAACATTGATCCGGAGAGCGCGATGCCCATAACTGTCCACCACCTCAACAACTCACGTTCGCAGCGCATTCTCTGGCTTCTGGAAGAGCTCGGCGTCGAGTATGATATCGTGCCGTACCAACGCGATACCGAAACCAATCTCGCGCCTCCCGAACTCAAGTCCATCCACCCGCTGGGCAAGTCTCCGGTGATTGAAGACGCTGGAAAAATGGTTAGCGAGAGTGGCGCCATAATTCAGTATCTCTGTGAAAGGCATGGTGGAGGGGACTGGCTACCCGATCCGTCTAGCGACGATCACATCGCCCATCTTGAGTGGATGCAGTTCGGAGAAAGTTCTTTCTTCGTCCCGGTGATGCTCAAGCTCTATATGGCGCGACTGGGCGAAGCCGCCGCACTGCTTGCACCACGTATCGACGAACAATTCGCTTCCCATATCGATTTTGCCGAGGCCGGGCTTGGCACGTCGCTGCATTTCGTTGGCGATCGCTGGACTGCTTCAGACGTGTTGATGAGTTTCCCGGCTGAAATTGCAGTTATGCAAGGCTTCGCTGAACGCGCGCCAAAGCTCGCCGCCTTCGTCGAGGCGGTCCATGCGCGCCCCGCGTGGCAGCGCGCACGCGCTCGAGGCGGCGCTTATTTCGGGTGGTGATACGATGACCGATCATCGCGACTGGACCGGCAAAGTCGGCACCGTTTGGGCGCAGGAATGGCGCCGCACGGACCGGAGTTTTTGCGAACTGACGCCGCGCTTGCTCGAGGCTATCGGGTCGGCGGAATTCCTGCGAGCACTCGATATCGGTTGCGGCGCAGGAGAAATCAGCTGCGCCTTGGCGAAGGAGCATCCTGATCGGCGCGTTACCGGTGTTGATATTTCGCCCGAACTGCTGCGCGTCGCCCGCGATCGCGGACGATCTTTCGATAATCTTGCTTTCGTCGATGGCGATGCGGCTACTGCTGTATTCGATCCCGCTCCCGATTGCCTGGTCTCGCGCCATGGGGTGATGTTTTTTGCCAACCCGCAAGCCGCTTTCGCCCATTTGCGCGAACAATCCGCATCCGGAGCGCGGCTGACCTTCTCGTGCTTTCGCGCGCGTGACGAAAACGAATGGGTCTCGGCTACGCTCTCGGCCTTGCCTGAGCGACCGACCCCATCGCTCGATCCCAATGAACCAGGACCTTTCGCATTTGGCGACCGCGACCGTGTTGCTGCCATTCTCGGAGAAGCAGGCTGGCGGGATATCACCTTCGATGCGGTTGATTATCGTATGGTTTTCGGGGCGGGTGAGGATCCCGTGGCCGACGCCTGCGATTATCTGACCCGCGTCGGCCCAACAGCGGCGCCTATTACTGCGCTGGAGGGCGCTGCGCGCGACGCGACCATAGAGCGTCTCTCCGGAGTGCTCGAAGGCTATCTCGCCGGAAGAACCGTTGCGATACCCGCCGCCGCGTGGATCGTGTCTGCCAACGTGTGAAAACCAATCACTATGTTCGCATAATCCGCGCTTGTCGCAATCGGCGCCATTGCCTAACTGCACTGGTATGACGTCTACCAACGATATCCGGCGCAGCTTTCTCGACTATTTCGCAGGAATGGACCATCGCGTGGTGCCATCCGCGCCTCTGGTCCCCTTCAGCGATCCGACGCTGATGTTCGTCAACGCCGGGATGGTGCCTTTCAAGAATGCCTTCACCGGCCTTGAAACCCCGCCCGCTCCGCGTGCCACCAGCGCGCAGAAATGCGTTCGCGCCGGAGGCAAGCACAATGACCTCGACAATGTAGGGTACACAGCCCGGCATCACACATTTTTCGAGATGCTCGGAAACTTCAGCTTCGGTGACTATTTCAAGGAGCAGGCGATTACCAATGCCTGGACCTTGCTGACGAAGGAGTGGGGCCTCAACCCTGAGCGTTTGCTGGTCACGGTCTACCATACCGATGACGAGGCTTTCGACCTATGGAAGAAGACCACCGGCTTTGCCGATGATAAGATCATCCGCATTCCGACCAAGGACAATTTCTGGGCCATGGGCTCGGATGGCCCCTGCGGACCATGCTCGGAGATTTTCTATGACCATGGCGATCACATCTGGGGCGGTCCTCCGGGATCGCCGGAGGAGGATGGCGACCGCTTCGTCGAGATCTGGAACCTCGTTTTCATGCAGTTCGAGCAAGCGAACGACGAGATAGTCGCAGACCTGCCCAAGCCCTCGATCGACACCGGTATGGGGCTCGAACGCATCGCTGCGGTGATGCAGGGCGTCACCGATAATTACGATACGGACACGTTCAAGGCGCTGATCGAAGCATCGGTGCACCTGACCGGTGTTCCCGCCGATGAAGCGCATCAGGCAAGCCATCGGGTGATCGCCGATCATCTGCGCTCGACAAGCTTCCTGATTGCCGATGGCGTTCTGCCGTCAAACGAAGGGCGCGGATACGTTCTGCGCCGGATCATGCGCCGCGCCATGCGTCATGCTCACCTGTTGGGGGCCGACAAGCCCCTGATGCATCGGTTGGTCCCCGCGTTGATCACCGAGATGGGCCAGGCGTATCCTGAGCTGTCGCGCGGCGAAGCGCTGATCGAGGATGTACTCGAACGGGAGGAAACCCAGTTCCGTCGCACCCTCGACAAGGGTCTGCGACTGCTCGACGAAGCGACTGGCGATTTAGCCGAGGGCGGCACTTTGGCCGGCGAAACCGCATTCCGCCTCTACGACACCTATGGTTTCCCTTATGACCTCACCGAGGACGCGCTGCGTGCACGAGGATTGAAGGTAGACCGTGAAGGTTTCGATGCCGCTATGGCCGAACAGAAGGCTGCGGCACGTGCGGCATGGAAAGGTTCGGGCGAAGCGGCTTCCGAGGAAGTATGGTTCGACATTGCTGAACGCGAAGGCTCGACCGAGTTCACGGGTTATACCGCCACCACGGGGGAAGCTTGCGTCGTCGCATTGGTTAAAGGTGGCGCAGAAGTTTCCGAAGCGAGCGAGGGCGACGAACTGGTCCTGTTGACCAACCAGACGCCCTTTTATGCCGAAAGCGGCGGCCAGACCGGGGATGCCGGCCGTATATGGACGCCCGAGGGGCTGGAATTCGTGGTTGAGACCACCACCAAGCCGCTCGGTCGACTCCATGCCCACAAGGGTCGGATTGCCAAAGGTTCGGTAAAGCTTGGCGACAATGTTCATCTTGAGATTGACGTCGAGCGGCGCGATCGTATTCGCGCGAACCACTCGGCGACACACCTGGTCCACGCCGCGCTTCGCCACCGTTTGGGCGACCATGTGACGCAGAAGGGTTCTTTGGTCGCCGCCGATCGCTTTCGCTTCGACTTCTCGCATCCGAAGCCGCTGAGTGAGGAAGATATCGCTACGGTTGAAATCGAAGTGAATGCTGAGATCCGGGCGAACGAGCAGGTTTTGACACGGCTCATGACGCCCGACGATGCTGTGGCGGCGGGCGCGCTGGCGCTCTTCGGTGAGAAATACGGCGATGAAGTCCGTGTGCTGTCCATGGGCAGGAAGGCCGATGGCGGTCGCAATTATTCGGTCGAACTTTGCGGCGGCACACATGTTCGCGCGACGGGCGATATCGGCCTGTTCAAGATTGTTTCCGAAAGCGCTGTTTCGAGCGGTGTGCGCCGGATCGAGGCGCTCACCGGAGAAGCGGCGCGGCAATGGCTCGTTGCGCGCGACGAAGCGCTACGTGCTATTGCAGGGTCACTGCGCAGCTCTCCCGAAGAGGCCAGCGCACGCGTAGAGACGCTTGTCGAAGAGCGGAAACGACTGGAAAAGGAATTGGCCGAGGCAAAGCGCGCGCTTGCTCTTGGCGCTGGCGGTAGTCAGTCGGAAGGCAGCGGTTCCCACGACGAAGACATTGGCGGCATCACCTTCTCTGGACAAGTCATCGATAATCTGGAGCCGCGCGAACTGCGGCCATTGCTCGACGAGGCGAAAAAGCGGCTGGGCAGCGGAGTTGCCGCAATTTGCGCAGTCAATGATGGTAAGGCCGCGTTTGCTGTTGCGGTGACCGATGATCTGACCAACCGGTTCAGCGCGGTCGAACTGGTGCGCGCAGGCGTGGCTGCACTCGGCGGAAAGGGTGGTGGCGGTCGCCCGGACATGGCGCAGGGCGGTGGGCCTGATGGCGGCAAGGCAGGGGAAGCGATAGACGCTGTGCGTCAAGCGTTGGCAACTGTTTCAGCCTGATCGCAGATAGCTGGGCGAATTCATTAATCCTCGATATTGCCGGTACGTAACTTGGGCCGGTAATCGAGCGCGCCCTCGCGTTCGATCTCAACGCGATATTCATCGCGCTTCTCATGGATCGAAGCGATAACCGGCCCCATCGCGATGCCGATATCGACCAGTACTGCCTCGGACAATTGTAGCGAGGCTTCGAGCGTCTCAGGTACTGCATGGCTGGCGCCGGCGCGATAGAGGCTGGCGGCGTGTTCGACGTCCCGAGCCCGCGCGACGATCAGCAACTCGGGAAATTCGTCGCGCAGTTTGGCTACGAGGCGCTCGACAAGCACCGGTTGGTCCATAGTGAGCACCACCGCCGGTGCGCGCTCCACGCCTAAACGCCGCAACACGTCGGCACGACCTGCATCGCCGAAAATGGCGAGATAGCCCATCCTTCGCGCGCGTTCGACCAGATCTGCATCGGCATCGACGGCGACGTAATTGCGATTGTGTGTGATCAGCATATCGGCCACCAGCCGCCCGACACGGCCGGCACCAACGATGATGACGCGCGGACTGTCACCCTCATCGATTATATAATCGTCGCCTGCACTGATCCGGCTCGCCACGATGCGCCCGAGCCGCGCCAACAGCGGCGTAATCGTCAGGCCCAGTGCAGTGATGATCTGCCAGAACTGGGCTGCTTCGGGATTGATGAGATTAACACTCACGGCACTGGCCAACACGATCAAGGTCGTTTCAGAAGGACTGGCGAGCAGGATACCAGCCTCAACTGCTGGCGCGGTGCGCATTCCTCCGATTCTGAGCATTGCGCTGGTAACGACTGCCTTGATCACCAGAACCAAAGCAAGGGCTATAGAGATGTCGCCAATACGCCTCCACAGCACTGCGAGATCGAGGCTCATACCGACGGTGATGAGGAAAACACCCAGTGCAAGCCCTTTGAAGGGATCGATCATCCCTTCGACCTCGCCGTGGAATTCGGTCTCTGCAATCATCAATCCAGCAACCAGCGCACCTACGATTGGTGACAAGCCAACGGCAGCCGTGGCAAGCGAGGCGGCGATAACCACCAGAAGGCTTGCAGCGAGGAAGATTTCCGAACTCTTGGTCCGCGCTGCCTGCGCAAACAGATAGGGCAGCAGGGTCCTCCCGAACAGGATCAACGCTGCAACGACCAGTGCACCCGAACCCAAAGTGGCCAGGAAGCTGTGTATGTCGGTTGTTTGGTTCCCACGCCCCATCGCACCAAGCAGGAAAATGATCGGAACAATGGCGATGTCCTCGAACAGCAGTGTCCCCAGTGCTGTTCGCCCAACCTGTGTATCGGCACGTACGATGCGTAGGACCAGAGCGGTCGAAGAGAGTGACAAGGCAAGACCTAGCGCGAGCGCAGTGGGTGGCGAGTTGCCGAGTGCGACGAGTCCGAGGGCGATCAGTGCGGCACTGCCGAACAGCTCCATCGGGCCCATCCGAAAAATCAGGGACCGCATTGCTGCCAGGCGCTTTAGCGAAAGTTCCAGCCCGATGCCGAAAAGCAGCAGCACAATCCCGAATTCGGCAAACGGTTCGAGCGCTTCAGCATGGGCGATGGTGACGTAACCTAGCCATGGAACCTGCGGCACAAGTCGACCAAGCCCAAACGGCCCCACGGCAACGCCGATAAGGATGAACCCGATAACTGGCGTGATACGAAACCGCGCGAACAAAGGGATTACGATTCCCGCCGCGCCTAGGATCACCAGAGCGTCGGACAGCATCGATGTCGGTTCAATTCCCTCTGTCATTCTAAAAGGGTATATCGAGGGTTGGACGCTGAGGCGAGATAACAGTGAACGCAAAGAATGTGATTGTGGTCGGTGGTGGCCCAGCAGGAATGATGACCGGCCTGTTATTGGCACGAGCGGGGGTTCCGGTGACGGTACTGGAGAAGCATAAGGATTTTCTTCGCGATTTTCGCGGCGACACCGTCCATCCTTCCACGCTCGAAATTTTTCATCAGCTCGGCTTGCTTGAGGAACTGCTGACGATTGACCACAGCCGGATCGATGAGATTGCGGTTCGCGTAGCCGGGCGCGAGTTGAAAATGGCGAGCTTCAAGGGACTCCCGGTAGCGGCAAGTTATATCGCGATGATGCCGCAATGGGATTTGCTGGATTTCATTGCGACGCAGGCATCCCGCTATCCGCATTTTACGTTGCGAATGGCATGCGAGGCGACCGGGCTGGGCTTCGATGGAGCGGGTCGCGTCGATGCGGTGACAACCGCTGATGGCAAGGTAATGCCGGCAAGACTGGTGATTGCCTGCGACGGACGGCGTTCTATCCTGCGCAAGCGGGCCGAACTACCGCTTGAGATGCTTGGGGCACCGATGGACGTGTTCTGGTTCCGGCTTGAGAAGACAGATGCCGGGCAAACTGGCGATAGCTTCGGTGTACTGCAGCCGGGCAAGTTCCTCGTGATGATTGACCGCAGCAGTTATTTTCAATGCGCCTATGTGTTTCGCAAGGGGCAAGCCGATACTGTCCGCGCTCAGGGGATCGATGCGTTTCGCGATGGATTGCGCGACCTGATCCCGCATCTGGAGCAGTCGATTGCCGACATCGATGATTGGGACAAAGTCAAACTGCTCGATGTCGCGCTTGATCGGCTCACGCGCTGGTATCGCCCAGGCCTGTTGGCGATCGGTGATGCCGCTCACGCGATGAGCCCGATTGGCGGCGTGGGAATTAATGTCGCGGTACAGGATGCTGTCATGGCCGCAAATGTTCTTGCCGGGCCGCTTGCTCGTGGAGAAAATGCCGATCCCTTGCTCGCCGAGGTCCAGCATCGTCGCTGGCGCGCGGTGAGGCGAATGCAAGGATTGCAGCAGTTCGCGCAAAGCAAGGTGGTAGAGCCGGTGCTAATGCGCACCCAACCGTTCAAACACGCGCCTTTACCGCTCCGTATTTTGAATGCCGTACCAGTGCTCCGACGCATTCCGGGAAGGATTATCGGGCTGGGTTTCGATCCAGTGCGTGTAGAAAGTCCGGCAGCCTAACCTCCGCCTGGAGTCGGGCGGCCATGCGGGACTGGCGTGTCGCTGCTTCCGCGTTCCTCTCCCAGATGCGTCGAGGAAGAGCCTACCCGCTTGTCCCATTCGATCCGATAGAGATCAAAGCGCCGGTCGGCGAGGTTCTGCACCGTACCCTCCGCGCGCGCCCATGAAAGGTCGGCAAGATTGACGTCGCTGATGGTCAGTGTCTCGACATTCTCACTTGCCTCTGCGGCGATGCCATCGCGGGCGAAGGGGAAATCACAAGGCGTCAGGATGCAGCTCTGCGCATATTGGATGTCCATGTTGGCGACGTTGGGCAGATTGCCGACATTCCCGGAAAGTACGGTAAAGCACTGGTTCTCGATTGCACGAGCCTGCGCGCAATAACGCACGCGCATATAACCTTGGCGGCTGTCGGTGCAGAAAGGCACGAAAATGATCCGCGCGCCTTCATCAACAAGGCGACGGGCAAGCTCTGGAAATTCGCTGTCATAGCAGATGAGCACCCCGATTGGGCCGCAGTCGGTGGGGATCGCGTCAATGCTGTCGCCGCCCTTTATGTTCCACCAATAGGCCTCGTTGGGCGTCGGGTGGATCTTCTCCTGTGCATGGACTGCGCCGTCGCGCAGGCAGACATAGGCGACATTATGAATGTCCCCATCGTCCATCCGTGTGGGATGCGAACCGCCGATGATGTTGATGTTGTAATTGAGCGCCATCTCGGACAGGCGCTTGCGGATCTTGGGCGTGTAACGGCTGAGAGTTTCGATCGCTTCGAGGGGGCTGAGCTCGCGCCCCTCTGCGGAGAGCAGCATTAGTGTGAACATCTCCGGGAAGACGATGAAATCCGATTCGTAATCGGCTGCCACATCCACGAAATATTCGACGTGGCGCATGAATTCGTCGAATCCGCTGACCGCGCGGGCCTGTAGCTGACATGTCGCGATCCGCACGCTTTCAACGTCGCGTGGCAGGCGATGCTTGGGCGGGGCATCGCTGTCGACGTAGGGGTTGCGCCAGACCATGCGCACCGCAAATGCTTTTGACTGCTTGTCCTCGGGCAAATAGTTGGAAATGATCCCCTGCGGCTCGAATCCATTGGCAAGCTGGAAGCGCAGCACCGGATCGTGGATTTTGCTGTCGAGAACCATCTGGAGGTATTCCTCGGGGCTTTCGGCACGATTGTTCTTCCTGCGCAGCGCCCGGGCATAACCGGGCATCCGACCGCCAAAAACAATTCCCGTCAGGTCGAGACGTTCGGCCAGCGCGCGACGTTCCTCGTATAGCCGCCGCCCGATCCGTGTTCCGCGCACATCAGGATCGACGCACATCTCATAACCATAGAGCCAGTCGCCGGTCGGGTCGTGACGACTGCCGAAGCCGTTACCGGTGACCGTTTCCCAGCTACTGTCGGCCATCGCCACATTTTCGTCGAGCCGCATTGTGGCGCAATAACCGACGAGCTTTCCATCGAGTTTGGCGACGAAGCAGCCTTCGGGATAATTGTTGAGCTGGCCGCGCAATTCGCCATGGGTGTAGGGTGGCAATTCGGTATAGGCCCGTCGCACCAGATCGGCGATGGCACGCACATCTTTCAGCTTCGCTTGCCGGACTTCCAGCCGGGCCTTGGTCTTCGTTGCGATGGGATCGACTCCTTCGGTACTTCAGTGGACAGTGCTAGGAGAACAACGTCGCCCAGTCACCATGGTGCCAAAATAGAAAAACCCCGCCGCGTCATCGAGACGGGCGGGGCTTGGAAATTACTGCCGTCAGACAGCGAAAATCAGGCCCAGTTGGCCATTTCCTTTTCGAGGTTCGTAACAATCGCTTCGAAGAACTGCTCGGTGGTGAGCCAGTTCTGGTTCGGACCGATCAGCAACGCGAGATCCTTGGTCATCTGTCCGCTTTCGACAGTCTTGATGCAGACGCTCTCCAGCGTTTCGGCAAAGCGCACCACGTCAGGTGTGTTGTCGAACTTGCCGCGATACATCAGGCCGCGAGTCCAGGCGAAGATGCTGGCGATCGGGTTGGTGCTGGTCGCCTTGCCCTGTTCGTGCTGGCGATAGTGGCGGGTAACGGTGCCATGCGCGGCTTCGGCCTCAACGGTCTTGCCGTCGGGGCTGAGCAGCACGCTGGTCATCAGACCGAGCGAGCCGAAGCCCTGCGCCACGACGTCCGACTGCACGTCGCCATCGTAGTTCTTGCAGGCCCACACGAACTTGCCGTTCCACTTCAGCGCGGCGGCGACCATGTCGTCAATCAGACGGTGTTCGTAATGGATGCCGGCCTTGTCGAACTGGTCCTTGAATTCCGCGTCATAGACTTCCTGGAACAGGTCCTTGAAGCGCCCGTCATAGGCCTTGAGGATGGTGTTCTTGGTGCTGAGATAGACCGGCCACTTGCGGTCGAGGCCGTAATTGAAGCTGGCGCGGGCGAAATCGCGGATCGAATCGTCGAGGTTGTACATCGCCATGGCGACGCCGCTCGACTGGAATTCGAACACGTCGAGATCGATGTTCTTGCCGTCCTCGCCTTCGAACACGAGGCGTAGCTTGCCGGCTCCAGGGATCAGAGTGTCGGTGGCGCGATACTGGTCACCGAAAGCATGGCGGCCGACCACGATCGGATCGGTCCAGCCAGGCACGAGGCGCGGAACGTTGTCGATCACGATCGGTTCGCGGAAAACAACGCCGCCAAGGATGTTGCGGATTGTGCCATTGGGGCTGCGCCACATCTTCTTGAGGCTGAATTCTTCGACCCGGGCTTCATCGGGAGTGATGGTCGCGCACTTCACGCCGACGCCGTGCTCCTTGATCGCATTGGCGGCATCGACGGTGATCTGGTCGTCGGTTTCGTCGCGCTTCTGGATCGACAGGTCGTAATATTTGAGATCGACGTCGAGATAGGGGAGGATCAGCCGTTCGCGAATCCATTCCCAGATGATTCGGGTCATTTCATCGCCATCGAGTTCGACGACGGGGTTTGCTACCTTGATTTTCTGCATGGCTTTCCTGTGATCTGATCTGCGTTTGGCGCGGCTTTAGCAGAGCAGTTCATGGGTGCAAGGGAGGGCCCAATCAAGCAAAAGGCCCGCGCGCTGGCGGGCCTTCAGTAAGCGATGGTGGGCGTACCAAGGATTGAACTTGGGACCCCTACGATGTCAACATAGTGCTCTACCACTGAGCTATACGCCCGCACCATCGAAATGCCCCTGTAAGGCGGGGCAGGCGGGCCCTTTAGCGATCAGCCCAGGCCCGCGCAAGTCCTGTATGCTGTGGCTCATTGATTAGAGCGAGGCAGACAGCCGATCGTCGAGGACTCGCTCGACCTCAAGCACCAGATCCTTGAGATGGAAGGGCTTGGAAAGTACTTTCGCTTGCGGCTGCTCGCGGCTGGCCTTGAGCGTAACCGCAGCGAACCCTGTAATAAACATCACCTTGGTTGCCGGACTAATCTCGTTGCAACGCTGCGCCAGTTCTATACCGTCCATTTCCGGCATGACGATATCCGAAAGCAGAAGGTCGTATTCATGATCTTGCAGCAAGGGAATCGCAGCAGTCCCGCGATCGACCGAATCAACGTGGAATCCGGCATTGGTCAGCGCACGATCAAGGTAGGCGCGCATGGCTTCATCATCCTCTGCAAGGAGGATACGGGCGCGGTAGGAATCTTTCATGCACCCTCTTTAGCGTAATCCGGTTAAAAAATCTCTTGCTTCGTAAAGCATTCGAAATGTGCCTTCGCAGCACACAATGCGTATTCGCTTTGACAGTTCCGCATGGCGCGTTCAGCATAGGCCTTAACGATGCACGAACCATTTCAAGACGGTAGAGCCGATGCGGTGACCGGAGACCGTGGATCCATTCCAGGCGCCGAGGGTCCAGCCTTTACGCTCGAACTGTCGACCAGTCTTTCGCTTCCCCTTCTGATTGCCGTACCCCATGCGGGTCGCGCCTATCCGGAAACGGTGATTGCTTCGATGCGTCAGCCGGAATTGGCGGCACCCCGGTTGGAAGATCGCTATGCCGACGCTCTGGGCCGCGAACTGGCGCGTCTGACCGGAGCGCCATTGCTCATTGCGGATGCTCCGCGAGCGATGCTCGATCTTAATCGTGCGCCTGATGACATCGACTGGGGTATGGTTTCGCGGGGCGGGGGCAAGGCGCCGGCTCATTCTCTTGCCAATCGGCGCGCGCGCAGCGGGCTGGGGCTAGTCCCCCGTCGCCTGCCGGGTATCGGAGAATTGTGGAAAGTGCCTTTGCAACGCGACCAGCTGGAAGCGCGTATTGCAAGTATTCATCGACCATATCATCGCACGCTTGCGCAAGTGCTTGAAGCTTTGCGAGATCGGTGGGGCGCCGCGCTATTGATTGATCTGCATTCGATGCCGCCGCTTAAGCCCGGCCCGGGCAATGCCAAACCGGCGGAATTCGTGCTGGGCGACCGGTTCGGGGCGTCGTGCGATCCGATCCTCTCCGCGCTGGTGTTGAACGAGATCGGCGATGCCGGTCGCAGGATAGCGCACAACCGGCCCTATGCCGGTGGTTATGTGCTCGACTGCCATGCTGCGCCGCGGCGCGGTATTCACGCGCTGCAACTGGAAGTCTGCCGTTCGACCTATCTCGATTCTCGGCTGGAGAAGCCAGGCCCCCGCCTTGGCACTGTCGCGCGATTGCTTGCGCGGACCATCCGGTCGCTTGCAGACGAGGTGGCAAGGCTTGGTGATGGTGGTGCCATGTGCCAGGCCGCCGAATAGACTGGCCAAACGTAATCACATAAAAAACCACCCCGTGCATATCGCACGAGGTGGCCAAGGTTCAGGGAGGAAGTGCACTCGCGTGCACCGCCGAGTGAGCTATGAGGGAAGCTACTCGGCTGAATCGAAGATGGGCTGTCTCGCGAAAAATTTCAACTGCTCAAGCGGTCAAAATTGCTTCGCGAGTGCCGTAATTTTGTCTCGGTTTGTCGCAGACCTCAGAGTGCGGGCATCTGACCGCTGTTGGCCTGAGGACCTTTGCCCTGTCCAACCTGACGGGCGAAGATGTCGCGCATCAGCTCCAACGAGAAGATGTGGGCGTGAACGAGCATCATGAAGCCACTGGTATTCCATGTCTCGAGCTGTTCCGCCTTTACTTCGCGCAACTTGTCCTGATTGACCATCTGGAAGCCACGATAAATGAACGGCTGATCCGGGTTCTCGTTAGTGCTGATCGCAATTTCGCCGTCCATCAGCAGCCCATGCTCCTGCAGTTCCTTGACGAAGGTCTGGGTGCGCTGTCCGGCTTGTTCGAAATTCTCACAGAATTCGAGGATGTTCTTGGTAAGATCGCTGGGTTGGCCATCGTCGCCGAACAACTTGTCGCCCTCGTCATAAGCACCGATAGCTGCGCAAGTGGGATCGAAGCAGAGCGAAAGCTCGTCTGCATCCTCGCGCAGCTTGGCCAGCATATAAGGGTAGCGACGGATATACGCAGGCAGATAGACCGGGTCGTTGATCTTGCCGGAGTCGTCGACAAAGGTATTCACGCCCTCGTTCAGGCCCATCAGGGCAAGCGGCAGCGGATTTTCGCCGGTGGTGAACACGATCGGCAGGCTGCGTTGCGCCTGGACGAATTCGTCGACCGTCAGGGGGATCGCATGCTGTCCCTTGAGGAAATCGGCCGCCTCGATCGGACGCGAACGCCAATTGGCATGATCGCGGCTGTTGAGCGGCATCAAATCATTATAAAACAGGGGCAGGCTTGGTTGCGGCGCGCTCGCCATCGATCGTCTCCGACTTGCTACAGGATGTCTGGGTGTGTGCCCCAGCACATGGGTGCGGGACACGCAAGCCAGCGCCTTTAGGCCGTCCCCCGCGGAGGCGCAAGCGCCCGTCGCTTAGCCTGCCAGCAACTTGCCAGGATTGAGCAGGCCATCGGGATCCAGAGCCAGCTTGATTTTGCGCATGATACCCAACGCCACCGGATCGCCAAGCCGCCTGAGCGTGTCAGCCTTGTCCTGCCCAATACCGTGCTCGGCGCTGATCGACCCACCCCATGCGGTTACCAGATCGTACACGAAAGCGCTGATCGTCTTGGCATCCTCTGCTTCCCATGATGCTCTGTCTGCACCCGATGGCGCGAGGACGTGGAAGTGGACATTGCCATCACCCAGATGACCGAAGGCGATCGCATCGCAGCCAGGAAAGCGACGCTTTACTGTCGGAATGGCTTCCTCGACGAAATCGGCCATCTTTTCGACAGGTACGGAGATGTCGTGTTGCTTCGCCGGACCGATGGCGCGTTCTGCGGCGGAGATCGAATCGCGCAACAGCCAGAAAGCGTCTGCCTGTGTCTCATTCGCTGCAATGGTGGCGTCCTCGAGCAATCCCTTGTCGAGCGCGCTAGCCAGCACATCTTCTGCCATCCTCGCCAAATCCGTGTCGTTCGGACGATCAGACACGAGCTCTATCAAGGCGTGCCAGGCGTGTTCGCCTGCGAGAGGCGAGCGCGCATCCGGCAGATGATCGAGTACGGCATTGAGTGAGTGCGACGGGATCACCTCGAAACCCTCGAGAGCATTCCTGGCGCTTTCCTCGCAATGCAGCAACAATCGGCGTGCAGTCAGGATTGAATCGATCCCGGCCCACGCGACAATGCGGGTGCCGATTTGCGGCAACAGCCGCAGAGTGGCGGCGGTAACGATACCGAGAGTTCCTTCCGATCCGATCAGCAATTGCTTGAGATCGAAGCCTCGATTGTCCTTCTTGAGCGGGGTCAGCGTGTCGAGAATGCTGCCATCGGCAAGCACGGCTTCCAGTCCCAGAACCTGGGCGCGCATCGTGCCGTGACGCAGCACCTGCGTCCCACCTGCGTTGGTCGACACGAGACCGCCCACTGTCGCCGACCCCTTGCCACCCAGAGTCAACGGAAAACGCAGACCTTTGGCCTCGACTGTCTCATGAAGGGTCTGGAGTACCACTCCCGCCTCGCAGGTTATCATCTGCGAGCCTGGTTCGAACATCCGGATGGTGCTCATCCGGCGCAGCGAAAGCAAGAGTTCCCGGCCGGATTTGTCAGGCGTAGCGCCACCCACCATGCCACTATTCCCGCCTTGCGGCACGATCGGGACTTTATGCTCGCGGCATAGTTTGACCAATGCCGCGACTTCCTCGGTATTCGCTGGGGAGGCCAGGGCAAGTGCGCGTCCAGTATAGCGACCGCGCCAGTCGGTCAGCCATGGCTCAAGCAAGTCGGGATCGCAGGTAAAGCCGCGCTTGCCGAGCAAATCTTGGGCCGCATCGGCAAATGAACTGTTTTCGGGAATCGTGTCGGTCATCGCGGCGGATATGCCACAGTTGGCACAAAAAACGACAGGGCGCTTTGCTTCGTTGCAGGACATAGGTCAGAAAATTAAGCGGATATTCAAGCGCGGGGCGCAATCGATTCAGACGCAAAGCGGGCGCATTCTGTGTCTTGATATCGATGCTCGGAACTTCGACGGGAGGGCGGCAATCTAATCTGTCATGCTTGGCTTTTCCGCCTTTCTTTTGGCGCTTGGATGGCCCGCGCCGGTAACTCCTGCGCCATATCTCGTGCCGGAAAGGGCGGGCCTCGCTGCAAGCTCTCTTGCCAATCGGAATTTTTGGAAAGACGGCGGAGATCGTTTTGCCTGGCATATATTTGATCGCCCCATTTTTCCCACTGTCTTGCACCAAGTGCGGATCGAACAGCACATCATCATCAGGGTGGTGCCGCGACCCAGTCGCGACCAGCAGGAACTGATGAACATCGAGCGGCAGGCTTCCAGCCCGCCACGCTTTATCGAGCGTAGCATGGGGAGGTGCATCGCAATTGCCGATATTGGAGGGGTGCAGCCGGACGGCGATTCAAGGTTATTGCTGTTCATGCGCGATCGAAGGCTAATTTCGGCAGATCTCGAACGCGGGTGTTCGGCACGCGATTTCTATTCCGGCTTCTACATCGCGCACAACAAGGACGGGAAGATGTGTGTCGGGCGCGATAAATTGCTCGCGCGAAGCGGAATGCGCTGTGCCATATCCGCGATTCACTTGCTCGAGCCGGAGGGCGATCGCTAGCGACGCGCTGCTGCGAACGCGGGAAATCTTGACATTCTCTGGCCTTTGCGCGATGGGCCGAGCTCCTGCTGGGCGACCCGCGCGCAGCGGGTATTTCCGATCACCTGCAACGATTGGTGCGAACCCACGCATGACCTTCGCCGATCTCGGCCTGTCACCCGAACTGCTTAAGGCAGTGGACTCCGCCGGCTATACTGAGCCGACTGCAATTCAGCGCGAGGCGATTCCGCCAGTACTGATGATGAAGGACATCATCGGTATCGCGCAAACCGGAACTGGAAAGACGGCCAGCTTCGTGCTGCCAATGATCGACATTCTCAGTCATGGCCGGCGCCGTGCGAGGATGCCACGCAGCTTGATCCTTGCGCCCACACGCGAACTTGCAGCGCAGGTGGCAGAGAATTTCGAGAAATACGGCAAGAACCATGATCTCACCCTCGCATTGCTGATCGGCGGGGTGCAGATGGGCGATCAAGTCAAGGCGCTCGATGAAGGTGTCGACGTGTTGATCGCGACGCCGGGCCGTTTGATGGATCTGTTCGAGCGCGGCAAGATACTGCTTAACGGCTGCGAACTGCTGGTGATCGATGAAGCGGACCGGATGCTCGACATGGGTTTTATCCCCGATATCGAATTCATCTGTTCGAAACTGCCCGAGACCAGGCAGACGATGCTGTTCTCGGCAACGATGCCGCCGCCGATTGAGAAGCTGACCAAGAAATTCCTCAATAACCCCAAGCGGATCGAGGTGAGCCGAGCTGCTTCAACCAATTCCGATATTACCGCGTTCAAGGTCAAGGTTGGAAACCGTCAGAAGCGCGAGACGCTGCGCTGGTTGCTCAATCACGATCTGGTCGAGACAGCGATCGTGTTCGCCAATCGCAAGACCACTGTTCGGGAAGTCAACCAGAGCCTACGCCGTCACGGTTTTGCAAGCGGTGAAATCCATGGCGACATGGACCAGACCAGCCGTAACCGTGAACTTGAACGGTTCAAGGCGGGCGACATCAACATCTTGGTAGCCTCTGATGTTGCCGCGCGTGGACTGGATGTGAAGGGTGTGAGCCACGTCTTCAATTTCGACACGCCATGGCACCCGGACGATTATGTTCACCGCATCGGTCGCACAGGCAGGGCAGGGGCCAAAGGGCGCGCGTTCACTTTCGTCACTGGTGAAGACGCCGAAGCGATAGAGAATATCGAGAAACTCACCGGTTTGAGCATTCCGATATTCGGACAAAGCGATGTGCGGGTCGAACTGAAACAGGCCGGCAACGCATCTGAAGACGAACGTGAAGCGGAGGTGGAAAAATCCCGCAAGCCGCGTTCACGCGGCAAAAAATCCGAACACGATCAATCGGCTTCGAGCGACGCGGATATGCCGAAGTCGCCTCGTAAATCGACTTCGCGTTCGCGCAAGGGACCCGATGAAAGCGCGCGTCCTGCACGTGGGTCGCAAAATGCGAAATATCGTGATGACGAAGAGCCAGTACCGGCAGGGGAATGGAACGGGCCGATGCCCGAATTCCTCGGCGTGTCCGCGCTTGGCTGATCGCCGCGGGCTTTAACGCTTTCTTTTCCATAATTGCGCCACATACGGCGCATGGAGATATATCTCGTCACTGCACGCGGTGTGTTCGCGACCCTGTGGCCGGTCGCGCTTACCTTTGCGCTGCTCGCCGTGCTGACCAAGCGGCGGAGGTTGCTGGCGGCGATACGAAAATGCCGACGTGAGGCGGCGACCAATCTTGGGCTCGTGCTGGTCAATTACATCATTCTTGCCCCTATCATGGCGCTACCTGTGGCTGCTGTAGCGGCGTTCTTTCCGGTCGCACCGTTCCTCCCGGAATTCTGGCAAAGCCTGCCCGAACCACTGACTCTGCTCGTCGCTCTCTTGACGATCGAGTTCGGCGCGTACTGGCGGCATCGGCTGGAGCATGATCCGGCGCTGTGGCGCTTTCACGCGACGCATCATGCGGACGAACACATTCACTGGTTGACCGTGTTGCGGAAACATCCGGTTGGCAAACTGCTCGAGATGCTGCTCGATAACCTTCCGGTACTATTACTGGGGCTTCCTGTTTGGGCAGTGGTCGGCGGCAATTTGTTGCGGAGCTGGTGGAGCTATTTCATTCATGCCGATGTACCGTGGACGCTCGGCCCAGTTGGTCGTGTATTGATTTCCCCTGCTGCCCATCGCCTTCATCACATTCGCGATGAAGAACTGATGGGCTCCAATTACGGTAATTTGCTGACAATGTGGGACCGGATGTTTGGCACTTACGTTGATCCAGCAGAACATCTCAATTGCACGACCGGAATCGCGGAAGGTAGCCGAGGCCTGTGGGGTGAATTGGCCAGACCGTGGGAACGGCGATACCGCAACAGATTAAGCGAGGAGTCTGGGGAAGTTGTAGCCTAGAGCCTAAGGACCGGATTTTCTGGCGCTTCACGCTGAGACTGTGCCGTTTTGGCACGATACGAATTTATTGAAATTTATTCGGAACCATCTTCCTTTGGTTGGCTTCCAGTTAATCATAGCCGGGTGGAATCCTCCCCCTGGCTGACGCTTTGAAGGGGTCGCGTTCGTGAAGAAATCTTACATCGCCGCTAGTGCTGTGTTGCTAGTCGGATCATCTGCCGGTGTGGCAAGTGTCACCAACACATCGATGGCGGCATCGGGCATTCCCGGCCTTTGCAACACTGGAACCACCGCCGATTGCGGTACGACGGCATCGCCTGGGGGTGCCGATCAGAACTGGTCGCTTTCCAGCAACGCCAGCAACACTGCCTATGACGGCGCTTCGGTCAACGGAAATTGGCTGGCCAATGACAGCACGTCGCTTTGGCTCACTCCGTCTGCCAACGGTAACCAGAGTTTCGATTCATCGAGCAATGGCTTCTATAGCTATGGGCTGAATTTCGATCTTTCCGGTTTCGATCCGTCGACCGCTTCGTTTGCGGGGCGGTTTGCCGTAGACAATATGGTCAATTCGATCATGCTGAACGGTGTCGCGCTTGCAGCGACCGGAGGAAGCTTCGGTAGTTGGACCGATTTCTCGGCGTCGAGCGGCTTTGTTTCCGGCCTCAACACGCTAACGTTCAATGTCGAAAATTCTGCGCAAGCTAGTGGTAACCCCACCGGCCTTCGCGTCGAATTCACGCAAAGTTCGGTCGCGGCCGTGCCTGAACCTGCGGTCTGGGCGTTGATGATTGTTGGCTTTGGCTTCATCGGCATGAGTCTGCGTCGCAGCAAACCGCGGCGACTTGCCTTCGCTGCTTGATCTTGCACTTGGTCCTGACATCTGTCGGGAACGACGCTGAAAATAGCAATCGCCCACGTGATCGGCGTTACGATCGCGGGGGCGATTTCATATTGGGCAAAATGTTTGCAATCAGGCGAGTTTGACGAAGCTGTCGATGACTCGTTTGGTTCCGGCCTGCTCGAATTCGATTTCGAGCTTGTTGCCTTCCTGATCGGTGACGGTGCCATAACCGAATTTCTCGTGGAACACGCGCGCACCGATCGCGATATCGCTTCGCGGCTTGGCGGCAAAGCTGGCAGCGCTCCTGCCCGGTTCTGCAAGGCGCTTAGGAGTTTTGTCGTAGCCTCCAGAAAGAGCCCTTTGCCAGCCTGGGCCACGCGTCGATCCGCGCGTCGGTGCATCGCGTGTGACATGGGCGAAAGGATCTTCGTTTTCCGACCAGTTGGCGCGCCAGAGAGAGGCTCCACCACTCATCGTACTTTCGCGAGTGGTGACTTCTTCGGGCAATTCCTCGATGAATCGGCTAGGGATCGAACTGGTCCATTGGCCGAATATCCGGCGGTTCGCAGCGTTGAAGATGGTGCAGCGTCGCCGCGCGCGGGTGATCGCGACATAGGCGAGACGCCGCTCTTCCTCGAGGCTTGCGAGGCCGCCTTCGTCAAGCGATCGCTGTGACGGGAACACGCCTTCTTCCCAGCCAGGCAGGAACACGTGATCGAATTCCAGCCCTTTGGCTGCGTGCATGGTCATGATGGTGACCTTCTCGCCATCGTCGCGCGCGTCATTGTCCATCACCAGACTGACATGCTCGAGAAAGTCGGTCAGTGTTTCGTATTCCTCCATTGCGCGCGCAAGTTCGGACAGGTTTTCGAGCCGTCCGGCGCTTTCCGCACTGCGATCCTTTTGCAGCATGTCCTCATATCCGCTTTCTGAGAGGACCATGCGCAACAGATTTGCCGGTGCTTCCTGTTCGGCCTGTTCACGCCAGTGGACGAATTGTCCGAGTAGCCCGGTCAAAGTGTTACGCGCGCGGGCCG
The DNA here is from genome assembly GCA_039831335.1 of Sphingomonadaceae bacterium. GTDB lineage: Bacteria > Pseudomonadota > Alphaproteobacteria > Sphingomonadales > Sphingomonadaceae > Qipengyuania. The sequence goes on along the minus strand of JBDONL010000003.1, from coordinate 918,103 downwards.
GCAGTTCATCGCTGTCAGCAAGATCGAGCGAGGCGGCAGCAAGCGGTATTTGCATACGCCGCGCATGGCGCTGCATCGTTTCCAGCGTCTTGGCTCCAAGCCCTCGCTTGGGCTGGTTGTAAATACGCTCGAATGCGAGATCGTCTGCCGGTTGGGCTATCACCCGGAGATAGGCCAGCGCATCGCGAATTTCGGCACGTTCATAAAAACGGAAGCCACCGACGATACGGTAGTTCAGGCCAATCTGGATAAAGCGGTCTTCAAACTCACGTGTCTGGTATTGGGCGCGGACGAGGATGGCGACCTGGTCGAGCGGAGCGCCTTCGCGTTCCAGTCGCTCGATCTCCTCGCCGACACGCCGCGCTTCCTCGGGTGCGTCCCATACGCCGACAACCCGAACTTTCTCGCCAGCGGGCAGCTCGGTCCACAAGGTCTTGCCGAGCCGCTGGCTGTTGGCGTCGATCAGGCCTGAAGCAGCTGCGAGGATCTGCGGCGTGGAGCGATAATTCTGCTCCAACTTCACCACTTTGGCGCCTGGAAAATCCTTTTCGAATTTCAGGATATTGGCGACCTCGGCACCGCGCCAGCTATAAATCGACTGATCGTCGTCACCTACTACGCAGATATTCTTGCGCTCTTGCGCGAGCAGGCGGAGCCAGAGGTACTGAACCTGGTTGGTGTCCTGATACTCATCGACGAGGATGTATTTGAAACGCTGCTGATAGTGCTCGAGCACGTCGCGGTGACGGCGTAATATGTTCAGCGTGTGCAGCAGCAGGTCACCGAAATCGCAGGCATTGAGGGTCTTTAATCGCTCTTGGTAGAGCCTGTAGAACTGCTGCCCCCGTCCATTGGCGTAGGCTTCGTTCTCGGTCGCATCGAGATCCTCTGGGTTAAGTCCGCGGTTCTTCCAACGATCAATCAGGCCGGCGAGTTGGCGTGGTGGCCAGCGTTTCTCATCGAGGTCGTTCTCGCGGATCAACTGCTTCAGTAGCCGCAACTGATCGTCGGTGTCGATGATGGTGTAATTCGACTGCAGCCCCACCAGTTCGGCATGGCGGCGCAGCATTTTAGCACCGATCGAATGGAACGTGCCGAGCCATGGCATCCCCTCCACCGCATCGCCGATATGGCGCCCAACGCGCTCGCGCATCTCGCGCGCAGCCTTGTTGGTGAAGGTGACGCACAGGATCTCGCTCGGCCAGGCACGGCGCGTCGCAATGAGATGAGCAAGACGGGCCGTAAGCGCCGCAGTCTTTCCCGTACCCGCTCCTGCCAGCATCAGCACTGGCCCCTCGGTTGTCAGCACCGCCTCCGCCTGTGGCGAGTTCAGACGCCGTGCGTAGGCGGGTAGATCCGCGCGTTCGGCGGGGGAGGGCAAGGCGTCGTGAGTGCTCATGAGGGTATGCGAACAATTAAGGAACGCTTCACGGCGACGCAAGGGCAAGCTCGGAACAATCTCCGAAGGACCCGCGTTATGCGCTTGGAATACACGATGGAGACGAAATCTATGCGTACCCTTCTACTCGCCGGCGCCGCTGCGCTGACTCTCGCCGCAGTACCTGCGATAGCGCAGGATACCGATACCGATGCAAGCGCTACGGCTACTGCGACCGCTTCGGCGATGACTGCCGATCAGCAGGCCGCCCATGACGCATGGCCAGCTGACCAGCAGGCCGCGTATGATGCCTGGCCGACAGAGGTTCAGACTTATTACTGGACACTTACTCCCTCGCAGCAAAAGGGCTGGTGGGTTCTCACTGATGAGCAGCGCACGAAGATCGTGTCACTAACTCCGGCTCAACAGCAGGCCGCCTGGAATTCGATCGAAGCGCAAATGGGTGCGCAAGCAACCGCCGCAACCGACACGTCAAGCGATGACATGAGCGCAAGCACGGCGACGTCCGCCTCAGGCAACATGCAGTTCGTCAAGAGCGAGGTTGTTCAACCGACGCCTGGCGACAGCAGCGCCAACTCCTCGGCAATGGAAAGTGGCGACCTGCCGATCTGCAAGAAGGGCCAGCAGGATGGTTGCATCAATGGCTGGCAGAAGGGCCATAAGGGCACCAAGCCGCTCGACCATTGGCCGGGCAAACCCGCGAGCGACACAACTCCGGGCGATTGACGACACGAACTTATCCGGTGCGCACTGGCTTTACCGGGCCAGTTCGCTGCGCCAGGATCGGGGCGGGGCTGCCATGGCGGCTCCGCCTCTTGTCGTATCCGGTAATGATAATTCATCTCGTTTCGAAGAGCTTTAACGGTCTGCCTTATTTTGGGCACATTCACCGATTGAATGCCCCAATCACACGATGGTGATAGTTAGAACGCATTGTTTTCAGTTGGTTGATAATCCATGTCTACTTGTGCCTGCGGGGCATCACCGAAAAGCAGGCGGTTCGTCGCGCATGGTTAGATAAAGGAGACCAACCATGCAGCGTAAGTTTTTGATTTGTATTTCTGCAACGGCATTCATGGCAGCGCCTGCCATGGCCCAGATGGGTTCTCAGGGCGCACCATCGTCTATGCCTCCGCAATCCCAGCCCCCGATGACGGCGCCTCCGTCGTCACCACAAGCCGGGATGCCAGGTACGACGCCGACGGACCTTCCTCCGGAATCATCAAAAGCGAATCCTCCGGAAAGCCCGGCAGCGACGCCACCAAGCGATCCTTCCGAAAATGCAATGAGCAAATCCGACCAAGCCAAGAAGGATAACCACAAGAAAGACAAGTCGCAGGACCCAGACGACAGCACGCCGCCGAAGGCATAACGAAATCCTTCTGCTATCCTCTCTCGGCAAGGCGAAGCAACGTAAGCTTCGCCTTGCCGACAGCGCGTTCAGCCTCAATCTCGAACAACTTCAATCCGATCGTGTCACTGCGGCCTGTTTCGAGCGCGATCCAACTACTCGCGCCAATCCAGCCCAGCCGCGCTAACCGATCCAGGGCGACGGACCCTGCTCCAGAGCTATAAGGCGGATCGAGCAGCACCAGATCGTGTGGCGCTTTCGCTGGGCCAAGACTGAACACGGAACCAGCCTGCACGATTGCGCGCCGTCCTGACCCCAATGTCTCGATATTCTGCCTGATCGCTTTGACTGCAGCACTGTCCTGCTCGACGAACAAGCAGCTCTCTGCGCCTCGGGAAAGCGCCTCCAGTCCCAATGCACCGGAGCCGGCAAACAGGTCGAGCACGCTCAGACCGTCGAACGAACCAAGGCGGCTGGTGAGCATGTTGAACAATGTTTCGCGCGTGCGATCGGCTGTTGGGCGAGTTGCTTCGCCCGGTGGTGCAGCAATCGCCCGCCCGCGCCATTCCCCTGCGATGATCCTCATCCGCGTGGCTTCCGGTCCAGCGATTTGCGGAAGCGTTCGACCTCGACCTGCCTAATTTCGACCGCTTGCCCCCGAGGCAGGTCGGCCAGTTCGAAGGGGCCGTAAGCGGTTCGCATCAGGCGATTTACCTTGAGGCCGAGGTGTTCGAGCACCCGGCGCACTTCGCGGTTCTTGCCTTCGGTCAAAGTCAGCGTGATCCAGCGATTGCGCCCGGTCGAGCGTTCGAGATCGGCCTCGATCTTGCCGTAGCGGACTCCTTCGATGGTCACCCCCTCGATCAGTTCGTCGAGCTGCGACTGGGCGATTTCGCCAAAAGCGCGGGCGCGATAGGTCCGTGGAATGCCGCTGGATGGCAATTCCATCGCGCGTTTCAATTCGCCGTCGTTGGTCAGCAACAGCAGGCCCTCGGTGTTAAAGTCGAGACGCCCGACCGGCATCAGGCGCGGTGCTCCGCGCGGCAGGGCATTGCGCAGAGCGGTATAGATTGTCGGGCGCCCTCTCGGATCACGCTCGGCGGTTATGAGTCCGGATGGCTTGTGGAAGGCGAACAGGCGCGCCGCCTCAGCCTGGGCTACGGGATTGCCATCGACCGTCACCCCTTTGAGGTTACTCAGCTTGACGGCGGGTGTGTCGAGCACTTTGCCGTCGACTGCTACGCGTCCGTCGGCGATCATTCGCTCGACCTCGCGGCGGCTGGCAATGCCCGCACGTGCGAGCAGCTTGGCGATGCGATCGCCTTCGGGAGATAGCCTGTCGGACATGAACCGAGCGGCTAGGCGCTCAATTGGCGACGCGCAAGGCTTCCTCGACAGTCTCGTGATAGCGTCTGATGCCACCTTCCAGCGTTCCGAGTGTCAGTTCAAGGATCACCCCGGTCGACAGGCCTTGTTGCCCCAGTTCGGCGGCGCGGAAATCCTCGCTCGCAAACACACCTCCATCCAGAAGCGCCCAACTGCGCTCCCAATGTTCGCGCGCCTTGTCGGTCCCGGGTTCCTCAGGGATCAGCATGAAATCCTCAACCAGTGTGAAGTCGTGCGCACGAGGCATCATAACCATCACATTGATGTAGTCGGGACTGGGAATGATCAGCGCACCGGGGACGAGCTGGTAGGCAAATGTCACGAGCCGGCGCAGCGCAGCCATATCGGTAAGATCGATGCCCTCCATTTCCTCCAGCCGTCCGACAGCCGACCGCGCGAACGGGCCGATCATGTCCCCTGCAGTCACCCCGTCCTTGAAGAACGGTCCGATGGTTTTCGCATGGAGCCTGGTGACGTGGTAGCTTTCGAGGAAGGCATCCATGATGAGCTTCCAGTTCGCCCGCACCTCATGCGTCTTGCGCCGGAACAGCACATGGTGCGGTGTGCCGAACGCGTCCATGTCTGCGCCCAAAGCGCGTGCATACGTGAAGTCCGCGCCTTCCTGAGGGGCGAACCATATCAGCCCGCCGGCTTCGAGCGAGGGCAGTTCGATGAGACCCATGGTGTTTTTGTCGAGACCCGGGAATGTGTCGGGCCGGGGCAGTGCAAGCAGGCGTCCATCCACCGCATAAGTCCAAGCGTGGTACGGGCACACCAGCTTCTTGGTGCATTGCGCCTCCGAACCTTCAACCAGTCGCGTCCCACGGTGGCGGCAGACGTTGAGGAAGACATGCGCCTTGCCGTTGGCGTCGCGGGTGATGAGGAGTGGTCGTCCGGTCGCGTCATGTGGCAGCGCCATTCCCGAATCCGACAGTAACGCCGAGGGAACCAGAATCTGTGGAAGACGATCATACAGAGCGCGCTGTTCGCGCTGGAAATGCTCTGGATCGGTATAGACCGAGGCTGGGACGCTATTCATTTGTGCGCTGCGGCCTTCACCGCCAGACGCGACAATTCGCGCTAAAGCTTGCTGTCCTGCGGTTGGCAGGGCTTGCTGTGATATCGTGGAAGCCTCTCTCATGCCGACTGTTCCCGTTCAGCTTAGGCCGCTAGTGTCGCAAAAAATCGGGTCTTAGAAAAGGACGCTAGGGAATGGCCGAAACAAAAGCGAAAAAGGGTCCAAGTAGCTGGCGTGTGCTTGGTCGGGCGCTGACCAATCGCAAGACGGGCTTCATGCTGCTGTTCGGCTTTGCCAGCGGCCTGCCTTTCGCTTTGTTTCTCGGAACGTTGTTCGCCTGGCTGACAACCGCCAATGTCGACCTGGAAACGATGGGTGTCTTCTCGCTCATCGGACTTGCCTATGCGTTCCAGTTCCTGTGGTCGCCGCTGATCGACAAGGTGGATATTCCCGGCCTCCGCAAGCTGGGCAAACGCAAGCAGTGGATCGTGCCGATGCAGCTGCTGCTTGGTGCCATTCTTGTGACATTGAGCCTTCTCGAACCCAGAACGCAGCTTGGCTGGTTCTCGCTGCTTGCGGGGATCGGGGCGTTCGCTTCGGCGTCGCAGGACATCGCAATCAACGCCTGGCGTATCGATGTGGCGGACGAGCAAGCGCCGCTCGATATTCTCTCGACGATCTACCAGATGGGCTACCGCCTCGCGTCGCTGGTCGGCGGTGCGATCGGGCTGATCATTGCCGAGCGGATCGGCTGGCCGCAAACCTATCTGATCATGGGCGCAATCCTGCTCGGGATCGGTGCCATCGGTCTGCTTGCCCCGATTGCGGATTCAGCGATGGGCGATGCTGCGGGTGAGGGCGATGAACAGGTGCGCGCCTTGCGGAAAACCGGCGAGATCGTTCCTGCGATACGCTATCGCGCGCTGGCGATTGTCGGTGCGCTGTGGGCCGTGGCAATTGGCGCCGTGCTGGTGTTTATGGTGCTCTCGCTGACCCAGCCGCCTGCGGACCGACCCGACCCCACGGCGTTTACGCTCAACTGGGGGCCATGGATCATCGTGGCGACCATAGTCCTACCTGCGCTGATTGCCGGCTGGCTTGCCGCACAGCAGAAGAAGGGGGTCAATCTGCTGACGGAAGATGCGCCGGTCGCAAGGGGTGGCGCCTATTTCTTGGACCACCTCTATCGCGCACTGGTGCTGCCGCTGGTTGAATTCGTCGGGCGGCTGGGCTGGTCGCTGGTGCTGATCCTGGCCGTGGTGCTGACCTATCGCATCTGCGACGCGATATGGGGCAGCTTCGCTTACCCGTTCTATCTCGGCTATCTCCACTACACCAACGATCAGGTAGCAGTTGCTTCCAAAATTTTCGGCATTGGAGCCATCATCCTAGGACTGGCGCTGGGCGGCTGGATGCTGACGGCCCTTGGACGGATGTTTACGTTGATGATCGGCGGCATTCTCGCAGCCGTCACCAATCTGCTCTACGCCGACCTTGCAATTGGTGGACATTTCATTGGGTTGGTGGCAGACAACAGCGGGTTCAGCTGGCTGGTCACGCAATTCGGCGGAGACGAGAAGCTGGCCAAGCTCATGGTCACGATCGGCGGCGAAAACCTTGCGATCGGCATCGCGGGCGCCGCCTATATCGCGTGGATGTCCTCGATCGTGTCGAAGAAATACAGCGCCGTCCAGTATGCGCTGTTGTCTTCGCTGACACTGCTGATCGGTACGCTGGGTCGCGGAGCGTTGGGGCAGATGATCCAGCAGCAAGGCTATTACGCGGTGTTCATCTTCACCACCTGGATCGGCATCGGCGCGGTCGGTCTTGTTGCGCTCGAATGGTGGCGGCAGGCCAAGATGGGCGCAGCCAGTGGGACGGTTACGCCCGACGTCACCCATCAAGACTAACGATCAATCGGGCACTTCGCCGTTCAATCGCAACACCTCGCCCGCGAGGTAGAGTGAGCCGGCAATGAGTATGGGTTGCCCATCGTCCGGTAACGCCGACAAAGCATCGTGTACGTTATGGGCGGCTTGAGCAGACGGACCAAACGCGCCAACGCTATGATGCTCATGTCCCGGGACTGGCACCACCGTTACGCTGGCCAGGCTTGGCTGCAAAAATTCGGTCAGAGCTTGTGGGTTCTTGTTCGCGAGCATCCCGATGATGAGATGCAAGCGCTGTCCCGCGAAATGTTGGGCGAGCATTTCACCAGCACTCGGATTGTGGCCGCCATCGAGCCAGACCTCGCGATTGTCGATCAGTGGACCCGGCAAAAGGCGTTGCAGTCTTGCAGGCCAGCGAGCCGTGACTAATCCATTAGCAAGGGCGTCATCCGACACTCCAATTCGCGATTGATGGCGCAGCATTGCCAGCGCCAGCCCGGCGTTCTCCATCTGATGCGTTCCGGGAAGCTTAGGGGCCGGTAGCAGTATAGTGCCACGACGATCCCGATATTCCATCCCGGCCTTGGCTGCGTAAACGTTCCAGACGCGACCGCGCATGAGCAATTCTGCACCCGCTGCTTGCGCGGCGCGCTCGATCTCCAGCGCCGGCGCGGGCGGGCAGGCGAGGGCGGCGAGCGGTATGCCGCGTTTGGCGATACCCGCTTTCTCGAACGCTATGCGTGACAGCGGTTCGGATGGCGTGTCATCCTCAGGCGTGAGCAGGAACCGTTCGTGGTCGATTCCGAGCGCTGCGATCCCGCAGGCCGCGAGAACGCCCGGCCGCAGAACATTTGTCGCATCGAAGCGTCCGCCCAGGCCGACTTCGACCACGCAGGCATCGGCAGGAACGCGGGCGAATTCGGTGAAGGCTGCGGCGATGGTCACTTCGAAGAAGCTGGGCGACAGGTCTTCACCCAGATCGAGCACCTCAGCGAGCAATTCCGCCAGCCGCGCGTCCGGGATCAGTTCCCCTGCAACGCGGATACGCTCGTTGTAGCGCACCAGATGCGGGCTGGTGGTGACGTGTACGCGCTTGCCGTCCGCCTCCAGCATCGCGCGCAGGAAGGCGCAGGTCGATCCCTTGCCATTGGTCCCGGCGACGTGGAACACCGGCGGCAGGCGATCCTGGGGATTGCCGAGCCGGTCGAGCAGTGCGCGGATGGTTGTAAGGCCCAGCCGCCCCTCGGGCACGGTCAGCGCGCCGAGCCGGTCGAGCTGGCGCTGGACTTGCGCGTCGTCGGAGCGGGCGAAATCCCGCATGGAGCGGCCCCCTAGGCCGCCTTCTTCGGCGCGAGATAGTCGAGCACGGTCGCCAGCGTCGCTTTCAGTTCGCTGCGATGGACCACCATGTCGATCATGCCGTGCTTGTGAAGATATTCGGCGCGCTGGAAGCCGTCGGGCAATTGCTCGCGAATGGTGTCCTGGATCACGCGTTGTCCGGCAAAGCCAATCAGCGCGCCGGGCTCCGCGATTTGGATGTCACCGAGCATGGCATAGCTGGCGGTGACGCCGCCCGTCGTGGGGTCGGTCAGGATCACGATATATGGCAAGCCCGCCTGCTTCAGTCGCCGAGTCATCACGGTTGCCTTGGGCATCTGCATCAGGCTGAGAATGCCCTCCTGCATCCGCGCACCGCCGGCTGCGGTGACCACGACATAGGGGCATTTCTTCTTCAGCGCCTTTTCCGCGCCCTGACAGAAGGCGGTGCCCACCGCCATGCCCATGCTGCCGCCCATGAACCCGAAGTCCTGCACGCCGATCACGGCGGGAATCGAATCGACCTTGCCCTCGGCCACGGTGAAAGCGTCGTTGTGCGGGTTCTTGGCTCGCGCTTGTTTCAGCCGGTCGGTGTATTTCTTGGTGTCGCGAAACTTGAGCGGGTCTTCCTTCACCACCGGGGCTGGGAGGATCTTGAAGCCGGGATCGAACAATTGCGCCAGCCGGGTGTCGGCGGAGATCCGACCATGATGCTCGCAGCGCGGGCACACATCGAGGTTCTCATGGTATTCCTGCGCGAAGATCATCTCCTGGCAGGACGGGCACTTGATCCACAGCGTATCGTCGGTGGAACGCTTGGGAACGAAGGGCAGCGAATTGCGGACGCGGGTAAACCAGTTCATGCGGCTGCCTTTGCCGCCGAATGCACCGCCTTGGCAAGACTTGCCGTGAGCGCGTGCAAGTGCTGCGGCGCGTCAGTACCGTATTTCTCGACGAGCTCGACCAGCACGGAGCCAACGACCACGCCGTCCGCAACTTCGGCGATTTCCGCGGCTTGTTCGGGGGTCCTCACACCGAATCCCACCGCGACCGGCGTGTCGGTGGCGGCTTTGATGCGCGCAACATTGGCGCGGATCGATTCGATCGCCGCTTGCTGCATTCCCGTGATGCCCGCGACCGCGACGTAATAGAGGAAGCCTTGCGAGCCCTCGATCACGGCGGGCAGGCGCGCATCGTCGGTGGTGGGGGTGGCGAGGCGGATCGGCGAGATCCCGGCAGCGCGCAGCGCGGGGCCGAGCGCGTCGTCCTCCTCGGGCGGGATATCGACGCAGATCACGCCATCGACCCCGCAACCGGCGCATTCGGCGGCGAACCATTCAGGCCCGCGCCGCACCATCGGATTGGCGTAGCCCATCAGCACCAGCGGCACGTCCGGGTGACGTTCGCGAAACTCGTTGGCGATCATCAGCACGTCACGCGTGGTGGTGCCCTTGCCAAGGCTGCGGATATTCGCCGCCTGGATCGCGGGACCATCGGCCATCGGGTCGGTAAAGGGCATGCCCAGCTCGATCACATCCGCGCCGCCTTCGACCAGCGCGTCGAGATTGGATGCGGTGTCGCCGTCTCCTGCGGTGAGGAAGCAGACGAGCGCGGAATGAGGCTTGGTGAAGGCAGTGGAGAGGCGGGTCATTCGTCGAAAAATACAGGTTTGGTGGGGATTAAAATAGATATTGCACCAAAAACGATGCCAAGTGCCAAACTTGACCTAAATGCCATCGCGTATTGGGGATCAGAACCAATTAATGCGGTCAATAAAACAATGAATATATTGAAGAAGGCGAAAACCCTCGCAGAGTTTTGAGAGGCTTCCCAAAGATTGCTACGTCTCCACCCCACAACTCCGTATCGAGCAAAAAGCGGTCGTTTTTCGCTCATATCTCCACTCCCAGCTTGTCAGCCACGGTGAAGATGTCCTTGTCGCCGCGCCCGCACAAATTGGCGAGGATCACGCTGTCCTTGGGCATCTCTTTCGCCCGCTTGGCCACCGCCGCGATGGCGTGGCTCGGCTCCAGTGCGGGGATGATGCCCTCTGTGCGGCACAGCAGCTGGAAGGCGTCGAGCGCCTCGTCGTCGGTGACGGCGGTGTATTCGACCCGGCCCATGTCCTTGAGCCACGCATGTTCGGGGCCGATGCCGGGGTAGTCGAGCCCGGCGCTGATCGAGTGGCCCTCGGTGATCTGGCCGTCCTCGTCCTGCAACAGATAGGTCTTGTTGCCGTGGAGGACACCGGGAAAGCCGCCGAGCAGGCTGGCGGCGTGCTGGTCGCCGTCGAGGCCATAACCCGCAGCTTCCACTCCCAGCATCTTCACCTCGGGATCGTCGAGGAAAGGGTGGAACAGGCCGAGCGCATTGGAACCGCCGCCGATCGCCGCCACCAGCAGGTCGGGCAGGCGGTCGATGCGAGCGAGCATCTGGGCGCGCGCTTCCTTGCCGATCACGCTCTGGAAGTCGCGCACCAGCTCGGGATAGGGGTGCGGGCCGGCGGCGGTGCCGATGATGTAGAAGGTGTCGTGGACATTCGCGACCCAGTCGCGCAGCCCTTCGTTCATCGCATCCTTCAATGTCGCCGCGCCGCTCGTGACGGGGATCACCTCCGCGCCGAGCAGCTTCATGCGGAACACGTTGGGCTGCTGCCGCGCCACGTCGGTCGCGCCCATATAGATCACGCAAGGCAGGCCAAAACGAGCGCAGACGGTGGCGGTGGCGACGCCGTGCTGGCCCGCGCCGGTTTCCGCGATAATGCGTGTCTTGCCCATCCGCATCGCCAGCAGGATCTGGCCGATGCAATTGTTGATCTTGTGCGCGCCGGTATGGTTGAGCTCATCGCGCTTGAACCAGATTTGCGCTCCCCCAACCGCCTCGGTCAGCCGCTCGGCAAAATAGAGCGGGCTGGGGCGGCCGACGTAATGCTCAAGCAGATCGTCGAACTGCGCCTTGAACGCCGGATCGGCCTGCGCCTTGCGGTATTCCTTCTCGAGGTCGAGGATCAGCGGCATCAGCGTTTCGGCGACATAGCGCCCGCCATAATCGCCGAAATGCCCGCGCGCGTCGGGCATCTGGCGGAAGCTGTTGGTGCCGGTGGCGGCAGCTATCGGGGTAGAAGTGCTCATCTCGGCAAGGCGATTGGCATTGGCACCGGGCAGTGTCCAGTGTTTCCGGGGCAGAGGACAGTCGCAAACCATACACATAGCGTCTCGATCATTACATCTTGCGACAAAGTCACGGGACGCTGCGAGCTTTTGTAATCCTTGCAGAAATGCTGAAAACCTGTCGAATCTCTGGCGTTCCCGTTCATTGAATCGACAGATCGGCGCTCCTAGCTACGCGTGACCGGAATTTCGGTAAATACTTATTACTAAAGGATAAATTTATGCGTGTAGCACTTGCGGCCGCCGCCATTGCGCTCCTCGGGTCCTCGCCTGCATGGGCGGGTGAAGGCCATATTGATATTCACACGGGCCTTGGGTGGAGCGATGGTCTGCCGAGCAAGGCACTGGCCGGCGGATCGGTTGGCTATGATGTGAACAAGGGCCCGCTCTTCATCGGCGTCGAACAATCGATCGACAAGGTGCTGATCAGCGATTCCGATGCTCGCTGGGGAACCTCCGCTCGCGTCGGTGCGCAGGTGACGCCGGGGCTGAAGCTGTATGCTACGGGCGGGTATAATTACGGTCAGGGTCCCGATGGGACCGACATCGGCGCAGGCGTCGAAAAGAGCTATGGCCCGATCTACGGACGGGTCGAATACAAGCACTATTTCAACAACGACGGTGCAATCGACACCAATGCCGCAACCGTGGGTGTCGGCATCCACTTCTGATCCGAAACAGAAATCAACAGGGCGGCTTCCAGTGGAGGCCGCCCTTTTTGTATGCCGCCAGCGCGGCTTTGCAGAAGGCGCGGATTTTCTCGATGCTCTTGACGCCCGGTGCGGTTTCAAGGCCGGATGATGCGTCGATCAGCGGAGCGCCAGTGCGCTGGATTGCCTCCGCCACATTGTCGGGGTTCAGCCCGCCTGCCAAAGCCCAGGGCATGAACGGCTCCCAATTGTCGAGCAGGTCCCACTGGAATGTAACCCCATTGCCCCCTGGAAGCGCATGGGCCGGCGCGTCGAACAACAGCCTGTCGGCAACACCATCGAACCGCTGCGCTTCGACGAATGTATCCCGGTCGCGCAGGCCGAAGCTTTTCCAGCATTCGATCCCGGTCGCCTGCTTTATCGAAGCGATCCATTGGGCGGTCTCATCGCCATGGAATTGCAACACGTCTGGCTTGATCGCTGTGATTGCCTGATCGAGCAGATCGGACTGCATCGCGCTGGTCACCAGCACCAGTTTGGTGCCTTGCGGGACATGGCGGCGAAGCCGGACAGCGTCCTCCAGAGGCAAATGACGCGGGCTCTTTTCGAAATGGATGAAGCCGATGTGGCTTGCGCCCGCCTCGACCGCGGCGGCGACGGTTTCGGGCGTAGAAAGTCCGCAAATCTTGATCAGCTGGTCCGGCATGGCGATCCCATAGAGGCTAGCCGAGCGGTTTGGCCAGCACCGTCATGTAATAGGGCGGATCGAGCAAGATGGGGAAATCACGCCGCTCGCCGGTCACCTGCCAGCCGCGCCGCTCGTAATAGGCGACCAGTTCGCGGCGTTGCTCGATTACGGTCATTTCGATTGCGGAACAGCCGAAGCGATCGCGCGCGTAGTCTTCACCCGCTGTAATAAGCTGGCGCCCGAGCCCTTCGGCCTGCCGCAGCGGTTCGATACAGAGCAGGCCAAGATAGGCGAGACCATTGCCACGATCGGCCACATTGACGCAGCCCACTGGCGTCTCGTCTTCATGCGCCATCAGCAGCACTTGGGCCGGATCGCCGATGATTGCTTCGAGTGTGTCGCGATCGGTCCGCGCATCGCTCAACAGATCGGCTTCATGCGTCCAACCCTGTCTCGCGGTATCTCCGCGATACGCGCGCTCGATCAGTGGGTGGAGCAGGGTAAGATCGTCGGCTGCGGCAGGCCGGAATTGCAAGCTCACGATGGTTGACCCTAGAGCGTCGCTTCGATCTCACGCGCGGCGGAGAGCGGGTCTTCGGCGCGGCTGATCGGACGACCGATCACCAGCACGCTGGCGCCATCGTCGCGCGCCTGCCGCGGAGTGACGACGCGTTTCTGGTCGCCCGCAGCGCTTCCGGCAGGGCGCAGGCCCGGCACCACGAAGAACCCATCGTGCCATTGATCGTGGACCGATTTCACTTCCTGACCCGAACACACGATCCCGTCGAGCCCGGCAGTTTTGGCCAGTTCTGCCAGGCGCAGCACCTGATCGTGGGTAGGACCGCGCACGCCCGTTCGTTCGAGATCGCGGTCGTCGAGGCTGGTCAGCGTGGTGACGCCGACCACGCGCGTGTGTTCGCCCGCCGCCGCCTTGGCATCCTCCATCATTGCCCGCCCGCCGCTGGCATGAACGGTGACGATGGCCGGTTCGAGTACATGGATTGCCTGCATGGCCCGCGCGACCGTGTTGGGAATGTCGTGCAGTTTGAGATCGAGGAAGATCGGCAAGCCGACGCTGGCCATCGTATGGACGCCGTGCGCGCCGTGCGCACAGAAGAACTCCAGCCCCAGCTTGATCCCGCCAATATGCGCCTTGACCTTTTCGGCAAGCTGCTGCGCGTCCCGCAGTTGCGGCAAATCGAGGGCGAGATAGACGGGATTGCTCATGGTCGGCGTGCGATATCTTCAGATGTTGAGATCGGGTTTGTCCTGCGCGCGCGGAGTTTCGACCGGCGGCGGAGGTGTGTTCGCTGCCGTATTGGCAGCATTGGTCCGCGCGGCCGTTTCCAACGCCGAAATCCGGCGCTTGAGCCGCCAGCGCGTGCCACGATGGAGCAACCAGGTCGGTATCAGACCGATCAGGAACGCGATGATGACCAGCGCAGGAACCTTGGTTTCGAGGACCAAATTGGTCCAGATCCGCACTTCAACAGAGGTCCAGTTGAAGGCGGTGAAAATAATCAACGCCGCGAGCACCAGCACCCAGAACAGCATTCGTACAAATTGCATCTATCCGGTCCTTTCCCTCGGCCTGCCCGATCCCTCGTGATTGCTGGCAACGCTAGGCGTGGTGGCGTGCCGCGTCCAGTGCGCTAAGCGCCATCGGGGCCGAACACGCGTGCGAAAATCGTATCGACGTGCTTGTAGTGATAGTCGAGGTCGAACTTGGCCTCGATTTCGCTTTCCGACAGTGCAGCGGTTACTTCGGGATCGGCCTTGAGCAGGTCGAGCAGTTGCAGCTTGCCGTCCGATTCCCACACTTTCATCGCGTTGCGCTGCACGAGCCGGTAGGCATCCTCGCGGCTCACCCCTGCTTGCGTCAGCGCCAGCAGTACGCGCTGCGAATGCACCAGTCCGCCCATGCGATCCATGTTCGCCTGCATCCGCTCCGGATAGACGAGCAGCTTCTCGACCACGCCGGTCAGCCGGGCGAGGGCGAAATCGAGCGTGATCGTCGCATCGGGACCGATGAAGCGCTCGACCGAGGAATGGCTGATATCGCGCTCGTGCCACAGGGCGACGTTCTCGAGCGCGGGCAGGGCATAGGCGCGGATCATGCGCGCCTGCCCGGTGAGGTTTTCGGTCAGCACCGGGTTGCGTTTGTGCGGCATAGCGCTCGAACCCTTCTGGCCGGGGGAGAAATACTCCTCCGCCTCGAGCACTTCGGTGCGCTGGAGATGGCGGATTTCCACCGCGAGGCGCTCGATCGACCCGGCGATTACTGCCAGCGTTGCAAAATACATCGCGTGGCGATCGCGCGGGATCACCTGCGTCGAAACCGGGTCGGGGATCAGGCCGAGTTGCTCAGCGACATAAGCTTCGACTTGCGGATCGATATTGGCGAAAGTGCCGACCGCGCCCGAAATCGCGCAAGTGGCAATTTCAGCACGCGCCGCGACCAGCCGCGTCCGACAACGGTCGAACTCGGCATAGGCCTGCGCCAGCTTCAGGCCGAAAGTTACCGGCTCGGCGTGGATGCCGTGGCTGCGACCGATAGTGGGCGTGTGCTTGTGTTCCACCGCACGGGTCTTCAGTGCGGCGAGCAGGCCGTCGAGGTCTTCGAGCAGCATGTCGCTCGCCCGCGCGAGTTGAACTGCCAGCGTCGTGTCCAACACGTCGGAGCTGGTCATGCCCTGGTGCATGAAGCGCGCCTGCTCGCCGACCTGTTCGGCAACCCAGGTGAGGAAGGCGATCACATCGTGCTTGGTCACCGCTTCGATCGCGTCGATCGCGGCAACGTCGATCTCGGGATTCGTCGCCCACCAGTCCCACAATGCCTTGGGTGCGCTTTGTGGCACTACGCCCAGATCGGCGAGTTTCTGCGTCGCATGAGCCTCGATCTCGAACCAGATGCGAAACTTCGCTTCGGGCTCCCACAGGGCTGTCATTGCAGGGCGGGCATAGCGCGGGACCATTGAATACTCCGATGGGCAGGGATGTTTGCAGCGCGGCTAAGCGGCGCGGGAAGAATTGGCAAGGCCGCTGCCCGAGCCTGCTTGCAAAGCCGCTACAGGACGATAGATTGTGCAGCAAATGCGGTCGGGGGAAATCTCTTGAAATCTGAATTGTTTGTCGGCGCCGGTCTCGCGGTCGTTGCGCTCGTTTGTCCCTCTGCGGCGCAGGCTGGCGACAAGGTGCTGTACCAACCAGTCGAAAAATGGGTTGCGCCGGTCGATTTCGACAAGGCGGTTGCGTCGCACGAACCACTTGTCGTGTTCGACGAACAGGTCCGCATGGAAGGCGGTGTAGTCAGCAATTACAGCGATATCGCCTACAAGATCGAAAGCCCCGAAGCACTGACCAAGCTTGGTTCGCTGCAATTGAGCTGGCTGCCGGACAAAGGCGATCTCATCGTCCATCGGCTCGAGGTCTATCGCAACGGCAAGGTCATCGACCTGCTGGCGCAAGGCACGCATTTCGACGTGCTACGGCGTGAAAAGGAGCTCGAAAAGCGCAGCCTCGACGGTTCGCTTACCGCGACGCTGGCGATTCCGGGCCTGAAAGTGGGCGACGTCCTGCGGTTCAGCCAGACGATCACCAAGCGCGATCAGGCGCTTGGCGACGAGATGCAATTCGTCAATGTCCTGATTCCCAAGCCGGCCAAGGTCGGCTTCGGGCGAATCAGGATTTCCTGGCCGAAAGACGCCAAGATGCAGTGGCGCACCGGGCCGAATTTCGATGCGCCCTCATTGGTCGATGCCAATGGGTACAAGGTGCTCGACATTCCCCTGCCGATTCCCAAGCGTGAAGATCAGCCCAAGAATGCTCCCGCCCGTTTCACCCTGACACCACTGATCCAGGCCACTTCGTTCAGTGACTGGAAAGACGTCTCGCGGGTGATGGCTCCGCATTTCAAAACGGATGGCACGATTGCGCCCGGTAGCCCGCTGGCGAAACAGGTCGCCGCGATAGAAACGCGCAGTAGCGATCCACTCACACGTGCAGCCGATGCCTTGCAACTGGTGCAGGACCAAATCGGCTATCTGATGAACGGGATGAATGGCGGCAATTACCTTCCGCAGGCGCCCGAGCAGACATGGGACGATCGCTACGGCGACTGCAAGGCCAAGTCCTATCTCCTGCTCGCCATGCTGCGCGAGATGGGCATCCAGGCCGAGGCGGTGTTGGTACGCAGCAATAATGGCGACGCAGCTTCGGTTCTGCTGCCGATGCCGGGCGATTTCGACCACATGATCGTCCACGCGGTGATTGCGGACAAGGACTACTGGCTCGACGGCACCAATGCGGGCACGCGGCTGGCCACTATCGCAGAGGTTCCACCGTTCGCCTACGCGCTTCCCTTGCGTGAAGGCGGTGCGGATCTGGTGAAAATGACCGAGCGGTGGCCAACGGCCAAGGATCAGACAGTCAAGGTAACCTACGATTATCGTCCCGGCCTCGACATGACCGTGCTCTATGACGCGACGATCACCGTACGCGGGGAAATGGGGGCCGGCGTGCGTCCGCACGTGAAGGAAACCGATCCGCGCGAACGGCTCAAATATGTCCAGGGTTACGTCAAGAATCTGATCGGCGACGGGCTCGTTTACGATGCCAGCCTTTCCTATGACGACGAGGCGGGGATCGCGACGATCCACGCAAAGGGGCTGCTCAGTCCCGGTTTCGATTTCGAACGCGGGCGCGGCAAGCTGGCGCTGAACCTGCCCGGCACCGGATTCGATTTCGCACCGGATCGTGCTCGCGCAGCGTGGAAGGACATCCCGTATGCAGTGGGTGGACCATTCGGCATCGCCTATGACGTTTCTTACCTGCTGCCGGACGATAAGACGAAATACGAACTGACCGGGCTAGGAAGTCTCGACGAAGTTGTCGCTGGCACACGCTTTCACCGTGAAAGCCAGCTTTCCGGCGACAAGCTCCACGTCACCGATTCGACGGTCACGATTCCCTCGGAGATTCCTGTGGCACAGCTTGCGCAGGAACGTGCCAAGGCGTCGCGGCTTTCTGGTGGCGATCCCGTTCTTAGAACAGACGACCACCTTGTCCGCTATTGGGAGCGTTCGCCCAAAGACGCTCGGCAGCGTATCGCCATGCTCAAACCCGCTTATGATGCGGTGATTGCGCAGGAGCCGACCGAGGCGTGGCGCTGGATATTGCGTGGTGGGCTTTACACAAACGGGCCGGACCTCCGACTGGCGTTGGCCGATTACGACAAGGCCATCGAGCTTGAGCCGAGTGCCGAGAATTACGCCAAGCGTTCGTCGCTTCACCTGCAGATAGGTGACATGTCGGGCGCGCTGGCCGATGCGCGCAAGGCGTATGCGGTTGAGGGGACGCCCGTTTACGCCGAGGGGGTCGCCGATATTCTGTCACAGCAAGGCAAGTCGGAAGACGCGCTGGCCATGCTGGCCGATCTCGATTTGTCGGGAGATGATCGAATCAAGCTATTGATTGCAAAGGCTAACATTCTCGGTGAAGCGGGTCGCAAGGATGAGGGGTGGGCCTTGCTGAGCGAAGCGGAAAACGCAAGGCCTGGCGATTCGGACGTGCTCAACGCCGAATGCTGGTACATGGGTAATTGGGATTATCGCCTGACCGATGCCGCATCGACCTGCGATCGCGCGGTCAAGGCGGCCGATTACGCCTCAGGTGTGCTCGATAGTCGTGCGCTGGTGAATTATCGCCTGGGCAATACCGATGCCGCGCTGGCTGACCTCAAGGCGGCGCTTATCAGTACCCCTTCGCAATCGACCAGCCTCTATCTGCGCGGGGTGATTGCGACCGAACAGGGCAACAAGGCTTCGGGTGAGCGTGACATCGAGGCGGCCAAGCGGCTCTATGGCGCGATCGGCCCTTACTTTGCGCGCTTCGGAATCAAACCCAAGGTCTGAATTGGACAGCGCTGCGGGAGAAAAGTGTCAGATCAGGCCCTTTGCCCGCAGCGAGACATGCTCTGAACCCGCGACGATTACGTGGTCGTGCACGGTTACGCCCAGCAGCCGTCCTGCCTCGGCGATGCGATTGGTAATGGCGATGTCCGCGCGGCTCGGTTCGGCGCTGCCGCTTGGATGGTTGTGGACGAGGATCAGGGCAGTCGCGCCAAGGTCGAACGCCTTGCGGATCACTTCGCGCGGATGGATCGCGGCTTCGTCCACCGTGCCTTCGGCTGCTGCATGGTCAAGGATCAGGCGATTCTGGGCATTGAGGTACAGCACGCGCACCCGTTCGTGGTTGAGGTTGCCCATGTCGATCGCGAGATAGTCGAGCAGGGCATGCCAGCTCGACAGCATGGGCTGGTCCTGGACCTTTCCGCGCGCCATGCGCCGAGCGGCATGGGATACGCTCTTCAGGGCCGCCGCACCGGCTTTCCCGACACCCTTGACCTGCATCAACGCTGAAGGATCGGCGTCCAGCACCGCGGCAAGCGAGCCGAATCGCGCAATCAAGGCCTTGGCTATGGGCTTGGTGTCGCCTTGCCGGACCCCTGCAAACAGCAGGAACTCCAGCAGCTCATAGTCGGCAAGCGCTTCGGGACCGCCCGTGAGGAGCCGGTGTCGCAGTCGGGCGCGATGGCCCGTGCCCGGTTTGAGGCCGGTTCCTTCACGTGCGCTCGATTTTTCTGTCGGCAACCTAAATCCCCTTGCCGCGTTGTGAGCGATTGCCTTGCCTTTCCAGAGATTGGCACGCAAGCGGGGATGGATGACCGGGGTCGACGAATACGAAACGCAGCCCACCGAGGCTCGCAGGCGCTGGCGGCGCAAGCGTGTGCTGGTGCCTGCGACAGTCGCGCTGGTGTTCGCGACGGCTCTGGGTGGAGTGTGGCTCGAGCGCAATCGTATTGCCGACAATACGATTTCCAGCCAGTTGGAGAGCTACGGCCTGACCGGACGCTACGATCTGCGTGAAGTAACGCCGGGCCTCCAGGTCATCGACCATCTGGTTATCGGCGATCCGACTCGCCCTGACCTTACCGTCGAACAAGTGCAGATCCGCATCCACTACCGCCTCGGCGCACCGACCATTGGTTCGATCACGCTGGTCAAGCCCCGGCTCTATGGTCGGCAAAAGGACGGTCGAATCAGTTTTGGCAGTCTCGACAAGGCGATCTATCGCAACACCGGGAAGGCGCCCGGACTGCCCGATCTCGATCTGGTGGTGAACGACGGGCGAGCGCTGATCACTACCGATTACGGCCCCCTCGGCCTGAAGCTGGAGGGAGCAGGACGGCTTTCCGACGGCTTTCAGGGCGTTCTGGCTGTCGCTGCACCGCAGCTCGCGTTTCACGATTGCAGCGCGAATGGCACCAGTCTCTATGGGACGATTTCCACCGACGCAGGGAAACCGAATTTCTCCGGACCGCTTCGGATGGCGAATCTATCCTGTTCTTCGTCAGGAATCGCGTTGGGGCGTAGCGACGTCCAACTCGACGTATCCAGCGATGCACAGTTGCGTTCTGTGAACGGCAAGGCATCGATCACCACCGATGACCTGAAATATGCCGCTTTCCACGCCAACGGTGCCGAGCTTGGCCTGAGGCTGGCGTGGCGCGGAGATGCGCTTGAACTCAAGCACACCGTTGCCCTTCATGGCGTCTCCTCGCCACAGGTGATGGCCGCGCTGGTTACCCTGGACGGCTCATCACAGGCCTCGACCGATTTTTCACGCCTCACCATGCACAGTACGCTGGAGGGCAATAGCTTGCGTCCCGGTCCTATGGTGCAAAGTAGCATGGCCGACTTTGCCGATAGCGGGCAGGGAACTCTGCTCGCACCCATCATGCGCAAGTTCTCGCAAGGCCTGATGCGTGAGGCGCGCGGCAGCACGCTGGTGGCGGACATGACTGTGCGCCGATCGGATGGCGGGACGACCATGATCGTCCCCAAGGCGGAAATGCGCGGCCGTAGCGGAGCGCGGTTGCTGGCACTGTCGCGCGTTCAATTATCGAGGAACGGGGCATCGCCTCTGCGCTTGAGCGGCAACCTGGTGACCGACGGGCGGAATTTGCCGCATATTTATGGCCGGATGGAGCAGCTCGACAACGGCAGCAGGGCCTTTCGGATGACCATGCAGCCATTTTCGGCAGGCGATTCCTCACTCGCGATCCCGACCCTGACATTGGCGCGCGGCAGGGACGGTGCGCTGGGGTTTGTGGGCAAGGTGTCGGTAAGCGGAGACCTGCCGGGCGGATCGGCACGCAATCTCTCTCTGCCTGTCGATGGCCGCTATGCCAGCGGCGGCAGGCTTTCGCTGTGGACCAAATGTGTCGATGCCTCCTTCGACAAGCTCGAACTGGCCCAACTCGAACTGGATAGACACGAATTGCGCCTTTGCCCCGAACACGGACGGGCAATTCTCGAGCGGGTAAACGGCCAGACAACGATCGCAGCGGGGACGCCACAGCTCGATCTGAGTGGCAAGCTGGGCGAAACACCGATCCGGCTGGCTAGCGGTGCAGTCGGCTTTGCCTATCCTGGCGCGATGACCGCGAACCAGATTGCGGTTGTGCTCGGCCCTGAAGATACTGCGAGTCGTTTCCATATCGACCATGTCGATGCGCAGCTCGACAAGAACCTGACCGGTCATTTTTCCGGTGCCGAGGTCAAGTTGAACGCGGTGCCGTTCGACCTGTCGGATGCTGGTGGCGAATGGCGCTATGACGATGGGCGGCTCACCTTGTCGAACGCCAGCTTCAAACTCGATGATCGCCAAAGACCTCGCCGTTTCGAAACGCTCATGGCGCGCGACGCTGGGCTGACCTTGGTGGACAATGCGATCGCCGCCAAAGCCGATCTGCGCGATCCGGGGACGGGAAGGGTGGTAACGCGCGTTGCCATCGATCATAATCTCGCCAGCGGCAACGGGCATGCCGATCTTGTCGTCGCGGGGCTGACGTTCGACGACAAACTGCAACCCGACATGATTACGCCGCTGGCCAAGGGATTGGTCGCCAATGTCGACGGGTCGATTACCGGCAATGGGACGATCGCCTGGCGCGGTGGCAAGATCACCAGCAGCGGAGATTTCTCGTCCAGGGACCTGGATTTTGCCGCCGCTTTCGGCCCGGTGAAAGGCGCGAGAGGAACTATCCATTTCACCGATTTGTTGAAATTGACGACCGCACCCGACCAGACACTCCATATTGCCTCGGTCAACCCCGGTATCGAGGCCAAGGATGGGGTGGTTCATTTCCACCTCACAGATGCAAAGCAGCTGGCGGTCGAGGGTGGAAGCTGGCCATTCATGGGCGGGCGGTTGAGCCTGCGCAAGGTAGACCTTAATTTCGGGGTGAAGGAAGAGCGCCGGTACGTCTTCGACATCAGCGGGCTCGATGCCGGGGTTTTCGTCGATTACATGCAGCTCGGCAATATCGGCGCGACTGGGACTTTCGATGGAACGGTGCCGATTGTGTTCGATGAATCGGGCAATGGGCGGATCGAGGGTGGCTTGCTGACTTCTCGCACACCCGGCGGTAATGTCGCATATGTCGGGAATCTGACCTACAAGGACCTCTCGCCGATCGCCAATTTTGCATTCAACGCCTTGCGCAGCCTCGACTATGACAAGATGGAGGTCGAGATGGATGGGCCGCTGACTGGGGAGATCGTCACAAAGGTGCGCTTCGATGGAGTGCACCAGGGGGCCGGTGCGAAGTCCAATATCATCACCCGCCAACTGGCCAAATTGCCGCTGCAGTTCCGCATCAACGTTCGCGCACCATTCTACCAGCTCATTACGTCGCTCAAATCGTTGCGGGATCCCGCGGCTGTGCGCGATCCACGCGAACTGGGGCTGGTGACGGACGACGGCACCCGATTGAAGGAATCTGTACGCGGGGATGATGTGAAGCCGAAAGTGGCTCCATCCGATATAATCCCGGGTAACGGAACCATTCAGCACAAAGAAAGCGAGAAATAGCTATGACAGGGCAGGTTTCGACGAGCTGCGGGAGCGGCGCCGGCGGGTGGAGCAAGCCCCGCCGTGCCGCTCTCACAGGCAAGGGGGCAGTGGCGGCGGCGGCAGGCCTGGCGACGCTGGCGCTGTCCGGATGCATCACGGTCAAGGCTCCCGAAAAGCCGATCGTGATCGAACTGAATGTGAATATTCGCCAGGAAGTGATCTACCGGCTGGCGAAGGATGCGGGTAACACCGTCGAACAGAACAAGGACATCTTCTAGGACAGATGATGGTCAAGGATAGGGTGATTGGCATGATCAGGACCGGAAAACCTCTTCTCGCAAGCATTGCGATGGCCATTGGTGCGGCAGGCCTGTCCGTGCCAGCGATGGCTCAGCGCGATCCGGCTTACGCAAAGGCGCGCGCCGCAGGTCAGGTTGGAGAGAAGATGGACGGCTATCTTGGTGTTGTGGGTGCGCCCACCCCCGCGCTAACCGCCATTGTCAACGATATCAATATAAAGCGCCGCGCCCTCTATACGGACAAGGCGCAGGCTGCCCATGCGACGATCGAGGAATACGCCTTTGCCGCAGGGTGCCAGGCGATTCTGGCGACATCTCCCGGAGAGAAGTATCAGGCTCCCGATGGCAACTGGAAAACGCGCACGAGCGCCGCGCCCGAACGTGACCCGCGTTGCCCCTCCTGAGGCGGGTGTTGTTCGGGTGCGATAAGGGCGTGTAATCGCGTCTCTTGCGGTTGACTCGTAACTCACCCTGCGACTAAGGGGACGCGATACCGGCCCGGCCCCATAAGCGGGCAGGGCCGGTTGTGCATATCAATCACCCGGATTTGCATTTTAACCGGAGCGGGATGGGTTTTGACCGATAGTAACGATCAGCATTCCGGCGACGATCTCGATCGCCGTATTGCCGAAGCTCAAGAGCGGCAGCGCAGCGCCTATCAGTCGCATACGGCGGCCGAAGGGCGGGCGGAAACGCGCGGCTGGGCGGTAGGCATCGAATTTGTCGGGTCGGTTATTGTCGGCGCGCTCATCGGGCTGTTGCTCGATAAGTGGCTCGAAACCGCTCCCTGGCTGATGATCGTGTTCATCGGCCTCGGCTTTGCTGCCGGCCTGCGCCGGGCAATCACCACGTCGAATCAGTTCGACACCGATTTCACCAACGACAAGCAATAGGCCGGTAAGCGACCATGGCAGCGTCCAACAATCCGATGGAACAGTTCGCGATCCACACGCTGAAACCCCTCAGCGTGTCGGGTTTCGACGTGTCTTTCACCAATTCCGCGCTGTGGATGCTCGTCGCTCTCGGCGGGATCGCCATCTTCCTGATCATCGGCACGATGAAGCCGGAAGTGATCCCGGGTCGCTGGCAGGCTGCGCTTGAATACGTTTACGACTTTGTCGTGGGTGTGGTCGACGAAAACGTCGGTCCCAAAGGCAAGGCCTATGTCCCGCTGATCTTCTCGGTCTTTGTGTTCGTCCTCGCCTGCAACCTCCTGGGTCTGATC
Source organism: Sphingomonadaceae bacterium (assembly GCA_039831335.1). GTDB lineage: Bacteria > Pseudomonadota > Alphaproteobacteria > Sphingomonadales > Sphingomonadaceae > Qipengyuania. The sequence continues at coordinate 893,793 of JBDONL010000003.1, read as the reverse complement.
CCGTGGGTGGGTTCTTTCACCCCGACCAGCCATATCGCGGTGACATTGGCGCTGGCTCTGATCGTGTTCGTCGTCGTGCTGCTCGTCGGTCTCATCAACCACGGCCTCCACTTCTTCACCTTCTTCTGGCCCAAGGGGATGGCCTGGCCGCTTGCGCTGTTCATCATGCCGATCGAGGTTGTCAGCTTCTTCGTGCGTCCGTTCACGCTCGCGATCCGACTGTTTGCCAATATGACCGCCGGGCACGTGCTGCTGAAGGTATTTGCGACCTTCGTGGTGGCGCTCGGTTCCTTCGACCTCATCCCTTATGTGTTCGGCATCGTGCCGCTCGCAGTGAACGTTGCGCTGTCCGCGCTCGAACTGCTGATCGCGCTGATCCAGGCCTATGTTTTCGCATTGCTCGCATCGATCTATCTGAACGACGCGATCAACCTTCACTGATTACCTTCCACCATTCTCGACTAAAGGGTTTTTCAAAATGGACGCAGAAGCAGCAAAATTCATCGGTGCCGGTCTTGCCGCCATGGGTGCCGGTCTCGCCGGTATCGGTGTGGGTTACATCTTCGGTTCGCACCTCCTCGGCGCCTTCCGCAATCCCGAAGCCGAGCCGCGCATTTCGGGTCGCCTGTTCCTCGGCTTCGCCGTGGTCGAGGCACTCGGTCTGATCGCCGCCGTTGTCGCGCTTTACCTCGCGTTCGCGGGCTAAGCCGACCATACGAGACTCCGAGAGAGCCTGACCCATGCCTCAATTCGAACCGGCCAATTTCCTGCCACAAATGGTGTGGCTCGTGGTTGCCTTCGCGATCCTCTATTTCGTGATCGTGCAGGGGACTTTGCCGCGGTTGGGGCGGGTCATCGACCAGCGCAAGGCCAGGATCGACGGTGATCTCGCCGCGGCCCGCAAAGCTAAGGATGAGGCTGACGCCCTGGCCGAGCAGATCAAGGCGGAGCTGCAACGCAATCGCGAGGCGGCTCTCGCCCGGATCGGGGAAGCCAAGGCCGAGGCGGCCAAGTCGGGTGAATCCCGCTTGGCCGCGGCAGAGGCTGAAGCGGCAGGTAAGACCGAAGCCGCCGAGGCACGTATCGCCAAGGCATGCGAAGACGCGCGCAGTGAACTGCGCAAGGTCGCAAGCGAGAGTGCTCAGGCAATTGTTACCCGGCTGACCGGCAAACAGCCGTCCGAAAGCGCGGTTGCCAAGGCGGTCGATGCCGCCATGGCCCGCTGATCGGATAGCAAGAGGACCGCATTATGAGCGAACTCACCGCAACGGTCGAACACCCTTCCGGCGGCGCAGCCGAACATGGCGAGCATGGACCGACTCTGCTCGGCTTGAGCGTCGAGGGCTGGGTCTATGCCTCGATCACGATCTTCCTTGTCCTGGCCTTTGTGCTGGGAAAGCTCCCGAAACGGATCGGCGAGACGCTCGACAAGCAGATCGCCGACAAGCGCCGGGTGCTTGATGAGGCAGCAGCAATCCGTGCAGAAGCGCAGGCTATGCTCGAGGACGCGAAAACCAAGCTGGCCGCCAGCGCCAAGGATGCCGAGAAGATGCTCGAGCACGCGCGCATGGAAGCAGAGGAAATCGTTTCCCGTGCCGAGGCCGACACTACTGCGATGATCCAGCGCCGTGCGCATATGGCGGAAGAGAAGATCGCCGCGTCCGAACGCGCCGCGCTCGACGCCTTGCGCCGCGAAGCCGCGCAGGCCGCGACCAGCGCCTCGCGTCAGGTCATCGCCGATACCTATGACGAGGCATCGGACCGCAAGCTGGCCGAGGACATCATTTCCGGTATCTGACAGGTGCTCGTCGGCTGTTTTGCCGACGATACCTCAACGGCTCGGTTCGAAGACCAGCTTGCCGATCACTTCGCCGCGAGCCATCGCTTCAAATCCGTTTCGCCACTGGCTGAGCGGAAGCACGCGGTCGATATGCGGCCTGATCACTCCATCGGTTAAGAGACGATCGATTTCGGCCGCAATCCTCTGGCCTCTATCGGGGAATCGCCGGGCGTATTCTCCAGCGCGCACGCCGACGATCGAGAACCCCTTTATCAGCGGAATGTTGGTGGCCACCTCTGCAATGCGGCCGGAGACGAAACCCACCACCAGCAACCGACCACCGAAGGTAACGCAGCGCGTGCTTTCGTCGAACACATCGCCACCGATCGGATCGTAGACCAGGTCGCAGAGTCGTCCATCGGTTATCGCGGCAACTTCCTCGCGAAAGCGGTCGCGATTGAGGATCACCGCCTTGGGCTCAACCAACGCGTGAATTGCTTCGAGCTTCTCGTGCTTGTGCGTAGCCGCGATGATGTTTGCCCCCAAGGCCTTGCCCAAATCACAGGCCGCCAGCCCGACACCGCCGCTCGCTCCGTGGACGAGCACAGTCTGACCCGGCTGCAATTGGCCGCATTCCACCAGCGCGACATAGGCCGTGTGATAGGCTGAACCCATCGCCGCGGCGGTCGCAAAATCGACGCCATCCGGAATGCGGTGGAGCGAGGCTTCTGGAACGCTCGCTATCTCCGCAAAAGCGCCGGTCTTCGCTCCACCTCGGACCCTGTCGCCGACGGCAAACGCACTGCCGAGATCGGCTTCGAGCACTTCGCCGGCCAGTTCCATACCCGATACGAAGGGCGGCTCTGGTTTGAACTGGTATTTCCCCTTGGTCATCAGCAGGTCGGGATAATTCAGCGAGGCCGCGTGGACCCGCACGAGCACTTCTCCTGCGTTTCTGGTCGGTGATGGCAAGGTATGCAGCGAGAGACCGGACAGGTCCTCGCTCAGCTGTTCGACCAGCAAGGCCAGCATCGGGATCAGAAATTGTCCTTGGCCGCGCGGAGAGCGGCAAAGGTTTCGACCGGTGACGAACCGCCCCAGCGATCACGCAAGGCGGGATCGTCGGCGCGAAGGAACGGATTGGTCGCCATTTCGCGTTCGAGGACTGTCGGCACCGTCGGCAGGCCCTTTTCGCGCTGCTTGTCAATCTGCCCGACGTAAAGCTTGAGTTCGGTGTTGTCGGGATCGGCGTGCAGCGCAAATTTGGCGTTCGCTCGCGTATATTCATGCGCGCAATAGAGCAGTGTGTATGGCGGCAGCGCACGAATGCGCAGCAGGCTGTTCCAGAATTGTTCGGGCTCTCCTTCGAACATCCGTCCACATCCCAGCGCGAAGATGCTGTCACCGACGAACGCCATGTCGGTTTCAGGCAGGTGATAGGCGATATGGCCATTGGTATGGCCCGAGACGTCGATCACATGCGCTTCGTACTCGCCAAGATTAACGACATCTCCATTCGCCACCACCCGGTCAATCAGGGAGAGTTTTTCAACTTCTTTGGGTGCCGTCACCTTCGCCCCAGTGGCAGACGCGATATCCTTGTTCCCGCCCGCGTGATCGGGATGCCAGTGGGTGTTCCAGATCTGTGTAATTTCCCACCCCTTGGCGGCTGCCTGCCTCAGGTATTCAGCGGCATTGGGCGTATCGATTGCGGCCGTTTCGCCGCTTTGCGTATCGTGCAGGAGATAGCCGTAATTATCCGACAGGCAGGGGAACTGGTGGACTTCAAGCATGGCATCTCCTCAACACCGGGCCTTTGGCGCTTGTTCCTGATCAACCTACGCCTCGACCAGATAAAGGAAAAGGCCCGCCTGCTCCGAAGAGCAAGCGGGCCTTTCGTGTTGCTGCGATCGATAACGATCGAGTGGCTTATTCGCCCTTCTTCTTCAGCGCTTCGCCGAGAATGTCGCCCAGCGATGCGCCCGAATCGGACGAACCGAACTGCGCCACCGCTTCCTTCTCTTCGGCGATCTGACGCGCCTTGACCGAGAAGTTGGGCTTCTTCGAACGATCGAAACCGATAACCATGGCGTCGAGCTTCTGGCCAACCTGGAAGCGGTCGGGACGCTGCTCGTCGCGGTCGCGGCCGAGGTCCGAACGCTTGATAAAGCCGGTCGCGCCGTCTTCGCCAACCTGAACCTCGAGCCCGCCGTCGCGCACTTCGAGCACGGTGACAGTGACAACCTGGTTCTTGCGCAGGGCACCCGATGCGCCCGCTTCGGTGGGAGCACCCTTTTCGAGCTGCTTCATGCCGAGGCTGATGCGTTCCTTCTCGATGTCGACATCGAGCACGACCGCTTCGACCTGTTCACCCTTGCGGTGCAGCGCCAGCGCGTCCTCGCCCGAGATGCCCCAAGCGATGTCCGACATGTGGACCATGCCGTCGACGTCGCCGTCGAGACCGATGAAGAGACCGAATTCGGTAGCGTTCTTGACTTCGCCTTCGACCTTGGCGCCCACCGGATGCTTCTCGGCGAACTCTTCCCACGGATTGCGCTGGGCCTGCTTGAGGCCGAGAGAAATGCGGCGCTTTTCGGAATCGACTTCCAGCACCATCACTTCGACTTCCTGACTGGTCGAGACGATCTTGCCCGGATGGACGTTCTTCTTGGTCCAGCTCATTTCCGAAACGTGGACCAGGCCTTCGATGCCCGGCTCGATCTCGACGAAGGCGCCGTATTCGGTGATGTTGGTCACCTGGCCCGACAGCTTCATGCCAACCGGATACTTTGCGGCCACGCCATCCCACGGATCGCTTTCGAGCTGCTTCATGCCGAGGCTGATGCGCTGGGTGTCTTCGTTGATGCGGATGATCTGAACGGTCACGGTCTGGCCGATCTCGATCATTTCGCTGGGGTGGTTGACGCGCTTGTAGCTCATGTCGGTGACATGCAGCAGGCCGTCGATACCGCCGAGGTCCACGAAGGCGCCATAGTCGGTGATGTTCTTGACCACACCGTCGATGACCTGATTCTCGGTCAGCTTGTCGATCAGCTCGCTGCGCTGTTCGGCGCGGGTTTCTTCCAGAACGGCGCGGCGCGAGACGACGATATTGCCGCGGCGACGGTCCATCTTGAGGATCTGGAACGGCTGCGGCACGTCCATCAGCGGGGTGACGTCGCGCACGGGGCGGATGTCGACCTGCGAGCCGGGGAGGAAGGCCACGGCGCCGTCGAGATCGACCGTGAAGCCGCCCTTGACGCGTCCAAAGATGCGACCTTCGACGCGCTTGCCCTCGCCGAACTCGCTTTCCAGCTTGTCCCAGGCGGCTTCGCGGCGGGCGCGGTCACGGCTGAGCATCGCTTCGCCGTCCGAGTTTTCGACACGGTCGACAAAGACTTCGACTTCGTCACCGACCTTGAGGCCGTGCTCGTCTTCGCCGCGCATGAATTCCTTGAGGTCGACGCGGCCTTCGCTCTTCAGGCCTACGTCGATAACGGCATAGCCGTTTTCGATTGCGGTGATGGTGCCCTTGACGACACGGCCTTCAAAGCCGCCGTCGGCTGCATCGCCGAGTTGTTCGTTGAGAAGCGCTTCGAAATCGTCGCGCGTGGGATTGGCTGCAGTTGCCATGTGGTTGATAATCCTACTTTACGTTTTTCCGGCCACCGGGTTGTGTCCCGGGGTCTTGTGGCCAGACTGCCCGCGGAGCCGAATGCCATCGCGGGCGTCTTCAGAACCGGCGGGATTGCGAGGCAGGCGAGTGCGGCTAGGTAGGGTGAAAATACCCTTGTCAAAAAGACGACCGTGCCGAAAGCCTGCCCGGGAACCTGTTGCCGGCCCATCGGACGGGCGCGCACCTAGTCCATCAGCTTCCAAAAAGCAAGCATTTGAGAGGCGGTGGACGTCGACTGCGTTCCACGCAAACCGCATAAGAAAACGGCCGACCCGTAGAGGGCCGGCCGTATCGCAATATTGAAAGTCGCTATGATTAGCTGTGTGATCCGGTCGAACTGTCCGTTGTCATGGTGTCCGAGCCCTTCATATCGGCATCGTCGGAGCGCCAGATCTTCATGGCGTCGACCTTGGCGTCGCCCATCAGGCCTTCCGAATTGAAGACGTAAAGTACGGATTTGGCGTTGTCGGCCTGGCCTTGGCCGTTGGCGTCAGCTTTGGCAACTGTCACACCAGCCCCGGCACCGATGCTCCACTGACCGTCCTTCTTGTACTTGTCGAGGGCAGTCTTGTCCTTGATCTTGAACACGTAGGACGCGGCGGTCACGCCTGCCTGCAGGCCAACACTGCCTTCGCCCATCTTGTAATGGCCGGTGATCTTGCCGTTTTCGACCAGCGCGCCTTCACCGCCAGCGCCGCCAACGCCCAGCGCGATATTTGTCACGTCGGGGAATACGAAATAGCCGGCTACGTCGCCGGTACCGCAGCTCGCCTGGACCTGCTTGCACTTGTCGAGCGTGGCCGCGACCTTCTGGTCGAGCGTCATGTTGTCCATTTGATCCGTGCTCGCCACGGTAGGTGTCGGGGAGGGCGAGGTGTTGTTGGGCTGCTGCGAACAGGCCGCAAGAGCGCCGACGCTAACGAGAGCGAGAATACTTACGCGTTTCATTGGGGGTTCTCCATTGCGTGCAAACACTTGTCGGTTGCTGCCATCGGAACCAATGGAGGACGGACATAGTTCCGCCACATTTTTGAAAACTATTGGGAACTTTCTCGGATTTGGGCATCCACCGCTGAAATCGCTGTGGCAATCGCCTGAGTTTTATCGAGTGCACTAGTGTCGATAACCATGGCATCCGGAGCAACTGCCAATGGTGCGGTGCTGCGAGACGAATCGCGTTCGTCCCGGCGACGCAAATCCTCGGCTATCTCTTTCAATGTCACGTCGATGCCGCGCTGCCTCATTTCGAGGAAGCGCCGCTGTGCGCGCGCGTCTACGCTGGCGGTGATGAACAATTTCACTTCGGCATCCGGCGCGATGACCGTGCCGATGTCGCGCCCGTCGAGTACGGAACCTCCAGGCTGCGTAGCGAAGTCGCGTTGGCGCTCGAACAGCGCCTTTCGTACTGCGGGATGAACCGATACCCGGCTTGCGAGCCCGCCGCAGTCCTCACTGCGCAGTTGCGGATCACCGAGCAATCCGTCGGGAAAATCGGTTGCGGCCAGCGCATCGTCCGGATTGTCGGGATTGCCACCTTTCAGAAACACTTGTTGGCCCACCGCGCGATACAACAGTCCGGTGTCGAGGTGCGGCAGGCCATAATGTTCGGCCAGCGCCTTGGCGATTGTGCCTTTGCCTGAGGCGGTAGGGCCATCGACAGCGATGATCATGCGCGTTTGGACCTGCGTTCGCGCAGTGCCTTGCCTATGCCCCAGAGCGCAATCGCGGCCCAGAAGCCTTCAAGCACAAGGCTCGGCCAATTGGTGTGGACCAGCAGCGACACAGTCAGCAGCGCGGCTCCGGCCAGATTGGTGAAGTGCAATACAAACGGATTGGGCGTGTCGCGCCAGGTGAGATAGGCATAGGCGGCAATGATGCAGATCATGCCGCCGAAGCCCACTACGGTCGCCCAGTCTGTCATGCGCAAGCCTCGTCGATCAAAGTCATGAAATTGGGAAAGCTCGTCGCGATCGGGGCGGTGTCGTCGATGGTAACGCCGTTGCGGCTAGCGAGACCGGCCACCGCCATTGCCATTGCGATCCGATGATCGAGATGGGTGAGCGCAGGGCTGTTGCCATTGCCCGCAAGCGGTTCGCCGTCAGTGCCTTCGATAACCAACCCGTCCGCACGCTCCTCGATCCGAGCGCCTGCTCCGGTCAGCGCAGTGGCCATGGCGGCGAGACGGTCGCTTTCCTTGACGCGCAGCTCATCCAGTCCGGTCGTGACCGTGCGCCCCTTTGCCATCGCGGCGGCGACAAAGAAGACCGGAAACTCGTCGATCATGCTCGGGGCGAGGGCGGGATCGACGCTGATGCCGGCAAGTGCCGAGTGGCGAACCTTGAGGTCGGCCACGGGCTCGCCGCCGACTTCGCGCCGATCCAGTTCCTCAATGCTGCCGCCCATCGTGCGCAGCACCTCGATCAGACCGGCACGGGTGGGATTGAGCCCGACATTCTCAATTACGAGATCGCTGTCCGGCACGAGCAGCGCGGCAACGATAAAGAACGCTGCGGAGGACGGATCGCCCGGTACGACGACATTGCATGGCCTGAGATCGCTGCGGCCATGGACACGGATAACGCGTTCGCCGTCTTCCCCGCCAACCTCGATACTCGCGCCGAATCCGCGCAGCATCCGCTCGGTATGGTCGCGGGTCGGCACAGGCTCAATCACGGTGGTGATACCCGGCGTATTCAGCCCTGCCAGCAAAACCGCGCTTTTCACCTGCGCGCTGGCCACCGGCAGGCGATAGGTCATCGGAACGGCAGGCTCGATCCCCTCCATCAGCAGGGGCAACGTGCCACCCGGACTCGGCTCGAAACGTGCACCCATCTGGCTGAGCGGATCGATCACGCGGCTCATCGGACGGCGAGAAAGGCTCGCGTCGCCGGTGAACACGGCGGTGAACGCGTGGCTGGCGACGAGACCCATCAGCAGCCGGGTCGAGGTGCCTGAATTGCCCATGTCGAGAGCGGCGGGTGGTTGCAGCAGTCCTCCGACGCCGACGCCGTCGACCAGCCAGTCATCGCCGTCACGTTCGATCGTAGCACCCATCGCGCGCAGGGCAGCGGCGGTGGCGAGCACGTCTTCGCCCTCCAGCAGCCCCGAAATCCGGCTGCGCCCGATGGCGAGCGCACCGAACATCAGCGAGCGGTGGCTGATCGACTTGTCGCCGGGCACGGAAATGCGACCGGTCAGCGGGCGCGAGGGTTGAAAGCGAAAGGAGGTCACACGATCTCTTGTGTCGAAAGGTTGCGATGCGTGCGGCGCTTTGACAGTGGCAATCGCTTCTGGCAAGGCGCGCGCGCTGTTGATTCCTGCCCTGCAGGTTCCCATCAAGTCTTTTACGAATTCACGGCCCCACGGCGCACCGCCGGGGGCAGCAAGCCAAGGATTACACATGGTCAAACCGGAATGGGGCACCAAGCGGACCTGCCCGAAATGCGGCACCCGCTTTTACGATCTGACGAAGGAAGAGCCCGTCACCTGCATCGAGTGCGGCGAGGAATGGTATCCCGAGCCGGTGCTCAAATCGAAGCAGCCGATTCCCTTCGAGGAAGACGACAAGAAGAAAAAGAAGGATGGCGAGGCGGATAGCGACCTTGCCGATGACGATCTGGAAGATATCGACGTCGATGAAGACGACGATTCCCCCGATAATGACGTCGATCTGGGCGGCGATGACGACCTTGGCGTGACCACTTCGGGTGACGACGACGACGACGATCATTGATTTAATTCTTGCCATCGCTGCGCGCTGCTCATAAGGCGCGCAGCCTTGCTGCAAGGCGAGGCTGGTCGGGGCCCAACCCGGTCGGTCGAAAATGGAACGGGGCCGTAGCTCAGCTGGGAGAGCGCTACAATGGCATTGTAGAGGTCAGGGGTTCGATCCCCCTCGGCTCCACCATTCTACCGCCTTTCGGCCCGGATCGGGCTGTAAATGGCGGAAACTGAAAAAGTCGGGTTCTGATTCGGAATTCGCACGCTGGCCGACGAGGTTTCGTCCGCCGGCGTTTTTGGCATTTGGCGCCATTTCTTGAAGATGGCGAGGAGGTGAAGGCGATGTTCGACAATCTGTCCGATCGGCTCGGCAATGTGTTCGACCGCCTGCGCGGCCGTGGCGCGCTGTCCGAACAGGATGTGCGCGATGCCATGCGCGAGATTCGCATCGCTTTGCTCGAAGCCGATGTCGCGCTGCCGGTGGTGCGTCGGTTCATCGACGCGGTCACCGAAAAGGCCATCGGCCATGACGTCTTGCGTTCGGTCACGCCTGGCCAGCAGGTGGTCAAGATCGTCAATGACGAGCTGGTTGAGATGCTCGGCGGTGAGGAAACCGAAGGGCTGAACCTCAACGCCAAGCCGCCGGTCGTCATTATGATGGTCGGCCTGCAGGGCTCAGGCAAGACCACGAGCACCGCCAAGATCGCGCGCTTCCTCAAGCAGAAGCATGGCAAGAAGGCGCTGATGGCGTCGCTCGACGTCAATCGTCCGGCGGCGCAGGAACAGCTCGCGGTGCTGGGTGAGCAGGTCGAGGTTGCAACCCTCCCGATCATCCAGGGCCAGCAGCCGGTCGATATCGCTCGCCGCGCGATGGAAGCGGCGAAGTTGCAATCGAGCGACGTGCTGCTGCTCGACACCGCAGGCCGCTTGCACGTCGACGAAGCGCTGATGGCCGAGATGAAAGCGGTCGCCTCCGTATCCGCGCCGACCGAAGTGCTGCTGGTGGTCGACAGCCTGACCGGTCAGGACGCGGTCAATGTCGCGCAGAGCTTCAGCGGCGAAGTCCCGCTGACCGGCGTGGTGTTGACCCGGATGGACGGCGATGCTCGTGGCGGTGCGGCGCTCTCCATGCGCTATGTCACCGGTAAGCCGATCAAGTTTGCGGGCACTGGCGAGAAGCTTGACGCGCTGGAAACCTTCGATCCCAAGCGTGTCGCGGGTCGCATCCTGGGCATGGGCGATGTCGTCAGCCTCGTCGAACGCGCGGCAGAGACGATCAAGGAAGAAGACGCCGAACGCCTCGCCAAGCGCATGGCGAAAGGGCAGTTCGACCTCAACGACTTGCGCACGCAGCTCAAGCAGATGCAGCAGATGGGCGGGTTGGGGATGCTCGCGGGTATGATCCCGGGCATGAAGAAGGCCAAGGCGGCGATGGCGGCCAGCGGCATGGACGACAAGGTGCTCGTCCACATGGACGCGATCATCGGATCGATGACGGTCAAGGAACGCGCCAATCCCGCGCTGCTGAACGCCAAGCGCAAGAAGCGCGTGGCGGCAGGATCGGGCATGCAGGTGCAGGACGTTAACAAACTGCTCAAGATGCACCAGGAAATGTCCCGCGCGATGAAGCAGATCAAGAAGATGGGCGGCCTCAAGGGGCTCGGCGCATTGCTTGGCGGCGGCGGAATGGGCGGCGCTGGTGGCGGAGGCGGTGCACCACCTTCCTTGCCCGGCCTTGGCGGCGGAGCGATCCCGCCGAATATGCAAGATTTAATTAAAAAGAAATGATTTCAGATTTTTAGATTGGAAAGGTAAGTTCACATGGCAATTGCAATTCGTCTTTCGCGCGGTGGCGCCAAGAAGCGTCCCTATTACCGGATCGTCGTTTCGGACACGCGCAGCCCGCGTGACGGCAAGTATCTTGAGCAGATCGGCACCTACAACCCGCTGCTCGCCAAGGACAGCGGCGAGCGCGTGAAGCTCAACGAGGATCGCGCGCGTTACTGGCTCGGCGTTGGCGCTCAGCCGTCCGACCGCGTTGCCCGCTTCCTCGACGCCGCCGGCATCAAGGAACGCGCTGCGCGTAGCAATCCCAAGAAGGCGGAGCCGGGCGAAAAGGCCAAGGAGCGCGCTGAAGAACGTGCCGCGAAGCTGGCCGAGGCCGAAGAGGCCAAGAAGGCAGCCGAAGCCGAAGCCGCCGCACCGGCTGAAGAAGCAACCGCTGAGGAGGCTCCGGCCGAGGCTCCCGCTGAAGAGAGCACCGAAGAAAAGACCGAGGGTTAAGCCCCTTCCATGTCCACCAAGCCCGTCACGCTGGCCGTCATTACCGGCGCGCATGGCGTGACGGGCGAGGTGCGCCTGAAGCTGTTTGGCGATGGACTGGAAAGTCTCAAATCGCAAAAAAGCTTCAACAACGGCGCGTTGTCGCTCGCCAAGATACGCAGCGACAACAAGGGAGGCGCGATCGCGCGCCTGACCGAGATCGCCGATCGAAATGCCGCCGAGGCGCTGCGCGGTACGCTTCTGGCTGTGTCGCGCGACACGCTTCCGCCGCTGGCTGATGGCGAATTCTATCATTCCGACTTGCTCGATCTGGCCGCCGTTACTGACGAGGGCCGGGCGGTCGGCCGGGTTTGTGCGGTCGAAAATTTCGGCGCCACGGATGTCGTCGAGATCGAAAAGCCCGACGGCAAGAAATTCATGGTGCCGCTGACGCCGGTGGCGGTGCCGGAATGGGATGACATTCGGCTGGTGATCAGCGCCGATTTTGCCGAGGATTAGGCGATGATCTACCTCATCGGCTTTATCGTTCTGACGCTGCTGACCGGTACTTTGGCCGCCTGCGCAGCCATGCTGATGAAACGCTATGCGCCCGCGATGGGAGAAGGCTGGCGGCGACGCCTTGCTCCGTTTGTCGGTGCGTTCGCGGTCATGAGCCCTGCTTTCGCGAAAGCATCGCACATGGCGGGGGCTGCGGCGCTGGTATGGGTGCTGGCGATTGCCTTTGTGCTGGCCATAATTGGCGGAATCCCGGCGGTGCGCTGGTTCGAGGGGCCACGCGAGAAATAGATTCGGCGCGGCCCGCCGATGCCTCACCCTGCGATGGCGTTAAGCTTTTCAAGCGCAGCATCTGTTAGCACAATGTCGGCTGCTGCGATATTTTCATGCAAATGCGCGACCGAGGACGTGCCCGGAATCAGCAGGATATTTTCGCTTCTCCGCAGCAACCAGGCGAGCGCCGTTTGCATCGGACTGGCATCCAAATCCCTTGCGACCTCAAGCAACGCGTCCGACTGAAGTGGGGTAAAACCGCCGAGCGGAAAAAAGGGCACGTAGGCGACTCCTTCCTGCGCGAGTTCGTCGATCAGTTCATCGTCTTCGCGGTGCGCGAGATTATAGTGATTCTGGACGCAGACGATCTGGGTCCGCTTACGCGCCTCTCGCACCTGATCGGGCAAGGCGTTACTGATACCGATATGGCGCAAGAGCCCTTTGTCGCGTAGCTTGATCAGCGCCTCCAGCATCGGCATGAATTCGCCTTCGGTCGGCGATTCTCCGAACATCAGCCTCAAATTTGCGATTTCGATCTGGTCGAGGCCGAGACGTTCCAGATTGTCGATTATTCCCCGTTCCAGCGCGTCAGCATCGTTCCATGGCAGCCAATTGCCATGCTCGTCCCGGCGGGCTCCCAGCTTGGTTACAATGGTGAGTTGCGCAGGGTAAGGGGCGAGGGTTTCGCGGATCAACTCGTTGACCACATGGGGGCCATAATAGTCGCTGGTATCGATGTGATTGATGCCGATTGCGATAGCCTCTTGGAGAACGGCCTGTGCCGCAGCGCGATCCTTTGGCGGGCCGAAGACATGCGATCCGGCAAGCTGCATCGCGCCATAGCCCATGCGGTAAACTGTGCGGTCGCCCAGCCTGTATGTTCCGCTGGCAGCGATGGATGACGATGGCGTTATTGTCGCGTTGTTCATGGCAATGCTCCTGTAGATCTGCGAACCTCAATATGGGCACAAGCTACCGTTCGATAATTGCCACTTTGGCTTACGCCCTGTACGGATTATCGAACAATGAAAGCGAGCTATACTGATCTCGCAGCCTTCGCTGCGGTAGTAAGGGCGGGTGGTTTTCGGGCTGCGGCGATCAGCGGCCAGCAAAGCGCATCGGTGCTCAGCGACGCCGTGAAGCGGCTGGAAGAGAGCGTCGGCATGCGATTGCTCAACCGTACCACTCGCAAGGTCGCTCCGACCGAGGCAGGGCGTCGCCTGTTCGAGCGGCTCGACCCTGCGCTCGGCGAAGTCAGTGCGGCCCTCGACGTGCTGGAAGATATGCGCGGGAGACCTGCTGGAAAGCTGACGCTCAATGTCCCGCTCAGTGGCGTTCGCTCGGCGCTGATGGACATTGTACCGGAATTTCTTGCCTTACACCCCGATATCACGCTGGATCTCAACATCGACGAAAGCTTCGTCGATGTTGTGGCTGCAGGCTGCGATGCCGGGATCCGGTATGAGGAACGGCTCGAGCAGGATATGATCGCGATCCCCATTGGCCCGCGTCGTCAACGCTTCGCTGCTGCCGCTTCACCATCTTATCTTGATAGCAAGGGACGACCGCAAGTTCCTGCCGACCTGCTGGGCCATTTATGCCTGCGCGGACGGTTTGCCAGCGGGTCCATGCCCACATGGGAGTTCGAGAAGGACGGTCAGACCTTGTTCGTCGACCCTGACGGGCCGATGATCGTGACTATGGGGGCAGGGATCGACCTTGCTGTGCAAACTGCGGTTGCCGGTGGCGGGATCGTGTATCTCTTCGAGGACTGGTTACAGCCGCTGTTCGAATCGGGCGAACTCGAACCCGTACTTGCAGATTGGTGGCCGGAGTTTTCAGGGCCGTTCCTGTATTATCCGGGGCGCCGCCTTGTCCCGCCGCCGCTCCGGGCGTTCATCGATTTCGTTCGGCGTAAGTAACACCCTATGGCCTGAGCTTGCCAATTGGCCGAACGGACAGCATGTGCCGAAGCATGACATTCCAAGCCACCATCCTGACGCTATATCCGGAAATGTTCCCCGGGCCACTAGGCATATCGCTGGCCGGGCGGGCACTCGAACGCAGTGACTGGACCTGTGACACAGTGCAAATCCGCGACTTCGCTACGGACAAGCATCGTACGGTCGACGATACGCCGGCAGGCGGCGGAGCAGGTATGGTACTCAAACCCGACGTGCTGGCCGCCGCCTATGACAGTGTCGCCGATGGTCGGCCCGCGCTCGCTATGACACCGCGTGGCAAGCCTATTACACAGGAACGTATTCGCGCCCTCGCCGAAAGCCCAGGCGTCATCGTCGTTTGCGGGCGCTTCGAGGGTTTCGACGAGCGCTTCTTCGAAGCACGTCCCGAGATCGAGCAGGTCAGTCTGGCGGACATCGTTTTGTCCGGTGGAGAACCGGCGGCGCTTGCCATTCTCGATGCCTGCATCCGGCTTCTTCCCGGCGTTATGGGAGCGTCCGTCAGCGGGGTTGAGGAATCATTCGAGGATGGGCTGCTCGAACATCCGCAATACACCCGCCCGCCGCTGTGGGATGGCCGTCCAATCCCCGACGTCTTGCGATCGGGCGATCATGCAAAAATTGCAAACTGGCGCAAGGAGCGTGCGCAGGCGGACACCCTCGAACGCCGCCCGGACCTTTGGCAGGCCTATGTTGCTGGCGGTGATACGGATGGTTTCGATGACTGAGTTCGGCGATCGCGAAGCAAAATCCAGGGAATATCCGTGGATTCGAATTGCAACCGGCTGGCCTGCCGGGTGAACGGCGGCATGTGGTCACCGACAATCAGAATATCCGTCGGGGGGAAATCGGGCTTGTTGACTTCCTTTGCGAGAGCCTGTGCGGTCTGATCCCACAGCGCGAACAAGCGGCAGATCATCGGGAATTTCCAATCTAGCTTGGGACCGAGCTCGCCGCATTTTTCAGTGCCGAGTTGCTTGCTTTCGATCACCGGCAGGTGGGAATTCAGAGTCAGCCAGTAGACAAATTGCGGTTGCTTCGACCGGGCCAGATCCTGCCCGATCAGTTTGGGAATATCCCGGTCGCAGGCACCGACAAAGACATTGGCGCAAGTCTCTGCGCCACGCCGCTCAAGCGTAGTACCGAACTCGGAATGTTGGATCCCGATCAACGGATACCAGGCACCGCGCTGGAAGAAGCTTGGCGTGAAGGCATGGTAGGATGTGGTGCGATATCCCTTGGCGGCAAGCTTTGCGGGCAGGCATGAGGGATCTTTATGGGTGATGGCGAAGTAATTGCCCCAGCGACCGCACAGTTCACGCATTTCACCATTCGTGGTCGATCCGAAGAAAGCTGTCGTCCCGTGCGACATCTCGAACCGTGTACGCAATTCCGGTCGCATCCAGATCTTTTCCAGCTCGGCTCTCAGCGCTGGATCCCTCGGTTGTCCCATGGATTCAACGATCACCAGCATCACGTTCCTCTTGCCGTCTGCAAGTGTGAGGAAATGCGATTGCTTCACGGCAGAGGTGAATGGCGTACCATCTGGCGCAATCCTTGTGTACGCTCCCATAGTCCCACGCGAATGGGCATAATCGGCGGTCGCCAGAACAAGCGTGATTGCGAAGGCAAGGATCACCCATTTCGGCAAGGTGAAATTATGCGGTCGACTCAGCAGCCACAAAGCAAGGCCGATGACGACTGCAAACAACGATGCGCCTAAAAGATATTCGATCGAGGCGGTTGGCTTAAGGTCGAACACCAATGGTGCAACCTGAAGGATCATCTGGGGCGCCATGTTGAACATGTGCGCAATGTAAGTAACCAGCAGGTATGCCATTAACCCGAGGAAGAACAAAACCCGCACCCAGTAAGTGTACCGGCGGGCAAGCAGCCCCATGAGACCGCAGACTATGATTTCGCTATAGCGCGGAGGTCCTCCCATAATCGTAATTGGCAGAAAGGGCAGGTTGGGCAGAACTATCCAGCACAGAAACCACATCGCCAGCGCGCTTGCCTCTTTGTCGCGCTTGACGGATATGTCGCCCGAAAGGGTTTGATTTGCTGCGTAATTCGCCATTTTTCCTCCGCTCTCGATCTGAACGAAAAGGGTTAATGTTCCGTTGACGATCACGTCTTCAACAGGAAAGCGTTTCACCTTGCAATTGCAGCTTATTTGCCCTAGGGCGCGCGGCTCATGACGGTCCGGTTTCCGGGCATGTCATAACCCTACCATTCAATTTGGAAGGGCGCGTTATCCCTGAACTGCTGCGATCGGGGGATCACGCGACAATCGCGACGTTGCGCAAGCGGCGCGGATGACGGTCACGCAGGACAGACCTTTGGGGGCGTTACAGGAACGCTCGGGACTGATCTGCCTCTGGCGCGCGGCGGATAATTGAGGACAGGCAGATGAACCTGATTCAACAGCTCGAGGCTGAAGCTATCGAGAACCTGGGGAAGGACATCCCCGAATTTCGCGCCGGAGACACGGTGCGCGTAGGCGTGAAGGTTGTCGAAGGCACCCGTGAGCGCGTCCAGAATTTCGAGGGCGTGGTAATCGCCCGTTCGAACCGCGGCATGGGTTCGAACTTCACGGTCCGCAAGATGAGCTTCGGCGAGGGTGTCGAGCGTGTCTTCCCGCTTTACTCACCGATCGTCGACAGCATCACCGTAGTGCGTCGTGGTATCGTGCGTCGTGCCAAGCTGTACTATCTGCGTGGCCGCACCGGTAAATCGGCGCGTATCGCCGAACGCCGCGAGAATGCGCCCAAGGCATAAGCTTTACAAACCAGTCAATCGGAAAGGGCGGCCTCCGGTAGGAGCGCCGCCCTTTTCTTTTGTCCGACGACCCTTGCGAGCTCTTTGGCAAAGCGGCATTGCGACCCGGTTGAATATTCAGGGGAGCTCAAAGCCATGCGCCGTTTCATCTTCACTGTTGCCGCCCTTGCTTTGACTGCTCCGCTGCACGCTCAGGATCGCGCACCCATGAAACTGACTTTCGAACGCGTCTTTGCCAGCCCGAGCCTCAGCGGCGAGTCGCCTCGTGGGGTGAAGCTTTCGCCTGACGGCAAGTGGCTGACTGTCCTGCGCAATCGCGCCGACGACAAGGATCGTTACGATCTGTGGGGCTACAACCGCGAAAACGGGCAATGGTCGATGCTGGTCGACAGCGAGAAGGTTGGTAGCGGACAGGCACTGTCCGAAGCGGAAAAGATGCAGCGTGAACGCCTACGGATCGGCAAGCTCAAGGGCATCGTGACCTATTTCTGGAGCCCTGACAGCAAATCGATTTTGGTGCCGATCGATGGCGATCTCTATCTCGCCAACCTCGACGGTAGCGTACAGCGGCTGACGAATACGCCTGAGAGCGAGCTCAATCCGGCCCTGTCGCAGACTGGCAAGTACCTTTCCTTCGTGCGCGACCAACGACTCTGGATCGGCGCTGTGGGCGGAGCCGAAGCGCAGCCGGTCACACCAGAGGAAACATCCGATACGGTACACTGGGGCGAAGCAGAATTTGTCGCACAGGAGGAACTCGACCGGCTGGCAGGCTATTGGTGGTCTCCACAGGACAAGCGGATCGCGGTCGAGCGTTTCGATGAGGCTCCTGTCGATGTGGTGACGCGCCTCGCCATCGGAGCCGATGCCTCGACCGTGACGCATCAGCGCTACCCGGCTGCGGGGACAGCCAATGCGCTCGTTTCGCTGTGGGTTATGGACCCGGATGGACGCCACAAGGTCGAAGTCGATCTTGGGAATGATAAGGACTTCTACCTCGCCCGGGTCGACTGGGCGAAGGACGGCAAGACGCTGTATGTCCAGCGCCTCAACCGGTTTCAGGATCGGCTCGATATGCTCAGTGTCGATCCCGCAACCGGAAAGGCGAAGGTGCTGTTCACCGAGAACGCGGCGAAGGGGCATTGGATTAACCTCACCAACAACTACAAATGGCTCGATGACGGTAGCCTGGTATGGTGGTCCGAACGCGACGGCTACGGGCACCTCTATCATTACGACAAGGGCACATTCACGCAGTTGACCAAGGGGCAATGGGTAGTGACATCGCTCGATGGTGTCGATCAAAAGCACGGCCGCGTGTTCTTTACCGCCAACAAGGACGATGTGCTGGCAACGCAGGTTTACGAGATTGACCTTGCGCATCCGGGCGAGCCTAAGCGGCTTACCGACCCCACTTATGTCAACAACGCCAGCATGGACAAGCAGGCACGCACCTTGCTGGTGTCGCGCTCATCCGAGACGCAACCACCGCAGTCCTATCTCGCGGATGAAAGCGGGAAGCGACTGACATGGATTTCCGAAAATGCCGTGACCGGCGACCACCCCTATGCGCCGTACAAGGACGGACAGCAGCCCGAGGAATTCGGCACACTCAAGGCCGAGGACGGTCAGACACTGCACTGGCGGATGATCAGGCCGGTGATGGAGAAGGGCAAGCGCTATCCGGTGTTCTTCATGCACTATGGCGGTCCGCACGTGCAGACCGTCACCAAGGGCTGGAACAATCCGTTGGAACAGGCGATCGTTGCCAAGGGCTATATCGTGTTCGAACTCGACAACCGTGGCAGTTACAACCGCGGGGTCGCGTTCGAAAAGCCGATCTATCACGACATGGGTACGCCTGAAGTCGCCGATCAGAAGGTGGGTGCCGAATATCTCAAGACGTTGCCCTTCGTCGATCCGGACAAGATTGCGATCTACGGCTGGTCCTATGGTGGCTATATGACGCTGAGGATGCTTGAGGCCGATCCGCGTCTGTATGCTGCAGGGATTGCGGGCGCTCCGGTAACGCGGTGGGAGCTTTATGACACTGCTTATACCGAGCGTTACATGGGCAATCCGAAGACAGATCAGGCCGCCTATGACAAGGCCAGCGCCTTGCTCCCGGCAGAGAAGATCGACGATCCGATGCTGCTGCTTCACGGCATGAGCGATGACAATGTGGTGTTTGCCAATTCGACAGAGCTGGCGGCAAAGCTCCAGCACGCCGACAAACCGTTCTCGATGATGTTCTATCCCGGCGAAACCCATGGCGTGGGCGGTCCCAAGGTCAGTCCGCAACTGTGGCACACGATCATGAATTTCCTCGCCGCTCATGGAGTGACGCCACCCGAATGAGCGAGGGTGAGGATCCATCCCAACATCACTCCCTCGGGCTCGGCGGAGCCTGGGCTATGGCTGTTGGAGGAATGATCGGCGGGGGAATTTTCTCGACGCTCGGCGTGGTGATTTCTGTCGCGGGCGAATGGGCCTGGCTGAGCTTCCTGATCGGCGGGGTGGTCGCACTTGCCTCAGGCCATTCCTATTCTGCGCTGACCCGACAGTTCGACGAGCCGGGTGGGTCCTATACTTTTCTTCAGGAAATCGGCTGGCACCGGGCGGCTCGCATTACCGTCTGGGCGTTGCTGATCGGCTATATCTTCACCGTTTCGGTTTATGCGGTGACCTTCGGGTCCTATGCCGCCTATGTTTTCGGGGCGCCCGAATGGGTGAAGCTGGCCGCAGGTATTGTCGCCATTGCAGTGCTGGCTGGCATCAACCTTATCGGTGCGCATGAAGCTACTGTGCTGGAGAAGGTGGCTGTATGGGGTAAGCTGGCGATCCTGCTTGGCCTGGCCGTTTTCGGGTTGGCGCATTGGAATCCGCAACAACTCGTGCTTGATCGCGAACAGCCAGTGGGACTGGGCGGTGCGCTGGTGGGCATGGGTGTGGTGTTCATGGCCTATGAAGGCTTCCAGCTGCTGAGCTACGACTACGACGAGATGGTCCATCCCTCGCGCACTATCCGTATTGCCATGCCTGCGGCCATCGTGGTGACGACGCTGACCTATATCATGGTCGCGCTGGGGGCGGTGATGCTCGCAGGGGCACCCGCAATCGTCCGGCATGAGGAGGTTGCCCTGGCTGTTGCCGGGCGTGAGGCACTGGGCGTAGCTGGCTTCGTCGCGGTTTCGATTGCTGCGACCTTTTCTGCTGGTTCCGCGATCAACGCGACCATTTTCGCGACTGCCCGTCTCGCCGAACATGCTGCAAGCGAAGGTGCCATGCCGGCGCTTTTCGCCCGCAAGGACGATGAGGGCGTACCGTGGTTTGGAACATTGGTGATTTCGAGTGCGGCCATGCTGCTTACGTTGGTGGGCGGCATTCAGGCGCTGGTGGAAGGTGGCAGTTTTGTTTTCCTGACCATCTTCGCTCTGGTGAATATCATTGCTTGGCACCGCGGAACCGGGCCGCGCTGGATAGCTTTGGTCGGTCTGGTCGGGTCACTCGCGGGGGCGACTATGCTTGTCCTTTATCTGGTCGGGGCGGTCGGCAACTCTGTCTCCGCACCGACCCTTGCGCTTCATTCTGGAAGCATCATGTAAAGCCCCCGGTGTCTGCACCTGCGGCTTGGTGCGAGTGAAGTGGAATTATCTCGGCTTGGCGCGTCTCTGTCGCTAGTGCAGCAGCACAAAACATATCAGGAGAATGCAATTGGGTTATCGCGTGGTCATCGTTGGCGCGACCGGGAATGTCGGGCGTGAAATGATGCAAGTGCTCGCCGAGCGGGAGTTTCCCTGCGACGAGATCGCAGCCGTTGCTTCCAGTCGTTCGCAAGGCACCGAGGTCGAATTCGGCGACACCGGGAAGATGCTCAAATGCAGGAATATCGAGCATTTCGACTTCACCGGTTGGGATATTGCTCTGTTCGCAGCCGGATCCGGTCCAGCAAAAGAATACGCACCCAAGGCCGCGGCCGCCGGTTGCGTGGTGATCGACAACAGCTCGCTTTATCGTATGGAACCGGACATTCCGCTGATCGTGCCGGAGGTCAATCCGGGAGCAATCCACGAATATTCAAAGCGCAACATCATCGCCAACCCCAACTGCTCGACCGCGCAGCTGGTCGTGGCGCTCAAGCCACTGCACGATGCGGCGAAGATAAAGCGCGTGGTTGTTTCGACCTATCAGTCGGTTTCTGGCGCAGGCAAAGCCGGTATGGACGAGCTGTTCCAGCAGAGCCGGGCCATCTTCGTCGGGGATCCGCTGGAACCGGTTAAGTTCACCAAGCAGATCGCCTTTAATGTCATCCCGCATATCGACGTCTTCCTCGACGATGGCTCGACCAAGGAAGAATGGAAGATGGTGGTCGAAACCAAGAAGATCCTCGATCCCAAGATCAGGATGAACGCCACGTGTGTCCGCGTTCCGGTGTTTGTCGGTCATTCCGAGGCGGTCAATATCGAGTTCGAGAACGAGATTTCAGCCAGTCAGGCTCAGGACATCCTGCGTGAGGCGCCGGGTTGTATGCTCATCGACAAGCGTGAGGACGGCGGATACATTACCCCGGTAGAGGCCGCCGGTGATAGCGCGACCTATATCAGCCGTGTGCGTGACGACCCGACAGTCGAAAACGGGCTCTCACTGTGGTGCGTATCGGATAATTTGCGCAAAGGCGCTGCGTTAAATGCCGTGCAGATTGCGGAACTTCTTGGCCGTGAGTGCCTTAAGAAGGGATGAGCCTGCGTAACCTTGTCGCGGTCCTGTCGGCCTGCGCCTTGTCCGCCTGTTCGGTGTCGCACAAAGATGCCGCTGCGGATCAGGCGAATGCGGGACAGGCCGACGCTTCAACCGCAATGCCAGCCACCGCGGCAACACCCACTCCTGCTGCAACAGAAGCTACGCCGCCTGTTTCGATCACGCTGGATGCAAAGGGGCTTAAATTTGCCAGCCCCGGTAACAGCAGCGTGTCGTTGCTCGCCTTCGGCGTTCCGCGTGCGATGGCCGATGCTGCGGTATCCGCTGTCCTTGGACAGCCGACTGCACAGGACAGTAACGACGAGTGTCCAGCCGGGCAAATCGATTTCAGTAACTATGGCCCGCTCTCGCTCAACTTCCAGAACGGCAAGTTCGTCGGCTGGGGTGTTTTTCCGACGGACAGCGGCGATGCGCCGGGTTTTGCAACTGTGGGCGGTGTGGGTATCGGCATGACGCGTGATGCCTTGGAAAAGCTTCACAAGCTCAGCTTTCCGAAAGTCAGTTCGATCCCCGAATTCAGCTTTGGCGATATTCACGGCAAGTTCGATTCTGGAATGCCGCCACAGACTGTCGCGGCGCTATGGGCTGGAACCAACTGTATTTTCCGCTGATGTGAGGCGGCGGCTTTCAGCCCGATTGCCACATTACCCAGCTTGCTATGGCCGATGGCCGGCACTGGGTATAAGATTGGTCCGATGATGCTGTCCGCCGACCTCTTTTTCAGTTTCCGCTCGCCTTATAGCTATCTCGCGATCGGCCGCTATCGCGATATGGCGCAAGCCTATCAGCTCGAGATCGCCTTGCGCCCGGTCTATCCCCTGGCGATTCGGGAGCCTGATTTTTTCGAACGGAACCATCCGAACTGGCTGCGCTACACGCTGCTCGATGTGCTGCGGGTCGCACAATACGAGGGCATAGCTTTCGGTCCCCCGCGTCCCGATCCGATCGTGCAGGACATGGCCACCCGCGCTATTGCGGCAGAGCAGCCCTATATCCGCAGGATTACCCGGCTCGGACAGGCTGCAGCACGACATGGGAAGGGGCTCGCGTTCGCGCATGAAGCTGCGCAATTGATCTGGGGCGGTGCGCAGGACTGGCATCAGGGCGGACACCTCGCTGCAGCAGCACAGCGCGCCGGTCTCGATCTGACAGAGCTCGACGCTGAGTTGGCCGGGCAAGCCGAGGCGCTCGATACCGAGATTGCGGAGAACCAGAAGGCGCTCGAGCAGGCAGGCCATTGGGGCGTGCCGACCTTGGTATTCGACGGCGAACCATTCTTCGGGCAGGATCGCATTGCGATGGCCAAATGGCGAATGGAGCAGAAGGGGCTGGAGCCGAGATGACGCAAAAGAGGACCGGCGGCTGCCAATGCGGACGCGTGCGTTATGAGGTCGAGCTGGCAAGCGATGATGCCTATTGGTGCCATTGCCGAATGTGCCAGAAGGCAACTGGTGGGATCGCGGCTGCGTTTGTCGAGGTAAAGGCGGACAAGGTACGTTGGTTGAGCGAACCCGACTGGTATGACAGCTCACCGATTGCTCGTCGTCCGTTCTGTTCGCATTGCGGCACGCCGCTGGGCTTCGCTTTTCGCGATGGCGGTGGAGGCTTCGACCTGACAGTTGGCAGCTTCGACGACCCATCCGGATTTCGTCCGGTCGCTCACGCTGGAGCCGAGAGCATTCACGAAGCCTGGCTCGACACGCGCGATCTGCCGCGCCACTACAGCGCCTCTACCGAAAGCGTTGCAAAGCGCTGGAAGGCAGCTGGGCTGGAGGTTCCCGAGTGAGTGAATCGAAAACGGAGTTTTTCAGCAGTTTCGATGGCACGCGATTGGCGTTGCATCGACTGGGAACAGGACGGCCCCTGATTCTGCTCCACGGCCTCTTTTCCAGTGCACAGATGAACTGGATTAAATGGGGTCATGCGCAGCGTATCGCGGAATGCGGTTATGAATTGCTGATGCTCGATTTTCGCGTGCACGGCGAAAGCGAGGCACCCCACTCACAAGACGCTTACCCGAAAAATGTTCTGGTGCGCGATGTGGCGGCTCTGGTCGAACATTGCGGACTGGAGGATTATGACTTGGGCGGTTTCTCGCTCGGGGCGCGGACTTCGCTTCACGCCGTTGCTCACGCAGTGCTTGCTCCGGCGCGATTGATTGTGGGCGGAATGGGCACAGCGGGACTGGGCGAGTGGGAGAAACGCGCTGCGCACTTCCGCCGGGTGATCGACGAATTCGAAGATATCCCGCGTAGTGATCCGGCTTGGTTCTCGATGCAATTCCTCAAGTCGCAAGGCACCGACCGGGTTGCTGCGCGCTTGCTGCTCGACACCATGCCCGATCTCGACTTGGCGCAGCTTGTCAATGTCGTCATGCCAACGCTGGTGGTGTGCGGTGACGAGGATCGCGACAATGGCTCGGCGCAGGAGCTTGCTGGTCTGCTGCCTAACGCGACCTATGCCGAGGTGCCTGGCACGCATATGGGGTCTGTCACCAAGCCGGATCTCGGTCGTGCTATCGCCGACTGGCTCTGTTCCGTTTAAGCGTGGCACGGCGTCCTCTTGAAGCGGTTGGTTGGCGCGAGATGATCGCCCTGCCGAAATTGACCACGCATCGCATCCCAGCGAAGATCGATACCGGCGCACGCACGTCCAGCCTTCACGCAACCGAAATCGAACGCTTCGAGCGGGATGGACACCAATGGCTACGCTTCCTGCTCGATATCGGACTCGGGCTTAGCGAGCCGGTAGTATGCGAATTACCGCGTGTAGGCCGCCGGACGATCGTCAGTTCCAACGGAGAGGCGCAGGATCGCTTCATCATCAAGACCCGGCTGCGCCTGGGCGAAACGGAGTTCGCCGCGGAATTCAGCCTGGCCGACCGCTCGGATATGAAATTCCCTATCCTCGTCGGACGCACCGCACTAAGGGGCCGATTTATGGTAGATAGCGGCCGCTCCTATCTTCAGTCGGATGCCGCAGAACGCAAAAGGTTGCTCAAATGAAAATCGCGATGCTGGCCCGCAATGCGGAGCTGTATTCGCATCGCCGTCTGGTCGAAGCGGCCGAGACGCGCGGGCATCAGCTCGACATTCTTAACACGCTGCGTTGCACGGTGCATATCGCCAGCCACAGGCCGCAAGTGTTTTACAACGGCGAACCGGCAATCGGATATGATGCTGTCATCCCGCGTATCGGTGCGTCGATCACTCAATACGGCCTGGCGATATTGCGCCAATTCGAGATGCGCGGCTGTTGGCCACTCAACGAAAGTGTCGCGATTGGGCGAAGTAGGGACAAGCTACGGTCGATGCAGATCCTAGCCAAGCATGGGCTGGGCCTGCCGCTGACGGCGTTCGCTCACGACCCCAAGCAGACCACGGAGATCATCAAGGCCGTCAATGGTCCACCGGTGGTGATAAAGCTGCTGGAAGGAACGCAGGGTATAGGCGTCGTGCTGGCGGAAACCGAGGCGAGCGCCAAGTCTGTCATCGAGGCGTTCCGTGGCGCCAACGTCAATATTCTGGTGCAGGAATTCATCAAGGAAGCTGGCGGAACCGATATCCGAGCGTTTGTCATCGGTGGCAAGGTTGTCGCTGCCATGAAGCGCACCGGTGCGCCGGATGATTTCCGCTCGAACCTTCATCGCGGCGGCAGTGCGCAGCTTATCAAAATCACGCCGGAAGAGCGCTCAACAGCTGTGCGTGCGGCAAAGCGCATGGGCCTCAACGTTTGCGGTGTGGATATGCTGCGCAGCAATCACGGACCGGTCATCATGGAAGTCAATTCCTCGCCCGGCCTTGAAGGGATCGAGCAAGCGACCGGCAAGGATGTTGCCGGGATGGTGATCGATTTCATCGCCAATAACGCCAGGGTCGGCAAGACCAAGACCAAGGGCGCGGGCTAGCTTTGATCAGACTGGATATGTTCTTCGGCGGCTGTAAGTGGCAGCTCACTGGCCGAGGATTTATCCTGCATTTCGAGCCGATTGAGGAAATAAGTGTGGAATTTTCTATACGCTTTTTCAGTTAATTCGATCAGGATTACGCGTTGGTCCTTGTCCGATGGCTTGCGCGTGACAAGCCCTTTGAGTTCGAGCACGCTAAGATGCCGCAGGGCTGTCGTGGTCGGGGCGCCAGAAGCGGCCAAGACTGCCTTGGTTGGCAAGGACTGTCCTTCAAATTTCGCAATATACAGGTGTAAGAGCATCTCCCACGACGGTTCGCCAAACAGATCGACACCGAATTGCTTTCGTCGCGCTTGTCGTTCGCTAATTTCATCGCGCGCAAGGCTGGAGAATATGGGTTTGAACTGATTTACTTCCGAACCGACACCCGTTTGATCTTCAACCACCAGATCGCGAGCGAGACGCAATATTTGCCGACCGATTTTTGTTAGCTCGGCTGGCTCAAGTCCCGCGGCACGTTTCATTTCCCCATTTCCTTTCGCGACCTGAGCTTTGTGGGCTTCGCTATAAGAAGCGCTAATCCACCATCATTAGGCAACCCTCATATGGATCCGTTTTGCTGTATCCTTATGCAGTAACAAGATTTTTCTTGATAGGAATGCTTTCAATTGCATAAATTCCAAATTGTTTTCTGTGGTTCCATCAAAGCGAATGAACGCTTCGTTCGCAAAGCAGCTCTTGCAGTTTATTGTGCCATCTAAAAATTAAGGTTGCTTAATCGCATGGTCGGTTGAACGTTGCTGGAGTTATCCATGGCAAAGCCGGATTGATATCAGAGTTGAAAACATGATATTTTTTGTTTTTTCCAAAAGTAATTCCGAAATGGAATAATCTCTCGACCCTGCCTCTGTTGGCTGGATGAATAACAGCTACGGAAACGGATGTGATCGTGGTTGCTGGCTAGCCATACGGTATGTAGCTTTTGAAACTATTCGCTTTTTGGGGGAATCCAGTTTTTTGGGGGAAGCCAATTGCCTGCGCAATCAAGAATTGCGGTGGTCGACGCCGATGTTCGTCGACGTGCGACAATAAGTTTTTTTCTTGCAGATGTTGTTGCTCACGTGGAGCCATGTGAGACAATCGAGGACCTTCGAAATCTCGATCTTGATCAAATTCACTTCGTATTTGTGATAGATTCCGGCAACCTGATCGAGCGTGTCACTCGCCTTGCGGCTGAAGTTGGGACATTCCAGATTATTGGCTATGTCGAAGATCTCTGCCACCATCGGGTCGTAGATGCGATGCGTAGCGGTACGGTCGACTATCTTAAATGGCCTTTTACTCACGATGAAATCGTGAAGCGCATAATAAGCGCAAAGGGCTATCGCTCTTTACTTACCGGCCTACACAGTCGCCAGATCCGTGCAATGCGACGCATATCCAAGTTGTCCCCGCGTGAGCTTGAAGTTCTGGATTTGGTAAGTGACGGGCTGAGTAGCAAAGAAATTGCGCGTTCCCTCGATCTCAGTCCAAGAACGGTCGATATCCATCGCGCCAACATGCTGATCAAGCTATCTGCTCGTAACACCACGGAGGCTGTGCGCATCGCTTTGGAAAGCCGGCTTTTGCCGGATGACAGACGAACCGGAACCGATGAAAACGCTGAAATACGGGTCTACATCGACGCAGCTTGAGTTGATTTTACGACAACGTAGAGCGCGCTATTTTTCTATGACTACATTGTATCGTGACTACAAAGTTGCTGCTTGATCAATCTGATTTGCGCGATTGATATGATCGAGTACAGCCGGATGCAAAGGCTGTCTGAACTCAATGCCAATGATACGCCGATCATTCCATTTGACGCTAGCGTCTATTGGACCAAAGTCGCCGATGCGAATAGTCAATGCATCGCCGGGTACAAGTCGACCGACCAGATCGTGAAAGCGGCAGCCGAATTCTGAAATATCTTCGAACTGGACATTATAGGCGCGTCCATGGCCTCGGCGATAACGACCGATCGATTTGAGCTTGTATCGGGCTTCGCGGCGCAGGTTCATGCTTCCCAATATCTCGCCGAAATTGACAATTGGCTAATATCTAACCGGATGATTAGCCGAAACTACATCAGCGGAAGGGTGGCTCGTTGAAAGCGCGCAACTTCCGACTGTGGAGACGCGGCCCTTCCTCGCGCAACAAGCGGCAGGTTGTAACGCCAATCTGCAAATGGGCGGCAATCGCTTCCTCATAGAATTTGTTGGCCTGGCCCGGCAGCTTGATTTCACCATGCAAAGGTTTGTCGCTGACGCACAATAGCGTGCCGTAAGGTACGCGGAACCGATAGCCCTGCGCGGCAATGGTGGCGCTTTCCATATCGATGCCAACTGCGCGGCTGAGCGAAAGGCGACGTGCCGATTGGGTGTAACGCAGTTCCCAGTTGCGATCGTCGGTGGTGACCACCGTTCCCGTGCGCATCCGCTTCTTGAGGTCGCTGCCGTGTTCGCCCGAGACCCTTTCCGATGCTTTGGCAAGCGCCTGCTGCACTTCGGCAATTGCGGGGAGGGGGATTTCCGGTGGTAGCACGGGGTCGAGCACATGATCGTCGCGCAGGTATGCGTGTGCGAGAACATAGTCGCCGATCTTCTGGCTTGGGCGCAGGCCACCACAGTGCCCGATCATCAGCCACGCTTCGGGCCTCAGCACGGCGAGGTGATCGCAAATCGTCTTGGCGTTGGACGGTCCGACACCGATGTTGACCAGTGTAATGCCGCTACGGTTCTCGCCGATCAGATGATAGGCGGGCATCTGGTGGCGGCGCCAGGCGGTATCGGACAATTGCCCGCGGGCGTTGTCCTGCCTCTCGGTCAGCCACATTCCGCCTGCACCAGCCAGTGCCGAATAGCCGTCCTTCCCGAGCTGTTGGCCCGCCCAGTCGACGAATTCATCGACATAGCGGTGATAGTTGGTGAACAGCACAAAGCGCTGGAAATGGTCCGGATTGGTACCAGTGTAATGCGCCAGACGCGCAAGGCTGAAATCGGTACGCAGACCGTCGAACAGCGATAACGGAATCGGATCTTCGGGATCGGCGATCACGATCCCGTCGGCAAGTTCGTCTCCGATGTCGGCGAGTTCGGTGGACGGAAAATGTCGCGCGATCTGGTTTGGGTCGACGCCCGCAAGCTCGGCTCCCGCCTCGCCATCGAGCACATAGGGGAAAGGGATTTCCTGCGCGCTCGAGCCGACCTCTACCTCGACCTCATAATTTGCCTCGATCAGGCGCAATTGCTCGGCAAGGTAGTCGCGAAACAGGGCAGGGCGAGTAATGGTCGTGGTGTAGAGCCCCGGTGCGTTGAGGCGTCCGAAGGCGCGACTGCGCTCCTCGGGCTGTTCACCGCCGCGGAACCGCAGCCTTAGCTCTGGATAAGCATAGGAACCATCACGCCGACGTTCTGGCGCGGGCAGGGACCGATCATGGCCGAATGCCATCACATCCTCGCGCAGGCGGGCGACCGCAGCTTCATAAACCGATTCCAGTTTGTCGAGGATTGCTTCAATCGATTCCACGGCTGGTTGTTCCTTTCTCTCAGCTCTGTTCTCTGGCTTTGCGCCCTACTGCCATGCGCAAGTGTCTTTGTAAAAAGGGCGCGGGAAGCATGTGCCGCCCGCGCCCTTATTAAAGCGTTTGGTGAAGAAGCCGTCTTTACTCGGCGCCTTCCTCCTTGGCACCCTCGTCGGAACTTTCGAACAGTTCTTCGGGGATTTCGCCGGGCTCGAGGGTAGGATCGATACGGTTGGCCGCAGCCATTTCCTCGATCTGCTTCTGCTCGTCTTCGAACATTTGCGCGAGGACGTCGACACCCTGGCTCTGCAACTCGGCTTCGTCATCCGAACGGGCGACATTGGCCTTCACCTTGACATGCACCTCGGGGTGCAGTGCCACGGTGACTTCGTGCATACCGATGGTCTTGATCGGGTGGCCGAGGATGACTTGCTTCTTGTCGATTTCGTGGCCCTGATCGGCAAGGCCGGAAACAATGTCACGCACATTGACCGAACCGTAGAGCTGGCCAGCGTTCGACGAAGCGCGGATCAGCACGATCTCGGCACCGTCGATCTTGCCGCCCTGCTTTTCGGCTTCGGTACGACGCTCGGCGTTTTCCTTCTCGAGCCGCTCGCGATTGGCCTCGAAGACCTTCTTGTTCGCGTCGTTGGCGCGCAGCGCCTTCTTCTGCGGCAGGAGGAAGTTGCGCGCGTAGCCATCCTTGACGGATACGACGTCGCCGATGGTGCCCAGCTTCTCGATACGTTCGAGGAGAATGATATCCATTGGTCTTCTCCCCTTACTTTACGAGATAGGGCAGCAGGCCCAGATGGCGTGCGCGCTTGATCGCCTTGGCGAGCTCACGCTGCTTCTTGGCGCTGACGGCGGTGATGCGGGAAGGTACGATCTTGCCACGTTCTGAGACAAATCCCTGAAGCAGGCGAACGTCCTTGTAATCGATCTTCGGCGCGTCCTTGCCGGCGAACGGGCAGGACTTGCGGCGGCGGAAAAACGGGCGGGCCATCAGTCGCGCTCCTCTCGGCTTTCACGGCGTTTGCGATCGCGCTCGTTCTTGCGCATCATTACGCTGGGGCCACCCTCGTGCTCTTCAACGCGCACGGTCAGGTAACGGATCACGTCTTCGTTGATGCGGGTCTGGCGCTCGAGCTCGGCGACGACCGAACCCGGCCCGTCGATGTTGAGCATCACGAAATGCGCCTTGCGGTTACGATCGATCTTGTAGGCGAGGTTCTTCAGGCCCCAGGTCTCCACCTTGGTGACCTTACCTTCATTTGCCTCGATAATCTCGGTTGCAGTGGCGGCCAGCTGATCGACCTGAGCCTGGCTCAAATCCTGACGCGCCAGAAATACATGCTCGTAAAGAGCCATGTTTCCGGTCCTTTCAATTTCTGCCGATCGCTGGCTGATCCGCGCCCATCGCGGTGCCCCTCCGGCCTTCTTCGTTTCCCGGCCCGGAAGCCAGGGAAGGCGCGCACATAACGCGATCCGCGCGAAAAGCAAGCCTTGTCCCTTGCCCAGAGAGCGGGCAGGGCGGGGATGGCCGACAATCTTGCGGCAGGATGGGGAGCTGTTCAATGTCCGCAGGCTTGCTTGCGCTGTTAGATGATGTTGCGGTAATCGCCAAGGCGGCGTCGGCTTCGATCGACGATGTTGGCGTTGCCACCAGCCGCGCCAGCGCCAAGGCTGCGGGCGTAGTGATTGACGATGCTGCGGTAACACCATCCTATGTCACCGGCATAACCCCTGATCGCGAATTGCCGATCATCGGTCGAATCACGCTCGGCAGTTTGAAGAACAAGCTGGTGTTCCTGTTACCGGGAGCCTTGCTGCTGAGCTGGTTGTTGCCGCAAGCGATTACTCCAATCCTGATGCTGGGCGGTGCCTATCTGTCGTATGAAGGCGCGGAGAAGGTGATCGAAAAGCTTGGTGGTCCCAAGCATGGGGATACTCTTGAAGAGCCGATCAGCGACCCGGAGAAATTCGAAAAGGAGCGAACACAGGGAGCCATTCGCACCGATTTGATCCTGTCGGCAGAGATCATGGCTATATCGCTCAACGAAATCGCCACCATCACCGATGTCTTCTGGATAAGGGCAGTTGCGCTGGCCATCGTGGGAATTCTGATTACGCTGGTGGTCTATGGCGTGGTGGCGTTAATCGTGAAAATGGACGATATCGGTTTGGCGCTGGCGGATCGAAGGTCGTCTGCGACACGGGCAATCGGGCGCGGCCTGCTCCATGCCATGCCGCGTCTCCTGGCCACTATCGCGTTCGTTGGGACAATCGCCATGCTGTGGGTCGGCGGCGGGATATTGCTGCACGGGCTCGAGGTTCTCGGCATCGCAGCGCCCGCCAACTTAGCGCACGGCATCCAGCATGCGGTTGAGCACGCGACGGGTGTTTTTGGGAGCGTTCTGGGATGGACAAGCTATGCGGCCATGTCTGCGGTAGTCGGGTTGCTTGTTGGCTTCGTGCTGGTGTTCGTGCTGCACAAGCTGTTGCGCATCGGCGCTGGGAAGCAATGAGAAACGAGTGCCCGTTTCAATTCAGCCGCGCGAATATATCGCGGGCAAATGCATTCAACGTGTCGTCGCGTGCACCCATGATTACGATTCGATCACCGGGAAGGGCGATGTTGACCAGCCTGTCACCCACCGCCTTGCGGTTGGGGATGTATTCCGCATTTCCGCCACCTTCTTCGATCAGACGGACGATCCGTTCGCTGCCTTCGCTGCGATCGACGGTGCCGCCGAAGTAGACCGGATCGCAGATGATCGTGAGATCGTCTGGTTCGAGTTCATGGGCGAAGGTCGCAGCCAGCTCCGTTCCCATCTGACGCAAGGGGCCATATCCATGGGGCTGGAAAAAGGCGAGCACACGGCCAGGATGCGCCTTCAGCGTGCGCAGGGTCGCGCCGCATTTCTCCGGATTGTGTCCGAAATCGTCGATCACCGAAATGCAGCCGACAGTCGTCCCGATAATCTCGTATCGACGCGCCAGCCCCTTGAATTCGGCAAGGGCGCGTACGGCGTCAGCGACCGGCACTCCGCTTGCCGCCGCACCCGCAATCGCTGCCAGCGCGTTGGACAGATTGTGCCGGCCCGGGAGCGGCAAACGCAGGGCGTGAGTGCGACCGTCGTGCCTATCGATGACCATAGCCGCTTGCTGGTTTGGACCCTCGGCAACGCTTCCTGCAACAATTCCGATTTGCGCCATCTCCTGATCGATGCCGAAGGTGATTGCCTGTTTGGCGTGCCTGAGCAACGCCAGAGCTTCGCTGTCGTCCACATTGATCACAGCGATACGACTGCGTTCGAGATAGGCGGCGAACAGCGAGCGCAATTCGTCCATCCCCATGTGATCGAGGCTGACGTTGAGCAGTACTCCGACAGCCGGGCGATAGAGCGCGATCGAGCCATCGCTTTCATCGACTTCGCTCAGGTACAGGCTTTGCCCGCCAATAACGGAGCTGGCGAAGGGGTCTTCCGGGGTGACGAAATTCTTCATCACCGCGCCGTTCATGATTGTCGGCTTGCGTCCTGTAGCTTCGAGAATCCAGCCGAGCATGGCCGTGACGGTCGATTTGCCGCTGGTGCCGGCCACCGCAATGCCTGCACCGCTGGTGTTGAACAGGATCGAATTGAGCTCAGCCCGGGTCATCCTGAGGCAGCCGAGTTCATTGGCACGGATAATTTCAGGCACGCTGTCTTCTACCGCGGCAGAGGCCACGACAATCTGGTTTGCGTCAGTAATTCCGCTGCCGTCCTGCGGGAACAACGTGCAGCCTGCGGCTTCCAGCGCCGCGAATTTATCTTGCGTCCGCCCCTGGTCATTACTCCGATCCGAACCGGCGACGCATATTCCCCGACCTCGCAGTATCTGCGCCAGCGGCAGCATTCCCGAACCGCCGATGCCGACAAAGAAAAAGGGGCGCGAACTCAGCTCTTCTGGGGAGTACATATGCGTCATGGTTCGTTCGCTATGCAGTTGTGTACGCCATGACAAGCGGGCTAGCTGAGCTCATGACCAGAATCGCAATTTGTGCGCCAGGAAAACGGCTGGAACGTGAGCGCGCCGATGCGGTGCAGGAACTTGCTTCGCGTCGAGACGATGTCGAACTGCATTTTCACGAGCAGTGTTTCGCCAGTGACGGACATTTTGCCGGTGACGATGCCACAAGACTGGCGGCATTTCTCGATTGCGCCAACGATCCGGGCTTCGATGCCGTGTGGTTTGCGATGGGGGGGTACGGATCCAACCGCATTGCTGAGGAGGCTATCGCCAGAATAAATCCGGCGGGAAAACAGAAGCGGTATCTCGGATATTCGGACACCGGCTTCCTGCTTGGCGCATTGTATCGCCATCGGTTCGGCCACCCGGCGCACGGTCCATTGGTGGGAGATATCCGCCGCGAAGGTGGTGACGCAGCGATCATGCGTGCGCTCGACTGGCTGACGGGAAAGTCCGATGGCATCGAACCTTCCATTGCCAAGCAGCCTGTCGCGGCTTTCAACCTGATGACGCTCGCTATGATGCAGGGCAGTGAATTGATGCCGGACCTGACAGGCCACGTGGTCATTGTGGAGGAGGTCGCAGAACATCTTTATGCGGTGGACAGGTTATTTTTCCACATAACACAGAACTTGCCGCGGGTTGCAGGGCTACGGCTCGGAGCGATCAGCGAAGTACCGGAAAATGATCGGCCCTTTGGCGCGCAGCCGGAGGAAATTGCGCGGTATTGGTGCGAACGATCGGGTATAGCCTACCTCGGTCGAGCCCATATCGGGCACGACGCGGATAACCGCATTGTGCCCTTCGGTCTTGCGGACACTGCTCACGGGGCATAAGCGCGCCCCCTGAGGAGATTTTGATGAAAGCTTTTATCTTCCCCGGGCAGGGGAGCCAGAAAGTCGGCATGGGCGCCGACCTCGCCGCGAGCAGCGCCAGTGCGCGCGCCGTGTTCGAGGAAATCGACGATGCGCTGTCGCAGAAACTGTCGGCGATCATGTTCGAAGGACTCGAATCCGAACTGACGCTAACATCCAACGCGCAACCCGCAATCATGGCCAACTGCATGGCAACACTGCGCGTTCTGGATCGCGAATTTGGGGTGAAGCTGGACACTGTTGCTGGATGTGTCGCGGGGCATTCGCTTGGTGAATACAGCGCGCTTTGCGCCGTGGGTGCCTTCTCGCTTGCCGATACCGCCCGGCTGCTGCGCCTGCGTGGGATCGCGATGCAGGATGCGGTGCCGATCGGTGTCGGCGCGATGGCCGCGCTGCTCGGTGCGGATATCGACAAGGCGCAGGCTCTGGCCGCTGCCGCTGCCGAAGACCAGGTCTGCGAGATCGCGAATGATAACGACCCAGGTCAGGTCGTGCTGTCTGGTCATGCTCAGGCCATCGATCGGGCCATCGCGATGGCGAAGGACCATGGCATCAAGCGTGGCATCAAACTGTCGGTCTCGGCCCCGTTCCATTGTTCGCTGATGAAGCCTGCGGCCCAGCGTATGGGCGTGGCGCTCGGCCAGACCTCACCGGGGGCCATGTCGGTGCCCTTGTACGCCAACGTCACGGCCGCGAAGGTCGAGGATGGCGACGCTGAACGCGAACTGCTGGTCGAGCAGGTCACCGGCCGGGTGCGCTGGCGCGAGAGCGTGCTGGCGATGGCCGCCGATGGAGTCGAACAATTCGTCGAGATCGGCGGCAAGGTCGTTGGCCCTATGGTTGGTCGGACCGTGGCCGATGCATCGGTCACGAGCCTTGTGACCATGGAAGACATGGAAGCCTTCGCCAAGGAGTACAGCTGATGTTCGATCTTACCGGGATGACCGCACTCGTTACCGGGGCCAGCGGCGGGATTGGCTCCTCTATTGCCCAGGCGCTTGCCGCACAGGGGGCAAGGCTCGCGCTTTCGGGATCGAACAGCGACAAATTGCGCGCGTTCCGCGATCAGCTCAACGCTGAAATCGGCGGCGATCATGTCGAGATCACATGCGACCTGTCGAACACCACCCAGGTCGAGGAACTCGTGCCAGCTGCGATCGATACGCTGGGCAAGCTCGATATCCTCGTCAACAACGCTGGCATAACGCGGGACAATCTTGCGATGCGGATGAAGGACGAGGAGTGGGAGCAGGTAATCGCGATCAACCTTGAAGCCGCCTTTCGCCTGATGCGCTCAGCCGCCAAGCCGATGATGAAGGCGCGGTTCGGGCGTATTGTCTCGATCACCAGCGTGGTCGGGGCCACCGGCAACCCCGGTCAGATGAACTACGCGGCGGCAAAGGCTGGCCTCACGGGTATGACAAAGAGCCTTGCGCAGGAAATCGCCAGCCGCGGAGTGACAGTCAACTGCGTTGCACCGGGCTTTATTCGCACGGCCATGACCGATGTGTTGCCCGATGCTCAGAAGCAGGCGCTCAATGCCCGCATCCCGATGGGCCGGATGGGCGAGGGTGAAGAGATCGGCGCTGCGGTCGCTTATCTCGCCAGCAAGGAAGCATCCTACGTCACCGGGCAAACGCTCCACGTCAACGGTGGCATGGCCATGTTCTCCTGATCGGCTGTTCGGGCAGGCTTATCCCCAAGGAATCCATCGCCTGAAGGTTCAAGCCTTGCCCGTTCGGGCTGCACCGTTAAGGTCGACAACGACATTCCGGCGCTTACGGGGCGATTCCGGCCCCTTCAGCGCCTCAGGAGGACAGAGACGCACTCATGAAGGCCACAATCGAACGCGCGACACTGCTGCGCTGTCTTTCCCACGTGCAGTCGGTGGTCGAACGCCGCAATACCATTCCCATTCTTTCCAATGTCCTGATCGAGGCGAGCACAGACGGTGCGCTGAAGGTCATGGCGACCGACCTCGATTTGCAGGTGATCGAGCATATGAGCGCGGCGAGTGTGGAAAGCCCCGGCGCGATCACCGTGTCGGCGCACCTGTTGTTCGACATTGCGCGCAAGTTGCCCGAAGGTAGCCAGGTCAGCCTGGAGACGGCGGACAATCGCATGACGGTGAAGGCCGGACGCAGCCGGTTCCAGCTGCCGACATTGCCGCGCGACGATTTCCCGGTGATCGTGGAAGGCGATTTGCCGACCAGTTTCGAATTGCCTGCGCGCACGCTGGCCGAGCTGATCGATCGCACGCGCTTCGCGATCTCGACCGAAGAAACGCGGTATTACCTCAACGGCATTTTCCTGCACGTCTCTGACGAGGATCGTCCCGTGCTCAAGGCCGCCGCGACCGACGGCCACCGTCTCGCACGCTTTACCCTGCCGCGTCCCGAAGGCGCGGAAGGGATGCCCGATGTCATCGTGCCGCGCAAAGCCGTCGCAGAGTTGCGCAAGCTGCTCGAGGAATCGCTCGACGGGAATGTTCAAGTCGATCTTTCGGCCAGTAAGATCCGCTTTGCGCTTGGCGGCGAGGGCGGTGTGGTGCTGACCAGCAAGCTGATCGACGGCACCTTCCCGGATTACTCGCGCGTTATCCCGACGGGCAACGACAAGCTTCTCAAGCTGGATCCCAAGAGCTTCTATGCTGGTGTCGACCGCGTGGCGACCATCGCCACGGAGAAGACCCGCGCGGTCAAGATGGGGCTCGACAAGGACAAGGTGACGCTGACCGTCACCAGCCCCGACAATGGCACGGCCAGCGAAGAAATTGCCGCCGATTACGGCGCCGATGGCTTCGAGATCGGCTTCAACGCTGGTTACCTGAAGGACATCCTCAGCCAGATCGACAGCGATACGGTGGAAATGCACCTCGCCGACGCTGGCGCTCCGACGCTGATCCGCAAGGACGAGAACGCGCCCGCGCTTTACGTGCTGATGCCGATGCGGGTGTGATGAGGACGTTGGTTTGGTCGTTCAGCACTATCATTTTCGAGTTCTATCGCGGGCAAACGAACAAAATCCAAACAATGTAAGAGTGCCCCGTCGACCCACAAAAGGGTATTGCGAATGCTTGGAGGCGGGATGGATTGTAGAGAAGGACCATCCCTTTGGCGCTTATCGGTATTATGAGATTACCAAAGCCGGATCTGACACTCTACGAAAGCCAAAACCGAAACGATCGAAAGCGAGAATTAGCCTAAAGAGTGCGCCGCCGCGTGTCGGACAAGCGCCACCGAGAGTTTCTCCGCCTCCTCGTAGATAGCCGCTTAAATCTCAACCACGATTTTCCCGAAGTGCTGGCCGCTTTCCTGATGGCGGAAGGCGTCCGCGAGTTTGTCCAAAGGAAAGCTGTCGCTGATGATCGGCTTGATGCTATTGGCCTCGATACCGGCGATCATCGCCAGTTGCTGTGACCGGCTGCCAACCGTCAGACCCTGAACGCGGAGGTTCTTCGCCATCAGCAGCCCTGTCTGGACCGGTCCGGCAAATCCGGCGAGAACTCCGATAAGAGCGATGTGGCCGCCCACGCGGGTTGCGATCATCGACTGGTCGAGCGTCCCCGCGCCGCCGATCTCCACGACGCAATCGACGCCGAGTCCGTCTGTCAGCGCCAACGCCTTAGCGCCCCATGCCTGCTCATTGCGATAATTGATGAGGTGATCCGCTCCCAATTGTTTGAGTCGTTCCAGCTTGGCATCGCTCGAACTGGTCGCAATCACTTTTGCGCCCGCAGCCTTGGCGAACTGCAGCGCGAAAAGAGACACGCCGCCGGTGCCCTGAACCAGCACAGTGTCGCCCGGCTTGATTGCATCGTCGACGAACATGGCGCGCCAGGCGGTGAGGCCTGCGCAGGTCAGTGTTGCCGCTTCGGCATGGGAATAGCCTTGCGGGACGCGGGTAAACCAATGGCTCGGCGCGGTGACCGCCTCGCGCGCGTAGCCGTCGAGACCATCGCCCGGCACGCGGGTAAAGGCGGTGCGCGGTTGCGCGCCGTCGTGCCAATCAGGAAAGAAGGTGCTGACGACCGGGTCGCCAACAGAGAACTCGCTCACGCCTTCGCCCACCGCTTCCACCACGCCCGCGCCATCGGACATGGGAATGCGATCCGCAGCCGCCGGGATCATGCCGGTAACCACTGCGTAATCGTGGTAGTTCAGCGAACTCGCCTTGAGCGCCACCCGAATTTCGCCCGGACCGGGTGTCGCGGGACCGTCGATTTCGACGACGTGGAGCGTATCGAGTTTTGCCGGTTGACCGATCCGAACTGCCTTCATTCGGCCGCCTCCGCCAGATCGGCACGCTGGGGTCCGCGGATCAGCCCGCCTGGCGTCGCGCCTGTCCATTTGCCATCGCGAAACGTGACGGTGCCGTTCTTGATCGTCGCAACATACCCGTCGGCCTTCTGCAACAAGCGTTTGCCGCCTGCGGGGAGGTCGAATGCCAGCCAAGGCTTGCCCAATTTCAGGCGATCCATGTCGATTACGTTGAGATCGGCGAGATATCCCGGTGCGATGACGCCGCGATCCTCAAGCCCATAGAGCCGAGCGGTGTCCTGGCATTGCCGCTTGATCGCGTTTTCAAGACTGATGCGCCCGCCACGCTTCCGGTCTCGGACCCAGTGCTGGAGCATGAAAGTGGGACTGGCCGCATCGCAAATCGTACCGCAATGCGCACCACCATCGCTTAGCGAATTGACCGTGTCGTCGGCATTCTGGAGCGGTTCGAGAAAGTCGAGATTGCCGTCGGCATAGTTGAGGATCGGCAAATAGATGAAGCCTTTGCCATCGTCACGGCAGAGCAGGTCGTAGGCGTATTCCTGCGGATCCATACCAGCCTTTTCGGCCCGTGCCTGAATGCTGGCGTCCGCTCCCGGCTCGTAGTCGAAGTCCTCGTCCATCTCGAACTGGAGCTTCCACCCAAGGCAAATGGCGAAAACCAGCTCTGCGATGTCCTTGGGGGCGGTGGTGAAATCATTGCTTTCGGCAAGCATTTGCGCCTTGAACGCGGGGTCGAGGAGCTTGGCCTTCTGCTCCTCCCAAGGCAGGTGCTCTATCGCCATCCAGCTTGGGCGAAAGCGGAACGGATGGACCGTGCCACGCCACGCCATGACAATGCCGTTCCCGCGCAGGGCGATCTGGGCCACGATGTTCGCGCCATTGTCGTTCTCGGCGCGCATGGTCGAAATCTGTTCTTCGAGCGGCAGTTCCTTGGCGATCGATTGCAGCGCGGCAAATGTGACCGGGAGTCCGGTTTCGCGGCTGAGCTTGCCCATCCAGCCGAACTCATCCCATTCGCGTTTGAGGTCGCTCGCCATTTCGAAAACGCCATGGCCCGCGCGCGCCATCGCTCGACCGATAGCGATCAGTTCCTCGGCGGTCGCGGTGGTGCCGGGGACCAGTTCGCCATCGACGGACTTGTGGATCACCGTGCGGCTCGTCGAAAAGCCCAGTGCACCTGCACGCACGCCGTCCTCCACGATCCTGCTCATGGCCTCGATGTCGGCGTCGGTCGGGACCGCGCCTGGCTGTTCCCGATCCCCCAGCACATAGGCGCGCACCGCACCGTGCGGGACATGGGTGCCGACATCGACAGTCCGCGGCAGTTTTTCTAAAGCGTCAAGGTATTCCGGGAACGTCTCCCATTCCCAGCTCATTCCCTCGGCAAGGGCGGTGCCGGGAATATCCTCGACCCCTTCCATCAGTCCGATCAGCCATTCATGCCGATCCGGAGCCGCGGGTGCGAAGCCGACGCCGCAATTGCCCATCACGACCGTCGTGACGCCGTGCCAGCTCGACGGGGCCATTTCCTGATCCCAAGTGGCCTGACCATCATAGTGGGTGTGTATGTCCACGAAGCCGGGGGCAACGAGTTTGCCGGTTGCGTCGATTTCTTCCGCCGCCTCGCCGGTCACTTCGCCGACCTGGACGATCAATCCGTCCTTGACCGCAACATCGCCGGTGAAGCGTTCGTTACCGGTGCCATCGACAATCGTGCCGCCGCGAATAATCAGGTCATAGTGAGCCATTTTTCTGGTCTCCTCTCTCCGCCAGGGAAGGTCTCATATTGCAACCCACGAGTCCAGCGAGCAATCGCCTGACCTGTCATGACTTGCGAGGGCCAGTTCATGCATCGATCGCCCCTTCCTTTGACGGCGCCCGCACTGTGAACAGCAGCAGCAATCCGATAGTGAAGAGTATCGATATGGAAGCCATCCCGATCCTTTGGTTGGTGAACCACAAGGTGAAGTATTCGACCAGCAACGGTCCCATCCATACGGTGATCGTCCCTGCGATCGCGAACAGGCCGAAGAATTCGCCGCTGCGTCCGGGGGGCGCGAGGGTTACGAGCATTGCCCGGCTGGAGGAAAGGCTCGCCGTTACAGAAATCGCCACCACGCTGATAAGGCTCAGGTAAACAACATCGGACAGGGTGCGGAAAACCAAACCATCCCATACAATCCGATTGGTGATAAGCCCGAACATCAGGCTATCGTGCGTGATCGACAGCTGCCCGGTCATGGCGAGCACGGTTGCCGCGATTTCCATTATCAGGGCCCGTTTGACCCCGAACGTCGTATCGAGCCATCCGCCAATCAGTCCTCCAGCGAAGGCGCAGGCCGAAGCAAAGATCGCGTAGATCAACATTTCGAGATAGCCCCAGTTGAGAAACAGGGCGACATAGACTGCGCCCAATGCCAGCAAAGCGGCCATCGCATCGGCATAAAACATACGCGCAATCAGGAATTTCATCAGCTCGCGATAATGTGCCGCTTCGCGCAAAGTCGTAAGTACGCTGCGTGCGCCGGACTTCACCGCTGCGCCCCATGATGCTCCGGATGTTCCGGGGTCCTTGGCGAACAGGAAAAAGGGAATCGAGAACAACGCCAGCCAGATCGCGCAGATCGGCCCGGCGATACGCATCTGCTCGAAACGCGCAGGATCGAACCCGAACTGGGGGATCGCGAAGGGCCAGTGGATCATCTCCGGCAAGACGAACAGCAAGGCGAGCGCGACAAAGATCAGCGTCGCGGCAAGGTTGCCGAGCCCAAGCCCTAGGCCGGAGATCATCGATAGCTTTTGCGGCGCCCCCGCTGCGCTGAGCATGGAGTTATGGATGACTTCAGAATAGGTGAAACTGACGTAAGCGATCACCAACAAGCCCATCACGATGCCGATGGGTAAACCTTGAGCCCCTGGCTCGGCAAACCACAGCAAGGCCGAACAGATCACAATGGCACCGATCGGGAATGCCATCACCGGTTTCAACCGACCGCCGCGATCGAGTGCCGCACCAAGAAACGGTGCAGTAACAGCAGCAATCATGCCAGCCCACTTGGTCACAGCCGCAATCGTCGCCTGACCCTGAGCATTGGCCGCCGCTTGCGCTGCCTTGGGCCCGAGAGCGCTGAGCGTGCCGCTTGCCAGCAAGTCACCGCCGATAATGTCGCGTGCGAAATACGGCGCGAAAATATAGATGACGACGAGGATATAATAAGGATTGCGTGCCCATTCGAAGAGTGCCCAGGCAAAGCCGGTCCGGCCAAGTGGACCGCCATTTCCGAAAGCAGGGCGGGATGGGGCTATGGGGATTTGCTCATCGGACAGCGGTGGGTTCATCGAGCGCGGTCCGATCTGGTCATTGCAATGTTTCCTTTATGCTTCGCGGAAAGAGTCGTGGACAAGCGGCATCATTCGCGCGCCAGCACCACTTGCGCGGCACCCTCCGCATCGCCGGATTGATCGTCCACAATAGTCACCACGACTTTCACCAGCTCGCCGGTAAAGCGGAACGGAGCGGAGTAATGCGAAACCGGGCTGGAGCGATCATGTCCGATGTCGAGGCCGGACCATGAAATGAAATTGACGAAGCCGAAGGCAATGTCTGCGCTGGCGACCTCTTCGCCATCGATCAGCAGGACACCCTGCATCGGGCCTGTCTCGCGGCGGATCGCTCGATAACTCAGCACGTGATTTCCCGGATCGAGATCGCCTATCGGCGCGCTGACGATCTGGTGTTGGCCCACATTCATATCATGGTGCAGCGCCCTATCCTTGAGGTAGAGGCTGTATCCGCAAGTCGCATCGCCATGCGCGATGAGCAC
This sequence comes from Sphingomonadaceae bacterium, assembly GCA_039831335.1. Lineage (GTDB taxonomy): Bacteria > Pseudomonadota > Alphaproteobacteria > Sphingomonadales > Sphingomonadaceae > Qipengyuania. Next base: position 851,601 of record JBDONL010000003.1, on the reverse strand, counting down.
GCCTTCATCGCTGCCATTCAGCCGGACGTGAGCGTCGATGCGATAGCTGCGTGCCCGAAGGTCGGGCGTCACATCCGTCGGAAGGTGGCCCATGCCCTTGTGAAATGTGAACACGCGTCTGTCGCCCAAGCGTCGCGCCGCATTTTCGGCGAAGCGCGGCCCGAAGCGGTCATCGAGCGGCAGGACCTGGTGTTTGTGCGCTTCCTCCCACCATAGTGAAACGAGCTCTTCCAGTTTCTCCGGCAGTTCCTCGGCCAAATCGTGGAGTTCGGAGAAATCCTCGTCGAGGTGGTATAGCTCCCAGCGATCGTTATCGAACGCTGTTCCTGGTGGATGGAACGCAACCGCTTTCCATCCCTGATGCACGATTCCGCGATGGCCGAACATTTCGAAATATTGCGGGCTGTTGCGTGACGGTGCCTGCGGATCGGCAATAGCCGCGGCAAAACTCTCCCCTTCGAGCGGCATCTGTTTGACGCCGTTGACTTCCTCAGGTGGCGTAATCCCTATAAGGTCGAGCAGAGTGGGGGCCAGGTCGACCGCATGCGCGAATTGATGGCGGATCTCGCCGCGGGCCTTGATTCCTTTGGGCCAACACATGACCAGCGGATCGCGAATGCCGCCGCCATGGGTATTCTGCTTATAGCGCTTGAGCGGCGTGTTGGCATTCATCGCCCAGCCGAAGGGAAAATTGCTGTGCGTGTCCGGGCCACCGATATCGTCGATCCGCGCAATCTTTTCAGGCATGATCTCGGGCCGCATATTGTATGGCCCCATGGCATTGACGAAGCCTTGGGCAAGGCCTTCCTGGCTCGCGCCGTTATCCGACATGACGATCACCAGCGTATCGTCAGCAACGCCAGCAGTTTCGAGGAAATCGATTACCCGGCCGATATGCTGGTCTGCATGATCCAGCATGGCGGCATAGGCGCCTTGCAGGCGCGTGAACAGACGCCGCTCGTCATCGCCATGTGCGGACCACGGCTGGACGAAATCGTTGAGTGGCGGCACCGCTGCATTGTCCGGGACCAAGCCCATAGCCTTCTGCCGGGCGAGACGCGCATCGCGCTCCTCGTCCCAACCATGCGCAAAATGGCGGTCATAGTGCATGATTAGGTCGCGAGGTGCCTGATGTGGGGCGTGACACGCGCCAGGAGCCAGCCACATCAGGAACGGCGCATCGGGTTCAGCCGCGACATGATCGGCAAGATAGCGGATCGCCTGATCCGCAAGATCCTCGGTCAGGTGGTAGCCGCTTTTGTAAGAGCCGGGGGGAGGGATCGGGGTATTGTCGCGTACCAGCTCGGGGGCATATTGGTCGGTCTCGGCATCCATGAAACCGTAAAAGCGGTCGAATCCGCGCCCCAGAGGCCAACCGTCGACAGGTCCGCGCGGTCCCGTTTCATCCACCGGTACGACATGCCATTTGCCGACCATGTAGGTTGAATAGCCATGCGGACGCAGCATTTCGGCCAGCGTCCCGGCTTCGCGGCAGATCTTGCCCCGGTATCCGGGAAAGCCGCTGTCGAAATTGGCAAGGCAGCCCACGCCGACACTGTGGTGGTTGCGCCCGGTAAGCAGCGCGGCGCGCGTGGTCGAACACATTGCCGTGGTGTGGAAGCCGGAAAAGCGCAGGCCGGAGGCCGCCAGCCGGTCAATATTGGGTGTGGCGATCGTTGATCCATAACAGCCGAAATCGGAAAACCCGACATCGTCGAACAGGATCACGAGAATATTGGGCGCGCCTTCGGGCGGTCGGGCACGTTTCGGCCAGAACGGCTCCCGCGCCGCGTGCCTGGCGTCACGGACGCTGGTCATGGCAATCTCTCCGACTGTTTTTCCAGTGTCATTGAGACAGAAGCGACTCGTCCCAAAGCCTGAATTGACATTCGATTAGGTTACCAGCCCTCAGGGGGCAAGGATGTTGCCAGAAGGCCTGCTATCCTTCGCGTGCCCTTATCATCTCGCCCACATCGATGAATTTCTCGCGCGGCGCGCCTTCCCGCGCAGCGGCTTCCTCGGCCGCTTCGATCTTTTGCCAGTCGCGGAAGGTAACAATATCCAGGCCACGTTCTGCGGCCAGTCGATCCAGTCCGGCACGGCCCTTCTTCCTGCGATCGGCAGTCACTTCGGCCGCGATCCGCTCGATAATCGCGAAGCCATCGGGACGATTGGTGCCAATGGTTCCCGAAGGACCGCGTCGAGCCCAGCCCACGCAATAGAGCCCGGGCAGGATGAAGCCATCATCATTGGCGAACTTGCCGGCGCGTTCTTCGAAAGGGACGCCTGGAATCGGTGCCGAACGATAGCCGATGCAGGTAATCACCAGGTCGGCAGGTATCTCGTACATTTCGCCAGTTCCGACCGCGCGCCCAGTCTCGACATTGGTGCGCTCGACCTGGACGCCGCGAACGCGGCCTTCCTCACCCAGCAATGCCTTGGGACTGGCGAAAAAGTCGAAATCGATCTCGATGGGCTTTTCGCCATGAATGCCTTCGGGAATGGCAGCGAATTCGCGCAGCAAGGTCACCGATTTGCGCAGTCCCGGTTCAAGGATCGCATCGTCGCCCTCAGGCGGAAGATCGTTCCGGTCAACGCGTGGGCTTGCGCGCTCAAGCCGCATGAGTTCGCCCAATTCCTTTGGCGTCATCATGATCTGGTGGGGACCACGGCGTCCGAGTATAGTGATCGTTTCCACCCCGGAAACGCACAGGGCATCCAACGCATGGGTGACAATGTCGGAACCCGCAAATTCCGCCCGGTTCTTCGACAGGATCCGTGCCACGTCTAGCGCGACATTCCCCATACCCACCACCACCGCATGGCGGCCAGCAAGATCGGGCGCGAGATCGGCAAAGGACGGGTGGCCGTTGTACCAACCGACGAAAGCGGCGCTGCCAAAGATATTGGCAAGGTCGTGTCCCGGGATATCCAAGACGCGGTCGTGCGGAGCGCCGGTCGCAAGGATCACCGCGTCGTAAAGCGATTGCAACTCGTCAATCGAGACGTCCTCGCCGACACGGACATTGCCAACAAATCGGACATGGGATGATAACGCCGTTTTCTCGTACCGCCGCGCAACGCCCTTGATAGACTGGTGGTCTGGAGCGACCCCGCTGCGGATCAGGCCAAAGGGCACCGGTAACATGTCGATGACATCGACGGCGATGTCTTCACCCCACTGTTTAAGTGCGGCTTCCGCGGAATAATAGCCCGCTGGCCCGGATCCGATTATGGCGATCTGCAGCATCGAAGAATGCTCCCTTTGTGTCGGATCATGCGTCAGCGTTTCCGGTCGCGCAAGCGCAGTGGGGATCCCTACACGCCATGGTTATCAATTCGACAACCTATTGCAGCTAACGCAGACCGGTTAGAGTCAGCCGGCCTGAGAGTCGTGCAGTTCTGGAGTGCAATCTTGGGTCTCTTCACGCGTTTGGCAGCGGACACGTCCGAAAGCTTCGTGGGCACGGCTACCCGTCCGCGAGACAATCAGGCGCTGCGCGTGGAATTGTTGGAAAGTTTTGAAAGTCTTGGTCTTGGGTGCTTCTGGGCTACCGATGGTAAGGGGCAACTGACTTACATATCGGGTAATGCGCTGACCGAGGCAGGCTGGAGCGCACAGGATGTGCTTGGGAAGCCGCTGAGCGAGATATTCGAAACCGACTCAGGCGAAGGTGCAAAGAAAGCTCAGCGTACCTTACCCTTCCTTCTGGCGGCCAATGCCTCGATCAATGCGTTGCCCGTTAGGCTTCGTAATACCGATAAGCAGGTTTGGTGGGAAATTTCGGGCAAGGCCTATTTCGGGCCGAAAGGTGAATTCACAGGTTACCGTGGTAGCGCAAAGGATATTACTGAGGCGCGTGAACAGCAGCTATCGGCGGAAAAGCTGGCTCATTTTGATTCGTTGACGGGTCTTGCCAATCGGCATCGCCTCGAGTCGCTGCTCTCAACTACGCTGTCCGCCTATCGCGATGCCAAGCGATCCTGCGCGCTGATGATGCTGGATCTTGATCGCTTCAAACTGGTCAACGATACGCTTGGCCATCCTGCCGGAGACGAATTGCTCAAGCAGGTGGCGATGCGGCTTCAAACGGTATTGGGAAAACGCGGCACAATCGGTCGACTCGGCGGTGACGAATTCCTTGTTATCCTTCCCGACATGGAGGATCGTGGCGATCTGGGAGATCTGGCCCAACGTGTGATCCAGATGATTTCTCAGCCTTATTCGCTCGGCGGTGATCGTGCCGTTATCGGTACTTCCCTCGGCATTGCGACAGCCCCTTACGACGGGATCGATTCCGGGGCTTTGATTAGCGCAGCCGATATGGCTCTTTACGCTGCCAAAGGCGGTGGGCGCGGCCAGTTTCGTTTCTATTCCGCCGACCTCAAGGTTGGTGCGCAGATACGGCGTCAGATCGAGGAAGATTTGCGCGACGCGCTTGCGAAGGGTGAGCTGGAAATGAATTACCAGCCGATCATCGCCTGCAGCACGCACAAAGTGACCTGCATGGAATCGCTCATTCGCTGGCATCACCCTGAGCGTGGCATCGTTCCTCCTCAAACCTTCATGCCTGTCGCCGAGGACCTTGGGTTGATCCACCAGCTTGGAGAATGGATTCTCCAGCGCAGTTGCAAGGAGGCCGCACAGTGGAAGGTTCCGCTGCGGGTTGCCGTCAATGTCTCGGCACTACAGTTCGCCAGAGACGACTTTTGCGAATTGGTCGCGCGCACACTCCGGTCGAGTGGACTGGCTCCCGAACGGCTTGAGTTGGAACTGACCGAGAGCGTTTTCCTGGGCGATGGGGAGCGTACTCAGGAGATGTTCGAGGAACTCAAAAAGCTCGGCGTCCGATTGGCGCTGGACGATTTCGGCACTGGCTATTCCTCGCTCAGCTATCTCCAGAAAGCCCCGTTCGACAAGATCAAGATCGATCGCAGCTTCGTGCGAGGAGCCACAGAGAAGGGAAACAACAATCCTCAAATTTTGAGCGCAATTGTGAGCTTGGCGGAAGCGTTGGGGATGGAAACAGTGGCCGAGGGAGTCGAGACTTTGGATGAGCTCGAACTCGTTAAAGCTCGCGGTGCCAGCCACGTACAAGGTTTCATCTTCTCTCCAGCGCTGACCCACATCGAGGTCTTGAAGCGGCTTGAAAAGGAGCTTGTCCAGTTCGAAGCCAAGGGGCCGCCGCGTTTCCGTGCCGATCGCAGGTCGCAGTTCCGCCAGGTTGGCGTGATCCACGATGACTACCGATACAAGGCTGTTCTACGAAACCTGTCCAAGACGGGGGCTGCAATCGAAGGGCTGCTGGATATACCGGTTGGCACGGAGCTGGTTCTGGACCTGGGCGGGGGTCAGCTCGCGGTCTGCGTGGTGCGCCGATCGAAAGGATCTTTCCAGGGGCTGGAATTTGAAATGCCTCTGGTCAGCGATGGGGCTGACGGATTGTGCACGCGCCATCGTGTGTCACCCTACGCAATCGAAGCCGCAGGGCGCCCCTTGGCGGCACTGTCACAGGATGCCTACGCGCAGCTTACCGGGCCTGCTGCATCCAAAAAGCGTCAGTTCGTCGAAGTTCAGCCAGCCGATCGCATGGCTTATCGGTTCGAAGAAGTCGCCAACGCTCCTGTTGCCGATGAGTTTTGCAATGAGTCATTAGCCCAAAAATAACCATTCAGGCTTAGTCACGATTTACCAAAACGATTGCTTCGGAGTCACCTGCAGCATGGGGGCGATGCCCTTCTCGGATCTCTTTAAATCGCGTCGCGCTGCGGCGGATGATGTCGCGCAACCGCAAGCGGCCGCAGATACGGATCACAGCCCGATGCTATCCAGCACGGATCGACTGGCAATTCTTGACGAATTGGAACGCAGCGGCCTGAGCTGGTTTTGGGGTACCGATGCACAGGGTCGCGTCGTCTATCTGAGCCCTGGAATTGTGGCGCAGCTGGGGCGAGGCAGCGAAGTGAAGGAAAAACCGCTTCAGGCGCTCCTTCGCTTGGCCAAGGGCGAAGGCGATGGCCGCTCGCTTGGACTCAAGCTGGGCACGCGCAAGGCTTTTTCGAACCTTACCGTCGAGGCGGTCGACGAGAACAGCGATCTCGTATTGCGCATATCGGGTCGTCCGCTTCACGATGAGCAGGGCGAGTTCGTCGGCTTCCGGGGCGGTGCTATCGATGTCACGGAAGAATTCCGTAGCCAGGAAGAAGCTTCCCGTTTGGCGCAGTTCGATTCGCTTACCGGCTTGGCCAATCGTCATCGCATGGGGCAGCGGATCAACTCCACGCTTTCAGCCTTCCGCAGCGCCAAGCGTGCATGTACGCTGATGATGCTCGATCTGGATCGCTTCAAGCAGGTCAATGATACTCTTGGTCACGCTGCAGGTGATCAGCTGCTGCAGCAGGTGGCCGAGCGGCTGACCGGCGCGGTCGCGGGACGCGGGGAGGTCGGTAGGCTTGGGGGCGATGAGTTTCAGGTCCTGATACCTGACATGGACGATCGCGGTGAATTGGGTGAGATTGCCAAGAAGATCATCACCATGCTTTCGCAACCATACTCGGTCGAGGAAGGGCGCTGCATTATCGGCTGCTCGGTCGGTATCGCGATAGCCCCTTATGATGGCGTGGAGCGAGATGAACTGACCCGTGCCGCCGACCTAGCTTTGTATGCCTCCAAGAATGGCGGGCGCGGCCAGTTCCGGTTTTATGGGGCCGATCTCGAGCATGAAGGCAATCTGCGCAAGCGAATGGAAGAAGATCTGGCCGAGGCGATCGAGACCGGGCAGTTTTCTCTGGAATACAAGCCGATCGTCGAGGCCAAGGATAATCGCGTGGTGGCGCTGGAGGCGCTTTACTGCTGGGTAGAGGAAGAACGTGGGCGGGTTGAGCCTGAAACATTCCTCCCGGTGGCCGAAGGTAGCAGGCTGATAATTCCGATCGGCGAATGGGCACTTCACAAGGCATGTGAAGATGCGCTCTCATGGCCCGAATCGCTGAGGGTTTCGATCACGATTTCTCCGGTGCAGTTTCTTGCCAACGGTTTCGTCGACATGATCGCCGAAGCGCTGGAAAAGAGCGGTCTCGATCCTTCTAGACTGGAACTTTACCTGGCTGAATCGACGCTGCAAGCCGATGTAGCGGCGGTCGACAAGATATTGGCCGCACTCTTCAAACTGGGCGTGCGTCTGACACTCGACCAGTTTGGTAGTGGCTTCACGTCCTTGAGCTATCTGCGGCGGGCACCGCTTAGTGCGTTGAGGATCAGCGGCGACTTCTTCGAACCGACTATGCGCGACGAGCTTGGCGATATGGAAATGGTCAAAGCCATTGCGAACCTTGCCAATGCCATGGGGATGGAAACTTGCGCGAGGGGGGTGCACGCGTTGCCGCTCTTGGAAAAGCTCAAGCAGCTCAATATCGACTTGATTAGCGGCTTCGTGTTTTCCGAAGCCCTAACAGCCGAGGATGTGGCGTCGGCGCTTGCGGGAGGGACATGGAAGATCCCGCCAACCGACAATGGTAGCCAGAGAGCTGGGCGGCGCACGGTGCTCCGTAAGATCGTCCTGATCCACGAGGATCATTACTACGATGTCACCTTGCGCAATCTCTCGCGCAGCGGGGCGATGATCCAGGGGCTTGAGGATGTCCCGGTCGGTATCCAGTTCGTCCTCGATTTCGGGCAGGGCCAGCTGGCAGTCTGTACCGTCAAACGTGTGATGGACGACACTCAGGGTGTGGAGTTCGAGCAGGAGCTGGTCGATGATGGCGCGGGTGGTCTCGTGACACGCCACCGGGTCAGTCCATACGCGCTGGCGGCCGCGGGCGTGCCGCTTCAGGCGCTGCCGGCAGGAAAGTTTACCGGGCATGCGGCGCCCGGGGAGCAGCCCGTCACCTTCCCGCAATTCTCGCTCTCGGCCAATGCGCCGAAGCAATCGGGCCGGTAGAAGCACAGCGAACGCTTGGAGAAGCGCACGGGTGCCGCTAAGGCGGCGCGTCAAGGCGCGTGTCCGTGCCAGATTTCCCAACGCTCGCGAAAAGTTGTATGACCAGCCTAAAAAATATTAGAAATTTCAGTATTATAGCTCATATCGACCATGGCAAGTCGACGCTTGCGGACCGGCTGATCCAGGCGACCGGCGGGCTGACCGAGCGTGAGATGAGCGAGCAAGTCCTTGATAACATGGACATCGAACGCGAGCGCGGGATCACCATCAAGGCTCAGACCGTTCGCCTCAACTACGCGGCCAGGGACGGCGAAACCTATGAGCTCAACCTCATGGACACCCCCGGTCACGTCGACTTCGCCTATGAGGTCAGCCGCAGCCTCGCCGCCTGCGAAGGCGCGCTGCTGGTGGTCGACGCCGCGCAAGGGGTGGAGGCGCAAACCCTCGCCAACGTCTACCAGTCGATCGAGCACGATCACGAGATCGTCCCCGTCATCAACAAGATCGACCTCCCCGCCGCCGAGCCCGACAAGGTCAAGGCCGAGATCGAGGACATCATCGGCCTCGACGCCAGCGACGCGGTGCTCACCTCTGCCAAATCCGGCATCGGGATCGAGGACGTACTCGAAGCCGTCGTCGCGCGCATTCCCGCGCCCAGTGGCGACCGCGACGCCCCCTTGCGCGCGCTGCTGGTTGATAGCTGGTACGACCCCTACCTCGGCGTGGTCATCCTCGTGCGCGTGCTCGACGGCGCGATCAAGAAGGGCCTCCCGGTCCGCTTCATGCAGGGCGGGACCGAGCACCTCGTCGACCGCGTCGGCTGCTTCACCCCCAAGCGCACCGATTTGCCCGAACTCGGCCCCGGCGAGATCGGCTTCATCACCGCGCAGATCAAGGAGGTCGAACAGGCCCGCGTCGGCGACACCATCACCACGGTGAAGGGCGGTGCGACCCAGGCGCTCCCCGGCTACAAGGAAGTCCAGCCGGTGGTGTTCTGCGGGTTGTTCCCGGTCGATGCCGCCGATTTCGAGAAACTGCGCGAGAACATCGGCAAGCTGCGCCTCAACGACGCCAGCTTCTCCTACGAGATGGAAAGCTCCGCCGCCTTGGGCTTCGGCTTCCGCTGCGGCTTCCTCGGCCTGCTGCACCTCGAGATCATTCAGGAACGCCTCTCAAGAGAATACGACCTCGACCTCATCACCACCGCGCCCTCGGTCGAATACCGCCTCCAGCTCAGCAAGAGCCGGACCGACGATGCGCGCGAGCTGATGCTCCACAATCCCGCCGACTGGCCCGACGTCAACCGGATCGAGAGTGTGGAGGAGCCGTGGATCAAGGCGGTCATCTACACGCCCGACGAATATCTCGGCGCGATCCTCAAGCTGTGCCAGGACCGGCGCGGCATCCAGACCGACCTCACATACGTGGGCGGCCGCGCGCAGGTGAGCTACGAATTGCCGCTCAACGAGGTGGTGTTCGACTTCTACGACCGCCTCAAATCCATCAGCCGCGGCTATGCGAGCTTCGATTACGAGCAGATCGGTCTTCGCGAAGGCGACCTCGTCAAGATGAACATCCTCGTCAACAACGAGCCGGTCGACGCGCTCTCGCTGATCGTCCACCGCGGCGTGGCCGAGGCGCGTGGACGCGGCATGTGCGAGCGCCTCAAAGACCTTATCCCCCGCCACCTGTTCAAGATCCCGATCCAGGCCGCGATCGGCGGCAAGGTGATCGCCCGCGAGACGATCGGCGCGCTGCGCAAGGACGTGACCGCGAAATGCTACGGCGGCGACATCACGCGCAAGAAGAAGCTGTTGGAGAAGCAGAAAAAGGGCAAAGCGCGGATGCGGGAGTATGGGAATGTCTCGATCCCGCAGGAGGCGTTTATTGCCGCGCTGCGGATGGGGGAGGAGTGAAGCCCCAAGCCTAAGCCGAGAATCGCGAGGCGACCGCAAGCTTAGAAGTGAGAGGCTACAATTCCGGCAGGGTACCGATGGCCAGCAGTTCGCAAGAACCCTTCGATGCCTAAGACGTTACTTCGCTCGATAAGTGTTAGCGCAAAAGTATTGCAGACCTCTTCGTCTTGAGGAAACACTCAACTATTTAATTTTCAAGATGTTTAGATAACTCAGAAATGCTCAACTGACTTTCATCACTTTCCTTCTTCAACGCAATCCGTCCAGCAGTGTTGCGTCCATCTTCCCAACAGCGCTTAGTCCAATAGCTTCCAATCGCTCGCGTAAGATCACCATATTCGAATTCAAGAACGGCTGCGCCTACATGTACTTCTGAATCTGTGGCAATCCTAATGGAATTCTCTTGCCTGTAAGTGTAAGTTAAAATATATGAGTCAGACTTTTCATTTCGTTCTATACCAGTTGACATTGCAAACGATTTTGATTGAGTGTTGGACTGATGGCTAACTATCCTTATCCCAAAAATTGTACATTTGATTTGTATTACAATTGGACTATAAGTTAATTCGAGATCGAATAGATCGTCGAGAACCATTGCTTTCTCTGAGCTGGCTGCTGAACGTAATCGTTCAATAGCAGCCCAATTAGAATGGGCTGTTCCGACCCAAATTCCATTTAGATCAGGAAACAGCAATTTATTAAGTGACGGAAATGCGCGCCAAAGGATTCTCCAAGGTGCCCACCGTCCATTGCTCGCAAAAAAAGCGCTAAGCACTAGTATTGCAATGCTGGCAGCACTCGACGCCAACCGAATAGCAGGCATTCTGATCCCCAGCGGTTGGAGTATTTCCGTAGATGAAAGGAGGGCGAGGCCGAAAGCAACCAAGCTCATCGTCCACAACCATTTGGGGATCACACGTTGCATTCGTTCCCTTTTTGTATCACGTTGGCACTTGAAGATGAGAGTGCCAACTACCATTTGTTCTGTCCAGCGAATTGGGGGGCTGTTATGTTTGATTATTCCAAGAAAGTTACGAATTTTCATGATATTCATGTGACGCTTACCATGTCTCTTCGCCGAGATATGAAATCACGTCGTGATGCTAATAAAAAGCGGATTATTGATGGCCTAGATATTCTCGGAAAACCAAGTCCAATCGATTGGATCAATCAAGGCGGCTATGCTCAGCAGACAATGACCCAGCCACCTGAAGGTGACGAAGATAGTCGCTACGATATCGATATGGGTGTGGTGTTTGACGAAGCTGACGCAAAAACACCGGCTACGACTAAACGGTGGGTCCGGGATGCGATCGCAGAAAAAGCCTCAGGAATGAAGAATGAACCTGAATGCAAGCCAAAATGCGTTCGCGTCGTTTACGCTGACGGATATCAATGCGACTTCCCGGTATTTCAAAAATGCTCAGGTTTAAATGACACGCATGAACTTGCTAGTTCAGATTCTTGGGTCGCGTCTGATCCTCGTTCGATGAATGCATGGATCGACGAAAGGGTCTCGAGTTTGAGTCCAGAATGCTCAGGTGTTTCACAACTCCGTCAAATCATTAGGCTGATAAAATATTTTGCCAAGGTGAAGGCTTTTAAAAAGTCACGCAAATTTCCCTCTGGGCTTTTGGTTACTGCCCTAGCAATCGAAAATTATATCGCCGTAGAAGGGAGATTGGATGAAGCATTCCGTGAAACACTTCGAAGGATTTCATCGCGATCAAAACATCAAGCTGTTTTCGCTAACGGAATTCAGATCAGCGATAACAAGGACACTGAGCGCCTTAGCAGAATGATTGAATCTGCTGTTGAATCTGTAGAACATTTGGACAATTTACATGACGACATCGATGAAGAGACTGCCCGAAAATCATGGAAGAAAGTCTTTCAGCATTCATATTTCGATGAAGTTGAATCTAAGTCAGCGTCGGCTACAACAAATAAATATGCTTCTGCGGCTGCTGGTGCTCTGGGAATTTCATCTTCTGTCCAAGCTGAACGCGCTGCGGCAGCGGTTTCAGGGCTAAAATCATCAGGAACAATGTCGAAACCATTTGCCTTTGATGATGAGTCAAATGACAGTCAGTGATAAATTCTACGATGAAATCGTTGAAGTTCTTCAAAAACATCAACCAAAACTGAAAGCTATATCTTCACCGAACACTATTGAGATCAGTGGGGTATACGTTTGCAAAGGTCCAATGGGGGAGTTTGATCAGTTTGACATTAATATAAGCGTCCCAAGAGATTACCCTATAGCAGAACCGGAAGTGCGTGAAGTAGGTGGGAGAATTCCACATACCGTGGCGAGGCACATCTATCCCTCGACCGCGAAGTGCTGCCTAGGGCATTGGGTGGTCTGGTTGCTAAATTCCGAATCTCATAGCTTTGAGTCTTATCTTCTCGGGCATTTGGCATCCTATTTCATCGGCCAATCCGTATTTGAGTTAACTGGAGAGTGGCCATTTGGAGAAGAGGGGCATAGCAAATCAGAGATTGCGACTTCATATAGAGAAGCGCTGGGCCTGACCGAGAGGGCAGATGCAGTTGCATTTACACGTTTACTGTCATCGCCTTTATTGCGAGGAAATCCATATTGCCCGTGCGGAAGTGGAGATCGGTTGAAGTCTTGTCACTGGTCGAAACTTCGTGCTTTACGTCAGCGCTTTCCACCAGCAATTCGAAAACTAATATATAAGCGTGTTTACGAGAGGGCGGAAAAATAAATATCATTTGGAAAAAATAGAGTTGAAAATTTATAATTGAAGATTTTATTGAATTCGAGATAATATGATTTTTCAATTTTTAATTTGGAAATACGATTCACTTTGATGGCAAGCATCATTTTATGAATTGACGTATATCGAAATTGTCAAATCCACCCATCATCCTTGAGCGACCGCCACCGCGGGTTCTTCTCCTCGCGCGACTCGTCCTCCTCCGACTCCTCGTGCCGCGCAAAGTCCGGCAGGGTTGGCCCGGTGTGGCCATCATCCTCTGACGCCCGCTTTTCGTACAGCGGATGCTCCGGGTCTCGGCGGCCGCAATAGCCGTTGGCGCGGTCTTCCGCGCGCAGGCGCTGGTATTCGGCATAGACGGCGAGGGTGCGGGGGCTGGATTCGGCGAGGGCATTCTCGCGGATCGCGTCGACCTTGCGGCCGATGCTGGCGCGCACCTCTTGCGGGGAGACGGCATTGGCGGCCTGCTCGGCCTCCCACTCCGCGCGGAATTCGGCGCGCCATTTCTTTTTCAGCCGCTCCTGCTCCATCTGGCCGACCGCATTGAGGCCTTTCGCGCGGCCCTCCGCGAACCGTTCCGGCGCGCGGTTGCGCAGCATGAACATCAGCAGCCGGTCGTTATAGACCGTGCGCTGGCCGACGATCTTGCCATAGGAATAGACCGGCACCTCCACCCCGTTGAGCGCGCGTTCCATCGCGACGTCCTCGATCCGCTGCATCCCGAGATCGAGCGCGGCCTGCCACGCGGCGCGGAAGCTCTCCGCCTCCGGGTGGCGGCGCAGGAGATAGGCGCCGACCTCGCTGCGGTTGACCCGGCGGCAGGCGGATTTGACGCTGCCGGTGTCGGCCAGCGCCTCGATAAAGGCGAGCTGGACTTGCGGGCTCCAGCCATTGCTGCGCTCCCGCTCGCGCGGGACGGGAGTGAAGGCGGGCAGGGTGCCGCGCGGCGAGTGCGGCTGCTGTGGCGGGGAGGGGAAAGGGTTATGCTCCATCGGTGAGGATGGAGCACAAACAGCGCGAGTAGGAAAGTTGGGTGTCGGCCCGGTTCAGTGCAAAACGCGAGCCGAAGGCGAGTGCAAGGCCCGCGCCCGGCGCTGGAGGGGTCCTCTCGATCAGGGGCGGGTCTGACCCGACCCGTGCACCAGGTACTTGAAGCTCGTCAGCTGCTCGAGGCCCACCGGTCCCCGCGCGTGCATCTTGCCGGTGGCGATGCCGATTTCCGCGCCCATGCCGAATTCGCCGCCGTCGGCGAACTGGGTGGAGGCGTTGTGCATCAGGATCGCGCTGTCGATGCCGGTCATGAATTTGCGGGCGGCCTCCGCGTCCTCGGTGAAGATGGCGTCGGTGTGGTGGCTTGAATGGCTGTCCACCCAGTCGATCGCGTCCTCGAGCCCGTCCACGATCTTCACGCTGGCGATGGGGCCGAGGTATTCGGTGTCCCAGTCCTCCTCGCTTGCGGGCTTGAGGCGGGCGTCGATCGCGACCGCTTCGGCATCGCCGCGCAGCTCGCAGTCGGAGCCCATTGCTTCGGCGATCCTGGGGACGGCCTCACCGGCCACCGCGCGGTCGATCACGATGCTCTCGGTCGCCCCGCACACTCCGGTGCGGCGCAGCTTGGCGTTGCGGATCACCTGCGCCGCCTTGTCGAGGTCGGCGGCCTCGTGGACGTAGCTGTGGCAATTGCCGTCGAGGTGGAGGAGGGTGGGGACGCTCGCCTGGTCGCGCACCAGCTCGACCAGCCCGCGCCCGCCGCGCGGGATCACGAGGTCGACGAACTCGTCCGCCTTGAGCAGCGCGGCGACCGCGGCCCTGTCGGTGGTGCCCACGGTCTGCACGGCATCGGCAGGCAGGCCGGCCGCCTCGAGCCCCGCCTGCATCGCCTTGACGATCACGCGGGTCGAATTCCGGCTCTCCGAACCGCCGCGCAGGATCACGGCATTGCCGCTCTTGAGGCACAGCGCGCTGGCGTCCGCGCCAACATTGGGGCGCGATTCATAGATCATCCCGATGACGCCGATGGGCACCGCAACGCGCTCGATCCTGAGGCCGTTGGGCCGGTCGAAACTGGCGAGCTGGCGTCCGACCGGGTCGGGCAGCTTGGCGATATCCTCCAGCGCCTGGGCCATGCCCTCGATGCGGTCCTCGGTGAGGCGCAGGCGGTCGACGAAAGCCTCGTCCTTCTTGCCCGCGACGCTGGCGACGTCCTGCTCGTTCGCAGCGATCAACTCCGGCATCGCGGCGCGCAGCGCCTTGGCGGCTTCGACAAGCGCGGTGTTTTTCGCTTCGGTCGATGCCGTTGCGAGCCCGCGCGCCGCCGCCTTGGCGCGGCTGCCGAGTTCGTGGACGTGGATGGTCGGGTCGAGTGTCTGGTCGTTCATTTGTCGTCCTCCGGGCCTGTGCCCGTCGTGTGTTCGGTCCATGGGCGGGAGCGGGGCGTCTCAGCGCAGCTCCACCGCCCTGTCGTATGCGGCGTGGACCGTGTCGCGCAGCTTGCCCGAAACGGTGCCATCGCCATTCAGCGCGTCAAGACCCGCCGCAGTCGTCCCGCCCTTGCTGGTGACGGAATTGCGCAGATCCTCGAGCGACATATCGGCATGGGCGAGCGCCATTGCAATCGTGCCCTCCATCGTGCCGAGCACCAGCGTGCGGGCCTGCTCGGCGTCGAAGCCCAGATCCTCGGCGGCGGCGATATAGGCGCGGGCAATCTCGAATACATAGCCTGGCCCCGATCCGGCAACGGCGGTCACACGGTCGAGCATGTCCTCGCTGTCGACCGCCACTGCCGTTCCGGCGCGCTCCATCATCTCGGTCGCGTGCGCAATCTGGTCGTCGGTGGCGTTGTCCGCCGGACACAGGCCGCTGGTCGCTTTGCCCACGGCGGCGGGCAGGTTGGGCATTACGCGGATAACCGGCGCGCCGCCCATCAGCGCGGCAATGCGCGCAATCGATGCGCCCGCAGCGATGGACATGGCATAGCCGCCGTCCGCCAGCATCGGGCGATAGTCGGGCAACACCTCGTCGATCATCTGCGGCTTGATCGCGACAATGATGACATCGAAAGTCTCGCCCGCGATCTCGGCCCGATCGTTTACCGACCGCACGCCATTGGGAGTCTTTTCGAGAAAAGGATCGACAATAGTAAAATTCTCATCGCCGGACAGCCAGTGGTGAAGCAAAGCACCACCCATCTTGCCGCATCCGATAAGTAGAATTTTCTTAAAGATATTTTTTCCCCTTGAATATATTTGTCACACTTTACCATGATGCTCACTGGTGCTCATCATAGGGCGTTGCAATGCTTGTCATGGTGTTTGCGATTTCAATGTGTACTTTTATAACACACTCAGGCAATTTTGGCCAGACGGTTGTGCAACGCAACATCCCTCTCTATACAGGAACAATGATTTTCGCAGACAAAGTTTCCACTTATGTCCCAACCGCATAACATCGTTGTAAAAATCGGCTCCAGCCTCGTTGCCAATGGCGAGCGATTGACGCCGCGCTATGGCTTCATGCAGCGCCTGTTCGAGGATATCGACCGGCTGCGTGCGCGCGGGATTAATGTGATCCTGTGCAGCTCCGGAGCGGTCGCGCTCGGCCTCAAGACCGTCGGCGAAACGCCGCAGACCGCCGGGGTCAGCGACAAGCAGGCGGCGGCCGCCTGCGGGATGCCGCTGCTGCTCAACGCCTATCGCCATATCGGCCATGAATTCGGTTTCGAGATTGCGCAGGTGCTGCTGACGCTGGGCGATTTCGAACATCACCGCCGGTTCCTCAACACCCGCAACACCGTGTTCCGGCTGATCGAAGCGGGCGTGATGCCGATCGTCAACGAAAACGATTCGATCACGACCGAGGAAATCCGGGTTGGTGACAACGATCGCCTAGCGGCCAAGGTCGCCCAGATGGTCGATGCCAAGGATTTCATCATCCTGACCGAAGTCGATGGCCTGTTCGATCGCCATCCGGACGAGCCCGGCGCAAAGTTCATTTCCGAAGTGACCGACGTGGCGCCCTTCATGGAAGCGACCAAGGGAAAGAGCGCGCTCGGTTCAGGTGGCATGACCACAAAGCTTATGGCCGCCAACATGGCGCAGGAAGCCGGGTGCACGACCTATATCGCCCATGGCGAGCCGGATAACCCGCTGACCAGCATCCTCGATGGCGAACGCCGCTGCACGCGCTTCATAGCGCATGACGCGCCGACATCGGGTTGGGAGCGGTGGATCGCCAACCGGCTGCAACGTGCCGGCAGCATCGCGATTTCCAATGAGTTGGCCGATGCGCTGGGCGGCAGCAACCGCTCGATCATGCGCGAAGATATCCTGGCCATCGACGGGGATTTTGCGCGCGGCGATGTGCTGCATATCTATGATGGCGAAAACGTCGAGCGCGCGCGCGGCCTGACCGATTTCTCATCCGAGGAATTGCGCGTACTGGCGGTCAATCCGCATCTCGAAGCCGAACAATTGCTGGGCTATCGCACCAAGGGCGAAGTGGTGCGGGCGAAAAACCTGGTGATGCTGGAAAGCCGCCACCTGCTATGGGACTCGCCCGAGGGCGTCGAGGAGCGGGTCAAGGCGGCGGGTTAGTCGCTTCGAACCGAAGATCTCCTCGCGATCAGCGTCAGCGCGCTTCGTGTCCACGGCGTGTTTGATCGGCTGCCGTTGGCAATATATGGGAAAAAGCTGCCTGTCAGCAAACGACACCATTACGGACGTCAGCGCTGCCCGTCCTCGCGGCGAAACCTTATGCGATCACCGTCTCGAACGAAGCGTGACGTTTCGCCATTCCGGCGGATGTCCCGAGAAGCCATCTTACGGCAATCGGCGTTACGATTTATGCGCAAAGCAACGAGCCTTCGCATTTCCTTGTCCGCCAAAATCAGGTCATGCGCACCATCAATCGACACGCCGAACTTTTCGCGCGTCAGCTTGACCAATTCTATCCAATTCCGGTTTTCGAAGTCCATGACCCTAACCTTATCGCAAGTAGCGCGTCTTCTCTCCCCAACATTCTTGTCGTTCCAGCAATTCAGTTGCAACGCCGATAGTGGTCATTCGCTCACGTGAACGGCAGCTTTTCACGAATTTAGCCAGAAACCGGAATTTCGGGACACGACAACTTTTCGGACAATTGTGATGAGCGTCACCCTGAACTTGTTTCAGGGTCCATTCTTCGGCTTGGTGTGTCGGAATTGGGGGCAATATGGATGCTGAAACAAGTTCAGCATGACGAATGTAAGATATCAGCTTCACACAGAATTTATGCTGTGGCTGGTCACCTGACGTCACCTCCAGTTGGAATATTCAACGAATTCGCCAAAGTCATCTCTATCATGCTTTTGTGGGCATAAGTGCGACGCCCTTGGCCTCAGCAGCGCGCGATGCGCCGTACCAAGCGGGCGCAGTCATGGTCAGCGCCAGCAGCCCCACCACCCAGGCGTCGACAATCATCATCGGCCACATAAGCCATTCGGGGCGCCCCATCGCGCCATAACCGAGCGCGTAATGCACCACCATCAGCGGCATGACTCCGGCCAGCATATAGACGACCGTGCGCCAGAAAAATCCATGCATGATCCTGATCGACCGCAGCGGACCGATGGCCACATTGCCGAGCGTCCACGCGACTGTCCACGCGACGAGATAGACGCCGAAGACCGTCCATGCCGCCGACAGGACTGCGCCGAAATATGTCCCGAATTTTCCCGACAGGCCGAGTGTCGGGCCGAGCGCTGGCCCGAACAGGGAATAGAGCGATATTGCCATGTTGAGCGCGAAAATTAGCCCCCACAGTGCCAGTCCTCTCGGTTGGATCGTGCGTGCGGCCTTCGGATCGTTGCCATGCGCGAGGTAGCGGACGAACCAGTAACCGGGCAGCATAACGCCGATGATCTTGGCCACCGCAAAGCCCATCCTCAGCGGCGAATCCGCCACCGCCCGGGCGCTGGCCATGCTGTCGTACATTCCCGTGTGAATCTCGGCGAGGTGCTGTGCCATCTCGACCGCCACCGGGACGAGGAACAGCAACGGGCACGCCAGCATGAACGCCCATGCGCTGCGATAGATCGATTTCACGTCAGTCCACATGGTTTGCTTCCCCTTCGTCGTCTTCGAAAAACAGCAGGTCGCCGGGTTGGCATTGCAGGACTCGGCAGATCGCCTCGAGTGTGGAGAAGCGGATCGCCTTGGCCTTGCCGGTCTTGAGGATCGAGAGATTGGCAAGCGTGATGCCGACACGATCCGACAGTTCGGTAAGCGTCATGCGTTGTTTGTGCAGTTGCTCGTCGAGCCGCACCAGAACCGGCATCAGACGGTGCCTTCCAGATCGTCGCGCATGGCGACTCCTTCGGCAAAGATCCGCGCGAGCACGAACAGCAGAAGCGCAATCAGCCAGCCCATGATGTTTGGGGTCGAATCGACCCAATCCACGCTCAGCCTGTGCGCATAAATGCTCATCCACGGCAGCACGAGGTCGGCCACCTGCAGGGCGAGCACGAGCCAGCCCATCAGGCGCAAACGGCGCGCATTGATCGCGATGAACGGTGTGCCTTCACGCACCGTTTCGATCATCCGCGAGAGCATGCCGAGTAGCATGCCAACCGGAATTGCGGTCACCACGCCATACGCCAGTGCGCCGCGTATGAGATCCAAGGCGGCGGTCGCCCTGACTGCCCCGTATTTCAGGATCAGGACGGATTCGATCCAGTGCGGGCTGAACGCGCACCAGGTAAGCGCAACCACAAACACGATCGCCAGGTTGATGTTGAGCCAGTACAACACGATCACCAAGGAGCGCGACAACTTTAGGGCGTTCAGCTTCATATTGATACTCGATGATTAAATTATCGAATAACAATATGAAGGTTTAGCCGTTTTGCGTCAAGGAATTTATCGAATATCGATACAGTCGTTTCGATTTCGAACATCGTATCGGAGGGGAATCGAGCGTTCATGCCTGCGGTGTATTGGCTGTCGGCTACGCCAATTTCGGCCGACGAGCGGCTGCTTCGTTTTTCCGCAAGCGTTCGGCGGTGCCGTTGGCACTTATCCCTGCCGTCCGCGCGCCACGCGCCAACATCGCCGGAAAAGGCACGTTCCTGCACAACTCGCTGAGCAACTTCACTTGGCGTTCAGCGGAGCGATGGCTATAGGCCGCCCCATGACCGTCACGAAATCCGGCTGGGCCAGCGCCCGTCGCCATCTCGCCCTGTGCTTTTTGCCCCTGCTGGTCGCCGGCTGCGCGTCTTCCGGCAAGGTCAAGGACACGGCTTATGTCGCGCGAGACGTGGACACGCTCTACGCCGCCGCCAAGGACAAACTCGATTCGGGTCAGCCGAAGATCGCAGCCGCCCTGTTCGACGAGGTCGAGCGGCAGCACCCCTATTCGCCATGGGCGCGCAGGGCGCAGGTGATGAGCGCGTTCAGCTATTACGTTGCGCGCGATTACAACAAGTCGATCAGCGCGGCGCAGCGGTTCCTGCAGGTGCATCCCGGCAACAAGGAAGCGCCTTACGCCTATTACCTGATCGCGCTGTGCTATTACGAACAGATCAGCGACGTCGATCGGGACCAGAAGATTACGCTGCAGGCCAAGTCCGCGCTGGAAGAAGTGCAGAAGCGTTTTCCGAACACCAAATACGCCACCGACGCACGGCTGAAGATGGATCTCGTCGAAGACCATCTGGCGGGCAAGGAAATGGAGATCGGGCGCTTCTACGAGAAGACCGGCGACTGGGTCGCCGCGGATATCCGTTTCCGCAACGTGGTGAAGAGCTACCAGACCACCAGCCACGCCCCCGAAGCGCTGTATCGCCTCGTCGAAACCAGCCTGGCGATGGGTATCCCGGTCGAAGCGAAGAAATACGCTGCGGTGCTGGGCGCCAACTATCCGGGTAGCAAGTGGTACGGCAAAGCCTATAAGCTGATGCAGAAATACGCGCCAAACGTCTCTGCGAGCTGATTGGCCAGGCACTCACTCGAACAGCGTGGTCGCTGGCGCTAATTATGCCTGCGACCAGTGGCGTACCAGATTATGATAGAGTGCGGTGAGGCGCAGGACCTCGGCGTCGGTCTTGCCGCGTTCCGCGCTCAGCGCCTGAACGCTCTGGTCGAGCTCAAACAGCATTTCGCGCTCGGCATGGCTCCCCACCAGCGATTGCAACCAGAAGAAGCATGACACTCTCTCGCCGCGCGTGACCGGCGTGACCTGGTGCAGCGTGGTGGAGGGGTAGAGCAGGGCATGCCCGGCGGGCAGCTTGTGCCGCATGGTGCCAAGACTGCCCTGTATTTCCAGCTCGCCGCCATCGTATTCGTCCGGGTCGGTCAGGAACAGAGTGCAGGACAAGTCGGTGCGGATGCGCGTGCCGCTGGCGTTGTGGACGCGGATGGCGTTGTCGACGTGGAGGCCGAATTCCTCCCCGCCGCCGTATCGGTTGAACAGCGGCGGGAAAATCGTCTTGGGCAGGGCCGCAGAGAGGAAGGCGGCGTTTGCCATGAGCGCGGAGCCGACGATCTCCTGCGCGCGCTGTGTGGCGGCGCCTTCCTCGGGCAGCTGGCGGTTGCGCTTGACGCTGGCGGACCCCGATCCGCTGGTGACATTGCCATCGACCCAGTCGGCGGCAAGGATCTCCTCACGCAAGGCAAGTGCCTGCGCGCGGGGCAGTACATCGGGGATCACCAGCATCATCGCAGCAGCCGCTCCTGCATTTGGTCTACATCGTTACCGTGACGCTTAGCGTTGCCGAACGTCCGGGCGCGACATAGGCGAAAGGTGCGCTCGAGCGATAGATCGCATCGAAATAACGCTTGTCGAAGATATTGAGCACATTGGCGCGCAGTTCGATCCGGTTGTTGAGCTTGTAGCGCGCGACCGCGTCGAACTTCCAGTAACCGGGCACGGAATTCTCGTTCGCGCCCTCAGTGCCGCCATAGATCCGGCTGCGGTAGAACGCCTGCCCACCGAGCGTGAACTTGTCGGTGATCGCATAAGTCGACAGCAGCGAGAAGCTGTGTTTGGGCACATTGGCGAATGGCAGACCGATGTTGGCCGGGTCGGCGCTGTCGACGATCGTCGCATCGAGATAGGTGTAGCCACCGAAGACCGACCAGCGCGGGGTGATGTTGCCGTTCGCTCCCAGTTCAATGCCCTGGCTGCGTAGCTTGCCCACCAGCGCGTAATTACCGCCACCAAGGTTCTCGCGAGCGTTGTCCTTGTCGATGCGGAAGGCGGCGGCGGTCAGCAGCAGGTGGCCGTCGGACACTTCCCATTTCGCGCCTGCTTCCCATGCCTTGTTTCGCTCGGGCTCGAGATTGGCGACGCCGACGAGGCCGCCGTAAGTCGGACTGGTCGAGTCGAGTTGCTCGCCACTGGGGTTGGAGGAAGTCGAAAAGCTGACGTACAGGCTGACGGGCTCAATCGGCTTGTAGAGCAGGCTCGCCTGGCTGTTGAAAAAGCTGTAATTGCCGCTGTCCGAATAGGGGCCGCTACGACCCGAGCCGGTGCTGGTGATCGCAAATGTGTCGAGCCTGCCCCCGAGCAGCAGTTGCAACTTGGGGCTGAACTTGATGGTGTCGATAAGGAAAGCGGCGAAGCTCTCGACCTGCGTAATTGCAGGGGGAGAACTGTCGTCGACGACTGCGGGAATCGTGTAGCCCAGAACCGGATCGGGATTGTACAGGTTGAGCGTGAACCCGTTTGGCACGGGCGACTGGTTGCCGTTCCCGTCCTCTATGAAGTCGGGGAAGGCGAAGCGGCGGTTGGTGATCCGTTCGTCGCTGTATTCACCGCCCATGACAAGCGCGTGTTTCACGCCACCGGTGGTGAATTCGGCATTCGCGGTGGTGATGTTGCCGATATAGCGTGACATAGCGTTGCGCTGCGGCGTGCCGGTGCTGACCGTCCAATCGGCGGGATCGGCGGCGGAGGTGTCGGGCGCGCGCGGCACCGAGACGACATAGGCGTTGCCGACCTCTCCATAGCGCGTCTGGCTTCTCAGGCTCAGCCCGTTGATCGGTTTCCATTCGGCGACGAAAGTGCCGATGTCGGCGCTGTTGTGGAGGAAGTCGCGGCCCACCGCGCCATAGAAATTGTCCGGATTGACCGCGAACGGTTGTTTGGTGGTCACATCGAAGGGCAAGCCGTAATCGCTCATGCCATTGCTGCGCAGGTGGTAATAATCCGCGCCAACCGAGAATTTCGATGAGGCGCGCCAGCCGATCGCGGCGGCGAGACCCTGTCGGTCGCTGAAGACGTAGTCGCGGCCCGGCGTGTCGGATGTGTGGTAGAGCGCGTTGACCCGCACGGCGAGGCCATTGGCCAGCTCGACATTGCCGTCGAGCGTCGCGCGATAGAGGTTGTCGGTTCCCACCGTGCCATCCGCAACGAGGAAATTGTCGCCGGTCTTGGGGCGTTTGGATTCCAGCCCGACCGATCCGCCGGTGGTACCGCGGCCGAGATAGGCGGAGGAGGGCCCCTTGACGATCTCGACCTGCTCGACGGCAAAGATCTCGCGGCTGGAGACACCGGGATCGCGCTGGCCGTCGATATAGACGTCGTTGCGTGCCTCGAACCCGCGAATGAAGATGCGGTCGCCGAAGGCATTGCCGCCTTCGCCGGTCCCGAGCGTCACGCCGGGGGTGGAGCGGGCGACCTCGCGGAAGCTGTTCGCGCCGATGTCCTGCATCACTTCCTTGGGAATGATAGTGACGCTCTTGGGCGTGTCGCGCACCGGTTCGGTGAAGCGCGAATCCGACGAGCGATCGACCTTGTAGGGCGCTTGCGCGTCGGCGTTGGGATTGGCGTCGCCGGGGCGCTGGGCGGTGACGACGATTTCGGGGCCATCGCCAGCTGCCGCACCCTTCGCATGGGCAACGCCGGGGACGAAGGCTGCGCCCATTGCGCTGGCAAGCAGGCAGCCTGTGGCGATCACCCGCTTGTTGGTGGGGTTGGCGGTAGATTTGGCAGTATTCAGATGTGTCACGACGATCCCTCTGTTCGATTTCGATCGCGCTTATTGCGAATGATTCGCGACGAGTCAATGAAAGTGATAATCACTCGCAAAAAGAAAATGAGGTGATCGGGTATGGACAGCAAGACAGGTGAAGTTTCGGTTCACATCCGTGTCCGATGCGCGTGACGCATCCCGCTTATTGAGTTAGGGATCACCGCAAGATGCTAAGCCGCCTGTCCATCCGGAATATCGTGCTGATCGAGGCGCTCGACCTCGATTTCCGGCGTGGACTGGGCGTGCTGACGGGCGAAACAGGTGCTGGCAAGTCGATCCTGCTCGACGCGCTCGGGCTGGTGCTTGGCAATCGAGCGGACACGGCGCTGGTTCGTAATGGGGAGGAGCGCGCGAGCGTCACCGCCAGTTTCGAATTCCCTCGGCTTCCGGCGATGATCGCCGAAACGCTCGATGAGGCCGGTGTGCTTGTCGAACCGGGTGAGCCGCTGGTGATCCGACGCCAGCTCAAGGCGGACGGCGGCAGCAAGGCGTGGATCAACGACCAGCCGGTGAGCGTCGCCCTGATGCGTGAAATTTCCCCGCTGCTGGTGGAGCTGCACGGCCAGCATGACGACCGCGGACTGGTCAATCCGCGCGGGCATCGCGCTTTGCTCGATCGCTATGCTGACAGCGAGACCGAACAGGTCCGTGCGGCTTGGGACCGCTGGCAGGAAACCGTGGTGCAACTCGATCACGCACGCCTCTCGGTCGAGACTGCCAAGTCCGAACAGGATTTGCTGCTGGCTCACCTCGCAGAGCTGACCGCCCTCGAACCCAAAGCGGGCGAGGAAGCGCGCCTCGCCGAAACGCGCGCATCGATGCAGAAGGGCGAGAAGCTGGCGGGCGACCTCGAGGAGCTACGCCATCTGTGGGAAGGGTCGGATTCGCCACTTGCCGCGCTGCGCGTCGCCGCAAGGCGGCTCGACCGGATCGGCGGGGAGCACCCGCTGCTGGCCGAAGCGCTCGAATCGCTCGACCGCGCGGTGATCGAGGCAAGCGAGGCCGAGGCGAAGTTGGAGCAAGCGGTCGAGGCACTGGAATTCGATCCGCAGGCGCTTGATGCCGCCGAAACGCGGTTGTTCGAGCTGCGCGCACTGGCACGCAAGCACCGCTGCGAAGTCGATGAGCTGCCCGACAAGATGCGCGAGTTTCGCCGCACGCTTGAAAGTATCGAGGGGAGCGAGGCGGAACTCGATGCGCTGGAATCCGCGGCAAAGGAAGCGGGCGATGCCTATCGCGTGTCGGCCAAGGCGCTTCACGAGAGGCGCGTCGAAGCCGCCCAGAGGCTCGATGCTGCGGTCGCAAGCGAGCTTGCGCCGCTCAAGCTCGACGCCGCACGCTTCAGCACCAGCGTCACCGTGCTGCCGGAAGATCGCTGGGGCGCACACGGTATGGACGCGGTCGAATTCCTGATCGCCACCAATCCCGGTGCCGATTTCGCCCCGCTGATCAAGATTGCCAGTGGCGGGGAGCTGAGCCGTTTCATCCTCGCGCTCAAGGTCGCGCTGGCAGAACAGGGCGGTGCGGCTACGGTGATCTTCGACGAGATCGACCGGGGCGTTGGTGGCGCGGTGGCCAATGCCATCGGCGAGCGGCTGGCGCGACTGGCGGACGACGGGCAATTGCTGGTCGTTACCCACTCTCCGCAAGTCGCCGCGCGTGGGCGCACCCACTACCTGATCGCCAAGAGCAGCGATGGCGTGGTGACGCGCACCTCGGTCGGCCAACTCGACGATGCCGAGCGCAAGGAAGAAATCGCCCGGATGCTGTCCGGTGCGGATATCACTGACGAAGCGCGCGCACAGGCGAACCGGCTGCTCGAAGGTGTGTGATGGACGATATTCTCGACCGGCAGGTCTGGAACATGCTGAGCGGTCGCCTCGCGCATCTGGCGCAGGGCGGGGAGGCGGCCAAGCGCATCGATCCCGATTACGGTCCTTTCGCCGTCCTGCGCGACCGCAGCGACGAAGCCCACGCGCAATTGCTGGGTTTGTTGCGTGGCCCGGACGATGAATTTTGGTTTGTCGAAGCTGCAGTAATAACTCCGCCGCCGGGGTTTCGCATCCTCAGGCAGCGGCAACTCGTGCAAATGGTTGCGGGTGAGCATCCGACAAGCGGTGAAGCCGAAGATCCCGAAGCGGTCCTGCTTGGTGAGGAGCACGCCGCTGCAATGGCGGATCTGGCGCTTGCAACAAAACCCGGTCCATGGTCGCGACTGACTCATCGTTATGGTCCGTTCTACGGCATCTTTCGCGAGGGCAAATTGGCGGCGATGGCGGGTGAGCGCATGTTGCCCGCACCCGGTATTGCCGAAGTCAGCGCCGTGTGCACCTGGCCCGAATTTCGCGGTGCGGGGCTGGGCGGGCGTCTGACCCGCCATGTGATGGCGACATTCCGCAAGCGCGGCGATCGGCCTTATCTCCACACCTATGCCGATAATGCCGTAGCCATCGCGCTTTATCGCAAGCTGGGCTTTGTCGAACGCCGTGAGATGACGTTGACGGTGCTCGGGCCAGTCTAGGAAGCCCTTGCGTTCATTGGGCGGCAGTCGTCTCGCGCTGGGCAAGATAGATCAGCAGCATCACATTCATCGCGCCGAAGAAGAACGAACCGTAGAACGGCCCTTCGCCGAGCGGTGCCTGCCATAACTGGAATCCGGCGACGGCCAGCCCCTGGAACAGGCCCCACCAGTTCAGCACCGCGCAGCCGATGCCGATTTTCGAAAACAGCTTGGCCTTTTCGAAATCCGCATCGTCGCGGTTGCGTGCGCGCCACAGCGTAAAAGATCCGAGGACGAGCATCACCCCGGCGGCAAGCTCCAGCGCGAACACCACCAGCATCGCCACCCAGATCATCGGCGCACTGGGAACAGGCAGCAAATCCACCGGATAGGCTTCATGCCCCACGCGCCCGGTTGTGTAGGTGAAGAACTGCTCTGCCGCCGCCCAATTGGCGATGTTGTGGGCAACGTAGAACAGCGCCATCACCCCCAGCGCCAGCGAAAAAAGCGATTTCAACAATCGGTCGATCATGGACAAGCCCCTCCTGCCATCACACACGATTGCGACCCGTCCTGTCGGCCCTTTGCGGCGCCGGTCAGCTAGGGCATAGCGCATCCGAACCGCTTTACCAAAAAGGCCCATTCGCGTGTCCGACCTGCCTGCCGATCTCGCCAATCTGTCCGAAGCCGAAGCGGCCAATGAACTGATGCGTCTGGCGAAGGCGATTGCACACCATAACCGGCTCTATCATGCCAAGGACGCGCCAGAGATTTCCGATCAGGAATTCGATGCGCTGGTCCGGCGTAATGCCGCGATCGAAGCGGCGTTTCCCCAGCTGATTCGTGCAGACAGTCCATCGAAGGACGTGGGCTTTGAAGTTTCCGCTTCCCCCTTGAGCAAGGTGACGCACGAGGTTCGGATGATGAGCCTCGACAACGCCTTTGCCGCGGAAGAAGTCGAGGAATGGGTCGCCCGGGTGAAGCGGTTTCTGGCGCTCGCCGAGGATGCGCCGCTTGGCTTTACCGCCGAAGACAAGATCGACGGACTCTCCTGCTCGCTGCGTTACGAGCGTGGCAAGCTGGTGCAGGCGGCAACGCGCGGGGATGGGCAGGTGGGTGAGAACGTCACCGCCAATGTGCAGCATATCGCCGACATTCCGCAGCAATTGCATGGTTCGGGCCACCCCGATGTGTTCGAGGTACGCGGCGAGGTCTATATGGAAAAACAGGCCTTTACCGCGCTCAATGCTGCACAATCCGAGCAGGGTGGGAAGCTGTTTGCCAACCCGCGTAATGCGGCGGCGGGGTCCTTGCGGCAGAAGGATGCGAGCGTCACGGCAGCGCGCCCCTTGCGCTTCTGGGCACATGGCTGGGGCGCAGCGAGCGCGGTTCCGGGCGACACCCAGTTCGAGGTGATGCAGCAAATCGCGAAGTGGGGTTTCCCTCTGTCCCGCCTGTTCGAGCGGGTTGAGAGCGTGGCGGGCCTGCTCGACCATTATCGCTCAATCGGCGAGGCGCGCGAGGGGTTGCCGTATGAAATCGACGGCGTGGTCTACAAGGTCGACCGGCTCGATTACCAGCAGCGGCTCGGCTTCGTTGCCAAGGCGCCGCGCTGGGCGCTGGCGCATAAATTCCCTGCCGAGCGCGCCGAGACGACGCTGGAGGCGATCGATCTCCAGGTCGGGCGCACCGGAAAGCTGACCCCGGTCGGACGGCTTGCCCCGGTGCTGGTCGGCGGGGTGACGGTCACCAATGTCACGCTGCACAATCGCGACGAGATCGCCCGGCTCGGCGTGCGCCCGGGCGACCGGGTGGTGGTGCAGCGCGCGGGCGACGTGATCCCGCAAGTGGTCGACAACCTCACGCGCGACGCGGATCGCCCGGCGTATGAGTTTCCCGATCATTGCCCGGTCTGCGGGAGCGAGGCGGTGGCGGAGGAGAGTGAAGTCGATGTCCGCTGCCAAGGCGGGCTGATCTGCCACGCGCAGCAGTTCGAGCGCCTGCGCCATTTCGTCAGCCGCGGCGCGCTCGATATCGAGGGGCTGGGCGAGAAGAGCATCGCCGAATTCATGCAGCTGGGCTGGCTTGCGAACGGACCGGGCGACATCTTTCGCCTGCACACCCATCGCGACGAGTTGATCGGGCGTGATGGGTGGCAGGAGAAATCGGTCGACAATCTGTTCGCCGCCATCGAGGCCAAACGTTCGCCTGACGCGGCGCGGCTGCTGTTCGGGCTCGGCATTCGCCACGTCGGCGCGGTGACGGCGCGTGACCTCCTGAAGCGCTTCCATGAATTGCCTCTCTTGAGAAAGATAGCGGAACAGGCGCGGGCCGGAGATGAGGCGTCGCAAAATGAACTGGCGAGCATCGATGGCATCGGCCCCGCAGTGATCGAGGCGCTGGGCGATTTCTTCCACGAGGATCACAACAAGGCGGTGTGGGACGACCTCCTCTCCGAAGTCTCGCCGCCAGCCTACGTGGTCGAAACGCAGGCCAGCGCGGTGAGCGGCAAGACGGTGGTGTTTACCGGCAAGCTCGAAACCATGAGCCGCGATGAGGCCAAGGCGCAGGCCGAAAGACTGGGCGCGAAATCCGCCGGCTCGGTCAGCGCCAAGACCGATCTTGTGGTCGCCGGGCCAGGCGCGGGCAGCAAGCTCAAGAAAGCCGCCGAGCTGGGTATCGAGGTGATCGACGAATCCGCCTGGGCAAAAATCGTCGCGGCGGCGGGTTAAGGCGCTGCTGGCACGCCCGCCGCGTCGAGGATCGCTTTCATCGTTACCTTGAACGCCGGATCGGATGGCCAGACGGGCGCGACATGAGTCGCGCCGGGAATAACCGTGAGCGTGACCTTGTTGCCCGCAGCCTTCGCTTCTTTCGCAAACGCCTCGACGAACATCGACGGGACGACATTGTCCTTGTCGCCGGTCAGCAGAGTGACCGGCATGTGGAAGGGCAGCAGCGACGCGGGGTTGGTGTCCGCCAACGGATCGGGACGCGCGGCGCTCGCAGGCCCGGTGAGTGTGGCGTAGGTGTTCTCACCGCATAGCTGGTCCATCGCAGGTCCGAGCGGTTTGAGATCGCCGGGACCGGAAATCGCGACCAGCGCGCGCGGCTTGACCGCAGGCTCGCCTCCAATGGGGCTGGATGCCGGGATGTTGGCGCGCCCCGCTGCCCACATCGCCAGTTCCGCCCCGGCGCTATGGCCCGACAGCACTACGCGCGAGAGGTCGAGATGATAGTGCCGGGCATTCTTCGCCAGCAGGCGCGTGGCGGCTTCGATATCCTGATAGGTCCCGGGATAGCCGCCGCCCGGCTGGTCGAGCAGGCGATAGCCGATATTCCATACAGCGATGCCGTGATCGGCGAGGATCGACATGGTGGGCCGCACGTCTTCGACCGAACCTTCCTGCGAATGCCAGCACCCGCCATGCAGGAACATGAGCACAGGGAAGGGACCCTTGCCCTTGGGCAGGAACAGTTCGGCGTGTTGCTCGGCGGCAGGGCCAGAGGAGAAGCTAGCATCGGGAGCGAACAGGCGCATCGCAGTCGCTTTGTCCATCGGGCCGCTGATCGAGGTCGGGCGGTCCCTGGCTGCTATTTGCTGAGAGCAGCCCGTGAGACATGCGGCAATGGCGGCGGAGACTGCGAAAACGCGGATATGGCGAAGGCTTTTCATGCAATACGCTCCCCAATTTATCTTTTAATATTATGATGTAACGCGATCTTGGCCGGGATCAATCGTCAATATGTGGTGATCAATTGGGGCGCCACGGAACCCATTTCATCACGCCGCCGGCAAAGGGTGTCCAGTATCCCGTCCGCACTCCGGCGGCAGCGAGCTGGTCGGAGGTCCATTGGTTGCAGCTGTGGGCGAAAGTGTAACGGCCCAATGCATCGTAGTTGAAGGCCGCTGGGTCGAAGCCGCGATACGACTGGCGCGGCGTTCCAGGAGGCAGGCGCGGTATTGAGGCGAGGATATTGCGCACCAACCTGCTGTATTCCTCGGGACGAAGGCGCAGGGGACGATACCAGCGATCGGGCGCGGGGCGGACGAAAGGCGTCAGTCGCATGACGACCGATCCGCCGTGCAGGGCGATCTGCCAGACGGTCGCGGACTTGAGATCGGACCAGGTCGGGGTGTGCAGGAAGACGTCCTTCTCCCCCCAACCGATGGCGACATGGGTGGGATATTGGCCATCGTCGCGCGGCAGGTAAAGTGCTGGAAACGTCTGCCGCCAATCCTTTTCCGGCGTGACGATGGGCAGGACGAGTTCGGTGTGGAGGCCGTTGTCTGCAACGAGGATGGTGATACCGGTTTCGGGCTCACGCCAGTCGGGATTGCGCGCCATGCTGCTCCCGATCCAGCCACTGACGAAGAACACGAGCGTGGCAAGAACGGGAACGGCGAGCGCAAATCCCAGCCACTGGAACGCGATACGCCGCTTGTGCACTCTCAGCGCCGCTTGCGCAGCCACAGGATCGACCAGTCGCCATTGACCAACCGCCGTGCGAGGCGGAATCCGGCGCGGCGATAAGCGCTCCGAACGGCGTGTTCCTGTGTCGTCAGCAGGCCCGCCAGGACGATATGCCCGCCTCCGCAAACCGCTTTCCCGAAATCGGGTGCCAGTTCGATCAATGGACGCGCAAGGATATTGGCGATCAGCAGGTCGTAGGGACCGCGCGCCTTCAATACCGGATCCGCCATGCCATCGGTGACGACCATCAGCATTTCTCCGCGACCCGCGCCGATTGTCGCACCGTTGAGCGCGGCATTGTCCTCGACCACCCCGACGCAGATCGGATCGATATCCGATACGGTCATCAAGGCTCTGGGCCACAGTCTCAGCGCGCCGAGTGCCAGCAGGCCAGTGCCGGTGCCGATATCGGCGGCATTGCGCACCATCACGCCCTCGCGCCGTATCAGCGCGAGCATGGCGAGGCACCCAGCGGTGGTTGCGTGCTGCCCCGTGCCGAAAGCCTGGCTGGCGGGGATCACCAGGTCGATTGAGTCATCCGTGGCGGGATGTTCGGGGGTGCGGACATGGAATGGCCCCGCGTCGATCGGATCGACACCTTTCTGGCTTTCGGTCACCCAGTCGGTCGGCGGCAGTTTCTCGGTCGAAAGTTTGGGCGCTCCATCGGCAAACAGCGCAGCAACGGCACGTTTGTCCGCTGCGATAGGTTTGCGCGGAAGCCAGACCTCGATGACCCATTCGAGCGGCTGGTCCTCGGCCACTTCGCGACCGGCAATGACCATATCGAAGTCCCAATCCTCGACCTCGTCATGCGCCAGCAGCGCGGCCTGTACCTCAGTCTTGGAAGCGAAACCGGTGATTTTCCAGCTATCCGCCATGGGCTTCCTTTGCGAGCCGTTCGTCGAGCGCCTCGGTCAGATCTTTCGCGCGCTGGGCGCAGGTGAACGCACCGATCATCGTGCCGCTGGCCGCGCGCTTGACCATCGCGCTTTGCGAGGGATGCGGTGTGAGCAAGATATCGCAAGGCAACTTCGCCACTTTGGCAATGCTGCGCCGATAGGCGGCGAGATAGGTCGGATGATCGGAAAAGCGGTAGGAATCGCTG
Source organism: Sphingomonadaceae bacterium (assembly GCA_039831335.1). Classification (GTDB taxonomy): domain Bacteria; phylum Pseudomonadota; class Alphaproteobacteria; order Sphingomonadales; family Sphingomonadaceae; genus Qipengyuania. The sequence continues at coordinate 819,913 of JBDONL010000003.1, read as the reverse complement.
CTGACCGGGGACAGGCTGTCCACATAGGCGACCGTATGGCAGCGCTTGCCATCGCAAGCTTTCCAGCTCCAACTCAGCGCCCCTGCGGTGTGACCGGGCGTGGCATGGGCTTTCAAGGCGAGATTGCCAAGCCGCACCACCTCGCCATCGCGGATGAGACCGTCGACGGCGACTTTCGGGAAAGTGCCATGCTCGGCAAATTGCGGATCCTTCGGAATGGGGCCGCCTTGTTCGAGCGCCCTGGCTGCATCGGGCGATGCGAGCATTTTCGCACCGGTCAGCCGTTTCAACTCGGCAAGCCCACCAGCATGGTCGAAATGCTCATGCGTTTCGAGCAGGATCTTGACGTCGGACAGCGTGAAGCCGAGCGCCTCGATATTCTTCGCGATCAATCCGCCCACATCGGACGGTCCGCCGTCGATCAGGATAGCGCCCTTGTCGCCGACCACGAGGATCGCGGAAATGCCGCAAGTGCCGACATAATAGGTATTTCCATAGATGCGATAGGGCGGGGCGGGCTTGCTCCACTCATCCCACGGCTTGCAAGTCTTCGCCCAGCTGGCTGGAGCGACCGGCTGCTGCGTGCCTGAATCACCTGTCGCCGGCGCAGTGGCGGCCAAAGCGACGGCAAGGATATTAACGAACATAGCTGGCCCCATTGGCGTCGATCGTTGCGCCGGTCATGCTGGCGGGTGCGTCGAGCGCGCAGAAGGTGACGATCTGCGCAATCTCCTCCGGCGTCGCTACCCGACCCAGCGGAATATCCGCCAGCAATCCATCTCCGCCGCGGCTTTCGAGGTAATCGCCTGCCATGGCCGTGTCGGTGAAGCCGGGAGTGATGGCGAAGCTGAGAATGTCCTCGCTCGCATAGGCGCGCGCAATGGTCTTGTGCAGCGCCAGCATCCCGCCCTTGCTCGCCGCGTAGTGCCAGTGCGCTGGGGAATCGCCGCGATGGCCCGCGCGGCTGGCGACATGGACGATCCGCCCGCCGCAACCGCGCTCCTGCCAGTGCTGGACGGCAAAGCGCGAGAGTTGCGCAGCGGCAGTCAGATTGATCCGCAGCGTGTCCTCCCACTTGTCCAGCCATTCGATGTCGGACTGGTCGATCGGGTTTTCGATGAACAATCCGGCGTTGTTCACCAGAACGTCGATCGCACCTCCCGACAATTCCATCGCCGCGTCCCATAATTGCCGGGGCGCAAGGGGATCGCCGAAGTCGGCGGCAAGCGTGCCGTCATCGCTTTCGGAGGTCGCCTGCCCGATGACGCGTGCGCCGCGTTCAGACAGCGATTGCTTGGCCGCGGCGCCGATTCCACGGCTCGATCCGGTCAGGAGAATGCAGGTCATGGCAAGTGCTATTCGCAAATTTGCAGCGCTTGTCGACCCTGCGCTCCTTGCCTCTTGCGCACGACCCGTTAAGTGGGGGCCTCTGTAAGACAAACGAACCGGATTGCGCGATGGCCGAAAGACCGCTCTCACCCCACCTGCAAATCTGGAAATGGGCACCGCAGATGTTCGTTTCCATCCTCCACCGTATCACCGGCGACGGGCTGGCTATCGTCGGCCTTGCCGTACTGCTGTGGTGGCTCGGCGCGCTCGCGTCGGGCGTGGAAGCCTACCAGACCTTCGCATCGGTGATGGGCTCGCCCATCGGAATGATCGTGCTGGTCGGGCTGAGCTGGGCATTCTTCACTCACCTTATGAGCGGCCTCAGGCATTTCGTGCTCGACATCGGTGCGGGTTATGAACTCAAGACCAATCGTGCCTGGTCCATCGCCGCACCGGTGCTGGGCGTTCTTTTCACCGTCGCCTTCTGGGCGATCATCCTGACCAAATAGGGGCAGCCAAATGGGTAACGGAACCGAATTGGGCCGGGTACGCGGACTCGGTAGCGCCCACCACGGCGCGCATCACTGGTTGCTGCAACGCTTCACCGCGATCGGCAATTTCATTCTCATGCTGTTCCTGGCGGTGAGCCTGATGCTGCTGCCGGCTTACGATCAAGGCACAATGGCGCAATGGGTCGCAAATCCCGTGACCGCGACCGCGCTCGCGCTGCTGGTGATCTCGGTCTTCTGGCACGCCCGGCTGGGGCTGCAGGTGCTGATCGAGGACTACATCCACGAAAGCGGCAGCCGCTTTGCCTATATCGTACTGCTTAATTTCGCAGCATTCGGAGGGGCCGCTTTCGGCCTTATCTCCATCGCTCGCATCGCATTTCTAGGAGCCGCCTGATGGCGAACGCCGAAGCCAATACTTCCGACAAGTGGTCGGACTACACGATCGTCAACCACACTTATGACGTGGTGGTTGTGGGCGCGGGCGGATCGGGCCTGCGCGCGACCATGGGTTCTGCCGAGGCAGGCCTGAGGACCGCGAACATCTCCAAGGTCTTCCCGACGCGCAGCCACACCGTTGCCGCGCAGGGCGGAATCGCCGCCAGCTTGGGCAACAACACCCCCGATCACTGGTCCTGGCACATGTACGATACCGTCAAGGGATCGGACTGGCTCGGCGATCAGGACGCGATCGAATATATGGTCCGCGAAGCGCCGCAGGCGGTGTATGAGCTGGAGCACGCGGGCGTGCCGTTCAGCCGCAACGAGGACGGCACGATCTATCAGCGCCCCTTCGGCGGCCACATGCAGAACATGGGCGAGGGGCCGCCGGTCCAGCGCACCTGCGCCGCCGCCGACCGCACCGGCCACGCCATGCTCCACGCGCTCTACCAGCAGAGCCTGAAGTATGACGCGGACTTCTTCATCGAATATTTCGCCATCGACCTCATCATGGAAGACGGCAAGTGTCGCGGCGTGATCGCCATGTGCCTCGACGATGGCACGATCCACTGCTTCCGCGCCCATGCGGTGGTGCTGGCGACGGGCGGTTACGGCCGCTGCTATTACACGGCAACGTCTGCCCACACCTGCACCGGCGACGGTGGCGGCATGGTGCTGCGCGCCGGGCTGCCCTTGCAGGACATGGAATTCGTGCAGTTCCACCCGACCGGCATCTATGGCGCGGGCGTGCTGATCACCGAGGGCGCGCGGGGCGAGGGCGGGTACCTCACCAATTCCGAAGGCGAGCGATTCATGGAGCGTTACGCGCCGAGCGCGAAGGATCTCGCCAGCCGCGATGTCGTCAGCCGCTCGATGGCGCTCGAGATCCGCGAAGGACGCGGCGTCGGGGACGAGAAGGACCACATCTTCCTCCACCTCGACCATATCGACCCCAAGATTCTCGCCGAAAGGCTCCCGGGCATTACCGAGAGCGGCAAGATCTTTGCCGGTGTCGACCTCACCCGCCAGCCGCTGCCGGTGGTGCCGACAGTGCATTACAACATGGGCGGCATTCCGACGAACTATCACGGCGAAGTGATCGCCGGCGACGCGGGCGATCCGGAAAAGACCGTCCCTGGCCTGTTCGCGGTGGGCGAGGCGGCCTGCGTTTCGGTGCATGGCGCCAACCGGCTCGGTTCGAACTCGCTGATCGACCTTGTGGTGTTCGGTCGTGCGACCGGCCATCGCCTCAAGGAGCTCATCAAGCCGGGTATCGCGCATGACGAACTGCCCAAGAACAGCCTCGATTTCGCGCTCACCCGTTTAGACCATTTCCGCAAGGCCGACGGAAAGGCTTCGACCGCGAAGATCCGTGAAGAGATGCAGAAGGCGATGACTAGGCACGCCGCGGTGTTCCGCGACAGCGAAGGTCTGGCCGAGGGCGTGAAGGAACTGACGGCGATCAACAAGCGGATGGAAGATGTGCATGTCTCCGACCGTTCGCTAATCTGGAATTCCGACCTCATCGAAACGCTCGAGCTCGACAATCTGATGGCGCAGGCCAATGTCACCATGGCGAGCGCTGAGGCGCGCAAGGAAAGCCGCGGTGCCCACGCGCACGAGGATTATCCCGACCGCGACGACGCCAACTGGATGAAGCACACGCTCGCGTGGTTCACCGGCTGGGGCGGCAGCGGCGGTGCTGTAACGCTAAACTATCGTCCTGTGCACGAATACACGCTCACCGACGACATGGAATATATCAAGCCGAAGAAGCGCGTTTACTGATCCGGTTGGCGAGGGCGGGTCGGCAAAGATCGATCCGCCCTGCCATCCTGGACGGCAGATTTGGCGGCCCTTTACTCGACCAATGACTTGACTGGCCGGTCCAACGACAGGATCGGGTTGAAATGACGGTTTACACTCGTAATCGATAAGTCTACAAACGTAGTCAGAAGATTACGGGAGTATTTACGCGTGAGCCGCAAGCAAGCATCCTCTGCCGGGATCAGCGAGGCCGAACATGCCGTAATGGAGGCGTTGTGGGACCAGAGCCCGCTCAGCGCGTCCGATGTCTGCGATCGCGTCTGCCGCGAACGGGACTGGTCCATGCCGACCGTCAAGACACTGCTCTCGCGCCTCGTCAACAAGGGGGCGGTCTCGACCGAGCCCGATGGGCGGCGGTTCCTCTATTCTCCCGCCATCGCACGGTCCGATTATGTCGGTCAGGAATCGAAACGCTTGGTCGATCGCCTGTTCGGCGGCCGTCCCGCATCGCTGTTCGCCCAACTCGCCGAGAACGAAGCGCTCGACGACAACGATCTGGCCGAAATCGAGAAGCTGCTGAGGGAGCTGCGCTCATGAGGGAATTCCTGCTCGACACATTGCTCTGGACCGGGGTGCTTATGGCGCTCGTCCTTCTGATACGACGCCCCGTGTCCCGGCGATTTGGGCCGGGCTATGCCTATATGCTCTGGGCGATCCCCTTCGTGCGACTGGTGATGCCGCCAATCGTGCTCCCGGCGTGGCTGCGCCCTGTTGACGCGGCGCAGGCGGTGGCTGTGCCGCAAAATCTAGCGCCGAGCGACATGGTCGCGCTGGCTGCGCAGGTTCCGACAACGCAGGTGCACGTCGCTTCCTCGTTTGATTACGGGTTCTGGCTCATGGCGCTATGGCTCGCAGGCGCGGCGATCTTCCTCGCGCGCCGTTTTCAGCAATATTTCCAGCTTCGCCGCCAGATGTTGAGCAAATCGCGTCCGGTCGGGGAGATCGGCAAGGTGCGTCTGGTCGAAACACCGCTTGCGGAAGGCCCGGTGGCGTTCGGCGTGTTCGACAAAATTGTCGCCCTTCCGGTCGGCTTCATGGCCGGTGAGGATCGGCTGGCACGAGACCTCGCGCTCGATCACGAACTGTCGCACCACCGCGGGCACGATCTGATGGTCAACTTTCTGGTCCAGCCGCTGTTCGCGCTGCACTGGTTCAATCCGCTCGGTTGGGTTGGTTGGCGTGCGTTACGACGCGACCAGGAATCGGCCTGCGATGCGCGGGTGGTCGAGCATCGCACACCCGACCAGCGTGCCGCCTATGCCAATGTTATCGCCTGCTATGCCGGGGTGAAGAGCTTTTCGTCCCGCCCGCCCTTGGCCGCCGCCATGGCGTGCCCGGTGCTGGGCGACAAATCCATCGTTCAACGACTGAGGAATTTGTCCATGTCCGATATTACTCCACGTCGCCGTTTGCTGGGACGGGTGCTGATTGGCGGGGCCGCGCTGGCACTGCCGTTGACCGCCTCGATCAGCTACGCTGAAGCGCAGACCGCGCCGGAAGCGCCGCAACCCCCGGCTGCACCCGAAGCGCCGGTTGCTCCCGATGCGCCGATGGCTCCAGAAGCTCCCCTGGCTCCGACGTCACCTACCGCTCCTATGCCTCCAGCTCCTCCGGCACCGCCTGCCGCTCCCGAATGGCATGACGGCAAGGATCACAAGACGGTAAGGATTGAACGAAAAGTGACCATCGACAAGGACGGCAAGCGCAAGGTCGAGGAGCACGTCTGGCGCTCCAAGGAAGCGATGAGCGAGGCCGATCGTGCCGAGCTCAAGGCAAAGATGGCCGAGGTCCATGCGAAGACTGCCGAGATCCGTGCCAAGATGGCGGAGAACGGCGAAATGCAGAAGCAGGTCCAGAAGGAGATCCGCATTGCCTTCGCCAAAAGTAAAGATGCCGCACCGGACGTGAGGATCGAATGCCGATCCGGTCAAACCGAAGTAACGGATATCGAAACCACCAGCGACGGCCGCACACGGATGTTCGTTTGCCAGACTGCTGCGCTCGCCAAGGCGCACGATGCGATGATCGCCGCGAAGGCCGAGATCAAGCGCGACAAGTCAATGAGCGACAGCGAGCGGGCCGAAGCCCTGCGCTCGATCGACGAGGCGATGAAAGGCCTGAAGGAAAAGAGCTGACCAGTTGAATTTGCCCGAATCCGGACGGGACGGGCAGGCGGCGATCGGACCCCCAGCCGATCGCCGCCTTTTCTATGCCCCTATACCTGATCGAGAATGGCGTCGCATTTGCGGTCGTCGCCCTGCAGGCCGAGCTTGAGTGCGGCGCTGCGCTGGGCGCTGGTGCCATGGGTGAAGTTGTCCGGGCTCACCCGGCCTTGCGTTAGCGTATCGTCGCCGATCTGGCTGGCGGCGCGCATCCCGGATTCGATATCACCCGGTTCGATCAGATTGCGGTTCTTGCCTGCCCAGACCCCGGCATAGCAATCGGCCTGCAATTCCATCGCCACTTGATAGCGATTGGCGTTGCGTGGATCGCGCTGTTTCGCGCGGGCGACCGCTTCGGCGACGCCGGTCAGGGCTTGTATGTGGTGCCCATACTCGTGCGCGACGACGTAATAGCGCGCGAACTCACCCGGCGCGCCCAACTGGTTCGCGAGTTGGTCGTAGAATTGTGTCGAGATATAGATCGTCTCATCAGCCGGGCAGTAGAACGGCCCCATGTCGCCGCTGCCCGGTCCGCATCCGGTATTGAACCGAGCGCTCTGCTCGAACGCGAGTTCGGGCTGGTGGAAACGCTGGCCGACATTTTGTTGCTCGAAAGCCGCCTGCCATGTCTGGTTGAGCGACTGGAGCGCGTTGCAGGTCTCGGTGGCGTATTTGTTGGCCGTGCACAGCGCCTGCTCGTCCTGCGGACTGGCGGCCTGCTGCTGGACCTGCGAGCCCTGGCGTCCTTGTTCGACCACGCCGATGGTCTGCGAGGGATCGAGGCCGAAAACGAAATAGCCGATTGCGGCGATGACGATCGTGCCAAGGCCAAGGCCGCCAACGCGGCCACCCGGCATTCTTCCCCCGCCACCGGCAGAGCGCACACGGATATTATCGGTATTGAACGGATTAAGTCGCATGTCAGCCCCCTCTCGATTGACCGCGCGCCGCGCTTTGGCGATGACGGTGCGAGAATGCAGTCAAAACGCTCGGAGGTCTAAATGTTTCTCACCGGAAAACGCGCGCTTGTTACCGGCTCCACATCGGGCATCGGTCTCGCGGTGGCAAGGGCACTGCACGAGCAAGGCGCGGGGATCGTGCTCAACGGTTTTGGCGAGGAAGCGGAAATCGCGAAATTGAAGGATGAGCTCGGGGCGCATCACTCGGGCGCCGACCTCACCGATGTCGCCGCCATCGAGCAGATGATGGCGGATATCGGTCCGATCGATATCCTCGTGAACAATGCCGGGATGCAGCATGTCGCGCCAATCGAGGAATTCCCAGCCGCAAGCTGGGACAAGATCATCGCGCTCAACCTGTCGGCGGCGTTTCATGCCATGCGCCTCGCGATTCCCCATATGAAGCAGGCGGGCTGGGGGCGGATCATCAACACCGCCAGCGCACACTCGCTCGTCGCCTCGCCGTTCAAGAGCGCCTATGTCGCGGCAAAGCATGGCATCGCAGGTCTGACCAAGACCGCAGCTTTGGAGGTTGCCGAACACGGCATTACGGTTAACGCAATCAGCCCCGGCTATGTCTGGACGCCGCTGGTCGAAAACCAGATCCCCGATACGATGAAGGCGCGCGGGATGAGCCGCGAACAGGTCATCAACGACGTGCTGCTGGCGAAGCAACCGACCAAGAAGTTCGTGCAACCCGAAGATATCGGTGCGCTCGCGGTATTCCTGTGCCGTGACGAGGCGCAGAACGTGAATGGCGCGAACTGGAGCATCGACGGAGGCTGGACGGCGGAGTAATTCATCCGGCTTTCGAGCCTTGGGTATCTCGAAGGAATGAACCCTATTTTGCGAGTTACGCGCCGTTAACGATACTTCCCTACCTCCGGCTAACGCTACCTCCGTAAAGTCGGCAGAAGTTCTATGGGAAGAAACAGATGATGCGCTTCCAGTTCAGGAAACTTTTGTCTGGGTTGAGAGCCAGTCAGCACGGGAACGCGGTCCTGATGACCGCGCTCGGCTTGCCGGTGCTTCTCGCTGCGACTGGCTACGGGGTGGACACCGCGCAGTGGTATATGTGGAAGCGCGAGCTCCAGCATTCCGTCGACCAGGGGGCCATAGGTGGCGCATGGGCGCTGGCGTATAGCTCGACCAACGACTACAATACCCGAGCGAAACAGGAATATTATGGCAATCAGGACCTTATCAAGGGGTTTGCCAGCACTCCGACGATCCAGCTTACCAGCTGGGACGGTGGTTCCAACAACAGCGTCAAGGTGAGTGGCACGGCTTCGCGAAGGCTGCCGTTCTCTGGTATGCTGTTCAATTCGAGTGCGGTAATCTCCGCGAGTGCCCAGGCCGCCTTTGCGCCGGGTGCAAGCTATAACGCCTGCCTGATTACGCTGAAGAAGGACGGAACGACATTCACGGTTGGCGGCAATGCGACCGTGATCGCCGATTGCGGATTTGGCGCGTTGTCATGTGACAACAATGCGATCACCATCGATGGCAGCTCTACCGTCCAGACGAAGTCAATCACGACTTGTGGTACCGCGGATGTCCCGACATCGCTGCAAGGCACGGTCAATGAAGGCGTCCATGGCATGACCGATGCTTACAAGAACACTTATGTTCCGACACCGCAGGCGCCAGACAACAAGACACAGACCCCGAAATGCAACGGCAACGGCAAGAAGGCGCTCGCCTCGCTTGTTCCGGGAATTTACAACGGTGGATACACGGCCAGTTGCAACACCGTCCTCGCAGACGGCGTTTACTTCATCAACGGTGGGGTTCTGGACCTTTCGACCAATGCCGAGGTGATCGGCGAGCACGTGATGTTCGTTTTGCAGAATGGCGCGACGGTCAAGCTTGGGGGGCAGGGCGGCGCAGGTTCGCTGACACTTGGGCCGTTGGGCGACAAGGCGGCAACGGTAAACGGTGGCGCTTACGCCTCTCATGCCGATGAGATCAGCCAGATGCTGGTGATGCAGGACAGCAGCAACACATCAGTTGTCGACAGCATGATCAACGGCAATTCCGAGGTAAACGTGTCGGGCACGATGTATATGCCCAAGACCAACCTCACCATCAACGGAACATCGGGAACGAAATCGAACCTGTGCTTCCAGATTTCGGCCTACACGCTTAAGATTTCGGGCAACTCTTATCTCCAGACCTTGTGTGATGCGAATTCCACTACTTCGCTGGGTTCAACGGTCGCCGGTGTGAGGTTGGTCGGATGAGCGAGCGCATGTTCAAACGGCTCCTGCGCGAGCAGGCCGGGACCATGGCCATCGAGACGGTGCTGGTCGCACCCGTCCTTGCGCTGATGGCGCTCGGTGTTTTCCAGGTCGGCACGCTGGTGTCGCGTCAGCAGGAACTGCAGAGCGGTGCGAGCGAGGCGGAAAGCATGGTGCTGGCCGCGGCCAACGGACCAGGTACGGATTCGACGACGATGCAAAACATCATCGCCAATTCACTCCACCTCAAGCCGAGCCAAGTGACGCTGCAGCAGCGTTATCGTTGCGACAATGCCACTACGCTGGTGTCCGATGCGGCCTCTTGTCCAACCGGGACGAGCGAGACCTATCGCTATATCCTGCTGACACTGACGGACACCTACACGCCGTTGTGGGCGCAATATGGTGTGGGTTCACCGTTTCAATACAACGTCAGCCGAACGATACAGGTGGGCTGATGAACCGCTATTGCGTCCTTGCATTCACCAAGCGACTGCTGCGCGATAATCACGCCAGCGCCTTGATCGAATTCGCCATGTTGGCGCCCGTCTTCATCCTCTTGCTCATCGGAATGCTCCAGATCGGTTTGCAGATTCAGAATTACAACGCCGTGCGAAATCTCGCATCGGATGGCGCGCGTTACGCTGTCGTCCAGTACCAAAAGGGCATCAAGAACAGCACGAGTTCAATTGAAACCTGGATTCGCGCGCGTGCAATTAGCGAGCAGTACAACCTCAACACCGATCGGCTCGGGGTTGCCGTAAGCCAGCCACTGACGGGCAGTCAGATTGCCGGCACGACCGAGATGGACATCAATGTCACCTATGCCGCGCCGAACTTCGTGCCGCAGATAGCCGCCAGTGCGCTCAATCTGAGCTATACGCGGCCGGTTTTTCTGATGGATTGAGAGTTACAGGGTGCTCGGATAGGGAAATTCGGTCTCTTGGGGTCCGTCACCCCCTAGCGTATCTCACAAACCGCGGTTACATGGGCCGCCACGAATCTCCCCGCGCAAGAAAGTGGCACCCATGGACATCCCTCTCGGCCTTACCTTCGACGACGTTCTCTTGCGTCCTGCCGAAAGCGATATCGTGCCTTCGATGGCGAACACCGCCACCAGACTGACGCGCGCGATTCAGCTCAATATCCCGGTTATCTCCAGCGCGATGGATACGGTGACCGAGGCGGACATGGCGATTGCCATGGCGCAATTGGGCGGGATGGGTGTGCTGCACCGCAATCTCGAGATCGAGGAACAAATCGCTGCGGTGCGCGCGGTCAAACGCTTCGAAAGCGGCATGGTGGTCAATCCGATCACCATCCATCCCGATGCAACATTGGGTGAGGCGCAGGCGCTGATGCAGCAGAACCGCATCAGCGGCATTCCGGTCACCGACCGTGAAGGCAAGCTCGCCGGTATCCTCACCAATCGCGACGTTCGCTTTGCCGAGAATCCCGGCCAGCCGGTGCGCGAATTGATGACGACCGATAACCTTGCGACAGTTCCGTTGGGCACCAATCAGGAAGAAGCGCGGCGTTTGCTCCATCAGCGCCGGATCGAAAAGCTGCTCGTGGTCGATAGCGCGGGCAAATGCGTCGGACTGATTACCGTGAAGGATATCGAGAAGGCGGTCGCCTATCCGTCCGCGACCAAGGATGAGAATGGCCGCCTCCGAGTGGCAGCCGCGACGACTGTTGGGGACAAGGGTTTCGAGCGGAGCGAAGCGCTGATTGCAGCGGAGGTGGATGTGGTGGTGATCGACACAGCGCACGGCCACAACAAGGACGTCGCGCGCTCGGTCGAGCGGGTCAAGATGCTCAGCAATTCGGTGCAGGTAATCGCCGGCAATGTCGCCACGCCCGAGGCGACCCGCGCGCTGATCGATGCCGGAGCGGACGGGATCAAGGTCGGGATCGGACCGGGATCGATCTGCACCACGCGGGTTGTCGCCGGTGTCGGTGTGCCGCAGCTCACCGCGATCATGGAATGCGCCGAGGAAGCCGAAAAATCCGGCGTCCCGGTGATTGGCGACGGTGGTCTTCGGACAAGCGGCGATGCCGCGAAAGCGCTCGCCGCCGGGGCGAGCTGCGTGATGATCGGATCGATGCTTGCCGGGACCGACGAAGCGCCGGGCGAAACCTTCATCTACCAGGGACGAAGCTACAAGAGCTATCGTGGGATGGGCTCGGTCGGCGCGATGGCGCGCGGCAGCGCGGACCGCTATTTCCAGCAGGACGTGTCGGCGCAGAAGCTGGTACCCGAGGGGATCGAGGGGCAGGTGCCCTACAAGGGGCCGGCTGCGGCGGTGGTTCACCAGCTGGTTGGCGGGATCAAGGCGGCGATGGGTTACACCGGCAGCGCCTCGATCGACGACCTTCGCAAGAACGCGAAATTCGTGCGGATCACCAACGCCGGACTGACCGAGAGCCATGTCCATGACGTTGCGATCACGCGCGAGGCACCCAACTACCCGCGATGACCCCCGCGGCGCGTGTCCAGTCGTCGATCGAGATACTCGACCTGATCGTTCTGGCGGCAAAGGCGCAGGCCGCCCCTGCCGACCGTATTCTTGCCGATTGGTTCCGTGCGCATCGCTTCGCTGGCTCGAAAGACCGGCGCGCCATTCGCGAACTGGTTTATCGTGCGATCCGCGCCTGCGGGCCGATACCGGACTCTGGGAGGGCCGCCATACTAAGGCTCGCGGAAGAGGACGATGCGCTGATCCCATTGTTCGACGGTTCGCACTACGGTCCGCGAACGACAGACGCGGCAGACAAAGCCGCAGCGGCGGGAGTCGCTCCTAATTGGCTGGTCGAGCGGCTGGCTGCCTCCGAGATTGCTGGGCCCGAAGCGACCGCCCTGCTCGATCGCGCGCCGCTCGATTTGAGAGTCAATACGCTCAAGGCGCAGCGAGATGGGCTGGCCTTGCCTGAAGATGCCACGAGCACAGATGCGTCCAACGGCTTACGCCTCGCTCCGGGGACGCCGGTTGAGCAATGGGATGCGTATCGTAACGGCGAGATCGAAATCCAGGACACGGGATCGCAATTCGCCTGTCAGGCCGTGTTAGCGCAACCGGGCGAAACCATCGTCGACCTGTGCGCCGGCGCTGGTGGCAAGACGCTCGCGCTTGCCGCTGCCATGGACAACCGCGGTCGGTTGATTGCCTGCGATACCGACCGGTCGCGGCTGTCCCGGCTGGCTCCGCGTGCCGAGAGGGCGGGGGCCGAGATTATCGAAACGCGCCTGCTGGATCCCGGCAAGGAGGAGGCTGCTCTTGCCGATTTCATCGGTCAGGCTGATGCGGTGCTGATCGATGCGCCGTGTTCCGGGACCGGTACCTGGCGCCGCAAGCCCGAAGCACGTTGGCGCCTGACCGATGGTAGCCTCGCAAAGCTGCGTGTGACGCAACGTGAGTTGCTTGCACTCGGTGCCAGGTTGCTGAAGCCCGGCGGGCGGTTGATTTATGTCGTGTGTTCGCTGCTGGACGAGGAAGGCGCAGACCAGTTCGATCGGTTCCTTGCCGATAATCCCAACTTCGAATCGCAGGCATTGTCGCTACCGCTTGGCGCTCCCCGCAAACGCGGTATCCGTCTCACACCATACCGTGATGGCACCGACGGTTTTTTCATCGCCTGTGCACGCCAACCGTGATAGCCACGGCGATTATGGCCAATCAGGCTAGCCACAAACGTTCGCATCGCTTGGAGACACTCATGCGTTTCGCCCCTGCCGCCGCAGCTCTTTCGCTTGCTCTTGCCGTCACCGCCAGCGTCGGTTTCGGTTCGCCGCGCGCGCCTATTCCCGGTGCCGCTGCTCTCATATCGCAAGGCGATCAGGCCTTGCAGGCGGGAGACAAGGAAGGCGCGGTCAGCGCGTTCGAGGCGGCCCTGACCGTCGATCCTGGCTACACGCCGACTTTGCTCAAGCTGGGTGAGGCTGCGCGCGCCAATGGTTTGCAGGGCAAGGCAATCCGCTATTACCGTCAGGCTCTCGCACGCGAACCGAACAACGTCGCCGCACTCGCCGGGGAAGGCGAAGCCTTGGCTGAAAAGGGCGCGATCGAGAAAGCGCAGCGCAATCTGGCAGAAGTCCGCAAGGCCTGCGGCAAGGACGCTTGCGAACCGGCGCAGCAGCTCGCGGCTGCGATTGCCAAGGGGCCGGTCAAATATGTCGCCGCCAATGATGCGAAGACGTCGGAGGCCGACAAGCAGCCGGCCACCAACTGAGCCGGGAGCAATCGCTCAGATCAAGGCGGTAAACGCTTCCACGACCGTGCGATAAACACGCTTCTTGAACGGTACAATCAGTTCGGGAAGCCGATCGGCCGCGACCCATTTCCAGTCGCAGAACTCGGGTGGATTGTGGGCCTCCAGATCGACATCCGTGTCGCTGCCGTTGAAGCGCGCGCAGAACCAGATCTGTTCCTGGCCGCGATATTTTCCGCCCCACAGCTTGCCGATCAGTTCGTCGGGCAAATCATAGCGAATCGGTTCGTCCATCTGCCCGATGATCGAGACCTTGTCGGGGGTGATCCCGGTTTCTTCGCCAAGTTCGCGATGCATCGCTTCGCGCAGGTCTTCGCCCTTGTCGACGCCGCCCTGGGGCATTTGCCACCAGTCGCCTTCCTTGTTGTCGATGCGGCGTCCGACGAAGACCTGGCCTTCGGAATTGACCAGCATGATGCCCACGCAGGGGCGATATCCAAGTTGCTTCATGCTTGTGCCAATGCCCGGATCAGCGCGCTCGTTCCAGCATCAATTTGACCGCGTCGAGAAAGGCGTCGAGGTCCTTCTGCCCGCTGGGTATGGCTTTGCGGAGCGTGGTGAAACCGTGAATAATACCAGGGAATTCGAGATAGCAGACTTCGGTCCCCTGCTGGATCAGGTGCGCGGCATAATTGCGACCCGAATCGCGCAACGGATCGAGCCCTGCGGTGCACAGCACGGTCGGCGGCGCGTTCGAGCAATCCCCCACCATCGGCGTGTGCCGTGGATCGGTGGCATCGCCGGCATATTGCATGGTGAACCAGCCCATGGTTGCCGATGTCAGGAGGAATCCCTCGCCGAAATCGCGCAGGCTCTGGTGCTGGGTGATATCGTCGGCAACCGGGTAGATCGGTGCCTGTACGATCACTGGAACGTCGGCCGGATCGTTGGCCAAGGCATTGGTGGTCACGATGGTAAGGTTTCCGCCCGCGCTATCACCCGTGATGACGAGCCCCGTAAACTCGCGCCCAAGCGCCTCGGGTGAAGATGCGATCCACCTCGCGGCTGCTTCGCAATCGTCGGGGGCAGCGGGGAAGGGGTGTTCGGGCGCAAGGCGGTATTCGACCGAGACCACCGGCAAATCGAGCTGATCGGCAATTTCCGTGCACAGCGAGTTATACACGCCGATATCGCCGATCACGAAGCCTCCGCCGTGGATGAAGACCACGCATGGGCCGGGCTCGCGATTCTCGCGCTTGTCGTAGAAGCGTAGCGGAATGTCGCCTGCGGGGCCGGGGCAGGTCACATCCTTGATGACGGCCAGTTCGCGCGGGTCGGCTTCGGCCATCTGGCCCATCACCCGCATTCCTTCGCGACCTTCCTCCACCGGAAGTTCTTCGACACCCGGCCGCCCAAGCTGCTCCAGCATATTGAGGAATCCGCGCACGTCTTCGCGGACGAAATGTTCGGTGTCGGCCATATTTTCTCTCTCCCATGGGTTTCAAACCCGAACTTAGCGTGCTGAGCGGGGTTTTCCATGCGTGATTTTGGGCGTAGCGAGAAAAAACTTGATTGAAGCGTGGGGGTGGGAAGCCTAGCTGGCGCGCTCACCTGTTGCGACATATGCGCCTGAGGGGCGCGCGATGAGGATTGCGAATGGCGACCCAGAAGGTCGAAGCGCCGCTCGAAGCGGCTGAAACTCCCGAAGCGGTAGTGGTTCGGTTTGCGGGCGATTCCGGAGACGGAATGCAGCTGACCGGCGGGCAGTTCACCCTGTCTACCGCATTGGCCGGCAACGATCTGGCCACTTTCCCGGATTTCCCGGCGGAGATCCGCGCGCCGCAAGGCACGCTGTTCGGCGTGTCGGCGTTCCAGATCAATTTCGGCAGCCGTGCGATCAACACGGCGGGCGATGCGCCTGATGTGCTGGTGGCGATGAACCCGGCGGCGCTGAAAGTGAATCTGCCTGCCTTGAAGCCGGGCGGGCTGGTGATCGCCGACACGGGCGAATTCTCCAAGCGCAACCTCGACAAGGCGAAATACGACGTCAGTCCGCTGGAGGATGACAGCCTTGCCAAGTTCGATGTGCTGGCCTTCGACATCAGCGCACAAACGATCGAGGCGGTGAAACCCTTCGGCCTTGGCAACAAGGACGCTCTGCGCTGCAAGAACATGTGGACGCTGGGCCTCGCGCTGTGGATGTTCGATCGTCCGCGCGAACCGATCCACCAGTGGTTGAAAGCCAAGTTCAAGAACAAGCCCGATATCGCCGACGCCAATATCGCCGCGCTCGACGCGGGCCATGCCTATGGCGAGACGGCCGAGATTTCCGGGCCGCTCAAGCAACTGCACATGCCGCCGGTGCCGAGCGCACCGGGGCTCTATCGCACGGTGACGGGCGCAGAGGCGGTTTCGCTGGGGCTGGTCGCCGGTGCGCAGCTCGCCGAGCTGCCGATGTTCTTCGGCGGCTATCCGATCACGCCGGCATCGGCGATCCTCCATCACCTCGCGCGGCTCAAGGAATACGGTGTCACCACCTTCCAGGCGGAAGACGAGATCGCTGCGATCTGCGCCGCCATCGGGGCGAGCTATGCCGGGAGTCTCGGCATCACCAGCTCTTCCGGTCCCGGCATTGCCTTGAAGGGCGAGGCGATGGGACTTGCGATCATGACCGAACTGCCGCTGGTGATCGTCAATTCGCAGCGCGGTGGGCCGTCGACCGGCCTGCCGACCAAGACCGAACAGAGCGATCTCTACCAAGCGGTCTATGGCCGCAACGGCGATGCGCCGATGCCGGTGATCGCCGCGCGCAGTCCGTCCGATGCCTTCGAGGTGGCGATCGAGGCGTGCCGGATCGCGGTCGAATACATGACTCCGGTGATGCTGCTGACCGATGGCTATATCGCCAACGCGGCCGAGCCGTGGAAAGTGCCCGATCCCAAGGGTTACGCGCCGTTTCCTGCCAAATTCCTCGAACAGAAGAACGATGGCGAAAACCTGCTTCCCTACAAGCGCGACGCCAAGGGCGCGCGGCCATGGATCAAGCCCGGCACTCCCGGTCTGATGCATCGCATCGGCGGGATCGAGAAGCACGAGCTGACCGGCAATATCGATTATTCGCCTGCCAACCATCAGGCGATGACCGATGCGCGCAAGGCCAAGATCGACCGGATCGCAGTGCCCGATCAGGACATCTCGCTGGGCGAGACTTCGGGCACACTCGCGGTGGTGGGCTGGGGTTCGACCTACGGCCCGATCCATCAGGCGGTGCGCCGGTCGCGCGCGAAGGGGCTCGACGTCAGCCATATCCACGTTCGCCACATCTGGCCGCTCCCTGCAAATCTCGGCGATCTTCTGCGTGGTTTCGATCATGTGCTGGTGCCGGAAATGAACACCGGCCAGTTCAAGACCGTGCTGCGCGACCAGTATCTCGTCGATGCCCAGCCGCTCACCAAAACCAGCGGCCAGCCGTTCCAGATCGCGGAATTGGAGCGCGCGATCGCGAGCTATTTCGACGGCCAGCCCGGCGATGCGGGCGGCGAAGAAGTCGACGCCAATGACCAGCAATTGCCGAGCCCGAAGGCGGTGAACCCATGAACAAGATGACCTCCCCCAAGGATATGGTGACGACCACGCTCAAGGACTGGGAAACCGATCAAGAGGTGCGCTGGTGCCCCGGTTGTGGGGATTATGCGATCCTCAAGGCGGTGCAGCGCACTTTGCCGCAATTGGGTGCGGATCCCGCCAAGACGGTGTTTATCTCCGGCATCGGCTGTTCGAGCCGCTTTCCCTATTATGTCGAAAGCTATGGTTTTCACACGATCCACGGTCGCGCACCCGCCTTTGCGACCGGCGCGAAGCTCGCCAACCCGGAACTGGATATCTGGCTGGTGACCGGCGACGGCGACGGTCTTTCCATCGGCGGCAACCATTTGATGCACGTGCTGCGCCGCAATGTGAACATGCAGATCATGCTGTTCAACAACGAGATCTACGGTCTCACCAAGGGGCAATATTCGCCCACAAGCCGCGAAGGCACGCGCTCGCCATCGACCCCGCTCGGCTCGGTCGACCACCCGGCGCGCCCGGCGGCGTTTGCACTCGGAGCCGGGGCGCGTTTCGTCGCGCGCGGGTTCGATGTCTCGAAGAAGCTGCCAGAGGTGCTGATCGCAGCTCACGCGCACCAGGGCGCAGCCTTTATCGAGATCTTTCAGAACTGTATCGTCTACAACAAGGACGTGTTCGAGGATTTCGCCGCACCCAAGGGGGCGGAGGATCGCCAGCTCTGGCTCGAGAATGGCGAGCCTATGCTGTTCGCAGGCGGGACCCGTGGGATCAAGCTCGACCGCGACGAGCTCTGCCTCAAGGTGGTCGAGGTTGCCGATGGCGACTGGGAAGCGGCGGGCGTCATCGTCCACGATGTCACCAATCGCACCATCGCGCATATGCTGGTCGAAATGCCGTTCGGGCCGTTCCCGATGGCGCTCGGCGTACTCTATGACGATCCGCGTCCGACATTTGAAAGCGGCGTGATCGAGGAGCGCGAGCGGGCGACCACCGGCAAAACCGCCGACCTCGCCAAGCTGCTCGGCAGTGGACAGACCTGGACGGTCAGCGGAACCGCTGCCGATCCGGTTTAATCCGCGGTCGTCGGATCCAGCTTCTCGGCCGTGTCGCTGTCCGCTGCGGCACGCGCCGGCTTGTAGAGCGCCGCTTCGGCGAGGAAGGCCCACGCCGCGCCGCCGAACCATCCGGCAATCACGTCGCTGGGGTAATGCACGCCCAGCAGCACCCGGCTGAAGGCGATCAGCAGTGAGATTATCATGGCGCTGCCGATGATGGTGTAGCGCACCGAATGGCGGCGGCTCATCGGCGCGAAGGCCAGCGCCATGCCGATGAAGATCATCGCCGAGGCGAAGCTGTGCCCGCTGGGGAAGCTCATCCCGTCGGCAATGGCAAGGTGCGGCACCAGTTCGGGCCGCGCACGACCGACCAGAGCCTTCATCGCATTGTTGATGCCCCAGCCGAGCAGGACGGTCATGGAGAACAGGAATGCCTCGCGCCGCAAGCGCAGGAACAGCAAGGCGATGACGGCGGCAATTGTGGTCAAAGTGCTCAGCAGGACACCGCCCAGCGCCGTCATGTCGCGGACGGCTTCCTGAATACGGGGGCTGCCAAGTATCTGGTGCTGGGTACCGCTGCGAAACCACAACAGGCCCGCGTCATCGAATGCCTCCAGCCGGTGATGCGTCACCAGCCACACCATTGCACCCCAAACGCACCAGCAAATGAGCGACACGGCCAGTGCTTTGCGCCGGTCGATGGCAAAGCCGCGTTCGGGCAGGTGAATTTCGCCCGCTGGAATTGGCGGCTCTGTTGGCGTTACATAGTCGGAACGTTTCTGATGCATGGGAGAGGAACTGTGTGGGTATTGCCCACGTTCCGCAAGATATGAGTTCACCGCAAATCGTCTGGCTTCGACGCGATCTGCGTCTTGCCGATCAACCTGCCCTCTATGCCGCGGCACAGGCTGGTCCCGTCATCCCCGTATTCGTTCTCGACGATGAGGCGGCGCGCAGCCATGCCTATGGCGGGGCAAGCCGGTGGTGGCTGCATCACTCGCTCGAAAGTCTCGCGAACGGCCTTGGGTCGCGTCATTCGCAAATCGTGCTGCGGCGCGGCGATGCGGTCGAGCAGCTTTGCGAAATCGCCCGCGAGTGCGGAGCTGGTGTGGTGCACGCCATCCGCCATTACGAGCCATGGTGGCGCAAGGCACAAGGCAAACTGGGCGAGTCATTGCCGGATGGCTGCGAATTGTGCCTTCATGACGGCAACTACCTGATGCCTCCTGGTACGGTGACGACGGGTTCGGGCGATCCCTACAAGATCTACACGCCGTTCTCGAAAGCGATGATCGAACGCTTTCCTCCGCGCGATTGCCTGCCCGAACCGGAGACGATCCACTCGCCGGATAAATGGCCGACAAGCGACAGTTTGAGCGATTGGGGACTGTTGCCGACCAAACCCGACTGGTCAGGGGGGATCGCGAATTTCTGGAGCGTAGGCGAGCAGGCGGCGCACGAGCGCCTTGAGGAATGGGCCGAGGATGTCGCCCAATACGATGACGAGAGGAACCTGCCTTCGCGCGACGGTTCGAGCCGCCTTTCCCCGCACCTCCACTTTGGTGAGATCAGCCCAGCGCAGGTCTGGCATCGGCTCGCCGGGCGTCGCGGGCAGGGCTGGCGCACCTTCGAGAAGGAGCTGATCTGGCGCGATTACGCGCAGAATGTGATCTGCCAGTTCCCGGACTATCCCAGCAAGAGCTATCGCGATGGCTATTCCGGCCTGTGGCGCAATCCCAATCGCGGGCATATCATCCAGGAAGAACTGGAAGCCTGGCAGAGCGGCATGACCGGCTATCCGATCGTCGATGCCGGGATGCGCCAGCTGTGGCAGACGGGCTGGATGCACAACCGCGTGCGGATGATCGCGGCGAGCTTTCTCGTAAAGCACCTGCTGATCGACTGGACCTTCGGCGAGCAATGGTTCTGGGATACTCTGGTCGATGCCGATTACGGCAACAACGGCGTCAACTGGCAATGGATCAGTGGCACAGGTGTCGATTCGAACATGTTCGTGCGGATCATGGCGCCGCTCTCCCAGAGCGAAAAGTTCGATGCCGCCGACTATATCCGCCATTATGTGCCCGAACTGGCGCAGCTCGGCGATGAAGATATCCATGATCCCCCCGACCACAAGCGAGGCAAGTACCCAAAGAAGATTATCGGGCACAGGGAAGCGCGTGAACGGGCCTTGTCTGCCTATAACGGCGCCAAGCAAGGGTGACTTGAAAGCTGTCGCCGCTCGTCGCATAGCGCGACGAAATGGACGTACTGACGAGAAAAAGGGGGCAAGGCCTGATCGAGGCCGGTCGCAGGTTCGCTTCTGGACCGGGGCTGGTGTCGCGCCTCGCCGCGCCGGGTTTTCGGAAAATCATCGATCGGATCGACGCCGCGCTGGTAACGGGTGCGCTTCATGCGCGCCTGCCCGATGGATCGCACCGGACGCTTGGCGGACGCGCGGCCGGGTTCGAATGCGTCGTTGAGCTGAACAGCTGGAACGCGCTCGTGCGGCTTGCCAGTGGCGGTTCGGTCGGCTGGTATGAAGCGTGGGCGGCGGGCGAATGGGCGAGCCCCGATCCTGTGCCGCTGTTTGCGCTGTTCATGCAGCACGCCTCGGCGCTGGGCGATACGGCGCGGGCCAAGGGGCGATACCAAGCGGCTTTGAAGCTGGCGCATCTGGTCAACCGCAACACGCATTCCGGTGCGCAGAAAAACATTTCAGCGCACTACGACCTCGGCAATGATTTCTATGCCGCGTGGCTCGATCCGACGATGAGCTATTCGTCGGCCATCTGGGGCGATGCCAACAATCTGGAAGCGGCCCAGCGCCGTAAATGGGATGCTCTGGCCAAGCGTCTCGGCGATCCTGAGAGCGTGTTGGAAATCGGTTGCGGTTGGGGCGGGCTGGCCGGGTATCTGTTCAACGAGGGCAGTGCTGTCAACGCCATCAGCCTGTCGGACGAGCAGCTTGCATGGGCACGCGAACATTACCCCGGTCCGGACTTTCGCAAGCAGGACTATCGCGACACTTTCGGCCAGTATGACGCCATCGTCAGCGTAGAGATGGTCGAGGCGCTGGGGCGCGAATACTGGCCCGATTTCATGGATTGCGTCGCCCGCAACCTCAAGCCGGGCGGGCGCGCGGCGATCCAGTATATCTCCATGCGCGACGATCTGTTCGACGCTTACGCCGACAGCGCCGATTTCATTCAGGCCTATGTCTTCCCTGGCGGCTTGCTGATCCGCACCTCCGAATTCCGCGAATTGGCGCGCGAGAACAGTTTGAGTTGGACGGACCAGACCGACTTCGGTGAGGATTACGCTCGCACGCTCAGGCAATGGCGGGTGAATTTTGACCTCGCAGTGAAGGAGGAGCGTCTCCCTGCTGGTTTCGATCGGGCGTTCATCGACCTGTGGCGCTATTACCTGATGTATTGCGAGGGTGGATTCCTCGGTGGAGGGATCGATGTCCATCAGGTGACGCTGACAAAGGACGGATAATGAAAAGACTTGTCTATGCGCTCGCCGCGTTGTCGCTGGCTTCCTGCGCCAGCGTGCAGACCGATCCGGGACAGAGCCTTGCCATCGCAACCAAACCGGCAAAACAGCTCGATATGGCGGATGCCGGGGTGCTGTTCTGGGATCAGCCCACCCGCACCGACCGCTTCCGGCATATGGAGGATTTCTACGCAGGGCTGGAAGTCGCGCCCGCTCCGCATGTTCGCCCGCTACCCAAGGGTGAGCCACTCGATGATGCGACGATTGCCAAGGTGAATGGCTATCTCGAGCAGATGAACGCCGCCGGGTTTATGGTGCTGCAAGATGGCAAGATTCGCTACGAGCACTACCGGCTCGGCTTCGGCCCCAAGCAGCGCTGGACCAGCTTTTCGGTCGCCAAGAGCTTCACATCGACCCTGCTCGGGGCGGCGATCAAGGACGGCTATATCGCCAGCCTGTCCGACCCGGTGACCAAATACCTACCCCAGCTCAAGGGCAGCGCCTACGATGGCGTCACCGTCGAGCAGATCGCGACAATGACTTCCGGCGTTAAGTGGAACGAGGATTACACCGATCCCAAGAGCGATGTCGCGCAGATGCTGGCGACCAAGCCGGTGCCGGGTGAAACGCAGGAAATCACCTATGCCAAGACGCTGACCCGTGAAGCGCCTCCGGGGACCAAGTGGGTTTACAAGACGCTGGAGACCGGGCTGCTGGGCGATATCGTGTCCGCGGCCACGCACCAGTCGCTCGCCGCCTATGCGAAGCAAAAGATCGTCGATCCGGCTGGCTTTGCGGGTCGGTTGTTCTGGATGACCGATTTGACTGGCAGCAACATCGGTGGCTGCTGCCTCTCGATTCGCCTCTCCGACTATGCACGGATGGGGCAATGGGTGATGGAAGGCGGCCTACCTTCAGTGCCGAAGGGTTGGTTCGCGAAGGCCGGATCGCCAGAGGTGCATTTCGGTGACGGCTATGGCTACGGCTATCAGTGGTGGACCTATCCCGAAGGCAATTTCGGCGCGATCGGGATTTTTGGCCAATATATCACCATCGTGCCGAGCCAAAGGCTCGTCGTGGCCGTTGTCTCGGACTACAAGACGGCAACAGGCGAGGGGCTGACTTCTGCTCGCCGGGCCTTATGGAAAACGCTGATCGACGCAACCAGACGCTAGGCCAGGATCAGCGGTAAACGCCCTCGCCGGAATAGCGGGCGAGGATGTTGTCGTGGACGATCGGGCTCAGCAGCTCGGTGAAGGCACAGCCGACCTGGCAGTTTTCCCACCACACCACTTGCCCCTGCAGCGATTCGAGGCCGGGGAGGGTGAGCCAGCAGACCTGCCCTTCGTGCATCCGGTTGATCGCTGCGGCTGAAAAGCCGGAGATCGACAAATCGTTGACCACGGTCTGGAATGCGCGACCGCCCGAAGCGCGAAGCTGTCCGGGAATGGTCAGCTTGGTACGCGGCGCGCAGCGGTCTTCCTGTGCTGCGAAGCTGTAGCGATCGCTGGTCATGTAGGTCATGATATCGATTCCCGACAGGTTGAAACGATGCGCATCAATGCGCCTGTGCGTAGGCGTATTTCGTGCATTAGCGTAAGAATTCAGTAGCCGGATTCGGTTAAGATTCGGTTTCCACTCGCTCGCGATGGCGGTTGGGGAAATCCTCGCTCACCAGACCGGCAATCCGTGTCCCGACGATCGACGGTTCCTTGACCGTCAGCGGGTCTTCGCCGGGATAGGCCTTGGCGCGCATCGCAGTGCGCGTTGCGCCAGGATCGACGATGGCGACGCGGATTGGTGAGATATTGCCGACTTCCTCGGCATAGCTGTCGAGCAGGTTCTCAAACGCCGCCTTGGTGGAGCCATAGGCGCTCCAATAGGCACGAGGAGTTGCGCCCACACTGCTGGTAAGGCCGATGACTTTTGCGCCAGTCGAACGCTTGAGCAGCGGATCGAACACCGCAAGCAGGGCCTGTGTAGCGAGGACATTGACCGTGATAGCCTGCCCGAACTGCTTGCCATCGATATGCGCAACCGGTGTCAAAGGTGGCATGTAAGCGGCGCAAATAACGAGAATATCGAGCGTATCCCAGCGGCCTGCAATGGCACTGGCAAGGCGGGCGATACCGTCGGTTTCGGCCAGATCGACCGGTGCGATGGTGGCGGATCCGCCGATGTCGTGGATACGGTCCTCGACCGCTTCCAGTGCCCGCACCTCGCGCCCGGTCAGGATTACATGGGCACCCGCTTTGGCCAAAGCTTCGGCAGAGGCGGCGCCAATTCCACGGCTGGTGCCGGTGACAAGCGCGGTCTTGCCCGCAAGTGGTCCAATGCTGTCCGTCATCACGCGACCTTGTCGACCGGCAGGGAAAGCTGCGCCAGCTTCTCCTCACGATGGGTGAGATCGGTCAGCGAGGTGGGGTAGTCACCGGTAAAGCAGGCATCGCAGAATTGCGGGCATTTGCTGTTGCGCTGATTGCCACCGACCGCGCGATAAAGGCCATCGATGGAGATAAACGCGAGACTGTCCGCCTTGATGAACTCGCGCATCGGATCCAGCTCCATACGCGCGGCTAGCAGCTGCGAGCGTTCGGGCGTATCCACGCCGTAGAAGCAGCTGTGCGCGGTCGGAGGGCTGGCGACGCGGAAATGCACTTCTCTGGCGCCCGCGTCGCGCATCATTTCGACGATCTGCAAACTCGTGGTGCCGCGCACGATCGAATCGTCGATCAGCACGATCCGCTTGCCTTCGACGAGCGAGCGATTGGCGTTGTGCTTGCGTTTGACCCCGGCATGGCGCGCGCCGTCGGAGGGCTGGATGAAGGTCCGTCCGACATAGTGTGACCGAATGATGCCCAACTCGAACGGAATGCCCGATGCATGGGCAAAGCCGATGGCCGCCGGCACGCCGCTGTCGGGCACCGGCACGACGAGATCGGCCTCGCACGGGGCTTCGCTCGCCAGTTCCTCGCCAATGGCCTTGCGCGCGTCATACACGCTGCGCCCGGCGAAAACGCTGTCCGGACGACTAAAATAGACGTGCTCGAAAATGCAGGGACGCGCGCTGTGATTGCCGAAGGGATGGATCGAATCGACATTGCCGTTGAAATCGACCTTCACGAGTTCGCCCGGTTCGATCTCGCGCACGGTTTCCGCGCCCACGACATCAAACGCGACCGTTTCGGAGGCGAACAGCGTGGCATCGCCGATCTTGCCCATCACCAGCGGACGAATGCCGAGCGGGTCGCGGCAGGCGATCATGCCTTCCGGCGTCATCACGATCAGCGCATAGGCGCCCTCGAGCAGGCGCAGCGCATCGACCAGCCGGTCGACGATGGTGGGATAGCGACTGGTGGCAACGAGGTGGATGATCACCTCGGTGTCGCTGGTCGACTGGAAAATCGCCCCGCGCTGAACCAGTTCGGAGCGCAGCGTCAGCGCGTTGGAAATCGTGCCATTATGCGCAACTGCAAAGCCGCCGCTCGCCAGATCGGCATAAAGCGGCTGCACATTGCGCAGGCCGGAGCCGCCCGTGGTCGAATAGCGTACATGGCCCGCCGCCATGAAACCGGGCAATTCGGCAATGGCCTCCGGGCCGGAGAAATTCTCCGCCACATGGCCCAGGCCGCGACGGTTGTAGAATTCCGTGCCGTCAAAGCTGGTGATGCCCACCGCCTCCTGGCCACGATGCTGGAGCGCGTGGAGGCCCAGAGCCGTTGCAGCGGCTGCATCGGTAGCGTTGATCGCACCGAATACGCCGCACTCTTCGCGCAGCTTGTCGCCGTCCGCGTCGCAGAAAGGATGTGTGTAGTTCATGTCCTCGAGGGTGCCGCCCGATCGCCTGATGCTGCCAATGGCGATGTTGCAGCCAGATTACAAGGGCGAGAGATCGGTGCAATTTCATTGCGTGGCAAGCTTACCCTTCCTAAAGCCGCACCATTTCCACCGTCTATTCCCTGAGAAAAGCGAGCAAACCGCCTTGATCCTTTCCCCTTTCGAATGGACGATCGCCAAGCGATATTTGTTGCCGGGCAAGGGTGAGGCGTTCATCGCCCTCGTTGCCAGCATCTCCATCGGCGTCGTCATGCTGTCGGTCGCCATGCTGGTGATCGTGATGAGCGTGATGAACGGTTTCCGTGCCGAATTGCTCGACAAGATTACCGGGCTCAATGGCCATGCCATCGTGCAGGCATACGGTGGCAAGCTGACCGATTGGGAGGACGTGCTCAAAGAGGTGAAGGCCACGCCCGGCGTCACCTATGCCTCACCGCTTATCGAACAGCCGCTATTCGCCACCTATAACGGGCGGGCCGATTTCGTGCGCGTGCGCGGCAATATCCAGCCTGACATCGATCGCCTCAAGAGCAAGGTCGTCGCGGGCAATCTGGCCGAACTGCAACCCGATTCGGGCAATATCGCCATCGGTGCGGGCCTCGCCGAGGATCTGGGTGTCCGCGTGGGCGATACGGTCACGATCATCAACCCGCTGGGCCGCACGACACCTTTCGGCACGGTGCCGAGGCAGGTCGGTTACCGCGTGGCGGCAATCTTCAAAGTGGGGATATACGATTACGACCAGCAATTCGTGGTCATGCCCATGGCAGATGCCCAGACACTGACGATGCTGGGCAAGGCGGTACAGGCGATCGAGGTGAAGGTGAGTGATCCGGACAAGGTGGATCAGATTCTCGCTCCGGTTCAGCGTGCGCTTGCCGGGCAAGCAGTCGTCACGGACTGGAAGCAGATCAATTCCTCGCTATTCGAGGCACTCAAGGTCGAACGCGTGGCCATGGGATTTGCACTTAGTTTCATGGTCCTGGTTGCAGCGTTCAATATCCTGTCGAGCCTCGTGATGCTGGTTCGCGCCAAGACGCGCGATATCGCGATCATGCGTACCATGGGGGCGACGCGGCGCAATCTGCTCAAGATATTCGTCACCACCGGATTCACCGTAGGCGCGATCGGGACGGTTGCCGGGCTGATCCTGGGTTCGGTGGTGCTGTATTTCCGCGAGGGGATTGTCACACTGATCGGACGGATCACGCATCAGGACCTGTGGGATCCGCAGGTGCGGTTCCTGTCGAGCGTGCCGGCAAAGGCCGATCCTGTCGAAATCACGATGATTGTATTGCTCGCTTTGGGCCTCAGCTTCCTCGCCACGCTTTACCCGGCATGGAAAGCGTCCAGTACCGATCCTGTGGAGGTGCTGCGCTATGAGTGAGCCAGTCGTATCGCTCAAGGGCCTCACCCGCAGTTTCCAGCAGGGCGGGGTGACGATCGAGGTGCTGCGCGGTGTCGATCTCGACATCATGCCGGGGGAGATCGTCGCGCTGCTCGGCCCGTCGGGATCGGGCAAGTCGACTATGCTGCAGGCGGTCGGCCTGCTCGAAGGCGGGTTCAGCGGGAAGATCGCGCTTTCGGGCCACGCCGCGGAAGCCGCGAACAGTGCCGAACGTACGCGCCTGCGGCGGGATTATCTCGGGTTCGTCTACCAGTTCCACCATCTCCTGCCCGATTTCGACGCGCGCGAGAACGTCGTGCTGCCGCAGCTTATTGCGGGACGTTCACGGCCAGAGGCGGAGTTGCGGTCGGAAGAACTGCTCACCGCGCTGGGCCTCGAACATCGGCTGGATCACCGCCCGAGCCAGCTTTCCGGCGGTGAACAGCAGCGGGTGGCCGTCGCTCGCGCGCTCGCGAACCGCCCGCAACTGGTGCTCGCCGACGAGCCGACCGGTAACCTCGACGAAGCAACTTCGGAGAAGGTGCTCGGCCAATTCCTCGCATTGGTGCGGGGCGAGGGCAGTGCGGCGCTGGTCGCGACCCACAACGAACGGCTGGCGCGCAAGATGGACCGCGTGGTAAGGCTGCACGAGGGGCTGCTGGAATAGTCCCTCAAAGGGGGCATTATGACCACGATCGCCGATTTCACCGTCACCACCAACCGCGGTGAGCCGCTCGATCTGGCCGAGAAGCAGGGCAAGGTGCTGCTGGTCGTCAACACCGCCAGCAAATGCGGCTTCACCCCGCAATATGACGGGCTGGAAAAGCTCTACGAGAGCTACAAGGATCGCGGCTTCGAAGTGCTGGGCTTTCCCTGCAACCAGTTCGGCCATCAGGAACCGGGCGACGCCGACGAGATCGCCGAATTCTGCAAGGTCAATTTCGGCGTAACCTTCCCGCTGATGGCAAAGGTCGACGTCAACGGCGGCGACGCCAGCCCGCTCTATGACTGGATGAAGAAAGAAGCGCCCGGGCTGATGGGGTCGAAGGCGATCAAATGGAACTTCACCAAGTTCCTGATCAACCGCGAGGGCAATGTGGTGCGCCGCTACGCCCCGACCGAAAAGCCGGAAGCGATTGCGAAGGATATCGAGAAGCTTTTGTAAGTTGAGTGAGCCGGAATGGCGGGAAGTGTTATTGTAGTCGTAATAGCCGACATTCCACTAACGACAACTTTGCTGATGTTTTTAAAACGGAGCGGCCTGCAATAATTGGTTCGTGCATGTCTGGCCGTTCTAAATTGGGTTGCCCGTTTTTCCTCGATCGAGCGTGAGCTCATGGTTGGCGCAGTATCAGCAAGAGGCGATGGCATCCGTCGCGAAGAGGAGATGCTGTTCTGTCAGCTATGCATCGCAGCTGGAGCGTTTTCGTCGGCCTTTTTGCTGTGGTGGTCGATTGTATTCTAAGTCCGTTATGTTTGCCAGCATGGGCAAATTTGATCTGGATCAATGACCTCCGCCGATGCAGAACAATACATCGTCCGTGTCGGTTGCGCGAGGACTGCGACATGGACGATTATACCGGTCAGTTCATAGCTTTGGAGCGGAGGAGCGTTTGCAAAAGCCAAGCGCTTGCGGCAGCTCCATTCTTGGTGCCAGTGGCTATTGCCGCTTCCATCTTCTGCTTACCGGTGCATCCGGCGCGTGCAGTGCCTGCATTCGCTGATCAAACCGGTTTGCCATGCAGTGCATGTCATGTTGGGGGGTTCGGGCCAAAGTTGACGCCGTTCGGACGCGAGTTCAAACTCGACGGATACATCCTAAGGGCAAAGGACAGCGCACCGGTATCGGCGATGGCGATCGCATCGCTCACGCATACGCGCAAGGGCCAGATCCCGCCGCCCGATAACCTCAACTCCAACGACAATCTTGCCTTCGATCAGGGCAGTGTTTTCCTCGCAGGCGGAGCAGGGCAGCATTTCGGTGGCTTCGTGCAAATAACCTATGACGGCGTTGGCAATGCCTGGTCATGGGACAACATGGATTTGCGCGCGGTTACGAAGGGCAAACTTTTCGGTCAGGATGCCGTCTTTGGACTGACTCTCAACAATTCGCCAATGGTAGAGGACGTGTGGAATACAACGCCGGCCTGGGGCTTTCCTTACACTGATACGGCGGTATCGGGTACGCCTGGCGCTGCACCATTGATAGACGGCGGGTTGGCCCAGAACGTCCTCGGCCTCGGAGCCTATGCCTGGATAGGGCACAAGATTTACGTCGAGGGTGGTGCTTACAGCACGCCATCGGCGGGAACATTGAACTGGCTTGGAGCGGATCTGGCGAGCCCCGGCGACATCAACGGACTTGCTCCGTATGGACGGGTCGCATGGCAGCAAGACGCAGCTGGCGGTACGCTCGAGCTGGGTGCATTTGGTCTGGGAGCAAGCGTTCACCCCGGACGGGACAGAATGAGCGCGTATACGGATAGCTATACCGACCTTGGCCTTGATGCATCCTGGCAGAAGGCTTTGGAGAATGGAGATGTGCTGGCAGTTCAGGGACGCTATGTTCACGAACGTAGCAACCTGCGTGCAAGCTGTGCGCTTGGTCTGCCCGATGTCGAGTCGGGTCCCGGATGCGCCGACGTCGGCCTCAACGAATGGCGCGGCGACATCGGTTATCATTGGCGCAACAAGATCGGAGCCACTGTCGGAGTGTTTTCCTTGTCCGGTGATGGCAATCCGTATCTTTATGGTCCGACTGGATCGCCCGACAGCAACGGAGCGATCCTACAGTTCGACTACTCACCGTGGGGCGATGGCAGCGGTCCGCTCGGACCGCGTGTCAATCTCCAGTTCGGATTACAGACGACACTCTATGGCAAGTTTGACGGCGC
Organism: Sphingomonadaceae bacterium; assembly: GCA_039831335.1. GTDB lineage: Bacteria > Pseudomonadota > Alphaproteobacteria > Sphingomonadales > Sphingomonadaceae > Qipengyuania. The sequence goes on along the minus strand of JBDONL010000003.1, from coordinate 789,999 downwards.
CCGAAGCAATTACGATGGAGCTGGCACCAATGCGTCAGCCAACGATGAAGTTAGGTTATACACATGGCTCGCTTTTTGATCCTAACCGGGGCTGCGACGACGCTCGTTGCGGCAATGTTCATTGCCTCGCCCCATCACGCAAAGGCTGGTGATGTGCCCGGGCAAAGGGTGTTCGAGGCAAACTGTGCCGTTTGCCATTCCGCCACCAGGTCCGGCGGTGCATCGATCGGCCCTCGCCTCTATGGCGTCATCGACCGCAAGGCAGGCACGGTTCCGGGTTTTTCCTATTCGTCGGCAATGAAGAAATCCGGTCTGGTGTGGAATGAGGCGAATTTGAAGCGCTACATCGCCGATCCACGCAAGGTCGTGCCAGGTAACAGAATGCCATTTCCCGGAATGCACGATCAGGCCAAGCTTGATGCCCTTGTCAGCTACCTAGCGACGCTGAAATAGCGTTGGAATGTGGCTGAATCGGGCGCACGCCTGACATACTTTATCCGAAAGCCCGTTGCTTTATAGGGGGCGGCGAACAGTATGAGGTTGGTCAGATTTCCCAACATTGCCGACATCATATTCGGCGCGATCAGACCACTTCGAACGAGCCGCTGACGATCAAATAATCGGCCACAGTTTGCATCGCGACGCCACAAGGTACGGTGCAGCCCAGTTCGCAGGTGAAGCCGTCCCACCACAGAGCAAACTCTTCCGGGTAAGCATGAAAGTCGATCAGACGCTCTAAAGGATTGTATTCCGAGTCGAGGGCATTCGTGCCGAGCGCGGCCGCAATGTGTGAGGTCAGTTCTTCGAGGCGTGAGCCATCCTCATAATCAGGAAAACACAAGCGCGTCGCCGCGCTCCTGCCAACCATCTGCATTCGAATTGCCATGACCTACGATATTTCACGCGGCGCACTTCGGCAATGTCCCCTTCCCCCAACATTTTAGCCATTCGATTCAGAAGTACGCAAGCTTGAAAGCCGCTGTCAGATTGTGCCCTGTGGACAAATTCGTGCCACCACAACTCCACGAATCGCTCCAGAATACCTAGCTTGGCACCATGCCATTCTCGCCCTTCGTTCCTCTGCGCGTCCTCTCCGCCTATTCGATGCTCGAAGGCGCGATTGAGCCCAAGGCGATGGCGAAGCTGGCGAAGGAGCGGGGCTTTCCTGCTATCGCCATTGCCGATCGCAACGGGCTGTATGGCGCGGTCATGTTTGCCAAGGCCTGCATGGACGAAGGCATCCAGCCGATCATCGGGACGTTGCTTGGCATCGCGCGGGACGAAGAAGGCAGGCAGGTCGATTACTTGCCGCTCTATGCGCAGGACGAGGCGGGTTATGACAATCTTTGCCACCTCGTCAGCATGGCGCATCTCGACCGCCCGCTCGAATTCGAACCGCATGTCAGGCTGGACGACCTTGCAGGACACACCGCTGGCCTTATCGCGCTCACCGGGGCGAGCGAGGGTGCGGTAACGCGGTTGCTTGCCGAGGGACAGGCGAGCCATGCGCAAGCTCTGCTCGACCGGCTGGAAGCGCTGTTTCCGCACCGGCTCTATGTCGAACTGGCTCGGCGCGGCAATCAGGTGGAGGACGGAGCCGAAGCTGCGCTGATCGACCTCGCTTATGCGCGCGACCTGCCACTGGTCGCGACCAACCCCGCCAACTTCGCCGAGCCGCACATGTACAAGGCGCATGACGCCATGCTGTGCATTGCCGGTTCGACCCATATCGATGCAGAAGACCGCGCGCGGTCCAATCCGGAAAGCTGGGTCAAGAGCGCAAGCCTGATGGCCGAGCTGTTCGACGATCTGCCGGAGGCCACTGCCAACACACTCGTGATCGCCCAGCGTTGCGCCTTTGCGCCGCCTTATCGCAAGCCGATCCTGCCCAGCCTTGCGGGCGACCTCGAAGGCGAAGCGCGGATGCTGGAAGCCGATGCGCGCAAAGGGCTGGAAGCGCGGCTGTCGCGCTATGACGATTTGTCCGAAGCGGACCGCAAGACCTATTTCGACCGGTTGGATTTCGAGGTCGGGATCATCAACCAGATGGGTTTTCCCGGCTACTTCCTGATCGTTGCCGACTTCATCAAATGGGCCAAGGATCACGATATCCCGGTGGGGCCGGGGCGCGGCTCGGGTGCGGGCAGCCTTGTCGCCTGGGCGCTCACCATCACCGATCTCGACCCGATCCAGCTCGGCCTGCTGTTCGAACGTTTCCTCAACCCCGAACGCGTCTCGATGCCGGACTTCGATATCGACTTTTGCGAAACCCGGCGGGGCGAGGTGATCCGCTATGTGCAGGCCAAATACGGCCACGATCACGTCGCGCAGATCATCACTTTCGGCAAGTTGAAGGCCCGCGCTGTTCTGCGCGATACGGGCCGCATCCTGCAGATGAGCTACGGCCATGTCGATCGGCTGTGCAAGATGGTGCCCAACCACCCGACCGACCCTTGGAGCCTGCCGCGCGCGCTCAACGGGGCAGCGGATTTCAAGCACGAATACGACAACGACAACGAGGTGAAGCGGCTCGTCGACCTGGCGATGCAGCTGGAAGGCTTCCCGCGCAATTCCTCCACCCATGCGGCGGGTGTGGTCATCGGCGACCGCCCGCTGGCGCAACTGGTCCCGCTTTATCGCGATCCACGTTCCGACATGCCGGTGACGCAGTTCGACATGAAGCATGTCGAATCGAGCGGGCTGGTGAAGTTCGACTTCCTCGGGCTGAAGACGCTGTCGGTGCTCAAGAAGGCGGTCGACCTGCTCGAGAAGCGCGGCGTCAGCATCGATCTCAGCGCACTGCCGCTCGACGATCCGGCGGTCTACGATCTGATGAAGGCGGGTAATACGGTCGGCGTGTTCCAGCTGGAATCGGAAGGGATGCGGCGCACGCTGACGGCGGTGAAACCGACCAATTTCGGCGACATCATCGCGCTCGTCTCGCTCTATCGCCCCGGTCCGATGGACAACATCCCGTTGTTCGGCAAGCGCAAGGCGGGCGAGGTCGCGATCGAATACCCGCACCCCAAGCTCGAAGGTATCCTTGCCGAAACTTACGGCATTTTCGTTTATCAGGAACAGGTGATGCAGGCCGCGCAGATCCTCGCCGGCTATTCGCTGGGCGATGCCGATTTGCTGCGCCGTGCGATGGGCAAGAAGGTGCAGGCCGAGATGGACGCCCAGCGCCAACGCTTTGTTGACGGCTGCAAGAATGTGTCCGGCATCGACAAGAAACAGGCCAACGAGCTGTTCGACTTGATCGACAAATTCGCAGGCTACGGTTTCAACAAGTCGCACGCCGCCGCCTACGCGTTGCTCGCCTACCAGACGGGCTGGCTGAAGGCGCATTACCCGGAAGAATTTTACGCCGCTTCGATGTGTTTCGACATGCATCAGTCGGAAAAGCTGGCGGTGTTCGTCGACGATGCGCGCCGCGCGGGGATCGCGATTGCACCGCCGAGCATGAACCATTCCGAGGCCGAATTCACCGTCGAGCAGACCGACGAGGGCTATGCCGTTCGCTACGCTCTGGCCGGTATCCGCAACGTCGGCGAGAAAGCGATGGAGGCGATTGTTTCCGAGCGCGAGGCGCGCGGGCCGTTTGCCAGTCTTGAAGACCTGTTCTCGCGCCTGCCTAAGGGTGCGCTCAATTCACGCGGACTGGAGGCACTGGCGGCTTCGGGGGCGCTCGACGAGTTCGAACCGTGCCGCGCCACCGTTCATGCCAACGCCGACCTGTTGCTGGCGGTGGCCGATGCTGCCGAGCGCGAACGGTCGAGTGGCCAGCACGGCCTGTTCGGTGGGGAAGATCAGGCGGAAGATACGCTGCGCCTCAAGCAGGTCGAGCCATGGTCGCGATCCGATATGATGGCGAAGGAGCGCGAGAATTTCGGCTTTTTCTTCTCCGCCCACCCGGTCGCCGCCTATCGCGATGTCGCTTCTGCCAATGGCGCGCGCAGCCATGCGTCGCTGATGACGGGCGGGGCGCCTGCGGGCGGGCGATCGAGCGCGGTTATGGCGGCCATGGTTGAGAAGGTGAACAAGGGTACGACCCGGCGAGGCAAGCCGTTTATCCGTGCCGATTTCTCGGACGCCTCGGGCCAGTTCAGCGCGGCCTGTTTCGAGGAGAGCCTCGTCGACAGCTTTGTCCGCTGGGCGGAAGAGGGGACATGCATTCTCCTCCAGGTGGAACTTGACAGTCCGAGCCCGGATGAGCCGCCCCGGATCACCGTGCGCGGCGGCACACCGCTCGACAAGGTCACGGCCAGCGCGCGGATGCTGCTGACGCTTGAGATCGAAGATGTCTCCGCGCTCGATGCGCTCAAACTGGAATTGGGCGATGTCGGCGGCACGGGTGAGGTGCTGGCGACCCTGCGCACCGGCACGGCCATCGAACCGACACTGCGCCTCGGCCGGTCTTTCAAACTCGACGGCGAACTCGCTGAGCGCTTGGCAAGCGTCCCCGGTCTTGCCAAAGTGCAACTGACAACGCGGCGAGGCGGTTCACACCTGAAACTCGTCGCCTGAAGTGGGGCCTTCTAACGAGGGCGAGGGGACGAGGAGAGTAAGACTATGCTGGGTGCGATGCAGGATTGGGACCTGGTCGTTCATCACCTGATCGATCATGCCGCACGCGAACATGGCGCGCGCGAGCATGTGACGCATTGGGCGGATGGCAGCGAGACCCGCACCGACTGGGCCGGCATTCGCCGCGATGCACTGAAGATGACGCAGGCGCTGCGCGCTGCCGGGATTGCCAAGGGCGACCGAATAGCGACGCTCGCAATGAACCACTCGCGCCATCTGGTCAGCTGGTACGGGGCAACCGGCGTTGGCGGAGTGCTGCACACGATCAATCCGCGCCTGTTCGACGACCAGCTCGAATACATCGTCAATCACGCCGAAGACCGCGTGTTGCTGTACGATGCTGCGTTCCAGCCGATCATCGACAAGATGCGCAAATCGTGGTCGACAGTCGAACATTACATCTGTTTCGATCCCCCGGTAGGTTCCGACGCGATCGCGTTCGAGGACTGGATCGGTGCGCATGACGGCAAGGCCGAATGGGCCGGGGTCGACGAGCGCGATCCGTGCATGTTGTGTTATACCAGCGGCACCACCGGCAACCCCAAGGGCGTGCTCTACGAACACCGCTCGACCATGCTGCATGCCTGGGCGGGCATCCAGCCGATGGCGTTCGATTTCGACGCGCAAAGCGTGATGCTGCCCGTGGTCCCGATGTTCCATGCGGCGAGCTGGGGGCTGCCATGGGCAGGCGCCATGACCGGGGTGAAATTCGTCTATTCGGCAGTCAACGATCCGCAGGTACTTTGCGACATGATCGAGAACGAAGGCGTCACCCACTCGGCGGGTGTGCCGACCGTGTGGCTGGCGATGTTCCAGCACGTCGACGAAACCGGACGCGGTCTGCCCAAGCTCAAGCAGGCGATCATCGGTGGATCGGCTGCGCCGCGCTTCATGATCGAGCGCCTTATGAAAGCGGGCATTCGCGTAGCCCACGCCTGGGGCATGACCGAGACCAGTCCAATCGGGACGGTCGGCGCGCCGACCTTCGATTGGGCGGACAAGGGCTTTTCCGAGCAATGCGATGTCGTCCAGATGCAGGGACGTCCGACCTTCGGTGTCGAATTACGCACCGTCAGCCTCGACGACATGTCCACCGAGCTGCCACGCGACGGAGAGAGCAGCGGCGCGCTGCAAATCCGCGGACCGTGGGTGGTGAAGCGCTATTTCAAGGCGGAGCAGGACGCGATCAATGCCGATGGCTGGTTCGACACCGGCGATGTCGGCATCATCCACCCCGACGGCACGCTGCAACTCACCGACCGGACCAAGGATGTCATCAAGTCGGGTGGCGAATGGATCAGTTCGGTCGAGCTGGAGAATGCCGCTGTCGGGCATCCTGCTGTGGCTGAGGCGGCAGCGGTCGGTATGCCGCACCCCAAGTGGGACGAGCGCCCTGTGCTGTTCGTGGTGCGCAAATCGGGAGCGGACGTAACCGGGGGCGAAATCATCGAACACCTTAAGCCGCTGGTCGCCAAATGGTGGTTGCCCGATGCGGTCGAGTTCGTGGACGAGATTCCCCACACCGCTACCGGCAAGATCAGCAAGAAGGATCTGCGCGAGCAATTTTCGGATTACGTGCTTGGCTGAAATGGATTGTCGTCCGGCGTTGGCGGATGACGCGGAAGCGGTCCGGGCGATTTATGCTCACCACGTCGCCAATGGGACGGCAACCTTCGACACCGAGCCACCAAACCTCGCGTTCTGGCGCGGCAAAATTGCCGATGTCTCAGCGCGTGGCTGGCCGTTTCTCGTAGCGGAGCGCGAAGGCGTCGTGATTGGCTATTGCTACGCCACGCAATTCCGTGACCGCGCCGCCTATGCGCACACTTGCGAGAACAGCATCTATGTCGCACCACATGCTGTGGGTTGCGGTGTTGGGACGGCGCTCCTGACGGGGTTAATCAAGGCTGCGCGCAGGGCAGGTTTCGAACAGATGATCGCCGTGATCGGCGGCGGAGAGCCCGCGTCGGTCGCACTGCATCACCGCCTTGGCTTTGCTCATGCGGGACGAATGCGTAACGTGGGCACCAAGTTCGGTCGCAAGCTCGACACGGTGTATATGCAGCACGACCTGACAAAAACCGGAGAGAGGCCATGACCACCCGCTATATCGACCCCAGCCGCGCGAATTTCGAGGCGTTCAAGAACCTGCCGCGCGACGAGCCGATCCATATGCTCAACCTGCTGCAATACCGCGAACTGGCGGAATACCCGGCGGGCCACGCCAATGCCGACAAGGGCTGGAGCGGACGGCGCGCTTACGAGGAATATGGCAAGACAAGCGGCCCGATCTTCCGCCGCGTGGGCGGGCGGATCGTTTGGCGCGGCGCGTTCCAAACGGTCGTCACCGGTCCCGAGGAAATGCGCTGGGACGATGGCTTTGTGGCGGAGTATCCCAACGCGGCGGCGTTCTTCGAAATGATCAAGGACCCTGAGTACCAGCAGGCGGTGGTGAACCGCACCGCGGCGCTGGTTGATAGCCGATTGGTGCGCTTCAAGCCGGGCGTGGGTGGGGAGGGGTTTGGGTGAATGTCAGGAAACGACAACGTTGCGGACGTTGGGTGGTCATGCCATTGGATAGCGATGAACTGGCTGAAGTCATTCATTAATCGGCTCAAAAAGCCAAAAGGTCTTTATCCCGAATGCTTGTGGAACGTCTCCGCTGACGAAGCCGCCTTTCGCGCGACCGACCAAACCGGCAAGACGGTCTTCGTGACCCGCGAAGACTTAATAACTGTCGCCATTGCAGCGAATGATAGCGGACCTTGGGGCGCAGATGTGTGGTGGCTTTTGTATGGCGCAGACGGACAACTTGCCTGTGGCTTTCCTCAGGGTGCGACGGGTGAGAAAAGCGTTCTTGATGCTCTCTTGGCGTTGCCTGGTTTCGATGAGAATGAGATGATTAAAGCGATGGGTTGCATCTCGAATGCCACCTTCATTGTCTGGCAGCGATAACGTCCGCTTCCCCCAACATCGCGGACGTCATAACAATCGCAACTGCCCGCCCATGCTCGGCCGCCTGAACTGGCTACAATCAAGCTCGAAATTCGCCTTCCCCAATCCCACACGCTTACACGCCAGCCGGAACCGTGCGCGGAACAGGTCGGCCCAGACGCCGCTCGGTTTCATGCGGGTGAAGAAGTCGGGATCATTGTCGCGGCCGCCCCTGATCGAGCGGACGATGCTCATCACCTTGTCGCCGCGCTCGGGGAAATGGACGGAGAGCCATTCGCGGAACAACGGGGCAACTTCGTGCGGCAGGCGCAGCGGGATCCAGCCGCATGACCCGACGCCCAGCGCCGCAGCGCGCTCGACGATCTCCTCCATGAATTCGTCGGTGATCGCCGGGATGACCGGTGCGACCGAGCAGTGGGTGGGCACGCCGGCTTCGACCAGTTTCCCAAGCGCGGCGAGACGCTTGGCGGGCGCGGCTGCGCGCGGTTCGAGCTTTCCCGACAGCTTCGGATCGAATGTCGTTACCGAAACCGCCACCGCCACCAGTCGGTGCTTGGCAAGCTCCGTAAGCAGGTCGAGATCGGCCAGCACCCGGTCGGATTTGGTGGTGATCGTCACCGGATGGCGCGCTTCGAGGCACACCTCCAGCACGCTGCGGGTGATGCGATAACGGCTTTCGATCGGTTGGTAGGGATCGGTATTGGTCCCCATCGCAATCGGGCGCGGTGTGTATTTCGCCTTCGCCAGCGTCTCTCTGAGTAATGGCGCGGCGTTGGGCTTGGCGAACAGCTTGGTCTCGAAATCCAGCCCCGGTGACAGGTCGTGATAGGCGTGGCTTGGGCGCGCAAAGCAATAGATGCAGCCGTGTTCGCAGCCGCGATAGGCGTTGATCGAGCGGTCGAAGCCGATGTCAGGGGAGGTGTTGAAGGTGACGATGGTCTTGGGATGCTCGACCACCACGCTGGTGCGCAGCTTGACCGGCGGCCCGTCCAGCATCTCCATATAGTCACGCCAATCCCCGTCCGACTCGCGCTGTGCCAGCCCGAAGCGTGTCGGGACGGCGCCTGACTGCGCGCCGCGGCCATCGACGGGACGTTCGAATCGGCGTTCCATAATAAAGAACATAAACGGAACATAAGGTCGACTCAATGGAGATCGCGCTAGCCACCTGGTCGGCTTGCGGCTAAGCGCGCAGCCGATGGAACCGACGACCTATCGCAACGCCGCAATCGATGATGCTGACAGGATCGGCGCCCTGTTCGCGGCTACCTTTACCGAGATATTCGGGCATCTTTACCGGCCTGAGGATCTGGCCAGTTTTCTTGCCGACAACGCAGCGTCCACGTTCGCCGTGCAGATAGCGAACCCGGATTACACCCTCCGTCTGGCAGAGCGAGGCGGCGCGCAACTGGGCTACGCCAAGCTCGGGCCGTTGAGGCTGCCCGTTGAAGCGCCTGGAGCGGCTGCTGAATTGTGCCAGCTCTACCTCCTGCCCAGCGCGCGCGGGACCGGGATTGCCGGTGCACTGATGGACTGGGCCTTCGCCGAGGCGCGCGCAGGCGGTTCAGAAACGCTGTATCTCTCGGTATTCACCGAGAACCACCGCGCGCGGGCATTTTACGCGAGGCAAGGCTTTCGCGAGATCGGACCTTATGCCTTCATGGTCGGCGAACACGCTGATGAGGACATCATCCTCGCGCGCGATCTCTAGCCGGTCAGCGTTCGCGCAGGCGCGGCATCAGTTCCACGAAATTGCAGGGGCGATTGCGACTGTCGAGCTGTTCGGCAAGGATCATGTCCCAGCCGTCCTTCACCGCACCGTTCGAACCGGGCAGGGCGAAGATATAGGTGCCGCGCGCCAGCACCGCGCAGGCGCGGCTCTGGATCGTGCTGGTTCCGATGGTTTCGTAGCTCAGCATCCGGAACAATTCACCGAAACCGGGAATGTCCTTGCTCTTGACGCGGTCGAGCGCCTCGGGTGTCACGTCGCGACCGGTCAGGCCAGTGCCGCCGGTTGTCACCACCGCATCGACATTCTCGTCATCGATCCAGCGGTGGAGGTGGGCAGCGATCTGTTCAACGCTGTCCCGGCTGATTTCGCGCGCGACGAGTTCGTGACCGGCACTTTCGATACGTTCGGCGAGGATATCGCCCGATGTGTCGTCCGCTGCGCTGCGCGTGTCGGAAACCGTCAGCAGGGCGATGCGGATCGGCTTGAAAGTTCGGCTTTCGTCGATCGCCATGATTCAGCGCTCCTTGGGGAATTTGGGCCAGGCGTTCTCTGCCAGCGTCACCCGGCTCGGGGCTGGGGCGCCTGCCTGCCGCAAATACATCCAGTAATTGCGCATGACGATGTTCACATAGCCGCGCGTTTCCCAATAGGGGATCGATTCCATCCACAGCAGCGGATCGCCCATGTCGTTGACCTCGCGGTTCCAGCGCGTGACCGGCGAAAGGCCCGCGTTGTAGGCGGCCATGACCTTGGGCAGCGAACCGCCGGTGGCACTCGCGTCGGCGAGCGACTGCAGCGTCTGCTGGCCCAGCGCGAGATTGGTCGAAGGGTCCTTGAGGTCGACATAGCGCGCATCGAGATTGATCGCCCCGGCATGCTCGCGCGCGGCGATCGGGCGGACTTGCATCAGGCCGATCGCATTGGCCTGGCTCACCGCGTCGGGCCGGAAGCTCGATTCCTGCAGCGCATGGGCGAAGGCGAGCGCTGGATCGACACGCCAGCCCCCACGCGGTGCCTCGCTCGCCACCGGCCAGCGCAGGCTGGGATCGGGTGTCGCTCCGCGCGGGACATTGTAAGCCATGAACCGCTGCGCCCCGGCAAGACCGAGCGCGCGGGCGAGCCGAGCCAGTGAATCGAACTCGCGCGGATTGCCGATGCGCGCCTGATATTTGAGCGCCGTCTCCGCATCAGCCGTGCGGCCAAGTTCGGACAGCATCACCGCTTCGCGGGCGTTCTCGTCATTGGAAAGTTGCCGCCAGTCGTCAGCGGTCAGGTCGGGTTTGCGGAACTCGCCCGAATAATGGACGCCGAGTTGTTCGAGCGCGAGCATTCCATAAAGCGTTTCGTCATAGCGGGCCGCGTCGCGCAACTGCTTGGCGGCTTCGTCCGGCTTGCGGCAACGAATTAACGCGCGCGATGCCCAGTAACGCGAGGCGGCGGTCAGTTCGGGATCGGAGGTAGATGCGGCGGCGCGCTGGAATCCGACCGCGGAATCACGGCAATCGTCGAGTCTCCACGCAGCAAGTCCGACAACCCATTCACCCTCTGCCACCCACGGACCGGACCCATCGGTTACCGTGCGAGCCAGCGCATAGGCCTCTGCATCGCGGTTCTCGATGTAATAGCTCCAGGCGACCTTCTGACGCCATTCGGCGCGCGCCTGCGGGGACAGGGTCGCATCCACGCCATCGAGCAGCAGCCGCGCGCCGTCGGGATCGTCCGAGACGATCTTCTGAGTGATTTGCGAAGCGATATCGGCGGGCATCGTTCCGTCGTTGACGCTCGGCGGGCGGCTTCGGCGGGTCAGGCCGGGCTGGCTCTGCAGCTGCTGCGCAATCGGCAGGGTTGGTGCGGTGGTCAATCCGCGCTTGTAGGCAAGCTGCGCGATCTGCGCTGCTTGCGGGAGATCGGGATATTTCTGCAACCAGTCGGTCAGCCGATCGAGCGGGATCTTCGGGCTGCTGGCATCGAGGAAATAGCTCGCCAGGGCAAACCCCTGCAGAGGCCCATCCTGCCGCTGCGCCAAAAGCACCTCAACCTGATCCCAGTTCTTGGCATCGATCGCGCCGAACAGAGTGGTGTAATAGGTCCGGTCGCTGTCGGAGAGCAATTGCGGCACCGCTGCCGAGGTAGCGCGGGTGAAGTAGTTGACGCTCAGGCTGCTGGCGTTGGCGCTCACCGGGAGCGCAAGGGCGGCCAGAAGGCTGGCGAGAAGGGTGCGTTTTTTCATCGGCGCGTCCAGTTCAGCCAATGGGTCCAGAATCTCTGGCGCTGTCCGGGCGAGCGGGCCAGCGTTTCGAGTGCGGGTGCGATAAGGAGAGGTATCGCATTATCCTTAACGGCGAGTAATTGCGGGCCTGCCTCGCCGCCAAACAGCGGCGCCATGCTGCGTCCGAAAACCAGCACGCGCTTGGGCGCGACCAGCCCGATATGGTGGCGGGTCAGTTCGCCCAATCCGGCTTGCGCCAGCACACTCCAATCCGGCAAAGGCGTGACGCGCGGCAAGGCGCTTGCAATGTAAGTCTGGCTGTCATCCTCTCCGATAGCACGAAGGATCGCCGAGAGCATTTTGCCCTGCGCGCCAGCCAGCAGGACTTCTCGATCACCCTCTTCGGGCTGGCCGACGATTACCATGACCGAAGCACCGGCATTCCCGCGCGGAGCTACGCGTTCGGTAAGCGCGCCGGGTTCGATCGACGGTTCGTGCAGCCAGAATTGCGCGAAAGCTTCCAGCGTATCGGGCCACGCCTCGCGCGTCGGGCCAATAGACGGGGGAGGAGCAGGGGTAAGCGCCCGTTCGAGAGCGTCGGTCTCGGGATGGCGCGGAACGGTCCGAGGTGGGGGAGCCTCCGGAGTTTGCGGTTCCTCTTCGCTCAACCAGCCCTGAGGATCATCCGAAAAATCATGATCGACTCCCGCCTCGCGCCACCATGCGAGAGCGGCCGCATATTCCGCGGCAAGCCCATGATTATCCCTGTCCAAGGCGGTTTGTGCGCTCATTTTCGATCCCTTCACGGGTCTTGACCTGTAGCGTTCGCGCAATCAAGGCATTGCGCAGGACAAAACGACGAAATGAGACGGAAATGAGCGAACGCGAATCGATGCCCTGCGATGTCGTCATTGTCGGCGGGGGAGTGGCGGGGCTGGCAGCGGCCATCCGCCTGAAGCAATTGAACGACGCGCTGGAAGTCATCGTGCTTGAAAAGGGCAGCGAGATCGGGGCGCATATCCTGTCGGGCGCAGTGGTCGATCCCAAGGCACTCGACGAACTGCTGCCCGAATGGCGCGAACAGAATTGCCCGATGGCCGAAGTGCCGGTGACCGACAACCAGCACTGGACACTGACCAAGACCGGCAAGGGCTCGATGCCCGAGTTTTTCCTGCCGCCCTTCATGCATAACCACGGTTGCTATACCGGCTCGCTCGGCAACCTCACTCGCTGGCTCGCCGAACAGGCTGAAGCGCTCGGGGTGATGGTGTTCCCCGGTTTTCCCGCTGCCGAAGTGCTGTTCGATGAGAGTGGCGCGGTGTCCGGCGTGGTGACGCAGGATATGGGCATTGCCGCCGACGGCAGCCACAAGCCCGATTTCCAGCCCGGAATGGAAATCCACGCCAAGTACACCTTCTTTGCCGAAGGCGCGCGCGGCAATCTGACCAAGCAGATGAAGGCGAAGTTCGACCTTGAGGCGGATTGCCAGCCGCAGGTCTATGGTCTCGGGATCAAGGAATTATGGGACATCGATCCCGCTAAGCATGTGCCGGGTCGCGTAATCCACACACAGGGCTGGCCGCTCTCGGAAACCGATACCTGGGGCGGTGGGTTTCTCTACCATCAGGCGAACAACCAAGTCGCGCTCGGCTTCGTGACCGCGCTCGATTACAAAAACCCCTATGTCCGGCCCTATCAGGAATTCCAGCGCTGGAAGCACCACCCTGAAATCGCCGCGATCCTCGAAGGTGGGAAGCGCGTGGCCTATGGCGCGCGTGCGATCAACGAGGGCGGGTGGCAATCCGTGCCAAGGCTCGCGTTCCCCGGCGGTGCGCTGATCGGCTGCGCGGCTGGCTTCGTCAATGTGCCGCGGATCAAGGGCAGCCACACCGCCATGAAGAGCGGAATGCTGGCGGCCGAGGCGGCGGCGGCGGCAATCGGCTCGGGTCAGGAAAAGACCGAGCTGGCCGATTACGACGCATCGCTGCGCGCAAGCTGGGTCGCCAAGGAGTTGAAGCTGGTCCAGAACGCCGAACCGGCGGTGGCGAAGTATGGCGCCGATTTCGGCACGATCCTCGCCGGGATCGACATGTGGATGCGGTATCTCAAGATCGGACTGCCGATTTCGATGAAGCATCACCGCGATTACGAGGCGCTGCAACGCGCGGACCTCTACAAGCCGATCGATTATCCCAAGCCCGACGGCGTCCTTAGCTTCGACCGGCTGACAAATGTGGCCTTCAGCTTCACCAACCACGCCGAGGACCAGCCGTGCCACCTGAAGCTGAAAGACCCCGAGCTGCAATATACCAGCGAGTACGAGGTCTATGCCGGCCCGTCGCAGCGCTATTGCCCGGCGGGGGTCTATGAATGGCTGAAAGACGAGGACAGCGGGGCGATGAAGTTCCAGATCAACAGCCAGAACTGCGTCCACTGCAAGACCTGCGACATCAAGGACCCCAACCAGAACATCGAATGGACGACGCCTGAGGGTGGTGGCGGGCCTAACTATCCGAATATGTGATTCACCGGGTCGGCTGCAACTGGCAGCGGTTGCAGTCGACCTGGCTGGTCGGCTCTAGCTCGACTTCAACGCCTCTCTCGCTGCACGCTGCCTGATTCGATCGTCTCGCACCCTTCGCGCGTACACTCGATTAGGAGCATATTTGCGAACTGCGTAAAACGTGCCGATGAGGATCACCACGGCCAAGGCCACGAAAAGATATCCGATTATAGTTGAGGTCTGCACGGTCCAATGTCCTGAAATGCAGCACTATCAGCGCCGCACCATTCACAACGATCGATCGTCAATTATGTTGCCGCTGCGAAAAATAATCCGCCCCCTCTGGAGGTGTCTTCTCAAGTCCGGTTGAAAATAAAAGGCATCTATTTGTAACTGCAGGAAATGTTGGTGATAACCGAAACCGCCTTCGCCAAGATCAACCTCGCGCTGCATGTCCGCCAGCGGCATGACGATGGGTATCACGAGCTGGAGACGTTGTTCGCATTCGTGGATGTGGGCGATGTTCTCTCTGCTCGAATGGCAGAGCGCGACGGCCTGACGATCCAGGGTGAGTTTGCGGGGCGCCTGGACGACCCTTTCGGCAATCTTGTCGCTCTTGCGCTGGCTGCCTTACCGCATCCCGATGGGTTTCACATTACGCTGGAGAAGAACCTTCCCGTCGCGGCAGGGCTGGGCGGCGGTTCTGCGGATGCGGGCGCGGTCTTCCGGATGATCCGTGAGCGCCATGGTCTGCCAGTTGACTGGCGCGAAAGGGCGGCAAAGCTCGGCGCTGATGTACCCGCCTGCGTCGAAAGCCGCACCTGTATCGGACGCGGGACCGGGACCGAACTCGAGCCTGCCGACGACAGCCTTGCCGGAACGCACGTGCTGCTGGTCAACCCGCGTGTCCCGCTCGCGACCGGGCCGGTGTTCAAGCATTGGGACGGTTGCGATCTGGGACCGCTACCCGAGGGCGATGCGCGCGCCATTGCAATGGCGGGACGCAACGATCTGGAAGCCCCGGCGATCAGCCTGTGCCCGCCGATTGCCGGTGTGCTGGCAGCGCTCAATGAAACCGGGGCCGATCTCGTGCGTATGTCCGGTTCGGGGGCGACATGTTTTGCTTTATACCCTGATCGACAAGCGAGAGATGCCGCCAGCGATCGGCTGGCAGAAACACATAAGGGGTGGTGGCAGATGAGCGGAGCGTTGCGATGAATGAGGAAGTGGCCTTTCGCCAGCTCTCTCGCGAATTTGCCCGCCCTGGCGGCATCGTGTGCGTTGCTGACCATGCTTCCAACTATGTGCCCGACGATATTCCTCTCGGCATCGATCCAACGCTGCTGAACGAGCATATTGCAGTCGATATAGGGGTGGAGGGGCTGACAGAACGCCTTGCACGTCGCCATAACATGCCTGCGCATATCGCCTGCGTGAGCCGTTTGATCTGTGACCTGCATCGCAATGAGGATGATCGGGCAGTCGTACCAACCACAAGCGACGGCCATCTGATCCCAGGCAACATCGGCGCGGATCTGGAAATGCGTCTCAACCGCTTTCATCGCCCCTATCATGCTGCATTTGCGGAATTTCTGGACGAAACCCAGCCGGGTCTGATTCTCGCCCTGCATAGCTTTACTCCGAGCCTCGCGACGAGCGACGAGGAGCGCCCGTGGGAAGTGGGGCTGCTGTACAACAAGGACGATAGCGCAGCACGCCACGCGATCCGCTTGTTCGGTGAGCAAGGTGTGAATGTTGGCGACAACCAGCCCTATTCGGGCAAGGAACTCAATGCGACCATGGATCGCCATGCCGAGGCGGCTGGTATTCCTTATTGCACCATTGAAGTGCGTCAGGATCTCATCGTCAACGAAGCGGGGCAGGCCCGTTGGGCCTCGATGATCGCAGATGTTGCAGGGCGCGTGCTGCTTGCGCTTGAAGGCAAATAATATTTCCTTTTGTGGTTAGGGGTTGAAACAAAACCCCGCGCGCGCAATGGGCTTCGCCTACGGAGAAGCCCCCATGACCAAGATTTTCGATAAATCCCGCCTACCGAGCCGCCATGTGTCGGTCGGCCCCGAAAAGGCGCCGCACCGATCCTATTATTATGCGATGGGGCTGACCGAGGAAGAGATCGCGCGGCCCTTCGTCGGCATCGCGAGCGCGGGCAATGACAGTGCGCCTTGCAACACCACCTTGAACGCCCAGGCCGACATCTGCCGACTCGGGGTGGAGGAAGGCGGCGGAATGCCGCGGCGGTTCAACACCATCACCGTGACCGACGGCATCGCCATGGGGCATCAGGGGATGAAGAGCTCGCTCGTCAGCCGCGAGGTGATTGCGGATTCGGTCGAATTGTCGGTGCGCGGTCACTGCTATGATGCTCTCGTTGGCTTTGCGGGATGCGACAAGAGCCTGCCCGGCATGATGATGGCGATGCTGCGCCTCAATGTGCCGAGCATCTTCGTCTACGGCGGGTCGATCCTGCCGGGCCGGTTTCATGATGAAGACGTGACCGTAGTCGATGTGTTCGAAGCGGTCGGCCAGTTCGCCGCTGGGAATTGCCCACTGACCGAGTTGACCGCACTCGAAAAGGTAGCTTGCCCGGGTCATGGCGCTTGCGGTGGACAGTTCACCGCCAACACCATGGCCTGCGTCGGCGAGGCAATTGGATTGTCACTACCAAACAGCAATATGGCCCCTGCTCCTTATAAATCGCGTGAGGAAATTGCGCTTGCTGCCGGACGGCAGGTGATGACGTTGCTGGAAAAGAACATCCGCCCACGCGATATCTGCACCCGCGCTGCATTCGAGAACGCCGCGCGCGTGGTCGCGGCGACCGGCGGATCGACGAATGGCGCGCTCCATCTGCCCGCGATGGCCAACGAAGCCGGGATCGCGTTCGACTTGTTCGATGTCGCAGAAATCTTCAAATCGACGCCCTATATCGCCGACCTAAAGCCCGGTGGGCGCTATGTTGCCAAGGACATGCACGAGGCGGGCGGTGTCTATATGGGCATGAAAACGCTGCTCGACGGCGGGTTCCTCGATCCCAATCCGATGACCGTTACCGGCAAGACGCTGGGCGAGAATATCGAGGAGATCACCTGGAACCCGGACCAGAAAGTGTTCTACGACGTTTCCAGGCCGATTACCCCGACTGGGGGTGTCGTGGGCCTGAAAGGCACGCTGGCCCCGGACGGCGCGATCGTGAAGGTTGCAGGGATGCAGCGATTGACGTTTTCCGGGCCCGCGCGCGTCTTCGAATGTGAGGAAGACGCGTTCCGCGCGGTCGAGGATCGCGATATCGCTGACGGCTGCGTGATTGTGATCCGCTACGAAGGTCCTAAGGGCGGCCCCGGAATGCGCGAAATGCTCGCCACAACTGCGGCGCTCTATGGGCAGGGTATGGGCGAGAAGGTCGCGCTGATCACCGACGGGCGCTTCTCGGGTGGAACGCGGGGATTTTGCATCGGCCACGTCGGACCGGAAGCCGCCGATGGTGGTCCGATCGCGCTGATCGAGGATGGCGATATGATCGTTATCGATGCCGAACAGGGGACGATCGATCTCGATGTTGCGCCTTCGGTGCTGGACGAAAGGCGCAAGGCGTGGCAGCCGCGCCAGAATGACTATCAGTCCGGAGCCCTGTGGCGATTTGCCCAGAATGTCGGCCCTGCTTCCAAGGGCGCGGTTACCCATCCGGGTGCGGCCAAGGAAACGCACGTTTTCGCCGATATCTGAGGGTATTCCGGCATGAGCGCGGCGGTAATGTCCGTTGCGCAGATGCGCGCCGCTGAAAAGGCCGCGATGGCCGCGGGCGTCAGCGAGTGGGAGCTGATGCAGCGCGCAGGCGAGGGCGCGGCGCAATGGGTTGTGCGCCTCGCTGCGGGCAGGGCGGTTACGGTGCTATGCGGGCCGGGGAACAATGGCGGCGATGGTTACGTCATCGCCGAGAGTTTGCGGAAGGCGGGTCTAACGGTCAGGGTCATCGCACCCGTTGAACCGACAACAGAGTCTGCCGCCAAAGCCCGCACGCAATATGAAGGACAAGTCGACGATTCGGGCCAGTTGTCCGATCCTGTGCTGGTCGATTGCCTGTTCGGATACGGGCTTTCTCGCACTGTGGAAGGCAAATTTGCTGAATTATTAAAGCAGTTTGATAATACTTCTTCATACAAGATTGCAATTGATGTGCCGAGCGGTGTGCTGAGCGATAGCGGCGAATGGTTGGCCGCGCCTTATCGTTGCGATCTGACGCTGGCGTTGGGTGCGTGGAAGCGCGCGCATTGGCTGATGCCCGCCAGCGCAGAAATGGGGCAAAAGCGCCTCGTGGATATCGATTTGGCACTCGGCGGCAGTGACGCCAATCTTTCGAGTGCGCCGCGTATCGAAGCTCCCGGCCCGGACAGCTACAAATACAAGCGCGGCTTGCTGGCTGTGGTCGCCGGAGCCATGCCTGGTGCTCCACTGCTTGCCTGTGAGGCGGCAATGCGCGCCGGAGCGGGCTACGTTAAGCTGCTCAGCGAACGTTCCCTGTCCTGCTCACCACCCGATCTGGTTGTCGAAAATCAGCCGCTTGACGAGGGGTTACAGGACAATCGTATCGGTGCACTGCTCATCGGTCCGGGGCTTGGCCGTGACGATGTGGCGCGAGAGCGTCTCGACACTGTGCTCGCCGCCAAGCGTCCCACGGTGATCGACGCCGATGCGTTGCACTTGCTCGACGCTGACATGCTTGAAGGCGTCGAAGCGTCCCAGCTTTGCCTGACGCCGCATGAAGGCGAGTTGGCGGCGCTGTGCAGCGCGTTCGACGTCACAGCCGATGACAAGGTCGGGCAAGCGACAGGACTGCGTGACGCCATCGGCGCAAATATCCTCGCCAAGGGGCCTGACACGGTGCTGGCTTCCGCAAATGGGAGGCTGACCTTTTTTTCGCGCGGATCGAGCTGGCTCTCGGTTGCGGGTAGCGGCGATGTGCTGGCGGGTATTGTCGGTTCCCGGCTTTCCGGACACGGCAATCCCGCGCGTGCGGCGGAGGAAGGAGTATGGATTCATGCCCGATCGGCAGCGCTCGCGGGACCGGCGTTCACGGCAAGTGAACTGGCGTCATGCGTCAACCGCGCGTTGGCGCATTTCCTGTGACGGAAGCAGGATTTATCGAACGCATCGCCGCCAAGGGCGATGGCGTCACGGCGGATGGTCGCCATGTCGCTAGCGCGGCGCCCGGTGATATACTGCTCGACAATGGAGAATTGCAGCGCGGCCCCCATCACGTCGCCCCGCCTTGCCGCCACTTCGCCGACTGTGGCGGCTGCCAGTTGCAACATGCTGATGAAACGGCTCTCCGCCAGTTCGTCACCGAGCGCATCGTCCACGCCGCCGAAGGTCAGGGGCTCTCGATAGACGAGGTGCTGGAAACGCACCTTTCTCCACCGAACAGCAGGCGGCGTGCAACGCTCCATGGATTGAAGACCTCAAAAGGCGCAGCGCTCGGGTTTCGTGCGGCGGGTTCTCACCGCATTGTGGATCTGACCGAATGCCTTATACTCCATCCAGACCTTTTTGCCCTGGTCGCTCCGCTGCGCGATTTAATCGGGCAATGGGGTGGCAAGAATCCCATCGACGTCGCCCTGACGATGGCGGATCAGGGCATCGATTGCGAGTTGAAAGGATTTGCGCTCGACGGGCTTGGGCCAACCGAGGCATTGCTCGATTTCGCACAGGATCATGGCGTGGCCCGGATCGGAGTCGATCAAGGCTACGGGCCAGAAACGATGTGGGAACCGCAACCCGTTACGGTAACCCTTGCTGGGGTTGCGATACCGCTTCCGCCCAGAGCCTTCCTCCAACCGACACTCGATGGTGAGGCCGTGTTGCTGCGTGACGCGCTGGATTTCTGCGGGTCAGCCGGAGTGGTTGCGGATCTGTTTGCAGGCTTGGGTACTTTTGCGTTCGGTTTGGCCCGATCGAGCCGCGTTCTTGCTGTGGAGGCTTCGCGCGATGCCCATCTTGCGTGCAGGGCGGCAGCGTCCACGCAAGCGAAGCAGGTCCATGCTCTCCACCGCGACCTGTTCCGCAATCCGCTCCAGCCGGAAGAACTCAATCGTTTCGGAGCTGTGCTGCTCGATCCGCCGCGTGCCGGTGCGCGCGAGCAGATCGCGGCCATTGCCGGCAGCACGCTTGAACGGGTCGCATATATCAGCTGCAATCCGTCCAGTTGGGCAAAGGATGCCAAGGCGCTGGTGGACTCGGGATTCCAACTGGAGAAATTGCGACCTGTGGGCCAATTCCGGTGGTCGACCCATGTCGAGCTGACCAGCCTGTTTGTGCGTTAGGCTGCTATCGCCTTGGCTTCAGCAAAGGCCAGCAGCCCGCCATAGGTTTCCAGCATTTCGCCTTCGACATCGTCATCGTCGATGATGATGTGCAAGCGATCTTCCATTTCGGTGAGCAGGGTCGCTACCGCCATGGAATCGAGCTCGGGCAAATGCCCGAACAAGCCGGTATCAGGGCCAAAGCCTCCCACCGTTTCAGGGTCCAGCCCCAGAACGTCCACGAGGATCGCCTTGAGTGCATCGTCGACCTCGGCGCGCGATGGCCCGGTGGCCTTCTGGCTGGCAGTATCGGCATTCATGGGCATCGTCTCTTGATTGACCCCGCTTTGGTAAGGCAGCGCGCCTTAACCACAGCGCCGATGTGGCGCAAGTCGCGGTGGCGCTTGCGCTTTCACGTTTCGCGCTCGATATCTCACGATCAATGGCCCATACCACACTCCGCACGATCGATCATCTTGCTCTGATGGGAAAGCCTGACGCTCCGGCATTGGTGCTGCGCGAGGGCGTGTTAAGCTATGCGATGCTCGACGAGCGGGTTTCGGCTCTCGCCGGTTGGCTAACTGGAAAATGCGGGGAGGGCGAGCGGGTCGCCAGTTGGGCGGCAAAGGGCGAACTGACTTGTCTTCTGCCGCTGGCAGCGGCGAGAGCCGGTCTCGTGCATGTACCGATCAATCCGTTGCTCAAGCATGCGCAGGTCGCGCATATATTATCGGATAGCGGAGCATCACTGCTGATCGCAACGCAATCGCGCCTGGCAACGCTGGAGGAAAGAGATGTTCCCGCTGGCTGCAAGGCGATCGCGGAGGCAGAAGCCGTCGCTCAAGCTCGCACGTGCACTGAAGGCCCCGAAGCATCGAAACGGGATCCGCACGGCCTCGCAGCGATCCTCTATACTTCCGGATCGACCGGCAAACCCAAGGGGGTGATGCTGAGCCATGCGAACATGTGGCTGGGTGCCGTCAGTGTGGCGCGATATCTTAAGCTTGCCTCCGATGACGTCACGCTGGCGGTGTTGCCGCTGTCGTTCGACTATGGGCAGAACCAGTTGCTCAGCACATGGCTTGTGGGCGGCAGTGTCGTACCGCTGGATTATCTGTTCCCGCGTGACGTCGTGAAAGCCTGCGCGCGGCATGGTGTCACTACGCTTGCGGCGGTCCCGCCTTTATGGTGGCAATTGGTCGGGATCGACTGGCCGGACGACGCGCGCGTACCGCTGCGGCGCTTGACCAACAGCGGGGGCGCGCTCACCACCCAACTCGTGAACAAGTTGCGTCAGATATTCCCGCAAGCCGACCTTTATCCGATGTACGGCCTGACCGAGGCGTTTCGTTCCACCTATCTCGATCCAGAGCTGGTTGACAGGCATCCCACCTCGATGGGGCGCGCTGTGCCTTTCGCGGAGATATTGGTCGTCAATGAGCAGGGCGGCCCAGCGTCTTCAGAAGAGGAGGGTGAGCTCGTGCATTGCGGACCGCTTGTCGCGCAGGGTTACTGGCAGGATGCCGAACGGACAGCCGAACGCTTCAGGCCCGCGCCAGCGCATAGCAGTTATGGTGGCACAGCAGTCTGGTCGGGTGACCGGGTTATCCGGGACAAGGATGGGCTGCTGCACTTCGTTGGGCGACGCGACGCCATGATCAAGAGCGCGGGCAATCGCATCAGTCCGCAGGAGATCGAGGATGCAGCGGTAGCAACCGGGCTGGTCGCGGATGCTGTTGCCCTCGGGGCAGCAGACGAAAGACTGGGGCAGGCGGTAGTGCTGTTTGTTCGCAGTGCACCGGGTGTCCGGCCTGACGAGGATGCGCTGGCCAAGGCGCTGGCTCGAGAGTTGCCGAATTTCATGCATCCGCGCCGCATTTTCTGGCGTGAGGAACTGCCCTTGAACCCCAATGGCAAGATCGATCGCGCAGGGCTTGCCAAAGAGATCGAAGCATGACGATCAAGCCCAAACCGCTTGGCCCGATTCCGGAGGGTTTCGAGACAATCCACGAGCAGCTCGCGGTTGGTGGGATATCCACGAGCGCGCTGGTCGAAACTGCGGGTGAAACCCCGCTCTTCGTCTATTCACGCCATCTGATCGAAACGCGCATGGCGCGCTTGCGTGTCGCAATGCCGCGCCAACTGAAGATAAATTATGCCATAAAAGCCAATAGTTTTGCACCGATACTTGAACTGATGGTCGAGTTAGCAGACGGACTCGATATTGCATCGGGTGGTGAGCTTGGCATGGTCCAGACAACTGGGATCGACATGCAGCGTGTCAGTTTTGCCGGACCCGGAAAGCGTGACGACGAACTCGAAGCCGCAATTGCAGCGGGAGTTACACTCAACCTGGAGAGTGAGGGAGAAGCAGACAGGGCGCTGGCGATTGCTAACCGGCTTGGCGTGACACCGCGGCTTGCGGTTCGCGTCAATCCCGATTTCGAACTCAAGGGTTCGGGTATGAAAATGGGAGGCGGCGCGAAACCGTTTGGGATCGATGCCGTGAGGGCACCGGCATTGATCAAGCGCATTGTGGATGCAGGCTGCGAATGGCGCGGGTTGCATATCTTCGCTGGAAGTCAGGCACTCGACGCCGAAGCCGTCATCGAAGCCCAAGCAGCGACGATCGCTCTCGCCGAGCGGCTGGCTAAAGAGGCGCAGATGGACCTGCCCAAGCTCAACCTTGGCGGTGGTTTCGGCATTCCCTATTTCGCCGGTGATCATCCTCTCGATATCGAAGCAGTAGGTGTTGCGCTGGCCGAAAAGCTAGACACTCCGCCAGAAGGCCTTGCAGACACCGAATTCCATATCGAACTAGGGCGTTACCTGGTGGGTGAAGCGGGCGTATATCTCACCCGGATCGTCGATCGCAAGGAAAGCGGGGGCGAGACGTTTCTCGTTACCGATGGCGGCTTGCATCACCAGCTTGCCGCATCGGGCAATTTCGGCACTGTCGTGAGGCGGAACTATCCGCTGGCAATAGCAACCCGCTTCGCTGCGGAGCCGGAAGAAGTGGCCAATGTCGTGGGATGCCTGTGCACTCCGCTGGACCGGCTCGCCGACCGTGCCGAGCTGCCGCGCGCTGAAGTGGGCGATGTCGTGGCGGTGTTCTGTGCAGGCGCCTATGGAGCGAGCGCCTCGCCAAGCGCATTTCTTGGCCACGCGCCTGCGGTGGAAATGCTGGTATGATGCCACGCACATCAATTGCGCCAAGCAAAGGGGGATAGCCGGTGACGCAAGAGGAATTCTATGGCCTGTCGTCTCGCCCATTTGACAGCCAGGCCGACGCGGCCGAATATTTTCCCGGGCTCACTTTCCGCAAGGCCGTCACAACGATTGGCCACGGCCTGAACAAAGGCGGGGGGATTGTCGTCGTCACCGGGGCAAAAGGTGCCGGTAAGACCAGTCTGCTCTTCCATTTGAGCGATAAGCTGGAAGCCGAAGCTGTGACGCTTGCCCTGCTGTCAGCAGGCCATGCGGAAGCGAGCGATGTGCTTCCGAGTGTCGTTCTGGCATTTGGCCTCGATGACGCGGAGATACGGACTGAGAGCCCACTGGCGGCGCTCGACCAATTCTTTCAGGACGAAGCGCGGCGCGGCTCGCGTGTTCTGTTGCTGGTCGACGATGCACAAGCGGCTGGCGAAGAAGGGCTGATCGCTCTCCAGGAATTGGGACGCTTGCGCTTGGGAGACAGGCCACTTGTTCAGATGGTGCTTGCGGGTGAACCTGCCTTGGCGAGTCAGATTGCCGAGACACCAGGGTTGGACGATCTGCGCGACCGACTGACGGTCGAGTACACGCTCGATGGTCTCATGGCCGACGAAATCGGACCCTACATGGAAAGTCGGTTGAAAGAGGCCGGCTGGGAAGGGCAGCCTGCTTTGGATCCGTCAATTCCAGCACTGCTTCATGAAGCGACCGACGGTGATCCCGGTCTGATAAATCAGGCGATGTCGCGCTTGCTGGAACTTGGAGCCGAGCGCAAATCGATGATTTTGAGCACTGAATTGCTCGAGGATGTATTGCGCGATAGTCCGGAAATTGAATTTGCGCACCATACGTCGCTAACAATCGAAGGGGTTACGGGGGAAGATATGGAACGAGACGCTGAAGATCAGGTGGTAGAAGAGTGTTCGATGCCGCTAGATGAGCCGTCGAACCACTCTGCCGAAGCCCTTCAAGCGCCTACTGCCGTGCGAAGTGAATCTGGGCTGGTCGAAGCACAGATCGTTGCAATCGAAGAAGCGTTTAGTCATCGCGATAAAACATTCAATAAGTTACGTCGTGAAGTTGATGAACTACGCGAATACTCTTCCGGTCAAAGTGTGTCGGACAGAATTGATGCAATCGAGCGACGACTGGAGGAGCAGGAGCGTATCCTGCGCCATATGCTCACGCGTTTGATAGACGTTTTCGAACAGCGCGATCAACAGCCCGACAAAAGCTGAGATTGGGCGATCCCAATGAGAAGCCGGAGGTTTATACCCGGCCCAAACTCACCCGCTTCTCACCAAAGGGAATTTTGTCGAAATTGGCATCGGAAGCGGTTTTTGGCGGTGTCGGCAGCACATTCGCATCGACCACGCGCTTTGGAATCGGTCTATCGAAACGAAGTCCGCAGCGACTCTCGCTCGCCCATATCACGGTACAACCCTGTTCTTGGTCGGCCCAGACGAGAAGGCCGCTCATCCCTTCAATCGGAGGCGTGGCAGTCTCAAACCGAGCGCCGGATTCGGAAAGATCGCTCAAGCTTCCATTGCGATCGCCACCGATAAGCTTGAGCTGTGCAGGAAGGTCCACGGTATAACGTCGAAAGCTTCGGCGTTCGACATGGCTTTGTATGTTGGCGTTCGAAAGAACCACGCGATTGCGTCTCCTGTACCGCCGCTCATTGATGGCCGACCAGGCTTAAAATTGCCCGACCGATCGTGATGGCACAGGGCTTAACCATAAGAGCAAACGCGTGATCGCCCGTTTGCCCTGGGGTGTGAGAAGTCAGGATTCGAAGGAATATCCCGCCGATCGTACTGTACGCACCGGATCCTTCGTCTCGGGAATGTCTATGGCTTTGCGCAGGCGGCGGATATGGACATCCACGGTCCGCAATTCGATATCGCTCGCCGTTCCCCATACCCCGTCGAGCAACTGGCTGCGGCTGAACACGCGTCCGGGGCTTTCCATGAAGAATTTAAGCAGGCGATATTCGGTCGGGCCGAGTTGCAGGTCGCGCCCACGGCGTTTGACCTTATGCGCCACCGGATCCAGCACGATATCGCCGACTTCCAGCATTTCTCCGGCAAGGGCGGGGCGGATTCGGCGCATCACTGCCGCAACCCGCGCCATCAGTTCGCGCGGAGAAAACGGTTTGGTCACATAATCGTCCGCGCCCGTATCCAGCCCGCGAATACGATCGTCTTCCGATTCGCGCGCGGTGAGCATGATAATCGGGACGTGTGCGGTGGCCTTGTCGCGCCGCAAGCGGCGGCAAACTTCGATCCCGCTGGTGCCTTCGATCATCCAGTCGAGAATCACCAGGTCCGGGCTCTCCTCGCTTGCCAACATCAGCGCCTCGTCGCCATCGGCCGTAGCCCTGACGTCGTAACCTTCGTTGCGGAAACGATATTCAAGCAGTTCCAGCAAAGCCGGATCGTCTTCGACGAGAAGCAATTTCGCAGCAGCCAATGACGCATCCTCGCGTTTTCGATTGGTCGATGGAGATTGCATTATGACCGCTCGGCTACATTTTTATGTCAGTCGTCCTGATCCACTGGATATTGTCCAGTGGCGGCGAAATGCACCATTTCGGCGACATTGGTGGCGTGATCGCCGATCCGCTCGAGATTACGCGCGACGAATAGTAACTGCGCTGCGCTGGTAATCGTCGACGGATTTTCAGTCATATGGCTGACGAGGTTGCGAAAGATCGAATTGTAGAATGCATCGACACGCTGATCGGTCGCGATCACCTCAAGCGCCAGTTGTGCATCGCGTGCGGCATAGGCGGTGAGTACGTCATGGACCATTTCACTGGCGACGTCTGCCATCGCTGGGAGCAGCGTGAGCGGTTCGAAATGGCGCCGGAACGGGCCGATCTCGCGGCTCGCACGGGCAATATTCTTGGCGTAATCACCGATCCGCTCGACGACGCCGGCGATCTTGAGAGCCGCGACCACCTCGCGTAGATCGTCCGCCAGCGGTGCTCGTAAGGCTATGACGCGGATCGCCAGCTTGTCGACTTCGCTTTCCAGATCGTCGATCTTGCGGTCGCCGCGCATGGTTTTTTCGGCCAGTTCATCATCACCGCGGACGAGCGCGTCCATTGCGTTCTGCACCGCGACTTCGGCAAGGCCGCCCATTTCCGCGATCAGGCCACGCAGCCGCGTGATGTCCTCGTCGAAGGCCTTGATCGTATGATCCATGTTCATCCGTTTAGTCCCGTGAATGTGTTGCTTGCCATCACCTTAGACGGATTGGCGGGGTTAGGCGATGGTCAGTTTACCCTAGACGGCGCACAAGACGAAATCGCGGCATTGGCAGTCAGACGCATAACCCCAGAGCGCAGATATATTACTGCTTTAAGACAGGAATGTATCGGAATGATCATAAATCGGTCGGAAGGGTGACCTGCACGCTGGTGCCCTGGCCCGGTGTACTCTCGATCGACAACCGCCCGCGATGGCGTTCGACGATATGCTTCACGATCGCGAGCCCCAGTCCGGTACCGCCCGAGGCGCGGCTACGTCCGGGATCGGTTCTGTAGAATCGCCGGGTCAGGTGAGGAATGTGCTCTGCGGGTATTCCGTCTCCGCTGTCGCTTACCGTCAAACGGATACGCCCGGGCTGTTGTGCCTGCAGGCGAACACTCACAGGCCCACCCGCTGCGCCATATTTCAGCGCGTTATCGACCAGGTTGCGGACAAGCTGCTCGATCTGCTGGGTATCGCCGCGTATGTTCGCATCGTCCTCGATAGCGATCGTCAGGCGTTCGATGCCATCAAGCCCTGCCGCATCGCGAGCGGCCCGTTCGACGAGCGGGGCAAGCGCGATATGATCTTCCGGCAGGTCATGCTTTTCCGCCTCGATACGCGATAGCGACATGAGGTCGCTGACAAGGCTCTGGAGCCGTTGCGCCTCGCGCAAAATGGTATCGAGAAAACGCGTGGCGGTCTTGGTGTCCAAATTGGCCGCATCTTCCTGCAGCGTTTCGACATAACCGATGATCGAAGCCAGTGGAGTGCGCAACTCATGGCTCGCATTGGCCACAAAATCGGTATGCGCCCTGCTGATATCCGCTTCGGATGTGCGGTTGATGAATTCGAGAATGCCCATGTCGTTCTGCAGGGCCTTGCGGTTGATCGCCCATACATCGCGCCGACGGACCAGCCCGCTGACGAAGGCGCTGCCGTTCTGGTTGCTTTCAATCAGCCGCACCGCTTCTGGATGGCGCAACGCCATGCGGGCATCCTGTTCCAGCAGGTGGGTTCCGAACAGGCTTCTCGCAGAAGCGTTGGCAAAGATAACCCGGTTGCGGCGAGTAATCAGAACGGGTGTTGCGGAATCCTCGAACAGTTCGGACAGGCGATCGATAGTGAATTCGGCCGGGCGTCTGACCACAACCTGTTCGGGGGGAGACCCTGCCAGCCACAAGGTGATGATCCAGACCAGAGCAATCACGATAATGACAAAGACTGGTGTGCCCGTCGCATGGAGCAATGCCACTATCGCGGCAATCGCGAGGATGATTCCCACCCATTTGAAAGGTTTTGGCTCCATGGTCGCTCATCGACTAGAACGAGATGATGTGGAGTTCCAGTGCGGACTCGAAACACGACGAATGTATTGCGAGCGCAGGAGCTGCCTGGAGTTTTGGGAAGCTCATGGTGTCCTGGTGACCCCTACGGGAATCGAACCCGTGTTTCAGCCGTGAGAGGGCCGCGTCCTGACCGCTAGACGAAGGGGCCTTGCCAGAAAATTGCCACCATCCTGTGGATGCCACCATCCTGTGGATAATGATGGTGACCCCTACGGGAATCGAACCCGTGTTTCAGCCGTGAAAGGGCCGCGTCCTAACCGCTAGACGAAGGGGCCATGCCGTTGCCGGGCGTTGGCAAGGCGCGCCCATTAGGTCGCGGTGCGGATCGCGTCAACCCTGCATCCACACCATGATACGTTGGTCAATCTGTCCAAGCGGCATCTTCGACGTGCAATTCGGCCTTCGGGCGATTGCCCCAGTCGTCGATCTTTACCCGCCCGCTGAGCCACAACCGCCGCCCCCGCGCGCTGTGCAGCAATGCCTGCCCCAGCTCGCTTTCGGCCGCACGGAAGGCAATTGCCTTGAAGCTGGCGCCGTCATCGCCTGCAGCGACGAGTCGGACATGGTCGCGCCCAACGATATCGCATTGGACCAGCCTTACCGGACCGACGGCGACGCGAGGGCCGGGCCAGCCAACACCATAGGGCCCGGCACCATCGAGCGTTGCCACCAGCTCGGGTGTCAGGCCACCGGGTGTCACGGCAAGATCGAGCAAGGTTTCCTGTTCGGCTGAGGCGCGGGCGACTTGCGTAGCCAGCCGTTGATCAAGCCATTCGGAAAAGTCATCGATCCTGTCCTGAGCGACGGTGATCCCCGCAGCCATGGCATGGCCACCGCCCGCCAACAGCAGGCCTTGCTCGCGCGCGGCAATAATTGCCGCCCCCAGATCGACTCCGCTGATCGAACGGCCCGAACCCTTGCCAATGCCGCTTTCTGCATCGAGGGCGACGACCAGCGAGGGTTTGCCGGTCTTCTCTTTGATCCTGCCGGCAACGATTCCGATCACACCGGGATGCCAGCCAGTGGCGGAGAGAACGGGGACGGCACGATTATGCTGCGCCTCGAGCTGCGCCTCTGCGGCTTCCTGTACCTCGGCTTCTATAGCCCGGCGTTCCT
Source organism: Sphingomonadaceae bacterium (assembly GCA_039831335.1). GTDB lineage: Bacteria > Pseudomonadota > Alphaproteobacteria > Sphingomonadales > Sphingomonadaceae > Qipengyuania. The sequence continues at coordinate 760,764 of JBDONL010000003.1, read as the reverse complement.
CGTTTAGCGCCGAAAGTTGCTCGGCGATTGCGCGGGCCTCGTCAGGGTCGTCGATGGTCAGCAGCCGCACACCCAGTGTCGATTCGCCCACGCGCCCTCCGGCGTTAATTCGCGGGCCGAGAGCGAAGCCCAGATCGCTGCATTGCGGACTACGCTTAAGGCGGCTTGCATCGATCAAGGCAGCAAGCCCGACGTTATCGCGCCGCGTCATAACTTTCAGGCCTTGCGACACGAAAGCGCGGTTAAGGCCGTGGAGTGCTGCAACATCCGCCACTGTGCCGAGCGCGACCAGATCGAGCAGGCCGATTAGCTGGGGCTCGTTACGTTCGTTGAAGAAGCCGCGTTGGCGCAAGGTCCTGACCAGCGCGATTGCAAGCAGGAACGCGACTCCGACTGCGGCCAGATGGCCATGTGCGGCGGCTTCGTCGCCCTCGTCGAGACGATTGGGGTTCACCAGTGCGATCGCTCGCGGCAGGTCTGGTGGACATTTGTGGTGATCGACAACGATAACGTCGATCCCGGCATCGCTTGCCTGTGCCAGCGCATCATGGGCCATAGCACCGCAATCGACTGTAACGACGAGGCTCGATCCGCGCTCGCCCAGAGCGACCAGCGCTTCTCCCGACGGGCCGTAGCCTTCGAGCAGGCGGTCAGGGATGTAATAGTCTGCCTGAAGGCCGAGCATTGCTAACAGCCGGATCAGCAGCGCCGCACTGGTTGCTCCATCGACATCATAATCGCCGTAAACCGTTACCTTTTCGCCGGTCAGAACCGCCTGCGCGATGCGTTCGGCCGCGGCATCCATGTCCGCGAACAGCGATGGGTCGGGTAGGAAACTACGCAAGGTCGGGTCGCGATGACGCTCCAGATCGTCCGCCCGCACGCCGCGTGACAGCAGCAATTGGGTGACGATGTCGTGATCGAGCGTCGCCCCATTCTCGCCGAGAGCCATATTGCCGCCGCGCCACCGCCAGCGCCTGCCACTGATGGAGCGGGTAACGCCAAGCGCATCCTGAGCCATGTCTGGAACCATGCCATGATCCTAGCGCGGGTGGGCAACGGTTGAAAGCGCAGCAGCATTGACAATCGACAGGGCGAAGGGATGCTTGAGTCATGGATACGCCGTCACTCCTGATCGCATGGCACAGTCGCACCGGGGCGAGCGAAGCGATGGCGCGCGCTGCCAGTGACGGGGCTGGGCAATCGGCGCTGTTACTGCCGGTCGATGAAGTTGAAGCGGAACACATGCTGGCTGTGCGGGGATACCTTTTCGTCGGGCCTGAAAACCTGGCCGCGCTCAGCGGCGCGATGAAGGAGATGTTCGACCGGCTCTACTATCCTCTGCTCGGCAGAATCGAGGGGAAGGCCTATGCCACGATTATCGCAGCCGGTTCGGACGGGGAGGGCGCCCAACGCCAGCTTGACCGGATCGCGACGGGCTGGCGACTCAAGCGGGTAAGTGAAACGATGATCATCAATTTCAACGCCCAGACTGAGGAAGCGATACTGGCGCCCAAACATGTGCCGGATGGTGTGCTGGCGGACTGTAGAGACATCGGAGCGGCCATGGGCGAAGGGTTGGCACTCAATTTGTTCTGATGACTTGCGATGCATCCCTATGCCGTAAACGCATGAGATAGAATTGCTGCCTATTGTCCGCACTGTATGAATCTGCAAACTTGCACTTCCTGAGGGGGAATGGACGATCACCACGATGGCAGGATCGCGGGAAGCCGGTGTTGGCCAGGCAAGCAATGCTTGCCTGTTCCTGTTGTTTCGTCCGGGAATGAGGCCCGGCAGCGATGCAATAAGCCAAGTGGTTGCGCAATCCGGGTGCGGCATCGTCAGCCACGATCCGCGGCAAGCATTTTCACCTGAGGGTATCGACGATTCCTGGCTTGAACTGCTCGTCGACGGACTGACATTCGACGTGCTGGGCCTGTCGCCTCTGGAAGGCGTGCACTGTCCCGGCCTACGCCATGATTTCGGTATCGCTCCAGATGAGATCGGCCCCTGTGAAGCGATCGTTATCGCTCCGGGACCGCACCTCTCCGGGGCGGCGAATGCCATCCCCGTCATACGGACGATGATGGGTATGGCTTCGACTTTGCTCGAAGGGACCGAGGGTGCGGTAGGGGTGGTGTGGCAGCCATCCGCCAGCGCCATCGGGAAGGAATTGTTCGGCAAGATGATCGGGCAATGGCTTGAAGGTGGGCCGTTTCCTGCCCTTGGGCTGACAGGAGTCACGATGACGGAGGATGGTGGATTGGCGAGCGACGGGCTCGCGTTTTTCACCGGGCAGGAGATCGAAATCGATGCCGCTCTATCCAGCGCCCAACCGCAAGCGACGCGGCTGGCGGTGCGTTTGATCGATCATCTCGTGAATCAGGACAAGATCGAGCATGAAGAAATGATACTCGGGCCCGGCAAGACGCGCTTGCGGCTTTCGCCAATGGCAGGCGGCAGGATCTTGCGTGTCTCGGCTATGGAGGGGGACGTGCCGGGGGGCGCGTTGAGGGGGATTGATACAGACAGCAGGGCATCTGCCCTTCCGGGCGGTGAACCGCCGCGGTGGACCGGGCCATGATCCGGGATTGCAGCGTCACCATTTGATACCGAGACAGGCCCTGCGGCACGCGGCGTTCGGGCGTATGTTCTCATCGCTCGGCCGACGCCGCACGGGCTTCGACGACTTCCGTCGTAACGGCATGTTGCTTCCTGCCTGCGATCTCGCGGCCGTGCGGATGGGATTGCCGCTGCATCGTGGACCGCATCGAACCTATAACGAGATGGTGCTGGATCGCCTTGGAACAATCGAGGCGAATTGGTCCGCCCGCCGCGCGCGGCGACACCGGGAGGCGGACGAAGGGGCAGTGATGCGAATTGCGCTGCTGCAACAAGCTCTGCGGCGACGCCTGCTCGATGAGCGCACGCCTCTGGTGCTCAATCGCCATCAACCGCTTGGCGAAGGGCGCGACTTTACCTTGCTCGATGCCCTTGCGGAAGAATTGTGGGCCGCTTGCGCAGCCTGACAACGAGCGTTTAGAAGGCGACCTGCTGAAGGTGCTCGCGGGCCGCGTTATACTCGCGTTCGAGCCGTGCAACCGTCTCTTCAACCGGCGCGATCCGTTCGACCGTTCCGATCCCCTGGCCCGACCCCCAGATGTCCTTCCATGCCTTGGCCTTGCTGTTACCGCCGCTGCCGAAGTTCATCTTGCTGGGATCACTGACCGACAGGTTTTCGGGGTCCATCCCCGCCGCTTCGATGCTGGAGCGAAGGTAATTGCCATGTACGCCGGTGAAGAGGTTGGTGTAGACGATTCCGTCAGCATTGCCCTCGACTATCCCCTTCTTGTAACCTTCGACGGCATTGGCTTCCTCGGTCGCGATCCATGGCGAGCCGATGTAGGCAAAATCGGCGCCAAGCGCCTGCGCGGCAAGGATCGAACGCCCATGCCCGATCGCGCCTGACAATGCCACCAGCCCATCGAACCAGCTGCGAATTTCCTGCATCAGCGCGAAGGGGGAGAGCGTTCCTGCATGACCACCGGCGCCGGCGGCCACCGGGATCAATCCGTCGGCGCCTTTTTCAATCGCCTTATGGGCAAAGCGGTTGTTGATGACATCGTGCAGGACGATCGCACCCCAATTGTGCGCGGCATCGAAAATCTCCTCGCGTGCGCCGAGCGAAGTAATTAGCATCGGCACCTGCCACTTGGCGCAGGTCGCCATATCCGCATCCAGCCGGTCGTTGGTACGATGGACGATCTGGTTGACAGCAAAGGGCGCAGCGGGCCTGTCGGGATTGTCGCGGTTATGCTGGCTCAGTTCTTCGGTAATGCGATGCAGCCACTCATCGAGCTCCGACTGCGGCCGGGCGTTGAGTGCGGGAAAACTGCCCACGATGCCCGCCTTGCACTGCGCGATCACCAGTTCCGGTCCGGAGACGATGAACAGGGGAGACCCAATCACGGGCAGCCGCAGGCGATCAAAAGGTGCAGGCAAAGGCATCCATCAACTCCGTTTCATTATAAAACTTGACTGATCGCTATCGACTTGCCGAAGCGTTGTCGAGCGCGATTATGATGGGAGGACGTGCTCAATGTCATAGGTTCGTGCCGCCGTGCCTGCGAACAGCGCGTGCTTTTCGTCAGAGGATGATCCCGAGGCCAGCCGCTTGAACGCGTTCCACAGCACCGGATAGGTCGCGCCCCAGCGATCGACCGGATAATTGCTTTCGAACATCGCGCGTTGAGGGCCGAACGTTTCGATGCAGGTTTCGATATAGGGACGCCACATCGCGGCCAGGTCCTCAGACCCTACGCCAGCGGCAGGGCCGTTCTCCGGCATCCCGCAAAACGCCATCGCCAGCCCGCCCAGCTTGACTTTGACGTTTTCGCATTGGGCAAGTTCGCGCAGATTGCTCTGCCAGCGGATGTAATGCTCATCGAGCTTGCCGCGATAGCTGGCAATGTTGAGCGGCGTTCCGCAGTGATCGAGAATGATCTGCTGGTCGGGGAAGGCGCGGGCCAGTGCAATGACGTCGGGCAATTGCGGTTCAAGCACCCAGGCGTCGAAGGTCAGCCCGAATTCGGCATAGGCGGCGAAGCCCTTGCGAAAATCGTCCGAACCATAGAGCTCCTGAGGAGCATGAAAGGGCGGTCCGAGAACGGTTGGATCCTCGTCCCAGGCTCCGGAATGCCGGATACCTTTGAAACGACCGTTCCCGGCAGCCAGTAGCGCTTCGACTACCGGCTTGACCGCGTCGCCGAGCGTCAGATCGGCATGGCCGACGATGCCCGCGCAGGGACGATATTCGCCATACAGCCCGCTGGCACCCTGTGCCGCCACGCCATTGACGAATTCGACCTCACCGACTGTCTTCATCGCGTCATCGCGAGCAGCGTCGTAAAATGCACCGCATTCCATGAACACGGTCGCGATAATGTTGTGACCGGTGTGCGTATCGGCGTGGAGCGCGTCGAATGTATAATAGGCTGCATCCACCAGCGCTTCGATGAAGTCGTGTCGCGGCTCGGGAAAGCTCGGCATCATCGGGCGCAAATCCCAGAGATGATGATGCGGATCGACGATCGGAAGATCGGGTTCGAGTATTTCTTCAGCCATGTATCAGCGCTCCTCTCCCCACCTTTGTGTCACTCGGCAGGGCAATAGGGCAAGCGCCTTTTGCGCGGTGGACTGGAGCCACTGCGGTCTAGTCAGGTCGTTACCGGATTTCCCGCTACATCAAGCCCGTTTGCAAGCATACGAGTCAAGGGAGCATGCAGTGTGTAGTGCAGTCCGTCGGCTGCGAAGTCGATCATTGCCTCGCCCTGCATGACCATGCGTGGATAGCGGCTCAGAATGATCGAGCCGAAACCCTCGTGTCCGGTTGGCTCGACCGGCGGCCCCCCGCTTTCCGTCCATTCCAGGACAAAGGTCTCTTCGCCGTCGGCTTTCTTCTCGACGCGCCAATCCACGATCACGCTGCCCTTGTCCGTGGACAGCGAACCGTGCTTTTCTGCATTGGTTGCAAGTTCGTGGATCGCAAGCCCCAGAGCTTCTGCAACAGAGGGTTTGAAGATAATCCCATTCGTGCCCTTGATCGTCACCTGTTCCTTTTTCTCGGCCAGGTGTTCGATCTGTGAGTGAACGATCGCCGTCACATCGGCGCCGGACCAACTGCTTTCCGACAGCACGTCGAGATTGGCGGACAAGGCTCCGATACGGTTGATGATCGAGGCTTCGAGTTCGGGATTGGCGCTCTTGGCAGAGCGATGGACGATCGCCTGAATTGTCGAGAGCATATTGCGCGCCCGGTGATTGACCTCTCGCATCAGCATGCGGATACGATCGTTAGCCTCACGTTGTTCGGTGACGTCGGTATTGGTGCCGCACCACAGCACGACATTGCCGTCCTTGTCGCGCATGGGCTGGGCCCGCGAGAGGAACCAGCGATAATTCCCGTCCGTACCGCGCAAGGGAAATGTATCCTCCCAAGGCTCGCCGGTGTCCCATGAATGCTGGATGCTTTCGACGACCCGATCCAGATGATCCGGATGGTGCACATCGCGCCACCCCCAACCTTGCATCTGTTCAAGCGTGGTTCCGGTGTAGTCGTACCAGCGCTGATTGTACCAGAATATCCAGCCCTTGTCGTCTGCCATCCATGCAAGCTGAGGAATGTTCTGAGCCAGTGCAGCAAAATACTGCTGACTCTGCTGCAACTCCTGCCGCAGGTCGTACTGCTCGCGCAGATCGTTGGCGATTTTCGAGGCACCGATAACTTCGCCCGCTGCGTTGCGGATCGGAGAGACAGTCACCGCAACCGGAATTTCGACTCCGCCTTTTCCCATGCGGATCGTTTCGAAGCGGCTGACCAAGTCACCTTTGCGCACTCGTTCCAGAATCGCAGCTTCTTCATCCTGCCGATCTTCAGGAATTAAGGGCCACACATTGCGCCCGATCATCTCGTTGGCGGACCAGCCATAGATGCGCTGCGCGGCCGCATTCCAGCTCTCGATTCGACCATCGAGATCGATGGAGATAATTGCGTCGGAGGAGTTTTCGACGATCGCTGAAAGGTGCTCTGCACTCAGGGGAGGTCTGGTAGGAGCTTCCATAAGCCAAGGTTAGCACTATTTATTCCCGGCAACGAGCGGATATCGAAAGTTTAACCCTGACGCGCCGAAACCGCCACCGATAGGGGCGAAACAGGTGTCTATCCCGCAGCGACAGCCCCATTGGCTGCGCTGAGCACTGCCCGCACACCTGCCGTTGCAACATCCTCGTCGATGCCGCAGCCCCAAACGCGCCGACCATCGGGCAGGGCAGCGAGAACATAGGCGGCGGCACGTGCATCCGATCCGGTCGAAAGCGCGTGTTCGGAATAATCGATGATTTCCAGCCCAAGGTCGAAGGATTCGCGCAACGTGGCTATAACCGAAGAAATCGTGCCGTTACCGCGTCCGCTGACGGTCTGCTTCTGTCCTGCGACGGCGATCGTGCCGCTAAACAGCCTCGTACCGTCAGCGCTGCGGCGTTCCTCGTAATCGAGCAGCTGGAAATGCTTGGGATAGGTCTTGACGTGATAGGCTTTGCGGAACGCTTGGCAGATGTCCTCCGCCGTCAACTCGCGCCCCAGTTCATCGGCGAGCCGCTGGACATGCGGACTGAAATCGGCTTGCATTGCCTTGGGTAGCTTGAGCCCCTGGTCCTGTTCAAGCACCCAGGCGAATCCGCCTTTGCCGCTTTGCGAATTGACACGGATTACTGCCTCATAATTGCGCCCGAGATCCGCCGGATCGATAGGCAGGTAGGGCACTCGCCAACCCGTATCGTTTTGCTTTTCGCGTGCGGCAAAACCCTTCTTGATCGCGTCCTGATGGCTGCCTGAAAACGCCGTGTAGACCAGTTCGCCGCCGTAGGGATGGCGCTGATGAACGGGCAGTTCGTTGCAATATTCCACCGTCTCGATGACCCGGTCGATGTCGGAGAAGTCGAGGGCGGGGTTGACCCCTTGCGTGTAGAGATTGAGCGCCATTGTCACGAGGCAGCAATTGCCGGTGCGCTCGCCATTGCCGAACAGGCAGCCTTCGACACGGTCGGCCCCGGCCATCAGGCCCAGTTCGGCAGCGGCTACCCCGGTGCCACGGTCATTGTGCGTGTGCAGGCTGATGACCGCACTTTCGCGGTTGGGCAGGTTGCGGATGAAATATTCGATCTGGTCGGCGTAGATATTGGGTGTTGCTGCCTCGACCGTTGCGGGCAGGTTGAGGATTATCGGGTGGTCTGGCGTCGGCTTGAGCACATCCATCACCGCTTCGCAGATTGCCAGGCTGACATCGAGTTCCGCGGTGGAGAAGGTTTCCGGGCTGTACTGGAAATGCCAGTCGGTTTCAGGCCGCTTGGCGGCTTCGTCGCGCATCACCTTGGCACCCGCAACGGCTACGCCGATCACCTCTTTCGGGGTCATGCCAAACACGATTTCGCGCCAAGCCGGACTGACTGCGTTGTAGAGGTGGACGATGGCCGCTCGCGCGCCTTCGAGACTGGCGAAGCTGGTTCGGATCAGATCTTCGCGGCTTTGGGTCAGAACCTGTACGAGTACATCCTCGGGAATGCGGCCCGAGCGCACCAGACTGGAAATGAAGTTGAATTCGGTTTCCCCTGCGCTGGGAAAACCGACTTCGATCTCTTTCAGGCCAATTTCGACCAGCAAATCGAAAAAGCGGGTCTTCTTCGCCGAATCCATCGGATCGACAATCGCCTGGTTGCCGTCACGCAGGTCGGTCGACAGCCAGCGCGGCGGGCTGACTATGCGGCGCGAGGGCCACTGGCGGTCGGGCAACTCGATCTGCGGGAATGCGCTGTATTTCTGCGCGGGATGGCTGAGCATGGGCATAGAGGTATCTCGTAACGGAATGGCTGCGGTATGGCGGGGTAGCCCTTGGATGCGCCCGTCGCACCCGCAGGCACGCTCAGGTCACGCCCAAGGGCGGATAAGTCGCAGGAGGAGTCCGTTGCGTGTCATGACCTGTGCAATTGCCTAAAATTATTCTGAGTGCAAGCGTGGCTTTGCGAAATTATCCGTCGCACAGGCTGTCGAAGCAATCGAGATAGGCTTTTGCCGTAGCCCCGTAGCGCAAAGGTGCAAGTTTGCGCGCGACCAGTCCATCAGTTGGCCCGTTGCGCAATGTCTGCGCGATTGCGGCATTGGCAAGCGCAGCGGCATCGCCTTTGGGCACCAGCGCGCCCAAAGCCGGATCGTCGATCAGGTCGCGTAGGAAATGCGAGCAATCGGTCGCGACGACCGGCAACCCGTGCGCCAATGCTTCGGCAGCGACTGCTGGGCCACCTTCGAAATGAGAGGTGATGAGGAGCGCATGGGCTTGGGCGAATTCATTGCCAAGGCTGTCGGTGAAGCCAGCCAGATCGATCAAGTCCCCGAGGCCCGTCGCAGTAACGCTTTGTTCAAGCTGGATGCGATCCGGTCCTTGCCCGAAAATGCGCAGCGTGACCGGAGTTTGGGAACGGATTTTCGCAATGGTTTCGAACGCCAAAGGCCAATTCTTCTGCGGTTCGAGCCGCCCGATCCCGAGCAGCTTCAGCGGCTCGTCTCGCGACCGCTGTTGATGGGGAGAAAAGGGCAGCGGGCCATCCGGGATATTGGGATCGTAAAGAGTCGAAACGCGGGCATGGCCGAGCTGGCGTTGCAGGTCCTTAGCAAGTCCCGGCGACATGGCAGCGAACCAGTCGATCCCGGCGGTGATCGCCTTGAGCGCCGGTCGAGCCAGCGTAGCGAGGATACCCCGGTCGAACGGCGCACCGACCAGCGGATTGCTAATCTTGCCGACGATTTTTGCGTTCGGGACCGCCGCCTTGATCGCGCGGGCGAGGCCGAAATGGAAATTACCCGGAATGAACACGAGGTCGGGCGCAATCCGCTCGGCATCGGGGGCCATCTGGGCGCCGAGCCTGACGCGAGAAAAGCGCGAACGGGGCCGTTCCGGGTCGAGAACATGGACGGCGGCACCTTGCGGCACCCGCTCGATCATTGGCCCATCGCGCGCACCTGCGAGAATGGTGACTTGCCGACCTGCCGCAAGCCAATGCTCCGCAAGGCGAAACGCGATCAGTTCGGTCCCGCCGGCTGAGAAATCGTGAATCGGGATCAGGATATGGCGGGCTGGCACGATCCGGCCCGCCTATCCCGACCCGGTCGAAGGGTCAATTTTTGGCGCGATCGACCAGCTGGCTCTTGCCGATCCACGGCATCATGGCGCGCAACTGGCTACCGACCTGCTCGATCGGATGGGCGGCGGTCGTCTTCCTGCTCGCCTTGAGTTCGGGCTGCCCAGCCTGGTTGTCGAGCACGAAATCCTTAACGAAACGGCCCGACTGGATGTCCTTGAGCACTCGCTTCATCTCGGCTTTGGTCTCTTCGGTGATGATCCGTGGACCGGTTTTGATGTCGCCGTACTCAGCAGTGTTGCTGATAGAATAGCGCATGTTGGCGATGCCGCCCTCATAGAGCAGGTCGACGATCAGCTTGGTTTCGTGAAGGCATTCGAAGTAAGCCATTTCCGGGGCGTAACCCGCTTCGGTAAGCGTTTCGAACCCGGTCTGGATAAGCTGGGTCAGCCCACCACACAGCACCGCCTGTTCACCGAACAAGTCGGTCTCACATTCCTCCTTGAAAGTTGTCTCGATGATACCCGAACGCCCGCCGCCGACACCGCTGGCGTAGGAGAGGGCCAGCGCCTTGGCGTAGCCATTGCCACCCGACTGGCTGCTTTCCTGATGCACCGCGACGAGGCAGGGCACGCCGCCGCCCTTTAGGTATTCGCTACGCACAGTGTGGCCAGGACCCTTTGGCGCGATCATGATGACATCAACGTCTGCCGGCGGTTCGATCAGGCCGAAATGGATGTTGAGACCATGGGCGAAGGCGAGAGTGGAACCGGGCTTCATCTTGCCTGCCACTTCATTGGCATAGATTGCCGCCTGTTGCTCGTCGGGAGCGAGAATCATCAGCACGTCGGCCCATTCGGCGGCGTCGGCAACGCTTTTCACTTCGAACCCGGCGTCCTTGGCCTTCTTCACGCTGGCGGATCCGTCCCGAAGGGCAATGGCGACATCCTTCACCCCGGAATCACGCAAATTCTGCGCATGGGCATGCCCTTGGCTGCCATAGCCGACGATCGCGACCTTCTTGTCCTTGACCAGATCGGTGTCGCAATCGCTGTCGTAAAAAACCTGCATTTCCATTCCTCTATTAGGCGTCCTGAACGCCGCGTATCATTCCAACAATTCCCGAACGACCGACCTCGACCAGCCCCAGCTCTCGCATGAGCGCGAGGAAACTGCCGATCTTTTCGGTCGTTCCGGTAATTTCGAAGACGAAACTCGATGTGGTCGTGTCGACGACCTTGGCGCGGAACAGCTCCGCGATCCGCAAGGCTTCGACACGCTTTTCACCCGTTCCCGCAACCTTCACCAGCGCCAGTTCGCGCTCGACATAGGCGCCCTGTTCGGTGAGGTCGGTAACCTTGTGTACTGGCACGAGCCGTTCGAGCTGGGCGCGAATCTGGTCGATCACCGGAGGCGGACCGTTGGTGACGATTGTGATCCGGCTTACCGCATGATCCTCGCTGATGTCGGCCACGGTCAGGCTGTCGATATTGTATCCGCGTGCGGTGAACAGACCCGCGATCTTGGCAAGGATACCGGCTTCATTGTCGACCTGGATCGTGAGAACGTGCCGCTCACCTGCGGTATGGGCGATTTTCATTATACGAGCGCCTTTGCTTCGTCTTCCATGACGCCGGAAACCATGTCGCCGTGCAGCAGCATGTCGGTATGCGCCGCGCCACTGGGGATCATCGGGAAGCAATTCGCGTCCTTCGACACCATGCAATCGACCATCACCGGGCCATCGTGCGCCAGCATCGCCTCGATACCGGCGTCGAGCGAGCTTTCGTCCTCGATCCTGATACCCTTCCAGCCATAGGCTTCGGCAAGCTTCACGAAATCGGGCAGGCTGTCGGAATAGCTGTTCGAATAGCGGCTTTCATAGGTCAGCTCCTGCCACTGGCGGACCATGCCCATGTATTCGTTGTTGAGGATGAACACCTTGACCGGCAGGCGATACTGACTGGCCGTGCCGAGTTCCTGGATGTTCATCTGGATCGAGGCTTCGCCCGCAATATCGATCACCAGATCGTCCGGATTGCCGAGCTGTGCCCCGATAGCCGCGGGCAGGCCGTATCCCATCGTTCCGAGCCCACCGCTGGTGAGCCAGCGATTGGGCGCGAAGAAACCGAAATATTGCGCCGCCCACATCTGGTGCTGGCCGACTTCGGTCGAGATGATCGGGCTGCGATCCCTGGTCAGCGCGAACAGTCGCTCGATCGCCTTTTGCGGCATGATCGTTTCGCGGTTTTCGGGATAGGCGAGGCACTCGCGTGCGCGCCAGCCCATCACCCGCGCTTTCCATTCGCCCAGGTCGCGCGGCTTGCGGTTTCCCCAAGCCTCGATCAATTGTTCGAGAACGCGTGCGCAATCGCCCTGAATGCCGAGATCGACGGGCACGATCTTGTTGATGCTCGCGCGATCGATATCGATGTGGATCTTCTTCGCCTCGGGCGCGAATGCGTCGAGGCGGCCAGTGACCCGGTCATCGAATCGCGCGCCGATGGCGACGATCAAATCGGCGCGGTTCATCGCCATATTGGCTTCGTAGGTGCCGTGCATTCCCAGCATCCCCAACCAATCGGGATGGTTCGCCGGGAAGGCTCCGAGACCCATCAGCGTGCTGGTGACAGGCGCGCCAGTCAGATGTTGCAATTGGCGCAGCCGCTCCGTCGCCCCCGGACCGGAATTGATGACGCCACCACCCGTGTAGAAAACCGGCTTTTCGGCAGCGGCAAGCATCGCGATTGCCTGCGAGATTTCGTCTGAATCGCCCTCGATCCGCGGTTGGTGGCGGTGTGAGGGAAGGGGAGTTGTGTCCCGTTCTTCCGAGACCGAGGCAAGCGCGATCTGCACATCCTTGGGAATATCGACCAGTACCGGGCCGGGACGACCGCTCGTCGCGATGCGGAAAGCTTCGCGGATAGTGCGCGGCAGGTCCTCGGGGTCGGTCACAAGATAATTGTGCTTGGTGCAATGCCGCGTGATGCCAACGGTATCGGCTTCCTGAAACGCGTCGGTGCCGATCAGTGCGGTGGGGACTTGCCCAGTAAGGACGACAAGCGGGATCGAATCCATATAGGCATCGGCTATGCCCGTGACCGCATTGGTTGCGCCCGGTCCGCTTGTGACCAGTACGACGCCGGGTTTGCCGGTAGAGCGAGCGTAACCCTCCGCTGCGTGGGCTGCGCCAGCTTCATGCCGGACGAGGACGTGGCGAATTCGCGTGTCGGAAAACAGCTCGTCGTAAATCGGCAGCACTGCGCCACCGGGATAGCCAAACACCACTTCGACACCCTGTTCGACAAGAGTTTCGATCAGGATGGCTGCGCCACTGCGCTCACTCGACACGGAAAATACTCCTCGACTTCAATCAAATCGGCCCGGCGCGGGGGTTACGCGCGGGCCGATCTGGAGCCCTATTGGCAGTGCAAAACTGCTTCGTCAACCCATTTTACGTAATAAAGATACAAAATAATCCTCATTTGAATAATTATCAGACTCAACGCGCAACCATTCCTTGGGCGGCTGATGGCTGAACCATGTGTACTGCCGTTTTGCGTAACGTCGGGTCGCCTGTTGGCCGGCAGCGAGAGCTTCCTCCGCGGACGAGTCACCTGCAATCAACCCTACAATCTCGCGCACCCCGATGGCGCGCATTACCGGCAGGTCCGGATCGAGATTACGCTGGAGCAGGGCGGAAACTTCCTGCTGTGCACCTTCATCGAGCATCGCTGCGAAGCGCCTGTCACACCGTTCGTAAAGCCACTCGCGCGGGGGTAGCAGGATAAGTGGGTGAAGCGAGACGCTCTCGCCGATCCCGCCGCTCATTTGCTTCTGCCATTCGGATAGTGGACGGCCGGTAGAGCGGATGACTTCCAGCGCCCGCATGGTCCTTGCCTGATCCGCCGCTGCAATACGGATTGCTGTATGCGGGTCTTCTTGTCCAAGTGCCTCATAAGCGATGCCTTGATCCAGAGCACGGACTTCGGCGCGAATATCCGGGTCGATGGGAGGAACTGGCGCGATACCCTCAAGCAGGGTGCGCAGGTACATGCCGGTTCCACCAACGAGGATCGGTACGGCTCCCTGTTCGTGAAGCGTAGCGATGTCCTCGCGCGCGGCCTTTGCCCAATCCGCCGCAGAACAAGGCTGAGCCCCATCCCATGTACCGAACAGGCGGTGTTCGATCCCGCCCATGTCTTCGACCTTTGGGCGAGCGGAAAGAATGCGAAGGTCGGCATAGACCTGTGCGCTGTCGGCGTTCAGCACGACTGCCCGTCGGCCATCGGCTTCCAGCCGCTGGGCCAGTTGGACCGCCAGATCGCTCTTGCCGCTGGCTGTCGGCCCTGCGATGAGCGCGAGCGGCGCTTTCTCAGGAGGATTACTGGTGCTCATCGCGAGGTTGATAGCAGACCCGGCCGGGCTGGAAAGCAAGCTAGACGCAGCGAGCGAAGCGCTTGAAGCCAGGGACTTGCGGGTTGCGGCGGCAACCATGCTCGATTTTTGCGGCGACGTACTCCAGATCATGCTGCCGGATGGCGATCCCGTAATCCTGCGCAAGGTGCTCGACGAATATTTCCAGCCCAGCGACCTGCTTGTGACGCGCGATGCGGTCGAAGTTCCGCGATTGTTCGTGTCGGATATGGATTCGACGATGATCGGGCAGGAATGCATCGACGAACTGGCTGATTTTGCAGACCTCAAACCTCAGATCGCCGCAATTACGGAACGCGCCATGCAGGGCGAAATCGACTTCGCCACGGCCCTGCGCGAGCGGGTGGGGCTGCTGCGGGGTTTGGAAGAGGCTGCGATAGGCCGCTGCCTGGCCGAACGCATTGAACCGGTAGCCGGGGCGCGAGTGATGGTCGAAACGCTCAAATCCAAGGGTTGCCGATGCGTGCTGGTAACGGGTGGCTTCCATCATTTTGCTGATCCTGTGGCTGAGATGATCGGTTTCGAGCGGGTGGTCGGCAATCGCCTTGGCGTGGCGGGCGGCAGCCTGACTGGCGAACTGGCTGGGCCGATCAGCGACGCATCGACAAAGCTTGCGACGTTGCGTGAGGAGGCAGGCACTCTCGGCCCGGCGGCGGAAGTGTTGGCCATGGGCGATGGCGCCAACGACATCCCGATGATCGAAGCGGCAGACTATGGTTTGGCGTATAAAGCCAAGCCCAAGGCCCGTCTCGCCGCGGATGGATGGATCGAGCGCGGTGATCTCACCTCGGTCCTCAGCCTGTTGGGCATTCCCCAGAATGAGTGGGTTGCGAATTAGGACTGGATTTTATGCGCGGCTAAAGTTATATTTACATTGTTGTCAGTAAGGATGGCAGTGATGAGCGAAAACAGTTTTAGCGGAAATGAAGGTCGTTCGGTGGAAACCGGACCCGATGGTACGCTGGTCTTTCACCCTGATCGCCAGCATCTCAAGCTGCGGCCGTTGAAGGCGTGGCACCATTTTCGTGAATTGCTCAAGAACAAGGAAAACACCGAGGAGGTGTTCCGTATCTTCGAATCGCTCCCGTCGCGCGATCTCGAACCGCGCGCGCGCAAGTTCGCGCTGAGCGAGCAAGGGCAGCGCATTCGCGCGTGCGAGCCTTACCTGCCTGATCTGCTTGATGACCACGACGCGCTGCGCAAGCTGCCCGAAAACAGCGTCGCCCATGCGTATCTCCATTTTATGGAGAGCCAGGGGCTGACCGCCGCCGGGCTGGTCGCGGAATATGACAAATTCCTCGGCGATCGTCCGAAGTATGGCGATCTGTTCGAATGGTATATCAACCGCTATCGCGACACGCATGACCTGCTGCACGTGCTGACCGGTTACAGCCGCGACGCTCTCGGCGAACAATGCGTGCTGGCCTTTAGCCACGGCCAGAACGGCGGGCTGGGCAATATCTTCATCGCTTATGCCGGTGCCTTCCATATGCGTAAACATCATGCGCATGGCGCGCCTGTTGTGGCGGCGGTGCGCGAGGGGCAGAAGCTGGGCAAGGCTTGCCCGCGTGTCGCCGAGATGCCGATCCGCGAACTGCTTGCGCGTCCGCTCGAAGAAGTGCGTCGGACCTTCAACATCCGTCCGCCTGAAACCTACCAAAAGTGCCACGAATATTGGCAGGCCCGCGGGATTGATCCGTTCGATTTGCTGGCTACACCCCAAGAACTGCAAGCGGCCTGAGCGTCAAAGCCAGCTGGAAATCTGATCCAGTGGCTTCTTGCGCAGCGCGTGTTCGGGGACGATGGCATCGGGTGAAGGGTGCCCGGCGACGATAATCATCAGCGGTTTTTCATGCGCAGGCCGTCCGCAAATCTCACGCAGGAATCCCATGGGCGAGGGCGTGTGCGTCAGAGTCGCCAGCCCAGCCTCCTGCAAACTCGCCAGCAGCAAGCCACAGGCGATTCCGACGCTTTCCGTCACATAGTAGTTCGAAGCCTTGCCATCTTCTTCGATCCCTCCCTTGCGCTGGGCGAAGCAGACGATCAGCCATGGAGCGATTTCGAGGAAAGACTTTTCAGGATCGGTCCCGAGCGGGGCGAGGGCGGCGAGCCATTCCTCGCTTGCGCGGGTGGCGTAGAATTCCCGCTCTTCTTCCTCCGCAGCGAGCCGGATTGCGCGCTTCGTTTCAAGCGAGGACACGGCAGCGAAATGCCAGGGTTGGTGATTGGCACCCGATGGCGCGGTTCCAGCGGTGCGGATCGCATATTCGATCACCTCGCGCGGGACCTGCGTATCAGAAAAAGCGCGACAGGTGTGACGAGCGGACAGGCGCTCGAAAGATTTACGGGCGCGGGTAATGCGCTCTTCGTCGCTGTACGAAGGTAGTGGAGGGAATGGTTGCCCGTTCACCGCAGCTCCTTGCGGATCACCAGTTTGAGACCCGACCAGATCTCGTTGACGGCGCAGACCTTGGTATCGACGAGCCCCAGCGGAAGCGCGATCTCGCGGATCGTGTCTTCGGTGATGTCGGTTGCGACCTTCGCTGCCTGTTTGGGCCAGCTGATCCAAATCTGCCCATCGGCGGCAATTTGGTGCCGTAGATGGGTGAGATGGTCCTCGAGAGACGATCGCTCGGTGACGAAGATATGCGCGGCGTCGATCCCTTCCGCGGGATCGCCGACAAATATCAAATCGAGCGCATATTCATCGATCTCGTCGTGGACATCGTCCGGCATTCCGATGAACCACACCCGCTGATCGTCGCGCAGGTTGAGCTTCTTTGCGAGTGGCGTGCCGGAATAGCCCGCTGGCATCAGCTCTCCATCCAGTCACGGAAGAAGCTGTCGTGCGCCTCGCGCAACGCGTCGAGCGAAACTTCGGCAATCGTCTCTTCGCAATTGGGTGCGATGACCACGCTGTCGCCACCGGTCCAGCCGATGAAGCAGCATCCGACACCCTGCTTCTTCGCGAGCGTTGTGACGGCATCCGATCCGAGCGGTTCGCTGACGACATAGCGTCCCTGATTTTCGGCGAACAAGGACCACGCGTGCTGCAGCTTTTCCGCGTCCACATAGTCTTCGAATGCGGTCGTATGCAGGCGAGCGCCAATGCCCGAAGCGAGCGCCATCTCGGTCACTGCCACCAGAATACCGCCGTCCGAAACGTCGTGCACGGCAGACGCCAGCCCCTGATCGATCAGCTGTCGGACGAATTCGCCATGCTTGCGCTCGGCGTCGAGGTTGACCTTCGGCGGCAATCCCTCCTTACGATCGTGACAAATCTCCAGCCAACTCGAGCACCCGAGTTCCGGGACCGAATCCGGGTCGGCACCAATCAACAGGAGGCGATGCGCCTCGCCCGCGAAGGCGATGCCGACTGTCTTGGAACTATCCTCGATCAGCCCGACCCCGCCGATTGCGGGTGTCGGCAGGATCGCCGAACCGCCGCCGGTGGCCTTGCTTTCATTATAGAGACTGACATTACCGCTGACGATCGGGAAGTCGAGCGCGCGGCAGGCTTCGCCCATGCCCTCCAGCGCATGGACCAGCTGGCTCATGATTTCCGGGCGCTGGGGATTGGCGAAATTGAGGCAATTGGTCACCGCCAGCGGCCGCGCGCCGACCGCGCTCAGATTGCGATACGCTTCCGCGATCGCCTGCTTGCCGCCCTCGAGCGGATCGGCATAGCAGTATCGCGGAGTGCAATCGGTGGTAATCGCCAGCGCCTTGGCGGTTCCGTGGACGCGCACGATCCCGGCATCGCCGCCGGTCTGCATGGTGTCCGCACCGACTTGCCGGTCGTATTGCTCCCATATCCATCGACGCGAGGCGAAGGCGGGCGAGCCCATGAGTTTGAGGAGGTCGGCCCCGATGTCGCTGTCCTTGGGCAGCGATTCGACCGGCTTAACTTGCGCCCACTTCTTGTATTCCGAACGGCTGAGGTAGGGGCGCTCGTATTCGGGTGCATCGTCGGCCAGCGGACCGAGCGGGATGTCGCACACCGTCTCTCCGCCGAACTCGAGCACCATCCGACCGGTGTCGGTCACTTCACCGATGACCGCGAAATCGAGCTCCCACTTGCGGAAGATCGCTTCGGCTTCGGCCTCGCGACCGGGCTTCAGCACCATGAGCATACGCTCCTGGCTTTCGCTGAGCATCATCTCGTAAGGCGTCATACCCTCTTCGCGACAGGGCACAGCGTTCATATCAAGCCGAAGACCGGCGCCGCCCTTGCTTGCCATCTCGACGCTGGAGGACGTGAGGCCCGCTGCACCCATGTCCTGGATCGCGACGATGGCGTCGGTTGCCATCAGTTCGAGGCACGCCTCGATCAGCAGCTTTTCGGTGAACGGGTCGCCGACCTGCACGGTGGGGCGCTTTTCCTCGCTGTCCTCTCCGAAATCGGCGCTGGCCATGGTCGCGCCGTGGATGCCGTCGCGCCCGGTCTTTGAGCCGACATAGACGATCGGATTGCCGACTCCGGTGGCCGCCGAATAGAAAATACGGTCTGCATCGGCCACGCCCACAGTCATCGCGTTGACGAGAATATTGCCATCGTAGGCGGCGTCGAAATTGGTTTCGCCCGCCACAGTCGGCACGCCCACGCAATTGCCGTAGCCGCCAATTCCCGCGACCACGCCCTTGACGAGGTGCTTCATCTTGGGATGCTCTGGTCGCCCGAAGCGTAGCGCGTTGGCGTTGGCCACTGGCCTTGCGCCCATGGTGAAGACATCGCGAAGGATGCCGCCGACGCCTGTGGCTGCGCCCTGATAGGGTTCGATGTAGCTCGGGTGATTGTGGCTCTCCATCTTGAAGATGGCCGCCTGTCCGTCGCCTATGTCGATAACGCCCGCGTTCTCACCCGGACCGCAGATCACCCAGGGCGCCTCGGTCGGCAGTTTTTTCAGATGGAACCGCGAGCTTTTATAGCTGCAATGCTCCGACCACATGACCGAGAAGATACCGAGTTCGACGAGATTGGGTTCTCGACCGAGCGCACGGAGCACGCGCTCATACTCTTCCGGGCTCAGCCCGTGCTGTTCGACGATTTCAGGGGTGATCGTGGTGGACTCAGCTAGCATGGAAGCGCCCTTAGCGGCGCATGGTCGGCACTGCCAGCCCCACTTCGCGTCTGTGCCACCTTGTTGTGCTCACCCATCTTGCCAGTGCAATCAGCACAGCATAGGCAAACAGCGCCGTCAGCGGGATGGTAATATTGTATGCGGTGGGCTCCGGAGCGAACCAGTTGATCGCTTGGAATATCATCATCACCAGCAGCAGAATCAATGGCGGACCGACGGGGCCGCGGGTACGACGCATGTAAAACCAGAAGGCAAGCAGGGTGATGCCGATCTCCAGCGGCATCTCGATCAAGGGATAGTTCCACAGACCCAGTCCGAGCTTGGGTGGTGTTCCCAGAAGGGTCAGATCCGGACGATGAACCAGCAGGTCGAGCAACCAATGCGACAGGACGACAATACCCGCCCACAGCGCAGCCACGGCGTTACGGCGCTTCAGCATCAGGAAACCGGCCATGGCCAGCGCCCACCATGCGCAGGCCAAAAGGCTGTGGGTAAACGGCATGGAATACAAATCCATCGGGTTCATCGCGGTAATTCCGGGCACGATCCGCATATGCTCGACACCGAAAATCACAAATGTGAAAAAAGCGATGTCGACCAGCTGCGCAGCGACGAACAAAGTGCCGAGTTTGGGTGCATCCTCGGTCAGGCCGCGAGCGACGAAGGCCGGGGCGAAATGACCTATGAACAAAGGCCTGCTCCCGCTGCTCGCCATCCGGTGTGTATGCCTTCGTCCAGAATGCGATTGATCCCCATCATCGTCCCACCCGACATAGCTCGCAGCTTGACCCAGCGCACGCGCCCGGTCAATGCTTGATGCGATGACAGACGCCACTGACGATATCGCCACGATGAGTTTCGAAGATGCGCTGCGCGCGCTAGAGGGTATCGTGAAACAACTCGAAAGCGGCGAGGTGCCGCTCGATGAAAGCATCGCGCTTTACGAACGGGGCGCGAGTTTGCGCAGCCATTGCCAGGCAAGGCTCGATGCGGCGCAGGCACGGATCGAGAAAATCGTTGCCGGACCCGACGGCAAGCCAGCCGGCACCACCCCGTTCGACGCAGGTTCCTGAATTCCATGCCGGGCGATGCCGCCGACGATCTGCTGGTGGAGGCGCTGGCACAGGTCCAGGCCGATATCGACAACGCTTTCGATGCCTGGCTCCCTGTTCCCGACGACGCGCGGCGACGCCTGGTCGAGGCGATGCGCCATGCTGCGATCGGTGGTGGCAAGCGTGTTCGCCCGCTGCTGCTGATCGCGACGGCGGATATGTTCGGCGTTGCGCGCAGCAGTTCGATCAACGCGGCCTGTGCGGTCGAGGCGATTCATTCCTATTCGCTGATCCATGATGACCTGCCCTGCATGGACGACGATGCTCTCCGCCACGGCAAGCCGAGCGTACACAAGGCATTCGACGAGGCGACCGCCGTTCTGGCAGGCGATTCGCTCCATGCACTGGCTTTCGATATCCTCTGCAACGGCGACACCAGCAACGATCCTTTCGTTCAGTCGGAACTGGTCGCGACTCTCGCAAGGGCAAGCGGGCACGAAGGAATGGCTGGCGGACAGATGATGGATATCGTCGCCGAGAAAGAACAGTTCGATCTTGGCCAGATCACCCGTTTGCAGCAATTGAAGACCGGCGCATTGCTCGCCGCCAGCGTGGAAATGGGGGCAATCCTTGGGCGTGTGCCCCCGGATGGACGCACCCATTTGCGTGCCTATGCGCGCGATATCGGACTGGCCTTCCAGATTGCCGACGATCTGCTTGACGTCGAGGGTGACGAAACGCTGGCCGGTAAGGCGCTGCGCAAGGACGAGGAGCAGGGCAAGGCAACTTTCGTTTCGCTAATGGGGGCGGAAAAAGCGCGCTCGCAAGCGAAGATGCTGGTCGAACAGGCTATCGGAATATTGGCTTCCTATGGCGACGACGCCAATCTGTTGAAGGCGCTGGCGCGGTTTATCGTGGAGAGGGACAGGTGAGCGAACGCATCGGGATTTATCCGGGAACTTTCGATCCGATCACGCTGGGTCACGCCGATATCATCCGGCGCGGATCGAAGCTGGTCGATCGGCTCATCATCGGAGTGACGACCAATCCATCGAAAAACCCGATGTTCGAGACCGACGAGCGCCTGCAGATGGTATTCCGGGAGGTGAAGGGACTCGGGCTCGACAATGTCGAAGTGGTCGGATTCAACGCGCTCCTCGTCAAATTCGCCCGCAAGAAAGGTGCTACCGTGCTTATCCGCGGTCTGCGCGCGGTCGCGGACTTCGAATACGAGTACCAGATGGCGGGCATGAACCAGCAGCTTGATCACAATATCGAGACTGTGTTCCTGATGGCGGATGTATCGCTGCAGCCGATTGCATCCAAGCTGGTCAAGGAAATCGCATTGTTCGGAGGCGACATCACGCCTTTCGTCAGTGCAGCCGTTAAGGACGATGTGAATCGCCGGGTTGCCGCCAGGGGTCAACTCGGCGATTACTAATTGCCGCTCAAGAGTTTTCGCATGGCTGGGGACGAGCGCCAGCTATTCATTGCAGTGACAGGGCCTCGCGGCTAGACGCTCGTGGCTGAGCCCCCAATTTCGACGGATACCCGATGTTCAAGGCCTCGTTCGCTTTCGTTACCCTTGCAGCGCTCGCGCTGTCCCCTATCGCCGCGGTTGCCAAGGATGCACCGGCTGCAAAGCCGACCGCCACGGCGGAAAACGGCAAGGGCGTCTACGCGCCAATCGACTACAATATGCAGGACGATCGCGACAACATCCTCCTGCTCGACTTGTCGAACGGACAGCGTGTTGCGATCCGTTTGATGCCGCAATGGGCACCCAATGCGGTCGAACGGATCAAGACGCTAACGCGCCAAGGCTTTTACAACGGCGTGATCTTCCACCGTGTGATCGATGGCTTCATGGCGCAGACCGGCGATCCCACGGGGACAGGGCAGGGTGGATCGAAACTTCCCGACCTCAAGGCGGAATTCAATCCGCAGCCGCATTTGCGTGGCACTGTAGCGATGGCGCGCGCTGCCAGCGAAGATAGTGCGAACAGCCAGTTCTACATCATGTTCTATCCGCGCTTTGCCCTCGACAAGCATTATACGGTTTTCGGTCGTGTGATCGACAATATGGCAGCCGTCGATGCGATTCATCGGGGCGAACCGCCGACGGATCCGACCCGGATCGTGCAAGCCTCTCTCGCCGACCAGAACATGGCTCCGCCGCCTCCACCTGCTCCGGGCACAGACCAGCCTATCACCGCAAGCGACCTCAACGCGCCGATAGCATCCGATCAGTCTTCCGCTGCGGACGATCAGCAACAGGGCGATGAGGATTCCTCGCCGCAGTAGGTTACGCCTGTTCATTGGCGCGTTGCCCGGCTAGGCGCGCGGCCATGAATGTCGATCTGTTCGATTTCGAGCTTCCGCAAGAACGCATTGCACTGCGCCCGGCGCGTCCGCGCGATGCCGCGAAGATGCTGGTGGTGCGCGGAAATGCGACCCCTTTCGCCGATGAGCATGTGCGCGATTTACCCACTCTGCTGAACCCCGGCGATGTGCTGGTGTTTAACGATACCCGCGTGATCCCCGCGCAGCTCGAAGGGCGACGTGGCGAAGCCAGGATCGGCGCAACTTTGCACAAGCGGATCGATCTAAGACGCTGGCAGGCGTTTATCCGCAACGCCAAGCGCCTGCATTCAGGCGATACGGTCGATTTCGGGCAAGGTGTGTCGGCTGCGGCTGAAATGCGCCACCCGGATGGGAGCTGGACGCTGGCCTTCGCAGGCAAAGAGCCGGTCGAAGTCCTGCTGGAGCGCGCCGGGAGCATGCCGCTACCGCCCTATATCGCGGGCAAGCGACCGACGGACGAAGCGGACCGCGACGACTACCAAACCTATTTCGCGCGGGAGGACGGCGCGGTCGCGGCACCGACAGCGGCTTTGCACTTCACACCCGGATTGGTCGCGGCATTGGATAGCGCCGGGATCGGGCGCGAAACCCTCACGCTGCATGTCGGTGCGGGCACCTTCCTGCCGGTGAAAGCCGACGATACCGACGACCATGTGATGCATTCCGAATGGGGCAGGATAGAAGCGAATGTTGCGGATCGCCTCAATGCGGCGCGGCGCAATGGTGGACGGGTCATTGCTGTCGGCACGACCAGCCTGCGCCTGCTCGAAAGCGCAGCGAGCGAAGATGGTACGATACAGCCGTTTGCGGGCGACACCGATATTTTCATCACTCCGGGCTATCGGTTCCGCGCCATCGACGGGTTGATGACCAATTTCCACCTGCCAAGATCGACGTTGTTCATGCTGGTGAGTGCGTTGATGGGCCGGGAGCGGATGCAGGATGTCTACGCTCACGCTATCGAGCATGAGTATCGCTTCTACTCCTACGGAGATTCTTCGCTGTTGCTTCCCTGAAGCGAGTATTTATCTGGGGCATATTATCCCGGCATAGTCGATCACGCAGTAGTGCGGCTATTCACTCGCATCGCAATCCCATAGTGACTTCGCGCCGACGGCTACCTACTTGGGTGCTTATGGCGGAACCCATTCTCGAAATCGAAGGCCTGACCAAGGTCTATTCCGGCGGACTCAAGGCGCTCGATTCAGTCGATCTTACGATCCGCAAGGGTGAGATCTTTGCCCTTTTGGGTCCAAACGGTGCGGGCAAGACAACTCTGATCGGTGCGATATGCGGGCTGGTGCGCCCTACCTCCGGCACCATGCGTGCGTTCGGGCACGACCTCGCGAAGGACTGGCGCAAGGCGCGCCGCAGGATCGGGCTCGTGCCCCAGGAACTGGCAACCGACATGTTCGAGCCGGTCGAGCACGCGATCGCCTATTCGCGCGGTCTGTTTGGATTGCCGCCCGACAAGGCGCGGCTCGAGGAGGTTCTGCGGTCGCTCAGCCTGTGGGACAAGCGCAAGGAGCAGATCCGCGCGCTGTCGGGAGGGATGAAGCGGCGGGTGCTCATTGCAAAGGCGCTCGCCCACGAACCGGACCTGCTGTTCCTCGACGAGCCGACCGCAGGTGTCGATGTCGAATTGCGCAAGGATATGTGGCGCCAGATCGACGCAATGCGTGCGCGCGGAGTCACCGTCATCCTTACCACGCATTATATCGAGGAAGCCGAAGAAATGGCTGACCGGGTGGGTATCATCAACAAGGGTCAGCTTCTGATGGTCGACGGCAAGGATGCGATGATGAAGCGGCTCGGCCGGACCGAGGCGCATATTACGCTCGCCAAACCGATGACCGAAATCCCTGCAGCAATTGCCAATTTCCCGGTTGAACTCGAATTTGATGGAATGGCGTTATGCTATCGCGGTGGCGATGGCACCGGCAAGGGCAAAGCTGAGGTTGCCGAATTGACAAAGGCGTTGACGACGGCGGGTATCGATTACGTTGCCATCGACACGCGCGAGAGCAGCCTTGAGGATATTTTCGTCTCACTTCTCGGTGGGCAGGAGGCCGCGGCATGAGCCTGAACCTTCGCGGCACCTGGTCGATCTTCACGCGCGAGCTTATGCGTTTCCTGCGCACGGCTTTCCAGTCAGTGCTTGCACCGGTTTTGACGACATCGCTCTATTTCATCGTATTCGGCGCAGCGATTGGCGGGCGGATGCCGGCACTGGGTGGCGTGAATTACGCCGCATTCATCATCCCAGGCCTCGTCATGCTGACGTTGTTGGGCGAGACCACAAGCAACGCCAGTTTCGGAATCTATATGCCGCGCTTCACCGGCACCATCTATGAGCTGCTTTCGGCCCCTGTCGGTGTGGCCGAAACATTGATTGGGTTCGTCGGAGCAGCCGCGGCCAAGAGCCTGATCCTCGCCGCGATCATTCTCACTACTGCCCGGCTGTTCGTACCTTATCACATTGCCCATCCTTTCCTTGCCGTGATCTACATCATGCTGGTGGCCGCAAGTTTTTCGCTGTTTGGATTCATTCTGGGCATTTGGGCGGATAGTTTTGAGAAGCTGGGGATCATTCCGGTCCTGTTCCTTACGCCGCTTACCTTTCTGGGCGGCACTTTCTACTCGATCGACATGCTGCCCAAACCCTGGAGCACGGTCGCCCTGTTCAATCCGATAGTGTATCTCGTCAGCGGATTGAGGTGGACGTTCTACGGTCAGGCCGATGTGCATTTCGGCATATCGCTCGGAATAACTTTTGCCTTTCTGGCTGTTTGCGTGACGGTGATTGCGATTATCTTCAAAACGGGATGGCGCCTGCGGGATTGAACGACCAGTTGAACGGCAACGGTCTTTATCCATCCGTGCCGAGCCGCTATCGCAAGCAAATGCGCATTAGAACGACGATCTTAGCGACCGCCGCCACGCTTGCCGTGTCTACGCCAGCCCTTGCCGAAGTGCCGGCCCCGGTACGTGCGATGATCGATGCCGCCATCGCGACCGGCGATGCCAAGAAGGTCGACACTGTAATCGCTCTGGCCAAGCAAACAAATCCCGCCGACGCCGACGAAATCGACGCCTTGCAGGCTGCCTTTCGTGCTGACCAGACCCACGCAGCGAATTTGGCCAAGAAGCGGCAGGAGTTGCAGATTCGGAACGCCAGCGTGTTTGATCGCTGGAAGGGCAAGGGGCAACTTGGTGGATCGCGCTCGACCGGCAATAGCGATACGATCGGGATCAGCGCCGCAATCGATCTCAAGCGTACGGGCATCGACTGGACTCACCACATTGCGGCGAGCGTCGATTACCAACGTTCTGGCGGCGTTACGACACGCAAGCGCTACAACGCGCTTTACGAACCCCATTACGACATTCGCGACAATTTCTTTGCCTATGGCCTCGCCCAATTCGAAAGGGACCAATTTCAGGGGTTCGACGCGCGATATTCAACATCGCTTGGTATCGGTTACCAACTCATCAAATCCAATGATATGAATCTGTCGGTGAAGGCTGGGCCGGCATTGCGCCGGACAGAATATACCGCCGGTGGAGGCGAAACCAGATTAGCCGCACTGTTGGGGTATGATTTCGATTGGAAGCTGGCGGATTCCCTGAAATTCACACAAAGTTCCAATGTCGTCGCCGATGGCGCCAGTAGTGGAACAGTGATCCTTGATTCCTCGACCACGACAGTTGCCATTAACACAGGGCTCGAAGCAAAAATTACGCCCAAGTTCAGCACCCAGTTCAGCTATCAGATCAACTATGACAGCAATCCACCGGTCGGGGCCGAGAAGACCGACACGATTTCGCGCGTGACGCTCGTTTACGGTTTTTGATGACCACTTCCCGGTTCCAGTTTACCGTCGCGGCGACTGACGGATGTGCCCGAACGGGTCGCATTGCGATGAAGCGTGGCGAGATTCGTACGCCAGCATTCATGCCGGTGGGTACCGCAGCCAGCGTCAAGGCAATGAAACCCGAGACTGTACGTGCGACCGGCGCGGATATTATCCTCGGGAATACCTATCACCTGATGCTGCGTCCCGGTGCAGAGCGCGTCGCGCGGCTTGGCGGGTTGCACAGGTTCATGAACTGGGATCGCCCGATCCTGACCGACAGTGGCGGCTATCAGGTGATGAGCCTGTCCGACCTGCGCAAGCTGACCGAGGATGGCGTGGAGTTTCGTAGTCATATCGATGGCTCGAAGCACATGCTCTCCCCAGAACGCTCGATGGAAATCCAACGACTGCTCGGAAGCGATATCGTGATGGCTTTCGACGAATGTCCGCGCGCAGACCGTCCCATGGCGGAAATCGAAGCAAGCATGGAGATGTCTATGCGCTGGGCAAGGCGCAGTCGCGATGCCTTCGATGCGGGTGAGGACCATGCGGCAAGCGCAGCTCTATTCGGTATCCAGCAGGGCGCGCTCGACGAGGGCCTGCGTCGACGTTCGGCCGAAGCTCTACGCGACATAGGCTTCGATGGTTACGCCATTGGCGGGCTTGCCGTCGGTGAAGGGCAGGAAGCGATGTTTGCCACCCTCGATTTCGCGCCAGCCATGCTGCCGCATGACGCTCCACGCTATCTGATGGGCGTCGGAAAGCCTGACGATCTGGTCGGCGCGGTAGAGCGCGGCGTGGATATGTTCGATTGCGTGCTGCCGACACGTTCGGGTCGGAACGGCCAGGCGTTTACCTGGATGGGACCGCTCAATTTACGGAATGCACGGTTTGCCGAGGACACCGAACCACTCGATGCGCGCTGTTCCTGTTCGGTCTGTGCAACCTATTCGCGGGCCTATCTCCATCACCTTATCAAAGCCGGCGAGATCCTTGGGGCAATGCTGATGAGCGAACACAACATCGCGTTCTATCAGCAGCTGATGCAGGCTATGCGCGAGGCGATTGCTGCAGGAGACTTTGCCGGTTTTGCGAGCGATTTCAGGCGCGTCTATTTTTCGGCTTGAGGCACAGCTAGCCGAGATGACAAAAGTGCCTCCTTCAAAGGAGGCTGTGCCATGGTCACAAACGGCAAGCATGATCGAAATGGTGCCCCGACCTGGCAGATCGTGACAGTTTTTCTAGGTACACTCGCGCTTTTCTGGGCGATCGTGATAGCCAATGAACGGATTCGACCGCACACGGCAGTCAACGATAAGCCCGAAATGGCCACTGGCACTGCAAGCGCGGGTATGTTCTCCCCACCTCCCGAAACCGCCATCCCGTCCGGCCCGCAGGGCGATGCGATCCGTCGCGGTGAAGCTATCTTCCGCAAGACCCAGATATATGCGCGGCGCTATGCGGGTAGCGGGCTCAACTGTACCAACTGTCACCTAGATGGTGGTCGCAAGGCCGACGCGTCGCCGATGTGGGCGGCTTGGGTCCGATATCCGGCGTGGCGGGCGAAGAATGGCAAGATCAACACGATGGAAGACCGCATCAGAGGGTGTTTTATCTACTCGATGAATGCACAGGCTTCACCAGCTGGCACGCCTCCGCCGCCGGGCGACGATATCTATCGCGATCTTGAAACCTATTTCGCCTGGCTCGCAACCGGCGCTCCGACTGGTGCGGACATGAAGGGCAGGGGTTACCCCAAGCTGACGAAGGTTGAATACGATCCGGCAAGGGGCGCAAAAGTGTTCGAGGAACAATGCTCCAGTTGCCACGGTGCCAATGGGCAGGGAACGCCTGACCCCAAGGGCGGCTATCTCTATCCTCCGCTATGGGGCGATCACTCGTTCAACTGGGGAGCGGGCATGGCCAAAGTCGCAAACGCCGCCGGCTTCGTCAAAGCCAATAT
Organism: Sphingomonadaceae bacterium; assembly: GCA_039831335.1. Lineage (GTDB taxonomy): Bacteria > Pseudomonadota > Alphaproteobacteria > Sphingomonadales > Sphingomonadaceae > Qipengyuania. The sequence goes on along the minus strand of JBDONL010000003.1, from coordinate 732,317 downwards.
GCCCTTTGGCATGGGCAATTCGCTGACGGACCAGCAAGCGTGGGATGTTGCCGCTTTTCTCGATAGCCACGAACGCCCGGCCGACCCGCGACAGAAAGGTATGTCGGTTGCAGAGACGCGGTCGAAGTTTCATGCATCGGGAGATTATTACGGGCAGACTATTGGTGGTGATCTGCTGGGGGATGGGACACCATAGCCTCGTTGACATTTTCGTTCGGTCTCAAGGTTGCGGAACACAGCGCATTTCCAGCACCGTTCCGCGGTAAGCTACGAAATTGCCGGCCGCGTCGAGAAATCCTGCGCCGATCCTGCTGGCGAAGCGTTGCGCTTCGATCAGCGTATTGTACCATTTTCCGCGCTGTTTTGCGGTGATGAAGCGATATTGTATCATGCTGCTTGAGCAACGCAGGGAGTAAGGAAAGTTCCTTCCAAGCAGTATCTTATGCGACGAACGGATAAAAAAAGGGCGGCCCGCTGGACCGCCCTTTTTGCTGCCTTACTAAACTTCTGAAATCAGCGCGAATAGAACTCGACCACGAGGTTGGGTTCCATCGTGACCGGGTAGGGCACTTCGTCGAGCTGCGGCACGCGGGTGAAGCTCACCTTGTCGGTTCCGTCAGGTGCGACATAGTCGGGAATTTCACGCTCGGGCAAGCTTTGCGCCTCGATCACCAGCGCCATTTCCTTAGCCTTGCTGCCAAGGCTGATGACGTCGTTCACGTCGCAACGGCGGCTTGCGATGTTGCACTTCACGCCGTTCACGCGAATGTGACCATGGCTCACCAGCTGACGCGCGGCGAAGATCGTCGGCGCGAACTTGGCGCGATAGACGATCATGTCGAGACGACGCTCGAGCAGGCCGATCAGATTCTGGCTGGTGTCGCCCTTCATCTTCGACGCTTCGGTGTAGGTGCGCTTGAACTGCTTTTCCGTCACGTCGCCGTAATAGCCCTTGAGCTTCTGCTTGGCGCGCAGCTGCAGACCGAAGTCACTGGTCTTGCCCTTGCGGCGCTGACCATGCTGGCCGGGCCCATAGGAACGCTTGTTGACGGGGGAATTCGGACGGCCCCAGATGTTTTCGCCCATCCGGCGGTCGAGTTTGTACTTGGCGCTCTTGCGCTTCGACATAAGTCTTCTCCAATTTGCAGGACGAACCCCAGCGGCCCGCCATTCAACCCGGCATCGCACCGCATGGCATTTCCATGCGCGGCCACCGCTTCACCGGGATGCGGGACCAATTCGCGAGCGCGCGCACTAGCAGGATCGGCGTTGAGGTCAAGAGATGAGATAGATACTCGACTTGATCGTCGTGGGCGGGCAGGGGCGATGCATGAATGATTCAGACATCAAGCTACCTGACGATTGCACATCCATGGCCGAAGTCCGCGCAGGCGTGGATGCCACCGACCGCTCGCTGATGGAGTTGCTGGACCGCCGGTTCGGCTACATGCGCGCCGCTGCACGGATCAAGCACCAGCGCGACGCGGTGCGGGATGAAGGGCGCAAGGCCGAGGTCATCGCAAATGCGCGCCGCGATGCCGACACGCGTGATCTCCCGGCCGACGCGCTGGCAGGGATATGGAACGATCTCGTCGAGGCATCGATCGCTTATGAAATGGACGAATGGGACCGGATCAGGGCTTGATCGGACGTTCCAGCGCGGACAACACGCCGCGCAAGGTGCGCACCTCGAGGTGATTCCAGGCCGGCTTGGTCAACACGGTGCGCAAGGTGCGGCTCGTGGCCTCGCGGCGCGTTTCAGGCCGAAAATAGCCGCGCGGTTCCAAAAGGCTTTCCAAGTGGGCGATCAGACCTTCAAGCTCTTCCTGCGGGGCAGGAGGCAGCAACTCTTCCTGCGTGGGCTGGACGAGATCGGCGTGCTTGGAGCATTCGTAGGCGAGCAGGATTACCGCCTGCGCGAGATTGAGCGAGCCGAATTCCGGGTTGATCGGTACGGTAACGATCGCCCGCGCCAGCGCGACGTCCTCGGTTTCCAAGCCCGATCTCTCAGGACCGAAGATAATTGCGGAACGTCCGGGCTGGACGGGAATCTCACGCGCTGCTTCTTCGGGGGTAAGCACAGGCTTGGTTACGCCGCGCTTGCGCACCGTCGTCGCATAGACGTGGGCGCAGTCGGAAACAGCTTCTGCCGTGCTGGAATAGACTTGCGCGCGCTCGAGTATGACATCGGCGCCCGATGCAGCAGGTCCGGCGCTGGGATTGGGCCAGCCGTCGCGCGGCTCCACTAGCCGCATTTCGGTCAAACCGAAGTTGAGCATGGCCCGCGCCGCCTTGCCAATATTCTCACCCAATTGTGGGCGGACAAGGACGATGATGGGCTTACTGTCCGCCATGACATCACTCATCGCGAACGGCATCCTGCACGGTGCTGGCAAATTCCTCGAAATCCCGCGCCTCGCTAAAGTCGCGATAGACCGAGGCAAAACGGATGTAAGCGACGGTGTCGAGCTGGCGCAGCCCTTCCATCACCAGCTCGCCGATTTTCTTGGACGGCACTTCGACATCGCCGCCCGTTTCGAGCTGGCGCTGGATACCGCTGACGAGCTGGTCGATCTGCTCCGCACTAACCCCACGCTTGCGGCATGCGAGCGCGACGGATTGCTCGAGCTTGTTACGTTCAAAGGTTTCGCGTCGACCTTCGGACTTTATGATCGTGACCTCGCGCAACTGCACGCGCTCGAAGGTGGTAAAGCGCGCACCGCAACGTCCGCACTGGCGGCGTCGGCGGATCGCCGCATTGTCCTCCGTGGGGCGGCTGTCCTTTACCTGGCTATCGTCATGGGCGCAGAAAGGACAGCGCATTCAGGGTTTTACTTCTTGATTCTGTTGTAGAACGCAAACCCTGCACCCGCGACCAAGCCGACGGGCAGGGTGATCACGGGCAGCAGCGCACCGGCAAGCGCGCCGATGGCGGCTCCGGCCAAAACAGGCTTGGTCGACGGATGGTTCATGCCTTCCTTGGCCATGCCGGAGATTTCCGCCTTGGCGTCCTCGACCCAGTCCTGGCCCCTTGGGTTGCGTTCGTCCATATCCCTTACATCCCCGGATAGACCGGAAAACGATCGCACAGCTCGGTGACCCGGCTACGCACGCTTTCCTCGATCTGGCCATCGCCCTCAGCGCCGTTCTTGGCAAGCCCTTCGACGACTTCGGCGATCAGTTTCCCAATAGTGCGGAATTCGGCCGTGCCGAAACCGCGTGTGGTGCCGGCGGGCGTTCCCAAGCGGATGCCGCTGGTGATAAACGGGCTGCGTTTGTCGAACGGAATGCCGTTCTTGTTGCAGGTCAGCCATGCCCGATCGAGGCCCTTTTCGGCATCCTTGCCGGTCACGTCCTTGGCGGAAAGATCGACCAGCATCGAATGGTTGTCCGTCCCGCCCGAAACGACACGCAGGCCATTTTCCTCGAGGCTGGCAGCGAGTGCGCGGGCATTATCGACCACCGACTTCGCATAGATCTTGAATTCGGGTGCGAGCGCTTCCTTGAAGGCTATCGCCTTTGCGGCAACGATGTGCATCAGTGGGCCACCCTGAAGGCCGGGGAAAACCGCCATGTTGAGCGGCTTTGTCAGCGCTTCATCGTTCCACAGGATCACGCCTGAGCGCGGGCCGCGCAGGCTCTTGTGGGTGGTGGTGGTAACGACATGGGCGTGCGGGAAGGGCGATGGATGCGCGCCACCTGCCACGAGGCCGGAAATATGGCTCATGTCGACCATCAGAGTGGCGCCGACCTCGTCCGCGACCTTGCGGAAAGCAGCCCAGTCCCACACACGCGAATAGGCCGTACCGCCAGCGATGATGAGTTTGGGCTTGTGCTCCTTGGCGATCGCCATGACTTCGTCCATGTCGATCAGCTCATTGTCCTGCCGCACGCCATAGCTGACGGGATTGAACCACTTGCCGCTCATATTGACCGGCGAGCCATGGGTCAGGTGCCCGCCCGAGTTCAGGTCGAGACCCATGAAGGTGTCGCCCGGTTGCAGCATGGCAAGAAACACCGCCTGGTTCATCTGGCTACCAGAATTGGGCTGCACATTGGCGAAGTTGCAGCCAAACAACTGCTTGGCGCGTTCGATAGCCAGGGTTTCGACCACATCGGCATATTCGCATCCGCCATAATAGCGCTTGCCCGGATACCCTTCGGCGTATTTGTTGGTGAAGACGCTTCCCGCAGCTTCCAGCACGGCTTTGCTGGCGATGTTCTCGCTTGCGATCAGCTCGATCTTGCCGCGCTGGCGGCCGAGTTCATTGCGGATTGCGCCGAAAATATCGGGATCCGCTTGCTCGAGGCTGTCGGTCCAAAAACCGTCGGGGGCGGTATCGTTTGCGGGCCTGCTGCTCATTGGTGGGGTTCGATCCTGTCGCTGAGGATGGGAGGATTGCCGAGCTTGCCCACCCGGCGTTGATGGCGACCACCGGCGAATTCGGTGGCGAGAAAAGTTTCCAGACAGGCGACAGCCATGTCGCGCCCGGTCAACCGCGCGCCCATCGCGATGACATTGGCATCATTGTGTTCACGCGCCAGCGCAGCAGACAGCGGTTCAGAAACCAGTGCGCACCGCACTGCGGGATTGCGATTGGCGGCCATCGAAATACCGATTCCCGAACCGCACAGGGCAACCCCTGCTTCCGCGGTGCCTTCGGCGATTACTTCCGCCAGTTTGTAGCCATAGTCAGGGTAATCGACGCTGTCGGTACCATCTGGGCCGAGATCGGCGACCTCATGCCCTTGTTCAATCATCCATTCGCGGAGGATGGACTTGAGCTCGATGGCGGCGTGGTCGGAGGCTATGGCTATACGCATGGCGCGCACATAGGGCAGGGCGGCGATTCTCGCCACCCTGCATCGCCTATCTTCGTTGATGAATTACTTGCGACCGGCCTGAAGTTTCTTCGCAACGTCAGGGTGCGCCTTCAAATAAGCCATGATTTCCTTGCGCAGATTCATCGCTTCCTGCTGCTGAAGTCCTTGGAGCGCATCGAAATAGCGCTCGTTCGCCTTCGCGACTGCCGGATCTTTAAGCAGATCGGTCATCTTGCCGAAATAATGTTTGCCGGCCGGAGTTTCGGCAAAGGCGTGGATCTGCTTGAGCTCTTCGAGTGAGAACTCATGCGTATAAGCCTCTGCCTGTGCTTCCAGCATCGAAGGAAAGTACTTCCGTACGGTCGGCATCAGCTTGTTTGGCACGCTGTCGATGAATCGATCGACGATGGCCTTGAGGCCCGGATCGTCGACATTTTCCAGCCGACCCATGCTGCCCTTCATCTGATCGATGATGCTGGTCAGCATATTATGCATCTTCTGATCCCGCTCGGCAGGTGGGAACATGACAGCGATGATCGCCTGTGCCTCATGCAATTTGGCAGACTGGCTGGCCGATGCTGGCGCGGTTTGTGCGTGCACGGCAACAGGCGCCGCCGTTGCAATCAGGGCAGCGAGTATGGTTTTACCGAACAATATTTTCTCCTTAGGAAATGCGACCAAAGTTTCGGTTTCGGCCGCGCCCTAGGGGAAAATCGCCTATTGGTCGAGGAAAGACCGCATCTTGCGGCTGCGGCTCGGGTGCTTGAGCTTGCGCAGCGCCTTGGCTTCGATCTGGCGGATGCGTTCGCGCGTCACCGAGAACTGCTGGCCGACTTCCTCGAGCGTGTGGTCCGTGTTCATGCCGATACCGAAGCGCATCCGCAGCACGCGCTCCTCACGCGGGGTAAGGCTGGCGAGCACGCGGGTGACGGTTTCCTTGAGGTTCGCCTGGATCGCGGCATCGACCGGGATGATCGCGTTCTTGTCCTCGATGAAGTCGCCGAGGTGCGAATCCTCCTCGTCACCGATCGGCGTTTCGAGGGAGATCGGCTCCTTGGCGATCTTCATCACCTTGCGGACCTTTTCGAGCGGCATGGACAGGCGTGCGGCCATTTCCTCGGGCGTCGGCTCACGCCCTTCCTCGTGCAGGAACTGGCGGCTCGTACGAACCAGCTTGTTGATCGTCTCGATCATGTGGACCGGGATGCGGATAGTGCGCGCCTGATCAGCGATCGAGCGGGTGATCGCCTGCCTGATCCACCACGTCGCGTAGGTGCTGAACTTGTATCCGCGGCGGTATTCGAACTTGTCGACCGCCTTCATCAGGCCGATGTTCCCTTCCTGGATAAGGTCGAGGAATTGCAGGCCGCGATTGGTGTATTTCTTGGCGATGGAAATCACCAGGCGCAGGTTCGCCTCGACCATTTCCTTCTTGGCGATACGCGCCTCGCGCTCGCCCTTCTGGACCATGTTGACGATGCGACGGAACTCGGGAAGCGCCATGCCGGTTTGTGCGCCGATATCGGAGATTTCCTGACGGATGCGTTCGATCGCATCGGCTTCCTTATCGGCGAAGGCGGCCCATTTCTTGTCCTTCTTCACCCGATCGGTCAGCCAGCTGTCGTCCATCTCGTTGCCGATATAGGCGTCGAGGAAGTCGAGGCGCTTGATCTTGTGACGCTCGGCCAGACGCAGCATCTGGCCGCCCAAGGCCGTCAGGCGGCGGTTAAAGGCGTAGAGGTTGTCGACCAGAAATTCGATCTTGGTCGCATGGAACTGGACGCTTTCGACCTCTGCGGTCAACTGTTCGCGCAGTTCTTCGTACTTCTTTTCCTTGGCTGCCGGATAAGGATCACCGCGACCCAGCACGTCAACACGCTCGGCCTGCTGCTTTTCGAACTTGCCGAACAGGTCGGTGATGCGCGCGAAACGCTCGATGGCATCGGGCTTAAGGGCCGCCTCCATCTGCGCGAGCGACATGGTGTTGTCTTCTTCCTCGTCGTCGTCGCGGCGGCGTGAGCTTCCTTCCTCGCCATCCTCGTCGTCGTCCGAGCTGTCGTCCTCGTCCTCGTCCTCATCGTCGTCGCGAATGGTCGGACCGGCGGTCTCCTCTGAGATTTCGCCATCGTCGTCGTCATCTTCGGCATCGTCGGCAAGCTTGTCGGCCGGCGGCTCCTTGGAGAGCATGGCGTCGAGATCGAGGATCTCGCGCAGCTGCATCTCGCCGTCATTCAGCGCTTCGGACCAGTGAATGATCGCGTGGAAGGTGATCGGGCTTTCGCACAGCCCCATAATCATCATGTCGCGGCCGGCCTCGATCCGCTTGGCGATTGCGATTTCGCCCTCCCGGCTGAGCAGTTCGACGGCGCCCATTTCACGCAGATACATCCGCACCGGATCGTCGGTGCGTTCGCCGGTGGAAGTCTTCTTGGCGGCAGCGGCTGTAGGCTTGCGTGCGGCGGCCTTGTCATTGTCCGAACTGTCGCCGTCATTCGAATCGCCGATCTCGTCGACTTCGTTCTCGCGCTCGTTCTCGGCTTCGGCGTCCTCGTCGTTCTCGACGATCTGCACACCCATGTCGGACAGCGCGGACTGGATGTCCTCGATCTGGTCGGAACTCATCTCGCCCTGTGGCAGGGCGTTATTGAGCTCGTCATAAGTGACGTAACCCTTCTTCTTGGCCTTGGCGATGAGCTTCTTGACCGACGCCTCGTTGAGGTCGATCAGCGGCGCGTCGTCCGTATCGGCAGTCTTGGAATTGGTGGCCATCAGTCGAGTCAATCCGTTTCAGCGGCATCGGCGGGGACAGTATCCGCCGTATGCGTTAAATTTGCAGGGCGAGCCATGGCGGCACGGCTGCGTCCAAAAAGCTTCACCCTTTCATTTAGGGCGAGAAGTCGCTCGCGCAACCTGCCCTGTTCGGCGATGGAGCCTTCCGGATCGCGCTCGAAACGCTTTGTGGCCGCGACAAGCGCAGCCTCAAGCGCCGGTCTTTCGACCAGCAACGACACGGCCTCGGCCAGTTCCTCGCGCGCATCACCCGGGTCGGTGCCTTCATCGAGGAAGGCGAAAAGGGTTTTCTCCGGTGGGGCGGGAAGGCCGAATTCCAACGATATGGGCGAACTGTCGCGCGAATCAAGCGATTCGGACGCTTCGATCAGCGAATCGATTGCCGGTGCGATATTTCTGTCTCGCCGGGCGAGCCGCATCAGCGCTTCCTCGTGCCGCGCAACCTGATCGGGCAATCGTGCTAGTCCGCTCAGAACCGCCAGTGTAAATCCGTCACGCGAACCACCCTCGATCGCGCGTCGCAACCTTGCAGCAGCATCGTTGGAAAGAGCGGATATATCTGCTGTTGTGCCGCCACGTCGCTGAGAGGGTTGCCACGGTTTTCGTTCTCGTGGAGGAAATGCAAAGGCCGAAAAACGCTCAAGCAATTCACGGCGATACAAGGCTTTGATATCGGGATGCTCGATGGTGTCGGTATGATCCATCAGGCGTGCTTTCAACCCAGCCTTGGCCTCGGGTGAAGCGAGCGGTTGTGCATCGCGCTCGAAATGCCATAGCGCGTCGAGCAGGCTCATCGGTTCGGAGAGCAGGCGCTCAATCGCAACTGCCCCTTGCTCACGGATCAGATCGTCAGGGTCCACCCCTGCAGGCAATTGCACAATACCGAGGGAATGCGCGGGCCGTAAAAGCGGCAATGCCCGCTCGATCGCCCGCATGGCCGCGCGCTGGCCTGCGGCATCGCCATCGAAGCACAGGATCGGGCGCTCAACCTGCCGCCACAGCAGATCGAGCTGGTGTTCGGTCAATGCAGTCCCAAGCGGCGCAACCGCCTCGGCAATTCCGGCCTGCGCCAGTGCAACCACATCCATATAACCTTCGACCACCACGATCCGGCCGGACTTGCGCGCGGCAGGTGCAGCGCGATGGAGGTTGTAGAGCGTGCGCCCCTTGTCGAAGAGTGGCGTATCGGGTGAATTGAGGTATTTCGGGCCATTGCCGTCGGCATCGAGAATGCGCCCTCCGAAAGCAATCACGCGTCCGCGGGCGTCCTGAATGGGAAGCATCAAACGACCACGGAAGCGGTCGTAGGGTTCCTTGTCCTCAACCGCGATCCGCATCCCGGATTCGACAAGCATCGGTTCCTCGAACCGCGACAAGGCACGTTGCAGCGCCTGCCGGCTGTCCGGTGCAAAGCCGAAGCCAAACTCGCGGATCGTCGCATCGGTGATGCCGCGCCGTTCGAGATAGAAGCGCGCAGCCGCGCCGTCGGCAGAGCGCAGATTGTCGACAAACCAATCCTGCGCGGCAGCGGTCACATCATGCAGGCTCGCACGCTTTTCCGCCTGGCGGGCGACACGCGGGTCGGGCGCGGGCACGTCCATACCCGCTTCGGCGGCGAGTTCCTTCACTGCATCCATGAAGCCCATGCCCTGGTGATCGGTCAGCCAGCGAATCGCATCGCCATGCGCCCCGCACCCGAAGCAGTGATAGAAACCCTTGGCGTCGTTGACCGTGAAGCTGGGCGACTTCTCGTCATGGAACGGGCAGCACGCCTTGAACTCCCGGCCTGCCTTCTGAAGACGCACGTTCCGCCCGATCACCGCCGACAGGGTGATACGGCTCCTGAGCTGATCCAGCCATTGAGGAGAGAGCGCCATAAAGTCAGTCTACGCTACGCATGATTTCGGGCAAGCGTAAGGCTTGCGCGACTCCCCCGAAATCTGCCTGCCGGTCTATGGCTTTTCGGCAGCGTTGCCTGTCGCACCGCTCGCAGGTTGTGGCGACGGAAAAGGCGCATCGACATCCGCGCTATGTCCGCCGACTTCCAGGCGATAGGCTTTCGCTGTGCCCGTAGGCGGCACCGTCGATTGCCACCAGAATGTAATAGGCATTCCGGCTTCCCAGCCAGACCCATCGGTCACTCGCCAAATAATCTGGTCGGTATCGTAATTGACGGTGATCGCATCCTCCGAGCCGAGCGCGTCGAGTGCCTGGCTATGCGAATAGCCTACCGCGCCGTTGAAACCGGTGGCAGCGCGCGTCAGGCGAAACAGCACCGGCGGGTTCTCTGCGCGCGGTGTGGTGCTCGCAGCGCCCGTTTCCAAAGGAGCGATCGGCTCTGGGGAACCAAGCGAAGGCGGAGTGGGAGTGATCGTCAACAGATAGGTGTAGGCCGTGCCTTTGGGCATATCCTTGGGCACGCATTGCGTCGATTCCTGCGGACATGCGACAGAAGCGAGCAGGGTGGCGATCTGCTTCCCATTTGCATCCTTGATCGGAATCTCCTCATCGGGCGCGATGGCGAGATCGATCTTTGCGCCCAAAGCGCTTGGATCGTAGTCGGCAGCCACCAGCGTGCGCGGGGCAGCAACCGTTGGTGTCGCAGTCGGCGTCGGACTGGGGGCAGGCTGGGACGAGCAACCGGCAAGGACTAGCGGCGCAAGGAGCGCCAAACGCTTCACGAGAGCGCCTCCTTCACCCAACCGCTGGCACGGCTCATATCAAGGCTTGCGCCGTGCTTCTCCTTGAGTGCGCCCATTACGCGGCCCATGTCTTTCATGCCGTCTGCACCCAGATCGGACTTGATCGCGGCAATCGCGGCGCGGGTTTCCTCCTCGCTCATCTGCTTGGGGAGGAATTCCTCGATCACGGCAAGCTCGCCCCGTTCCTGATCGGCAAGTTCCGTGCGACCGCCATCGTCATACATGGTAATCGATTCGCGGCGCTGCTTGGCCATCTTCATCAACACATCGGTGACCAGCGCATCGTCTTCCGGCTTTGTGTCGGTCGTGCGCAGCTCGATATCGCGATCCTTGATCTTTGCGCCAATCAGCCTGAGGGCGGCCGTGCGGTCCTTGTCGCCGGCCTTCATGGCGGCAATGGTTTCGGTCTTGATAGTATCCCTGATCATTATGTTTCCACTGGGAGAAAGAGTGAGAGTGGCGTTGGGCTCTTAAATAGAGATACAGCTGGCAAAGCCAAGGGTTCGCCGCATGATCTGTGCTGATCGCCTGTTGGGCGGTTGACGTCGGGGCATCTGCGCTCTAGCCGCCGGGTCTTAGCACACATCGCTGAGTCTTTTTGAAACGGAGTGCCCATGGCCCGGTCCGCCTCTTCGCACGCGCAACCATCCGGCGCGACTGGTTGCATCGTCTTTGCCGATGGCAGCGTGGTATGGGGGAGGGGCTTCGGGGCAAGCGGTCACGCAGTCGGTGAGTTGTGCTTCAACACGGCGATGACCGGCTATCAGGAGGTGATGACCGACCCGTCCTACGCGGGACAAGTGGTGTGCTTCACCTTCCCGCATATCGGCAATGTCGGCGCGAATGCCGAGGATGTCGAGAGCAAGGGGCTGGGCGCGGTCGGCTGCGTGGTGCGACAGGACATCACCCGCCATTCCAACTTCCGCGCCGAGGCGGAGTTTTCCGAATGGCTGAAGGAACAGGGCAAGATCGGTATTTCGGGCGTGGATACTCGCGCCCTGACCCGCAAGATCCGGCTCGAAGGCGCGCCCAATGTGGTCGTTGCGCATGATCCACATGGGAAGTTCGACCTCAACGCGTTGCAGAAGGAGGCCGCGGGCTGGAGCGGGCTCGAAGGGCTCGATTTGGTGCCCGATGTCACGCGCGCTGCGTCCGAGAATTGGGGCGGCGGCGAGTGGACGCTGGGCAAGGGCTACGCGCGCGCTTCGTGGAAGACCGAGGGCGGGGCGGACAAGCCCCATGTCGTCGCGATCGATTACGGCGCGAAGGACAATATTTTCCGCAATCTGGTGCAGGCCGGAGCGAAGGTGACGGTGGTGCCGGCGCGAACATCGTTGGATGACATTCTCGCTCTCAACCCCGATGGTGTGTTCCTGTCGAACGGCCCCGGCGATCCGGCAGCGACAGGGAGCTATGCGGTACCGGTAATTCAGGGCTTGCTCGAACGCGATATCCCGTTGTTCGGGATCTGTCTCGGCCACCAGATGCTGGGGCTGGCGGCGGGAGCGACGACCGCCAAGATGCATCAGGGCCACCGTGGCGCCAACCACCCGGTGCAACGCGTGGGCGAGGGCTGGGGTGACAGCACCGGCCTCGTCGAGATCACGAGCATGAACCACGGTTTCGCCATCGACAACGCGAGCCTTCCGCAGGGCGTGGAGGAAACCCACGTCTCGCTGTTCGACGGCAGCAATTGCGGCATCGCGATCAGCGGCAAGAAGGCGTTCGGGGTGCAATACCATCCCGAGGCGAGCCCCGGCCCGCAGGACAGCTTCTACCTGTTCGAGAAGTTCGTGGGGATGTTGGGTTGACCCTTAGGCCTACACCACTTCTACTGTATTCGAGCGCTCTGCTTTCCTTAGGCGGTTCTGGAATTGCGGCTCAGACCCCGCAGCACCAACCTGCCGAGCTAATCCCCGGCGTCGTCTTCGTAGGCGATGGGGCAGTCACTCGCGCAGAGACCGCCCAGGGGCTCCCCATCGTCAGCTTCTGGCGACCTGTGCTGTTCGGGACCGACAAGCGCCCGATTGCTGGCCGCATGGATTGCAAGGTCACCGCCGCTATTGGCCCTTACAGCAAAGCCGGGTTCGATCTCGATACCATCGTCAAGGAAGAGCAGCGCAGCCGTCGCAAGGTGGGCGAGCGCGATACCGACCGCAATCGCCAATGGGGTGACGATGTGCGCCGGATCGACCTGATCGGCCACACGCGCGGCCACGCGCAGGATTATGTGCTGACCTATCTCGCGGTGCGCACCAATGCGGAGATTGTCGATATCCGCCGACAGTGCCGCTTCGTGCATGACAAGCTTTCGGACAAGCCCGACTTCCTCTCTTACGTCCATCGCTATACGGCGTTGGCGATCAACCTCCCTCCCGCAATCCCCCTCGACCAGATGGCCGATCCAACCGATAGTGAAGGCGCCTGATGCCCAAACGCACCGACATCCAATCCATCCTCGTCATCGGCGCTGGCCCGATCATCATCGGTCAGGCGTGCGAATTCGACTATTCGGGAACGCAGGCGATCAAGGCGCTGAAGGAGGAGGGCTATCGCGTCATCCTCGTCAACTCCAACCCCGCGACGATCATGACCGATCCCGAGATGGCGGACGCGACCTATATCGAGCCGATCACTCCGGCCATCGTCGCCAAGATCATCGAGAAGGAACGACCCGACGCGCTTCTGCCCACCATGGGGGGGCAGACCGCGCTCAACTGCGCGCTGAAGCTGGAGGAGATGGGCGTACTGGCCGAGTTCAATGTCGAGATGATCGGCGCCAAGGCCGATGCCATCGACAAGGCCGAAAACCGCCAGCGCTTCCGCAAGGCGATGGATGCCATCGGGCTTGAAAGCGCGCGCAGCGGCGTCGCGAACACCGTGGACGAGGCATTCGCGGTGCTCGAACACACCGGTCTGCCCGCCATCATTCGTCCGAGCTTTACCCTTGGCGGAACCGGCGGCGGCATTGCCTACAACAAGGCCGAGTTCGAACACATCGTGCGCTCTGGTCTCGATGCCAGCCCAACCACGGAAGTGCTGATCGAGGAATCGCTGCTCGGGTGGAAAGAATACGAGATGGAGGTGGTGCGCGACCGCAAGGACAATGCGATCATCATCTGCGCCATCGAGAACGTCGATCCGATGGGCGTGCATACCGGGGATTCGATCACGGTCGCACCCGCGCTGACGCTGACCGACAAGGAATACCAGATCATGCGCTCGGCCAGCATTGCCGTGCTGCGCGAGATCGGGGTGGAGACGGGCGGCTCGAACGTCCAGTTCGCGGTGGATCCCAAGAGCGGACGATTGATCGTGATCGAGATGAACCCGCGTGTCTCTCGTTCATCCGCGCTGGCTTCGAAGGCTACTGGCTTCCCCATCGCACGCGTCGCGGCGAAGCTCGCCGTGGGCTACACGCTGGATGAGATCACCAACGAAATCACTGGCGCGACGCCGGCCAGCTTCGAACCGACGATCGACTATGTCGTAACCAAGATCCCGCGTTTCGCATTCGAGAAGTTCAAGGGGGCCAAGGCAGAACTCTCCACCGCGATGAAGTCGGTCGGTGAGGTTATGGCCATCGGTCGCTGTTTTCAGGAAAGCGTACAGAAGGCGCTACGTGGGCTGGAAACCGGGCTGGACGGGTTCAATCGCGTGACCGAACTCGAAGGCAAGTCACGCGATATCATCACCGCTGCGCTTTCGCAGCGCACGCCGGATCGTATTCTGTGCATCGCCCAGGCTTTCCGTGAGGGGCTCAGCGTTGAAGACATCCAGGCTGTCACCGGTTTCGATCCATGGTTCCTGCGCCAGATCGAGGGCATCGTCTACGAAGAGAGCATGATTGCGCATCACGGCCTGCCCAATACGGCCGAGGAAATGCGGCGGCTCAAGGCAATGGGTTTTTCCGACAAGCGGCTTGCCACGCTGGCGGTACGCTCGGTTGGGGTCGCGGGTGGGCTGGCAGAGACGCAGGCGCGTCGTTCGGGCCTGCTGCACGATGCCCTGCGCGCTATGGCCGGTGCCACCAGCGAGGAAGAGGTGCGCAAGTTGCGCCACAAGCTCGGCGTCTTCCCGGTTTACAAGCGTATAGACAGTTGCGCCGCCGAGTTCGAAGCGGTCACCCCCTATATGTATTCGACCTATGAAGCGCCCAGCTTCGGCGAGGCGGAGGATGAGGCTGAGCCGAGCGACCGCAAGAAAATCGTGATCCTCGGAGGCGGCCCGAACCGGATCGGGCAGGGCATCGAGTTCGACTATTGCTGCGTCCACGCCTGCTTCGCGCTAAGCGAGGCCGGGTTCGAGACAATCATGGTCAATTGCAACCCGGAGACGGTTTCGACCGATTACGACACCTCCGACCGGCTTTATTTCGAGCCGCTGACCGAGGAAGATGTCCTGGAGATCCTGCGCGTCGAGCGGTCGAAGGGCGAACTGGTCGGAGTGATAGTCCAGCTTGGCGGCCAGACCCCGCTCAAGCTGGCCGCTGCGCTCGAACGCGAGGGTATCCCGATCCTCGGCACGAGCCCCGACGCAATCGACCTCGCCGAAGACCGCGAGCGCTTTGCCAAGCTGGTGCGCCAGCTCAAGCTCAAGCAGCCCGACAACGGCATTGCCAAGAGTCGTGACGAGGCCGCCGCGGTCGCCCGAACCATCGGCTATCCGGTGTTGCTGCGTCCGTCCTATGTGCTGGGCGGTCGGGCGATGGAGATAGTCGACAGCGAGGCGCAGCTCGATGACTATATCAACACCGCGGTCAACGTCTCGGGCGACAGCCCGGTGCTGGTTGACCAGTATCTGCGCGACGCGATCGAATGCGATGTCGATGTCATCAGCGATGGCACTGAAGTGCGCATCGCCGGGGTGATGCAGCATATCGAGGAAGCCGGAGTGCACTCTGGCGACAGTGCCTGCACCTTGCCGCCCTATAGCTTGGCAGCTGATGTTGTTGCCGAAATGGAGCGGCAGGCACGCGAGTTGGCCGTGGCGCTCAAGGTGCGCGGGCTGATGAATGTCCAGTTCGCCGTCAAGCAGGGTGAAAAGGGTGCAGAGGTCTACCTGATCGAGGTCAATCCGCGCGCCAGTCGCACAGTGCCCTTCGTTGCGAAGGCAATCGGCCGCCCGGTGGCCAAGATCGCTGCCCGCGTTATGGCTGGAGAAAAGCTCGACACATTCGAACCGTTTGAGGTTCCCACTGGTCACATGGCAGTGAAGGAAGCGATTTTCCCGTTTGCACGTTTTCCCGGTGCCGATCCGGTCCTCTCGCCCGAAATGAAAAGCACTGGCGAGGTGATGGGGATCGACCGCAGCTTCCCCGCAGCATTCCTGAAATCGCAAATAGGTGTGGGGATGGAATTGCCACGCGAGGGGACTCTGTTTGTGTCGGTCAAAGATAGCGACAAGGCCGCGATCGAACCGGCTGTGCGCCAACTGATCGACTACGGCTTCTCCGCTGTGGCGACCGGGGGGACCGCAAAATATCTCGAGGAACGCGGATTGCCCGTCACCCGTGTCAACAAGGTTGCGGAAGGACGCCCACACATCGTCGATGCGATCATCGATGGCGATATCACGCTGATCTTCAACACCACCGAGGGCTGGCAGTCACTGCTCGACTCGCAATCCATCCGGGCATCGGCGCTCGAAAAGAAGCTGCCGTACTATACAACCGCCGCAGGATCGGTCGCTGCAGCAAGGGCAATCGTGGACGTTGCGCCAAGCCAGCTTGAAGTGCGTTCGTTGCAAGACTATTATAGCTGACAAACAGATTAACACTCACTCCCGACATTCTGCCTGATCGGCGCTGCTCGTGAAGCGGCCCGGGGTGGACTTGCCCGGGAGCCAAGGGGACAGAAAAGGATTTATACGCCCATGGACAAGGTGCCCATGCTGGCCGAGGGCTACGAAAAGCTTACGGCTGACTTGAAGTTGCTGCGTGCGGAACGCCCCAAGGTGGTCGATGCGATCGAGGAAGCGCGCGCGCATGGCGATCTTTCCGAAAACGCGGAATATCATGCCGCCAAGGAGCGGCAGGGCCAGATTGAAGCACAAATCGCCGAGATCGAGGACAAGGTGACCCGGGCGCAGATCATCGATCCCACCACGCTTTCGGGCGACCGGATTGTTTTCGGCGCAACGGTGACGCTGCTCGACGAGGACGACAAGCCTGTGCGTTACCAGATTGTCGGCCAGACTGAGGCGGATGCGAACAAGGGGCGGATCAGCTATAATTCGCCCCTGGGTCGTGCTTTGATCGGCAAGCAGGTCGAAGATGAGGTCGAGGTGACCGTGCCATCAGGCGACAAGTTCTATCTCGTCGAAAAGATCGAATTCATCTGAGCTAACGAATTAGAGGCGGGCCGAACCAGCCCGCCTCTGTTTGTGTCGCACCTACTCTTCCGGCTCGAGCAGCTTGTGAAGGTGGACGATCACATACTTCATTTCCGCGTCATCCACTGTGCGCTGCGCCGCGCCGCGCCATGCTTCCAGCGCGCTCGAGTAATTGGGAAACACTCCGACGACATCGATCGCCTTGAGGTCTTCGAATTCGAGGCTGCGCGGGTCCTTGACCCGGCCGCCCATCACAAGATGGAGCAATTGTTTTTGTTCGGGCATGATTGAGCCTTGATTGGGGAGGAATCAGAAGGCCCATAGGGAAAGCGGTACGACAGGAAAACCCCGCCGCACCGCCAAACATGCCAATTGATGAAATTAATGGGTGAGACGGGAGCGCAGATCCTTGATCCTTTTGCGCGTCGAGCGGCCTGTCTTGCGCGCCATTTTCTGCACCTGGCCGCTGATCTCTCGGGTTTCTTCCGATGCTGAGCGCCGTAACTTGCGCGCCCTGTCTTCAACCGTATCACCGAATTCGGACAATTTGCGCTGCCCGGTTTCGGCAGCATCACCTGCCGCATCGATCAGGCTCATCGCGTAGGCAATTGCCGCATCGCTGGCGAGAGCAGCGAACTTGCTCGTCCGCTTGCCCGCCTTGGTAGCAGCTTTGCGACCGCGTCGAGTCATCGCTCCAATCACCAATGCTCCTAGCGTCACTGCCGCAACCGATTTGAGCGGATTTTCGCGGACATAATCGAGCGCGCTATCGGCAACATCCTTGGCCTGATCGGCAAAAGTACGTTGGGCGTTGCGCTCTTCGCTCGCGGCGATCTTCTGGCGCAGCGCCTCGCGCCTTTCTTCGTCCGTGATGATTTTTGTTCCGGTTTCTTCGCTCATGAATAGTCTCCGCGTTCGAGCTCTTGATAATCGAACGGACTTACGGGTGATCTTGTTCCGGGTCTGTCTCGCCGACCTCATCTTCGTCTTCTTCCGCGAACATGGCCAGCAAGGGGTGACGGGCAAACCACACGGCAAGAGCAGCGACGATGGCGGCGAGTGCACCCTTGTGGTCGGCAGCGACCTCTATCGCTTCATCATAAACATCGATCGCTCCATCAGCGACGCGGTCCAAAGCTCTTTCGCCGATGCTCTTGCGGGCAAGATCGCTGCGCAGGTTATCAATATCCGCATGAAGGAGTGCCCGCGCAGAATCGCGAACCAGCCTGTCTTCCTGCATCCGGTGACGCAAATCTGTCATTGCGGATCCTCGAAGGCGGAGCCGATATCCGCGAAGTATCCGCGCAGCCTTGTCAGCAAAAAGCCAGCTAGTCCGCCAAACGCGACGACTACGATAACCGTTGCCAGCCAGGGTCCAACCAATGTCGACAATGACAGCACCAGGCCGATGGTGAATGCGATCGCAGCAAGATGGAGCAAGCCGAAAGCAACCAGCCCGATAATACCTGCACGCTTGAGCCTGTCGCTTATGAATCCGGCGCGGCTTTTCTGAAACGCCAACTCTGCTTCGATATACGTCTTGCCGTCTTCGAAAAGTGCCGACACGTCTTCAACCAACGATGGTTCGTCAGCCGTGTTGTCCGTTTCATAGTCGTCAGGCAGGTCCTGCGGCACCCGCCTAGCGTCTGACTTATTAACGTCCTGCGGTCGCGTCACGCCCCCGAACCTGCCCCGATCTTGCGCTGTCAGCGACGTGACCGGGTGAACAGGCGCGAAAGCATGAAGCCGAACACTGCGGCAATGCCCACGGCCATTCCAGGGCTTTTGCGGACCATTTCGCGTGCGTCTTCGCCCAGTTCCTCGACACTCTTCTGATCGAGTTTGGTCGCCGTTTCCTGAAGGCTGCGTGACGCGCTACGAGCGTAATCGCCGTATTTCGCACCAAGTCGTTCATCGACGACATGAGCATTCTCGGCCACCGTCTGACCAAGCGCCGTCAAGCCTTCGCTGAGCTTACCCTTGCCTTGTGTCGCAAGTTCCTTGCCGCGCACCTTGGCTTCATCGGCATAGGCCTTGGCATCTTTCGACAAATCCTTGCCCTTGCCGCGGGCTTGCGACCGGTAGGCATTCGCGCGATCGCCAGCTTCAGCCTTGAGCGCGGCAGCCCCGGCCTTTGCTTCTTCCAGCGCGGCATTGAAACGCGATTTCGCCTCGGCCTTGTGATCGGTTGCCGGAGCGAGCGATGATGTTGTCTCTGTCATGGCAGTTGTTTCCTTTACCTTGCTGGCCTTTGGCTTGGCTTTGGATGCTGCGGGTTTGCGCGTAGTGGTTGAGCGCTTCCTGGGCTTCGGGGTGTCTGTCTGTTCCGCCATATAAATTCCGTCCCTTCCCGGATGTTTTGCACACACACTCGTCGCTTTCCATCCTTATCATTTGCAACGCAACTTGCACGTCTATGTTCCGCGGCATAGATGGCCGCCTACACCCAATCTAAGGGTGTTTTATGTGATTACAACACTCGTCAGGAGTAGCCCCCCAATGACCGCCATCATCGATCTCCATGCCCGCGAAATACTCGACAGCAGGGGTAATCCGACTGTCGAGGTCGATGTCCTGCTCGACGATGGCAGTTTCGGTCGCGCGTCGGTGCCTTCGGGAGCATCCACTGGCGCGCATGAAGCTGTGGAACTGCGCGACGGAGACAAGAGCCGCTATCTCGGCAAGGGGGTACTGAAGGCGGTCGATGCGGTAAACGGTGCTATCGCCGATCAAATCCTCGGACTCGATGCAGAAGACCAGCGAGATATCGACCAGGCGATGATCGAGCTCGATGGTACTGATAACAAAAGCAAGCTGGGCGCCAATGCCATCCTCGGCACCAGCCTCGCAGTTGCCAAGGCGGCGGCCAATGCGAGAGGGCTACCGCTCTACAGCTACATTGGCGGTGTGTCGGCGCACGTCCTTCCCGTGCCGATGATGAACATCATCAATGGCGGCGAGCATGCGGATAACCCGATCGATATCCAGGAATTCATGATCATGCCGATCGGTGCGCCGACTCTGGCCGATGCCGTTCGCTGGGGCTCTGAGGTGTTCCACACGCTCAAGAAGGGGTTGGCGCAGAAAGGCCTGTCGACATCGGTGGGTGACGAGGGTGGTTTTGCTCCTGATATCGCCAGCACCCGCGATGCGCTCGATGTCATTCTCGCTGCGATCGAGCAGGCCGGTTTCAAGCCGGGTGAAGACATTGCCCTTGCTCTCGATTGCGCGTCCACGGAATTCTTCAAGGACGGAAAATACGTCATTTCCGGTGAGAATCTCACTCTGAATGGACAGGAAATGGCCGAGTATCTCGACCGTCTGTGTCGCGATTATCCGATCCGTTCGATCGAAGATGGCATGGCCGAGGACGACGTCGAGGGCTGGCAGGCGCTCACTGCGCGGATCGGGGACACCATCCAGCTTGTTGGAGACGACAATTTCGTTACCAATCCACAGCGCCTCAAGGCAGGTATCGAGAAGGGCATCGCCAATTCCTTGCTGGTAAAGGTCAACCAGATCGGGTCGCTCAGCGAAACGCTCGATGCGGTCAGCATTGCCCAGCGTGCTGGCTATACAGCGGTGATGAGCCATCGTTCGGGCGAGACTGAGGATTCGACCATCGCTGATCTCGCAGTTGCGACCAATTGCGGGCAGATCAAGACCGGCTCGCTGGCGCGGTCGGATCGGCTTGCGAAATACAACCAGTTGATCCGGATCGAAGAAGAGCTTGGCGAAAGTGCGTTCTATATCGGCAAGGCTTGCTTCGGTGCGCTCGAGCGCCCCTGATTAATCCCTTGTACCACTCGCGCGGTCCGATTCCGTTCATCTGAGCGGCAGGAACACGCGCTAGTGCGATCCGTCTGAGCCCCTTCGGGAGAATAACAATGAAAAACCGCCTCACCGCTACGCTGCTAGCGAGCAGCGTCATCCTGCTTGGTCCTGTTGCGTGCAGCCAGCCCAAGGACCAGTCCGCTTCAACCGAAGCAACGCAAACGAAGCCCGGCACGGAACTTGGCGTTCGTAAGGATTGGATGGAGACGTCGGTCAAGCCCGGCAACGACTGGTACAATTACGCCGATGGTACCTGGATGAAGAACACCCAGATCCCTGCCGATCGGTCGGGAATCGGTGCGTTCTGGATCGCCAGCGAGAAGACCGACAAGGAACTCGCGAGTCTGATCGCCGAGATTGAGAAATCCACTCCGGCTTCCGGCACTGACGCCGCGAAGGTCAAGGCGTTCTACGATGCCTATATGAACACGAAGGCGATCGATACCGCCGGAATGAACCCGGTTCAGCCGACGCTCGCGAAATTCGATGCCATCACCGACAAGACCCAGCTTGCCAAAGTGCTGGGGAGCCAGATCCGGGCGGATGTCGATCCCCTTAACGCTGTTAACTTCCAGACGCCAAATCTCTTCGGCGTATTCGTGACTCAGGCGCTCAAAGGCGGCGATGTCGTGCCCTATATCCTGCAGGGCGGGCTGGGGATGCCCGATCGGGAATACTACCTGTCGTCCGACTCCAAGATGGCAAGTTATCGGAAGGACTATCGCAGCTATATCGAGAATTTGCTCAAGGCCGCGAACATTCCCGACGCTGCCGCCAAGGCGCAGAAGGTCTACGATCTGGAAGTGAAGATCGCACAGGCGCATGCTAGCCGCGAGGAAAGCAACGACTGGACGAAAGCTTCGCAGCTCTGGACACAGGCCGATTTCGCCAAGAAGGCACCGGGGCTCGACTGGAAGACGTTCTTCGACGCAGCGCAGCTCGGGCAGGTCGATAAGTTCGACGCCTATAACCCGACCGCCATTCCCAAGCTCGCTGCTCTGGTTGCTTCGCAGCCTTTGGATGCGTGGAAGGACTGGCTGGTCTTCCACCAGATCGATGCGAACACCGACGTTCTGCCCGGTACACTCGACCGGCTGCACTTTGCCTTCTACGGCAAGGAACTGACCGGCACCGAGCAACAGCGTCCGCGCGCAAAGCGTGCGATTGCCGCGCTCAATACGGACATGGGCGATGCGCTCGGCAAGCTCTATGTCGCCAAATATTTCCCTGCTTCGGCCAAGACAGAGATCCAGGGGATGGTGGCGAATATCAAGACAGCGTTCGCCAACCATATCGACCAGATCAAATGGATGGCCCCGGCGACCAAGAAAGAAGCCAAAGCCAAGGTCACGGGTATGACGGTAGGCGTCGGCTATCCCGACAAGTGGACGGACTATACCGCGCTGCAGGTCTCGCCAAATAGCGCCTATGCCAATAAGCAGGCCGCCGAAATGCTACGCTACAAGCAGCAGCTCGCGAAGATCGGCAAGCCGCAGGACAAGAGCGAGTGGTGGATGAACGCCCAACTCGTCAATGCGGTGAACCTGCCGGTGCAGAATGCGCTGAACTTCCCCGCCGCAATCCTGCAACCGCCGTTCTTCGATCCCAAGGCCGACCCTGCCTATAATTACGGCGCTATCGGCGCGGTGATCGGGCACGAGATCAGCCATAGCTTTGACAACAACGGTGCGGCCTTCGATTCCACTGGCGCGATGCGCAATTGGTGGACCGATGCCGACAAGAAGAAGTTCAAGGAGAACGGTCAGGCACTGGCCAAGCAGTTCGACCAGTACGAGCCCTTCCCCGGCCTGCATGTCAACGGAGAGCTGACGCTGGGTGAGGACATTGCCGATCTGGCCGGCCTGACCGCCGCTTATGAAGCCTATCACGCTTCGCTGAACGGAAAACCCGCACCGGTGATCGACGGCTTAACCGGCGACCAGCGCTTCTTCCTCGCCTTTGCACAGACCTGGGCGACAAAAACGCGCGATGCCGCATTGCGCAAGCAGGTGGTCACCAACGAACACGCTCCGGGCCAGTATCGCGCGCTGACGGTGCGCAACATGGATGCGTGGTACAAGGCCTTCAACGTGGAGAAGGGCGACAAGCTTTACCTCGCCCCTGACAAGCGGGTGACAATTTACTAAGCGTCAAGCGAGGGAGGCGGGACATATGCGCCTCCCTCGCTCTCACACAAAAACGGCATTGCCACCTTCCATGCCCAGCGATAGCCTCGTCCCATAATAATTACGGGAGAGTGGGGTGGACGCATTTCCAGCGAGCCCCGATGCGGTAAGCGAAGCCTGGCTGGGCGATAGGCTCGGTTGCACAATCGAGACGATGCATTGGGAACCTATCGGGACGGGACAAGTCGGCGATAGCGTGAGGTTTCACCTGCAAGTCGATAAGACCGGGAAGGTCGGACCGAAGAGCGTAGCGGCGAAATTCGCCGCCGCCGACGCCACCAGTCGCGGTACTGCGACAATGTTCGGCCTCTATACGAAGGAGGTGGGCTTTTACCGCGACATTATCGTTACGCTCGATGTGCGGGCACCGAAAGTCCACTTCGCCGATGTCAGCGGGGATGGCAGCGAATGCCTGCTGGTGTTCGAGGATCTCGGTCCTGCCCGTGGTGGAGACCAGGTTGCGGGTTGTTCGTTGGAGGATGCGCGGGCAGCCATTGTGCAGGCCGCAAGAATTCACGGACCGAGTTGGCAGCGCCCAGAGGTACTCGACAGACCCTGGATCGCCACAAAGGAGGGATTGCCTGACCAGTTGATCCCGCTTTACGCGCAAGCGCAGGCAATATTCTACGATCGCTACGCGACGAGCCTCGAACCCGAACTGATGGCGGTGT
The DNA here is from genome assembly GCA_039831335.1 of Sphingomonadaceae bacterium. Lineage (GTDB taxonomy): Bacteria > Pseudomonadota > Alphaproteobacteria > Sphingomonadales > Sphingomonadaceae > Qipengyuania. The sequence goes on along the minus strand of JBDONL010000003.1, from coordinate 708,977 downwards.
GCGCGAGGTTTGCAGAAGTCGCGCCCTTGTGGTTCCATCGCCCGACAGAGAAGTTGTGCATCGTGCACGGCGACTTCCGCCTCGATAACATGCTGTTCGACATCAAGGGAGGTACAGAGCCGATCGCGATACTCGACTGGCAAACCGTGGCGGTCGGCAATCCGCTTGTCGATATCGGCTATTTTCTCGGCTGCGGGATTGGGGACAAGCTTCGTTCCCGTCACGAATTCGAATTACTCACGCTCTACCGTGGTGAGATGGCGAATTATGGTGTGCAGTTCACCGACGATGTGTTTCGCCGCGACTATCGGATTGGTGCCCTGCATGGGTTGTCGACGGCGGTGTTCAGTGCCGCCTTTGTCGAGAGGACCGAGCGTGGCGACGCCAACTTCCTGTCGATGGCGCGAGGTGCCGCCTCGCTCGCACTCGAACATGACAGTATCGGCGCGCTGAAAGGAGATAGCTGAAATGGCGTTGAGCAAGGGCGACGAATTTCCGATCCATCAAACCAGTGAACCGATCGCATACTCCGGCACTGATCGGAATTTCTACGACCGCTATTTCTTCAACGGATATGCGCCCGATGGCGGCGAGTTCTTTGCAATCGCTCTCGGAGTGTACCCTCATCTCGACATCATCGATGCTCACTTCAACGTCGTTCGTGGCGGCACACAGCATTGTATTCATGCCAGCCGGGAATTGGGCATGGAACGGATGGACCTGTCGGTCGGACCGATCAGCATCGAGATCCTCGAACCGCTGAACAGGCTCGTCGTTCGAGTGGATAGCTTCGAGGGAATTTCGGCTAAGATCGCGTTTACCGGAAAGGCATTCCCCATCGAAGAGCCGCGCTTCATCCACCGGATCGGGCCGCGTGCTTTCATGGACTATACGCGGCTGACCCAGAATGGCCATTATTCGGGGTGGATCGAGGTCGATGGTGAGCGCCGCGATCTGGCAGCAGGAACGATGGGCACGCGCGATCGCAGTTGGGGCGTCCGACCCATCGGCGCACGTGACCCACAGCCCATGCCGGGCACACCGGCGCCGGCGTTTTTCTGGCAGTGGACGCCGCTCAACCTCGATCGGGGCAGCCTGTTCTTCCACCTCAATGCCGATACTGGAGGCCACGCATGGAACACGCGCGCTGCATGGGCGCCGGATGGTGCCGCCGCATCGGGCATCCTGGAAGGGCAGGGGACATTGGCGACACAGCTCGAAGCAGGAACGCGATGGCCGCAAAGCGGGCAGCTCACGATCGAGATCGACGGCGCGCCACAGGATTTGAGGCTCGAGGTTCTGGGCCGCTTCCAGATGCGCGGGCTAGGCTATACCCATCCGGTCTGGGGCCACGGCATGTATCACGGTTCGCAAAAGATCGAGCGCGAGGATATCCTGCTGAATCAGATCGATCCGCTCGCTCCCGAAAACCTCCACGTCCAGATGCCCGTCCGAGTCAGCGGAGACGCGACGGGCATCGGAGTGTTCGAACAATTGATCCTCGGGCCATACAGTCCGTTTGGACTGACCCAATTCCTCGATGGTGCCTAGAGCGCTTCAGTGAGGCTCCGGATTTGCGCATCGCTGAGATCGAGTTTGGTCGACGCGATCAGGTCGGTTAGCTGCTCGGGCTTGCGCGCACTCGCAATTGGCGCACCGATGGCGGGTTGCTCACGCAACCATGCGAGCGCGATAGCCGCATGGCCCGCACCGGTTTCCTCCGCAATCGCGTCCATAACTTTGAGGACGCTCGCGCCCTTTTCATGGAACTTCTTGATCCCAGCGCCTCGTGCTCCTTCCTCGAAGTCTTCCGGCTTGCGATATTTCCCGGTCAGGAAGCCCGCAGCCAATCCGAAATAAGGCAGCATCGGGATGGATTTCGACTTGCACAAATCCTGCAGGTCGCGCCCAAAGCCGTCGCGGCTCACGAGATTGTATTCGTTTTGCAGAACGCTGAACGGGGCCGCACCTTTTGTGGATGCTGTATCGAGCATCGCCTTAAGTCGGTCGGAACCGAAGTTCGACGCGCCAAGCGATGTAACTTTCCCGCTTTTGGCGGCCCCGTCGAAAGCGGTCACGATTACGTCTGGAGTCAGCTCTTCATAATCGCGGTGGGCGTATTACAGATCGATATAGTCTGTGCGTAGCCGCTCGAGCGAGGCATCGAGCGATTTGAGCACGCGCTCTGGCTCGTAGAGCTCCTTGCCGCCCAGCATTCCGGTCTTGGTGTGTATACGCATATCCTTGCGCACGCCGCGGCTTTCGAGCCACTCGCCAAGCACCGTTTCCGATTCCCCACCCTTATGGCCATCAACCCACGCCGAATAGACATCGGCCGTGTCGATCATCCGGCCTCCGGCCTCGTAGAAAGCGTCGAGCACGGCAAAGCTGGTGTCCTTGTCGGCGGTCCAGCCGAATACGTTACCACCAAGGACGAGGGGAATCCCGGAGAGGGCAGGATGGTTCATCATGCAAATTTATCCCGTAATGCGAGCAGCGCCATGGCCGCTTCGGCCGCTTCGCCACCCTTGTTCTTTTGCGCGGGATCGGCGCGGACCTGGGCCTGCGCTTCGTTTTCGACGGTGAGGATACCATTGCCGATGGCGATACCGTCCATGGTCAGCGCCATGATCCCACGCGCGCTCTCCCCTGCAACGATCTCGAAGTGATAGGTTTCCCCACGGATCACAACGCCAATGCCGACAAAGCCATCGTAGCGACCGCTTTCAGCAGCGAGTGCAATGGCACCGGGTATTTCCAGCGCTCCCGGAACGGTCAACACCTCGACCAAATGTCCCTTCGCCTCAAGCGCCTTGCGTGCCCCGTCGATAAGCTGGTCGTTGAGATGCGCATAGAAACGTGCTTCGACGATAAGAAACTGGGCCATGGCAGGCTCCTCAAGCTGGAATGGATTGGCGGCCTACGACCTTGAGGCCGTAACCTTCAAGGCCGACGACCGTGCGCTCGCTGTCGGTGAGCAGGATCATCTCGCTGACTCCCCGGTCGACCAATATCTGCGCGCCGATGCCGTAATCGCGTAATTCGCCATCCGGGTGGGGGCGGCGTCCGATTTCGGCTTGAATTCCCTCTGGACTGTTGCCCATGATGACGACCACGATCCCTGTGCCGTTTTCGCCGATCGCATCCATCGAGCGTTGCAACTGGCGCTTGCGTGTGCCCGTCTGCCCCAGCACATCGTCGAAGATCGAAATTGCGTGCATTCGAACCAACGTTGGTTCGGTCGGATCGACATGACCCTTCTGAAGCACAACGTGGGTGGCACCGGACACCTTGCTGCGATAACTCATTGCGCGCCAATCGCCGCCATAGTCGGATGTTAGCGCACTCTCGCTGACCAGTTCGACAAGGTGATCATTGCGCATGCGATAGGCGATCAGGTCGCGGATCGTCCCGATCTTGAGCGAGTGGCGCCGCGCGAATGCGATCAGGTCTTCGAGCCGCGCCATACTGCCATCCCCGTTCATGATCTCGCAGATCACGCCGGAGGGGTTGAGGCCGGCAAGGCGGGAGATATCGACCGCTGCCTCGGTATGACCGGCGCGCACCAGCACGCCGCCATCGCGTGCGGCAAGGGGAAACACATGTCCCGGCGAGACTATGTCCTGCGGACCCTTACCGGAATCGATCGCCACTGCGATTGTGCGAGCCCGGTCGGCCGCGGAAATACCTGTCGTCACGCCCTCTCGTGCTTCGATCGAAACAGTGAATGCCGTTTGCATGGATTCGCTGTTGTTGCGGCTCATCGGCTGTAAATCGAGGGCATCGATACGCTTGCGATCAAGCGCGAGGCAGATCAATCCGCGACCGTGAGTTGCCATGAAGTTGATGGCGTTAGGCGTGGCCATTTGCGCGGGGATGATGAGATCACCCTCATTCTCGCGATCTTCATCGTCGACGAGGATATACATTCGACCATTGCGCGCCTCGTCGATAATCTCCTCGATCCCGACGAGAACGGGACTGTCGTCATGTTGTTCGAGGAACTGTCCGAGCTTGGCGAGCGTCTCGGTCGTCGGGTTCCATGACTCGTCGGTGCAGTCGCGCAATGTGTTGGCGTGGAGGCCCGCTGCGCGCGCGAGGCCGCTGCGGGTCATGGTCTCATTCGCGACCAATGCGCGAACGCGTTCGATTACCGTGCTCATACCCCATATGTATCACATCAAGATGTGATGTCGAGAGCTGATGTCACACCACCATCACAGCGTTGCGCCGTTTGTGTCGCGTGACGTTAACATTCGCTCCTGTGTTATCGTATGACCTCCTCACGCATTCTCGAATTTGTCGGTCCGACGCTTCCCGAGCATCAGGCCTTTTTCGAGGCGCGCGCAAAGGGCGGCATAATAGTCGAACAGGAAGTCATAATCGTCTCCTTCATCCGGCATTGAAAGTTTGCTGCGGATAGTCTTGGCAACGATACGGATTGCTTCGGGATCGTTCCTTCGCAGCACGTCCTCCAGAGTCTGAAGTTCGAATTCGCCATACAGGTCGAGCGCTTGGTCGGTGAAATGGGTGCGCTGCCGTTCGTTCGTGGCTGCGGTGAGATCGAACGCCAGATCGTTTTTGACAACCTGAACCACCCAGGTGCCAGCCAGCATGTCACCGGCACGCAATCGGTCGCGATTGAACAGTGGCAGGAACAGGAACAATCCGCTCCATAAGAGAGCTGCCCAGATATAGGCATCGGTATTGCTTCCCTCTGCTCCGGTAGCTGCCAGCAGCGAGAATGGCAGGAAAATCTCGATCTCGCGCAAGGCATTGCGGGTGACGACCGCCGCCCCGCTCAGTCTTGCACCGTCGCGAGCGACCACTCGCAAACCCAACAGGCGTTTCCCGGGCGTAGCGCCTCGACCGCCCATCTCGAACAGGGTGAACCAGAAATTGCGCAGCATGAAGAAACCGAGCAGCCAGATGATTGCGAACACCGGATCAGCATCGCTACCAAAACCATTGAAGAGCGCGGCAGTAATAAGACTTGCTGCGATCAGGATTGCGAACATAATTATCAGGTCGATCAGAAACGCACCCGCGCGTTCGCCAGCCGAGCCGAGTGTAAGTTGAAGGTCGACACCTTCAGGCGTGACGAAATTGCGTTTCAGCGTACGTCGCTTTCGGCGTGGGGATTTTGCCTTACCGATCATGAGTGTGCCGCCGTGGAAGGTAGAAATATGTCAACCAGCAAAACAGCATCGCGGAACCGATTGCAGCGCGTTGCCAGTCGACAAGGATCGTCTGCCGACCGACACCTTCGAGGATACCCGCCACGAGTAGCATTGTTACCACACCGAGCATGACCAGCCCGGCAGTCCTGCCTGCCTGCACGGCCGCATCGAGACGAGCGAGAGGGCCGGGAAAAGCCACTGCAGTGCCGATGCGAAAACCGGCCGCACCTGCCAGCATGATGGCGAACAACTCAGTGGTCCCGTGGATCATGATCCAGGCCGCAAATGACGCACCAAGGCCCTTGGGGGCAAATACGGCGAACAGCGCCCCGAGCATCACGCCATTGTAGATAAGCAGCATGGCGGTCGGTAGCCCGAACGCGAAACCCAGCGCGAAGGCGAAAAGCGCTGTCTGCGAATTATGCGTGAACAGCGCTGTGGCAAATATCCCGAGAAAACCCTCCTTGCCCGGATCATACAACGTTTGGGAGAGTGCCTGCGCAGAGGCTGCGGGATCGCGCCCCTGTGCCATCCCTCCTGGCATGAGGTCGAAGAACCAGCTCGGATCACCGCGTACAAGCAAATATCCCAAGAGAGTCCCAAGCACGGTCAGCAACAGGGCCACCAGTGTTTCGCGCCATATGTTGCGCACCGCGCCGGGCCATCCCTCGGCAAAAAAGTTCGCGACCTGTCGCCAGCCCGATACCTTCACCCCGTAGATCTGGAAGTAGGCACGGGTGCACAGCTGTTCGAGGTAGCGGGTTAGCGAGCGATCGAGGGACGTCTCGCGCGCCACCGACAGGGAAGACAACGCACCGCGATACAGCACTGGCAACGCCAGCAAATCATCATCGTCGAGCGATTTGGCGGATTTCTTTTCCAGCTGGCTTATGATGTGATCAAGCCGGTCCCAATCCGCCTCGCGCGCAAGCCGCAGCCGTGTGGTGTTGAAATAGATATCATCGGATTCGACGGGAGTGCTCACAGCAGGTTTCTCCGCTTGAGATCGAGGTATGCCGCGGTGATGCGATCGCCGAGGCGATCATGTTCACTCTCCACAACGTTGACTCCAAGATGGCGCAAGCGAGTGAGCACCAGCAGCCGTTCCCGCAACAGTGCGGCGGCGGTCACGGCCCGGGTAACGTCGTCGGTGCTCACCGGCTCGTGTGAAGCGAATGTTTCAAGGTCCTCGTCGCGCAAGACCACAATCATCAAAAGGTGCTTGCGCATCAAGCGGGACACCGCATCGATCAGGAAATCGGCAGCAGTTAGATCGGTGAATTCGGTAATAAGCACAACCATTGAGCGGCGCTTGAGACGCCGGGACAAGGTCGCAAGGGCAAACGTGTAGTTGGGCTCTTCGGAACTGTAGTCGATTTGCGCAGCCAGCCGTTGGAGCTCACCGAAGGCACGGGTTCCAGCAACGAAACCGCTTGCAAGACGAGGAAGGGAATCGAACGAAAACAACGCTGCGCGATCGCCGAGCTTGAGCGAAATCCAAGCGTTCTGGAGCATTGCGGAAACGGCCCTATCAAGTCGCGGAAGCCCGGCGATCGGGTCCGACATCTGACGCCCTGCATCGATTGCAAAGACGATCTGGTTGTTGCGTTCGGTCCGGAATTCCTTTGCGTGCAATTTGATGTGGCGTGCCGATTGCTTCCAGTCGATTGCCCGCTTGTCCATTCCCGGCTTGTATTCGGTCAGCGTATCGAAATCTGTCCCGTCACCACGATCAATTTGCAGCAGTAGTCCCTGGAGGGCATGGCGACGGAAGATTTCGCCCGCGCGGCGATGTGCCGTCTCGATGTCGGGCAGGACCGCCACCCCAGCATCTATGTTAATCACCCGCTGCTTCCAGGCCAGGCCGAAAGGTCCTCTCCATCTTATCCAGATACGGGGAAAATGCGCCGTACCCCGTCGCAGGGGAGTGACTTCGAAATGACCCGTTCCGTGGCGTCCATCGATCTGTACGATCTCTACATTCTTGGTGGCTTCTAGAATCGATGCCATGCCAAGTGCGACCTCCACCGAAGATGGGGCTTGCTCGGCATCGAAATGTATTTTGGCGAGCGCCTCGAAAGCGGTTCCAACCGAAGCAGTACCGGGCAATTTGATTTCGGCCCTAGCCGTGGCGGGGCGAGGTCCCAGCGCGCCATCAACCGCTACGAGCAACAGCACAGCGCAAGACCAGATAAGCCCGATATACCACAGCCCAGGCAGAAATCCGGCAATGGCCAGCGCGATCGGCGCTCCCGCCAATGCTGCCAGAATCGCCGGACGTGCGGGGTAAATCAACGCGGCGCCTCAATGGAATCGATGATGGTTGCGAGGATGTCTTCAACCTGCCGCCCATCGATCTCTGCGGCCGGAGAAAGGATCAGACGATGCCGCAGAAGTGCGGGAGCCAGCGCCTGCACGTCGTCGGGAACGACAAAATCCCTGCCGTCCATTGCCGCCCACGCTCTCGCAGCGCCAGCAAGCAGGGCTCCGGCACGTGGACTAGCGCCGTTTTCGAGCTCCGCCACGCTGCGAGTGCCGCGGATAAGCGCGGCGATATACTGGACCACCTCATCAACCAGCTTGACCTCCCGAACGGCGGCAACAGCTTTTCCAACAGATTCTGCGTTCGTGACCTTGCCGACGCCCCATGCCTCCGGACGCATACGATCACCGACATGGCCATGCGCGGCAATGATCCGCTGTTCCTCTTCAAGCGAAGGATAATCGACCAATTGCTTGAACAGGAAACGATCGAGCTGTGCCTCGGGCAGGGGGTAAACTCCTTGCTGCTCGATCGGGTTCTGCGTTGCGATGACTGTAAAGCGGTCCCCCAAGGCCAGGCTCTGGCCGTCGATTGTGACGGTTCGTTCCTGCATGGCCTCTAGCAACGCTGCCTGTGTCTTGGGCGGTGTGCGGTTGATCTCGTCCGCGAGTAGCATCTCGGTGAAGATCGGCCCTCGGGTGAGAGTAAACGTCGAGGTCTGGAAGTTGAAAAGGTTGGCGCCGATAATATCGCCCGGCATCAGGTCGGGAGTGAACTGGATACGACCGAAACGCATTCCGACCGCTTCGGCAAAACTGTGTGCCAGCAGCGTCTTGGCAGTTCCGGGCGGCCCTTCGAGCAGCACGTGGCCGCCCGATAGCAGCGCGGCCAGAAGGAGATCGACAGTCCTGTCCTGACCGACGACTGCCTTGCCCACTTCCTGCCGGATGTCCCTCGTCAGTTGTTTGACTTCGTCAAGTGTCATCCAGTTTCTCCTGTTGCCATCTATAGAGCGCCTGTGCGGCGTCGAGCATTTCGGTTTCGTCCCCAGCTTCTTGTGCCGCGAAGGCCAGGTCCGAGAAGCGATTGTGTTCGTCGATTTCGTCGAGGTAGGAGGTGATCGCGTCACCCTTTATGCGCGCGGGAACTCCGAACGCCTGCACCGCCTGTTCCTGGATCACGGAGGCATATCGGCCGCCGAAGTGCCTGGCTCGTCGGGCCTTGCGAATAAGAGCCGCCCCGTTCTCGACCAATGCGGCCTTGCCGAAGGGAATTGCGCGTTCACGCTGTTGTGCGGCTCCGAAGCGCCAAATTGCCTGCCAACCGAGCAGCAGCCCAACAGCGAGCAGCGATAATGTTACCGCGAGAAAAGGTGGCCCGAAAGCAAGCTCGAGCAAGTTGCGGCTGCCACCCAGGCCGTTAAGCGTAACGTCGAACCCGATCGACTGCGGGTGCAACCGGTTGAGCCAGTCGAGCAACATGAGCGCCGATGCTGCATTGCGCTCGTCTTTCAACCCGGCATTGTCGATCAGGTCCGGGTCCGCAAGAATGTAGAGATTACCCAGCCTTCCAAGTACAGTTCCACCCTTACCGTCTGTTATCAATGGTTCGAACTTCTGCGGGAGGGGGGCGTCATCACCGGCTTTGGAGGTAGATGATGTGGAAGAACTTCCGCCGGGTTTGTAGCTCGTAATAACTTGAAGATGCTTGGGTGCGGCAAAAACGATCTTTCCCGGTATATCAGCCGCATTCGTCAGTTGACCCACTGACTTGTCGCGCCTTGCGATGGTGTAATCGTCCCCCGGCGCGAGAACGCCTTCCGGTTCGCTTCGCGGCAGCAGGCCTTTGATGCGAACCCAGCCGCGATGACCATCATCCGCAACGGTTTCCCATTTCGGCAACACCAGCAGTGTCGTCTTGTATTGTCTCGTTGTCAGGAGGTCGCCGATGGGAATGGAAGCGGATTCTGGCGTGGCCACCACCAGCTGAGCATTCATCCAGCGGGATTGCTGCCGAATTATTTCTGGATTGCGACCCATGTCGGAGGCGAGTCGGACTATTCCGGCAAAGCCTACTGCGGAACGCGACATGGCATGTTCACCGCCGCCTCCACTCTGGCGAAGAACGGGCGCATAAGCGCCTAGCAACAGCGCTCCGAAAAAACTTGCAATGCCGATCGCCAGTAGGATGGCGACAGTGGCGACCGAAAAAATTCTTCTGTCGCCTGAGTTTGGGCCAATATCGCTCATACCTGCCAAGCTCGTGCGATGGCGAAATCGTGATAGGCATCGCGTGCTGTTACCCAATCAGCTTCATTGACCGATTTGGCTGCAAACAGGCTGTATTCCACAAGCGCGACGATTTGCCCAAAACCGGCTCGCGCTTCCGATGGGATTGCGCTTGCAGCCGCAAGATTACGGCTCGTTGAAGCCGGTCGGACAAGCTCGGGACGGCGGTGCTCGATATCCTCGATGCTGCGGTACAAAAGGTGGTGTATCGCCTCGGCAAAGGCACCATTTGCGGCCAATTGGTCGGCTTCGGCAAGCCAGTCGAATGCGGCATTCCGGTCTGGTACCCAATCGCTTTCATTCGCTACTCCTGGTTCATCGTGCTGAGCGCGTGCACGTTTTGACCAGAGCGATTTGCCTTGGAGACGATTGATGATGAGCCACAAGGCCGCACTGACGATCGCGATGATGACAAGCCACAACAATACGCGGGCGACCGGAGCATTCGGCATGAAGCTGGTCAGCCATTCGAAGAAGCGACCGATTGGCTTCAGTATGTCTTCGACCCAATGACCGAGGGTCGACAACCATTGTGGAGGTTGTGGGGGAGGAGGCGCCTTCTGGAGATCGAACTGCACTGCGTTATCATTCACCAGAGCCTGGTGTGCTGCGACAAAGCGCGGGTCGGACACCCCCGAAAGATCAAGACCGGATGGCACGGCCATGTGTATCGACAACCCCTGTTACGACCCCTTAGGCGCATGAAACTAACCGGTTTACCGCCATGTGCAATGGCGCAGAATGGCGCTGGACAAAAATCGCAATGGTCTTAAGCTGCCATTCAAATAAGGAAAAAGGGGCGCAGGGATGGCAACGCAGGCAATCGAAGACAACCAGCAGGTTTCAATCGGACGCGTATTCAGCCGGACCTTCTCGGTCTTGGCAGACAATTCGGTAGTAATGTTCGGTATAGCGCTGATTTTCGGCGGACTGCCCTCGGTCGTTTTCAACTGGTTTAATATGTCCTGGCGTGGGGGCGCCATAACACACTATCAGCAACTGGGCGTGGTCGGCCTGGCGATTATCGGAGCGATCGTTTCGATCGTGCTTCAATCGCTGGTCCAAGGCGCTTTGGTACGGGCTACCATCGCGCACACACATGGTCATAAGGCCAGTTTCGGTGAGTGCATACAGACGGGCCTTGGTGCTATTCTTCCACTTATAGGCTTGGCCATCCTCATGGGCTTGGGCGTGGGCCTGGGGTTCATATTGCTGATTGTCCCAGGCGTCATGCTCTATTGTATGTGGGCCATTGCTGCACCGGCGTTGGTGCATGAAAAGACCGGTGTGTTCGGTGCCTTTTCAAGAAGCCGTGCGCTTACCAAAGGGGCGCGTTGGAAAGTGTTCGCGGTCGAAGCTATCATAGTCATCGTGTACTGGATTTTCACCGGGATCGCATTTGGGCTGGCCGGGTTCAGTGGCCTGTCCCAATTGGAGCAGGGTCACCTCCCCATAAGCTTCCTCGTCTTCAGTCTCTTCATGTCGACAATTGTTATGACGGTGTGGAGCACCGCACAAACCTCTCTCTACGTTGAGTTGTTGACATGGAAAGAAGGGCCGTCGGGCACAGCGCTGGCGGATGTCTTCGCCTGATACCCATCATTCTTTGAGTATGATTGCGATCTGCGAAGCGATTCCCTGTCAACGCTTTTAGTCTTATGCGGGTTGTGACAACGCGTGTCGCAACCTCGATCATGACTATGGGGAACTACGTGCCAAGGCTGTGATGTCTCGCACGAACCCGGTACGATGAGCTAAAGCTCAAGCGATCAGACGCAAACTGTTTTCTACCCGCCTAATGTCGAAAGTTGTTCGCTCCGAAATCGGCAAGATTGAGCTGAACTATTGAAAAATGGTGGACGCACTAGGGCTCGAACCTAGGACCCGCTGATTAAGAGTCAGCTGCTCTACCAACTGAGCTATGCGTCCACCTGGCCGGTTACGGCGCCCGAGCGATGCGTTGCACTCGACTCGGGAGGCGCCGCATATAACTATCGCGTCACGAATGAAAAGGGGGTCTTTTCGTTTCTTTTGAGATTTTCACCCGCGCAGACCGCTGCGCGGAGCCATGCGGTTCCAGCGATCGATCATCATCAGCGTTCCGATGCAGATCATGTTGGTCATCATCGACGACCCGCCATGGCTGACGAAGGGCAGCGGAATACCCACTACCGGCGCGAGGCCCATCACCATCATCAGATTGATTGCGACGTAGAAGAAGATCGTCGCCACCATACCGGCGGCGAGCAGTTGCGAAAAACGATCGCGCGAGCTGCGTGCGACGTTCCAACCCCAGCGCAGGATCAGCGCAAATACGATCAGGACGAACAAACCGCCGATAAATCCCCACTCCTCTGCCATTGTGGCAAAGGCGAAATCGGTATGCGGTTCGGGCAGATAGTTGAGGTGGCTTTGCGTGCCGTTGCCAAAACCCTTGCCGAACCATCCGCCCGAACCGATCGCTATCTTCGACTGGGTGATGTGATAGCCATCCCCGAGAGGATCCTTTTCGGGAGTGAGAAAAGTGAACACCCGCTTTTGTTGGTATGGCTTCAGGACGAAGAAGAAGGCGACCGGAGCCATCGCCGCTCCGGCGACACCCGCCCCGACAAACCAGCGCAGCGGCAATCCTGCGAGAAACATGACCACTGCTCCGCCAAAACCGATGGCCAGGGCTGTGCCCAGGTCAGGCTGCAGACCGACGAGGATCATCGGAAAGGCAAGCAGCGAGACGACGGGAATAAGGGCCCGCCAACTGGGTACTTCGCCTACCGGCAACGAACCGTAAAATCGCGCAAGTACGAGAACGATCGCAGGCTTCATCAATTCGGAAGGCTGCAATTGCATGAAGCCGAGATTGAGCCAGCGCTGGCTACCACCGCCCATCGCGCCCACGGCTTCGACCAGTACAAGCAGCACGAGTATCACGGCGTAGGCCGGAAACGCCATCAAAGCGACGAAATCGCGCGGAAAACGTGTCATCACGAAGGCCATCACGAGGAACACGAAATACTGCACCAGGTGCGGTGCTGCGTAGGGCATCCACCCGCCGCCTCCGGCAGAATAAAGCACCAGCGCGCCGAAGCAGACCAGCGCGGTGAGCGGAATCAGCATCCGCCACGGCTGGCGTGCAATCGAGGTGGGGATCACGCCCATTACGCCGTGGTTATAGGAGTTCCACTCGCGTCAGGCGAGGGGGATGGAGTCTCTTTCTCAGCGCTACCGGGCTTCATTCCAACAACGCGACTTTCCGCATCGACTCGCGACGCAATATCGAGGTCTGGCGGCGGCGGCGGTGGGTCGTCGACACCCTGATCTCCGATGAAGGCAAGATAGCGCCTCCGCATTCTTTCATCGGGTGTTCCACCCCATCCCTGTTCGAGCTTGTGAAGCGTATCCAGCGCTTTCTCTGGATCGAACAGATACGTCATCACATCACGTGCAATTGGAGCAGCAGCGACGGACCCGAAGGTGCCGTGTTCGATCACTACGGAAATCGCGTAACGCGGATTATCGAATGGCGCGAAACAGACGAACAGGGAGTGATCGCGAGATTTCCAGTCTCCGACGTGACCACGGGAGACAAGTTTGCGCACTTGCGCAGTACCGGTCTTCCCGGCCATCTGAATTCCGTCAAGATTCAGGCGCGCAATAGAGGCAGTGCCTGAACCATTGACCACTCGGAACATGCCTTCATGCGTCACCTGCAACTGCTCCGGGGTAAACGGCAGCGAAGGGCCGACAGGGCGCTTGTTGCCATAAACGAGTGAAGGAACAAGGTTCTTGCCGGTCGCGATACGCGAGGTCATCACCGCCAGCTGCAGCGGATTGACCAGCACATATCCTTGCCCAATTGCTGCGTTGAGACCGTCGGCTGCGGTCCATTCCTGGTGAAAGCGGCGCATTTTCCATTCCGGCGTCGGGATGGTGCCATAGCGCTGCGACGTGCCAGGAAGCTGGAATTCATCGCCCAGTCCCAGCGTGCGGGCCATGGGGGCCAGCACGTCGTAACCCACGCGATGCACCATCGTCCAGAAATAGGTATTGCAACTCTTCTCGATAGCGGTTCGCATATCAACCGATCCGTGGACGGCATCGCAGCGGAAATAGCGCCGCCCAAGCTGGTAACCACCGCCACAATAGACGTGTTCGTCGGGCGAAACGCCGTGCTGCTGCAAAGCGAGGGTGGCCATCGGCTTCACAGTCGATCCGGGCGGATAAAGCCCGCGCACCGACTTGTTGAGAAGCGGTATATGATCGTCCTCGTTGAGCATCTTCCAGCGCAATCGCCCGATGCCACCGACAAAACTGTTGGGATCATAGGCCGGCATGGACACCAGTGCGAGAATGCCTCCCGTCTGGCAATCGATGACGGCAACCGAACCGGATTCCAGTCCTACGCGCCGTGCCGCAAAGTCTTGCAGCGGGCCGTCGATCGTCAGTTTGACGGATTGACCCTGAACGTCCTCGCGTGTTTCCAGCTCCTTTACGATTCGACCTGAAGCGGTGACTTCCACGCGCCGTGCGCCGGGAACACCGCGCAATTCCTTCTCGAACGATTTTTCCAGACCGTCCTTGCCGATCTTGAAGCCCGGCGTGATCAACAGCGGGTCATGGTCCTTCTTGTATTCTTCCGCATTGGCCTGACCGACATAGCCGATCAGATGGGCCACCGAAGGACCGGTAGGGTAATAGCGTGAGAAACCGCGTTGCGGCACGACGCCGTGCAGGTCGGGAAGACGCACGCCGACGGCTGCGAACTGGTCGTAATTGAGCCCGGAGGCGACTTCGACCGGCTGCGCGCCGACCGCGTCCGCCACGCGCTGGTGAACGTCGGCCACAGTTGTCGGATCGAGCTCGAGAATATCTCCCAGCCTGGTAATGGTCCCCTGTGGATCGGTCATCAGTTCGGGAATGACATCGACGCGGAAATCAGCCCGATTGGACGCTAGCGGTGCGCCATTGCGATCGAGTATCCAGCCACGCCGCGGCGGGATCAAAGAAAGATTCACCCGGTTGCTTTCGGACTCGAGCGAGTACTTCTTGTTTTCGATTACCGCGAGATAGCCGACCCTCGAGGCAAGCAGGGTTCCAATACCGCCCATACCTGCTGCCACGACAAAACTGCGCCGTGAGAACGAGGCGTCCAGCGTGGCTGCACTGGTAAAACGTTTCCGACGGTTCTTGCCAAGTTTCACGCCAGCACCCGCCAGCGCCTCAGGCGAACATTATCAAGCCCGGACACAAGCCGGGCGGCAGCCGGAAAAAGTAGAATCGACAGCAAGACCTGCGGCCCCAAAGCAACGAGCGCTGCGAGCGAGGGTGAGCCACCCGAAAGCAACAGCTGTGCGCCGACATACCCCAGAACGGCTAAACCGGCGGTGAACCAATCCTGCACAAAGGTGCGCCATGGAATGCGCGTATCGAGTATTTCAATTGCCAACATGGTTAGCGACCACAGCAGAATGCCGCATCCGATTGGTTGACCACTGAACAGATCATCAAACAGGCCAAGCGGAATTCCTGCCCACACGGGCAATAGGCCGGGCCGCACGAGGCGCCAGGCCAGAAGCATCAGGTAGCCCAGAGGTGGGACCAGGGGGAGGGCGGTCGCGATCACGAATACTGGGAGCACGGACCCGAAGATGATCGACAGCCATGGAATCGCCAACGCGACAATTGGCGAATGCTGCCGGTTGATGCGGCTTCCATAGGCATCGCTGCGCGCCTTGGGGGCATAGCGTTCCACTACTGGCCGACCTTTTGTTCGATCGGAGTTTGCGCGCTCTTCGATGCCTCGGGTTCGAAAATTGGCATGACAGCGACGAAATCGGTAGCAGCGGGGTCACTGACAATTCGTGCAAGTCCGCCATCGGAGTTCTTCTCGACGACCATCGCCACCGCCTTGTTGGGCTGGTAATAGCCGCCCGCACCGCTGGTTACGAACATATCACCGATCTTGAGCGGATTGATCCCGAGATTGATCAGGCGGATGCGGAGAAGACCGTCACCGCGACCGTCGGCGAAGGCGACCAGCTGATCGTAGGACCGGCGCACGGGAACCACGCTTTCGCTGTCGGTCAGAAGGAGGACGCGTGAACTGTCCGTCCCGACCTCGAGTATGCGGCCGATGACGCCGCGCGCACTGACCACCGGCATTCCGATCTCGACCCCCTTGTCGCGACCAGCGCCCAGGTAAGCGAAACGCCGGCTGCTAGACGCACTCGATCCGACCAATCTCGCCACAGTCACGGGCTTGACCTGTTGATCGCGCAACCCAAGCAGGGCTTTCAGGGTGTTATTTTCCTGACGCAGCGCTGCGGCTTCCTTGAGGCGGATGCGGGCTATCTCCACTTCACGCTTGAGCGCAGCATTTTGCGAACCTGCGCGCAGATACCCCTCAACGCTCGAAATGAGATTCCTGCTGCCGGAGCGCGCCACGGCCACGCCGGAGGCAGCAGGCTCAACGCTATCATGCGCAGTATCCCTGAGGCCCGACAGGAAAGCCGGATGCCACAGCGACACGGCCAGCAATACGGCGCCAACCAGTGCTCCGACCCCGGCGACGATATAGCCGGTAAACTGCGTGTATTGCGCCCTGCGAGAATAGCTCGAGCGCCGCTGTGCGTTCGGCGCCATGATGGCTCCTCCCAGTTCAGGCGGTCATCAACACGCCGCGATAGACGCTGTCTTCCATCGCGCGCCCGGTACCGATGGCAACGCAGGTGAGCGGATCTTCAGCGATGGTCACCGGCAGGCCGGTTTCCTCGCGCAGATATTCGTCGAGCCCCTGGATCAACGCCCCGCCGCCGGTCAGTACGATACCCTGGTCGACGATGTCGGCAGCCAGTTCGGGAGCGGTGTTTTCGAGCGCAATCCGCACGCCTTCCACAATCGCCCCAATCGGCTCGGACAGCGCGTCCGCAATATGGCCCTGGTTGATAGTGATCTCCTTGGGCACGCCATTTACGAGGTCGCGGCCCTTGATGGTGATCTGTTCACCCGTGCCATCCTCTGGCGTGCGGGCGATGCCGTAATCCTTCTTGATCCGCTCGGCAGTTGCTTCGCCGATCAGCAGATTGTGGTGTCGTCGGACATAACTGACGATGGCTTCATCCATCTTGTCGCCGCCGGTGCGAACGCTGGTGGTATAGGCGAGGCCGCGCAGTGATAGCACCGCAACCTCGGTGGTGCCGCCGCCGATATCGACCACCATCGATCCTACTGGCTCCGTGACCGGCATGTCCGCTCCGATCGCTGCTGCCATCGGTTCGAGGATCAGGAACACCTGGCTCGCCCCGGCATTGCTAGCGGCATCGCGAATCGCGCGACGTTCGACGCTGGTCGAACCGGAGGGGACGCAGATGGTAATTTCGGGATAGCGCATCAGGCTCTTGCGACCGTGCACCTTGCGGATGAAGTGCTTAATCATCTCCTCCGCAATCTCGATGTCGGCAATCACCCCGTCGCGCAAAGGGCGGATCGCCTCGATGCTGTCGGGTGTCTTGCCCATCATCATCTTGGCGTCGTCGCCAACCGCCTTGACACGCTTGATGCCGTTGATCGTCTCGATTGCGACCACACTCGGTTCATTGAGGACGATACCCTGATCCTGGACGTAGACCAGCGTATTGGCCGTACCGAGATCGATCGCCATGTTCTGCGAGCCGAATTTGAAGAGGTTGTTCCAGAATCCCATTCTGAGCACTTTTCCGTGAATGTTTGCAGTCCATCGAGCGCAGCGATGCGCGCCCGCCGGTACCGGATGGTGGTGGCGAAGGCGGTTCCTTAGCGAAGCGTCGCCGATAATGCCAAAAATTTCGCAAACGCTTGGGGGGAAAAGGTGGAAATCTGTCTCGAATGGAGTGCGTTTCGCCGCTAGAGCACACATCAACGCCATGCCGACCATTCGCCGCCTGCCTGAAACGCTCGTCAACCGCATTGCTGCCGGCGAGGTTGTCGAGCGTCCTGCTGCGGCTCTCAAGGAGTTGTTGGAGAACGCAATCGACGCTGGCGCAACGCGGATTGCGGTGAAGCTCGTTGAAGGCGGTCTCGATTCGCTTGAGGTAACCGATGACGGGTGCGGGATGACGGCGGACGAAATGGCGCTCGCGCTTGAACGCCATGCGACTTCCAAACTTCCAGACGAAGCGATCGAGCAGGTTACGACGCTCGGCTTTCGCGGAGAAGCCTTGCCCTCGATTGCCAGCGTCGCACGCTTCACTCTCGAAAGCCGCCCGCAAGGCGCACCGGAGGGATGGCGCAAAATCATCGACCATGGCGTACATGTCGACGAAGGGCCCGCAGCGCTGCCGCCCGGCACGCGCGTTCGCGTCGAAAATCTGTTCGGACGTATTCCGGCCCGGCGCAAGTTCCTGCGTACCGCACGCAGCGAATACGCCGCTTGTCTTGATGTCGTGCGCAGGCTTGCGATGGCGCGACCCGATATCGCGGTTACGCTTGAACATGGCGCACGGCGAATACTGGCGTTGCAGTCCGACGATGCCCTACCGGATCGCGTGGCACAGCTCATCGCGCGCGAGCTCAAGGACAACGCCGTGGTGATCGATATGGAGCGCGGCACAATGCGGTTGAACGGGATTGCCGGCTTGCCGACCTATAATCGCGGTGTTGCCGATCACCAATATCTGTTCGTCAATGGCCGCCCCGTGAAGGATCGCCTTCTGACTGGTGCGGTGCGCGGAGCCTATGCGGACATGCTCGCGCGTGACCGTCACGCCGTGCTGGCATTGTTGCTGCAACTTCCCGCCGAGGATGTGGATGTCAACGTCCATCCCGCGAAGACGGAGGTGCGTTTTCGCGATGCGGCGGCGGTGCGCGGCTTCATTGTCTCCGGCTTGCGGCAGGCGCTGGCGACGGGCGACAGGCGAAGCGCGCAATCGCCCGATGCGACCGCAATGGGGCGTTGGGTTAGCGAGCCTTTGCAGATGGAGCCCGCTCCGGCTCTGCGTTCGATCTTCGAAACGCGCGACTGGTCGGCATCATCAACGAACGTTGCTGAAAATCGCAGCCAATGGGCGCCGTCGCGAGCCACTGATACGACGCTTGCGCTTCCAAGTGGCCGGGCCGAGGAAGCAGCGCCCATGCCGGAAGATGCCAGCGCATTTCCGCTCGGTATTGCGCGTGGGCAAATCGCCGACACTTACATTGTTGCCGAGGCTGAGGACGGACTGGTGCTGGTGGACCAGCACGCAGCACATGAGCGCCTTGTTCTGGAACGTCTGCGCGCCGCCGGAGCGGGGGAGGCGACCACACGAAGCCAGGCGCTTTTGATGCCCGAAGTGGTCGAACTGGAAGAAACTGCCTGCGACCGTCTGGAAGAAGCTGCCGAGGGACTTGCGCGGCTTGGCCTAGAGATCGAGCGCTTCGGGCCTTCAGCCATGCTGGTGCGCGCCGTTCCCCATGCGTTGCGCAAAGGCGATCCGGTAAAGCTGCTACGCGACATCGACGATGATCTCGTCACGCATGGTGAGGCGCTTCTTCTGGGCGAAAAGCTCGATCTGGTTCTGGCAACCATGGCCTGTCATGGATCGGTCAGGGCAGGGCGGGTGCTCCGGATCGAAGAAATGAACGCCTTGCTACGCGAGATGGAACGCACGCCACGCTCGGGCCAATGCAACCATGGGCGGCCTACGTGGGTTAAGCTCTCCATGAGTGATGTCGAAAAACTCTTTGGGAGACATTGATGCGTCGGTTCCTGTCCGTTTTCGTGCTGGCTTGTGCGCTTTCATCGTGTGGGCACAAGATGTCTCCGGCCGAGCGGAAAGCAGCAGATGAAAAAGCGATAGCTGAGGTCGAGGCCAATCAAGCGCCGCCACCCGATACGCCCGAAGTCCAACCGATTTCATCGCAAGAGATCGATACGCTCGGCCTGACTGGGGGCGGATGCACAATTTACGGCAAAAGCGACAGCGGCGCAGTACTCGCACTGATCTATCCCGATGCAGCATATATGAAGCTCGATGGCGATGTGGATCGGTTTATATCGGACAATGGCAGCAAACCAGGTCCTATGGACACGCGTGCGCACTACGACGGAAAGAGGCGCTCGTTGGATGTGGACATTGGAGAGAAGGGGAAATCGCTGGTCAGCGATACGTTCGATTATCCCGCAACTTTGACCCTTCGGGATGGAAAGGGCCGGGCTGAGGCAGCACTCGCAGGTATGGCGCGCTGCGGAGGATGACAAACACCTGTGATGCGCGTGCGGGCCAACGGGTGTTTGTTATGATTTCAGGATGTTCCGGTGGAGGAAAATCGACGCTTCTTTCGGAGCTCGAACGACGCGGCCATTGCGTTGTACACGAGCCCGGACGGCGCATCATTGCCGAGGAACGCGCCGGAGACGGTTTGGCGCTTCCATGGTTCGATCCGGCGGCGTTTGCGCAAAGAGCGTTGGCCATGTCGATAGGCGACTACGATGCGGCGGCTGGCCTGACCTTCTTCGACCGCGGGATCGTCGACGCTGCCGTTGCAATTGTGGCGACAGGCGGAGACATGCCGATGTCCGAAGTGGCGAACAGGCGCTACGATTATTTGTTCATTACACCGCCGTGGGAAGATATCTACGAGAACGACGAGGATCGTCGCCACAGCTATGAGAAGGCGGTCAAGGATTATGAACGTGTCGCCAAAGCGTGGGTCGAAGCCGGCTACGATCCGATCGAAGTACCGCGCGGCACTGTGCCAGACCGTGCCGACTTCGTTCTCGAAACGCTAGGTAAGCGCTTTTAATTTTCGATTGGAGAGTCGGGGTCTCGTACACGGATCAGACCGTTACTGACCATCTCCAACACCATTTCGTCGTTTTGGTTGAAGGTCCGGCAGCGCGATTTGAAGAGGCCCATGTCACGGCGTGACTTGCTGCGTCGTTTCTCGATCACCTCGGTTTCACAGCGTAGCGTATCACCCGGATAGACGGGCTTGATCCAACGCAGATTATCGACACCGGGGCTGCCAAGCCCCGCCTGCTCGACCACGCTCATATTCTCGACCAACATTCGCATGGTCATCGCGCAGGTGTGCCACCCACTCGCCGAAAGTCTTCCAAAGTAGGTTTGCGCAGCCGCATCGTCGTCGAGGTGAAACGGTTGCGGGTCGTACTTGCTGGCAAAATCGACCACTTCCTCGCGCGTCACTTCATAGCGACCGAAGGACTGCCGGTGGCCGATCTCGATGTCTTCATAATGGATCATGAGTACGGGAATGGCCCAGCAGGCCTGTCCGGGCAATACCGAAATTGTTGTGCATCGTTACAGGCTGGCTTTTGTTCAGCTTCGAAAGGCAGGTTTGAGCCTGCTTTCGTCGAGATCCGGGATGATGCGATAGCGTGACAGGATCAGACTGAATGCACCGAACAGGAGCAAGCCAATCGCAGTCAGTTTAAAAATGATGCCGTTACCCGCAAGGCTCTCCACTGCGGCACCGAGTGTTTTTACCTGATCGGCGCCGCCGGACAGAAAGCCTGCCTTGAACAGCGACCATCCAACGACGCCATAGACAACCGCTCTGGCGCAATATCCGGCAAGGCCCAGCCAGCGGGTTCCCGATGGTGCGCTTCCGGCAATACGGTTCATAAACTCTCCGCTGATCCCCTTCTTTGCCTGGAAGAATGCGGTGGCGATAAATGCGATACCCAGCAGGCCCAGAATGACACCGCCGAACTCTGCCGAAAGCAATCCCGATGCCGCTTTCCGCGCACCTCCACCAGCCTGTACATGACCGTGCGACGAGGCGAGTTGGTAGGCGATATAGGCAAACACCAGATGGCCGATGGCGCTTCCCCCGTGGCCGATCCGTTGCATCCACCCCTTTGCGTCCGAACCGTTGTTTTCGATATCGAACGCGAATGAGCTGAACCGAAACAGGGCGTAAGCGGCCAGACCCACTACCATGATCCAGAGGAGAACATTGCCCGCCGGGTAGTCTTCGATCGCCTTGAACACCCCGCTGGTGCCATTGGCAATCTTCTGCGCGCTGGTCAGTGCCAGCAAGCCCAGCACACCATAGAGCAGGGCGCGGCTGAAATACCCGACGCGCACCAGCCAAGTGAATTTTTCTGATTTGTCGATTGCCATGCCTGCCCCATGAATTCTTTCCTTCAATACGAAGCGGGGGCAAGATCGTGCCCGGACTATGTGATCGACAGGTTCACCGGTCCGGCCTCCATCACGGCACTTGCGCGGCGGCTCAACGTGCCATCATGCGTCGAAACCTTGTCGAGCACCATGAAATCGGTTTGCCATGCATCGGGCTTGACGGTGCAGACACCGTAGCCACGCTGATCGTTGATGAATTTGAGCTGCGGATTTTCCGACAGGATGCGATCGCTTCCCGGTCGTTGATCCTGCCCGTCGCCGCCGCTGGTGACAGAGGTCAGCACGCATTCGACCCCCACCGGCTTATCCTTGGACAGCAACAGCCCCGCGTAATTCTGATGTTCGTCACCGGTCAGCACCACTGCGTTATCGACCTTTGCAAGACGCGCCATCAGCCGCTCGCGGGGAACGGCATAACCCGCCCAGCTGTCGAGGTTATACATGAGCTCTGGCTGACTGTCGCTGGTGCGGCGGTTCAGGGGCATGACCATGACTTGCTGCGCGATACAGTTCCACGTCGCGTCTTTCTGCATCAGATTGTCGTCGAGCCACTTTTCCTGTGCGGCTCCCATGATCTGCGCATTCTTGTCGTAGACACCGGCGCAAGGAGTGACGCCCCATTTGTCTCCGCAGGGCTGGTCCGAACGAAAGCTGCGCGTGTCGAGGAGGTTCATCGACATCAGATTGCCGTAATCCAGGCGGCGGTTGGCATGGATCAACTTGCCGTTGGGGATCATCGTGCGCCGCACCGGCATGTTCTCATACCACGCCTGCATGGCAGCTTCACGGCGCAGGGCGAACACGGCCTGCGGAACATCGGGGTCTTGAGAATAGTCGTCGACCCAATTGTTCTCGATCTCGTGGTCATCGAAGGTCGGCAGGAACACCTGCGATGCACGAGCCGCCTGCAAGTCGAGGTCGGTCATATATTGCGCATAGTGCTGGCGATAATCGTCCAGCGAATAGACCTCGCGCAAACGGTGCTGGCGGACCTTGGGCACTGGCAGGCGATCCGGCCCGTAATTGTAGTCGTAGCTGTATTCGTAGATGAAGTCGCCGTAATGGAACACGAAGGCGAGATCGTCTTCGGCGATATCGCGATAGGCGGTGAAGAAGCCGCTTTCGTAATGCTGGCAACCGCATACGCCGAACCGCAGCTGATCGACTGCGGCACCCGCTGAGGGCAGGGTGCGGGCGCGACCGGTGAGCGAACGATCGCTGCCGACGGTGAAGCGATACCAATAGGGACGGTTGGGTTTCAGCCCGGACACTTCGACATGAAGGCTGTGGCCCAATTCCGGGCGAGCAATGGCCGTTCCCTTGGCAGCGACAGTGCGGAAACGGTCGTCTTCGGCCACTTCCCAATCGACGGGCAGAGCCGACATCGGCACGCCCGCATGCCGCTCGTAAGGCTCGGGTGCAAGCCGAGACCAGATTACGAAACCGTCGCTGGCTGGCTCACCCGAAGCCACACCCAGCTTGAACGGATAATCGCGAAACCAGCTTTGCGCGCGCAGGATGCCCGGTGCAGCAAGGTTTGCAGCCGCAAAGCCAGTGGCGGCCGTGCGGATCAGTGAGCGACGAGTAAACATTCTGCGGGCCTCAGACGTTGAACTTGAAATGCAGGACATCGCCGTCCTGCACGAGATATTCCTTGCCTTCCTGACGCAGCTTGCCCGCGTCACGCGCGGCGCTTTCACCCCCCAATGTGACGTAGTCGTGATAGGCGATGGTTTCGGCGCGGATGAAGCCTTTCTCGAAATCGGTGTGGATTTCGCCTGCCGCCTGCGGAGCCTTGGCGCCGGATGGGAAAGTCCACGCTCGCGCCTCCTTCGGGCCTGCGGTGAAAAACGTCTGCAAACCAAGCAGTTTGTATCCGGCCTTGATAACCCGGCTCAGGCCGCTTTCGGTTAAGCCAAGCTCTGACAGATACTCGCCGCGTTCTTCGGCTGGCATCGCCACCAGCTCGCTCTCGATGGCGGCGGAAACGACGACCGCCTCGGCTCCCTCGGACTGCGCCTTTTCGAACACCTGTGCTGACAGCGCGTTGCCTTCGGCCGCATCCTCTTCGGCGACATTGCAGACGTAGAGCACGGGCTTGGCAGTCAGCAATTGCGCTTGCGCGAAGATGCGGGCTTCCTCATCGTCCTTCGGCTCGGTCAGACGCGCGGGCTTGCCATCGCGCAGCAATTCCAGCGCTTGGCCCAGCACGCTGGCGGCGATCTTCGCTTCCTTGTCGCCGCCGGTGGCGCGCTTGGCCGCAGCGGGCACGCGCTTTTCGAGGCTTTCGAGGTCGGACAGCATCAGCTCGGTTTCGACCACCTCGGCATCGGCGATCGGATCGACCTTGTTGGATACATGCTGGATATCGTCGTCCTCAAAGCAGCGCAGCACATGGACGATCGCATCGACCTCGCGGATATTGCCGAGGAACTGGTTGCCCAGGCCTTCGCCCTTGCTCGCGCCCTTCACGAGGCCCGCAATATCGACGAAGGCGAGCTGCGTCGGGATGATCTTGGCGGAACCGGCAATTTCCGCGATCTTATCCAGCCGCTCGTCCGGCACGGCGACTTGGCCGACATTGGGTTCGATCGTACAGAACGGATAGTTCGCGGCCTGCGCGGCCTGCGTTTCGGTCAATGCATTGAAAAGGGTCGACTTGCCGACATTGGGCAGCCCGACGATCCCGCAACGGAAACCCATCGAAAACTCCGGAGATTATGGTGTCGGGGCGCGAATAGGCGCAGACAGTGCGAAAAGCTAGGGCTCTGGGACAGCGCTGTCGTCATTCAAAGATCGTCGCGAACTTCCTGCGCAAGCTCCAGGAAGGCATCGGACGCCTTGGTCCGGTATCTTTCCTTGTGCCTCAAGCCATAGAATGCACGGGGAGAAAAGTGCAACGACGCTACTTTCAAATTGCCCGAGGCAACTGCGGCATCAGTAACCAGCGATGACATGACCGCTATACCGGCACCTGCCTCAACCGCCGTTCGCACGCTTTCATTGGACGGCAAGACCAGCGCGATATCCAGCGCTTTGGGATCGACACCCAGTTCCCGCAAATGGTGTTCGAGGGTCGAGCGCGTTCCCGAGCCCGGTTCGCGCATGATCCATCGCGCGTGTTGCAACCATGCCGTATCGATTGCATCGCGTGTGAAATCGCGCTTCCCCACCAGTTGAAGCTTGTCCCGCCCGATTGCCCAATGGGCGAGGGCGGGGTTATCGATATCTCCTTCGACAATCCCGATGTCGACCAGACCATCTTGCACGTAGTTTGCCGCCTGCTGGGTGTTGCCGATCCGAACATCGATTTGCAGCCGAGGGTATCGTTCGTGAAACAGCGCGAGGCGTTGCGGGAGCCAGTACGCCGCTATCGTCTGGCTGGCGATGACGCGGAGGCTGCCGCGTTCCAGACCGCCAAGTTCCTTGAGGACGGTTTCCGCCACACCGGAATGCGCCAGCACATTCCCGGCCTCGACCAGAAAGGCCTTACCGGCCTCATTCAATTCAATCCCGCGTCCTACGCGATGAAACAGTTTGACCCCGTATCGATCTTCAAGGGCCGCAATAGCCGCGGACACTGCTGACTGTGTGAGATTCAACCTCTTCGCAGCAGCGGTCATATTTTCCAGTTCGGCAACACAGGCGAAGATGCGGAGTTGTTCTAGCGTCATCGCAAAACCATACCTTAATCAACAAGCAAAAGCGATTGGAACAATAATAACTATCGGTTTGATCGATTGAAAGCGTGAACCTAGCTGTCTCTGCGAAAGGAATTTCGCTTGCCGACCGTCGCTCTTTATCGTCGTCACCAACCATCCGACTGGCTCGCTTCGGTGCTCGCCATAGCGCCTGGGGTCCTGCTTTGCGGTGCGGTGACAGCGCTGGCTTATGCTCTGGAAGCGGCGGAAACGGCGTTGACCGGCAAGGCCTGGATCGAAGCACTGGTGCTGGCCATCCTTGCGGGGACTGCAATCCGTACGGCGTGGTCGCCATCTAACATATGGCACAAGGGAATTGCCTTCAGTGCCAAATTCCTGCTGGAAATTGCAGTGGTCCTGCTGGGTGCCTCTGTGAGCGCGGCGACCCTATTGGCAGCCGGGCCCGGCTTGCTGGCAGGCATCGCCATCGTCGTGGCAACCGCGATACTTGCCAGCTTCGGCATTGCGCGCGCGCTTGGGTTACCGGTGCGCATGGCGCTGCTGGTGGCTTGCGGCAATTCGATCTGCGGCAATTCCGCGATCGCAGCGGTCGCTCCGGTTATCGGGGCGGACAGCGACGACGTCGCCGCATCGATTGCCTTTACTGCCGTGCTTGGCGTGCTCGTGGTGCTGGGCCTGCCGCTGGTCGGATATGGTCTTGGCATGAGCGCGATGGGTTTTGGTGCGCTTTCGGGCCTCACAGTTTACGCGGTACCGCAAGTCATTGCCGCCGCCTCCGCCTTTGGTGCGTTGGCAATACAAACAGGAACGCTCGTCAAACTGGTGCGCGTCTTGATGCTGGGGCCGGTCTGTCTCGTTTTGTCGTTCGTCGCGCCGAGGATTGCCCCGCAACCCGAATTGCATGGCGAAACGATTGCCGGTGAACCTGTGCGCAAGCGCCCCGGCCTGGCCCAGATGGTGCCGTGGTTCATCATCGGCTTCATCCTGCTGGTGGTGTGCCGCAGTCTTGGCTTCATTCCGCAGCACGCCATCTCGCCGATCTCCCATACCGCAGGGATACTGACGGTGATCTCGATGGCCGCGCTCGGGCTAGGGGTCGATGTCCGGACGGTGGCATCGGCCGGGGTCAGGGTCTCGGCAGCGGTAACGCTATCGCTGGTGGCACTTGGTGCCCTCAGCATCACCCTGTTGAGCGTGCTTCATTTCGTGTGACCGTGCTTCAGGCTGGCGACACGGGCAATAGACGGGAGTCCTTAATTGCTGCTGTGCGATGGGCCGTTATGCGCTGAGCTTCCGGATCGGAAGCAAACGCAAGAAAGCTCTCCTTGCTCGCCTGCTCGACCAGCAACACCGCATCCCAGTGCTCGTCGGTCGGACCGATAAGGAAATGACTGGCCGTGCCCTGAAACAACAGGCGTCCACCGCTTGCCTGAAGCAGCGGCTCGATCCCCGAAACGTACAGCGCATAGGCTTCAGCGCCAGACACGCCGCCTTCCGGTTCCAGTTGCGGTGCGTGGGCGTATTGAGCGCGCTCGCGAAAGCGCAAGAGGTTGAGCATGACCACCGGACCATCGCCGGGCGTCCCGAAAAATCGCGCGCCCTGTTCGGGCGTCACTTCGATATAAGTCTGATCGGCCATTGCCTATCCTTGCTGCCGCAGCGCGACATCGCTCATGAAACGTTCGTTGTCGCCTTTGACCAGCCAATCCGCTTCGCTGCCAATTGCCGCCAGCATATCCACCAGGTCGTCCATTTCGGACTTGGCGAAGTTGCCCAGCACATAGCCGTTGACGCGGTCCTTGTGGCCTGGGTGACCGATCCCGATCCGCACTCGCCGGAAATCCGGGCCGAGATGCTGGTCGATGCTTTTCAGGCCATTGTGACCTGCCAAACCGCCGCCCATGCGAGCTTTTACCTTGAACGGGGCAAGATCGAGTTCGTCATGGAATACGGTCAACGCCTCAGGCCCGAGCTTGTAGAAGCGCAGAGCCTCACCGACCGAGCGGCCGCTTTCGTTCATGAATGTGGCGGGCTTGAGCAGCAGCACCTTCTGGCCGCCGATCGTGCCTTCCTGCACCCATCCCTGAAACTTCTTCTGCACCGGACCGAAGTCGTGCATTTCCGCGATGATATCGACCGCCATGAAACCGACGTTGTGCCGGTGGAGCGAATATTTGGGTCCAGGATTTCCGAGGCCAGTCCAGATTTGCATGGCGCTTCTCTAGCTCCGCAAGCGCCGCAAGCAAGTGCAGTGCATGACGCGCAAACAAAAACGCCGGCTCCCGCAGGAACCGGCGTTCATGTTCTACGGGATCGAAGCGATCAGTCGTCGGACTGCTCGTCCTCGCCTTCAACCGTCTCGGCATCCTGCTCGGTGACTTCGGTTTCCTCCGCACCCGCTTCGCCTTCGCTCTTCTTGAGCGCGGACGGAGCAACGAAGGTCGCGATGGTGAAGTCGCGATCGGTGATCGCGCTTTCCGAACCGGCCGGAAGCGTCACTTCGCTGATGTGGATCGAATCGCCGACTTCCTTGCCGGTGACGTCGATTTCGATTTCGCCGGGGATCTTGTCGGCTTCGCAGATGAGGTCCAGCTCGTGGCGAACCACGTTCAGCACGCCGCCCTTCTTGAGGCCGGGGCTCGCTTCTTCGTTGATGAAGACGACAGGGACCATCACTTCGACCTTGGCGTCCTTGCCCAGACGCAGGAAGTCGGCATGCTCGGGACGGTCGGTGACCGGGTTGAGCGCGACATCCTTGGGCAGGGTGCGGATCTTCTTGCCGCCCAGCTCGAGAGTGACGATGGAGTTCATGAGGTGACCGGTGTCGAGCAGGCGCGTCAGCTCCTTCGCTTCGACATGGATCATGGTGGGTTCTTCCTTGCCGCCATAGATGACGGCGGGAACACGGCCTTCGCGGCGCAGATGACGGGAGGCTCCCTTGCCAGCCCGATCGCGCGCCTCGGCCGGCAGGGTCAGAGCATCGCTCATAAGTGTGCCTTTCGAGTGTACTTTGGATCTTCGGTCCGCCACGCCTCCAGGGATGACCATGACGCCGAAGCGCGGGCCATTAGCAGGGACAGGCCAAAACGCAAGCTTTACTGGATGCGGCGGACCTTGAAACCGCGCGCGTGCAACAGGGCAGGGAGGCCGTTATCACCCAGCATATGGGCCGCACCGACGGCAACGAAGGGGCGGCGGCCCGACGACAGCATGCCAGCGATCTTGCCGACCCACGCCTTGTTCCGGTCGAGCAGCAGCGCTTTGTAGAGGTCGGGATAGGACAGGATCCCCCGCCGTGACAGATCCTCGATCGCGGCGGTGTCACCCCTCAACCAGGCTTGTGCGAGCTGCTCCTGTGCCTGCGCCCCGGCGTTGCTTTCATCGATAACGCCCATCAGCAGGTCGTGCTGATCCTTCGCAGGCAAGCGGTCGAAAATCGAAAGCTGCGCTCGCGCGCCTTCCAGTTCCTCGATCGGACGCCCCTCGAAACGGTTCAGCAACACGCGATCGGCTCCGTTGGCCGCATCGCCCGACTGGTCGAGCTGGGCGATGGCAAGCGCTGCGCCCCAGGTTTCCAAACCGTCGAAACGATCCGGATCGACATCGTCGCGTTCGAGCAAAGCGTCGAGCCGGGCACGTTCCGCCGGAGCGAGACGCAGGTCCAGCGGCGGTCCCGGATCGTCGGTCGCGAGCGATCGGAATATCCGGGCGATGGCCTCCGAATCGCCCAGATCGCGCACCTCCACGACCAGCACGCCTGCTTTGGCGAGCGATTCGTCCAGCCTTGGCGTTTCCCAACGGGTTCCGTCAGGCAGCACATGCACCGTGCCGAACAGCCATCCGGCGACGTGTCCGTTCTGTGTCGACACCTCCCACAGCGCGGGCTTGCCCATGGGGGCAGCTTCCCGCGAACCGCAGGAGGCGAGACACAGGCAAGCGAAGAGTAGCGCGAACAGCCGCATCGTTACTGGACGCGGGTCACCTTCACGCCATCCTTGCCGAGGTAGGACTGGACGCTCTTGTCGCCGGCCAGATGGCCTGCGCCCACCGCGATGAACACCGT
This sequence comes from Sphingomonadaceae bacterium, assembly GCA_039831335.1. Lineage (GTDB taxonomy): Bacteria > Pseudomonadota > Alphaproteobacteria > Sphingomonadales > Sphingomonadaceae > Qipengyuania. Next base: position 679,402 of record JBDONL010000003.1, on the reverse strand, counting down.
GCCGGGTTCATCCATCCGCTTCTCGATCCATTTCGCCCAGTTGCGATTGCGCTGGTACAGCAGTCGATCGGCGACAGCGGGGTCGTCGAGTTGCTGGTTCATCAAATTGGCCAGTCCGTCGGCATCGCCCTTGGCCCACTCATCGACCATTTCGCCAATCGACTTGCCGATATTGTCGACTTCGCTGGCTGTCGAAACGAGGAACTTGATCTGAGTCTCCTGCGGCATTTTGGCGAACAGGTCGAGCTGGTACTGAACGGTTTCCAGAGCGTCACGCTTTACCGTCTTTGGTAATTTGGCATCGATTCGATCGTCGACGCCATTGGCGGGATTGTATCCCGCTTTCATCACAGGGAGCATGGTCAGGGTCAGGCTGGCAAACCATGGCTGGAACTTGTCGAATGCACCGACCGGCAGGCCCAGCTTGGTCATCGCTTCTTCGTATGTTTTCCGCTGATCCGGACTGAGCAAATCGCGCAAGCTCTGTCCGTCGGGAAGCTGAGCATTCTTCATGAACATCGCCTGCGTTTCGGGCGCGTTCATCGCATTCATCGGCACTTCGGTGACCAGAGTTTCCGCCGATCCCATCGCCTTTGCAACAGCGCCATGATCCCAGTTAACACCTTTGGGCAGCGCGTGGACCGTGCCGAACAGATAGATGGTGGTGTCCTTGTCGCTCAGCTTCCACAGCGCGGGCGTCGCGAGCGTCGAAGCTGCTTGCGCTGCCGGTGCAGCCTCGGCCTTGGTTGCTGCGGCCTGAGCAAAACCGGGCGAGGCCTGGAAGCCCGCCAGCAGAGTGGTTGCGGCCAGCGTGGCGGCAATGTGCGATTTGAAGCGGATCATGCGGTTCTTTTCCCAGTCCCTGTTGAATATCGCGCTGTGAGTAGCGGGCCGAGGCTTAACAGTCGATGGAAGTCCGACCAATTGGCAAGGCGCACCGTTCAGCCACCATTGACGCAATTCGCAGCCTTCGCCATGGCCCGCTGCGATGCAGCGAGAGCCGAACAAGAGTTTTCAGGACATGATCCTCGCGCTCCATGATTTCTGGAGCGCGCAGGGCTGCCTGATCCTGCAACCCTATGACATGCGCATGGGGGCGGGCACGTTTCACACCGCGACGACGCTCCGAGCGCTCGGCCCCGAGCCATGGAATGCGGCTTTCATCCAGCCTTGCCGTCGCCCGACTGACGGGCGTTATGGCGAAAACCCCAACCGGCTCCAGCATTATTACCAGTATCAGGTGATCCTGAAACCGAGCCCGCCCGATATCCAGGACCTCTACCTGCAGAGCCTGCGGGTGATCGGGATCGACCCGCTCAAGCACGATATCCGCTTCGTTGAGGACGACTGGGAAAGCCCGACGCTCGGCGCATGGGGGCTGGGTTGGGAAGTCTGGTGCGACGGGATGGAAGTCACCCAGTTCACCTATTTCCAGCAAATGGGCGGCTTCGACTGCAAGCCGGTGGCGGGCGAGCTGACTTACGGGCTGGAGCGCCTGGCGATGTATATCCAGGGCGTCGACAATGTCTACGACCTCGACTTCAACGGGCGCGGCGTTTCCTATGGCGAGGTGTTTCTCGAAAACGAGAAGCAGATGTCGAAGTGGAACTTCGAAGTCGCCGAGACCGATGCGCTGTTCGACCTGTTTGCCAAGGCCGAGGCGGAATGCCGCAATGCGCTTGCCAACCAGGTGCCTATCGCGGCCTATGAACAGGCGATCGAGGCGAGCCACGTGTTCAACCTGTTGCAGGCGCGCGGCGTGATCAGCGTGCAGGAACGCGCCAGCTACATGGGTCGGGTGCGCGACCTCGCGCGGTCGAGCTGCGAAGCCTATGCCGAGAAGATGGCCCCCGAATGGGCCAAGAAATATCCGGAGTGGAGCCTGTGACCGACTTCCTCCTCGAACTGCGCAGCGAGGAAATCCCCGCGCGGATGCAGGCCGGTGCGCGCGCCGAACTGGAGAAGCTGTTCCGGCGCGAGATGGATGCCGCAGGCGTTTCGGTGGGCGCGTTGACCGTCTGGTCCACGCCGCGCCGCCTTGCGCTGATCGCGCGTGACCTGCCGCAAGCGACCGAAGCGGTCAGCGAGGAAGCCAAGGGCCCGCCCGAGGGTGCGCCCGATCCGGCGGTCGAAGGCTTTTGCCGCAAGAACGGCGTCACTCGCGACCAGCTCGAAGTGCGCGACGTAAAGGGACGGCCGACCTATTTCGCGGTGATCGAAAAGCCGGGCAGGGCGGTGCGCGACGTGCTGGCCGAGGCGATCCCGGCGATCATTCGCGACTTTGCGTGGCCCAAGTCGATGCGCTGGGGTGCGGCTTCGATCAGCACCGAGAGCTTGCGCTGGGTGCGCCCGCTCTCGGGCATCGTCGCGCTGCTCGGCGACGAAGTGGTCGAGTGCGAAGTGCATGGCGTGACCAGTGGTGCGGTGACGCTGGGCCATCGCTTCCACCACACGGGCGATGTCACCATCGGCAACGCCGACGACTATGCTGTGAAGCTGCGCGCGGCCCATGTAATCGTCGATCACGAGCAGCGCGCTGCGCTGGTCCGCGAGGGCGCCAGCAAGGTCGCCTCAGACGCTGGTTTGCGTTTGGTCGAGGACGAAGGGCTGGTGATCGAGAACGCCGGGCTGACCGAATGGCCGGTGCCGTTGCTCGGGCGCTTCGACGAGGCGTTTCTCGATGTTCCGCCCGAAGTCATCCAGCTCACCGCGCGCGTAAATCAGAAGTATTTCGTTTGCGAGGATGCGGACGGCAAGCTCGCCAACGCTTTCGTCTGCAACGCCAATATCGCAGCAGAAGACGGCGGCGCGGCGATCGTCGACGGCAACCGCAAGGTTCTCGCCGCGCGGCTTTCCGATGCGCGGTTCTTCTGGGAGCTGGACCAGAAGACCTCGCTGGAAGACCACGCCAAGAAGCTCGAGCGGATAACCTTCCATGAGAAGCTGGGCACCGTCGCCGACAAGGTCGAGCGGGTCGCGAAGCTGGCAAGGTGGTTGGTCGAGGAGGGGATCGTCACACCCCGGTCCGTCACCCCGGCGGAGGCCGGGGTCCATCCATCCCCCGGGAATGACCGAGAGATGGATTCCGGCCTTCGCCGGAATGACGAAGAGATCAAGCAACTCGCCGACCTCGCCGAACAGGCAGCGCGTCTGTGCAAGGCCGATCTCGTCACCGAAATGGTCGGTGAATTCCCAGAACTACAGGGGCTTATGGGTGGCTATTACGCCTGCGCCGAAGGCCTGCCCGATGCCGTGGCCGACGCGATCCGCGATCACTACAAGCCAGTCGGGCAGGGCGACGAAGTGCCGACTGCGCCGGTGACGGTGGCGGTGAGTTTGGCGGATAAATTGGATACGTTGGTTTCCTTCTTCGCGTTTTCGATGGCTCCGACAGGTTCAAAAGATCCGTTCGCACTCCGCCGAGCGGCATTAGGTGTTTTGCGGACCGTTCAAGTAAATGAAACACGACTGCCGCTCTTCAAACTTCTACAGTCTGCTTATTTAAATGCACTACTGACACCGTTGCTGCTGTCAGATGTCAAAATCAAAGTGGAGCGCGACTTTGAAGCTTTTAGCCGCAGCGGTTTTGCTAAAGCGCAATTTGATGTTGCGAAATATGCTGCGTTAGTTCGCGAGACAGAAGTCCCACCGGAGGCACTCGATTCAGTCGTTGAGAGTGCTTTTGAAGTTGTGGAATTCCTGGCAGATCGCCTCAAGGTTCAGCAACGCGAGGCGGGCGTCCGCCATGACCTGATCGACGCGGTGTTCGCGCTCGGCGGGGAGGACGATCTCGTCCGCCTGCTCGCGCGTGTCCACGCGCTCCAATCCTTCATCGCCACCGAGGACGGCGCCAATCTCCTCGCGGGCTACAAGCGCGCGGCCAATATTCTCAGGAAGGAAGACTGGCATGGCGCGGAGGGCGAGATTGCGCGCACGGGTGAGGAAGACCCGCTCGCCATGGTCGACGATCCCGATATGAAGGCAGTGGTCGATGCCAAGATGGCCGAGCGCCATGCCAGCGAACTGTCCTATCCGCCCGAACACGCCGAACAGGCGCTGATGGATGCGCTCGCCGATGCGGAACCGCGGGCGAGTGCGGCCATTGAGGCAGAGGACTTCTCCGCCGCCATGGCGGCGCTCGCTAGCCTGCGCGCGCCGATCGACCGTTTCTTCGAAGAAGTGACGGTAAACGCGGAGGAAGAAAACAAACGCGCACACCGGCTCGATTTGCTTGCGCAATTTCGTGCTGCAGTGCACAAAGTTGCCGATTTCTCGCGGATCGAGGGATAGCACACACCTGTCAGGGGCGGTTCGTCACCATGCAATCGACCCCACCAGCCAGAGGATAGCATGAACGAAACGGTCTTCACTTTCGGCGGCGACGCACCGCATACGAATGCGCGGCAAAAGGACAAGACCATTACCGGGGGCAAGGGCGCGAACCTGGCCGAGATGGCCAGCATCGGCCTGCCGGTCCCTCCCGGTTTCACCATCTCGACCGAGGAATGCCTGCGCTATCTCCAGCAGGGCGCGGACTTTTCAGACGACCTGCGCGATGCGGTCACCAAGGCGCTGGCGCATATCGAAAAATCGGTCGGCAAGGGTTTCGGCGATGTGTCCGATCCGCTGCTCGTCTCGGTCCGCTCGGGCGCGGCGATCTCCATGCCGGGGATGATGGACACCGTGCTCAACCTCGGGCTCAACGACGAGACGGTGCAGGGGCTGGCGACGATCAGCGGGGACGAACGCTTCGCGTGGGACAGCTATCGTCGTTTCATCCAGATGTATGGCGATGTCGTGCTGGGCATGGACCACGGCCTGTTCGAAGAAGCGCTCGAAATCGCCAAGGAGGACAAGGGCTTCTACTCCGATACCGAGATGGACGCGGAAGATTGGCAGGCGCTGGTTGGCGAATACAAGCGTATCGTCGGTGAAGAGCTGGGCCGCGAATTCCCACAAGACCCGCACGAACAGCTCTGGGGCGCGATCCGCGCCGTGTTCGATAGCTGGGACAGCGAACGCGCCAAGGTTTATCGCCGCCTCAACGACATCCCGCACGATCTCGGCACGGCGGTCAATGTGCAGGCCATGGTGTTCGGCAATATGGGCGACAGCAGCGCGACCGGCGTCGCTTTCACCCGCGACCCCTCGACGGGCGAGAAAGCCTATTACGGCGAGTGGCTGGTCAATGCGCAGGGCGAGGATGTGGTCGCCGGCATCCGCACCCCGCAATACCTCACCAAGGCCCGCCGCGAGCAATCCGGCGCGGACAAGCCGAGCATGGAAGAGGCCATGCCCGAAGCCTATGCCGAACTCGCCCGCGTGTTCGAACTGCTGGAACAGCATTACAAGGACATGCAGGACATCGAGTTCACCGTGCAGCAGGGCAAGCTGTTCCTGCTCCAGACCCGCACAGGCAAGCGTACCGCCAAGGCGGCGCTCAAGATGGCGGTCGATATGGTGGGTGAAGGGCTGATCGACGAGAAGACGGCGATCCTGCGGATCGACCCGATGGCGCTCGACCAGTTGCTGCATCCCACGCTCGATCCCGATGCGCCGCGCGATGTGCTGACCACCGGCTTGCCTGCGTCGCCGGGAGCGGCTTCGGGCAAGATCGTGCTCGATGCGGACACGGCGGAGCTGTGGGCCGGGCTGGGAGAGAAGGTCATCCTTGTGCGCGTGGAAACCAGCCCGGAGGACATTCACGGAATGCACGCCGCGCAGGGCATCCTGACGGCGCGTGGCGGCATGACCAGCCACGCGGCGGTCGTGGCGCGCGGTATGGGCCGTCCTTGCGTGTCGGGCGCCTCGGCGATCTCGATCCAGCGCGATGGGCGCACGGCCTCCATCGGCAATCGCGAGTTCAAGGAAGGCGATGTCATCACGATCGATGGCGGCAACGGACAGGTCATGGCGGGCGAAGTCGCGACCATCGAGCCCGAGCTTGCGGGCGATTTCGGCACTATCATGGAGTGGGCCGACACCCACCGCCGGATGAAAGTCCGCACCAATGCCGAGACCGAGGCCGATTGCCGCATGGCGCTGTCCTTCGGCGCCGAAGGCATCGGCCTCTGCCGCACCGAACACATGTTCTTCGACGCGAACCGGATCAGCGCGGTCCGCCAGATGATTCTGGCCGAGAGCGAGGAGAGGCGGCGTAAGGCTCTTGCGCTGCTGCTCCCAGAACAGCGCGCCGATTTCGAAGCGATCTTCCGCGCGATGGCAGGCCATCCCTGCACCATCCGCCTGCTCGACCCGCCACTGCACGAATTCCTTCCTACCGGTGACGACGAGTTCGCCGAACTGGCGCAGGCAACCGGGCGCAGCGCCGATCAGCTCAAGCGCCGTGCCGCCGAGCTGCACGAATTCAACCCGATGCTCGGCCATCGCGGCTGCCGCCTGGGTATTACCTTCCCCGAAATCTACGAGATGCAGGCGCGTGCGATCTTCGAAGCCGCCTGCGCGGTGGCGAAGGACGGCGAGGCACCGGTGCCCGAAGTGATGATCCCGCTGGTGGCCACCCGCCGCGAGCTGCAAATTCTCCGGGCGTTGGTAGAGGATGTCGCCAAGGCGGTGTTCAGCGAGACTAGCGTGACGCTGGAATATCTGGTCGGAACGATGATCGAACTGCCGCGCGCCGCGCTGATGGCGGGCGAAATTGCCGAGGCAGCCGAGTTCTTCAGCTTTGGCACCAACGATCTGACACAGACGACGCTGGGCGTCAGCCGCGACGATGCAGGACGATTTCTCACGACCTATGTCGAACGAGGAATTTTTCCACGCGATCCCTTCGTCAGCCTCGATATCGAGGGGGTCGGGCAACTGGTCGAGCTGGCAGCGGAGCGGGGCAGGAAGACCCGGGCCAATATCAAGCTGGGCATCTGTGGCGAGCATGGCGGCGATCCTGCCTCGATCGTGTTCTGCGAGGCGACCGGGCTCGATTACGTCAGCGCCTCGCCCTATCGCGTGCCGATCGCGCGACTGGCAGCGGCGCAGGCGAGCTTGCGGAATGGAGCGCAATAACGCATCATCGCCAGCCGGTTAGCGTGAGGATTTCAAAACGCTCGGCAATCCTGCCTTCGTCATCGGCCTGCGCGGAAAACGTCGCTTCGGCCCGCGCCAGCGCCGCTTTCCCGAGCGGCGGGCCGCCGCGCGCAAGTACGCCGGTCAGCGCCTGGTCGCGCAGATCGCTTACAAGTCTACGAAGATCGGGATAGCGAACGGTCACCCCATGCTCGTCAACGACCTGACGGGAGAAACCGGCGCGTTCAAGCAGGCCGGTCGCGGATCGGCTTTCCACCTGCGGATGCAGGCGTGGGGCGGGGCGGTCGCCATCCGCCGCCAGCATCGCGCTGCGCAAGGCTGGCAGGGAGCCGCCGCCAACCATCATGGCGATCATCATCCCGCCGGGAGCCAGCGCGTTGCGCAAGTGGATCAGCGCACCGGGCAGGTCGTTGACGCTGCCGAGCCGCGCGAGACTAATCGCAAGGTCGAAGGGCCCTCCGTCGAGCGGCAACTCTTCATTGAGGTCGGCCACCTGTGGCACAAGCACCTCCGCCCCCGCGGCCTTGAAATATTGCTCAAGCGTACCGGAATGATCCCCAGCCAGCCAAACGCGCTTTGGCGCGAGACGGACGAAATCGGTGCGCTCAATCACATCCTCGGCCATAACCCGGCTCAGCCAGTCGGCGGGATCCTCACCCTGCGATTGGCGATACGCTGCCCGAAGGTCGCGCAGTTTACGCCGATGGAGCGAAAAGATCTCGGGAACCTGACGTTCAGACATCGCGCTGCCGTGACGTTCCGCCAGCCAATTTGCAAGGGTGAAGGTCGTCAATGGTGACTGGCGTGCAGTTTCTCACATCCTCGCTCGCGCCGCTGATCGACTTCGTTTATCCCCCTCGCTGCCCGGCTTGCGGAGAGGCGATTGGACAGCAATCGGGCCTGTGCCTGGACTGCTGGAATACGCTGGTCATTCCGACCGACCCGGGTTGTGCCTTGTGCCAGCGCCCATTCGGCGAACAGGGTCCGGGCGAAGGTGCTATTTGCGCACCTTGCATGGCCACGCCACCGTTGCACGACGGCATTGCTGCGGCCACTCTCTACAACGCCACTTCGCGCAAGCTGGTGCTTGCATTCAAGCATGGTGGGAGAATTGCACTGGCGACGATGCTTGCGCGGCTCATGGCTGCCCGATTGCCCTCATCCGAATGCGAAAGGGTAATCGTGCCTGTGCCATTGCATCGTTGGAGACTGTGGCGGCGTGGATTCAATCAGGCAGCACTGCTGGGCCGCGAACTGGAACGACTCGGCAAGGGCAAACTGCATCCCGATGTGCTGATCCGGCGCAAAGCTACTCCTTCTCTAGGTGGGCTAAGCGCTAGTGCGCGAAGGACAGAATTGCAGGGAGCAATCATCGTAGCAGAGCGGTTGAAACCGAGAGTCGATGGCCGCGATGTCGTGCTTGTCGATGATGTACTGACCAGCGGGGCCACCAGCACGGCTTGCGTCAAGGCGCTCAAGCGAGCCGGAGCGCGAACTGTTACGATTGCCTGCTTTGCGCGCGTTCTGGACGAAGCGCTCCCCGTTAGCTTGCAACGGCCGAGTGAATAAACGAAACGCCCGGAGCCTCCCTTGGCTCCGGGCGCCGCGTGACGAAATCGTCGGGATCTCCGTTTCCGGTTCGGCGGCTCCCCCACGGGCCACCTCGATCCAACCCTCATCGTCGCCGACCTTGCGCTCACCCCCTGAGCAGTCCGGCCGGACTTTGCCCCCTGAACCTGGCGTTCTGTCGACGCTCTGTTGCAGCGGAACGAGCTTTCAAACTCGCTAAAGGGATACTTGCGCAAAATCGCTTGACCTCAAACAGCCTTATGAGTTTGTGATCCATTTTCCGGGGCAATGTGGTTATCCTGCAACAAGAAATCCCCCTGGATGAGGATCTGAACAAAGTGACCGACCAGCCATTTGAGCCCAAATTCGACGGCAATGGATTGCTGACAGCAGTGGTGGTCGATGCGAAGGACAACGAGGTGCTGATGGTCGCTTTCATGGATGCCGAAGCACTCGAAGCGACTCGCGAAACCGGCTTTGCCCATTTCCACTCACGCTCGCGCGGGAAGCTTTGGAAAAAGGGTGAAACTTCGGGCAATGTTCTGCATGTCGAACAAATTCTCGTCGACTGCGATCAGGATGCACTGGTGCTCAAATGCATCCCGGCAGGACCCGTTTGCCATACCGGCGAACAGGTCTGTTTCTTTCGGGCGCTGGATGGTGATACTCTCGTTCCCGTCAATCCTTGACGTTTACGTAAGCCATTGCTACGCTCAAAAGTATGGCTAGTGCTTCCAGTTCAAGATCCGAAAGAGAGCCCAACGGTCAATCCCGCGCGTTGATCGATCGTCCCGACAAGCTGTCTCGCGAACAGTTTTCCATTTCGGACCTCACCAGTGAATTCGGCTGCACCGCTCGCGCGTTGCGGTTCTATGAGGACGAAGGGTTGATCGCGCCGTCGCGAGTCGGCCTCAACCGGATATACTCCAAGCGTGACCGCGCGCGCCTTGCGTGGATCATGCGCGCCAAGAATGTCGGTTTCTCCCTGACCGAGATCCGCGAGATGATCGACCTGTACGATCTCGACGATGACCGTGCGGAACAACGCCGTGTCACGATAGAGAAGTGCCGCGCTCATGTCGCAAAGCTGAAACGCCAGCGCACCGATATCGACAGTTCGATCAAGGAGCTGACTGAGTTTATCGCTCACGTCGAAAGCGTGATCTCGGATAGCTGACACAGACCAGAGGATAGATAATGCCCAGTTACACCGCACCCGCGCGCGACAGCCGCTTTGTCATCAACGAAGTGCTCGACGTCGCCAGCCATGGAAACCTTCCGGGATTCGAAAGCGCCACTACCGATATCATCGATACGGTGATCGGTGAGGGCGGTAAGTTCTGCGCCGAAGTTCTGGCGCCGCTCAACCTGTCCGGTGACGAGCAGGGCTGCACGCGCCATGCCGATGGGTCGGTGACGACACCCGATGGCTTCAAGGACGCCTACAAGCAGTTCTGCGAGGCAGGGTGGGGCACGCTCGCGCAGCCGGAGCAGTTCGGTGGGCAGGGCATGCCGCACGTTCTCGGCTTTGCGCTGGAGGAGTTCATCTCCAGCGCCAACCAGGCTTTCGGCATGTATCCGGGCCTCACCAATGGCGCGGTGTCCGCTCTGCTGGCCAAGGGATCGCCCGAGCAGCAGGAGAAATACCTACCCAAGATGATCTCCGGCGAATGGTCCGGCACTATGAATTTGACCGAGCCGCAGTGCGGCACCGACCTCGGCCTGATCCGGACCAAGGCGGAGCCGCAGGCCGATGGCAGCTATGCGATTACCGGGACGAAGATCTTCATTTCGGCGGGCGAGCACGATCTGACCGACAACATAATTCATCTGGTGCTTGCCAAATTGCCGGGTGCGCCGGACTCGACCAAGGGCATTTCGCTGTTCGTGGTACCGAAGTTCCTCGTCAACGAGGATGGCTCAGTGGGCGAGCGCAACGGCGTTTCCTGCGGCTCGATCGAGGAAAAGATGGGCATCCACGCCAACGCCACCTGCGTGCTCAATTATGACGATGCTAAGGGCTGGCTCGTCGGGGAGGAGAACAAGGGGCTGGCGGCGATGTTCATCATGATGAACGCCGCGCGTCTGGGCGTCGGCATTCAGGGCCTGAGCCAGGCCGAGGTCGCTTACCAGAACGCGGTCGCCTACGCGAAGGATCGCCGGCAGGGCAGGGCGCTGACCGGCCCCGCCGATCCCGAAGCGAAGGCCGACCCCATCATCGTCCACCCGGACGTGCGCCGGATGCTGATGGACGCCAAGGCTTTCACCGAGGGGATGCGCGCATTGTGCCTGTGGGGCGCATTGTTGGTCGATCTCAGCCACAAGGCGACCAGCGAAGAAGAGCGCGCCGAGGCCGATGCGATGATCGGTCTGCTGACGCCGGTCATCAAGGGTTACGGCACTGACAAGGGCTACGCGGTAGCCACCGATATGCAGCAGGTGTTCGGCGGGCACGGTTATATTCGCGAATGGGGCATGGAGCAGTTCGTACGCGATGCGAGGATTGCGCAGATTTACGAAGGCACCAATGGCGTGCAAGCGATGGATTTGTGCGGTCGCAAGCTCGCCTACAAAGGCGGTGCGGCAATTCAGGCCTTCTTCAAGATGGTCGGCGAGGAATGCACTACCGCCAAATCGGATGAAACTCTCGCGCCACTGGCCGAAAAGCTTGAAAAGGCGCTGGGTGAACAGCAAGCCGCAACCATGTGGTTCATGCAGAACGCAATGAAGAACCCGGACGATCTGGGCGCGGGCGCGCATCACTACATGCATATCATGGGGATCGTCTCGCTCGGACTGATGTGGTTGCGCATGGCCAAGGTGGCACAGGCAAAGTTGTCGTCAGGAGGCGGTGACAAAGCATTCTACCAGACCAAGCTGGCAACAGCTCGCTACTATGTCGAACGCTTCCTGCCCGACGCCGGAGCCCTGCGTCGCAAGATTGAGGCCGGCAGCGAAGCTGTCATGGCGTTAAGCGAAGACGCCTTCGATACCGCAGCATGAATAAAGACGGGCGGAACCGAGTATTTCGGTTCCGCCCCGCTTTCGTCCAAGGTCTAAAAGCCTTTGCTGAACCGCTATTTGTTAAACGCGAGTGTCAAATGCGTGCGCCTGCGGCGAAGCATACTCCCGATACCGAAGAAACCGGTAATCAGCAGTGCCCAGACACCCGGTTCCGGAACGCCTGGATCGCCCGTGTCGAAGAAAGTGATATGCGAAAAGCCCGGATTGTTCGGGAACAACGAATCCAGCATGATCGAACCCGAAGTGATCGGGTCGGAATCGTAATAAAGGGCGGTTGAATTGCCCTGCTTGATCGCAAAATAGTGAATTGTCGGATCGTCAGTGCCGGGCGTGTAGGTGAAATTCAGCGTATTGGTGTTGCCGAAATAGGAAACGCTGAATTCGGACCCTGTAATCGACGGAAACATGGTCGATACATCCGTCGTGGTATCGCTATTGATCTTCCAGATCGCAGGCGATCCACCCTGGGTCGTTCCTTGAGTGATCGTACCGTCGGGATTGGCATAACAGTTCGAAAAACCGCCTTTCCCCCCACAGTCGGTTCCCGATGTAACACCGAGCACTGTCACTGCGGCTTGGGCTGATGTGGCAAAACCCAAACTTCCAGCAAGCGCAGCGGCTGCGAGCAAAGGCTTGTAAGCACGAGAAAACATGGCGAACTCCGCAAAAATGATGGGTCGCGACTCGTTATAGTTAACGATTTTTAATCATTCACAAGAATATTTGCAACGCCTTAAGGGTCCCAAATTGGGACGATACGGCGTTTCGACGCTTTCAATTACTGCGCTTGCGCACTCAAGCACTCGTCCAGAAGAGAATTGAGCGCCTTCCAGCTCTGGCGGTCGGCACTTGCATCGTAGCCAATCGCGGGCATTCCTGAAGGCACTTGCGGGTTGGTGAAACCGTGCTTCACACCGGAATAGCTGTGAAAATGCCAGTTTGCCCCGGCGTGATCCATTTCTTCCCAGAAACGGAGCACTTGTTCACGCGGGACGAGCGGATCGGCATCGCCATGGCATACCAGGATTCGCGAAAGAATTACGCCTGGTTCAGCCGGAGCATGGGTTTCGAGCAGTCCGTGAAAACTTGCCGCAAGCACAAGATCTGCCCCCTCCCGTGCCATTTCCAAAGCTGCCTGCCCACCCATGCAAAAGCCGATAGCGGCCATGGGAATGTCCCCAGCGATTTCGGATAAGGCGATCAATGCGGATCGCATTCGGTCACGCATCGCCTGCGCTTCCGCCCTTAACGGCGCGGCCAGGGCCTGAGACTCAGCCATATCTGCCGGATTGGTACCGTAGAAATCGGCGATCAGGGCCACATAGCCAGCATCCGCCAGCAATGTCGCCTTGGCTTCCACCGCGGACGTGGAGTTCATGATCGTGGGATAGACCACGACGCCAGCTTTTGGCGGACCCTTGGGCCTCGCCAACAGTCCGGTTAACGGGGTGCCTCCGTCGCGATAGGCGACGGTCTCGAAATTGCTCATTCTGGCAGGAACTCCGGTACCGATAGGTAGCGTTCGCCAGTATCGTAGTTGAAGCCCAGCACGCGGCTTCCCGCATCGAGATCGGGGAGTTTCTTGGCAATGGCCGCCAATGTCGCACCACTCGAAATCCCGACCAGCAACCCTTCTTCGCGTGCGCAGCGACGCGCCATGTCCTTGGCCACCTCGGCATCGACTGCTATCGCGCCGTCGATGGCCTGCGTGTGGAGGTTTTCCGGTACGAATCCGGCACCAATCCCTTGAATCGGGTGCGGACCGGGCTGGCCGCCACCAATCACAGGCGATGCTTCAGGCTCCACCGCATAGGCTTTCATGCCGGGCCACTCGGCTTTCAACACTTCGGCTGTCCCAGTCAGATGCCCGCCTGTGCCCACGCCGGTGATAAGCACATCGATCGGACTTCCCTTGAAATCGGCAAGAATTTCCTGCGCGGTGGTGCGCTTGTGGACTTCGAAGTTTGACGGGTTGTCGAACTGGCTCGGCATCCACGCGCCTTCGGTCTCGCCGACGAGTTCCTGCGCCCGTTCGATTGCGCCCTTCATGCCCTTTTCCTTGGGCGTAAGGTCGAAGCTGGCGCCATAGGCCAGCATCAGACGGCGGCGTTCGATGCTCATGCTCTCCGGCATGACCAGCACGAGCTTGTAGCCCTTGACTGCTGCGACCATGGCAAGGCCGATACCGGTGTTGCCACTGGTCGGCTCGATAATCGTGCCACCGGGTGTCAGCTTGCCGGCTTTTTCCGCATCCTCGACCATCGCAAGCGCGATACGGTCCTTGATCGAGCCGCCGGGGTTGGAACGCTCCGACTTGATCCAGACCTCATGGTTGGGAAACAGCCTGGAAAGCCGGATATGTGGGGTGTTGCCAATGGTGGCGAGAACATTGTCGGCTTTCATGATGCGGATCCTTCCTCTCTAGGTTTCCGGGACGGGCCGTCCTTGGGATCAAACGTCCGCGCGAGCCGGAGCTCGGGGAACAGCCAGGTCCAGGTTATCGTGACCAAGATGGCAGCGCAGCCGCCGAATACAACCGCCCCGACTGGACCGAGGACGGAAGCGACCAGGCCTGTTTCCGCTTCGCCGAGTTCATTGGAGGCGGAAATGGTCAGCGCCGATATCGCCCCGACACGCCCACGCATTTCATCCGGCGTGTGCAACTGGATGAGCGATTGCCGAACATAGACCGACACCATATCCGATGCTCCCGCGACAACCAGCGCAGCGAGACTGAGCGGGAACCAGGTCGAAACACCGAAAGTGATGATCGCACAGGCAAAGATCGTCACAGCAATCAGCATCTTCACGCCGACATTGGTCTTCATCGGACGGAACGTGAACCATAGCGATCCAGCAGCCGCACCGATCCCCATACCGGCGGCGAGCAGGCCGAAACCTGTTGCACCAACATGGAGGATGTCGCGGGCGTAGACTGGCAGCAGAGCGGTGGAACCTGCCAGCAGAACCACGCAGAGATCGAGCGTTATGGCAGCAAGCACCAACCGGTTGTTGCGCACGTAACTGAACCCGTCGGCAATGCGATGCAGCGGGCGGCGGTCCTTCTGGACTGGGGGCTGTGGAACCTTCTTGATCAACATCAGGATGCCCAGCGCAAGCGCAAACATCGCCGAGATCGAACCGTAAGCGAAATCGGGATGGATTGCGTAAAGCACGCCGCCAACACTTGGGCCTGCGATCATACCCGTTTGCCAGGCGATCGAACTGACCGCGATGGCGGTAGGCAAAACCTCCCGCGGGACAAGGTTTGGTGCAAGAGCCGAAAACGCCGGGCCGGAAAACGCCCGTGCAACGCCGACAAAGACAGCGGCGAAGAACAAGAAGGGCATGGTCAGGGCCCCTAAATAGGTCAAGGCACCCAGCATCAGGGCATTGAGCGTCAACAGCGCTGTTGTTCCGCGAACGATCCAGCGGCGGTCGTAAGTGTCGGCAACCAGCCCGACGATCGGTGTCAACAGGAACAAAGGCACGAACTGCGCCAGCCCGATCATGCCCAGCAGGAACGCCGATTCCTTGATGTCCATCGTCTGGCGCGCGATGCCATAGACCTGCCAGCCTATGATGATCGCCTGGGCGCTCACCGCAATGGTGTTGAGGAACCGGGATACGAAATAGGCGCGAAACGCAGGAATGCGTAGCGGATGGGGGGAAGCGTCGCTCACGCAAGCTGCCTTGGCAGCGCATCGTCGCGCTGCCAAGCAATCAGATTGTTACTAGCGGTGAAGTTCGGCTTTAGCGCGCCCGACGCAATCGCGGATTTGGCTGGAGCGTATCGATCACAGCCATGAAATCATCGACACGGATTATTCGTTCGAACTGGAAACCTGCGCGGTTTTCGCGCACCCAAATGACGTAGGCTTCGATCCTGCCGATGATCGGCAGGCGCACGATCACCCGGTCGCCTCGCGCAAGATCGCGCGCATCGTCGACCATGAACCCATGCGAAGAAAGGTTGGCGATATGCATGCGCATGTCGCCCAAGCGGAAATGCTCGGCGATCACAGGGTGATCGACAGGATGCCGCGCCATTCGGCGTTGGTCGGTGACGCTGAGCTGAGCCCCTGCGGCCATGTACGCTTCCCTCCAATGTTCTGGTGGGAAGCTAGGTGCACCAAAAAGGCTGATAATCGGTTAAGCTCGGGGCGCGGATATCCAGCAGGGGTACTGGAGAGCCGTCAGCGCTTGAGAATGGCGTGCTTCTTTCGACCGAGGCTGAGACGCGCCTCCACCCCGTCGTCAAGCGACAGAATTTCGCCGGGATCGCTCACGACTTCGCCATCGAGCCGCACCGCACCTTCGGCGAGCTTTCGCTTCGCTTCGCCACCTGAACTGGTAAATCCGAGTTCGGTCAGGGCCGCGCCGATCCGCATTCCCTCGTTTCCGAGGTGCAGCACCGGCAGATCCTCGCCCAGACCACCGCCCGCAAAGGTGGCCGCGGCTGTCGATTCCGCCGATTTCGCGGCATCCTCCCCTCGAATGAGGCGCGTAACTTCGTTTGCCAACACCTGCTTCGCGGCGTTTATTTCGGCACCTTCAAGCGCTTCCAGACGAGCGATTTCGTCCAACGGAACATCGGTAAACAGCTTGAGGAACCGGCCCACATCGCGGTCATCGCAATTGCGCCAGAATTGCCAGAAATCGTAGGCGGGCAATTGCTCTTCGTTGAGCCACACCGCACCGGCAGCGCTCTTGCCCATCTTGGCACCATCGGCAGTCGTTATGAGCGGTGACGTCAGGCCGTAGAGCTCACGCGATTCCATGCGCCGCCCGAGCTCCATACCGTTAACGATATTGCCCCATTGGTCGCTGCCGCCCATCTGCAACTTGCAATCGTAGCGCCTTGCAAGCTCGAGGAAATCGTAGGCTTGCAGGATCATGTAATTGAATTCGAGGAAGGTTAGCGGCTGTTCGCGATCGAGCCGCAGTTTGACCGAATCGAATGCGAGCATGCGGTTGATGGTGAAGTGCGGGCCGACATCGCGCAGCAGGTCAATGTAGCCGAGCTCGCCCAGCCATTCGTTGTTATCGACCATTACTGCATCGGTCGGCCCGTCACCGAACGTCAGCAACCGGTCGAAAACCTTGCGAATACCCGCGACATTGGCGGCGATGACTTCGCTCGTCATCAGTTTGCGGCTTTCGTCCTTACCCGAAGGATCGCCGATCCTCCCGGTGCCGCCACCCATCACCACGATAGGCTTGTGCCCGGTCTGCTGGAGTCGGCGCAGCATCATGATCTGCACCATGCTTCCGACATGGAGTGAAGGCGCGGTGGGGTCGAAACCGATATAGCCCGGCACCACCTGGCTTGCGGCAAGAGCGTCCAGCCCCTCCGCATCCGTCATTTGGTGGATATATCCCCGCTCATCCAGTAGGCGGAGCAATTCGGACTTGTATTGAGCCATCGCTGCATCCTGAAAAAGAGCGGCGCGCCTAGCATGGAGGGCTTTGGTTGCAAACTTTCGATCTTGTTTCTCACCCCACTTTTGCGCCGGAGGAAGTGACTGGGGTCAGCGTACGATGGGTGGAACTGCCCGACGGACGACTGATGCTACGCTATCGCGTCGATGGTTGCGGTGCTCTCGAAGTACCCGATTTCAAGGGTCACGGACAGGCGGACAATCTGTGGAAGACCACCTGCTTCGAACTCTTCCTGTACGACGGGGAGGGGCGCTATCGCGAATACAACTTCTCGCCATCAGGCCAATGGGCTGCCTATGGTTTCAGCGGCTATCGCAATCGCGCCGATGATCCGGTGCTTCGCGACGGACCGGAAATCAAACACGACAAGGGAAGCAGCGTTTTCATGCAAACCGTCTTTATCGATGCGGCCATCCTGCAAGGAGCGGAACGCGCGGCATTGTCCGCGGTGCTGGAGGAAAAGGGCAAACGTCCCTCCTACTGGGCGATGGCGCATAACGGTTTGAAGCCCGACTTCCATGATCCCTTCGGTTTCCGGATTCCCCTGGCGAAGGAGGTTGCCCGATGAAGCTGGGGATCGATCGACTGCTGGAAGAACAGAACTTGCGCTCAGAACTTACCGGAAAGCGGGTTGCGCTGGTCGCGCACCCGGCTTCGGTAACCCAGGACCTCACGCACAGCCTCGACGCGCTGATAGCTGCCGGGATCAATGTGACGAGCGCATTCGGTCCGCAGCACGGGCTGAAAGGCGACAAGCAGGACAATATGGTCGAAACTGCGGACGATACCGATCCGACCTATGGTATTCCGGTGTTCAGCCTCTACGGCGAGGTTCGTCGCCCGACCGGACAGATGATGTCGAGTGCGGATGTGTTCCTGTTCGACCTGCAAGACCTTGGGTGCCGGATCTACACCTTCGTCACGACGCTGCTCTATCTGCTCGAGGAAGCAGCCAGGCACGGCAAGAGCGTCTGGGTGCTCGATCGTCCCAATCCCGCAGGGCGCCCGATCGAGGGAACTCTGCTGCTTGCAGGACAGGAGAGCTTTGTCGGCGCCGCCCCCATGCCAATGCGCCATGGCCTGACCATGGGCGAAATGGGGCACTGGTTTATCCGCCAATTCGGCCTCGATGTCGATTACCGGGTCATCGAAATGACAGGCTGGGAGCCGCATTCCGCACCAGGTTATGGCTGGCCGACCGACCGCATCTGGATCAATCCCAGCCCTAATGCCGCCAGCCTCAACATGGCGCGCGCCTACGCCGGAACGGTGCTGCTCGAAGGCGCCAACCTCAGCGAGGGGAGGGGGACCACCCGCCCGCTCGAAGTGTTGTTCGGTGCGCCGGACGTCGACGCCAAAGTCGTGCTGGCGGAAATGGAACGCGTCGCACCGCAATGGATGACAGGCTGCGCTTTGCGTGAATGCTGGTTCACCCCGACTTTCCACAAGCACGCAGGCGAATTGTGCAATGGGATCATGATCCACGCAGAAGGCCGGTTCTACGATCCCGACGCCTTCAAACCGTGGCGATTGCAGGCGCTGGCGTTCAAGGCGATCCGGCGGCTCTACCCGGATTACGATTTGTGGCGCGACTTTGCCTATGAGTACGAGTTCGACCGGCTCGCGATCGACGTGATCAACGGCGGTCCGGGCTTGCGCGAATGGGTCGACGACGCAACTGCTGAGGCGGGGGATCTCGATGCTCTCGCTACACGCGACGAGCAGCAATGGCGCGACGACATCGCTCCGGTTTTGTTATACACGTAAGGCACATCAGGGGAGGGGGCCGTGGACCGGCGCAATTTTATCGCAACTGCCGGGCTGGCAGGGCTTGTCAGCACCATTTCATTGCGCGCGACTGCCAGAGGTAGGGAGGCGACGGGGGAATTCACCGATCTGGCGGCATCCGCCATCCCGATTTCGCCCGACGAACGTAAAGCACGCATCACCCGCGCCGCCGCGCTGATGCGCGCGCACAATATCGACGCAGTGCTGGTCGAGGCCGGGTCGAGCATGGTTTATTTCACGGGCGTCCAATGGTGGCGCAGCGAAAGGCTGACCGGCGCGGTCATGACACGCGAAGGCGCGATCGCCATTGTCACCCCGTTTTTCGAGGAACCTTCGGTCCGCGAAACGCTCGGCGTAGAGGCACAGGTTCTGACATGGAACGAGGACGAGAACCCGCTCGCGATTCTCGGGACATGGTTGACCCAACAGGGGCTGGGCAAGGGCCGCATCGGGATCGAGGAGACGGTGCGCTATTTCGCGGTCGACCGCCTGCAGCACGCGCTTCCCAGAGCCAGCATCGTCAACGCCGATGCGGTCGTGCGCGGGTGCCGGATGATCAAATCTCCGGCGGAACTTGCGCTGATGCAGACCGCGACCGACATCACCATGGCGGCCTACCGCCATGTCTATCCCCGCATTGAAGCGGGTATGAGCCCGCAGGACATCGGTGGGATGATCAACGCTGCTACCACCCAAATGGGCGGTTCCCCGGAATTCGCTTTGGTGCTGTTGGGCGAGGCGAGCGCTTATCCGCACGGGTCTCACCAGAAGCAGGAAGTGCGCGAAGGCTCGGTGGTGCTGCTCGACTGTGGTTGCGCGGTGCATGGCTACCAGTCCGACATCTCGCGCAGTTTCGTTTTCGGGGAAGCCACACCCAAGCAATGCCTTGTCTGGAACCAGATGCGCAAGGGCCAGGAGATCGCGTTCGAAACGGCGCAGATCGGCACCGATGCGGGCAAGGTCGACGACGCGGTGCGAGCGTATTACCGAACGCTTGGTTACGGCCCGGGCTACAAGCTGCCGGGCACTTCGCACCGCACCGGCCATGGGATCGGTTTGGACGGACACGAGCCTGTCAACCTCGTCCACGGCGAGACCACGAAGCTGGCACCCGGAATGTGCTTTTCGGATGAGCCGGGCATATACATTCCCGGCGAATTCGGCATAAGGATCGAGGATTGCTTCCACATGACCGATAGCGGCCCACGCTGGTTCAGCACGCCGCCAAGTTCGCTCGACGATCCTATTGGATAGTTTCGGGAGCTTTGATTGGCGAAACGAGGCTCACCAGCACGAAACTGATCAGCATCAGCAGGAACCAGCTGCCCAGCTTGGCAACGCCGACCATGTGCCATTGCTCCTCTTGCCCCGGATAGGTCCAGGCATGGGCAAAAGTGCCGATGTTCTCAGCGCCCCAGATGAACACCGCCACGAGGAAGAATCCGAGAAGCAGCGGCATCCAGCGATGGCTGCGCCAGTTCCTGAAATAGACCCGCGTCCGCGCGAACATCAGCACGGTGGCTACGAACAGTGCCAGCCGGATGTCGGGTAGCCAGTGATGGGCGAAGAAATTGATATAGATTGCCGTTGCCAGCAGGAAGGTCGCCCATCGTGGAGGATAGCCGGTGTAGCGAAAATCGAAGATCCGCCACACTCGCGCGATATAGCTGCCGACGCTGGCATACATAAAGCCGGAAAACAGCGGCACCGCGCCGATGTGCAGCAGGCTTGGCTCGGGATAGAGCCATGATCCGGTACTCGTCTTGAACAGTTCCATCACCGTGCCAACGACGTGGAAGATCAGGATCACCTTCGCTTCGGCCCAGGTTTCGAGCCGGAAGGCCAGCATCGCGACCTGGATCAGTAGTGCGCACAGCGTCAGGAAATCATAGCGATAGAGCGGTGCGTCTGCTGGATAGACGAAATGCGTCACCAGCAGCAGGCCCAGCATCAGCGCACCGAACAGGCACGCCCACCCTTGCTTGAAGACGAACAACAGGAATTCGTAAAGCCACAGCTTCCATCCGCTGCCGGGATCGAACGCTTCGAGCCGAAGCCGGATTGCCTCGAAACGGGAATGTCTCAACCGCTCATCCCTGTTTGCGACTCAATTCGCGCATCGCATCGTCCAGCCCGTCGAGCGTCAGCGGATACATCCGGTCCTTGACCAGATGCTTCATCACCTTGGTGCTTTGCGAGTAGCCCCACTGCTTTTCGGGCACGGGGTTGAGCCAGACGGTCGCGGGATAGGTTTCCACCACGCGCTGCATCCAGGTGGCGCCCGCTTCTTCGTTCATATGTTCGACGCTGCCGCCGGGATGGGTAATTTCATAGGGGCTCATCGCAGCGTCACCAACGAAGATCACCTTGTAATCGTGACCGAATTTGTGGAGCACATCCCACGTCTTGGTGCGTTCCTGCCAGCGGCGGCGGTTGTCTTTCCACACGCCTTCGTAGAGGCAATTGTGGAAGTAGAAGAATTCGAGGTTCTTGAATTCGGTCGTCGCGGCGCTGAACAATTCCTCGCACAGCTTGATGAACGGGTCCATCGAGCCCCCGACGTCGAGGAACAGCAGCAGCTTGACCGCATTGCGCCGCTCGGGCCGCATGTGGATGTCGAGCCAGCCCTGCTTGGCGGTGCCGCGGATCGTCTGGTCGATATCCAGCTCGTCCGCCGCGCCCTCGCGCGCGAAGCGGCGCAGGCGGCGCAGCGCCATCTTGATGTTGCGGGTGCCCAGTTCCTTGGTGTTGTCGAGGTTCTTGAACTCGCGCTTGTCCCACACTTTCAGCGCGCGCTTGTGCTTGCTCTCGCCTCCGATCCTTACGCCTTCGGGATTATAGCCCGAATTGCCGAAGGGCGAGGTTCCACCGGTGCCGATCCACTTGTTGCCGCCCTGATGGCGCTTTTCCTGTTCTTCGAGACGCTTCTTGAGCGTTTCCATGATCTCGTCCCAGCTGCCGAGGGATTTGATCGCTTCCATCTCCTCCGGCGTCAGGAATTTCTCCGCCACCGCTTTCAACCAGTCTTCCGGTATATCGACCGGGTTCTGGCCGTAATCGCTGAAAATGCCCTTGAATACGCGCTGGAAAACCTGGTCGAACCGGTCGAGCAGCCCTTCGTCCTTCACGAAGGTCGCGCGGGACAAATAATAGAACGCTTCGGGCGATTGCCCGATAACGTCCCGGTCGAGCGCCTCGATCAAAGTGAGGTGCTCCTTGAAGCTGGCGGGAATGCCCGCCGCGCGTAGCTCGTCGACGAAGTTGAAGAACATGGCATACAGCTTAGGCGAGCGCGCGGCGCGAAGCCAGCCCCGCAATTTCATTTGCTATGCTTAACCACCCCCTAACTTCTGTGTGGTAAATCCAGCGCGAATTCAGGATCTAGGGGGTTGCTGTCGCATGGAATTGAGCGCGCTGGATGCCAGGGGTGCATCGGCCATCGATCTGATACCGGAAGCGTGCGGCAAAGTGACCGTGGGCTGCTCCGACGTCGCCGGCATCGTCCAGGCGGTTATCGACACCTCCAGCGTCTTGCGCGCCGAGCATATCGAGCTTCAGGGCACGGTCCACGAACTCGAGCGCGACCAGCGCAAGGTGGCCGAAGCAAGCGACGAGGCGAGACTGCTGTCCGCACGGGCGATCGATCGCCTGTCGCAAGGCACGCATATGATCCAGTCCTCGCTAGGGCAGATTTCGGACCTCCTCGAACTAGTCGACGCATTGGCATCGCATGTCACCGGCTTTGCTGCCGCGATGGATCAGGTGAAGCGCTGCTCCAAGGACATCGAGCAGATCGCCGAGACGACCAATATCCTCGCGCTCAACGCCACCATCGAGGCGATGCGCGCGGGCGATGCGGGGCGCACATTTGCTGTCGTTGCCAACGAGGTGAAAAGTCTCGCCGGCGAAACCCGCAAGGCAACCAATGAAATCGCCGAAGTGATCGATACGCTTGGCGATGAAGCCGGATCGGTGATCGAGCGTATCGAGGTCGGAGCAAAGGCCAGCACCGAAGCCAAGACATCCGTCGCAAGTATCGAACAAACCATCGAAGACGTTTCGCGTCTGGTGGGCGAGGTGGATTCGCAGAACGACCAGATCGCCCGCGCGACCGGCATGATGACCGATCACGTTACCCGCGTGCAGCAAGTCATCGAAAGCTTCGACCAGGCTGCTTCCGACAACGAAAGCAAGCTCGAAACCGTTCATGCGCGGGTCGAGGACCTCGAAATGGTCGCCAGCGACATGTTCGACAGCCTCGTTCACGCCGGGCTTTCCCCGCAGGACAGCGCCATGGTCGAAATGGCGCAACGCCATGCGCTCGATGTGGTCTCGATGGCCGAGGATGCGATTGCCGCTGGCAAATTGTCGATGGAGCAATTGTTCGACGACCAATATGTCTTGATCGAAGGATCGAACCCGCAACGTTTCCGCAACAGGCTGATGGATTGGGCGCATGATAATTGGCGTCACAAGCTGGACGAAGTTGCAGGATCGGACCCGCGGATTGTGGCTGCGGCCTGCACCGATATGCGCGGGCACCTTCCGACTCACCTTACGAAGCATTCGCAAGCTCCGACCGGCGACAAGACGCATGATACCCAATTCTGCCGCAACGGCCGGATAATCCTGGACCCGATCGACCAACGCGCCAAGGTCAAGACCAAGCCGTACATGATGGCTGTCTATCGTCAGGAAGGTGACGGCAAGACCTATCGCGTGGTGCGCAATGTCTACGTCACTGTGACAATCGGCGGCCGTCGCTGGGGCGATTTCGAGCTGGCCTATACCTTGAGCTGATTTGCGGTTTTCAATGTCGCAGAGGCGCTGACAATCTCCAGTGTTCCGTATATGTTCTCATACGTGATTCGCTCACGGAGATTTCGGAGCCATGTTCGATCGTGCAGGCCCGCATGAGCTGCGGTACTTGTTCATAGATTTCAATGCGTTTTTCGCCAGCGTCGAACAACATGACGATGCGGCGCTGCGCGGGCGTCCGGTTATCGTCATTCCACTTGCCTCGGAGCACAGCGGGGCGATTGCCGCCAGTTACGAGGCCATGGCGCTGGGAATAACGCGCGGAACCACGGTTGCCGAAGCACGCAAACTCTGCCCCGAAATAGCCATCCGTCCAGCCAGGCACGACCGCTATGTCGAGGTGCATGGGGCGCTGATGGAAGAGATTGCCCGGCACATCCCGATCACGCAGATCTGCTCGATCGACGAGTGCTTGTGCGCGCTGGACCGAACGGAGACGGAGCCGGAGCGAGCGAAAGCGAAGGCCCGGGAAATCAAGCGTGGAATTTCAGAGCGTGTCGGGGTTTCGCTCAAAGCATCCATCGGCCTTGCCGCCAGCCCTTTGTTGGCCAAGCTCGCCGGTGAACTGGTCAAGCCCGACGGTCTGACTTCGATCGACAATTCCATGCTGCCCGATGCGTTGGCCGACCTGCCGCTCCGCGATATTCCCGGCATCGGCGCTGGCGTAGAAGCGCGCCTTTCACGCGCCGGAGTGCATGATTTTTTGGGATTGTGGAACCTGCAGGCCAAACAGATGCGGGCGATCTGGAACTCGGTTGAGGGGGAACGCTTTCATTACGGCCTGCACGGCTACGATATCCGCCGGGCAGCCCCCGCGGCCAAGCGAATGATCGGTCATAGCCGCGTCCTTTCTGGCGCGTATCGAGAGCCGGAGAACGCAAGGATCGTGGCACGCGCGCTGCTGCTCAAGGCCGCAAGCCGTTTGCGCTATTACGGGCTTCACGCCGGAGCGATGCAGTTGACCGCCAAGCCTGCCGAAGGTGGCGTGCTGGGCCATGAGGCGCTGTTTCGCCCCACCCAGAACAGCTGGCGTTTCCTGCGTGAGTTGGATGCCGGCTGGCCCCGGATTATCTCCTCCTTGCATCGGCGCGCACAGCTGAAAAGCGTGACGTGCTACCTTCACGATCTGCGTCCCGAAGCACCTCCGCTGGACCTGTTCGTTTCTGCCGAGGAAGATGCCTGCGACGCGCGTCAGGCCAAGCTGTGGAACACTATCGACAACCTCAATCGCCGCTATGGCAAACAGACCGTGGCGCTAAGCTCGCAGAACGGGCTCGATCTCAACTATCTTGGCGTCAAGATCGCGTTCAGCCGCGTGCCGGAAGCCGCGGAGTTCGAGTGCTGAAGACGGCTTGGCTCAGCTCTGTCGTCGAGCCATGAACGCAAGTCGCTCGAACAGCATGACATCCTGTTCGTTCTTGAGCAGGGCACCATGCAGCGGCGGGATTGCGCTGTTCGGATTGGCGTCCTGCAGCACTTCCAGCGGCATATCCTCGTTCAGAAGCAGCTTGAGCCAGTCGAGCAGTTCGCTGGTGGAGGGCTTTTTCTTCAGACCCGGAACGTCACGGATTTCGTAAAAGACGTCCATCGCCTTCTTCACCAGCGTCTTCTGGATGCCGGGGAAGTGAACATCGATGATGTCCTGCATCGTCTCGCGATCGGGGAACTTGATATAGTGGAAAAAGCAGCGGCGCAGGAATGCGTCAGGCAATTCCTTTTCGTTGTTCGATGTGATGACGACGATCGGGCGCTCCTTCGCCTCGATCCGCTCCTGCGTTTCGTAAACGTCGAAACTCATGCGATCGAGTTCCTGCAACAGATCGTTGGGAAACTCGATATCGGCCTTGTCGATCTCGTCGATCAGCAGCACCGGCAGTTCGGGCGAGGTGAACGCTTCCCACAGCTTGCCGCGCTTGATGTAATTGCTGATATCGTGGACTCGCTCGTCGCCGAGCTGCCCGTCACGCAGGCGCGCAACAGCATCGTATTCGTAGAGACCTTGATGCGCCTTAGTGGTCGATTTGACGTTCCATTCGATCAACGGGGCCCCCATCGCCTTCGCGACTTCGGCAGCCAGAACGGTCTTGCCGGTCCCGGGCTCGCCCTTGACCAGCAATGGACGGCGCAAGGTGACGGCGGCATTGACCGCGACCTTGAGATCCTCGGTGGCGATATATGAGCTGGTGCCTTCGAAACGCTGCGTCATCTGGCTGTGATCCTCAAATCCAATTGCGATTTGCAACTGTGCTAGGGGCACGCAATGCCAAGGGCAAGTCATCAGTCGGGTAACGAGAGAATCCGCTTACCCAGCGCCAGCAGGGTTTCGGTCGCAACCGGCTTGTCAGGATCATTCCAGGCGAGAGTCAGAACACGCCACTCACCGGCCTTGGTGCGCAGCAACCAAGTCATGTCCAATACTCCCGGCTCGGAGCCACCCTTGTACCCGATATAGCTCCAGTTCTGGCGAATCTTGTCACCGACCGCGATGTTGATGGCCATGATGTCTCTTGCTTTTTCTGAATCAGGTCCGGTCAATCGCTGCAGAAGCTTTCGCATCTGATCGGCGCTGACGAACCATTCGATGCGATCAATTGCGACAGGCTTCCCACTGAAAGCAGAGATTACCCGATCTTGTGGCGTATGCGTCTTCGGCAGCGATTCTAGCAGCCTCCGTCTGTCGGCAGTATCAGCTTTGGCATAAGTTTCGAGCAATGCGGGGTCGGATTTGATCGTGAACATTTCCCTTGTCGTAAGAAATGGAAATGTCGGTGTGCTTGCCCCACCGCTGGCAGCAAATTCCCGCTCGACAGCACTGCGTCCCAACAACCCAATCAACTGGTCGGCTGCCGTGTTATCGCTGATCTGAATCATCAGGGTGGCCAGCGATTGCACCGTTAGAGGCGAATCCTTGGGCCAGGATTGCAGCAATCCGCTCGGATATGATTTTGCGGTAAGAGGTACAATTTCATTCCAGCGATGCTGATCTGCCTCAATAGAGTTCGATAAGGCTGAAAGGACAAACAGCTTGAATGCCGAGCCGACTGCCATCGGGCGATCTTCATTGATGCTGATGAGTGGCCTTTCACCATTTAGTGGGCCGTAATAGGCACTGATCGTCCCCGACAAGGCACGAAGGTCGGCTGAAATCTTGGCAGCCGTATCGTTTTTTGTTTCGAAACTGGTCAAGCGTAGTCCTGTGACCAGATGCGGCGCATCAGGCGCAATTGTCATCACTCCTGAACCGACGGCTTTTTCGTAGCGCAAAGCGATTTTTGCTGAAAATTCTCCCGTCTTGGTGATGCTTTCGACACCTTGAAGAGGGCCGTATGCTGCAACCAATTGGGTTTGCAAGGCACTCAGCTGCGAAGGTGAAACCTGGGCAAGAAACTCTGGTGAGAATACGTCTTTTGCGGGCAATTTCCCGTTGAGGACCATGATGATCGCATCGGCTTTGGACCGCAGACTATCTTCTGATGAGATCGTTTGTTGACTGGTTTCTCTCTGAATCGATTGAGCCAAAGCTTGTTCAACGGGTGAACACAGCGAGACAACCGCAATGGCAAGCAGGACGATACAACGCATAATAGTATTCCCCCCAACCATTGCAGATACTAACGCGCTGCCTCTACCGTGCAAACACCATGACCTGATTTTCTATGGTTATTCCTTGGTGCCAGCCTGAATCAATTAGAGGTCTCATGCCAACTGAAGCCGTTACAATTCCCACAAACAGAGGATACCATCTCGCCGGATCGCTTGAACTTCCGGTCGGCGCCGTGCGCGGCGCGGCGGTTTATGCCCATTGCTTCACCTGCACCAAACAGAGCCGCGCAGCGGTCGAGATAACGCGTGAACTTGCTCGCGAAGGTATCGCGACCCTTCGGTTCGACTTTACTGGTCTCGGCGGTAGTGGCGGGGATTTCGGACAAGCCGGTTTTGCCAGCGATATCGAGGACCTGATCGAATCGGTGCGATTCCTGTGCGGACGCTTTGGAGACGGGCTGCTGCTGGTCGGGCACAGCCTTGGAGGGGCAGCCGTGTTGGCCGCAGCTGGCATGATGCGCCCGGAGCGCATTGCTGCCATTGCGACTATCGGGGCACCGGCAGAAATTCCCCACGTGCTCGGCGCCATCAAGGGCGATCTCGCCGCGATCGAGCGTGATGGGGAGGGCGAGGTCGTGATTGGCGGCCAGCGCTATAATCTCTCTCGCGAATTTCTTGCGAAAACGGAAGAAATCGATCTTCTGGCCGAAGTTGCGAAACTGCGAATCCCGCTGCTGTTCTGTCACTCGCCAACCGATGAGACGGTCGGAGTCGAAAACGCAGCAAAACTGTTCGGTGCAGCCAAACATCCCAAGAGTTTCCTCAGCCTGGCAGGCGCCGATCATTTGCTGTTGAACCACGATGACGCCGATTTCGCTGCCGGAATAATCGCTCGCTGGGCGGGGCGATACCTGCCGATGGTCGACCGACCCGAAGCACCTATCGATGGTGTGATAGTGGCGAGCGGAGAGGGGCGTTTCGGTACCGAGGTGCGCACCGCAAATCACACCTTCGTGGCGGACGAGCCGATTAAAGTCGGCGGCAACGACGCCGGTCCGACACCGTATGACTTGCTGCTGTCTGCGCTGGGCACTTGCACTGCGATGACAATGAAACTTTATGCGGAGCGCAAGGATTGGCCGCTCGAGAGTGTCAGCATTGCTCTGCACCATGAACGCGATCATCAGGATCACCCGGTCGAAGGAGACCATTTCAAGGCGATGGATGCGGGCGAACGGATCGAAGCCATTTACCGCAGCATCACGATTTCGGGTGAGCAATTGACCGACGAACATCGCGAAGGTTTAATCGCAGTGGCCGACAAATGTCCGGTGCATCGCACACTAACCGGAAACCTTCATATTCATACTGAAGTTGCAGATGATCCAGGCTATGAAGACTGAACTTCAATGAGCAATCGGTTTGCAAGGATCCGCAGCGGCGATTGGCTCGAACCTCGCACTCAGCGGATCGTGATGATCATGCTGACGATTGCGAATGTCGCGGTTGTGGTGACGCTGATCGCTACATCACACAATGGGATCGACCGTAACGGCAATCTTCTTGGGGCCGACTTTCTCAGCTTCTGGACGAGCGGGCGAATGTTGCATTCCGGAGCCGATCCGTATTCGCTTTCGGCCCATGTCGCGGCTCAACAGGCCTATTACACCACACCGGGCAGCTTTCTGGGCTTCTTCTACCCGCCCCTTTTCCTGCCGATTTGTTGGGTGCTCGGCCTTTTCGGATACTTCATTGCGCTCCCGCTTTGGTTGGCCACAACCGGTGGCGGGTTGCTGCTGACAGCCCGCGACTGGAGCCGAAGGCTTTCAGCGATCGGTCCAGGCTGGTTGGCCGTCGCAGCATTCCCACCGGTACTGATTACCCTGACACATGGCCAGAGTTCGTTTCTGGCGGCCGCGTTGCTGGGATTGGGCACATTGCTGGTGGGATCGCAGCCCTGGCTGGCAGGCGCCATTCTGGGACTGGCTGCGTTCAAGCCGCAGCTCGGTCTGCTGGTGCCCATCGTCCTGCTGGCTTCACGGCAATACCGGGTCATTGCT
Source organism: Sphingomonadaceae bacterium (assembly GCA_039831335.1). Lineage (GTDB taxonomy): Bacteria > Pseudomonadota > Alphaproteobacteria > Sphingomonadales > Sphingomonadaceae > Qipengyuania. Next base: position 650,114 of record JBDONL010000003.1, on the reverse strand, counting down.
GGCGCTTGCCTGTCGGTTATGACGCTCGCCGCATTAGTGACGGCGTGGCTTGGGCCACAAGTTTGGACACACTGGTTGGGAGAAGGCCCAATTGCCAGCGCCGGCTTGTCGAAGGGACTTATCGGTTTTGCCAAGTTCCAAAGTTTCTATGCCGGGCTGCGATTGATCGGGTTGCCCAACGGATTGGCAATGGCTTTCCAGATCATTCTGTCTCTGGGTGTGGCCGGCTGGCTGGCCAAGCTCGCGTGGCAAAAGGGGTGGTCGCTGGAACTTGGCGCGGCAATGCTTGCAGGAGCTGTGCTGGCGACACCGTTTGTGCTCGATTACGATCTCGTGCTGCTGGCTTTCCCACTGATCCTGCTTGCATCCGTGCCCGCGCGTCCATGGGAGAAAACCGTCGCAGCGATGGCGTTCATCATGCCCCAGTTTGCAAGGCCGCTTGGCGAATTGATCAGTGTGCCCATCGCGCCACCGATCCTGCTGGCGCTGTTGATCGTGCTGTGTCGAAGGGTGGCCGATCAGCGAGTTACTGCCTCGGCTTAGGCGTCGATCATCTCGCGATCGATTTCGCCCGCACGGTTCTGGATAAAGTTGAAGCGGTGTTCGGGGTTGCGGCCCATCAGTTGGTCGACCAGTTCCTTGACTGCCGCACGTTGTTCGAATTCGGGGGGCAGGGTGATCCTGATCAGGCTGCGCGTTTCCGGGTTCATGGTGGTCTCACGCAATTGCGCCGGGTTCATCTCGCCGAGCCCCTTGAAACGCGAGACTTCGACCTTCTTGCCCTTGAGCACGGTGGATTCGAGCTCCTGCCGGTGCTCTTCGTCGCGGGCGTAAAAACTTTCCTTGCCAGCGGTCAGCCGGAACAGCGGGGGCTGGGCAAGGAACAGGTGACCGCGCCGCACAACTTCGGGCATTTCCTGGAAAAAGAAGGTCATCAGCAGCGTCGCGATATGCGCGCCATCGACATCGGCGTCGGTCATGATGACGATCCGGTCGTAACGCAAATTCTCCGCGTCGCAGTCCTTGCGGGTGCCGCAGCCCATCGCCAGCGCGAGATCGGCGATTTCCTGATTGGCGCGGATCTTGTCGGCACTGGCCGAGGCGACGTTGAGGATCTTACCGCGGATCGGCAGGATCGCCTGGGTCTTGCGGTCGCGCGCCTGCTTGGCGCTGCCGCCCGCGCTGTCGCCCTCGACGATGAACAGCTCGGTCTCGCCATCGCCTTCGCCCGAGCAATCGGTGAGCTTGCCCGGCAGACGCAGCTTCTTGGCGTTGGTCGCGGTCTTGCGCTTGATCTCGCGTTCCTGCTTGCGCCGCAGCCGCTCGTCCATGCGCTCCATGACCTGACTCAGCAGCGCCTTGCCACGGTCCATGTTGTCGGAGAGGAAATGGTCGAAATGGTCGCGCACCGCGTTCTCGACGAGACGAGCTGCTTCGGGTGAAGTCAGGCGGTCCTTGGTCTGGCTCTGGAACTGCGGATCACGAATGAACACGCTCAGCATCACCTCGGCGCCGGTCATCACATCGTCGGCGGTGAGATCCTTGACCTTTTTCTGGCCGATCAGATCACCGAACGCCCGCAATCCCTTGACCAGTGCGGCACGCACGCCCTGTTCATGAGTGCCGCCATCTGGTGTCGGCACGGTGTTGCAGTACCAGCTTGCCGAGCCTTCCGACCACAGCGGCCAAGCGACCGCCCACTCGACGCGACCTTGCACGACGCCGTCGTCGCTGGCAGGAAACTCCTGCTGTCCGGCAAACGGCTGTGTTGTGACACATTCACGCCCGTTGAGCTGCTCCGCCAGATGATCCGCGAGACCCCCGGGAAATTTGAACACCGCTTCCTCGGGCACGTCCTCGCTTGAGAGAGAAGCGGCGCATTTCCAGCGGATTTCCACTCCGGCGAACAGATAGGCCTTCGAACGGGCCAGCTTGAACAGCCGTTTGGGATTGAACTTGCGGTCCCCGAAAATCTCCGTGTCGGGCACGAAGCTAACGGTCGTACCCCGCCGGTTGGGCGTCGGGCCCAGTTCTTGGATCGGTCCATGCGTGATTCCACGCGCGAATTCCTGCGCGTAAAGCTGGCGGTCACGCGCCACCTCCACCCGCGTGCTGGAAGATAATGCGTTGACGACGCTGACGCCTACGCCGTGAAGGCCGCCGCTGGTGGCATAGGCCTTGCCCGAGAACTTGCCGCCAGAGTGCAACGTCGAAAGGATAACTTCGAGGGTCGATTTGCCCGGAAACTTGGGATGTTCGTCGACCGGCATACCCCGGCCGTTGTCGGTGACGGTGACGCGATTGCCTTCGTCGAGCCTGACCTCGATGCGCGTCGCATGGCCAGCAACCGCCTCGTCCATCGAATTGTCGAGCACTTCGGCGACCAGGTGGTGCAGCGCGCGCTCATCGGTCCCGCCGATATACATGCCCGGGCGGCGACGCACTGGCTCCAGCCCCTCGAGCACCTCGATCGAGGAGGAATCGTAGTCGCCACTTGAGGCGGGCGTGCCTTCAAACAGATCGTCGGACATTGCGACTGCTATAGGTGGCGCACCGCACTCGCATCAAGCGGTGCGGCGCGCTTATCTTCAATCGAACTTGCTCGGTGCCGGATCGACCACCACAACCGCGCCATTGCGAACCTGCCGCACTTCGAGCGCCCGCTGGACGAGGCCACTGGGGCGGAACCGGAATGCTCCGTCGAGGCCGATGAATCCGCCCGGATCGACCAATCTTGCAGCCGGGAAGGGGCGTCCCGGTTTCCAATCACGCGCGATGCGCAAGGTCAGCAACACGGCATCGTAGCCCAGCGTGGCGATACGATAGGGATTGCTGCCGAAGCGTGCCGAATAGCTTTCGGTAAAGCGCTTGTAGCGCCCGTCTGAAACCGCCGAAAAAATCGCTCCATTAAGGGAAGGCGCGCGCGTTACCGCAGCCTCGCCGCTCCAGAGGTCCGTTCCGATCAGTTGGATCGGGCCTGCGCCCTTGGGCTTCAGCTCGTTCGCCGCAAGGATCGATATGCGCGTACCGTCTGCAAGGAGCACGGCATCGAAGCCGCCCTTGGCCTTGAGACGCTGTGCTGCGCTGATGACCGAGGTGTTGCTGCGCGTGTAGCGTTCCACATCGGCGACCGAACCGCCATAGTTGCGCACAGCCGACATCAGCGCCGCTTCCGCACGCTCGCCATATTCGCCACCCGGCGCGAGCACGGCAAAATCTCTGCCGCCGTGCGAGCGGGCGTATTGCACCGACCGCTCGACGGATTGCTCCGGAATATGACCCATGACGAACACGTCGTTCCCGGCAACCTTCGCATCGTTTGAGAAAGAGATGATCGGGACATGGGCAGGGCGGGCGATTGCGCGAACCGCTTCGACATTGTCGCCCATCAGCGGACCGAGGATAATGCCGTTACCATCAGCAATGGCGCGGCGCGCAGCCTCACCGGCTCCGGCGGCGGTGTTGTAGGTGGTGATCCGCAGGTTCGAAGCGTTCGTATCGAGCAGGGCCATAGTCGTCGCATTGGCGATCGACTGCCCGACGGCGGCATTGCTGCCGCTGGTCGGGACAAGCAGGGCGACGCGATGGCGTGTCTCGTCCTGCGGCAGCTGGGTGGGACCGGGCGCGCCGGTCTGTGGCCCCGGCGGCGGGGCGTTGGTCGTCGGCCCCTTCGGAATGATTGCACAGGCGCCCAGCAGCGCGGATGCGCCCGCTACGAAAATGCCCCTACGGGTGATTGCCATGGCTTTCATGCTTGCCCAGTCCCTCATCGCTGTTCATGGTTTCGCGGTGAGCCGAAACACCCACTCCTCCGACCCTCTTAGCGCGGGCCTCTACATCGTGGCCACTCCGATTGGCAATCTCGGAGACATCACTCTGCGAGCAGTGGAGATTTTGTCACGCTGTGACGCTGTCGCCTGCGAAGATACGCGGGTTACGGGCAAGCTGCTGAAGCATCTCGAAATCGCCAAACCCTTGTGGCGCTATGACGATCACAGCGACGAGAACGCCCGCGAGCGGTTGATCGAATCGATGCGCACAAAAGCTGTCGTGCTGGTGAGCGATGCGGGTACGCCGCTTGTGTCCGATCCCGGTTATCGCCTCGTCAACGATGCGCGGCGAGAAGGCATTGCGGTCACTGTCCTGCCAGGAGCCTGCGCCGCGATTGCGGGGCTAACCTTGGCAGGCCTTCCCAATGACCGCTTCCTGTTCGCCGGTTTCCTGCCCAACAAGGAAAAGGCCCGGCGCGAGACTCTCGAAGGGCTCGCCGCAGTCGATGCCACGCTGATTTTTTATGAAACCGCACCGCGCCTGCTTGCCTCGCTCGAAGCAATCGGATCGTTATGGCCGTATCGCGAAATCGCCGTGACGCGTGAACTGACCAAGCTGCACGAGGAATGCCGCCGTGGCCTCTCGGCGGGGCTGATCGCATGGTACGAAAATCACCCACCAAAGGGGGAAATCGTACTGCTGGTTGCCCCGCCTGAGGAAGAACAGGCGAGTGCGGATGACATCGACCGTATGCTTGCCGAAGCGCTTGGCCGTGCCAAACCGTCGCAGGCAGCGGCAGAGGTTGCGCGGAGCACCGGATACGAACGCAAGGCGCTTTACGCTCGCGCTTTGGAGCTCCAGCGCCGATGAATCGGCAGCTTGCCGAAAAGCGCGGACGGGAAGGCGAAACGCGCGCAGCCTTGTGGCTCACCGCTAAGGGCTGGCGCATTCTTGCCAAGCGGGTGAAGACGCCTCGCGGCGAGATCGACCTGATCGCAAAACGCGGCAAGCTCGTCGCCTTTGTCGAAGTCAAATGGCGCCGCAGCCGCGAACAACTCGATCAGGCCATCGACGAAAATCGTCTGTCGCGGGTCGCGGCGGCGGTCGAATGTGTCGCGCACGAATACGCGCAGGATGGCGAAGATATCCGGATAGACGTAATCCTGCTTGCACCCGGCACCCTGCCTCGCCACATCGCCAATGCCTGGCAGCCTTGAGGAATTTCGTATGAGCCTGCGCGTCGCGGTCCAGATGGACCCGCTCGAAAGCATTAATATCGCTGGCGACAGCTCGTTTGCGCTGATGGAATCGGCTCAAAAGCGCGGCCATGAATTGTGGGAATTCCAGGTCGGATCGCTGGCGTGGGAAAACGATGGGAGCGCGCAGGGCAAGCTCACAGCGCTCGCTCGCAAGGTGACCGTGCAGCGTGTCGAAGGCGATCATTTCACAGTCGAGAAGCGGGAGCGGATCGATCTCGCGCAGGATATCGACGTCGTTCTCATGCGGCAGGATCCGCCATTCGACCTGGGCTATATCAGCGGCGCTTTCCTGCTCGACCGGCTGCGTGGCAAGACATTGGTGGTCAACGATCCGCGCGAAGTGGTGAACGCGCCGGAAAAGATGTTCGTGCTCGACTATGCGCGGTTCATGCCGCCCACGCTCGTGACCCGCGATCTGGCAGAAGTTCGCCGGTTTCTGGAGCAGCATGGCGCAATCGTCGTCAAGCCACTGCACGGCAACGGCGGCAAGGCAATCTTCAAGATCGATGCCGACGGTGGCAATCTTTCCGCGCTGTTCGAGGTGTTCAACCAGACATGGCCCGAACCGCACATGATCCAGCCCTTCCTTCCCGAAGTCGCGCAGGGCGATAAACGCATCGTGCTGGTCGATGGAGAGTTTGCAGGCGCCATCAACCGCAAGCCGGGGGAGGGAGAGTTCCGTTCGAACCTTGCGGTCGGCGGGTTTGCCGAAGCGACCGAACTGACCGCGCGCGAGGAGGAAATCTGCGCCGCCATGGCGCCCGAGCTTCGTCGGCGCGGGCTGGTGTTCGTCGGGATCGACGTGATCGGCGGCAAGTGGCTGACCGAAATCAACGTCACCAGCCCCACCGGGATCGTTGCCATCGACCGTTTCAACGGGACGGACACCGCGGGACGGATTTGGGATGCGATCGAGCGGCGGCACGCAGCGCTTTGAAATCCCTGTAACAAACCCGTGCTTTATGCGTTGGAATTGTCATGGACGCCGCAATCGCCTCGCTTGTTGCCCAGCTCGGCCTGATCGGTATCTTCGTACTGATGGCGGCGGAAAACATTTTCCCGCCCATGCCATCCGAAGCCATCATGGGTTCCGCCGCTTTAGCGATCCACCATGGATCGATGCAGTTCTGGCCCGTGCTTTTTGTTGCGACCGTCGGCACCGTAGCGGGCAATTACTTCTGGTTCTGGATCGGTGAAAAATGGGGCTACGAACGCCTGGAGCCGTTCGTTTCACGCTGGGGTCGCTGGCTGACGCTGGAATGGCATGATGTCGAGAGAGCCTCGCGTTTCTTCCGCAAGCATGGCCATTGGGTAGTGCTGGTATCGCGCACGGCCCCATTCATGCGGACGATGATTAGCCTGCCGGCCGGGCTGGCACATATGAACACCTGGCTATTCCTGATTTTCACGGCCATCGGCGCTGCGATCTGGAACGCAATCCTGTTACTCGGCACCCAATGGCTGATCGGCCGTTTTGGCAGCTCGGGCAATATCATCAGCTATTTGCTGATCACGGTCACGGTCCTGGCTGTGCTCGGCTATATCTGGCGGTTCTTCACCTGGAAGCCGCGCGCCGAACGATGAACCTATTCGTCGCGTTCGCGCGGGTGGGCGTTGCGGTAGGTATCGAGCAGGGTCGCAGCATCGACCCGCGTGTAAATCTGGGTCGAGCCGAGACTGGCGTGACCGAGCAACTCCTGAAGGCTGCGCAGGTCCGCGCCTGCGCCCAGAAGATGGGTTGCGAAACTGTGGCGTAGCGCGTGCGGTGTGGCAGTAGCTGGCAGTCCCAGAGCCAATCTCGCGCGAGCAACCGCCTTCTGCACCATTCCTTGCGACAAACTTCCGCCCTTCGCACCGCGAAACAGCGTCTCTTTCGGCAGCACCTGCCAAGGACACTGCGCGACATATTCGTCCACAGCGGCACCCACGATGGGCAGGATAGGCACCACACGCTGTTTGCCGCCCTTTCCGGTTACTGTGAGCCGCTCGCCCAGCGGCGCATCGGCGCCGGTCAGGGACAGCGCTTCGGCAATCCGCAATCCGGCCCCATACAGCAGCAAGAGAACCGCCCGGTCCCGCGCGCCGATCCACGCTTCCACAGCCTGCGCATCGACCTCATCGGCGAGGTTGACCGCGTCGTCCGGCGTCACGGGGCGGGGCAGGCCTTTCTTGATCCGCGGCCCCCTCAGTCGCGGGGCTTTCGCGCCCGGATCGCCATCCTGCGCGCGAGCAAAGGCGATGAACCCCTTGAGCGCCGACAATTCACGCGCGGCGGATGTGTTGGCCAGACCCTCTGCCCGGCGAGCAGCCAATTGCGCGCGCAGTTCTCCCGTACCGAGCCGCGCAATATCGCTCCAGCTCGCAAAATCTCCGCTCGCCAGCAACCGCTTCGCCGCAGCCGAGTAGGCGCGCACCGTATGCGGAGATCGGCGGCGACCCTGCGATAGATGCGCGCACCATGCCTCCAGCATATCGGCATGGGTCATGCCGCCAACGCCGCGTCGCTGACAAGATCGGCGATCAGCGCATCGAGCGTGCACATCCCAGCAGGTGTGATCCCGATCCGCGATCCTTCCTGCCATGCCAGACCGAGATCGCAATGAAGCGCCAGCTTGGCGCGGTCGATCAGCGACCCGGCCGGCATTGCGAAGCGTCTTTCCAGCGAAGAGGGTTGGATACCTTCGGCAAGCCGCAAGCCCATCAACAACGCTTCACTTGCTTGTTCGGGCAAGGGAAGGGCCCGTTCCTCGACGATGCCATGCCCGTCATGCTCAACCGCAGTGAGATAATTCTCCGGCTTGCGATGGCGAACGGTCGCCATACCCCCGACCCGTCCATGCGCGCCCGGACCGACACCGGCATAATCGCCATAACGCCAATAGGTGAGGTTGTGACGGCTCTCTTCTCCCGGGCGTGCGTGATTGCTGACCTCGTAGGCTGGCAAGCCTGCGGCCTCGGTGATCGCGCGTGTAACGGCGAACAGGTCCGCCGCAGCATCGTCATCGAGCGGCGTCATCCTTCCCGTCCTGACCTCGGTCGCAAAGCGCGTGCCGGGCTCAATAGTGAGCTGGTACAAAGAGAGATGCCCGGTGCCGAACGACAAGGCACGTGCCAGTTCGTCACGCCACGCCTGCTCGGTCTGGTCCGGGCGGGCGTATATCAGGTCGAATGATACACGCGCAAAATGCCGTTGAGCGGTATCGAGCGCTGCCAACGCTTCGTCCACATCATGCAGTCGTCCCAGAAACCGGAGCGTTTCATCATCAAGCGCCTGAACGCCCAGCGACACACGGTTCACACCCGCTCGCGCGAGGTCCGCAAAATTCGCTGCTTCGACCGAAGAGGGATTGGCTTCCAGCGTGATTTCGATCCCCGGAGCAAATCCCCACAGGCGTTCCGCCTCACAGAGTAGGGATTCGACCAGCGCTGGTGGCATCAGGCTGGGGGTACCGCCACCGAAGAACACGCTCGTCAGCGGAGCGTTGACGCCCCTTGCAGCCTCATGACGCAAGTCGGCAAACAGCGCGACCTGCCAACGGTCAATATCCACTCCCTCGCGGACATGGCTGTTGAAATCGCAATAGGGGCATTTGGCCAGGCAAAAGGGCCAGTGAACATAGAGCGCGGTGGTTATGGGGTTGCTCATTTGCATTCACTTGCCTTAGGCTGGCTCCAAGAACAATGAGGGTTGCAAAACATCTTTTTCTTGCCGGTTGCGTCCTGACCCTTAGCGCGGCGCTCTTTGGACGTGGGGCAAGCGAGGCCATTGCCAGCGCCGGTACGCAGGCCGTCCATATTGAATCGGTTAGCGCAAGCGACTTGCTTCATATCCATAATCGCGAACGCACGCGGCTCGGCTTGGCACCTTTGCAATGGAGCCCGCAGCTTGCCCTTCAGGCCGGAGAATGGGCGACCAAACTGGCCAAAACCAGCGGACTTGCGCATTCGCATGGCGGTAGCGGCATGGGCGAGAACCTGTGGATCGGCACACGCGGAACATGGACGCCCGACCAGATGCTCGGCTTCTTCCTCGCCGAACGCAGCAAATTCCGCGATGCGCGCTTTCCCCATGTCTCGCGCACCGGGAACTGGGCCGATGTCGGCCATTACACCCAGATCGTATGGCACGACACGCGCGAAGTCGGGTGCGCAATCGCCACCGCCAATCAGGTCGATGTGCTGGTATGCCGCTACTACCCCGCGGGCAATATAGTCGGCCAATCGCCCTATTAGGCAAATTGCTCCTTCACCAGCCTGGCAAAGGCATCGGCGCGGTGGCTGATTCGGTGTTTCTCTGCCGGATCGAGCTCGGCAAACGTCTGCTCCAAACCTTCGGGCACGAACACGGGATCGTAGCCGAACCCCATGGTTCCGCGCGGTGGCCAGGTCAGCGTGCCCGGAGCGCGGCCTTCGTACACCGCATATTCGCCGTCAGGCCACGCGATCGCCAGCACGCAATGGAAAGCGCAGGCGCGCGAAGCATTCGACCCTTTTGCCTGCAGCATTCCCTCGACCTTGCCCATCGCCATGAACCAGTCGCGCCCGGGATCGCCTTCGAACCATTGCCGCTCGGCCCAATCGGCGGTGTAGACGCCCGGCCTGCCGTCGAGCGCCTCGACCGACAGGCCGCTGTCGTCAGCAAGAGAGACGATACCTGAACCTTCCGCCGCAGCGCGCGCCTTGATCAGGGCGTTCTGGACAAAGGTGGTTCCCGTCTCGGCCGGTTCTGGCAGGCCCAGCGATCCGGCCGAGATACAATCGACACCATAGGGATCGAGCAGCGAGCCGATTTCCTTGAGCTTGCCGGTGTTATGCGTGGCGATCACCAGCTTGCCGGAACCGAGCCTGCGCGTCATTTCGTTACCGCAGCAGCCTGTGCAGCGAAGATGTTGTCACAGCCGATCCGGGCGAGCCGGAGCAGGCGAAGCAAGCCTTCCTCGTCATAGGGTGCGCCTTCCGCCGTAGCCTGCGCTTCGGCGATCTTGCCGCCTTCGATCAGCACGAAATTGGCATCCGCCTCGGCGTTGGAGTCCTCGGGATAATCGAGGTCCAGCACCGGTGTGCCCTTGTAGATGCCGCAGGAAATCGCAGCAACCTTGGCGGTGATCGGATCGTCTGCAATCGCGCCGGATTTCATCAGACTGTCGACCGCAAGCCGCAGCGCCACCCACGCGCCCGAGATCGAGGCGGTGCGCGTGCCACCATCGGCCTGGATCACATCGCAATCGAGCGTAATCTGGCGTTCGCCAAGCTTCTTCATATCGACCACGGCGCGCAGGCTCCGCCCGATCAGACGCTGGATTTCCTGCGTCCGCCCACTCTGCTTTCCTTTGGCCGCCTCACGCTGCCCGCGAGTATGCGTGGCGCGCGGGAGCATCGAGTACTCGCCCGTCACCCAGCCTTCGCCCTTGCCGCGCAGCCATGGTGGAATCCGTTCTTCGATGCTCGCGGTACACAGCACACGCGTGTCCCCGAAGGAGATCAGGCACGATCCCTCGGCATGGCGGGTAAAGCCGGTTTCGATGGTGATGGCACGCATTTCGTCGGGCGCACGGCCGGATGGTCGCATAGTGATGATTCCTGTTCGAAAGTTGCCCTCCTAAACCACCACGGGCTTGAGGGCGCAAGCGAAGCCTCTAGATTAGCCCCATGAGTTCACCCCCGCTGCCCGAAATGACCAGCCGCGCGCGCGATATCTTCCGCCTCGTTGTGGAAGGGTATCTTGCGAGCGGGCAGCCGGTGGGATCGAAAACGCTGGCAGGGGATACTCGGCTCAACCTCTCGCCCGCCTCGATCCGCTCGGTGCTGGCCGAGCTGGAGGGGCAGGGCCTGCTGAGCGCGCCGCATACCAGCGCCGGGCGGATGCCGACCGAGAGTGGCCTGCGAATGTTCGTCGACGCGATGATGCAGGTCGCCGAACCCACGCGTGAGGAACGTCATGCCATCGAACAGCGGCTGGGCGAGCCCGGACCGATCGAACAGGCGCTCGAAGAAACCAGCGCGCTGCTGTCCGATCTCTCCGGCGCGGCGGGGATCGTCATGGTCCCACGCCGCGAGCCGCGCCTTGCGCAGGTGAGTCTCACGCGCCTTTCGTCCGATCGTGCCTTGGCGGTGCTGATGGGCGAGGACGGCAGCCTCGAAAACCGCATCGTGATGATCCATGGCGGCGAAACCGCAAGCCAGCTGGAACAGGCGGCCAATTATCTCAGCGCGCGGGTTGCCGGGCGCACGCTCGGCGAAGCGGCTCGGGCGATCGAGGAAGAGATCGCAGCAGAGAAATCGGCGCTCGATACGGCAGGCAAGGAACTGGTGCGGCGCGGGCTGGCCGTCTGGAGCGAAGATTCAACGCAGCGACCGGTTCTGATCGTGCGGGGGCAGGCCAACCTCCTCGATGATACAGCGCTTGGCGATATCGAACGTGTGCGATTGCTGCTGGAGGAGCTTGAGAACAAGCAGGCTGTGGCGCATTTGCTCGACCTTGCGCGCGAAGCGGAAGCCATGCGCATCTTCATCGGGAGCGAAAACCGCCTGTTCTCGCTGTCCGGCTCGTCCGTGATCGCAGCGCCCTATCGCGACCGCGAGGGGACGGTGGTCGGCGTGCTGGGCGTGATTGGCCCCACCCGGTTGAATTACGCGCGGGTTGTGCCCATGGTGGATTTCACAGCCCGTTCTTTGGGCAAACGATTACCATGAAGTGGGACATCCCGTGACCGACAATGACAAGGATAAACCGCGCGACGACGCGGTTGAGAAGGAACTCGACGGCGTACCGGCCGAAATGCTCGACGATGGCGAGGACAGCAACGAGGATGACGGGCTGGGCGAAGCGCTCGAACGTCTGAAGAACGACCTCGATGCCGCCAAGCAGGATGTGCTCTATGCCCGTGCGGATATGCAGAACTTGCGCCGCCGGATGGAAAAGGAGCGGGACGACGCGCGCAATTATGCCGCCACCGGCTTTGCGCGCGACATCCTGAGCGTCTCCGACAATCTGGCCCGCGCCATCGAATCGATGCCTGCGGAATTGCGCGAGGACGAGAAGGTCCGCCGCTTCGTCGAGGGTATCGAGGCGACGCAGCGTGAGCTGGAGAAAGTATTTGGCCAGCACGGCATTACGCGGATCGCCGCCAAGGGAATGCCGCTGGACCCAAACCAGCATCAGGCGATGATGGAAATCCCGAGCGACGAGCATGAACCCGGCACGATCGTGCAGGAAATGCAGGCCGGCTACATGATCAAGGATCGCTTGCTGCGCCCGGCGATGGTGGGCGTGGCGAAAAAGCCTGACTGAATTCGAGCATAAACAGGGGAATACGCAATGAGGATCGCAACTTTTGGAGCGGCGATCCTCATCGCCGTTTCTCCTGTGGCCTTGGTTCACGCGCAGGAAGCGACACAAACAGACACGGCGCAAGCGCAGTATCCCGCCGACGCCCAGCTCTCCACGCTGACCGATAGTTGGTTGCGCTATACCGAAACACAGTTCGGGCAGATCGAGGCGCCTGACGGCAGCAGCGAATTGGGTGATCATCTCTGGTCGATGACGCAGCAGGCCGAAGAGGCGCGCGCCACCAGGTTCAAGCAAATGCTCGTGCAGCTTGATGCAATCGATGCAAATGCCCTATCGCCATCGGCAAAAATCGACGCAGCAGTATTCCGCACCATGCTGCAAAATTCGATTGGCGATGCGAAATTCCATCAGTGGGAAATGCCGTTCAATTCGGACAGCAATTTCTGGAGCTATCTTTCGGCGCGGCGCAATTTCACGACCGTTGCCGAATATGAACGCTACATCGGTCGGATGCGCGACATTCCGCGTTATTTTGGTGAGAATATCGCCAACGCCAAGACCGGGTTGGCGCGCGGATTTTCCGTGCCGCAAGTCACGCTGAAAGGGCGCGACGCCTCGATTGCAGCCTATGTCGTTGACGATCCAACCAAGAGCCCGTTCTGGATTGCGTTCAAGGATATGCCCGAGCGAATCCCGGCTGCCGATGCGGCGCGGCTGAAAGCCGAGGCGAAGCAGGTCATCGCGCAGCAGGTCACACCCGCCTATCGCAAGCTGCTCACTTTCTTTCGTGACGATTACTTGCCGCATACGCGCAAGACATTGGCGGCGGAGGATATGCCGGATGGCAAGGCCTATTACCGCCAGCAGATACGCGAATACACCACACTCGACCTGAGCCCAGAGCAGATCCACCAGATCGGCCTGTCGGAAGTCGCGCGGATCACTGCCGAGATGGAGAAGGTCAAGGATCAGGCAGGCTTCAAAGGCACGCTGGCCCAGTTCAATTATTTTCTCCGCACCGATCCGCAATTCGTCGCCAAGACGCCCGATCAGCTGATGGGCGTATCTGCCTATACCGCCAAACGGGTCGATGGGGTGATCGCGGATTATTTCGGCTTCCTGCCGCGCCATCGCTTCACCATTCGCCCGGTGCCCGACAGCATCGCGCCGTTCTACACCGCTGGGCGCGGCGGGCTCGATTCCTGCCTGATGAACACCTACGACCTTCCGTCCCGCCCGCTCTACAATATCCCGGTGCTGACGATGCACGAATGCGAGCCGGGGCACAGCTTTCAGGCCGCCGTCGCATTGGAGCAGGACAGCGTGCCCCGCTTCCGTCGCGAAACCTATTTCTCCGGCTTCGGCGAGGGCTGGGGGCTTTATTGCGAATTTCTCGGCAATGAGATGGGCATCTACCGAACGCCTTACGAGCATTACGGGCAGCTCTCCTACGAGATGTGGCGCGCAGTGCGGCTGGTGATCGACACCGGCATCCACCATTATGGCTGGAGCCGGGAAAAGGCGGTCGATTATCTCGCGAGCCATACTGCGCTGTCACAGCGCGAGGTTGGCACCGAAGTTGATCGCTATATCAGCTGGCCGGGACAGGCGCTGGCCTACAAGCTGGGCGAGATGACGATCCTCAAGGTCCGTCACAAGGCCGAAAAGGCACTCGGGCCGAAATTCGACATCCGCAAGTTCCACGATGTCGTGCTGTCGCTGGGATCGGTGCCGTTGCCGGTACTCGAACAGCGCATCGACGCCTTCATCGCCAATGGCGGCAAGGGATTGCCCGGCGTCAAATACAACTGACGCCGGGCGGGTCCTGCTATCAGTCTATACCGTCTGCGCCGCGTTCTCGTCGCGGTGCTTCTTGAGATATTTCATGAAGGGCGTGCCGCCGGTGCCGACATCGGGATCATTGCCCGCGATCGATCCGGCCTGCTTGTTGATGTAGCTCGCCGCATATTCGAGATGGCGGGTGCGAAAGCGTGCCGATTGGTCGAGGCAGGCGTTGAAGGCGGCCTTGAGCTCGGTATCGTCGGATGCCGCCACGAACTCGCGCAGCGTCGATTGCGCCGCCAGATCCTCGATGAAGCGGCGGTGCTGCACCGGGCGATACTGATGCAGCTCGTCGAGGAAGCTCTTCAAGGGATCGTCGCTGTGGCCGACCTGGAACAGCGCGTCCATCGCCGGGACAATGCTCGACTGCGATCCGGTCTGACCGCGGAACGCCTGCTTCTCGCCGCCGAACTTGGCCACGCCGTCATAGACCAGCCCGCCGCCGAGCGCCGGATTGTTGGCCCAGCCGTGGATGTAGGGGCGCACGCGGTGGAAGTAGATATAGGGATCGCAGCGCTCGGGCATACGCGCGAAATGGCCGTAGATCCGCTCCCACGCCGCGTCCATTTCGGTGAGCAGGCGGGTCGCTTCGGCCGTGTCCTTGTCACGCGCGACCGTCACCAGCCTTGCCGCATTGTCGAGTAGCACGCCGGCTTCGGCCTCGATCGCGACATGGACGAGCACGAACCAGTTCTCGTCCGCTCCGCCGAGGAAATTCTGGTGCATGCCGATGTTTTCCAGACTGATCGGCTGCGCCTTGTCGAGGCGATACCAATTGTCGAGGACATAGCCCGAATAGGGCAGCAACGGCGCCTGGCCGAGCCGGTCAGCGAGCGCCACCATGGGCCGTGATAGATTGGCGGGCAAGGCGGCTGGCGGATCGTTCTCACCCCAGACATAGGCCTGCACGAGGAAGGAATAATGCACCATCGCGGTGCGGACCTGTTCGTCTTCGGCGGATTTCACCCAATCGGCTATCTCGGGATCGGGCAACAGGTCGAGCCAGTGGCGGACCTGCCCGCTGGTAAGCAGGTCGGAGAGTCGTCTTGCCGCGTCGACGATAGGGTCGAACTGCGCGGGAAGGGTGATCGAATCGATCTCGTAATGCGAAAGGTAGCCGCGTTCACGCGACAGGCCGTAGTCGGATAGTTTCATGGGAATTGACCGTTGCGCCGGGCGCGGGTTGGGCCGCCCGGATCAATGAAGCGAGTGGTAACAAACGTAACCGGCTTGCTCAAGCCGTGCGATGTGCTGCACCCGCGAAGTCGACTAGGAGATGATAAACGGCGGGATCGGCGATACCGGCGATCCGCGCCCCATTACGCAGCCAGAACGCGTGTTTGACGATCTCGGCCTGCTGTTCGATCCCATAGCGTGCCAGCGGCCAACCGGGCTTGAGCGAATAATCGTATCGCGCCCACGGCATCCGGTGCGTGACAAGATACCACGAGCCACGCGTCTGCGTCTGCCAGACATGGGTCATTTCATGGATGAACAGCCCCTGCCGGATGAGATCGACAGTGGCAAAGTCATCGCAATAGGCATCGCTCAAAGGATGGAAATGCAAGTGACCGCGCGGGGCCATTGTTACTGTGCGTGGCTGGAACGGAAACCACTTGCGCCGCCGGATCGTGACGTTCGCATAGTTGATCGCCTCGCCGAAAACGCTGCGGGCAAGCGCGATCTCCCCATCGGTCAACGGCCGCTCGCCGCCGACGGGACAAAGCGGGGCCGGAGCGCTCGCCATATCGCTCTGCACTCCGGCCATCCGACTTACCGGTCGGTGTCCGCGGCCATGACCGGCACCTTGGTCGTGATGCTGTCACCGCCCGCGATCGTCAGGGTCATTTCCGTGCTGTCGCCCACCTTGATGGTCGGCGAGAGGTCATAGACCATCACATGCTTGCCGCCCGGCTTGAATTCCACGCTGGCGCCAGGCTGCAACATCAGCGGCGGCATCTCGCCCATGGTCTGTTTGAAATCGTATTCCATCATGTCGTGCAGTTGCGCAGACTGGGCATCCTTCACGCTTGCGCTGCGGATCGCGACATTGCGCTTGCCGGCATTCTTCACGGTAAAATAGATCGCAGCCGGATTGCCCTTGACCGGTGGCAGCAACAGCCGCGCATTGGTGATTTCGAGGCCGGTTGGGTTGGCATCCTCGGCGCTTTTCTCTGTGTCTGCGGTTCCCGAACAGGCTGACAGCGTGATCCCGGCTGTGCCCAGGCAAATCGCGGCGAGATATTTTTTCATATGTTTTCCTCTCATTCTCCCTGCCTTAAAATCTAGCCACCTGTGTCCCTTGTGCCAAGCGTAGCGCCACCTATATCCCCCTCATCAACCGAGCCGCCGAGCGGCCTTGCCCCGTGGGGGAGGTCAAATGCGCGGTGTCCAACAACGATTTATCTATTGATGGGGTACAAATGGCCAAAGTAATCGGTATCGACCTCGGCACCACCAATTCCTGCGTTGCCGTAATGGATGGCGGGAAGCCCAAGGTTATCGAAAATTCCGAAGGCGCGCGCACGACGCCTTCGATCGTCGCTTTCACCAAGGACGGTGAGCGGCTCATCGGTCAGCCGGCCAAGCGCCAGGCAGTGACCAATCCCGACAACACCGTTTTCGCGGTCAAGCGCCTCATCGGGCGCCGGTTCGACGACCCCATGACCAAGAAGGACATGGAACTGGTCCCCTATGACATCGTCAAGGGCAAGAACGGCGATGCGTGGGTCGAAGCAGGCGGAGAGGATTACTCCCCCAGCCAGATTTCCGCCTTCATCCTGCAGAAGATGAAGGAAACCGCTGAGAGCTTCCTCGGCGAAACCGTGAGCCAGGCGGTCATTACCGTTCCCGCATACTTCAACGACGCACAGCGCCAGGCGACCAAGGACGCCGGGCAGATTGCGGGTCTCGAAGTGCTGCGCATCATCAACGAGCCGACCGCGGCCGCGCTCGCCTATGGCATGGAAAAGGACGATGGCAAGACCATCGCCGTCTACGATCTTGGCGGCGGCACCTTCGACGTCTCGATCCTCGAGATCGGGGACGGCGTGTTCGAAGTGAAGTCGACCAACGGCGACACTTTCCTTGGCGGTGAAGACTTCGACAGCGCGATTGTCGAATATCTAGCGGACGAGTTCAAGAAGAAGGAGAACATGGATCTCCGGACGGACAAGCTCGCCCTCCAGCGCCTCAAGGAAGCAGCAGAAAAGGCCAAGATCGAGCTGTCGAGCTCGCAGACGACCGAAGTCAACCTGCCCTTCATCACCGCACGTATGGAAGGCGGCAGCTCGACACCGCTGCACCTCGTGGAGACGATCTCGCGCTCCAAGCTTGAGCAGCTGGTCGGCAACCTCATCACCCGGACACTGGAGCCCTGCAAGAAGGCGCTGGCTGATGCGGGCGTTAGCAAGGATCAGGTCGACGAGGTGATCCTCGTCGGCGGTATGACCCGTATGCCCAAGGTGCGCGAAGTGGTCGAAGAGTTCTTCGGCGCCAAGCCGCACACAGGCGTCAACCCGGATGAAGTCGTCGCCATGGGCGCGGCGATCCAGGCGGGCGTGCTACAGGGCGACGTCAAGGACGTGCTGCTGCTCGACGTGACCCCGCTTTCGCTCGGCATCGAAACGCTGGGCGGCGTGTTCACCCGCATGATCGACCGCAACACCACGATCCCGACCAAGAAGACGCAGACTTATTCGACCGCCGAAGACAACCAGAACGCGGTGACGATCCGGGTCTTCCAGGGCGAACGCGAAATGGCCGCGGACAACAAGCTGCTCGGCCAGTTCGACCTCGTCGGTATCCCTGCCGCCCCGCGCGGCGTGCCGCAGATCGAGGTGACGTTCGACATCGACGCCAACGGCATCGTGAACGTCAGCGCCAAGGACAAGGGCACCGGCAAGGAACAGCAGATTCGCATCCAGGCCAGCGGCGGTCTCAGCGACACCGACATCGACCAGATGGTCAAGGACGCCGAGAAGTTCGCCGAAGAGGACAAGAAGCGCCGCGAAAGTGCCGAAGCGCGCAACCAGGCCGACAGTCTGGTCCATGCGACGCAGAAGCAGCTCGACGAGCATGGCGACAAGATCGACGCCGCGCTCAAGTCGGAAGTCGAAGCCAAGATGGCCGAGGTCAAGACCGCGCTCGAGGGCGACGATGCCGAGACGATTTCCGCCAAGGCGCAGGAACTGACGCAGGTCGCGATGAAGATGGGCCAGTCCATCTATGAGCAGGAGCAGGCCAACGCCTCTTCCGCCGATTCAGGTGATGGCGCAGCTGCAGGCAGCGAAGGCGGCGCGGAGGAAGAGGTGGTCGACGCCGAATTCTCCGAAGTCGACGACGACGCGAAGAACTGAGCCAGACTGATGATAAGCCAAACGCCGCCGGTGCCCTTTAGCGCCGGCGGCGGCTAGGCCCTGCTATTATGTCCGCAACCGAAATAGATTTCTACGAACTGCTCGGCGTGTCACGCGATGCCGATGGGGCGACGATCAAATCGGCCTATCGCAAGCTGGCGATGCAGTATCACCCAGACCGCAATCCCGGCTGCGAGGACAGCGAGGCGCGCTTCAAGGCGATCAGCGTTGCCTATGACTGCCTCAAGGATCCCCAGAAACGCGCCGCTTACGACCGCTTCGGCCATGCCGCTTTCCAGAACGGTGGCGGCGGTGGGCCTGGTCCGCAGGACTTCGGCGATATCGGCGATATCTTCGAGACGATCTTCGGGCAGGCGTTCGGCGGGGCCGGGCGCAGTCAGGCGCGTCGCGGGGCAGACCTGCGCTACGACATGGAAATCTCGCTGGAAGACGCCTTCCACGGGAAATCCACCGAGATTGAAATCGAAGTCAGTCAGACCTGCGATACCTGCCACGGCAGCGGGGCGACACCGGGAACGGGCACGCGGCGCTGCAATCTGTGCTCGGGCTATGGAAAGGTCCGCGCCAAGCAAGGGTTTTTCGTTGTCGAACGGCCATGCCCCAATTGCCATGGGCGCGGAGAAGTGATCGAAAGCCCATGCCGCGATTGCCGCGGCGAGGGTCGGGTCGACCGGGCGCAGAAGCTCGATGTCGAGATCCCTCCCGGCGTCGATACCGGCACCCGCATCCGCCTGTCGGGCAAGGGCGAAGCGGGACCGCGCGGTGCGCCACCGGGCGACCTCTATATCTTCGTGCATATCAAGCCGCATGCGATCTTCCAGCGCGAAGGCACCACGCTCGCCACGCGTGTGCCGATCAGTTTCACCAAGGCCGCACTCGGCGGTGAAATCGAATTGTCCGACCTCGGCGGCGAGCCGGTCATCCTCAAGGTTCGCCCCGGCCTGCAGTCCGGCGAGCAATTGCGCCAGCGCGGCGCCGGTATGCCGGTGCTGCAAGGGCGCGGACGCGGCGATCTGGTGATCGAAGTGCAGGTGGAAACACCGACCAAGCTCACCAAGGAACAGCGCGCTTTGCTGGAACAATTCCGCGAACTGGAAACCGGCGAAGAATGCCCTGAAAGCCTGAGCTTTCTCGATCGCATGAAGAGTGCCTTCGGCGCGTGAGCGACGCGACGCCAGCCATTCTTTTCGTATGTCTCGGTAACATCTGCCGTTCCCCACTTGCCGAAGGCGCGTTCCGGCACGCGGCCCAACTTGCGGGCCTTGATCTCGAAATCGATTCAGCGGGAACGGGCGATTGGCATCAGGGTGAACCGCCCGATCAGCGAGCGCGAGCGGCTGCGAAGGCTGGCGGCGTTGATATTTCGGACTTGCGCGCAAGACAGGTGAGATCGGATGACTTCGACCGCTTTACCCATATCTTCGCGATGGATGAGCAAAACCTCGCCGATCTCAAGGCCATGGCTCCAGTGGGATCGAACGCCGAGATCGCCCTGCTTCTCGATCTGGTGCCGGGCCGCGAAGGCGCGAGCGTCAGCGATCCCTATTACGGCGGCGAGGAAATGTTCGACTACACCTGGGAAGATGTTTCGTTGGCAGCGCGGGCACTGGTGAAAAGGCTGAACGGCTAGGGTATTTCTATTGCCTGCACCTCGCCGCGAAGCTGGTCGATCAACCTGCCGGCGCAGCGCCCGGAAGCTTCTTCCTCGTCCAGTATCGCCAGAAAAGCCGCGCGTTTGAAACCGGCACACGTCGGCACCGCCAGTGGTTCTTCGAGTGTCGAGCACACCAGATCGATCATCCGTTCGGCACCATGCAGACGCCCCCAGAGATAATCGTTCTCACGATAAGCGCGGCTGAAAAAGGCTCCGAAATTATAGAATTCCGTGCCGCGGAGCGTGGCCGCCGTCCCTCCCTTGCGAATGCTCGAAGCGTCCTCTGGCGAAATCCGATCGACCTTCACCGGATCAAACTCGGTCAGGCCTTCATTGCGTAACAGAGCGAAAGTCGCCGTGTCGTAGAACGGGAAGCCGAGATAGGTCAACAGCATCCGCCGTTTCAGGTTTTTCGGCATAGGCTCGAGCGCTTGAGCGAGCATTCCCTCGGCCATTTCATCTACTTCGGGCAACAGCCGTCGCTCTGCCAGCAGATCGAGCAAGGCGCCCGGTTCGGTCAACACCTGCTCGGAAACCACTTGGAACTCGGCACCAAGATTGGATGCGTTTTCCCGCTCGAAATACAGCGCGAGGATATCGTACACTGCATCGCGCGCCTGTTCGAGCGCATCGTTGGGGATTTCAGGGTCGGCCTCCCAGTCCCGCGCCAATCGCCTGGCCAGCAGTCGCAAGCGGCGAATACGGAAAGCGATGTCGTGTGCACGGAAAAACGTCACGGCATCCGGCGTGGCGCTACCACTTTTGGAGAGCCGATCGAATCCGCGCTTTGCGAGTTCCTCTCGTAGCGCAGCCTCGATCGGAGCGCAGTCCGGAAGGTGCAGCTTGGGTGCGGCATCGTGGGCCAGCCTGGCGAGGCGCTGGATGATCGAGGCGAATTTGGCCTGGGCGTAGGCTTCGAAGGCATACCCCGCCTGCTGCACCGCTGCCTCCTGCGCGCGCTGGCGCCATGCCTGCAACCGCTTGGGCGTCGGGCGATCGAGGAACAGCGTATAGCCAAACAGCTTTTCGACCGCCTCCTCGACCTCCGGGCGCAAGGCTGCGACAATCCGCTGGAGCCGCATGGCCTCTCGCGACTGTGCCTCGATAGTTTCGAGATTATCGCGGATTGGCTGCTCGCGCGGGATTGCCGAGAGCGAGCCAAAAATTGCTCCGAAGAAACCAACCGGGCGGCGATCTTCCTGGCTATCGGGATCGAACCTATGGGGTCTCGGATCGACATAGACGAACCGACGATCGACCTCGCGCTGGGCGGGGCGTCCCTGAAGCGCCGCAATTGCGCCCTCGAACGGCTTGTTCACCAGCACCGATCCGTCGATCAGCGCCATCGTGCCGAGGCGGTCCTGCGCCAGCTGCATCGGCAGCACGCGCTCGATAAACGCGTCACGACCCGGCCACATTCGTCCGCTCGTCTTCGCCAGTTCGTCGATCTCGGCCAGTTCCAGCGGCGGGAAGGCTCCGGGAAAGCTCGCGGTTGCGCGTGCGGCAAAGATCAGTTCCAGCGGGTCCGCAAAATCCATTCCTTGCACCGCAGGCGTTCGCGAGCGGAATCCGATCGGCAGGCGGTGTTCGCCTTCCTGCGCAACCGGCGGACTGTGCAGTCGCAGGAGCGAGAGATACCCCCGAAAGTCGGTAGCGGTAACGTACAGGTCGAGCGGATGGCCCGGCGGCAAGAGGGGATCGGTTGTTTCCCCCTGGGCCATGGCATCGAAAGCACTTTCGAGCAGGCGCGAAAAGCCGCTGCCGGAAAAAGGTGGAGCGAACCACCGTCCGCGCACGAGGCGCGACACCTTGCGGCGAACCTCCGCGCGGGTTTCTGGTGCAACGCTCTCGCTCACCGCATTGCCTGGTCGTTTGAGCAACCACGTGGCAATCGGCTGCGCCCAGAACTTGGCGAAGCGCCACAAGGGCCGCGCATCGGGATCGGTCAGCCGGTCGACATCGGCCTCGGTCAACCAAAGATCGGTCAGCGGATCGAGCGACTGACCAGAATGTATCGCCTGCGCCAGCAAAACCGTGTTGATCCCCCCTGCGCTCGCTCCAGTAAGAATATCGGGCAGGACGCGCAGCGTAATTCCCGATTCCGCCTCGACCGCTTCCAGCAACTGGCGATAAACCCGCTCTACTTCGCTTTGCGGCGGAGAACCGCTGTGAAAATCACGACTCGCCCGGGCAAGGTGCCACAACTCCTTGGTTACGCCGTGCATATAGACCGCCAGGCTGATCCCGCCGTAGCAGACTAGGGCAATTCGCAATTCTTTCTGGTGCATCGCGGGGGACATTGCCGGAGGCGAATGGGAATGGCAATTGCGTTCCTACAATGTTCCGTTTATCGCCACGGCCATGGCCAAACCCAAACGTCGATATGTCTGTCAGGAATGCGGCGGTGTCTCGCACCGCTGGCAAGGGCAATGCCCCGATTGCGCCGAGTGGAACACGCTGGTCGAAGACGTTCCCGCGACCGTGTTTTCGCAAAAGCACGATCTGTCGGGCGGAGGGCGCGCCGTTGAATTCGTCGCGCTCGACCAGCCAGGAGAAATGCCGGTACGCCAGTCGACCGGGCTCGCCGAATTCGACCGCGCACTGGGCGGCGGGCTGGTGCCCGGTTCGGCCATCCTGATGGGCGGCGATCCGGGGATCGGTAAATCGACGCTGTTGCTGCAAGCTGCGGCAGCGGTGGCTCGTGGCGGGCAGAGCGCCGTCTATATCAGCGGCGAGGAAGCGTCCGGTCAGGTCCGTTTGCGCGCAGCACGGCTTGGTCTGGCCGATGCGCCGGTCAGGCTCGCGGCTGCCACCAGCGTGCGCGACATCCTCACTACGCTCGGCGGGATCGAGCCACCCGGCCTGCTGGTGATCGATTCGATCCAAACAATGTATTCCGACACGATCGATGGCGCACCCGGCACAGTCAGCCAGGTGCGTGGCTGCGCGTTCGAACTGATCCGCTACGCCAAGGAGAACGGAGCGGCTCTGGTGCTCGTCGGTCACGTTACCAAGGACGGCACGATCGCCGGTCCGCGCGTGCTCGAACACATGGTCGATGTCGTGATGAGCTTCGAGGGCGAGCGCAGTCACCAGTACCGCATCCTGCGCGCGCTCAAGAACCGCTTCGGCGCGGTTGATGAAATCGGCGTTTTCGCCATGGCTGGGGAAGGGCTGGAGGAAGTCGCCAATCCCTCGCTTTTGTTCCTATCCGGACGGGAAGAACCGCTTGCGGGCAGCGCGGTATTCCCCGCCATGGAAGGCACGCGACCGGTACTGGTGGAAATTCAGGCGCTGATCGTACGGTTGCAATCGGGCGCATCCCCACGCCGGGCAGTCGTCGGCTGGGACAATGGACGGCTTGCGATGCTGCTGGCTGTGCTGGAAGCGCGCTGCGGGCTCAATTTCAGTGCTGCGGAAGTTTATCTCAATATCGCCGGTGGCTATCGCCTGATCGATCCGGCGGCAGATCTGGCGGTGGCTGCTGCCTTGGTCAGTGCGCTTGCAGACCGTCCTCTGCCGGATCGCAGCATCTGGCTGGGCGAGGTCTCGCTGGCCGGAGAAGTCCGTCCAGTGGCGCATGGCGGACTGCGATTGCGTGAAGCGGCAAAGCTCGGCTTCAATCTCGCCTTCGGTCCATCTGAAATGACGGGCGTTCCATCGGACCTTGAATACCGTCCCGTGGGGCAGTTGGCCAAGCTCGTTGACCGGGTGATGGGGACGCAATAATCTCCACCGCAGGATCATGACGGGATTTGATTTCATTGTATTGGGGGTCATCGCGGTTGCCGCGACGGGAGGATTCATGCGCGGTTTCGTGCAGGAAGTTCTCTCATTGGCCGCTTGGATCCTCGCCGCTTTTGCGATTCGCTATCTCCATACACCGATGACCGAGTGGCTTGGGCAGTACCTCGGGTACACCCTGTCGGTGAGCCTGCTGGCTTTCGCCATGCTGCTGTTGATCCCTTACGCCGCCATGAAGGTCATCGCCAACAACGTCGGCAAGGCAAGCCGCTCCTCTTTGCTCGGTCCGATTGATCGCGTACTCGGGTTCGGTTTCGGGGCGCTCAAGGGAATGCTGATCGTCGTGATCGCTTTCTCACTGATCGTGCTGGGCTATGACAATGTCTGGAGCTTCAGCGGCCGCCCGACATGGATCACCAATGCGCGCAGCTACGATTTTGTCGATGCCAGCTCGCGTAGTCTGGTAAAAATGCTACAGGAAAGACGGGCCAAGTTGCAGGCTGACGACGACAAGGGCTAAAGGCTTCAGGTCTCTTCCGGTTCAAGCAGAATAGCTCATCCATGGTTCTCTACACGCCTGCGATCCTCGCTCTTTCGGTAGAGCTGGCTGGTTTTCCGCTGAACGAGAGTTTCCAGTGTCTCGGCATGGCCCGCTCACGACTGTGCGGAAGCACGATTGAATTCGGCTGCAACAGTGACAGCAACGGACGTATCAAAAGCGTCGGCGCGAAAGTGAGTGCCTGCGCCATTGGACAGGCCTCGGCGGCGCTTTTCCTGCGCAGTGCAGCGGGTCGCGATCTGATGGCGATTGAAATCGCAAAGGAAGATCTTGCTGCATGGCTGACCGATAATGGACCGCGACCGGACTGGCCGGACATCGGCGAATTAGACGCAGCGCGTGCTTACCCCGCGCGCCATCCCGTGATCCTCCTCCCGTGGATGGCTGCGGTCGATGCGCTTTCCTTGGATGTTCGCGCGGGCTAGGTCGTAGGGCGACAAGGGGTAGGGGAGAGACAGTAAGCCATGTCAGCCAGCGAGAGCAGCTCCGCAGCCACAGTGAGCGAACCGAGCGAGAAGGAAATCCGCCTGGTGATCGCTGCCAGCAGCGCGGGGACGATCTTCGAATGGTATGATTTCTTCATCTACGGCACGCTGGCTGCACTGATTGGCGCAGCCTTCTTCCCCGGAGGAAACGAAACGCTGCAGTTGCTGCTGGTATGGGCCGGTTTCGCCGTGGGCTTCGGCTTCCGTCCGCTCGGCGCAATTCTGTTCGGGTTTCTCGGCGATCGGCTGGGCCGCAAATACACATTTCTCGTCACGGTGACGCTGATGGGCATCGCGACAGCCGGGGTAGGGCTGGTGCCGAATGCCGCCAGCATCGGCATCGTCGCGCCGATTATCGTGATCGGCCTGCGTATTCTCCAAGGTCTCGCTCTGGGCGGTGAATACGGCGGTGCGGCAATCTATGTCGCCGAGCACGCCCCACCCGCAAAGCGCGGGTTCTACACCAGCTTTATCCAGGCGAGCGTAGTCGGTGGTTTCGTGCTGTCGATCATCGTGGTTATCGCGTGCCGCGCACTGATCCCGGAGGATGACTTCGCCGCTTGGGGCTGGCGCGTACCCTTCCTGTTGTCGCTTGCGTTGCTGGCGATCTCGCTGTGGATGCGATTGAAGCTGTCGGAAAGTCCAGTCTTTCAGGCGATGAAATCGGCTGGCGAAACCTCGGCCAACCCCTTTGTCGAAAGCCTGACCTATCCGGGAAACAAGCGCCGCATCTTCGTCGCCCTGTTTGGGGTGGCGGGCGTGCTGACGGTCATCTGGTACACCGCCTTCTTTTACGGACTGTCGTTCCTGCGCGGTCCGATGCGCATGAACGAAGAGCTGACCGAATTCATCATGCTCATCGCCGGACTGATTTCGATGAGCTTCTACATCCTCGTGGGCCGCTGGTCGGACAAGGTCGGCCGCAAGAAGCCGATCATTGTCGGGGCGATCGCGACGCTGGTGCTGCTCTTTCCGATCTTTTGGGGAATGGGCGCGCTGAGCAATCCTGGCCTTGCGCAAAGCGCGCGGCAAGCCCCAGTTGTCGTGGCTGGGAGCGACTGCCGTTACGATCCCTTCGCCAGCAAGCAGGAGACCCAGTGCGGGCGATTACTGGCCGATCTTACCTCGCTCGGCGTGAGCTATTCCGTTGGCGATCCCTACGGCGATGCCCGGCTCATGATCGCTCGCGAACCGGTTGCCCTCGACATTGCGGACGATGCGGGCCGCAAGGCGGCGCTCCAGAGCGCGCTCGAGGTAAAGGGTTACGATTTCGCCAAACAGACCCCGCCCGTGATGAACCTCGTCGGTATTGTCGCGCTGCTGTGTGCACTGGGCATGTTGTCGGCGCTGACCTATGGTTCGGTCGCAGCCTTGCTGACCGAGATGTTCCCTGCCCGCATCCGCTACAGCTCGATGTCGATCCCTTACCATATAGGAGCCGGCTATCTCGGTGGATTCCTCCCGCTTATTTCCGGTTATATCGTTGCCAGCACCGGCAACGCCTATTCCGGCCTATGGTATTGCTGGGTAGTAATGGCTTTCGGGCTGATCGTCGCATGGTGGGGGATACCCGGTGGACCACCGCGCGACTTCGACCATCGGGATGGGGACGCACCGCCTGTTTCAACCACCTCACCATGAATACTCGATGATCTCTCTGCCGTCGCCGATATTGCGGCTCGACCTCGACACCGAAGCTCTGGCCAGTAACTGGCGTGTGCTTGATCGGATGAGCGGCATAGCCAAGGCTGGCGCGGCGATAAAGGCCGACTGCTATGGCCTTGGCGCCGCGCAATGCCTGCCGATCCTGCGTGAAGCGGGTGCGCGGGATTTCTTCGTGGCGCACTGGTCGGAAGTCCCCGGTGCCCTGGCGCATTGCCCGGCGGAAGAGATAGCCGTGCTGCACGGGTTGATGAGCAGGCAGGACGCAGATTTCGCCCGCCAGACCGGGGTCAGGCCGGTGCTCAATTCGCTGCATCAGGCAAGGATGTGGCAGGAGACGGGCGGCGGAGTCTGCCATGTGATGGTCGATACCGGGATCAATCGTCTCGGGCTCGCCATGGATGAGATCGGCGATCCTGTTCTGGCCGAGCTGGAAATCGACATCCTCCTTTCGCATTTGGCTTGCGCAGACGAGGACAAGCCGATGAATGCGCACCAACGCGACGCCTTCGGGAAAGTGATCGCGCAAGTGCCGCATCGCCGCGCAAGCCTTGCCAACAGCGCGGGTATCGCTCTGAGTGCGGATTATGGCTTCGACCTTACTCGGCCGGGCCTTGCGCTTTATGGCGGCGTCCCGCGGCCGGAGATGGCCGACAACCTGCGTCAGGTCGCCTATCCGCAAGCGGCCCTGATGAATATCCGGCAGCTCGAAGCGGGCTCTGCCGTTGGCTACAATGCCGCATTCATCGCGCCGCGATCGATGCGCGCGGGTGTGGTGTCGCTGGGGTACGCCGACGGTATTTTGCGAAGCTGGGCCGGTGCGGATTTCTCTTCCGAAGGCAGACGACTGCCGATCCTCGGCAAGGTCTCCATGGATATGATCGTAATCGATTTATCCGCTGCGCCGGAACTGAAAGAGGGCGATTGGGTGGAGCTGCCTTACCATTTGCCTGATGCTGCGCAGCAAACCTCTCTTTCGCAATACGAATTGCTTACACTCCTGGGACGTCGGTTTCGCCGCGATGCCGCGTAAATGTTGCGCTGCACATTGTGCAAGTGCTAAAGGAAACAGATTGGATAGTTGAGAGGTTTGAGAGCATGACCAGGCGCGTGGACGACGGAAGTCCGATCGTTATCAAGAAATACGCAAATCGGCGGCTCTACAACACCGGCACCTCCAGCTATATCACTCTGGAAGATATCGCCGACATGGTCCGCGAGGGAGTCGAATTCCAGGTGCTCGACGCCAAGAGCGGGGAAGATATCACCCACCAGATCCTGACCCAGATTATCATGGACCAGGAATCGCAGGGCGATCACATCCTGCCGGTCGGTTTCTTGCGCGATCTCATCTCGATGTACGGCAATTCGATGCAGACTTTGTTGCCCGGCTATCTCGAAGCGAGCATGGCCAGCTTCCACAAGAATCGCGACGAGCTGGCTGAGGCGTTCACCAAAGGGATGGCGGGCAATCCGCTGGCCAAGATCGCGGAGACCAACATGGCGATGATGCGTGCGGCCACTGAGGCTTTCATGCCCGGTGGCGCCAAAGCCGCTTCCGCTGCGACCCCTTCGCCATCAAGCAAGGCGGAGCAGAGCGAACTCTCGGCGCTGCGCGAACAAATGGCCGCGATGCAGAAGAAACTGGACGATCTCGCCAAATAATTGCATCGGCGCCAGCCCGAACAAAGCCCGGTCGACCCGAGGCGCAACACCAGCAGCAGGAATTCCCGTGGCCCAAATCCGCCATGCGCTCACCACCAGACGCGACGACGATTTCGCGGCCTGGTATCAAGATGTCATTGCCTCCGCGGACATGGCCGAGGAATCGGGCGTGCGCGGCTGCATGGTCATCAAGCCGTGGGGCTATGGCATCTGGGAAAGGATGCAGCGCCTGCTCGATGACCGGATCAAGGCGACCGGCCACGACAACGCCTATTTCCCGCTGTTCATCCCGCTTTCGAATTTCGAGCGAGAAGCCGATCACGTCGAAGGCTTTGCCAAGGAAATGGCAGTCGTCACCCACCACCGGCTGATCGCGGACGGCAAGGGTGGATTGATCCCCGACCCCGAAGCTAAGCTGGAAGAACCGCTGGTGGTGCGCCCAACCAGCGAGACGATCATCGGCGATGCGATGGCGCGCTGGGTGCAGAGCTGGCGCGACCTGCCGCTCAAGCTCAACCAGTGGGCCAATGTCGTGCGCTGGGAGATGCGCACCCGCATGTTCCTGCGCACCAGCGAATTCCTGTGGCAGGAAGGCCATACCGCGCACGCCGACGAGGCCGAGGCGAAGGAACACACGCTGCGAATGCTCGAAGTCTATCGCGCTTTCGCCGAGGAAGATCTCGGCCTGCCGGTGGTCGCCGGCGAGAAGCCGGAGAACGAGCGCTTCCCCGGTGCGGTCGAGACATGGTCGATCGAGGCGATGATGCAGGACGGCAAGGCGCTGCAGGCCGGAACGAGCCATTATCTCGGCGAGAACTTTGCCCGCGCGTCCGGTATCCAGTATCAGGACAAGGACGGCACGCAGACCTATTGCCACACCACCAGCTGGGGCGTTTCGACCCGCATGGTGGGCGGGGTCATCATGACCCATGGCGACGACGATGGCCTGCGCGTGCCGCCAAAGATCGCGCCGTGGCAGGTCGTCATCCTGCCGATGCTGCGCGACAACGACAGCGATGCGCCGCTGATCGAATACTGCGAGCAATTGCGCGCGACGCTCGCCGGCCAAATGACGCTGGGCGAGCCGATCCGCGTGCTGCTCGACACGCGGCCGGGCAAGGCGGCGCAGAAGCGCTGGGACTGGGTTCGCAAGGGCGCACCGATCATCGTCGAGGTAGGCGGGCGTGACATGGAAAATGGCGTCGTCAGCCTGCTGCGGCGCGACGCATTGTGGGATGCGGACAGCGGCAAGCCTGCGTTCGAAACGCCGACGCGCGAGGCGGCCGGAGAGACGATCCCCGCAACGCTCGCCAATATTCAGGCCGCTTTGTACACCGAAGCGCTCGAACGGCGGGAAAGCAACATCACTCGCGGCGTGAGTGATTTCGCCGAGGTTGAAGCCTTTTTTTCGGACAGCAATCGCTACCCGGGGTGGGTCGAGGTCCAGTGGTCGAAGCCGACCGGTGAGGCGCTCGACAAGGTCGTCGAACGGCTCAAGGCGCTCAAGCTGACGATCCGCAACGTGCCGATGGGCGGCGACCCGGCAGACGGCGTCTGCATCTTTACCGGCGAACCGGCGGTCGAGCGTATCTTGTTGGCAAAGGCCTACTGAGCCACAAGCTTCTACCTATCGGCGGTCTCATTCACTTGAATTGAGCAGCATTACCGGCAACAAGGTGGCGCATGAAAAAACTCGCCGTCGCGCTCGCCTTCCTCGCCACACCGCTTGCCGCGCAATCGACCGATCCTGCTTCGCAGGTTTCCGCCGACAGCCTGCACAATTACGTCGCCAGGCTGGTGAGCTTCGGCACGCGCAGCACGCTCTCGACGCAGACCGATCCCAAGCGCGGCATCGGCGCGGCCGTCGATTGGGGTGCCGATACGTTTCGCGCCATGTCGAAGAAATGCGGCGGCTGCCTGACGGTCGTGCTGCCGGAGAAGATGGTCGAAGGGCCGCGCATTCCCAAGCCGGTCCGTCTGCGCGACGTCGTGGCGATCCAGAAGGGCACCGAGCGGCCCAACGATGTCGTCATAATCCAGGGCCATATCGACAGCCGCGTCAGCGATGTGATGAACGCCACCAGCGACGCACCCGGCGCGAACGACGATGGTTCGGGCTCTGCGGTTGCCCTCGAAGCCGCGCGCGTCATGTCGCAGCACAAATATCCCGTGACGGTGGTCTATGCCTTGCTTTCGGGCGAGGAGCAGGGGCTTTATGGGGGCAAGCTGCTGGCGGATTACGCCAAGCAGCAGGGCTGGAACGTCAAGGCCGTGCTCAACAACGATATCGTCGGCAACAGCTGCGGCTCGGATGGGGTCTGCGACGATACCCATGTACGCGTGTTCTCCGAAGGGCCGCGCGACGATTTGACCGACAAGCTGCGCGCCGCCCAGCGCCGCGACGGGGGCGAAAACGATTCGCCGAGCCGCAATTTGTCGCGCTACATCGCGCGCATTGCCGAGGCGCATTCCGATGGCCTGATGGTCCGCCAGATCTGGCGCGCCGACCGTATGGGGCGGGGTGGTGACCAGCTTCCGTTCGAGGCGCTGGGTTATCCCGCTATCCGCTTCACCGTCGCGGTGGAGAATTACAACAACCAGCATCAAGACCTGCGCACCGAGAATGGCGTGGAATACGGCGACACCATCGACAAGATGGACTTCGCCTATCTCGCCAAGGTCGCGCAGCTCAACATTGAAACCGCCGAGCGGCTTGCGCGCACACCAATGCCGCCAGCGCCGGTGGTGAAAGCAGCGGTGAGCACCGACACGCTGATTGCATGGAAGCCGGTTCCGGGTGCCACCGGCTATTCGATCTGGCAGCGCCGGACCGATGCGCCGAACTGGCCCGACAAGCCGGTCATCGCCAATGTCGTCGCGACCAGCGCCAAGCTGGCCCATGTGCGCGGGGACGACTGGTTCTTCGGTGTCAGCAGCACTGGCCCCAATGGCGAACACAGCCCGATTGCCAGCGCCGTTCCGGGTGGGCAGTTTGCGCCGCTCGCTTCGGAGGATGACAGCAAGTAGCGCACCCCCCATATGGGGCGCATGACAAAACAGAACAAACCTCGCCGGACGCAAGGGCACAAGCCCGGTATGCCGACGAAAGAACAGATACTCACATTCATCCAGACCGCCGACGGCCCGGCGGGCAAACGCGAAATCGTCAAAGCATTCGGTCTCAAGGGTCAGGAAAAGATCGCGCTCAAGGCGCGGCTCAAGGACATGGCCGAAGAGGGGCTGATCGACGGCAGGAAAACCGCCTATCACCGCATGGGAGGCCTGCCCAAGGTCACCGTCCTGCGCGTAATCGAGATCGAGGACGGCAGGCCGATCGCCGAACCCGACAATTGGGATCCCGACGACAAGTCCAAACCGCCCCGCCTGATGCTGATCGAAAGCCGCAAGCATGCGGCGTTGAAACGCGGTGACCGGGTTCTCGCCCGGACCGAGGAAACACCCAACGGTTGGCGCGCGCATCCGATGAAGAAGCTTCCGGCGCGCACCGAGGGTTTGATGGGCGTGGTCGAGCTGGATAGCGCGGGCAAGGCGTGGCTTGCTCCGGTCGATAAAAGGATACGCAACTCCTCGCCGATTTCGGACGTCGGCGGGGCGGAGGAGGGCCAGCTGGTCCTTGCCGAGCGTACCGGGCGCAGCGAGCGCGCGGGTGTGAAGGTGGTCGAGGTGATCGGCGATCCGCTCGCCCCGAAGAGCTTCAGCCTGATCGCCATCGCCAAGCACGGCATCCCGCATGTCTTTCCCGAGGACGCGCTGGCCGAGGCCGAGCTGGCGACGAAATTGGAACTTTCTCCCGACCATCGCGAAGACCTGCGCTCTGTGCCCATCGTCGCCATCGACCCGGCGGACGCGCGCGACCACGACGATGCGATCTGGGCCGAGCCGGACGGGGAGGGCGGTTACAACGCCATCGTCGCCATTGCCGATGTCAGCTTCTACGTGCGCCCCGGTGGCCAGCTCGACCGCGAGGCGAGGAAGCGCGGCAATTCGGTCTATTTTCCCGACCGCGTCGTGCCGATGCTGCCCGAAGTGCTGTCGGCGGACGTGTGTTCGCTCAAGGAAGGGCAGGACCGTGCGGCCATGGCCTGTCACCTGCGCATCTCGCCCGAAGGCAAGATCACCAAATGGCGCTTCACCCGCGCAATCGTGCGGCTGGAGCGCAACATCGCTTACGAGGACGCGCAGGCCGCCATCGATGCGAAAGATGCGCCGGAATACCTCACCCATCTTTGGGGCGCTTGGACGCTGCTGAACGCGGCGCGCGACGCGCGTGATCCGCTTGATCTCGACCTGCCCGAACGGCAGGTAAAATTGAACGAGCAAGGCCAGATCGAGGAAATCGCGATGCGCGAACGGCTCGACGCGCATCGGGTGGTCGAGGATTTCATGATCGCCGCCAATGTCGCTGCCGCCAAGGCGCTGGAGGCCAAGGGCGCACCGGTGGTCTATCGCATCCACGAGTCACCGAGCCGCGAGAAGCTGATCGCGCTGCGCGATTATCTCGACACACAGGGGCGCAAGCTCGCGCTGGGGCAGGTCATCACTCCGGGCCTGTTCAACCGGATGCTGAAGGACATCGCCGACGAAGCCGAAAAGGCGCTTGTCATGGAGGCCGTCCTGCGCACGCAGATGCAGGCCTATTACGGGTCGAACAACGCCGGGCACTTCGGCCTCGCGCTCGGCAGCTATGCGCATTTCACTTCGCCGATCCGCCGCTATGCCGACCTGCTGGTCCATCGCGCGCTGGTCGATGCCTACAAGCTCGAACAGCCAAAGCCGAAGCTCGACCTGCCAGAGGGGACCGGCCTGTCCGACCGCGACAAGCAGGCGCTCAGCCAGATCACCGACGCCATCAGCCAGACCGAGCGGCGCGCGATGGAGGCCGAGCGCGACACCATCGACCGCTATGTCGCCGCCTGGCTGTCAGGCCGAGTGGGCGAGACGTTCGATACCCGTATCACCGGGGTGCAGGGTTTCGGCTTCTTCGCCACCATCCTCGGCCTTGGCGGAGACGGCCTTGTGCCGATCTCGACCCTGGGTCGCGAATATTTCCGCTATGAGGAAGCGGCCCAGGCGCTGGTCGGCGAAAGCAGCGGGACGCGCTACGCCTCCGGCGATCGGCTCAAGCTGAAGCTTGCCGAAGCCAACGCGCTGACCGGTGCGCTCAAGTTCGAGGTGCCCGACAGTGACGGATCGGGTGTAGAGCAACGCGGAAACCGCCCGCCGACACGGGGCAAGAAGCCACCGCGCAAACCGGTCAAGAAAGGCGCGGAAAAAGGCAAAGGCGCTCCGCGGCAGAACCACGATAAGGGAAAGCGCGGCCGCCCCGGCAATATCCGCCATCAGGGCAAGGGTCGCAAACGCTAAGCCGAGCCTGCGGCTTATTCTCCCTGTTTCGCCAGCGCGTCGATCGCTTCGGCATCCAGCGAGCCGGGTATGATATAGAGCGGGCAGGGCATCGCCCCGGCAGCCTGTGCGAAGTGGGTTACCAACGGTCCCGGCCCGCCTTCGCTCTTGGCGCCCAGAACGAGGGCGGCGATGCTTCCGTGCTCCTCGAGGTACTTGCGGATCACTTCCTGCGGCTTGCCGGGCCGCACCGCGATGGTCGGCATCTTGCCGCTGTCGGTGAAGATATTGCCCGCCGCCGCATTGGCCATGACTTCGGCGCGTTCGCGCGCCTCGTTCTCGATCGTCGCCTGCACGCCGCCGAAAGCGCTGAAGCTTTGCGGCTCGACCAGCGCAAGGATGTGCACGCTTCCCCCGGTCTCTCTCGCCCGGACCGAAGCAAAGCGCAGCGCGGCCTGCGCCTCCTTGCTTTCGTCCATCACCACCAGATAAATACGCATCGAAGCCCCCGGAATTTTGCTCGCAGCTTATCCGGGAAATGAACGAAGCGCGCAAGGAACTTGCTTGCGCCGGGGTTTTTGGTCAGACAGCGCCCAAATCCCTCCTCCCCAAGCCGAAGGACCCGAATCCTCCCCATGGCCACCGAAATCAAAATGCCCGCCCTGTCCCCCACGATGGAAGAAGGAACGCTCGCCAAATGGCTGGTGAAGGTGGGCGACGAGGTTCACTCGGGCGATATCCTCGCCGAAATCGAAACCGACAAAGCGACGATGGAATTCGAAGCCGTCGATGAAGGCACCATCGCCTCGATCGCGGTCGAGGAAGGCGCGGAAGGCGTGAAGGTCGGCACCGTGATCGCCATGCTCGCCGAGGAAGGCGAAGATGTCAGCGATGCGGCCAAGGCTGCGCCGAAGGCCGAAACGCCCAAGTCCGAAACGAAGCAAGAGACCGAGGACCGCAAGGAAGCGGTAGCCGAACAGAAATCGGCGCCTGCACCGGCACCTGCTGCAACCTCCGCTCCCGCTCCGTCAGGCGAGCGCATCATCGCCTCCCCGCTGGCCAAGCGGATCGCGGCGGAGAAGGGTCTCGACCTGTCGGCGATCAAGGGCAGTGGCCCGCATGGGCGGATCGTCAAGGCCGATGTCGAGGATGCCAAGCCTGGTGCCGCAGCGCCGGAAGCCAAGACGGCGGCACCGCAAGCCGCTCCTGCCGCATCCACCCCAGCGGCCAAGGTGCCCGATTTCGGCATCCCCTACGAAGCGGAAAAGCTCAACAACGTCCGCAAGACCATCGCGCGCCGCCTGACCGAGGCGAAGCAGACGATCCCGCATATCTACCTCACCGTGGACGTGCAGCTCGACAAGCTGCTCAAGCTGCGCGGTGAGCTCAACGCGGCGCTCGAACCGCAAGGCGTCAAGCTGTCGGTCAACGATCTGCTGATCAAGGCGCTCGCCAAGGCGCTGGTGCAGGTGCCCAAATGCAACGTCAGCTTCGCGGGTGAGGAACTGCGCAAGTTCAGCCGCGCGGATATTTCGGTGGCGGTCGCCGCGCCCAGCGGGCTCATCACCCCGATCGTGGTCGATGCCGGCAGCAAGTCGGTGAGCGCGATCAGCAAGGAGATGAAGGAACTGGGCGGCAAGGCGCGCGAGGGCAAGCTGCAGCCGCATGAATACCAGGGCGGCACCGCCAGCCTGTCCAACCTCGGCATGTTCGGGATCAAACAGTTCGAAGCGGTGATCAACCCGCCGCAGGGCATGATCCTGGCGGTCGGCGCGGGCGAGCAGCGCCCTCACGTGGTTGACGGCGCTCTCGCCATCGCCAGCGTGATGAGCGCCACCGGCAGCTTCGACCACCGCGCCATCGACGGCGCCGACGGGGCCGAGCTGATGAAGGTGTTCAAGGAACTGGTGGAGGCACCGCTGGGGCTGGTGGCCTAAGTGGCGCACGGATATCGCCAACTTGCGAGCTACCTCGGCTCATACCGCTCCGCAATCGGAGTGCTGTTGTTCTTCCTAGGTAGCGCAACGGTGATGTTCTCTGCTCTATTCGTCATCGTGTTCGCCTCACCAGCCCGACACGATTTGCCGCCTTCAAGCTACGCTGTGATTCCCGTGTGGGGCGCAATCGCAGTCATCTTGGGCTTGCTAATGCGTCGGGGCCGAGCCAGTGACTTTGTCACGATTGTAGCTGTTTCATGGCTGCTCTTGGGTTGCATTGCGTCGGCTGTGTATTCGTAATGGCATCGGAAGTTACGCACATCGCCCGCGACCCCCTCATCCGCGTCACCGCCATGCCTGCGGACACCAACCCCTATGGCGGGGTGTTTGGCGGCTGGTTGATGAGCCAGATGGCGCTCGGCGCAGGATCGCTTGCGAGCCGGGTGGGAATGGGCGTTGCGGTGGTCGTCTCGGCGACCGACTTTGCCTTCCCCGGCAAGATGGCGGTGGGCGATGAGTTGTCCGTCTATGGCGACATCACCGCCACCGGCAACACCTCCATGACCGTCGCCATCGAGGCCATTGCGCGCGAGCGTAACAGCGAGGTGACGGTCAAGGTCGCACAGGGCAGTTTCAAATTCGTGCTGCTGGGTGAGGATGGTCGCCCGCGTCCTTTGCGGGCCTCCGGTGAGACCGCGCATCGCTAACCCCGTTCGCCCTGAGCTTGTCGAATGGCCGCTTTTCACGTTCAGACCTCAAGAACGAGCGGTGCTTCGACAAGCTCAGCACGAACGGATCGAGATTGAGCAACGCGAGAATGGCGCCTGTCCTACAGTGCATAGCTATGCGACAGGATCGCCCCATGACATTCCGCTACGACGCCCTATCATATCACCCGATTGAAAGTGATCGCACGCTCCTGCAAAGGGGGCGGAGATTTTCTCTTCAGGACACTGTTCCAAGTGTTCCATATTTTTGGACTGACCAGAGGCAATTCCTAAATGGCTGAACAATACGACGTCATCGTTCTTGGCTCCGGACCCGGCGGCTATGTCGCCGCGATCCGCGCCGCGCAACTCGGGCTGAAAACCGCCATCGTCGAGCGCGAACTGCTCGGCGGGATCTGCCTCAACTGGGGCTGCATCCCCACCAAGGCGCTGCTGCGTTCGGCCGAGATCTTCCATTACATGCAGAACGCGGGCGATTACGGCCTCAAGGCGCAGCAGATCGAGGCCGATCTGGACGCGGTGGTGAAACGCTCGCGCGGCGTGGCCAAGCAGCTCAACCAGGGCGTCACCCATCTGATGAAGAAGAACAAGATCACGGTGCACATGGGGGAGGGGACGCTGACCGGCCCCACCAGCCTGACCGTGAAGGGCGAGAAAGGTGAGGAGAAGCTCACTGCCAAGCACATTATCGTCGCCACCGGCGCGCGGGCGCGCGACCTGCCGTTTGCCAAGGCCGATGGCAAGCGCATCTGGACCTATCGCCACGCGATGACCCCGCCCGAAATGCCCACCAAGCTGCTGGTGATCGGATCGGGGGCGATAGGGATCGAATTCGCGAGCTTCTACAACGATATGGGCGCCGAGGTGACCGTGGTCGAAATGCTCGACCGGATCGTGCCGGTGGAAGATGCGGAAGTCTCCACCTTCCTTGAAAAATCGCTCAAGAAGCAGGGGATTACAATCCATACCGGAGCGGGTGTCGAGGATATCAAGACCTCCGCTAGCGGGGTGAAGGCCAAGATCAAGGGCAAGGACGGCAAGGTTTCCGAACAGGATTTCAGCCATGTCATCGTCGCCATCGGCATCGTCCCCAACACCGAGACTATCGGGATCGACAAGCACGCCGAACTGGACCGGGGCTTCATCCAGATCGATCCCTATGGCCGCACCAGGACCAAGGGGCTGTGGGCGATCGGCGATTGCACGCCGGGGCCATGGCTGGCGCACAAGGCGAGCCACGAAGGTGTCACGGCTGCCGAAGCCATCGCACAGGAGCTGGGCAACAAGGACGTTCACCCGCACCCGCTCGACCGCAACAACATTCCCGGCTGCACTTATTGCCACCCGCAGATCGCCAGCGTCGGCATGACCGAGGCGAAGGCCAAGGAAGCGGGCTTTCAGGTCAAGGTCGGCAATTTCCCCTTTATCGGCAACGGCAAAGCCATCGCGCTGGGCGAAGCGAATGGCTTCATCAAGACCGTGTTCGACGCCAAGACCGGCGAATTGCTCGGTGCGCATATGATCGGCGCGGAAGTGACCGAGCTGATCCAGGGCTATGTCGTGGGCAAAACGCTGGAGACGACCGAAGCGGAATTGATGAATTCGGTCTTCCCGCATCCCACGCTCTCTGAGATGATGCACGAAAGCGTGCTATCGGCTTACGGGCGCGCGCTGCATATCTGACGCTGCGATCTAGGGGAGGGGCGAGATGACCGGTTTCCTGATTCTCGCCTTCCTTATCCTCCTCGCGGGAGTGGTCGCCGTACCACTTGCGGCGCGTTTTGGGCTGGGCTCGGTGCTCGGCTACCTCCTCGCCGGAATGGCCATCAGCCCGCTTCTCAGCGCGCTGAGGGTCAACGTCGAGGCCCTGCAAAGCTTTGCCGAATTCGGCGTGGTGATGATGCTGTTCATCATCGGGCTGGAGCTGGAGCCGAAGAAGCTGTGGGCGATGCGGCGGCGGCTGATCGGGCTCGGCGGCGGGCAGGTGGTACTGACGACGCTGGTGCTGGCAGGCATCGTGCTCGCCTATGGCGTCCGCTGGGAAACGGCGCTGGCGATTGGAATGATCCTCGCGGTGTCCTCGACCGCAATCGTACTGCAATCGCTGGAAGAAAAGGGCTTGCTCAAGAGCGACGGGGGCGAGGCGAGCTTCTCGGTCCTGCTGATGCAGGATGTCGCGGTCATCCCGATGCTGGCGATACTGCCACTACTGGCGGTCGGTGGAATGGTCGGCACTGGGGCAGCAACGGCGCATGGCGATGAACTCAACCTCGTCGCCAACCTGCCGACATGGCTCTCTGGCTTGGTCACATTGGCCGCAATCGGGTTGGTAGTATTCGCCGGCGCCTATCTCGTCCGTCCGGTGTTCCGCTTCATCGCCATGGCGCAATTGCGCGAGCTGTTCACCGCGGTCGCGCTGGTGTTTGTCATCGGAATCGCGCTGCTGATGAGCTTCGTCGGCCTATCGCCCGCGCTGGGCACCTTCCTTGCCGGTGTTGTGCTGGCGAACAGCGAATACCGGCACGAGCTCGAATCCGATATCGGTCCATTCAAAGGACTGTTGCTGGGCGTGTTCTTCATCACCGTCGGCGCAGGGATCAACTTCCCGCTCGCCATGGAGCATTTCGGGGAGGTGCTGTTCTGGGCCGCGCTGCTGATCGTCGCCAAGATCGCGGTTCTCCTTGTCATCGCCCGCTTTGCCGGGATCCGGCGGCAGATGGCCTGGCTGTTTGCGCTCAGCCTCGCACAGGCTGGCGAATTCGCCTTCGTCCTCATCAGCTTTGCCGTCGGCAACCGTGTTTTCGGTCAGGACATGGCCGATATGCTGCTGCTGGTGGTGTCGCTGACCATGCTGGCGACCCCGCTGCTGTTCATCCTCTACGACAAGGTCATCGCCCGAGCCTATTGCGGCAGCGAGGAGCGCGAAGCCGACGCTATCGAGGAGGAAAATCCGGTGATCGTCGCCGGGCGAGGGCGGGTCGGTGGCATTGTCGCCCGCATGCTCCAGGCGGCCGGCTTCGAGATCACCGTAATCGACTACGACTCGGAACATCTCGAACTGGTTCGCAAGCTGGGCTACCGCACATATTTCGGCGACGCGACCCGTCCCGACCTACTCGATGCTGCCGGGATCAACCACGCAAAGCTTCTGGTCGTCGCGCTCGACGAGCGCGAGCAGATCGACAAGCTCGTCAAATATGCGGTTGCCAACTGCCCCAATCTGCATGTTCTGGCCCGTGCGAAAGACCGCAATCACGTCTATGAGCTGTGGAGTTACGGCTGCCGCGACATCGTGCGTGAAACCTATGACAGTTCGCTGCGCATGGGCCGCTCCGCATTCGAAGCGCTCGGTATGGACCGCCAGCAGGCCATGGCGATGAGCGATGCGTTCGAGGCGATGGACCGAAGCTCGATGCGCCAGGTGGCGGACCTTTATGACGCCAACGTCCCCGCATTCCGCAACGAACCTCTGCTCGCCAAGGTCCGCGAATTGCGCCAGGAATGGGACCCAGTCCTGCGGGCGCAAATGGAGGAGATCATCCAGCGCACGCGTTAATCTTCTTCACATCCCGCAAAATTTGCAAGGCCAGAAAGACCGGAACTTTGAGTCATGTCGATGCTTGTCCCCGCAGGAGAGCGTCGATGGAATATGAAATAATGGACGATCCGCAAGGACTGCCGGATATTCCAGACGGCGACCGTGACGGTGGACTAGAGGAAGATCCTGTTGCGTTGCGAAGGGCAGCGAGACATCAGGAAAGGGATGGGGAAGAAACCAATTTCTTGCAGGCTCCCTCGTAACAATTCGCGCGAGTTCAGCAATCGCAGCGATCGACGGAAATATATGAGGCGATCAACGATCTGTTTTGGGACGCCAGACCTGCCTAGCAACGCGATTGGTTGACGGATCGCAAGCGAAACGGTCTTACTGCAATGCAGCAAACTGACTAGAATCCTCAATCGCGAAACGCTTAGCCCGGGATAGCAATGCTCGCACGACGCCTCAGCCTTGTCCTTGCCACCGCCCTTGCGTTTCTGTGGCCCGCACTGGTCAATGGCGGTCCATTCTGGTTTCCCGATACCAGCAATTACATTCGCGCCGCAGATGCGGCTACTGTGGTCCTTACTCATTCACCCTCGGAATGGTCCGACCGCCTGGCTTGGCATGGCCAGCAAGCGTCAGTGCAGGCCCAGGCCCCATCCGGCCAGATCGGAACTGCGAAACTGGTCTCCACAAGGCCGGTTCTTACGGGGCGGTCTGTTTACTATGGCTTCCTGATTTATCTGCCGATGCGGTTTGGTGGGCCATGGGCGGCTGTCTTTCTGCAAGCGCTGCTGTGTTCGGCGTTCCTGTGGTATTGCGTCAGCATAGCCTTTCGCGACAGGCAAAAACCTCGGGCCTTCTGGTCTGTCGTAGGGATAGCGGTGCTTGCGGTCCTGACGCCGCTGCCCTTTTATGTGTCCATGCTGATGCCCGATGTCTATTCGGGTTTGATTGTACTGGGTTTAGCCAGCTTGATCGCATTCTGGCCTAAGCTGTTACGTAGCGAACGAATCCTGCTGATCCTGTGTTGCGGCGCCATGGGCAGTTTTCACACAACACATATGCTGCTGACCGTTGCGCTGGGAATCATCGGTGTCGCCATCTATCTACCGCGCCGTAAAATCCTACGGCCCCTGTTGGCAACTGCACCCGTTCTGCTGATCGGGATCATTGCCGAAATAGCATTCACCACGGCCGTCACCCACGCGCTGCACACCAAGCCTATGTCACCGCCGTTTCTCTCCGCGCGGCTGACGGCTGCCGGACCGGGTACGGATTACCTTCGGAAAGTGTGTTCACACGATCGCGACAAATGGGCTTTGTGCCAGGACGTTGCGAAGCTACCACTTGAAAGCGATAGCTTTTTGTGGAGCGAAGATCCCAACGGAGGGGTATTCCAGGTTGCGAACGACGTCCGGAAGCATCGGCTCGCAAGTGAAGACAAGCGTTTCGCGCTCGCTGTAATCGAGAGCGATCCGGTTGGGGTGATCGGCAATTCGATCCGCTCGACGGTCGCGCAACTTTTCCGATTCAATCTGCTGAATTTCAACTATCCCCAAAGCAGGGTTGCCAATCTTTCGAACAAATATCCTCCCGGAATAGCCAAAAGTATCGCTACGACCCGTGCCGCTCGAAACACTATGCTTACGGCGCCGACAGTGATCCTGACGGTCCTGTCCACTATCCTGTCGCTCGCCTTGCTTTTCTATTTTCTTTTTGAGCATTTTACCGGTCGCAAACCACTCAATCGCAACGTGGTCGCGATTGCAGGGCTATTGATACTCGGCGTCTTGGCCAATGCCGCCATTTGCGGCGGTCTGTCCGGTCCACATGCGCGTTATCAAATGCGCATTATCTGGCTGTTACCTTATGCGGCAGGCCTGTTGGCTTTTGCCAGGGCGGCGGCATACTCCTATCGATCGGGGGACGATCCCCGGAGGGGCACTAGTGAAACTAATCATCCAGATACCGTGCTACAATGAAAGTGGCACACTTCCGCAGACAATCGCCGACCTGCCGACTTCGATTCCCGGAATTGATTGCATCGAGTACCTGGTCATCGACGATGGCTCGAAAGACGGGACCGCGGATATCGCTCGTAAGCTCGGCGTCCATCACGTCCTCGTAAATCCGAGCAATCTCGGGCTTGCCCGCAGTTTTGCGCGCGGTCTCGACTATGCGCTTGGTGCGGGTGCAAACATCATCGTGAACACGGACGGCGACAACCAGTATTCCGGCGCCGACATCGCGAAGTTGGTGGGACCGATCCTGCGCAATGAAGCGGAAATCGTTGTCGGAGACCGTGAGACGAGCAAGATCGACCATTTCTCACCCGGAAAACGTCTGCTCCAAGCCGTAGGCAGCACCGTCGTAAGAACGTTTTCAAACGTGCAAATTCCCGACGCTGTAAGCGGATTTCGTGCGATTTCCCGCTCGGCGGCGATGCGGATCAACATCGTTTCCTCTTTCAGCTATACAATCGAAATGCTGATCCAGGCGGGGCACAAGGGCATGGCCGTCACCAGCGTGCCGGTAGGGACCAATGAAAAGACGCGCGAATCCCGCCTTTTCAAATCCATCCCAAGTTTCATCAAAAAGTCCGGCGCAACGACATTGCTGATGTATGCGATGTACCAGCCGCTGCGCATATTCTCGATGATCGGTGCGATCATTGCGATCATCGGCATGATCCCGATCGTCCGGTTCCTCTATTTCTATCTGTTCGCCAGCGGTGCGGGCAAAATTCAGTCGCTGGTTATCGGCAGCGCGATGATGACTGCGGGAACAATGGCTTTCGTGATGGGGCTTCTGGCCGATCTGGTCGGGCGCAACAGGCAGTTGATCGAGCTGACGCTCGAGCGCGTGCGTCGGCTGGAATATCGCAGTCAGGACGAGCGCGTGCCCAAGCAGATAAGCCCAGAAAGTGCTGAAGCGTCTAAAGAGAAGTAAGTCGCACTCTTTGCAATTTGGCGGACAGGGTGGGATTCGAACCCACGGTGAGCGTGAACCCACGGCGGTTTTCAAGACCGCTGCCTTAAACCACTCGGCCACCTGTCCGCGACTGCCCGCAGCCGCTAGCGTCCGTTATCGCGTTTGTCACGCCTGACGCGCAGGGATTAAAGAAAACTGTGCGGCAGCGATCCGGCAGGACGTTGTTTCTGCCCGACGAATTCGCTTGTCGTTCAGCCTCACTCTGCGACAATAACTTCATGGAAATGCGTCACTGTCTTGCCGCCCTTGCCGCCATTGCGATCACGCTGTCTCCTGCGGCAGCAGCGGCTCAGGATTCATCTTTCGACAGCTATCTCCAGACATTGAAAGCGCAAGCGCGCGCTGCGGGTGTCAGCGAGGCAACGATTGCACGTATGACTGACGATCTGACGCCCAACCAACGGGTCATTGATCTCGATAATTCGCAACCGGGCAGTTCATCGGGATCGGGTTTTCCGGCTCTGGCACCCTATCTTTCGCGGCATGTCGATGCGCAGCGTATTGCAGGCGGACAAGCGGTGATGAGCAATTCAGCCGGCGTGCTGAAAACTATCGAGCAGAAATACGGTGTTCCC
The DNA here is from genome assembly GCA_039831335.1 of Sphingomonadaceae bacterium. Taxonomy (GTDB): domain Bacteria; phylum Pseudomonadota; class Alphaproteobacteria; order Sphingomonadales; family Sphingomonadaceae; genus Qipengyuania. Next base: position 606,664 of record JBDONL010000003.1, on the reverse strand, counting down.
GGGCCGATCATCGTCGCGATATGGGGGCATGAAACAGCTTATGGGTCGGTCAAGGGCGGCTTCGATCTCGCCCGCGCACTGGCCACGCTCGCCTGGGAAGGGCGTCGCCGTGATCTGTTCGCCGCAGAATTCGTCGACCTGCTGAAGATCGCCGACCGCGGTTTTCCTCGCTCGGAATTGAAAGGGAGCTGGGCTGGCGCTTTCGGCAATCCGCAGTTCCTGCCAAGCGTTTATCTGCGTCTGGCGGTCGATGGCGATGGCGATGGCCGTGCGGATATCATGACCGACACCGCAGACACACTTGCGTCGATTGCGAATTACTTCCGCGACGCTGGCTGGCGTCCCGGTCAACCATGGGGTGTACCTGCTTCGGTGCCGACCGGTTTCAACACCGCTGCCTACAAGACCAAACTCGTCTCACCCGTTTGCGAACGGGTGCATATACGGCACAGCCAGTTCAAGACGGTGCGCGAATGGCGCGCATTAGGCGTTGCCGCGTTAAAGCCCTTGCCGGACGATACGCTCGTCTCGCTGTTTCAGCCCGACGGACCGGGAACGCGGGCATGGTTGCTGACAGGCAATTATCGCGTGATCCTGGAATACAACTGCTCCAATTATTACGCGATGAGCGTGGGTGAGCTGGCCGACGATATTGCGCGTTAACTCCTTGGCCCTTGAGGCGTGGACAGATCGGTTGATCGCTCGCAAACCGCGAATGTGGCCGGTATAGCCTGCAAGTCTATGACCGCACGCAATCTCCTCCTCCTTTGCCGGAACAAGAATGTCCGTGTGTTGAAAATAAGCGGAGCCATGATGGCTACGGCAGCTTGTGTGGCCCCGTCGTCCGGGGTTTATGCTGCACCGGGTAATATATCACCCGCGATCCCGAGCGCTCAGGATGCGCCAATCGCATTGCTGATTGACCTCTCCAGCGGACAGACGCTGTTCGCGCGCGACATCGACCGGCGCTTCATGCCCGCCTCCATGACCAAAGTAATGACGGTATTTACTGCCTTCGAATGGATGCACGAAGGCAAGCTGTTCCCCCAGCAAGTCATCACGGTAACACCCGACATCTTCGACAAATGGCATGGTGTTGGCTCGACCATGTTTCTGCCCGAGAATGCTCGCGTCACTGTCGACCAGTTGCTCCACGGAATAACCACTGTATCGGCCAACGACGGCGCAGCCACACTGGCGCACGGTGCGGCAGGCTCCGTTGCAAAGTGGGTCGCTGCGATGAATAGCGAAGCGCGCTCCATCGGTATGACGAACAGCCATTACGGCACTCCCAACGGCTGGATGGATCAGGGAGGTACTTTCGTTACCGCGCGCGACCTCGCGATCTTGGCCAAGGCGATGATAGAACGCTATCCCGACTATTATCATCGCTATTTCGGGGCACGCACACTGACCTACAACGGTATTACCCAGCGCAACCACGATCCCATAACAGGTGTCGTTCCGGGTGCTGACGGAATCAAGACAGGCTTTACCAATCAGGCGGGCTATGGTTTTCTGGGCAGTGCAGAGCGCAATGGCCGCCGGTTGGTAATGGTCGTCGCGACCAGCCCTACCGGAAAGCAGCGTAACAAGGCAGCGCGCGAACTGATGGAATGGGGCTTCGATGCCTTCGATAGCCGTGTGCTGTTCGGCGCCAACACCAAAATTGCCAAGGCAAGGGTGCAAAACGGTGGATTGAGCCGCGTCAAACTGATCTCGCCGCAACCGATCCGGGTCGATGTACCAAGCGGCACACATCCCAAGATATCGCTCAACATACGATATTTCGGTCCGCTGCGCGCGCCGATTGCCAAAGGAGAGCATGTTGCCGACCTGCTCATCAGTATCGATGGTCGCGAAGTGAGCACGCGTCCGCTCGTATCTGACCGGGCGGTCAGTACCGCCACCATCATGCAGCGCATCTTCAATGGCTTCGCCCGGTGGTTGCCGTGAGCCGAGGGCGCTTCATTGCCTTCGAGGGAGGGGAGGGGGTCGGCAAATCCACCCAGGCGCAACTGCTTGCCGACGCATTGCGCAAAAACGGGATCGATGTGGCTGTTACTCGGGAACCGGGGGGGACAGCTGGCGCGGAAGCGATCCGCAAATTGTTGTTGTTGCCATCCGGAGAGGGGTGGGAACCGCGGGCTGAAGCCCTGCTGTTCGCAGCCGCCCGATCGGATCACGTCGCGCGCCTGATCCGTCCATCGCTTGAAAATGGCGAGTGGGTCGTATGCGATCGCTTCATCGACTCAAGCAGGGCCTATCAGGGTGTCGCACTCGGTCTGGGGGACGAAACGATCATGGATCTCCACAGACTTGGTAGCGAAGGCCTCTTGCCCGATCTCGTGCTCGTCCTGCAGGCGCGGACAGAAAATGTCGCGCTACGTCTCAAGGCGCGGGATGGCGCGACCTCGGATGCCATCGGCGGGCGCGATGCGGCCTATCATGCGAAAGTGAACGCGGCCTTCGCAGGCTTCGCCCACTCCGATCCAGGCCGCTATGCACTGGTCGATGGAACCGGGTCTATTGAGCAGGTTCATGCCAGAGTGATGCAGGCTGTCGCCCCGCTGATCGAAAGTTCAGAGCGATGCTGATCGGGCATGAAGGACCATGGCACGAATGGCATCGCGCGTTGGCTGGCGATCGAATTCACCATGCGTGGCTGCTGACCGGCAAGTCGGGGTTGGGTAAATACAGCTTCGCCGAAATCGCAGCGCGCGAGCTGGTTGGTGCAGGACCAGACCAGCAACAACACCCAGACATCCTGCTGGTCTCGCATCCACCCAAGGACGACAGCGAAGATCGCAAGCGCGCGGACGGCAAGCCTTATGAAAAGGCGCGCAGTATTCGTATCGCGCAGATAAGGGCCATGCAGCAACGTCTGAACACGAGGCCAACGCTCGGCGAGCGCCGTGTCATCATCATCGATCCCGCCGACGATCTTGAGCGCAATGCTGCCAATGCCCTGCTGAAGAGCCTGGAGGAGCCGCCCGACGGGACCTTCTTCATCCTCATCAGCCATAGCCCGGCCAGATTGTTGCCGACGATCCGCTCGCGCTGCCGGACGCTCAGATTTCCAACATTGCGGGACGAACAGATTGCCAGTTTACTTGCCGAGCACATTCCCGAAGCCGATGAAGCGACGCGCGCAGCAGCCACCACTGCGGCGGCCGGCTCTCCCGGAGCGGCCCTCAAATTCGTCGAGCTGGAGCTCGGCGAACCATCCTCCGTCATGCGCGCCATCATGGAAGATGGCGATCCGGGTTTCCTTCAGCGCGGCAAGCTGGCCGAACTGATAGGAGCGCGACCCGATCGTGAACGTCTGCGGGCCGTACTCGATCTCGCGCGAGCAGAACTGATGTCAGGCATTGAAGCATTGGATCGCGGACATGCCGCGGAACGCATTGCCGTCCATCAGGAGCTCGTGCGACTGACGAGCGAGTTCACGACCTACAATTACGATCCGGGATTGCTCGCGATGGAGATCGGCACCTTGCTCGCGCGTGCGGGGCAAGCTAGCGACCATGCTTATGGCTGACACCTATTACATAACCACTGCAATCAACTATCCCAACGGCCGCCCTCATATCGGGCACGCCTATGAGGCGATTGCCGCTGATGTGATCGCGCGCTTCCAGCGGATGCAGGGGCGCGAAGTGCGCTTCCAGACCGGGACCGACGAGCACGGTCTCAAGATGGCTCGCAAAGCGGAAGAGCAGGGCCGTACTCCACGTGAATTATCCGATGAAATGTCTGGATATTTCCGTCGGATGGATGAGATTCTTGAAATCAGCTTCGATCGTTTCATCCGGACGGTGGAACCGGCGCATCATCAAGCAAGCCAAGCGATCTGGCGCGCGATGGAGGATGCGGGCGATCTCTACCTCGACCGATACGAGGGTTGGTACTCGGTTCGTGACGAAGCCTATTACGACGAAAGCGAGCTCGTCGAAGGTGAGGGCGGGGCACGCCTTTCTCCGCAAGGCACTCCGGTCGAATGGACTGTCGAGGAAAGCTGGTTTTTCCGGCTATCGAAATACCAGGACCGTTTGCTCAAGCTGCTGAATACCCAAGGTTTCCTTGAGCCGGAAAGTCGCCGGAACGAGATGATCGCCTTTGTATCGGGTGGGCTCAGAGATTTGTCGGTCAGCCGGACAAGCTTCGATTGGGGTGTGCCCGTGCCGGGAAGCGACGGACACGTAATGTATGTCTGGGTCGACGCGCTGACCAACTATCTGACCGGGCTCGGCTATCCTGAGAATACGCCTGAATACGGCCGGTTCTGGCCCGCCAACCTGCATCTGGTGGGTAAGGATATCGTTCGGTTCCACACCGTTTATTGGCCCGCTTTCCTGATGAGCGCGAACCTGCCTCTGCCGAAGAAGGTATTCGGTCACGGTTTCATCCTCAACCGTGGACAGAAGGAATCGAAGTCGCTCGGCAACGTTACCGACCCCATAGAACTGGCCGAACGGTTCGGGGTCGACAATCTGCGCTATTTCCTGATGCGTGAAGTCGCATTCGGGCAAGACGGCAGCTATTCGCCGGAAGCGATCGTCAACCGCTGCAACGCCGAACTAGCCAACAGCTTCGGTAATCTGGTCCAGCGAAGCCTGTCGATGATAGCCAAAAACATGAATGGCGCGATCGAACGGTTTACACCAAATGGCGAGGACAAGACTCTTCTCACCAAGGTTCAGGACGCCTGCCGGACCGTGCTGCCGCGCGAGTTCGAAGCTCTGGCCTTCAGCCAGGGACTCGATGCCTGGATTCAGGCGGTCTGGGCATGCAACCAGTATGTTGATGAGCAGGCGCCATGGGCGTTGCGCAAAACGGACCCGGAACGGATGAAGGCGGTTTTGCTGACACTCTATATCGCCATTCGGGATCTGGCCTTGGCAATCCGGCCTGTGGCGCCGGGCAAGGCCGATGCCGTCCTGGATATGATCGGAACCTCTCCGGCCGAGAGAAGCTACCACGATCTTGCTGATGAAAGCTGGTACGGTCGGCTTGTCGATACAGGTCATCGTGTCGAGCCGCCCAAGCCTGTGTTTCCGCGCCTTGAGCTTCCGGAAGCGGAGGCCGTGTAATGCTGGTCGATAGCCACTGCCATCTGGAATATGAGGGGTTGGTCGAAGATCAGCTGGCTGTGCTCGACCGGGCGCGTAAAGCCGGTGTTGGCGCATTCCTCAATATCTCGACAAAGCGCAGCGAATGGCAGGATGTAGTTGCCACTGCCGAGCGCGAGGAAGATGTGTTCGCCAGTATCGGTATTCACCCCCACTGCGCCGACGACCATCAGGATTTGCGGTGCGAAGACCTGCTTAGCGCAGCTACCCACCCAAAAGTCGTAGGATTGGGAGAAACCGGCCTCGACTACTATTACGAGAAATCCGACAGGAACGCGCAGAAAGTTCTGTTTCGTAGGCATATCGAGGTTTCGCGTCAGACCAACCTTCCGGTCATCATTCACACCCGCGATGCGGAAGAAGATACGGCGGCGATCCTAGAGGAAGAAATGGGGAAGGGCGCGTTTCCCGCCTTGATCCATTGCTTCACCGCTTCGGCCGATTTCGGATTGAAGATGCTCTCACTTGGACTGACGATTTCGATTTCGGGCATAGTAACTTTCAAGAACGCCAGAGACTTGCAGACCTTTGCTGCAACCGTTCCGCAAGATCGGCTATTGGTCGAAACCGATAGTCCGTTTCTGACGCCGGTTCCCCATCGCGGACGCAGTTGCGAACCGGGATTCGTCCGAGATACCGCCGCGTTTCTCGCCGATTTACGTGGTGAAAGCGTGGAACAGCTGTCAGAAATGACGACGCGCAATTTCTACGCTTTGTTCGACAAAGCCGCGCCAAAGGCGGGATTGGCTGACCGCTCATGAAAGTGCTGATGCTGGGTTCCGGGACTTCCACCGGCGTCCCGCGAGTGGGCAATGATTGGGGGGCTTGCGATCCGGACGAACCCCGCAATCGCCGGACCCGGGTATCGGTGCTGATTTCCAACGATGCGGGTCAGAAGATCCTGATAGACACCTCTACCGATCTGCGTCAGCAATTGCTCGCGCATCGGATCGATCATCTCGATGCGGTGCTATGGACCCACGATCATGCCGACCATTGCCATGGGATCGATGATCTCAGGGTTCTGCGCTACGGGCGCAGCAATCCCCTGCCAGGTTTTGCGAACGAGTATACGGTATCACAATTAAGACGCCGTTTTGATTATATTTTTGATGGGCAGCACGGCTACCCATCGATCGTCGATATCAAGCCATTGGGTCAAACACGCCTTATAGCCGGCTTTGCCATCGAGTTCGTCGATATGCCGCATGGTCCGGCCAAGAGCACTGGATATCGGCTCGAAGCTGATGGCGCCGCGATCGTTTACGCGACCGACTTCAGCGAAATCACGGATGAAATGGTCGCGTGCTTTGAGGAAACAGATATACTCGTCTGCGACTGTCTGAGACGCACTCCGCATCCAACACATGCGCATCTCGATATGGCGATCGAACTGGCGGAGCGAACGCAGGCTTCTCGTCTGATTCTGACACATCTCGACAAGAGCATGGATTATCGGAGCCTGTGCCGGGAAGTTCCGGAACATGTCACGGTTGGTTTCGACGGATTGGAGATCGCCGCATGAACGAATTCGCCGTCATCAGGATCATTTCTCTTATCGGATTTCTCGTGCTAGCCCTGAGCGCGTTGAACGCACGCCGCATCGGATTGCGCAAGGGCGCGACCATGGCGCTGGCGTGGGCGGCAATCTTCGTGCTTGCGACGCTAGTGATTACGGCAATCGACCACTAACGCCCACGCAGTTCATTTAACATAATATATATTATCATTCCTATATGTCTGAAACATCCAGCCAAATCCATCGCCTGCTCTCGATCATGGCTCGCCTTCGTGATCCCATAGAAGGTTGCGAATGGGACCTTGCGCAGAACTTCGCGACCATCGCGCCATATACGATCGAGGAAGCATACGAAGTAGCCGACGCAATCGAGCACCAAGATATGTCTGAGCTTCGCGAGGAACTCGGCGACTTGCTGTTTCAAGTCGCGTTCCATTCAAGGATGGCGCAGGAAGCCGGACACTTCGATTTCAACGATGTGGCGCGCGCAATTTCAGACAAAATGGAAAAACGCCATCCACACATCTTCGGCGACGAAGATGGAGCCATGAGCGAACGGCGCTGGGAGGCTCTCAAGCAGACCGAGCGTACCGCAAAGGGGGCTGCGAGTTCCATGGACGGGGTCGCCACAGCCCTTCCCGCTCTTTTGCGCGCGCAGAAACTGCAAAAGCGCGCAGCACGTGATGGCTTCGACTGGCCCGACAAGCAAGGCCCACTCGAGAAAATCTACGAAGAGTTAGAGGAACTTGCTGCTGCTTCGGAAGAACATCAGGAAGAAGAAGCAGGTGACTTGTTGTTCGCCGTCGTCAATCTTATCCGCGCGTGCGGGATCGATTCCGAACAGGCACTGCGGCGCGCCAATACGAAGTTTGCAAAACGGTATCGAGCCATGGAAGCATTATCGGATGGAAGCATCATCGGCCTGAGCCTTGATGAGCAGGAAGAACTCTGGAAAAAGGTCAAATCGGACGAGTTGGATCAGCCTAGCTAAGCCATCAGTTCAATCTAACGCGACAGGACTTAGGCTTTTGAAGCGACCATATTCCTTCGCCGTCAGCTTGACGAGCAAACGCTTAGTCATACCGTTAGAGCCTGTATTTTCTTCCTCAACCACATGACCATGTTGGTGCAGCCACGCCAGACGTCGACCATCTTCGCTGGGAATCTCTATGCAATATTCCTTGGCATCCTGCGTCAGCAAGGCGCCGATACGCTCGATCAGGTCATCAAGCCCGAAGCCCGAATGCGCGGAAATCGGCACTACGGATGAACTGTCCGATTGCGGGTCCAGCAATTCCTGGCGCTGATCTGGATCAAGCAAGTCCCATTTGTTCCATGCCTCAAGGATCGGGATCGTGCTGTCTTCCCCTTCGACGATTCCCATGTCAGCCAGGATGTTGAGAACCTGTTGCTTTTGCGAAGCTGCATTCGGGTTAGCCATATCCCGGACATGAACAATTAAGTCGGCAGCGGTCACTTCCTCCAGAGTAGCTCTGAATGCAGCAACAAGCTGAGTTGGCAGGTCGGAAATGAAGCCTACGGTGTCCGACAAGATCGCCTTTTCCACGCCAGGCAACGCAACCGCGCGCATCGTAGGATCGAGAGTTGCGAACAGGAGATCTTGTGCAACCACTTCAGACCCGGTGAGAATGTTGAAAAGCGTCGACTTTCCGGCGTTGGTGTAACCTACCAGCGCCACCACTGGCCATGGTGCACGTTCACGCCGATCTCGATGCAGGCCGCGGGTTTTGCGGACCTGTTCGAGCTCTTTGCGCAGTCGCCCCATACGCTGGCGGATCATGCGGCGGTCAGCCTCGATCTGCGTTTCACCCGGCCCTCCGAGGAAGCCGAAACCGCCACGCTGACGTTCAAGGTGCGTCCATGACCGCACGAGGCGGCTTTGCTGATAATCGAGGTGAGCCAGTTCGACCTGCAAGCGGCCTTCCGCAGTCGCCGCCCTTTCCCCGAAAATTTCAAGGATCAAGCCAGTCCGGTCGATAACCTTGCGCTTGATGCGATCTTCCAGATTGCGCTGCTGGATAGCGCTGAGCGCACCGTCAACAACAACAAGATCAATCGCATCCTGCTCGCAACTAATGGCAATGGTTTCGACCTGTCCGGAACCGAAAAGAGTGTTTGGGCGCACTTCACGCACCGGCACTATGGAAGACGCAGCAATCTCCAACCCGATCGCCAGCGCAAGGCCTTGCGCTTCGGCCAGTCGCGCCTCGACGTCGAGGTCATAAGCCTGCCCGCGCATGTCCGGACAAACGACGAGTGCGCGCGCGCCGCGCGCTACCTCGCCAATATCATCATCGCCAAAATTCAGCTGTCGTCGCCTTCCCAATCATCACTCAGATCCACTGCAGTGGCCGGCTGAATGGTCGAAACGGCGTGCTTGTATGCGAGTTGCACGTAACCATCGCGCTCCAATAGCATGCAGAACAGGTCATATGCCGCGATCTTGCCCTGCAACATCACGCCGTTGACCAAGAACATCGTAACCTGTGCTTCGGCCTCACTCACTCGGCTCAGGAACACGTCCTGTAACAGGCGTTGCTTGTTGGTCTGGGCCTGACTCGAAAATTGGTCGGCATCGATTGGAATACCGGGCATGATCGTCGAAATAGCATGCTTGTAGACCAGTTGTGATTGTCCGTCGCGCCGCAGCAGTATCGAGAAATTGTCGAACCAGGTAACAATGCCCTGCAGCTTCACGCCTTTGACAAGGAACATGGTCACCGGCGCCTTGTTCTTACGCAGCAGATTCAGAAACGCATCCTGCAAGCTCGCCTGCTTCGAGGATGCCAGAGCCTTACTTTGTTTGGTGGGCTTGGTTTCTTCCTTGAGTGCCGCATCGCTGGAAGCGGGTTTCACCCTGACGGATAGCGTTCTTTCACCGGACATTATGCACTGCCTTCCCATTGTTGGTGCCCGGCCAGTTTTGACAAGGCACAATCTGGAGAATCGAGTAGCCCGATAGGCCAACGAATCCCCGCATTTCGCATCGATTATGGCGATGCAAAGCCCGTTCGCCAACGGTCTTTGCGCTATCGTGTTCCACAGTTAGAGTATTGCCTTGGCGTTTCAGCCCTTTTTATCGGCATCCTTGCGCTCGACCATACCAAGCAGCTTCAGTTTGCGATGCAGCGCCGAGCGCTCCATACCAATGAAACTCGCTGTTTTGGAAATGTTACCCGAAAAGCGGCGAATTTGAACGGTCAAATATTCGCGTTCGAAGTTTTCGCGTGCCTCCCGCAGTGGGGCCCCCATCAGGGTCGTGAGAGCACCGCCATTTCCGCCCTTCCCCTCGACGATCTCGCCACCAAGCATATCGGGCTCGATTACATCGAGTTTGTCGCGTGGTGTGAGGATGACGGCCCGCTCCACCACATTGCGCAACTGGCGGACGTTCCCTGGCCAATCGTAAGCCTGCAAGGCCGCGATGGCCTCGTCGCTGACCCGAGGCGGTTTAAGGCCCTGCTCGGCAGCGTGCCTTGCGAAGAAATGTTCCGTCAATGGAGGAATATCCTCTCGCCGCTCTGCTAATGACGGGATTGTAACGGGAACCACGTTCAACCGGTAGAACAAATCCTCGCGGAAGTTCTTCTCTTCCATTTCCTTGTTGAGATCGCGGGCGCTGGATGAGACCACCCGAACATCGACGGCGATCTGCCGTGTGCCTCCCATACGCACAAAACTCTGTTCGGTCAGCACACGCAGAATTCGCGCCTGCGTCGACAACGGCATGTCCGCGACCTCATCGAGATAGAGAGTCCCACCGTCGGCAAGCTCAAGCAATCCGGCGCGTACCAGCTTGCCTTCTTGCTCTTCGCCAAACAATTCTTGCTCGAAACGTTCAGGTGTGATGCGTGCGGAATTCACGATCACGAAAGGCTTGTCGGCTCGCGGGCTCCACGCGTGGAGAAGCCTTGCAGCCACTTCCTTGCCAGCTCCGGCCGGTCCAGAAATCAGCACACGGCTGCCCGTTCCCGCCACTCGTTTCAGTGTGGCGCGAACAGCATTAATGGCAGTGCTGTTGCCGGTGAATTCGTCTCCGATCGGCGTTTCGGTCCTGAGCTGGGTATTCTCCCGCCGCAGTCTCTCCGTTTCAGTAGCCCGTGCGACCAGATGCAGGAGCTTTTCCGCTTCGAACGGTTTTTCGATAAAATCGACCGCCCCGCGGCTCACCGCTGATACAGCCGTATCGATATTGCCATGTCCGGAAAAGATGATCACGGGCAGATCGGGCTCACGCGATTTGATCTCGTCGAGCACTTCAAGCCCGTCCATCGGACTGCCATGCAGCCACACGTCGAGCAAGACCAGACTCGGGCGTTTGCGATCGATTTCATCGAGCGCCGAAGAGCTGTCGCCAGCGGTTCGGCACTCATAGCCATCGTCACTCAACACCCCGGCGACAAGCTCGCGAATATCGCGCTCATCGTCGACAACCAGGATTTCCAATGCCATCGTCACTTATTCCTCATCCGGTCTGCCTGATTGTCCCCTCTTCCCCTGTGATTGCGGCTCGCGAGAGAAGCGCAGCACCACTCTCGTTCCCCCCTCTTCTTCGCGCGCCATGAACATCATGTCCCCGCCGTGTTCCTCGACGATCTTATTGACGATGGCGAGCCCAAGCCCCGTTCCCTTTTCGCGTGTGGTCACATAAGGTTCGACTATCCGCTCACGATCCTGTGGTAAGCCGATACCATTGTCTTCCACCGTAACCGTCACGTTGTTTTCGTCGGCCATCAGCGAGACGTTGATCCTTCCACGATAATCGGCTTGTGCCTCGCGCGAACGTGCATCGATCGCCTCGGCGGCGTTTTTCAGCACATTGGTCATCGCCTGACCAAACTGGTGCCTGTCGCATTCCACCGCAACCGGTCCCGCTGGCGCGTCCGTCAGGCGATAATCAATTTCCGGATGCGCGACCTCTTGCAGGAACAATGACTGACGCAAGAGATCAAGTGCGTCCTCTGGCCGAAAAACCGGTTTGGGAAGGCGAGCAAAGGACGAGAATTCATCGACCATTTTGCGAAGATCGCCAACCTGGCGCACGATCGTGCTGGTCAACTCGTCGAAAAGGTCGCCATCCTGCTCGATCTGCTTGCGATAGCGTCGCTTCAGCCGCTCTGTGGCAAGCTGGATCGGGGTCAACGGGTTTTTGATCTCGTGCGCGATCCGCCTTGCAACATCTGACCAAGCCGCCTGCCGCTGGTCGAGCAATTGCCGGGTAATGTCCTCGAACGTTATGACATGGCCTTCGCGTTCGCGCGCGATCTTTACTGCCAGCGTCAACAATTCGCCGCCCTTGGCATAGCTGACCACCCCCTGCGGCAGATCGGCGGCCACCATGGCCGCTATCTGCGGTGCAAGATTATCGATATGCAGGTTTTTAACATCGTCACGCGGTCCGGTTAGGAGCAGCGCTTGAGCCGGAGCGTTCATCAGCTGAATACGGCCATCCTTGTCGATCGAAAGCACGCCCGCACTGACGGATTCGAGCACTGCCTCGATAAAGCTTCGACGTTCCTCGATCTGGCGGTTCGCCGTCATCAATGCATCCGTCTGCTTCTCAAGCTGGGCGGTCATGCGATTGAATGCCCTGTTGAGCAAACCGATTTCATCACCGCCGGTACGGCCCTCGATCCGCAGCGAGAAGTTGCCCGCACCGACCTTTCGGGCAGCAAGCACCAGATCGGTCAGTGGCTCCACCTGACGATCGGCGAAGCGTAAGGCAAACCATACAGCGAGGCCGACGAGTGCAAGGCTGACGAAATACAGCGCGAGATTGAAGCGCAATTGCTGCGCTCTCGCCTTGCTGGTCAAAACCGCATAACCCGTCGTGATCGACTTGGCTGCCTGCCAGCTTTTGAAAGACGGCGCAGTCGAACCGCGCGCATTGTAGAGATAGATACCGCTATCCGTATCGATCGGCGCAACCGCCTCGATACGTTCGGGCGTAGCGCGTTCGACTACGAGCTGCCCTTTCTGCAATGCCGGGAGAGCTTGCTGGACGAATTTTGCCGGATCGTTATCGGCGCTCAGTCCGTAGGTAAACGCTGTGCGGAAAGAACCGTCCGGCTGCTCCTGCAAGATAGCGCTTTCGGTGATGTCACGCGGCTCGGCTTGGTAGCGATAGAGCGAAGGCCAATTCGGACTCATCAGTGTAAAACGCGCCAGATAGTATCGCAGGTCGCTGGCCATGGAGGTCGTCTGGCTACCGACATCCACCTGATTTTGTTCATAATAACTTTCGGCCAGCTTGTTGGCATTGGCCATCAGACCCCGCGAATTGTCAGAAAACCAGAAATCCACTCCCGATTGAAACAGGAAAGCCGCAAACCCAGCGACCAGCAATGTCGGCACTGCCGCGATCAGCGAGAACAAGAACACCAGCCTGACATGCAGGCGTGCCGTACTTCCTGCCGCCCGGCGCAGAGCAATTCTACGTCCCCACAATACCAGCAGGGTAATCGAAGGGATCAATGAACCTATCAGCAGGCTGGCCACTTGCCGCGATGGCAGTGGCTGGGTTCCCTCTGGCGCACTGGTAAATACAGCGTAGACGCTGACCACCATCACTGCGAGCATGACGACACATGCAATCGCAATCCACTTAGCGAGGTTGGACCTCCGGGCTATAGCCGAAAGTCTGCGAATCCAGCGCGGTGAGGGCTTGGCAGCGGGACGGGGGACGGAATTCATCGTTGCCTGATTACAACGCCGCTGTTGCCGCGATGCAAGCACAAATGCGACGAAATGCAATTATGATCGCTTGGAGAAGTTGTT
>JBDONL010000003.1:438327-593205 GCA_039831335.1 Sphingomonadaceae bacterium | reverse complement strand
TGTTTGCATCGATATTCAGGTCCGAGATGCGTTTGCGCAGAGTGTTCCGGTTAATCCCTAGCAATCGTGCGGCAGCCAGTTGATTGCCACCCGATTTTGCCAGCGCATATTCGAACAGCGGCAGCTCGAAGGCCGCCACGGCACTGTGATAGACCGTTCCCGAAGCCGGTCGATTTTCATCGAGCCACTTCATCAGCGATCCGCCAAATCCCAGATTCGCGATATCAGCGGCATCAGCTGCGGGTTCCGGCGTGATTGCCTCCCTTACCGCTGACACATCTATCGTCTCATCGCGCGCCATAAGTGCCAAGCGGAACACAACGTTGCGCAATTCGCGCACATTTCCTCGCCACGGCTGCTTTGCCAATTCACCAATCGCGCCCTCGTCGATCGAACGGCGCGGCAGACCTTCAGCTTCGGCCTGAGCCAGGAAGTGGCGCGCTAGGGGACCGATATCCTCCAACCGCTCACTCAGTGGCGGAAGATGAATCGGAACGACGTTGAGCCGATAAAAAAGATCCTCGCGAAAAGTACCTGCTGCAATCATGGGTTCGAGTGCGCGATTGGTCGCTGCGATAATACGGACATCGACCGCGATCTCTTGCCGTCCACCAACGCGTCGAATACGGTTCGATTGCAGTGCGCGCAGCAGCCGGGTCTGCGCCTCGGCTGGCATGTCGCCGATTTCGTCAAGGAACAGCGTTCCACCTTGCGCCTGTTCGAACTTGCCGATGACCTGTCCGACAGCACCGGTAAAAGCGCCCTTTTCATGCCCAAATAACTCGCTTTCGAGCAAATCACGCGGAATGGCCGCGGCGTTAACCGCCACCAAAGGTCCCTTGCTGCGTTTGCCAAGCTGATGAATTGCCTCGGCAACCAGCTCTTTGCCTGTGCCTGACTCTCCCGTCACCAATACGCTCAAATCATTGCGCAGCATGCGGGTAATCATGCGATATACCCCCTGCATTGCTGGACTGCGACCGATGAACGGGAGGCTTTGCGAAGCCGGTTCCGGCTCCAGAGCATCGACTTTCCTTCGTGAAACGGCCTGCCCTACGGCACGCACAAGTTCGTCGAGATCGAATGGCTTGGGAAAATATTCGAATGCGTCGCTGTCGCTCGCGCGAACCGCCGTATCGAGGGTGTTTTGCGCCGAAAGGACGATGACAGGCATATCGGGCGCACGCTCACGTACACTGGCGATATCCGACAAACCGTCTCCATCGGCCAGTACGACATCGGTCAGAAGGACATCGAAGGAACGCTCTGCCAGCAGGGCATCGCGTTGCGCCAGCTCGGCACATGCGGTGATGTCGTAGCCTTCCTCACGCAAAGCTTCGCCGATCACAGTGGCAATTGCCTTATCGTCTTCTACCAACAGGACCGCAGCAGTCATCGTCTTAACCTTCTCCCCCGGCTACTGCCAGATTGATCCGAAATGTCGTCTGACCAGCACGTTCGTCCCGTTCGTGCGCGATGCGCCCCCCCATATCACGCACGAGCTTACGCACGAGCGCCAATCCCAGACCCTGCCCCTGCCTCTTGGTTGTCACGAACGGCTCGAACACATGGTCGCGCAAATCCGGGTCGATCCCGGATCCAGAATCGATCACGCATACTTCGATCGGGAGACGCACTGCTTTGCCGAATCGGATCGCATTGAAGATCAGACCGCTGGCAAAGCGTGTGCGCACAATTATCGCCGCGCCCTCCTTGTCCGCACTGGCGTCCCACGCATTCGCCAGGAGATTGATGAGAACCTGTTCGAGCGCATCGGGATCGGCAAGCACCTTCGGCAAGGATGGATCGAATTCCTCGATCATGTCGACCGCACCACCCCTTCCCGCCCTTATGCTGGTCATGGCGTTGCGGATGGATTCATGCAGGTTGCAGGGCACAACGGATACCTCCGCACTGCTGCCCAGTTGCTGCATACGGTCGATAAGTCCCGCTATCCGGTCAACCTCAGTGGCGATGAGCTTCGCCAAAGGCCGATGCTTGATCTCTATCCGACGCGACAACAACTGGCTCGCCCCACGGATTGCCGAGAGCGGATTCTTGATTTCATGAGCCAGTACACTGGGGGCACGAAGCTCGAGCCGCTCGTCCTCCTCGCCTGCTTCATTCGGCGCCTCGGACAATGTGACCACCCGCCACCCCAGACAATTGGGTAGTGGCGAGCTTGTCAGATTGACGCGTCTTTCGGTTTCCCCTGCACGCACGCCAATGCCGCGTGCGATCAGCCGAGCCTCCCCACGAAACAGGCTTTCGGATACGCGCTTTTCATGGATCACCAGATAGTCTTCGAGCGGTTTGCCTGACAGGCGCCGCGCACTGCGCCCGAGCATGGTTTCCGCAGCCGGATTGGCTTCGCGAACACAATCATTTTCGTCCACTACGATCACCGCAAAGATCAGTGATGCGATGAGACTGTCGGCGGTTGGCGCCCCGCCATGTTGGGTCATGCGGCCTGCCGCAACAGGAATGGTTCGTAAAAACGCTCAATTTCACCTAGGACTGCGTCAGGATCGTCCATGAAGTTTACGTAATTTCTGAACTCGGCCGATCCTGCCAATCCCTTGGTGTACCATCCGAGATGCTTGCGAGCGATCTTCACGGCGACTTGCGGGCCGTAATGGTCCAGCATCATGCGGTAATGCTCCACGAGCACAGCATACTTCTCGTTGATTGCCGGGTCGGGGCGAACTTCACCGGTCTGCCACCAATGCATTATCTGCCCGAGCAGCCACGGTTTGCCGTAAGCGCCGCGACCGATCATGATCCCGTCGGCATCGGAATGTGCCAGCGCCGTGGCGGCATCCTCGATCGAACAGATGTCGCCATTCGCGATGACCGGGATCCCGACTGCTTCCTTCACCTTGCGAATGAAGCGCCAGTCGGCCTCGCCCTTGTACATCTGGTTGCGCGTGCGACCGTGGACGGTGATCATCTGGACGCCCAGATCTTCGGCAATATGGGATAGCTCGGGTGCGTTCAGGCTTGCATGATCCCAACCCATGCGCATCTTGACGGTCACCGGCACCTTCACCGCATTGACAGTGGCTTCCATCAGGCGGGTAGCAAGCGGCACCTCGCGCATTAACGCAGAGCCAGCGAGCTGGCCCACGACCTTGCGCACCGGGCAGCCGAAATTGATGTCGATAATCTCGGCACCATTCCCCTCGGCGAGCTTCGCCGCTTCGGCCATGGAGGCCGGATCGCATCCGACGAGCTGCATCGAGACCGGTTCCTCGATCGGGTCCCACGCGGCTTTCTGGACGCTCTGGCGGGTTTCGCGAATGGCCGCTTCGCTGGCGATCATCTCGGTCACGTTGAGGCCAGAGCCGTAACGCCGAACCAGTTTGCGAAACGGCAGGTCGGTCACACCGGTCATCGGCGCAAGGATGACCGGCGTATCGATCGAAAGCGGACCGACGCGCAGCGGCTTGACCGCAGGAGGCGTAGGAATGGGGTTCATAACACAGTGGCTGCCTAAAATTTGGGCAGCCTTTAGTGCATTGCAGCAAGATCGGCAAGCCGCTAGCCCCATGCTACATGGCAATGCCCCTCGATCAGACTCTACCCTGTTTTGCCGCAGTAGTCGTTGCGGCTGGCACAGGCGAACGCGCGGCGCAGGGGCTGCCGAAGCAATTTGCCCAGCATCGCGGGAAACCCGTGGTGCGTCATTCCGTCGAGCGACTACTTCGTTTCGGAGCAGATCCCGTCGTGGTGGCGATCCCAAGCGGCGAGCAGGAACGGGCCGAGCAGGCTCTCGCCGGGCTGCCGGTGAAGTATGTTTTCGGAGGCGTTACAAGGCAGCTATCCGTCCGCGCCGCGCTCGAAGCGCTGGTGTCGTCGAGCCCCCATTTGGTCCTGATCCATGACGCAGCGCGACCCGATTTACCGGAAGAGGTTGTGCTAAGACTGCTCGCTGCGCTTGAACACAACTCTGGCGCAATTCCGGTCCTACCAGTGGTCGACAGCATCGTGCGGGCTTCGGGCACGACGATGGAAGGAAAGGCGCAGCGTGAAGAGCTGCATCGCGTGCAGACGCCCCAGGCATTCCGGTTTGCCGATATAGTGTCGGCGCATCGCGAATGGTCGGGTGAGCCTGACGCGGGGGACGATGCGCAAATCCTTCATGCTGCGGGAGGAACCGTCGCGCTTGTCACTGGCGACCCACGCCTCGCCAAACTGACTTTTGCGGAGGATTTCGTGACCGACCAACCCGCCATCCGCGTGGGACAAGGCTTCGACGTGCACCGCCTCGTCCGGGGCGAGGAATTGTGGCTGGGGGGAATCCAGCTCGATAGCGACGTGGGACTTGCCGGTCATAGCGATGCCGATGTGGCCCTGCACGCTTTGGTCGATGCGATCCTCGGAGGCTTGGGTGCAGGCGATATCGGCAGCCATTTCCCACCGAGCGACCCGCAATGGAAGGGTGCTGCATCGTCGAAGTTCGTGCAATATGCTGCTGAACTTATGCAGCAATCTGGCTACGTTCTCGCCCATGCCGACCTCACGATCATATGCGAGGCGCCAAAGATCGGCCCGCACAGGGAAGCCATGCGGGCGAGAATCGCGGAACTGCTCGGCGTCGAAACCGCTAGGATCAGTGTGAAGGCAACGACAACCGAAAAGCTTGGCTTCACGGGTCGTGGAGAGGGTATTGCGGCGCAAGCCGTTGCCACCCTCCAGCTATGCCGGAAGGAACAGCAATGACCCAATCATCACTACTGCCACTGGAACTGACAGAGCTTGCGCAAAAGGTGGTCAACGCCAATCGCGAGGCCGGTCGAACCATCGCGCTGGCGGAGAGTTGCACCGGCGGATTGGTGGCGGCTGCGCTGACAGAGATACCCGGCTCGTCCAGCGTGCTGGACCGATCCTACGTTACCTATTCGAATGAGGCCAAGATCGAGGCGCTCGACGTCGCGAGCGATCTCATCGAGACATTCGGCGCGGTTTCGGTCGCTTGCGCATGGGCGATGGCGCAAGGAGCGCTGACGCATAGCAACGCCGACGTGTCGGTTGCCGTCAGCGGTATTGCCGGTCCCGGCGGCGGCAGCGACCTCAAGCCGGTGGGGACGGTGGTATTCGCCCGCGCCATCCGCGATTCGGATACCGAGCCGGACGGCGAAATGCGGCATTTCGATGGGCCTGGCCGTTCGGAGATCCGTCTTCAGGCCGCGATGTGGGCGCTCGAACTGCTGCTACCCGATCACCCCGATCCCACCTCCGCGGAACCGTAGAGTTCGGTTGCCCGGTTTTCGAAGGCTTCCACCATCTTGCGGAAGGCGCGATCGAAATACCGGCCCGCCAGAGCTTCGAAAACCGGATTGCGGAAGGTGAAGTCGACGCAAAAGTCGATCTCGCACCCTCCCCCTTGGGCAGGCGTAAAGGTCCAGCTGTTATCGAGGTCCTTGAGTGGGCCATCGAGGTAATGGACGTGAATGCTGGACGGCCGGTTCTTGACCACTTTCGAGGTGAACTTCTCCCGAATTGCCTTGAAGCCGACCAGCATGTCGGCAACCATTTCGGTCTCGCTGTTTGAACGTACGCGCGTTGCGACGACCCATGGGAGAAACTCCGCATAGCGCCCGACATCGGCAACGAGATCGTACATTTGCTCGCAGCTGAAGGGCAGCCTGCGAGTTTCCCGTATGCCGGGCATCAGCGCGCCGCCTCCGCGCTCCCCTTCGCAGCCTTGGACGCAAGCTTGGCTTCGCGCGCAGCACGCATTTCGGCAAAATCGTCACCTGCGTGATAGCTCGAGCGCGTCAACGGGCTCGATGCGACCTGCAGGAAGCCTTTAGCTCGCGCGATCGAGCCATAGGCGGCAAAGGTCTTGGGAGTGACGAATTCCTCGACCGCCGTGTGCTTCGGCGTCGGTTGGAGATACTGACCCATGGTGATGAAATCGACGTCGGCGCTGCGCATGTCGTCCATCACCTGATGCACTTCGAGCCGCTGCTCACCCAGCCCGAGCATGATGCCCGACTTGGTGAAGATCATCGGATCGTGGTTCTTGACCTCTTCGAGCAGCCGCAGCGACGCGTAATAGCGCGCGCCGGGGCGGATCGTGGGATACAGGCGCGGGACGGTTTCGAGGTTGTGGTTGTAAACGTCAGGACCGGCCTCGCAGATCGCTTCAACCGCAGCGCGCATCTTGCCACGAAAATCGGGTGTCAGGATCTCGATCGTCGTGTTCGGAGTTTCGCGGCGAAGCGCCTGGATCACCTTTACGAACTGGCTCGCGCCACCATCGGGTAAATCGTCGCGGTCCACGCTGGTGATGACAATGTGCTCCAGTCCCATCTTGCCAGCAGCAACCGCAACGTTCTCCGGTTCCATCGGATCGACGATCCGCGGCATTCCCGTCTTCACGTTGCAAAAGGCGCAGGCGCGGGTGCAGACATCGCCCAGGATCATCACCGTGGCGTGCTTCTTGGTCCAGCACTCGCCGATGTTCGGGCAAGCGGCTTCCTCGCAAACCGTGTTGAGATTGAGGTCGCGCATCAGGCGCCGCGTTTCGTGATACCCCTCGCTGACGG
This sequence comes from Sphingomonadaceae bacterium, assembly GCA_039831335.1. Classification (GTDB taxonomy): domain Bacteria; phylum Pseudomonadota; class Alphaproteobacteria; order Sphingomonadales; family Sphingomonadaceae; genus Qipengyuania. The sequence goes on along the minus strand of JBDONL010000003.1, from coordinate 586,651 downwards.
GCGCTTTTACCCGAATCCAGTCGGGCTTGCGCTGGCGTGCGGGGCGTTCCTCGGGGGGCTGCGGAGCGGACGAAAGATCATTCATGCGCGCCCATCTAGTCTTGGGGCTTGCAAGGCGCAATGGCGCGGTCCATTTGGCGCGCCATGAAAACCTATCAAGAGCTATTGGCTGGCTACGACCGCTTCCGTTCGGGTGACTGGAAAAAGCAGCACGATCGCTGGGAAGAGCTGAAAGAAGGACAATCGCCTCAGGTGATGATCATCGCCTGTTCGGACAGTCGCGTGGACCCGGCGCAGATATTCGATGTGGATCCGGGAGAGATTTTCGTGGTGCGAAACGTGGCCGCGATGGTCCCGCCTTACGAGACAACACCGGGCCAGCACGGCGTTTCCGCTGCGCTCGAGTTCGCGGTCGAATTCCTGAAAGTTCGCCACGTCATGGTCATGGGCCACGGGATGTGCGGCGGGTGCAAGGCGGCACTCAGCAAGTCCATGCATGGGGCCGCACCAGGCGAAGGCGGGTTCATCGACAAATGGGTGAGCCTTCTGGACGAAGCGCGCGACCCTATCGCTGCCGAATTGGGCACCGAAGGACGTGTTGCAGAGCGCGCGATGGAGCAAGCAGCGGTCAAGGTCAGCCTTTCGAACCTGCGCAGCTTTCCCAATGTCGCGGACAAGGAATCCAGGGGGGAGCTATTCCTGCACGGCGCGTTCTTCGCCATTTCCGATGGTGTGCTGCATTTGCTCGATCAGGATAGCGGAGAGTTTTCGCCCGCAAGCTAATCGTTGCAAGCAGGGCCGCCCTGCCCCATCTCATGGCGCATGAGTGACATAGAACAAAAGAACATCGCCCTGCTGATCGACGCCGACAACGCCAGCCATGCCGGGATCGATCCCGTGCTGACCGTTCTCGCTGAACTTGGGCAAGTGAATATCCGCCGCGCTTACGGAAACTGGCGCAAGACCAGCCTCAAGGGCTGGGCCGACAAGATCCATCGTTATGGCATCGAACCGCAGCAACAGTTCGACCTGACGCGCGGCAAGAACGCCACCGACATGAAGATGACGATCGACGCCATGGATTTGCTCTATCGCGGACGCGTCCATGGGTTCGGCATCATGAGTTCCGACAGCGATTTCATGCCGCTCGCCATGCGCATCCGGCAGGACGGCTATCCCGTCTATGGCTTCGGCGGCGCCAAGACTCCCGAGGCATTCCGCGAAGCCTGCACGCGTTTTATCGACGTTGGGGCGCTCATCGAAGGTGAGCGCGAGGAAGTGCGCTCCAGCAAAACACGGCACGAGATCAGTGACGAATTGCTGCAATTGCTCGTCGATGCCTACAACGCCAGCAAGCGCGACGAAAAAGGCTTTGCGATGCTGTCGGAGGTCGGTCAGCGCGCGGGCAACCGTTCGAGCTTCGATGCGCGCAACTATGGCTTCTCGCGCCTGATTGATCTCGTGGAAGCAATCCCGAATTTTGCTACCGAGCGCCGCGACAACGGCCAGATCTATATCCGGCGCCTGCGCTAGGCACAAAAAAGGGCGCTGACCTTATTGGCCAGCGCCCCGTTCTACTCGGCTTTTGATATTAGGAACCGGTTGCCGGAGCCGCGGCGGAGCTTGCCGGCGCCGCACCCTTCTGGGCCGCATAGAGCGACCAGAGCTTGGCGATGTTGGCCCACTTTCCGGTCGCCTTGGCAAAGGTAGCCTCGGCTTCGGACGTTTTGCCCTGTTCGGTCTGCGCGATACCAAGGCGGGTCGTCGCGAGTCCGGTATCGACGCCGGGCATTCCCAAGGCTTTCTTGTAGAGAGCTTCGGCTTCGCCAAAGCGCTTGTAGTCGAGATAGGCGTCAGCCACAGTCATAACCGTCGTCAGTTTCGCGCCCGGCGCCTCGGCGTCCTTGGCAATAGCCGCAAGATCCTTCTTGTCCGCCTGAATGCGCTGCTGGGCGGTCGTACGCGAGGAACTCACGAAAGTATCTGCGTTGCTCAGCTTGCCCGAGGCAACGCCCGCATCAATTGCCGCAAGCACATTGTTGGGCTGCTTGCGCGGATCGGCATCCTGGATGAACTCCTTGTACATATTCGCATTGCGCATTCCATCGACCTTGAGCGCGAGGCGCAGCAGGTCGTATATCTGGCTCTCGCTGTAATCCGCGCTGTTGAGATTGATTGCTATCGCATCGCCCCAGCTGTCGGCGTTGGGGTTACTCTCGGCATAGAGATACGCCATCTGCGATGCCTGATCGTACATCTTGTTGTTATAGGCCATCGCCAGACCGCGCTTCAGCATGTCGGCAGGCACCGGCTGATTGGCAGCTTTCAACTTGGCTGCCGTATCCGAGATATATTTGACCCCGCCCGCAACGTCCTGCTGCTGGAAATAGGTTTCCGCGATCAGAGGGTGCATATCTTCCTTGTTGTAGCCTTGATCAACCGCCTTCTGCAGATAGTCGCGCGACTTGGCAAAATCCTTTGCCTGAAACGCCAGCTGACCCGCTGCGGCATCCAGTGCCGGCACCTTTTCAGCCGGGAGCTTGCCGCTCTGCAGCATCATTTCGACGCCTTGGAGGGTGATTGCCTGATCCTTGGTCTTCTGCCCGATCTGGACCAGCGTATTGCCCGCTGCCATGCGATCGTCATCGGTCTTCACCGCCGCGGTCAAAGTCGGCACTGCAGCCTTGAGCGCAGCCTCGTCGGGCGTTTCGGCTTTCAACATCGGTTCGATTGGCTTGTAAGCGGCCACGAATTCCTTCGAATAGTCGGCTTTAGCAGCCTTCTTTTCTTCCTTGGCCGAAGCTGGTGTGGCCACAGCCGTGACTGCCACTGCACCGCCTGCAAGCATGGCGAGGGTCGATGCAAACGCGGTGAAGGACCGTTTGGAATGGTTGCGGCGAAAAATCGTCATCTTTGTCGTCTCCCGTGATGTGGGGGTGAATTTCAGGCGTATTTCCTTGGGTGGGGATTGGAAATCGCTCGTGCGGCAAATGCCCCTAATCCGCCCATATTGCAAATCATGGTGACAGTTTGCCCGTTAACCGGTTTTGAATGATCGCCAGTGCGATTGTTAAGGTGCTGCATAATCTTGTCAGGTGTGGAAAAAGCGCGCCAATCGACCGTTCCATTGGCACCTCAGGTGGCTATTGCGGGCTAATTCGCCTAGATTGCCTGTATTCCGAGGGCTGCGGCCCGCCAACGATAAAAGCCTAGAAAATTGAGCGACGAAAACGAACTGATGTATCCGCCGGCACCCGGCGGCAGTGAATATTCCCGCATCGACATCGTCGATGAGATGAAGACCAGCTATCTCGATTACGCGATGAGCGTGATCGTCAGCCGCGCGCTCCCCGATGTGCGCGACGGATTGAAGCCGGTTCATCGCCGCATTCTCTTTGCGAGCCAGGAAGGTGGCTTCGTCGCCGGGCGCCCCTATCGCAAGAGCGCCAAGATCGTCGGCGACGTGATGGGCAACTACCACCCGCACGGTGACTCTGCGATCTATGACGCACTGGCGCGTATGACGCAGGACTGGTCGATGCGGGTGCCACTGGTCGACGGCCAGGGCAATTTCGGCTCGATGGACCCCGATCCGCCGGCCTCGATGCGCTATACCGAGGCGCGGCTGGCGCGGGTCGCCAATTCGCTGCTCGACGATCTCGACAAGGACACCGTCGATTTTGCGGACAACTATGACGGGTCGCGTCGCGAACCGACGGTTCTTCCGGCCCGCTTTCCCAATCTTCTGGTCAACGGCGCTGGCGGGATCGCGGTCGGCATGGCGACCAACATCCCGCCGCATAACCTTGGCGAAGTGATCGACGGCTGCCTCGCCTTTACCGAGAACCCGGCGATCACATCGGAAGAGCTGTTCGCAATCATCCCTGGCCCGGACTTTCCGACCGCGCCGCTGATCCTCGGCCAGTCCGGCGCGCGCGCCGCTTATACCACCGGGCGCGGGTCGATCCTCCAACGGGCGCGTCACACAATCGAGGAAAGTCGCGGTGACCGGCGCTCGATCGTGCTCACCAGCATCCCCTATCAGGTCGGTAAGTCCGGTCTGGTCGAGAAGATCGCCGAAGCCGCCAAGGACAAGCGGATCGAAGGCGTTTCCGATATCCGCGACGAAAGCTCGCGCGAAGGGATGCGCGTCGTTGTCGACCTGAAGCGCGATGCCACGCCCGAAGTTGTGCTGAACCAAATCTGGCGACACACCCCGGCGCAAGCGAGCTTCCCGGCCAACATGCTGGCCATTCGCGGCGGCCGTCCTGAAACACTGGCGCTGCGCGACATCATCCAGGCCTTCATCCAGTTCCGCGAAGAGGTCATCACCCGGCGGACCAAGTTCGAGCTGAACAAGGCGCGCGAACGGGCGCATATCTTGCTCGGCCTGGTGGTCGCCGTCTCAAACCTCGACGAAGTCGTGGCGATGATCCGCAGCGCCCCCAATCCGGCAGAGGCGCGTTCCCGACTGCTGGCCAAGGAATGGCCTATCGGCGATATCGGTCAGTATATCGCGCTGGTCGAAGCAATCGAGCCCAACGCCGATGAACATGGCGGGACCTATCGCCTGTCCGAACGGCAGGTAAAGGCGATCCTCGACCTGCGCCTCCATCGCCTGACCGCATTGGGACGCGACGAGATCGGTGACGAGCTGAAAGAACTCGCCATCGCCATCGAGGAGTATCTCTCGATTCTCGCCGATCGCGTGAAGCTCTATGGCGTCATGCGCGCAGAGCTGGAAGAGATCAAAGCGGTCTATGCCACGCCCCGCGTCTCCGAAATCGCACCCGCATGGGACGGGCTCGAAGACGAGGATCTGATCGAGCGGGACGAGATGGTCGTGACCGTCACCATGGACGGCTATATCAAGCGCACCCCCCTCTCCACCTTCCGCGCGCAGAACCGTGGCGGCAAGGGCCGCAGCGGCATGGCAACGAAGGACGAGGATGCGGTCAGCGAATTGTTCGTCACCAGCACGCACAATCCGGTGTTGTTCTTCTCGACCCACGGCAAGGTCTATCGCCTCAAGGTGTGGAAGCTGCCCGAGGGTGGCCCGGCAACCCGCGGACGCCCTATCGTCAACCTGTTGCCCGCACTCGACGAAGGTGAGACGATCCGCACAGTGCTTCCCTTGCCCGAGGACGAGGACAGTTGGGGCGCGCTTTCGGTCGTGTTCGCAACCGCCAAGGGATCGGTACGCCGCAACAGCATGGATTCCTTCGCCAACATTCCATCGAACGGCAAGTTTGCCATGAAGTTCGACGAGGATTCGGACGATCGCCTTATCGGTGTTGCCCTGCTTGACGAAAGCGACGACGTCCTGCTCGCCTCTCGTGCTGGCAAGGCCATTCGCTTTGCTGCGGACGATGTGCGCGAATTCACCAGCCGCACCTCGACCGGGGTGCGCGGCATGAACCTCAAGGGTGACGACGAGGTCGTCTCGCTCTCGATCCTGCACAAGGTCGGCACCACTAGTGAGGAACGCGAGCAATATCTCCGTTTCGCCCCATGGAAGGCCGAGAAGGAAGGCGAGCCGGAATTGTCCGCCGAACGCTTCACCGAACTGGCGGAGAAGGAGCAGTTCATCCTCACGATCTGCTCCAACGGCTATGGCAAACTGTCCTCAGCATACGAATATCGCCGGATCGGCCGCGGTGGACAGGGCATCACCAATATCGACAACATCAAGCGCAATGGCCCCGTCGTTGCCAGCTTCACCGCGACGCAGAGCGATCAATTGATGCTCGTGACCGATCAGGCCAAGCTGATCCGGATCGGCCTCGACACCTTGCGGGTGATCGGCCGCAATTCGGCCGGCGTGCGCCTGTTCAATGTTGCCGGCGGCGAAAAGATCGTCGGGGCCGTCAGGTTGGACGAGGAAGAAGCGCCGGAGAACGAAGCGGAAGAAGCGATCGTTGAGGAAATCGTCGGACGGTCCAGCGAGCCGACCGAACCGCAAACGACGATGGACCGGGACGATCCTCCACCTAAGGAAGTTTAGGCATTAGCAAGGCGAGAGATGATTGCTCTCACCCGCAAGTTTTGAACGATGCCCGTGGTGATCAGGAACTGGCCCGCATAATACAGCGGCCAGATCAACCACATGGCGAGTGCAGGCGTGATATGCCCGCTTTCGCGCGCGAAGATACTGAGGTCGGAAACCACGAACAGCACCGCGCCCACACCCACGCGATAGCGCGGGAAACCGCTCGTCCAGGCACTACCCGCCATTGCTCCCACAATCAGCGCATAGGCCGTGGCAAGCGCCCAACCGGCATGTCCGAACGTCAGCAGTGCGGCAATTGCGGGCGATCCGACCATCAACGCAATCGCTGCCGCCTTCTGGCTCGATGCCAAAGTGGTCCTCCGATTGCGCAGAAAGAGCCGTATCGCGATGACATGGCCAATGGCGAAAAGCGCTCCGCCGACAACGAAGCTGACTTCCAGGGCCATGTCGGCGCACGCCTCCGTCGCCATGACCGCCACCAGCAACCAGCCATCGGCATTGTGAGCTCTGCGAGCCGCATAAATGGCCAGCAGCCCTACCCCCGCCCCCTTCCACACGGTCAGGAACAGGCCCGGAACCGATTCGTCGGCATAAATAAAATAGCTGATTGCAGCGACGAGGCTGGCAAATAGCCAAGGGCGGTGTTCGATTAGGGCGCGGTGTGGCATCGGATTGAGAGCTAGGGCTTGATGTGGGTATCACGCAAGCACTAGGTGCTGCCCAATCATGACTTACGACATCCACATTATCGGCGGCGGGCTCGCCGGAAGCGAAGCGACGTGGCAATTGGCTAGGCGCGGCTTTAAGGTCCGCCTGTCGGAAATGCGCGGTGGCGGTGACACGACCCCGGCGCATCAGGGCTCAGGACTTGCCGAGCTCGTCTGCTCCAACAGTTTCCGTTCGGACGACGATGAGCGCAACGCGGTGGGGCTCCTGCATCATGAAATGCGGCGGCTCGACAGCATCGTGATGCGCGCCGGAGAAGTTGCGCGCGTACCGGCGGGGTCCGCGATGGCGGTCGACCGCGACGTCTTTTCCGCTGCAATCGAACGCGAATTGCTCAATCACCCCAATGTTACGGTTGTGCGCGAGCGAGTCGATGCCCTGCCCGATGATGGGCTGACGATTGTCGCAACCGGGCCACTGACTGCGCAGTCGCTGGCGGAGAACATCGTTGCGGCGACCGGTGAAGACCGTCTGGCGTTCTTCGATGCCATCGCCCCGATCGTCCATCGCGACAGTATCGACATGGATATCTGCTGGTTCCAGTCACGCTGGAACAAGGGTGACGGCAAGGATTACATCAATTGCCCGATGACGAAGGACCAGTACCTCGCCTTTCATCAAGGGCTGATGGATGGCGAAAAGATCGCCTTTCGCGAGTGGGAACAGGACACCCCGTATTTCGAAGGTTGTATGCCGATCGAGGTGATGGCCTCTCGCGGCGTGGACACACTGCGCTTCGGGCCGATGAAGCCAGTGGGACTGGATAATCCGCGCGATGCGACGCCCGAATTTCCACAAGGTCGCTGGCCTTATGCGGTGGTGCAGCTGCGGCAGGACAACAAGCTCGGCACTCTATGGAATATGGTCGGATTCCAGACCAAGCTCAAACACGCCGCGCAGGTCGAGCTGTTCCGCACCATTCCCGGACTCCAGAATGCCGAGTTCGCGCGCCTTGGCGGGTTGCATCGCAACACCTTCCTCAACTCTCCGCTGGTGCTCGACCGACAACTACGGCTCAAGAGCGCTTCGCATATCCGTTTTGCGGGGCAGGTCACCGGTTGCGAAGGCTATGTCGAAAGTTCGGCAATCGGGCTGCTCACTGGGCTGATGGCGGCGGCTGAACTCGGCGGTCGTGACTGGACACCACCGCCCCGCACCAGCGCCATGGGCGCGTTGTTGTCGCATGTAACCGGCGATGCGGAAGCCGAAACATTTCAGCCGATGAACGTCAATTTCGGGCTGTTCCCACCGCTCCTTGACGTCAGGAAGAAGGCGCGCAAGGAAGCCTATACCGACCGCGCGAAGGCCGATTTCGGATCGTGGCTGCAAGCCGAGCAACTCGAACCTGCCTAGCAGCGGCATTTCGCTTTCTTTGCGGGCTTCGTTCTGGTCGTCGCAAACTCGGCGCGCGACAGGATGCCGTCATGGTTGGCGTCCGCACCTTCGAACCGATCGACCGTGGTCACCGCCCATTCCTCGAAACTCAGCAGATTGTTGCCGTCCTTGTCGAGCTTCTTGAACGCATCGGTTCGGGTCGAGAGCATCTCGTTGCGCGTGATGATCCCGTCGCTGTTGCGATCGTAACGGGCAAAACGCTTCTGTTCGCGGGTGAGTTCGGTCGCCTCCGGCGGCGCGACGCCTTTGGCATCGGCGAGGCTCGCGGTGGGCAATCCGGTGTTGCTTGCGACCGGTTGCACAAACGGCGGAGGCGCACCGCGTTCGACCTCTGCCCTGCCCTGCAACCAGAACAGACCGATACCCAGCATCGCCATCGCGATCACGGCACCCAGTACCACCTTACCCATTGCGCCCCCCATTTTGTTCATTGGCGAGTATTCTATCGTCCAATCAATCCTATACGCAAGGCAACCAAGGGACTCAGCCGATCGCCAATGAGGTCGACGCCGCCCTTTCTTAGGGCCCGCGCAGACAGTACGCCGAGCATGGCCAAGGGGCGCAACCGCTTCGGCAAGAACGGCGAGCGCAATTCACTGCCATCCCTTACCCGAGCCAAAGCCGCATCGCGCACTTCGCTCCTGGCAGCATGCGAAAGCGCCCAGAGTTCACCTGCCCGGCGCGCTTGGCGGCCAAACGCCCCCAAACCTGTCAGATCGGCTATCAGACCGAAGGAATCGGCATATCCCCGAACGAACTCTTCGACCCGCTCCGCGTCCGCAGAGTCGCCCACAAGCAACGCCTCCCAGCCATTCACGAGACTGGTGAACTCCATCAATCGCGTTCCATAACATTCTCGCAGTGTTTGCTGAAGCGGATCCTTGGCCTCCGCCTTGTCACCACCCGCAAAACTGTCCCGCCACCATGCCAGTCGCATTTGCGCAAACATCGGTTCGCTCGTGCGAGTTGAAATCTCGGCCAGTCGATTGTCGAGCGCGAAGAATGTCTCGAAGATCGGACGGTCGTCAGGCTTGGCCAGATTGACCGCAAGCAATTGCTCGGTCCGAAGATCGATCTCCCGACCGATACCGGACTGATTCTGGTGCTGGCCCATACTCATGTCGGGAAAAATTCCTCGGACCCGCGATGATATGATCCGCCAAGCATGCTTGGTATTAATCCTTATCGCTCAGGTACAAATCCACTTACCTGAGCGTCCTATCACGCAATGCAGTTCAAAGCATCTTTCACACCGTTGGTGGAAGAGCATTTTTCGAGCGGGTGATGGGGCGGATACAATTTTCTTCCGGGTATCTGGGCTGCACATTCCTGCGCAAACTGCGCCGGAATACTGCGGGCAGTACGCTCGCGATGATGGCCGCAATTCTCGTGCCCATGACCGTTCTTGCCGGATCGGCAATCGACATCGCACGCATACATGTCGTTCAATCGAGGTTGCAGCAGGCCTGCGACGCCGGGGTGTTGGCTGGTCGAAAATTCATGACCGAACTGACTTCCTCGTCACTCGATGACAAGGCCGCACATCAGGCCAATGCATTTTTCAATAACAATTTCTCATCTGGCTGGATGGCCGCGTCCGAGGTAAGGTTCACTCCGACGAAAGCCGCAAATAACCAGGTCAGCGGATCGGCCACAGCGACCGTGCCGATGACCATCATGACGATATTCGGTTTTGGGTCGCAAACCGTTACCGCCAATTGTGCCGCGCGCTATGACGTAGCGGATACGGATATCATGTTCGTGCTGGACACCACTGGATCGATGGCTTGCGCGCCCAATGATAGTGAAAGCACCTGCGCCGCTTACGTAAATTCAGTGGGCACTCAATCCTATTCTCGGCCAAGTTCCAGCAATGGCGTCCCCGGCTATGCCTCTACGACCGGCTACTATGTCCCGGAGAAGACCCATTCGCGTATCGTCGCGCTACGGTCTGCGGTACTCAACTTTTACGATACATTCGCGGCCACTGCCGACCCGAACACGCATATCCGCTATGGCTTCGTCACATACACTTCGGTGGTGAATGCCGGAAAGGCGATCACCGATGTTTCATCCGGCTATATGGTGGGGGGTGCCGGTAATTCGACGAAGAACTGGACGTATCAGTCGCGCAAGGTCGTCGGGGACTATGTCGTGTCGAACAATAGCCGTAGCTATTATGGATACAATTCGAGCAGTTGTGCAGCGGCCGCAACCCCGCGCAATCCAGCGCCCACTGCGAGCAATCCCTATCCGTACGACCCAGCTACAGGAACCGCGACCCAGGTCACCACATCCTACAGCTACTGGTACGGATGCACCTTCAATACCGCTACGCTCGGCCCTCGCTGGGGCTATGACCGGATTTCGTTCGATGTTTCCGCTCTCGTCGCCGGGAACACAATAACCGATCCCACCGAGGTCGATGGTTCCACAACAAGATGGATAGGCTGCGTCGAAGAACGCGACACCACCGCGACCAGCTCGTTTGGCCTCACTAACTTGCCGGCAGACCTTGATCCCGACCTTATTCCGACATCCGACTCTACGAGATGGCGGCCCCTGCTTCCCGATCTCACTTACGCCCGCCACAATTACTATTCTACCTCAAGCGCCACTTCGAACGGCGACAGTTACGATCATCCCAATCTGGGCTGGCCGGTTTATCAGCAATACGGGTATGTGTCCTGCGGCAAGCCGGTTGCGCGACTTGCAAACATGACGCGGACCGATGTCGCGAACTATGTCAACGCCAGCGATTTCAAACCAATCGGCGGCACCTATCACGACACCGGAATGATATGGGGCACCAGACTGCTTTCGCCGAATGGCATTTTCGCCAGCGATACGGCCGTCTGGCCGAACAGCCCTGCCCCGCCCAATCGGGTCATTGTCTTCCTCACCGACGGAGCAATGGCGCCTTCCCCCAACATCTATGGCCAGTATGGCATCGAATTTTACGATCACCGCGTGACCGGCGGCGATATGTCGAACCAGACCAATCGCCATAACGCTCGCTTCCTCGCAGTTTGCGAAGCTGCAAAGGCCAGGAATATCGATATCTGGACCGTGACCATCGGACCCAGCGTCAGCAGTCCGATGCAATCCTGCGCGACGATTCCGTCGCAGGCTCTCTACACGACAGACGGCACGGACCTGTCGAACAAATTCGGCACCATTGCCAAGCGACTGGCGATGTTGAGGCTGACCAAGTGACGCAGAACTCCATCCAAAACCTGCGGCATGACCGTAACGCAGTCACTGCCGTTGAGTTCGGCATTCTGGCGCCGGTTATGATGGTGCTGATGATGGGGTTCTGCGACCTGACATACCAAATCTACGCCGAATCGATCCTCACCGGCGCGGTCCAACAGGCAGGGCGCAATTCGGGAATTGAAGGCGGAGCCGACAACTCGGCCACTATCGATTCCCAGGTGATTGCACTGGTGAGTCCCGTCGTGAACAATCTCTCGCAATCTTGTACCGGGTCTAACGATGGAACATCAACGTGGTGCTCCAAGCGCAAGAATTACGACAGTTTCTCGGCCGTCGCTCCCGAACCGTTCACCGACGCCAATGAGAACGGCGTTCGCGATACAGGAGAATGTTTCACCGACATCAACAACAACGGCACTTGGGATGCCGATCCGGGGCTTGCCGGACAAGGTAGGGCGAGCGACGTCACGGCTTACACGATGGCGATCACCTATCCTCGCCTGTTTCCACTGGCAGGAATGATCGGGCTGTCATCCAAAGTGACAATCAGTGCGACGACATTGTTGAAAAACCAACCTTATGCGGCACAACAAACCAGCGTCACTCCGGTTGTTTGCACATGACGCATAACATCGAAAAGTCGCCGCGGGATTGCCGCCGTGGCTGGCTCCGCCGGCTAAAGGATGAGGCAAGCGGTGTCGCACTAGTAGAATTCGCCTACTCCCTGCCACTTATAGTTGGAATAGGCGCCTTTGGAATCGAGGTTTCGAACTACGCAATCGTCAATCTGAGGATTAGCCAGATAGCACTGAGTCTGGCGGACAATGCATCACGTGTCGGCAGGTCGAGCAATCTCACCTCGCAGCAATTGCGTGAAATAGACCTCAACGACATCCTGCAAGGCGCCCGTCTCCAAGGGGCAGGTATCAACCTGACCAAACATGGCCGTATAACTCTTTCAAGCCTTGAAAATATTCGCCAATCTTATGACAGTGAAGCAGTCCAGCGTATCCACTGGCAACGGTGTATCGGCTTGAAGAGCGGTGTCGGCTATGATTCGAGCTACGGTTCGACTTCTGCAAACGCAGGCAAAACGGCAACGATTTCCGATAAGGGCACAGATGCTCCCGCTGGAATGGGTGCTGCAGGTGCAGCGATTTCCTCGCCGGAGGATTCCGGGGTCATGTTTGTCGAGATCAACTACGAGTACCAGCCACTGTTCGGGGGGATGCTGCTATCGAATCGCAAGATCCACTACACGGCGTCATTCATCGTTCGCGACAAGCGCGACTTCAGCCAGATCTATAATCCTTCGCCCGCCGAAAGCAGCGCAACCTGCGACCAGCACACTGTCTGATCGCAGGTCTAACGCCATGCTATCGCATCAATCGCGATAGCAGACTTTCTTCACCGCTTTCACGATACGGTCGGCATCGATCAGGGCGATCTTTTCCAGATTGGCTGCATAGGGAAGCGGAACGTCCTCGTCGTTGACGCGCAGGACCGGGGCATCGAGATGGTCGAAGCCTTCTTCCATGCAGATCGCGATGATCTCCGATGAAATAGAGCAGGTCGGCCAGCCCTCCTCTGCCACCACCAAACGGTTGGTCTTCGCAAGGCTGTCGAGCACGGACTGCTTGTCGAGCGGGCGCAGCGTCCTGAGATCGATAACTTCCGCATCGATCCCCTCTGCCGCCAGCTTTTCGGCCGCTTCGAGCGAAAAGCCCACGCCGATGGAATAGCTGACGATGGTCACGTCGCTGCCCTCGCGCACTATCCGCGCCTTGCCTATCGGCAGCACATAATCCTCGAGGTCGGGCACCTCGAAGCTGCGGCCATAGACGAGCTCGTTTTCGAGGAAGACCACCGGATCTTCCGAGCGGATCGCCGCCTTGAGCAGACCCTTGGCGTCGGCCGCGTCATAGGGCGCGATCACCACCAGCCCCGGCACACTTGCGTACCAAGGACCGTAGTTCTGGCTGTGCTGCGCTGCCACCCGGCTGGCCGCCGCGTTCGGCCCGCGGAACACCACCGGACAGCGCATCTGACCACCCGACATGTAGTTCGTCTTGGCGGCAGAGTTCACGATATGGTCGATCGCCTGCATGGCGAAGTTGAAGGTCATGAATTCGACGATCGGCTTCAACCCGCCCATCGCCGCACCGGTGCCGATTCCGGCGAAGCCGTATTCGGTGATCGGCGTATCGATAACCCGCTTGGGGCCGAATTCCTCGAGCAGTCCCTGCGTAACCTTATACGCGCCCTGGTACTCGGCGACTTCCTCGCCCATCACGAAGACGCGCTCGTCGGATCGCATTTCCTCGGCCATCGCATCGCGCAGAGCTTCGCGAACCGACCGGCTGACCATGCTGGTGCCTTCGGGGATCGTGGGGTCGGACTTGGCCTCCTTACTTGGGGCTGGCTTGATCGGCGTGTCGTCGTCCTGCTTCGGTTCGGGCGCCGCTTCCGATTCGGGAGCAGCTTTCGCAGCAGGCGCCTCAACCTCGGCGGCGTCCTCATCCTCACCGGCAATCATTGCGATGGCGGTGCCAACCGCAACGTTCTCGCTGCCTTCGGGGATCAGAATCTTGGCGAGCGTGCCTTCGTCCACCGCTTCGAATTCCATCGTCGCCTTGTCGGTCTCGATCTCGGCGATGATGTCACCGGCGGTAATCGTGTCGCCTTCCTGCTTCAGCCATTTGGCGAGCGTGCCTTCCTCCATGGTAGGGGACAGCGCGGGCATCTTGAGTTCGATCGCCATCAGTAGCTCTCCACCAGAACGTCTGTGTAGAGTTCGCTGGCATCGGGCTCCGGTGAATTTTCTGCAAAGTCAGCCGCTTCCGAAACCTTCTGTCGGATAGCCTTGTCGATCGCCTTCAAATCGTCCTCGCTCTTGCCTTGTTCGATGAGGGTTTTCTTGAGCCCCTCGATCGGATCCTTGTGTTCGCGCACGTCCTGCACTTCCTCGCGGGTCCGGTACTTGGCCGGGTCCGACATTGAGTGCCCGCGATAGCGATAGGTGTTGCATTCGATCAGCACCGGCCCGCCCTGCTCGCGCACATGCTTGAACGCAACCTCGGCAGCCTGGCGCACTTCGAGCACATCCATGCCGTTCACATCCATGCCGGGAATGCGGAACGCGGTACCGCGGCGATAGAACTTGGTTTCGGCCGAGCTGCGTTTGACCGCTGTGCCCATGGCATACTGGTTGTTCTCGACCACGAAGACAATCGGCAACTGCCACAGGCTCGCCATGTTGAACGTCTCGTAGACCTGGCCTTGATTGGCTGCGCCATCACCGAAATAGGCCAGGGTCAGACCGCCGTCTTCGTTGTATTTGTGCGCAAAGGCGAGGCCTGCACCAAGTGGCACCTGCGCACCGACGATGCCGTGGCCACCATAGAACTTATGCTCGGTCGAGAACATGTGCATCGACCCGCCCTTGCCCTTCGAAATACCGGCCTGACGCCCGGTCAACTCGGCCATGATGAGCTTGGGATCGATGCCATAAGCGAGCATGTGGCCATGGTCGCGATAGCCGGTAATCACGCTGTCCTTGTCCTGGTCCAGAGCGGACTGCAGGCCGATCGCGACGGCTTCTTGGCCGATATAGAGGTGGCAGAAACCACCGATCAGGCCGAGGCCGTAAAGCTGGCCGGCACGCTCTTCGAAACGCCGGATGAGGAGCATCTGCTCATAGAAATGGAGCATTTCATCCATGCTCGCATCGTAACGCGGCTGCTTGCGATGCTCTTCCTGCAACGAATGCAACGCGAATTCGAGATCGCGCTCGGCCTGCTCAGCATTGGAAGCGGCAGCTTTGGTGGACGGTGAAGTTTTCTTACGAGGTGCTCTGGCCAAGGGGGATTTGTCCTTTGTCCGGGGGAGGAATTGCTGCGGCCTATAGGCGCAAGGCAAAGCAGTGCGCAACGGGCCACACAGACAAAAGAATTTGCAGGGGGTCGAGGTTCCCTAGTCGTCGACCTTGATGATGACCTCGTCCGGATGCACAACGTTGAGTTGGCTGCGCACGAGTTGCCCCACCATATCAGGGTCGGCATGCTTGGGATCGAGCAGATTGACGCGATTCTGCAAAGCATCACGCTGCTTGGTAAGTTCCGTCAATTGCTTCTGGCGTTGGTCACGCAGGCGGAGATTGTCACCCCAGGCCAACAACCCGGATGGGCCAGCGATAGCAAGCCCGGCAAGCAGCAAGAGAATCGCCAGCGCGACGAATTCGGTTCGTCCACTTTTCGGCAATAATCGTAAAATGCTGTTCTGGCGCTTCCCCATGATTCACCATGAATCATACCTCAGCTCGCCATGCAAGGACCATTGTTAGAGTTTGGCAGGATTTACGCCGGAACGGTGCGGTTTCACCACGCGTTGCGTTGACAGAAGGAAGGATATTCGATATAGTTGCTAATGTAACTAGATTGCCAATTCAGGAGAGAGTTTCATGGCTGACCTGTTCGAGAATCCCGTCGGGCTCGACGGATTCGAATTCGTCGAATTCTGCGCACCGGAAAAGGGCGTTATCGAACCTGTCTTCAAAGCGATGGGCTTCACCCATGTTGCGACCCACCGCAGCAAGGACGTCGCGCTGTGGCGCCAGGGCGGGATCAACCTGATCCTCAATTACGAACCGAAAAGTGCGGCATGGTTCTTCGCCCGCGAACACGGCCCCTCTGCATGTGGCATGGGTTTCCGCGTCCGCAACGCTGCTGCCGCCTACGATTATCTGCTCAAGAAGGGCGCAGAACCTGTGCAGGTCGAAACAGGGCCGATGGAACTGCGCCTTCCTGCCATCCGCGGTATCGGCGGCGCCATCATCTACCTGCTTGACCGCTACGAGAATGAGGATGGCGAAGGTCTTTCGATTTACGACATCGATTTCGAATATCTCCCGGGCGTCGAACGCCACCCGCAAGGCGCCGGTTTCGATCGCATCGATCACCTGACCCATAACGTCTACACCGGTCGGATGAAATATTGGGCCGACTATTATGAAACGCTGTTTAATTTCCGCGAAATCCGCTTCTTCGACATCAAAGGCGAATACACCGGCCTCACCTCCAAGGCGCTGACTGCGCCGGACGGCAAGATTCGCATCCCCCTCAACGAGGAAGGCGAAGGCGGTAAGGGTCAGATCGAAGAGTTCCTGCGTGAATTCAACGGCGAAGGCATCCAGCATATTGCGCTGATCTGCGACGATCTCGTCAAGGCGTGGGACAAGCTCAAGGAATACGGCGTGCCCTTCATGACCGCTCCGCCAGAGACCTATTACGAGATGCTCGACGAACGCCTGCCGGGTCATGGCGAGAACACTAATGAGCTCCAAATGCGCGGTATTCTGCTCGATGGCACGACCGAAGGCGGCCAGCCTCGGCTGCTGCTGCAAATCTTTGCCGAAGCACAGGTCGGGCCGGTGTTCTTCGAATTCATCCAGCGCAAGGGCGACGAAGGCTTTGGCGAGGGCAATTTCAAGGCGCTGTTCGAAAGCATGGAGCGTGATCAGATCAAGCGCGGTACGCTGAGCGTTGAAGATGCGAAAACCGTTGAAGCGGAGCCAGCAGAATGAGCGACGCCAGCACCTCCCCTCACCCGATCAAGCTGGGCGGCGTCCACCACGCCGCCTATCGTTGCAAGGATGCCAAGCAAACGGTCGAATGGTATGGTCGTGTGCTTGGCATGGATTACACCACCGCATTCGCCGAGGACCATGTGCCCTCGACCGGCGAATACGATCCCTACATGCATGTGTTTCTCGATGCCGGGAACGGCAACATCCTCGCCTTTTTCGAGCTACCCAACCAGAAGGACATGGGTCGCGACGAGAATACGCCTGCGTGGGTTCAGCACCTCGCCTTTCGCGTAGGCTCCGAAGAGCAACTGATTGCTGCAAAGGCTCATATCGAAGCCCAAGGGGTGGATGTGCTGGGGCCGACGCATCACGGCATCTTCAAATCGATCTATTTCTTCGATCCCAACGGCCACCGCGTCGAACTGGCGGCGGATATCGGTACCGATGAACAATACGCCGAGTTGAAGCGTGTCGCGATGCCAATGCTGGAGGAGTGGAGCAAGACCAAGAAGGCGCCGCAGCATGCCGCCTGGCTGCATGAAATAGCGCGCAGGGAAAATGCCGATAAGGCACCTCAGAGCTAGTTTGAAGGTCCGCGCGGCGCACGAATTCGCTCAGCGCTCCCCTCCGCATTTCGGGAACCCCTCCCCGTCCCACGGATAGAGTCGGGCAAAGGGGAAATCGATGTCGGCTGCACCACAGGGCACCAAATCCGTAAACGCGCTTGCGACACTCCACGATCAGGTGATCGGTATGGGGCAGCAATTTGTTCGCGCCCTGCCATCCATCGCCATCGCCATCATTATCCTGATAGTGACGTGGCTGATCGCCAGAATAGCGGCAAAGATTGCCAGGCGCGCCACCGCTTCCGCCAATATCAGGCCAAGCCTCAAGGCGTTGATCGATACGCTGGTAAAGCTCGTCATCTGGCTTTCAGGGCTGATGGTGGCCGCGGTGGTGGTCATGCCGGGATTGACTCCGGCGAGCCTGCTTGCCGGGCTCGGGGTTGGCGCGGTCGCAATCGGTTTCGCGTTTCAGGATATCTTCGAAAATTTCCTCGCCGGTGTCCTCATCATGGTCCGCGAGAAGATGCGTATCGGCGACATGATCGAATGCGAGGGTATCTCGGGTAGGGTTGAGCATATTTCCTTGCGTGAAACCCATATCCGCAAGCTCTCGGGCGAGCTGACAATCGTTCCCAATTCGGTGCTCTTCAAGAACCCCGTCGAAATCCTCACCGATGAGGTGAAGAGACGTCATGAAGTCGTTGCCGGGGTGTCCTACGATACCGATCTCGATCAGGCAGCCGACGTCATCCGCAAGGCAGTCGAAAGCGTTCAAGGCGTGGAGGCCGAACGCGGGATCGATATCTTCGCTCAGGAATTCAATTCCAGCTCGATCGATTTCAAGGTGCGCTGGTGGGCCGGATCGAAACCGCGTGACATGTGGGAAACCCGCGACCGTGTGGTCCGCGCTATCAAGCGTGAATTGGATGAAGCCGGGATAGAGATCCCCTTCCCCTACATTACCCACACCTTCAAGGAACAGGTGCCCATTGGGAAGAATGTTGGAGAAGCCAATCCCGCGGGTTGACGAGCGGTATGCCTCCATGTTCGCTAGTAAATAAATGACGTAGATCAGGACGGATGAATTCGTGAATTATATCAGAATACTGGAAAACCAACTTCAGGGCATGGCGGAGGGGGCAGTCAAGCTGCTGCCCAACTTTGTTATCGCGATTATCGTTCTCATAATCACTGCCATCGTTGCTCGGGTGCTGGTGGGAGTAGCAAAGAAACTGACCGGCCGGGCGCATATCCGTGAAGATCTGCGGCAATTGGCACAAACTCTCACCAGAGTGGTCGTCTGGATCGTCGGGTTCCTGCTGGTGATGACGATCGTCGTACCGGGTTTTACCTTTGGTGGCGCAGTAGCCGGCCTCGGCGTTGGAGCCGTGGCAATCGGTTTCGCCTTTCAGGATATCTTTGAAAACTTCCTCGCCGGAGTACTCATAATGCTGCGCGATAAGATGCAGCTGGGCGACTACATCGAGGCAAACGGCATCGATGGCACTGTCGAGAAGATAACCTTGCGCGAAACCCATATTCGCCAGTTCAGCGGTGAGCTGACCATTCTGCCGAATTCAACGATTTTCAAGAACCCGGTGAAGATCTACAGCGACAAGCCTTTCCGGCGCTTCCAACTCATGGTCGGCGTTTCCTACGACACCGATTTGAAGAAGGCACGCAAGACCATCGAGGACGCGGTGAAGGCGGTGCCCGGGATCGACGAAGAGCGTGGTTCGGATGTTTATCTGCGCGAATTCGGCGGCAGCTCGATAGACCTCCTCGTCCGCTGGTGGGTCGATACCAAGCAGAACAACCTGCTCGAAGTGCAATCGAGTGTGGTCAATGCGATCAAGGACGCGCTCGACGAAGCGGAGATCGAGATCCCGTTCCCCTACATTACCCATACCTTCAAGGAGCCGGTCCCGCTGGGCAAGAGGCCGGATGAGGTTATCGAAGAGTTGGAAAACGCATGAAACTCGATCGCAACGGAAGCCTACCGACGAACAAGGGCCCGACTGAATATTTCTCTGGCGACGTTTACGTCAGCCAGTCGTTTCAGCGCGAAGATCCGTCACGCCTGACCGGAGCCACCGTAACCTTTATGCCAGGTGCGCGCTCGGCTTGGCATACCCATCCACTCGGCCAAACGCTGATCGTTACCATCGGGGTCGGCTGGACGCAGTGCGAAGGCGAGGAGATCGTCGAAATACGCGCAGGTGACATCATCTGGTGCCCGCCCGGACACAAGCATTGGCATGGAGCGACGCCGACCAATTCGATGACGCATATCGCCTTGCAGGAAGCCAAGGATGGCAAAGTCGTGGAATGGTTGGAGAAGGTCAGTGATGCGGACTATCTGAAAGGTCCGCCGAACATACGGCAAGACTGATTGTCAGCCCCGGCGCAGTTCTCTAAGGCGTCCTCCGGCGCGCCCGTAGCTCAGCAGGATAGAGCACCAGATTCCTAATCTGGGGGCCACAGGTTCGAATCCTGTCGGGCGCACCATCTCCGTTCGATGGTAAGCATTCTAGTGTTGGCTGGATTAGCCTCACGGCCAACAGTACATTCACGGGCTTTGCTTAGCCTGAGTTTCGGATAGCTCGTCGCCTATCTCTACCCGATCTATAAGGCTCCGGACTTAGTACTGCCGTAGAGCTGAATTACCCGACCGCAATCCCTCTCGCAACACTTCGGCAAAGCGATCAATTCGCACGGTTTCAATCCTCTTGGCAGAATTCGCGAGTGGTCTTTCGAGTAGTACAACATTGGCCGACACCTACAGTAGCTACGCTTTACGCTCGGCGTGCTTCTTAGCAACTCTATCAGACGCGGTGAGGCATCCCTCTTATCGCTAGACCAAGGACGCGCTCGAGTCCGACACCCAACGAGATCTGTCCTGAGCAGATCTAACGAAGCGTCTCTTGCCGCGGTTGTTTGGCATTGCTCGAATAGTCGATCTATTCAAAGAGTAGGTCAGTAAATCGTTGCGGTTGAAGAAGCCGAGATGCCAGGGAATGGAGAAGGCGTCTTCGAGTGGCCCCATCGGAATTCGACTTTCTTTGCATAAGGATTTTCCTGAGATGCCGATCTTTGGCGACAGTGCGCTCTATATCGAGCTGGTCGGTATGGTGGATTGCCTGCAGCGGTCAAAGAGAGCATGCCCGACGCGCTGTTTGCTTTCTTTGCCAACTATCCGTTCGCCGAGTTCCTTTCAGGTCTGACCATAATAATAGCGATAACCTTTTTCATGACTTTGGCGGATTCGGGCGGACTGGTTACGGCCACAATCGAGTGGGCTAGAAATTGATCCGGATATTGTACTCCAACATGGAAGAAAATATCAATTTAATCTTGTAGATTGGTCCTAAAAATATGGAATCCAATAGAAAATATTCGATTTCTATTTCTGCGTCATCCTATTTTATTTATTGAGATATATCAAATATATTATTATTTCTGGCATTATATTAAATATCGAATTATTAAATTAGTTTTTCTCCATGCATTTTCTTTGGGAGTATTCACGCGTGGATCTAAAGGCTCACTATTTTAATGAAAGTCCCGAGAGCGAGGCAGAATTCTAACGTTGCGAGGGTGGCCGTGCGAGCGGGGCTGTTTTGAGAACGCGATCTCATCGCCGTGTGACAATTCCAGGCCGGAAAGCGGACTTTGAGAAATACTGTTCAGCATTGCGGTCCGGTCTATCACCTGCGCCACCATCAGGTGGATCACGCCTTGATCGCTGCGCTGGATCGTACCTTCGATGAGCATCAACCGCGCAGCCATGACTGCCCGTCGCTGACGCTCCATATCCCGCGCCCATAGCAGCGCGTTCACGATCCCGGTTTCATCCTCAATGGTGATGAATACCGCATTGCCCTTACCCGGACGCTGACGGATGAGAACCACGCCCGCTACGCGCGCCTTGCGTCCGTCAGGCAGGTCATTGGCATCGGCGCAGGAGAGAATGCCTTCCCGCGCCAATGTATCGCGCAGGAACTCCATCGGATGCCCTTTAAGCGAAAGCCGCGTTGTCTGGTAATCGGCGACAATTTCCTCGGCGGGCGTCATCGCGGGAAGCGTGGCGGCGGGTTCTTCGCCCAGCTCGGCCCTGTCGGCATAAGCGAACAGGGGAAGCTGGCCGCCCGGTATCCGCCGTGTTTCCCACAAGGCCTCTCGCCGACTGGTCTTCAGCGAACCAAAGGCATCGGCGTCGGCCAGCTTGCGCAATGCAGCGGGCGGAATTGCGGCACGGCGAGCGAGATCTTCGATCGAGTGAAAAATATCGCTCGCGCGCGTCTCAGCGACAGCTTTGGCCCAGTCCTCCCGGAAACCATCGATACGCGATAGCCCCAAACGCAAGGACAGCGCGCCGCCATCCCCATTTTCAAGTGTGCAGTCCCAATCGCTTGCGTTCACATCGATAGCGCGCACCTCCACGCCATGATCGCGCGCATCGCGCACAAGCTGTGCGGGCGCATAAAAACCCATTGGCTGGCTGTTGAGCAAGGCGCAGGTAAATACCGCCGGGTGGCGGCACTTCAGCCAGGAAGACACGTAAGCGAGCCAGCCGAAAGCCTGCGCGTGGCTTTCGGGAAAGCCGTATTCCCCGAAACCCTTGATCTGCTCGAAACAGCGCAGGGCGAATTCCTCAGTATATCCTCGGGCGACCATGCCGCCCACGAGTTTGTGCTGGTAATGGTGGATCGTCCCCATATGTCGAAAAGTCGCCATCGCACGGCGCAGGCCGTCGGCTTCTGCAGACGTGAACCCAGCCGCTACGATCGCGAGTTTCATCGCCTGTTCCTGAAACAACGGCACGCCCAGTGTCTTGCCCAGCACCTCGCGCAGTTCATCGGGATCATGCGGAGGTCCCGGCGAGGGGAACACCACGGCTTCCTCTCCCGCACGGCGACGCAAATAAGGATGCACCATTCCTCCCTGGATCGGGCCTGGCCGTACAATCGCAACCTGGATGACGAGATCGTAGAGGCACGCTGGCTTCATTCGCGGCAGCATTGCGATCTGTGCGCGGCTTTCGACCTGGAAAGTGCCGATGGAATCGCCTTGCTGGAGCATCCGGTAAGTTTCCGGATCTTCGCGTGGCACGCTCGCCAGGCTGATTTCACCAAGACCGTGCTCGCTGAGCAGATTAAAGCTCTTGCGAATGCAGGTGAGCATACCAAGCGCCAGCACATCGACCTTCATCAGCCCCAGCGCGTCTATGTCATCCTTGTCCCATTCGATGAAGGTGCGATCTGGCATCGCGGCATTGTGGATCGGGACCATCTCGTCCAGCCGCCCTTCGGTCAGCACGAAACCGCCAACATGTTGAGAGAGGTGGCGGGGAAAATTCAGCAAGCGGCCGACCAGCTCCCTCAAGCGAGCGATTTGCGGATTGGACAGGTCGAACCCGGCCTCTTCCACGCGTTGCTCAGGCACGTCGTCGCCCCAGTTTCCCCAGATCGTGCTAGCGAGCCGCGCGGTCACGTCTTCGCTGAGGCCCAGCGCCTTGCCGACCTCGCGGATCGTGCTGCGCGGGCGATAGTGGATCACCGTTGCGGCGATGCCTGCACGTTCGCGCCCATAACGCTCATAGACATACTGGATCACCTCCTCGCGGCGTTCGTGTTCAAAATCCACGTCGATATCCGGCGGCTCGTTGCGCTCTTCTGAAAGAAAGCGGCTGAACAGCAGTTTTTCCCGAACCGGATCGATCGGTGTCACGCCAAGAAAATAACACACGAGCGAATTGGCGGCCGAGCCGCGGCCCTGGCACAGGATCGGCGGATCAAGGCTGCGCGCGTGACGCACCAGATCGTGCACGGTGAGGAAATAGCAGGCATAGTCCTTTGCCCGGATCAGGCGGAATTCTTCCTCCAGAACGCAGCGATAGGTGTCGGGCAGGCCATCGGGAAAATGCGTCGCCCCGCCTTCCAGCACCAGGTGCTCGAGCCAGCTCTGTGGCTCCCACCCTGCAGGTACCGGCTCATGCGGATATTCATAACGCAAGTCGTCGAGGGTGAAGGAGATGCGCCGAATCATATCGCCGCTTGCCGCGATCGCGTCAGGACATGCAGCGAACAGGCGCGCGACTTCGGCAGGCGCTTTGAGGTGCCTTTCGGCATTTGCGGCAAGGCGGCGACCGG
This sequence comes from Sphingomonadaceae bacterium, assembly GCA_039831335.1. GTDB lineage: Bacteria > Pseudomonadota > Alphaproteobacteria > Sphingomonadales > Sphingomonadaceae > Qipengyuania. Next base: position 563,002 of record JBDONL010000003.1, on the reverse strand, counting down.
CAGCCTGCATACTCGTGCCTTCGCGGATGCAGGTCATTATGTCGTGCAACGGCCGTGCGTCGGGCGTCGCATAGAGTGCATCGTTCATTGCAAGCAACGGCACGCCCGCCGACAAAGCGAGCGCACGCGCTTCGGCCAGTCGCCGCGCGTCCGCACCCGTGCGATGCATCGTGGCTGCAAGCCACACTGCGCCGGGACGCGCTTCGGATAGCCGGTCGAGGACCTCCCGGTCGCGCCCGGTTGCGATCAGCAACAGGTCTTCGGCGTGATCGATCAGGTCCTCCACACGAAGGACGCATTCGCCCTTGTCTGCGCGGCGATTGCCGAGCGTCAGTAGTCGCGTCAGCCGTCCCCAGCCATGACGCGTGGCCGGGTAGGCGATCACATCCGGCGTGCTGTCGACAAAGACCAGTCGAGCGCCGACGACGAGACGAAAGCCACTGTCCATCCCACCGATATCGCGCCAGGCCATGTGCGCACGCACCACGCCGGCCACAGTGTTGCGGTCAGCAATGCCTATGCCTGCCATGCCCAGCGCATGGGCGTGAGCGACCATCTCGGCCGGATGCGACGCGCCGCGCAGGAACGAGTAATTGGTCGCTGCGGCGAGTTCCGCGAAGGCAGGTGCAACGCTCATGCGAAAAGCCCGTGCAGGTACCAGCGAGGGTCCGTCTTTTCCTCGTAGAGACCATGCCTGAAGAGCCAGTAGCGCCGTCCGCGCACATCCTCGACCCGATAATAATCGCGCGTCAGTCCGCCCTTACCGGGAAGTTCCCCGCCCTTCCTGCGCCACCATTCGGCGGCAATGCGTTCCGGACCTTCGTAGAGCCGCACTTCCTGGAGTTTGCGCCGCCAGCGGAAACGGTGGGGCGGACCGTCGGGCACTTCGGCGATGACCTCGACCGGTTGGGGCGGGTCGAACAGGAACAGCGGTCGCAGCGGCGGCTCTCCCGGAGGCGGTTTGGGCCAGCGTACCGGTGTGCGGGCATGGATGGCAGGGAAAGCGAACTGCGCCTGTTCGGGGATGTGGCTATCGCGCGGTTCAAGCCGGACGAGGCCGTTCGGGCCGAGCCGCGTGCTGAGCCTGTCGACAAGATCTGCCAAAGCCGCCTGCGCCTGCTCCCCTCCTTCAAACTCGGGCTGGGAAGGTGCCAGCGGTTCCGTCGCGCCGACATCGAGCACGATGCGATCATACCCGAAGCCAGGATCGAGCGGATCGGCCAACGTCGCGATCCGTTCGTCGAACAGGCGCAAAACCGGTACCGGATCGCGTGTCGGATGGCCGGTTTCGATGAAGAGCTGCTGACGCGCACCGTCGCTGCGTTCGAGGGTCAGGCGGAATGCGCGGCCGCCCTGCTCCTTGGCTTCCAGTGCAAGCGCGGATTCTCGCAACAGCTCGAGAAAACATGCGGCAACCGCCGACTGGTGACCGATGGGGTCGGCGTACCGCCGCTCGAAACGCAATCTTTCGGGTTGCTCCAATACAGGGATTGGCGCCTGCTCCTCACCGATCAGGCGGCGCAGAGTAGTAACCGCGTCCGCTCCAAAGCGCGCGGCGATGGTCGCCATGGGGCGCACCGCGACATCGCCCACGCACTTCAACCCGGTGCGGCGCAGCGCAATTGTTGCTTCTGCCTCCAGCCCCAGCGCTTCGACCGGCAACGCGCGGATTGCATCATATTCGTCGCGCACCGGTAGCGATCCGTAACGGGCGAGCGCCAGTGCCGCTTCCGAGGTATCCGCACCGGCAATTCGTGTGGTCATGCCTAGTCCGGCAAATGTCTCCTCAACTTCGGTGGCCAGCCCGGTTTCGCCGCCGAACAAATGCGCTGCTCCCGCGATGTCGAGCGCGATGGCGTCGGGCGGTATCGGCGTGACAAGCGGTGACCAACCATTGCAGCGGCGCCCCATCCGGTCCAGCCAATGCCGATCGGCAATCTCGTTCAGTTCGGCAACAACCAGGTCGGGGTGGCGCGCACGCGCATCGGCGAGGCCAAGCCCCGGCGTCAGGCCGAGCGCTTGTGCCTGTGCGTCGACCGCCGCCAGCCGCAGCGCACTCTTGACCTTGGTGACAAGGACGAGCGGGGCGTCAAGCGGCGTTTCGGACGGTGATGGGGCGAAGCGTTCCGGCGCGTGTATCCGCAGCCGCTCCGCCGGCAGGAACGGGAACCACAGCGCCAGATAGCGCCGCTTCCCGGAACATGCGTTGGTCACGGTTCCACTCCAATTCCCAAGCAAGACCCGCCGGACCCGAACGCTGGCGGAGCAATTCCACGGCGAACACGGGCGCGCCTGGCGCCTTGCCGGGGAGTTCTCGCGACGGCGCAGCGGCAATTTGCCAGCGCGTCTGCGCCGCGCTCGGCGACGGTTCGGCATCGATCCTCAGCAAGAACAGCTGCACGCCGGATTTCTCTGCAGCGAGCGTCAGACGGCGGCTTGCGGTCAAGTCGAGCTTGTTCATTCGCCCCCAACCCTCGACGATCACTGTGCTCAGCGCTGCGCTGCGCATGGCATCAACCGCTGTGCGGAGAAGCGTTGCCTCGTCCGGCGCGAGACCGAACAGGCAACTGTCGGGCTGCCCACCCAGCTCCGTCCAACCAGTGGCCTGCAGACTACCGATGCGGGCCATATCGCGCTGCGCACGCAACCACAGAACTGCAGAGCGTTCATCTGAATCCATACTAATGGCAAGCGCAGCGACGAAGCCCGCAGCAGCAGCAACATCACCCGCCTCGGCAGCATAGAATTCGTGCATCCGTCCATAAGCGAAGCCACCCGCTATCGCTGCATCAAGCGAAGTGACGCCGGTTGGCCACCGGCGTGATCCACGCGGCGAATTACATGCAAACGACGAAGGTCGGACGATTACCATATGTTCTTTTTATGTTCCAGCCATAAGCCAGTCAAGTGTTCGCTTCCTTATTGCATGAGCTCAATGCAGCGAATGCGTTGCGTTCAGCATTTCTCGGTCGGGTGAGTGAGGGACCTAGCACCAGAGCGATATTGCCCAAGCTGTTCTTGCCGCATGGGCAAGAACAAGACCGAGGCGGTTTACAGGCGCGGCCATCTGCTGAGTAAGCGTCGGGTCTCATGAACAACTAGTAATGATAGCATGTCATAAAGAGTGGGAAGAATGGTAGTATCGAACACATTCGACGTTCAGCCCGCACACCCTGTCTCACCGTTTTGGCTATGGCACCATCACGCCCGCGGCGGCGCAGAATTCACTGCCTTTCGTATCGGCAATCGTGGCTCCGTCGCTGCTGCTTTGCGCAGCGCCAAGAGTGGACGGACGTACGGCAAGTATTGCATTGCTGATGGGTTCAATGGCAACTTCACCACATCCCGATTAAGGGACAACACGATGCGGCCGATCCAAAACTCGCTGGCTTGATGATAACATTCTCGGCATCGATCATGGGTCTGATCGTGATGATGTTCGCCAGTTTTCGCAACAGTTTGGTGTGGCGGACTATGCGTGGCTGCCACCCGTGGTTGGTTCTAGATCTCAAGCAGTCAGGATTTGCTGGCATCTGGATGTAGAATTGTTTCACTACGGCGCTGTCGCCAATCGATGAGAGGAAGACGTGTGAACAAGTCCGTTGCGGGATTGCTGGTAGCCGGGTCGCTGGCACTTGTATCACTTTCTTCACTGGCTGCGGCACCTGGCACACAACCGGACGAGGCGAAGATCGACACCTTGATCTCCCGCATGACCCTGCAGGAGAAGGCCAACCAATTGAGCATATTGGGGGCCGATCACGGCGATCTCGACAAGGCCATCGCACAGGGGCTCGGCGGTACAAACGGCGTCATTCCCGATATCGATGTCCAGCAATACACGAAAGCCAAGCAGCAGGTCGCAATGACGTCACGCCTCAAGATCCCGCTGTGGTTCATGGGCGACGTCAATCATGGATTCCGCATTCTTTTCCCGATGCCGCTGGCGATGGCTGCAAGCTTCGACACCGACCTAGCGACCCGGGTCGCCCGTGCCGGCGCTGAGGAAGCGACGGCGGCTGGCGTTACATGGACCTTCAGCCCGATGATGGACATTTCGCGAGATCCACGATGGGGGCGCGGTGTAGAGGGCGCGGGAGAGGATCCCTATCTCGGCACGCGCATGGCGCTGGCGCAGCTCGAAGGGTATCAGGGCAATGACTTGGCCGCATCCGATACGATGATGGCGACGGCCAAGCATTTCGCCGGATATGGAGCGGTTGGCGCAGGGCGCGATTACAATGCGACATCGATCCCATCCCGTGAATTTCGCGACGTCTATCTCCCGCCGTTCAAGGCCGTGGCCGATGCCGGGATTGGATCGATCATGGCTGCCTTCATCACGCTGGACGGCGTCCCGGCAACCGGAGATCGCGCGCTGCAAACCGGGATCCTGCGTGACAGCTGGCATTATCACGGCCTGGTCGTGTCGGATTATGATGCCGTAAAAGAGCTGGAAACACACGGTATTGCACGGAACGATGCCGACGCGGCCCGGATCGCCATCAATGCCGGTATCGACGTCGATTTGCACAGCGGCGTTTACGCGGCACAACTTCCCGGCCTGGTCCGCAGTGGGAAGGTGTCCATGGCGCGCCTGAACCAGGCTGTGCGCCGCGTGCTCGAAGCCAAGGCGCGGCTCGGCCTGTTCGACAACCCTTTCCGCTATGGCGGCCCAGCAAGGGTGGCCAAGGTCACGCTGACACCGGCCAAGCGCAAGCTGGCCCGCGAGGCCGCACGCGAGACGATGGTGCTGCTCAAGAACGATGGTGTCCTGCCACTGGAAGCCAAGGGGCGCATCGCCGTGATCGGCCCGCTGGCCGACAATCAGCGCGATTTGCAGGGCGTGATGCCCGCGCTCGGCAAGCCGCAGGACGTGGTTTCCGTCCTCGCTGGTATGCGCGAAGCGGTCGGGGATCGAGCGACGATCAGCTATGCGCAAGGTGTCACTGCAACAGGCGACGATGTCAGCGGCATTCCCGCAGCGGTGGCCGCAGCGAGGAACAGCGATGTTGCGGTCCTGGTGCTCGGCGAAAGCCACGATATTTACGGCGAGGGTGACAGTCGTTCGAGCATCAAGCTGCCCGGCCGTCAGCAGGCGCTGGTCGAAGCCGTTCTGGCTACGGGCAAACCGGTCGTCGCGGTGGTCATGTCGGGCCGCGCACTCGATCTCAGCTGGCTCGACCAGCACGTCTCGGCGATCGTGGAAGCGTGGGTTCCCGGCGATGAGGGCGGACCAGCCCTCGCCGACCTGTTGTTCGGCAAGGCTAATTTTTCAGGCAAGCTGCCGGTCACCTTCCCGCGTTCGCTCGGCCAGGTGCCGCTCTACTACGACCACTTGCCGACCGGCCGACCGGGCGATCAGCACACAACCTACACCAGTCGCTACGTCGATTTGCCGAACACCCCGCTGTACCCATTCGGCTATGGGTTGAGCTACACAAGCTTTCGGTTCGGCGTCCCCAAGGTCGATCACGAGACATTGAACCCGGATGGCACCTTGATTGTCTCGGAAGAGGTCACGAATGTCGGCAAGCGAGCCGGAACAGCGGTCGTGCAGTTCTATGTCCATGACCGGATAGCGGACGTCAGCCGGCCTGTTCGCGAGCTGAAGGGTTTCAAACGTGTGGCACTGGCGCCGGGCGAAACGCGCCAGATTACATTCAGCCTGTCGCCAAAGGATCTGGCGTTTGCGCGGCTCGACGGGAGCTGGGGAACCGAAGCAGGTCGCTACGACATCTACGTCGGCGAGGACTCCACCGCATCCGCCACCACAAGCTTCATGCTGGCGCGATCCGAAAGGATGGGGCCAGGCATGTTCTAAAACAAGATCAGCGGCAGTCGGCAGTCGGCAGTCGGCAGTCGGCAGTCGGCAGTCTTCGTTATATTGTTCGTCAGCACCAATACCACAGATTTGAGGCTGTAATTTAAGACAGATTTAGTCTTTGTCGTAGTGATGAAGGGTGGGGATAATCCCAAATCTTCAAATACGAAATCGGCTGCGGAAAAGTTAGTCAAGGGCATCCGGCTGATCAGGGTGTCCACAAATTGCAATACCAGCAAGGCGCCTACCGTCTCGATCGCCGCGCGCAATGGACTGACGCTCTAGGCAGCCGCAATTCCCATTGCCTGAATTACGTTGCGACGGGACATCCGCATATCCGACATCGTTTTCAGGAACCGCCTAAGTTGTCAGGCCAATTTTTTGCTCGATAGGCAATGATGATTGACCATTTTTAGTAACCGGTTACAAATTCACTCCAAGGTGTTCTGGCAATCGTTTACGCACTCCGCTATCGAAACGACAACACGCTATAAAACACTCTGGAATGTATTGGGGATCAAGGATTGCGCGACCAGCCAGCGACCATTCGGGATGTGGCCCAGATGGCCGGGTTGTCAGTAGCATCGGTTTCACGCGTGTTGAATCGTCACGATAATGTTCATCCGAACACGCGTGAGCGAGTCTTGGCGGCGATGCAGTCTCTGGGATATGTTCCCAACGCCGCTGCGCGCAGCCTCAGCACGGCGCGCAGCCACGCCATAGGCGTGGTGTTGCCCGACCTTCATGGCGAGTACTTCAGCGAAATCGTGCGCGGAATGGACAAGGCCGCCAGCGAACATGGCTATATGCTGCTGCTTTCGAACATGCACGCCGACCACCAATTGGCCGGTCAAGCGATGGGAGCGATGCTGGGACGGGTCGACGGCATGGTGGTAATGGCACCGCAGCTGTCCGCCAGCGATCTTGAAAACTTGCTGCCGCGCAGTATCCCAGCAGTGCTCGTCAACAGTCCTGCAGAACGCGGTTTTTCTGCGATCAAGGTCGACAATCGTGCCGGGATTCGGCTGATGGTGAGGCATCTGCTCGATAACGGTCGCCATCGAATCGTGCATTTGTCGGGCCCAGCAGACAATATCGACGGTGCCGAAAGGCGTGATGCTTTCACCGAGGCCATGACCGACTTCGCGCCCGATCTTCCGATTCATGTGGTCGAAGGCGATTTCGCGGAGGCTAGTGGGGGTGCGTTGGTCGCCAGACTGCTCGCTGACAAAACCGAATTCGACGCGATTGTCGCTGCCAACGACATGATGGCCATGGGAGTGCTGATGGCACTGCGTGAAGCGGGAATCGGCGTGCCCGACCGGGTTGCGGTTGCTGGTTATGACGACATTCCGCTGGCGCGCTATCTCGGCCTGTCGAGTGTGCGCTGCGACATGGTTGGGATCGGCGCGTTGGCAATCGAACGGCTGCTCGAACAGATCAACGAGAGTCGTCAGGAGCCAATAATAGAGCAAATTGCACCTGAGCTTGTCTTGCGCCAGACAACCCGAACCAGCTGATCGCCTGAAACCCATCAACCCAAAGAGGATAAAATATGACATTCCGGATTGCACGTCGCGCTGCCCTGCGCAGCGCGGCCCTGGGATTAGGGAGCACACTCCTTCATGTAACCGGTTACTCGGTGTGGGCGAAGCCTTTGCGTCAGCATGCACCTAGCCTGCCCGCGTTCTTCACCAACCTCGAGCACCGGACTTTCCGCTTCTTTTGGGAATGCGCTAATCCGGCCAACGGCATGGTGCCCGACCGCTGGCCGACCCCGTCCTTCGCCAGCATCGCCGCGATCGGTTTCGCGCTCACCGCCTATCCGATCGGGGTCGAGCGCGGCTGGATCACGCGCGCGGCGGCGCGCACCCGGACGCTGACCACGCTGCGTTTCATGGCCCAACTGCCGAGCGGGCCCGGCAAGCGCGATATCGCCGGCTACAAAGGCTTTTTCTACCATTTCCTCGACATGGAAACCGGGCTGCGGTTCAAGCAGACCGAGCTGTCGACGGTCGATAGCTCGCTGCTGTTCATGGGCATGCTGTTCTCCGCCGGATGGTTCGACGGCATGCACCCCGAGGAGCGCGAAATCCGTCAGCTTGCGCATGAGATCGTCGAGCGCGCCGAATGGAACTGGTTCCAGCATGCCGGGCCCGGCATCCCGATGGGCTGGCATCCCGAAACCGGATTCATCGACCGCAACTGGGACGGCTACAACGAAGGCAAGCTGGTCTATGTCCTGGCATTGGGCGCGACCCGCCATCCGGCGATGGACGGCAGCTGGTCGGCCTGGACCGCGCCGTATCCCAAATTCTGGCGCGGCGAAGGGGCGACGCGCCGACTCGCCTTCGCGCCTTTGTTCGGGCACCAATATTCCGAGATGTGGATCGATTTTCGCGGCATTCGCGACGAACCGATGCGCCAGGCGGGGTTCGACTATTTCGAGAACGCCCGCCGCAACACCTACGCCAACCGCGACTGGTGCCTGCGCAATCCGATGGGCTGGGACGGCTATGACGACGAGGTCTGGGGCCTCACGGCGTGCGACGGACCGGGCAATTTTACCCTGCCGCATGGTCAGCGCACGGCGCAATATCGCGGCTATTCGGCGCGCGGGCCCGAGGATGAGCCCGACGGCTTCGACGATGGCACCATCGCGCCAACCGCGGCGATCGGCGCGACCCCGTTCGCACCGGAAATCTGCATCCCCGCCGCGCTCGCCATGCACAAGCGGCACGGCGCGCAGATCTATGGCCAGTACGGCTTTCGCGATTCCTTCAACCCAAGCTTCCGTGACACTTCGGTCAAAGTGGAAACCGGCAGCGTCGATGCGGCCAAGGGCTGGGTTGCGACAGACTGGCTCGGCATCGACCAGGGGCCGATCCTGGGGATGCTGGCCAATTACCGCAGCGAGGCGGTCTGGCGCGTGATGCGCCGATCGCCCACAATCCGGCGCGGCTTACAGCGGGCTGGGTTCTCCGGCGGATGGCTCGGCCGATGAGCGCGCGGCTTGCTCTGGTCGCCGCTGCGGTTCTGCTCACGACCGGCCCGACAAGTGCCCGCACGCCCGCGGATCTTGCCACGGCGGCAACGCCCGCTGCGATTGAAGGCCAGACCGAGCAGCCCGCGCCGACGGGCGGGTTTCCCTATCTGCTGTTCCTGCCCAAGGGGTACAACGCGGCGGCTGGCGCCCAATGGCCGGTGATCGTGTTCCTGCACGGATCAGGCGAGGCCGGCACCGACCTCACCAAGGTCGCAGCGCACGGACCGCCCGAGATCGTCAAGGGCGATCCGGCCTTCCCTTTCATCGTGATCTCGCCGCAGACCACCAGCGAAGACGCCTTCGACATACCGACGCTCAACCGCACGCTCAACGCGGCGCTGGTTGGGCTGCACGCCGATACCGACCGGATCTATCTTACTGGGCTCAGCATGGGCGGCATCGCCACATGGGCCTGGGCCGAGGCGGACCCGACCCGCTTTGCCGCGATCGCTCCGGTGGCGGCGGAAGGCGACACCGCGCGGGCCTGCGTGCTGGCGAAGCTGCCGGTGTGGGACTTCCACGGCGACAGCGACACCGTGGTCCCGGTGATTCACGACATCGCCATGGTCGAGGCGATCCGCGGCTGCGGCGGCGCTCCGCGGCTGACGATCTACCCCGCGACCGGGCATGGCAGCTGGGACGCGGCCTATGGCGACCAGGGTCTCTACATGTGGTTCCTGCATCACCGCCGCGGGCAGTGACGGCAGCTGACTAGAGCGGCGGTGCGGCGCAGTTGCGGGCGATGAAATCGGCGTGGCTGGGCATCAGCGACACGTTCGAGGACACCACCTTGTCAACATGATCGACCAGCGCGAACAGATCGTTGTCGCGCACCCAGTCGACCGCGGGGTGGTGGCTGCGCGGCATGATCCCCTGCCCCAGCATTACCTGCACCCAGCTGGTGAGCCCGAACATCTCGGTGTCATTGCGGAAGAACTGGCCGTTGGCGGCAAACAGGTCGAGATAGGATTGCAGCGTATCGGGCACCTGCATGGTCCGGACATGGTTCCAGAACTCCGAATCGTCGCGCTCGGTCGCGTGGTAATGCAGGATCAGGAAATCGCGGATGCGCTCGTATTCGAACTGCATCTGGCCGTTGTAGGTATCGGCGAGCGCGGGGTCGAAACCGGCATCGGGAAACAGATGCATCATACGGTTGATGCCGCTCTGGACCAAAAACAGCGCGGTCGATTCAAGCGGTTCGAGGAAACCACCGGAAAGCCCGATGGCGATGACGTTGCGGTCCCACAGCTTGCGCCGACGACCGCTGGTGAACTTGATCAGCCGCGGCTCGGCCAACGCGCGCCCGTCGAGATTGCGCATCAGCAGCTCGGCGGCCTCGTCATCGCTGGCATGGCTGCTTGAATAGACATAGCCGTTGCCGGTGCGGTGCTGCAGCGGGATGCGCCATTGCCACCCGGCGGATTGCGCGGTCGCGCGGGTGTAGGGCGTCGGCGGTTCGACCTTCTCGCACGGCACCGCTAGCGCGCGGTCGACCGGCAGCCATTGCGACCAGTCCTCGAACCCCGCGCCCAGCGCGTCCTCGATCAGCAGCGCGCGAAAGCCGCTGCAGTCGATGAACAGATCGGCGGCGATGGTCTGCCCGCTGGCGAGTTCCACGCTCTCGACGAAGCCGGTTTCGCCGTTACGATGGACCGTGACGACCTTGCCTTCGATCCGCGTCACGCCCTGCGCTTCGGCGCGCTGCCGCAGATAGCGAGCATAAAGGTGCGCGTCGAAGTGATAGGCATAGGCAATTTCGGCGAGCGGGGTGTTCGGCGGCGCATCGGTCGGCGGCACCATGAACCTGCCCTGGGGTGCCGCCAGCGTGTTGAGGGAATAGGCGCTGATATCCTTGGCCCGGCCCGCCGTGCGCGCTTTCAGCCAGTATTGGTGGAAGGGCAGCAGCCCGAGATCGCGCCCGATCGTGCCGAAGCCATGGATGTAGCTGTCGCCGATCCGGCCCCAGTCCTTGAACTGGATGCCGAGCTTGAAGGTGCCTTGCGTCTGGCGGACGAAATCCGCCTCGTCGATTTCGAGCAGGCGGTTGAACAGCGAGAGATGCGGGACCGTCGCCTCGCCGACGCCGATGATGCCGATCTCGTCGGATTCGACCAGCCGCACCTCGACCGCGCCGCCGAAGGATTTCGAAATCGCGGCAGCGCTCATCCAGCCCGCCGAGCCGCCGCCGATGACAGCGATCGACCGGATCGGACTGCGGCTGGAATCCTGCGGCATCGCACTCCTCACAAACGACAAGGGAGGGCAAACGCGCCCTCCCCTGCCTCTAGTCGATCGGGATGCGGATTAAAACCGCATACCCGCGGTGAACTTGATCTCGAACGGCGTGCCGTAGATCGGGCCCGTGGTGTTGGGCGTGGCCGAGGTCGGTACGTTGTTCGTGTAATTGATGTTGGTCGTCGCGTAATTGTGCCAGTTAAACACGTTGAAGATGTCAATCCGGCCATAAGCGCTAACTGAATGGAACAGGTTGAAGTCCTTGGTAAACTGGACGTCGAGATCCTTGTATCCCAAGCCGCCCGAGGGCTTCAGCACAGCAATACCGCCAGTGCCGCCACCAATCGAGTTGACGTAATAGGTGTTGCCACCACCATCGACCATCGCAGTACACCCGGTGACGTTTGGACCGCAGCCATAGATCGCGCTGACCGGAGTTTGGGTCGCAAGGCTCAGCCTGGCGCCCATCGAAATGCCCCAGAACAGGTCCTTCGTCGCCGAAATCACCAGGCGATGCCGCGGGACCGCTGTCGAGGTCAGCAGCGGGTAGCTGGCGATAGTCGGGTAGTCGAACAGATACATATTGCCGCCCGCGCCATAGGCGTAGGAGTTGTTCTGCTTTGCCGCCGAATAGGTGTAGGAGATCGTTGCGCTCCAGCCCGAAGCCTTGGTATAGGGCTTCTGCGCCGCCAGCGCGACCTGCCAGTTGGTGTCCTTGAAGCCGTTGTCCCACAGGATCAGCGAACCCACCCCGGGTACACCCTGGGCACCCCACTGGCTGCCGTTCTGGTAGTACGAACCATCGGCATAGCGCGCGCCCCAATGCCCGTAGATGCCGTCATAGCTGGCGACATAGGACAAGGTCGCCTGCGTGTTCCAATGGCCGATCTTGTTACGGATGCCGAGGCTGAACTGATCGGAATAGGGCGTCTTGATGTCGTTGCGCATCAGATCGACTTCATGCGAAGTCGGGCTGGTCTGAAGCTGCGCCAACCCTTCCGGCGTCAGATAGGATGGATCCCACGCATAGCAGTGATTGTCCGCGTTGATATCCGCGGCTGTTCGGCAGGGCCCAAACGCATCCTGCGTTTGCGCGGATGGGAAATAGACCTGCGGATTGCCGTTTAGCGCAATCTTGGTGGTTTCCAGCGCCAGCGTGCTGAAAAGGTTGCGGTTGTAGGCGCGGGCATAGCCGCCGAACACGACGATCCGGCCGTCGCCGTGGAAGTCGTAGGAGAAGCCGAGCCGCGGCGAGAAATTCCACGGCGCCTTCCGGTTCGAACCGGTGCTGACGTAATCATTGATATTGATGCCGGGCGCTCCCGGCGCATCGGTCGCAAGCACCGAGGCATAGGTCTGGTTGGTTCCCGGGAAGGGGCCGTTCAGCGCAGCGACGACATTGGCCGGCGTCACGTAGTTCAGATAGGCCGGAACAACCTCGTGATCGACGCGGATGCCGATGTTGAATTCCAGCTTGTCGTTAACGTCCCAGGTGTCCTGGATATAAGCGCCGAACTGCTTGTCGGTGGTGGTGACGTTGGGCGTGTTGAAGCCTGCGGTCAGATTGGGAAATTGGACCTGCCACGGTTGCGACTGGACCGTGCCGTCATTTGTCACGGCATAATAATAGGTTGCGTTGTTGAGATCAGAGCTGGCGTTCTGCGTGGTCAGCTTGATCGCGCCGTAGCTTACTCCGAGTTTGAGCGAGTGCGTGCCGGCAAATTCGAAATTGGTAAAGGTGAGGTTGTCGGCAAAGGTCCAGCCGCGCTGCTTGTTGATCACGCCGACGCCGGACCCGGGACCGCCAACGTTAATAATCCCGGCACCGTTCTGGTTGCTTTGGGGTGAGTTGGGATCATTGGGGAAGTAGGTGTAGTCGAACTGCGGCGAGGCGGTCGTCGGAATGGCCGAGGAATTGGCGTATTGGTAGGATGCGCGGAATTCGTTGGTCCAGTGATCGGCGTTATGCTGCCAGTGGAAATCGCCGCGCTTAACGTCGTTCTTGTAGGGCGACTGCGTCGACAAGGCGTTCTGCCCATCGCCGCCCGTAATATTGGTTTCGAGCCGCAGGCTGCCCGTAAATTCGAGCCGATCTCGCGATGTCGGCTCGATATCGATCTTGCCGAAATAGAGATTTTCCGTGAACGGATTGGAAACCGGGCCGAATTGGCTGGTCAAATTGGACGGCAATTGTGCGATAACCGAAGTGGGAACCGAGCCATCGGGGAAAACAGTGCTGAAATTCGCCAGCGACTTGTGTTCCCAGGTGAAGAAGAAATGCGCGACGTCCTTGATGATTGGACCGCTGATCGCCGCGCCGTATTCCTTGGTCGGGACCGGAGCCTTGCCAGTCCCAGCAGCAATTTCATCGGGGCGCGACGCGCGTAGGTGCGAGTCGGTGTAGTCGCCGAAGATCTCGCCGTGGAACTGATTGGTTCCTGATTTGGTCGAAGCGATGATGATTGCGCTCGAAGCGTCGCCGTATTCGGCGCTGTAGTTCGAGGTGACAACCTTGTATTCGCCGATCGCGAGCTGCGGGAAAGGGTTGCCCGGATCGCCCTGACCATTAGAGCCGCCGCTGCCGGTGAAGCCCGAGCCGCTGCCGCCGGTGCCACCGCCACTGCCGACGTAATCCTTCTGGCTGACCCCATCAATGTAGACGTTGACCGCCGAGTCAAGCTGAGCACCGCCTCGTAGCGAGGTGTTGCCGCTTTGGTCCACCGTGAATGCGACACCCGGGACGACCGAGGCGAATTCGAGGAAGTTGCGCGTCGCCTGCGGCAAATTGGCGATATCGTGAAGCGAGACGATCTGGTTGACCTGCGAGGACTTCACCTCGACCGTCTGGCGCACGCCGGTGACCACGATCTGATTGCCGCCCGCAGCTGCCTGAGCAGCAGGCGCGAGATCGAGCACCGAGACCGACGCCACCGAGAGCGTGACGTCGCCTTCGAGCCCGCCCGATGCGGCGACATGGTAATTGCCCGGCTGGAGACCGACCAGCTCATATGTGCCATTGCTGCCGGCCTGGGCGGTGCGCACCGATCCGGTTTCGACATTGGTGACGGTTACGGTGGCACCCGCGGGCGCGGTCCCGCGCAAGGTCGCCTGGGAGGTTTGCGCCGATGCCGCGGTCGGCATGACCGCTGCGGTCGCGATGCCGATGACCGCCAGCGAACTTCCCAGCTTGAGGAGCCCAGCGACCCTCATGTCACAGAACCTGCCCATGCCTAACAACTCCTCCCATATAGCGCATTTGCGCAGTTTTATGAACGAAACCCACATTCACGCGGGTCGTTGGATGGGACAGTTAATCCAAATAGTAACCGGTTACAATGGGGAACGTATTTTGTTTTTTTACCCTTTTCCCTATATTTTACAGATCTTTGTAGCCCACGGCCTGATAAAGCCGGAATAGTGATGCAAAAGAGACACATTCTATCATCACGACGATGACACAAACTGAGCCAAGGCGTTTTCAATAACAAGCCACGCAGGCGTCGGTCTTCTGAAACCTCTACCGTGAAAACGGGAAATCGGACCACGACCGGCCCATCACCGGGCCCAGTCAAGCCAGTATTGTAAGCGGTTATAGTATTGGAAAGATAAATTTCGCCTCAAAAAACTGTTGCACCCGACCGGTGATCAACCGCGATGTCCGGCCTGTGACGGCGCAGGGAAAAGGCGATGAAAAAATGAGAGTTGGGCATTTAGAATCGTTGCCAGGCATTGCTGGATTATTCGTGGCGCTAAACCTGGCGATGGCGCTATATCCTGCCGGCGGCAACCGCCGCGCTAATTTGCGCAACGAGTAGGTCGTGGTGTAAACGCAGTAGGATGGTCATCCTTTTCCGCATTACTGGGAAGAGATGGTCGGATCGGGTCGGGCGGCGCTCACATTGCGGGCGCAATACCGCGAGGACCTCGCCGCGATGAAGCAGACGACCGATCTTCATTATGTGCGCGTCCACGCAATTCTGCATGACGAAAATGGTGTCTATGACGAGGACAAAAACGGCCGTCCGATTTACAATTTCAGCCAAGTCGACCAAATCTACGACGGGTTACTTGCCGAGGGCGTGCGGCCGATCGTCGAAATCAGCTTCATACCCAAAGAGCTCGCTGTATGGCAGGCGGTACATCCCTTCTGGTACCATCAGATCGTGGCGCCGCCCAAAGACTACGGTCGCTGGGATGCGTTGACGCGGGCGTTGGCTGAGCATCTTCTCGATCGCTAGGGTGCAGCGGAGATAGCCCGCTGGTACTTCGAGGTCTGGAACGAGCCGAATATCGATTTCTGGGCAGGCGAACCCAAACAGGCGACCTATTCCAAGCTATACGAGCACACCGCCCGTACACTCAAATCGGTTTCGCCCGTTTTCAGGGTTGGGGGTCCTGCAACCTCAAGCGCGCATTGGGTACCTGAATTCTTCGCTCATATGCATGCTGACCATGTCCCAGACGATTTCGTCTCGACCCATGACTATGCCGATGACACGGTCGAGGACCTGTTCGGCAACGACCAACCGGTGCCGATGGAACAACGCCTGTGCCGTGCAGTTCGGAAGATTCACGACCAGATCGCGCAATCAGCGTTGCCGCAACTGCCCTTGTTCTGGACCGAATGGAACGTGCCATCCTACGGCCCGCTCAACGCGCGTGACACTGCTTATCTCGGCGCGGCTCTGGCAAACGACATCGTACAATGCGACGGCCTTGTCCAGGCGGTGTCTTTCTGAATTTTTAGCGCGGTATTCGAGGAAAACGGTCCCGATACCTCGCCTTTTCACGTCCAGTTCGGGCTGATCGGGCCCGGCGGCATCCGCATGCCCGGTTTCACGGCCTTTGCACTGCTCCATCGTCTCGGGACGACTCGCCTGCCAACGACCGAGAATCATGTACTCGCGGCCCACGAGCATCGCGGCGCTATGAAAATAGCGGTGTGGAACCTGATCCCACCGACCATCAAGCAGCCTATCGATCGCCGTGTCAAAGTCCACCTACTGGGGATCAAGCCGGGCAGAACTGCGCGAGTGATCACGCTCGATGATAACCATGGCAACTCGCTCGCGGCTTATCGGGCCATGGGCAGTCCGCGCTATCCAACCAGCAACCAGATTTTCGCGCGTTACAGCGTCGCAGCTATACCTCGGGCGCAAAGCATTCCAATCGACCGGCGCGGCAATATCGAGCTGACACTGACCCCCAACGCAATCATGTTAATCGATATTCCCGCTCAATAGAACCGACTAAGTGTGCAGGCGCTGTTGCCTACGCGACCAACAGCATTGCGCAGACGTACTTTATCTTGCCACTATTCTAGGTGGAAGGCGTGGCAAATTCTTCTGCGTATATGGCAGCGCCCGCGAAACGCCATTCAAGACCTATTTTTTGGCGCAATCAACGGCCATTACTAGCGGCAGAGGACCCAGCCTTGTGCTGGTGATAAGAAATAGAGTTTACTTTGCTAGTAGCTGAAGTCTGCTTTCCATCCCTAACGCGGCTCGGGTATCCATTAGGTTCCAAATATAAAACTAATATCAATCGCCTAGTTCCCCAAAATTTTGAGGGGTCCTTCACTGTCAGATAGATACACAAACTTTTCCTTGCCCAACCTATTCGGATGAATTGCCAGAAAATTCTTAATTCAACTCGTCCGGCGGCGCATACGGCACCAGCAAGGGCGCCACGGCGATCCCCTCTTCCAACATCGCCTTGGCCTCGTCTGCCGATGCGCGTCCATGGATCGGCTTCTCGTCAGCCTCACCGTAATGCATCGCACGCGCGTCTTCCGCGAAACGATCGCCTACCCATTCGCTCTCGGTCAAAGCCTTCTGCTGTGCAGCGGCAAGCGCCTGGAAAGCCTTGGCGACTTCCTCCGGCATAGGGCCATTGGTGAAATGTCCCTCGACCGGGCAGGCTGAGGCCGGTTCCTGCACTCGATTGCCCTTGGCCGGAATGGCGGGCGCCATCGGTGCCTTGGATATCTTCGTGCTACCACAAATCGGGCAAGTCAGAAGGCCGGAATCCTTCTGATCTTCGTAGTCGCTGGCCGAGCGAAACCATCCTTCGAAACCGTGCGACTGGTCGCAGCTTAAGTCGAATACGATCATAGCAAGCTCTCATTGGCGATCGCACGACGGTTGGCAAGGCTGGGCACCTGCCGGCGCACCGCGGCAACGCGTTCCGGATCGATGTCGGCAAAGCCAACTCCCGGTTTTGCACCGCCCATGTCGAGCAAAACTTCGCCCCAGGGATCGATCACCAGGCTGTGACCATAGGTTGTGCGACCGTCTTCATGCTCACCCACTTGCGCTGCTGCGATCACAAAAGCGCTGGCTTCGATTGCACGAGCCCGCTGAAGGACATGCCAATGCGCTGCGCCGGTAGGCCGGGTGAAAGCGGCAGGTACGGCTAAGGCATCGCACTGACGATTGCCCAGCGCCTCGAACAGCGCGGGAAATCGCAGGTCATAGCATATCGCCAGCCCAAGCCTGCCGAGTGGTGTTTCGACCGTGACCACCTCATTACCGGCTTTGTAAGCGTTCGATTCGCGCCAGCTCTCACCGTTTTCCAGATCGACGTCGAACATGTGCATCTTGTCATAACGTGCAGCGATCTGCCCACCGGGAGCGATAACGATAGAGCGATTGGCACGGCTGCCATCGGAGTTGGCCAGCGCCAGCGATCCCAGAGCAATCCAGATGCCGTGTTCCGATGCGAGCTCGATTGCTGTCCCGAGGACCGTATCCTCTTGTTCTGACACAATGCGTTGCGATGCCCTGCCCCTGTCGCGATCCAGCACATTGGTCATTTCCGGTGTGAACAGCATTGCCGCACCACCCTCAGCCGCAGTGATGACCGCATCGGCAAGAACATCTGCGTTGGCTGCGGGATCGATGCCCGCATTCATCTGCAGCAAAGCTATTCGGACATTCGACAACCGCGCTAACCCGCCAGCAATTCGTCGAGTTTGCCCGCGCCTTCGAGGGCGGCTAGCTCATCCGATCCGCCGACATGGTAATCGCCGATGAATATCTGCGGCACGGTGCGTGCTGCGGGCGCGCGATCCAGCATCTCTTGGCGCTTTGGCCCGCCCATCGTGATGTCATGTTCGACATAATCAACCGTCTTGCCATCGAGCAGGCGCTTCGCCCGCACGCAGAAACCACAGCCGAATTTCGTGTAGATCGTTACTTCGGGACGAGCCATTGGCGTTTTGTACTCCTGCGTTTCATGGATTTCAGCATACTTGAACCAGAATTTGAATTTCCTAAATTCCACACTGCCTGGACGGCCATACATGGCGTCCGGGCGTATGCCGGGGATGCCGCAATTATCGGGTCCCCTTGTTCGATAAATTGCTCAGAAGAGGATTTGTTTCGATGAACCGACTGGATTTTACTCCCTATCGCCGCACCACCGTTGGCTTCGACCGGCTGTTCGACCTGTTGGAGAGCCAGGTACGCAACAACAGTGGCGACAACTACCCCCCTTTCAATATCGAGCGCCGGAACGAAGATTCCTATCGCATCACCCTTGCCGTGGCTGGTTTCCGTGCGGACGATATCGATATTACCGCGCAGCAGAACCTGCTTGTGATCGTCGGCAAGAAGCGCGACGAAGCCAGTGAAGGGGAAATCTTGCACATGGGCATCGCCAATCGCGGCTTCGAACGTCGCTTCGAACTGGCCGATTATGTCCGTGTCGAAAAGGCCGATCTGGCCGACGGGCTGCTGATTATCGACCTTCTGCGCGAAGTCCCGGAAGCGATGAAGCCCAAGAAGATCGCCGTCGGCGGTCAGAAGCTCGAGATTGTGCAGTCGGGCGACGACAGCGACAGCCGGGCTGCCTAATACATTCACTTGAGTTAGGTTGAATGGGGGCGGAACCGAAAGGCTCCGCCCCCGCGACGCGGTGGCGCCGCCAAGCCTCGATGCGGCCGTCCGGGTCGCAAAAGACAGCCCTTTTCGAAGCAAGCTTTAAGCGATCCGACCTCTTGGAGGATAGAGCTTCCCTATAAAGGGAATCACCTTCACCCCTCTGGGAATTAGACTGCGCCAAAAGTGTCAAAAGATAAAGCTTTACGGCAACAATTTGACGCAACAGAGTCAAATAAATAAAGCCTCAATCAATGCCAAAGCAATTTTTTCAATAGCTTAGGTAATGTTCTTGAATTGCGGCAAATTATACCAACCGGGCCTGCTCCAAAGCCGCACCGATAAATCCGGCGAATAACGGGTGTGGATCGAACGGTTTCGATTTGAGTTCCGGATGAAACTGGACACCTATGAACCAGGGGTGGTCAGGCCGCTCGACGATTTCCGGCAACAGTCCGTCGGGCGACATGCCCGAAAAGATCAGGCCCTGGCGTTCAAGTGAATCGATATACGCGCCGTTGACTTCGTACCGGTGTCGATGACGCTCTGAAATGCTTTCGGCCCCACCATAAATGCGTGCGACATGGCTATTGGCCGCTAGCTTCGCGTCGTAGGCTCCGAGCCGCATGGTTCCGCCCAGATCGCCGCTTGCCTCACGTTTCTGGAGGCCTTCGTCGCTCATCCATTCGGTAATGATCCCCACAACCGGTTCCGACGTATCGCCGAATTCAGTCGACGATGCGTTCGCAATACCGGCGCTGCGCGCGCCCTCGATACAGGCCATCTGCATGCCAAGACATATTCCAAGAAACGGCACTTTCCGTTCACGCGCGAAGCGCACGCTGGCGATTTTCCCTTCCGACCCGCGTTCACCGAAGCCACCTGGGACGAGAATACCATGCATCGGTTCGAGCCGGGCCGCGATTTCGGCATCGTCGGCCTCGAACAATTCCGCGTCGAGCCATTTGATGTTGACCTTGACCCGATGCGCCATTCCTCCGTGGACGAGCGCTTCGTTAAGGCTCTTGTAGGCATCGGGCAGGCCAACATATTTGCCGACCACACCGATGGTTACTTCGCCTTCGTGATGGGTGAAGCGTTCGACCACATCGTCCCAGCGGCTAAGATCGGGATCAGCGGCATCGGTGATGCCGAACGCACGCAGGACCTCGCGGTCGAGCCCCTCGGCGTGATATTGCAACGGCACCGAATAGATCGAGGATGCATCAAGCGCGGGAATAACCGCTTCAGGCCGGACGTTGCAGAACTGCGCAATCTTGCGGCGCTCGCTATCCGGGATTGGATGCTCGGCACGGCACAGCAGCAGGTCCGGCTTGATCCCCAGGCTCGCCAATTCTCGGACCGAATGCTGGGTCGGCTTGGTCTTCAATTCGCCCGCTGCGGCGATGTAGGGCACCAGCGTGACATGGACAGAGACGGTCTGATCCGGCTCAAGCTCGTTTCTAAGCTGGCGAATCGCTTCCATGAACGGCAGCCCCTCGATATCGCCGACAGTGCCGCCGATCTCGCACAGGATGAAATCGTGGCCGCCCTGATCGGCGAGTGCGAACTGTTTAATCGCGTCGGTGACATGCGGGATCACCTGCACCGTCGCCCCAAGGTAGTCGCCACGCCGTTCGCGCGCGATGATATCGCGATAGACACGGCCGGAGGTGATGTTGTCGCCCTGATGCGCGGCGACCCCGGTAAAGCGTTCGTAATGCCCCAGATCGAGGTCTGTCTCCGCACCGTCGTCGGTGACGTAGACTTCGCCATGCTGATAAGGGCTCATGGTCCCGGGGTCGACGTTGAGATACGGGTCAAACTTGCGAATGCGGACCTTGTAGCCGCGCGCCTGCAACAACGCTGCGAGCGAAGCTGCCATGAGACCTTTGCCGAGCGAGGAGACCACGCCGCCGGTGATGAATATATACCGCGCCATGGGAGTTGGGCCTTAAGCCCCCTATTGGATTCGAAGCAAGGGCAATTGCTGTGGATTGAGGAATCGAATCGCAGTCAATCCACAGCCGCGAGTTAAGCCGCCGTCAATTGGAAGCAGGTGCCAGTGGATCCTTGGCCGGCGAAGCCGGAGCAGGAGAAGCAGGCGCCGGAGCACTCGAATTGTTCGCCGCGGGACCACCGAGTGGATCCGCCGGGCTGGCCGGTTGGACAGTCCGATTGAGCGTCGTGTCGAGCGAAGCGCCGCCCTCTTCTTTCACCGCGATTGCCGCCAGCGCGATCGAGAGGCCGACAAACAGGATCGCCAACCACCGCGTTGCCTTGGTCAGGAAATCTGCCGCACCGCGCGCGCTCAACATACCGGTCGGGCTACCGCCAATACCTAGCCCCCCACCTTCGGAGCGTTGCATCAGCACAACACCAACCAGTGCTGCGGCCACGAGAGCCTGAATTACGGTAAGAAAAAGAAACATGGAAAATCCGTCCGTCGGAAAGTTTGATTGCTCATCTAGGATGCCAGCTGCGACTCGGCAAGGCTGGCGCCTCCTTACACGTTAATCGACCTTATCTCCGGCCGCGGCGAGCACGATGCCAAGGAAGCTCTCTGCGGTCAGGCTGGCTCCGCCAACCAGTGCGCCGTCGACATTCTCAAGTTCGAGGATGTCGCGCGCGTTATCCGGTTTTACCGAGCCCCCATAAAGGATGCGAACCTGGCCACCGGTCTCTTCACCGTAGGTTTCGTTGAGCAATTGCCGGATAGTGGCGTGCATCGCTGCTATATCCTCCGGTTCGGCAGTTTTGCCGGTGCCGATGGCCCAGATCGGCTCATACGCCACAGTCACGATCTCGGTCGCGTTGTCGATAGAAGGCAAAATTTCCCGCAATTGCCCGAGAACGAAGTCTTCTGCCCTTCCCTCGTCGCGCGTTGCAAGTGACTCGCCGCAACACAGAATCACGCGCATTCCGGCATTGAGCGCCGCATCACGCTTGGCCGAGATCAAAGCGGAATCCTCGGCATGATCCTGCCGCCGCTCGCTGTGACCGAGAATCACGAATTTCGCGCCCGCATCCGCCACCATGCTGGCGGAAATATCGCCAGTGTGCGCGCCATCCTCGCCCGGATAGCAGTCCTGCGCACCGACGCCGATCTGCTCGACTTCACGATGGACCGCGTGAATCAACGTGTAGGGAGGCGCAAGCGCGACCTCGACCTTCATCACCCGCTGCGAAGCACGATCGATCGCGCGCGCTTCCGGCAACATCGCGCGGGTTCCGTTCATTTTCCAATTGCCGACGATATAGGGCCGCTCGGCCATAGTCGTTTCCTGCCTTATGGGTTGATCGTCCGGCGGCAAGTGCCCGCCGGAGCGTCGCGCTCGCTAGCCGAGCTTTGCCGACAGGTCAAAACCCATCTCACCCGGTTGCGGCGTCAGGCCGACCCGGATAAAGCGCCTTTCGCCCGGTTTGCCGGGACAAACCCATGCTCTGGCACAATTCGGGATAAATCACCCACCCATGCTTAAGTTCTTTCGGAAGATATTCAGCAACAAGCTCGGCCTGCTGCTGACATTCGCTCTCCTGGCAATCATCGCGCTGGCTTTTGCGGTGGGCGATGTCGCCGGCAACGGCAGCCTCAGTAGCCTGTCCAACGGGACGAATGTGGCTGTGGTTGGAAAATCGAAAGTTCCCGAGCAAGACCTTTCACGCGCAGCAACCAACGCGCTTGACCGGGCTCGCCAGCAGAATCCTACCTTGTCGATGCCGGGATTCATTGCTCAGGGCGGGTTGCAGCAGGTGCTCGACCAGTTGGTGAGCCGTCAGGCCATCAACGATTTTGCACAGAAATTCGGGCTGCGTGCGGGTCCGAATCTGGTCAATAGCGAGATCCAGAAGATCCCAGCCTTTCGTGGAACCGACGGCAATTTCAGCGAGACAAATTACAAGGCAGCCCTGACCGCGCAGAACCTGACCGATGCCATGGTTCGCGACGATATCCAGTCGGGCCTGCTTGCCCAGCAGCTTCTGGCTCCGGTCGGCATGGGCATGACGATGCCGAAGCAGATCGCGACGCATTATGCCCTGTTGTTTAAGGAACGCCGGGTAGGAGCGATTGGAGCGCTTCCTTCGGCTGCATTCGCCCCCAAGGACGCGCCCGACGACAAGATTTTGACTGCCTATTACAACGCCAACAAGGACAAGTTCATCCGGCCTGAACGCCGTATAGTGCGCTATGCCCTGTTCGACGAAAGCGCAGTCGCTCCCGAGTCGATCACCCCGACCGAAGCCGAAATTCGCCAGCGCTATGACCGGGACAAGTCGAAATATTCCGCAAGCGTCAAGCTGAGCGCGGAGCAGCTTATCGTGCCGACACAGCAAGCAGCCGAGGCCATCCGCAAAAGCGTTGCTGCGGGCGGGTCGCTCGAACAGGCTGCCGCAAATGCCGGGCTCAAGACGTCCAAGGTGGGTCCGGTGGACAAGCAACAGCTCGCCCAGAGCGCTTCGCAGGCTGTGGCCGACGCCTATTTCTCGGCCAAGCAGGGCGAACTAACACAACCTGCACAAAGTCCGCTTGGCTGGCAGATCGCAAAAATCACCAATATCACGCGCCAGCCAGCCCGCTCGCTTGCCGAGGTGACGCCGGATATCCGCAAGACGCTGGAAAGCGAGAAGCGCACCAAGGCGCTGTCGAACATGGCGTCGCATGTCGAAGATGAGCTGGACGGTGGCGCAACCCTGAGCGACGTCGCAAAAGAGCTCAAGTTGACGATCCAGAAGACCCAGCCGATCACCGCAAACGGCGTAGTCTACGGCACCAATCAGCCGGTCTCGCCGGAATTGATGCCCGTCATCAAAACCGCCTTCGAAATGGATGAAAGCGCGCCACAGGTGGCCGATGCCGGACAAGGCAAGCAGTTCATCGTCTATGACGTCAGCAATATCACTCCATCGGCCCCCGCTCCGATGAAGGACATCCACAAGGACGTGGTCGATTCCTGGCGGCTCGCGCAGGGCGACAAGGCTGCATCCGCAGCGGCGGATCGCATTCTCGGCCGCGTTGCCAAGGGCAGCACTCTGGCCGCAGCGATCGCCGCGGAAAAAACGCCGTTGCCGCCGGTCCAGACTGTAAGCCTGACGCGGGAAGACCTAGCCAAGCAGCAAGGCCGCGTCCCGCCGCCGATCGCGCTGATGTTTTCGATGGCACAAGGGACCTCAAAACGACTCGAGATCGGTGACGACCGTGGTTACTTCCTGGTCGATCTGTCGAAAATCGAGCTGGGCAAGATTACTGCCGACGATCCACTCGTAGCGCAGGCCCAGACCGAACTCGGCAAGACGCTGGCTAACGAACAGTCCGACGAATTCATTGCCGCCATTCGCAAGGATGTGGGTGTGAAGACCAATCCGGCTGCAATCGAAGCAGTGCGCAAGCAACTGACCGGCGAGCGCTAGGAGGCGGCGCTGGGTCGGCTCGAAGGTATAGAGGCGGCCAGGCAGGCGCTCGCCGAGGCCAGGCCAGCCGCCATTTGGCGAAAGGTCGTCGCCGACACGCTGACTCCAGTTGGGGCAGCGCTCAGGCTGATGGAGCACGAGCGCGGCGATTTTCTGCTCGAATCGGTTGAAGGCGGCGCTGTAAGAGGGCGCTATAGCCTGCTCGGGCTCGATCCCGATGTCGTTCTGAGAGCGAGCGATGGCGTCGCGGAGATCAACCGCATCTGGCCACAGGACAAAGCCGCGTTTCAGGCTTGCGCCGACGATCCTCTTGGCGCCTTACGAGCGTTGCTGGAAGAATGCCGTTTTGACCTTCCGCCCGGCGTGCCCCCAGCCTTTGCCTGCGTCGTCGGTTATTTCGCCTATGAGACGGTTGGTTTGGTAGAGGACATTCCTCGTGCCGACGGCCCCGGTCTTGAGCTGCCGGATTTCCTGTTCGTGCGCCCTCGCCTGCTGCTGGTGTTCGATAATCTTGGCGAAGAACTCTATTGTCTGGCACCCTTGTGGCCCGGAAATCGCGATCCTGAACAAGCGATCACTATGGCTTCCGACGCAATCGATGCTGCCTTGTCACGGCTGGTTCGTTCGGAACCGGAAGATGAAACCACTCCGCGCGATTTGCCCGAAGCACGCCTGAATCCCGTGATGAAGCCTGCTGACTACCGCGACATGGTTTTGCAGGCAAAGGAGTTCATTGCCGCGGGCGACATTTTCCAGATCGTCCTCGCGCAGCGTTTCACCTGTCCCTTTCCTCTACCGCCGCTCGCGCTCTACCGAGCCTTGCGCCGCGTAAACCCCTCCCCTTTCCTCTACTATCTCGACCTTCCCGGTTTTTCCGTCGTCGGCTCCAGTCCTGAAATTCTCGTCAGAGTTCGTGATGGCGATGTCACCATCCGCCCGATCGCCGGTACGCGGCCGCGCGGAGCCACACCGGCTGAGGATCGCGCCGCAGAACAATCGCTGCTCGCCGACCCGAAGGAATGCGCCGAACATCTGATGCTGCTGGATCTCGGCCGCAACGATGTGGGGCGGGTGGCGCAACGCGGGACGGTCGAAGTGACCGACAGCTTCGGGATCGAACGGTACAGCCACGTCATGCACATCGTCAGCAATGTAACGGGCAAGCTCGACCCCAAGCACGACGCCGTCGATGCGATGTTTGCGGGCTTTCCGGCCGGCACTGTCAGCGGTGCGCCAAAGGTCAGGGCCTGCCAGATCATCGCCGAGCTGGAACCTGAAGTGCGCGGTGCGTATGCCGGGGCGGTGGGCTATTTCTCCCCCGATGGATCGATCGACAGCTGCATTGTACTTCGCACGGCCGTGGTAAAAGACGGAGTGATGCACGTTCAGGCCGGCGCGGGCATTGTCGCGGATAGCGATCCGGATTACGAACAGCGCGAATGCGAGGCCAAGGCCAGCGCCTTGCGCGCGGCTGCTGCCGAAGCCTTCCGAATCGCCTCCGAAGTGGGATATGGACAATGAGGAAAGCGACAGTCTGCTGTATCCTCGGCATGGCGATGGGCCTGACCGCTTGCGGCCAGGAGCAGCCCGGCAAGCCAGTTGCGCGCGCGCAGATCGGCAAGGCGACGGCTACCGGGCAACCCTCTGTGCCTGCCCCGACCGATAGTGCAAGCGCGACGCCAAGCTTTGCCAGCGAGGTTGAAACCTCCTGCCGCTCGGTCATATATCGCGATGTGCCGCTGACCCAATGCCTTGCTATACCGGCGAACAACAAGATTACGACCGCTTTGGCCGCCAGCTCGAACGCGCCTTACCGCAGCCTCACCGCCTATGCGAAGGCGCATGACGCATCCAAGATCGCCTTTGCGATGAATGGCGGTTGGTACGACGAGAAAGGTCAACCGACAGGCTATTTCGTGCAGGATTCCAAACGGCTTCAGCCATTGGTATCCGACGCCAAGGCCAATTCGGGCGGCGTATTTTATGGCACTGGCGACGATTGGGAGATTCGCACGACCAAGGACTTCCTCGCCAATGTGACCAAGCGCCCCGACTTCGGCATCCAGTCCGGCCCAATGCTGGTGACGGATGGGCGAATCGATGCGGCGGCACGGAGCAAGAACACCAAGGCCGAAATTCGCAGCGCTGTTGGTATCGATGACAAGGGGCGCGCGCATTTCGTTATTTCCAATGCGCCTGTGTCGACGGAATTGCTGGCGCGATTCTTTGCCAGCGAACTCAAGGTTAAGAACGCACTTTGCCTCGATAAAGGCACATCGCAATTGTGGAGCCCGGCAACCGATCGCCTCGACACTGGCGATCCGATCGGGCCAATCCTGGTCATCGAAAAACGTCCGGAAACGCCCAATTGATGGGCGCGCCGACGCGAAAACCGCTCCACTCCAATTGCCTTTGACAATGGCTCACCCTAAGCGCGCAGCACCATGATACTCGTCGTCGACAATTACGACAGCTTCACCTTCAACCTCGTCCATTATCTCATGGAACTGGGTGCGGACGTTCACGTCGTGCGCAACGACCAGATTTCCGCAGGTGAGGCACTCGCCAGCGGCGCCGACGGGATCCTCATTTCGCCGGGGCCCTGCACACCCGACGATGCCGGGATCAGTCTCGATCTCGTGGCCGCCTGCGCCGAAGCGAGGCGGCCGCTGTTCGGCGTGTGTCTCGGTCATCAGGCGATTGGCCAGCATTTCGGCGGTCGGGTCGTGCGCGGCGGACTGATGCATGGCAAGACCAGCCCGATCGAGCATGACGGCAGTGGGGTATTTGCCGGGCTTCCATCACCCTTCAATGCGACGCGCTATCACTCACTCGTGGTCGAGGATGTGCCGGAAGTGCTTAGGGTCAACGCAACAAGCACCACTCCCGGTCTCGACGGAACGGCAGTGATGGGCTTTCGCCATCGCGACCTGCCGATCCATTCGGTCCAATTTCACCCGGAGAGCATTGCAACCGAGCACGGCCACGCGCTGTTGGCCAATTTCCTTGCAATCTGCGGTGCGCAAGCAAAACAGGCATGAGCACGCTCCCCCCCATCGAACCGCACCTGAGCGAACCCGAGGCGGAAGATGTTTTCGGACGCATCCTCGACGGCGAGCCGAGCGAGGATGAAATTGCTGACTTCCTGGTCGCGCTGAGCGATCGGGGCGAGACCGCAGGCGAAATTGCCGGGGCCGCCCGCGCGTTGCGGGCACGCTTGCTGCCAATCGCCGCGCCCGACAATGCTGTCGATTGCTGCGGCACCGGCGGTGACGGTCACCACACGCTCAACGTCTCGACCGCTGTCAGCCTGGTGGTGGCAGCAGCGGGAGTTCCGGTCGCCAAGCATGGCAATCGCGCGGCCAGCAGCAAGGCCGGCGCGGCCGATACACTGGAACAACTCGGGCTCGATATGAACGCCGCTGGAAAAACGGCGGAAAAGACGCTGGCCGAACTCGGAATCTGCTTTCTCTTCGCCAAGAATCATCACCCGGCCATGGCGCGGATCCAGCCGATCCGGCAGCGACTTGGACGCCGTACAATCTTCAACCTGATGGGGCCGCTTTCCAACCCGGCCAAGGTCACGCGGCAATTGATCGGTATCGCTCGACCCGCATACGTACCGATCTATGCCGAAGCGCTGGCCCATCTCGGCACGAAGCGCAGTTTCATCGTGTCGGGTGACGAAGGTCTCGACGAACTTAGTCTTGCAGGTGGCAATGAGTTGGCTGTGGTCGAGAACCATGATTTCGAAATGCAGCGCGTTGCGGCCGACGCCGCTGGCCTCGGCCATTCCCCGATCGAAGCGATCAGGGGCGGCGATGCCGCACACAACGCAAAGGCACTGGAAGCATTGTTGATGGGCGTTCCCGGTCCTTACCGCGATGCGGTGCTGTTCAACGCCGCGGCCACGCTGGTCGTCGCCGATCGCACGGAAGATTGGACTGCGGGTCGAGCGATTGCGGAAGAGTCTATTGATTCAGGCGCAGCACGGAATTTGCTCGCTAACTGGATCGAGATGGCCCGATGAACCGCCTTGCTGCCATCTGCGCAATCAAGCGTGAGGAAGTCGCCGCGCGCAAAGCAGCCGCATCATTATCCGAACTGGAAAATCGCGCACACGAACAATCGGCACCAAGAGGGTTTCGTGAGGCGCTGGCGAAGGCTCAAACGGATGGCTTTGGACTGATCGCCGAGATCAAGCGAGCATCTCCTTCCAAGGGCCTCATTCGCGAGGATTTTGCTCCGGCAGATCACGCGCGTGCCTACGCTGCGGGAGGCGCAAGCTGTCTCTCCGTGCTCACCGATGCCCCTCATTTTCAGGGACACGAGGACTATCTTATCGCTGCGCGGTCGGCTTGCACACTCCCCGTCCTGCGCAAGGATTTCATGGTCGATCCCTGGCAGGTCATCGAATCGCGTTCTATCGGTGCTGACGCCATCCTGGTTATCGTCGCCGCGCTGGACGATGGCGCCATGGGCGAGATCGAGGCTGCGGCGATCGAACATAAAATGGATGTCCTCGTCGAAGTGCACGACGAAGCCGAAATGGAACGGGCATCGCAGCTTTCATCGCGTCTCATCGGGGTCAACAATCGTGACCTCAAGACATTCACCACCGATCTCGCCGTTACCGAACGACTGGCTCCGCTCGCCCCCGAGGGTACCTTGCTGGTAGGGGAAAGCGGCATCGCCACCCATGCGGATTGCCAAAGGCTCGCGAAGGTCGGCGTGCGCAGCTATCTGGTTGGTGAGAGCCTGATGCGGAAGGCGGATGTCGAATCCGCCACCAAGGAGCTTCTGTTTGGCTGACTTTCGCGCTGGACCCGGCTGTGTCATGCTGGATGCCATGATCCGATTTTCGCCTATGCCAGCTGACAAAAAACCTGGGTGCATCCATGGCTGAACTGACCCATCTCGATGAGAACGGCGCAGCGCGCATGGTCGATGTCGGTGGGAAAAAGGAAACCCGTCGCACCGCTATTGCAGAAGGGCGCATCCGTATGTCGCCCGAAGCGCTCGATGCCCTCACTCGCGGCGATCTGCCAAAGGGCGATGCCTTTGCTGCGGCTCGTATCGCCGGGATCATGGCGGCCAAGCGTACAGGTGAGTTGATCCCGCTGTGCCATCCGCTCGCCCTTGAAAGCGTTGCGGTCGATTTTACCGTCGAGGATCATGGCATACGAGTCGAAGCCCGCGCTACGCTGACCGGTCGAACCGGTGTGGAAATGGAAGCTATGACAGCAGTTTCCATGGCACTCCTGACACTTTACGATATGGGCAAGGCGGTTGATCGGGCAATGGTCATCGATGGCATTCGCCTCCTGGCCAAGACAGGTGGCAAGTCCGGCGATTGGCACACCGACCGATGACTGCTCCAATTCTACTGGAAGAAGCGTGGGACAGATTGATCGACTTTGCGCGTCCGCTGGAAAGCGAAACGCGCCCGGTCGACGAGTGCTCCGGTCGCTATCTGGCCGAGGATCTCACCGCGCAACGCGATCAACCCGCGCACGATCTTTCGGCCATGGACGGCTTCGCAATTTCTGGCGATGGGCCATGGACACTTGTGGGTGAATCGCGCGCCGGGCAACCCTTTGGCTCCGCGCTCGCTTCTGGAGAGGCGGCCAGAATATCCACCGGTGCGCACTGCCCAGCGGGAACAGATGCGATCCTGATCCAGGAAAATGCCATTCTTAACGGGGTGGCACTGGAAGCCAGTGAATTGCCATCACCCGGCCGTCACATTCGCCGCAAGGGTTTCGATTTCGCACAGGGTCAATTGCTGATCGCTGCGGGTGCGGTCATAGGACCGGCGCAGATCGCCCTCGCCCGCTCTGCCGGTCATGGGGCACTCACTGTTGGCAGGCGGCCGAAAGTGGCGATTATAGAATGCGGGGATGAACTTGTGGCCAATCCGCAGGATTGCCCGCCCGACCGCCTTCCGGCATCGAACGGGGCTATGCTTGCAGCAATGATCGAGACGTGCGGAGCGCAAGTTTCTCGCATTGGTCCCGTTCCAGACGAGACCGACAAGCTCGAACAGGCTTTCGAGCAAGCGGCGGATGCCGACGTCATTGTAACAAGCGGAGGAGCCTCGGTAGGCGATCATGACCTCGTTCGCCCGGTGCTCCTCGCTCTCGGAGCGGACATCGACTTCTGGAAGGTCGCGATCCGGCCTGGCAAGCCGCTATTGTTGGCGCGCCGGGGAGCGCAGGTCATCCTCGGCCTGCCGGGCAATCCGGTATCGAGCTATGTCACCGCCTTTCTCTTCCTTCTGCCGTTGGTACGGCTGTTTCAGGGTGCGTCTTCGCCCTATCCCCGGCCGATCTCACTCACATTGGCAAAAGATATTGAGTCGGGTGGCGAACGGCGTGAATTCTTGCGTGGTACATTTCGCGAGGCCGGTGTCCTTCCGCTGGCCGAACGAGACAGCAGCGCTTTGGCCTCACTAGCCCGTGCGGACGTACTGATCGATCGTCCCATTGGTGCTGCTCCAGTCGGAGCCGGAACACCGGTTCCTTGCTATCTTCTGTAAACCCACGGAAATGCTTGACCTGCCGCAATAGGTTGCCTAATTGTTCCACATTCGTTCACAGACCTTTCCGCAATCGTTGTACGGAAAGGCGAATGGCAACAGGAGCACGCCGCCATGCTGACCGCCAAGCAGCACGAACTGATCCGCTTCATTCAGGCCCGTCTGGAAGAGACGGGAATTTCGCCGTCTTTCGAGGAAATGAAGGAAGCGCTCGATCTCAAGAGCAAGTCGGGTGTGCATCGACTGATTTCGGCGTTGGAAGAACGGGGCTTCCTGAGGCGGTTGCCCAATCGCGCACGTGCGCTGGAAGTCATTAAGACCCCGGGCGATGCAGTGGTTCGGCCCAAGGCCACGCCTTCGGCGAATGATTCCGTGTCGATCGCTTCTCCGCGTGGCGCCAATGTTCCAGAGCCCGCCAACGATGTGATCGAGATTCCGCTGCACGGCCGGATCGCCGCCGGCGCGCCGATAGAAGCACTGGAAGGGCAAAACAGCCTGCCCGTCCCTGCAGCCTTGCTGGGTCCCGGTGAGCATTATGCGCTAGAGGTGTCTGGCGATTCGATGATCGAGGCAGGTATCTTCGATGGCGATTTTGCTCTGGTACGTCGCACCGATAGCGCTCGCGATGGCGAAATTGTCGTAGCGCTGGTCGACAATGAGGATGCAACACTAAAATACCTTCGACGCGAGAGCGGCAAGGTGAGGCTCGATCCTGCAAATTCGTCCTACGAAGCGCAGATCTATGAACCGGGCCGGGTCGCTATCCAGGGTAAGCTTGCGGGCCTATTGCGACGCTATCACTGAAGTAGCTGAACCCAGCATGGTGGCGATCGGTATCAACGCGCCCGCCACCAACCATGCGCGCCCTGCTCGTCGGCAACGCTGACAATTTCCTTACGCTTAAGATTCACTGCAAGACCGCCACTTTTCCTTAGATATTCGCGGTCCGCCTTGAGCCAGCGTGGCTGGCAAGCATCGGGCAGTCGGCGGTCTGAAACCACGATGTCGACTTTTGAACAGGCGGCTACCAACTGCCGCCACTCGATCATCTCGGCACTGCGGGTCATCAACACCCACCAGACCCGCCCGTCTCGCTCAAGTTTGAGCACGCATGAATCACGATTGCAGTGTGCGTTTGGCCAGTCGATTATTGCCACAGGATCACTATCGAGCGCGGCCAGTTCGAGCAGGCTGTCCTTCGTGTAACTGCTTCGCCCGTCGCGCAGGACAAGCAAGCGGTCGTCCGACACCGTAATCCCTACCTGACGGCCATCACGGCTGACCTGTATATCTGGCGGGCTTGCTATCGCCATTGCGGGCATGGCTACCAAGGCGGGCACAAACCCAAGCAATCTTGCGCGCCCCCGCCACAAGGCCAGCCATAACCCGCCACCGACGAACATCAGCAAAACCCACAAGGGCATCTGTGGAACCAGTTTGACCGCACCCGGCCTGCTTGAGACGAAATGGGCTATTCCCAGCAACAGTTCGAGAGATTTGCCGGTCAGCCACCAGAAGGGAGCGCCTGCTCCGATAAGATCGAACAGCAGGGCAAGGCCGATCAGCGGCATAGCAGCGAATGTCACCAGCGGGATTGCCAAAACATTGGCGAAAGCGCCGTAAATGCCAGAGCGATGAAAGTGATACAGCACGATTGGCATCAGTACGATTTCGATGACCAGTCCGGTCGCAAACAGCATCGCCACTCTCCGCAAGGCCCTGCGTAACCAGCCCTCGTCCCTTGCGGCAAGAAACTGACGGACGGGTTTGCAGGAGTGCAGCGCGACAATTGCGATCACCGCTGCGAAACTCATCTGGAATGACGGACCGACAAGCGACTCCGGCCAGAGGAGCAACACGACTGCGGCAGCGATGGCAACCATCCGGAGCGAAAGTGGCTCTCGTCCCATCGCGAGTGCCACAAGGACAAGTCCCGCCCCTACGCAACTTCGTACCGTCGGGACCTGGGCGCCGGTCAGCAAAGTATAGGCGACTCCCGCCAGAGCGCCCAAAACAGCCGCGACCACCGGAAGGCGCAAACGCAAGGTCAGCCATGGCCACAGCGCCAGTAGCCTGATTGCGCAAAAGTAAGTCGCCGCGATCACTGCGCTGACATGCAACCCACTGATCGATAGGAGGTGAGTCAGCCCGGCATCTCGCATTGCGTCCTCATCAGCCTTGTTGATCGCTCCCCTGTCGCCACTGGCAAAGGCTGCGGCGATGGCTCCGGATGGACCGCTCAGTTGCCGACGAACATGATTTGATAGCGCTCTTTGGAGGCGACCGAACACACTGCCGCTGGACGCCGCTTCGACCACTTTGATATCGCCAAGCGCAGATCCGGTGGCAGCCAGTCCGTCAAACCACGCCTTGCGCGCAAAATCATAGCCCCCCGGGACGAGAGGCGGAGGCGGTGGGAGCAACCTAACAAGTAACCTGATACGCGCGCCTTCGGACACACCCGGCTCATCCTTGGCGAGAGGGACATTGACGCGAACCTTGATAGGCCGGGTATCGTTGCCCAGACGGGTAGCAAGAGTGAGCCGGAATCGCTCCTCCGCGGGACGATTCTGGCGCGCCAGAACACGAGCATCGAGAACCACAATTATCGCGTATGCAATCGGCGGTGTGCCAACGGTCGTCGAACGCAGCCAGATAGCACCAATTCCGAGCGAAAAGGCCAATGCCATCGCTGTCAGGGACTGTCGCAACAAAACGCGGTCAGAGCGTTTGCGCCAGATCAGAAGGCTGCACGAAGCGACGCAGATGCCTAGCAAAAGTGCAAGTAGCCAAATTATCGGAGTTGGAGCGGCAAACCAGAATCCGATCCCCGCGGCAAAGGCCACGACCAGCCACGGGCCGCGATCTATAGAAGCCACTGCAAGCGCATGCTCCAGGTGCGCGCCAACGCTGGACAAGCGCGCGCGTCCCTGCCAAGGACGCTGCACTGCACCATGGGCCTCTCCCCCGGGGCCGCCAAGCGGTACTGTGGGCGCATTTTGCGTCGCCATGTCATGATAGAAGGGAAAGCCGGGCGTAATGGCAAGCGAAAGTGAGTCTGCGAGCAAACCGCAGGTCGTAACCCGCTTCGCGCCTTCCCCCACTGGCTACCTTCATATCGGTGGCGCGCGAACGGCCCTGTTCAACTGGCTTTATGCTCGCCACCACGGCGGCAAGGCTTTGCTGCGGATCGAGGATACCGACCGCAAGCGGTCGACACAGGATGCCATCGACAAGATTATCGAAGGCCTGGATTGGCTCGGCCTCGACTTCGACGATGCACCGGTCTTCCAGTCCGACCGGGCGGAGCGCCATGCCGAAGTCGCGCGCACGCTGCTGGAACATGGCCACGCCTACAAATGTTTTGCCACCAGCGATGAGCTGGAGGCAATGCGCGCCGAGCAGCGCGCAAACAAGCAACCTTTGCGGTATGACCGGCGCTGGCGCGATCGCGATCCGTCGGAAGCACCCGAAGGCGCCCCTTTCGTCATCCGCCTGAAGGTGCCGACCGAAGGCGAAACGATCATCGAAGACGCGGTCCAGGGCCGCGTGACCGTGCGCAACGAGGAAATCGACGACCACATCCTGCTGCGCGCCGACGGGACCCCTACCTACATGCTTGCAGTTGTGGTCGACGATCACGACATGGGCGTCACACATGTTATCCGCGGCGACGACCATTTGAACAACGCCTTCCGCCAGCTTCCGATTATTCGCGCGATGAACGCCATCGAAGGCGGCTGGCCGGATCCTGTCTATGCGCATGTCCCGCTGATCCACGGTGCCGACGGAGCCAAGCTGTCCAAACGACATGGCGCCGTGGGCGTGGAAGCCTA
Organism: Sphingomonadaceae bacterium; assembly: GCA_039831335.1. Lineage (GTDB taxonomy): Bacteria > Pseudomonadota > Alphaproteobacteria > Sphingomonadales > Sphingomonadaceae > Qipengyuania. The sequence continues at coordinate 528,231 of JBDONL010000003.1, read as the reverse complement.
TCGCGACGAAGAAGGCGTGCTTCCGGAAGCGCTGTTCAATTATCTCCTGCGGCTGGGATGGGGCCATGGCGACCGGGAGGAAATCTCGCGCGAGGAAGCCATTGCGCTATTCGATCTCGCCGGTGTGGGCAAAAGCCCGTCCCGCTTTGACATCAAGAAACTGCAGAACCTCAACGGCCATTACATCCGCGAAGCCGATGATATGCGTCTCGCGAAACTGGTGGCAGACAGGCTCGGCAAGAACGACGAGGTTGCGTTGCTTGAGAAAGCGATGCCGGTCTTGAAAACTCGTGCCAAATCCATCAATGAACTCGCTGAAGGATCAGGGTTTTTATTCGCATCACGTCCATTGGTGCTAACCGACAAAGCGCAAGAACTTCTGACCGATCCGGCACGCGCAATTCTGGCGCAGGTTTCCGCGGCACTACGGGCGGAAAACCACTGGACAATCGATGCTCTCGAAGCCACTACGAAATCGCTTGCCGAACGGCTCGAACTGGGTCTCGGCAAGCTTGCGCAGCCAATGCGCGCAGCTTTGACCGGAACGACTACGTCACCCGGGATTTTCGATGTGCTGGTGCTTTTGGGCCGGGACGAGTCGCTCGCGCGGATCGACGCGCAGGCTGACCCCGCAGCACTGCAGAGGAACAACTAAGGAGAAGGCCATGGCCGATAAACAAGCGACACTCGACATCAACGGTGAAACGCAGAATTTTCCCGTGCTCGAAGGCAGTTGCGGTCCGTCCGTGGTGGATATTCGTAAGCTTTACGGGTCCACCGGCCACTTCACCTACGACCCCGGTTACAAATCGACGGCGAGCTGCGAAAGCGCACTCACTTTCATCGATGGCGAAGAAGGTGTGCTGCTGCATCGCGGCTATCCTATCGGTCAACTCGCCGAAAATTCCAGTTTCATGGAAGTCGCCCATCTTCTGCTGAACGGAGAACTGCCCTCGCAGGAGGAACTCGACGATTTCGAATATACGATCACGCGGCACACTATGCTGCACGATCAGCTGCGCCAGTTCTATCAGGGCTTCCGCCGTGACGCACACCCCATGGCGATCATGTGCGGCGTGGTCGGCGCGCTGAGTGCGTTCTATCACGACAGCACCGATATTGCTGATCCTGAGCAACGCAAGATCGCCAGCCACCGGCTGATTGCCAAGATGCCGACGATTGCGGCAATGGCTTACAAATATTCTATCGGCCAGCCATTCATGCAGCCCCAGAATTCGCTTAGCTATACGGCGAACTTCATGCGCATGACCTTCGGCGTCCCGGCCGAAGAATACGAGCTGCATCCCGCAGTCGAGAAGGCTATGGACCGGATATTCATCCTCCATGCCGACCACGAACAGAACGCATCCACCTCCACGGTGCGCCTCGCCGGTTCTTCAGGCGCCAATCCGTTTGCCTGCATCGCTGCGGGCATTGCTTGCTTGTGGGGCCCTGCCCACGGCGGTGCGAACGAAGCCGCGCTCAACATGCTCCATGAGATTGGCACGCCGGACAAGATCCCGCACTATATCGAGCGTGCGAAGGACAAGAACGACCCGTTCCGCCTGATGGGCTTCGGGCACCGCGTCTATAAGAATTACGATCCGCGGGCGACCGTGATGCAGAAAACCGTGCGTGAAGTGTTCGACGCGCTGAAGGTATCCGATCCGGTGTTCGAAACGGCGCTAAAGCTGGAGGAAATCGCTCTCAACGACGATTACTTCAAGGAAAAGAAGCTGTTCCCGAACGTCGATTTCTACTCGGGCATCATCCTTTCGGCGATCGGTTTCCCGACCACCATGTTCACTGCCCTGTTCGCGCTCGCGCGCACGGTCGGCTGGGTGGCGCAGTGGAACGAAATGATTTCCGATCCCGGCCAGGTCATCGGTCGTCCGCGCCAGCTTTACACTGGCCCGACGCAGCGTGACTACGTCCCGATGGATAAGCGCTAAGACATTCTGCGATGCGCCGAGCTTTGCTGATCTTCGGTGCAATCCTGGTAATCCTGGGGGGTCTTTGGACCCTTCAGGGTCTGGGACTGGTAATGTGGCCAGCCTCGAGTTTCATGCTCGCCGATAGTCAATGGGCCATCAACGGCGCTCTAACAGTCGTCGCAGGCGTCGTCCTGATTGTACTCTCGCGCCGCAAGAGGCACTGATCTTATTCGCCCGTCGGCACGGAAAGCGTGAAGCGAGCGCCCTGCCCCGGCGCGCTTTCCACGGTCAGATCGCCGCCCATGGCGCGCGCCAACCGCCGCGAGATATACAGGCCGAGGCCTGAACCACCATCTCCGCTACGGCCCAGCCGTTCGAACTTGCGAAAGACCTTGGTCTGTTCCTCGGGATCAAGCCCGCGCCCCTGGTCGGCAATGGTAACCAGGGCACTTGATCCGACGCGGTCGAGCCTTACCCAGACCTGGCTGCCCTCGGGCGAATAACGCACGGCATTTCCGACAAGGTTGATAAGAATTTGCAATACACGGCGAAATTCCGCTCGTGCAACTTGTGCTTCGCCAACCACCGGCGGGACTAGAGTTATTTCTTTTTCCCGCGCACGAGCGCCCAGTATCGCGCAGGCCTGACGCGCCGCTTCGCCCAGATCGATCCGATCGGGCGTGGTAACGAAACTGTCCGCCTCAACCACTTCGAGATCGGACAAGTCGTCAATCAAGCCAAGCAGATGCTGCCCAGCAGTGGCCACATCCCCGGCATATTCACTGTACTCAGGGGCAATCGGGCCGGCGAGGCGGGAACGGATCGTCTCGGCATTGGCAATAATGCGGTTTATCGGCTGGCGCAGGACTGGCGCAAGATCCTGCCCAAGCGATGGCAGCTCATCATCCGTTGCGTGGTCGACATCCGCATCCATCACCGGAGTATCGAGCGGCGTATCCGACAGCAGGTGCAGAACGAAACCCAGACTGCCCGGATCGGGCTGGCCCAACGGCTCGAGATAGGCAGTCCACGATCGCTCGGAGCCTGGAATTTCGCATTGCGCCCCGTCGAGTAGACGCCAGTGCATAGGTTGTTCATGCACAAGTTGCGGGAAATGGACGAAATCGGTCCATGGCTTACCCAAGCCTTCGTCCATCGCGATCTTGAGCTGCTTGAGATCGGTAGCCTCGACCTCAACCGCGATGACGTTCTGACGTGTGTCGAGCCTTGCGGTAAGTTCGGACAACAGCCTGTAAACATCCCGCCTTTGCCGCTCTACCTCGGCATCATCCTCGATCGCCAACGGCTCGGTGTGCCAGTTGACGATCCCTATTTCGCAACTTTCCGCCTTGCCATCTGTACCGATCCGCGGAACGATCTCGACCCACGCCGATATCCGCTCACGCCCGTCGATTGCGGAAAACCTGCGCGCCAGCCGCAACCCATAGCTGCGGGCCTTATCGACCAGTGCGCGCAGTTCCGGGATCGCAAGTGCGCCGCCTATATGGCCACCGCAGGCGCGCTGCAGATCGGCCAGTGGCTGATCAGCCGATACCAATTGCCCGGCGGAATCGACCTTGCCACGAGCAAGGTATTGGGTTGCGATGGTAGACATCGCCTACATCGCTCCTGAGGTGTTTGCCGCAGCAAGCCACTGGGCGGCTTCGCGGATACCTATAGAATCGAGGTCAGGAACGAGTTCGGCGTCAGGAAGGATACGCAGAACCTGCGCTTCGACTTCGGCTGGCTTGAGACCGGCTGCTCGCAGACCGAGGATCAGCCGCGCGATCAGTTGCGGGTTGGTCGAGGTCGCGGCCATCGCGCGCGGTTGCCCGGATCGAATTGCCAAAGCCGAAAGGAACAGGCCCACACCGGCAAACTCGACCTGCAAGGCAGCACCGGCGGTATCGCCCAATGCCATAACCAGTCGCGAAAACAGCGAGAGACGACTGTTTCCTTCGTCAAACTCATCACGCAAGCGTTTCTCCGCCCGTTCCAAAACATCGGAACCTGGCGCATCGTTGATCTCTCGCCAGGCAACGAGGACATCGTGAAAAAGGTCCGCCGGGAGTTCCGCGAGCGCGATCTCCATGCGCCGTTGCGACTGGGCAAAGCGTGCCTGTGCGGACAGAGCCGCCATTGCGACCGATGCGATTTCAGGATCGCCGTTCCCGACGAGGTCTTGCAACAGCGGAGACAGGACCGGATCGAGAGTCAACCGCGCTTCCATATCTGTCGCGAGATGCCATTCGATGGCCAAGGCATGGATTTGGTCGAGCAGATCCGGCTGGCCGGTCAGGCGCTCGACCAGTCTGGCTCGATGCTCAGCCACGAACTCTTCCTGGCTGCGCGCTCCTATCGCATCGGCTTGTGCGCGCAGCAATTGACCCGCCAAGCTGACCAGCATTGCGCGGACGCGCGCCACGATGTGCTCGGCGAACAGCGAATGATCGCGCTGACCAACGAGCATGGCAAGAACCGGGCGACTTGCCACAAGGCGATCATCGCCGCGTGCCAGAGAGTCACGCAACGTTTCTGCAACCGGCAATTCAGCCCGGGACAAGCTTTGCGGCTCCCTCATAATGCAGGTCTAGCATGACGTGGTTAAGCGCCCGTTAGTTCACCGTCGTCGCGTTGCAGAAACAACGATACGAGAATTAAAAGCGAAAGGATCGCGCAAGCGGGCGCCACATAACCGGCCCAAGTCAGGGGCGTCAGCAACGCAAGCAGTGTAATTCGGTCTCCGTATCCGGTTCGCCATTCCGACCGACCCAATGTCTGCCCAAGTCTGAGAAGGCTTAGAAGCATCGCCGGCACATAGAGCCGCATCCACGACAGGTCCTCCGGCATTGAGACCGTCAGCAGGTAAAGAACAAGGCCGTCATAGACCCAGTCCATCAAGGGAGGAAGCAGCGGTTTTGCCTGCTCCGGCGATCCCACCCGGGACACGCGGTCGAACATGGCTGCAACAGCCCATGCGATCGCCCCTAGGCAAGCTATTGCCAGACCGATTGCCGGATGCCCGAGCAATCCGGAGCCCAAGGCAAGAACGCCGCTCGTCACTGCCACACCAAGCGGCACACGCTCCTTGCGACTACCGGAAACATCGTGCGACAGCCTCATCCCGGCGCGTTCTGCAATCGCGAGCCCCGGGGCCAGAAAAGGTGCAGGCGCGAGGTGACGTCTCAACCAGCGGCGTTCGACAGCCCCTTTCCCTTCATCCTTTATCGCTCTTTGCCACAACTTCTCACTCAGCAGTTCGCTATCGAGTTCGACAATCGCGCTGCCAGATTGCAGGGCGATGCGAAGAAGCGCCGATGCCATATCGATATCGGATGGCATGTCGAGCAGGCGTGCGACGCATTCTCCACGCGTCCGTAGCATGCCGCTCCATGCGCGGGTTGGATCGATTCGCTCGAAACCGAGTGGGATTGCCTCCTCTGCGGGAAAGGCGAGCACGGCTGAGCGTGCATGAAGCGCATTGGTCGCCGCTTGCAGGTCGGGCATAACGCCATCAAGCACCAACACTATTTCATCGGTAGCGGTAACGAGGTTCGCAAGGCGCGCAATCGAATCGATTTGCTGAAAACGCAATCCGGCTCGCTCGCCATGATGTTGGGCGATCAGCAGATCCTGCCCCAGCCCCCGTGCAAGGACAATTACGCTTTCGCACCCAAGTGCGGCGCAGCAATCGATCTGATGGGACAACACGGTACGTCCGGCAAACCGGCGATGCGCAAGCCTCTCGCCGGGCCGGTCTGGCGCTTCTGCAAGCGCTGAAAGAAGGGCAATGCGCACGGACTTTATCTGTTCGAAAGCGATGACTTCGGCGTTCCAAGCCTAGGCGCAACCTTCCGCCGATTTCAATCCGTGTCGTGGTTAGGCTGCCTTCTGTCCCCGGATTTCATCCAGATGCGCAGCGATCTGACGCAGGACTATTGGCTCTCCAGGTGCTGCAACCAGTGCGTAATCGGCAAGTGACTGGAGTTGCTCGTCATGGAAGCTGGACGCAAGGCCTCGCAGGCGCAAGGCCGCAACTTCCCAATTGCCATCGCACCTTGCGCGCCCCAGCAGATCAAGCTGGCGTTCGGCACTTTCGACATAGCTGTGGCGCAGTTCCGCCATCAGAGCGAAGTCATCGCCTGCCGCGCTCGCCAGAGCTTCTTCCAATGTGCCGGATTCGAAGGCCATGGCCAGGGATTAGGCGGATAAGCGTTAAAACAGGTTTAACCTCGTCTTTCCTGTGATACCTTTGCGGTCATGACCAAGCGATCGCATATTCGCGCCATCGGCCAGCACGAGCAGCCGGACGCCGCCCTTACGCAGGAAGACACCGCCCCACAGACGGAAACGGAAGAGGTTTTCGAGCCGGAGGAGGAATGGCTCGAGGAACCGGTAACACCCGAACGCGGAGGGCGCGTTCTCGCAAGTCTGGCGCTGGCGATCGCACTTGGTTGGACTGCGTTTTTCGTATGGGCGAATCTAACGGCGTCACAGGTCCAGCCTTCCCCGCAGCAATGGACGCAACTTGTGGCGACTTGGGCCGTGCCGGTATTGCTGATTGGCGTGATCTGGTTGCTGGCGATGCGCAATTCGGCACGCGAGGCAGCCCGTTTCGGGGCCGTAGCACATTCGCTGTCCACCCAATCGGCACAGCTCGAACACCGCCTGAGTTCGGTCAATCGCGAATTGAGCCTGGCGCGGGAGTTTCTTTCTACACAGACCCGTGAGCTTGAATTCCTTGGTCGCAGCGCGGTTGAGAGGATTTCAGGCCCAGCCGAACAGTTGCGTGACCTCGTTAGCGAGAACGGCGAACGGATCGATTCCATCGCTAGGGTCAGTGTGACCGCGCTCGACAATATGAAGAGCCTGCGCGAAGATCTTCCGGTCGTCACCAACGCAGCGCGGGATGCGTCCAACCAGATCGGCGGTGCCGGGCGCACTGCCAAAAGCCAACTGGCCGAACTGGTCAGCGGTTTCGAACGGTTAAACGATTTCGGTCAGGCCAGCGAACGCCAAGTCACCACGTTGCGCAACCAGATCGGTGAATCGCTGGAGAGCTTCGACACGCGACTTGCCGAAATCGAACGCACGGCCAATGCCCGTTTCGAGGCAATGCGGCAGGATAGCGACGCCCTGCATGGCGAACTCGACAATCGCCAGGCTGAAGCCATCGCCGCGCTACGCGAACAGATGGAGGCCATGCGGCAGGAGATCAGCGCATCCGGGTCGGCATTTATCGGACAACAAGAAGCAGCGCTTGCCGCCATGCGCGAACGGATATCCAGCCTGGAGGCGGAAGCCGGCCATGTCGCAGAATCGCTGCGATCCGGCGAGCGTAGTGCCATCGAAGCATGGCAGGGCCAGATCGCCAATCTGAAGGACCGACTGACCAGGGCAATCGAAGAGATTGCACAACTCGATGCCAAGGCCATCGAAAATGCCAATGGCAAGCTCAAGGCACTTACGAGTGAAGCCGAGCGGGTCGATGAAAAGTTAATCGAGCGCAATCGCCTTTTCGAACAACAAGTCGGAGAGAGGGAAAGAAGCTTCGAGGCAGCACAGGCTCAAGCTTTGGAACGCTTCTATGACAGGCTGACAGCACTCGACAAAGAATTGGCCGAACGCCGTGACGCACAGGACGCACAGCTGGAGGCGATTGCGCAGCACCACGAACGCCTCAGGGAAGGCGTCGCGCAGATCGACATGCAAATTGCTGCCCTTGCCGAACGCGGAGAGCAAACCGAGGCTGGATTGGTGCGCAGTTCGAACCGATTGGCCGAAACTGTCGAGGAGACCAACGGCTCGCTCGAAGAAACCGAACAAGCACTGGCGAAACTGACCGATGCGAGTGTGCGGGTTCTCGAATTGATTCAGGCAAGTGCCAAACACAGCAAGACCGAGCTCCCTGCGGCACTGGGCGTATTTGAGGCTCGGCTTGCTGAAGCTCGCTCAACTGCGGGCGCTGCTGTCGGACTGCTCGAACAGGGCACTGCCGCAAGTAACGACTTGATGGCAGCGATCGAACGCCTGCGCGAAGAAGGTGAAGGTGCGACAAGCAACATCGATGGTCTGCGCGAGCGGCTCAGCAACACTGTCGAAAGCCAGACAACGGAACTTGGCGTGCTGCGAGAGCAGATCCTGTCGGTCGACAGTGAGACGAGCGCCCTGGCCCAGAGGATTTCGACGACTCTTCGCGATTCACTCGGACAGTTTGAAGATGCGGGCCGCGAAGTGCTCGAAACACTCGAAAATCAGCAGAAGGACCATATCCAGGCGCTCGTGGGCCGGATCGGTGATGAAAGTGCGCAGGCTATCGAACAAGCGTTCACGGACCTTTCGAAGGATACCATCGAACAGCTCAATGTCGCGACCGCCAAGGCTAGTGAAACCTCGCGCGACCTCATCGGTCAACTGCGCGACCAACTCGCGCGCGTCAACGAGCTGACAGGCAATCTGGAGACGCGTATCGCCGGTGCGCGCGAACAGGCTGAAGAACAGGTCGACAACGATTTCTCACGCCGCGTCGCCCTCATTACCGAAAGCCTCAATTCAAACGCCATCGACATTGCCAAGGTGCTCTCGACAGAGGTCACCGATACAGCCTGGGCGTCCTATCTGCGCGGCGATCGCAGTGTATTCACACGCCGCGCCGTCCGTCTTATCGACAATTCGCAAAGTCGCGAAATTGCCAATCTCTATGATGCAGACACCGAATTTCGGGGTCATGTGAGCCGCTATATTCACGATTTCGAAGCAATGCTGCGCACCATGCTGTCCACCCGTGACGGCAATGCACTGGGCGTTACGTTGCTGAGTTCGGATATGGGCAAGCTATATGTCGTGCTCGCCCAGGCCATTGAACGGCTACGCGAGTGATTACATTCCAATCCACCTGCTGAAGTCGAGATCGTCGAGCCCTACCCAGCCATAGTGGTAATTGACGAAGAAAATCGCCGTCAGCACGGCCGCCATGATCGTTGCGCGGATCGCTACCCGCGTCGCGCTGAAATTGCCCGGCGCGCTGTCCGCCTGCCCTGCAATCTTGTCCATACCGAGCTCGTCATGCGTCCTGATTCCGAATGGGAGCAGGATCAGCGCGCTCATCACCCAGCACAGGAAATAGACTGCTATGAAAGAGGCAAGCTGCATTGCGAGCCCCTAGGATCCAGGCCCGATCACGCGCACCTGCGGACGTTTGCCAGACCAGCGGTTGGCCGCCCGGCGAGCAGCGATACGCGCCACTTCGCGTACTTCGTCGGCATCGCGCCGAGCAGCGCCTTTCAATTTGCCGATTGCCGTGAGGATATCAACGCGCGCTTCGTCGATGAAGGCGTTGTAATCCTCATCCAACGGCAGGCCGATCCCCTCAAGCCTGGGAGGCAGGTGGTCGTCGAGAATCACAACCAGCACACCCTCGCGTGAAATCCGGCGGCGCATAGCAATCGCTTCGCCATCGGCCGGCACGATAATATCGCCATCGAGCACCAACCGTCCCGCCCTGACCTCGGCGAGTTTGCCCGGCGCACCCGGTGCTATCCGCACGAGATCGCCGTTTTGCTGTGTCACCGCATCGGGAATACCGCTAGCAAGGCCAAGTCGTGCCTGCTCCTGCATGTGCCGCATCTCACCGTGCACGGGGATGAGTATCTCCGGCCGCAACCAGCCATAAAGCGCCTGGAGTTCTGGGCGTCCAGGGTGGCCAGAGACGTGGATCTCGCTCTGGCGATCGGTCACCATTTCGATTCCGCGCGCAGCGAGGCGGTTCTGCACTGCACCGATGGCCAGTTCGTTGCCTGGGATCTGACGGCTGGAGAACAACACCACATCGCCCGAACGCAATTCCAGAGGATGATTGTCCTCGGAAATGCGCGACAATGCTGCGCGTGGCTCGCCTTGCCCGCCAGTGGCGAGGATCAGAATCTCGCCGCGCGGTAACCCCATCGCCGTATCGAAATCGACCGGCTCGGGAAAATCTTCGAGATAGCCATTATCCTGCGCGACCTCGATAATCCTATCGAGAGAGCGCCCGGCAACGCAGATTTGCCGCCCGGTCTCGCGCGCGACATCACCCAGTGTCTGCAACCGGGCGACATTGCTGGCAAAGGTCGTGACCAACACACGCTTGCCGCTGTGGCGCTGGACTTCTTCCAGCAGGCCTTTGTGGACCGCGCCTTCCGATCCGCTAGGCGCCGGATTGAACACATTGGTGCTGTCACAAACCAGCGCGAGCACGCCTTCGTCGCCAATCGCCACCAGTTCCTCTTCGGTGGTCGGCACACCGATGATCGGGTCCTCGTCGAGTTTCCAGTCTCCGGTGTGGAAGACGCGACCGAAAGGCGTTTCGATCAGCAGCGCATTGCCTTCGGCAATCGAGTGCGCGAGCGGGAGATAGGTGATCGTGAAGGGTCCGATCGAGAACTTTCCGTGATCCTCGTCGATTACATTGAGTTCGACTTCGCCCGCCAGCCCCGCTTCCTCAAGCTTGCGGCGCACCAGATCCGCCGTAAACGGAGTGGCGTATAGCGGCACGCCGAGGTCAGCTGCAAAATAGGGAACTGCACCGATATGATCCTCATGCGCGTGAGTCAGCACTATCCCATCGAGCTGGTCAGCACGCTCCTCGATAAATTCGAGATCGGCGAACACAAGGTCGACACCGGGATATTCTCCACCCGAGAAGGTCATGCCGAGGTCGACCATCAACCAGCGCCCACGGCAGCCGTAAAGGTTGACATTCATGCCAATCTCACCCGACCCACCGAGGGCAAGAAACAGCAGTTCCTCCTGTGGAGTGAAATCCTTCTTCACGCGGCGCGGCCCGCCAACAGGGCAAGCCCCTCGAGTGTAAGATCGCTATCGACGTGATCGAAAAGTTGGGTGTGCTTATCGAACAGGATGGCAAGACCACCGGTTGCGACGACCTTGGCAGGCCGCCCGATTTCCGCTTTCATGCGTTGTGTGAGCCCTTCCATCAGCGCGACGTAACCCCAGAAGACGCCAATTTGCATCTGGTCCTCCGTATTGCGGCCAATTACGCTGTCGATACGCGGTGCCTCGATAGCGATGCGCGGGAGTTTGGCGGTGTTGCCGACCAGCGCATCGAGCGAAAGATTGATACCCGGAGCAATGATCCCGCCCTTATAGGTGCCCTTGAAATCTATCGCATCGAAGGTGGTCGCCGTACCGAAATCGATTACGATCAGGTCGCCACCGTATTTGGCATGGGCTGCGATGGCGTTGAGCGCCCGATCGGCCCCTAAGGAACGTGGTTCCTCGACATCGACTGTAATGCCCCAGTCGGCTTCTCCGGCACCGGCTATCAGCGGCTCGACATCGAAATACTTATGCGCCAGCACAGTCAAATTGTGGATCGCGCGTGGAACAACCGATCCGATGATAATCCGCTCGACATCCGATCTGTCGAAACCCTCAATCGCCATCAGTTGCAACAGCCACACGGCATATTCGTCCCCGGTTCTGCGGGGATCAGTGGCTATCCGCCAACGCGATTTGATCAGCGGGCGATCGGCAGCGGCAGTCTCGAACAGGGCAAAAACGACATTTGTATTGCCGACATCTACAGCAAGCAGCATCGGGTCAGGACTCCTGGCCAGCGAACATGACATCACCTGCGTGAATGACACGGCTCACTCCATCCGCCAAGCGTAGCCTGAGCGCGCCATCCGGTGTGAGGCCATCGAATTTACCTCCCAGGGGTGCTTCCCCCGGCGGCGCGACGGTCAGGCCAGTACCGACCGGGTGTGCTGCGGCCTCCCACCGACGCACCGTCACCTCCAACCCGAAATTGCGCCAGCGGGCTAGTTCCTGAGTGAAACTGCGAGCCAGATTGCGGGCGAAGCTATCGCGATCCGGCGCGGGCGTGAGCTCGGACAAAGAAATCGTCGGGCGATCGGTCAGCTTGGGTGCCGAGCGAAGGTTCAGTCCGATACCGACTACGACCGCATTATTCTGGCGTTCAAGCAATATGCCCGCCAGCTTGGCAGCAGCGATGGTCAGGTCGTTGGGCCATTTGATTCGCAAGGCCGATGGATCGGGCAGGACTGGCAAAACGGTTTCATAGACCGCCAATCCCGCGACCAATGCCAGAGACGCGGGACTGGGATCATTGGGGGCAAGCTGCACAACTGTCGAGCCCATGAAATTTCCGCTGCCATCGTACCAGTCACGTCCCTGCCGTCCGCGCCCGGCAACCTGCCGATCAGCAACGAGCCAATCGCCTTCCGGCCATACTTCACCCGCGGTCAGTGCGGTGAGCAAGTCGGCGTTTGTGGAGCCGGTTTCTGAAACCGTATGGATCAAGCGACGGCAAAGAGCGCGGCAGCGGCCTGACTGGCCACAGAGCCGAGCCACGGTGTGGCAAAATAGCCGAGCGGCGAGATCACGATTACGCTGACGACCAGCACGACCCAGTGGCCCATCGGACTGCTCTTTTCGGGCTCACGGTTCGATTCATCGAAAAACATCACCTTGATGAAGCGCAGGTAATAGAATGCGCCGATGACACTTGCCGCGATACCGATAGCGGCGAGCGGCACCAGCCCGGCCTGCACCGCCGCCTGGAACACCACGAATTTTGCCCAAAAGCCAAACAGGGGCGGAATGCCAGCCAGGCTGAACATCACGAACAGCAGGCACCACGCGAGACCTGGTCGTGTCGTAGACAGTCCGGAAATGTCCGCGAATGTCTCAAGCGGCTGCCCTTCGGTATCGCGCAGCATCAGCAGAGCGGCGAAGCTGCCCAGCGTCATGGCCACATAGATTACGAGATAGGTCAGCATCGCGCTTGCGCCCGCAGGCGTTGCCGCTGCCAGTCCGACGAGCAGGAAGCCAACATTGTTGATCGAGCTGTAAGCCAGCAAGCGCTTGAGGTTCTGCTGACCGATTGCGCCCAATGCACCGACCACAATCGAAGCGATCGAAGCAAAGATCACGATCTGTCGCCACGCCTCGACCTCGCCCCCGAAAGGCACCAGCGCCATGCGCACCAGCATTCCGATGGCTGCCACCTTGGGCGCACTGGCGAAAAAGGCGGTGACCGGTGTCGGCGAACCCTCGTAAACATCGGGCGTCCACATATGGAACGGCACGGCGGCGATTTTGAACGCCAGCCCTGCCAGCACGAACACCACGCCGAACAAGGCCCCTAGTGGGAAGTGCGTGCTGAACGCTGCACGGATACCGGCGTAATCGGTCGTCCCGGCAAAACCGTAAACCAGGCTCATCCCGTAAAGGATGATGCCCGAGGCAAGCGCGCCGAGGATGAAATATTTGAGGCCTGCCTCGTTCGAGCGCCAGTCAGAACGCAGGAAGCTGGCAAACACGTATGACGAAAGGCTCGACAATTCGAGACCGATGTAAAGCGTCATGAGGTTGGTGGCCGAAACCATCATCCCCATCCCGATTGCGCCGAACAGCATCAGCACCGGATACTCGCCGCGATAGCCGTCACGTTCCTCGAAGAAGCGCGGCGTGACCATCAGACAGCCGATCGTCGCAAGGTAGATCAGGATCTTTGCAAAGACCGCAAAACTATCCATTCGCAACAGGCCGCCAAAGGCGCTGTTAAATCCGTCTGCGGGCGATCCGACCGGAAGCGAAGCGGTAAAGGCAATCGCCCCTACCAACGCCGAAACCGCGAGGATGGTGACGACCCGCGCCGATTTAGCGCCAGTCCATCCCACCACCAGCAGCAGTACGAGACCTGCCAGCGAAAGACCGATCTCGGTCCCGGTGAAGTAAAGTGAAGACGCGTAGGACATCAGTGCGCCTCCCCGGTCGATTCAGAGCCATGGGCGATATAATTAGCCGCATGGGCATTGGGTGGCCCCACTTTCAATTGCGCATCCCCCTTGGGGGCAGCCTGCGCCAGTCTTGCGTCGAGAGTCTGGATATCGGAGCGCATGGGAGCAATGAAACTTTCCGGATAGATGCCCATCCACAATGTCGCAGCCGCAAGAGCCGCAAGCATGGACCACTCGCGCAGGTCGAGATCGGGCATGGCCGCCGCGTCGGCGTTCTTCTGGTCGCCGAATGCGACCCGGCGGTAGAGATAAAGCATATAGGCGGCGCCAAGGATAATGCCCGTCGTGAGCACCAGCGTCGCGAAGCTGGAGGCGTGGTAAACACCGGCGAGGCTGACGAATTCGGCAACGAACCCGCTTGTACCCGGCAGCCCGATGCTGGCCATTGTGAACAGCAGGAAAAACAGCGAGTACTTCGGCATGTTGATGGCAAGCCCGCCGTAACGGTCGATCTCGCGGGTGTGCAGCCGGTCGTAGATCACGCCCACGCACAGGAACAACGCGCCCGACACGAGGCCGTGGCTCAGCATCATGATCATGCCGCCTTCGAGCCCCTGCACGTTGAACGCGAACAGGGCTGCGGTGACGATCGCCATATGCGCAACCGAGGAATAAGCGATCAGCTTCTTCATATCGTGCTGCACAAGCGCGACGAGCGACGTGTAAACCACCGCCACCATCGACAGGGCGAAGATCAGCCACATGAACTGTGCGCTCGCCTCTGGAAACATCGGCAAGCTGAAACGAATGAAACCGTAACCGGCGAGCTTGAGCAAGACGCCAGCCAGAATAACCGAACCGGCAGTCGGCGCCTGAACGTGGGCATCGGGCAACCACGTGTGCACCGGCCACATCGGCATCTTCACCGCAAAGCTGGCGAAAAAGGCCAACCACAACCAGCGCTGCGCCTCGACCGGGAAGTTGTATTGCATCAACGTCGGAATGTCCGAGGTTCCGGCCGCATTCGCCATCCACAGCATCGCGATCAGCATCAGCACCGATCCGAGCAGCGTGTAGAGGAAGAATTTGTAGCTCGCGTAAATGCGGTTGTCCCCACCCCACACGCCGATGATCAGATACATCGGGATCAGGCCACCTTCGAAGAAGATATAGAACAGGAACAGGTCCTGCGCCATGAACACGCCGAGCATCAGCACTTCCATCAGCAGGAAGGCCGCCATGTACTCACCCACGCGGCGCGTGATCGAATTCCAGCTGGCAAGGATACAGATCGGCATCAGGAAGACGCTGAGCATGATCAGCATCAGCGCGATCCCATCGATGCCGAGCGCGTAATTGAACCCGGCGAACAGAGGCGCGTGTTCGACAAACTGCCACTGCGCACCGCCAATATCGAAATTGGCCCACAGCACCACGCCGAGCACGAAATCGATCAAGGTCGCCAGCAGCGCCACCACACGCGCGGAGCGAGCCTCAAGGAACAGGCAGGCGATGGCCGCGACGAGCGGCACGAGAAGCATTACGGAAAGGATCGGGAACCCCATCAGAACAGCACCCATGTGATAGCGGCAACGAGACCCAGCAGCATCACCAGGGCATAGCTATAGACGTATCCGGTCTGGATTTTTTGCGCGTAGGCCGAACCGCGCTGAACCACCCAGGCCGCGCCATTCGGGCCGAAGCGATCGATAATGCCGACATCGCCGATCTTCCAGAACTGCCGCCCGAGCCAGAACGCCGGACGTACGAACAGGAAATTGTACAACTCGTCGAACATCCACTTGCGATAGACGAAGCGATAGATCGGGCCGAGTTGTTCGGCCGCCCTTGCGGGCATGTCGGTATCCTTGATGTAACCCCACCAGGCAATGGCAAGGCCAATCAGCATGACGATGGTCGCCGCCAGCTTGGCCGGTTCGGGAATGCCGTGCATCGCGTGGATAAGGCCTTCGTTGTAGAAGATCGATCCTTTCCAGAAGCCCACGCTTTCGAGGAAGGTATGATTGAACACGGCGCCTGCGAAGACCGCACCCATGCTGAGCACGATGAGCGGGATCAACATGGCGATGGGGCTTTCGTGCGGATGATATCCTGCCGTGCCATCGTGTTCTTGTGAACTCGGTACGTGATGCGTTGCGTCGTGACCCGCATCCTCCTGCGCAGCAGGGTTCGCCTCTTCGGGATGGTCATGGCCGTGATGAACCGCGTGCTGGATATGCTCGCTCTGCCCCCAGCGCGGCTTGCCCCAGAATGTCAGGAACATCAGGCGCCAGCTGTAGAAGCTAGTCAGCAACGCTGCGAGCACGCCCATCCAGTAAGCGAAATACCCCATCTGCGTGCCGCGCGCATAGGCGGCCTCGATGATGGCGTCCTTGGAATAGAACGCGGCAAAGCCCACTCCGGCAAAGCCGACGCCCGTAATCGCCAGCGTCCCCGCCATCATCGCCCAGAAGGTCAGCGGAATTTTCTTCCGCAGGCCGCCATAGTAACGCATGTCCTGCTCGTGGTGCATCGCGTGGATTACGCTACCGGCGCATAGGAACAGCAGCGCCTTGAAGAAGGCGTGGGTGAACAGGTGGAACATCGCCGCACCATAAGCGCCGACGCCGGCGGCAAAGAACATGTAGCCGAGCTGCGAGCAGGTCGAATAGGCGATCACTCGCTTGATGTCCCATTGGGTGCAGCCGATCGTCGCAGCGAAGATACAGGTCGCAGCGCCGATGAAAGTGACGAAGGTCAGCGCGACCGGTGCGGTCTCGAACATCGGTGACAGGCGGCAGACCATGAACACGCCAGCGGTCACCATGGTCGCGGCGTGGATCAGTGCGGAAACCGGCGTCGGGCCTTCCATCGCGTCAGGAAGCCATGTGTGAAGTCCCAACTGTGCGGACTTACCCATCGCGCCAATGAACAGCAGGATGCACAGCAAATCCATCGTGTGGACGCGGTATCCGAGGAAGCCGATGCTCGCCCCGCTCATCCCCGGCGCAGCGGCCAGGATCGCGGGAATCGAGACAGTACCGAACACCAGGAACGTGCCGAAAATCCCGAGCATGAAACCCAGGTCGCCCACGCGGTTGACGACAAAAGCCTTGATCGCGGCGGCGTTCGCGCTGGGCTTCCTGAACCAGAAACCGATCAGCAGATAGGAGGCAAGGCCCACCCCTTCCCAACCGAAGAACATCTGCACCAGATTGTCCGACGTCACCAGCATCAGCATCGCGAAGGTGAACAGCGACAGGTAGGAGAAGAACCGCGGCTGGTCCGGGTCTTCGTCCATATAGCCCCAGCTATAAAGGTGGACGAGCGCGGAGACGGTCGTCACCACCACCAGCATGATCGCGGTCAGCGTATCGACGCGCAGCGCCCAGTCGAACGACAGCGTACCCGACTGCACCCAGTGCAGCACCGGCACCACGCTCGGCTCGGCAGTCCCGGCAACAAAGCTCAGGAAAATCGGCCAGCTCAGCGCGCAGGCGATGAACAGCGCGCCGGTGGTGAGGATCTTGACCGGCAGATTGCCCAGCCCACGGTTTCCGAGGCCACCGATGATGGCCGCAAGCAAGGGCAGGAAGACGATGAAAAGTATCGGATGCACGGGGCGCTTATCCCTTGAGCCGGTCGACGGAATCGACCGCGATGGTGCCGCGACCGCGGAAATAGATGACGAGGATCGCCAGCCCGATAGCCGCCTCGCCCGCAGCGACGGTCAGCACGAACATGGCGAAGATCTGCCCCACGAGATCGCCGAGGAAGGCGCTGAAGGCGACGAGGTTGATATTCACCGCGAGCAGGATCAACTCGATCGCCATCAGGATCACGATGATGTTCTTGCGGTTGAGGAAAATCCCCAGCACGCCGAGCACGAACAGGATCGCGCTCAGGAAGACATAGTGTTCGATACCGATCACAGTTCGATCCCCTTGCCGCTTTCGGGTGACTTCATCACGGTTGCCTCGTCCGGCCGGCGCGCAACCTGTTTCGAGATGTTCTGCTGCCCGCGCACGGCCCGACGCTCGCGGTGGGTCAGCACGATCGCGCCGACCATCGCCACCAGCAGGATCAGGCCGGCGGCTTCGAACAGGAAGAGATACTGCCTATACAGCACGGCCCCAAGGCTCGCGATGTTCGAATGCGCCTCGGCCATGTGGCCCGCGCCTTGCGCCAACCCGAGCTGAACCCCGCCGATTTGCCAAGCGCCGATACCGAAAATCAGTTCGACCGCGAGAACCAGCGCAATCAGTATACCGAGCGGGAAATTCTTCACGAACCCGGAACGCAATTCGGCGAAATCGATGTCGAGCATCATCACCACGAACAGGAACAGCACCGCGACCGCACCGACGTAAACGATCACCAGCAGCATCGCGATGAACTCGGCGCCGACCAGCACCATCAGCCCGGCCGCGTTGAAGAAGGCGAGGATCAGCCACAACACCGAATGCACCGGGTTGCGTGCGCTGATCACCATCACCGCCGAAGCGACGACGATCACCGCAAAAAGATAGAATGCTATGGTCTGTATCATAATGCCCCGGAGGTGGTTGCGGGCCGGTTAGCGATAGGGAGCGTCGGCTTCAAGGTTCGCGGCGATTGCCCGCTCCCACTTGTCCCCGTTGGCCAGAAGTTTTGCCTTGTCGTAGAGCAGCTCTTCATGCGTTTCGGTCGCATATTCGAAGTTTGGCCCTTCGACGATCGCATCCACAGGGCAGGCTTCCTGACAGAAACCGCAATAGATGCACTTGGTCATGTCGATGTCGTAGCGCGTGGTGCGGCGGCTGCCGTCCTCACGCGGTTCGGCCTCGATCGTGATCGCCTGCGCGGGGCAGATCGCCTCGCACAGCTTGCAGGCGATGCAGCGCTCCTCGCCATTGGGATAGCGGCGCAGCGCATGCTCGCCGCGGAACCGCGGGCTGAGCGGGTTCTTCTCGAAAGGATAGTTGATCGTCGCCTTGGGCTTGAAGAAATACTTCAACGTCAAGGCGTGCGCCTTGAGGAATTCCCAAAGGGTGAAGGATTTGACGAGTTGCGCGACGGTCATGCGATTTGGCCCCCGAAGTGACCCGTAGCCATCAGATAGCCACTGATTAGAACAACAAAGAACAGGCTGAGCGGAAGGAACACTTTCCAGCCGAGGCGCATCAGCTGGTCATAGCGGTAGCGCGGGACGGTGGCCTTCACCCAGCTGAAGACGAAGAAGAAGAACGCGATTTTTACGAACAGCCAGAAGAACGCCGTGATCCCTGCGGTGAACAGGAAATCATAGAGGATCGGGATGTCGAGCGGCGGCAGCCAGCCTCCGAAGAACAGCACCGCATTGAGCGTGCACATCAGGATGACGTTGGCATATTCGCCGAGCCAGAACAGCGCGAAGCTCATCGAGGAATATTCGGTCTGGTAACCGGCGACGAGCTCGCTCTCCGCCTCGGTCAGATCGAACGGCGCGCGCGCGGTTTCGGCAAGGCTCGAGATCAGGAACATCACCCAGAGCGGGAACAGCAGCGGGTTGAACGCGAAGCCATTGATGATGTTGAAGATATGCCCCTTCTGCGCTAACACGATGCCGTTCATGTTGAACGTTCCCGCCCACAGCACCACGCAGATGAGGATGAAACCGATCGAGACTTCGTAGGAAATCATCTGCGCGGCGGCGCGCATGGCGGAAAAGAACGGGTATTTGGAGTTCGACGCCCACCCGCTCATCACCACGCCGTATACGCCCAGCGAGCTGATCGCGAGGATGTAGAGGAGGCCGACATTGATATTTGCGAGCACCGCGGCGGGGCCGAAGGGGATCACCGCCCAGGCCATCAGCGCGACGGTGAAGGTGATGATCGGCGCGATCAGGAAGATGCCCTTGTTCGCCGCGCTCGGGATGATGGTTTCCTGCAGGAACACCTTCAAGCCGTCGGCAAAGCTTTGCAGCAGGCCGAAGGGGCCAACCACGTTGGGGCCACGGCGCAGCGCCATCGCCGCCCAGATCTTGCGGTCGGCATAGATGATCATCGCCACGGCCAGCATCAGCGGCAGCGCGATGACGAGGATACCGATGATCGTGGCGACGAACCACGCCCAGTCGTAGCTGAAATGCAAATAGGTCTGGAAGAACTCGGTCATTCCGCGGCCTCCAGCGCTTCGCCGCCGTGGAGCAGTTCAGCCGAACACTGCTGCATCACCGCGCTGGCGCGGGCGATGGCGTTGGTCAGGTAGAAATCCTTGATCGGATAGGCGGCGATCCGGCCTTTTGCCTTGCCCTTGCCCGGCTTCGGCAGCTTGCCGAGATCGGCGAGACCTTCCTCGCCCAGCGCAGGAACTTCCGCGATCATGGCAGACTGCAACTGTTCGAAACTGTCGAAACCGACGCTCACACCGAGCGCATCGGCCAGCGCGCGCAGGATCGTCCAATCCTCGCGTGCGTCGCCCGGAGCGAACACCGCCTTTTCGGCGAATTGCACCCGACCCTCGGTGTTGACGTAAGTCCCGTCCTTTTCGCTGAACGCAGCGGCGGGCAGGATGATGTCGGCGGCATGAGCCCCCTTGTCGCCATGGTGGCCGATGAAGACCTTGAGACTTTTGTCGAACTGCGACCAGTCGACCTCATCCGCGCCCAACGCCAGCACCAGCTTGGGCTCGGCCTTGACGACATCGGCGAGGCCGCCCTTCTGAGCATAACCCAGCATCAGCGAACCCATGCGTGCGGCGGAGAAATGCAGCACGTTGAAACCGTTCCAGCCATCGCGCTGCACGTCGAGCGCCAGCGCAGCGTCGAACGCACCGGCGGCGAGTCCTGCTCCGCCCAATATCACCGCAGGACGTTCAGCTTTTGCCAAAGCCTCGGTAACATGCGCGGGCAGATCGTGCAGGATAGCGGCATCGTCGCCGAGGAATTCGGCCGGGTAAGTCGGGTCCCAATGCGGGCCGACGATGAACACCTTGGCGCCCTTCTTCGCCGCCTTGCGCAAACGGACATTAACCAGCGGCGCTTCCCAGCGGACATGGCTGCCCACGATCAGGATGGCGTCGGCGGTCTCGATCCCGACGAAGGTCGAATTGAAGGCCGATGCGGCGAGGCTCGGCACCGGATAGGCCAACCCAGTCTGACGCCCTTCGAGCAGCTCCGAGCCGAGCGCATTGACCAGTTTCTTTGCCGCGAACATCGTCTCGCAATCGAGCAGATCGCCCGCGATCGCGGCGACCGAACCCTGCGGCTTGACCTTCGCGATGGCCTTGAACGCCTCATCCCAGCTCGCAGGCTGGAGCTTGCCCTGCTTGCGTATCCAGACGCGGTCGAGGCGGCGACGGGTCAGCCCGTCGACCATGTAGCGCCCCTTGTCGCTCAGCCACTCCTCATTCACGTCATCGTTGATGCGGGGCAGCGCGCGCAGCACTTCGCGCCCGCGCGCATCGAGGCGAATATTCGCGCCAACCGCGTCGGACACGTCGATGCTGAGTGTCTTCTTCAGCTCCCACGGGCGCGCCTCGAAGGCATAGGGGCGGCTGGTCAGCGCGCCGACCGGGCACAGATCGATCACATTGGCGCTGAGCTCGTGCTCAGCGGCCTGTTCGAGATAGGTGGTAATCTGCATGTCCTCGCCGCGACCGACCGCGCCGATTTCATCAACGCCCGCAATCTCTTCGGAGAAGCGCACGCAGCGGGTGCAATGGATGCAGCGGGTCATCACCGTCTTGATGAGCGGACCCATGTATTTCTCGGTCACGGCGCGCTTGTTCTCGTGATAGCGCGAGCCGCCGCGACCATAGGCGATCGACTGGTCCTGCAGATCGCATTCGCCGCCCTGATCGCAGATCGGGCAATCGAGCGGGTGGTTGATGAGCAGGAACTCCATCACCCCTTCGCGCGCCTTCTTGACCATTTCGCTGTTGGTGCGGATTTCCTGATTCTCGGCAGCAGGCAGCGCACAGCTCGCCTGCGGCTTGGGCGGCCCCGGCTTCACTTCGACCAGGCACATCCGGCAGTTACCGGCGATACTCAGCCGTTCATGGTAACAAAAGCGCGGGATTTCCTTGCCCGCAAGCTCGCACGCCTGCAGCACGGTCGCGCCGTCCGGGACCTCGATCTCAACGCCGTCTACTTTGACCTTGGGCATTACTCGGCGGCCTCCGCGAATTTGGCATTGTGTTCGTCGATCCGGCGCTCCAGCTCGGGGCGGAAGTGGCGGATCAGGCCCTGGATCGGCCATGCGGCGGCATCGCCCAGCGCGCAGATCGTGTGGCCTTCGACTTGTTTAGTGACCTGTTGCAGCATGTCGATTTCCTCGACCGCCGCATCGCCAGTACGCAGGCGTTCCATCATGCGCCACATCCACCCGGTGCCTTCGCGGCACGGCGTGCACTGGCCGCAGCTTTCGTGCTTGTAGAAATAGCTGATCCGACTGATCGCCTCGACGATGTCGGTGGACTTGTCCATCACGATCACCGCCGCAGTGCCGAGGCCCGATCCCAGCTCTTTCAACCCGTCGAAATCCATCGGGCAGTCCATGATCTGCTCGGCCGGAACCAGCGGCACGGACGAGCCACCCGGAATCACCGCGAGCAGATTGTCCCACCCGCCGGTGATCCCGCCACAATGGGTCTCGATCAGCTCGCGGAAGGTGATGCCCATTTCTTCTTCGACAACGCAGGGCTTTTCGACATGCCCGCTGATCTGGAAGAGCTTAGTGCCCTTGTTGTTCTCCCGCCCGAAGCTGGAAAACCACGCCGCCCCGCGCCGCAGGATAGTGGGGACCACCGCGATGCTCTCGACATTGTTGACCGTGGTCGGGCAGCCATAAAGCCCCGCGCCTGCCGGGAATGGCGGCTTCAGGCGTGGCTGGCCCTTCTTTCCTTCGAGGCTCTCGATCATCGCGGTTTCTTCGCCGCAGATATAGGCGCCCGCGCCGCGGTGCATGAACACGTCGAAGTCGTAGCCCGAACCGCTGGCGTTCTTGCCAATCAGCCCGGCTTCATAAGCCTCGTCGATTGCGGCCTGCAGCACCTGCGCTTCGCGGATGTACTCGCCGCGAATGTAGATATAGGCCGCCCGCGCGCGCATCGCGTAGCCCGCTACCAGCGCGCCTTCGATCAGCTTGTGCGGATCATGACGGATGATCTCGCGGTCCTTGCAGGAACCGGGTTCGGATTCGTCGGCGTTGATGACAAGGAAACTCGGTCGGCCATCCTTGCTCTCCTTGGGCATGAACGACCATTTGAGCCCCGTGGGGAAGCCTGCCCCGCCCCGCCCGCGCAGGCCGGATGCCTTCATCTCCTCGATGATTGCGTCATGCCCGCGCCCGATCAGCGCCTTGGTATCGTCCCAGTCGCCCCGCACGCGCGCAGCGTCGAGGTGCCACGGTTGGAAGCCGTAGAGGTTGGTGAAGATGCGGTCCTTATCCGCCAGCATCAGCTATAGCTCCCATGCGCAGCCATGACCCAGATCGCCGCACCGACGATCAGCGCGATCAGGCCGAACTTGATAATTCCGGTCACGACCTTCCAGGCAAGGAAAGCCAGCACCAAGGCAACGAGTATGGTAACGACGCTCATCACCACTCATCCCGATAATCGTGGTTTTCTGTTACCATCGCCTTGAGCGTGGTTGGCCCGCCGACAGGCTCGCTGGTATGGCGGCCGGGTTCCTGCGTGCCCTCTTTCGGATGCTCACCGGCGGCAAGCGCGTCGAGCACGGCGTCGAGCCGCTCGGGAGTCAGATCCTCGTAATTGCCATCGTTGATCTGGGCCATCGGCGCGGTCGCGCAATTGCCCATGCATTCGACCTCCGTAAGGGTCCAGAGGCCATCCTCTGACACATGCCCCTTGGACATGCCGCGCTTCTTGCAGGTTTCGAACAAGCCGTCCGAACCGCGCAGCTTGCACGGCGTGGTGCCGCATATCTGCACGTGGAATTTGCCCACCGGCACGAGGTTGTACATGAAATAGAAGCTCGCGACCTCGAGCACGCGGATCACCGGCATGTCGAGATAATCGGCGACATATTCGATCACCGGCAGCGGCAGCCAACCCTGCGTTTCGGTCTCTTCGCCTACCTGCCGCTGGGCAAGATCGAGCAAGCCCATGACCGCCGACTTCTGGCGGCCCGGAGGATATTTCGCGATCTCCTTGTCGGCACGCACGCGGTAGGTCTCGTTGAATTCGAACCCACCCCAGCGGTCGCGGAGTTCAGGAGTGTCGGGTGCGGGTGTGCGGTCAGCCATTAGCGGTCGCACTCCCCGAACACCACGTCGATCGCGCCGAGAATGGCGGTAGCATCGGGCAGCATGTGGCCTTTCGACATGAAATCCATTGCTTGTAAGTGGCTGAAAGCAGTCGGGCGGATCTTGCAGCGATAGGGTTTGTTGCTGCCGTCGCTGACCAGATAGACGCCGAATTCGCCCTTGGGGCTCTCTGTCGCGACATAGACTTCGCCCGCAGGCACGTGAAAGCCTTCGGTGTAGAGCTTGAAGTGATGGATCAGCGCTTCCATCGACTGCTTCATTTCGCCGCGCTTGGGAGGCACGACCTTGCGATCATCGCTGCACACCGGCCCTTCGGGCATTTCGGCGAGGCATTGTTTGATGATCTTGGCGCTCTCGTAGACTTCCTTCACCCGCACCATGAAACGGTCGTAGCAGTCCGAATTGGTGCCGGTGGGGATCTCGAAATCCATCCGGTCATAGACGTCATAGGGCTGCGACTTGCGCAGATCCCACGGCAGGCCGGTTGCGCGGATCATCGGGCCGGAAAAGCCCCAAGCGATCGCGTCTTCCTGGCTGACGATGGCGATATCAACATTGCGCTGCTTGAAGATGCGGTTGTCCATCACGAGGCTCATCGCATCGCCGAACAATTCGGGCAGGCGTGTGTCGACCCAGTCGCCGATCTCGCTCAGCACCTTGAGCGGCACGTCCTGGTGCACGCCGCCGGGGCGGAACCATGCACTGTGCATGCGTGCGCCCGAAATCCGCTCGAAGAAATTCATGCAGTCTTCGCGCAGCTCGAACACCCACAGGTTGGGCGTCATCGCGCCGACGTCCATCACATGGCTGCCGATGTTAAGCATGTGGTTGGAAATGCGGGTCAACTCGGCGAACAGCACACGCAGATATTGCGCACGGATCGGCACTTCGAGATTGAGCAGCTTCTCGATCGCGAGCACATAGCTGTGCTCCATGCACAGCGGCGAGCAGTAATCGAGCCGGTCGAAATAGGGCAGCGCCTGCAGATAGGTCTTGTGCTCGATCAGCTTCTCGGTCCCGCGATGGAGCAGGCCGACATGCGGATCGATCCGTTCGATGATCTCGCCGTCCAATTCCATCACCATCCGCAGCACACCATGCGCGGCCGGATGCTGCGGACCGAAATTGATCGTGTAGTTCGAGATCACCTCGTCACCGGTGGTGGGCGACTGGTCGAGATGGAGCGCGTTACTCATGAGCAGACATAATCCCCGGCGATCGCCTTGGTCTGGCCCGCCGTATTGGTGATGGTCATAGTGCCCTTGCCTTTCGCGGTGGGCGTCATCGCGACGGAGAAGCCCTCGCCGCTGAATGTCGTACCGGCCTTGACTGCCTGATACCCGCCCGGAGGTGCATCGAGCATCAGCAGCTTGCCGCCAATACGCACCGCCGCCTTACCCGGCAGATTGCGATCCTGCGCTCCTGCGGCGACCAGCATTTCCTTGCCATCGACCGAGAAGGTGCAGCCGCCTGCCCGCGGACCAAATTTCACATGCGAGATGTCACCCAGCTTTTCCGGCTGGAACACGTCGCCGGTTGCGGGAGGCGGTGCCTTGACCGCACTGTTGACACCGGGTTGCTCGGTCGAGGAGTCGACGATCTTGCCCGTCCCGACACGCTGCGCGAAATCATTGGCGCTGTCGCCATTCTGCTGACGCTGGCCACAGGCGGCCAACGAGAGACCGAGGACTGTGATGGCGATTAGCCTCATTCCTCGCCCTTCCCGACCGGCTTCTTGGTCGCTGGTTTTTTCGTTGCCGCCTTCTTTGCGGGAGCTTTTTTCGCCGCTGGCTTTTTCGCGGTCGCCTTCTTGACCACAGGCTTCTTCGCGGCAGGTTTCTTGTCCGCAGCCTTATCGTTGGTTTTCGTGTCGGCGCCCGAATCGCCTTCCTTTTCGGTCACCTTAGGCTTGTCCACCGTTGGCATCGGCGGCGCCTCGGCAGCCTTTTCATCGCCGGGAAGGATGTAATCAGCACCTTCCCACGGGCTCATGAAATCGAACTGGCGAAAATCCTGCGGCAGTTCGACGGGCTCGTACACCACACGCTTCTGATCTTCTGAATAACGCAGTTCGATATAGCCGGTGAGCGGGAAGTCCTTGCGGAAAGGATGCCCTTCGAAGCCGTAATCGGTCAGGATCCGGCGCAAATCGGTGTTGCCATCGAAGATCACGCCATAAAGGTCGAACACCTCGCGTTCGAGCCAGCCGGCATTGGGCCACAACGTCGTGACCGTCGGCACTGGCGTGTCTTCCGATGCGCGGCACTTCACGATAACGCGGTGGTTCTTGGTGAGACTGAGGAGCATATAGACCACCTCGAAGCGCTCGGCGCGCTGCGGGAAGTCGACCCCGGCAATCTCCATCAACTGCTGGTAGGCGTGATCGTCGCGCAGCAGGCGCAGCGCGTCCTCGACGCAGTCGCGCTTCACATGCAGCACGATCTCGCCATGCGCCTCGAAACCCTCGACCAGCCTGTCGCCAAGCGCCGACGCAAGCGTATCGCGAACGCCCTCGTTCGAAGAAATCTTCGGCGCGGGATGCAGAATGTCAGCCATCAGCGTTCGATCGTCCCTTCGCGGCGAATTTTACGCTGCAATTGCATTACGCCATAGAGCAACGCCTCAGCCGTCGGCGGGCAGCCCGGAACATAAATGTCGACCGGCACGATGCGATCGCAGCCACGCACCACGGAATAGCTGTAATGGTAATAGCCGCCGCCGTTGGCGCAGCTGCCCATCGAGATGACATATTTCGGCTCAGACATCTGGTCGTAAACCTTGCGCAGCGCCGGGGCCATCTTGTTGCACAGCGTGCCCGCGACGATCATCACATCGCTCTGGCGCGGGCTAGCGCGCGGGGCAGCGCCGAAACGCTCCATGTCATAGCGCGGCATGTTGACGTGGATCATCTCAACCGCGCAGCAGGCAAGGCCGAACGTCATCCACCACAGCGAGCCGGTGCGAGCCCACTGGAACAATTCCTCGGTCGAAGTGACGAGGAAACCCTTGTCACTGACTTCGGTCGACAGCGCGTTGTAGAAACCCGCGTCCGGCTGCTTGATGTCCGAATGCAGCGCAGGATTGATTTCCGCCCCTGGTGCCGTGTCGGCAGCAGGATTGGCGATGCGATGGTCGAGGCTCGGCTGGCTCATATCATTCCCACTCCAATGCGCCGACTTTCCAGGCGTAAGCGTATCCGATGATCAGTTCGCCAAGGAACACCATCATCGTCACCCAACCCGCCCAGCCGGTGAATTTGAGGCTGACCGCCCAGGGGAACAGGAAGGCCGCTTCCAGGTCGAATACGATGAACAGGATCGCGATCAGGTAGAAGCGCACGTCGAACTGGCTGCGCGGATCCTCGAACGCGGGAAAGCCGCATTCATATTCCGTCAGCTTCGCCGCTTCCGGGCGATGCGCTCCGGTCAGTCGTGCGACGCCCATCGGCAGGAACACGAACAAGGCGGACAGCCCACCGGCGATGAACAGGAAGATGAGTATCGGAAGATATTGTCCGAGATCGACCACGTATGAATCCTATGAAGCTAAGCGCTCTTCGCGCCCGCCTCTAGGCCCGGTGTCCGCGCGGTGCAAGGGTGTGTCCGATGCAAACCCCGACACCGCAATTGCAACCTATTTCATCATGCCCTTCACGGCCTTCTCGGTCGCCGGGCCATAGGGAGGTTTGAACCCGCCAAGTTTGGCGACATCGATCTTCGGTTGGGTATAGACGCTGCGCGCGTGGCTGAATTCACGGAAACCCTCGATTCCGTGATAGCTGCCCATGCCCGAAGGCCCTACCCCGCCGAACGGCAGATCCTCCATCGAAACGTGGAAAATCACGTCATTAACCGTCACGCCGCCAGAGATCGTCCGAGTGAGCACCTGCTCGCGCTCCCGCGAATCCTCGCCGAAGTAATAAAGGCCCAACGGGCGATCGTGCTGGTTCACGTAATCCACCGCCTCATCGACCGCACGATAGGTCTTGACCGGCAGGACCGGCCCGAAAATTTCTTCCTGCATTGCCTTCATATCATCGGTAACGTTGCGCAGGATGGTAAGCGGCATCTTGCGCGCATTGGTGCTCGAAAAATCCTCATTGCCTGGATTCACTTCAATCACTTCCGCTCCCTTTTCGCGCGCGTCCTCGACGAGTCCCTTGAGTCGGTCGAAGTGGCGGTCCGATACCACCGAGGCGTAATCTTCGTTCTCCAGCAGCGTGGGATACATATTGGCGGTGCCCTGCCACACGCCGTGCACGGCCTCGTCGGCCTTTTCCTCGGGCACATAGAGATAATCCGGCGCAAGGCAGATCTGGCCAGCGTTCATCATCTTGCCGAGCGCGATTCGTTCGCCCGCCTTGGCGAAATCGGCACTGCGGCCCAGAAAGACAGGGCTCTTGCCGCCCAGTTCGAGCGTGACGGGCACGAGGTTCTCCGCCGCAGCCTGCATTACCTTACGACCGGTCGCGGTCGATCCGGTAAATACGAGGTGGTCGAACGGCAACGTGCTGAAAGCATGCGCCACTTCCGGGCCACCCGTGAACACCGCGCACTCGTCCTCGGCGAATTGCTCGCGAACGAGCTTGTCCATCAACTCGCTGGTTCGCTCAGTAAACTCCGAAGGCTTCATCATCGCGCGGTTTCCCGCAGCGAAGACCTGCATCAACGGCCCGAAGCTGAGATTGACCGGGAAGTTCCACGGACTGAGAATGCCGATGACGCCTTTCGGTTCATAGCGCAGTTCCGCCTTCGCCCCCAGCAAACCCAATGGAAACTGGACATGGCGCTTTTCCGGTTTGGCCCATTTGTCGAGATGCTTGAGGCAATATTTCCCGAAACTCACCGTGCCGGCGATATCCGTGATCATCGATTGATGCGGACTGCGGCTGCCGAAATCAGCGCTCATCGCCCGACAAAGCTCATCGCCATTGTCGGTGAGCAGTTTCATTGCGCGTTCGATACGATTGCGCCGCAGGCTCATGGGTTCGGGGCGCATCGCCCGATGCGCATCGCCCTGCTTGCGCAGAACGGCTTCCATTTCGGCTTTCCGATCTTCTGCCATCGCTCTCTCCGTTTGCACTTGGCCCGCCGCGTCACTAGATCGCCTGCGAACGAGTTTTCTCACTCAGTTGTTTTTTGAGACTAGCAGCTAAGGATACCCTTCACCATGGCCCAATTCAGCGCCGCCGATCCGGTCGTCATCCTGTCCTACGCCCGCACCCCGATGGGTGGAATGCAAGGTGCCCTCGCCGATGTGTCCGCCACCGAACTGGGCGCAACCGCAGTGAAGGCCGCCGTCGAGCGTTCGGGCGTTGCTCCGGACAAGTTTGATAGGGCCTATATGGGTTGCGTGCTGCCCGCAGGACTTGGCCAGGCACCCGCGCGACAGGCCGCCATCAAGGCTGGCCTGCCCAAGTCGGTGCAGGCGACCACGGTCAACAAGGTCTGCGGGTCGGGAATGCAGACCGTCATCATGGGCGCAGAAGCGCTGGCCAGTGGTTCAATCGACTATGTCGTGTCGGGCGGGATGGAGAGCATGACCAACGCCCCTTACCTGCTCAAGAAGCATCGCTCGGGCGCGCGGCTCGGCCATGACACCGCCTACGACCACATGTTTCTCGACGGGCTGGAAGACGCCTATGAGGAGGGTCGCGCGATGGGCACTTTCGCGCAGGAAACCGCCAACGAATACCAGATGACGCGCGAGGATATGGACGCTTATTCCATCGAGAGTTTGCGCCGTGCCAATGAAGCGATCTCTTCCGGTGCCTTCGATGGCGAAGTCGTCCCCGTGACCTTCACAACCCGCGCGGGCGAACAGACCGTCGAGCATGACGAGCAGCCCGGTCGCGGCAAGCCCGACAAGATCCCAACCCTGCGCCCGGCCTTTGCCAAGGACGGCACGATCACCGCAGCGACGTCCAGCTCGATCTCTGACGGCGCGGCCGCATTGGTGTTGACGCGTCAGAGTGTTGCTGGAGAGAACGGGCAAACACCGGTCGCGAAAATCGTCGGCATGGCTGCTCATGCGCATGAACCCTCGAAGTTCACCACCGCTCCGATTGGCGCGATCGAGAAGGTGCTGAAGCAGGCTGGCTGGTCGGCTGACGAGGTCGACCTGTGGGAAGTCAACGAAGCGTTCGCCTGCGTCGCCATGTTTGCGATGCGCGACATCGGCATCCCGCATGACAAGATCAACGTCAACGGCGGCGGGACCGCACTCGGCCATCCCATTGGCGCCAGCGGCGCACGGATCATCGTCACCCTGCTCAACGCGCTCAAGCGTCAGGGCAAGACGCGTGGTGTTGCGAGCCTTTGCATCGGTGGCGGTGAAGCCACGGCGGTGGCTGTCGAAATCGTCTGACTGACCGAACTATCCCTGTCGGGGCGTCAGGGTTCGCCCGCGCCCCACAGGTGGTTGGCTTCGACCCAACCCTCGCGCTTGCCGACTCGCAATTCGCACCAGCCATCGGAACAGCTTCCGAGCACGCCGACGACACCGGGCGCGAGACGCCAGCGTAGTCGCGAATCGGAAGACGGGCCGGAACGCATGGGAGTCGGCTCCTTGCCGATCACGATAGCTCCGTGGTCGGGGCTGAGCAGGCGCGAGGCGACCCAGCCTTCATCACCCACCGGATCGCGCACAAGGCGCCAAGCCTGATGCACGCGGATAACTTTCACCGGTAGGCCGGGCCGATGATAAACCCATGAAATGGGGTAATCCGGGCTGGGTCCGACGCGCATGTTCAATTCGGTAGCGCTGTCGCGAATCGTCGCCCAATAGGGCACGTCGCGGTCTTCCGCCGAAGCGGAACCGGTCAGGCCAAGAAACACAAAGGCTGTGAGGACGAGGATTCGACTGTTCATGCTGGCGTCGCCTTATCAAAACATCGCGAGAATCCGCAACATCGGCTCGATGCGCGCAATCACCTTGCGCACGCGCTTGACGATGCCCCCCCACGCAGCCTAGCCCAACCACGATGCCTGCGCTTGGACAACCTCTCGGTCATACCCCTCGAGTGATAGTCACGCGTCACCTCATGCCGGAGGTCGAAGCGCGGATGGCCGAATTGTTTCATGCCGAGCTCAACAGTTACGATGAGCCCTTTTCCCGTGAAGCACTGGTCGATGCGGTCGGCCGGTGCGAGGTGCTTGTTCCCACCGTCACGGACAAGATTGATGCGAAGCTGCTCGATCAAGCCGGACCAGACCTTAAACTCATTGCCAATTTCGGTGCCGGAACCGATCACATCGATCTGGCTGCGGCAGCGGCCCGAAAGATTATAGTTACCAACACACCGGGCGTCTTCACCGACGATACCGCCGATATCGCGATGGAAATGATCATCGGCATCCCGCGCCGGGTGCGCGAGGGCGTGGCGCTGGTACGGCGCGGCGAATGGGGTGGCTGGGCGCCAAGCGAACTGCTCGGTCGCAAGCTGTCGGGCAAGATCCTCGGTATCGTCGGCATGGGCCGGATCGGGCAGGCAGTAGCCCATCGCGCGCGCGCTTTTGGGCTCAGGATCGCCTACCACAATCGCAAACCCTTGCCTGAAGCGCTCGAGAATATGCTGGACGCACGCTTCGTGCCCTCGCTCGACGAATTGCTGGGGCAAGCCGATATCCTCTCGCTTCACTGCCCGGCCAGCCCGCAAACCAAGCACATGATCGATGCCCGACGGATCGGCCTGATGCGCGAGGGCGCGTGCCTGATTAACACGGCAAGGGGCGATCTGGTCGATCAGGACGCGATGATCGCAGCGCTCGAAGCGGGTCGCCTCGCCGGAGCCGGTCTGGATGTCTATCCCGATGAGCCGCATGTCGATTCGCGCCTGCTCGCCATTCCCAACGTCATGACCCTGCCCCACATCGGCAGCGCAACGCGCGAGGGACGCGAGGAATCGGGCATGAAGGTAATCGCCAACATCCGTATCTGGGCCGACGGCCATCGCCCTCCCGATCAGGTCCTTACCGGGCTTTCCTGAGAGGCAGTATCATGGACGAATTCGCCTCGCGCATCGAAGCGCTGGAGCATCGCTGGATGCGCGCCTGGATGCAGCGCGACCGCAACCAGATGAAGGCCCTCGCCGCGCGCGATTTCATTGTCCTGTTCGGGGCCCATCCGCCTGCCATGCTGGACCGACCAAGCTGGCTTGAAGCCGCCACAACACGGCTACGCTGCAAGGCCTATCGGTTCGAGGAAGTCTATGTCCGGCGGCACGGACCCGTCGCCGTATTCTCTACGCAGATGACGATCGAGGCGGAGATCGGAAACCACGAATGGTCTGGCCAGGTGTGGGTGACCGATCTGTGGAAACGCTCGATAAGCCGCCGGAAATGGCGCTTGATCGAACGATCGCTGGCCCGCCCTGATTCGGACGAACGACTGGCAAGGGAAATCCGCGCAATGCAGCTCTGGCGCTGACAGGCGCCTTAGCCCATGCTCAATCCCCGGTCAGGATACGATCGACCAGTTGCTTCACCGACGGCGTGAAATTGTTCGAATAGAACGGGTCCTGCTTGAAGCGATAGGCCGCATGGCCTGCGAACATCAGATTGTCGTCGACCGGCCCGTCATGGGCGATTTCCTGCAGCGTCTTCTGGATACAGAAGCTGCGCGGATCGGCGAGCCGTCCGGTTGTGTAATCGCCATGGTCCTTCCAGCTGGAAAACTGGCAGTGGCTGAGACAGCCCATGCAATCCTTCTGGTCGGTACGGATTTCGTCGCGACTGGCGGGGGTGACATAGACGATCGTATCGTCGGGCGTCTTGAGCGCTTCGGTATAGCCCTCGCCAAACCATGCCTTGGCGCGCTCGTAATCGGCCGGCGCGACCCAGAAATTCTTACCCCGTACACCCACGTCGAGCTGGCGCGTATGCACGCCGGCCTCGACCTTGCTGTAGGGAATCTGACGCTCTGAACGATGGATGAGATCCCACAGGAAATCGTTCTTCACCGCGCTGGAATAAAAGCCGGTCGGGCTGAAACGATGGAGCAGGATGTCGCCTTCGTCGAGTTCGCGAAGCCGGTCTTTCCATGCCTGCGGGATCGGGCTTTCCTCGGTCAGCAGCGGACGCGTACCGAACTGGAAAGCGATCTTGCCCAGCTCGGGATTGTCGATCCAGTCGTTCCATTCCCGCAGGTACCAGACCCCGCCCGCCATCACGATTGCGGTATCTTCCGAAACGCCTTCGTTGCGCATGGTTTCGCGCAGCGCCTTGACGCGGGGGTACGGATCTTCGGGCTTGAGCGGATCCTCGGCATTGGACAAACCATTGTGCCCGCCCGCCAGCCATGGGTCCTCGTAAACCACCGCCGCCATGAGATCGGCGACCTTGTTGTAGCTGCGCTTCCACAAGGCGCGAAATGCGCGTGCGGAACTGACAATCGGGAGGTAATGGACGTCGAAACGCGCAGCAATTTCAGCCAGTCGATAGGGCATACCAGCACCGCAAGTGACACCGGTCACCAGCCCGCGCGTGCGTTCCAGCACGCCTTCGAGCACTTCCTGCGCCCCGCCCATTTCCCACAGGACATTGATGTTGATTGCGCCTTTGCCGCTCGCAATGTCGTAAGCGCGCTTCACCTGCTCGGTCGCGCCGTCGATGGCATAGCGGATGAGCTGTTCATGGCGTTCGCGGCGAGTCAGCTGATCGTAAACCTGAGGGATAATCTTACCCTCGGCATCGTAGCTGTCGGCATTCACAGCACTCACAGTACCGATCCCCCCGGCAGCGGCCCATGCACCCGAGCTGGTGTGGTTGGTCGCCGAAACGCCCTTGCCGCCTTCGATAAGCGGCCAGACTTCACGTCCGCCGTAGGAAATGGGCTGTAGCCCCTTGAATACCATCTCGCTTTACTTTCTCAAGGATTGGTGCCGATTATTCGGCGTTCGTACCTTCATGCGCCTGATTTGCAGCACTGCGGCACGGTGTTATCTGTTCCGGTTGGGGTCTCTTAGCCGCTCTGGCGAACTGTGCATAGTACCCCGCCAAATGCGGCGAATCCTTGAATGCGACGAGCTTGTAGCCCACCGCCTGGAACTCGCACACCAGCAGCATCGGCGGGATGCCATGCTGGCTGGTCGGACGGTCGACATCGACCACTACTACTTCGCCATCCTTCTTCAGCGAAGGCCACATGTTCCACAGGAACGCATAAGGCTCCGCAATTTCATGATACATGTGGACCATGAAAATACGATCGAAGCTGTTGTTCGGCAGCTTGGGATTGTCGGGAATACCCAGTTTGATCGAGACATTGTCGAGTCGGTCGCGCACCACGCGGTTGCCGAGGCGGGTCAGCACCTCGCGGTTGATGTCCTCGGCCAAAACCCGGCCCTTGGCGCCGACCCGGTCGGCGAGGCGCACGGTGTAATAGCCTTCACCCGCACCGATATCGGCCACCACCATGCCCGGTTCAATTCCGGCTAGCGCCATGACCGTTTCCGCCTCGCCGCGCCGATCTCGCTGGTCTTCGGTCGAAAACTGCGTGGCTCCTGGCTGCGATACGGGTCGGTCGGCACGCGGGAATGCGCGCGCGCCTTCGGGACGGTCGGTATCGGACCGATGGCATCCGGCAAGCAATGCGAGCGATGCCAACAGCGCAATGCCGCCCGCTCTCATTACTCGACGTCCTCGACCTCGACCGTCTCGCCGGTCACCTTTTGCGCCAGAGCGGCAGAAATGAAGGGATCGAGCGCGCCATCGAGCACATCGTCGGGCGTCGGCGAGGTTACGCCGGTGCGCAGGTCCTTCACCATCTGGTATGGCTGCAGGACGTAGCTCCTGATCTGGTGGCCCCAACCGATGTCGCTCTTGGCGGAATGTTCGGCGCTCGCCGCTTCCTCGCGCTTGCGCATTTCCGCCTCGAACAGACGCGCCTTCAACATCCCCATCGCTGTGGCGCGGTTCTTGTGCTGACTGCGGTCGTTCTGGCTGGCGACAACGATGCCGCTGGGCATGTGAGTGATACGAACCGCGGAATCGGTGGTATTGACGTGCTGCCCACCCGCGCCGCTCGCGCGGTAGGTATCGATCTTGAGGTCGCCTTCGTTGATTTCGATATCGATATCATCGTCGATGACCGGATAGACCCAGACCGAACTGAAGCTGGTGTGCCGCCGTGCCGAACTGTCATAGGGGCTGATGCGCACAAGCCGGTGCACGCCGCTCTCGGTCTTGGCATAACCATAGGCATTTTCGCCTTTCAGCAGCAAAGTCGCCGACTTGATCCCGGCAGCTTCGCCCGCCTGATACTCGACCGTCTCGACCTTGAAACCGCGTCGCTCGGCCCAGCGGGCGTACATGCGCAGCAGCATCTCGGCCCAGTCCTGGCTCTCTGTGCCGCCCGCGCCTGCGTGAATTTCTAGAAATGTGTCGTTGCCATCGACTTCGCCCGAAAGGAGCGCCTGGACCTTGTCCGAATCGGCCCGGTCGGCCAGCCGCGACAGGCTCGCCAATCCCTCGGCTACAACATCCTCGTCCCCCTCGGCATCGCCCAGCTCGACGAATTCGACCGCGTCGGACATTTCGGAAGAGATTTCACGCACCGTTCCGATTGCGCTTTCCAGCTTGCGCCGCTCGCGCATCACGCTTTCGGCTTCCTTCGGATCGTCCCACAAGGTCGGATCCTCGACGCGTGCGTTCAGCTCGTCCAGCCGACGCAACGCGCGCTCCCAGTCGAGCGACTGGCGCACCAGCGACAACGCGGCTTCGATCCGGTCGATATGGGCCTGCCCTTCGGCACGCATGACGAATACTCCTGAATAGGTCTGAAAATGCGCCTAGCGCAGCAATGCGGCAGGGGAAAGCGCTGCCAGTAAAAGCAGCGCCATCCGCCGAAAGTGCCTGCTTACTTGTGGTGGAGCTTTTGCACCGCGGCAAGGCTACGCGAAATGTGGCCGATCGGGCTCATATTCGTGTAGGCGTCGACGATATTGCCCTTGCGGTCGATCACATAGGTGGTGCGATTGGTGTAGCTCGACGCACTGCCATCGGGCTTCTTGAGCACGACGTCATACTCCTTGACCACCGCTGGGCTGGCCGAGGCGACGGTAAACTGTCCTGCACATTTTTCAGCTGAGAATTTTTCCAGCTGGTCGGTGTTGCCCGCGGTCATCCCGATAACGGTTGCACCCGCGGCGGTGAAATCCTTCATCTTCTCGGCAAAGGCATGGGCTTCCGCATTGCACCCTGGCGTGAAAGCAGCCGGGAAGAAATACAGCACCACCGGCCCTTTCTGGAGCGCCTTGGCGAGATTGACCGTCACCGGCTTGCCAGCACGTGCGCCCTGAGTCGTGAAATCGGGCGCGTGGTGGCCGGGAGCGAGTTCTGCGACGGCGGGACCTACTGCGACCAGCGAAACGGTGGCGACAGCAGTAGCGGCGAGCTTGCGGAATGTGTTCATAATTCCATCATGGACCTTCTGGCGTGAGGTGCCAAGCCCTTTGGCCAATCACATGCCCGTCCGTGGCATATTGTACCGTCAGTAAATGCCGCCCTGATCCTCGACGAAATCGCCTGGCGCCCCGTAGTCGTTGCTGTTCTGGTTGCGTTGGCCTTCCTCGGCACGACGGATGAGATCGAGAATCTCCTCGCGTCGGGCGGCGATCTGGTCCTGCCGTGTCCCGCGCGGTGGGGCGGTATCCGGTTTGAACGCTTCCCAGATGACGGCCGCCTTAATGTCGTCGGACGGGGTTCCCTCGAACACTTTCTTGCCTGTCACGCGGTCGATCTTGACCATGCGGATTCCCGGTGGGGCGACGAAATCCTCCGACGTCCAGCGATCCTTGGTTGCCTCGACAAGATATTTGAAAATCGGCGCGGCGGTATTGCCGCCCTGCACCCAGCCGCCGAGATTGCGCGGCTGGTCGAAGCCGACATACATCCCGGCGATCAGGTCGGGCGAACCGCCCACGAACCACGCGTTGGTCGGACCAGAGGTTGTGCCGGTCTTGCCGAAGATCGGCAGGTCGAGCGAGCGCAGGCGGATCGCGGTGCCGCGCTGAACCACGCCTTGCAGCATGTGCACCACCTGAAAAGCAGTGCGCGGATCCATGACCTGTTGGCCCCAGACGCCCAGACGCGGCATCGGTTTGCCATCCCATTCGGGCATGTTGCAGCCCGTGCAAGGGCGATTGTCAGCCCGCCAGATCACCTTGCCATGACGATCCTGGACATAGTCGATAACCGTGCCCTCGCCGTGCTTGCGGCCCCAGTTCGCGAAGGCGGTGTAACCAGCCACCATCCGCTGGACGGTGGTATCGCCTGCACCCAGCGCGAAAGACAGATACGGCTTGTAGTCGCCGATCCCCATGCGCTTGAAGGTGTTGATGACATGGGGCATCCCGACGTCGGCCGCGATGTGCACGGTCATCAGGTTACGGCTTTGTTCGAGGCCCCAGCGCATAGTATGGACGCCGCCACCGCCTTCGTTGGCGAAGTTGCGGAAGCATTTATCACCCAGCGCCGCACCCTGATAAACGCAATAGGGGGTGTCCGGCACTTCCGTTGCCGGCGTCATCCCATGATCGAGTGCGGTGGCATAAACGAAGGGCTTTATTGTCGATCCCGGCTGGCGTTCCGCCTGCGTTGCGCGGTTGAAGCTGCCAAGGCGACTGTCGAACCCGCCCTGCATTGCCTTGATCCGGCCCGTTTCGGGATCTTCGAGCAGGATCGCGCCCGACACTTCGGGCACGGTCCGCACGACATAGCCCGACCCCGACTTGGCCACTGCCGTAACGTCACCGACCTTGAGCGCGCCTGGCAATCCGCTCAATGGGTAGGTCTTGCCATCGCTGAAACCGATCGTCGCGCTCGATCCGCTACGCTTGGTGACAACGCCGATGCGCCAGTCCTTGTAATTGATGCCGAGGTTCGATCCGCGCAGCTGATCGGTCAGACTGCCCTTTGACGGGTCGAGATAGGCGACCGGCTTGCGCCAGATCTTGCCAGCGGCATAGCGCATCAACCCGGCTCGCAAAGCGTCGCGAGCGGCATCCTGCAGCTTGGTGTCGAGCGAGGTGCGCACCCACAGACCGCCCGCATAGACACTGTTCGGCCCATCATCTGCAGTCTGGCCGTATTTGGCGATCAGCTGGCGACGAACGTCCTCTATGAAATAGCCCGCATCGGCATAATGTTCGGTCTGCTGGGTTGCGAGTGTAATTGGCTTGGCCGCTTCGACATTCTCTGTCCCGCGAGAAATAAACCCGTTCTTGCGCATCTGATCGAGGACGAAATTGCGCCGCGCCACCGCTTCCTGATAAAATTTCTTGCGCCCGTATTTCTCCGGAGCTTTGGGCAGAATCGCAAGAAACGCCATCTGATCGAGGTTGAGATCCCCGACATCCTTGTCGAAATAGGCCCGTGCAGCCGCCTGCACGCCGAAGCTGCGCCGCCCAAGCGCGATTTCATTGAGATAGAGCGTGATGATCTGCTCTTTGGTCAACACCCCTTCGATACGGTGGGCGAGAACCATTTCCTTGAGCTTGCGGGACACGGAATATTGATCGCCCAGCAGCAGGTTCTTGGCCACCTGCTGGGTGATCGTCGAACCACCCACCGCGCGTTGATGGGTGCCAAACTTGCGGACGTAATCGAACACGGCCCCCAATGTGCCAAAGATATCGACACCGCCATGAGTGAAGAATGTCTTGTCTTCGGCGGAAATGAACGCCTCGATCAGTTTCGGAGGGAAGTCCTGGTATTGCAGCTGCACACGGCGTTCACGCGCATAGGAATAGACGATATTGCCGTCCGCTCCCCGTACCATCGTCGGCAACGGGGTTTCATAATGCAGCAGCGAATCGGCATCAGGCAGATTGCGCGTCAAAGCGATCCATCCGGCGGTGAGCGCCAGCACGAATGCTACAACAAGGATCGTGAGCACGCGGAACCAGCGCTTCCCTCGCCAGGAAGCGCCGAACCAGGCGAGCAATCCCGCAAATTCGCTGCGCAGGCGCTCGCGCACCAGTGTCAGTCGCGAAGTTTCGGCCATGTCCGTTCCGAGTGCGTCCCTCTAGTCCTTCACCAGCGCCCCTAGCACGCAGCTTTTGCAAAGCGCCAGCCGCAAGCTGGCCAAACCTGGCCTTATTGCGAATTCACCGGGGCTGCACCGCTATCGCCGTCCGCCCCTTTCCGATCCATGAAGTAGATACGAACCGCGCGAGCGAGCACGCGCGCCACAGCCTCGCGACCGTTTTTCGATGTCAACCGATCAGCATCCGCCTTGTTAGTGATGAAGCCGCTCTCGAATAACACTGACGGCACATCGGGTGCGCGCAGAACCTCGAGCGTTGCGGAGTGCAATGGCTGGGAATGGAAATCGATGACGCCTTTTCCCTCCTGCAGGATCAGATCCGCAAACCTGTTCGACTGGGCCTGCGTCCGGCGTTGCGACAGGTCGACCAGAATCGAACTCACCGCATTGCTTTTGCCGTCGAGGTCGAGACCGTTGACCTGGTCGGACGCATTTTCCCGCATAGCAAAGCGGCGCGCCGCCGCGTCCGATGCGCGGTTCGACAATGTGTAGATGCTCGCCCCCTCGACACTGTCTTCATCCCCAGCCGAATCGGCGTGAATCGACAGGAACAGTGACGCTCCAAGCTTGCGCGCGATTTCATAGCGTTCGTCGAGCGGGAGGAACCGATCGTCATGGCGGGTCAGCGCCACACGCAAGCCACCATCGGCCAGCAAGCGGTCGCGCAAGGCCAGAGCAAGACCAAGCACGACGTTCTTTTCTTCCAGCCCTTGCCCCCTGGCACCCAGATCGAACCCGCCATGACCGGGATCGATTACCACCAACGGCAGCCCGGTATCGCGCGCGCCCTCCACCACTGGCAGGTCATACGGCAATGCCATGGGCAATGTGATCCGTTCGAAACGGCTTTGGCCGTTCGCAGCTATCAGCGCACCGACCGCCCGATTCGGGCGAACCCCGGAAAGTGCCAGCCCTGTCGCCACGGCCAGAATTGCCACCATCGGGTAAAAAAGGACCGCAAGCCTCACCATCGCAAAGCGCAGATAGGGCGCTCACACCGATGGGTGCAATATGGTTGCCGCGCGAAACCCACGATGCTAGCGCAGGAAACTTAACGGGTGGCGTTTACATTGCCCGTTGGCAGAGGGCTTTGCCGCAAGGGCAAACCCGCAAATGACAGGTTGATGCAGAATATGAGCTGTTCCTCCCCCTTCCCACAGCTACGGGCCGCGGCCTGTAGCCATCGGGTAGCGGGCCGGACGCCGTCAGGGCGCAGGCTTCTTTCCGCAGACACGACATTCCGTCCGCGCGCGCAACAGCGCGCCGGACGGCATCTTTTGACCGCAAGCACGCATGGCGGCGGCGGTTTTTCTAACAAGATGCGCGACACCTACTCCGGGGTTCATCCGGCTCGTCGCGCCTGGAGATACAATAATGACAACGCGCATGCTAATCGACGCGCGCCACCCGGAAGAAACGCGGGTGGCCGTGCTCAAGGGCAACAGGATTGAAGAATTCGATTTTGAATCCGCCGACAAGAAGCAGATCAAGGGTAACATCTACCTCGCCAAGGTAACCCGCGTAGAACCATCGCTGCAGGCCGCGTTCGTCGATTTCGGCGGAAACCGGCACGGGTTCCTCGCCTTCAGCGAAATCCATCCCGATTATTACCAGATCCCGCGCGAAGACCGCGAGGCACTGCTCGCCGCCGAAGCGGAAGCTGCCGAAGAGGAAGCGCGCCTTCGCGACGAGGAAGAAGCGCGCGGCGACATGCCGGGCGAGGAATACGACGCCGACGAAGACAGCGCTGAAGCTCTCGCAGAAGAATTCGCCGAGGATGGACTCGAGGAAATCGACACTTCGGACAAGGACCACGTCTCGACGATCGAGGAAGGCCAGCTCGAAGGTGGTGAGGAAGACGACGAGGACGGTCACGCCGACCAGAACGAAGATGACAGCGACAACGCCCGCTCCGGGAAACGCCGCGGTCGTGGCCGTCGTCAGGGTCGCGGTCGTGCGCGTACCAAGGAAGTCGACGAGGCGCGCGCCAAGCGGATGGCGCTGCGTCGCCGCTACAAAATTCAGGACGTCATCCAACGCCGTCAGGTCCTGCTGGTGCAGGTGGTCAAGGAAGAACGTGGCAACAAGGGCGCCGCGCTGACGACCTATCTCAGCCTTGCCGGACGCTACACCGTGTTGATGCCCAATTCGAGCCACGGCGGCGGCATCAGCCGCAAGATCAGCTCAGCCAGCGACCGCAAGCGCCTCAAGACGATCGTCGCGGATCTGACCCTGCCCAAATCGATGGGACTGATCGTGCGCACCGCCGGGCTCCAGCGCACAAAGACCGAGATCAAGCGCGATTTTGACTACCTCGCGCGCCTCTGGGACGAAATCCGCGAAAAGACGCTGTCGTCCAGCGCGCCGGCGTTGATCCATTCGGACAGCGACCTGATCAAACGTGCGATCCGCGACATCTACAACCGTGATATCGATGAAGTCGTGGTCGAGGGCGAGGAAGGCTACAAGTCGGCCAAGTCCTTCATGAAGATGCTGATGCCCAGCCATGCACGGCGGGTGAAGCCCTATGCCGACCCGGTGCCGCTGTTCCAACGCTATGGCGCCGAGGACCAGCTCAAGGCGATGTACGATCCGGTGGTGCAGCTCAAATCGGGTGGCTATCTGGTGATCAACCCAACCGAGGCGCTGGTTTCGATCGATATCAACTCGGGTCGCTCGACCAAGGAGCACGGGATCGAGCAGACAGCGCTATCGACCAACCTCGAAGCGGCCCGCGAAATCGCCCGCCAGCTGCGCCTGCGCGACATGGCCGGGCTCGTGGTCATCGACTTCATCGATATGGAGCACAACTCCAACACCCGCAAAGTCGAGAAGGCGATGAAGGAAGCGCTCAAGAACGACCGGGCGCGCATCCAGGTCGGGCGCATCTCGGGCTTCGGCCTGATGGAAATGAGCCGTCAGCGATTGCGCACCGGCGTGCTCGAGGCGACCACGCGTTCCTGCCCGCATTGCGACGGCACCGGGCTCGTACGTACCGCTTCTTCCGCGGCGCTGTCCGCGCTGCGCCTGATCGAGGACGAGGCCGCCAAGGGCAAGGGAACGCGGATTACCCTGTCGGCCAGCACCGAGGCGACCGTTTACCTGCTGAACGCCAAGCGCGGCGAACTGGTCGAGATCGAGCAGCGTTATGGCGTCGAGGTCGAAGTCGTGCCCGAGGGCGAGGAAGAAGGCGCGAAGATGTCGATCGACAGCTCCGGCCCGCGCCCGACGTCTGCGCCGAAGTTCGAACCGATCGTCGACGATATCGATGACGACGATATCGAAGACGATATCGATGACGATGCCGTTGAGAATGAAGACAGTGAAGATGGCGACCAACGCAAGAAGCGCCGCCGTCGCCGCCGGGGTGGTCGAAACCGGGGCAAGAATCGCGACCAGGGCGACGATAACCAGCAGGAGAGCAACGCTTCGTCCGATGAAGAGGGCGACGCCAGCGATACGGCTGCGGGGGACGAGGACAGCGACGACGAAAAGCCCCGCAAGCGCCGCCGGCGTGGAGGACGCGGACGTCGCGGAGGCCGCGACAAGCGTGAGGATGCGGCGAATGACACGCCTTCGGACGAAGCGGAGGTCGATAGCGCCGCGCTGGAACCGGTCGCCGAGCAGGTCGAAGCGGATATGCCGGTAGTCGCGGGACCCGAAGGCGCTCCCGAAACCGCCGAGGCTACTGCTGAAGCGGAAAAGCCCAAGCGAACCCGTCGGCGCGCGCCGGCGAAGAAGGCCGACACCGGTGCTGCCGCCAAGCAATACGACAAGGCGGGCGATGCGGCAGAAGCCGAAGCGCCGGCAAAGCCGAAACGGACCCGTCGCAAGAAGGCCGACACCCCGAGCGAGGCCAAGCCCGAAGCTGTCGAAAGCGCTGGCACGGAAACGGAAGAAAAACCAAAGCCCAAGCGGACCCGTCGCAAGAAGGCGGAAGCACCTGCGCCTGTCGAGGTCGCGCCCGATGAAGCTGCTGCTCCTGCGCAACCTCAATCAAGCGAACAACCGAAGCAGACCGCTCCTTCGTCTACCGGAAAGGGTGATGCTGAGACCGCTTCCGATGAGGCCTCGGGAGGCTCTCCCCGGCGCGGTGGCTGGTGGCAGCGGACCTTCGGCAACCAATAGGAATTGAGGCGTGGCCTAGGCGCCCCGGCGCCGAGCCACGCCCCATTCCATCCAGCCCAGCGGCCTTGGAGCCTTATCGAGATAGGCCTGACCGATCGGTTCGACCTCGAACCCGTTGGCGCGCAGGCTTGAGCCGATACCCCTCGTCAGATGGCATCCCCCGGCAAGCGGTTTCCAGAACGGCTCGATCCGCATCTGCCAGCGCACCACATTCGCATCGGGCGCGCGGCCATGTTCGAGGAACAGCAGCCTGCCATTGGGCTTCAGAATACGTCGCATCTCGCGAATGACCTGATCGTGATCCTGCACGGAGCACAACGTATAGGTGCAGATTACCGTGTCGAAACTGCCATCGGCAAACGGAATGTCCTCGCCACGCGCCTGCCGCAAATCGGCGTCCCACCCCTGTGACTTTGCCTGTGACCTTGCGCCCTCGAGCAGTTTTTCATGCGGGTCGATTCCGGCAAGCGCGGTAACCTTATCGCGATCATAAAGCGCCTGGTTGAGGCCGCCGCCGCAGCCCAGTTCGAACACGCGCCCTTCGGCCAAGGGTACGACTTCACGCCGACGCTGCTCGATCCCCTCTTGCGCGCAAGCGCAACGCACGAGGCGCGGCATAACATGGCGATCGTACCAGCTCTTGAGGCCCATCCCCCGCCTCTCCTCCGCTTATGATTCGTGAGGCTATCGCAGTCCGGCGGC
Source organism: Sphingomonadaceae bacterium (assembly GCA_039831335.1). Taxonomy (GTDB): domain Bacteria; phylum Pseudomonadota; class Alphaproteobacteria; order Sphingomonadales; family Sphingomonadaceae; genus Qipengyuania. The sequence continues at coordinate 484,404 of JBDONL010000003.1, read as the reverse complement.
TTGGCAATCAAAAAAGGGCTATGCGCATCGGGTCAGGGCGAAATTATCTCGCCGTTCCAATCAAAAAGCCGTCCACTGCACTCGGGTGTCAGTGCCTCGATAACGCCGATCAGGTCCAACGCAGCCTTGTGCGGACTGTGCAACTGGCCATCGGGCAAATTTGCCTGGAACGGCTTGCTCAGGCCGGTATCCACCGTTCCGGGATGCAGACCGGCGACAATCGCTTCCGGGTGTGTGCGCCCAAGTTCCAGCGCCAGATTGCGCAGCAGCATGTTGAGCGCTGCCTTGCTCGCGCGATAGCTGTGCCATCCGCCCAGCCTGTTGTCTCCGATGGAGCTGACGCGCGCAGAAAGCGCCGCGAAGACGCTGCGCCGATCGCGCGGCAACAGTGGCAACACATGCTTGGCGACGAGCATTGGACCGATCGCGTTGATCCGGAACGCGCGCTCCATCGCGTCCGCATCGACGTGGCGATAGCTGCGCTCGGGACCGGTTCCGTTATCCAGCGTCAGCACACCGGTGGCGACAATCGTCAGTTGGGGCGGATCGGCGCGCATTTCGGCGGCGACGGCAGCAATACTGCTCTCCTCGGTGAGGTCGAAACCTCGCCTGCGCACCTGCTGCCCGGCAGTGCCGTGAGCTTCGCTGGAGCGGCTCACCGCCCAAACCCGCACGCCTTCCGCTGCCAGCACCTCGCACAGCGCTGCGCCGATGCCGCCGCTCGCGCCGAATACCGCCGCACACTCCGGCCAGTTCGCCTCACTCATCCCATCTTGCCAAATTTGCAGCACCTTCGCCGGGTTTCAGACCGCTCGCACCCTTGCTCTCGTGTCGTCAAGCGTTAGAGAGGCAGGAAAGCATACAGGACTTTGGACAGAACATGGCGACTTTCACGCTTCCGAAGAATTCGAAGATCACCGGCAAGGGTCACAAGCACACCGCCGAAGGCGCGTCTCGGGTTAAGCGGTTCAAGATCTATCGCTACGATCCCGACAGCGGCAAGAACCCGCGCTACGACACTTTCGAGATCGACCTCGACCAGTGCGGCCCGATGGTTCTCGACGCGCTGTTCAAGATCAAGAACGAGGTCGATGCGACCCTGACCTTCCGCCGTTCCTGCCGCGAAGGGATTTGCGGCTCCTGCGCAATGAACCTTAACGGCAAGAACGGACTCGCCTGCACGACGGCGATTGAGGACCTCAAGGGCGATATCCGCATCACCCCCCTGCCGCATATGGATGTGATCAAGGACCTCGTCCCGGACTTCACCCATTTCTACGCGCAATACGCGTCGATCCGCCCATGGCTGCAGACCGTCAGCCCGACGCCCAGCGGCAAGGAGCGGCTGCAATCGCCCGAACAGCGCGACCAGCTCAACGGGCTGTACGAGTGTATCCTGTGCGCCTGCTGCTCGACATCCTGCCCCAGCTATTGGTGGAACAGCGACAAGTTCCTCGGCCCGGCGATCCTTCTCCAGGCTTATCGCTGGCTGGCCGACAGCCGCGACGAGATGACCGGCGAACGGCTCGACCAGCTCGAAGATCCGTTCCGGCTCTATCGCTGCCACACGATCATGAATTGCGCGAACGTCTGCCCCAAGGGCCTCAGCCCGGCCAAGGCGATCGCCGAAACCAAGAAGATGATGGCCGAACGCGTCGTCTGATCGCCTCATGGCTTTGCGCGAGGACGTTTTCGAACACGGGCCGGACCCTCAGAACCCCGGCTGGCGGCACTGGAACCTGAAGGACCAGACCCTGTTCAACGGGGCGGTCATGGGCCGGATGATCACCCGCGTCGACGATGATGGCCGTGCGCGGCTGAGGATGTTTCCCGAACGGCGTCACGAAAACCTCCAAGGTATTATCCACGGCGCGGTCACCCTGTCTCTGATCGATATCTCGCTGTTCACCACCATGCACACCATCGGCAGCGGAAACGCCGGACCTTCGGTGACACTCGAGCTGTCGACGCAGTTCGTCGGCGCTGGCAAGATGGATGAGCCGCTCGATGCGGTAACCGAGATCGTCCGCGAAACCGGCAGCATGGTGTTCGTGCGCGGTACCGTCGAACAGGGCAGGAACGTGGTCGCGTCCTACTCCGGCATAGTAAAGAAGATGCGTCCGCGATGAGCGGAATGCTGGCGCGCTACGAGCGGCTGGTCGCAGGCGGCGAACTCAAACCCGATCCGGATCAGCGCCGTGCCGCCGAAAGGCTGGCCGCGCTGCAGAAGGAGTTGGAGGCCGAGACCGGTGGCGGCTTGCTGTCGCAACTGTTCGCCCGGCGGCAGATCCCGCGTGGACTGTACATGTGGGGGGGTGTCGGGCGCGGAAAATCCATGCTGATGGATTTGTTCGTTTCGACGCTCGACATCAAGCGCAAGCGGCGGACGCATTTCCACGCGTTCATGCTCGAGATCGACGGGCTGATCCGGACTGAGCGCGCAAAGCAATTGGGCGATCCAATCAAGCCGGTAGCAGCCGCCATCGCCTCCGACACGCGCTGCCTCGCCTTCGACGAGATGGTCGTCACCAACACCGCCGATGCCGCGATCATGAGTCGCTTGTTCACGGCGCTGATCGTCGATGAGGGCGTAACGGTGGTCACCACCAGCAACCGCCCTCCCCGCGATCTCTACAAGGACGGGCTCAACCGCTCCCTGTTCCTGCCCTTCATCGACCTGATCGAGGCGCAGCTCGATGTCGTCCCGCTCAACGGTCCGGTCGATTACCGACTCGACCGGCTGGGCGATCTCGACAGCTGGCACGTGCCGCTGGGCGATGCGGCAACGGCGCAAGTACGCGAGGCGTTCTTTCGCCTGACCGACTACAAGCCAGAGGATGCCGCGAACGTCCCGTCCGCCGATCTCGATCTTGGCGGTGGGAGGACGCTGCATGTGCCCAAAAGCCTCAAGGGCGTGGGAGTGTTCAGCTTCAAGCGCCTATGTGCCGAAAATCGCGGCGCTTCGGACTATCTTGCGATCGCTCATGCCTATCATACGGTCATCGTCGTCGGCATTCCGGTGATGGGACCGGACAATCGAGACCAAGCGCTGCGCTTCACCAAGCTGGTCGATGCGCTGTATGAGAACAACGTCAAGCTGTTCGCCACGGCGGCGGCCCAACCCGAAGGGCTCTATCCCGCGGGCGACGGTAGCTTCGAGTTCGAACGCACCGTCAGCCGCCTGAAGGAAATGCAGAGCGAAGACTATATGGCGCGCGGTCACGGACAGGTGTAATCGCGCAATATACTGATAAAAATGAAATTTTCAGTTGTCCGTTTCGCGCGGCAGGTAATTGCATCGCTTCGCAAAGCATCATCGTTGGTATTGAAATTCACGAATATGCGATGGCGGCGATGCGGTTCCAACCGGATGAAAAGAGCCGTCGGATAAACGAGATGGTCGCTTAGTCAGCTTGCGCCTGGATGCGCGCAGCGATGTCCCGCACAGCATTGGGGCGAACGCGTTATCGGCGAATCAATCAGATTTTGATCGATGAAGAAACGATACAGGCAAAAAGAGAAGATTAATTCGATGTAATATGCTGCTAACGACTATATGTTGTAACATACTGCTATTGGGGCCTCGAAACATAATGAGGTAGCTCCATGACATTCCGTACCGTGCTGCTTTGCAGCGCAGTCTGCTTTGCTTTTCCCCTTCAAGCGCGCGCCGAAGCACCAGCTTCCCAGCAGTCTTCGACTGATACCTCCACAAAAACCTCTGGCGGGACAGCATCTACTAAGGCTGACAGCGACAACGCCAGCAGCGCAATCGTCGTGACGGCGCGCCGACTCGACATGGCGCGCGACAGCATCAATCCCTCGCTCGGCACCAGCCAGACGCTGGTAACCCGCGCTGCGATCGACGTGCAGCCGGGTGGCGCCAACAACGCACTCTCTTCCGTGCTGTTGCAGGCACCCGGCGTATCGCAGGATTCGACCAACAATGGCGAGGTGCATATCCGCAACGAGCACGGCAATGTGCAGTATCGCCTCAATGGCGTCACCGTGCCGCAGGCGTTCTCCGGTTTTGGGGCCGATGTCGACCCACGTATAGCCAATTCGGTCGAAATCCTGACCGGCGCACTGCCCGCACAATATGGCCTGCACACGTCAGGCGTCGTCAACATGACCACACGCACCGGTACTTTCGGGCTTGGTGGCGATGTCGGCGTCTATGGCGGCAGCAATAACGAGATCAATCCGAGCGCGTCCTTCACCGATTCCTATGGCGCGACCAATGTGTTCCTGTCGGGCAGCTATCTCGAAAACGATCTCGGTATGGAAAATCCGACATCCAGTCGCAGCGCGATTCACGATCACACCGAACAGTGGCGCGGCTTCGGTTATGCTTCCACCGTGCTTGGCGGCGAGGACCGGATCAGCGCCTTCGGCGGCGCGGCGATCGGGCGCTTCCAGATTCCCAACCAGCCGGGCGTGACGCCAGAATACAAGTATCTCGGCCAGTCCGATTTCGATTCGACCAAGCTCGACCAGAACCAGCGACAGGACACCTGGTTCGGCGTTGTAGCCTACCAGCATTCGGGCGACCGACTGAACTTCCAGATCGCGCCGTTCTATCGCTACGCAAAAGCGCAGTTCACTGCCGACCCTAACGGCGGCACGCTGATGTTCAACGGCACGGATTCGAACCTGACCGAGACGAGCTATGCCAGTGGCGTACAGGCGGATGCATCCTACACAATTGGCGACAGCCACACATTGCGTTTTGGCCTGTTCTTCCAGAACGAGGTTTCACGCAGCGACAGCACCAATCGCGTTTTTGCGGTCGACTCAAACGGCATGCAGTCGAGCGATATACCGATTGTCATCCCGGTTGCCGAAAGAGTGCTGGGCCGCACCTATTCCGCCTATCTGCAGGACGAGTGGAAGCTGACCGACGATCTGACGGCCAATTACGGCGTTCGCTTCGACAAATCCGACGCGCAGGTGAAGCAGCACCAGTTCAGCCCGCGCTTCAACCTCGTCTGGACGCCAGGTGAGAACACCACCGTTCACTTCGGATACGCTCGCTACTTCACCCCGCCGCCATTGACCCTCATCGGCAAGGGTACGCTGGCAGCCTTCGACGGCACCACAGGCGCACCCGAAGTGCAGGCGGACGATCCGATTCGCGCAGAATCGGACGACGTGTTTGACGTCGGCATCCAGCAGAAGGTCGGCGGCCATCTGACGCTCGGCGTGGATACCTACTACAAGATTGCCCGCAACCTGCTCGACGACACAACACTTGGCGGGACGCAGATCCTTGCGCCGTTCAATTACGCCAAGGGGCACACCTGGGGCGTTGAATTCAAGGCATCTTACAATAACGGGCCGCTCAACGCTTACTTCAACATGGCGCGCGGACAGCAGAAGGCGACCGATATCATCTCCAACCAATATCTGATCGGTGCAGACGATTACGCCTATATTGCGAACCATTACATCTACACCGACCACTCGCAGAAGCTGACAATGTCGGGTGGTGCCTCGCTCAATCTCGATGACGGAATTGGCAAGCTCAAGCCGGCGGTGGATTTTGTTTACGGCAGCGGGCTGCGCAAGGACGATCCGGTCGGCGGCGTACCCAATGGCGGCGAGCAGGATCCCTATATCCAGGTCAACCTCGGCGTCGCGCAAGACTTCGGCTACGACAAAGACCATGCCTGGTCGCTACGCTTCGACGTGATCAACCTGTTCGATTCCGTTTACGAAATTCACGACGGTTCGGGCGTAGGTGCCGGTCAGCCGGAATACGGTCCGCGCCGGTCGTTCTTCGTCGGACTGCATAAGGCGTTCTGAGATACGTCAGTGCCGCCTCCCTTGCGGGAGACGGTACTGACACTCTTTCGATATTCTTTATCCAAATGGCCGACGTTCCGTTCGGAGCGTCGGCCATTCTTCGATCAGTCGGGGGCCATCGGCACCATCGTTTCCTCGCCCTCGACATCGTCGATAATCTCAACGATCCCACGGCCAAGATGGCTGTGGCGACGACTGTAGAGGAAATACACGATCAGGCCCAGTGCGCCCCATCCCGGTAAGAACAGCATCGCCGCACTGGGAAGGTTGAAGAACAGCAGCACACAACCGATAATAGTCAGCGGCGCGATGATCCACACACCGGGCACCTTGAAATGACGGGGCCGATTCGGGTCTTTCACCCGCAGCATCATCACTGCAATCGCCACCATCATGAAAGCATAAAGAGTACCGGCGTTCGAAATGTCGGCCAGCTGTCCGACCGGGAAGAAGGCCGCAGCGATGGCGACCGCAACACCGGTAATGATAGTTACGATGTGCGGGGTACGGAAACGGGGGTGAACCCGGCTCAGCGCTTCGGGCAGCAACCCGTCACGGCTCATCACGAAGAAGATACGTGTCTGGCCGAAGATAAGGACGAGGATAACCGATGGCAGGGCCAGAAAGGCTGCCAGGCCGATGAGATTGCCGATCCCGGTGAAGCCGATCATCTTCAAGACATGCGCCAGCGGCTCTTTCGAACAGACCAGCGCATCGGCAAATTGAGGCAAGGCGCATTGACGGGCGAGTTCGGTCGAACCGGCTTCAAGCGGCAGACCAGCCGCGCTCATGATCGGTTCCCCACCAAGAGTACCAATAGCACCGGCAGCCACGAGAATGTAGAAGACAGTGCAGAACAACAGCGATCCGACCAGTCCGATCGGGACGTTGCGTTGCGGATTCTTGGTCTCCTCCGCAGCAGTCGAAACCGCGTCGAACCCGACATAAGCGAAGAACATGGTCGCAGCCGCGCCGACCGCGCCGACGCCGCTACCCCAGCCGCCGAAAAGCCCGGCGGGCAGAAACGGATTGAACTTCTCGGCCGAGAATTCCGGGCTGGTAAGTGTGATTGCGACGAAGGCGGTCAGAGCGATAACCTTGATCCCAACCAGTATCGCGTTGACCTTGGCGCTTTCACTTGTGCCGATCACCAGCAGGAAGGTGACTAGCAACGCGATTACCAAGGCAGGCAGGTTAATGAAGCCACCTGCCACACCGCCAAACGCGAGCGGTCCGGCACTCAGCCAAGTGGGTAGATGGACGCCAAGACCACCCAGAACCGTGCCGGAGAAATAGCCCGACCAGCCAACAGCCACAGCGCTTGCAGCAATCGCGTATTCCATGATCAGCGCCCAGCCTACGGTCCAGGCGAAAAATTCGCCGATTGTCGCGTAACTGTAAGTGTAGGCGCTACCCGCAACTGGGATCATTGCCGCGATTTCCGCATAGCAGAGCGCTGCAACGATACAGACGGCCCCGGCAATCGCGAAAGCGACCATCAGTCCAGGCCCAGCCTTCTGCGCGCCGACGGCAGTCAGCACGAAAATGCCGGTACCGATGACGCAGCCGATCCCCATCAATGTCAGCTGGAACCAGCCCAATGATCGCTTAAGCGACTTTTTTTCTGCAACCGCCAGAATGGCATCGAGGGGTTTGACCCGATCTAAAAACATGTTTTGATATTTCCCTCCCTTTGCCGGCGCTGAAGAGAATTGGCGCGCCTTCAGGAACGGGGATGCACGCTAACGAAACCAAATTGCAATACAAGGCGAAATCTGGCGGGTTTCCCCGACGGGCGCCGCCGTGTAGACACTCTCACCATGTCCACGACCTTCCAGCTCGACACCTCGACCAGCAGGGCCACCCCGACACCCCAGCCCCGCAAGCGCCTTACGGTGCCAAAAATCCGCGCGCACAAGCAGTCCGGCGAGACCAAGGAACCGCTGGTGATGTTGACCGCTTACACGGCGCGTCAGGCGCAATTGCTCGACACACATTGCGACATGCTGCTGGTCGGGGATTCGCTTGGGCAGGTGATTTACGGATTGCCCTCCACCCTGCCCGTCACCACCGAAATGATGGTCGCCCATGGTGCGGCGGTGGTTCGCGGCAGCTATCACGCCATGGTCATCGTCGACATGCCTTTCGGCAGCTACGAGGGATCGAAAGAGCAGGCGTTCGACACCGCCAGCCGGATTATGGCGGAAACCGGATGCGCAGCGGTCAAGCTGGAAGGCGGCGAGGCAATGGCCGAGACGATCGCGTTTCTCTCCTCCCGCGGCATCCCGGTGATGGCCCATGTCGGACTGACCCCGCAGGCGGTCAATGTGCTGGGCGGATACGGTGCGCGTGGTCGTAGCCAGCACGAGCACGACAAGATCATCGCCGACGGGCAGGCGGTCGAGAAGGCGGGCGCCTTTGCCGTTGTGGCAGAGGGCGTGATCGAACCCATTGCGGTCAGCCTGACAAAGACGCTGGAAATCCCGGTAATCGGTATCGGTGCCTCAGCACAATGCGACGGGCAAGTACTGGTGACCGAGGATATGCTGGGCATGTTCGAACGCGTGCCGCGCTTCGTCAAACGCTACGAGAACCTTGCCGGAGTGATATCCTCGGCGGCCGAAACCTATGCGGCCGAAGTTCGGGCACGCGCATTCCCGACCCCCGACCAAACCTATCAGCCTAAGGACTAAACACCGCCATGGGGGGTATCGTCAGGCACTACGCCTTCTCCATAATCTTCATGCTGGTCTGCCTTGCGCTGGCCACTTGGTATGGCTGGGCGAGCACGGGCAGCGCCGCTGGAATGCTCTCTGTCCTGTGGGTCGTGTTCGTGCTCTCGGTGCTCGAAGTTTCGCTCAGCTTCGACAATGCGGTCGTCAACGCGTCCGTGCTCAAGGAAATGGACGAAGTCTGGCAGCAGCGGTTCCTGACCTGGGGCATCGCCATAGCGGTATTCGGGATGCGTATCCTGTTTCCGCTGGCGATTGTCGCCATCGCGGCGGGAATCGGGCCTGTCGATGCGGTGAATCTTTCCTTGCGCGATCCTCAGCAATACGAACAAATTGTCAGCTCCGCCCATGTGGGGATCGCCGGTTTTGGTGGAGCTTTCCTCGCCATGGTCGGCCTGAAGTTCTTTTTCGACCTCGACAAGGAAGTGCACTGGATTCGTTTCGTCGAAAAGCGGCTGGTTTCCTTTGCCAACCTTCCGGCAATCGAGATTGCCCTCTTGTTGCTCGCACTATGGGGCGTGTCGACCATGCTTTCGCCTGATGAGGCACTGACGTTTCTCGTAGCCGGCATCCTCGGCCTCGTCGCCTTCATTGCGGTCGAAGGGATCAATGCGCTGCTCGAAGGTGACGATATTGCCCCGACTGCCGCGCAAGCCGTCGTCCGCAATGGGCTGGCGGGATTTCTCTATCTCAACGTGCTGGATGCGAGCTTCAGCTTCGACGGAGTGATCGGGGCCTTTGCCCTGTCGAACAACATGATCATCATCGCGCTGGGCCTCTCGATCGGTGCAATGTTCGTGCGCTCGATGACCATCCACCTCGTCCGGCAAGGCACGCTGTCACAATACCGCTTTCTCGAGCATGGCGCGTTCTGGGCGATCATCGCACTGGGCGCGATCATGCTGATCTCGGCCCGGTTTCATATTCCCGAGACGGTTACCGGCGTTATCGGCGCGGTGCTGATCGGCCTCTCGCTTGCTTGGTCGATCTACTACAACAGGCGCGACAGCAGCAATCTCTAGGCGTCTTCCGGTTTGAGTTCATACTGTTTGAGCAGATCGTAAAGCGTCGGGCGGCTGATTCCGAGCAGTTTGGCTGTATTGGATATATTGCCTTCGCTACGCGCAAGCGCCTGACGTATCATTCGCCGATCGGCCTGTTCGCGTGCGCATTTCAGGTTGAGCGCGAGTTCGCCTCCCTCCCCACCGTCTTGCAAGAGGTCGAGATCGTCGGCGCTCACAAGCTTTCCGTCTGCCATGATCACCGCGCGCTTTACGCGGTTTTCCAGCTCACGGACGTTTCCGGGCCATGGCCAACCATCGATAGCGGCCAGTGCATCAGGCGCAAAACCCTTAACCTGAGGATTCATTTCCTTGGCGAAACGGGTCAGGAAACTCTTCGCCAGCAGCACCGCATCGCCCGGTCTTTCGGCCAGCGTCGGGATCTTCACCACGATCTCTGCAAGGCGGTAGAACAAGTCCTCACGAAAACGCCCATCGGCGATCATTGCTTCGAGGTCCTGATGGGTCGCGCAGACGATCCGCGTATCGACCGCGATCGGTTGGCGCCCACCAACACGCTCGATGGTACGCTCCTGCAAGAAACGCAGCAGCTTGACCTGAAGCGGTAGAGGAATGTCGCCAACCTCGTCGAGAAACAGTGTGCCACCGGCAGCCTGTTCGATCTTGCCCTCGGTCGTTTTTACCGCTCCGGTGAAAGCACCCTTTTCGTGACCGAACAACTCGCTCTCGAGCAGGTTTTCCGGGATCGCCGCGCAATTGATCGCAACGAAAGCTCCCTCGCCACGGTCGCTCGCATCGTGCAGGCCCCGCGCGAGCAGTTCCTTGCCGGTCCCGCTCGCACCGAGCAGCATGACCGAAACATTGGCGTTGGCGACACGCTCAATTGTGCGTGCAACCTTCTGCATCTCCGGCGCTGCCGTAATCATGCGACCGAGCACGCGCTTGTCCTCGCCCACCCGCTCGGCGAGGCTGCGGTTCTCGCTTTCGATCTGGAACAGCTTGAAAGCGCGTTCAACGATCAACCCAAGCCGCTCAATATCGACCGGCTTCTGGTAGAAATCGTAAGCGCCGCGCTTGATCGCCTCGAGCGCACTTTCCCGCGCCCCATGCCCCGATGCCACGATCACCTTGGTATCCGGCTTGAGCGCCATGATCGCGTCGAGCACGGCGAAACCTTCGCTCGTGCCATCGGGATCGGGCGGCAGGCCAAGGTCCAGTGTCACAACCGCGGGTGCATCCGCGCGCAAGGCGGTCAGCGCACTTTCCCGGTCCAAGGCCTGGACAACCTCGAAATCGTCATACGCCCATTTGAGTTGGGCCTGCAGTCCCTCGTCGTCCTCGACCACAAGCAATTTCGGCTTGGAAACGCTCATCACGCAGCCCTTTCATCAATATCGTCGGTGCTCTGCTGACGCTCGATCAACCGGGCAGCTTCGGCGAGGGGCAAGCTCACGGTAAAGCGCGAACCGAGTCCCTCACGCGATTGCACGTGCAGCCTCCCGCCCATTGCCTGAATGAGTTCGCGCGCTTCGCAGGCCCCGATCCCGAAGCCATTATCCTTGGTGGACTGGAACGGACGGAACAACTCGGTACGGATAAATTGTGCGCTCATGCCTTCGCCTGTGTCGATTACGGCAATTTCTCCGCGCAATCCCGTGCTGCCGATTTCGATCACTATCTTGCGTCCATCAGCGCTTGCGTCGATCGCATTCTGGACCAGATGCGACAGCGCCTGATCAAGGCATTCGGCATCACCCACCACCACACATTCGCCGCTGCATTGAATCTCGATTGGATGGGTTTCGGAAAGACGTAGCCGGATATCCCGTGCCATCCGCCTGAGTTCGATGGTTTGCCGCCGTTCACCCCGCTGCGTTCCATAGCGACCCAGACGGCGCACCAGCCCATCGAGCTTGTCGGTGCTGTTGCGCAGGGTCACCACCATATCCTTACGGAACTCGGGGTTTTCGGCGTGCTTTTCAGCGTTGCGGGCAAGCAGTCCCATCTGGCTCGACAGGTTCTTGATGTCATGCATCACGAACGCCATCCGGCGATTGAACTCATCGAAACGCGCCGCTTCCTCAAGCGCTTCCTGGCTGGAATTTTCGGCAAGGTAACTCGCCAATTGTTGTCCGGCGATTGCAAGCAGGTCGAAGTCCTCCCAATCGAGCCGTCGCGGGGCAGCCGGGCGGGCGAGCACGATAACTCCCATCAGCCGCTCGCCATGGAGCAGCGGGACAGCCGCCCATATCTGCTCGTCGACGATCAGCCACTCGGGAACATGCTGCAGTTCCCCATGGTGTTCGATCCCTGCACGCACCTCGCCGAAATCCAGGATCAGCCCTTCCCGCTCGAAGATCCGCGCCAATCCCGAAGACATGGCCGGTGCAGGAACATCAATCCCATCCCAGCGCCACCGTTCGGCCAGCGTCAGGCCACCCGCTTCATCTGGAGCCAGCAGTAGCCCAGCTCCACTATCGGTGATGTCAGCAAGCGACTGGATGGCACGCTGTTGCAGGCTCGCAGTATCGTTGGCAGCACTCGCCATGGTATTCGTGAACCGGATCCACTCGTTGCGATAATCGTAGCGGTGCTTGAACAGATGCTTGAGTGCCAGTAGGCGCAGCGAACCGCGTAACCTGGGCGATGGAAGCCAAAGGGCGACAATACCTGCAGCCAGCAACAGGATGCCGACCTGCGTAACACGCGCCAGATCACCCGAGGCACGCGCAACGCTGTTCGACAGGGCCACCATGGCCAGGAAATAGAAACCGGTGATTGCAATCGACAACGTACTGAATGTCACTGCGCGCGAAGGTTTGAAAGTCAGCCCGGCAGACCTTTGCAGATAGCCGAAAGCAAACATGGTGGCAGTCGCAGCCATCACCGCTGCACGGAGCGCCCCGAGTTGCATTGCTGTCGTGCCGCCAAGATAGGCGACCGTGTAGAGATTGAGTTCGAACAGCCAGAAGAGTGCCAGAGCAGCACTGTTCCAGGCCAGCAGTCTGCGTGAACTGGTCGCGGCACCACCATAAAGATTGTGAACCAGCAACAGAGCACCAACCGCAACCAGAATCCGGAACAACGCCATCATCTGGCTTATGGCTGCCAGATCTCCCGGATCCGCGCTGACAACCGCGATCAGGATCAGTTGCAAGCATTCGACCAGCCCAAGAGCAACGGCCACCGGGCGCACCAGCGTCAAACTCTCGTCCCGTCCGTCATTGGCAAACAAGCGGAACAGGACGAATATCCAGGCCAGATTGCGAACGACTTCGCAGGCTTGGGTCAATTTGCTGGCCTCGGGCAATGCGATGACCAGAGCACACCATATGCCGCTGACGAACAGCGCAGCTATGCCAGCAAAGCGATCGGAACGCTGACCATCGCCCAGCCTGATCACTGCCAGGGCTGAAAGTCCGCAGGCGATGGCGCCAAGGCCGAACAGTAGCATAGACAGCAATTCACCCATCACGGCACCTCCAAGCAGATCCGTCATCGAGCACCCCGCCCGATGCTCGAATTCGGTGCGGCAGGAGGACAGTTGATGCGGGCGAAATCGGTCATTCCCCATATCTGGAGAAACAAGGTAAAATGTCGGTAAATTTTACACTCTCTTGCGGACGCCGAGAACCTTTCCCAGGACCGCATCGGTCAAGCGCCTTCGGGCGCCTTCGCGAATTCGAATGGGACTGCCAAGCGTCTGGTTCGGTCGAAGGCAAGCCGGCGCCCCGTCGGCGGATGCGCGCGCTGGCGGCAAGCAGCAATGTGACACCGACGGCATCCCGGACCAATGGGCGTGGCGTCGTCACGACCGAGCGCCATGCCGCGGGATGATGCTAGATCGCCCGCCAGCGAGGCGTCGATTCCCAGAACTACAGCGAAAAGCGGATCCATGCCGCCCATCTCCCCGCCAACCGCTTTCGCGAATGTCATCCACTGGGCTGTGCCGGACCCCGCATCATCGACCAGTACGTTTTGCGCCAGCATTTCCCCACGACGGCCAAACGCAGCGGTAGCTTTCCATAACGGGCAAAGCGTTTCTCCTTCGAGGAACACAGCTCCGCTTGCGCCAGTAAAGCGTTTGGATATCTGTCCAGCCCGATCGATACGAGCCATAAAAAACGGCAAACCGCGTTGCCCTACTCGCTGGAGTGTCGTGAGACGGTGGGCGAGTTGTTCGAAGCTGACGCCGAACCGTCTTTGCAGCACCGCCAGATCGTATCCGGTTGCATCGCACGCTCGCAGGAAGCGGCTATAGGGCATGATAAGCGCCGCTGCGAAATAGTTCGCCAAATGGCGCGCAAAGAGCTCTCGCCCAGATTCCTCGCGCATTTGAGCGCCAGCAACGAGGCTGGTAATTGCATCGCGTTGCTCGATCAGCGCGATCTGTAGGGCAAGTTGGAAAACGCGCGATTCGGGCGAAAGCAATTCTGATAATTGAATTTGGCGCGCATGCAGATCAAGCCGCCTCAAGCTGTCGGGCATCACATCGCGCGGTAAGATACGGACAGACAGCTGGTGCTTCTCACGCAACCTTTCTGTAATCGCACCCAGCACGTCGCCGCGCGAAAGCCTGATTTCATCGGCGAGTTGTTCCGCGGCGTGATCGAGATCGGCAAAATGATTGCGCCAGCGTTCGATCTCACGACGCGAAACGACCAGGGGATCATTGCCCCCATGCCGCGCGGACGGGTCTGCAGCGTCGTAAAGGCGCGCGAAGGCGGCGGCAATCTGAGGCACCGAAGAAAGCAGTTCATCGATTTCGTCGCGATCGACAGCAAGATCGGCAAAGCGTTCATCGGCGAAGCGCCGCGCGAGCCCATCGACACCACCGACACTCGCATCCTCCTGCATTTCGCGCGGGTCGAATCCAAATTCGGCCGCGAGTTGCATCACCACACGTGCGGTGACAGGTCGTTGGTTGCGCTCGATCAGATTGAGATAGCTTGGCGAAATCTGCAGCCGTGCCGCCATCGCCGCCTGGGTGAGTTGCTGGCGCCTGCGTAGGCGGCGCAATACAGGTCCAGCGAATAAAGCCGCATCGGCCATTGTAAATATCCTCACATTTTTACACGTCTTATAGCTGTCTGTGTAGTTCAATTACAGCATTAACTGTAAATTTTCCGTGGCAACACTCCATGAAGCTGCCATTCTCATTGCAACAAATGAACACGCGGGCCGTCTCGCAAAAATTGCAGGAGAATATCATGACCTACCAGGGCACCATCGGCGAACTTCGAACCGCCATCGAGGGCGCAGGCGCTCCCTGGAATGCGATCGATGCCGAATCCGCAGCACGGATGAAGGCGCAAAATCGCTTCCCTACAGGGCTCGATATTGCGCGTTACACCGCTGCCATCATGCGCCGTGACATGGCCGCTTATGATGCCGACCCTTCATCCTACACCCAGTCGCTGGGTTGCTGGCACGGGTTCATCGCCCAGCAGAAGATGATCTCGATCAAGAAGCACTTCGGATCCACCAAGCGCCGGTATCTCTATCTTTCGGGCTGGATGATCGCCGCGCTGCGGAGCGAGTTCGGCCCCCTGCCCGATCAATCGATGCACGAGAAGACTTCGGTCCCGGCACTGATTGAGGAGATCTACACATTCCTGCGCCAGGCCGATGCACGAGAGCTGGGTGGGATGTTCCGCGCCCTCGATGCCGCCCGCGAAGCTGGCGACGCAGTCGAGGCCAAGCGCCTCGAACACGCGATCGACGATTACGAGACCCACATCGTCCCGATCATCGCCGATATCGATGCCGGTTTCGGTAATGCCGAGGCGACCTACCTCCTCGCCAAGAAGATGATCGAAGCCGGCGCCTGCGCAATTCAGATCGAAAACCAGGTTTCGGACGAAAAGCAATGCGGACACCAGGACGGCAAGGTCACTGTGCCGCATGAGGATTTCCTCCAGAAAATCCGTGCGATCCGTTACGCCTTTCTTGAGCTTGGGCTGCCGGACGGGATCATCGTCGCGCGCACCGATTCACTCGGCGCGGGGCTGACCAAGCAAATTGCCTTCTCGAAGGAACCCGGCGATCTCGGCGACCAGTACAACGCATTTCTCGACTGCGAGGAGGTCGATGCCGATACCCTCGGCAATGGTCAGGTCCTGATCAGCCGGGAGGGCAAGCTGGTGGCCCCCAAGCGCCTGCCCTCGAACCTCTACCAGTTTCGACCCGGAACAGGTGAGGACCGCTGTGTGCTCGATTGCATCACGTCGCTCCAGAACGGCGCAGACCTGCTGTGGATCGAGACCGAGAAGCCGCATGTCGAGCAAATCGCCGGTATGGTCGATCGCATCCGCGAGGTCGTGCCCAATGCCAAGCTGGTCTACAACAATTCACCCAGCTTCAACTGGACCCTCAACTTCCGCCAGCAAGTCTATGATGCGTGGGAGAAAGAAGGACGCGACCTATCGATCTATGATCGCGCGCGCCTGATGAGCGAGGACTACGATACAACCGATCTCGGTCAGGAGGCGGATGCTCGCATCCAGACTTTCCAGGCGGATGCGGCAAAGCGCGCCGGCATCTTCCACCACCTCATCACCCTGCCCACCTATCACACGGCAGCGCTGAGCACCGACAATCTCGCCAAGCGCTACTTCGGCGAGGACGGTATGCTCGGTTACGTCAAGCAGGTCCAGCGTGAGGAGATCCGCCAGCAGATCGCCTGTGTGAAGCACCAGAACATGGCCGGTTCCGACATGGGCGATGACCACAAGGAATATTTCGCCGGAGAAGCCGCGCTCAAGGCCGGCGGTTCCGCCAACACCATGAACCAGTTTGCCGCGGCTTGAGCCCCTTCGGCTTCCGACGCAGATCGAATTAACGAGGAGAATACCCATGACCGAGACAGCAACCTTGGCCCGCGAACCCGGACGCGCCCGCGCCCTGTTCTCGACCGCCGATTTCCGCCTGCTGCGTGCCGCCTTGGCCAGCCATGCCCGTGCCACCGAAGATCGCGAGGAGCTGGCCAAAATCAATGCCCTGCATCACCGCCTCGGCACCTATGTGAGCGGCGAATAAGTTCTCCTGGGGAGGAGAAACGGCCGTCGGGGTATTGGGAGAGGATGTCCCGGCGGCCGTAAATTTCTCATGTCAGAGATGGTATGTCATCACCAGCGCAATCGACAGCACGGTGACCATGATCAGCACCAGCGGTACGCCGGTGCGAATATAGTCTTTGAACTCGTATGATCCCTCCGCCATGATCAGCATATTGGTCTGATAAGCGATAGGCGTAGCGTAGCACAGGTTGCACCCAAACAGCACGGCGAGCACCAGCGGTTCCGGGGGCAAGCCGAGACGCTGGGCAATCGAGAAAGCGATTGGTGTCCCGACCGTCGCCGCCGTTGCGTTCGACGCGAAATTGGTCAGCAGCGTCACGAACAGCATGATGACCGCAAGCACCGCCGCCGGGCTGAGATATTGCAATCCATACGCCATCAGGTGACCCAGCCAGTCGGCCGCACCGCTATCATCGATGATCCGACCAATCGCGATGGACGCCGCCACCAGCACGATCACCTTCGCGGACAGCGCCCTTCCCACGCGATCGAATTTCACGCAGCCCGTCACGAACATCAGGATCGCCCCGGCAAGCGCGGATATGGCAATCGGCAGCAAGCCCACCGAAGCCAGCCCCACCGTCCCTAGCATGATAACACCGGCAAGCACCGCCTTGGAACGGCGCGGCAACTCGCGCGCGCCTTCGAGTTGGAGCAAGCTGTCCCCTCGGGCGAAAGCTTCCAGGTCCTCAGGCGCGCCCATCACCAGCAGCACGTCACCTTCTGCGATGCGCAGATCGCCGCCCGAGCTGTACTGATCCTGCGCACCGAGCAGGCGCTCGGGCCGATGGATTCCGATCACCGCCACACCGTAGAGATCGGCAATGCCCGAAGTTGGCAGGGTACGACTGATGAGGCGAGAATCGCCAGTTACCGTCATCTCCACCACAAGCACATCGGATTTGTTGCCCTGGCTCTGACGATGGATGCGATCGAGGACCCAGCCAGGAGCAGCCTCACCACGAAGCGTCCTTATGGCTTCTTCCAGCGCCTCGTGCGGGCCCGACATCGCAAGCCGCTGCTGTGGCTTTAGCAAGCCGAGCGGCGGTTCGTGGAATTCTATCTCGCTTGGCAGGCGGGGGATGATCTCGGCCAGTTCCCGCCCATTGAGCATGCTGCCATCGGTCACACGCAGACGCGTGTGGAAGCGGCGCTTCACATGGGTCTGGGCGACGGTATTGTCGCCCAGCATTCGCGGCGCGACGAGCCACAGATAAGGCAGGGCTGCCAGTGCAGCGACCATAACGATCGGCGTGAAATGAAACACGCCCATATTCTGCATCCCCAGATCGCGGGCGATCGACACCACGAGGATATTGGTCGAAGTACCGATCGTGGTCGCCATCCCGCCGATGAGTACGGCAGCGTTAAGGGGGATCAGGGTCTTGGATGCCGGCAGTCCGCCACGTGCCGCCAGTTGCACGAAGATCGGCAGTAACAACACCAGCACCGGCGTATCGTTGATTGCCATCGACAGGAAGAAGGCGGCGCCGAGCGATAGCAACAGCCCGATCTGGCCATTGAACTTGAACACCCGCTCCAGCACGCGTGCCGCCGGATCGAGCGCACCGGTGACCACCAGTCCCCGCCCCATAATCATGAGGGCACAGATAGTAATCAGCGCATAGTGGCCGAAGCCGGAAAAGGCGATCTGCAAGCCCTGCGTGGGAGCGTCGCCAGGAAGGGGGAAGAAATACAGCCCCACTGCGATCACTGCGATGGTCAGCAGGGATATAATTTCCACCGCCATGCGCCCACGCGCGAAGGCAATGAACATGGCGATCGTAACGACCATGGCCGCTAGCGCGTGATAGGATGGCAAGCCTGGCATGGTTCGTTTAATTGAATCCCATCACGGGACGAGGATTACAAGCGAATTTGACGAAAGCGAAGGGGAAGGGTGCAACGCAAATGACCAACAGTCTTGGCTCGATGGCTTGTATGGACAGCATTTCGACCCGATGATAGCAGCCGCGCCATGGATCAAGGAAGGTATTGGACGACAATGAAGATCGCCTATCTCGTCAACCAATACCCCAAGGTCAGCCATACTTTCATCCGTACCGAAATTCTGGCATTGGAAGAGATGGGCATCGCGGTCGAGCGTATCGCGATGCGCGGATGGGACGCCGAACTGGTTGACCCGCTCGACAAGCAGGAACGCAGACGTACCCGCTATGTCCTGAAAGGCGGCGCTACCGGTATTCTTGCTGCAATAGCAATTGCCTTCCTGACCCGGCCTGCCCGCTTTTTCAGGGCTCTCGCAACCGCATGGCGACTTTCGCGAGGAGGCGAGCGGGGGCTCCTCATTCATTTGATCTATCTCGCCGAAGCCTGCCTTGTCCTGCGCTGGGTTGCACAGGATAAAATATCCCACGTCCATGCTCATTTCGGCAGCAACGCCGCCGCTGTCGCAATGCTTGTCCGCAAACTTGGTGGGCCACCCTACAGCTTCACCATTCATGGTTCTGAAGAGTTCGACAAACCCTACCAATGGAAGCTGCGCGAAAAAATCGCCGATGCAAAATTCATCGTTGCGGTGAGCAGCTTTTGCCGGGCTCAGGTCTATCGCTCCACCGAGCCTGCCGAATGGTCGAAAGTTCATATCGTCCACTGCACAATCGATCCGCGTTTTGAGGACCTGCAAACCACCGCTCCTCCGGCGAATGACACCTTGGTGTGCGTGGGCAGGCTATGCGAACAAAAAGGGCAATTGATCCTCATCCGGGCGATGGCCGCGCTGCAGGAGCGTGGGATAGAGTTCAAGCTGGTGCTGGCCGGTGATGGAGAAATGCGCGGAGCTATCGAACAGGCTATTGCGACGGCCGGCTTGCAGAACAATGTGCGGATTACCGGCTGGGTGAGCACACAAGAAATCGTCGATCTGCTGGAGAAATCGCGCGGAATGGTGCTGGCAAGCTTTATTGAGGGGCTTCCGGTTGTCATCATGGAAGCCATGGCTCGCCGCCGTCCCGTAATCTCTACCCGGATTACGGGCATCCCGGAACTGGTACGCGACCAAATCGATGGCTTTCTCGTCCCGGCAAGCGACGTGGACGCGCTAGCAGAGGCAATCGAGAAATTCCTTGCGCTGAGCGAGGATGAGCTGGCCCAAATGGGCGATACCGCCCGGTCCCGGGCTTGGGAACGCCACTCTGCGAGCACCGAGACAGCCAAGCTGGTCGAGCTTTTTCGACACTATGTGCCTGAAAAAGCCAACCCGGAAGTCTAGTCTGCGCTCGAACGACGCGCCGCAATCACCTGCTCGAAGAAGTCGCGATATTGGGTGGCGATATTGGCCCAGGAAAACTGTTGGGCACGTTCGCACCCGATCTCTGCCTGCGCCTCACCAGCTGCCAGCGACCGCTCGATTTGCGTCGCCAGAGCAGTCCGGTCCCTCGTATTACAGAGAAACTGATCGTCGCCTACGATCCAGCGCGTGCGCTCCCAATCTTCTGCAACCACCGGTAGCCCGCAGGCAAGCGCTTCGACGAAGACGTTGCCGAAGGATTCGTCGAGAGACAGATGCAGGAAGGCATCGCAGGAGCGATAAAGCAGCGGCATGTCCGCAGGGGCGGCGGTCAGGCGGGTGAAGCGACCCGGTAGCAATTCCGCCGCCAGCCGATCAATTGCGGCGCGTTCCGGTCCGTCGCCAGCACACACCAGGTGAACATCCGGCAATTGCGCAATCGCTCGAATTCCTTCGTCCACCCGCTTACTGGCGATAAGGGCGCTGACCATCAGGACCAATCGCTTGCCCTCCGGCAAACCGAACTTCGCGCGGTCGCCTGGTCCGGGCGTAAAGCGGTCTACCGCCACGCCATTGGGAATCAACGCCGCCCGCCACAGCGAGCGGGCCGTCTCGTAATAGTCGGGATTTATGCAGATCACCCCGTCGCAGGAAAAAAAACGGTATTCGGACTTGTTCGAATGAACCGGCCAGTCGCCATTCTGGGTTACGAATATATGCGCAGGTCGCTCACCACCCGTTGGTCGGCGCAGCGCCCACTGCACAAAGGGATAGGAACAGGCGACGGTGATGTCATAATCAGACGGGTTGTATTGCCGCAGGAAACCCGGGAGAAAGGTTAGCTCTTCATAGGCCGTTTCGTTGCGCAACGCCGGCAATTTTGGAAACCGTTCGAACCGGCCACGTGGGAGCGCAGCTGCATGAAGGAACTGGTAGGGCGTTCCTTCACGCGGCTCGCCTGAACCGATCAGCGTAACCTTGTCCCCTCCCTTTGCAAGCTCACTCGCCACCGACATCAGGGCGATCTCAGCTCCACGCTCGACACGGTGCAATCCGGGAAGGGCGAAAAGAATACGTAAGCTCATAAACTGGCGATTGCCCTTCGGTGCTGATGTAACCAATTATGCGGCATGGCTGTGATCGATCCGCATGCCGACTAATACAGCAAGTCCTTGATGTTTTCCCACATCCTCGCCCAATGCAGGCAAACTCTTAAAATATGGGCGCTACGCGTCCAGCTTCTGGACTGTTGCTTTCGACAGATAGACCTACCAACCGGGATTACCTATGGCCGAAACTATGGATGAAGCAAGCATCGGCGTGGTCGTGATCGGCCGAAACGAAGGCGAACGTCTGCGAAAATGCCTTACATCGCTCCAGAATGTTCCCGTGAGAGTTTATGTCGATTCAGGCTCTACCGACGACAGCTGTGGATTGGCACGTGAACTCGGTTTCGATGTGGTCGACCTGGACCTCTCGCAGGGCTTTTCTGCTGCCCGCGCCCGCAACGCTGGAATCGAACACCTGCTCGGACGTGACCCTGCACTGGAATACATACAGGCGGTCGATGGCGATTGCGAAGTACGCGATGGATGGATCGACACCGCTCGAACAGATCTTGCCGCCGATCTGCAACGCGCCGTGGTCTTCGGTCGTCGACGAGAACGCTATCCCAACCGCAACGCATACCATCTGGCCTGCGATGACGAGTGGGACGTCCCGGTAGGCGAGGTCAATTCTTGTGGCGGTGACGCCTTGTTTCGCGTCGCCGCTCTGCGGGATGTCGATGGCTATAACGACGAACTGATCGCGGGCGAAGAGCCGGACATGTGCCTTCGGATGCGGCAGAAGGGCTGGCAAATCTGGTCAAATGGGCAGGAAATGACCTGGCACGATGTCGCTATCGATCGCATCGGACAGTGGTGGAAGCGCTCCAAAAGAACCGGGTATGGCGTTGCACGACTGGTTGATTTGCATGGTGAGGCCGCCGATCCCTCATGGCGACGCCTGCTGAATAGTGCGGGCTTCTGGACCCTCGCAAATCTGACTGCCCTGATCGGTTTGGTCGTGCTCCTGATATCGCAAAACCTCACTCTGAGCGTCTTAGCCGTTCTTCCCGTCGCGCTGGTGATAGTTCAGATGTTGCGTCTGACGCGCAGCAAGGCCCATCGACTAGGTGTCTCGGGTAGCTTCAAGTGGGCCTGCCTCATGATGATCGCCAAAGCGGCGCAATTGCGCGGATGGCTGGATTACCGGGCGGACAAGCGGGCGCACAAGCCAGCGACACTGATCGAGTATAAGGAAGAGCCTACAGGATCGCGCTGATCGCTCAAGCCATGGTACCCCCGGCCGGACTCGAACCGGCACTTCGTAAGAAACTCGATTTTGAGTCGAGCGCGTCTACCAATTCCGCCACGGGGGCCCGTGATGGGCGAGCGCGGCGCTTAGCGACTTGCAGCGCAGCATTCAAGCCGTACAAAACAGTTCAGAAATCCCACGCCATTCCGACATGCAGCAGTGATGGCATGTTTTTGTAACGACTGCCCAGCGCACCCATCGTCATTACCGGTCCACCTTGCCCGAGCGGCACATCAATCTCCGGTGCCTGGAACGCCACCAAGCGAAGATCCGTACCGGCCGGTAATTGGAGATTGGGCATACGATCGCCCTGTCGTGCCCGCCGGGCGGTTTGCCGAAGAACCGCCAAATCGAAAGCGTGTTGTGATTTTGCCTGCTTGGCAACAGGCACAGGCGTTTCCGCCATTGCTTGAGCCGAACAACCGCAACTCGCGAGTATAAGCGCGGAAAAATGGACTTTCATCGGCCAGCGACTCCGAAGGGCTACGATCCACCCAACATGAGATACGCTTATTTAGTTCCGCATGATCGAACTCGGTTAGACCAAATTAACCGTTTTCCCCGGATTTTTTTGCGAATGTTACGCCTTGAGAGCAGAGACCAGCAATTTATGCAGTCGCGAATGCAATGTATCGTTGCCGGCAAGCACTTGCGCTGAATGGATCGGCAAGCTGCGACCCTTGAAATCGGATACGAAGCCTCCAGCCTCACGAACTATCAGGCAACCAGCCGCCGTATCCCAATCGCTGAGATCGCTCTCCCAGAAACCATCGAAGCGGCCCGCCGCCAGCCAGGCAAGATCGAGCGAGGCCGCCCCATAGCGCCTGATCCCGGCGACCTGAGGCCCGATCGCGGCGAAGATCTTGGTCCATTCGGAAAAATCGCCATGCCCACCATAAGGAATGCCGGTGGCGATCAGCGCATCGGCAAGCTGGCTGCGCGATGACACTCTGAGACGTCCGTCGTGTAGCCATGCACCACGGCTTTTTTCCGCCCAGAACGTCTCATCGGTGACCGGCTGGTAGACCACGCCTGCAACGACATCGCCCCAGCCCTTGCCATCGAGTCGCGGCTCCTGCGCGGCGATGGAAATAGCAAAGTGCGGAATGCCATGGAGGAAGTTGCTGGTGCCGTCCAAGGGATCGACGATCCAGCGTGGCTTGTCGGGATCGCCCTCGATCACCCCGGCCTCTTCCATGACAAAGCCCCAACCCGGTCGCGCCGCCAGCAGCTCGTCATAAATCGTGCGCTCGGCGCGCATATCCGCCTTGGACACGAAATCGGCGGGGCCCTTGCGGCTCACCTGCAGATGTTCGACTTCGCCGAAATCGCGCCTGAGCCTGCCACCCGCCTTGCGCGCGGCTTTTTCCATCACGCGGATGAGACCGGAAACTGCTGCCATTGTCTTTCGCCTATCCCGTCCGGGCTCAGTTGGCCTTGCCGACGTAGGCCTGTTCGTAAACGTCGACCACGATCCGCGTACCGCTTTCGATATGCGGCGGAACCATGATGCGCACGCCGTTGTCGAGCACGGCAGGCTTGTAACTGGAGGACGCGGTTTGCCCCTTCACCACCGCGTCGGCTTCGACGATCGTCGCCTCGATCTGCGCGGGAAGCTCGACCGAAATCGGCTTTTCTTCCCACAGTTCGAGCATGACTTCCATGCCATCCTGCAGGAACGGGCGCGCATCGCCCAACAGGTCGGACGGGAGGTTGATCTGTTCGTAGGTGTCCTTGTCCATGAACACCAGCATGTCGCCATCCTCATAGAGGAACTGGAAATCCTTGGTGTCGAGCCGCACGCGCTCGACCGTATCGGCGCTACGGAAGCGCACGTTCGTCTTGCGCCCGTCCTGCAGGTTCTTCATCTCGACCTGCATGTAGGCCCCGCCCTTGCCGGGCTGGGTATGCTGGATCTTGGCGACCTTCCAGATGCCGCCTTCGTATTCGAGGATATTGCCCGGACGGATGTCCACGCCGCTGATCTTCATGTCTCGTGCCTTCGCTTGGGAGTAAGGGGCCGCAACGGCGTGCCCGCTCGCGAGCCGCGACTTAGCGTTTCAGTCAGCCCGGGGCAAGGTGGCTGGCGCAACTCGTCATGCATGACTAGATATCGTGCCGTCATGAAGCCAACGTACCTGCTGCTCGTCTCTCTCGGTCTAGCGTATGCCGCCCTGCCCATCGCGGCCTTTGCTGAAGGAAAACTCGGCACTCTCGACCATGGCCGTTACACTTGTGGCACGCCGGGCGTTGCCACCGGGCCTGTCGTGAATGTCATACCCGACCTCAGTTTCACGATCTTGGGCGGGTCCAGCTACGCAAGCGAAAAGGGTGGTGGGACCTATCTTCTGACCGGCGATGTGCTAACATTTACGCGTGGTCCATTGAAAGACCTCAAATTCGAGCGCGACAAGACCGGACTGTGGCGCGAGATCGACAAATCTGGCGCTAAAGGCGATGTCCGCTGTTCGCGAGTCGGCTAGCTCGTTATGGTATCTTGAGCGCCTGTTTGCGGGTCCGGGCATAGCCCAGCCACAGCAGCGCCCCCAAACTGACCAGTCCGATAGCCTTGGCCGCGGGTACAAAGCCCGGCCCTACGATGGCGAAGGGATCGCTGCCCAGCCCAGCCACGGCGGCGGCATAAGCGAGCCCGAACAGGCTGTCGCCAACGATAATACCTGTCGCGAGCAGAACCCCGCTGCGCTTCATGAATTCGGGGCGGGCATGGGCCTCGGCGCGCTTGTCCCACAGATGACCGATTACCGCGCCGATTGCGGTTGGCAGGATCAGTGAGATCGGCAGATACATACCCATCGCCACACCCAGTGGCGGCAAACGCAGCCCTTTTCCTCCCATGCGGCGCTCGCGAACGCCAAGAAGCTCATCGACAACAATAATTCCCACGATAATCGCCCCACCCAAGGCGATGAGATCCCAGCGCAAGGTCCCCCCAAGCACACCTTGAGCAAGGCTCGAAATCAAGGAGGCCTGCGGTGCGGCCAGCGCGTCCGGCCCTGCACCGGGCATCCCGGCGAAACCCATGGTCTTATTAAGCAAGTTCAGCACCGGCGGGATCACGAGGCTACCCGCCGTAACGCCGATCACCAGCGCAAGCTGCTGTTTCCACGGCGTCGATCCGACGAGCTGGCCGGTTTTGAGATCTTGCAGATTGTCGTTTGCGACCAACGCGATACCGAAGACAAACGCAGTGGCAAACAAGGTGTAAGCCACCAGCGCCTTGGTCGCTTGCGGGTCATGCTGGCCGGGAAACAGCGCGGCTATCATTACCGCCGCAACGAGTATCGATAGAATGCCGACGCCTGAGACGGGACTATTCGAGGTTCCGACAAGACCTGCCATATAGCCGGTCACAGCCGACACCACGGCCCCGATTACCAGAATGAACAGCAGGCTGGCGACCAGAGCAGGCACAAAATCCTGCGCTACCGGGCCTCCTTCGGCGAAGCGCCACAACAGCCACGCAATCGGCAGCAACGCGACCACAGTGCTGCCGATCACGACAGAACCCGGAAGGTCGCGTTCAGTGATCGCAAGTTCGCCGCCTTGCTTGCGTGCGCGCCCTGCTGCAGCAATTCCGGCCAGCCCGACCGCAATCGGTTTGACCAGCTTGAGCAGCGTCCAGATCGAAGCGACCGCGATTGCGCCGGCACCGATGAACCGCACCTCGTTCGAAAACACGGTCGAAACCAGATCGCCAACAGGCGTACCCGGAGCGACCAGCGACGTTCGCCATGGCAACAGCACGCCCCATGAAATAAAGGTGCCGATAAACAGGGCGATACCTGCCGACAGGCCGATAAGGTGGCCAATGGCGATTAGCCCCATGGAAACCGTGAACGACACCCCGGTCGCGCCGCTTCCGACGCGGAAGTTCTGCCCGATCTCATCAGCGGCCACCTTTAGCGCAACCAGTCCGGCCATGATGACGCTTAGTAGCCCACCAAACAGCATGGTCTTTAGACCGAAGCGGCTTTCCTCCGCGCCGGCTTCACTCCGCCCGCCGACACGCAGCACCTCGGCGCCAGCGATACCTTCGGGATAGGGGAGGTCCGAATTCACGACCAGTGCGCGGCGCAGTGGAACCGACATCATCACGCCGAGGGTGCCCCCGAGGAAACAGGTCAGCGCGGTCGTCCAATAGGGGAAATCGGTCCACCATCCGACCATCACCAGCCCGGGCAGTACGAAAATCATCGTCGCCACCGCGCCCGCCGAGCTGGCAAGCGTCTGGGTGATGTTGTTTTCAACCAGCGAGTTGTCCTTGAACCCGCGCAGCAGGGCCATCGAAATCACGGCGGCAGGAAGCGCGGTCGAAAAAGTCAGGCCTACGCGAAGCCCGAAATAGACGTTGGCAGCGGTAAAGACGAAGGTCAGCAACCCACCCAGCAGCAATGCACGCCAGGTTAGCTCGCGGCGATTTGCACCGTCTGGTTGAATTGTCGCCATCGATGCTGTCTCCCGCTTTTTGCGCAGGCGAAATTACATATCGGTTGGCGCTTGGGAAGCCGCCGCGTCGATTGCCCGGTGGAAGGCCTGTATGTTCGCGGACGCATCGCCCTGCCAGACGGACGAGGATACGGCGAGAAAATCGGCGCCCGCAGCCACCAGCGGACCGCAATTGTCGGGCGTGATCCCACCGATGGCGACACATGGGATTTCGAACAGACCCTGCCACCAGCTCAGCAACTCGGGCTCCGGGCGATGGTCGCTCTGCTTGGTCGGACTCAGAAAGAAACTTCCGAAAGCCACATAGTCGGCCCCAGCCTCACCCGCTTCCATCGCGAGATGGCGGCTGTCGTGACAGGTCACACCGATCTGCGCCTCTCGCCCCAGGATTTCGCGCGCATCGCGCGGGTCGCCGTCCCCCTGCCCCAGGTGGACACCGTCCGCACCGATCCGTTTGGCGAGCGATACACTGTCATTCACAATAAATGCGACTTCATGCGCGGCGCAGATTTCCTGCAAGGGCGCGGCCAGACGCACAGCCTCGTGCTGGTCCAAATCTTTCACCCGGAACTGGAATGCCGCCACCGGCCCCGCATCGAGCGCAGCGGCGAGGCGATTCGAAAAATCGCCGGAAACATCGAGCGGTGAGATCAGATAGAGCTGGCAGTCGGTCATCGACGCGATCCGTAATGCCTCATGCGGCATTCGTCGATATTCAGCAGTGCGAAAGCGTATTCGATGCTCAATAGCGCGATGAGACGCATCCAAACCCTTGCCAATCTGACTGCCACTACCATGGCCTTGTCTGCTTGTGCCGTCATTCCCGACGCACCGAATGTAGAGGGCATTCCGTCACCTCAGGGAAGCACGGTCGCGCTGGGTCAACCCGTCAGGCTAGGCGATCTTGTAGTGACACCGAGGCAGATTGTCGAAGACAGCCGCTGCGCCAAGGATGTCGAGTGCATCTGGGCCGGGCGCCTGATCGTGCAAACACGTATCGATGGCGCGGGTTGGCACGATACTGCGAACATTATGCTTGGTGAAACCTACGGGACGCACGGGCGTGTCATCGCCTTGACGAGCGCAACGCCCGGAAAGGCTTTGGGCAAGGACATTCCACCCGAAGCCTACCGCTTCCGTTATGAATTGCGCTGACGCGTCAGGCAACGCTTGCGGCGTATATCTCGTCGATTGCGCTGCCCAGTGTTTCGTCGAATTGCTCGTCCGACTGGCTGTACCGAAGATCCTGCAAAAGGCCGCGGCTGAAACTGGCAATCATTCCGGGATTTTCCGCTAGTTTCGCGCAAGCCTCATCGGTCGAATAACCGCCAGACAACGCCACTACGCGCAACACTTTGGGATGCGCGATCAGCGCCGCATAATGATTTGCGTTTGCGGGAATCGACAGTTTGAGCATCACCTGCTCGCCCTCGCCCAACATATCCAGATTGCGCAGGATTTCCGTTAGCAGGATATCCTCGCCCCTGGCCCGGTCGTCTGCCTTGATATCGTATTCAGGTTCAAGAATCGGCATCAGCCCAGCGCCAATGATGCGCTTGCCTTCGATGAACTGCTGCTCGGCGATCGCTGCTATTCCCGACGCATCGGCGTTCTTGATGACACTGCGCATCTTGGTGCCGAAAACGCCCTTGGCACGGGCACGTTCGCACAACGCTTCGAGCCCGGTCATGGGCTTCATCAGTTGGACACCTTGCGCCTCGTCCTCCAGCCCCTTATCGACTTTGAGGAATGGCACGATCCCGCGTTCGGCAAGCCGCGTGGGCACAGGCTTACCGCCCGAATCGCCATCCATGGTTTTCTCGAACAGGATCGCGCCGATTACCTTGCCGTTGCCGAAGCTGGGCGCTTCGATGATCCGCTGGCGCATCCGGTGGATAAGCCCGAACATCTCTTCATCATCGGTCCACGCACCATCCTCGATGCCATAGCCACGCAGCGCCTTTGGCGTCGAACCACCAGACTGGTCCAGCGCCGCAATGAAACCTTCGCCCGTCCGAATGCGCTTGCGCATCTCATCGAAATTCATCTTGATTCCCACTCTTTATGCATTCGTATGCATGAACCGCTTAGCCAGCCTCTGCCCTGGGAGCAACCAGCGGATTGCTTCACATGTTCCCATGGCCCGAAACTGGACGGTAGCTATCTCAATCCTTGCGAGAAATCTTGCGGATGATGCCGGTAAAGCTCAGGACCGGCTTACCATCGGCAGTGACCAGTCCGCGTGCATAGATCGTCTTGCCGCCCGCGCGGGTTACCTCCCCGCGCGCCTCGACCAGCTGGCCTTCCTGCACCGCATCGAGGAAGTCGGACGCAAGGTTCATCGTCACGCCCTTGCTGTCACCCATACTCGCCTTGGCGATGGTGAAGAGTGAGGAATCGGCAAAGGTCATGAGGCAACCGCCATGCATGAAGCCATTCCCGTTCATGTGCCGCGCCTCGGCGCGAAAGGCACACACGGGCTCGCCGTTGTCATCGAGCTTTTCATAGAAAGGGCCAGCGCGCTGTTCGAAGGCGTCACCGCGCCAGGTCGACCAGCCAGCGAACTCGCCCTCTTCGACCGGCACAAGGCCACCGGTGGCGCCAACGGCTTCGTTCTCGCTCATGCTACGGACCGTTTCAGTTCGTAAGTGCCGCGACGCCGGGCAATTGCTTGCCTTCCATCCATTCAAGGAATGCGCCGCCAGCGGTTGAAATATAAGTAAAATCCTGCGTCACGCCAGCCTGTGCAAGCGCGGCAACCGTATCGCCGCCACCGGCGACCGAGATCAGCGAGCCGTCCTGCGTCAGCGCTGCTGCCGTCTTGGCCAGAGCCACGGTGGCCGTGTCGAAGGGCGGCGTCTCGAACGCGCCAAGCGGACCGTTCCACACCAGCGTGCGGCAAGTCTTGAGCACATCGGCCAGCGCTTCGGTCGCCTGCGGTCCGATGTCGAGGATCATCTCATCCGCAGCGACTTCGTGCACGTTGCAGTTCCGCAAGCTTGGCGGGTTTGCGGCAAACTCCTTCGCCACCACCACATCGTAAGGCAGATGGACAGTGCAGCCCGCGTGGTCCGCCTCGTCCATGATGCGGTTGGCGGTATCAGTCAGGTCATGCTCGCACAGGCTCTTGCCGACATCGATCCCGCGCGCAGCGAGGAAGGTGTTGGCCATGCCGCCGCCGATGATGAGATGCTGGACTTTGGTGACGAGGTGGGTGAGCACGTCCAGCTTGCTCGAAACCTTGGCTCCCCCGACCACCGCGGCGACCGGCGTTTCCGGATTGCCGAGCGCAGCGTCGAGGGCCTTGAGCTCGGCTTCCATCGCTCGCCCTGCATAAGCGGGCAGGACATGCGCCAGACCCTCTGTCGAGGCATGGGCGCGATGCGCGGCGGAGAATGCGTCGTTGACGTAGAAATCGCCGATCGCCGCCATGCCCTTGGCAAATTCGGGATCGTTCGCT
Source organism: Sphingomonadaceae bacterium (assembly GCA_039831335.1). Classification (GTDB taxonomy): domain Bacteria; phylum Pseudomonadota; class Alphaproteobacteria; order Sphingomonadales; family Sphingomonadaceae; genus Qipengyuania. Next base: position 454,231 of record JBDONL010000003.1, on the reverse strand, counting down.
TCCTCCCCCGGCCAGAAGCGGACGTTGTCGAGCAGGCCGATATCGCCATCGCCAAGGATGCCGACCGCCTGTTCGACTACTGGCCCCATGACCTCGGGAATGAACATAATCTCTCGGTCGAGCACACGTTCGACATCGCCCTGCACCATGCTCGTGCTCATGGTCGAATGGCGCTGTCCCTTAGGCCGGCCGAAATGGGCGAGCAGCAGCACCTTGGCACCGCGCCCGCTCAATTCGAGAATAGTCGGCTTGACCGCTTCCACCCGTGTTACGTCGGATGCCCGCCCTTCCTGCATCGGAAGGTTGAGGTCGACACGCACGAGACCGACCTTCCCGGAGAGATCCTGCGGGAGATCGTCGAGAGTTTTGAAAGCAGCCACGCCAATATTCCTTACAAGAGGCCTGCCATCACGCCGGCCGTGTCGATCATACGATTGGAGAAGCCCCATTCGTTGTCGTACCAGCTGACCACGCGGCCCAGCTTGCCTTCGAGCACGGCGGTTTCAAGGCTGTCGACGGTCGAGCTTGCCGGATAATGGTTGAAGTCCGAGCTGACGAGCGGCTGATCGGTAAAGTCGAGTACGCCCTTCATCTTGCCTTCGGCCGCAGCCTTGAGCGCCGCGTTCAGCTCTTCTGCCGTGGTGTCGCGACCGGGCGTAAACACCAGGTCGATCAGGCTGACATTCGGGGTCGGTACGCGGACCGACGACCCGTCGAGCTTGCCCTTCAGTTCGGGCAGCACCAGCCCGACAGCGCGCGCAGCCCCGGTGGTGGTCGGGATCATGTTCTGCGCACCCGCGCGGGCGCGGCGCAGGTCCTTGTGGATCTGGTCAAGCATCCGCTGGTCATTGGTGTAGGAGTGAATCGTGGTCATGAAACCACGCTCGATCCCGACCGTGTCGTGCAGCACCTTGGCCACAGGAGCGAGACAATTGGTGGTGCAGCTGGCGTTGGAAACGATGTCGTCCTCGGCAGTCAGCGTGTCCTGGTTGACGCCGAACACGATGGTCTTGGAAACTCCGGTCGCGGGAGCGGAGATGAGGACCTTCCTGGCACCCGCAGCGATATGCGGGCGCGCGGCCTCGTCCGACTGGAAAAAGCCCGTGCATTCGAGCACGATGTCGATGCCGTTGGCCTTGTGCGGCAGCTTGCCCGGATCGCGCTCTGCGGTCACATGGATATGCTTGCCGTCCACGACGAGATCGTTTCCATCGGTCTCGACCGTACCGGGATAGCGGCCATGCGTGCTGTCGAAACCGAACAGCAGCGCGTTCGACTTGGTGTCCGCCAGATCGTTGATCGAAACCAGTTCGAGGTCATGGTCGGTCCGCTCGAGAATAGCGCGCGCGACGAGCCGTCCGATACGCCCGAAGCCATTGATCGCAACATTCGTCGCCATGGGAATTTCTCCTGATTAGCTCTTGATACGGTTTAGAATTTTGGGAACGATAGCCTCGACTGTGAAGCCGAATTTGTCGAACAGTGCTTCTGCCGGGGCCGATGCGCCGAACCGGTCGAGCCCGATCTGGATACCATCGCTGCCAGTATAGCGTTCCCAGCCCAGCGTTGCGCCCGCCTCGATCGACACTTTCAGCGCATCGGCTGGTAGGAGCTCTGCTTTGTACGCCGCAGGTTGCGCATCGAACAGTTCCATCGACGGCATCGATACCACGTCCGCCCCGATCCCCTGTCCTTCGAGGTTTTCGGCGACATTGCAGGCCAGTTCGACTTCCGAACCGGTTGCGATCAGCACCACTTGGCGCGCCGCCTTGGCCGACCGAAGGCGATAGGCACCCATCGCGCTCAGCATTTCGCCGTCATGGCGCAGTTGCGGGAGGTTCTGGCGGCTCAACGCAAGGACCGAAGGCGTGTCGCTGTCCTGAAGCGCAAGGTTCCAGCATTCCGCCGTCTCGATGATGTCGCAGGGGCGGAAGACGTTGAGGTTGGGGATCAACCGCAGGCTCATCACTTGCTCGACTGGCTGGTGCGTCGGCCCATCCTCGCCCAACCCGATGCTGTCATGCGTGAACACATAGATCACGCGGAGCTGTTGCAACGCGGATAGTCGCACGGCGTTGCGGCAATAATCGCTGAAGATCAGGAAGGTGCCGCCATAGGGGATGACACCGCCATGCAGCGCCATCCCGTTCATCGCCGCCGCCATGCCGAATTCGCGAATGCCATAATAGACATAACGCCCGGCATAATCCTCCGCCGTCATCGGCGTGGTGGCCTTTGTTTTGGTGTTGTTCGAGCCGGTCAGATCGGCCGAACCACCGACCATTTCAGGCACCAGCGGCGTCAGCACGTCGAGCGCCATTTCCGATGCCTTGCGCGTAGCGACCTTCTTGTCCTCGCCAAGCCAGCCGGTGAATATCTTGCCTGCTTCGTCTCCCGATGGAAGATCGCCCGCCATGCGCCGGTTGAATTCAGCCTTTTCGGACGACGCATCCAGCCGCGTCTGCCAGTGAGAATGCGCAGCCTTCCCGCGCACACCGAGCGACCGCCAATCGGATAGTATGTCCGCGGGAATTTCGAACGGCGCGGCATCCCATCCAAGTTCCTTACGGGCAGCGGCAACCTCATCCGCACCGAGCGCCGCGCCGTGGGTCGCGCTGGTGCCTTGCTTGTTCGGCGCGCCCTTCCCGATAATCGTCCGGCACGCGACCAGCGAGGGCCGCGCATCGTCCTGCGCTTCGCTGAGAGCGCGGCGAATATCGGCATAATCATGACCATCGCAACGAACGACATGCCATCCGGCTGCGCGATAGCGTGCCTCGACATCCTCGCTCGTGGAAAGGTCGGTCGCCCCGTCGATGGTGATGCGGTTGTCGTCCCACAGCACATTAAGTCGCCCGAGCTTGAGATGTCCGGCAAGCCCGATCGCCTCGTGATTGATGCCTTCCATCAGACACCCGTCGCCAGCAATCACCCAGGTCTTGTGGTCGACCAGCTCGTCGGAGAATTCGGCGTTGAGGTGACGCTCGGCAATCGCCATGCCAACCGCCATTGCCAGCCCCTGCCCCAGCGGGCCGGTGGTGCTCTCCACCCCGTCGATCAGGAAGTTCTCGGGATGCCCGGCACACGGGCTACCAAGTTGGCGAAAATTGCGGATGTCTTCGATAGTGGGCGAAGCATAGCCCGACAGGTAAAGCAGGCTGTAGATCAGCATCGAGCCGTGGCCGGCGCTCAGCACGAAACGGTCGCGATCGGGCCAATGTGGATCGGCGGGATCGTACTTAAGAAATTCGGTCCACAATACGGTGGCAACATCGGCCATGCCCATCGGCATTCCGGGATGACCCGAGTTGGCTGCCTGGACCGCGTCCATGGAAAGCGCCCGGATGGCGTTGGCCATCGGTGCGAGGCGAGCGGAATCAAGCGTCATTTGGTCGTGGTCTCCCGGGAATAGGGCGGCGATTCGGCGCGCGCGAAGCCTTGGCGCATGGTCCTTGCAGCGGTCAAGCCGCTGTGACGTGCAGCAATAGCGAGGAGATTTATCAACAGGCCAAGGCAAATCTTTGCGCAGACGCGCTAATCGGCTAATATCTCGCGATGGAAGAGGGGTCTGAAAACCAGACGATCAAGCGGATCGAGGCGGCTTTGGCACGCATCGACCGCGCGAGCGAACGCCTCGCGGCGGCGTCGGGTGCCACCCATACTCTTGGAATGCAGCAAGATGCAGCAATGCGTAGCAAGGTCGAGCAGGCCCTGTCCGAGCTCGATGCCCTGATCGGGGAGCTCGAAAAGTGAGCGAGATCACCTTGGTTGTAGGCGGGCGCAACTATGCAATTTCCTGCGCTGACGGCCAGGAAGATCACGTTAGGCGACTGGCCGAAATCGTCGATCGCAAGCTCCGGGATATGGGTGGCAATCTTGCGTCAGGAGAAGCAAAGAACCTGCTGTTTGCTGCGCTGTTCCTGGCCGACGAACTGGAAGAGGCACGCAAGCCTGGAGGCGGCGTGAAGATCGACGGCGGCACATCAAAAATGCTGGAAGGCATTGCCGATACGCTCGAACAAACCGCAAGACTGCTTGAGGAGCGGGCGACAAGCTCCTAGATAGGCAAGCGGCGGGACTGCCCGGCACGAGCTACATGAATATCCCTGAGGCTATAAGCAATCCAAGGGAGCTGTCCCTGCTCTGGGGAGCTGGTTCGTCCAGTGAACCGGAGTAAACGGCGCCCACCTGACGTTGAGGCGTCAGAGGATTTCACGGCAACGACCCATGGTGGTTCCGCCACCCCATGCGCCAGCCTCGATAAAGCTGACTTTCAGAACGACAGGGGAATGATGGAAACTAAATCGCAGCTCCGTGAGCGTCTGCGCAAAGAGCGGCGCGAGCATGTCACCGCCATGCCCGAAGCCATGCGCGGCCTTGTGTTCCATCGCCCCCCTGCCTCGTTGATGGAACTGGTGCCGGACAAAGCCGTGGTCGGGCTGTATCGCGCCACGGCGCATGAAGCTCCCACAAGCGCCTATGCCAAATTCTTGCAGGAGCGCGGGCACAAGCTGGCCCTCCCCCGATTTGCCAATCGCAATGCTACGATGGAGTTCGCCGAATTCACAGACCCATGGGACGAAAGCGATTGCGAAGTCGGGCCATTCGGCTTGATGCAGCCTGACGGTGAAGCCCCGCTCATCGTACCGGACGTTATTTTCGTTCCCTTGGTTGGTTTTACGGATACCGGAGAGCGGCTGGGACAAGGCGGCGGGCATTATGATCGCTGGCTGACCGATCATCCCGATACGCCTGCGATCGGTCTCGCCTGGGACGTTCAGAAAGTCGATTCGCTGCCTCTGGAGGACCACGACATGGGATTGAGCGCTATCGTCACACCGACGCGTCTCTATGGACCTTTCGCATGAGAACCGAACCAACCCTGCGCATCCCACTGGGAATTCTCGGATTACTGGCTGCGCTGGGCGCCTATGCGCTTCTCGTGGTCAATCTGATTGCGCCAGCTATCGACAGCTGGCCGGTGCTGCTCAAGACGCTCGTCTATCTAGTACTGGGCGTGCTCTGGCTGCTGCCTCTCAGGCGCTTCCTGATCTGGATGGAAACCGGCCGCTGGCGCTGAATACGGTTATACTGCCGCGCGGCAACCAACTACCATGAATTCCGGGAAAATCCCCAAGTGGCGCGAGTGACGGGGCTCGAACCCGCGACCTTCGGCGTGACAGGCCGACACTCTAACCAACTGAGCTACACCCGCGCAGCCACTTGGGAGCCGCGCCACTACGGGCTGGGCGCAGGGCTGTCAATGCTTCGATTGCGCCTTTTTCGGACTATCGCACCGCGGTTTTGCCGAGAGCGGTTTTCACTCCAAATTAACCCTTTGTTGAGATTTGAAGAGGACGATCCGTAGCGGGCAAACCGGGGGGTTTATCTCATGCGCTTAGGACTGCTTTTCGCTTCAATCGTCCTGCTGACGACCGGGGGCATTTGCGCGAGATCGGCATTGGCGATTTCCAGCCAAGCCAACAGCGACGTGTTCACACCGTCGCCGGTCGAACGACCAGCGACGATAGAGAATACGAACAATCCAAAAAACCTGCGTTTGCTTGCCATGCACTGAAGCACGACAGGCAGATACTTAGCTCACGAGCAGCAATGCCGGCGATTCCAGCAACCGCCTGAGCGCCTGGACGAAACTCGCCGCGTCCCAGCCATCGACGACGCGATGATCGCAGCTGATCGACATATTCATCAGCTTGCGCTTCTCGATTCGTTCGCCGCCCATGCCATCGGGCACGAACATAGGTCGTTCCACGATCCGGTTGGGGCCTATGATCGCGACCTCAGGCCGATTGATGACCGGAGTCGTGGCAACGCCACCGAGCGGGCCGAGCGAGGTGACCGTCAGCGTCGAGCCGGACAATTCTTCGCTCTTCGCCTTTCCGGTACGTGCCGCGTCGGCAAGTCGGGTGATCTCGCGCGCCAACTGCCACAGGTTCTGGCCCTGAGCATTGCGGATGACCGGCACCATCAGACCCGAATCGGTCTGCGTCGCCATGCCGAGATGCACTGCGCCATGACGTGTGACCACGCCCGCTTCGTCGTCGAAACGCGCATTGATCATCGGGAAATCGGGCAATGTCTTGCAGATCGCGGTAATGATTAGCGGCAGCAGGGTGAGCTTGGGCCGGTCACCACGATTGGCGTTGAGCTGCGCGCGCGCCGCTTCAAGTTCAGTAACATCGATTTCCTCGACATAGGAGAAATGCGGGATGTTACGCTTTGACGCAGCCATGTTCTCGGCGATTCGGCGACGCATACCGATGACCTTGACCTGCTCATCCGAACGCGCTGCACCTGCGGGTGAAAAGCCGCCATTATAAGACAGAAACGCATCGAGGTCGGAATGGCGAACGCGGCCATCTGCAGCAGGACTTACCTCGGTGAGATCGACACCCAGATCCTTGGCACGCTTGCGCACCGCCGGGCTGGCGAGAACCTTTGCTGCCGGGACTGAAGCTGGTGCCGGACTCGTAGCGGGATTGGGAGTCGCCACAGGAGCGGGTGCCGGATCGGCAGCAATCGCGTCATCAGCATCGCTCGCGTCGGAATTTTCGACTTTGATCCGTTCTTCGACCGATTCGGACTTAGGCGACGGAGCCTCATCATCGTGACTGGCGGCGACGGCTTCGTTCGCTTCTTGAACGTCCTCTGGAACCTCGCCTTCCGTCTCGATCACCACCAGCATGGAACCAATAGCGATCTGGTCGCCAACTTCGCCCGCCACTTCGAGTACAGTGCCCGAAACCGGGCTTTCCATCTCGACCGTGGCCTTGTCGGTCATCATGTCGGCGATCTGCTGGTCTTCCTCGATCCGGTCTCCGGGCTTCACATGCCAGGCGACGATTTCTGCCTCGGCGATGCCTTCGCCGATATCGGGGAGGTTGAAGGTGAATTTGCCCATGGGTCGATTACTCGCTCAAAATCTTGTCGATGGCCTCGCCGATGCGGACGGGACCGGGGAAGAAGGCCCATTCGAGGCTGTGCGGATATGGCGTATCGAAGCCGGTCACACGTTCGACCGGAGCCTCAAGGTGAAAGAAGCAACGCTCCGTCACTAATGCGGACACCTCAGCTCCGAAACCGGCTGTGCGGGTTGCCTCATGCACGATGAGACATTTCCCCGTTTTTTTCACAGAGTTTTCCACCGTCTCGATGTCGATTGGCACGAGCGTCCGCAAATCGATGACATCGGCTTCCACGCCCTTTGTCCGGCATACGGATTCAACCACGTGAACCATCGTGCCATAGGCCAGGATGGTCAGTTGATCACCCTCCGTCACATGGCGCGCCTTCCCCAATGGGATGCGGTAATGGCCTTCCGGAACAACGCTGTCCTTGTGCTTCTTCCACGGCTCGACCGGCTTGTCATAATACCCGCTGAAGGGGCCGTTATAGATACGCTTGGGCTCGAAGAAGATCACCGGATCGTTGTCCTCGATCGCAGAGATCAAAAGCCCCTTTGCGTCGTAGGGCGTCGCCGGAATAACCGTCTTCAGCCCGGAAACATGCGCAAAGATGGCTTCCGGACTTTGGCTGTGCGTCTGGCCGCCAAAAATGCCGCCGCCGAAGGGGCTGCGCACGGTCATCGGAGCGATGAACTCCCCAGCCGAGCGATAGCGCAAACGCGCCGCTTCGCTGATCAGCTGATCCAAGCCGGGATAGATATAATCGGCGAACTGAATTTCCGGCACCGGACGGAGACCATAAGCCCCCATCCCCACCGCAACGCCGATGATGCCGCATTCCGAAATCGGCGTGTCGAATACGCGGGTCTTGCCGAATTTTTCCTGCAATCCGGCGGTGGCGCGGAACACCCCGCCGAAATAGCCGACATCCTCGCCCATCACGATCACATCGGGATCACGCTCCAGCATGATGCCGAGCGCGTCGTTGATCGCCTCGATCATATTGAGGCGGCGTTCGGCAGGCGCTTCCACCGCGGTCTCTGTCTGCATCGCCTCGCTCACAGCTTGAGCCCTCCGGGAAACTTGATCTCGCGTTCCTTGATCGCCTGTTCGGCCTGTTCTTTCAGGTGCCAGGGCAATTCCTCGAACACATCTTCGAACATCGTGCGGAAGGGATGGTGGAGCCCATGGCCGAGGATGCCATTCGCTTCGGCTTCCTTGGTAGTCTCGCGGACCTTCTCGGCGGCCTTGCGGTCCATTTCTTCCTGTCGCTCCTCATCCCACTCGCCCAAGGCGATGAGGTGGTTCTTGAGTCGCATCACCGGGTCGCCAAGCGGCCATTCGGTGCGCTCCTGCGCACTGCGATAGCCGGTCGGATCATCGGAGGTCGAATGGCCTTCAGCACGATAGGTGAAGAACTCGATCAGCGTCGGTCCGGCGTTTGCGCGAGCGCGGTTGGCGGCCCATTGCTCCGCCGCATAGCAGGCAAGCGCATCGTTTCCGTCGACCCGCAATCCGGCAAGTCCGTAGCCAAGCGCACGCGCCGCGAAAGTTGTGCGTTCCGCTCCAGCAAATCCGGAGAAGCTGGAGATCGCCCACTGGTTGTTGACCACGTTGAGGATCACCGGTGCGTTATAGACGGTCGCAAAGGTGCAGGCCGAGTGGAAGTCGCCCTCAGCGGTACTGCCCTCGCCCACCCAGGTCGCGGCTATCCGGCTGTCGCCCTTGATTGCGCTCGCCATCGCCCAGCCGACCGCTTGCGGCGTCTGCGTTGCGAGATTGCCCGAAATCGAAAAGAAGCTGTGCTCGCGGCTCGAATACATGATCGGCAGCTGGCGGCCCTTCAGCTTGTCGCCCTTGTTCGAGTAGATCTGGTTGATCATCTCGATTAGTGGGTAGCCGCGCTGGATCAGGATACCCTGCTGGCGATAGCTGGGGAACACCATATCGTCCGCCGCGAGCGCCATCGAAGATGCGATGCTGGTCGCCTCCTCGCCGGTGCACTTCATGTAGAAGCTGGTCTTGCCTTGCCGCTGCCCACGAAACATCCGCTCGTCAAAGGCCCGCGTCAGCGCCATATGGCCGAGCATGGTCCTGAGCGTTTCAGGGTCAAGCTTGGGATCCCACGGCCCATGAGCCCTGTTGTCCTCGCCCAGCACGCGCACCAGCCCGAATGCGAGCGCATGCATGTCTTTCGGATCGCAGGTTTCGTCGGGACGAGGCTGCGCGCCGGCTTCACCAATATCGAGATCGGAATAATCGACCGAGTCGCCGGGACGGTATTTCGGTTCGGGCACATGAAGCGCAAGCGCAGGCTTGTTCGAACCTGCTTGCGACCGACTGTCGGGCCTATCGGCCATGAATCTCTCCCCAAAACGGGTGTTATGCAAATTTTGCGTGGCTTGGTTATTTTATTTCAATGGCACCACGGGGTCAAGCGAGCTCCCAAACGCGCCAATCAGACAGCTACCGGAGCCTTGATGGGCGGGTGCGGCGCATAGCCCTCGACATCGAAATCCTCGATCCGATAATCGAAGATGGACGATGGCTGCCGCAAGATTTCAAGGCGTGGGCGCCCTTGTGGTTCCCGTCCGAGCTGCTCTTCGATCAGATGTGCGTGGTTGAGATAGAGATGCGTGTCCCCGCCCATCCACACCAGTTCGCCCGGCTCCAGCACGGTTTGCTGCGCCAGCATCCGCTGCAACAGCGCTGCCGACCACAGGTTGAACGGCAGGCCGAGCGCGACGTCGCAGCTCCTCTGATACAGAACGCAGTTCAGGCGACCTTCCGCGACATGGAACTGGTAGGTCTTGTGACACGGAGGCAGCGCCATGCGGTCGAGCTCGGCAACGTTCCAACCCTCAATGATATGGCGGCGACTGCCCGGATTCTCGCGCAACGATTGCACGACTTCGGCGACCTGGTTGATCCCCGGTCCCTTCTCATACAACCCGTCCTTGCGATAGCGATACGTCGGCCAGTCGACCCATTGCTTGCCATACACTGGCCCGAGATCGCCCCATCGCTCTGCGAAATCTTCGTCCTCGGCGATCCGTTCGACGAACTGGTCGAGCGCCAGCTTATGCCCTGTTTCGCGAACATAGCGCGCATGAGGCCATTCGTTCCAGATCTTCACGCCCTGCAACACCAGCGGGCGGATATTCGTCTCCCCGGTCAGGAACCACAGCAGCTCGCGCGTGGCTGTCTTCCAGTAGACGCGCTTGGTGGTAATCAGCGGCATCACCCCACCGGCCAGGTCGAAGCGCAGCATCGCCCCCATCACCGAACGCGTTCCGACACCGGTTCGATCGACCCGCTCGCTCCCTTGCGTCCACACCTGGCGCATCAGCGCGAGATATTGCTCTTCAGGATGGGCGGAGGCGATAGAATCGGTTGAAGGTCGGGCACTGGCCATACCGATCTCCTAGAACGCAAAAACGCCGCTTGCCACCCCGCCCCATGCTCCCTATAGGCACGCGCCTTGCCTCGACCCGCATAGCCTGAATGGCATGCGGGGCCGATCCGGTCGGGGAGTAGCTCAGCCTGGTAGAGCACTGTCTTCGGGAGGCAGGGGCCGGAGGTTCGAATCCTCTCTCCCCGACCATTTTATCGCGCAAACGACGGTTTTCCGCCTTTTAGCATGGGTCATCGCACCGCTTCGGTCACACGACTGTAGCACATAAGCGATGCACATGCGGAAAGGTCACGACCAATGACTCGCATCGCTCATGTCACGCGCCGCGGCGCCAGATATGTCTTCCGACGCCGTATCCATTTCCAAAATATTATCTCTCGCCCTCTAGCGCTCGCCCTGAAGACGGCTGACCCGTTCATCGCACGCCAGCGCGCTGCGATCCTGTCAGCACGTTTCGAGGTCGTAAAAGCAAGCGTGAGTATAATGTTAGAACAGGGAAGGGCCATATTGAAACGGCGTAGAGCGAAGTGGGCAAGCGCACGGCTCACTGATCTGAGCCTATGCTAAGAAAAGCTATTTTAGTGGCGGATGACCCTCAGGTCGCCAAGACCGCCAGCTATGGACAGCATTTCAATATTTTGATCAGGACGGAGCCTTCCGCACACGACAACAATCCGGTCGTTGTCCAGCCTAGCGATTCATGTCCGCTTCGCGCCCCAATTTCAGTCATCAGACCGATCGTCCACGCTTCCGAAAAGCGGTCATAGATATTTCCCGCTGTAAGGGCGCTTTTTGTCGGAACTTAACGCAACGCCACAACACGCAGTGGCGCACCACGTGTTTGTGCCGCGGTCTTTGCTATCACAGCCCCAGTGCGTTGGTATCGATGCCTTGCGCCTCAAGCGCTTCGACCAGATGACGCTGTGTGCGGGCGACATCGTGATTAGCGGCCCGCGCAAGCAAATCGTCGAGCCGCTCGCGGTTTAGATAGCGCCCACCGGCGATCACAGCGGAAATCGCTCTGAGCGCGGACAGGTCGGTCGCCGGATCGCGTTCAAGCAGGATCAGATCGGCGCGCTGGCCCGGCGCGATACGGCCAAAAAGATTGTCCTCGCCCAGGGCCATTGCGGCATTCTGGGTCGCGGTCCGCAGCACGTCCGCTTGACTTAGTCCTGCCCCTTTCAGTAGTTCCAGTTCTTCGACCAGCGACACGCCGGGTACGTTGGTGAAGATGCCTGCATCGCTGCCCGCCACCAGCATCACGCCTTCTTCCGCCAGCATCTTCGTCATGCGTTGGTAGAAGGCGAAGGCCTCGCGGTGGCGCGCCGGGTCTTCTGCCTTCCAGCGCTCATATTCGGGCTGTGACTGTGCCACCAGCAGAGGATTGATACGTTCGGTGCCGGCGCGTTCCAGATACGCGCCATCTGTTTCCGCGACTTGCAGCAGATTGTAAAACGCCAGCAGTGTCGGATCGACCGGCACGCCGGCGGCCGCAATGTTCTGCGCCAGTTGCCGCCCGGCATTCTCGTCATGGGCGTCACGCAGACCATGCCAGACGATGGATTCGACGTGCTCGATCGTCACGAATCCATCGTCGAGCAGTTCCTCGAAAGCGATTGCGAAAGGCTTGTCATAAGGCACGCCTGGCGCTCGCAAGCCTTCGGGGGTGTGGCCCATGATCGTCATGCCCAGTAGCGATGCCTCGTCTCGGATCGCCTCGTAGGCGGCACGGGTGAGATTGGAATACACCTTGAGCCTGCGAAAGCCGGCCGCATGGTGCTGCCGCACCGCCGCCCTCGCTTCCTCCGCCGTCATCACAATATGGTGGTTGATCTGCGCATTGGCGCCAGAGCTGTTGAGGATCGGCCCGGTGGTTATCAGTCGCGGGCCAAGCGTCTCGCCCCGCGCGATTCGGTCGGCGAGACGCAGGTGGAACGGCATGCCCGAGGCATTGCGGATGGTGGTAACCCCGGCGGCAAGATAGGCTCCGAGAGAGGCTTCGTCCCAGACATGAACGTGCATATCGACTAGCCCTGGCATGGCGATCCGGCCCGCGCCGTCGATGATCCTCAAGCCCTCCTTGGAGCGCTGCTCGGCGGACGGCATGACCGCGGCGATGATTCCGTCCTCGACAAGGATCGCCATGTCCGGACGGACCACGGCAGCATCCCCGTCCAGATCGAGCACCTGCACATTGTCCAGCAAGTAGGTGCCGGAAGTGTTCGCCATGGCTGTAGAAGACAAATGCGCCAGAAAAAGTGCAAATCCTGCCGCAAACATTCTGAGTATAGACATCGGCCCTTGACCTCCCCGTCGACTGTCTCAACCCTTGTCGAAAATCCGATTTGACCTTGACGGTAACAAATGAATTTCTGACTTGCATCTTGTGATTGGTGCAGACGCTCTGCACAAGGCAAAGGATCTCGTTCGCGTCTTGTAGCCGGAGACATCAATTGCGCAGCATGCTTCTGGCGATTTTGGTTCTTCTGCCAATTAACCTCAGCGCATCGGTTTCGCTCGAAGCGTTGGAGGACTTCGTTACTACAGTCTGGCCAGAATCCGAGGCGCCGGGGCTTGCCTATGCAGCCATCGATAAGGGCAAGGTCGTCGCTGGTGCGCGCGGAACCACCCTGGCCGGCACAGGAGGACCGGTCACACCAGACACCCCGTTCCTGATCGGGTCAGTGTCTAAAAGCTTCACTGCCGTTGCGGTGATGCAACTGGTCGAGGCAGGGAAGCTCGATCTCGACGCGGGAGTTGGCAACTACCTCGGTGTCTTTGCGGGGAGACCGAGCGGCGCGATCACCCTGCGCCAGTTACTGAGCCACACCAGCGGCTATTCGACCGTGCAGGGCAATGGTCCCCATGCGGAGACCCTCGCCGCCCATGCCGCGATGGTCGCAGACTGGACCCCGGCCTACTCTCCCGGTGAACGGTGGGAGTATTCCAACACCAACTACCACCTCCTCGGTGCGGTGATCGAGGCTGTGACAGGAGAGGATTTCGCCGACCATATCGAACGCAGCATCCTTGAACCGGCCGGGATGACGCATAGCTTCGTTGCCCGCGGTGCAGAGCCTGACGGGGTAGCGCGTGGTCATCGTCCTTGGTTTGGAAGCAAGCGCGCCTACACCGAACGCGAGAATGGGCAGGTCGCGGCCCCGGCAGGAGGCATCTTTGCCAGCGTCAGCGATCTGGCACGCTATGCCGCGATCATGCTTGATGGCCGCGACGACATTATCAGCGCGGTGGGCAAGGCTCAGATGCTCCGCCCCGCCAGCACGCAATCACCGTTCTATGGATTGGGCTGGTTTATCGACCAGCAAGCCGGAACCGCCGCCCACGGTGGACTCGTTCCAGGCAGCGAGGCGCTGGTGACGCTGTTGCCGGCCGAACGCAAGGCGGCGATCGTGCTGGTCAACTCCAATGGCGGGATCGGCTTCGCTGATAACGGCACCTTGCTCAATGGCATCACCGCGATTGCGCTGGGTCGTGAGTATGCCGGGGAGGGTTCACGAATCTGGCCAAAGACGACCTTTCTGATGATGCTTGCTCTGCCGCTGCTCTTCGTTATCAGCACCGTCTGGGCATGGCGCGGCCGCGCCGCGCTGCGGCGCAAGCGGACACAGAGTGTAGCTGGCCTGTTGAGCCTTTGGTTCCCGGTTGCCACGACGCTGGCAATGGCCGCATTCCTGTTGGCCATCGTCCCCAGGCTCTTCGGAGGATCGGTTAATACATTGATGCTGTACCAGCCCGATTTTGCTGCCTGCATGATCGCCGCAGCCATAATGGGACCGCTATGGGCGGTAATCCGGTTGATGATCGCCTATGGCCTAGCGCCGTTATCGGCCACTGCGGACTAGGGCACACCGGTTTCGCAAACCGGCCTCGCATTTTGTAGTGAAGCGTCAACCAGCAGACAGTTCGACAGATCTGGCCAGAACCTTGACTATTCTAGCAGGTTGGCACGGAACACGAACGCGATCGACCCCATTGGGCCGATCGCAGAACGACTGGTCTGTCATGTAGGTCGCTTGGAAGCGGACAGTCGTCTTTCGGCCCAGGTTTTGCTGCTCAATCCGGTGCCGACGGATGGCGGCTTTCAAGGGCGGCAGATCTTAGCGGCAACGACTGCAATGTGGGGGCTAACTGCCGTTTACCCTTCGAAACGAATAAGAGTACCGGCCAGAACTGAGATTGACCAAATCAATCGCATGAGGATTAACGGGGTTATCTAGGCGCAGTTTTAAAGGATATGTTTTTGAATTGATTACAACGCTTTTATTGGAAACCCCGATATATTGCCTTGGTAAGACATATGCTCCGACTTTATCCTCTTCAACTACGTATCTAATACGCCGATCCGCGATGGCGATAACTCCATCTCTCAGGGAAATGTTTCCGCAGCAGGGATTGAAATACAGTCCGTTAGCCACTCTAATCGGCAATTGCTGTTGACCAGTGAACAGAAAACTGGCCCAGACGCATATAATCGCAATCAACCCGACACCGCTGACAAATTTACTTGCGCTCATTACTGGCGTCTGGGCTAAACAACGGCAGTCCGCAACGTTGTCATATCCTGACAGGTCGAATTGTCGGGTCTGATGTCGTGTCCGGTAAGCCTGCTTTCGGGAAAAATGCATTAAGCTGCCATGTCAGCAATCGGGAGGCGTCCCGGCTTGGCGCTTTGACCGTTTTGTGGGGGGAAGCGGACGTTCTCAAACCTCCCAAGACTGAAGCATTTTCGTTGCGCGGTCGTATATTCCTTCGAGCGAGGGAAGTTCATCGTCATTTAGACTGATTGTGAGCACCAAATCACCGAAAGCAAATGTGCCGTAGCAAAGGCCGGAATGACCATCTACCTCCATCTTAAAGCAGCTTACAAACGGAGCCGGTCCCGAGGATTTGGAAGGGCTGTAGGTCCAAAATGTATCATCGCCCGTTTTAAGCCAATGTTGGCCCCGCCATTCGACATCGCGCGAGCCGCAAATTGTCTGAGAAACGTATCCACGACCATTCGCGCGGGCACACGCCTTGTCTCGGCTCTGGACCAACACAGAGCTTTGCCGGCGCAGCTCCGCTGTTGGATTAAGGATAAATATGAAACCGTCATCGCCGGATTTGGGCAGGAAAAATGGGTAGTCGCTTTCAGCTATTAAGTTAGCCTTCGGCACTTCAAAATGATGACTTGCGACGTCTTGCTGGGCATTCGCGCAGCCCGACAATGTAAGTACAGTCGCGCCGATAACAGACCAGACTAGCAGCAGTTGTTGACGAGCGCCCATGCCGTAGGAATAACGTGAGCGTTCAACGGCCGCAATGTTGTCGTTTGCTGCCCGTCCGCTTCTGGCACGTCACTAGCTCGGTGAAACAGGCGCAAATGGGGTGGAAAGCGGACACCAGGACTACTAGTCTGAAGTTATGACATACGCATCAACGGCACGCCGGATGACGCGCTTCAATCGTCGGTTCGGCCGCATCTTTATCCCCTTCTGGATAGGGCTCGCGCTCCTGTTTACGATCGCTGCTGCTGCGGATAGCGTTTGGCAGTTCGGATGGG
>JBDONL010000003.1:0-438317 GCA_039831335.1 Sphingomonadaceae bacterium | reverse complement strand
TAGCTTGGCACTGGATGCTGAAACTCATCGACTGGCTGAATGTGATCTTCCTTGGGTCCGACGCAGGCCAAGGCACGCGAGACTGAGGTTTGCTAGCCCTAAAACGTCAGCAATGGTGTCGTTAGCGGAATGTCGGCTTTTGCCGCGAAACTCAGCATAACGGACATTCCAGTAGTTTTTGACCGTCAAAGCTGTTGTACGTCGGCTTTGCCACGATGCCACTCCAAAACCGGTCATTCAGGATACGACACCATAGCGGACATTGACCAGTTACTCCGTCCTGACCGACACCTCGACATCATCACCCCATTCCGGGTCGTTTATCCGATCTTGCCGCGCTTCCGCGACCCATGTGGCGAAGTCGCGCACGAACGGGCGCATCGCTTCAGAAACATTCTCGACCACTATCGTATAAGGCGGCTGCTGGGTATTGAGCTCGAGATAGTAAACCATCGTCTCAAGAAATGCGTCGGCGTTTCGACCATGCCAATCTACGCTGCCAAGCGCGGACGCCAAAGCATCATAGAAGTCATGCTTTGACGTCCAGTGGCTACCATCGAGTTTTACTGTTTGCATGAATTCTTATCGCTCAATTGAAAGCGAGCATGCAATGTCCGCTATCCCCAACAAAGCCGACTCTCGCGACACGTCGCTTGATCGTCGAAACCGGCCGTTCATTCACGCCGCCAATTATGGCACCTTGTGGGCCGTTTGCTGACTGACAGGTTTTGGGGTTGCATCGTGCCAAAGCAGACGTCCAAGCGCTGTAGCTGTCAAAACCTAGTCGAATGTCCGCATCAACAGTTTTACAAGCCTAAACCAGACTTTCCGGACACGACAACGTTGCAGACGTTCATCTCAGATGGCATTCGCTTCGAATGTGGCCATTATCAATGCGCGCTCGGATCGTACTTGCGAGCCTAATTGTCATTGGCGCGTTAGCTGAGGCTTGGTGGCTCGCTCATCGCCCTGCGGAAAGCGTGCAACTGTTCAGCTTGGAGCCAACGAACTTCTCACTGCGCTTTACCGATGAGACCCAGTTCCCAGTTTATGATCCTGTGCGAGATGCGTGGACGATAAGGGGCAACTTATCCAGGTCGATCAAGCCGTTCATCCGAAATGACGGTGGGATGCCTGATGGGATAGGCAAATACATCATAATCGATACTACGAAACCCGCCACGGTCCAGAAAGTCAGGTACGCGCTCCTGGCTTTGATTGATCAGGGAATCTGTAACGTCGGCGTTGTGGACTCGGAAAGCAGAACCGAAGACGGCAGGCGGGAAGTGCTTGTATCGGGCATCGCATGGGTACTTTCAAAAGATGGCCATCAGCGACCGTGTAGGCCTTCCGTCATCTAACCCCGACAAACCCGCCATTTCGGCCTGTCAGCAAACGACCACTTTGCAGACATCAGCCGATTACGATAGCGCTGCGTGAATGAGGGGTCTAATCTTGTCGTTGAGCGTTCTGCTAGTCGCTTCGTGCGTTGCTCCGGCGAAGAGTAGTGAAGATTTATCCAAACAAATTGAGGCCCAAATCGTCTTACCCAAGGGTGCGAGGCCAATGAACCAATACTCGCGCAACTATGCTTTTAGACCGGATGGAAAGGTCGTGGCAGTCTATGTTCACCCGTATTTATGGGACCTGCCAGTGGCCATTCAACACGACTGCATTGTGGAAACGAAAAATTCTGATGGGCAAGCTTGCACAGAGCACGAAACAATGAAAACCGATCGCCAACTTGCTACGTCGAAATCTTGGTTTGGAGCGGCAGGCCAATCTCGCTGGTTCAGCGATTATAGAACGCTTCCTTCCATAAGTGATGGTGGCTGCGACCAGATAAATATCGTCTATGATCCGTATACTGAGACATTCGAAAGCGCCAATTGCAACGGCCTCGTGTAACGTCTCCTACCCCACAAACCCGTCAATTCGGCCTGTCAGGGCACGACAGCGTTGCAGGCGCTAGGATGATTTATCGATTTGGCTTGCTGCATAAATCGCGACCAGCTTGTTCTCCTTGGCTTCGTTGGCGACGTGAAGGAGGACAGTTCGCTTCAGTTCGATTTCCGGATGAGACGCACAGTTTCCAGCAAACCATAGCGCTTCCGAAAGTGGCTCATCGGCGTGCCATGTACTCATCACAAATTTATCGTCAGGAATGTCGCCATAGTCGAACGTCTCAAGCACCGCCCAATCTACAGCATCGTGCCACTTTTCGCACTCTCTTCCCCAAGCGACCGCATAAAGACAGCCACCGTCCACCAACCATCGGGCAGTGCTATTTCGCCACTCATCGCTGACCGTAGTTTCCGATACGATAACCACTCGAAGTGGACCGGTTGGAAGCTCCGGCAGAGCCTCGTTTGAGCCTAAGTGTAAATAGTCCAGTTCCATGTGCTCAACTTAGGAGCAGGTATTCAGGCAGCAACCTCTCACGTCCGCTTTCCCCGACATTCTTGCCATTTCGGCCTGTCAGGACACGACAACATTACGGACTAAGCTCGCCGTCCATCAATGTGTTGGCTGGCGTATCGCTGGCGATTCATTGCGTGATATCTTCATTCCACTTGGGATTTTAAACTGATGCGCATCAAGCGATGCCACCTAAATTACACCTTCGGTTAGGAAACTGGTTGCCCAAATGGCAATCCAGTCAGTAGGCAGCATAAATGGGAACCGGCGCAACTTACGCTATCGTAACATTCCTTGTGGGCGTCATCTTCTTGCTAGGCTGGGCCTACGCGACTGCAAGCAACCCGCGTGGCGGCGCTATGCTGAGAAGATCTTTTCTCGTGTTCGCCCTTCCAATCTTATTCGTGCCGATCCAGTGGATAACACCCAGTATGTGGGTTTTGGTTGCCTACGAGGAAGGGCTCAAATGGTTTGGATCCACGTTTGAGCAGAATGACTTCAACAAGTTTTGGCTGGTTTCACTTTTCGGAATTTGGGAGCTGACGCTCTATAAGCCATTCATTGCTCTCTACTATTCGGATCAAAATTTAGATCGATTAGCGATTGCAGGGCTCGTATATGTCACGGCACTTCCAGTTTTGATGCATGCCGTAACAGCCGCAATATATGCCTTTGAATTCGTGCGGAAGCGCTGGCTGGCCTTTCTCGCAAGCTGGGCCATTCATTTTACCTTCAACGAGACGGTCACTCACATAAGAGAAACGCCAATAGCAGCGGCTATCGAGACTGTAGTCCTAGCGATAATTCTGGCTGGGATTGTAATCCGTCAGCGTCAGCTGGCCAAAGCCAGCAGTTCGTAGTGTCAGTATCCCCCCACAACTGAGACGTAGGCAGCTCGAGCGTCTCGCACCACTTGCGGACATCTGGCCAGCCTTTAGGAAAGGTGGATGAACATCGCTTGGCGTGACCTTGCCTTTGAGTTGGAACCAGAAATGGCACAAGAGGCCGCCAAGGCTTGGTCGTGGCTTGTGCCGGAGCCGTGGGTGCCGGTCATCTGTTCCATGGTTGGCGGCGTGTTTCTGCAATCGCCAGATGGAAACGTTCTCTGGCTCGATACCGCGACTGGCCTGATTGAGCAGGCTGCGCAAAGCCGTGAGCAGTTCGATGAAACGTGCAGGTCTTCATCCGAGCTTGTCGCCGAGTGGTTCCTGCCAGCACTTGTCGAGCGCCTCCACGCGGCAGGCAAAATACCACACCATGGACAATGCTACGGGTTCGCCATCCTGCCGATCTTTGTCGAAGGCAAATACGATGCAGAAAACTTGTTCGTAATATCGGTTAGGGAGCAGATCATTGGGATGGCAGACATACATCGCCAATTGCATGACTTGCCTGACGGTTCGAAGGTTCGGTTGAGTGTGACCGACTAAGACAACAGATAAGACGTCCGCTTACCCCCACAAAGCCGACTCTCTCGACACGTCGCTTGATCGTCGAAACCGGCCGTTCATTCACGCCGCCAAGTGCGGCACCTTGTGGGCCGTAAGCTGCCCGGCAGGTTTGGGTAGCGCGCCGGCCAAAGCGGACATCAACGATGTGATCCGCGGACCGACGGTTGATGGGTCAATTGGAACCTCTGAATCGGAAAGAATACTGAGGAGAGTGGCCAATATCAGTTCCGCAGGCTTGGCGTCGATGCAACGGAGGTCAGAGCGTCTGCGATAATTCGACCGCCGCTCCAGATCAGAACCGATAGCATCCCGCCAGTGCAGTCCGCACGGCCTTGCTCGCGCCATCAAGCGAAGCTTGCCCCTGCATGTCCCCGGTAATCCGTAAATAGGCATAACCTTTGCGCGAGATGAGTTCCTTCGGCAGGGTCGATTGACTCAGATTTCCGAACCATATCGTTCCGGCCGGATTTGCAGACGCCATGGGGACCACCACGGTCCAGCCGGAAAAGTTCCAGACTGAATTGACCGGCTGGCTATCGGGTGGGCGATTGAGGTGCATCACCAGAACCGGTTCCCCCTTGCTGCAAAAGATGCTGAATGACGTGATCTTCTGTGATCCAGCCGCTCGAACGAATGCGGCAGGTGCGCGTCCCGGGATCGGTCGCAACTCCCAAGGCAGGCCGCGCAGCGCCACAGCATTTTCGCCGGGGCTTGCGGCGAGCATATGGGCAATTGGAGAAGGGACCGGTAACCGCCCGCTCGATGGAGCATAGACAGTCAGCTTACCGGCTTCCCACATGCCTACTTGCACACGCTTTCGCGCCGCATCGAGGATGATATAGGCTTGCTCCTCGCCGCCCTTGTGTTCGGCATTGCCCGAAACGAAATAGAGCGATCCTTGTTGTTGAAGCGGTCCGCGCACGCTGAGCCGTTCTTCCAACGCCTGCATCCTGCCTGCCCCGATCTGCGCGGCAATCGCGCTCGCGACCTCTCCCTGGTGGAACATGTCCCAAGTACCACCGTAGTCCCCCACAGCCTGTGGCAGTTGCGCCCACCCAAGCGGTTTTGACGGCTGCGCTGGTGTGTTTTGTGCTGTTTCGATCTTCGGTGCGCCACCGCACCGCATGAATGGGGAGGCCTTGGCCAGAGCGCGTTGCACCGCTGAATTTGTGCCGGTTCCATCGTTCTCGACGGAAATCTTACCGGGCACCTCGCCATCGTTGATGACGAATGTTGTTGCGCCCCAGTCGTCTGCGTCCCGGGCAAATGGCAGAATAGCAAAACTGATGCCTTGGTAGGAATTGCCAAAATAGGAATACATCGTTTCCATCCGGCCCGAGTGGGTCGTCTGCCCTGCGACGTTGAAAGCGAAGCCGCTGGCATCCATGGAAATGATCGGTCCCTTGGAGCAATCACCATGCGGTGCGTAGCGGCCATAATAGGCCTTCAGATTTTCATCGGCGAGGCTGGTTATGCTGCGCGCGGAGGCTGCAAAAGATCCGCCGACTAGAGTGAGCGCAAACACAAGGGCGGGAAGGCGTCGGACAAAGGTCGGGGTCGGCATACTGCACTTCCTCCAGCTAGAAGCGGCATAAGCATCGCGTTGTACGGCCATCTCACGTCTCCATCTCTAGCTGAGCCGCAGCGCGCGTGGCGCAGTCCGGCATTTCAGTTCGCTCGCCTCCGCTGACTCATTTGGCTCGCGCGAAAGGATTGCCGAGTATGCCGAGGCCGGTCAGGATCAGTCCGATTCCGCAAAGCAGGATCAACCACGCCCCGAACCCTGTGCCAACCGCAAGGGCGATCATCTGACCAAGATCGCTGCCTTGGGTGAGGCCAATCTTGACGAGCTCGATCAGCAGGAATGCCAGGATCGCCGCGCCTCCTGTTGCCAGCACGATTGCCTTGCCGGCCGTTGCGACCCAAGCGCGCCAGAGCAGGATGACGCCCATCAAAGGGGCCAGAAAACGCAGCGTCAGGATCGCCTTGAAGCCAGCGCTCGGCCCGTCGGCGCCGGTAATTGAAGCGCCAAAGCTCAGCATGTTCAGGATTCCCGGGAGGTCGAACAGTGAGAATCCCTTACTTGGTAGAGTGAGGGCTGGCATCGCACACGCCAGCAGCAGGACGATCGCGAGTGGAACAGCCAGCGAACTGGTGAGGACTTGCTTGGCCTTTGCGGCGTTCGGCGATTCCGTGAGAGCGGACAGGTCGATGCTTGCGTTCGTATCGGGATAAATACCGCCAGCCGTTGTGCCATCCGGCTCGAAGTCGACCTGTATACCTGTGCGCACAGCCTGTCCGGATTTCCATTCCTTCGCCGCGAAAGTGTAGCGCTTGCCGTCTTCGGCACTGATTACGCCGATACCCTCTTCGCTGGAAAATCCGAGTATCCGTCCCTTCATGCAACCCTCCTTCATCAAGATCGCCTTGTTGACAGGGCAACATTATGCTGTGCTGCGGCGAGGAAATGTCATGAAGAAATTATGAAGTCTTTATCGTGGCAATGAAATGACAACGCAATCGGGCTCTTACCTGCGCAGTCGGCTGGTCTGGTCGATAAGCGGTATCGAGCTCGACGAGGCGAGCTGGCGTCTTCGCGTCCACGGAATGAACGTCGATATCGAACGTAAGCCAATGGAACTGCTTCTGGCCCTGCTTCATCGCGCGGGCGAAGTGGTTACCAAGGAAGAATTGCTGGAAGCAGCGTGGCCCAATGTAACGGTCGTCGCCTCTTCGCTTCCAACCGCAATGACGAAACTGCGCCGCGCTCTGGGAACCGAGGCTGGTATCGTCGAAACAGTTCCGGGCCTTGGATATCGGATAGCGGGCGATGTCGCGCTATCCCGGATCGAACTCGACGATCGCCCTAGATTTGATTTCTTGGTAGGCAACTTGGTGCCCGACACAAAGGAATGGCGCTTCGCGCGCAATCTGGCGCGAGGTGACACCGACGATGTCTGGCTTGCAAAAACGAGCGATGGCGCGGAACGGATCTTCAAATTTGCGAAGACACCGGGGCGTCTCCGGCAACTCAAGCGCGAAGCGGCTGTCGGCAAGATTCTCAGTCAACTGCATGACCGAAGTGGGGGTTTTGTCCTCCCGATCGATCAGCAGTTCGAAGGGAACCCGGCATGGCTAGCGTTTCCAACCATCGGCGTCGACCTGGAAACCTGGTTCGTCCGGCATGGAGCGGAACTGGATCTGTCGGAGCGGATATCGTTGGTCGCGCAAGCAGCGCGCGCTCTCGAAGCCGCACATGCGATCGGAGTCCTGCATGGCGATCTCAAGCCCTCCAACCTGACAATCGAAACGGGCGGCGTCACGCACGCGTTACGGATCATCGATTTCGGTAGCAGTGCGCTGCTTGAGCAAAGCGGCGTTCTGCTTCAGGGTTTCACCGGCATCACCTTGCCCGAACACGAATTGATCGGGGGTTCAAGCCCTGCGGGTTCGGCTTTGTATATTGCGCCGGAAATCATCGGCGGAGGGACGCCCTCTGTTCGATCCGACATCTACAGCCTCGGCCTGATATTGTTCCAACTGACGGTCGGCGACCTGCACAGCCCACTAGCACCGGGTTGGGGTGAACTGGTTGCGGACGATGTGCTGCGCGCAGCTATTGCCAAAGCCGCTGCGCTCGACCCGGGCGAGCGCTTTGGCTCCGCTGCCGAATTCGCAGATCATCTCGAACGGATCGAAGAGCATCGTGCGCATGCCACCAAAGAGCGCGCAGCAGCCGAAGCCGAGATTCAGCTTCGCCGCGCGGCGGAATTGGCCAGGGCGAGACGCCCCTGGGTGGCGGCGGCGGTAATCGTGCTGGTGGCGGGAAGCATCGCCGTTGCGCTGACCGCGCGGAAGGCGATTACAGAACGCGACGAGGCCAGGCGTCAAACCGCCATCGCAAAATCCATCAACACCTTTCTTGCCGAAGACCTGCTCGGTCGCGGCGATCCGTCAAAAAGCGGCGAGGCAAGCGAAACGCTTATCGATGCGACACGCGCGGCCGAACCGGAAATTGCCCGGCGTTTCAGGAATGCTCCGCTGGTCGCGGCGCGGCTCTACGCAACTCTTGCACGCGTCTACGCACAGCAATCGGACTGGAAAGGTGCGCGCGAGGCCTATGACAAGGCCGATATCGCCTATCGTCAAGGTCATGCCGGGACGACCAAATCCGCAATCATTGCCAGACTTCAGCAGGCCCAAACCGAGGCGCTTTCGGCCGAGAAGGGTTCCATCGCGCGTGCACATGCCATCATCGCCGAGCAAGAGAAGCTTCTCCCAACCGGAAAAGATCGTGATCCGGAAACGGCCGTGTGGCTCGCATCGGCCATTGGAATGACCGAACTAGCGGGAGGCGACATCCATGTCGCGCTTGAACAGTTCGGCAAGGCAGCCGACCTCGCCGATGCAATGCCCGAGGTTTTCGATCAGCGAACGCGCAACAATTTCCATCAGCGCCACGCTTTCGTTTTTATTCGGCTTGGTCAGGGAAAACGCGCCGAGCAAGCAATCCGCCCGCTGCTCGCGGCACAAACGCGACTGCTTGGACCTACCAACCCCGATGTCTTATTGCTGAGGATGAATCTGGGACAGGCCTACCTGTTCCAGAAGCGTTATGCTGACGCAGTCAAGGAGCTGTCCGACGTACTTCCGCTGATGCAAAAGCAGCTCGGTCCCGATCATAGGCTGGTCCAGCAAACGCTTGCCGCGCGGCAAGAAGCCTATGGCAGCATGGGCGACTATCTCGATGCAATCGGCGACGGTAGGGTGCTTTATGCGAGTGCTTTACGGCAGCAAGGCATGTCGGCGTTTCGCACCATTGCCGGGCTTTCCGATCTTGCAACGTCCGAATGCCGCACGACGCAGTTGGCTCAGGGTTTGGCCGATGCGATCAAGGCCTACCGCGCATCGTCGCATGCCTACGGCAAATCTGCACCTTTGACGCAAGGTGTCGGGCTTGCCGTTGCACAATGCCTGATCGCTACCGGTAAATACGATTCCGCTCGTCCCTATCTCGTTGACATTGACACCAAGGCGGTCGGAGAGTTGGCCAGCGATCCCCAATGGGGTGCCAACGTAGAATTGGCGCTTGGCCAGATTGCTGCTCATGAAAGCAATTGGATTAAGGCGAGCGAGCATTTGCGCGAGGCCAGTCCGGCGCTTTCCAGACCCGATGCAGACATCTTCCAGCGTCGCGCACTCGCGCAATTGAGATCTTTGGTTCAGCGTAAAAATCTGGATGGGAAGTCCAAGGTACTTTGACGATAGCGCACGTTGATTCGATTGGAGTGACGTAAAGTGGCTCCTATCCTGACTGCTCCCTTTCGTTTGCTTGTTCGGAGTACCGGCCTTGGGCAATCACTAAAGCCGGCTAACGGTCAGATGTCAGTTCGCTCCGACACAGTCAGGGCATCATCGATGTCTACATCGAGGTATCTGACGGTGTTTTCGATATTACTATGGCTAAGCAGTATCTGCACCGCGCGCAGATTGCCTGTGGCCTTGTATATCAGCGATGCCTTAGTTCTCCGCATCGAGTGAGTGCCGAATTTGCGCTTGTCTAGACCGATCGTCGAAACCCACTCATCGACAAGTCGGGCATATTGCATGGCACTCAGATGGCATAGGTAATCGATCCGGCTTGGGAACATGAAATCGAGGATTGTACCGCCTCTACGCTGGAGCCATGTCTCTAAACTGCGTCGCGCTTCGGACATGATCTCGAATTGGACCGGTCGTCCAGTCTTCTGCTGGATCACGGTGGCTCGATCGCGGAACTACCCACCGCTGACCAGATCGCCGATTTTGAGCTTTACCAGGTCACAACTTCGCAACCTGCTGTCTATGGCCAAGTCAAACAACGCGCGGTCGCGGATCCGTTTATGCTCGTACAGAAAGAAGCGGATTGCCCAAATGTCGCGAGGCTTTAACGGTCGTTTAGGTCCAACAGCCTGTCCAGCATTCCAAGGGCGCCTATCGTGAACGGCGGGGTCAAGATCTGAATGTCCCAGGACATTTCTCCAATGGCCGGGATGGCCATTGGACGAAACGCCGCAGAGATTGTCCGATTGCCGTAGCCGCCAACATAAGCGCCGTAGATGGGTGCGCAGGGGAATGCTGAAACCTGCCGTTCATTCATACGGCGAATTATGGCGCTACCCGGGCCGTTCGCATAAAGCCCACTAGCAGACTTTGCCAATGCAAAAGCTGCCGCCCGCCATTGACGATCCAGACCTCTGCGCCAGTAAAGTGTGTACAAGCTGCCAGCGCGATTTCAGGACAAAGAACATAGCGGCGAGCACCGACATAGCCAGGATACTAAACAAATTCAGGACCCGCAGCCTTTCGCTGGGGCGATCATCGTCCGGCATTTCGCGCCGCGGTACAACCAGGTGATTGAATAGTGCTATAACTGGTCCGACTATGAAATAGATCGATCAAGCCATTGATAACCTCTCACAAGCAGCAGCATTACAGTTGCGCCGACCACCAGCGAGGTGACAAGCAGGATCGGCAGGTCGATACTGGTGACGGCGCCAAGAATCGCTGCCGTTTTCACACTCACCGCGGCAAGGCCTATCGGAGCGATCGTCAAGGATGTAACGGAATCGCCTACGCGCAAAGCTCGCGATAGCCGCCGATCAGTGTCCTGCGAGTCGAATGCGCATAATCCAGGCCGGACCGGAAAGCGGGGTATTTTAGCACGTTGATGAGGACAATCACCGCGAGCAAGCTGAGGCCGAAAGTCGCCCCAGCGCGCGTCGAATGGACCAGGTGCGATACGCCGATGGCCGATCCGGAAAAGATCAGCCCTGGGCCTGCGGCTTGCTGCCAGCTTCGCAGATTCACCTCGTTTCTCCGGCAGAGCACCGATGCATGAGCGCAGGTTTCATCGCTGTCGCCATGATGAGTTCCGACCGTCTATTCGCCGTGCCCGAAGTTCGGGGCTGCTTGCGTCACACGTCCGCGGCGCGTCATCAGGCCCAGAATGCTGCCAACAAACAATAGCGACGATCAGCAGATAGGCAGCGACCGTCGCCTGCAGCATGCCATAGATCAGAAATGCGACACTGACTGCCACGATAGCAATCCAGAACGGCGACAATCCCCATGTGCCCGTCCTGCCCTGTTGCACAAGGAGAAGGACGAAAGCGGCGATCGTGCATAGACTGACCAGCTGCGACCCCACCGATGTTACCTCGGCAAGAAACGCGAAGGTCCCGCTCAACGATATGATCGCCACGACCAGCGTGAACAAAGCGATGGCCCAGTCCGGCGTCAGGAATCGCGTTGATACATGCGCAAGCCGTTCCGGAAGAAGTCGGCGCTCCGCCATGCCAAAGATCACCCTTGGCCCGGCAACGAAGAATGCCAACGAATTGCTGGCGATTGAAAAAACCGCCGCGAGCGTCAGCGCGACAGCTCCTGCGGGCCCCATCAATTTGCCTGCAGCCGCAGCCAGCGGGGTGCCGTGACCATTCGATGGAGCACCAGCGGCAATATAGGCCCATTGCACCGCCATGTAGAAGACCACGATGATCGCCAGCGAGGTGAGCATGGACAGCGGCAATGTCCTGTGAGGGTTTTTGACCTCTCCGGCAGAAAAGGCGGCATTGCTTACCCCCGAATACGCAAAAAACACCAGCAGCGCGACGGAATCGACAGTCCCCACATCGGGCGGCTTCACGCTGACGGATAATCCACCCTTGGCAAAGGCGGCGATGCACAGAACGATGATCGGGGTTACTTTAAGCACGGTTCCAACAACCAGTCCGTCGACTGCCCGTCGCATTCCAGACAGTGACAGGCCTCCCAGCGCCAGGAGCAGCGACAGCACCGCAATGGGCCTTGCAACCGGTCCATCGAGTGCCGGAAAGAACACAGCAAGATAGGACACCAGCACATGCAGCGTCGCAGCCCTTCCGGCAGCCATCGCGATGACCAGCAACCACCCGACCTGGAAGCCGAGCATCGGCCCGAATGCAGTCTGGACATAGAGCTGCGGCCCACCGGATGATTTAAACATTGTCGCGAGTTTGGCCGAGATCAGTGTGCCGCAGGCAAAGAACCCGCCGAAGATCAAGAACATCCAAGGGGCGAAGGCACCCGTCCTTTCATATAGCAGCGCCGGCAGAGCAAAGATGCCCGCTCCGATCATTCCGTTGACGCTCATCAGGCTGGCACCAAAGGTTCCGACCACCCTTGGCGGTTTCACGTCCTGGCTCATGCGGATTGCCCTCTCATCAGGCGCGGCGCTTGGCGGATGAGCATGACAATGCCGACAAGGCCGACAGCCGCCGCCAGCGTCATGTACCAGGCAGGGGAAATGGGATTGCCGGTCCATGCCAGCAGGCGATTGATGATCGGCTGAGCGCTACCGCCGAAAATCGCGATGGCGAACGCGTAGGCGCCACCTACCAGGGTGGCTCGCGCGGTGCGGGGCAAGGCGCCGACAAACACAACCAGCATGGGCACGAAGGTCAATTCGAGCACGATGCCAAGAAAGGCCGTAATCGCCAGCAGCGCGCCCGATGTCCGCAGATCTGCAAGGACCATAAACGCAGGGATGATGAACGCCAGCAGGACTACCCACGGCAATACCAGCCACCAGGACCGCACCCCGCGATCCATCAGTTTGGCGGCGACAAGGTCGGTCGCTGCTGCAACGAGGCCCAGCACCAGTATCGAATGGAAGGCGTTCTCGGCGGGCAGATTGAGGACGGTCTGGGCATAGGTGCCGAGATATTCGATCGAAAGAAATGCAACATTCCCCCCGGCCAGGGTCAGGAATCCGCCGATGACAAGGCTGCGCGATCCCTTAGGCAATATGCTTGCCTCAGTGGCGCTCGGAATGGTCGTTTCCACCAGTGTACGGCGGATCCACGCCGCAACAGGAACGATCGCTGCGCCGACCAGAAAGGCAATTCTCCAGCCATAGGCATCGAGATCCGTTGGCGTCAGCCAGGCTGACAAGATGGCACCGACCGCGCCCGATGCCACCACGGCCAGGTTTTGCGTCACTCCCAGCATTGCGACATAAAGCGCACGTCGACCGCGCGGTGCGGCTTCGTAGAGAAACGCCGCATTGGGTCCGACCTCGCCACCCAGCGCGAAGCCTTGCAGCAGACGGAACGTTACCGCGAGCGCCGGCGCGGTCATGCCGATCGTTGCATAAGCCGGCGTCAGTGCCAGCCCGACAATCGACACGCCCATCAGCGAAAACGACAGTAGCATCGCAGGCACGCGCCCGCGCCGGTCGGCAATGCGGCCAAATACAATGCTGCCCAGCGGTCGGGTCAGGAAACCGGCACCAAAGGTAAGCAGAGCGTAGAGAAGTCCAGTCCCGCCATCGTCCGGAAACAGCGTGCGCCCGATTTGCGATGCGAAGAAGGCGAAGGTGACGAAGTCATAGAAATCGAGCCCGTTGCCCATGCAGACTGCAGCCATCTGCTTGCGGGTGATCCGCGGCGGGGCGGAAGACCGGGTGGCTGCACATGTCATGCTTGGGCTGATCCGGCCTGCGCGTTCGACTGGCAGGTATTCGCGTGGCCGATTTGAAGTGCACGCGCGCGCCGCTGTGCCTTTGTTTTATGCATCAGCAGCGCGAAGAGACTTGCCGTGGCGAGCGTCGTCAGCACGAGCCCCCACAACGCCGGCGTGAATGCGCCGGTCGCGTCCTTAGCGATACCCCAGCCATACGGCCCGGCAAATGCGCCGATCTGCGAGACCATGTCGATCGTGGCTCCGCCAAGCGCGAGTCGAGCGGGATGAAGCAGGTCCGGCCATATCGCTGCGAACAACAGCGCTTGCGACCATCCGCAACACGACAGCAACAGCCATGCCGCAATTGTAAGGCTGGTCGAGAGGTGCAGCGCCACCAATGCGATACCGGCTGATGATCCAAGCGCGCAGGCGATCGCGGGGCCGAAGCGATTGCCTCGCCGGTCGGAAACCCGCCCGGCGATCACCATCGCAAAGATCGCCAATACGCCGCTGGCGCTGACGACGAAGCCGATCTGGTAAGGGTTCAGTTTTGTCGTCGCCTGCAGCACCAGCGGGAAGTTGACTGAGAGCGTTATGCCCGTCCCGACCAGCAAGGCGCCGATCAGGGCAAGCTGAATAACGATCGGATCGCGCATCGTCGCGATGATCCCTTGACGGACAGGCGGGCCGATCGCGGCCGACTCTCGTTCGAGAATCGATTGCAAACCGGCTCTTTCTTCGGCTGTCAGCCATTCGGCCTTTGCCGGTTCGTCCGGCAGGAAGCGCCATATGAAGAGGCCGATGAATACTGCTGGCAAGCCCTGCAACATCAACAGCCATTGCCAGCCGTGTAGGCCGTGGGTGCCATCCATCGACAGCATGGCACCTGAAACGCTGCCAAGCACAACCGAAGCGAGGGGACCGAAAAGATAGAAATAGCTTATCGTTCGGCCTCTGGCCGATTTCGGAAACCAGAAAGCCAGATAGTAAATGACGACGGGGAAATAACCTGCCTCGGCCACGCCAAGCAGAAAGCGGACGGTGTAGAATTGCCACGGCGTCTGAACGAACATTGTCGCCGTGGCGCAGAACCCCCACGTGATCATGATGCGTGCGAGCCAACGCCTCGCGCCGAAGCGCGACATCAACATGCATGACGGGATTTCGAACAACGCAAACGACAGGAAGAAAATTCCAGCGCCGAAGCCGAAAACGGTCGCGCTGAATCCGAGATCGCTGTTCATCTGAAGAGCTGCAAAGCCGATATTTACCCGATCCATGAACGAAAACAGGTAACCGAGGCCAATCAGTGGAAGGATGCGCCAGGATGCCTTGGCAATGGCGCTCTGAACCGATGCCTGAATCCGGGCCTCTTGATCGTCGGAGGACCGAGCAGTACCGCTCATGAGGCCATCGCCTTCGAACCGATATCTGCTTGCTTTGGCGCGATCTCGCGAGCGGTGCCGATCAGGAAATGGAGCGGAACGGCGACAACCATTAGCAACATGCCGAGACTGCCTGCTTCGAACCCCGTGCCGTAAAGCAGCCAAGAGCAAAACCCCAGACCGACAACCGCGAAGCCCCGCCTGATGCCGGCCGCCAGGCCAGCAAGGCATATCCCGGCATAGAACCAGAGCGCAGAAGCGGTCGTCAGCCGCAGCATGAAATCGAACACGCGTGCACCGAAGCCGGTGACCCCGAGCAGGATCAAAACGATCGCAAGCGTGCTCGCCAGGACCAGCGCCGCAGCGGGCACTTCACGCACAGTCGTTCGGGCCATCCAGCCCGGCAATTGGCCGTCACGGACCATCCCAAGCGGAAGTTCGGCGCTTGCCAGGATGGTTCCGTTGAGACAGCCGACCGCCGATATCCCTGCAAACAGGGCCATGATTACCCCGGCACCGGGGCCGAGAAAGCGGGTCGCGAAGTCCGCCAGCGGGGAACTGCTCGCCGACAGATCCGCGATCGGCGTCAACAGCATGATACCCGTGCTGATGACGATATAAATGCCCAGTACGAGCATCAGGCCGACAAGCGTGGCGCGCACCACGTTGCGCCGCGGATTGCTTACCCGTTCGGCGATAATCCCCGCTGAATCAAAACCGATGAGCGCGAAAAAGGCGATCGCCAGAGCAGGTGTGAGCTTGCCAAGTTCGAGCGACGGGATTCCCGGCCCAGAAAAGGAGGACGGGGAGGTCAACGCCACAAATCCAATGATCGCCATCACAACTACTAGCGGCACCAACTTGATCGCCGTTGTCAGGACTTGAATGCGACCGGCCCACTGCACTCCGACCAACTGCACCACCGTCAGGAAAGCGATAATCACCGAGCCCAAAAGAGCGCTGGCCCAGTTACTTGACATCGGAACGGGCAGCGCGCGCAACAGGTATCCGGCCCCCACCAACGCCACCACGGCGGCGCTGCACCAAGTCGAAACCCAGTAGGACCATGCGATGAGGCGTCCCGGCAGCAGGCCGAGGCTGTGTCCGCAAATTGTCAAAATGCTCGGCTCCTCAGGCTTGGCCGAGGTGAGGCCGACGAGGACCATGGCTATAGCTATGACCCCGACACCTCCGACGAACCAACTCGCCGTTCCTGTCCAACCTGAGGGCGCGAGCGTCGCGGGCAAGACAAAGATGCCCGAACCAACCATCGAGCCTACGACCATGCAAATCGTGGTCCAGAATCCAAACGGCCTTGTGAGTTCGCGCATGAATTTGCCCTAGTCAGGCAGCGGCGGCTCGAATGAATAATGGCCGCCGCTGCCGAAGCAGGTTTGCTTCAATGCACGATCACTTCGCGCAGCACGTAAGTGCCCTTGATCTGGCGAATCTTGTTGTAGAGTTTCCGCACCGTCTCGTCGCCCTGGTCGATATTGGCTTTGCCGTAGGCGTCGAGAAACTTCATGTAATTGGCCTTGCTTCCCGCCCAATCATCGACCGAGGGGTAGACGATCTCGAGCACGAGATCGAAGGTGCCGTCTGTTGGTGCCGTGTTCCAATAAATGTGGTAATCCTTGATGATCCCAAGCTTCTTGGCCACTTCATTGCTGGCGATCCAGGTCGATTTGAGCCCCTCCAGATAGGTTTCGAACTGCCCGTCATCGACTTGCACGGTGGTCATTTCGACGACCTGTGCGCTGGGTTCATAGTCCTTGTAGAGCTCCATTCCCGCCGTTGCAGGGGTGGATATTGCCGCCATGGATACTGCTGCCGCAGCTGACAGAGCGAGATGCTTCCAGTTCATTGCGATGCTCCCTTCATCCCTCGTCTTCGCGGCCTTCACAAAGTCTGCCGCCACTTCATTTGTGGCAGTGGCGGACGGATAAATCCTGATGGAAAGGTGATGGTTGCGGGGTTACTCGGTGCCGCATTGATTTTTCAGAATATTCGGGCACAATATTAACAACGCAAGTACATCTGTTTGGGGGCACGCAGATGCTGTTGGCAGGATGACCTCTCCGCCGGGCGAAAGGACCAGTCAGCTCGATGGTACACCACGCTTTCTACCGGTTTCGCCGGGGTGTTTTCGTGTGGGGGCTTTCACAGTCGATCCGGGGGGGAATCGGCTTGACTGCGCCGGTGTCAGTTATTCGGTTGAACCGCTGGTCATGGATGTGCTGTGTTTCCTGTCACAGCGCCCGGGTGAAACGGTCTCGCGCGATGAACTGATCGAACACGTATGGTTCTTCAACCCTTATGCAGACGAGAGCCTTACCCGAGCGGTATCGCTGCTCCGCCGGATATTCAGGCATGACCCGGCTTCGGGTGCGTACATCGAAACTGCTTGGAAGCGTGGCTACAGGCTAACCGCTCCGGTAGCACCGGGGGATTGTGAGCGGGTCGTTCAGAGTCGGCACCAATCGCAAGTGATCGAAGACGAGTTCGCCGTGGCTGTGCTTCCATTCCGGGGGCACTCGACCGAAGAGAGCGATGCTTTCCTTGCCGACGGCCTGACGCGCGATCTGACCATGCTGCTCTCGCGCGTTCCCCGATTGCGGGTCGCGGCCTACAGCTCAGCCCAGACCGCCAAGGAGGGAACTGACCGGACGCCAGCTATCTCGGATCATCTCGGGGTGCGCTACCTCGTCTCGGGTTCGCTTGCACGACAAGGGGACAATTTCCAGCTACGTGTTGCGCTGATGGACGGGGTCGACGATGCACAGCTTTGGGCGCAACGTATCGACGCACGGCTGGACCAGTTCTTCTCGGTTCAGGACAAGATCGTACTCGACGTATCCACTTCGCTGTCATCTGCGTTGCACCTCTCGCATTCGGTGGCGTTGCAAGGCCGCAGGCCGTTTCAGCTCAATGCCTATGAACTCGTCCAGCGGGCCGAAACCTTGCGGCTCAATTACAACAGCCAGACCGCGCATGAGATCGTAGCCTTGCTGGAACAGGCGCTGGCGCTCGATCCGAAAGATGGAGCGGTCCATGCTGCACTGGCAGTGCAGCACACGCAGAACGTCACCAGCAAATTCTGCGATGCGCCGGCGCAGACTTTCTCGCTCGCCAAGCGCCATATAGATGCCGGCCTTGCCCTTTCGCCCCATGACCCCGACGTCCTGTCAGCGGCGGGAATAACCGCAACGATGATGGGCAATGCGCGTCTTGCCGTGCGCCATTTGCGCGCGGCCCTGGAGCTCGACCCCAACAATGCGCATACGCTGGCAGTGCTGGGTTGGCAGCAATGCTGGCTGACGGGTGAGGACGAGGGCTTACGGATGATCGAGACCGCTGAGGAACGTGCGCCGCACCACCCGCGTTTTTCCGTGTGGGCACATTACCGGGGCCATTGCCACATCAGACTTGGCCAGACGGAACAAGCCATTGATGCCTACCGCGACGGTGAGATGCGAAATCCGGGTTATAGCCTCAACCTCGTGACCCTGGCCGCGGCGCAGGCTGTGGCGGGCAAAGCCAAGCACGCCCAAGCGACACTGATGCGCTTGCGTGAGATCGCCCCTGATTACACTTTGGCGGACTATAGCGGTTTAGCCCATCGCATGGCCTATTGGTTTGGCGAGGATCTCCCGCGCAACGCTGTCGCTTCGGCTTTGGCCAAAGTATGGAACAATTTGCCAGCGGATTGAAGTGATTCTGCCTGTGACATTGGCAGATGCGTCGACGCCAACTCAAAATGGCGCACGCTCGTGATCAACGGCAAGCAAGATCACAGCTGAGTTGATTATGACTATGTCAAATGGCCCAAATGGCGCACTTAGCTGCCATCGCTTTGGTGGCGAACGAACGGCAGGTTGCCGCCATTCGACTTTCCGAAGCCGCCGTTTCGGTTTGTCCGACGTTGCGGTCGCGCGTGGCCATCCGACGAGCGTCCGCTTTCGGGAAATAGGTCAAACACGGCGAATGACCGATATTGGGGCGCCTAGCAGACTGACAGCAACTGGGCCGATTTCGGACCGGCAGGTTTTGGGGTGGCATCGTGCCAAAGCAGACGTCTAAGCGCTGTAGCGGTCAAAACCTAGTCGAATGTCCGCATCGACAGTTTTCCAAGCCTAAACCAGACTTTCCGGACACGACAACGTTTGGGACGTTCGCATCGACTGAACTCACAGCCGGTCACCTGATGCGAGTTATCTACCCTCACTGCCATTGAGAGCTCGTCCACGATCCGGCTGGTAGAACAGTGCGACTAGTGGATCGTTACCGCAGCGATGCGACTACCCAAACATGAACAGAGCTCAATCTTCACTGCTGGATCAAATTCGTCGCAATTTGACTTGCTGCAGGCTGGCGCAGCCGCAATCATATAGCGACGGGAGAACGCAGTGAAACAACGGCACAAACATGGCCTCGCGAAACGCAATGGCATTGGACTTGCTAAGCTGGCAGCAGTGCTTGCGTATGCCACGCCATTGCTCGCGCAGGGCAATCAGCCGGCAGAGTCACCCGCGGCGAACCAAGCGGCGCGGGATGCTGCCGCCGCTTCGGAGGCCGCAGCTAGCGAATTCACCTCGGCTTCGCCCAAAGCTGAGGCGATGACCAGCAGCGCTTCCGGCCGCCTCCTGGATCCGACGCGCCTTTCCGACAGCGCAATCCGCAAACGTGCCGTCGCGCTCGAGCCATTGGAGAGCTACGCTTCGACAACGCCGCAGTTCAACGAGTGGGCACGCGATCTCCATGAAGGGCTCAAGAAGGCGCCGCTCGCAACCGTATCGAAGACGCTGGCATCGCGCTACGGGTTATCTCCGGATGCCATGCATGCGCTCTCGCGGGACTGGCTCGTAGCCCGAATCGGCGACTACGACTTTGCCAACGACAGCGCGCTCGCTAATGCGCGGCACGCCTTCGTAGTTTCGCTCGCGACTCACGTCGCAGCGGCGGGAAGCACGCCCTTCGCGTTGGAAATTGCCGCGCACGCCATCGGCGTCGCTGGCGACTGCAACGATCTCGGTTATGTCGCCTTGCTTGCCTCCGCGCCCGACAAAGCGCTGGCCAACTGGGCCTTAGCTCGTGGCTCGTCTTGTCCTGCCAGCATGCTCGGCGCCTTGCCAGATCCGACTTTACGGACTTCGTCGTTACTCATGCTGCTTTCTGCGAATGAGCTTCAAGGCATTGATGCAATCACGCCTGAGGCATGGCTACTACGGGAAAGTGCGCTCGACCGCGTGAGCGCCGAGAATCGGATTGCAGTAAGGCGATGGCTCCAGCGCGATCTGATCGCGAACCTCTTGGACGCAGGGATGACCGACGATGCACTCCAGCATTTCGCCGACCTTGATGCTGAGACGCGAGCCGCCGTGCTTGCACCCACTATGCCAAGCTTCGACGCACGAATCGACGATGCGGGGTTCACGCTTCGCGAACTCGGCCCCTCGCTGCGCACGGCTCTGGCAGCCGCCATGCTTTCGGCGGGACGAAACGCAGAGGCGTCGGCGCTAATCCGGGGCGATCCGGACCTTGCCGCCAAGCGCGTGCTGGTCGATTGCATCTATGCAGCGCAGAGCCAGACGTCAGATGAGCAGCCCAATTGCAAGGTCGACAAGCAAGACGCGGACAACGCCATAAGCTCGGCGGTCGACACACTGCTGGTAAAGCAGGCGCTCGATGCGCCCGAAGCCGACCCCTATCGTCTGGTTGAAGTCGGTTTCAGCTTCCGTGACTATTCGAGAACCCCTGGCTCCATCATCCGCATACGTTGCCAGGTGCTCTCGGATGTGCAGTACCGGGCGCTGTGCCAGGACTGGCGGCACGACATGGCAAACCATCTCGCACTGCCCGAGGAGCGGAAGGCCTTCGGCAATGATCCGGAAGCCATGAACAAAGCAATCGCTGCTGCTGAATTGCCAGGGTGGACCGCGCTCGCGGCACACTACGAAGATGTGCGCAAGGCCACGCGCTCCGCATTCACCGATGCGCCTTCGGAAGAAGCGCAAAAGGCCTGGGCAGATCGCCCGCCGGTTGACCCAGATCCCACTCCGTTCACCGAACATCTGCTCCCCGCTGCGTTGCATACGCCAGCGGACAAGAGCGGCGCAGCCCCCGTCTGGCCGCACGGCTGGAGGCCGCTGCCACAGGGCTTCATGCCGGTGCGAACTGGCGTCTCGAACAACCGTGCGGTCGCGGTGAGCCTTTCAGGCCGTTTCGACCCATCTGGGGAGGTCGCTGAGGGTGGTTACTGGGTCCACGTCAGCGAGGACGGTGGAAAGACTTGGCAAGCGCCAATCTACACCGGGCTCGCCGATCATTTCCCTTATGTGGTCGCAACACACTCGAAGTTGCCGTTGATCGATGGTGATACGCTCAACATCGAAGTATCCATTGCGCTGCTCGACACGCGCAGCATCATGTACCCGCCCGTCGCCCTGCGCACCCGCCGTCAAGTACGCGATCTCTTTCTGCGGATCCCTTTAGCTGCGCTGCGTGCCGATACCAACCGCGACGGGCTCACCGATATTGCCGCGCATCACCTGCTGCTCGACCGCGCATCTGGACTCGCGCCCTTCGTTGTCGGCAGCGACCACGCGCATTGCGCCGCGCAATCCGATCCGGTTCAGGCGCTGCGGGCGAAAATGCTGATCCGCCTCATTGGCGGCCGCCAAGACCGCGCGCTCCACGAAACGATCGACCGTCCGGTAGATACTTCGTTGGCCTTTGGCTGGGCTATGATGCCTGCGGCAACGACGTGGCCGCTGTTCATTAAGGGCAACTCCACGGATTTTGCCTGCATGACGCTCCCTGTTCCCGCCTTCGTCTACGATGCGGCCGGCGAAGCTGCGCTGCAACGCGAGACCCCCGATTTCCGGCTGCTAGAGGCACCGCCGCTGATAATGAACCGCGAGAGGACCCGCGGCTTTATGCGCTGGTCGTTGGGTTGGACCGGCGGCACTACGATGGCGATCCTCTCGAGCGACGGCTGGCACACGATTGACCTCCAATCGTGGATCACCTGAGCATGCCTGATCGCAGCGACGTCCATACCAAGCTGGTGTGCCGGCGGCGCGCCCCGAATATCAAACAGCCACGCGTAAACCATCGGCTGGGTTATGCTGGGACGGGTCCCGTGCAACTATCGACCGGTACGCTCCAAATGTCCGCTAACCCCAACAAACCCGCCATTTCGGACGGTCAGGACACGACACCATTGCGGACATCGGGCAAACAGGACATTTACACAAAATGAGCCAACCGCCCTCAAAAGCCGAGCGCATGGAAATTCGCAAGAACATCGGCAACCGGGTAATTACGGGGCCGAACAAGGTGCCACTTCATCGCGGGCCGGATTACTTAACTGCTCACGCCTGTTTCGACTGCCGGAAATCTTGGAAGCTATCCGAAGATAGTAGCGCCATCTGCCCTGAGTGTGGCGAGCCGATCCACTTCATGGGCAGGGCTTTCAAAGCGCCGAAGAAGACAGACCTAGAGCAATGGCAAAAAGTCGAGCGGCTCTGGCTGGCCGGGTTTCGCTTCTTTCCCAATACAGGTTGGCGCGATGTAACACCGTATCCCGACCGACTCCGGGAAGTGGACGACTTTATCCAGCAGAATTCTCGTCACCCATTCCGGGTGCAGTCCTGAGGCAGCTTCCCCCAACATTCCCGACGACGCAGCCTTCCAGAGTTCGACAACACTGCGGACGCCCACCTGCAGGCTAAAAAACAAGCGTGATTGCGCCTATTGCGCATATCTTAGGATGCGGACATTCAGCACCGATGGCCAATTTACACAGTCTGGACGAGCTCGCGGCGTACCTTGAAACGTCCGGCATCGAGTGTTCCGTGGCAGGCGAGTTTGTCGAAATGCCATGCAATGAAGCACAGCTAACCGCAACTCTTCATCTCACTGGGGGATGGCTGGTGTTCAAAGCCTATCTGGGAGAATGGCAATTTAAAGAAGCAGCGTTTTGCACAATATTACGCCTGCAAGATCGGTTGATTGGGCTTAGATTTTCCGTTGTAGATCGTGAACTTTGGGCGCTACAGGACTTCCCTTTGGAGGTGCTCGGGGACGGGCTTCACGTCTTCATCAAGCAAGCAAAGTGGGTGCTAGGCATCATGCTTCCAGCTTTGAAGCTCCATCTTGTCAGCGAACAACCGATGTCGGAGGATGACATTGACGCCATGTTCGATGGATTAGAGGCAAAGAAGCTCAATTGAACGCCTGCTCCCTCCCACACGTCGGTCAATCAGCGCATTTGCGAGACAACCTGAAAGCGGTCAATCAGCACTGCCGAGCGACCGCTTCGTCGACTAGATTTCAGTGCGCTCCGCTAAGAGCAAGGCGTCTTCGACATCGACCCCAAGGTACCGCACCGTGTTCTCGATCTTCGAATGACCAAGCAAGATCTGGATGGCGCGGATGTTGCCGGTAGCGCGGTAGATCATGGCTGCCTTCGTTCGGCGAAGCGAGTGCGTACCGTATTCCGCCTTGCGCAGCCCGATTGCCGTGACCCACTCATCGGCCAGCCGAGCATACTGTCGCGTGCTCATATGGCCCGCTGGGTCAACACGACTGGGGAACAGATAGTCGGTCGTAGAGCCGCCTCGGCGTTTGAGCCATGTTAGCAGTGTGGCTCGAACGTCGGAGGTGATTTCGAACTGCACCGGCCTGCTGGTCTTCTGCTGGATGACGGTTGCTCGATTGCGGATGTCGACACCCGCAAACACGTCGCCGATCTTGATTTTCACCAAATCGCAGCCCCGCAACTTGCTGTCGATCGCAAGATCAAAAAGAGCCTTGTCCCTCAATCGGCCTTCGCGATCGAGATGAAAGCGGATCGCCCAGATCTGCTTCTGCGTCAGCGGACGCTTGGTGCCGACATTCTTACCAGCATTCCAAGCCGGACGCCGCCGCGTGGCTGCATCAAAACGTGAGTATCCCATTGCATTTCTCCTCGGTCCCAATGACCGATGAGGTAACGCCCAGAATGTCGTTGCTTGGGCCGGTTGCGGACCGGCCGCTTTCAGTATGGATTTAGCTGATAGCAGACGTTCAGGCATGCGGTTCTTCGGACAGCTGCCGCCGACAAAGCAGTCATTCCCGACACCTTGGTTCTTCGTCAATAACGGTCGTTCATTCAGGCGGAGAGTTAAATCACATCCTAGTTCGTCAACCGACATTTAGATTTGACATACGTACACCATAATCGGACTCTTAAATCGGTGAATACGCTCAAAAACTCTAAACAATAAATACCACAGGTTTTTATGAGTTTACAGAAAGCGCTGTCGGCTATTTTTCATCGGAAGCCGCATTTTCCCGGCTAGGAGACAATCATCAATCGGTCTTACTATTCACGTCGGAATACAACATCCGGATCAATCCCCAGGCCATGGCAAGCAGGACGAGGGCGAAGGGTAGTCCGGTCACGATCGCGGCGGTCTGCAATGCGGTCAGCCCGCCAGCCCATAGCAGAGTGCCGGCCAGAATACCGATTGCGATGGCCCAGGTCACCCGCGGTACGAAGCCGGCATGATGATGCCCACCCGAGGCGATCATGGCCGTCACCAGCGCGCCCGAATCCGCCGAAGTCACGAAGAAGGTTGTCACGATCAATATGGCCAGACCTGAAAGGAATTCGGCGAAGGGATAGTGGGCGAAGAATGCAAACAGCGCGTCGGGCATGCTCTCGTTGACTGCCGTCGACAGGCCGCCATGGCCGAACAGCTCGATATAGAGCGCGCTGTCGCCGAAGATCGTCATCCACACGAAGGTGAACAGCACCGGCACGAACAGCACGCCGCCGAGGAATTCGCGCACTGTGCGGCCATAGGAAATGCGCGCGATGAAGATGCCGACGAAGGGCGACCAGCTGATCCACCAGGCCCAGTAGAAAATCGTCCAATTGGTCTGCCAGTCGCCGCGATTGTAGGTTTCTGTCCAGGTTGAAAGATAGACGAAACGCTGGACGTAATAGCCGATGTTCTGGACGAAGGCGTCGAGCAGGAACACCGTCGGCCCGAGGACGAAGACTGCGATCATCAGCGCAACCGCCAGCCCCATGTTGATTTCAGACAGGCGCTTAATCCCCGTATCCAGTCCCAGCGCGACCGATAGCGTCGCCATTGCGGTGATGATGGCAATGATGATCGCCTTGCTCAGACCGTTTTCTGGAACACCTGCGAGCAGATCGAGCCCCGCATTCACCTGAGATGCGCCAAAGCCCAGCGATGCCGCGACCCCGCAGACGGTGGCGACAATCGCCAATATGTCGATCACATCGACAAGCCAGGACGGTATTTTGGGAAAGCAGGCGCTCAGAAACGATCCGATACTCAGCTTCAATCCGCGATTGAAAGCGACATAGGCGAGGCCCAACCCGATCATCGCGTAGATCGCCCATGCGTGCAGTCCCCAGTGCAGGAACACCAAACCCATGGCGTGCTGGGCATTGCCAGCCAACCCGCGCGGCAGGCTGGCGTTGGGATTGGAAAAGGCGCTGGCCGGAGGATTGGAGAAATGCATTACC
This sequence comes from Sphingomonadaceae bacterium, assembly GCA_039831335.1. Lineage (GTDB taxonomy): Bacteria > Pseudomonadota > Alphaproteobacteria > Sphingomonadales > Sphingomonadaceae > Qipengyuania. The sequence continues at coordinate 413,034 of JBDONL010000003.1, read as the reverse complement.
GGCTCGGCCACACCATAGAACATCAAGCCGATGCCCATTCCGGCGCTGAATAGCATAGCAAACCACGTGGCGCGCGAATATTGCGGCTTTGCGTCCTTGCCGCCCAGCCGAATCTCTCCCGTGCGGGTGACCGCGAGGAAGATACACGCCACCAGCAACACGTTGACCGTCAGGATCAACAGCCAGCCGAAGCTGTGCGTCGCGACCGATTGCACCGCACCGAACCGCTCTGCTGCGAGATCGGGGTTTGCAAAGGCTGCAAGAATAAACAGCCCGATGATCGCGATTGCCCCGAAGAACACAGAGGGTTTGAAAGCGGGTGCGTCAGAACTGCCGGTAGAGGGATTTGATGCCACCAACGTGCCCCTTAAGTAATAAGATTATAGTATTTAACTTGCGTAGTAATGAAATTCATTTTGAAAATAGAAAAATCACTCTACTGCGCTAAATGCGGAATTTTATTAAAATATAGAAGAAATGCCTCTAAGATTGATGCTGATTAGCTAAAATGTTGCGTCTTTGCAACGGTTGGGTTTGACTCTTTCCGTTTCAGGCTCGTTGCTGTGGAGTCCGGCGAATTAGATTGTTAGCAAGCGGACGGTTGGGGAAATCTTTATTACCGATCCCGAATTTCGGCATTCTTGCCGTGATTTTCTAAGCGATACGATCCGCGCCGCCCTTGCGGCGATTGATTGCAATGAGGGGTATCTCGATGTTGAATTTTCGGTCCAGCGCTTCGCTGGGCGTACTAGCCGCTGCTATTGCCACACCTGCCATGGCGCAAACCGCCAACAGCCAGCCCGCGCAGGCTGCTGCTGACGCCCCTGCCAAACAGGCGCAGGGCAAGATTCGCAAAGGCGGAGTGCAAACGATCGTCGTAACTGCGCAGAAGCGCACGCAGGACCTGCAGGATGTGCCGATTTCGGTGCAGGCGCTGGGCGAAGAAGGGCTTGAGCAGCTCAACGTCAACACGTTCAAGGACTATCTCAAGCAGCTGCCGTCGGTCACCGCGGGCGGCAGTGGGCCGGGGCAAAGCACGATTTATATTCGCGGCCTTGCATCGACCACTCCCAATCTTACGACGGCCGGCGTGGCGGGGCTTGCGCCGAACGTCTCCCTCTATCTCGATGACCAGCCGCTGTCGCAGCCGGGACGCAACCTCGATGTTTATGCCGCCGACCTCGCACGGATCGAAGTGCTGGCAGGACCGCAAGGTACGCTGTTCGGTGCGAGCTCGCAGGCTGGCGTCGTCCGCCTCATCACCAACGAGCCCAAGCTCGGTGTGTTCGAAGGCAGGGTGACTGGCGGAGTTTCCTTTACCAAGCACGGAGACATGAGCGAGAAGGCAACCGCCGTGCTTAACGTGCCGGTGACCGATTCACTGGCCGTTCGCGGGGTAGTCTATCTTGACCATCAGGGCGGCTATATCGATAACGTCCACGGCACGCGTAACGCTTCGGAAAGCGGGCGTTTCCGCGAGGCGGGCACGGTGCGTTACAACGGCGTTCCTGTCAGCCCAGGGCGTGCCGGGTTCCAGGCAGGCGCCGATCTGTCGAACGTCAACCTAATTTCCGCCGATAACACGGGGCTGGTGAAGGACAATTTCAACACCGCGCAATATACCGGTTTCCGGGTGTCCGCGCTGTGGGAAATCAACCCCGACTGGAAGCTCAAGGTCGCGCATATGCGCCAGAGCCTTGATACTGACGGTGTGTTCTTCGAAGATCCCACGCTCGGCGATCTGAAGATCCAGCGCTATATGCCCGACACCATGAACGATCGCTTCAGCAACACCGCCTGGACGCTGGAGGGGCAACTGGGCGCGCTGAACATGGTCTATACCGGTGCCTTCACGGACCGGAAGACCGACCAGACGGTCGATTATTCGGATTATCTCTTCGTCGGGCAGTACCTGCCTTACTACATCTGCGATACGGCGGTGGTCTATCCCAGCTACGTCAGCGCCGCACCAGCGGACCCGACCTGTCAAGCGCCGAACCTGTCGGTCAAATCGCATTCCGAGATGACCAAAATTACGCAGGAGCTGCGCTTCAGCACGCCTGACGACTGGCGCTTCCGGGTGCAGGCGGGCGGCTTCTTCTCGCGCCTGGTGCTGAAGGAGCGCAACGACTTCTTCTATCCGGGCTCGATGAATGTGCGCGGGTCCGATGGAGTAACCACCGGCTTCGTGGATAATTATCCGCTGACCAATGTCGATGCCCCACCGGGGATGACCGGTAATGCCAGTGCCGGCTATTTCTCCGACCCTGGTCCGTTCCCGCCGGGGGTCATCTTCCGCAACGATGTCAAACGTACAGACCGGCAGATCGGGCTGTTCGGTCAGGCCGATTTCGATATCGTTCCGGACAAGCTGACTGCGACCTTTGGCCTGCGCTATTACGACGTGGAGGTGGGCCTGTTCGGCAGCGCCAATTCCTCGTTCTACAACCTCAATTCGGCTATCTTCGGTCCGAACGCAGGTGTGGCTCCCGGCACCGCTGTAGACGCCCAGCTTGGCGGTACGAACATCAGCGCGCTCTATGCACCGGGAAATCCCGCCGGAGCGCCGACGCGCGCCCGGTCCAAAGGTGTTATCGTCAAGGGCACGCTGACCTATAAACCAGTAAGCGGGGTGCTGTTCTACGGCACATACTCGCAAGGCTTCCGTCCGGGACTGCTGAACCGTCCAGGTGGTGCGACGAAGGGCAATTACACCGTGCCCTATGCTCTGCAGACCGACAATGTCGACAATTACGAAGTGGGCGCCAAGCTGGAACTGTTCGACAACCAGCTAGTGTTCAACGCCAGCGCATTCTACGTCGATATCACCAATCTGCAGACCACGATCTTCGATCCCAGCATCGTCAATCTGTTCTTCTCGGACAATGCGGCGGATGCGTGGATCAAGGGTGCGGAGGGTCAGTTCACCTTCGCCCCCTATGCGGTACCGGGGCTGACGCTTGCGGGCGCGTTCTCGTTGCTCGACACCAAGATCACCAAGGTGCTGACCCCAACCAACGACGTGCAACTGGGCAGTCATCTGGCCTATGCGCCCCCGTTCCAGGGCAACCTCAGGGTGCGTTACGAATGGGCGCTGTCAAACACGATCGATGCGCATATCATGCCCTCGGTGGTGCATTCGGCATCCAAGTTCACCGACATCATCGACATCAACAAGCTGCAGCTCAAAGGCTATACGACCTTCGGCCTGACCGCCGGGATCGCCAAGGACAATTGGACCTTTGAGATCTACGGAGACAATTTAACCGATGAACGGGCGCAAATCAGCGGTGATTTCTACTATGATCGCCCGCGTGTCGTGACCAACCGCCCGCTGACGGTGGGTGCGCGTTTCTCGGTCGATTTCTGACCGCAGGCGCAACCTACCAATTCCAAGGGGGGCGGTCGCGTGTCCGCCCCCTTTCGCTTATGGAGGGGGCATGAGCGCAACCGAAACAACCAAGGCCGCACACACGGACTCCGCCGTTGCCGATCAACTTGATCGGGCCAAGCAGCAGCTCCAGGTCGGAGATCATGCCGGCGCGCTTGCCACCGCGCGAGCGGTCGTTGTCGCCCAGCGTGACAACGTCGATGCGCTGTATATCGCGGCGGTCGCGGCGCGCTTTGCGCATGATTTCCCCGCCGCGCATGACCTCCATCTCAAATTGCGCGAGGTGGCGCCCGAATTCGGTCGTGGGTGGCAAGAGGCGGGCCATCTCGCGCGGGATGAGGGGAGAGCGGAAGATGCCGTGCGGCTCTATGCCCGAGCGGTACAACTCAACCCGGCGCTTGCGGCGAGCTGGGCTGCGCAGGCGCAATTGCTCGAAGTCCTGGGTCGGCGGGCCGAAGGCCATGCGGCGCGCCAGCAGGCAGAGCGGCTGGCGCACCTGCCGCGCGAACTGGTCGCCGTCACCAACATGATCCACGAAGGGCGGATATTGAAGGCCGAGAAACTGTGTCGACAGTTCCTGCAGGTCAATCCGCGCCATGTGGAGGGTATGCGGCTGCTGGCGGATATCGGCAGCCGGTTGGGCGTGCACGAGGACGCTGAATTCCTGCTGGAAAACGCGGTCGCGTTCGAACCGGACAATATTCAGCTACGGCTCGATTATATTCAGGTGCTGCGCAAACGGCAGAAATTCGCCGATGCGCTGGAACAGGCGCGCGCGCTTTATGAACGCGATACGGCCAATCCGCTGTTCCAGTCGCATCTCGCGATCGAGTCACTGCAAACCGGCGATTACGACCGAGCGCTGGCGCTGTTCGAACAGGTGCTGAAAGCACTGCCCGAGGATCCGGCAACGCACACCTCGCGCGGCCATGCGCTGAAGACGCTGGGGCGGCAGGACGAGGCGATTGCCTCCTATCGCCGCGCGATTGCCGCCCGCCCGGAACAGGGCGATGCTTTTTATGCGCTGGCCAATCTCAAGACCTATCGTTTTGCCGATGAAGACATTGCGGTGATGCAGGCGCAGATCGCGCGCGGCGATCTTGGCCTGATGGACCGCGTCCATCTGGAATTCGCGTTGGGCAAGGCGTTCGAGGATGCGCAGGACTTTGCGCAGTCGTTTCGCCATTATGACGCGGGAAACACCCTTAAACGTCAGCAGACGCGCTATGATGCGGACCAGATGCACGCCGAGCTGGCCACGCAAAAGGCTGTCTGCACGCGAGAGCTGTTTGCTGCGCACGAGAACGGCGGGTACGAGGCGCCCGATCCGATATTCATCCTCGGCCTGCCGCGCGCCGGATCGACCCTGCTGGAGCAAATTCTCGCCAGCCATAGCCAGGTCGACGGCACGCTTGAGCTACCCAATATCCTCGCCCTGGCGCACCGTCTGCGTGGCGACAAGGCGGGCCAGTCCAACTATCCTGCGGTACTGGCGGAGGTCAGCGACGAACAGTTCCGCGATTTCGGGCGACAGTATATTGAGGATACCCGCATCCACCGACAGGGCGCGCCGTTCTTCATCGATAAGATGCCGAACAATTTCCGCCATATCGGGCTGATCCACCTGATACTGCCCAACGCGAAGATAATCGACGCGCGGCGCGATCCTATGGATTGCTGCTTCTCCTGCTACAAGCAACTGTTCGCCGAGGGGCAGGAGTTCACTTATGGGCTGGAGCAGATCGGGCGCTACTATGCCGACTATGTCGATCTGATGGCGCATTGGGACGCGGTTCTACCAGGCCGTGTGCTGCGCGTTCAGCACGAGGATGTGCTTGAGGACCTCGAAGGCCAGGTGCGCCGGATGCTCGATTTCTGCCGCCTGCCCTTCGAACAGGCTTGTGTGGATTTCCACCGCACTGAAAGGGCAGTGCGCACCGCCAGCTCAGAACAGGTCCGGCAGCCAATCTCGCGGGCGGGCCAAGATGCATGGAGGCCCTACGCTGAATGGCTCGAGCCGTTAACAAAAGCGCTTTCCAGTGTAGGCCCAAAATAATTTGAATTGGCAAATTCAGCATCAGCAAAGCAAATCAAGGGTACATGACTCTGATACTTTTGAATATTTCTGTTACAAATCTAAGCGATTGGCCATGTTAAGGATGTGCCTACGTTTGCCGACATGGCAGATGATAAGGCGCGAAACTGACACGCTGACCCATTCCGCAGAGCGTCCGCTATTTCACTCTGCGCTAGCTAAAGCGGACTAACCGGATCTTCCGCAAATCCAGCTGCTCAGAGCGACGCGCTTCGATGTCCGGTTTCAGGAAAATGGCGAAAGAGCTCGAACGGCCGAGATGGGGCGCGAAGCTGACATCTCGGTTCACGATCCGGAACAGCCGCTATCCTGATCTCCGCACTTCAAAGGAGACATTCCGGATCGTCCGACGAAGCGGTCGTCGAGCGGCTCGGTTGGATGTTCGCTTTAGGGCAAATGGCTAGCATCGTTCTAAGATCGTGATTGAGCGCATGGCCTGCTTCAACAGCGTTCATGACCAAAACAACCGACCGGCACTAATCACGGTTGGGGAAAGCTGGTGGGCACGTCAATGTGGAACTAGACTGACACACATGAGTGTAGCACAAGCCTCAAACCAACTCTTGAAATCCGCGGAAATCCGCCTTTTTTCGCGAGCGCTATTTTGGTCTGGAATCCTCTCTCCCCGACCATATTTCTATAAAATCAGAGCCTTATTAGGAATTCAAAGTTAAGGCTCACCGCATTATCCGAGTCAAACGGATCAGGTGTCGCAGCTAAGGTGGTGTGCGTAGACTTCGTCTCTGGCTAACTTCATCCGAAAATAATCGATCATGTTTTCGGATAACGGTTTCGGCTGTATCTGTTTGATCGAAAGTCGTGAACATAATTTGTTATTGCGATCATGTTAGTTCGCAAGCGATGCAGAGCGTAGAAACGATATCGAGCGGGAATGCGAGGGCGGCTACAGCGATCAGCCGCCCGTATTCCCTTGCGCTAGACCTGATCAGGGTCGTCGCAGCGCTGGTCGTGGTCACCGGACACTCAGGCCAGCTCGGTGTGTTTACCGGCCGCTGGCCTTTTTCTGACATCGTTCAGCACGTGGCGGTGATTGTATTTTTCGTACTTTCGGGACTAGTGATTTCCGACTCCGTGCAAACGCGAAAGATGTCGCTCCAAGCCTATGCGATTGCACGATTTTCGCGGATTTTCCCCGTTGCAATAGCAGGCGTATTGCTCGGCAATTTCATCTGGTTCGCCAGCCACCTCTGGCATATCGACCTGCCCGCCCAGCCGGCGAACTTCAATCTTGCCGACACGAAAAGCGTCATCATGCCCCTGCTGTTTCTCAGCGAAACGAGTGTCGGCACTGGTCCAGTGGCAAATCCACCATACTGGTCTTTGTGTTACGAGGTTTTGTATTACGCGATTTTCGCAGCATTCGTGTTTCTGAAAGGACCGAACAGGTCAGTATGGACCTTCGCGCTGCTGGTGATAGCAGGGCCCCGAATAATCATCCTGATGCCGGTATGGCTGGCTGGCGTTTGGCTGCAATCGCGCCTTTCCGCGCTGAAGCCATCGCGATTTATCGGTTTGATCCTGGTTTTGGCGGGATCCATCGTCGTCGTTTCAATGGCCAAGATTGCCATGCCGTTGGCAGGCCTTACGGCCAGTTGGCCCGTGTTCGATCATCTGGAACTGCGGTTCTCGCAATTCTGGCTTGCGGACTGGTTCATGACACCCGCCATCCTGGCGATCTTCATTGGTATTTTGCCGTGGGCTGAGCAGGGGAGCCGAATCCTTGACCGCCATGCGCGAGCCATTCGGCGGCTGGCGGGAAGTTCATTCACACTATATATTATTCATTGGCCGATCATTAGCTTACTGGTTGCTCTTGGCTTCACGTCGAGCAATTTCTTCGGCTTTGCAGCGATAGTCGTAGCTGTCGTGATGCTTGCTATCGGTGTCGCCGCAATACTCGAACGCCAGATCACGCCTGCTCTGAAACGCGCAATGCAGCTTCGCCTGGCCGGAAAGCCGCACATCCTCCACAGCTGATGCATTGGGTACGAGTGGCCGTAGCACCTGCCGCTAGCTGCTACCTAATGTCGGTTGCACACGATACTTTCGCACTCGCTCCCAACATTGAAAACCGTGCACCGATGTCTCGTGGGTGCAGCCAGCTATACCTGCTGCCTGTCTTCTCCACCGATAATTGCCATGTCAGGGTGTCCGTCCTTCAGCCGCTTCGCGCGTAGAGCCATTTCAGCGCGTTGCGTGGCGAACAGGCCAAATGCGAAAAGCACGAAGACGTTGTTGATGAGACCGGGCGTTATCACGCCTGCCTGTGCCTCCATATTCAGCCCGGTGCGCAGCAGGCTGCGAATGACGAAAAGCGCGAACAGGAAGATGATCGCCCAACCCGATCCCTTGGTCATCAATCGACCGCTCTCGGGGTCTAACCTGATCGACATCAACCGTCCGCGCTGCCAGCCGAGGGCGACTCCCAGAATGAGAGCCAGCCCAAGCCAAAGGAATTCAACGCCCTGTGGAGGAAACTCTACCAGCGTAAAAACCGCGATAACCAAAAAGACCGCCGGGATTACCCAAAGCGTTCCCAGATTGAACGGCCGCTCCACCGCCATCCGCCGTGTCCGCAGCAGCAGAACTACGCCTACGATTATCAGTGGGAGCAAGAACGACATAAGGCTGGATGGGGGTTGCGACTGCATCTTCATATCCCCTTGATCTGCATGACAAGGGATAGGAGCTAGCACGCCACACCCAAGACGCAATTGCACAAACATCTGCCGTTCGGGCGGCGATGCTTGCCCCTGTGCCCTTCCACGACTATCTGGGCCCCGACATCTTCCCTTACTCTAGATTCCCAAGCGAAGGACCCGCAGATGGCCGCGCAATACGCGTTTGTCATGAAGAACATGACCAAGACCTTCACCGGTGCACCGAAGCCGGTGCTGAAGGATATCAACCTGCAATTCTATCAGGGCGCGAAGATCGGCATCGTCGGCCCCAACGGCGCGGGCAAGTCCACGCTGATCAAGATCATGGCCGGGATCGATACCGACTTCACCGGCGAGGCGTGGCCGGGCGAGAATATCACCGTCGGCTATCTGGAACAGGAGCCCGAACTCGATCCGACCAAGACCGTGCTCGAGAACGTTCGCGACGGTGCGAAGGAGACCGCCGAGCTCGTCGAACGCTTCAACGCGATCAGCGCCGAGATGGCGGAACCCGATGCCGATTTCGACAAGCTGGGCGAGGAAATGTCTGAGCTGCAGGCCAAGATCGACGCGGTCGATGGCTGGACGCTCGACAACCAGCTCGAGATCGCGATGGAAGCGCTGCGCTGCCCGCCGGGCGACATGGGCGTGGAAAGCCTGTCCGGTGGTGAGAAGCGCCGCGTGGCGCTGACCCGCCTGCTGATCCAGAAGCCCTCTATCCTGCTGCTCGACGAGCCGACCAACCACCTCGACGCCGAAAGCGTCCAGTGGCTCGAAAACCATCTCAAGGAATACGCTGGTGCGGTGCTGATGATCACCCACGACCGCTATTTCCTCGACAACGTCGTCGAATGGATTCTCGAACTCGATCGCGGCTCCTACTATCCCTACGAGGGCAATTACTCGACCTATCTGGAGAAGAAGGCCAAGCGGCTCGAGCAGGAAAGTCGCGAGGAATCGGGCAAGCAGAAAGCTTTGTCGCGCGAGCTCGAATGGATCAGGCAGACGCCCTCCGCGCGCCAGACCAAGTCCAAGGCGCGTATCCGCAAGTTCGAGGAACTGCAGAACGCGCAGGACAGCCGCCAGGTGGGCAAGGCGCAGATCGTTATCCAGGTGCCCGAGCGGCTCGGCGGCAAGGTGATCGAGGCCAAGAATATCACCAAGGCTTATGGCGACAAGCTGCTGTTCGAGGATCTCTCCTTCATGTTGCCGCCGGGCGGCATCGTCGGGGTGATCGGGCCGAACGGCGCGGGCAAGTCCACTTTGTTCAAAATCCTGACCGGCAAGGAAGAACCCGATAGCGGAACGGTCGAAATCGGCCAGACCGTGCATCTGGGTTATGTCGACCAAAGCCGCGACGACCTGAACCCGAAGCACAATGTGTGGGAAGAAATTTCCGACGGGCTCGATTACATGAAGGTCAACGGGCAGGACATGAGCACGCGTGCTTATGTCGGCGCGTTCAACTTCAAGGGGCAGGACCAGCAGAAAAATGTCGGTAAGCTGTCGGGTGGTGAACGCAACCGCGTCCACATGGCCAAGATGCTGAAACAGGGCGGCAATGTGCTGCTGCTGGACGAGCCGACCAACGACCTCGACGTCGAAACGCTGGGCGCGCTGGAAGAGGCGATCGAGAACTTCGCCGGCTGCGCCGTGGTGATCAGCCACGACCGTTTCTTCCTCGACCGTCTCGCCACCCATATCCTCGCTTTCGAGGGCGACAGCCATGTCGAGTGGTTCGAAGGCAACTTCGAAGCCTATGAAGAGGACAAGCGCCGCCGTCTGGGCGACGCGGCGGATCGGCCCACAAGGTTGGCGTACAAGAAACTCACGAGGTAACGATCTTGAGGATCGGGCGCGGCGTCCAATGCGCCCTGCCCGCTCCTCAATCGCCCGTGTTGCGGTCGAAAACCAGAAAAACCAGCAGGATCGCTGCCCCCATGGCGGCGCCGATCCCGGCGGAAAGCGACCAGCCACCCGCGTGGTAGCTCGCCGAACCGATGATCGATCCGCTCGCACCCACCACGAACATGATCGTCATATAGACGGCGTTCACACGCGAGCGCGCCTCGCGCGACAGAGCGAAGATGATCTTCTGCCCGCTGATCTGGTTGAGCTGGACCGCGGCGTCGATCAGCACCGCGGTGACGGCAAAGGCGATCACGGCACCGGACGCCGCGATGGGGCCTGCAACGGCAAAGCCGCCGGTCAGCAGAAGCATCGCGATCAGCGTCGTCCACCAGGTCAACCCGCGATCCCCGAGCCAGCCCGCAAGCGGCGCCGCCAGTGCGCCCCCGGCTCCCGCAAGAGCAAACAGCGCCACGTCGTCTTGCGAAAAACCGAAGCGATGCAGCAGGACCAATGGTGCTGCGGTCCAGAACAGGTTGAAGGCGGCGAAAATCACCGCCTGATAGAACGCGCGCAACCGCAGTTCGCGGTACTCCAGAAACAGCCGCCCCATTGACGCAACGATCGCGCCATAGCCGATTTTGGCCTGTGGGATGCGTGACGGCAGCTTTGCCGCCAATGCAATACCGGTCGCTGCCATCAGGCTTGCCGAAAGCCAGAAAATCGCGCGCCAGCCTGCGAGCTCGGTAAGGAAACTTGCCAAGGGGCGGGCCAGCATGATCCCGGTCAACAGGCCGCTCATCAGCAATCCGATCGTGCGGCCTTGCCGTTCCTCGCTCGACAAATGAGTTGCGAGCGGGATCAACACTTGCGCTCCAGTTGCGCACACACCTGTGACTAGCGAGGCGATGAGAAACGTCGCAGGGCCGTTCGAAAGGGCAATGCCCACAGCCCCCAGGGTCGTTCCGGCAGTCGCCAATAGAGTCAGGCGGCGGTTTTCGAACAAGTCGCCCAGAGGCACCAGCAGGGCCAGTCCAAGCCCGTAGCCGAGCTGGGTCAGCGTGGTGATCATCCCTGCCAAGCCCGGCGAGAGGCCGATTTGCGGGCCGATCGTGTCGATCAGGGTCTGCGCGTAATAGAGGTTGGCGACCATTGCCCCGCAAGCAAACGCCATCAGCGTTACCAGCAGCGGTGAGAGGTTCTCAAATTTCTCGTCGGTTTGACCCTGTCGCATCGCGGTTAGATGCGGGCAATAAATTCGAAAGCAAGCAGGAATCGAATATGATTGCCATCCACCTCATAATCCATGGCCGCGTCCAGTGCGTGTTCTACCGAGACTGGGCTGTCTCCACCGCGTGCAAGCTAGGCATTGCGGGTTGGGTGAGGAACTTGTCCGATGGCACGGTCGAGGCGCATCTCGAAGGAGACCCGGGGGCGCTGCAACGCATGATCGCCGCGATGCATGACGGTCCGCCGCGCGCCCATGTGCAAAGCATCGAGGAACACGTGGCCGAGACTGAGGGCCTGGAAGCCTTTACCCGCCGCTAACGGTGCTTTCCTACTCGCCGACCGGGTTGGTAGTTAGGTTGCATGGACACCCCTTCCCGCGACAATTTGTTTTGCCCGGCTTGGCTGCCATATTTTGACTTCCGTAACACGCTCGTTTTTTGCTTCAGGACCGTGTTCCATGTGTTCCATATTTTTGGACCAGTAGACCGCAGCTCCAACTTCGGCGCAGCATCTCCGACGGGACAGGCGAGCGGCTACGCCGCGTCTTCCATGGCGCCGTCGTATACCTCGCGATTGGCATGGATTTCGGGCAGGTGCGCAAAGGTCCATTCGGTCAGCGCCTTCACCGGCACCGCCAGCGATCGGCCCAGATCGGTCAGCGCATAATCGACCTGGGGCGGGACGGTAGGGTGCACGGTCCGCGTCACCATCCCGTCGCGCTCCAGCGTTCGCAAGGTGCGGGTGAGCATCTGCTGCGAAATCCCGCCAACCTCCCGTTTGAGTTCGTTGAACCTGCGGCTCTCTGTTTCAAGCGCCTTGACGATCAGCACGGTCCACTTGTCCCCCACCCGGCTCAGCAACTCGCTGACCGCGCGACAATCGGGGTTGTTATGAGGATGTGGGTTTTCAGTCATATCAGTGTGACCTGGTCAATGAAATTTGCGTTCTTGCGAGACTTATGTGGTCACTTATGTGGCCCTGGTCAATATTTATGACCGGAGTAACAGCCATGAACATTCTGCACCTCGATTCCAGCATCACCGGCGAAGCATCGGCCAGCCGAGAGCTGACCGCTGCCATCACCAAGGCACTCAGCAACGCGACTTCGGACGCCAAAGTTACCTATCGCGATCTTGCCCTGCAGCCACTCGATCACCTCACCCTCCCCGCCTTCGGCAGCGATGAGTCGCAAGCCGTGTTGGCAGAATTCAAGGCTGCCGAGGTCGTGGTAATCGGCGCTCCGATGTACAATTTTACCATCCCCAGCCAGCTCAAGGCATGGGTGGACCGTGTCCTCGTGGCGGGCGAGACGTTCCGCTATACGGAGAATGGGCCGGAAGGCCTGATGGGCGACAAGCGCGTAATCGTTGCTGTAACGCGCGGCGGACTTTACGGAGAAGACAGCGCGCTCCGGTCGATCGAACATGCGGAACGCTACCTGTCCGATGCGCTCGCCTTTATCGGCATCGCCGAGCCGACTTTCGTGATCGCCGAAGGTCTCAAGATCAGCGATGACGCTCGTGAAGCAGCCATGGCCGCAGCCCACAACGGCGTTGGCAGGCTGGTTCCGCTTGCCGCCTGAGCTGACTTACTTCGGGGTGATCTCGGTCGGAGGGGGCGTATCGTCCCCTTCGCCCTTGCCATCCTCGACCTCGTCAACCGGGCGATCCTCAGGCGGCTCGAATGTATGGGAGAGTGCGTGGTAGAGACGATCACGGCACACCAGGCCGCCCGCCCAATCTCCGATCAGTGCGGTGGCGAACAGCGGAAGGATCGCCGAACTGCTGCCAGTGGCTTCGCTGAGGATGATAACCGCCGTCAACGGCGCGCGCACGACGCCGGTGAAATAACCGCCCATGCCGATCAGCACGATCAGTCCCGCCTGATGCGCAGGGAACAGCGGTGTCAGCAACTCACCGAAACCGGCTCCCACCGCCAGCGAGGGGGCAAATATGCCGCCGGGAATGGCGCTGGCGCTGGTCGCGAGAGTGGTAACGAACTTAGCCGGGCCAAACCAGTAATCCGTCGATCCGCCTTCGAGCAAATGCTTGGTCGGATCATAACCCGTACCCGAGGTTGCTCCGGCCGTCAGATAACCAAGAACGCCCACGATCACACCGCAGACAAGAGCCGTGACCATCGGCCTGCGCCCGAGCAGCTTGGAATAACGCCCTTTTGGACCACGCAGCAGCAGCAGCCCGCGCGAAAACAGCCCGCCAAAAGCCCCGCCCAATATTCCGGCAAGCGGACATACGAGCAAAATGGTCGTGACCGGCAGGGTGCCATTGATTTCGCCAAAATAGAGATAGCTACCAGCGATGCCCTGACTGGTAATACCTGCGATCATCACCGCACCCATCACCAGAACGGCAACGCGTTGTTCGTAGGCCACCGCCAGTTCCTCGATTGCAAACGCAATCCCCGCGAGCGGCGTGTTGAAGGCGGCGGCGACACCGGCTGCACCACCCGCAATATAGATGCCAGGCGTAATGCGGACCTTGAAGAGCTTGTGAACCCTGAGCATGATCGCGGCCGCCAACTGTACCGTTGGCCCCTCACGCCCAACGGAAGCTCCGCCGAACAGGCCGCCGAAAGTAAGCGCCGCCTTGGCGATTGCGACCTTGATCGACACCAGTCGGTGGGAATTGGGGCTATGCGGAGCGTGGCTCGCCGCGATGACCTGCGGTATGCCGGAGCCTGTCGATTGCGGGGCATAGCGCACGGTCAGCCAACCGATCACCAGGAACACAAGCGGAGTAACGATCAGATGCACCACGACTGGATTGGCGGTGCTGAGCTTGACGAATACACCGTATATCCAGTCCGCCCCGCGCGCAAAAAAGATCGCGAACAGGCCAACCGCAATCGCCCCCAGCAGCGTTGCGCTACGGCGGCCCCAGTCCTTGGCGTTGACGAACTCACCCGGCTTAAGGACAAAGCTCTTGCCGGATGGTATGGCGGGCATCTTCATGGCCTGCTCCGGTACGTTCCAAACGGCAAAACGTCCAGAACAGTTTAAGGCAGAAATACGACATCAAACACGCAGACAACCATCGCAGCGGCTTCCGTGTTCATTTTAAATGGGTAAAATATTAACAGAGCGCATCGCGCCAGTTCAGACCGGACTCATGAAGAGTTCTGTAACTATGCGCCATCGACACATTTGCCGGACTGGTGGGGCGGCACAGCAAGTGGAGCAAGCCCATGAATATGATAAAATTACTCAGAGGGACAGCAGCGGCTGCTATTGCCACGGCAATGATGTTCGCATCTGCGCCATCGAACGCCGCCGGACGACAGGATCGCGATCAGCGATCGGAGAACGTTCGACATGGCGGATGGCACGGCAGCAATCGTGGAGAACAGCGCGCCTCTCGGCCTGAACGTCCGCAACAACGCAATTGGTCACGGAGCGAACAACGCGCCCAGCCTGCGCCGAACATTCGCCGCGAGGAGAGGAACTTCGAGCGTGGCCAGGCCATGCGTCAGGCCCAGCGCCAAGAGGTGCGCCGTGAAAATCGCTCCACTTGGCAGCGTGACAACAGTTATGGTGCCAACCGTATCGCGGCTCAGCGTCGCGAGCAGATCGAGCGTCGCGTTCACGAACAGGCACGTACGAATTACCGCGAAGGCTATCGCGATGGCCGCAGGGTCGACCGACGGGACGATCGGTATGGCCGGGCGCGGGCATACAACAACGGTTATCGCGAAGCGCGCCGCGACAACAGAAGCGATTATCGACGCGACTATCGCCAATGGAACAGGAGCCATTGGCGGACCGATCGACGCTACAACTGGGAGAGCTATCGCCGCTCGCACCGCAACCTTTACCGCTTGAACCGGTATTATGCGCCGTATCGAAACTACAGCTATCGGCGACTCGGAATCGGCTTCGTCCTGAACTCGCTGTTCTATTCGGACCGCTACTGGATCAACGACCCCGGCTATTACCGCCTGCCGCCCGTCTACGGCCCCTATCGCTGGGTCCGCTATTATGACGACGCGTTGCTGGTGGACATTTACACCGGTCGCGTAGTCGACGTGATCCACGGCATCTTCTGGTAATTGCCGACAAATCAGCAGCCCCCGCCAGCGAGAAGACTGGCGGGGGCTTTTTATTACCGACTATTCGCCGGCAACCTTACCGAAGGGTAGCATCCGGAAGATGCCGCCATCCTTGTCGAAGAAAGTGTGCTTGAGCGCACCGAGAATATGCAGGCCGACGAGGTAGATCAGGATCATACCGAAAGTGCCGTGAAGTTCGAAGATGCTATGGCTCAGCCCCTTGTTCAGGCCGACCGGGAGGGGCGGAATGGTGAACCAACCGAAGAAATCGATTGATCGCCCGCCAAGCGAGTTAGCGATCCAGGCGCCGAGCGGCAACGCGATCAGCAGGATGTAGAAGATTACATGCGTTGCGCGAGCGACGATTTTTTCCCAGCTGGCGTAATTCGTCGGAAGCGCAGGCACCGGATGCCCCAAACGCCACAACAATCGTCCGAGCGTCAGCACCAGGATGAGGATGCCGAAAGCCTTATGGTCGCTCATAAGCGCCGCGCCTGCAGCACCTTTTGCGTGGTGAGCGTTTTCGGCAAGCCGCCAGTTCAAGATTACCAGTACGGCAATCGTCCAGTGAAACAGCATGGCCACAATCGAGTAGCGTGTTCTGTTGGTTGCATTGAGTACCATTACCTGCGGCTCCCGATTGGCGTGACCAGCGCCCTGACTAACGAATATAACGCCACTGGCAAGCGGCTGGGTTGCACCTCACGTTGCGATGGCTAAGGCTGACAGACATGAATTCGACAACAACGGTTCCTGATCAAGACGCATTGCGCCGTGTTGGCGCATCGGTTCGCGCACGGCTCGAGGGCGATGAGGGGGTTTACAAGATCCCCACCGACCGAGCTGAGATCTTCGCGATCGGAGATTTTCTCACGCCAGCCGAATGCGAGCGGTTCGTGCGGATTATCGATGTGGTTGCGCGTCCTAGCGAGCTTCACGATACCTCCTATGCGAGCAAGTTCCGCACCTCCTATTCGGGCAATTTCGATCCGCACGATCCGTTCGTCAAAGGCGTTTCGCGGCGAATCGACGATTTGCTTGGAATCAATTCGATCTGTGGCGAGACGATCCAGGGGCAGCGATATCTGCCGGGGCAGGAGTTCAAGGCGCATAACGACTGGTTCTACACCGACCAGCCATACTGGAAAGGCGAACAGAAGCGCGGCGGGCAGCGCAGCTGGACGGCGATGGCCTTCCTGAACGAGGTCGAGGAAGGTGGGCATACCTTCTTTTCCGAGATCGGCGCGTCGATCGAACCCAAGCCAGGCGTGTTGCTGGTGTGGAACAATGCCAAGCCCGATGGGACGCCCAATCTCGATACGCTCCATGCTGGAACGCCCGTCATCAAGGGGATGAAATACGTCCTCACAAAATGGTATCGGACGCGCAAATGGCGGTGAAACTGCGGGCCTGAACAACAGGCCCACTCACCCCTTGCCCTCCCGCTTTGCCGCATCAGTCGCGAGGCGGGCGAGCCGATCTATCTTGCGCGAAAGTCGCAGGATTTCGAGCTGCGTACGAAGGTTGACTTCGTAATCGTGGCGCGCGGTGATGCGATCCTTGGCCGCCTGCCGGTTCTGGCTCATCATGATGACAGGTGCCTGGATCGCCGCCAGCATCGACAGCATCAGGTTGAGAAAGATGTAGGGATAGCCGTCGAACGGCCTGATCCCCAGATCGACCAGCACCGCACTGTTCAGCACCATCCAACCAAGAAGGACGACGCCGAAGGCGATGATAAACCCCCAGCTCCCGCCAATGGAAGCAACGCGATCGGCAAGCTTGTCGCCGAAACTCATGTGCAATTGCGCCGCTTCGGCTGCATCAATGCCAATATACGTCCCAGAGGCGACCCGGGCGAGAACGTCCTGCTCTTCCTGGTCGAGATCCTCCAGATTGCGCCCAAGCAGCTCCTTCGCCAGACGCTCGAGCTCGGCCGTCTCGCCCATCACCGTGTCAGCGCCTCGGCGATCAGCTTGCGGCTGTTGGCAATCCCGTAAAGTGCGATGAAACTGCCCATACGCGGTCCCTGCGCGCTGCCCAGCAGCGTCTCATAAAGCGCTTTAAACCAGTCGCGTAGATTCCCGAAGCCGAATTCTTCGCGCTTACCGATCTCATAGACCATCGTCTGGAGATCTTCTGCGCTCGCTGCCGTATCGACCGCCGCCAATTCCGCATCGAGCGCACGCAAAGCGTCGGCCTCATTCGCTTCAGGCGCGCGCTTGATCAGCGTCGGAGCGACGAAATCGCGGTTGTAGGCCAATGCCGTAGTAACCAGCGCCGCCAGTTCTGGATGCTTGTCCGGGTCCGCATCCGCAACGTAATTTCTAAGATAGGACCACACCTGTTCGGCGTTGGCCTCTGCGCCCAGCACGCCCACCAGATTCAGCAGCAGCGCATAAGTCACCGGCAATGTGTCGCCCGCGCCGGGCGTATCCGAGCCCTTCCCCGCACCATTGGCGCGCAGAAGGTGCCACACGGGATTGCCGAGTTGCTTCTCTATATCCTGCTCGGCCAACCGCTCTCGGAACTGCCAGTAGTCGTCGACCGCCCGCGGTATCACCCCGACATGCAATTGCTTGGCGCTCTTGGGATTGGGGAAGATGTAGAAGCCAAGCGATTCCTCGCTG
The DNA here is from genome assembly GCA_039831335.1 of Sphingomonadaceae bacterium. GTDB lineage: Bacteria > Pseudomonadota > Alphaproteobacteria > Sphingomonadales > Sphingomonadaceae > Qipengyuania. The sequence goes on along the minus strand of JBDONL010000003.1, from coordinate 395,094 downwards.
CCATAGGTCAGCCATTCGTCGATCGTCAGGCCATTGCCCTTCGACTTGGATATCTTCTCGCCGTTGGCATCGAGGAACAGCTCGTAGATCAGTCCTTCGGGCTTCCGTCCACCGAGCACCTGCACGATCTTGCCCGACTGCACGCCGCTGTCGGTCAGATCCTTGCCATACATCTCGTAATCGACGCCCAGCGCATACCAGCGCATCGCCCAATCGACCTTCCATTGCAACTTGGCCATCCCGCCAAGCGCGGATTGCTCGACCACTGCGCCGTCCTCGTCGGTGAATCGCACCACGCCTGCATCGGCATCGAGCACCTCGACCGGCACCTGCAGCACCTTGCCCGTAGTCGGCGAGATCGGCAGGACCGGCGAATAGGTCGCGCGCCGCTCCTCGCGCAGGGTCGGCAGCATGATGTCGAGGATTGCCTGGTTCTTGCGCAAGACCTGCTTTAGCGCCTCGTCGAAAGCGCCCGAATTGTAACGGTCGCTCGATGCTACGAATTCGTAGTCGAAGCCGAACCGATCAAGGAAGTCGCGCAGGCGCGCATTGTTGTGCGCAGCAAAGCTGTCGTACCCAGCATTGAACGGGTCGGGGATGCGGCTCAAGGGCTTGCCGAGATTGGCTTCGAGCAACTCTTGATTGGGCAGATTTTCGGGCACCTTTCGCAGCCCGTCCATATCGTCGGAAAAAGCGACCAACCGGGTCTTGCCGTCTTCGGGCCGCGCCCCGATCAGCGCCTCGAACGCGCGGCGCACCAGCGTGGTGCGCAACACTTCCTGAAAGGTGCCAATATGCGGCAAGCCCGATGGGCCGTAACCCGTTTCGAACAGCACCGGGGAGCCATCCGGCTTCACGCCATCCGGATAGCGCTTGAGCAGCCGCTGCGCCTCCTGAAACGGCCATGCCTTGGAGCTTCTTGCGGCGTCGATCAATGCGGTGTCAGTCATCGCGCCAGCCTCTCGCCCAAGCTACGCCCTGTGGCAAGTCCACAGCGACGCGGAACGCTCCTGCTAGTTCTGAAACCTGTGACTTTCGCAGGAAACTCTTTGATGGTCAGTGCCTTGTCTCGAAATTCGAGACGTTGCGTGTGACTTTTGTATTTCCGCAATCCAACAGCCGCGAAACAGCGATTGCCGCCTGATAGAATTCTGGAACGATGCATCATCATGAATCGCAGGGGTAATCGCTCGATTCGGATTAGGACAGCCGAAATGCAACGGTTGGCATGGCAAAAGGCGCTCCGGTTTCTCGGAGCGCCTCTGTCGTATTTTCACTGCTACCGTGCCGACGGTCAGGCCATGGCTGGCTGCCAGCCGCGCAGCGCGGGCCAGCGATTGGTGTACTGGCTGAGGTCGATCCGCGGTTTGCGACTCTCGAATCGGCGATTGAGCGACTGAATGATCAGCTTGGCGCGGTGAGCACGTGCACGCTTCGAGCGGAATGGGTTGGCACGGTCAGGCTTGGCCGCGATCAGCCGTTTGAGCAATGCGTCGCGATCTTCAAACCGCTCCGGAACCGCTGGCGGGAGAGCGACCGGATCGCCGTTACTCGGCGTCGATTCCACACGGGCCAACGGATGGCGGGAATGGCCAGCATCAGCAATCGGGGGCGCAATGCGTGTGGCCACAGGCGAAGAAGCGCGAACAACTTGCGGAGCGACAGCGGGCTCTTCGATCACTGCGTCGGGTGCATCAACGCGAGCATCGACAGGTTTCTCGACATATTCGGTTCGCGTTTCAACGTAGGGCGGCGCATTGCGACGACGCCGCATGGCGGCAAAGGCCAAACCACCTACGACAAACAGTCCCAAGGCGCCTGCGATACCGAAGATCGCTTCACTGTTCGTCTGACTGGAATTGGCGTCAGTCGTGGCTACCGGTGCAACCGCAGTCTGACTCGCCGATTGCGGCGAAAGAGCGTCAGGAATGCCATCCGGCTGGAGGCTGGGCGACGACGCTGGCCTGTCGACGGGAGCCACAAAGGTTTGTGCAGGAGCCGATGTGTTTGCAGTCGGCGTCTCGGCACTATTTCTGGACGACGTACTTGCCGTCGCCTGCTTTGCCTGCGTCGTTGCGGGCGAAGACTTTTTCTCGACCGTATTTACGGCAGGTTTTGGCGTAACCGGCGCTACCGGTGTCACAGAGTTCGGTGAGATCGCCGAGACGCCATCCGGTTTGGCAGGCATCGGGTCGGGCAGCACGACTGGACTCCGCGCGGTCGTCGCGCTCTGCGTTTGCGGGAGGACGATCATCGGAGCCGGGTTGGCTGCGGGCTTGACCGGCACGGCAGTCGATGCGTCGGGTGACACATCGGGCAGCACGATTGTCGGCTGCGAAGACGCGGCGTCTTGCGCCAGAACGGCGGTTGCGGGGAGCGCGGCGGACGCGGCAATCGCGACGGCGGCGCAGCGGGTCATGAGATTTTTGGTCATAGTGCCTTATTAACGACACATTCTATGCCAGCGTTCCCGTAATGTGCCGTTCAGATTACTATAACATTCTGTTATTTTGTTATTTTTGAAAATCGAAGCACGATAAGCTGCCGAGTAATTCCGACCAATGGATTGCCCTAATTTTGCAATTCGGCACGCTCTGTTTACTTTTCGTTCCGAGCTGACCATGGTCATCCCGATGAGCGATGCCCTGCCCCTCCCAGCCCTTCATGCGAGCCACGCGGGAACGTGGATCCGCGAAGCATCGGGATCGACCCGCGGGCTGTCGAAAGGCGAGGCGGTCATGGCCGCCGCGGACACTCCCCTGTTGCTGCTGAATGCGCCGCTTGTGGCAAGCCGGTTGGGCTATCCCGACCTCTCGGGGCTGGACTTGCTGGAACTGTTCGCCTTCGTTCATCCGGCGCGTTTTTGCGTGCCGACGCCAAAGGGACTGGCGACGGCGCTGGGTATCGAAGAACCCGCGGATGGCGGGGATGTGCCGCTGCTGTTGCAGCGCGCAGCAGGCAAACTCATCGAAACCTGCGAAAACCCAGATTGGTCCGAGCGCGAAGGCGCGTGGTCGTCGTTGCAATCGCTGGCACGCCTGCGCTGGCCGTGGGCGCAAATCCTCACGCCGCATATCGCTCGTCCCGATCGGGCCGAGAAATGGCTGTTTTCGCGGTTGCCCGAATGGGAGGATGCGCAGGATCGTCCCCAGCCCGGGCAGGTGTTGATCGAGGAAGAGGAAATCGCGGCGCGGTTGGAGCGGCTGACCGGCGAAGGCGCCGAAAGCCGCGAGGGGCAGCGCCACTTCGCGCGCGACACTGGCGCAATCTTCGCGCCCCGCGCGCGCGACCGCCAACCGCATATGCTGCTGTCGCAGGCGGGCACAGGGATCGGCAAGACGCTCGGCTATCTCGCCCCCGCCTCGCTGTGGGCGGAGCTGTCGGGTGGCACGGTGTGGGTATCGACCTACACAAAGAACCTGCAGCGCCAGTTGCGCCGCGAGAGCGCACGCGCATGGCCTGCCGCGCGGCCCGACGGCTCGCCACCGGTGGTGGTGCGCAAGGGGCGCGAGAACTATCTCTGCCTGCTCAATCTGGAAGACGCATTGCAAGGCGGATTCGGCGGACGTGCCGCCATCCTCGCCCAGTTGGTCGCGCGCTGGGCCGCCTACAGCCAGGACGGCGACATGATCGGCGGCGATTTGCCCGGCTGGCTTGGTACGCTGTTCCGCAAGCGCGGTATCGCCTCGCTGACCGACCAGCGCGGCGAATGCGTTTATGCGGGTTGTCCGCATTACCGCAAATGCTTCATCGAGCGCGCCGCGCGGGCGAGCGCGCAGGCCGATCTCGTCATCGCCAACCATGCCCTGGTAATGGTCAATGCGGCGCGCGCCGGTTTTGGTCAGGGGCGCGACCATGCCCAGCGCCCGACCCGCATCGTGTTCGACGAGGGGCATCATGTGTTCGATGCAGCGGATTCGACCTTTGCCGCAGCGCTGACCGGGGCAGAAGCGATCGAGTTGCGCCGCTGGATTTTCGGCCCGGAACGCAACGCCAAGGGCCGCCGCCGGGGGCTTGCCGCAAGGCTCGCCGATGTTGCCAGCTATGACGAGGCTGGTGGCAAGGCGATCGAGGCCGCCGTGCAGGCGGCGCAATCGCTCCCCACCGATGGCTGGCTGGCGAGGCTGGCGGAGAACGCACCATCGGGTCCGCTCGAGGTGTTGCTGGCAGAGGTTCGCGCCTGCACCTATGCGCGCGACGAAAGCGGCGGACAGGAAGCGGGCTATGGGATCGAGACCGAGGCGGCCCAACTCCCCGGCGAGCTGGTCGAAGCGGCGGGCTTGGCCGAACAGGCGCTGGCCGCTGTGCGTGTGCCACTGATCCGGCTGGCCGGGCGGCTTGAGGCGGTGATCGAGGATCCACCCGACTGGCTCGACGGACAAGGCCGCGCGAGGATCGACGGTGCACGCCATTCGCTCAGCTGGCGGATCGACCTGCTTGCCGCGTGGGAAGCGCTGCTCTCACGGCTGGGCGGCCCCGCCGATCCCCAATTCGTCGACTGGCTGGCGGTCGAGCGCGGCGACGCGCGCGAATTCGATGTCGGCCTGCACCGCCACTGGCTCGACCCGATGAAGCCGTTTGCGCGGGTTGTGCTCGAACCGGCGCATGGGGTGATGCTGACCAGCGCCACACTGACCGACCGCGACGAAAGCGGGCCTGACTGGGCCTCGGCTATCGCCCGTTCGGGCGCGCCGCATCTCGAAATCGCACCCCGGACCGCACTTGCCGAAAGCCCTTTCGATTATGCCAAGCGCGCCGAAGTCCTGATCGTCACCGATATCCGCAAAGGCGACCTTGCCGGGCTCGCCGGAGCCTATGCCCGCCTGATCGAGGCGTCGGGTGGCGGCGTGCTCGGCCTGTTCACCGCGATCCGCCGGATGCGCGCGGTGCATGGGCGCATCGCCGACCGGCTCGCGCGCGGTGGCCTCCCGCTCTACGCGCAACACGTCGACCCGATCGACACCGGCACGCTGACCGACATTTTTCGCGACGACCCACACGCCAGCCTGCTCGGCACCGATGCCCTGCGCGACGGGGTAGACGTCCCCGGCCGCTCGCTGCGCTGCGTGGTGATGGAAAGCGTGCCCTGGCCGCGTCCGACCATCCTGCACCGCGCGCGCCGCGCCGCCGCTGCCGAGGAAGCGGGCGGCGCGCAGCGTTATGACGACCGCATTATTCGCGCCCGGCTTGCTCAGGCGTTCGGCCGACTGATCCGCACGCGCGAGGATGCCGGCCATTTCGTGATGCTCTCGCCCGCCTTCCCCAGCCGCCTGCTGTCCGCCTTCCCGAACGGTACACCCGTCATCAGGCTGACACTCGAAGAGGCTTTACAGCGCGTCGCGCACAGTGTTGGAAACGAAGCGGCACCTCTGAGGAACAAGGAAAAGGCAGGCGAGTGAAACTTCTCGGGATCATGCGGCACGCCAAATCCGACTGGGGCGACAGCGACAAGCGCGATTTCGACCGCGGGCTGAACGACCGCGGCAGGCGCGGCGCGGCGTTGATGGGCGCGCATATCCGCGACTACGGCGTGCGCTGGGACAGCCTGGTGGCCAGCCCTGCCGAACGCGTGAAGCGCACACTTGAATCCGCCGAACTGGGTTTGCGCCCTGAATGGGACGAGCGGCTCTATCTCGCTAGCAGTGACACGATCATCGAGGTCTTGCAGGAGGCGGAGGGTGATGCGGTCCTGATCGCCAGCCACAACCCAGGCCTCGCCGACCTGATCCTCGACCTCGTCGCGCCGAAGAACGAGAACGATCTGTTCGACGAGGCCAAGGCAAAATTCCCGACCGCTGCCTTCGCCGTGTTCGAACTCGATATCGAGGATTGGGACCAGCTCAAGTCTGAATGCGGCAAGCTGGTTCACTTCGCTCGCCCTCGCGATCTTGATGCGGAACTTGGGCCTATCGATTGAGTAGTCGCGCCAGCCATGCCTGCTTGTTTTGTGAAGCAGAAATCAAAGACCACCTGATTTCAATTGGCCTATCGAAAACGCCTACTCCGCCGATCTGGTTATGGCGGGCGACATCGTCCTTGCAACAGCGAACCAATGCCTTAGAGCGTCGGCGAATTAGCTAATAAAACGGGGTCGCTATGCGTTTCATTTCAACTGCCGCAGCTATTGTCAGCTTAGTCGTTACCCAACCAGCGCTCGCTGACGGTCCGAATGAAACCACCCCCGATAAGCAGCACGACAAGCAAACAGCCGAGGTCATTGCCAAGCATTGGGCCGATGCACCGACCGAGGAAACGGAAACCAGTTATACGTCCAGCGCAAGCGTGGACGGGCGCAGCATTAGTTACAAGGCAACCGCCGGTACGCTGACCATCCGCGACGATGAGGGCAAACCTGTCGCCAGCATTTTCTACACCGCCTATACGGCGCCGGGTAAACATCGACCGGTTGCATTCTTCTATAATGGCGGACCCGGTTCTGCGACGCTCTGGCTTCGCATGGGTTCGTTCGCACCCGAAGCCGTGCTGACCACGGATCCCGTGGCTGTGGCACCCGCTCCCTATCACATCGGCCCAAACCCCGACACGCTCATCGGCAGCACCGATATGGTCTTCATCGACGCTGTGGGCACCGGTTATTCGCGCATTCTGGGCGATGCCAAGCCCAAGGATTTTTATGGCGTTGACCAAGACGCAACGGCATTCACCAAGGCCATCAAACGCTATTTGACCAAGAACCAGCGGTGGGCCGATCCCAAGTATCTTTTTGGCGAGAGTTACGGAACCACACGGTCGGCCGCCTTGGCGTTGCAGCTTGAGGATGCCGGTGTCGAACTGAACGGCGTGGTGCTGTTGTCATCGGTATTGAACTACGGCGCAAGCCAACCCGGGTACGACACCGAATATATCGGCTATCTGCCCACCTTTGCGGCGGTCGCATGGTATCACAACAAGATTGCCGACAAGCCGGCGGACGTCGCCACGTTCGTCCAGCAGGCGCGCGCGTTTGCCTCCGGCCCATACGCCAGTGCTCTGGCGAAAGGGACCGACATTACGCCCGAGGAGACTGACCGCATCGCACAACAGATGGCTCATTTCACCGGGCTGCCGGTCGATTACATCAAGGATGCCAATCTGCGGGTCACGGCAAGCCGATTCCGCAAGGAATTGCTTCGTGGCCAGCGCGAGACGCTCGGTCGTTTCGATGGCCGTTATGTTGGCACCGATGTCGATGCCGCCGGGGAGCGCCCGGGTTATGATCCATCCGATACCGGTATCTCCGGTGCCTATGTGAGCGGCTTTATGGATCGGCTGACACGCAAGTTCGATTACAAAACCAATCTCGATTACCGCTTGTCCGTCTGGGATACCCGGCCCTGGGACTGGGATTTCTCCCATCAGGGACCGGAGGGGCGGCGTCAGCCGGTTGTCGATGTCGCAGAGGATTTGGCGCGTGCCATGCGGACCAATCCCCATCTTCGCGTGCTTTCCCTCAACGGCTACTACGACATGGCGACGCCGTTCTTCAAAACCGAATACGATCTCAAGCACATGATGCTGCCTGCAAAGCTGCGCCCCAATCTGCAGTTTCATTATTATCCTGCCGGGCACATGGTCTATCTCAATCCCGAGGGACGGCATGAAATGCGGCTCGATCTTCAGAAGTTCTTCTCGGGAAGCTGACTTTTACGGCGTTGTATCCCGAGGCGCCTTGCCCGTAGCGTAACTGTGAACCGATGGCGGCGTGTCCACTGCTGTTGCGTATGCCGTTTACGTCGTGAACGGGGGCGGGATCGGCTGGGCCGATATGTCCGCAATGTTCTCGAACACAGTAAGATTGAAATGTCGGCGATGTTGGGGGAAGCGGACAATGACGCCTGTTCATCCTTGCGGCTCCCACCAGTTGGTCATACTGAAATCAAATGGTTGCTCGAAGTGACGAAATGAAACGGAGCACTTACTGGTTCGAGAAGCCCGGCTTAGGCTGTCTCCTCTTGCTATTTGTGATTGTCGCTGCCGGTTTGACACTTCTGTGGCGCTTCGATGAACCTGTTGGCGACAGAAGCGGTACGGTAGAAGAAGTTACCATCACTGGGTTTGGCGCAGGAACTGATCAATACCAACCCACCGAGGTATTCGTTTCATTCGAGGATAAGCAAGGTTTGGTCGGCGGAACCAACGTTGATTTGAGCGATATCAGCAATTGCAAGGTTGGCGATAAGATGCGGGCTAGAAGAACTGGGATTTTGCTTGACCTGATCCCGGCGGCGTGTCGGACCGAACCAGCTTCACGCAAACAGTAGGGCGCTTGTCTAGAGCTCCCTATATGAGCTGTTGCACCTAGTTCAAGATCCGCGAGTGACGACGCTGCATTCAAGAACTGCCGCTAAATTTAGAACGTCCGCTATGGTGTCGATCCCAGCCTGCCAACCACGTCTGGAAAGTTGGGGGTAGCGGACGCTAAAACATTGGCTGGCCCATCGAAATTGCAAGCCACCCCGATGCGGTGAATGATAGAAACACCACGAGCCAAACCCGATAATTGAATTTTGTCATCGCAGGATAAGGTGGAATGAGACGAAGGGGTTTGGGGCTGGCGAAATAACTGACCGACATAAACAGAGCCCAATTCGCAAATACGACCAATCCGATCGGCGTCGTGGGAGCCACAAACGGAATAAGTCCCAGCACCAGCGAAGTCGCTAGCGAAATAAAGCCCAAGAGCATCAACATGGAAGGCCGACGACTAACCATTCCAAAGCGTTATCGCATTCGCATTCATGCCCGCAATGATGTCATTAGCCGACAGATCGGTTTCAGCTGCAAGTTTGGTGAAGCTGCCACCCTTCTTTCAGACATAGCTGGCCAAGTCGGCAAGTGGCGTGGGCAACGAACTTACGCTCACGACAACGCAGCGTCGTACTTTCTCGGTATGGTGCCAGAACTTGCAGCTGCGATAAGCCGCAAGCCTCATGGTCATGGTCAAAACCCCAAACCGATGTGCAGCCCCACCTGGGCGTCGGGAGCTCCGGTCGACACACCGGCGCTTCCGTTGAGCCCCATGCGCAGACGCGGCGCCAATTGCGTACCGAGAGCGATGCCGACACTTTGCCGATCGCCAATCAAGTCGGTTGCCGATTGCTCGTAAGCATAGCTTAGGGACAGCGCGCTTGAGCGACCCAGTGTGAAACTTGCCCCTGCGGACCCTGACACAGTGTTGTGGACCGCAAACCCTTCCGTCTGCCCAATGAAAGTGTAGCCCGCGCTTACGAAGGGCACGATCGGCCCCAGCCTTTTCGAAATCTGTCCGGAAACGCCATAGTCGAATGCGCCACTCCCCAGGCCATCCTGACGCGAAGCCGTGGGCACTTTGGCCGCTCCTGCCACGACCGCCTCGAAACCGTGTGTTGGAAGCTGATAGGCAGCCTGGAGCGTGAGATCGCCGATACCCTGCCGCCGCACGCGTGTCGTCTGGCTGGTAGGGGTGGCGAAAAGCGGCGTACCGAGCAAGCCGCCTTGGCTAACGACGAGGTTTTCGGGCGCAGTCGTAACAAGGTAGGGAATCGAGGCCGACAGGGTCAACCGACCATGTGTGTATGCAGCACCAGCGCTGGCTGACACTGTTTCATACTCCTGTCCATCAAATTGGCCCTGCGTGTAATCGGTGCTCGCCTGGAGCACGAACTGGCTATCGGTGCGTGCGCTTACGCGGTCGTTCGCTTGTTTTGCGGTAGCCTGAGCCAGTCCGGGGTGCGCCATACCGGCCAGCAACAGGAAAGAGACAAAATAGCGCATCGGTTCGATCTCCATGGTCATGACGAGAGCAATGGCCCCGCCATTCTTTCGCGGCACACGCCCGCTTGCTGCCGTGATCCGTGCTTGCAGACACACGAGAGAAAAGGGGTGGCACAGCCGCAGATTGCGATGAGGTAAAAAGGCGAATTGGGCCCGGCGATCGGTTCGCCGGGCCCAACGCGGGGTCGGGAGGATCCTACTGACCCGAAGCGGTATCGCTCGAGTTGCTCTGGCCCTGGGCATTCGCCGAGCCAGAAAGCTGCAGGGCCCCGCTACCGGTCGCCGACAGTGCGCTTGCCGGCAGGTTCTGCACGCCGTGACGGGTCTTCACGAGCACTTGCTGAACCCTGCCGCTGCTGTCGGTGACGAGTTTGCGAACCTTGCCGAACTTCTGTCCGGCGCTGTTGAGCACCGCAGTGCCCTTGCTTACCGAGAACGCGCCCTCGCCCGCCGCAGCGGCACTACCGGCTGCAGCCAGGGTCGACCCAGTCAATCCGGCAGTGCCCGATGCCTGGCCCGAACCCGAGCCGGAAGCGGCACCGCTGGCCATCGGTGCAAGACCGCTTGCCGTACCGCGCACACTATTCGCGGCGTTGCTGGCACGATTCACCACCGAGCCGGTGAGGTTGCGAACCTGCGATACGCCGCTCTGCGCCGCCGAACGCACCGCGTCGGTGCCGATCAGGTTGGCGCTGGCATTGCTTTGGCCCGAAGCCGAGCCCGAGCCGCTGGCGCTGCCCGAAACCGGGGCGGCGGCATTGTTCAGCATCCGGCCGGTGCTGCCGGTAAGGCTGGCGCTGGCGCTACGATTGGCTTCGACATGGCCGGTCTTGCGATCCACCGACTGGCTGCCGGACGTGCTGGCTGTGCCATCGAGTGTACCGCTCGCGGTCTGGGTGACAGTGTTCATGGGATTGGTGGCAGGCATGTTCATCGGCGCGTTGAGCGCACCGCCGACGGTGCCGCCAACCATCCCGCCAAGGCCGCTACCGCCGCCGAGAAGCTGGGCGTGGGCGGGCATGGCAATCAGCGAAAGCGCGGTAGCTGCGATCAAAGTGGTTTTCATGGCAGAAGTCCTTTCCTCAATGTCTCGCAGGATGGTCATTTCGTCCTGCTCACTGGGAAAACGGATGCCCCGACTGCCTTAATCCATCGCTCGTGAAAAAAATTTGAAGGGCGCATCAGCGACCGCATTTGGCGCAAATCAGCCCTCGGCCATACGTGGTGTCGGGTCCCTTCGAGCCAAGATCCCTGGCTTCGGCATCGACGATCGGACGCCAGTCGCTTGACCGGTCCAGCGCCGCGGCAATCCGGGCAGCCGCCAGCGGCGTGGCAAACGATGTACCGCGCAGCTTGAGCCGCTGGCCCTTGTCTCCACGGCCATATATGTCTGCACCCGGCGCCGCATAGTCGAGGTGCGAAGCATGCCCCGCCTCGATCAGCGCCCGGTCATGCCGATCGACGCCTGTTACAGCGACGACATCGCGATACGATGCAGGATAGGCTGGTGGTGCGGCAGGACCATCGTTGCCGACTGCCGCCACGACCGTCACCCCGCGCGCGTGCACTGCCTGTATCGAACGAGCGATCACCGGATTGGCCGGACCGACCAGGCTGATCGAAATGACTTTCGCCCCCTTGTTCGCCAGCCAGCCTAGTGCGCGGGCGATGGCAAGCGCATTTCCGCCTGCTGGGTCGCTGCCATAGACATCGGCGGCATAGACATGGCGCACGCCAGCCGATTGCAGCAGGCTGGCGACCGCGCTGCCGTGATTGCTGGCATTCGGCGCACCTTTCGCGAAACCGGCAACGCCAGCGAGCGCAATGCCACGCCCGGGCGCACCGTCGATCATGCCAACGGGCGTAGCGATTGAGCCATCGTGCGCATCGTCTGTCCGTCCGCTTGATCTTCCGGACTGGGAATAAAGCGTGTCCGCGCTCACTTGTGCCTGTGGCAGGATCTCCGCCACCTCCCGTTGTCCCTCGGCCAGCGACACGCCGTCCGGCAGAGCGATCCTCGTGACGGCCAGCCCGGTCCCGGCGATGTCTTCCGTGCCAATCGCCTTGAAGCCCTTGTCGCGAAGGTGGGCGAGATCGCTTTCGGTTGGATCGATCACCAGAAGCTCACCCTTGCGCGCCGGATCGCCCTCTGCATCACGCTCGATCAGATCGGGATGGTCGCGTACCAGTCGGTCGAGCCGTAACCGGCGGGCCCGCACAAGATCGTCGGCTGTCTGACGCAAATCCTCTTCGAGGCCGTCGACATGACGCCGGACGTTGTCGAGCACCTGGCCTACGCCAACTTGCGGCAAGCCTACCTGCGGCAAGTTGGCGCCGGGGAGAGCAATCTGCGCGATAGCGGGCATCACAGGCGCACAAAGCGCGAGGGCAGCAAGAATAATCTGTGGGCGCATGCAACTCCGTCAAGATTATTTGGGGGTGGCAATTTTTTCCTTAAGCATGGATGAAACGAACCGGGCCAGCCGTTTCATCCATGTGAAGGCAAGATCAGTGAGCGACCCGAGATTGGGCGATCCGTTCGAACAAGGCGTGTTGGCATTGCTGCCGCGGCTACGACGCTTTGCAATCGGGCTGTCCGGCAACACCGCCGACGGTGACGATCTTTGCCAGATGACCATAGAGCGCGCGCTCGCCAACCGCGAGAAGTGGCAGGAGGGCACGCGGCTCGATAGCTGGATGTACAGGATCATGCGTAATATACGGATAGACGAGGCCCGCGCCGTCTCCAGGCGGCAACAGACTTTCGTGGATGAGGATGCGGGCCTGTCCGTGGGACATGACGGAGCGCAGGAAGCGACAGTCGAGCTCTCCAACGTCGACCGCGCGATGGCAAAGCTTCCCGAAGACCAGCGAGAGGCGGTGCTGCTGGTGATGGTCGAAGGCTATGCCTACCGCGAGGCGGCCGAGATCGTCGACTGCCCGGTCGGCACGCTCAACTCGCGACTCGTGCGCGGACGCGATGCGCTGCTCGCGATGCTGGCGGAGAATGCCCCATGAAACCGACAAAGGAAGAACTGGCCGCTTATGCCGATGGCGAGCTGGATGCGGCGCGCACCGCCGAGATCGCAGCGATGGTCGAGAACGATCCCGATCTCGCACGCGAGGTGGCCGCGCATCGTGCGCTCAGGCAACAGCTCGGCGCCCATTTCGCGCCGATCCTCGATCAGCCCGTTCCCGAACGACTGACACAGTGGGCCAAGCAGCAGGAACCGGTGGTCGAGCCGCAAGTCGTCGATTTCACAGCAAAGCGCGAAAGGCGCGAACAACGCCGCAGTCTGCCGCGTTGGACCTATTTCGCCGCACCCGCCATGGCCGCAGCCCTCGCCCTTGCCCTGTTCCTGCCGCGCGGTGGTAGCGACAGCCCGATGGCAGATTATGCCAACGCACAACTCGCCACTGCGCTCGACACGCAATTGGCCGCACAGCAGGGCAATTCGAATTCCACCCGCATCCTGATCAGCTTCCGCAATCATGGTGGGGAATATTGCCGTGCTTTCAGCGATCCGGAGCAATCGGGTATCGCGTGCCGCGATAACACCGGTTGGCGGCTTGCGGATGTCGGATCGGGAACGTCGAGCGGTGGGGCAACTTACCGCCAAGCCGGCTCCGATTACGCGAGTCTGATGGCCAAGGCGCAAGACATGGCGGCAGGGCCTGCCCTTGACGCCAGCGCCGAGCAGGAAGCCCGGTCGCTAAACTGGCTACCAAGGAAGGCTTCACTTGATCCGAAAGCAGGGAGTTGAGCGAGGGCTCTCTGGGTTGACGGACATTGCAACGCGTAGGCTGCTTGGTCGTGGGCTGCCAATTTACACCTGAATCGGCAAGACCATTACCTCAGCACCCGCGGCCCAGAGCCTCCTTCGCCCCATTTGTCGCCCGCATTGTAAAGTGCGCACTTCTTCAAGCTCAGACAGCCGCAGCCGATGCAGCCGTCGAGGTCTTCGCGCACTTTCTCAAGCGCGGCAATCTGGGCGTCTATGCGCTGGCGGATCGTGCGGCTGATCCGGCTCCAGTCCTGGGCATTGGGCGTGCGGCCCTGCGGCAAACCGCCAAGCGCCTGCTCGATCTCCTCCAGCGACAGGCCCAGTCTTTGCGCGATCAGCACGAAACTGAGCCGTCGGATGTCGGCGCGCGGGAAGCGGCGCTGGTTTCCGGAGGTGCGCCATGCCTCCACCAGTCCGCGCTCTTCGTAGTAACGGATCGCCGAGACACTGAGACCGGTGCGGCGGGCGAGTTCTCCAATGGTCAGCAAGTCGCTCGATTTCATGCGACCGACGCTATTCCAACAACGTCTTGACCTCAAGTCAGGTTGAGGTTGCATTGTCCTGTGCATCCGATTCGCAAAGGAGGCACAGATGGCCACAGCAAGGCTCGAACACGTCAATATTTCCGTCACAGATCCAGAACGGCTTGCTCGCCTGCTTGAGACAATCACAGGCTGGCAGCGCCGTTGGGAAGGCCCCGCCTTAGCTGGCGGGCATACGATCCATTTGGGCGGCAAGGACGACTACGTCGCGATCTACACCCATCCTTCGATTGGAGGCGATTTCTCCAAGGGCGCGCCGCTCAATCATGTCGGGATCGTTGTCGACGATCTCGACGCCGCAGAAAAGATCATCCTCGAAGCCGGGCTAAAAACCATGAACCACGGCGACTACGAGCCAGGGCGGCGATTCTATTTCTTCGACTGGGACGGAATCGAGTGGGAGATCGTCAGCTATGAATGAGCCGATATTGCGTGAGCCGATGTTCGGCCCTGCCCCACTCGCGAAACCGAACGCGCTCCGGAAAAACCGGAAATCGCACTCAGCGGAACGTCCTCGAACCGCGCCAGCCAGCGGCGCGCCATTTTGGCCAGCGGCAGCGGGTTGAGATAGTGCCGCTTGCAACGCCCTTCGCGGCGGCTGGCGACCAGTTCGGCTGCTTCGAGCACGGCGAGGTGCTTGGCGACCGCTTGCCGCGTCATCGGCAACCCCTCGCCCAATTCGGTAAGGGTCAAGCCGCCCTCTGCACTGAGCCTGTCGAGGAGAACCCTGCGGGTCGGGTCCGATAGCGCGGAGAAGGTGTCGGTCATGCGCGCAAGGCTAATCGCTCTCGCGCGAGTCGCTCAAGTTGGCGGGGTTCCGACAGGCGGTTTTGTCCCCAGCCTGTCAGTGCCCCGCGTTGCCGACCACGAAGCAGGCGGCCGCAACAAGGAACCCGGCCATGCGATTCGACCGGAACCGCTCGAGCGGGTTGGCCGGGTCCGTCGGATCGAGTGTCACAACTTGCCACAGCAGATGCAAAGCCGCGGGCAGCAGCGTCAGCAGCGCGATCCAGTCGGGACGATAGAGCCAGAACGCCAGCGCCCACAGCGCCATGGCCGCGGTATAGAACAGCGTGACCCCGCCGCGCACATGCTTGCCCATGCGCAGCGCGGAGGAACGAATGCCAACCAGGGCGTCGTCCTCGCGGTCTTGCAGGGCATAGATCGTGTCGTATCCGATCACCCAGCACACCGCACCAGCATACATTGCCGCGAGCGCAGACCAGTAGTCACCACGAATTTCAGTCCAGCCAACCAACAACCCCCATGTGAACACCAGCCCGAGCCACGCCTGCGGCCACCATGTGATGCGCTTCATGAAGGGATAGGCCGCGACGAGCGCAAGGCTGGCGAGCGCCACACTTGCCGAGAGCACACGCAATTGCAGGAGGACGACAAGGCCGATCACACACAATGCGAGCAGCCAGCTCCACGCCAGCTTCTTGGAAATTCGCCCGCTGGCGACCGGGCGACTCGCCGTGCGCGCCACCTTTCGGTCGAGATCGGCATCGACGATGTCGTTGTAGACGCAACCCGCCCCGCGCATCGCGATGGAACCGACCAGCAGCCAGATGAGCAGCTCCCACCGCAAACCACCGCCCGCCAGCCACACGCCCCATACGCAGGGCCAGAACAGCAGCCACCAACCGATCGGGCGGTCGAAGCGGGCAAGCTGCGCAAGGTCGCGCGGCACCTGCGGCAGGCGCGCAACGAGGCCGCGATGCTGGCTGTCGGGGACGATTGTCTCGCTCATCTCTTGCTCCCTAGGGCGCTGCGTGCCACCTGCCTAGCCATGCCCGCAACACCCGCCTGGCCGCCACGCTCTGCCCCTCGCCTGTTCGTCGATGAAGAGATCGTTGGGGGAGCGATGCTCCGGATTGAGGGCAACCAAGCGCACTACCTTGCGCGAGTGATGCGGATCGCGCCCGGTGACGTCGTGATCGTTTGCGACGATATTACCGGTGAATGGGCGTGCGAAGTAATCGAGGCGGGCAAGCGCCATGTCGAACTGTCTGCCAAGCAGCGCCTGAGGGAGCGCGAAAGCGTTCCGGATTTATGGCTCTGCCCGGCGCTGCTCAAGAAGGATCGCTTCGATCTGGTGCTGGAGAAGGCGAGCGAGCTGGGCGTTGCGCGGATACAGCCTGTCCTCACGCGGCGCTGTGTCGCAGATAAGCTCAATCCGGAACGCGCACGCACCATCGTCACCGAAGCTGCGGAGCAATGCGCGCGCACGGCCTTGCCCGAAATCACCGCTCCGGAAAGCCTCGACAGCCTCCTACGCAAGTGGCCCCAAGATCGCTGCCTTTTCTTTGCCGACGAGCTCGGCGGCGAACCCGCCAGCGATATCTTCGCGGCCGAGCGTGGGCGGCCAGCCGCGCTGCTGATCGGCCCGGAAGGCGGCTTCGACGACGCCGAACGCGATGCCATCCGCAACTTGCCGCAGGCACACCCGATAACGCTCGGCCCGCGCATCCTTCGCGGCGAAACCGCGTCGATTACAGCAATGGCGATATGGATGAGCTTTGCGGGCGACTGGAACAATTCTCTGGCGTGAGCGTGATGCGTTGCCTAACGCAACCCGCATGAGCACACGCGACGTTTCACTGGCCGACGATCCGCTGATCGAGAGCCGCGACCAACTGCTCGCGCCGATGATCGGCGGCGAGAAATCCAAGGATCGCTGGCGCATCGGCACCGAGCATGAAAAGCTCGTCTATAAACGCGACGACTTTCACGCCCCGTCCTATGACGAGCCATGCGGTATCCACGATCTGCTGATGAACCTGCGGCAATTCGGCTGGGAACCGGTCGAGGAAGGCGGCAAGGTCATCGCCATGCGCGGAGAAGATGGCACCGTAAGCCTTGAGCCTGCAGGCCAGCTCGAACTGTCCGGTGCGCCACTGGAAAACCTGCATCAGACCTGCGCCGAAACCGGGCGGCACCTCGAACAGGTCAAGGCCATTGGCGAGTGCTGCGGAGTCGGTTTCCTCGGCCTTGGCATGTGGCCCGACAAGACCCGCGAAGAGCTGCCGATCATGCCCAAGGGGCGCTATGACATCATGTTGCGGCACATGCCGCGCGTAGGCTCGCTGGGGCTCGACATGATGCTGCGGACCTGCACCATCCAGGTCAATCTCGATTATTCGAGCGAAGCCGACATGGCGAAGAAATTCAAGGTTGGATTGGCGTTGCAGCCGCTCGCCACCGCACTGTTCGCCAACTCGCCTTTTACCGAGGGCAAGCCCAACGGCTACCTCTCCTATCGCAGCCACATCTGGTCCGACACCGATCCCCATCGCACCGGGATGCTGCCGTTCGTGTTCGAGGATGGCTTCGGCTACGATCGCTATGTCGACTACATGCTCGACGTACCGATGTATTTCGTCTTTCGAGACGGCAAATATATCGATGCGGCGGGCCAGAGCTTTCGCGATTTTCTCAAAGGCGAATTGCCCGCCCTGCCCGGCGAATTGCCGCGCGAGGGCGATTGGGTCGATCACCTCTCGACAGCTTTTCCCGAAGTCCGGCTCAAGAGCTTCCTCGAAATGCGCGGTGCGGACGGTGGGCCATGGAGCCGGATCTGCGCCCTGCCTGCGCTCTGGGTTGGGCTGCTTTACGACCAGACCGCGCTCGATGCGGCATGGGACGTCGTCAAGCACTGGTCGATGGAAGAGCGTGAAGCCCTGCGCAACGCCGTCCCGAAGCTGGCACTCGACGCGCCGATCCCCGGCGGCGGCAAACTCAAGGATATTGCCCGCGAAGTCTTGTCTATCGCTCGTTCGGGCCTGACAGCGCGTGCGCGTCTCAACGCCAGTGGCGACAATGAAACCGGATTTCTCGACACGCTCGAAGAGATCGTAACCAGCGGCAAGGTGCCCGCACAGCGCCTGCTGGAGAAATTCAACGGCGAATGGGGCGGCGATATCAAGCGCGTCTACAAATACAGTTTCTGAACGGAGAGAGGCAGAATGATCCAGATCAACGGAACGATCCGCATCGAAAGTGGAAAACTTGATGGCGCGCGCGAAGCGCTGGTGACGATGATGGAGAAGAGCCGCGCGGAAGACGGTTGCCTGATGTACACTTTCGCGCAGGATCTTTCGGATCCTGATGTGCTGCTGTTATGCGAAAGATGGCGCGACGGTGCCGCGCTGGAAGCTCACGGCAAGTCCGACCATATGCGGGCATTCCGCGAAGTGATGAAAGCCAACCCGCCCCTCGCGAGCGAGTTGACCATCTTCAATACCGACGACGGTAAGCCGCTCTGAGCGGCGGGCCTCCGATCAGCGGAAGGCGGTAATCCTTCCGCTGTCGTCCAGCACGTAAAGCGTATCGTTCGCCACAACCGGGCCGAGGCTGACCGAAGCCTTGAGGTCGGTGTATTGCGTTGCCTGCCCGTCCTGCGGGTTCACGGTCCAGATCTGCCCCAGAGTGTTGACCACCCACAGCTTGTTGCCCGCCAGCACCGGCCCCTTCCAGAAGATCGGATCGTCCTTCTTCTTGGGCTTGCGATAATGATTGAGCTGGCTGACCCAGCGCACCTTGCCAGTAGCACGGGCAATCGCCAGCATCCGGGCGTTATCGGTAAGGGTAAATATCCATTCGCCAACGACTGCCGGTGTGGATATGCCGGCAAGGCCCAGTTCCCAAATCCGCTGCCCGGTAACCAGTTCATAGGCGGCCATGCGACCACCCTGCCCCAGCGCATAGACGCGGCCATTGTCGATGATCGGGTCGGCATCGATATCGGTCAGCGAACCGACCTGCGTCGAAATACTGGTCCGCGCCAGCGCATCGGACCACAAAGTGCGGCCGTTTTCGTAACGATAGGCAACCAGCTCACCCGAGCTGTAGCCAGCAATGATCGTACCCTGCCCGGCTGCCGGTGCGGCGACGCCAAATACGCCTGCCTGCGTGGTCGAGGCAGTCTCCTGCCACTGATTCTTACCGGTATTCTCGTCGAGCGCGAAGATCTGGTTGTCCTGCGTCATCACATAGACAGCACCGAAAGCGATCGTCGGCGCGCCGCGCAAAGGACCGGCTGGCTTGACGGTCCAGACGGTGGCTCCCGTCTTGGCGTCGATCGCCATCACATCGCCAACGCCATCAGTCGCGTAAACATGACCCGAATCGTAGCTGACCCCGCCGCCGAAACCGGCCTTGAAAAGGCTCTTGGGAACATCGGTGGGGTGGACCCAGTCCTGCTGACCCGTCGCCGCATCGAATGCATGAACCGCACCGTCGGTGTCGACCACATAAAGCCGCCCGTCTCCGATGACCGGAGCAGCCGCCAGCCGCACACGATCGGTCGCACCGGGAATCTGCACGCTCCAGACGCGCTGCGGCGTAGCGGACAGGGACAGGTGGCCATAGGTCTTGCTCGGCGAGCCACCAGGCTGCGCCCAGTCCTTGTTGACGGTCGCGGGCGGCAAGGTGACAGGGACGTTGGCAAGCGAGGCATCGGCCTCGACCGCATTGTCGATATGCGAGAGGATCGGGATGCGTTCGCCAAGAGTCGGCGTGGTGCGCTTGCCCTTGCTGCCGAACAGGCC
This sequence comes from Sphingomonadaceae bacterium, assembly GCA_039831335.1. Lineage (GTDB taxonomy): Bacteria > Pseudomonadota > Alphaproteobacteria > Sphingomonadales > Sphingomonadaceae > Qipengyuania. Next base: position 375,462 of record JBDONL010000003.1, on the reverse strand, counting down.
TCCGGAGCAGGCCGTCAGGCTCAGCGCGAGCGCGCTTGCCAATCCAACCACCAGCATCCGTTTCTTAGTGTGGCGCGTCATTCAGCGATCTTTCCAGCTATTGATGGGTTACTCGGCGCCCGGAGGGGGCGCGCCTTCTTCAGGCGCACCGGCGGAAGCACCGCTCTGTTGCGCGAGGAGTTTCTGCGGATCGACAATCGCATCAACGCCCAGCACACCAGCCATCTGGCGTGAGCGCGAGCGGATCGATTCGGACACGGTCTTGTCCTTGGCGATTGCGGCGAACATCGTGCCCGCCTCCTGCTTCTTGCCCTGCTCCAGATAAGCCATGGCGGTCAGTTCGCCTGCGCTGCCGAAATAGGGATTGCCCGGCACCGCAAGCTGCGACAACGTGCTGATGACCTTGGACTTGTCCATCTTGTCGAACTGCAAGGTCACCTTGCGAACCAGCGCAAGGTCGCGCATCGGCTGGGGCGCCTTGGGATCGGCTGCAATCTCCGCCAGCGTTTTCACGGCCTGGTCGGGGTCGCTGTTCTCGACAGCAATGGCGGCAGACAACATCCGCGCAGTCGAACGCGCGGCAGGTGATCCGTCCTTGATAACGGGTGCCAATTTGGCATCGGCCTGCTTCATGTTGTTGGCCTGCACCTGGTCGAGCGCGGTAACGATTTGTTCGCTGTTTTGCTCGCGCTCGGCGTTCTGATGGTGCTGCCAGTAAAGATAGCCACCAAAGGCGGCGATAAGCAGGAAAAACACTATGGCTAGCGGTAAACCGAACCGGCGACCGAACTCGGCCATCTCGTCCTGACGGACGGCATCGTCGACCTCCTTGAGCAGAGCTTCTTCCTCGGCTGCGCGACGGCGCGCCAGAATATCTTCACGGGAGGGGGGCTTGGGTCGGGTCGGCAGGGCCACTTGTGGCGGTATCCGTTCATGGTTGACGATGTGCGCGCGTCTCTAGGCGGACCTCCGCGCGAGTTCAATGGTCTGGCTGCGTTTGGCCTGTGACTGTCCCCATCCGGGTGAACGGGCGATGAAACGCGATGCGTCTATTACCGCGCAACCGCCGGACCACGATCGATCGCACTGCTGTAGAGCCGTTTGTAGGACGAAGTCATACGTTCGCGAGACAAGCGGGTCGCAATCTCCTCGCGATTGGCTTTACCCACCGACTTGCGCAAACGATCATCGAACGAAAGGCCAACGAGGGCCTGCGCCAGTTCCTCGTCATTGCCACCGGGGAAGACGAAGGCGGCGTTGTCCGGAGACAAGAGATCTGCCGAGGAACCCAGTGCGACACCAGCCAGCGGCACTCCCGATGCGATAATCGACAGCAGTCGTGGTGGATATTCCAACGGTATGGGTCCAGCCAGCCCATAGATATCGAACAGACCCAGAAGCGGCTCCATCCGCGCCGGTGCCGGGCGGATATGGACACGGTGGTTGATCGCCAATCGGTCAATCTCCGCTTCGACGCGCGCTCGTTCAGGGCCATCGCCCAACAACACAAGATGCCAATTGTCGGCAAGTTCGGCAAAAGCACGAACCAGCGTCGGCAGATTGTCACGCGGGAGGAATTCGCTGCTATTTCCGACCCACAATTCGCCCGGTCGCTTGAGCAGGCGCGGGAGCGCGTCACCTTTGGGCTTTTTGCCTTGCTTTGGGAGTTCAATCCCGTCTGGGATGTGCTTCACCCGTCCGATCGGCTGTTGCCATGCGGTCAGCGCCAGTTCTTCCAGCTGTTCATTCGGTACGACCAATCCCGCCGCGCGTCCCAGACCTATGCGGCGCAGCCACACCTGCCGTCGAGAAGGGTTGTCCGGCAGGCCATCGGACCCATCCTCATGGTGGATCAGTGGCGGAAGGCCGTGCAGATCGGCGAATAGCGTATGCGCAAGGGCGGCGTTCATTGCCCCGCCCCCATAGGTGCAGACGAGATCGTAACCGCGCATATCGCGCGCGATACGCTGCAACTTGCCCGGCATGGGCGGACCACTCATCCGCGCGAAACCAACCACGCGCGTGGCGGTAATGTCATCGTTCACGCCATCGATCCCGCCACCGATATTGTCGCCCGAAACGATAGCATGGCCAAAACCCGGGCCCAGGCAATTGATCACATCGACACTGCGGCGAGCGGCAGATGTGTTGTCGAAGTTCCCGTGAATATGAAGGATGCGCTTGGGCACCATGTGCTGAGCGCTCACGACACCTCCTGCAGCAGCCGGTCTATCGCGGCGCGAACCTCCGGCTCGTCGAGCGTCGGAGCATGCCCAGCACGCGCGATCGTCACAGCCTGCGCGCGAGGAAGCGCATGCTGCATCCGCTCGAGCGTTGCGGCAGAGAGAATATTTGATAGCGCCCCGCGCACCAGTACAGCGGGTTTATCCTTCAACGCGTCGATCATCGGCCATAGATCCGGCGCCGGACTCGTCTCGGAGTCCGGCAGATCCTCGGCCGCCAGGATCGGCTCGGCTATCTTCATGTCGTAGTCGAAGGCAATGCGGCCATTGCTGCACAGTGTGAGCGTGCGTTTGGCCATGGTCAGCCAGTCGTCGAGCCCGAAATCGGGATGCGCTTCACCATGCAGTTCTGCCAGCGCACGCGCGCCATGCACCCATGTCGGGAAGTTGCGACCTTGGCCGACGTATGTACGGATGCGCTCCAATCCCTCACTTTCGACCACCGGCCCGACATCGTTGAGTACCACGGCTGCAAACAGTTCAGGTCGCTGCGCAGCCAGCAGCATGATCATCAACCCGCCCATGGAAGTCCCGATCGCAACAACCCGACCGACGCCCAACTGGTCGAGTAACCGTGTTAGGTCGTCGACGTAGCTGGGCAGCGCATAGCTGGCGCTGTCGGAAGCATATTCGCTTTCGCCCCGCCCTCGCATGTCGGGAACGATCACCCTCCAGCCCTGCTCTGCAATATGCGCCGCCAGATCCTCGAAATCGCGCGCGTTGCGCGTGAGGCCGTGCAAGCACAGCACCGCCGGACGCGTTTCGTCACCGGGATAATCGCGGAAATGCAGCGTCAGCCCGTCGGCACTTTGCCAGTTGTGGTCGGAAAAGATCGTGTCCATGCGGAAGAGAAGCAATCGTCCTGTTTCGTTTCTTGGATGGATCGGCCGAAGGGCTTCCCCTTGCACCACCCGGCCACGGGGTCCACTATTGCCATATGCGCGAAGAACCGCAAGCGGCCAGCTATCATGCCGATACACCGATCACCGCACTGGCACCATGGCTGGCGGATACAGTAAACCCGGCCGATTTCCCGGAAACGAAACTGCGTTTCGCCAATCGTCGGTGGGCCCCGGCTGTCGGTCTCGACAATTTGTCGAAGGATGACTGGACGGCCCATTTCGGGCGCTTCGATCCCTTGCCCGACAACCTGCCCCAGCCGCTGGCATTGCGCTATCACGGGCACCAGTTCCGGGTATACAATCCAGAGATCGGCGACGGGCGCGGCTTCCTGTGCGCACAAATGCGGGACGGCGACGGCCGTCTGATGGATTTCGGAACCAAGGGTTCGGGGCAAACGCCGTGGAGCCGGGCGGGCGATGGAAGGCTGACGCTGAAAGGCGCAGTGCGTGAGATACTTGCGACGGAAATGCTCGAAGCGCTAGGCGTCGACACCTCCAAGACATTCGCGGTAATCGAAACCGGCGAGCAATTGTGGCGCGGGGACGAGCCCTCACCCACCCGCTCGGCCGTGCTGACGCGATTGAGCCACGGTCATATCCGCATCGGCACTTTTCAACGACTGCTGGCGCTCGAAGAGCGCGAGCACATGACTCAGTTGGTCGATTACTGCCTCGCGCAATTTCCCGGTCCGCCCCCGCCCGAGGATGCACCCGGTCGTGACGAGCCCGCCGTTCGGCTCATGCATCACGTGGTAGAGAGGATGGCCGATCTGGCAGCGAGCTGGATGGTCGCCGGTTTCGTCCATGGCGTGCTCAACACCGATAATATGAACGTCAGCGGAGAAAGCTTCGACTACGGTCCGTGGCGCTTCCTGCCACGTTGGGACCCGGGCTTCACTGCTGCCTATTTCGACCACGCCGGGCTTTATGCCTTCGGTCGTCAGCCAGAGGCATTGCACTGGAATTGCGGGCAATTCGCGGTCGCATTGCGCTTGTTGTGCGACGCCCCTCCCCTGATCGCCGCGCTCGAACGCTTCGGCCCGCTTTACATGGCGGCTGTTGGGCGGCGTTGGTGCTGGCGGCTGGGAGTCGAAAGCCTTGGAGGCAAAGCCGATCAGCAGCTCGTTGCAGCCAGCGAAGCGCAACTGACGGCTACGCAGGTATCGCCCGACCGGTTCTTCTTCGATCACCGCGGAGGACGCAATGCAGAAGGGGATCTGGCGAAAGCCATTGAAGGGCGCGAAACTTTGTCGAGCGATCGCTCCTATTGGAAAGGCGATGAGCCCGAGGCAATGCTGATAGAGGAGGTCGAGGCCATCTGGTCCGCCATCGCGGACAACGACGACTGGACAATGCTCGAATCAAAGATCGACGCTGTTCGCGCGATGGGCCAGGCGCATGGGCCGCCTCCGGTGCCAGCGGGACATACCGAACAGGCGAATTGACGCCGTAGCCGCAAGGCTGCACAGCAACGGCAAGAATTCAGGAAATACGCAAGTGTCAGAAGAAATTATCTCAATCCAACCGGCCACCGGCGAAGAGCTGTGGCGCGGTGTGCATGGCGATGTCGAAGAAACGATAAGCCGAGCACGAGCAGTAGTTCCAAGGTGGGCCAGCGAACCGCATGCCCGCCGGATCGAACTGGTGCGCCGTTTCGCTAACGAGGTCCGCAAGCAGGCCGAGCCTTTCGCCGAACTGATCGCTCGTGAGACCGGAAAACCCTTGTGGGAAGCGCGGACCGAAGTGGAAGCGGTGATCGGCAAGGTCGAGATCTCGATCAATGCCTATGCCGAGCGCACCGGCAGTAAGAAACTCGACAGCGCGCTTCAGGGCACTGCATCGGTTCGGCACAAGCCGCATGGCGTGATGGCGGTCCTCGGGCCTTATAACTTCCCCGCTCACCTTCCCAACGGCCATATCGTCCCCGCCTTGATCGCGGGCAATACGGTCGTATTCAAGCCGAGCGAGAAGACCCCTGCAGTCGGGGAATTCCTGGTCAAGTGCTTCCACGCCGCCAAGATTCCTAAAGATGTCGTCCAATGCCTGATTGGCGGCCCAGAGGAAGGCAAGGAACTGGTCGGGCACGACGATGTGGATGGCGTTCTCTTCACCGGTTCGGCGCGTGCAGGCATCGCAATCAACCGCAAACTTGCGACCAATCCGGGCAAGATCGTGGCGCTGGAAATGGGCGGCAACAATCCGATCGTGGCCATTGATACTCCGTTGATCGAGGATGCTGCCGCACTGGTCATCCAGTCCGCCTTTACCACTGCCGGACAGCGCTGCACCGCCGCGCGGCGATTGGTCGTAACCGATGCTATGTACGACAAGCTCGTTCCAGCGGTCCAGAAACTCGCTGAACGGCTGATCGTCAATGAACCCTTTGCAAATCCACAGCCCTTCATGGGCCCGGTAATCGACAATGATACCGCCGACTTACTGAGCGAGAGCTTCCTTGCTTTGATGAGCCGGGGCGGAAAGCCGATCCTGCACATGCGTCGTCCCCAAAAGGACTTGCCTTTCCTGACACCCTCTCTGCTCGATGTTACCGACATGGAAGAGCGTCCGGATATCGAACTGTTTGGACCGTTGCTACAGGTCGTTCGCGTGCCCGATCTCGATGCCGCAATCGCAGAGGCCAACGCCACACGCTATGGCTTGTCGGCTTCGCTGATTGGCGGGTCGCCCACCGACTACCAGCATTTCTGGAGCCATATCAGGGCAGGCATCGTGAACTGGAACCGGCCCACAAATGGTGCGTCGTCCGCTGCTCCGTTCGGCGGCATTGGGCTGTCGGGCAACCATCGTGCAGCGGCGTATTACGCCGCGGATTATTGCGCCTATCCCGTTGCCAGCACTCAGATGGACCAGCCGCGCGCCAATGTCGGAATCGGATTGGCAGACGCCTGATTCGGACAGATTTGAAGGCGCCGCCCCCGCCCTTCAGCAAGCGGTGACGACGCCCTCCACGGCTCGGTGGAAGCCGCGCTTGCGACCGCGGGTGGGCGCGGCCGAAGCTCTTATGTCAGGTCAGCGGCAATGCACTCCGCTATCGAGGCTCTTGCCGAGCAGCGCGCCAGCCGCACCGCCGAGAATAGCGCCAAGCGTCCTGTCACCCCGGCGTCCGGCAACTTCACGGCCGAGCAGTGCGCCACCTGCGGCACCGATGATCAGGCCGGTTGTCCCGTCCGAACGGCGGCAATAATACCGACCGTCGTTGCCACGCCACACGCGGGTGTTGCGATAGACCGGCTGCGAATAACGGGTGGAACGATAATTGTTGTAATAGCGTCCGCGATAGTCGTCGCGATCATGGCCGCGGCCACGATATTCATGACGATCATGTCCGTGTCGGCTGTGGTCGGCCGTCATCTGGCCGTAGACAGGGCTCGATGGCGCGTAGTCGTGGCCGAAATCCTGTGCGGCTACCGGGCTCGCCAGGGCGAGTCCGCCGGTCGCCAGCGCCAGGGCGGTGGTCTTGAGCGAGATAGTCATGGTAGCACTCCTTACTTGCTGTGCTCGTTTGATGGTTCATGTTTAGAGCATCAAAGCTGAACAGGATGCAACCGTGTGGTCAGATTTCCTGTTTGCGATAAACCGTGCATTTGGTTGTGACGAAGCGAGTGCTTGCCCTAGCCCCGGTGAGCGCATACCGGCTCCGCAATGACCCAGGGGGCACTTCACACCGACCGCGAAGGACTGGCTTCAGCCCTCGGCGCCTATCTCATCTGGGGATTCCTGCCGCTTTACCTGATATTGGTTCGCGAAGTCCCGGCGTTCGAATTCGTTGCGTGGCGAATCATCTGGCTGCTTCCCATCTGCCTCATCATTATTGCCATTCGTCGTCAGGGACCCGACCTTCGAGCGGCATTGACCAACTGGCATATCCTGCGCTGGCTACTGGGCAGCGCCGCGCTGATTTCGGTCAACTGGTTCGTCTATGTCTGGGCGATCCAGCAGGATCAGGTCTATGCGGCCAGTCTAGGGTACTACATCAATCCGCTGGTCAACGTCCTGCTGGGCACGCTGATACTGGGCGAACGGCTCACCCGCGCGCAATGGGTCGCGGTGGCGCTGGCGTTTTGCGGCGTGGCGGTGCTGGCGGGCGAGGCCATTACAACCTTGTGGATCAGCCTTGCACTAGCGCTGAGTTTCGGCACCTATGGCCTCCTGCGCAAGCAGGTTCCGGTAGGCGCAGTCCCTGGCCTGACTATCGAAGCGATGCTGCTGCAGTTACCCTCTTTCGCAATCGTGTTGTGGTTCGGGGCGAACCGCGGCTCGTCCTTCCTCGTTTCTCCTGGCCTCAGCGCTGCCATCGTCCTGGGCGGCATTCTCACCGCGGTGCCGCTGACGCTGTTCGCCATCGCGGCGCGCAAACTGCCCTACTCGACGCTAGGCTTTCTCCAGTTCCTCGCGCCCAGCATTGTGTTCGTGCTCGGAATCACTGTGTTCCACCAGCCCCTCCACCGCGTTCAGATGGTCTCCTTCGGCTTTATCTGGCTGGCGGCCGGCGTGTTCGCATGGGACCTTCTCAGGCGTTCGCGAGCCGCCAAGGTAGCGTCTCGCCAGCGTGAAACGGCACGATAGCCGCTTCGCCGCCGCCGACTTCGTCCGCAACCTCGACAGCCGTTTTTTCGAGCGTCACTGTCCCTTCATTGAGCGGCAGCCCATAGAAACGCGCGCCATGCTCCGAGGCGAAGCCTTCGAAGCGGTCGAGCGCGCCCTCCTCCTCGAAAACGGTCAGATAGCTTTCGAGCGCATAGGGCGCGTTGAAAATGCCCGCGCAGCCGCAGGCCGTTTCCTTGGTGTGCCGATGATGCGGCGCGCTGTCGGTCCCGAGAAAGAACTTCGCGCTGCCCGATGTCGCCGCGCGGCGCAGCGCCAGACGATGCTTCTCGCGCTTGGCGACCGGCAGGCAGTACATATGCGGCCTGATCCCGCCCACCAGCATGGCGTTGCGGTTGATGTGCAAGTGCTGGGGCGTAATCGTCGCTGCGACATTCGCGCCCGCTCCTGCGACGAAGGACACCGCATCCTCGGTGGTGACGTGCTCGAAGATCACTTTCAGCTCCGGCAGGCGCTCGACCAGCGGGGCCAAAACCCGCTCGATAAACACCGCCTCACGGTCGAAGATGTCGATATCGGCTGAGGTCACCTCGCCATGAACACACAAAGGCATCCCGATGGCGGCCATCCGCTCCAGCACGCCCATGATATTGGCGACATCGGTCACGCCGCTCGCCGAATTGGTGGTCGCGCCTGCCGGATAGAGCTTGGCCGCAGTGAAAATCCCGGCTTCATGCCCACGAGCAAGATCATCCGCATCGGTCTCATCGGTGAGATAGCAGGTCATCAGCGGCGTGAATGCGACGCCGTCCGGTACCGCCGCCACGATCCGCTCCCGATAATCCGCCGCCATTGCCGCAGTCGTGATCGGCGGGGCGAGATTCGGCATAACGATCGCTCGGGCGAACTGGTGCGCGGTGAACGGCACCACCGCGCGCATGGTTGCGCCATCACGGAAATGGAGATGCATGTCGTCAGGGCGGCGGATGGTGATTCGGGTCATGCGACGTGCGTCAGTCCTACAATCTGGAACACATGGAACACGGTTCAGAGCGAAAAAACGCCATCGGGCAATCGGTGGCATTCTTCGAGGGTAACCGGGCGTTCCGGCGATCATTTCCACCTGCCTTAGACTGTAGGATCGATGTAGGACAGGGCCACCCTTGACCCCGGCGCCAAATTCCCCAGCTTGGATGGCATGACCGCAACCCGCCTGTTCAGCCGCGCTGTCGTGCGCCTGTCACCCGACGATTCATCCGAGGATGCGCGCGCCTTCCTCCAGGGCCTTGTCACCAACGATGTTGCAAAGGCCCTGCCAGTCTATGCCGCGCTGCTTACGCCGCAAGGCAAGACCTTGTTCGATTTCCTTGTCTGGCCCGCCGGCAATGGCGAGATCCTGCTCGATTGCGAGGCGGAGGCAGCAGAGGATCTGGCAAAGCGCCTTTCGCTCTACCGCCTGCGCCGCAAGATCGCGATTGCCGTCGATCCGGAGGTTGCTGTCCACTGGCGCAAGGAGGCGGGTGACGGCGGCGCGGCCGATCCGAGGCTTGCGGATCTGGGCGAGCGCTGGCTGGCACCGGTCGATCCCGGCGACGAGAGCGCGGACGAGGAATGGCGCGCCCATCGCCTTTCGCTGGGTGTGCCCGAAGGACGCGCGGAGCTGGGCGATATCCTCTGGCTGGAAACCAATGCGGTCGAGTTGCACGGCGTCGCCTTCGACAAGGGCTGCTACATCGGACAGGAAAACACCGCGCGGATGAACTGGCGGCAGAAGGTCAACCGGCGGCTGGCGGTGGTCCCGCTGGCAAAGTCGGACGAGAAGCGGCGCAAGACGGCTTATCCCAAGCTGGGCTTGGCAGTGGATCACCTGCGGCTCGAGGATCTCGATCCCGCCGCGCTACCCGACTGGCAGCGCGCGGCGCACATCGCGCCCGGCTAAGCCATGGGGACGCATTCGGAAATGGGGTTGAGTGTCCGCTTTTGTGGCGTTTGCCTCCAGGAGCGGAATTTCCGGACACGACACCATTGCGGACATAGTCTCAGTGCAACTTGAGATATGGCTGGCCCTTTGCTCCGCGAGGGCAAACGACAATCGCACCAGTCGGCAACCTGTAGGTCCAATTCAACGGGTTGTAGTGGCCGCTATAGATAATCCTCAACGCGTCTCCCGATTTTTGCATGGTGACCTTTGCGCAGAAATATCCGTTACTTGATATATTATCGGGATCTGTACCATCATCCCAGGGTCGCCGCCTCGTGAGCATAAAATCCCAGTCCGCTTGAGTAACGTCGATGTTCGTCCAAAGAGGAGTTGGTTGGATAGTCCAACTATCACCGGATCTCGAATGAGACCGATACGCCCTTCCAATAGGAAGAAATGCCTCGAAGGTTTTCGTGCTCGCCGCCGGGAAATTCATCCACCCTTCGACAATGCCGGCTGCTGGCATGAATGCGAGTATCGAGGCCAAGAAAGTGATGAATGACAATGCGACTACAAATCCGATGCGATTCTTCAACGGCCAAGAAACTGTCGCCTTCCAAAGGATGAATGCTCCTAGGATTGCAATTACACCTGCCAATTCAAAGCCGAAAGATATGACATCGGCATCGTCCGGCGTGAGCTGTGTCGCGTTATTGAGCGACCCAAAAGGGAACGACAACGCAAACAGGAGGCCGCACCCGATTAGCCAAAGTTTGCCTGACTTAGTGAATCCAACTTGTTGTTTTTTTTGGTTTGATTCCGCCATCGAGCAAGACTTTCATTATTGTTCAGCCGTGCAATATTCTCTGGAGACATTTCGAACTGCTCTCGAAATTGATGTCCGCTCCCCCCAACATTTCAGCCATTCGGCCTCTGTACTGAGTTTCCTGAGAACGGTCGGTTATTCAGCACAAGATTATCCACCAGGGTACACAGCTCGATGCGCGAGTTACGAATCACGCATCATCTGCTGACCTGTTCAATCGAACCTTCGAGCATGCGCTGCGCCCGGTCGCGCGCGGCCGTGTCTTCCAGCCCCAGCGAACGCGCGAGTGCCTTGCCGATCAGCGCGTCGCCCATCGCCATGAGGACGAGCGCCAGCGTGTCTTCGTGCACCGCGGCCACGCCACGCCCGCCCGCTTCCTCGGCGGCGATCTCATCCACAAGCGCGTGGATCGTCTCGACGATCGGAGTCAGCGCGTCCTCATTGCCCGTGAGGATCATCCAGCTGGCCAGCGCACCTGCGCCTTCCTTGTCGAATGCGTCGAACGCCAGGTCGACCACTTCGCGCGGACTGCCCAGCCCCGCCCGGCTCGCACGCACAGCCTCGGCTATGGTAGCGCAGACAGTGCCGGCAAGATGGGCCGCAAGATCGCGCTGGAGGCCCGCCGCCGAGCCGAAATGATGCAGAAGATTGGCATGGGTACGCCCGATCCGCGAAGCGACAGCCTTCAGCGTTACCGCCTGCGGCCCCGCCTCGATCAGCAAGCTGCGCGCAGCCTCAAGCGCGATCAGCCGCGATTCTTCGGGCGGCAGTCTCTTTCTGGTCCTCATGGCGCGGATCGTTACCCAATCCGCGCCATGGTACAAGTGTGACAAGCCGAGGTTCCCCGACCGGACTCCCCCGCAACAAATATGTCAGGCGGCGACTCGCATGGGAGGATAGTCGCAATCCGTCAGATCCAGCGAATACAACGCACTGGGCGCCGTCTCGCCCCGCCCAAGCGAATAGAGCTGGCGGATTTCCCCCGTCGGCACGAAGCCGGCCTTGCGCAGAACCCTGCCCGACGCCGGGTTGTCCACAAAGTGACTCGCCGAAATCCGCGAAATCCCGATATTGCGAGCAACTTCGATCAGGCCACGCGCGGCCTCGGTGGCGATACCCTGCCCCCAAAAAGGTTTGGCAATCCAGTATCCTAATTCGATGTCTTGATCGCGATAGTTAAGCCCGATCATGCCGAGGATGGTCGATCCGTCGTCGCCCGGCAAGGTCACGAGGAAACGCGGCAGATCGTCTCCATGCTCGAGAGCAAGGAATTCGCGCGCATTGTCGAGCGTGTAGGGCCATGGCGCACGCGCGAGGTTGCGGATCACCGCGTGTTCGCCGATTCCGGCGTAAATGCCTTCGGCGTCTTCCATCCATGCGGGCCGCAGCAACAGCCGTTCAGTGCGGTGGAACATCGTCTTCACTCCCCTTGGCCGACGCACCGGGCTCCTAGTCCGGCTACGTGACAATTGCGTGGTGGCGAAATGCGTATTTCTCCGGATGGAGAGGGAGAAACGACAAGAGGGAGACGGGTCAGGTCCCATCTCCCTCTTTGGCTTGCCGGTTCATGTGCCCGGCTGGGACCGTCTCCGTTGGACGATCCCGTTATCGGAGCGTCCGGTTATTCGGCTGCTTCTTGCATCATGTCCACGGAGACATATTTGCGGCCAAGCTTGCCCTTGTGGAATCGCACCACGCCTTCGGTAAGCGCGAAAAGCGTGTGATCCTTGCCCATGCCGACATTGGTGCCGGGATAGAACTTGGTCCCGCGCTGGCGCACGATAATGTTGCCGGCGAGCACGCCCTGGCTGCCGAACTTCTTCACGCCGAGACGACGACCGGCCGAATCACGACCGTTACGCGATGAACCGCCTGCTTTTTTATGTGCCATCGTTCGGTCTCCTTACTTGTCTTCGGACTTCTTGGCCGGAGCCTTCTTGGCGGCTGGCTTCTTGGCCGGAGCCGCCTTTGCCGCTGCGTCCTTCTTCGGCGCAGCCTTCTTGGCCGCCGGAGCAGCCTTGGCTTCCGATTCGTCCTTCTTGGGCGCGGCCTTAGTGACCGGCTTCTTGGCTTCATCGGCCTTGGGCGCAGCTTCCTTCTTGGGTGCAGCCTTCTTTTCGGCCTTCGAATCGCCCACAGCCGTGATGCGCAGCAGCGTCATCTGCTGGCGATGGCCGTTCTTGCGGCGATAGTTATGCCGGCGGCGCTTCTTGAAGACGAGCACCTTCTCGCTCTTGGCCTGAGCGATGATCTCGGCCGAGACGACCGTCTTCGCTGCGTCGGCGAGCTTATCGCCATCGCCTGCGAGCAGGACGTCGCCCAAATTGATGGTGTCACCCGCTTCACCAGCGAGCTTCTCAACCGCGATCTTGTCTCCGGCGGCAACCCGGTACTGCTTGCCGCCTGTGCGCACTACTGCGAACATGGTGCTTGTCTCTCGTTCAATTTGCTATGCCGGAACCTTGCGAATTACCGGCGCACCCGTCGACCCACCGAATAGCAGGCCCGGAAAGAAGCGTGCCGTTAGGGGATGAACGGCGCGAAGTCAACGCCGGATCGTGTCAGTCGCAGTCGGGCTGGCACAAAGGAATTGGCGTGCTATCTGCAATGGCGATGCGCCGCCTTACCACACTTGCCCTGCTGTTCACGCTCGCCGGTTGTGCGGCGACGAAGGACGACTATCCCTCGCTCCAGATTCGCGATGTCGAACGTGCGCAAGGCCAGTTCACCCCAACCCCGGCCAAGCCGCTCGATGTGCCGCCGGTGCCAGTCGCGGTTTCCGGCACACTGGCTGAACAATTGGCAACGCTCGGCCAGCAAGCGCAGGCATCGCATCAAGCTTTTCTCAAGCAAGTACCGGCTGCATCGCGACTGGCCGATGTGGCAAGAGGGAGCGCGATCGGCAGCGACGCCTGGGCGTCGGCGCAGATAGCCCTTGCCTCGCTCGATTCGGCGCGCAGTAATACGGCGATCAGCCTTGCCGAACTCGATACGATCCAGATATCGCGCACCACTGCCTCGGAGGATACGGCTGCGGTCGATGCAGCGCGCACGCAAGTGCTCGCGCTGATCTCGGACGAGGATGCGACCCTCACGCAATTGCGACAGGGAATTCGCTAGGCGGTCCAGCGCGCGAGATCAGCGTGATCTTCGACGCGCGGTTCGATCCAGTGCCAGCCGTCCGCGCGCTTTTCGCGTTTCCAGAACCAGGCGGCGCTTTTCAGGTGGTCCATCAGGAAATCGACCGCTTCGATCGACTGGCGGCGATGGCGGGAGGCAGCCGCAGCCAGCACGATCGGCGCGCCCGCACGGATATGGCCGGTGCGATGCCACACCACCACACCGTCGAGTTCGAAACGTGCAATTGTCCGATCGGCCAGCATCACCATCCCGGGAAGAGTTAGCGGCTCGTAATGCTGCAATTCGAGCACTTTTACCCCGCTGGCGCGGACTTTGCCGGTGTAGCTTGCAATACCACCCGCATCGGGACACGCGCGGGCCAGCGCGGCAAGTGGCGGCGCGGGCGAGAAGCCCTTGGCCAGCAGGCGCACATCACGCATCCGCTCAACCCCCGCTGACGGGTGGGAGCAGCGCGACTTCATCGCCGTCCTGCGCATGGAGTGAAGTCTTGTCGGCCAGAACACGGCCTGCGCAGGCGATGTTCACCCGTTCGAGCTCGATTTGCTCAGCGACGGAAGCGGGGACCGCTTCAAGCAACGCGTTCCAATCGAGCGGAGCAGCCGCTTCCATTTCGGCTATCCCCGCAAGATCGCGCAAGGGGCCAAGGAATACGATCCGTACGCTCACGATACGCGCCCCAAAGGATCGCCGGCGCCTACACAGTCCCCTTCGAGATATTGGCCCGTAATCGCTTCCGCATCGCTCAGATAGCGCTCGAACGCATCGATCACCGCGTCCTCGCCCGAGACCGCAACGGCCCTGCACAGTGCATACTGGCGCGCCAATCCGGCAATTGCTGCCAGCCGCCATTGACGATGCGTGTGATCGGCCGGAGCGAACGCCACCAGCACATCCTCGCCACCAGCCAATGCGGTTTCGATATGCGGCAACCAATGCTGGTGGAACACACCCGCCGCCGCGAGCGGTTCGGTGGGCAGATCGTCCACTGTCACACGCTTCATTCGTCGCGCTCGCGGTGCAGCGTCATGCCGATCTTCTCGCCTTTCTCGGAGATCGCGAGCTTCACGATCTTGACCGTCACCGCCTCGATCCGGCGATCCTGCAAGAACAGAGTTTCGCAGATATGGTCGGCCACCGCCTCGATCAGCTTGAAATGCACGCCAGCGGGCAGTGCGTCAGACGCAGCGAACTTCAGATCCATGTAGTTCTTCGACGCATCGAGCGTCGTGTCCGGCTCGTACCGGCGGAGCGGCTTCATCCTTGCCTGCACCGTGATCCGCAGCGGCTGCGGCTTACCCGTTTCTTCCGAATAGATGCCGGTCAGCACATCATGCTCGAAATCAGCGACTTCCAGAATCAGCGAATCGTCCATGTCCCGCCCCTAGCGCGATTTCTGCTCTTGGCCCACGACTCGCTCGATCCGGCGATCGGGCACGACCCAGATGGCCGCCACCGCAACGAAGAACATCATCCCGACCCAGGGCGCCACAAACCATGCGCTGACCATGCCAAGGATGTAGAATATTGGCGACAGCTTGCCCTTACGATCTTGTCCAATTGCCCTTGCCAGCAAACCATCGCTACCCTGCAGACGCATAATCCGCAGCTGCAGGATGTAGTACGCGACCGCGCAAGCCAGCAGATTGACCCCGTAAAGTACGGTCGGCAGCCGGGCGAAGTGGTTCTCCCCCATCCAACCGGTAGTAAAGGGCAGCAAGGACAGCCAGAACAGCAGATGCAGATTGGCCCATAGGATCGAACCGTTCGCGTGCTCGGTCACGGCCATCATGTGATGATGATTGTTCCAGTAAATCCCGACATAGACGAAGCTCAGGACATAGCTGAAGAATATCGGCCAAAGCGCCGCCAGCGCCGCAGGGGTCGGCTCATGCGGGACCTTGAGCTCAAGCACCATGATGGTGATGATGATCGCCAGCACCCCATCGCTGAACGCCTCGAGCCGCGATGTCGTCATGGGTTGCTCCATCTGGCGAAGATTGCGGTCGGAAGGATTCGACCATCGCCCTCTTCCCGGACCGCCAGATCGCCATGTTCGATGACGCCAGGCAAGCCTTCGAACAGTTCGGCGAGCAAGCCGCCCAGCGCGAGGCTGCTCATGCGCACCGCATAGACGGTGAGGAACAGGAAACGGCTGTCGGCATCGAGCAGTTGTCGGCAATCGGACACCAGCGGCGCCAGCCCTTCTTCTATTCGCCAGAACTCGCCCTTGGGGCCGCGCCCGAACTTGGGCGGGTCTAGGATGATCCCGTCATAACGCCGCTCGCGCCTCACTTCGCGCGCAGCAAATTTCGCCGCATCGTCGGTCAGCCAGCGGATCGGTGCGTCCTCAAGGCCCGAGAGCGCAGCATTTTCGCGCGCCTGCGCGACCGATTTCTTCGAGGCGTCGACATGGGTCACACGCCCGAACGGACTCAAGGCGAGCGAACCGACGCCGGTGTAACCGAACAGGTTGAGCGTTTCGGCATCTGTGCGTCCGGCGAGTTGCGCACCCATCCATTCCCACACGGGCGCCATGTCCGGAAAGAACGCAAGATGGCGGAAAGGCGTGCATTGCGCGGTGAAGCGCGTGTGGTTCCAGCCCAGTTCCCAGCCATCTTCAGGCACGGGCCGCGCGAATTGCCAGCGACCGCCGCCGTCCTCGTCCGACGCGGGGACGAATTCGCCATCAGCCGCCCACTCGGCTTGGCGCGGCGTCCATAGCGCCTGCGCTTCGGGTCGAATGAAGCGATAGGGACCATAGCGTTCGAGCTTGCGACCATCGCCACTGTCGAGCAGGCCGTAATCCGCCCACCCCTTGCCCACCATGAGCTGCGGTTCGGGACGAAACTCTGCCATCAGGCGCGATAGATCGCGGTATCGAGCACGAATTTACGCACGTCTTCGTAGCCACCGCTTAAAGACGTAAAGCGCTCCTCGCGCGCAAAAAGGTCGCCCATTCGTGTAGGCAGCGCCGGGCGATAACCAGTCGCACGTTCGACGGCTTCGCGGAACTTCGCCGGATGCGCGGTGGCAAGCGTCACCACCGGCACATCATCGGGCCATTCGAGCGTGCGCGCAGCATGCAAACCAACGGCGGTATGCGGGTCGATCGCCTCGCAACCGCATTCCTCCCATGCCCAGCGCATTGCCTGCGCCATATCGTCGGCATCGGCTCTAGCAGTCGCGAACAATGACGATGCGCCTTCGCGCTGCGCATTTGTCAGCCGCATGGCGCGGGTCTGTTCGAACCCTGCCATCTGTGCGGCCAGCGCCGCCCCGTCTCGCCCGCCCAGATCGAACAGCAATCGTTCGAAATTAGAACTGACCTGGATATCCATCGAAGGCGAAGCAGTCGGCGTCACCGTCCCGGCGGAATAATCGCCATCCGACAGCGCGCGGAACAGAATATCGTTGATGTTGGTTGCCACCACCAGCCGCTCGATCGGCAGGCCCATCTGCGCGGCGACATAGCCGGCAAAGACATCCCCGAAGTTGCCGGTCGGCACACTGAAGGCCACCTTGCGATCCGGCGCGCCCAATTGCAGTGCGGCGGCAAAATAATAGACAACCTGCGCCATCAACCGCGCCCAGTTGATCGAATTGACCGCGCCGAGCGTAAGATGAGGTTTCACGGTTTCGTCGGCAAACAATCGCTTCACCATCGCCTGGGCGTCGTCGAAATCGCCGTCGATCGCGATGTTATGGACATTGGGTGCGAGCACCGTGGTCATCTGTACGCGTTGCACATCGCTTACGCGCCCGGCAGGGTGGAGCATGAAAATTTCCACCCGATCCCGGTTGGCCAGCGCATCGATTGCCGCAGAACCCGTATCACCGCTCGTTGCGCCCACCACGGTCAATTGCTTGCCTTCTCGAGCGAGAAACTCCTCGAACAACAGGCCGAGCAATTGCAGGGCCACGTCCTTGAACGCCAGCGTCGGCCCGTGGAACAGTTCGAGCAGCCAGTTGCGCTCGTCGAGCTGGGTCAGCGGTGTCACCGCGACATGGGCGAACCGGCCATAGGCCTCCTCGCACAGCTCCTGCAGCCGCTCGGGCGTCAGGCATTCGCCCACGAACGGCTGCATTACACGCGCGGCAAGCGTAGCGTAGGGCAAGCCGCGCAGTGCCGCGATCTCCTCATGCGAAAAACGCGGCCACTGCTCGGGCACGAACAGGCCGCCATCCGGTGCGAGGCCAGCCAGCGTGACGCCGGCAAAATCGAGCGCCGGGGCGCTTCCACGGGTTGAAACGTAGCGCATAGGCTCTGGCGGTTAGCCGCGCGCGCGCGGCGCGGCAAGCTAGCGCGGCTTCACTGCGGTTAAGCCGATCTCCATCGCTTGCGCAGCGCAAGTACGTAAATCACCACAGCCGTGAGCGCGAAACCGAACCATTGGACCATGTAGGACCATGAGCTGTTCGGTTCGTCACCCGGATCGGGCTGGCGCGAGGCGACAAGGCCAGGTGCGGGGGTTTCCGCCACAATCATGAGCTTCTGGCTTGCGGGCCTGAACGCCAGCTTGTCCCACACGCCGCGCGTATCGGGCTGGCGCAGAGTATGGCCAGTGATGGCCCCACCGCTCCAGTTCACCGTGTCGTCCGGGGCGAACGTCATCCCCATATCGACCTTGAACGTCGCGCTACCAGTCGGTGCGGCGCAGGTTGCGATATGGCGCCAGCCGGTGCGGTCATCGACCGAACGACCGACACGCGTCGTCCATCCGAGCACCCGCTCGCATTGCGCCGTCACCTTGCGGTACAACAGGATTGCCTCGGCAGGGTCGTCATAGGGATAAGCGACTGCCGCAAGATGTTCGCGCGCGACCATCTGGCTTTTCATCGCGTCGCGCTCTTCCGCCCGGTTCCATTGCCAGAAGCCGAGCGCCACCATGATCGCTGCGGCAACGCCCACCAGCAGTGTCGGGATGATCGGTACGCGGCGGGTCATTCCTCGCGCTGGCCCGCCTCACGCGCCTTGTTGTGGTATTCGCTCGCCAGCAGCGCACCCTTGGCGACACGAAGGCCGCCCAGCACCATTGCCGTGCTGATCGGCACCCAAAGGATGATATGCACCCAGAACGGCGGATCGGCGGCTACCTGCAGCCAGACGGCCAATCCAACCACGATCGCGCCGACGATCAGGATCAGGAATGCCGCCGGTCCGTCACCGACATTGAATCGCACGAAATCGAGCCCGCACACCTGACAACGAGGGGCGAAACGCACCATTCCATCGAACAGGGTGCGCGATCCGCATTTGGGGCATAGACCCAAAAGGGCAGCCTCCCCGATGGCAGGCTGCCCCATGTCCGGTTCCGGTGTTTCGGAACTCATCAGTGGTAATGCGCGCCCCAGCCGCCCCAGACATAGACGACCACGAACAGGAACAACCACACCACGTCGACAAAATGCCAGTACCATGCCGCTGCTTCGAACCCGAAGTGCTGGCGCGGGGTGAAGTGGCCGAGATAGACCCGGCGCAGGCAGACGATCAGGAAGATCGTGCCGACGATGACGTGGAAGCCATGGAAGCCTGTCGCCATGTAGAACGCCGAGCCATAGGTGTTCTGCCCAAAGGCGAACGGCGCGTGCATGTATTCATAGGCTTGGAAAGTGGTGAAGAAGAGACCGAGGATGATCGTCAGCCACAGACCCTTCTTGAGCCCTTCACGATCGCCGTGGATCAGGCAATGGTGAGCCCAGGTGACGGTGGTGCCAGAGCAAAGCAGGATCAGCGTGTTGAGCAGCGGCAGCGCGAACGGGTCCATCACCGCCTCGATCGCCTTTGGTGGCCATTGCCCGCCGACCACGTCCGACAGGGCCGATGGGAAGAGCGCAAAATCGAACCAGCTCCAGAACCAGCCGACGAAGAACATCACTTCCGACGCAATGAACAAGATCATGCCATAGCGCAGGTGGAGTTGCACCACCGGCGTGTGATCGCCCTGCTGTGCTTCGTGCACGATCTTGGAAAACCACGCGAAGAAGGTCGCGATCAGTCCGGCGATACCAATGCCCAGGAAAATATGCGCGCCTGAAAGCTTATGAAAACTGAGCGCCATGCCGCTGGTGAACATCAGCGCGGAAAAGGCCGCGATCAGTGGCCAGATATCGGGTGCGAGAATGTGATAATCGTGGTTCTTGGCGCCAGACATTATGCTTTCCCTCAAAATTCCTCACCATGCCCTTTAATGGGCAGCGCCGTTCGGGTCTAGGCACTAGTGCGATCAATTCCCATCCGCGTTGCCCCGCGCGGCAAGCTATTATTCGGTCTCGTTCTTTGCCACATGAAAAGTGTAGGACAGGGTGATCTGCTGGACACCCTTCATGTCCGGGTCCTTCAGTGCCTTCGGATCGACATAATACAGCACCGGCATCCGCACTTCCTGATGCGGTTGGAGCGTCTGCTCGGTAAAGCAGAAGCACTGGATCTTGTTGAAATAGGCCCCTGCCTGATCTGGCTCGACGTTATAGGTCGCGCGGCCCGTCACCGGCTTGTCCGAATCGTTACGCGCAGTGAAGAACGCCATCGACCGCTCTCCGATCGCCACCGTCTGCGTCGATTGCGCTGCCTTGAAGGTCCAGGGCATCCCCTTGTCCTTGCTGGCATCGAAGCGGATCGAAATCGTGCCCGCCCCCGCGCTCTGGGCCATGCGCGCGGCAAGATTGGCATCCTCGCTCGTGGCGCGCTGGGTTGTCCCGGCAAATCCCGTGACCTGGCAGAACATCCGGTAGAGAGGCACCGCAGCAAAGCCGAGTGCGAGCATCGCCAGCGATGCCAGCGCGGCAAGGAAGGCAATCCGCTGGTTCTTGCTGAGGCCGGTGATCGCCTGAAGCGTCATCCGTGAGTCTTCACCAGAGTGATGACGTAAAACAGCACGACGAAGAACAAGAGCACCAGCGCGAGCGCCAGATTGCGTGCCTTCTGTCGGCGCCGGATTTCCGCTTCGTCTTCGGGCGTCATGCTATGATTCCATTCACGGTGAGGACGTGATCGACCACCAGCGCCGAAAACAGCGCGAAGAGGTAAAATACACTGAAGGCGAACAGGCGCTTTTCGGGTTTCATCCCGTCGCCATCAACTGCCCGGCGCAGGGCGACTGGCACTGACAGGACGAGGAAGGCAAGCGACAGCACAATCGCGCTCGCCCCGTAAACCCACCCCGTTCCGCCGATCATCCAGGGTGCCGCGGCAATCGGCACCAACAAGATGCAATAGGCAAGGATCTGGCGGCGGGTGGAAACCTCGCCCCGCACCACCGGCATCATCGGGATGCCTGCCTTGGCGTAATCGGTTTTCACGAACAGCGCGAGTGCCCAGAAATGCGGTGGGGTCCAGAAGAAAATGATCGCGAACAGCAGCAACGGCATCGCCGTGACATGTCCGGTTACCGCGACCCATCCGATCAACGGCGGAAACGCCCCCGCGCCGCCACCAATAACGATATTCTGCGGCGTGCGGGGCTTCAACCAGATGGTGTAGACCACCGCGTAATACACAATCGAAACCGCCAGCAGGCTCGCCGCGAGCCAATGCACGGCAAGCCCCATCACACCTACTGAAGCGCAGGATAGCGCAATGCCGAAATCGCGCGCGTCCTGCCGCTTCAACCTGCCGCTGGGCAGCGGGCGCGAGGCGGTCCGGCGCATGTTCGCGTCGATGTCGGCTTCCCACCACATGTTGAGCGCAGCCGCCCCGCCCGCGCCCATGGCGATGCACAGGATCGCGGCGAAGCCGAGCACGGGATGGATATGACCCGGCGCTGCCAGCAGGCCGCATAATCCGCTGAAAATCACCAGGCTCATCACACGCGGCTTGGTCAGCGCGTAAAAATCGCGCCAGTCCGCCGGGAGCTGCAGGGGTTGGGTGTTACTCATCGAATCACGAACGGTATAGGCTGCACGGGTCATCGGCGGAAGGGCAGCGCTCACAAACGTGCCAACCAGTCGAGCAGCAGGCGATTGACTGCCTCGGGCTTTTCCTGCTGCGTCCAGTGTCCGCAATTGGGCAGGATATGCCCCTCTACACGTGGCGCGAACAACCGCATCATGCCGACGGGATCTTGCACTGCTCCGAACAAGGTCGTTGCCGGATCGCGGTCGCCGCCGATGAAAAGGCTGGGCTGCTCGATCAACTTTCCGGCAAAATTGCGCAGCCATTTGAAATCGCGCTCATGGTTGCGATAGCGATTGAGCGGACCGCGAAACCCCGATGCCTTGAACTCTGCCTCGTAGAAATCGAGGTCCGCTTGGGTGAGCCAGGGCACCGCAACCGGCTCGGGGAGGCCTTCGAGGAAAGTAGCGCCCAGCGGTTTGTCCCAATAATCTCCAGGCGGCACGTCCCCTGAAATCGAATACATCATCGTCTCGACGAAACGGCGTGGATCGGGCTCTGCTTCGGCTTCCGCTACGCCCGGTTTGTGGAAATATTCCTGATAGAAAAACCGTCCTTTGGACGTAAAATGTTCGCGAAAGACTTCGGTGAACGGGCGGTTGGGAACGCCGGCAAAGGGCACCGATAGGCCCGCCACGGCGCGGAATCTGTCCGGATTGGTCAGTGCCGAATTCCATACGATCGGCGCGCCCCAATCATGCCCGATCAGGATTGCGGGTGCATCGGGCTGCAACTGCTTGGCCAGACCGACCAGATCGCCGACGATATTTTCCATTGCATAAGCTTCGACCGGTTTCGGCTTGTCCGACTTGCCGTATCCGCGCACGTCGATGGCGCAGGCCGTATAGCCTGCATCGGCGAGAGGCCTTAGCTGGTGACGCCAGCTGTACCAGCTCTCGGGAAAACCATGGACGAGGATCACCAGTTCGCCTTCGCCACCAGCGGGGCGCTCGATCACGCAATTGAGCGTGAGTTCGCCCGTATCGACCCGCTCCGTAGATGCCATCAGAAATCCCCTCGTTCTATCAAGCAAAAGACCGGCTCCCTCACAGGAACCGGCCTCTTGCGAGTGTTCTCTACCGCCGGGTTGAAAAGCCCCGGCGCGTAACGTCAGGCCGTCGCTGCGCGATCGGCGGCAGGACGGTGATCGTGATAGTCCTGATCCTCGTCGATCACCGGCAGCGTTTCGAACTGGTGATAGGGCGGCGGGCTCGACAGCGTCCATTCCAGCGTTGTCGCACCCGGACCCCAGGGGTTGGCAGGAGCCTTCTTACCCGCGGTAAAGGCGTAGATCATGTTGACCACCCAGATGCCCATCGAGGACGCCATGACCATGTATCCGATCGAGGCGAAGTGGTTCCAGTACTGGAACGCCGGGGTGTAATCCGGGATACGGCGCGGCATCCCGTCCATGCCAAGGAAGTGCATCGGGAAGAAAATCATGTTCACGCCGATGAAGAACACCCAGAAATGCGCATGGGCGAGGAATTCGGAGTGCATCCGCCCGCTCATCTTCGGGAACCAGTAGTAGAAGCCCGCGAACAGAGAGAACACCGCGCCCATCGACAGCACATAGTGGAAATGAGCGACGACGAAGTAGGTGTCCTGCATGTAGTCATCGAGCCCGCCGTTGGCGAGGTAAACGCCTGTGACGCCGCCAACGGTGAACAGGAAGATCATGCCGATCGCCCAGACCATCGGGCTCTTGAACTCGATCGAGCCGCCCCACATCGTCGCGATCCAGCTGAAGATCTTGACGCCGGTGGGAACCGCGATGACCATCGTCGCGGCGGTGAAATACATCTTCACATCGACGCTAAGGCCGGTGGTGTACATGTGGTGCGCCCACACGATGAAGCCAACCACGCCGATCGCGACCATCGCGTAGGCCATGCCGAGATAGCCGAACACCGGCTTCTTGGAGAAGGTCGCCACGATCTGGCTGATCATGCCGAAGCCGGGCAGGATCATGATGTAGACTTCCGGGTGGCCGAAGAACCAGAAAAGATGCTGGTAGAGCACCGGATCGCCACCACCAGCCGGATCGAAGAAAGTCGTGCCGAAGTTGCGGTCGGTGATGAGCATGGTGATCGCCGCGGCGAGCACGGGCAGCGCCAGCAGCAACAGGAAGGCGGTGACGAGAATCGACCACACGAACAACGGCATCTTGTGCAAGGTCATGCCCGGCGCGCGCATGTTAAAGATGGTGGTGATGAAGTTGATCGCCCCAAGGATCGATGCGGCGCCCGCAAGGTGGAGCGAGAAGATCGCGAAATCGACCGCCGGCCCGGGCGATCCCGAAGTCGACAGCGGCGCATAAACGGTCCAGCCGGTGCCCGCACCGTCGCCGGTTCCGCCGGGGAAGAACATCGACGCCATCAGGCTGCAGAAGCCCGCCACGGTCAGCCAGAACGAAACATTGTTCATCCGCGGGAAGGCCATGTCCGGCGCGCCGATCATGATCGGCACGAACCAGTTGCCGAAACCGCCGATCATCGCCGGCATGACGAGGAAGAAGACCATGATCATGCCGTGGGCGGTAATCAGCACGTTCCACATGTGCATGTTGGTGACGAAATTGGCCTCGCCACCCATGAGGTTCACCCACCAGCCGAGGTACTGAATGCCCGGATTCATCAGCTCCATGCGCATGATGCCGGAAATACCGCCACCAATCAGGCCCGCGCAGATCGCGAAGATCAGGTACAGTGTCCCGATGTCCTTGTGGTTGGTGGACATGAACCAGCGAGCGAAGAAGCTCGGCTTGTGGTCGGCGTCATGCTCGTGCCCGTGATCGGCGCCAGGAGCGTCATGGGCCTGGAAATGGTCGGCGGTGGTGGCCATGTTTCGGTCTCTTCGTACGCTAAACGGGATATCAGGCGGTGGTTGCCGGGGTCGGCGTCACCGGTGCGACAGGTTCAGAGCCCTCTGCGGGTGCTTCCGGCTTGGCGGCATCACCGGCTGCAGCAGGCTGCGCTGCGGCATCGGAACCGCCAGCCTTCTTCATGTGGCCACCCTGCAGGGCGATCCACTGACGCCATTTGTCCATCGGCACCGCTTCGATTGCGATCGGCATGAAGCCATGCTTGGCACCGCAAAGTTCGGAGCACTGACCGTAATAGACGCCGGGCTCATCGATTTCGAGCAAACGCTCGTTGAGACGGCCGGGAATGGCATCGAGCTTGAACCACAGGCTCGGCACGGCGAAAGAGTGGATCACATCCGCGCCGGTCGTCTGGATACGCAGAGGCACGCCCACCGGCACCACAAGGCGGTTATCGACCTCGAGGTGGTTCGGGCCGTCCCATGGCTTGGTGCCATCGTAACGGGTTCCGGCGTTGATTTCCGGCTCGCCCGGCACGTTCAGCATCTTCGAGACGATTTCCACCCCGTTATCGGGATAGGTGTAGTCCCAATACCACTGATAGCCGGTCGCCTTGATGGTGATCGCATCCTTTGGCGGCGATTCGTATTGTTTGGCCAGCAGTTTGATCGACGGGATCGCGATACCGACGAGGATCAGGACCGGCAGCAGCGTCCACACGACTTCCAGCATAGTGTTGTGAGTCGTCTTGCTGGGAACCGGATTGCGGCCTGCGCGGTAGCGAATCATCACCCACAGCAGGAGCCCTGCAACGAAGACGCAGATGATCCCCATGATCCACATCATAGCGACGTGGAACGGATAGGCTTCGTGGCCGACGGGTGAATATTGCTTCTGGACATCGATGCCACCCGGGATCGGCATACCCTTGCCCGGTGTTGGCGTCATCGGCACCCAGCCACCCTCGCCCGGATTGCCTGGGCCAGCATCCTTGGCCGTGGCGGCAACATCAGCTGCCGGAGCCGCGCTTGCCGTAACGGCAGGAGGAGCCTTGGCGGCGGGCGCCGCATCCTGCGCCATCAGCGGCTTGGCGAGGACGATCGTCGCCAGCGCAAACAGGGAAATAATCACGAACCTGATGGTCCGAGAAAAGCTTTGATGTGCCGTGATTGTAAACATGCGGTCCCGTATTCTCGCTGTTACGGGCAGCAACGCCACCCCCTCTCAAATCGAGTCGAACCGGGTTGATCGACGATCCCCCAATTCAGATCGAACACGCCGCCTATACGGCGCGATTGCGCATGCCTCAAGCCACCGGTGCATTTTTTGCGCTGCTATGGCTTTATTCCCTTGCGCGACGCCTCGTGAGCGGCTTTGGCTGCCAGCCGATTATGACCGAAGATGAGATCCTGTCCGAATTTCGAGCGAGCGAGGCGCTGCTCGAAGGCCATTTCAAATTGTCCTCCGGGCGACATTCGGCGCATTACCTGCAATGCGCGCGTGTGCTCATGAATGCCGAGCGGGCCGGAAATCTCGCGCGCGCGCTGGCCCAGACGATACCGCGCGAATTGCGCAGCGCTATCGATGTTGTGGTCAGCCCGGCAATGGGCGGACTTATTATCGGACACGAGATGGGCCGCGCGTTGGGCAAGGATGCGATCTTCCTCGAACGGCCTGAAGGAATCTTCGAGCTGCGGCGCGGGTTCCGGCTCGAACCGGGCCAGAAGGCGCTGATGGTCGAGGATGTGGTCACCACCGGTCTTTCCAGCCGCGAGGCGATTGCGGCGGTGGCGCGCGAAGGCGGCGAGGTCATCGCCGAAGCGTCGCTGGTCGACCGCTCCAACGGGTCTGCCGATCTGGGCGTGCCTTTCTTCCCGCTGATCTCCATCAACTTCCCGACCTATGCCGAGGAAGACGTGCCCGAAGAACTCGCCGCCATCGAAGTGACCAAGCCGGGGAGCCGCAAGTCCTGACGTCCGCCCCACAATCGCGCGTCGGGCGGCTGCGGCTCGGCGTCAATATCGATCACGTCGCGACCATTCGCAACGCGCGCGGTGGCGATCATCCCGATCCGGTGCGCGCGGCGCAGATCGTGGCCGAAGTCGGCGGCGACGGCATTACCGCGCATCTGCGCGAGGACCGTCGCCATATCCGCGACGACGACCTCAAACGCATTCAGGACGCGACCAACTTGCCGCTCAATCTCGAGATGGCGGCGACCGAGGAAATGTTGGCGATCGCGCTGGCGCACAAACCGCACGCCGCCTGCATCGTGCCCGAAAAGCGCGAGGAGCGCACGACCGAGGGCGGTCTTGATGCGGCAGGGCTGCACAACCAGCTCGCGCCAATCGTAGCGCGGCTGACCGACGCGGGTATCCGTGTCAGCCTGTTCATCGAACCGAGCGAGCGCCAGCTCGACGCCGCGCTACGGCTCGGCGCGCCCGTGGTCGAATTCCACACCGGCGAATACGCCCATGCGACGGGCGAGGATCTTTCGCGCGAGCTGAAACGTATCGCCGATATGTCCGCGCTGGCCGCCAAGAACGGGATCGAACCCCACGCCGGGCACGGCCTGACTTACGAAAACGTCCAGCCGATTGCCGCAATTCCGCAGCTCGCCGAACTCAACATCGGGCACTATCTCGTCGGCGAGGCGGTGTTCGTGGGGCTGGCCGCCGCGGTGCGGCAGATGCGCGAACTGATGGACGAAGCACGATAATATGGCGTCGATCCGCTCCCTTTGGTCGCTGCGCCCGGTACCGGCCCGACTCCCCCGCCCAGCCACCCGATATCGTTCACCGGTAGTGTATCGGGTGGCTGGGCGGGGGAGTCGGGCCGGTACCGAGGTGACACGGATGTGTCACCGCACCGACGCGAGCCGGAGAAGTTTATGATCATCGGCCTCGGCTCCGACCTGTGCAATATCGAGCGGATCCAGAATTCGCTCGACCGCTTCGGTGCGCGCTTCGAGAACCGCTGCTTCACCGATATCGAGCGCGCCAAGGCGGCGCGGCGGCCCTTCACCATGGCCGGAACTTACGCCAAGCGCTTCGCCGCCAAGGAGGCGTTTTCCAAGGCCGTCGGCACCGGTTTCAAGCGCGGCGTGTTCATGCGCGATATCGGCGTGGTCAACGCTCCATCCGGTGCCCCTACCCTCGCCCTCACCAATGGCGCAGCGAAGCGACTTGCGGAAATGCTCCCACAGGGCCATGAGGCGCGCATTCATCTTACTCTCACCGACGATCATCCATGGGCACAAGCCTTCGTGATCATCGAGGCCTTCCCCCTATGAACAGCGAAACCAGCAAATTGAGCAAGACCGCACACACCAAGGACACGCCCGCCAGGAAAAGCGACGAAGCCAAGAAACCGGTCAACTGGTTTGCCGAAATCCGCGGCTTGCTGCTGATGTTGCTGGCGGTGCTTGCCTTCCACAGCTTCGTCGCCAAGCCGTTCTACATCCCGTCGGAATCGATGATGCCCAATTTGCTGGTGGGTGATCGACTGGTGGTGAGCAAATATCCTTATGGTTACAACTGGTCCTCTCTGAGCTTCCACCCGCTGCCGCGCTCGACCTGGCGGTTGTTCCCCGGCACGCCGCAATATGGCGACATCGTGATCCCGATCCCGCCAAACGATAACGAGGATTACATCAAGCGTGTCGTCGCGCTCCCCGGGGACACGATCGCAGTGAAGAACGACCAGATCATCCTCAACGGCAAACCCGTCCCGCAGCAGGTCGAACCGCCCATCGAGATCCCGGTCGATATCAACGAACCCTGCGACGAATACCAATATCCGGGAATGAAGGTTACCAAGCCCGACGGCACACAAGTTTGCCGGATGCCGGTAGTGCGCGAAACCATGCCCAATGGCGCGAGTTATCTGGTCATTACCCATTCGGCGACTCCGCTCGATTTCCCGCAGATCACCGTGCCCAAGGGCAGCGTGTTCGTAATGGGCGACAACCGCGATCATTCCGCCGACAGCCGCGTACCGATCGAGGGCAAGGGTCTGGGCGGACCCGTTCCGCTGTCGAACATCAGCGGCCGCGCGGAATTCATCACCTTCTCGCTTGACGGGACTACGGACTGGAACCCGATCAGCTGGTTCACTTCGCTACGCTCGGGCCGCGCGTTCACCTCGCTGCGCCCGGCGATAGTGCCGCGGCCCAAACCGGCTTTGCAGCAGGCGGCGCAGGCCAACTGATTAGCCATGGCGGGGGAGCCGGGATGAGCAAACAGGATGATCCGAATCCAGACAATCATGCGGTAGAAACCGGACCGGGTTGGCGCCCTCTCGGTAACAGCCCGTCACGCATTTCCGATCCCCGTTTGCGGCATGAATTTGCCCGCGCGATGATCTGGACGGCCACTGTCGGTGCAGTGGTGCTTGCGGTGACGATCGCTCGACCTCTGCTGGTGATCTTTGGCGGAATGGTCTTTGCAGCGATGATCGACGGCGGCGCTCGCCTGCTCGGACGCATCCTGCCGATTGCTCGTGGCTGGCGCGTAGCCATCGTGCTGATACTAACCGTCCTGTTCTTTGCCTGGCTCGGCTATTTTGCGGGCTCGACTGTATCGCAGCAGGCGGCGCAGTTTCCCTCGGTCATCGAAACGCAGCTCAACCGATTGGTCGACTGGGCGCAAACGCAGGGCTTCGACATCAGCCAGGCGCAGCTGTCCAAATACGCCGGTGGGATTACCAGCGGCATCGGTACGGTCACGCGCGCGCTGACGGGCGTGGTCGGGGCAATCACCACCGTGATCCTGATCGCGATTATCGGCGTCTATGTCGCGCTAGAACCGCAACTTTACGAGCGCGGGATCGCCTGGATCCTACCTCAGGGTCAGCGCGAGGAATTCTACAAGACCGCCAGCGACATGGCCTACACATTGCGGCGGCTGATGGCCGGTCGACTGGTGGGCATGGCGGTCGAGGCGCTGTTCACCTATATCCTGCTGGTCATGATCGGCGTGCCGATGGCCGCGTTGCTGGCGATCCTGACCGGTCTGTTCGCTTTCATCCCTAATCTGGGCGCAATCATTTCCGGCGCGCTCATGGCATTGGTGGGCTTTTCCGTTGGCGTCGACACCGGTCTCTACACCATCGGCGTCTATCTGCTGGTGCAGAATTTCGATGGCTATGTCGTCATCCCGATGATTGCCAAGAAAACCGTCGATCTCGCGCCTGCATTGGTGCTGGCGATGCAGCTCATAATGGGCCTGCTGTTCGGTGTGCTGGGACTGTTCCTGGCCGATCCTGCGGTGGCGATGCTCAAGGTCGCGCTTGAACGCCGTGCCGAACGCAACCAGAGCGAGGACGAGGCACGCATAGCGGCAAACCATGGCGCGTAAGTTTCTCTACGTCGTCGCCGGTCTTACCGTACTGATCCTAATCGGTGCGATCGCGCTGGCGGTCTGGTCGCGGCAAGCCACCGAGATTGCGTTTGTGCCGCGCACACCTTTCGTGGAGCAGGCGCCGCTGGCCAACAACGCCTATGCCGATCCGGCAATGTGGTATTCACGCCCGGGCATGGGGACGAAAGATCCCGCGCGCTACGAACCTGCGATCGAGGCCAAGGATGGCACCATCCATCCCGGCCAGCCCGCCGATCCGGCCACCACGCCGCGCTTCGCCGTGTTCTTCGTCCACCCGACCAGCTATTTGCCGCTTGCCCTGTCGGAGAAAGCCAGCTGGAACGACACGCTGAACGATCCGGTCTCCGAAGCGCGCGCTCGGCTCTACCTCAAGGGTATGGCGAGCGCATTCAACCGCGCGGACGAAATCTGGGCCCCGAAGTACCGTCAGGCAGCCGTCGGTGCCTTCCTGACCGACAAGCCCGAGGCGCAAAAGGCGCTCGACGCCGCTTATGTCGATGTGCGCGAGGCGTTCCGCTACTTTGTCGCCAGCGTTCCGAAGGACGAACCCATCGTGCTCGCCGGGCACAGCCAGGGTGCACTGCATATCCTGCACCTGCTGCGGAGTGAGATCGCTGGAACGCCGCTTCAAAAACGCATCCTCGCGGTCTATGCAATCGGCTGGCCGATCTCCGTCGAGCACGATTTGCCCGCGCTGCCGATGCCCGCCTGCGCTGCGCCTTCGCAAACAGGCTGCGTTGTCACATGGTCGAGCTTCGCTGAGGATGCCGATCCTTCAATGCTGATGACGCGCTATGCCGCCACGCCCGGCTTCGACGGCAAGCCACGCGGCGACGGGCCGATCCTTTGCGTCAATCCATTGACCGGCAGCGTCAACGGCTCGGCCCCGGCGAGCGCCAATCTCGGCACGCTCGTTCCGAGCGCCGATCTTTCGAGCGGAACGCTGGTGGCAGGTTCCGTGCCTGCCCGATGCAATGCGCAAGGCTTGCTGATGATCGGATCGCCGCCTGAAATGGGCCAAGGGGTGCTGCCAGGAAACAATTACCACGTTTACGACATCCCGCTGTTCTGGCGGAACCTGCAACAGGATGTCGTGCGCAGGGCGAAAGCATGGATCAGCGCGCACTCGTAACCGACGATGCGCGCGCCTTTGGCGATGCGATGCCCGATGGCGGAGCCTTGCTGGCGCTCGATGTCGGAACCAAGACCATCGGTACGGCCACTTGCGATGCGGGCTGGCGCTTTGCGACGGCGGGAACCACGATGCCACGCGGCAAGTTCGGAGCCGACCGCGCGAAGCTGGGCGAACTGGTTAAAGCACGCGGGATCAAGGGACTGGTCATCGGCCTGCCGCGCAACATGGATGGCAGCGAAGGTCCGCGCGCTCAGGCCAGCCGGGCCTATGCCCGCAATTGCGCCGACGCGCTCAAAATCCCGATACTCTTGTGGGACGAGCGCTGGTCGACACTCAGTGCCGAAAGCGCAATGATCGGGCAGGACATGAGCCGCGCCAAACGCGCCGAGCGGATCGACAGCCATGCCGCCGCAGTGATCCTGCAAGCGGCGATCGACCGGCTGGCAGGTTCGGCCTTCTAATCTTGCGACTTACGCGAGACAGTCAGCTTTGCTCCGCTTGAGGCGCGCTTCTGCCGCCACCAGCCGACTTCCCGAACGCTCCGCCCGACGCCACAATTCGTCGCGCGCCGCTTTGTCGAGCAGCATCGCCCGCGCTTCGAAACTGGCGAGACGCAGGCGGTCGCACGGATGATGCCGTCCGAAATGCTCGGCGAGGTCGAGTGCCTCATCCCCGCCCAGCCCCACTGCGCAGCGCAGGAAGGTTTCGGTCGAGGTCGAATTGAGCACTCCCGTAATCGCGCCCGTTGCCAGATCGAAGCCATATTGGTCGATCCACGCCTCCGCCGGATCGCTGCGCACTATGTTGAGAGAGACCGACATGGAACGCGCAGGCAATTGCGCATGGACATCCACATGTGCGCGATAGAGCATCATCTTGCCTTCGCTCAGCGCGCTGCGCTCGATGAAGCGCAAACCCGCTCGCTCCCCGCGATAGCCGATGGTCGCAGCGTGGTCGTATTCGTAATAATCGCTTTCGTATCCCGGTCCGAAATAGCCGAGGGTCAGGAAGCTGAAATTGTGATCGTGCGGCAACCCGTAAACGAAGCTGCGCGCACCGCTGGCTTGAAAGCAGGCGTCGTGTTCGCTGGGCCAGATGTTCGCGCGGATGAAATGCCCACCGGGCAATCGCGCCAGCATGATTGCCTGTGCTCCATAGGCGTTCACCTCGCCAATCTCACGCTGCCGTTCGCGCAAGCCATCGACCAGCATATCGCCGAGAAATTCGCGATTGTTGCCCAGCCGTCGAAGAGCGAGCGCGGCGCCAGAAAGACTGCTTTCATCTGCCGGATTGAACCCCTCCTCGCCAAGTGCGGAGACAGTTTCGGCTACATCGGCAACACCGGTATCGATGCAATCGATCAAGTGAGGCATGGCTGCTTCTCTGTACGAGCCAATTCGGGGTATTGTTCGACCAATTGCCGATAGAGCTTTGCAGCAGGCACCGACAGTTCATCGCCGTCCTTGCCCACCAACACCTCCAGAGCGGCGAAACCGACAAGACTGTCGAGCGCCAGCGAATTGCGCACCGCCTGCCAGCGCAGATGCTCAGCGCCCTTTCCACAAGCGATCGCCGCCAGCGGTTCGGCAGCATCGCGGCGGTTCATGCGGCCGAGAAGTGCCACCGCCATTTCATCCCGACTATCGCGACGACAGCCGCTTGCGCAGTGGAGCAAGCGCCCATCGGAAAGCCGGAATTCGCGCGTGGGCCCCGGGCTTTGCGGCAGGCGGGCAAGCCGCAATATCGCCAGATGCCCGTCGACCCGATCAATTATTCGCGAAGAAGAGCAATCGAATGCCAGGATACTCTGTTGCTCGAAAGCAAGGGACCGCACATCCAGAACCACGCGATCTTCTCGCTCGCCAACCACTGTCGCGATACGCCCGCTGCCCGCGCCTGAGAGACACAGCTCGTGACGTTCCTCATCGGCAAAGGCGATACTAGGTGCGGCTTCCCTACCGTCGAATGCCGCTGTCTCGTAAACGACCAATGACATCGAGGCGCCCGCCGACCTTACCAGCTCCAGCACGGAAACGCCCCGCGCGAACCGGTGGCGCAAAGGCACGTGCGCGAAGGGATGATCGCGCAAGGCAGCACAGAGACCGTCGATGAGTGGAGACAAAAGCCTCCGCGCAGTCGCGGTCGAGGTGAGGCACTCGGCCAGAATTGCGCAATCATCCAGAGGATTCCCCCCGGCGTAAGCCTCCAGGGACTCGAGCAACTGCGCGACCGGCGGCGATCCTCGCCACTGATCGCGCAGTCTTTCGACCACGGACTGCGAAGACATCGCCCCAATTGCCTGCGACCGGACCCGAACACGATCGCTACGCATCAACCGTGGCATCGGCTTTGCCTTTACGAAGCTTCGTAGAGATAGGTCATGACCACGAGCACACGATCATCGAGCGATGCGTTGATCGACTGCGCAATGCTTCCGAACAGCCCCTGCTGCGTATCCAGGCCAGGCAGGCTGTTGAGATCGATTGATAGGTGTTTCATTGTTTCCCCTGTTGTC
Organism: Sphingomonadaceae bacterium; assembly: GCA_039831335.1. Classification (GTDB taxonomy): domain Bacteria; phylum Pseudomonadota; class Alphaproteobacteria; order Sphingomonadales; family Sphingomonadaceae; genus Qipengyuania. Next base: position 342,117 of record JBDONL010000003.1, on the reverse strand, counting down.
GATTTGGTAAGGCGCGTTCGACCATGCGTCTCCCGCCCCCGTCACTTGGCTGGGTGAAACCACGGATTGAAATTAAAACATTGTCATCGCGACGATGGCTCGGCAGAGCTTTGCGCCAATGCCCGAGGAACCCACCCCTTTCGATCCTGCGCTCGCCGCACCATTGCTAGGCAAGGGTTCGCACAACGGCTGGCTGGGTTTGCAATATCGCGATCATGGCGAAGACTGGGTCGAGCTGGAGTTGCCTTGGCGCGCGGACCTGCTCGGAGAAGAGGAAGAGGAAGTGCTCGCCTCCGGCCCGATCATCAGCCTGATGGACATGGCCAGCGGGTTATCGATCTGGACCCGCAAGAAACTGTTCCAGCCGATCGCTACACTCGACCTCAGGGTTGATTACCTGCGCGCCTCGAGGCCCCGCGCAAGCGTGTTCGGGCGCGTGCAATGCTATCACCTCGGTCATTCTGCGGCCTTCGTGCGCGGTGTCGCGCATGACGGCGACGCTGACGATCCCCTGGCACATATGCAGGGCGTTTTCATGACCATTGCAACCGACCCGCGGAGCTTCAGCCGTGGCTGATATCGACGCACCGCACGGCCGCCTCACGCCCTATGCACACTCACTGGGCATTTCGGTGGACCGGATGGAGGACGGGGTTCCGGTACTCACGGTGGATTTCAGCAATGCCGTGGAAGGGCGGCCCGGTGCGCTACACGGAGGCGCGATCAGCGGGTTGTTGGAAACTGCGGGCTATGCCGCATTGCGCGGCGAACTGGAGCGGATCGAGCGCCAGGCTCGGCTGAAGCCGATCAATATCACCGTGGAATTTCTGAGTGCAGGCAAGTCGCGCCCGACCTTTTCCAAGGCGCGCATCACCAAGCTCGGACGTCGCACGGCAAATCTCGTGGTCGAAGCATGGCAGGACAATCGCGACCGGCCGATTGCCAGCGCGGTGATGAACGTCATGGTAAAGGACGAACAACCCTAATTCGATGGCTTGCCGGCGGGTTGGTCCGCGCTCTGCTGGACCTGCCGTTCGATCTTCTGGCGGGCCGCATCGATCTGGTCGCGCAGTTGCTTGAGGTTCTTGCCGTCGACACCCAGCGTGTCGCGATCAAGCCGTATTTCACCGCCGGGCAGGCTGAGCGTTGCCCCGCTGCCATCGACGCGCACATGCGTACCGTCTCCCAGATCGATCACCTGCCCGGATTCTCCGTCCGAAGGCGGTCCGAGATCGGGATCGACACTATCCGGGACTTCGATCGGTGGTGGCGCAGCGCGCTGGAGGCGCAGCGCGCGCATCATGAAATTGTGCCAGATGCGCGCCGGTACGGTTCCGCCTGATACGCGGCCCAGCGGCGTGTTGTCGTCGCGCCCTACCCACACGCCCACCACCAAGCCTCCGGCATAGCCTACGAACAGGGCATCGCGGTTGTCCTGCGTGGTCCCCGTCTTGCCGTAATTGGCGATCGGCAGCGCAGCGGCCCGGCCCGTCCCCGCATTCACGACATTGCGAAGCATCTCCTGCATCTCGTCATGCGTGCGGGTGGGCAAGCTCTTGGGGCCGTTCCACATCCGCTGCCAGAAGCCTTTGTCCGGCTGCGCAATGGCGTGCGGATGGACCGGGAACTGGTTGCCAGCCACCCCGGCATAGGCGGCAGTCAGCTCGAGCAGGTTCATCGTTGATGTGCCCAGCGCGAGGCTCGGATCACCCTTGGCGAGCGGCGTTGTTATGCCGAGGTCGCGCGCAGTGCGGATCACCGCATCGTCCCCAACCTTGCCTAGCAGTCGCACCGCAGCGACATTGCTGGACACGGTAAGCGCCTGCTTGAGCGTAATCGTCTTGGAATAATGCGCGTCGGCGTTCTTTGGCTGATAGCTTCCCGTGGTGATCGGTTCGTTTGAAATCGTGTCGTCCGGCGACCATCCATTGCGCAGGGCCGCAAGATAGACGAACAGCTTGAAGGTCGATCCGGGCTGGCGCATCGCCTGCACCGCGCGGTTGTACGGGGTCTTGTCGTAATCCGTACCGCCGATCATCGCCAGCACATCCCCATTGGGCCGCATTGCTACCAGCGCCACCTGAGCGCCCTTGAGCGGCGCGCTGCGCGTCACATCGCGCGCGATAGACTGGAGCCTGCTGTCGAGCGTGGTGGTGACCGTCTGGCGGGCATAGGGATTGCTGTCGGTCTGGGCACGCGCCTGTGGCATCGCCCAATCGGCGAAATACGACCCGCTGGGCAGATCGCGCTGTTCGTGAAGGTCGAGCTTGGGCTCGGGCGCGCGAGACTGCGCCTTTGTTATGTATCCCTGTTCGGCCATGGCTTTGAGCACCAGCCGCATGCGCGCTTCGGCACGATCGTAATGCCTTGCCGGATTGAGCCGGGAAGGAGCCTGCACCAGACCCGCCAGCATCGCCGCCTGGGTGCGCGTCAGCCGTTCGGGCGGCCGGCTGAAATAATGTTCGCTCGCCGCGCGCAGCCCATAAACGTTGTCGCCGAAATAGGCGTTGGAGAGATAGCGTTCGAGGATCTGGTTCTTGGTCAGCCACGCCTCGAGCCAAAAGGCGATCAGCATTTCACGCCCCTTGCGCGTCAGGCTACGCTCGGGCGTCAGGAAGGTGAATTTGGCGAGCTGCTGGGTGATTGTGCTGCCGCCCTGCTCCATCCCTCCGGTAAGATTGGAGAATGCGGCGCGTGCGATGCCTTTCGGATCTATCCCCCAGTGGTGATAAAACCGCCGGTCCTCGATCGCGATGAAGGCTTCGGGGACGTAGCTTGGCAAGGTCGCAATTCGTACCGGCGAATCGGTGATCGCTCCATTGCGGGCAATCGGCGTCCCATCGGCAGCGGTCAGGGTGATCTGCGGCGGGACGATCGGCTGCAGCGACTTGCTCAACGGTGCGGTCACCGCCAGCCAGCCGACGAGCACTATGAACAGCGCCAGCATCCCCGCAATAACGCGTACCGTCCACCACAGCTTGCCACGCTCGCGCCAGTACGATCGCTGCCACCAGCGCAACCGTGCACGCCGCTCCCGGTCGACACGCCGGTCCACGGCATCGAGCCGCGCATCCCACTCGTCGTAATCAGGTCCCTCGAATCGGTCGTGCAACGCGAAATAGCCGGCGTGGCCGCCAGCCTCTTCGCGTTCGGAACCGCGCTTGCGGCGCGATGAATTGAAGAACGGAATGCCCATGCAAGACTGTGTTAACGTGCCAACACAGTCTTGCATAGAGCCGGAGATATGAATTGGGGCTGTCAGCCAGTGCGGGTTGCGAAGAGCGCGGTGAGTGGAGGCCGGAGGGACCGCGCTCTTCGCAATCTCAGACGAAGCTGGGGCGAATTCGTCGCGACCCTCGCAACAAGCCACCCATCGCGCCGAACCCGATAATCATCATCGCCCATACGCCGAGGTCAGGAACAGCGGTAAATGCCTGAATCTCTGATACCGAATAATAATTGTCGCCGCCGGTGGCGGTGAAGCGAAGCCGACTGGTAGAGATGGGGGAGAGCATTCCGCTGTTACGGGTCGTCAACCCAAATCCGCCTACCGCACCGATAGCAAAGGCGCTCTGCCAAGCCGCCCCATCCCAGTATTCGAGCAGATAGCTGTCGTTGTTATCCGCCTGCACCCTGAACTGGTCGACAACCACCGTGCTCAACAGGTCGATGACATAGCTGACGGGCGATGCGTTGACGCTGGGGTCCTCGTCCCACCAGAAGCTGCCATTGTTCCACTGCTGGCTTTCTGGTTCGAAGCTTCCGTCTACCGGAGAGTTCACATTCGAAATTGTGGACCCCGGTCCCCAGGATGACCCGGCCCTCAAGGTGCCGGAGTTCCCGGTGACCGTTATGACGCCGACGTTTCCGGCAATGACATTGGTTGCTGCCGCAGCGGGCGTCGCCGCCGCAATCAGCCCGGCAACGAAGGCAAGTTTGACTATTGGTTTCATGATGAGCTTTCCGCACAAGAGTAATGGCAAGGAAAAGCACCAGCCCTTCCCGGTCGAGACTTTTTTGCGGCGATCCGATTGGCAAATGAATGCGCGCAACAGGGGAGTTTGCGCAAATCCAATGCGGCAAGAAGAGGGTTAAAATAGGATGAATAGATTCCCTGTATTTACAGCTGTTTCATTTATAGACAACTGTTACTACAGTTAACAAAATCTATTTCTTACTAACAACGCTTTCCGGCAAATCCGTCCCAAAAACGCGCTGGTAATATTCGGCCACGAGCATCCGCTCTTCCTCGTCGCACTTGTTGAGGAAGCTCAGGCGAAACGCAAAGCCGACATCCTTGAAGATGGCATAATTCTGCGCCCACGTGATGACAGTACGCGGGCTCATCACGGTCGAGATGTCGCCGTTGATGAAGCCTTGCCGCGATAGATCGGCAACCTTGATCATATTGGCGATCACCGCCGGATCGGTGTCCGGGTTCTTCGCTTCGACGATCGACTGTTCGGTTTCGGCGGGCAGGTAATTGAGGCCAACAACGATATTCCAGCGGTCCATCTGCCCCTGGTTGATCGCCTGCGTACCGTGATAGAGGCCGCTGGTGTCGCCCAGCCCGACCGTGTTGGCGGTAGCAAACAGACGGAAATTCGGATCGGGACGGATTACGCGGTTCTGGTCCAGCAGGGTTAGTTTGCCCTGCTGTTCGAGCACGCGCTGGATCACGAACATTACGTCCGGTCGCCCGGCATCGTATTCGTCGAACACCAGCGCCACGGGATGTTGCAGCGCCCACGGCAACAGGCCTTCGCGGAACTCGGTGACCTGCAAACCGTCCCGCAGCACGATCGCATCGCGCCCGACGAGGTCGATCCGGCTGATATGCGCGTCGAGGTTGATACGGATGCACGGCCAGTTGAGCCGAGCGGCAACCTGTTCGATATGGGTCGACTTGCCAGTACCGTGATACCCCTGGATCATCACCCGGCGATCGTGCGCGAAACCAGCGAGGATCGCGAGCGTGGTGTCCGGATCGAAGACATAGGATTCGTCGAGATCGGGCACGCGTTGGTCCGCCTTGGAGAAGGCGGGCACTTTCCAGTCCACGTCGATGCCGAAAACCTCGCGCACCGACACCTCGATATCGGGAGCGGGAAGAACGGTTTTGGCGGAGGCTTCGAAGGTCTTGTCGGTCATATCGGTCATATTGTGAACGGGCCTAAGGGTTTCTCCGGCGCGCGCCAAGCCTATATTGGCTTTCATGCCGCCAACCGACCCTGTCGAATCGATCAGGCAGATGCTGGTCCACCGCGTCCGCGGGGTGTTCAACGATCTCGAAAACGGCGAGCAACCGATCCCGCCGTCGGACGAGGCCTTGTTCGAGCGCGATTCGCCGATTCGCATGGTCCACGCCGATGTGGTGAGCATGATGGTGGGCGGAATTCGTAGCCTGCTTTTGCAGATGCTTCACCCTCACGCGCTGCAAGGCGTACTTGACCATTCCAATTTTCGCGAGGACATGCAGGGACGGTTGCGACGCACGGCCAAGTTCATTTCGGTGACGACATTCGGCCACCGCGACGACGCTAAATCCGCGATCGCGCGGGTCAATCGTATCCATGGCGCCGTCACCGGAACCCTGCCCGACGGGACGCCTTACTCGGCCCGCGACCCGCGCGTACTGGCGTGGGTCCATGTGGTGGAGGCAACCAGCTTCCTTGCGGCTTATCTTCGCCATGTCCGGCCCGAAACGCCGGGCCACGAGCAGGATGAGTATTACCGCCAGTTTGCTGTGATCGCCCGCGCGCTGGGGGCCGATCCCGTACCGCTCGACCGGCGTGATGCGGAGATGCTCTTTCGCGAATTGCGCAAGGATTTGGCCCCGAGACCTGAAGCGCGCGAAGTCGCGCGGCTGGTGCTCGACCAGCGCCCGCCCGGCCCGGCTGGCGTGGCGCAGGCCATGCTTGGCGCAGAAGCCGTCGCCGCCCTGCCCTCTTTCGCGCGCGCCATGCTCGGGCTGGAACGACCGCGCTTCGGAGCATTGCCCGCCAGAGCCGCCACCTGGGGAATGGGCAAGAGCCTACGATGGGCTTTCCGGCAGAACTGAAATCGACGCTCGGGCTGTGTTGGCGCGAAGTTGGTAAACCCTGCGGTGGTTCCGACGATATGGAACACATGGAACACGATCCTGACGGAAAAATTCCCCGGTCCATTCGAGAGGCCGATAGCGAAGCGGACAGAGACGTTGAGCGGGACGGCGAGCCATTCGAATGGCATGGCATTCCAAACCTGAAGTAGGAAAGCAAACACCCCGGATCGCGAACCATTATTCGCGCCCCGGGGTGCCTCAAGTGCTAAACGCTGAACTTACTTGATGTTGGCGTCCATGTAGGTTTCGATCTGCTTCACCAGATCGTCAGGCAGCGGAACGTAGTCCAGGTCCTGCGCCTTCTTCTGTCCGTTTTCGAACGACCAGCGGAAGAACTTCAGCGCCGCCTTGCTTGCCGCTGCGTCCTTCGGCTGCTTGTACATCAGCACGAAGGTCGAGGCGGTGATCGGATACGCCTGAGCGCCCGGTGCGTTGGTCATCACGAGGGCGAAATCCTTGGACGGATCCCACTTGGCACTGGCAGCGGCAGCCTGGAAGCTGGCGATGCTGGGCGCGACATAATTGCCCGCCGCGTTCTGCACATACACCCAGGACATGTTGTTCTGGACGACGTAGGCAAACTCGACATAGCCGATCGAATTCTTGATCTGGTTGACATAGGCAGCAACGCCTTCATTGCCCTTGCCGCCAACGCCGCTCGGCCATGAAACCGAAGTGCCCTCGCCCGGACCGGCTTTCCAGCTCGGGCTGACCTGGCTCAGGTAATGGGTAAAGTTGTAGGTCGTGCCGGACGCGTCCGAACGATGAACGACGTTAATCGTGGCATCGGGCAGCTTGAGGCCGGGGTTGGCCTTCACGAGAGCCGGATCGTTCCACTTCTTGATCTTGCCAGCGAAGATGTCGGCAAGAAGCGCCGCGGGCAGCTTGATCTGGCCCTTCGAAATACCGGCGATGTTCACCACCGGAACCACGCCGCCGATGACGACGGGGAACTGCGCGAGGCCAGCCTGTGCCAGTTCATCGGGCTGCAGAGGCTTGTCGGTCGCGCCGAAATCGACGGTCCCGGCCTTTATCTGGGCAATCCCGCCGCCCGAACCGATCGACTGGTAGTTGATCTGGACGCTATTGGTCTTCGAGTAGTCAGACGCCCATGCAGAGAGCACCGGATAAACGAATGTGGACCCAGCACCAGTTACCTTCTGAGTGGTCCCGGCAGTTGGTTGAGTTGCCGCACCGGTGTCATCGGCCTTCTGGCACCCGGCGAGTGTAAGAGCAGCCATGGCGGCTACGACAGCTAGCTTTTTCAAATTATCCTCCATTGAATGGAATTGGGAGCCCTAGGAGCGATCCGGGACGATTTGATGACTCTTATGTGACGATTGGATGACATCGGTGACGCCATGGCGTGTACTTTGGAATTTGTCACATGTGAGTCGCAGAAACGTCATATTACTTACCTAGCGGACCGATCCACCAAGCAATTCTTGATGGATGGGATTTACTGTGAAACGATCAATCTTCCTTGCTGCATTGTTGGTCACAACAGCAACGTCGAGCCCGGTTTTCGCCCAAGAGACGGGTGAAACGTCCACCCAGGCCGAAATGAAAAAGCTTCAGGTCCAGCTGCAAGCGCTTCAGGCTCGCCTCCAGCAGCTCGAGGAAGCACAGAAGCAGCGGGATGCCGAGAACGCACAAAAACTTGCGACCAATTCGGCACAAGGCGGCGCTGTGGCGGTGCAGTCATCGGCTCAGCCCGCTCCCGTAGTCGCCAGCGCACCGGAAAGCAGCCAGCGCGCCGACGTACCGGCATGGATCAGGGACACCAAGATTAGCGGCAAAGCCTATATCAACCTGAGTTCGATCAACCAAAAGTCCGACGGTCTCGATACCGCGCAGAATGGCACACAGGCCGACCTCAAGCGCTTCTATCTGTCGGTCGATCACAAGTTCAACAATGTGTTCTCGGCCAATCTCACGACCGATGTCCGTTATGGCAGCAACGGCGTCTCGAACGACACTCTGGTGTATGTGAAGAAGGCCTATCTGCAGGCCAAGCTGTCCCCGGCCTTCGTCGTCCGCGTCGGCGCGGCGGACCTGCCCTGGGTGCCTTTCGTCGAAGGCATTTATGGCTATCGCTACGTTGAAAACGTCATGATCGACCGGACGAAATACGGCACATCTGCTGATTACGGCGTCCACATCGGCGGGACCTTCGGAAACGGGCTGGTTTCCTACGCCGTGTCGGCCATCGACGGACTCGGTTACAAGACCCGCAGCCGCAGCTCCGATACGCTCGACCTGTCCGGACGCCTAAGTGTGGAGCCTGTCAAGAACGTCGTGTTGGCGGTCGGCGGTTACACAGGCAAGCTCGGCAAGAGCGTCGGCGGCCAGCCCGACACACTGCATCAGGCAACCCGATTCGATGCGTTGGCGGCCTACACCGGCTCGCGCATCCGCCTCGGTGCGGAATATTTCGAAGCGCACAACTGGAACAATGTGACCACGACGGCGGCCGACAAATCGTCAGGCTGGTCGGTGTTCGGTTCCTATGCCTTTTCGCCCAAGATCAGTGCGTTCGGGCGTTACGACTGGGTGAACCCCAACCAGTACACGAACCCGGCAGCGAAGGAGAATTACTTCAACGCCGGCCTCAGCTATGCGGTGGTCGATGGCGTCGATCTGGCGCTGGTTTACAAGCGCGATGCTGCGGACAACGCCTATGTCCCGACTTCCAACGGCGTGATCGGCGGCGTCAACCAGGGCACGTACGACGAATTCGGCATCTGGACGCAGGTCAAATTCTGATCGGAGTAATTTGCAGCCGGCGGTTAGCTAAACCGCCGTTGCGAAAAACGGATCAAGATCGACCGGACGTACTCCGGCCCTTGATTGGGCTGAGAGCGCGACCGGTCGATTTGTTCGTCCAGATGCGCTTCGCGATCGTCAAAATGTTCTAACCTGCATCGACAATCACGGTGTTTCGCCCGGCCCGCTTGGCGTCGTAAGCGCGCAAATCAGCGATACGGACCGTGCTGTCGGCATTGTCAGACTTGCTGCTGATGCCCGCCGAGAAGGTCATTTTGCGCATTGGCGGATCGTTTGCGCGCAAGCTGAATTGGGACTTTGCGAGCGCCACACGGGCGCTGTCGACAAGCCTGCCCAGCGCCTGCGCGGAGGGATCATGCGAAAGCACAAGAAATTCCTCCCCGCCCCAGCGTGCGACTTCGCAATTTGTCAGCGTTTCCGATAGGCAGCGCGCCACGTGTCGCAAGGCGCGATCGCCGACATCGTGGCCGTAAGCGTCGTTGATCGACTTGAAATGATCGATGTCGATGATCGCGACGGAATAAACCGCGCCTTCGGCATCAAGGCCATCGAGAACATTGCGGATCGCCCGGCGGTTCTTGAGACCGGTCAGATCGTCGGTTTCGGCCTTGCGCTTGGTCAGTTCGAGCTCCTCGCGCAGCTTGGCCACATCCGCGCTCGCCGCATTGAGATCGCGCTCGGCCTGGTCTGTGCGCAAGAGAATGGTTCGCAGGCTCTCCGCAAGCTGATCGGCGGTCGGATTTTCTCGGATAGCTGCGCCTTGTTGCGCCAGATCGCGCCCGAAGTCCTGCGTCATGCGAGTTGTTGCCATGGCTGCTTCCACGATGGAGGCGACGACGCGGGCCGTTTCCCGTTCCTGATGGCGCGAAGCTGCCTGCGCCCGATCGCCACGCGAACGGCAGCCCGTGCTCTCAGCAATTCGATCCGCCTCTTCCTGAGTCAGCCGCATTCCATCCGCGGCAATTTCACCGACTGCGCGCACCACGGCAGGATTCGTCTCGGTCACATATTGATACGCGAGACAATAATTCGCTGGAGTCGGTTCGAGACTGTTCTTCTTGAGGAAAGACAGCGCAGCCTGACCTTCGTTCATTGTACTCGCCATCAGCAGATCAACATCCTTGATACCTCCCAGCCCGATCCCTTGCTCGGAACGGTATGGGATGGCGACCTCAAACATCGAGGATAACCGGCAAATCTGGCTGAATCGTTATAAAAACGGGAAATATCTGCAGCTTTGCAAAGCCAACAAACGCGGGTCAGCTCAGCTTGGCGGGCAATTCGAAGATATCGGCAAAGCGCAGCGCAAGGTCTCGGTCGCCCTCGATGCGCAGCGCGCCCTCATCTTCCAGTTCCTCCACCGGCAATTTGGCGTAGAAAAGCCCGGCCAGAACGGGTGCCTCTGGCGCATGGAAGATCGCTTCGCCCTCTGGCTGGTCAACCCGCCGAATGGGCAGCTTTCCGTCTGCCATATCGGCGACGAAAGCCTCTCCGGCGACAACAAAACCGATCCTCGCGCGCATCCCGGCGGCCTTTGCGGGATCGAACATGGTCCGCAGCGACAGCATCAGCGACACCGGCGAGAGCGGTAGCATTGGATCGTGGCCGGAAGATTGCGCGGCCCATCGCCCCAGTTCCTGGATCGCAGGCTCGGCGGCATATCCCCATTCGGTCAGCTCGTAGACGCGCGAGGCCGCTGGTGGCGGCAAGGTCTTGCGGATCAGCACCCCCGCCTGCTCCAGACTGCCGAGCCGTTCGGTCAGCACCTTAGCGGAAATTCCGGGCAGGCTGGCGCGCAGGTCGGAAAAACGCCGCGGCCCGAGCATTAATTCGCGAACGATCAGAAGCGACCACCGTTCGCCGACAAGCTCCATTGCAAAAGCTGTTCCGCAAGCATCGGCATACCAGCGACCATGGACAGCGTCGGCATTAGTTTCTTTTTGTAACTTCATTGTTGCATTTAGTAACTCTAACTGTCATCACAATCAAGTCTCGGGTAAAATCCGAGTCGCAAAAGATGGAGAGGACAGCGCGATGCCCCGCACGATATTCGTCAATTTGCCCGTTACGGATGTGGCAGCTGCGACCGCCTTCTATCAAGCGATCGGCTTCACCAAGAACGATGCCTTCTCGAACGAGCAAGCCTCTGGGATGGTATGGTCGGACGCGATTTGGGTAATGCTGCTGTCGCACGAATTCTACGGCACCTTCACCGACAAGACGATCATCGACGCCAAGACGACCAGCGGCGTGCTCAACTGCCTGTCGTTCGACGACAAACAGGCAGTGGACGCGATCCATGCCGCGGCAACAGGCGCGGGCGGAACGGAGACCCGCGCGATAGAGGATCAGGGCTTTATGTATGGCGGCGCGTTCGAGGACCTCGATGGTCACATCTGGGAGACGATGTGGATGGACTCCAACGCCACCCCACCCGCAGCGGAGTAGCGGCGATGTCGATGATCGATCCCGACGCCGACCTCGCCATCATCACTTACCGCTGGGTTCCCAAATTCGCGCAGGGCTTCGTGCGCGACCTGCGTCCGCGCTGGGCCTGTGAGGAAGCGGGTATTACCTATAGCGAAGTGCTGATCGATGTGACCGACAAGCCTGCGTGGTATTTCGACGAACAGCCATGGGGCCAGGCGCCTGCAATGCGCGACGGCAACATTCGCCTGTTCGAAAGCGGCGCGACCCTGCTGCATCTGGGCGAACAAAGCGAAGCGTTGTTACCGCGTGACCCGCAGGCTCGGGCCACGGCGATCTCATGGCTATTGGCCGCCTTCAACTCGGTCGAACCGTGCCTGTTCGAATTCACCAATGTCACCGCCTTCGCGCGCGATGAGGAGTGGGCCAAACTGCGCCGCCCGAGCCTTGAGGAATACATCCGACGCCGCCTCGCCCCGCTTGAACGGCGGCTGGCGGACAGCGAATGGATCGACCAGCGTTTCACCGTGGCCGACATCGCCATGGTCACCACGCTGCGCGAACTCGGTGGAAGCAAGCTGTCTGCAGAGCACCCCGCCGTGGAGGCCTACGTCGCGCGTGGCATGGCCCGTGCAGGCTTCAAGCAGGCAATGGCCGACCAGCTCGCCGCGTTCGATCGCTATCCAGACAACAAGGAGTGAGGGAGACTTGCCATGTATGTGAATGGTTTCATCGTGCCCGTCCCGGCCGAAAACAGGGATGCCTACCGCGAGGTGGCCGAGAAATTCTGGCCCATCGCGCGTGACTATGGTTGCATTGGACACGTCGAGGCGTGGGAAGCCGACGTGAAGGACGGAAAGCACACCGATTTCCGCCGGGCAGTCGATCTCAAGGACGGCGAAAAGGTCGTGTTCAGCTGGATGAGCTGGCCCGACAAGGCAACCGCTGACGCGGCGCATGAAAAGATGATGACCGACCCCCGAATGGAGGCATTCGGCGCACCCGACGGTAGCGATATGCCGTTCGACGGCAAGCGCATGGTCATTGGCGGTTTCGACGTTATCGTCCAAAAGGAGGCGTGAAATGGCGGCCAACGACGATCGCGGCGCGTTCATCTGGTACGAGTTGATGACCACCGACCCGCTGGCCGCCAAGTCTTTCTATCACGCGGTGGTCGGCTGGGACATCGACGGCGAGAACTCCGTCCCGGATGGTTCGATGGACTACCGCATGATCAACCGCAGCGATGGCGGTTTTGCCGGCGGCGTGTTGACGCTGACTCAGGACATGCTCGACAACGGCGCCAATCCCGGCTGGCTGGGCTATGTCCACGTGCCCGATGTCGACGCGGCGGCCAAGGTCGTCACCGATGCGGGCGGCGCGATCCATATGGGTCCGCAGGATATGGAAGGCGTTGGCCGGATGGCGATGGTCGCCGATCCGCAGGGCGCGGTGTTCTATCTCATGACGCCGACCCCGCCCGCCGATAACCCCGATGCCAAAAGCGATGTGTTCGATTACGAAAAAGCGCAGCATTTTCGCTGGAACGAGCTGTGGACCAGCGACCAGGATGCCGCCGTTTCGCTTTACACCCGCCTGTTCGGCTGGACACAGGAGGGCGCAATGCCGATGGGGCCGATGGGCGACTACCTGTTCATCCAGAAGAATGGCGGCGGGATCGGCGCGATCGGCAAGGCTCAACCGGGTGGCGAAGGATCGCGCTGGCAGTATTTCGTCGGAGTCGACGATATCGACCGCGCCTGCGAGGCGGTTACCGAAGGCGGCGGCAAGCTGCTTGGCGAACCGCAGCAGATACCGGGTGGCGAATTCACAATTTACGCCCATGATCCGCAAGGCGCATCAATCGGCCTCGTCGGCCCGCGCAAGTGAGGGGATAAGCGATGCCGGACTACACATTCTACACCAATCCGATGAGCCGCGGGCAGATTGTGCGCTGGGCACTTCACGAGGCCGGTGCTGACTATGACACCGTATTGGTCGATTGGGCAGACAAGCCTTCCGAATTCGTTGCGGCCAATCCCATGGCCAAGGTCCCTACGCTGGTCCACCATCACGACGGGCACGATCACACCATCACCGAATGCGCCGCGATCTGCCATTACCTCGCGGAAATGACTGCGAACGACTTGCTCCCGCGCGATGAGGAAAAGGCGGATTATTTCCGCTACCTGTTCTTCGCCGCAGGGCCGGTCGAACAGGCCATCACCAGCCGCGCGATGGGCTGGAGCGTGGACGATCCGCAGAAGCAGGGAATGCTTGGCTTCGGCAGTTACGAACGCGCGATGGATGCGTTCGACGGCATGCTCTCGAACCGCGATTTCGTCTGCGGTGATCGCTTCACCATGGCAGACGTCTATGTCGGCAGTCAGGTCGACTGGGGTCTGAGTTTCGGTTCGATCCCTGAACGCGCCAGCTTTGCGGCCTATGCCGAGCGCCTGCGCGCGCGCGATGCCTACAAGGCTGCCAAGGCGATTGACATGAAGCTCATCGCGGAGAAGCAGGATGGCTGACGACAAGCTCACCACGGTGCTGTGGTTCGATGGCGATGCCGAGGAGGCCGCGCGCTTCTACACCGCGACCTTCCCCGACAGCCACTATGACGCCCCGATTGCCGCGCCCTCCGACAATCCCGGCACCAAGCAAGGCGATCCGGTCGTGGTCACTTTCACCCTGCTGGGCCGCAGCTTCTCCGGGCTAAACGGCGGCGACATGTTCAAGCCCAACGAAAGCGTCAGCTTCATGGTGGTGACCGAGGACCAGGCCGAAACCGACCGCTATTGGGACGCGATCGTCGGCAATGGCGGGCAGGAAAGCGCCTGCGGGTGGTGCAAGGACAAATGGGGCTATTCCTGGCAGATCACCCCGCGCGCCCTGCTCGACGCGATGTCGGCCGGGGGTGACGAAGGCAAGCGCGCGTTCGACGCGATGATGACGATGCGCAAGATCGACATCGCCGCGATCGAAGCCGCGCGCAGGGGAGATTGAAGCCGTGGCGCGCAGGATCATCGCCGCCGCATTTGTCTCGCTGGATGGGGTGATGCAGTCCCCCGGCGGGTCGGTCGAGGACACCACCGACGGGTTCGACGAGGGCGGCTGGGTCTTCCGCCTGTGGGACGAGGGCGTCAACGAAACGCTCGGCGCGCTGTTCGCGCGCGAGTACGACCTGTTGTTGGGCCGCCGGACCTACGACATTTTCGCCGCTTACTGGCCCTATGTCGAAGGCGAGGAAGCCGCGATGGGCGCGGCTTTCACCAAGGCGAACAAATATGTCCTGACGCGTGGCGGATTGCCGCTCGACTGGGAGAACACCCATCGCCTGTCGAGTATCGTGGATGTCGCGAAACTCAAGGACGGCGATGGCCCGGATCTCATCATTCAGGGATCGAGCACGCTCTACCCCGCCCTGCTCGCCGAAGGGCTGATCGACGAGCTGACGCTGCTGATCTACCCGGTCGTCATCGGCAAGGGCAAACGGCTGTTCGGCGACGGGACCGTGCCCGCAGCCCTGCGGATGACATCGCATCGCGTGACCGCAAAGGGCACGATCATCGCAACCTATGAACAGGCAGGTGTCATCCCGCCGCTGCCCGATTTCGCGCCCGCCCCCGCCACCAGCGCGCGCGAAACGGAACGGCAGCGCAAGATGAAAGAGGGTATCTGGTAATGCTAACGCTCTACGGACACCTGTTCTCTTCCTACACCTGGAAGGCGCTGATCCCGCTCTACGCCAATGGCACCGCGTTCGAATTCCGCGAGGTGATGCCGGGAAACGAATTCATCGCCAAAGCCCATCCGGCAGGCAAGTTCCCGCTGCTGGTCGATGGCGAGACCGAAGTCTTCGAAGCGACCGCGATCGTCGAATATCTCGCCCTCCACCATCCCGGGTCTGCGCCGCTGATCCCTGCCGATCCTGCCGAAGCCGTGACGGCGCGGATGATCGACCGGTTTTTCGACAATTACGTGATGAATGTCGGGCAACTGGTGGTGAACGCTTATATCGCCGACGCGCAATCGCCAGACCCGGCGCAGGTCAAAGCGGGCAAGGACGGGTTGCTGCGCAGTTACGCCTGGCTGGAACACTGGCTGTCGAATAATACCCTGCCGCCGCATGTCAGCCTGGTCACCTGCGCGGCGGCGCCGTCGCTGTTCTATGCCGACTGGATCGAACGCGTCCCCGAAGATTGCCCGCGCGTGGCGGCGCTGAGGGCCGAAATCCTCGCGCTTCCCGCCGTGTCCCGCTGCGTCGAAGACGCGCGTCCGTTCCGCGCCTATTTCCCGCTTGGTGCTCCCGACCGCGACTGATCATCCGATCGCCGCGCTCTTGCGCAGCAGCTGGTAGGCTTCGACCACGCGCGTCAGCCGGGCCTCATGGCTGCGGTCCCCGCCGTTGCGGTCGGGATGGTAGCGGCGCACCAGTTCGGAGTAGCGCCGCCGCAGCTTCCTGCGGTCGGTATCGCTGCCCAGCCCCATGACTTCGAGCGCACCAACTTCTTCGCGATTGAAGCGGCCGTCCATCGCCATTTCGGCTTCGCGCTGGGTGCGGCTCTTGATCCCCCTTGCCCGCGCCGAGATCGCATCGAGCGGATCGTCGAAATCGGCCCAGCGCGGCATTCCATCGACCCCGCCGGTGGGCCGGAAGCTGGGGCTTTCGGTGCGCCAGCCCGCTCCGGGTGCCTGCGCGTGGTAGATTTCCTCCGCGCTCATCCCCTCGAACCAGTCGTAGCCCGAATTGAATTCGCGCACGTGTTCGAGGCAGAACCAGCGCCAGTCGCCCGGCCCGTCGAAGCTGCTACCATTGTTGCCCGGGGCACGGAATTCTCCCGGTTCCCTGCAACCGGGGTGCATGCAACGTCTGCCTTCGGATTCGTATCGGCCATGAAACTTTGTCGGGCGCATTCGCATTAGGATGGGGAGCGAATCCGCGTTAGTGAAGGGCAAAGAAGGAGAATGACCGCATGACAGGACCCGTCCAGCAAGAAATGGAGCGGCTGTTGGCCGATGCGTTCTCCCCCACGCGACTGGAAGTCATCAACGACAGCGCGCGCCATCACGGCCATGCCGGCGACGATGGCAGCGGCGAATCGCACTTCACCGTAATCATCGAAGCGCCCGCCTTCGCCGACAAGAGCCGGCTGGAGCGCCAGCGCATGGTCAACAAGGCGCTGGGCGACATTCCGGGTGAGCGCGTCCATGCGCTTGCTATTCAGGCTTCGGCGCCAACGCCATGAGCCAGCAACCCTACGACCTCTGGTATTGGCCGAATATTCAGGGCCGCGGCGAATTCGTGCGGCTAGCGCTGGAAGCCGCTGGTGTGCCCTACCGTGACCGCGCCCGTGAAGATGGTGTAGAGGCACTGCTTGCCGATATGGACAAGCGATCGGGCATCAGGCCTTTCGCCCCGCCCTATGTCGACGACGGCAGCCTGACGCTTGGGCAGTTCGCTCATATCCTCGCATGGCTGGGCGAACGGCACGGCTTCGGCGCGGGAGAGTTGGATCGCGACCTTGAGCTGATCATGCTGCAATTGACCGTGAGCGATATCGTGGCCGAGGTGCACAACGTGCATCATCCGCTGGCCGGCAATCTTTACTACGATGACCAAAAGCGCGCTGCCGCCGATGTGGCGAGGCACTTCCGAGCAGAGCGCATCCCAAAGTTTCTTGGCTATTTCGAGGACGCCCTGTCCGCCAATTCGGGGCCGTTCGTGCTGGGAGAGAAATGGAGCCACATCGACACCTCGCTGTTCCAGCTGGTCGAAGGTTTGCGTTATATGTTCCCGCAGCGCATGGCCGAGGTTGAAGGCGATTGCCCCGCGCTTGTCGCGTGCCACGATGCCGTGGCCGAGCTTGACGGGATAAAGGCCTATTGCGCATCAGACCGACGGATCGCGTTCAACACTGACGGGATTTTCCGCCACTATCCGGAGCTCGAAACAGCATGAGCATCGAACTCACCGCTACCCCCGTCACTCACGATCTCGGCCAGTTTCAGGTGCGTCGGGCGATTCCGTCTCGTGACCTCGCGATGGTGGGGCCGTTTATTTTTGTCGACCAGTTCGGTCCTGCTCAACTCGATCTTGGCAAGGGAATGGATGTGCGGCCGCATCCGCATATCAATCTCGCGACCGTGACATGGCTGTTCGAAGGGGCGATCGACCATCGCGACAGTATCGGCAGCTTTGCTACGATCCGTCCCGGACAGGTCAATCTGATGACCGCCGGGAGCGGCATCGTGCATTCGGAGCGCAGCCCGCAGGCCGAACGCTCTACCGGCCCGAAGCTCTACGGCATGCAGACGTGGCTGGCGCTGCCCGACGGTCGCGAGGAGATCGACCCCGCGTTCGAGGCGGTGCTCGACCTGCCGGTGGTCGAGGACGGCTGCACGAAAGCCACGGTCGTCATGGGCAGCCTGTGGGGACGGCAAGCACAGACGACCACTTATGCCGACACGATTTACGCTGAGATCCTTCTCGGTGCGGGTGGCTCAATCCCGATCGATGCCGAAGCTGACGAACGGGCGGTAATGCTCGTCGGCGGAGAGGCGCAGATCGATGGCATCGCGCTGGGCCTGTACGAACTGACCCTGCTCAAGCCCGGCGACGCCATGACGCTGACCTCCGAAAGCGGCGGTCGGATCATGCTAATGGGTGGCGAAGCCTTCGGTACGAAGCGCTATGTGTGGTGGAATTTCGTCAGCTCGGATCGCGAACGAATCAATCAGGCCAAGCGCGACTGGCGTGAGGGCCGCTTCGCCAAAGTGCCGGGCGATAACGAGGAATTCATCCCCCTTCCCGAAGTCCCGAAGACGGTGAGCTATCCATGAGTTTAGAGCAGCAGACAGTTTGGATCACGGGCGCTTCCAGCGGCATTGGCGCTGCGCTGGCACGCGAATGGGCATCGCGTGGGTCACGGATCATCCTCTCGGGTCGCAGCGAGGAGCGGCTGGCCAAAGTGGCCGGGGATCTGGACTCGGAAACCTTGATCCTGCCCTTCGACGTGCGGGACGAGGCGGCGTTACATGACGCCGCCACCAAGGCCATCGGCTGGCACGGCGGCGTCGATATCTTTGTCGCCAATGCCGGCATTTCGCAGCGCAGTCCGGCTCTCGAAACGTCGATGCAAGTCTATCGCAATATCATCGATGTCGACCTCACCGCGCAGATTGCCGCGAGTCAGGCGTTGATCGGCCACATGGCGGAGCGCGGCAGCGGGCGCCTGGTGTTCATCTCCTCGATTGCGGGCAAGGTCGGCGTGCCGATGCGCACCGCCTATTGCGCCGCGAAATTCGGGCTGATCGGCTATGCCGACGCGCTGCGCGCCGAGCTTTCGCAAAGCGGGGTCGAGGTGCATGTCGTGTGCCCCGGTTCGGTCGCGACCGATGTCAGCCGCAACGCTCTGACGGCAGACGGCAGCGCGCGCGGACGCAGCGACAAGGCGATCGACAACGGCATCCCCCCAGCGGATGCTGCGACGTCCATTGTCGATGCCATTACCCTCAATCAGCGCGAAATCATCGTCGCGCGCGGCATGGAAGAAGCGATGGGCGAAATGCGCCGCACGCCCGATCAGTTGCTCGATCAGGTCGCGGCCATGGTTGCATCCAGCTATATGGAAAAAATGCAAGCGGAGGACTGAGATGGGCAAGCAGCAGCGGGTTACGCTGGCGAACGGGATCGAACTCAATGTCGTGGATGAGGGGCCGCGCGATGCGCCAGCGCTGATCTTCCTCCACGGCTTTCCCGAAAGCCACCGCACCTGGCGCCACCAGATCGCTCATTTCTCCGACCGTTTCCGCTGTATCGCGCCGGACCAGCGCGGCTATCGGGGGTCGTCCAAGCCGCCTGCTGTGGAGGATTACACGCCGGACAAGCTGATCGGCGACATCTTCCTGCTCGCCGACGTGCTGGGCGTGGAAAAGTTCACTATTGTCGGCCATGACTGGGGCGGTGCAATCGCTTGGGGTGTGGCGCTGGCCGGGCAGATGAACGGTCGCGTCACGCGCGCCATCGTCGCCAACGCGCCCCATCCGGCGATTTTCCAGAAGTTGCTTTACACCAACCGCGTCCAGCGCGAGGCGAGCCAGTACATGCGTGGCTTTCGCGATCCGGCGAACGACGCGCTGGTGCGCGAACAAGGGCTCGGCGGGCTGCTGATGCAGGAAATTCGCTGGGACAGCCCCGATGCCATGGAGCCGGAGGAACGCGCTGCCCTGATGGAGGAATGGCAGGATCGCGACGCGGCTTTCGCCATGCTCAATTGGTATCGCGCCAGCCCGATCGACATCCCTCCGATGGACGCGCCCTTCGAATTACCGGAGGGATGGGCGCCACCCGCCCTGCCCCCGCTGACAATCCCCACGCTTGTGATCTGGGCGATGGACGACCTCGCGCTGCCGCCCGAGAATCTCGAAGGTCTCGATGAGATTATCCGTGACTACACCCTCGTTGAAGTGCACGGCTGCGGCCATTTCGTGCCGTGGGAAGCGCCCGAAAAGGTCAATGCAGCGATGGACGCATTCCTGTCAAAAACGTCAGGCTGAGCGGACTCAACTTTCGCCCCAGTTTACCTTGCTCCCGTGCGGATGCGCGGTCGCGAGTTTCACAGTCTGTTCTCCGCCTGGCCAGTAACGCACCATCAGTTCATGCCGGTGGGTATCGCGATTGGCTTCAAGCGAAACCCATGCCAGCGGAGCCTCCGCCGTCGCTTGCTTGCCGGCCTCCTCGATCATCGCGGCGATTCGCTCGCGCTCGTCCTGTGGAATATACTGCCACACGACCGAGTGCATGATCATCCGCGTCACGCCGGGTTGCGGCTCGCGCGCCAGCACGCGCTCGACGAATTCTCCCGCGCGACAGCGCTCGATCTCGGGCGGGAAGCGATTGGCAGCCTCAACCGCCGCATCGAAGCGCGCGAAACGCTCGGTCAGCTCGGGCCAGATATAGGCTTTGAGCCGCAGCGCCTGCGTCTCATCGGTGAGGTCGACCGGCGCCACGTCGCAGCCGGTTGCTTCGACGATATCGAAATCGCCCGAAGGTGGCGGATCGCCATGCCATTCGGGCGTGATCCGCATCCGCGAGGTTTCGGGGCCCACCTCGACTCCGCCGAGATTGAATTTGTAGCGCCGCATCATCAAATTGATGCCCGCGCTCGAACCCAGCTCCCACAGCGCAAACTGGCGCGGCAAACCCTTGGACCCCAGCCACAGCATCGCAGAGGCAAATCCCCAGGACCGCCCCGCCTCATTGGTCTGCGGCGGCCCGTCGAGCCATGGCATCAGGAAAGCCTCGTGCCGTTCCAGCGCATCGGCCACGCGCTCGGCCGCATCGGTTGGCGCATGGCCTTCATAGATCGGATTGAGATCGGGCTCCAACCCCTTGAGATAAAGCGCGTGCAGGCCGCCCGCGATCCTCAGCGGTAGCGCATCGGCCAGCGGAGGGCCGGCCCATTTGCGGATCCGCAGCATAACCGTGCCGCCGCGCTCGCCCGGAATGATCTCGGCCAGGGCCTGACAGATCAGCGCGGTGTTGGGCGCGCCATTGTCACGACAATAGGCGACCTGGTTCTCGAACGCCGTTACGATTGCCTCCTCGCCGGTGGCCAATGGATCGATCGCGTTATATTTTACATCCGCAACGGCCATTGCCCTTTGTCCTCCTGCTGCTATCTCGCACGCCGATATGAACGCGCCACTGACCTTCGCCATTCCCAAGGGCCGGATTCTCGACGAAGCCCTACCCGTAATGGCTCGCGCGGGCGTCGTGCCCGAAGCGGCCTTCCACGACAAGGACAACCGTTCGCTGACCTTCGCCTGCGAGCGGGAGGATCTGCGGCTGATCCGGGTGCGCGCCTTCGATGTCGCAACCTTCGTCGCGCATGGCGCGGCCCAGCTCGGCATCGTGGGATCGGACGTGATCGAGGAATTCGACTACCCCGATCTCTACGCCCCGGTCGACCTCGCCATCGGCCATTGCCGCCTGTGCGTGGCCGAGCCTGAGTCTGGTACGGCGACACCCTCGCGGGCGAGCCATCTGCGCGTCGCGACGAAATATCCCAACATTACCCGTCGCCATTTCGAAGCGCGCGGCATCCAGGCCGAATGCGTCAAACTCAACGGCGCGATGGAAATCGCCCCGGCGCTGGGGCTGGCGGGTCGCATCGTCGACTTGGTCTCCAGCGGGCGCACACTGGCCGAGAACGGGCTGGCAGAGACCGGCACGATCATGCACGTCTCCGCGCGGCTGATCGCCAATCGCGCCGCGATGAAGACCGACCCGCGTGTCGCCGCGCTGGTTGAAGCGTTCCGGCGCAATGCCGACAGCGAAGCGGTGGCCTAATGCAGTTCCTCAAGGCATCGGACGAAGGCTTCGAGAAGACCTTCCGCCGCGTCGTCCGCGACCGGCGCGAGAGCGACCCCGGCATCGGACGCGACGTGTCCGCGATCCTCAACGAAGTGCGCGAGCGCGGCGATGATGCGCTGGTGGAATACACCATGCGGTTTGACGACCACGCGCTGACCGATGACGACGACTGGCGGATATCACCCGAAACCTGCCGCGCGGCATATGATGCGCTCGATCCTGGCTTGCGCGATGCACTCCAGCTCGCCGCCGATCGCATCCGTGCCTATCACGAGCACCAACTCCCGCGCGATCGCGATTGGACCGACGATATCGGGATGCGGCTGGGGGCGCGCTGGCGTCCGGTCGATGCGGCGGGCCTGTACGTACCCGGCGGGCGCGCGGCCTACCCCTCCTCCCTGCTGATGAACGCGATTCCCGCCAAGGTCGCGGGCGTGAAGCGGCTGGTCGTGACCACCCCCACGCGTAAGGGCGAAGTCAATCCGCTGGTCCTTGCGGCCGCGCATATTTGCGGGATCGAGGAAATCTGGCGGATCGGCGGGGCGCAGGCGATCGGCGCGCTGGCCTATGGTACCAATCACATCGCCAAGGTCGATGTGGTGACCGGCCCCGGCAACGCGTGGGTCGCAGAAGCCAAACGCCAGCTCTATGGCGTGGTCGGGATCGACATGGTCGCCGGACCCAGCGAAATTCTGGTCATCGCCGACAAGGACAACGATCCCGAATGGATCGCCGCCGACCTGTTGAGCCAGGCCGAACACGATCCCACGAGTCAGTCGATCCTCATCACCGACAGCCTGCCGTTCGCGCGGCAGGTGGAAGATCATGTCGATCTCCAGCTGATGCAGCTCGCCACCGGCAAGACCGCGCGCACGAGCTGGGAGGACCATGGCATGATCGTGATCGTCGACAATATCGAGGACGCAATTCCTCTTGCCAACCGGCTCGCCGCCGAGCATGTCGAGCTGGCGGTGAAAGACCCGCAGGCGTTGTTCGATAGGCTCGACCATGCGGGAAGCGTATTCCTCGGTCGCCATACGCCAGAGGCTGTGGGCGACTATATCGCTGGACCCAATCATGTCTTGCCGACCGGGCGTCGTGCGCGCTTTGCCAGCGGCTTGTCGGTGCTCGATTTCATGAAGCGGACCAGCTTCATCGATGCGAGTGCCGATGCCATGGCAGCAATCGGCCCCGCCGCAGTGGCCCTCGCCGAAGCCGAGGGACTGCCCGCCCATGCCCTTTCCGTGAAATTGAGACTGAAATGACCGACAATTCCCGTTCCCAGGCCCGCTCCGTCGCGCGCCTCGCCGCTGTACAGGCGCTCTACCAGCAGCAGATGGAAGGCACCGCGCTCGCCCGCCTGCTCGACGAGTTCCACCAGCACCGCCTCGGTGCAGAGATCGAGGATATCGAATTCGCCGATGCGGAAGTCGACTTCTTCGACGACATCGTGCGCGGTGTGGATGCTCGGCGCGAGGAAATCGACGATCTGCTAACTGGGCGGTTAGCGCAAGGCTGGACCATCGCCCGCCTCGACAAGACCATGCTCCAGATCCTGCGCGCGGGCACTTACGAGCTAATCGCCCGCCCCGACGTTCCGAAGGCCGCCGCGATCAGCGAGTACGTCGATGTCGCCAAAGCGTTCTTCGACGACCGCGAAGCCAAATTCGTCAACGGCATCCTCGATGCGGTGGCGAAGGAGAAAGGGCGATAGACGAACGCTCTTTCATCGCTGCGCTGCGTGCACTGGCGACCGCTCCTGCCGCGCGCGGTCTGGCGGACGATGCCGCGGTTCTCGATTTCGGCGGTGAGACACTGATCCTGACCCACGATGCGCTGGCCGAGGGCGTCCACGTCCTCCCCGGACAGGACGCGGCGGATATTGCGTGGAAGCTGGTCGCAGTGAACCTGTCCGACCTTGCCGCCAAGGGCGCGGAGCCGCTGGGCGTATTGCTTGGGCACACGCTTGGGGCTGACGACGAGCGTTTTCTGGAAGGTTTTCGGGAGGTTATCGGGCAATATGATGTGCCGCTACTCGGCGGCGATACGATCGCGGCGCAAGGCCCACGCAGTTGGGGCTGCACCGCAATCGGTCGCGCAACCCATCGCCCGGTCCCTTCGCGCAGCGGCGCGCAAATCGGCGATTTCGTCTATGTCACTGGTACGCTCGGCAAGGCCCTGCTCGGCTTCGAGGCGTTGAGGGACGGGACCGGCGCGGACTACTCCTCCTACGCTCGTCCACGACCTCGCCTCGCCGAAGGCCAAGCACTCGCCCCTATGGTAACGGCGATGATGGATATCTCCGACGGCCTACTGCTGGATGGCTGGCGCATGGGAGAAGCGAGCGGGGTGACGCTGGCGCTGGATGCACAGGCTGCCCCGGTCGCCGCGCCGAACCGTCGGCACGAGTGTCTGAGCTGGGGTGACGATTACGAACTGCTGTTCACCCTCCCACCCGATCGGCAACCGCCAATCCCGACCTCTCGGATCGGCGAGGTGGTTGCCAAAGGCAATTCGGCCGTTTCTCTCAACGGCGAATTTCTGACCTCCGAACACGGTCTGGGCTACCTTCACGGTTAGAATATTTCAAAAATGGCCGGGACTGGCCGCGTTTCGGCCCTTGTCAGCCCTTTTGCGGTCATTATACCTTGCACCTCTTGGGAGCGGCGCATCCTGCGCCGAAGAGATAAACTCAACGATAAAACCCAGGGGGAGAACTCCGTGAATCTAGTCCTTATATCCATAGCGCTGGGGCTGCTGGCCGTGATCTACGGCTTCGTAACCAGCCGCCAGGTGCTCGGCCAGAGCGCCGGCAACGAAAAAATGCAGGAAATCGCCGGGGCGATCCAGGAAGGCGCGCAAGCCTACCTCAAGCGCCAGTATACCACCATCGGCATAGTGGGTGTGGTCGTCGCGATCCTTGTCGCGATCTTCCTCGCGCCGATCAGCGCCGTCGGCTTCGTGATTGGCGCGATCCTGTCAGGCGTTGCAGGCTTCATCGGGATGAACATCTCTGTGCGCTCCAACGTGCGCACGGCCGCGGCCGCACAGAAGGGCCTGCAACCGGGCCTGACCCTCGCTTTCCGCGCGGGCGCGATCACCGGGATGCTGGTGGCAGGCCTCGCCCTGCTGGCCATCGCAGTGTTCTTCTACGTCCTGATCGGACCGATGGCGCTCGAACCCAACAGTCGCACCGTAGTCGAGGCGCTCACCGCGCTAGCCTTCGGCGCTTCGCTGATCTCGATCTTCGCGCGTCTGGGCGGCGGCATCTTCACAAAAGCCGCTGACGTCGGTGCAGACCTCGTCGGCAAGGTCGAGGCGGGTATTCCCGAGGACGATCCACGCAACCCGGCAGTGATCGCGGACAATGTCGGCGATAACGTCGGCGACTGCGCTGGCATGGCGGCCGATTTGTTCGAAACCTATGTCGTGACCGTCGGCGCCACCATGGTGCTGACCGCATTGCTCCTCAAAGGACTCGGCGCGCTGCTGCTGCCAATGATGGCATTGCCGCTGCTGATCGGCGGGGCCTGCATCGTCACCAGCATTATCGGCACCTATTTCGTCCGTCTCGGTGGCGGCACCAATGTCATGGGCGCGATGTACAAGGGCTTCCTCGTCACCGCAGTGCTTTCGATCCCGCTGATCTATTTTGCGATCCACACCGCCCTTGGTGACATGGGTGCGGTGATCGGCACCGGCGAGACCAGCCTCGGCGCGTTCACCGGGATGGACCTGTTCTGGTGCTCGATGGTCGGACTGGTCATCACCGGCCTCATCATCTGGATTACCGAATATTACACCGGCACCAATTTCCGCCCGGTGCGCTCGATCGCCAAGGCTTCGGAAACCGGCCACGGCACCAATGTGATCCAGGGTCTGGCGATCAGTCTTGAGTCGACCGCCCTGCCCACACTGGTGATCGTTGCGGGCATCATCGTCGCCTACAAGCTCGCCGGTCTTATCGGCATCGCTTTCGGCGCAACGGCAATGCTGGCGCTCGCCGGAATGGTCGTGGCGCTCGATGCTTATGGCCCGGTAACCGACAATGCGGGTGGCATCGCGGAAATGGCCGGTCTCGACGACAGCGTGCGCGAGAAGACCGACCTGCTCGACGCAGTCGGCAACACCACCAAGGCCGTGACCAAGGGCTATGCGATCGGATCGGCGGGGCTTGCCGCGCTGGTGCTGTTTGCCGCCTACACCACCGACCTCAAGGAATTCTTCCCGAACCTCACGGTCGATTTCGGCTTGCAGAACCCCTACGTCATCGTCGGGCTGCTGCTAGGCGCCTTGCTGCCCTATCTGTTCGGCGCGATGGGCATGACCGCCGTGGGTCGTGCAGCGGGCGATGTGGTCAAGGACGTGCGCGACCAGTTCGCCGCGGACAGCGGGATCATGGCGGGCACCTCGCGGCCCAACTACGCCCGCACGGTGGACCTCGTCACCAAGGCGGCGATCAAGGAAATGATCGTACCGAGCCTCCTTCCGGTGCTTGCCCCGATCGTGGTCTATTTCGTGGTCACGCTGATCGCGGGCCAGGAAAACGGCTTTGCTGCACTGGGCGCGCTGCTGCTCGGCGTGATCGTCGGCGGTCTTTTCGTGGCGCTTTCCATGACCGCCGGTGGCGGCGCGTGGGACAACGCCAAGAAATACATCGAGGACGGCAATCACGGCGGCAAGGGCTCCGAAGCCCACAAGGCCGCAGTGACCGGCGATACCGTCGGCGATCCCTACAAGGACACCGCCGGTCCGGCGGTCAATCCGATGATCAAGATCACCAATATCGTCGCGCTGCTGCTGCTCGCGGCGTTGGCGAGTCACGCCGTCGGCTGATGATCGAATGATTTGAGGACAAGCCCCGTCCGGTCCACCGGGCGGGGCTTTTTCTTTGGTCGCTTTGCGCTAAGCCCTTGCTCATGAGTGAGCAGCCAAATCCGCAAGATCTCGTCGATGGACTGGTCCGCCTTTTGACGGTCGAGCCTGCAGGCAATGATTTATTCACCGGTATCCCGCAGCCAGGCGGCAAGGGCCGTGTCTTCGGTGGCCAGATCGTGGCGCAGGCGCTGCAGGCTGCACAGGCCGACGCGCCCGATGGTTTTACCGCCCATTCCTTGCATGCTTATTTCCTGCGTGGCGGGACCGAAGGGCTGACGACCGAGTATGCGACCGCCTGCGATTTCGAAGGGCGCAGCTTTACCAATCGCCGGGTCGTCGCGCGACAGGACGGCACCGCCATCCTCAATTTGACGGCCAGCTTCCAACGTCCTGAAAGCGGGCTGGAGCATCAAGACGCGGCCATGCCCGACGTGCCACCGCCCGAGGAACTGGAAAGCGACATGGCCGAACGCCACAAGGTCGTAGAGCGCGCAGGCGACCGCATGAGCGAGGCGCAGCGCGCACTCGTCCTGCGTCCTCGCCCGATCGAAATGCGCTCCGTCGGCCCGCTCCACTGGATGAACCGCGCGCCCGCGCCGCCCTGCGCGCAAAGCTGGTTCCGCACCGTCGCGCCCTTGCCGGACGATCCTGCGCTGCACCGCGCGGTGATCGCCTATGCCAGCGATTACACGCTGCTCGGCACCGCCGCCCTGCCCCACGGCCTGTCATGGATGCGCGGCGAACTGGTCGGGGCGAGCCTCGATCATGCGATCTGGTTCCACCGGGAAGCCCGCGCCGACGAGTGGTTACTCTATGCCACCGAGAGTCCCTGGTCTGGTGGCGGCCGCGGCTTCAACCGGGGTCAAATCTTCAACCGTGCGGGCGAACTGATCGCCAGCGTAGCGCAGGAAGGCATGATGCGGCGGCGGAAACAAGCTCCGGCCTAGTCTGCGTGGGAAAATTCCCATCTGAATGACCGACCGCTCTCAGGATACTCTGCACGGACGCCGATTGGCTGAAATGTGGGGGGAAGCGGACAGTCCGATTTTGAGAATTGATTGGCACGACACCAATTGTCAGAGCCGTGTATATTGCGGCATTTAAACTTTTGCGCGCAAATTTTTGATGAAGCGAATAGTTAGAATTTTCCCAACTGCGCAAAAAATTGAAGAAACTATACCAATTACAAAGATATATCTCGGAGCTACGCTTTTTACGCCTATCGCAACGAATGCGAAAACTCCCAAAGCGGCTGGCATGTACCTCAAGCGGGCCTCTAAAATCGCATTTGGATGAAAATTCTTTATCCAAATAAACTCATTAGAGAATATAGGGAGATAGGCTAATTCTAATAGCATTAATATCGGTAAAAATTGATAAAAAGAATTACTATAATTCTCGCGAAAAGCCAAAAAAAAGGCTAATTCTCCTAAAAAAAGGAGAAGGCCATTCGCTGAACGTTTCGATAGACCATTCATCATTGAGAACCATGTCACAGGTCATAAAGGTCCGCAATGTTGTCTTAACCGGAAAGTTTGGTCTCTAGGCTAAAA
Source organism: Sphingomonadaceae bacterium (assembly GCA_039831335.1). Taxonomy (GTDB): domain Bacteria; phylum Pseudomonadota; class Alphaproteobacteria; order Sphingomonadales; family Sphingomonadaceae; genus Qipengyuania. Next base: position 313,991 of record JBDONL010000003.1, on the reverse strand, counting down.
TCTCAAAAAACCGTCTTCGGGTCAGCGATCGATTTTGTCCACGCGATCATGGCGCAAGCCTAGTGCGCCAACAGCACCGGCAATTGTGGGTCGGTCAGCACTTCCCTTGTGACTCCGCCAAGCAACCATTCCGCGATCCTCGCGTGCCCATATCCGCCCATCACCAGCAAGCCGCAGTCACGCGCCAGCGCCGCATCGGCAAGCAGTTTGGCAATCGTTATGCCATCGCGTCCGGGGATTTCGACCAGCTCGCATTCGATCCCATGACGGCTCAGATATTGCGCACCCTCGATTGCCGAGAAGCCTTCGAGATTGCTCTCCGTCCGATCCGTAACGCGGGCGAGAAAAACCTGTCGCGCTTGCTTTAGCAGGGGTAGCGCCGCGCGAAGCGCATTGGCGCTTTCGGGTGAACCGTTCCAGCCGATCAAGACCGGTTTCTGTACGTCGAATCCATGCTGATCGTCCGGCACTACCAAAACCGGTGCCGGGCTGCGCACCACCACCTGACCGACAATCCGCGAGGGGCTCTGACCGGTACTGCCCGCATCGCGCGCGCCCATGACGATCAGATCGGCAAGCGATGCCCGCTGCAATATATGCGGCGCGGCGGAACCAAACGCGGTTTGCCAATCCCACGGCACGTCGTCCCGCTCCAGCTTCGCCTTCACTTCTGCCTCGAGCTGTTCTGCCTGCTCGCGCAGGATCGGGAGGATAGTGGGCACCGTAATGGCTTCATACCCCGACGGCATCATCACTTCGATGCTGGCGGTTTGCAGGCAGCTCACGTGTCCTTCGAAACTACGCGCAAGGTCGAGCGCCGACTGAAGCCGAGCTGCCAGCCCTGAATCTTCCTGAACATGGACCACAATGCTTTTCATTACAGCCTCCGATGAATGGTCTTCGTGTTCGGGCATATTGCTGCGTGACCGACAGCCATACCATGATCCAGATCAAATTTTGGACCCATCGATCATTGGCCCATGATGCTTGGCGCTTTCACTCTCTTGTCCTAAGCCCAGCGCGATATCGGCATACTTACTGGGGTCCAGATCTTGCGCACACGCCCGTTTACCACATCCTTTATCGCTCTGACCCTGGTCCTGCCCGGCGCGCTGTCGGCGCAGGCCCAACCTGTTGCCGTCCGCAACCACTCCCCGGCACCGTCATCCACGCCGAACTACGACGCAGAAGCCTTGCGGATCATGAAGGGCGTTGACGCGACCGGCTTCACCGGCGCCGTGTCTATCGATGGCAAGATCGTCTATTCCGGTGCACACGGCCTGCTCGAATATGGCAAGCCGGGCAAGGTAACGTCCAAGACCCTGTTCCCGATTGCCAGTATTACCAAGGCGTTCACCACTACCGGCCTTGCCATGCTGGTCGACGAGGGCAAGCTGTCGTGGGACGATCCGGTTCGTAAATACATTCCCGAATTCGCAATGTACGATCCATGGGTCAGCGAGCATTTCACCGTCAAGGACGCATTGACACACCGCTCCGGCCTGCCGCTTGGTGCGGGCGATCTTACCATCTGGCCCGACGGCAACGCCACCCCCGAAGACGTGATCCACGCGCTCAAGTACCTTCGTCCGAGCACCGGCTTTCGCGACGGCTACGCGTATGACAACCTCCTCTACATCGTCGCCGGGCAAATTCTCGAACGCGCGTCGGGGCAGAGCTGGACCGATTTCGTGACCACCCGCATCCTGAAACCGGTTGGCATGAACGATTGCGCCGCCGACAAATCGCTGATCCGTCCGGGCCAATCCTATGTCAGCGGGCACGAGCGTGCGGCGGGTGACACGCATGGCACGCCGATCGATCCGCGCATGGCCTTTTCCAAGACGTGGAATTCGGCAGGTGGCATCTGGTGCACCGCCGACGACATGATGAAATGGGGCCAGTTCTGGCTCAACGACGGCGTGACCGCCGACGGCAAGCGGCTGATTTCCGATAAGCAGAAAAACATGCTGTGGCGCGGCGTCACGCCGACCGGAAGCGGCATCATTCCGGCAAGCGGCGGTGCGACGAATTTGCAGATGTATGCGCTGGGCTGGCAACTCTCGCAGCTCGACGGTACGCCCGTCGTCAGCCATTCGGGCGGCGCGCCGGGGGTGACGAGCAATTTCATCATCCTGCCGCAGAAGAAGATCTTAATTTTCGCCTCGTCGAACGATTATCTCAGCACGCCCGGCGCATGGACCCGCCAGATCGCTGCCGACCTCGTCGAGGGCAACAAGGCGCCGGACATCATCGGCAAGGCCATCGCCGCCTATGACAAGGAAAACGCCGATGCCCGCGCAGCGGTCGACAAGGCGATCAGCCCGCCGAAGGATGCGACGAAGCCCAGCCTCCCGCTCGACGCCTATACCGGCACCTATCGCGATCCGTGGTATGGCACGGTGACGATCAGCAAGCGCGGCAGTGGTCTCTATATTGACATGAGCCGCTCGCAACTGCTCGACGGTCCGCTGACGCCGTTCAACGGCAATACCTTTGCGGCGATCTGGCCCAACCGGACGATCAAGGCCGACGCCTTCGTCACTTTCAAGGTCAAGGACGGCAAGGCTGTCGGAATCAGGATGAAAGCGATCAGCGACATCACCGATTTCAGCTACGACTTCCACGACCTCGATCTGAAACGCGAGTAAGCCGCCTCACCCGCTGGCGTGGTAGAAATCGTAGATCTGCTGGGCCACCGCATCGCTGATGCCCGGCGCGCGTTTCAGATCGTCGAGCGCGGCGGCGCGGACCTTCCCCGCGGTTCCGAAATGCAGCAGCAGCGCGCGCTTTCTCGCCGGTCCGATACCGGGTATCTCGTCGAGCGGAGAGGCGGTGATTGCACGGCTGCGCTTGGCGCGGTGCGCACCGATCACGAAGCGGTGGACCTCGTCGCGCAGCGTCTGGAGGTAGAACAACAGCGGTGAATTGACCGGCAGCATCTTTTCGCGGCCGTCGGGAAAGTGGAACACCTCGCGCCCCTCGCGCCCGTGATGCGGCCCCTTGGCGATGGCGATCAGCGGCACGTCCTCGATCCCCAGTTCCTCCAGCGTGTCGCGCACGCTCGACATCTGGCCCTTGCCCCCGTCGATCAGCACGAGATCGGGCCACACGCCCTGTTTCTCGTGATCGGGATCCTCTTCCAGCGCGCGCGCAAAGCGGCGCTTCATCACCTCGCGCATCATCGCGAAATCGTCGTTGGTCTGGGCCTCGCGGATGTTGAATTTGCGATACTGGCCCTTCTCGAACCCTTCGGGACTGGCCACCACCATCGCGCCGACCGCCTTCGTGCCCTGGATATGCGAGTTGTCGTATACCTCTATCCGTTGCGGGACCTCGCCCAGTTCGAGGAACTCGGCCAGCTCGCGCAGGATCTTCGCCTTGGTCCCGCTTTCCGCCAGCCGCCGTTCGAGCGCTTCGACCGCGTTGCGGCTCGCCTGCTCCATCAACCGCCTCCGGTCGCCGCGCTGCGGGACCGAAATTTCGATGCGGTGGCCCGACGCTTCGCACAGGGCCTCTTGCACCAGCGCCTGTTCCTCCAGTTCCCGGTCGACGAGAATCAGGCGGGGCGGCGGCACCTCCTCGTAGAATTGCAAGAGCACGTCAGCGAGCACTTGCGGTTCCTCGATGTCTTGAGTGTGGCTCGGGAAGAAAGCTCGGTGTCCCCAATTCTGTCCCCCGCGAACGAAGAACGCCTGGATGCCTACCTGCCCGCCCTTCGACGCCAGAGCGAAGACATCGGCATCGCCCACGCCGCTGGCGTTGATGGCCTGGCTGCCCTGGATGAAGGTTGCCGCGCGCAAACGGTCGCGCAAGATCGCGGCGGTTTCGAAATCGAGGTTTTCCGCCGCCTCGGCCATCTGACGTTCAATCTTGGCCTGCACGGCAGAAGACTTGCCCGAGAGGAAATCCTTCGCCTCCTTCACCAGTTCGCCGTAGCCAGCCTCGTCGATCCGCCCGACGCATGGGGCCGAGCAGCGCTTGATCTGGTAGAGCAGGCAGGGCCGATCGCGGCGGGAGAAAAAGCTGTCGGTGCAACTGCGCAGGAGAAACAGTTTTTGCAGCGCGTTGATCGTCGTGTTGACGCTGCCCGCACTGGCGAAAGGACCGTAGTAGTCCCCTTTCGCTCGCCGCGCCCCGCGGTGCTTCATAATGCGCGGGAAATCATGCTCGGCGCGCAGAAGGATAAATGGGAAGCTCTTGTCGTCGCGCAGCAGCACGTTGAACGGCGGGCGGTAACGTTTGATCAGTTGCGCTTCGAGCAGCAGCGCCTCGGCTTCGGAATTGGTGGTGACGATCTCCATCCGCCGGGTCTGGCTGACCATCCGCTGGAGCCGGTTCGAAAGCGCCTTGACCTGCGTGTAATTCGCCACCCGTGCCTTCAGGCTGCGCGCCTTGCCGACATAAAGCACGTCGCCGCGCGCATCGAGCATCCGGTAAACGCCCGGCTTGGGCTTCAACACCTTCACCGTATCGCGGATCGCCGTCACACCGGTTTCAAGGTCGGGTTGGGCGCTGGCGACAGTGTAAGTCGCGCGCTCTTCAAGGAATCGCTCCTGTCCGCGCGGATCGTGCGGTGTGCCGGCCTTGGATCGGGACATGGCCTGCTAGCTACGCTGCAAACCGCCGATTGCAAGCGCCCACTTTGAGACAGGTTGAACGTGGCATTTTGCTGAGAAACCGAAAGCAGATATGGATGGTCTGTTCATTTTGCCGTTTTTGGGGGAAACGGGTGATGGGATTGATGCAAAGGCTTTTCAGGAAACCATCGCATTACGACGAGGAATCGGCTGCCTACCGTCGGCTTGCAGAACGCGGTTTTCGGCCCGACGGGATCATCGATGTCGGTGCCTACGAAGGCTATTGGACCCGTGCTGCCCGAACGATCTTTCCTGACGCCTCCAGCTTGATGGTAGAGCCTCAGGAAGCAAAGCGCCCAAAGCTCGAGGCAGTCTGTCGCGAACTGCCGCACACCAGTTTCATTTCTTGCCTGTTGGGATCGACATCAGGCGAAACGGTCACTTTCTACGAAATGGAGACCGGATCGTCCTATTTGGCCGAACAGAGCAATGCGCCCCGTGAGGCAAAGCGATTCACTCTTTCCACACTGGACGAGATTGCAGCGGATTTTCCGGGTGAAGAACTGTTCCTGAAGATCGATTCGCAAGGGGCCGAAGTCGAAATCCTCAAGGGTGGCAGCAAGATCCTGCAGCGTTCTGCCCTGGTCCAGCTAGAGACGGCGGTTATAGCCTATAACAAAGGCGCACCGAGCCTGATGGAGGTGCTCGCCTTCATGCAGGACAATGGCTTCGTCCCCCTCGATATTTCCGGGCATACCCGGATTCAGGGGCATCTCGTCCAGGTCGATTTCCTGTTCACGCGACAGGATTCACGATTGCGAAAAACATTCTTCAATTTCCGGACAAGTTGATAAGACCTTAGCCGAAGCTTGTCTTGGGAGCGTGAACAATCAATCAAGCAACAATGGATCAGCCAGCGGCACCTGCGCGGACGATCGGCTTTTGGGGCGCCTCGCTCTATCCGGTGAACGGCATGGTCGGCGCCGGGATTTTCGCGGTTCCGGCACTGCTCGCTGCGGCGGTCGGCGGATTTGCACCATGGCTGATGCTGGTGGGCGGTATCCTCTTCATGCCGATCGCTCTGGTTTACGCCTGGCTGGCGACGCGCTTCTCCCATAGTGGTGGGCCAGTGCTGTACGGAGAGGCCGCTTTTGGCCGCTTTGTCGGATTTCAGGCGGGTTGGGGCCGCTATGCATCGAACATCGTCACCGCGGCGGCGAACACGCAGGTGATGGTTGCCTATGCGGCGGCACTGATTCCGGCGCTCAACAATCCCGCTGCACAGGAAATAGCCACCATTGCGTCGTTGGTGTTGTTCATGGTCATCAATCTGGTGGGACTACGCTTCGCGGCTGGCACGCTGGGCGTAATGACCGCGATCAAGCTGCTCCCGCTCGGCGCACTGGTAGTGGCGGCATTTTTCGCAGGGGACCCGAGCGCAGCCTTCGCCGTGCCGAAATTCACCCTTGGCGAGAACGTCATCCTGCTCACCTATTACGCATTCATCGGTTTCGAAAGCGTCGCCGAAGCGGCGGGGGAAGTGCGCAATCCCAAACGCGTGATCCCGGTCGCGCTGGTGACGATGGTAAGCGCGGTCACCCTGCTCTACATGGCGGTCATCTGGGCATATGTCGCCATGATGCCGCAACTCACCGGCGGGACTTCGGACAATGCGCTGGTCGATGCCGGTCGCGCGGCCATGGGCCACATCGGCGGGATCGCGTTGGTCGTGGCGGCCGTGTTCAGCATCGGGGCCAATACGTTTTCAGGCAATACCACCCTGCCCCGCCTGGCCTTCGGCATGGGTGAAAGGCGCATGCTTCCACGCTGGTTCACCCATGTCTCGCCGCGTTTCGGGACGCCAGACTATGCAATCCTGTTCACCGGCATAGCCGCCATCGCCTTTGGCTTGTGGGAAGGCTTTGCGGTGCTGGCCGTGGCCGGCACATTGGTTCGGCTGGTGACTTACCTCATCTGTTCCGCTGCCCTGCCGATGCTGGAATTGCGAGATGGCACATTGCGCCCGTTCCATTCGGCCATGGCGATCGCCGCATTTGCCGGTTCGCTGTGGGTTTCGAGCTTCGCAGAAATCGAGGCTTGGGAGGCGTTCGCGGCAATCTTCGCCTGTGGCACCCTGCTCTATTTCATCGCCGCCCGGCAAGAACCCGAGCCTGTTCTAACCGAACAAGGCTGACGCTGGCAGCTAGAACAGTTTGCGCAGTTCGATCTTCACAAACCGGCCATACGCATCAAGAAATGCGGGCTGGTAGCTTACCGGCACGATACCATTGGCATCGGTCACCTTCTGATGCGCGTCGAAGATGTTGTTCATATGCAATGACAGCCGAGCGTGATTGAAGAACCCCGGATTGTCCCCAACCAGCCATTTCTGCTGATCGAGCGCGACGAACAGGCGCAAGTTGAATGTTGCCAGCCCGCCGAAATGGAGATCGCTCGAACCCGGCACTCCGGACGCCTGCACCGTAGTGCCGGTAGAGTAATTGCCGCTGATCCGCGTTCCGATCCCCTTGTAGAACATCCCCGCATCAAGTTCGAATTGCTGGCGCGCAACACCGCCTGACGATCCCGTGGCATCGCCATTCATCAAGTCGAGCTTTGGGCCACCCGGCGCCACGAGGATCGAATTGTCGAGATTGATCGTGTGGTAGAAGGAGATATTCCAACGGCCTTGCCCATTGCCAGGGCCAAAACCGCGACGGCCGCGGTTGCTCGACGATGATTTCTGCTCGGCCGGCTTGTTGCTATCGGGGCTCCCATTTTCAGGAGGCGCCCCACCTTCACTTCCGGACCCCGGTGCGGCGCAGATTCTGCTCTCCAACTGTTTGAGCTTTGCAGCGTCTATCTTGCCATCCGGGCCTTTCAATCGCTCCTGCAGTTCCGCAGGCAGGGCGGACAAATCCGGTTCCTTGCCCGGGTCCTGACACAAAGCCTTGCGCAGGGCCGCAAATCTTGCAGGATCGAACCGCTTCGCCGCGTCGGCACTGCACAAGCGTCCTCGTAACGCTGCAATTTTGGTCGGGTCCGGCTTGCCGTCGGCGCCTTCCAGCCGATCCCGGATCGCTTGCGGAAGCGCCGATAGGTCGGGTGTCTGCCCTTCGGGGGTGGCGCAGAATTGCTGGCGCAGCTGGGCGAAGCGCTGCGGGTCGAAACCCGGCCTGCTGCCAGAACCTTGGGAGCTGTTATCACCGCCAGACGGTCCGGAATTTGCCATCATGCGCCCAAACCGGCCGCGTCCGCCACCCGGTTGCTCTTCGGGAGACGCTTTGCCAACCCTTCCAAACAGGTTGAAACCATAACGGATGCGGTCGCTGCGCGTTTCGGCAAAAGTCACGGGCCGCGCGTCGATTGCGAGCAATTGCCCGTTCGAATCGCGCGTCACACGATCCGGGAACGCTGCTTCGATCGCCGGAGTCAGCAGCGGAAAAGAGGCCGTCACATTGTTCGAACGGTTATGGTAATATTCGACCAGAATATTGGCGCGGTCGAGGAATGGCAGGTCGTAGTTCGCCGACAGCTTGAAATCGCGTTGGTGCTCGGGAAGGAGATTGGGATTACCGCCGCTGGTCTGGGTCACCAGCACTGTTTGCCCGGTGCGGAAATCGTAGACTGGTATATTATAGCTGGTGAGGCTGGGCCCACCCAATTGGGACAGGCCAGGTGCGGTTTCGCGATCGATATACGTCCCCTGAAGGGTTAAACTTTTCAAAGGCTTCCACACCAGGCCGGCAGTCACATTGCCAAGCGTGCCGAAGTCCGAGAGATAATCGAAACCGCCCGACAGGTTGAAGGACAAGTCGCCTATCGCGGAAAGGACATCGTTCTTGCGGCTTGCAATCGGAATGCCGATATTCAGCCCGGCATTGAGATCGCCCCGCGTCAAAGCGTTATCTCCGCTTAACCGCCGCGTATCGGTGCTTTCATTACGGCTCCAGTCGTATCCCGCATTGAGCGTCATATCGACGTCGCCGGCAGGAAGATCGAACGGATTGCCATTCAACGTCGATTTGAGTGCCACATCGTAGGCGCGATTCTGAGCCCGGTCATAGCCAAGCGACGGCACGTTCGGCAAATCGCCGTCGATTGCCAATGTCCCAGCCTGGGCAGCATCGACCACTGCCTGCACCGCCGGATCGTCCAGCGTGCGCGACCGGTCGATCCGGCTATCGGTCGACGTGTAGCTGGAATCGAGCGTCGTAGTGAACTGATACCCACCAAGATTCTTGTTGAACGTGCTACCGAGGGAATAGGTATCGGTCAGGGTTTGCCGGGTCAGCGGTCTCGCATCGATTGCCCGCCTCGCGCTGCTACCATCGGGCGCTGTCAGCGTCACGAGGTCGAGTCCGGACAGGTTCAGCGTATCCTCGTGGATCACTTGCGTGTTGATGGTGAACTGCCCGTCCGATCCATCCTTTCCGAGCCCGTTCGTGCTGGTGAAATCGACTTCCAGCGTGGAATCCTTCGCAGCCAGTGAGCGAAAATCGGCCGGGTTGGGATCGGTGACGACGCTCGGGACGCTGCCTGGAGTCTGGACGACATCGCGCTCCGCCTCGGTGATCGGGCTGGTATGCTTGTAGTCGATGCTGGCATTCAGCCGCGACTTGCCGTTGATCGCGAGTTGCGAAGCCTGCAATTCGCCCTTGGCCCCACCCCCCTGCGTCGCCCGGCCATAATCCGCTTCGGCGGACAGGCTGCGGAAATTGTCCTTGAGGATGAAGTTGATAACGCGCTGGTCCGGCGGGAAACCGTATTTCAGCGCAACTTCCTCGGGCAGGATCTCCAACCGCTTGATCGCTTCGGGAGGATATCGGAAAATCTCGCGGAAATTGGATATACGCTGGCCGTTGACCAGGAACACCGGGCGCCCGCCACGCCCCCGGCCCGATCCGATCTCCGGCGCGAGTTGGCTGATGAGGTCCTGGATCGAGCTAGCACCATAGGATTGGACCTGCTGTTCATCGAGCTCGACAACCGGAGCGCTGGACGTCTGGACCGCGCCTTGCATAACGCGTGGCGCCGTCACGACAATTTCAGGTTCGACGGTGTCGCCGCTATTGGGAGTCGCTGTTGGCGATGCCTGCGCGGACGTTCCAGCCGGTGGAGCGGTCTGGGCCAGCGCAGGCGAAGCGACGATCAGGGCGATCAGGGACACGGCGGGGGCAAGACGCAAAACGGCAACTCCAGATGATTTCAGGCCCCACCACCCGGTGTTTGGCATCCATTGCGCAATGTAACGCTTGAGAACAAGAGTTTGCCGTGTAACGAAATGTCGCTGGTCGACTGCCATCGCCGATTGATCGGAATTCGGCCTTTGCAGGCACGCAGGCTTCCCTTTTGCCGTCGCTGCCGCTATGCGGCGCGCCTGAGTTTCACGGTTGCACACAAGAAAAGGATTCTATGGCCAAGGAAGAGCTCCTCGAAATGCGTGGGCGCGTGGTCGAACTGCTGCCGAACGCTATGTTCCGGGTCGAGCTGGAAAATGGCCATGAGGTGCTGGGCCACACGGCGGGCAAGATGCGCAAGAACCGCATTCGCGTGCTGGTGGGGGACGAGGTTCTCTGCGAACTGACGCCCTATGACCTGACCAAGGCGCGCATCACCTATCGCTTCATGCCCGGGCGCGGCGGCCCCGGCCCTCAATAGAGCGGTGCGCGGATGGACGCGCCCACACTGATCCTCGCATCGGCCAGCCCGCGCAGACGCGATTTGCTTGCGCGGATCGGGATCGTACCGCAAGCGATCGTCCCCGCCGAAATTGACGAAACTCCGGCAAAGGACGAACTCCCGCGCACCTACGCCCGACGTATGGCGCGCGAGAAGGCTCTTGCGGTGGAAGCATCTGGCTACGTGCTGGCTGGCGATACCGTCGTTGCCGCTGGACGCCGGATCATGCCCAAGGCCGAAGACGAGGCGACCGCACGTGAGTGCCTTGCCTTGCTGTCGGGGCGTCGGCACCGCGTGTTGTCGGCCATCGCCCTGCGCGCACCGGATGGCACGCTCCGCGAGCGGCTAAGCGAAAGCGTGGTGCGATTCAAACGGCTCAGCGCGGAAGAGATCGAGCACTACATCGCCAGCGGCGAGTGGCATGGCAAGGCCGGTGGCTATGCGATCCAGGGCCTGGCCGAGAGCTTGATCGAATGGATGCAGGGCAGCCATTCGGGCGTCGTGGGCCTTCCGCTCTACGACACGCGCATCCTGTTGCAATCGTCAGGCTTCCAGCTTGGCTGAGTGGTTGGTCGAGCAGGGAATCGGCGAGCATCGCGCGATCCGTCTGTCAGGCGAGCGGATCACCCACGCGCGCATTCAATTGCTCGAGACTTTACGCGCTGGAACCGTGCTCGAAGCCAAGCTGGTATCGCGCAACGCGGGCAGTTCTCGCGGGTTGGTGCGTAGCGATACCGGGCAGGATATTGTTGTCGACCGACTGCCCAAATCGGCCTCCGAAGGGGCGCTGTTGCGGATTGCCATACACAGAGCGCCGATAGCCGAGCGCGGGCGGCTGAAACTGGCGCAGGGTCGCCCAACCGATGCCGAACCCTGCCAACCTTCACTAGCCGACAGTTTGGCGTCCAGTGGCGATAGCGTCAGGATCGTGCGTCGCTTTCCGGTCTGTGACTGGGATGAGCTGCTCGGAGAGGCGCTCGAGCTGAAAACCGAGTTTGCAGGCGGCAGCTTGCTGTTCGCCCCAACCCCTGCGCTCACTGCGATCGATGTCGACGGTGCGCTTTCACCTCAAATGCTGGCGAAAGTCGGCGTCCCGGCTCTCGCCGATGCGCTACAACGCTTTGATATCGGCGGGTCCATCGCGGTCGACTTCCCCACCCTGGCGGACAAGGCGGATCGCAAGGCACTCGATGAAGCACTCGAACGGGCATTGGAGAGCTGGCCGCACGAGCGGACGGCGATCAACGGTTTCGGGCTCGTCCAGATCGTTGCCCGGCTCGAGCGCCCTTCCCTGCTCCAGCTCGCATCGTGGCAGCGTGGGCAAATGGTGTGGCACAGGCTGCTGCGTCGTGCCGAAGGATTGAACGGTGCCGGAATTATCGAACTGGCAATTGCGCCTGCGCTGAAGGCATTCACGAAGCCAGAAGACACAGAGGAACTGGCGCGGCGCAGCGGCCTGCGAGTCCGTTTGCGCGAGGACACCGGGCTTGCATTCACCGCCCCTCATGCCCAGCTCGTTGTCGATGGCTGATACCCCCAAACGCTGCCCGATCTGCAAGCGCCCGCGCTCGGACGAATTCGCCCCCTTTTGCTCCTCGCGCTGCCGCGACCGCGATCTCTCGCGCTGGTTCGGCGATGGCTATGCAGTGCCGGGACGGCCCGCGCTTCCAGAGGAAATTGACCGCGAAGTGATCGATCGTGGGGAAGACTGACATTCGGGCCGAATTGGCCCTTGCCAAAGGCTGGAGCCTTCGCCATAGGGCGGCCCTCCCGTCGCTCGCCGGCCATCGGTCGCCGCCAGAGTGCAAGGGCCCAGGTAGCTCAGTTGGTAGAGCATGCGACTGAAAATCGCAGTGTCGGTGGTTCGATCCCGCCCCTGGGCACCATTCTTTTCAAATCGTTGAATGGTGCAAGGTCTGGTTGCCACGCTAACGCGCAGCCTTCGCAAAATCAGCCGTAACGACCGGTGATGTAGTCCTGCGTGCGCGCGACCGACGGATTGGTGAAGATCCGCGAGGTCTCATCGAATTCGATCAGTTCGCCCATGTGGAAGAACGCGGTCTTGTCCGAAACGCGCGCTGCCTGCTGCATATTGTGCGTCACGATCACTATGGTGAACTGGCCGCGCAGCTCGTGCAGCAGTTCCTCGATCCTTGCGGTCGAAATCGGGTCGAGCGCCGAGGTCGGCTCGTCGAACAGCACCACTTCGGGGCGCACGGCAATGGTGCGCGCGATGCACAGGCGCTGCTGCTGACCGCCAGATAGCGACAGGGCGCTCTGGTTGAGCTTGTCCTTGACTTCGTCCCACAAGGCCGCCTGGCGCAGCGCCTGCTCGATCCGTTCGTCCTGCTCCCATTTGGCGAGCTTTTCGTAATAGGACAGCGCGAAAGCCACATTGGCACGGATGGAGCTGGCGAAGGGCGTGGGCTTCTGGAACACCATCCCTACCCGGCGACGAAGATCGGCAAGGTCTGCCTTGCGCAGGATATTCTTGCCATCGATCAGGATCTCGCCCTCAGCCCGTTGTTCGGGATAGAGCGAATAAATACGGTTGATCGTACGCAGGAGCGTCGATTTGCCGCAGCCCGAAGGCCCGATAATTGCGGTCACCGCATAATCGGGGATCGGCAGCGTTACCGAATGCAGCGCCTGGCTTTTTCCGTAATAGAAATTCAGATCGCGGATATCGATCTTCACATTCTTCCCGGCAGGCGTCTTTGCCTGAGCGGGCTCGGGCGTGCCGATAACGGAGTTTTCGATCGGCGTTTCCTGGGGTTTCATTTGAATGCCCTGCGATTAGCGAACAAACGGACCACCAGATTGAGTACGAGCACGAAGGTGGTGAGGATGAGTGCACCCGCCCAGGCGAGCGAATGCCAGGTGTCATAGGGGCTCATGGCGTATTGGAAGATTACCACGGGCAAGTTGGCGAGCGGTCCGTTGAGATCCGAACTCCAGAATTGGTTGTTGAGCGCCGTAAACAGCAAAGGTGCTGTTTCGCCGCTGATACGCGCTACGCCAAGCAATGCACCGGTGACAATACCGCTCATTGCGGCTTTGAACAGGACTTGCAGGCTAACCTTCCAGCGCGGCAGGCCGAGAGCGAAGGCCGCTTCGCGCATCCGGTCGGGCACAAGCCGCAGTGCCTCGTCACTGGTGCGCACGACGACAGGGATGAGAATCAGGCCGAGTGCAAGACCTCCGGCCAAACCGGAAAAATGCTTCATCGGCACGACTATCAACTCGTAAATGAACAAGCCTAGCACGATCGAGGGAGCGCTGAGTAGGATGTCGTTGACGAAGCGGACCGCGCTTGCAAGCCGCGTATGGCGGCCATGTTCGGCGAGATAGACGCCTGCGCAGAGTCCGATCGGTGTGCCGACCGCAATCGCAAGCGCGATCATCACTGCACTGCCGTAAAGCGCGTTGAGCAAGCCTCCTTCCGCTCCCGGAGGCGGGGTCATCTCTGTAAACAGCTTGGGGCTGAGCGCGGATACCCCATTCGCAATGGTGGTCCACAGGATCCAGAACAGGAACACCAGCCCGAACAGCGTCGCCAATGCGGCGCAAACGTAGGCGATACGGTCTATCAGTCGACGGCGGAAATAGATCCAGTTCATCTCAATGAGCCCGTCCCATATTGCGCTCGACCCGTGCAAGCATCCATTTTGCGATGCTGAGGACAATGAAGGTCACAACGAACAGCAGGAAGGCCAGCGCCACGAGCGAGCTGCGATACAGTTCGGTATCGGCCTCTGTAAATTCGTTCGCGATCGCCGCTGCGATCGAGTTGCTGGGCATCAAAAGTGAAATCGACAGGTCGTGCGCATTGCCCAGCACGAATGTCACCGCCATCGTCTCACCCAGCGCGCGTCCCAGGCCGAGAAAAATAGCACCGACGATGGCCGAGCGCGTGTGCGGCAGGGTGACGTGACGCAGGCGTTCCCACCGGGTCGCGCCCAGCGCCACAGCCGATTCGCGTAATGCCGAGGGAACGGCGTTGAACACATCGCGCGCAACCGAAGCGATGAACGGGATGACCATAATGCCAAGAACAATACCTGCGGTCAGCATCCCGATCCCGATGGGTGGGCCGTTGAACAGCGGGCCGATGATCGGCACCGTGCCGAGGTGATCGTTCAACCATGGCTCGATATGCGTTGCCATGAAGGGTGCGAACATGAACAGACCCCACATGCCATAGATAATGCTGGGTACGGCAGCGAGCAGCTCGATTGCCATCGCAATCGGTTGGCGCGTCCATGCAGGCGCAATCTCGGTAAGGAACAAGGCGATGCCGATACTGATCGGAACCGCTATAATCAGGGCAATCGCCGAGGTGACCAGCGTGCCGTAGATCGGCACCAGTGCACCGAACTGCCCATTGACCACGTCCCATTTGTCGCTGGTCACGAAGGCGATACCGAAGGTCTTGAAGGCCAGCCAGCCTCCTGAAGCCATCGAATAGGTGACGGCCAGCAAGATCAGCAGGACGAACCACGCTGCCCCGCCGGTGAAGACGTGAAACAGGCGCTCTGGCCACTCGCCACGCGCCCTCATTGTGTCGCCACCGGCATGCGAACCGGTGGCAACATCATGTGCGGACACATCGGAATCCCCATTTGGCGCGGTCTGCGGCTTCGAGGGGTCAGTCGTGTCCATTACTTGATGTTGGCCTTGGTGTAGTCCTCGATCTGCTTGACCAGCGCATCGGGCAGCGGAACATAGTCGAGCTTGGCGGCCTGTTGCCTGCCATTCTCCAGCGCCCAATCGAAGAACTTCAGCGCTGCGTCGCTCGCCGCCTTGTTCGACGGTTGCTTCGGCATCAGGATAAAGGTGGAGGCGGTGATCGGGAATGCCTGCGCACCCGGCGCATTGGTCATCACCAGATCGAAATCCTTCGCCTTGGTCCAGTCAGCGCTTGCCGCCGCCGCCTGGAAGCTCTCGGTGCTCGGTGCGACGAAATTACCGGCTGCATTCTGGATATAGGACCAAGCCATATCGTTCTGCAGCACATAGGCGTATTCGACATAGCCGATCGAGTTGGGAATCTGGTTTACATAGGCCGCAACGCCCTCGTTACCCTTGCCGCCGACGCCGCCGGTCCAGTTGATCGAAGTGCCTTCCGATGGTCCGGCCTTCCATGCCGGGCTGACCTGACTGAGGTAATGCGTAAAGTTGAAGGTCGTGCCCGATCCGTCGGAGCGGTGCACAGCGGTGATCGCGGCATCGGGCAGCTTGAGGCCTGGATTGATCGCAACGATCGCGGGATCGTTCCACTTGGAAACCTTGCCGAGATAAATATCGGCGAGCAGCGATCCGGTCAGCTTGAGTTGCCCCTTGCCGATGCCCTTGACGTTGACGACGGGAACAACACCGCCCACGATTATGGGAAATTGCACAAGCCCGGCACTGGCCAGCTCGTCGGGCGAGAGTGGTTTGTCGCTCGCCCCGAAATTCACCGTGCCGGCCTTGACTTGGCTGATACCGCCACCCGAACCGATCGACTGATAGTTGATCTTGACGCCGTTGGCTTTCAAATAATCGGCGGACCATGCGGAGAGCACGGGGTAAACGAAAGTCGACCCGGCGCCCGTGATGGCCGTCGCCGATCCGTTAGCACCCGAAACGGCAGCGTTGTCGGACGTCTTCGCACCACACCCGGCGAGCAGGAATGCGCCCATCAAAGCGCCGATCATAAACTTGTTCACGCGTGTTCTCCCTGGAACGGCCATGCGCTCCTTAGACCGGGGTTCGGCCCCGGCTCAACAGGTGTTCCGTGACTCTTTTATGACGGTTGCTGTCGGCAACGGCGAGTCTCCCGTAAAAACATGCAAAATGTACCAAAATTGCGACGTTAAACCTGTGGAAGTCGGTCGATCATCTTGTCGAGCGTGATCGGGTATTCGCGCACCCTGATCCCGGTGGCGTTGTAAACCGCATTGGCGATTGCCGCCGTCGGCCCGCAAATACCCAGTTCGCCTACCCCCTTGGCCTGCAACGGCGAGATATAGGGATCGAGTGTTTCAAGGAAGATCACTTCCTGATGCGGGATATCGGCATGGACAGGCACCTCATACCCCGCCAAATCGTGATTGACGAAGTAACCGAAGCGCTTGTCGACCGCGAGTTCCTCCATCAGCGTCGCGCCCGCCGCCATCGTCATGGCTCCGATAACCTGACTGCGCGCCGAGAGCGGGTTGAGAATCCGGCCCGCATCGCACACCGCCAGCATCCGTCGGATGCGAATTTCGCCGGTGTAGCGATCCACTCCGACCTCGCAGAAGTGACCGGCATAAGTGCCGATGTCGTAGCCCTTCTTGTAATCGCCGAAATCGATCTCGCCGGTGGCGGCAAGCTCGCCGAGATCGGACAGGGGCACAGTCTTTCCGGCACCGATCACGCGACCATCCTCGAAGCGGATGGTCTGCGGGTCGATGCCGAGTTTCTGCGCTATGGCACGGTGCAGCTCGACACAGGCGGCATAGACACCTGCAGTTGAGCTCGCCGCGCCCCACTGGCCACCGGAGCCGGAGGATACAGGAAATGCGGAATCGCCCAGCACCACCGAAACCTTATCGAGCGGCAATCCTAGGCATTCGGCGGCAGTCTGGGCAATGATCGTGTAACTGCCGGTGCCGATATCGGTCATGTCGGTCGTGACTGTTGCCCCGCCCTTCCCGTCGAGCGCCACGCGTGCGGCGGACTTGGTTGTCGGTGCCCCGCGATAACCCGCCGAAACGCCCATCCCAACCAGCCATCTTCCGTCGGATAGGCTGGCCGGTTTTGCCTGTCGCCTGGACCAACCGAATCGCTCCGCGCCTTCGCGCAGGCAGCGCACGAGATGCCGTTCCGAGAACTTGCGATCCGGATGCGCAGGCATTGTCTCGGGTTCGTTGAGGATGCGGAATTCGATCGGGTCCATCCCGAGCTTTTCCGCCATTTCGTCGATCGCCACTTCGAGACCCATGTGGCCCGGCGCCTCACCCGGCGCGCGCATGGCGTTGCCTTCGGGAAGGTCGAGTTGCGCGACATAGGATGCCGTCATCCGATGGTGACCGGCATACATATGGTTGGTTTGAGCAGTGGCGTTTTCACCGTCCTGCCCGGTGATATTTCCAGACCAGCATTCATGCGCAATGGCCTGAATGTGGCCTTGTTTGTCGGCGCCGATCCGCACCCGCTGGATCGTGGCAGGACGGTGTGTCGCATTGTTGAAGATCAACGGACGTTGCAGCATGACTTTCACCGGGCGTTTGGCTGCCTTCGCCGCCAACGCGGCCATTACCGCGTCAGCCCGAACGAACAGTTTTCCGCCAAAACCGCCGCCAATATAGGGTGAATCGACGCGTATCTTGTTCTCGGGAATCGAAAGAATGCTGGCCAGCGATTCCTTGCCCCAATTGATCATCTGGTTCGATGTCCAGACTGTCAGCCTGTCACCATCCCAGGCAGCGATGGTTGCCATTGGCTCCATCATCGCGTGGCTCTCGTCAGGGGTGGTATAATGTTGGTCCAGTTTCACCGCGGCGGAACCGAAGGTCGCTTCGAAGTCGCCGCGATCGCTTCTCGCATCGCCCCAGCCGCCCTTTTCCAGTTCTGCACCGGGCGCGACCTTGGCCAGCTCGTAGGTGCCATCCTCCGACTCATAGCTGGTCCGGATCATTGCCGCCGCCGCCCTCGCCTCTTCGAAGCTCTCCGCCACGACACAAGCAATCGCTTGGTGGTAATGCGCGATTTTCCGGCCACCGAACAATGGCGCATGGTTGAAATCGCTGGAGCCAACCGGCTCGTGCTCGGTCGCCGCAACGACCGCGATAACGCCCGGCGCCTTGCGCGCATCCTCAAGGTTCATCGCCGCTATGCGCCCCTTGGCGATACCCGCACCCACAACATAACCGTAGGCCTGGTTCGGTGCGACATCATGCCGCTCGTAAGCGTAAGGCGCGGTTCCGGTCGTCTTGAGCGGTCCGTCGATGCGGCGGGTCGATTTGCCGATCACCTTGGGATCGGTGAAAACTGCGTCCTGAGAAGGTCCGTTGAATTCCATCGCTCAGCTCCTTGCCTCGGCCAGAATTCCCGCAAGCGTGCGCTCGGCCAGGGCCAGCTTGAAACGATTGTCGGAACGCGGCTTCGCATCGGCGAAGGCGCGCTTGACCACGGCAGACGCGCCTTGCGGCAGCATCGCCTCGGCCTCCTCTACCCGCCACGGTTTTGGCGCCATGCCTCCGAACGCCACCCTGCCGGTGCCATCGGGTTGGATCACCGCAGCGACCGAAACCAGCGCAAAGGCGTAAGACGCGCGGTCCCGCACCTTGTGATAGACATGCTTCCCGCCAAGTGGCTTGGGCAGCACGACATGGGTAATCATTTCACCGGGTTCGAGCGCTGTTTCGCGTTCGGGATGGTCGCCCCAAAGACGATGGAAATCGGCAATCGGGATACTCCGCGCGGTGCCGTCGCCCTTGACCGTCTCAACCTCCGCATCGAGCAATCGCAACGCGACCGCCATGTCGCCGGGGTAGGTCGCAATGCAGGAATCCGATGTGCCTATGACGCCAAGCTGGCGCGAATAGCCCTTCATCGCCGCGCACCCATCGCCGGGCTTGCGCTTGTTGCATGGCATGTTGGGATCGTAAAAATAGGGGCAACGCGTGCGCTGGAGCAGATTGCCGCCGGTCGTCGCCTTGTTGCGCAACTGGCCGCTTGCGCCTGCCTGAATGGCGCGGGTCAACACCGCATAATCGCGCCGGACGCGTTGATCTGCGGAAAGCGCGGTGTTGGAAACCAACGTACCGATGCGCAAGCCGCCGTCCGGGGTGTCTTCGATTTTGTCGAGCCCCGTGTCCTGCACATCAACAAGATGCGTGGGCGTCTCGATTTCAAGCTTCATCAGGTCGAGCAGGTTGGTGCCCCCGGCGATGAATTTCGCGCCGGGCGTCGCCGCGACGGCTGCCGCCGCTTCCGAGGCGCTTGCGGCGCGTTGGTATGTGAAACTGCGCATATCCTCAGCCCTCCGCCACTTGCGCCATCGCTTCGGCGATGTTCGAATAGGCGCCGCAGCGACAGATATTGCCGCTCATCCGCTCGCGCATTTCGATATTCGTGGGTTGCATCTTGCCCGTCAGATCGCCCGTCACATGGCTCGGAATGCCTTTGCGGATTTCGTCCAGCACAGCCACCGCCGAACATATCTGCCCGGGGGTGCAATAGCCGCATTGATAGGCATCGTGCTCGACAAACGCGTCCTGCATCGGATGCAGCTTGTCCGGCGTTCCCAGTCCCTCGACAGTCGTCACCTCGTCGCCCTGATGCATCACTGCCAGGCTGAGGCATGAATTGATGCGCTGGCCATTCACCAACACGGTGCAGGCGCCGCACTGACCATGATCGCACCCCTTCTTGGTTCCGGTCAGCTGGAGATGTTCGCGCAGCGTGTCCAGCAGCGTGGTTCGCGTGTCCAAGGTTAGGTCGTGGGACTTGCCATTGACCGTCAGCCTGACCGCCTGTTGCGCAGGTTTGGCCGCAGCAGCCGCCGCTTCCGTTCGGGAAAGGGGAACCTGACTCACCGCGACCGACGCCGCGCCGGCTGCAAGAACACCTCGTCGCGATACTGCGAGATCCCGATCATCCATGATTTCTGCCTTCCCACCTCGAGCCTTCCGGTTGCGCGTCAAATACCGACTCCGCAATGCGCAGCCATTGTACGACGAATAACGGTTGAGTGCGCAAGGTTTCCCAAAAAAACTGAACGGACGCGTCCGATTGGGTCAAGTGTCCGGCGAATTGCCCTTGGTAAAGTGGCGTTTCGCTATTCCCCTGCTGCAAGCGGCGTGCGATGGCCTTTGTGTCATGCACGCCGCGTCCGTTTCTCCCTATGCGCTCTCGCCGTTCGATCTGGCTGCGCTGCTGGTGGTGGCCTCCGCCCTGCTGGGCACCGTCAATCACAAGCTGTTTCGCCTGCCACACGTCATTGGCCTGACGGTCATGGGCGCCGTGTTGGCGATCGGGCTAGTTCTTGCCGACAAGCTCATTCCCGGCGTCTCGCTCGGCAATTGGGTTGCGGGGCTGCTCGAGCGGCTGAACTTCACCGACACCCTTCTGCAGGGGATGCTGAGTTTCCTGCTGTTTGCGGGCGCTCTCCACGTCGATCTGGTCCCGCTCAAGCGTAACTGGCTTCCGGTGCTGCTGCTGTCGACGGCTGGGGTGATCATTTCGACGCTGATTGTCGGATTCATCATCTGGGGCGGCGCGGTACTGATCGGAATCACTTTGCCCCCGGTGTGGTACTTCGTGTTCGGAGCACTGATCTCCCCGACCGATCCGGTGTCGGTTCTGGGTGTGCTGAAGCAGGAAAACGTACCCGAAGGGCTCCAGGCTGCGGTAGCGGGAGAAAGCTTGTTCAATGATGGGGTCGGGATCGTCGTGTTCGTTATACTGCTCGACGCCGCGGTAACAGGCACCGACTTTTCCCTCGCATCGGGAGCGCGGCTGTTTGCGTTCGAGGCAGGCGGAGGATTGCTGCTGGGCGCCGCGATCGGCTGGACCGGCTATTATGCGCTCAAGAGCATGGACGAATACGCGCTGGAAGTGCTGATCACTCTGGCCGTGGTCATGGGCGGTTACGCGCTTGCCGCACAGCTGCATTTCTCCGGTCCGCTGGCGATGGCGGTGGCCGGGCTTATCATCGGCAACCAGGGCGTCGCCCACGCGATGAGCGACCTGACGCGCGACTACGTGATCAAGTTCTGGGAGCTGATCGACGAGTTGCTCAACTCAGTATTGTTCCTGCTGATCGGTCTTGAATTGATCGCGCTGACCCCCGGCGCTCCGCAAGTGCTGATCGGCCTTCTCGCCATTCCGGCCACGCTGGTCGCGCGGGGAATTTCCGTTGCCATCACGACCAAGCTCGTCCCGCACACGCGCCTGTCGGATCAGGGCAGCGGTCGAATCCTGTGGTGGGGCGGATTGCGCGGCGGCATTTCGATTGCGCTGGCATTGTCGTTGCCGGTTGGCGAGACACGCAACCTGCTGCTCGCCGCAACCTTCGCTGCGGTGCTATTTTCGGTTTTGATCCAGCGCGCAACCATCGGACGGCTGATCGCAAGGCTTAAGAGCAGCGATGCCGAATGTGTTGCCCCTTCCCCCCCTTCCTGACGGGCCATTCCGGATTCGTTGCCTTGCCCGCCGGATCGGGCTAAGGGCGCGGCCTTCGCAGATGTCTGCGAGCAAACTCTCAAACGGCTGCGCCCGCGCAGTCGAAATCGATCCGAGGAAAGCCGCCCATGTCGCGTCGCCGCCAGATTTACGAAGGCAAGGCCAAGATCCTTTACGAAGGTCCCGAACCGGGCACGCTGATCCAGTATTTCAAGGACGATGCCACCGCCTTCAACGCGCAAAAGCGCGGTACGATCAACGGCAAGGGTGTGATCAACAATCGCATCAGCGAATTCGTCTTCACCCGCCTGTCGCACATCGGCGTTCCGACCCATTTCATCCGCCGGCTGAACATGCGCGAGCAGCTCATCCGCCAGGTCGAGATCGTGCCGCTCGAAGTGATCGTGCGCAATGTCGCCGCCGGTTCGCTCACAAAACGGCTGGGCATCGAGGAAGGTGAGACGCTGCCGCACACGCTGCTCGAATATTGCTACAAGGACGATGGTCTTGGCGATCCGCTGGTGTCGGAAGAGGAAATCGCCTGCTTCAACTGGGCCAGCCACGAAGAAATGCAGGACATTTCGTCCATGGCGATCCGGATCAACGATTTCCTCTGCGGGATGTTTTCGGCGATCAATATCCGCCTTATCGACTTCAAGCTCGAATTCGGGCGGCTGTGGGACGGCGATTATTCGCGCCTGATCCTGGCCGACGAAATCAGCCCCGATGGCTGCCGCCTGTGGGACATGACCACTGGCGAAAAGCTCGACAAGGACCGCTTCCGCCGCGACCTCGGCGGTGAAGAAGACGCTTACCGCGAAGTCGCGCGACGCCTCGGCCTGCTGACCGAAAACGACACAGGCCCTGGTGAAGTCCTCGACCTGGCACACCACCGCGGACGTCTGCGCGGCACCAAGCCCAAAAAGGGCTGATCCTCAGTTCGATTTCGGCTTTGATGGGTTGCAGGGACGCTTTGCGCCCTGCATGGTGCATGCCTTCTCGCACATCTCCCTTGAACATCAATAGGTCGGATATGAACGCCAGACATCCCTATCGCCTTCTCGGCGCAGCGTCGCTGCTTGCTGTCAGTCTCTCGACAGCCACTGCCCATGCGGACGCGCCCCAAGCGCCCACGCAAGCGACAGCAGATGAACACGTTCGTGTTGCCCAGCCCACCGCCAAGACTGGCTGGGGGTTTCCGGTTTACGATATCCCGGCCGAAGAGAATGTTCGCTATGGCGTCCTTCCCGACGGGATGAAATACGCGATCATGAAGAACGCCACCCCGAAGGGGACGGTGGCGGTTCGGATGGGCTTTGGTGTCGGGTTCATCGACGAAACTCCGGCGCAAGCAGGGCTCGCGCATTTCCTTGAGCATATGGCCTTCAACGGCTCGGCGCATATTCCCGAGGGAGAGCTAGTCAAATTGCTCGAGCGCGACGGTTTGGCTTTCGGTGCTGACACGAATGCCTCGACCGGTTTCGAGCAGACCATCTACCAACTCGACCTGCCGCGCAACGATGCCAAGCTGCTCGGCACCGCGCTGATGATCATGCGCGAAACCGCCTCCGAGCTGACCCTCGCGCCCGACGCGATCAACCGCGAACGCGGGGTGATCCAGTCCGAAAACCGCACCCGCAACACCTTTGCGCGGCGGCGGATCAAGGATTACCTCGACTTCATCGCGCCGCATTCGAATTATTCGCAAAAGCTGCTTGCCCCCAACACCGACGAAAACGTCGACACCTTCAAGCCCGATGTCATCAAACAGCTTTATCGGGAGTATTATCGCCCCGATAACGCGACATTGGTGATCGTCGGCGATATCGATCCCGCCACGGTCGAAGCGAAGATCAAGGAGCAGTTCGCCAGCTGGAAAGAGCCCGCCGCTGCGCTGGTCAAGCCCGGCAAGGGGAGCATCGATTTCAGCCGGGGACCGGCAGCGCGCAATTTCGTCGATCCCGGCGTGCCGGTGATCGTGAGCATCGATCGCTTCCAGCCCTATGTGAAGGAGCCTGCGACGATCGCACAATTCCAGCACGACCTGTTGCTCCGGCTGGGAACTGCAATCTTCAACCGCCGTATCCAGAAGATCGCCAACGCGCCCGGGTCCGCAATTATCGGCGGAGGTGCCAGTGCCGATGACTTCTTCGACGTTGCCAAGCAGGCCTCGATCACGATCCAGGCCAAGGATGGCGCGGACAGTTGGAAGGATGCGTTGAAAGCCGGCGCCCAAGAGATGCACCGGATGCTGCAATACGGCGTGACCAGGGGTGAGTTGAAAGAACAGCTCGCTAATTTCGCGACCAAATATCGCAACGGAGCGGAACAGCAGGACACCCGTCGCAATCAGGCTCTCGCTGACGGCATTCTCGATACCGTGCAGGACCAGGACATCTTCGTCGCGCCGAAGACCGAATATGAGCTGTTCCAAAAGCTGCTACCCACAATCACGCCGGGTGCAGTCGATGCAGCGATGCGCAAGCAATTCGCCGGATCCGGCCCGCTGGTGCATGTTTCCACCAAGACCCCGGTCGAAGGTGGCGATGCGGCGATCCTCGCGACCTATGAGGCCGACGCACAAGCCCCGGTCAGCGCGCCCAAGGAAGCGGTGGAAACCAGCTTCGGCTACACCAATTTCGGCACGCCCGGTAAGATCGTCAGCGACAAGCAGGTCGCCGATCTCGGCTTTCGCGAAATCCGCTTTGCCAACAATGTCCGGCTCAATCTCAAGAAAACCGATTTCGAGCAGGGCAAGGTTCGTTACCTGATCCGGCTGGGTTCCGGACAGCTGACCATTCCCAAAGACAAGAGCGCCGTTGCCGTCTTCACCGGAGCGATGTCCGCTGCCGAAGGAACCGGCAAGCACAGCTATGACGATCTCCAGCAGATCCTCGCCGGGCGGCAGATCAAATACGGTATTGGCGTCGGGGATGACGCGTTCCAGATCGCCGGAACAAACACGATGACCGACCTGCCGTTGCAGCTCGACGTCAGCACCGCTTATGTTACCGATCCCGGATATCGCCCCGAAGCGCTCAGCCGCTGGCAGGCGCTGGTTCCTCCGTTCCTCGCGCAGGTTCAGGCCACGCCTCAAGGGATCGCCCAGTTCGAAGTGCCGAAGATCGTTGCCAATGGCGATCCGCGTTTCGGGATGCCGAGCAAGTCTGCGCTCGAAGCGGTGACCATTCGCGAGGCCAAGCAGGTGCTCGCCGAACAACTCGGCCATGCCCCGATCGAAATTTCGGTCGTAGGTGCCATCGACGAGCAGCAGGTAATCAATGCTGTGGCCAAGAGCTTTGGTGCCTTGCCCGCTCGCGAAGCCCAGCTCGGGACATTCACCGCTGCACGCCAGGCCAGCTATACCAAAGATACCGCACCGGTTACACTGCACCATGGCGGCGCAGCGGATCAGGCGCTGGTGCAGGTCTACTGGCCGACCACCGATGACAGCAATCCGCAGCGCGATGCCACGCTGTCCTTGCTGGCACAGGTCATGGAGCTGCAATTGCTCGACGAGGTACGCGAGCGTCTGGGGGCGACCTACTCCCCCAATGCGAGCTCCAACACCTCCGATACGTACAAGGACTTCGGGACCATGGCGGCGTCGATCGTGGTGGCACCCAAGGATGCGAAGGAAGTGTTCGCCGCGGTTGACAAGATTGCCGCTGGATTGCGCGACAAGCCGATCGACGCCGACACGCTGAACCGCGCAAGGCGCCCGTTGCTTGAGAAAATCGCGCTCAACCGTCGCGAGAATGGCTGGTGGTTGCAGGTGTTGAGCCAGGCGCAACTGCGTTCCGACAGGCTCAACCGCTATCGCACGATTGCCGACCGCGTAAAGGCGGTTACGCCAGCGATGCTTCAGGCGGCCGCAAAAGAGTATCTTACCGGCAAGAAAGAGCTCAAAGTCTCAATCCTGCCGGAACCTGGGGCCAAGACAGATCCGTCCTCCTGAAGCTGATCGCAGCTGATCGCCGGAACATTTTTGGACATAGCCCTGCCGCCACCGCTTGCTCTCGGGCAGCAGTGGCGGCATAGGCGCGCGCAAAGGCCCCACCCGCAAAGCGAAAGGCGCGCCCCCAATGCTCGTTCGAATTCTCGTCAGTCTCAAACCCGGTGTCCTCGATCCTCAGGGCCGCGCGGTGCACCATGCGCTGGAGGGTCTCGGCTATTCCGGCGTCCGCAATGTCAGGATCGGGCGGATGATCGAACTGGATGTCGACGAAGGCACCGATGACGATACGATCAAGCAGATGTGCGAGCGGTTGCTCGCCAATACGGTGATCGAAAGCTACCGCATCGAAAGGCCGCAATCATGACCTTCCGCGCCGCCGTCATCACCTTTCCCGGTTCCAATTGCGACCGCGATATGGCGGAAGCGCTGCGGATCGTATCGGGTCAGGAGCCGCTGCGTATCTGGCACGGCGACGCCGATATGCCGGACGGGCTCGATTTCATCGCGCTACCCGGCGGATTTTCATACGGTGACTACCTGCGCTCGGGTGCGATGGCAGCGAACAGTCCGATAATGCGCGCCATAGTCAGCGCAGCGGATCGCGGCGTGCCGGTGCTCGGTGTGTGCAATGGCTTCCAGGTTCTGACCGAGGCCGGACTGCTGCCCGGTGCGCTGATGCGCAACGCGCGACAAAACTTCATCTGCCGCGATGTCGAACTGACGGTCGCGAACAACCAATCGCTGTTCACCGCACGCTATGATGCGGATCAGACGATTTCGATTCCTGTTGCCCACCATGACGGCAATTATTTTGCCGATGACGAAACGCTCGACAGGCTTGAAGGCGAAGGACGCATCGCCTTCCGTTATGAAGAAGATTGCAACGGCTCGCAGCGCCAGATCGCCGGCGTGCTCAATGCCGCTGGCAATGTACTGGGCATGATGCCCCACCCGGAACGGGCGATCGAACAGGCCCATGGCGGCACCGACGGGCGCGCTCTGTTCGAGAGCCTGATCGGTGAATTGGTGTCAGCCTGACTGAACCGCATCGGTTTCGGTTAAATCATCTGCTTCAGGCGGTTTTGCGTAGATCTTCACGCCGAATCAAATTGCGTGCCTCTTCTGCGGTCATCGGTCGACCGAAATAGAACCCCTGGATCTTGGTGCAACCAAGACTGCGGATCATCTCGGCCTCTTCGATGGTTTCCACGCCCTCGGCAGTGGTGGTCATCTTGAGGCTGTCCGCCATGGCGACTACCGCCCGGATGATCGCCAGGCTCTCCGCGCTTTGCTGCGATGCGCCCTGAACGAAGCTGCGATCGACCTTGATGGTAGAGAACTGTAATTTGCGCAGATAGCCGAGCGAGGAATAGCCGGTGCCGAAATCGTCGAGAGCGACCTGGCACCCCAGAGCCATCACCTGCTCCAGCGCCCTGCGCGCGATACCGGCATCGCGCAGGAACACGCTTTCGGTAACCTCGATCTCCACTCGCTCAGGGGCAAGACCTGTCTGCGCAAGCGCGCGCACAACTGACGCGGCAAAATCGGGCTCGATCAATTGCTCGGGCGAGACGTTGATGTTTACCTTCACATGGCCCGGCCAGCGCGCCGCTTCTTCACACGCCTGACGCAGAACCCATTGACCGATCGGCACGATCAACCTTGTGTCTTCAGCCAAGGGGATGAATTTGCCCGGGCTGACGAAACCATGCTCCGCGCTATGCCAGCGCACCAGCGCTTCGAAGCTGACGACCTCCTCCGTCACGGCATCGACCACCGGCTGGTAGTGAAGCAGCAGCTCGTCCTTGGCCAAGGCGTTTCTGAGCGAGAGTTCCAGCTGGCGCCGCTCTTCCGCGGAAGCGTGCAAAGTAGGCTCGTACTCGCAGTATTCGCCGCCGCCCTGGTCCTTCGAGCGATAGAGTGCGAGATCGGCATTGCGCATCAGTTCTTCGACTGAATGGCCATCACGCGGACCAATGGCAGACCCGACGCTCGCACCGACATAAAGCAGGTGGTCGTTGATCTTGTATGGTTCCGACAACCGGACAATGATCGATTGGGCAAGCTTTTCGATTTGGGACTTCTCGGCAGCATCCTTGATGACCACGCCGAATTCGTCGCCTCCAAGCCTTCCGCAAATCTGGCCATCGCCCATCAACGCCTTCAGGCGCTTGGCTACCTCTGTTAACAAGCGGTCTCCGACCTGATGCCCAAGCGAATCATTGACCGCCTTGAAGCGATCGAGATCGATCATCAGGAATGCGCAGCGCGAGCGCCATTTGTCGGCATACCGCAAAGCCTCGCCCAGCGTTTCATGCAGCATCAAGCGATTGGGAAGCTCAGTCAGCGTATCGTAACGCGCAAGAAATGCGATTTTCTCGGACGATTCCTGTTGCGCAGTCACGTCGGAGCCGACGCCGCGGAACCCGGCATACACTCCGTTGTCGTCGAGCATGGGTGTACCCGACAATTCCCACCAACGGCGCTCACCGCCGACCTGAACTTCGACCACGAGATTCGAAAAGCTCTCACGATCTTTGAGCTTTTCAGCCAGCGTGTGCAGGCTTGGCGGAAATTTTCCGGTTTCCCAGGCAGTTCCAGAGATGAGCCTGATGAAGCTTACACCCTCCAGCTCGGCAAGATCGCGCCGCAATGCGAAAGCCAGCCGCGGCGAAACCGAGTGCAGGCGGCGGTTCTTGTCGAGTTGGAACAGCCAGTCGGCGTCGCTGTCCTCATATTCGCGTAACAACAGCGAAACGACCTGGCTCTTTTCGTCCATGCCCATTTCCGCGACTCGCGCCTGATAGCTTGCGCGCGCACTCTCGATCGTTCCGAGAATCGCGAACAACGCAGTCGCAAGAGCAACGAGGCCGAGACTGTATGCGCCGGATACCGCCAGGCCGATAGTCCAGCCGAAGGTCACAAGACTGCAGAACAGAACCGAAGCCAGTGGCGCGCTGTGCCGACTCACCGCCGCGGCCAAAGCCACCATGGCAACGAACGACCAAGCGGTGGCGTTCGTCGCAGCAGTTCCATAGGGGAGAAACAGGAAAGCGGGTACAGCCCAGATCACCCCCTTGGCCGCCGCATTGACGGTATGGCGAATGTATTCCGAACGCGCCAGCGACCTTCTGTGCAATTCGACGAGCTTGCTATCGATCATGGCACTGTCGACAGCGAGCGCGAGGGCTCCCAAGCCCCAAACGGCAAGCCAACTTGTCGGGACGCGGCCATAATAAAGCATGGCAAAGAAAGCCACGCCCAGGACATGCAGGCCCAACCGCACAAACTTACGATCGGGCAACATCGCGTATTGCGGCGAATTGAGGCGCGACCAATCAGCAATGTCATCGGCCTGTTTCAGGCCGAGGACAGTGAGAATGGGTAGGACGTCACCACGTCCGGACGAAGATCGGCTATTCAGGCTCACACGCGTGCCATAACCGCGAAAGGTTAGCCGCGAGTAAAGCCGCCGCCAGACCGCGGTTCTTTTTGACTATTTTGATCGCCTTGCTCTCTCCAACACAGCCACAGAACCTATTCGACAGTCACCGATTTGGCGAGATTGCGGGGTTGGTCGACATCAGTCCCCTTTGCGCATGCGACATGATAAGCAAGCAATTGCACGGGAATGGCGTAGACCAGCGGAGCGATCAGCGGATGGACTTGCGGCATCTGGATTGTCGCCAGACAACCCTCGCCCGCCTCCGCCAGGCCCTGCTCATCGGAGATCAGCACCACTTTTCCGCCGCGTGCCCGAACCTCCTCCATGTTCGAAACGGTCTTTTCGAACAGCGGACCGGATGGCGCGAGTACGATCACCGGCACATTTTCGTCGATCAGCGCAATCGGGCCATGCTTCATTTCACCCGATGCATAACCTTCGGCGTGTATATAGCTGATTTCCTTCAGCTTTAATGCCCCCTCCAGCGCAAGGGGATAGTCCGGGCCGCGGCCCAGATAAAGGACGTCGCGCGCCGGCGCGATCAGCGGTGCCATAGCGGCGATATCGTCGTCATGACTGAGCGCGGCATTGAGCGACGCGGGTGCCTCCAGCAAGTGCCGTACAATCGCGGTCTCTTCATCGTGAGTCAGCCGCCCTTTCTTGACCGCGAGATGGGCGGCGAAGGCAGCCAACACCGCGAGCTGGCAGGTGAACGCCTTGGTACTTGCAACCCCGATCTCGGGCCCGGCATGAGTCGGCAGCAGCAGATCGGCCTCGCGCGCCATGGAACTGGTGGGTACATTGACCACCACTGCAATCGTCTGCCCCTGTTCCTTGCAATGGCGCAACGCGGCAAGCGTATCGGCGGTTTCCCCGCTCTGACTGATGAACAGTGCCAGCCCGCCTTCTTCAAGTACCGGCTCACGATAGCGGAACTCACTCGCCACATCGATATCCACCGGCACACGCGCGAATTGCTCGAACCAGTATTTTGCAACCATCCCGGCATAATAGGATGTTCCGCAGGCAACGATCGTTATCCGGCGAATACGCGAAATATCGAATTCGAATTGTGGCAGAGCTACAGTCTCATCGACCTGGCGGATATAGGAGTGCAGAGTCTGAGCGACCACGGTCGGTTGCTCGAAGATCTCCTTCTGCATGAAGTGACGGTAATTGCCTTTTTCAACCGCAGCCGCCGAAGCGCCGGATGTGGTGATAGCCCGCTCTGTCACGGCGCCGTCAAGATCATGGATTTCCGCGGCTTCGCGCGTCAGCACGACCCAGTCGCCTTCCTCCAGATAGCTGATTTTCTGTGTCAGTGGAGCCAGCGCGAGGGCATCGGACCCAAGATACATCTCGCCATCGCCATAGCCGACCACCAGCGGCGAACCGAGCCGCGCGCCAATCAACATCTCGGGTTGCGCGCGAAATACGATCGCCAGCGCGAACGCACCACGCAAACGGGGCAGCACAGTGGCCACCGCTTCCTGCGGCGAAGCGCCATTTTCAACTTCCCGACTGATGAGATGGGCGACCACCTCGCTGTCGGTTTCGCTTTCGAGCTTGCGTCCCTCGGCCAGCAACTCTTCGCGCAATGGCTTATAATTCTCGATAATACCGTTGTGGACCAGCGCCACTTCGTCGGTGGCATGGGGGTGGGCATTGGCGGCTGTGGGTGCGCCGTGAGTCGCCCAACGCGTATGTGCGATGCCGATCATTCCCGGCGCCGGGTGTTCAGCCAATTCGGTGACCAGGTTGTTCAGCTTGCCGCGCGCGCGACGCCGGATCAGCTTGCCATCGTCGATTGTGCATACTCCGGCGCTGTCATAGCCGCGATATTCCATCCTCCGCAGCCCATCGACCAGCCGTTCCGACACGGGTTGTTGGCCGACGATACCGATTATTCCGCACATTCCACTTGATCCTGATGTTCGAACTGGCCCGCATCTAGCAGAAAATTCCAAAGGGTCACGATGGTTGCTGTCGACCGCACTGGCTTCTGTGCTGGCAACGGCAAGCGCACGTCCCTCGCGGGCTTAGGAAAAAATCAAGGTTTCGAATTTATTCACCACGTCACAGACCGGGTGGCTGACGTAGTTTACGGGAAGTTACCAACCATGATCTTACTTGCGGGGGTTCAACTGGCATGAGCGCATTCGGACGAAAGAACGGGCCTGCCGGCATGGCACCCGGAGCGCGTCCGCAGTTCGGTGTCGCACGTCCGATGCAGGGCGGCGCTGCGAAGCGACCTCCACAAAAGGAAGAGGAAGAAGGCGGAGAGCAATTCCCGCCGCTGCCGGAAGCGGGCGGTGCCGGTCGGCATGACGATGCCATGTCTCGCCTTACCGACCGCATGAATGCGGTACACGAAACAAATTCCGAAGTCGGCGGATTCGAAGCGAGCGTTCACAAGATCAAGGAGCAAGTGCTGCCGCGCCTGCTCGAACGTGTTGATCCCGAAGCCGCTGCGACACTGACCAAGGAAGAATTGTCGGAAGAATTCCGCCCGATCATCCTGGAAGTGCTCGCCGAGCTCAAGGTCACGCTCAACCGCCGCGAGCAGTTCGCGCTGGAAAAGGTGCTGGTCGACGAATTGCTCGGCTTCGGCCCGCTCGAGGAATTGCTGAGCGATCCCGACGTCTCCGACATCATGGTCAACGGCCCGGACCAGACCTATATCGAAAAGAAGGGCAAGCTGGTCATCGCCCCGATCCGCTTCCGCGACGAACAGCACCTGTTCCAGATCGCGCAGCGCATCGTCAACCAGGTCGGCCGCCGCGTCGACCAGACCACCCCGCTCGCCGACGCCCGCCTCAAGGACGGCAGCCGCGTCAACGTGATCGTCCCGCCGCTGTCCTTGCGCGGCACTGCGATCTCGATTCGTAAATTCTCCGAAAAGCCGATCACTATCGACATGCTGCGCGATTTCGGCAGCATGAGCGACAAGATGGCGACCGCGCTCAAGATCGCCGGTGCCTGCCGGATGAACATCGTCATCTCGGGCGGCACGGGTTCGGGCAAGACCACCATGCTCAACGCCCTGTCGAAGATGATCGACCCGGGCGAGCGTGTGCTGACGATCGAGGACGCGGCCGAACTCCGTCTGCAGCAGCCGCACTGGCTGCCGCTCGAAACGCGTCCGCCCAACCTCGAAGGTCAGGGCGCGATCACCATCGGCGATCTCGTCAAGAACGCCCTGCGTATGCGCCCCGACCGCATCATCCTGGGCGAAATTCGCGGCGCGGAATGTTTCGACCTGCTCGCCGCGATGAACACCGGCCACGACGGCTCGATGTGCACGCTCCACGCCAACTCGCCGCGCGAATGCCTTGGCCGTATGGAAAACATGATCCTGATGGGCGACATCAAGATCCCGAAGGAAGCCATCAGCCGCCAGATCGCCGAATCGGTCGACCTGATCGTGCAGGTCAAGCGCCTCCGCGACGGCTCGCGCCGGACCACCAACGTCACCGAAGTCATCGGGATGGAGGGCGACGTGATCGTGACGCAGGAGCTGTTCAAGTTCGAGTATCTCGACGAGAGCGAAGACGGCAAGATTCTCGGTGAGTTCCGCAGCTCGGGCCTCAGGCCCTACACACTGGAAAAAGCACGTCAGTTCGGCTTCGATCAAGCGTTCCTCGAAGCCTGTCTCTGATCTCTAGTGACCCAGTAATTTGGGCAAGGTGGTGGCCAGAAGTCCTCCGCCAATAATGGCGCAGAACAGGAACACACCGGTCCATGGCACCCAGCCGACATTATCGGGGCGGCGGATGCGGTTGCGGCGATGCCTCCGTCGCTCCATCAGCAGCGATACAAGCGCCGCGACGATTAGCGCCACACCCCACAAGGCAAGCCATTCGGTGTCGCTGGCAAAACGCAAAGCCGCTGGCAGATAATCGCTCATCGCGGGTCATATGGGGCGCGTAAGGGCTGCGACAATGCTTGCGTGCCGGGCTCGGCAATTTATGGCGCGGAATAATGGATGGAACGATTGCCCAGCCACGCCCTTTCCTGGCGCTTGCCCTGAGGCTGGCGACGGCGTTGGCGCTTTCGACCATGGGGATGATGGTCAAACTCGCATCCTCACGCGGCGTGCATTTGGTCGAATTGCTGTTCTGGCGTCAGGCGCTGACCTTCCCGCTCGTCATCGGCGTTCTGGCTGCTCTGGGGCGCTTGCATAGACTGCGCACGCAACGGGTCAGCGCACATATCCGGCGCGCGGTGCTGGGTATAGTCAGCATGGGATTCGTCTATGGCGCGCTCACCCTGCTTCCTCTGGCCGAGGCAACCACACTGAGCTTTACGACGCCGCTTTTTGCCGTGTTGCTGTCGGTACTGATGTTCCGCGAAAAAGTAGGAATCTATCGCTGGAGTGCGGTTGCGCTCGGCTTTTTCGGCGTGGTGATTGTGCTTCAGCCCTGGGGAAATTTAGACCACATTGGTCCGTTCGGCGTAATAGTCGGCCTGATCGCAGCCTTGATGGTGGCGATCGTCAGTTTCCAGATCCAGGACCTCAATCGGACCGAGCATCCCTTTGCCATCATCACCTGGTTCACTGCGACTACGGCGCCTGCACTTGCCCTTGCGTTGCCCTTCGTGGCAACCCGGCACGATCAGGCGACATGGCTGATTATCATCGGCATGGCGGCGGCCGGTGCAACAGCGCAAATGCTGATTACAACCTCGCTGCGTTTCGGCTCCGCAGCCACTATCATCGTGATGGATTATACCGCACTGATCTGGGCGACGATCTATGGCTGGCTGGTGTTCGAACAGCTTCCTCCTGCCCTGCTTGCCCTTGGCGCACCGCTGATCATTGCCGCCGGACTGGTGATTACCTGGCGCGAACATGTGCTACACAAGACGAAGGCGCTGGCGGGAACCCTCCCGCCGGAGTCGAGTTAATCTGCCTGATCGCACATTTTCGCGTGCCTAAGAGGAAGGGATATAGCCATGCGTCGACTTCTTGTAGCGCTGAGTTTGGCTGCCATAACGCTGACCACCACCGCCTGCGCCACCGTAAAAGGGGCGGGTAAAGATATCCAATCCGTCGGACAGGCCGGCGAAGACGCCATCAACTGATCCGATTTAACTGTGATCTACGACGGCCTCGCCCCATCGGGACGAGGCCGTTTGCGTATGTGATCAATTGACCTGCCGCTCGCGCCCTTCCCAATAGGGTGCACGCAACTCGCGGCGAAGGATCTTACCCGACGGATTGCGCGGCATTGCCGGGATGACATCGACGGTCTTTGGCACCTTGAATGCCGCCAACCGCTCGCGCGCCCAGGCAATGATTTCCTGTGCATCGATCTCGTGCCCCTCGCGCGGAACGACACAAGCCTTGACCGCCTCGCCCCATGTGTCGTCAGGCACACCGATCACCGCGACTTCTGCGATCGCGGGATGTCCGTAAATTGCGCTTTCGACCTGAGCGGGATAGACGTTCTCGCCTCCCGAAATGATCATATCCTTGATCCGGTCCTGGATGAACACATAGCCGTCCTCGTCCATATAGGCGGCATCACCGGTGCGCATCCATCCATCGTTGAGCGACGCGGCGGTGGCTTCGGGCAGATTCCAGTATTCGATCATGTTAGATGGGGAATGGACGATCACTTCGCCCACCTCGCCGCGCGGAAGCTCCCTGCCTTCCTCGTCGACGATCTTTATCGTCGTTCCGGGCACTGCACGCCCAGCCGAGCGCATCCGGTCGTTTCCGGCAAGATCGTGGTCT
Organism: Sphingomonadaceae bacterium; assembly: GCA_039831335.1. Classification (GTDB taxonomy): domain Bacteria; phylum Pseudomonadota; class Alphaproteobacteria; order Sphingomonadales; family Sphingomonadaceae; genus Qipengyuania. Next base: position 279,429 of record JBDONL010000003.1, on the reverse strand, counting down.
TCGGGCGGAAGGATGGCGATTGTTCCCGTGGTCTCCGTCATGCCGTAGCATTGCAGAAACGCCGCCTTCGGGATCGTCTGAACCGCCTCTCGCAGCAGATCGAGCGGGATCGGTGCCGCACCGTAAAGTACATATCTGACATGTGAGAAATCGGTGGTTTTCGCGCGCGGATGCTGGACCACCATCTGGAGCGCGGCGGGGACAATGAACATGCGCGTCACGCCCTGCTCGAAAGCCTCCAGCACGCCGACAGGCGTGAACTCCTCCTGCACGATGGCGCGAACACCACCGCTGAGCGCCATGATGCCCAGCCCGGTCCCGCCGATATGTGCGCAGGGCATGGCGATCAGGATTGCCTCCCCCTCTTCCCACTGCGACCACGGCTGCCCCGCATCGGCTGCCGGAACGCGAAGGGAGAACAAATTGCGGTTGGACAGGACAGCCCCCTTGGGATTGCCAGTCGTCCCGCTGGTATAAAGCTGCAACACCGCATCCTCCGGTCCCGCAGCCTCGAAATCCTCGGGCTCAGCCTGCGCGATGCGCTGCGCTGCCTGAGAAGTGGTGATAACTTCAGGACATGTGTCCAGCCCCGCACAGGCTTTGGTCGCCGCGTTTTCAAAGCCCTTACCAAGGAACAAGACCTTCGCCCCGGTATCGCCGAGGATATAGGCGATTTCGGGAGGAGCCAGCCGCCAACCGATTGGGGCCATGACGACACCGATCCGCGCGGCGCCATAGAACAGTTCGAAATAGAGTTTCGAATTCTTGCCCAGCCACGCAATCCGGTCCCCTTTGCGCAAACCAAGCGACTGAAGGAGAGCCACGACCTTCGCCGTGCGCCGCTCAAGCTCAGCAAAACTGTCGCGATCATCCCCCTGCTCCAGCGCAGGTTCGTCCGGCTTTTCCTCTGCCCAGTGACGAATGAATGCATCGAAACTCAGCATAGCTTGATCAGTAGGCATCGCTCTCTCCGACGCCGCGCGCATTTCCCGGCACGGTCGTTCCGGCCATCATGCCGCAAGTGCTGCGCGAGTCCAGAGCTAGTTCGGAATCGAAACCGGTTCGGGAAGGTGCTTGGCCGCACGAATGATCTCAGCGTTTTCATGGACAAAGCGCCCGCGTACCGGACGCATCGCCAGATAGAGTGCGGCGCGAGCCACGATGGCCGCATCGATGGCACGGTAGCGGCGATACCGTCCGCCGAGAAACGGGTTGATCAATGGGCTGAGCAGGATTCCCGCGCGCTCGGCCGGACGCACATCCCCGTCACGATGGCCACGCAAGAGGGACGGTCGCAGGATATCGAGCCGCTCGAACCCGACCTTGGTCAGGTCACGCTCGGTCTCGCCTTTGACCTTGAGGTAGAAATTGCGCGCATGCGGATCGGCGCCGACCGAACTCACCGCAACAAAGCGCCTGACGCCGAGCTTGTGGCAATCGCTGGCCACTTGCAGAACCAGATCGTGATCGACTGCGCGAAATACGTCTTCGTCCCGGTTCGCTTTGGCAAACGTGGTCCCGAGCGCACAGATCACCGCTTGCGGCCGGAGCGATTCGATCACCTCGCCCCAGCGCGAAGGTTCCGCAACGAACATTTCCATGCGCGCCCCCCGTGGAAGCGGTGCCTCACGCCGGGCAATCGCGCCGAGCCGCATGTCCTCACGCCCGACGCATTCGGCCATCACGCTCTTGCCGATCAGGCCGGTTGCGCCGACCAGAGCGATCCTCATCGGTTCAGACATTGCTGAGTCCGTCCGGCATCCGGCCATAGATCCGCGCGCATTGATCGATCGCATAACGATCCGTCATCCCGGCAATAAAATCGCAGATATGGCGACTCCGCTCGGGATCTTCGGCGGGGAGTGTCGCCAGCCATTCGTCGGGCAGGCTCGTTGGGTCCTGACGGTAGGCGACAAACAGCCTTGCGACCACATCGCGCGCACGCTCTGCCGTCGAAATCTGCTCCGAATGGTAATAGAGCTTGTCGTACATGAACGCCTTGAGGCGACGTTCCGCCTGCGCCATTTCGGGCGAAAAGGCAGCAAGAGCCTTCCCGGCATCCCGCACCTGCGCAACGCTGGAAAAGCCGTCCACCGCTTTCGCAGTCTGCGCAATCACATCCTTGACCATCACCCCGATCTGGTCGCGCACGAGTTCGCGAAGTTGGCGATCTCGCGGTGCGTTCGGGTGGCGCTGTTCCACTGCTCGCCACAGGTCGGCGACCATGTCGAGCGTCAGCAGTTCGTCCAGCTCGAGAAATCCCGCGCGAAGGCCGTCGTCGATGTCGTGATTGTCATAAGCGATATCGTCGGCGAGATTGGCAACCTGCGCTTCGAGCGAGGGCCACTGGCCAAGCGACAAGGGGAACGCTCGATCGATGTCAGCCAGTGCCCAATTGGCGGCCGCCACCGGGCCATTGTGCTTGGCCATGCCTTCAAGCATTTCCCAGCTCAGGTTGAGGCCCTCGTGATCGCAATAGGGGCTTTCAAGCCGCGTAACGACGCGCACGGCATGGGCGTTGTGATCGTAGCCACCCGCATGGACCATCGCATCGCTCAACGCCTTCTCACCCGCATGGCCGAACGGCGGATGGCCGATATCATGGGCCAGGCACAGGGCCTCGGTCAGATCCTCGTCGAGGCCAAGCGCGCGCGCAATCACCCGCCCGATCTGGGCCACTTCAAGACTGTGAGTCAGCCGTGTCCGATAATGGTCGCCATCGGGCGCTATGAACACCTGCGTCTTGGATTTCAGCCGACGGAACGCAATCGAATGGATCACACGGTCCCGGTCGCGCTGGAACGCGCTGCGCGGCCCGCGGGTCTCTCCGCCTGCTTCGGTGAATTCACGGCCACGGCTGTCGGCGGCGATGGAGGCATAGCGAGCAAGCGTCATCGCTGACGGGTTAGGTCAGCGATGCGTCTGCGGCAACGTGAACAAAGCGGAAACCGATGCGACAGTCAGGCCGCGTCCTCGCAAATCCAATCGACCGCTGCCCGGCAATGGCTCGCGGTCGTATCGAAAACCGGCATGACATTGGCGTTGGTGGTGACCACCTGATCGAGTTCGGCGCAGGCCAGCACTACCGATTTCGCGCCGTGCTGTTCCTTGCGGGTGATGATCGTCTTCAGGGCTCGTTCGGCTCCGCGCGTCACTTTCCCCAGCATAAGTTCCTTGTAGATGATCGAATCGACCATTTCGGCGTCGTCCGGATCGGGAGCCAGCAGGTCGATGCCCTTGGCCACGATACGCTGACGGAAGAAGCCCTCGGTCATGACAGCATGTGTTCCCAATAACACCACGCCGTCGGTTTGCCCGGCGCGAACAAGATCGTCACCCACCGCATCGGCGATGTGAAGGATCGGAACGTTCACCGCTTCGCTCACCCGATCGTACACGCGATGCATCGAGTTCGCAGCGATGATGAGCGCGCCCGCGCCAGCCTGTTCAAGACGCTGCGCGCTTTCGACAAGGATGGCGGCCGCTCGATCCCAGCCTGCCTCGTCCTTCAAGGCATAGAGCTGCGAATATTCGAGGCTTTCGATCAGGAGCGGCGCGCTGCTGGTCGGGCCGAACCGCTTTTGTACACCGCGATTGATTTGTTCATAATAAGTGCGGGTAGCAATCCAGCTCAGCCCGCCGATTATCCCTAATTTGCGCAAGATTGGCGCCCTTCCCTGTTCGTCCATTTGCGGTAACGCCCGATGGCGCCCCTTCGCCAGTGCAGCATGAACAAATGCTGGCTCTCCCAGTTCCGAATGCGTCGGTTGGAGACAGAGTTTCGATGAGTGGAGTCGTCCATCCTAGTCCATGTGCTTGAGACCGACGCGGAGATAGTCCCAGCCGGTAATGCACGTGAGGATCGCAGCAGCCCACAGGCTAGTCAGCCCAACCAGATGAATCCACTGATCGCCCAGCGTCCCGCAATTCTCCAGCGCCGAATGGCACGGAACACCCTCTACCGCGCCACCGAGAATCAACGCACCCAAACTCATGAGCTGGAAGGTGGTTTTCCATTTGGCGAGCTTCGAAACCGGCACCGACACCTGAAGTCCACCAAGAAACTCGCGCAGTCCTGACACCGCAATCTCGCGAATCAGGATGATAAGCCCAGCAATCACATGGGCATCGCCGACATAGGGACCGCGCAAATAGCCCTGCGCTGTGAGGATCAGGATCACTGCGGCCACCATGATCTTGTCCGCAATCGGATCGAGGAACTGCCCCAGCTTGGACACCGTCCCCTGCGCTCGCGCGAGATATCCGTCGAGGTAATCGGTGAAGCCGATGATACAGTAGAGCACGAAAGCGATACCATAGCCGAGGTGCCATTCCGGCCACCACAGGAAGAAGCCCAGGATCGGCACCGCGAAAATTCGCGAAAGTGTGAGGATATTCGGAAACGTCAACATCCTCCCTTCCCTAGCGCCCGCATCGCCCGAGCAAAAGTCCAAGCTATACTCTTGTTCGCGGCGGACAGGCTGCTAGGGCTTTTGTCATGCCGCTACGCGACACACGGGTTGCCAGCTGATGACGACCGCCACCAGCCTGCTCGCCCGACGGCGGTTCATGCCGCTGTTCCTGACGCAGCTCCTCAACGCCTTCAACGATAACCTCTACAAGACCGCCATGGTCCTGTTCGTGGTCTATTCGGTGTACAATTCCGAAGCGAGCGAGGCGCAGTTCAGTGCAATCGCCTCAGGCATTTTCATCCTGCCCTTCTTCCTGCTTTCGGCCATCGCCGGGCAATTGGCCGATCTGCGCGACAAGGCCAAGATCATCCGCATCATCAAGGCGTGCGAAATCGCCATCATGACAGTGGGAGCGGCGGGGTTGCTGATCTCTTGGCAGTCGGTACAATGCGCGCGCGGCCTACCGCAGTGTTATATCGCCCCGCATCCGTTGCTGGCGGAAATGGCGATTCCCTTGCTGCTCACCGCGTTGTTCGCGATGGGGGTGCATTCGACTTTCTTCGGTCCGATCAAATACGCCATCCTGCCGCAGCATTTGGAAAAGAAAGAAGTGCTTTCGGGCACCGGGCTGGTCGAAGCGGGCACCTACATGGCGATTCTGGTCGGCACGATCCTGGCAGGCTGGATCCCGGTAGAGATCGCAGCGCTGGGGATATTGGGCACGGCGGTTATCGGTTATCTGGTCTCGCGCCAGGTCCCCCCCGCCCCGCCTCAGGGCAATGAAGAAATGCACCTGCCGCTGCTCGAACCTTTCTTCAAAAAGCACCGTAACTGGCTGATAAGAATTGTTGCTTTCATTCCCGTAGGTTTGATCGACCAGATGATCGTCTCGGTCCGCCTCATCAAGGCGACCATGCACAACAAGGAAGTCTACTACGCCATCCTTGCGATCAGCTTCTTCTGGACCATCGGTGCGGTGCTGTTCATCCAGTTCCCCCCGCTCGCCAAAAACACGCTGATGGCGAGCAAGGAAGTCGCCAGCCTTTTTCTCGTGATATTCTCGGTCGGGGTGGCGATCGGATCGGTTGCCGTCAACGCGCTGCTCAAGGGCGTGGTATCCGCACGCTATTCGCCAGTGGCAGTGATCGTGATGGGAGTGTTTGTCGTCGGGTTTTACCTCGTAGCCCGCAGTTGGCAGCACTATCCTGGCGAAGGCCTGCTCGATGTGAGCGCCTTCATCACCCACCCGCACGCACCCTTGCTGATGCTGATGCTGCTGGGCATTTCCGTTTCGGGCGGAATGTTCGTGGTGCCGCTATACGCCTTCCTCACCACCAAAGTCGCCTCCGACACCGCCGCCCGCACGATCGCGGCCAACAATATTGTCAATTCCGGTGCGATGGTGGGAGGATCGTTGCTGGCAGTCGGCCTCACCGCAGCGGGCGTACCGATTACCGAACATCTTCTGCTTAGCGCAGCGATGTGCCTCGTTTCGGCCTGGCTAGCCTTGCGGCTATACCGCGTCGAACAGGCCGAAGACGAAGTCGAAAGCGCAATCAGGCAATAAACGCGAGCACGGCGGCGAAAGTCGCAAAATACGCGGTTGCAAACCCACGCACATCACCCGCCGTCAGGCGCCAGTTGCTTGGCATAGAGAAACTGGCGAGCGGTCCGGTGCGCACGTGCTGCGGCAATCGCGCACGGAAAGGATGCCGTGCCGCCTCGTCGGTCAGAACCAGTGATCTTCTCATATTTGCGCCCTCCAATTCTTATTGGTCGATGGCGCGTTAACTCTCTGGTAACCATTTCGCTCCAGCCGATTTTGGCCTGACCCGTAGCGGGACAATAATCATGTTACCTCATCTATAGCCTGCACCGTTTGGTGATAATTGCCATCGCGCAAACGGCCCGCTACTTGCCCGCGATGAGCGAAATCCGATCACCCCGCCCTACCCCCGGTGCCGCGCGCCTTCTGGTCGACTGCCTGATCGATCAGGGCTGCGACCGTATTTTCACGGTGCCGGGCGAAAGTTTCCTTCCGGTCCTCGATGCGCTGCATGGCGAAGACCGGATCGATGTCGTCACGTGCCGACAGGAAGGCGGTGCGGCGTTCATGGCGTGTGCCGACGGAACGATGACGGGACGCCCCGGCGTTTGCTTCGTCACCCGTGGTCCGGGTGCGACCAATGCCAGCATCGGCGTGCATGTCGCTTTCCAGGATTCCCAACCGATGATCCTGTTCGTCGGAGACGTCGATTCCTCGATGCGCGATCGTGAAGGGTTCCAGGAGCTGGACTTCGCCGCATTCTTCGGCCCGACCGCCAAATGGGCGGCACGAATCGACAGTGCAGAACGGATCCCGGAATATGTCGCCAGAGCCTATGCCACCGCGATTGCGGGCCGACCCGGTCCCGTGGTGCTGGCCTTGCCTGAGGATATGCTGGGCGAGGCGGACGTCGCTGCGACCTCTCGCGCCTTCGTGTCCCGACCTGCACAAGCCCCGTGCCCCGACGCGATGCAGGCTATGATGGCCCTGATCGCCGATGCAGCGTCACCTGTTGCAATCATCGGTGGAGCGGGCTGGAACGCCAAGGCGCGTGAATATTTCCAACTGTTTGCAGAGCGGCTGGGCATCCCGGTCGCCACCGCTTTCCGCAGGCAGGATGCGATCTCGCCCTCAAGCCGGGTCTATGCCGGGAATCTTGGCTATGGACCCAATCCGCAGCTGGTCGAGCGGGTTAAATCGGCCGATCTCATACTCGCGATCGGGGCACGGCTCGGGGAAGCGACCACGGACGGCTACTCCATCCCGCCGTTGAAGGATGCTGAGCGCAAACTGGTCCATGTCCACCCTGACCCGGAAGAGCTCAACCGAGTGTACCCCGCCGATCTGGCGATCTGTGCTGGAATGGACGAATTCGCCGAAAGTGCGGCACTGTGGGACGAGGGCGACGTGCTCTCGTTCGATGCAGGCGAACAGGCCCATGCCCAGTGGCTTGAATGGGCCACGCCCAAACCGTCCGATCATGCGCTCGACCTTGGCGCCTGCGTCCAGGCTATGCGCGACACGCTCCCCGCCGATACTATCATTTGCAATGGCGCAGGGAATTTCTCCGGCTGGTGGCACCGCTACTGGCGTTATGAGGGCTTCCCGAGCCAGCTCGCGCCGACCGCCGGCGCCATGGGTTATGGCGTACCAGCGGCGGTTGCCGCAGCGCGGCGGATGCACGATCGCACAGTCGTCGCCCTGGCTGGCGACGGCGATTTCCTCATGAACGGGCAGGAGCTTGCCACTGCCGTCCAGCATGACTGCAACGTGATCGTGGTGATCGTCGACAATGGTGCATACGGCACCATTCGAATGCATCAGGAACGCGAATTTCCGACCCGTATCTCCGCTACAGAGCTGAAAAATCCCGATTTCGCTGCCCTAGCGGCGGCTTACGGTGCGTGGTCGCGCAAAATTCGGACGACCGCTGAATTCAAAGACTCATTGGCTGAGGCAAAAGGCCGTAGCGGTCTGCGCGTGTTGCACTGCCTGATCGATGTCGAACAACTCGCGGCGAGTGGAGCAAGCATCAGTGGATTGCGGCAGGCCAAGACGTAAATCGATACAAGAAGGGCCGCCCTTCCGGGCGGCCCTTGCTGCTAATATTGAACTGGGTCAGATATCGTCGCCGAGGGCGCCTTCTACCTTGCCCTTGAATTGCTGAGCTTTGCCCTTTGCTTCCTGCGCCTGTCCTTTGGCACGCGTTTCAGGATTGTTGGACTGTTGCTTGATCTTCCCGGCCGCTTCGTTCGCGTTACCCTTGATCTTGTCTACCAGTTCACCCATCGCGGATCTCCATTTGGCCGTCACCATAACAGGCCTTTGGAAGTTCAACGAAAATCACTCTCTCTCGATCCCAGATACGGTTAACTAACCGACGAAATGTGTGCCGTTTGAGCCATTCCGCTTAACAGCATCAGTCTTCAGCCATCTCCAGGATGACATCCCATTCCTCAGGTGTAATTTCCGCCACCGAAAGGCGTGACAACCGAACCAGCTCGCAATCGGCCAGGCGTGGCTCGGCCTTGATTTGCTTGAGCGTCACCGGCTTCGCGAGCTTGCGTTTGGGTTTGACCTTGACCGCCGCCCACTTGCCTTCGGGATCGGTCGGGTCAGTCAGGCCGTCTTCGCTAATTTCAACCACGCCTACGATCTCAAGCCCGATATTGGAATGGTAGAAAAAAGCCATTTCCCCCTTCCTCATCGCAGCCAAGTTGTTCTTCGCACGATGGTTGCGAACGCCATCCCAGATGCCTTCGCCCTGTTCCACAAGATCATCCCAACTGTATGCGTCGGGTTCGGATTTCATCAACCAATGCCGCGACATAGTTCTCCGCTCGTTTGCTATTTCGGTGTTTCCCATAAGCCAAAGCCCTGCTGGTGCACCACCCGCGACCCCAAATCGAGCCCTGGATTAACCCCTTCTTAGCCAACATGGTCGTAGCAAGAACCCTCTTACAAGCCTGGGGGGACTATTGTCCGCTAATCGGAAATCTGTGCAGGAAAGATTTCACGGCACTTTCGCGATGGTCCGTGATACCAAGAACGATGTCATCGTGCTTGGTATTGCGATCACGGCGATCCTGCTGTTTGTCGCCGCTGCAGGAACGGTTTTCCCCCAGATCCTCAAGACTTGGAGTGGGAGGGCAACGAAGCCGGACATAGTCCTCACCAACGCGCTCATCCTCAATATTGCGCTGATCCTGCTCGGATGGAGCCGCTACAAGGCCCTGAAGAGCGAACTTGCCGAGCGTTGTGCGTCGGAAGAGGAAGCCAAGCGTCAAGCAAACACCGATCCGCTGACCGGATGCCTCAACCGCCGCAGCTTCATTCCGGCTACCAGCACCATGCTGGAACACGTGCGAAAATCCGGGCGGGCACTGGCTCTGTTCCAGATCGATCTCGACAATTTCAAGCAGATCAACGACATCCATGGACACAAACTTGGCGATCAGGTCCTTCTCACCGCCAGTCAGCGACTGATCGACGAACTGCCGCACGATGCCATTCTCGCGCGCTTGGGTGGCGACGAATTCGCTTGTGTCCTCCCATACGGCCGCCACGAACAGACGCGTATCGACCAGCTTGCGGAAAGGCTGGTCGAAGTGGTCAGCAAGCCGATTGAGATTGATGGCGGCGCGATCGAGATGACACTATCGATGGGTATCGCCAGCTCGGCACGTCACGAGCTGTCGGACAACAGTGCAACTGCTTGTGACGAGCTGATGCATAAGGCCGATATCGCCATGTATCAGGCCAAGAAACACGGCAAAAACCGTTTGTTCTGGTTCGAACCTTCAATGGAATTCGAAGTCAAGTTCCGGAGCGAACTGGAAACCGGCATTCGTCGTGGGCTTAAGAATGGGGAGTTCATTCCCTATTATGAGCAGCAGATCGATCTCGAGAACGGCGAACTGGTCGGATTCGAAATGCTCGCCCGGTGGCAATCGCCCGAATTGGGTCTGGTCGGACCGGATATTTTCATCCCGATTGCCGAAGAAATCGGTGCTATCGAAGAACTCTCGCGCAAGCTGATGATCCAGGCCCTCGAACACGCTAAGATGTGGCATCCCCGGATCACGCTTTCGGTCAATATTTCTCCGATCCAGCTGCGTGATCCGTGGTTCGCGCAAAAGCTGTTGAAACTGCTCGTCGAACATAACTTTCCGGCTTCGCGACTGGAAATCGAGATCACCGAAAGCTCCCTGCACGAAAACATCGGTATGGTCCGCAGCACCATCACCAGTCTGCGCAACCAGGGTATCCGCGTCAGTCTGGACGATTTCGGGACGGGCTATTCAAGCCTCGCCCAACTGCGTTCCCTGCCCTTCGATCGACTCAAGATCGATCGCAGCTTCGTTCGCGAACTCAAACACTCCGGGGCAGGCGGCAAACTGGTCAGCGCGATTATTTCGATGGGCGCTGACCTCGAATTGCCGGTCACAGCAGAAGGCATTGAGAACGACGCCATCCTTTCATCGTTGCGCAAACTGGGGCAGCTCAAGGGCCAGGGCTATCACTACGGTCGCCCGGAACCGGCCGAGCAGGTCACCCGGCGATTGGCGGATTTGCATATGCTTGCCGACCATTCAGACGATCAGGATGGTTCAGGCACCGATGCAACGGGCCTGAAAGACAGCTCGCAAAAGGCCGGTTGAACGCAGCGACACTGGACGCGGGCTGCCCGCGCGCATAGAGCCGCGCCGCAATGCGCGTTCCATTCATCAAGATGCAGGGCCTTGGCAACGACTTCGTCGTGCTGGATGCGCGCGAGTACGATATTCCATTGCTCACTGACGACGTAGCGCGTCATCTGGCAGATCGCAGGCTCGGGATCGGCTGTGATCAGGTGATCCGGCTCGATCCGTCAGGCGACGATAAGGCAGATGCGCGGATGCGGATCTGGAACGCCGACGGCAGCGAGGCCGGCGCTTGTGGCAACGCCAGCCGTGCAATCGCCCTGTTAATCGGCCAGCCGGCGTCGGTCCTCACTGAGGGGGGCTTGATCGCCGTTACGCCCGGTGACGGTGTGGCAAGCGTCGATATGGGCGCGCCGCGTTTCGACTGGCAGGATGTACCACTTGCCTATGCCATGGACACTCTATCCATGCCCGTAGGTTGGGAAGATTTGGAGAACCCCGGTGCGGTGAATGTCGGCAATCCGCATGTCGTGTTTGCGGTGGAGGATTGTGACGCTATTCCGCTCGACCGTCTGGGGCCGACGATCGAAACCGATCCGCTGTTCCCCGAACGTGTGAACGTCAATGTCGCAACCGTCGAGAGTCGAACACGCATCCGCCTTCGCGTGTGGGAGCGCGGCGCTGGCCTCACCAAGGCGTGCGGAACGGGTGCCTGCGCAACGGCCGTGGCGTTGATGCGGCGCGGACTCGTCGATAGTGCTGTGACGGTCGCCTTGCCGGGCGGCGACCTTGATATTTCGTGGCAGGACGGCGGCCCGATCATCATGACCGGTTCCGCAGCCGAAAGCTTTCGCGGATCATTCGAATGGGATGACTATTCGTGACGGCGACCGAAATCGTCACGCTGGGCTGCCGCCTCAACCTTTCCGAAAGCGAGCGACTGCGTCGAATCCTCGCTTCGGAGCGCAATCTGATCGTCATCAACAGCTGTGCCGTAACGAACGAAGCCATGCGCCAGACACGCCAGGCGATCCGGCGCGCACGGAGATCGCAACCCGATGCGCGATTAATTGTTACCGGGTGTGCAGCGGAAATCGAACGCGACCAACTGGCGGCCATGCCCGAAGTGGACGGGCTGGTGCCCAATACCGCCAAGCTCGATCCGCGCGTATGGAATGCCGCAGAATCGCCCGAGCCCGCCCCTCAGCGCCGGACACGCGCTTTTGTGGCCGTGCAAAACGGATGCGATCACGCCTGCACCTTCTGCGTCATTCCGCAAGGTCGCGGCGCAGCGCAATCCTTGACCATTGAGCAAGCGTTGCAGGCCATCGAAAGCCATCTCGAAAGTGGTACGCCTGAAATCGTTCTCACCGGCGTCGATCTGACCAGCTGGGGACATGACCTGCCCGGCCAACCCGGCTTGGGCACACTGGTTGAAGCTATTCTCGACCGCTTCCCCGAACTACCTCGCCTGCGCCTCTCATCGGTCGATGGGATCGAGATTGACCCGTTGCTGTTCGACTTGCTGGCGGGAGAGCGCCGGATCATGCCTCATCTGCACCTATCCCTGCAGCATGGGGCAGACCTGATCCTGAAACGGATGAAGCGGCGCCACCTGCGCAAGGATGCCGTCGATCTGGTTACGCGGCTGAAGCAGCATCGGCCCGAATTTGCCATCGGTGCCGATCTCATCGCCGGCTTCCCAACCGAGAATGATGGCCATCATCGCCAGAACATCTCGATCGTCGAAGAACTGCAAATCGTGCACGGGCATATCTTCCCCTATTCACCGCGTCCGGGCACACCGGCAGCTCGTATGCCGCAGCATGACAAGCACCTCATTCGTCAACGTGCCGCAGACATGCGCGCGAAGGTCGCAAAACAACGTGCAGACTGGCTGGCGTCGCTCGTCGGAAAACCCTGCACCGTGCTCGCCGAAAGGGACGGCACCGGCTATGCCGAAAACTTCGCCAGGGTTGCCACGCCGGGGATTGAGCCCGGAACCATCGCCACCCTTACCCCAACTCGCATTGAGGATGATCTGCTGACATGAGCGAACCAAGCTGGTCCGAACGCGTGTTTGGCGGCTTTCGCAAGACGTCGGAACGCCTCGCCACCAATCTTACCGGCGTCGTCGGCACGGCGAAGCTCGACGATGCGACGCTCGACGATGTCGAGGACGCGCTCATCATGTCCGATCTCGGGCCGTCCGCCGCCGCGCGCATTCGTGCTAAGCTGGCCGAAAAGCGCTTTGGCCTCCAGATCAGCGCCAACGAACTGAAGGAAGCCGTGGCCGAGGAAATCGCCACGATCCTGCGCCCGGTCGCCAAGCCGCTCGAGATTACTGCGTTCCCGCGTCCACAGGTGATCCTCGTGATCGGCGTCAATGGCAGCGGCAAGACCACCACCATCGCCAAGCTGGCGCATCTGTTCCAAGAAGACGATTACTCGGTAATGCTGGCCGCGGGCGATACTTTCCGCGCGGCCGCCATCGGACAGCTCGCCACCTGGGCCGATCGCATCTCCGTTCCCATCGTGCGCGGCCCGGAAGGCGGCGATCCCGCGAGTATCGTGTTCGATGCGGTCAAGGCCGCGACCGACCGCGGGACCGACGCGCTCATCGTGGATACAGCCGGTCGATTGCAGAACAAGCGCGAACTGATGGACGAACTGGCAAAGATTCGCCGCGTCCTCGGTCGTCTCAACCCCGAAGCCCCGCACGATGTCGTGCTGGTGCTCGACGCCACCAACGGACAGAACGCCTTGAGCCAGATCGACGTTTTCAAGGAGGTCGCGGGAGTAACCGGCCTCGTCATGACCAAGCTCGACGGAACCGCGCGCGGCGGCGTGCTGGTGGCGGCAGCCGAGCAATACGGATTGCCGATCCATGCCATCGGCGTGGGCGAGAAAATCGACGATCTGCGCCCCTTCGACCCCGACCTCGTCGCGCGTGTTATTGCAGGGGTTGCCTGATGAGCGAAGCATCGAACGAAAAGGCGAGCACGAAACCCAAGACCGGATGGCTGAATATCGCGGTCGATTACGGTCCGCTGCTTGTCTTTCTGGCGGTCTACAAGTTTTCCTCGCCCTCAGCGCATGCCCCGCTCGAACAGATCGCCGCCGTCATCAAGGGCACGATCGCGTTCATGGTTGCAGCCGTCGCGGCGCTGGCCTTTTCCAAGTGGAAGTTCGGCAAGGTTTCGCCGATGCTGCTGCTCTCGACCGCTCTCATCGTTGGGTTCGGCGCGTTGACCATCTGGCTGCGCGATGAGCGCTTCATCCAGTTCAAGCCGACCGCCATTTATCTGCTGTTCGGAGTGCTGCTCGTGGGGGGATGGCTGCGCGGGAAGGCTTTGTTGCAAACCTTGCTCGAAGCCGCCTTCGAAGGCGTCGATCAGGTCGGTTGGCTCAAGCTGTCACGCAATTGGGGCTTCTTCTTCTTCTTCCTTGCCGCGCTCAACGAAGTCCTGCGCGCGCAGCTCAGCTTCGAGGACTGGCTGTGGGCGAAGCTGTGGGTGTTCATGCCGCTGAGCTTTCTGTTCACCTTCACCCAGCTTCCGATGCTGCTGCGCCATGGCCTTGCCATCGAGGACAAGGACGAAGTGATGAAGGACCAACCGCCAACCGGAGAGTAAGCTAGATTTCGAGCTGACTTCCCAGCTCGACCACGCGGTTGGTCGGCAGGCGGAAGAACTCCATCGCGGTTGCCGCATTGCGCAGCATCCATGCGAACAGCTTTTCGCGCCAGATCGGCATTCCAGGGTGTTCCGCCGGGATTAGCGTCTGCCGCGAGAGGAAGAAGCTGGTGTTCATCATGTCGAACTCCCCGCCGCACTGCTCCATCAGCTTGAGGCCTTCAGGCACGTCGGTTTCTTCCATGAACCCATAATGCAGAACAGTGCGATAGAACCCGTCGCCAAGCTCCTGCACCTCGCAGCGCTTGTGCGGGTTGATATAGGGCACATCCTCGATCAGCACGGTCAGGATCACCACACGCTCATGCAGCACCTTGTTGTGCTTGATGTTGTGCAGCAACGCGGACGGCACCCCACCCGTCTGGCTGGCCATGAAGATCGCCGTTCCCGGAACGCGCGTGGCGCTGTTCTTGGCGGACTTGGCAAAAATGCCGATTGGCAGCGCAACCTCGCTCATGCGTTCGCGCATCAAGCGGCGGCCCTTCGCCCATGTGGTCAACAAGGTGAAGGCAATCGCGCCGACCAGCAGCGGGAACCAGCCTCCGTCGGGAACCTTGGGCAGGTTCGCGAAGAAGTAAGCCCCGTCGACGAAGAAGAATACCAGGAACACCGGTATCGCGAGATACCATTTCCACTTCCACACCGCCATCAGCAGCACGCCCATCAGGAAAGTGTCGATGAACATCGCGCCCGTCACTGCGATGCCATAGGCCGACGCAAGCGCGGTCGAGCTGCCGAACATCAGCACCAGAATGATGACCGCGATCATCAGCGCGTTGTTGACGAAAGGAATGTAGATTTGCCCACGCTCGGCGGCGCTGGTGTGTTCGGTCGAAAGGCGCGGGATAAAGCCAAGCTGGATCGCCTGATGGGTAATCGAGAACGCGCCCGAGATTACCGCCTGGCTGGCAATAAATGTCGCGCAAGTGGCGAGGATCACCAGTGGCAAGCGGAGGCTGTCCGGCGCCATGGTGAAGAACGGGCTCTCCATCGCGGTTGCCGTCTGCGCCGGGTCCATTGCTGCAATCATCGCGCCTTGCCCGAAATAGTTGAGCAGCAGGCATGGCATGACAAATCCGAACCACGACATCCGCAGCGGGCCTCGCCCGAAATGGCCCATGTCGGCGTAGAGCGCTTCTGCGCCGGTCACCGCTAACACGACCGAGCCGAGCGCGAGAAACGCTATGTAACCGTCCGACAGGAAGAACTGGACCGCATACCAGGGGTTCAAGGCCTGAAGGATGTAGGGATTATGGAATATCTGGATGATCCCCAGCACAGCAATGGTGACAAAATAGAGGATCATCACCGGCGAAAAGAGCTTCCCGACCGTCGCCGTACCGCGTCGCTGGATCAGGAACAGGAAAATCAGCAGTATCAGCGCGATCGGAATGACCAACGGTTCCAGCCCATCGTTGACGACGGTCAAACCCTCGACCGCCGAAAGAACTGAAATTGCTGGCGTAATCATGCTGTCGCCATAGAACAGCGCGGTCGCGAAGACGCCCAGTATCACGACCAGATAGCCGTATTTCGGCGATTTGATGTGACGCGACAGGAAGGCGATCAATGCCAGAGTCCCGCCCTGCCCCTTGTTATCAGCGCGCATCAATATGGTGACATATTGCAGCGATACGATGATCAGGATCGACCAGAAGATCAGGCTGACAACGCCGTAGATATGCAGTTTGTCGATCGCCAGCGAGTGCGAGCCAAGGAATGTCTCGCGAAAAGCATAGAGAGGGCTGGTGCCGATATCGCCGAAAACGACGCCCACCGCAGCAACAGTGAGCGCGGCCTGAGAGCTGCCACCATGGTCAGAGCCATGGTCGGATTGCTCAGGTGTTCCGGCAACCGCCACGGGATCACCGGGCAGCTCGCCTTGAGACGCAGGCAATTCCGTCATTATGCGCGCAAACCCTGTTTCATTGGCATTCCCTGTCGCTCACGATGCTGTGACCGCCGCGGGGTGCGCGGATAGCAGCCCCTCCACTATGCCGCAATGCCCGGGCCATAGGGCAGGTTCCGCGTGCCACTGCGGAACAGCTATGATCCCGGCTGTTGTTCGAGCATTGAATCGAGCCGACCGATTCGCGCCGCAAGTTCTGCTCGCCAAGGGGCATCCTTTGGCGCAGCGGCGAGCGCGTCGGCCCAAATTTTGCGAGTTTCCAGTGGTTGACCTGCTCGTAACATGGCGAGACCGACGAAATAACCGGCGGCGGCATTGTCAGGAGCCAATGCCTGCGCCTTGCCGTAAGCATACAAGGCTGCAGGAGTCAGTTGCCCTTCGGCGTGCTGGGTCAAGGCATTGCCTAGCGCGACCCAGCCTTCCGCATCACGCGGGTTTTCCGAAACAGCGTTCTCGGCGAAATTGGCTGCATCCTGAAAATCACCTTTGCGGGCAAATGCATCGGCGGTCACGATATAGCGGGAGGGCAGCGCCTCGGGATCGAAAAACCGCCGCCGCGCATCGACGAACAAGCCACCGGTCGACGCATCGCGCTCTTGCGCAGTGCGCGGGGACGATGGCTCGTTCGGGCTACCTTGAAGCGCATAACCCGACAATCCGAACAGCAGCGCAGCACCAAACAACGCATACCCCGATCGCGGCAACCGCAAGACGAGCGCGGCAATCAGGAAGACCGCAGCGGCCAGCAAAAGGAATGGCCACCAGATCACGAGCGTCTCCCCACTCTGCGCCAGACGATCGTCGCAGCCAGCAGGATCAGGATCAATGGCACCGCGAACAACGGCCATGTTGTCCGACTGATCTCGGGCTTGAAACTGACGTAATCGCCATAGCGATCCATCAACCAGCGCCGAATTGCTTCAGGATCCTCTCCGGCTGCGATTCGCAAACGGACTTCGCTGCGCATATCGCCAGCAATCGGCGCATCGCTGTCGGCTATCGACTGGCTCTGGCACTGGAGGCAGCGCAACGTTTCCATCAAGTTCTGAGCTTTCGCCTCAAGCTTCGGATCGGATAGCTGGCGATAGGCATAGGGCGCAGGCGGCATCTGGTCCTGCGCAACCAATGGCGCGGAGATCATCGCCGCGCCTAGCAGCAAGAAGCCCGAGAACTTCACGCGCCAGCCTCGCGCAGCTTTGCCAGCAGCATCGGCACATCGTCCGCGCGAATATCGCCGATATGCTGGTAAGTGATGACGCCGTGGCCATCGATCACAAAAGTCTCGGGCACGCCCGAAGAGCCGAGCAGGAACTGCACCCGCGACACATCGTCCGCGCCGATCGCCTGATAGGGATCGCCATTGCGCGCAAGGAACTGGGTGAGGTCTTCAGGCCGGTCACGAATATCGACCCCGACAATCGTCGCCCCCGCCTGTCGCAGTTGCTGGAGCTGCGGCGCTTCGGCAGCGCAGGGCACGCACCAACTGGCGAAGATGTTGAGCAGCCGCGGCTTGCCATCGGCAAAGCTGGCGCTGGTGACTGTTGGTTTGTCCGGCAAAGCTTGCGGCAACTGGAAGAACGGCATGGGTTTGCCGATCATCTTGCTGTGGACGAAATCGTCTTTCGGCTGCGGCAGGAGATAAGCTGCCAGCCCGATAAATCCGGCAAACAGCAGCAGCGGAATCCAGAGCCGCCAGCGCGTCATGCCGCGGCCTCCCCATTGCGCAGGGCGCGGTTACGCTTTGCCATCCGCAAGCGAAAATCGGCCAGAAGGCGTCCGATCAGGGAGAGCAGTCCGCCTAGCGCGACCAGACCGCCGCCCAACCAGATGTAGATTACAAAGGGCTTCCACCACAGCCGCAACTGCCAGCGCCCCTGTGCCGATTGCTCGCCGATCACCGCATAAAGCTGGCCGTTCCAGCGAGTCGACAGCGCACTTTCGTTGGTCTGCTGCGGCGGTGCCCAGAAGCTGCGCGATTGCGGCGTCAGCTTGATGGGTTCCTCTCCGCGATAGCTCGCAGCGAGATTGCCCTGCATTGCCGTCCAGTTCGGCCCTGCAATAGGCTCCACTCCTGTCAGCTTGACCGACCAAGGTCCGACAATGGCGGTTTCGCCCACACGGACAGCCGCCAACTTTTCATTCGTAAACGCACTATCGGAAGCCATCCCGAACAGCGCCAATGCGATCCCGAAATGGGCTATCACCATACCCCAGGTAAACAGAGGCACACGGCGTAATTGACGCCCCCTGAGCGGCAGCAGGCTAGCCACAGCCAGCCCTAGTGCCAGTACCAATCCGAGAAAAGGAAGCACATGAACGCCGCCGATCAACACGATAGCTAGCGCACCCCCCGCCAACGCAGCGAGCATCGCCATGAGTTTGCCTTTGATCCGCGAAGGCGAGTCTTGCCGCCAGCGAAGCAGCGGCCCAACCATCATTACCAGCAGCATGGGGATCACGAAGATCGCAGACACCGGATCGAAATAGGGCGGTCCGACGGAAACGCGCACACCGAATGCCTCGGTTACCAGCGGATAGAGCGTTCCCAGCAGCACGATCGCAAGAATTGCGCTCAACATGACATTGTTGAACACCAGCGCGCCTTCGCGGCTGGCGGTCGCAAACCGCTTGCCCTCGACGATCGAGCCCGCTCTCAGCGCAAACAGCAGCAGCGCCCCACCAATATACAGGGCCAGCAGCGCGAGGATGAAAGTGCCGCGCTGGGGATCGACCGCAAAGGCATGGACGCTGGTGAGGATGCCAGAGCGCACGAGGAACGTACCAAGCATACTCATCGAAAAAGCGACCACGCCGAGCATGATCGTCCAGGTGCGCAAGGCATCGCGCGCCGCCAGCACCGAGACCGAATGCAATAGGGCCGTCGCCGCGAGCCAAGGCATCAGCGAGGCGTTTTCGACCGGGTCCCAGAACCACCAGCCGCCCCAGCCCAGCTCGTAATAGGCCCAATAGGACCCGGCGGTGATTCCCAAGGTCAGGAAAATCCACGCTCCCAAAATCCATGGCCGCATCGCCCGCGCAAACGCCGGCGTCACCTCGCGCGTCAGCAAAGCACCGACCGCAAAGCTGAAAGCGATCGAGAGCCCGACATACCCGACGTAGAGCGTGGGCGGGTGGAAAGCGAGACCAAGGTCCTGCAGCAGCGGATTGAGCCCGGCCCCTTCGAGCGCTGGAAACGGCAAGCGATCGAACGGATTGGAGCTGAACAGCAGGAATGCGTAAAAGCCCAGCGCAACAAGGCCTTGCGCGGCGATTGTTGCCTGCATTGTGCGTTCGGGAAGGCGGCGTTCGACCAGCGCGATCAGCGCCCCGGCGAGCGACATGATCGTCACCCACAGCAGCATCGAGCCTTCGTGATTCCCCCAAGCCGCGGCTACCTTGAAGACCAGTGGCTTCATCGAATGCGAATTTTCTGCGACCAGCCGGACCGAGAGATCGGTGATCGCAAAGACCCACAGCAGCATGGCGAAGGAGAAGATTGTCAGCAGCCCCTGCATCACGGCCGAGGGACGTGTCAGTCGGGCGATCTCCGGTAATGCGGCGTCTTCGCCAGCCCCGCGTGTGGAGTAGACCGCGAGCAATCCTGTCACCACTTGCAGGATGGCAAGCGCGGCAGCCATCCACAGCGCCGCCAACCCGAGTTCGGCAATCATTGCAGCCCGACCGTGGTCTTTTCGGCCATCTTCGCGGCCTTTGAGTCGGTCATGCCCTGCATTTCGCGCGGAACATAGTTCTCATCATGCTTGGCGAGGATGGTGCTCGCAATGAACACGCCATCGGGCGCAAGATGGCCCTCTGCAACCACTCCCGATCCTTCCTTGAACAAGTCCGGCACGATCCCGGTAAAGCGCACCGGCACCTGCGCATTCCCTCGTCCCGTGACGGTAAAGTCGATCGTAACACCATCGGGCAGCGTCTTGAGAGAGCCTTTCTCTACCATTCCTCCGAGCCGAACGGCTTGCCCTACGGCCGGCGGGTTCGCTTTCATCTGATCGGGCAGGTAGAAATAGCTCGCTTGATTGCGGAGCGCCCAAGCCGCCAAAAGCCCGGCGGCGAGCAGGGCCGCGAGTGCAAATCCTAGCAGCACAAGCCGCTGGTGCTTGGGTTTGAGCGCACTCATTTTCGACGAATCCGTTCACGCCGCGCTTCGGCGCGAACCATCGACAGCCAGCTCCATATCACCATCGCGAGCGTGCCAAGAATGCCGATAGCATAAGCGGCCCACACGAAATGCCATTGGTCCATGATTTCACGCATCAGGCCGCCTCCATCGCTTTGCGCCGCAAACGCGCTTCGGCCTGCATATCTGCCAGCAAAGCCCGCATTCGTGCGAGCACCACACCGACGAAGATCAAAGTGAATCCAAGAGTCGATACCAGCAATGGAACCAGAAACACGGGATCGATCGCGCTTTTACCCATGGTGATGCTGGGCGGCTGATGAAGCGAGTTCCACCAAACCACCGACCGGTTGATGATCGGCAGGTTGACCGCTCCGACCAGACCAAAAATAGCTGGAATGCGCGGCGATATGCCCTCACGCTCAGCCGCACCGGCTAGAGCGATATAGGCGCAATAAAGGAAGAACAGCACCAGCATGCTGGTCAGCCGTCCATCCCAAACCCACCATGTCCCCCAGGTCGGTCGCCCCCAAATCGAACCGGTGATGAGGCACAGCGCGGTAAACACTGCACCGGGCCCGGCTGCCGCCCGCGCTGCCAGCCCGGCAAGCGGATGCCGCCAGACGAGGTATGCCAGGCTCGAGAGAGCCAGTGTGCTCCACCCGGCCATGCCCAGCCAAGCAAAGGGAACATGTAGGAACAGGATCCGCACGGTCTGCCCCATCAGTCGGTCAGGTGGAACTTCGAACAAGCCCCAGGCAAGCGCGGCTGTGCAGATAAGCAGACCGCTCCCCAAACACAGGGGAGTCAGCCAGCGCGCTAGTGCGAGAAACCGCTTGGGATTGGCAAAACCGTGCATTGAACCGTCCGCTTCTGCAATGGCAGGGCGGGCTTGCAGGAGCAAGGCATTCGCGCGGGTAATCCGCCGGTTGTTGGGCGGCGCTGCGGCCTTTGTGACCTACCGCCCGATCAAGCTCTGCGCCATCCGGTCGGCAACACGGTCAGGCGACACGCCGGTCGAATCACTTTCCTGCCATATCTCTTCGAGACGTCCCGGAATTTGCGCGATACGCTTGCGTACCTCGTTGATATCGCAGGGCTGGCCCTTCTCGCGGCAAAGGTATTCGAGCGTTACCGAAATAATACCACCGGCGTTGATGACATAGTCCGGCGCATACAGGATGCCGCGTTCGAACAGCTTGTCGCCATGACCCTGGCGAGCGAGCTGATTGTTGGCTGCGCCCGCAACGATCTGGCAGTCGAGCCGGGCGATTCCGGCGTCGTCAAGGATAGCCCCCAAAGCATTGGGACTGAACACGTCGCAATGCACGCTCATGATCGCTTCTGGCGAAGCCACCTCAGCATCAAGCTCGCTTGCGAGCGCTGCGTTGCGTTCTTCGTTAATGTCGGACAGGGTCAACCGCGCGCCGTCTTTCGCCAACAGCCGCGCGACCCCGCCTCCCACGCTGCCAGTTCCCTGAATGGCAACATGAACGCCGTTGAGTTCTTCGCGACCCAGCTTGTGGCGTACTGCGGCCTTGATCCCGTGATAGATTCCCATGGCCGTAAACGGTCCCGGATCGCCGCCAGCGGCACCTTCGCCCTTAACCGGGAGGCCGGAGACGAACTGGGTCCGCTCGGCCACCCGCGCCATATCGGCTTCGCTGATGCCGACGTCTTCGGCAGTGACGTAACGACCACCAAGAGCCTCGACCGCATCGGCAAACGCAGCGAGCAGTTCCGGAGTCTTGGTGCGGGCCTTGTCGGCAAGAATGACCGCCTTGCCCCCACCCATCGGCAGACCTGCCATAGCGTTCTTGTAGCTCATCCCCCGCGACAGACGCAGCGCGTCGCGCATCGCATCCTTGGGTTCGGCATAGTGCCAGAAGCGCGTTCCACCAGCGCCCGGGCCGAGATGGGTCGAATGCAGCGCAATAATCGCGGTCAGTCCGGAACGCGGGTCGCGCACCAGCTCCACCATTTCGTGATCGTCGAAATCGGGTTCGGTCCAGAAGGCCGTCATATCGTGCTCCAGCACTGCTCGACCCACGCAAGGCCAGCGTGAAAACTTCCGGAGAAAATGGGGCGATCGACGGGATCCGAACCCGCGACCTCCGGTACCACAAACCGGCGCTCTAACCAACTGAGCTACGATCGCCACATGCCCCGGCACGGCTGACGCCGCGACGTGTGAGGGGCTGATAATGCCCGCTTGCGCGCCGTCAAGCGCCGCATCGGGCGGGGCGTGCCTGTTACACAACAGCGCCCGCAAGGAAAGCGAAAACTCGCATTTCACCGCTGCTGCGCAAGATTCTTTCTAAGCTTGCCGAACACTCTCTTGGCTCTATCTTTGAATCGATGCTGGAGCCGGGCGAATCTTCTGCGAACCAACTCCTCGCACACAGCGGTGTGCAGCGTGTTCCGAGCGACAAGCTGGAACTGTTCCAACTCCGCAACTTCCTTGATGACGACTTATGCGCCGCACTGATCGAAAAGATCGAATTGGAACGGCGACCGTCCACACTCGCAGACGCCAATGGGGACGATTATTTCCGAACCAGCGAAACCTGCGATCTGGCGCCCAACTTACCGGAAGTGTGTGAATTGGAACGTCGACTCGAACGTCTTTCAGGCATCGAACCGGCCTATGGTGAGCCGGTCCAGGGCCAACGCTATATCGTTGGACAGGAATTCAAGCCGCATTGCGACTATTTTACGCCCGGCGGAAGGGATTGGGAGCGCTATTGCTCGGTTGCCGGACAGCGCAGCTGGACCTTCATGATTTATCTGAATGCTGTGGAGGCCGGTGGCGCGACGCGCTTCAAATGTATCGGCAAGACTTTCCAGCCCGAAGTCGGAAAACTGGTGTGCTGGAACAACCGCAAAGCCGACCGCAGCATCAACCCAAACACGCTCCATCACGGCATGAAGGTGCGCAAGGGGGTGAAATACGTCATCACCAAATGGTATCGCGAAAAGCCTTGGGGCTGACCGCAAAAGGGCAGCCCGATGGACCGCCCTTCGTAACTTTCGCGATTAGCGCCGCGCTTACTTTTTCTTGAGCGACAACCCGCCAAAGCGCTTGTTGAACGCAGCCACACGACCACCTTCGTTAAGCAGACGCTGGTTGCCACCGGTCCATGCCGGATGGCTGGTGGGGTCGATGTCGAGCGTCAGCGTGTCGCCTTCACTGCCCCAGGTCGAGCGTGTCTGGAATTCGGTGCCATCGGTCATCTTGACCGTGATGGTGTGATAATCGGGATGTCCGTCAGCCTTCATGGCTCAATACTCCTAAGCTCGGAACGGTTCCGACCGGTCCAGCTGTGTGTGGGAAGGCGCGCCGCTTAGCCTCAGCACGACAGGATTGCAAGCTCTGCGTTCAATTCCGCACTATTGGTCGGGCGCGTCCGCGATCATGGCAGTGAACTGAACCTCGCATGTCACCTTGCCGTTGACGCTGGCCTTGCCTGCGAATTTGCAGACACGCGCGCGCTTCTGGACGAATTCGACTTCCAGATCGAGCAGGCAGCCCGGCGTCACCGGCGCGCGAAACTTCGCGTTCTCGATCGCCATGAAATAGACGAGCTTGCCCGATCCTGCGAGTTCCAGTGTTTCGACAGCAAGCACCCCAGCGGCCTGCGCCAGAGCCTCGATCTGGAGCACACCCGGCATGATCGGCGCGCCGGGGAAATGCCCCTGGAAGAACTGTTCGTTGAAACTGACCGCCTTGATCGCATGGATACGCTCATCGCGTTCAAGTTTCGCCACGCGATCGACCAGCAACAAGGGATAGCGATGCGGCAACGCTTCAAGAACGCGCCGGATGTCGAAACCGCTTTCGCTATCGCTCATTGCCAGACCCTCGCTCAGCGACCGGTCGGCTTGGCCGAGGTCGAGCCTTGGGTGGTTGGCGTTGCCGCCTGCTGCGCAGCCTGCTGCTGGGCCGCAGCGATCAGCAGGTTCTGCACGGCATCACGCAATTGGGCAGCCTGACGCGACGGACGCCAGTTGGCCGGAGGGGTGGTCGTCACCGACGGTACGCGCTGGTTGAGCGCGGCGACGATATCGTCGGTCACGTCGATGCTCGGCGGACCATATTCGATCGCGTCCGGGGCAAGCATGATCTGGATATTCTTCTGGCTGATGACTTGCTGGCGCGCAGCATTGTACTGCTGGATAATCTGCTCGAGCGCATAGGTCTGGGCCATGGCGATCGGCTGCGACAGCTTCTGCGCCTGTTCCTCGGTCGCCTGCAGCTGCTGCACTATCGAAGGCTTCGCCTTGGCTTCCTCGTTCGAAATCTGCCCGTCCTTGTTGGTGTCCAGGCTCTGCTGATCCTGCGCGATCTTCTGACGAAGCTGGCCGATCTGCTTGATCTGCGCGTCGTAGGTCTTGCCGATCTGCTCGTAGGCAGTCGTGCGCGCCTGCGACTTGGCAATGGCGACTTCGGGGCTGCTGGTGGCGATGCCGTTGACCTGTGCGGTTGCGGGCATTGAGACTGCAGCGGCAGCAATGGCGATTGTGGCAATCGCGGTGGTCTTGGAGAAGAGTTTCATCAGAATTGGGTTCCTACGTTGAACGAAATAGTCTTGGTGTCGTCACCCGGTGCGCTTCTGAGCACCTTGGCAATATCGATCCGCAACGGTCCGAAGGGCGAGTTCCAGTTGATGCCGAGGCCGACCGAAATTCTCGGCGACGCAGTATCGCCCAGGAATACTTCTCTGAACGGCGAAATATTGTTTGTCAGTGCGGTGTTGTTCGCGCTGGTCAAACACGCCGGAGGATTGGGGTTGATAGCGTTTGTGACCGTTGAAGTTGCGCTCGCAATGCATGCGCCGTCAGAATTGACGCTTGCGGCATCAATCTGAGTATAAAGTGCGTTGCCGCTCGAATCACGGATCGGGATGTCAATCCCATTGGGGAAAGGGCTATCCTGCAAAATCGGTGCAGTAATGTTGAACACTGACCCCACAGCCAAGAACAGCGAGGGACGAATACCAAGATTCTTGGCCCCGCTACCCAATGGAATTTCCAGTTCGGCCTTGCCCAGATAGTAGGCATCACCACCAATAGCATCGTCGCCGATCTGGTTGCGATCAGTAACTTCAACGGGGTTGCCGTTGGCATCGGCAGTGATCGGATAACGCAGGACACGCGGGCCGAGACCGCGGATATCGAAGCCGGGGAACTGCCCTTCGCCGAGGAAGAAGCGATCGGTCAGCAGGACGTCGTCGACCCCTGGCTCATTCCGATGGCGGAAGCTATGGATTACGCCGCCTTCGCCATGCAGCGAGAACACAAAGCCGCTGCCGATCGACCAGAATTGCGAGGCGCTGCCACGGACGCGCAGATAGCTGACATCCCCGCCGAGGCCAGCGAACTGCGCCGTCAGAGACGCCTTGCGACCACGCGTCGGCCGCAGGCGACTGTCAGTTGTATCATACGACAGGGTCAAACCAAGGATCGAACTCAGCCGATTGCCCAAAGCGTCGCACAAATAGCGCCCTGCGAGCAAAGGGTCGCATTGTTGCAGCGGCGGATTCTGACGATCTGTGAAGTAGGTGAATGGATCGAGAGTCACCTGATCGTAGTTCAGAGTATAGCTGCCGATCAGCGATATATATTCGGTAAGCGCCGTACCAAGCCTGATCGAGGCACCGGTCGTAGTCTGTTGGAAGGTGGTATTCCGGCTGCTGTTGAGGAAGTTGAAGTTGCTGTAATCCTTCCGATAAACGTCCACCCCAAGCGAGATATTGCGGTCGAACAGATAGGGCTCGACGAAGCTGGCCTGCGCTGACTTGCCATATTGCGAATAGTTGACGCTGAGACCAATGGTCTGACCTCGGCCGCGGAAGTTACGCTGCTTGATCGACGCCTGAAGGATGAAGCTTTCGAGCGATGAGAAGCCCGCCGACAGCTGCAATTCGCCGGTCGGTTTTTCCTCGACATTGGCTTCGAGGACAATCTTGTCAGGCGACGAGCCCTGCTTCTGACTGACTTCGAAGTTCTCCTGGAAATAGCCGAGCGACTTGATACGTGCCGTGGTGCGTTTGACCTGCAACGTGTTGAATGCATCGCCCTCTGCCAGACGGAACTCGCGGCGGATGACCTTGTCTTGCGTCAGCGTGTTGCCATTCACATCGACCCGTTCGACGTAAACCCTCGGCGCCTGCTTGAGGACGAAGGTTATGTCCATCGTCAGGTCTTTGGGATTGCGATGGTATTGGGGTTCGACATCGGCAAACGCATAGCCGAAGGTCCCGGCCAAATCCGTAAGGCGATCAATCGTGTCCTCGACCTCCTTGGCGTCGTACCAATCGCCTTCCTTCATCGGCAGCGTCTTGGCCAGACGATCGCTGTCAAAATCGCGCAGCTCGCTCTTCACATTGACCTTGCCGAACTTGTAGCGCTTACCCTCTTCCACAACATAGGTGATGATGAAATCGCGCTTGTCGGGCGTCAGCTCGGCCACCGCGGAAACCACCCGGAAATCGGCATATCCCTGCGTCAGGTAGAACTGGCGCAGTTTCTGCTGGTCGAATGCCAGCCGATCTGGGTCGTAGCTGGTGTTCGAGCTGAAGATGGTGGTCAGACGCGCCTGCTTGGTAATCATCTCTCCGCGTAATTTGCTGTCGGAGAAAGCGTGGTTACCGATGATATTGATCTGGCGAACCTTGGACTTGGGACCTTCACTGATCTCGAACACCACATCGACGCGGTTCTGTGGCAGCTTGACCATCTTGGGCTCGACCGTAGCGGCGAACCGTCCCTGACGCTTGTAGAGTTCGATGATCCGGTCGACGTCGGCACGAACCTTCGACCGCGTAAAGATCTGCCGGGGAGCAAGCTTGATCTCGGGCATGATCTTGTCGTTCTTGATGCGCTTGTTGCCCTCAAGAATAATCCGGTTGACCACCGGGTTCTCGGTGATCGTAATCGTTACGTTGCCATCCTTGTTGGCTACGCTGACATTGGAGAACAGCTCAGTGGCATACAGGTCTTTCAAAACCTGGTCGCCAGCAGCCTCGGTCCAGACGTCGCCCGGACGCAGGCGAATATAGGACAGCACCGTCTGCGGTTCGAGCCGCTCGGCACCAGCTACGGAAATCGTCTTGACCGTTTCGATTGGAGCGGGTGTGGGCGAGACCGTAGCTGCGCCCTGACCGGCGTCGGGCGCGGTGGTTGCTGGTTGAGCCGCTGGAGTAGCGTTATCCTGCGCCAGCGCGGGAGCGCCAGCCAGTACAGTACCGGCGAGAAGAGCACCAATCAGCCTGGCAACTGGCTTTGCCGCTGTAACAGAGGCCATCACATTTTTGGGTGTCGACAAGGAAATCCCGTCCCTCACATATTTGATCCCGGAAGGTCGGCCACCGTCAAGCACGTTCATGGTCGGCCAGCTCAGGCGGCGAAGGCCGCCCTGTGCCCCAACCGGGCCGCGCAATCAAGCTTAGTGGCTGACCTTTCTGCGAACCCTCCGCGCCATTTCCCCGGTTAATTCCCGAACACGGGCAAACTCACCAGGTCGTTTATGGTGACGAATATCATCAACATGAGCACGAGAGCCATGCCGGTGCGATACGCCATCTCCTGACCACGTGGCCCCACCGGCTTCCGACGGACGGCCTCAGCCGCGTAGAATGCCAGGTGCCCGCCGTCGAGGCCAGGGATTGGCAGCAGGTTAATGAATGCCAAGTTAATTGAGATCAGTGCGACAAAATTGAGGAAGGCCAGTGCGCCAAGGCTCAGGAATTCCCCCGAGAATTTGGCGATCTTGACCGGGCCTCCCAGCTCGCGAACCGAACGCTCGCCGGTTATGATCTGGCCGATGCCGGTCACCATCATACGCACCATGTCGGCACTGTATTGCGTTGCCGATAGAACGCTCCGGATTGGACCTTCCGGTCGATAATCGAATTTGACACCTTCCGGCACGATCCCGATCAGACCGATCTTGGATAGGTTGCCGAACCGGTCCTTCTGCTCGAAGCTTTCGGTGGTGACATCGAATGTTCGCCTGTCCCCGTCGCGCTCGACAGTAATGTCCAGAGTTTTATCCGGATACAGCATCACTGCGTCCTGAACGTCACGAAAATCGGTCATCGCCTTGCCATCGATGGCCACTATCCTGTCGCCCAACTTGAGCCCGGCATTGCGCGCTGGCGATGTATCTGTGAAGCCGGCAATGGTCAGTTGGCGCCCGGGAGAAACAGGTACAGGCTTACCTATCAGAGCAAAAAAACCGGCAATAATCAGGATCGTCACCAACAAGTTGGTCATCGGGCCTGCCAATACGATCAGCGCCCGTTTCCACAGCGACGCGTTGTGGAATGTTCCGTCGAAATCATGCTTTGCCGGAGCTCGCTCGGGCATGCTGGAAGGGTTCATATCGCCCTTGAACTGGACATAGCCTCCCAATGGCAGAAGCGACAGTTTCCAACGCGTTCCGCGCTTGTCGGTCCAACCGAGGATTTCCTTACCGAAGCCGATTGAAAACGCCTGCGCCTGAACCCCGAACCACCGCCCGACCAGATAATGCCCGAGTTCGTGCACTGTCACCAACGGTCCCAGCAACAGGGGAAAGCCGATGATATACATCCAGAAGGGAATCGAGGCGTCCAACTCAGCTGGTCTCCAATATCAAGCGGGTACGGCAACGACCTTCCGCGTCCACTGCCAAAACATCGTCAACGCAACGCGGCGCAGGCGGTATATTTCCCGCATCCAATACCTTGGCGACGGTTAATGCCACGTTGGTGAATGTGATCTGACCCGCAAGGAATGCGGCGACCGCCACTTCGTTCGCGGCATTAAGGATCGCAGGAGCGGCTCCACCAGCCTCGATCGCCTCTCTTGCCAGCCGGGTCGCGGGAAAGCGCGCCTCGTCGGGTGCTTCAAATGTCAGCTGCCCGATTGCAGGCAGGTCTAGCGGCGCACAAGGCGTATCCATTCGTCCCGGCCAGGCCAGGCAAGAGGCGATCGGCACGCGCATGTCGGAAGGGCCGAGTTGGGCAAGCGTCGAGCCATCGCGATATTCGACCATGGAATGAACGATGCTTTGCGGGTGCACGACGATCCGCAAGCGGTCGAGCCCTACCGGGAACAGATAATGCGCCTCGATGAACTCCAGCCCCTTGTTCATCATTGTCGCCGAATCGACCGTGATCTTGGCACCCATGTCCCAGTTGGGATGCTTCAGCGCCTGCTCGCGCGTGGCCGATTCGAGCTGTCTTGTACTCCAGCCCCGGAATGGGCCGCCGCTCGCCGTCAGCGTAATCCAGCGCACCTGATCCAGATCGTTACCCGCAAGGCACTGGAAGATCGCATTGTGTTCCGAATCGGTCGGCAGCAGGGTCGCCCCGCTGCGTTCAACGGCGGCGATCAGGATTTCACCTGCAGAAACCAGCGCTTCCTTGTTCGCCAAGGCAACGCTGCGTCCCTGCTCGATGGCCGCCATCGTGGGCGCCAATCCGGCACAGCCGACTATCGCGGCTATGGTGAGGTCGGCCGGGCGTGACGCAGCCTCGATCAAGGCCTGTGCGCCGCCCTGTGCCTCGATTCCGCTACCCGCGAGAGCATCGCGCAAATCGGCAAGGCAGCTTTCATCGGCCACCACCGCGGCCTGTGCATCGAATTCACGAGCCAGTGCGGCGAGCTCTCGCGCCTGGCAGTTCGCCGTCAGGGCAACGACATCCCAAGCGTCGCGATTGCGACGGATGAGATCGAGCGTCGACTTGCCGATCGAACCGGTCGCGCCGAGGATCGTGAGCGAGCGCCTGTTCATGCGGCCTGCGCTATGAACGCCACCGCAATCGCCACCGGCAGCAGGCCGTCGACGCGATCGAACACGCCGCCATGCCCCGGGATGAGCCGTGAAGAATCCTTGACCCCCGCCTTGCGCTTGAGCCAGCTCTCAAAAAAATCGCCCATCTGGGCAAGAACTGCGAGCCCCGCGCCGAGCATCGCCCAGATCGCCACATGGCCGTGAATACGCGGCTCGAAGGCGATCTTCGGCAGGCCGTATCCCACCAGGGCCGCCCAAGCGGCCGCACCGGCCATTCCGCCGATCAGGCCCGCCCACGTCTTGGAAGGGCTGATCGAAGGGGCGATCTTCGGTCCACCGATCGTCCGACCGGAGAAATAGGCGCATGTATCGGTAAAGATGACAATCCCGAGGATCGCGCAAATCTCGAGCGGAGCAAAATTCATCAGGCCAAGAGCAGCCAAGCCGATATAGATTACGCCAAGTCCGATCCCGACAACACGCAACGCAGTGCCAGAAGTCGCACGCACAACCAGACTGACATATTCCACAAAGCAGGCGACTGTCGCCAACCCGATGAAGGCGACCAGCGCCATTCCGCCGGCCCACAGCGCAAGACCCGCGATTGTCAGCATGACCACTGCCGAAGCCGCCCGTATCGGCAGATCGCTGCGCGCTACAGAAGCCGGAACCGGAACGCTTTCACCGTCCTCCATAACGGCGCTCCCGCGATGAGAATTCGTCAAGCGCGGCCTGCAAATGCTCCGGCGTGAAATCAGGCCACAGGACATCGGTGAAGATCATTTCGGCATAGGCAGCCTGCCACAGCAGAAAGTTCGACAGCCGGATCTCGCCGCTTGTGCGAATCAACAGGTCCAGCGGCGGCAAGTCGGCTGTGTACAGGTGCTGCTCGAGAGATTCCGGTGTGATCGGCCCCTCTTGGGCGGCAAGCGTAGCAGCACGAACGATCTCCTGCTGGGAACCATAGTTGAGCGCGACCGCCAAAGTACGAATACCATGCGCGGTTTGCTCCATCGCGTCCTCGATCAGCTCGACGATATCCGATGCGAGGCTATGATAATCGCCGATTATCTTGAGTTTGACGCCGTTTTCGAGAAATTCCGGCAAGTCGGATTTGATGAACTTGCGCAGCAGGTTCATCAGGTGATCGACTTCGTCCTCTGGCCGCTTCCAGTTTTCGCTCGAGAATGCATAAAGCGTCAGGCACTCCAGATCCATGCCCGCCACGGCGCGAACCAGCCGCCGCACCGCTTCGACCCCGCGCTGGTGCCCGACGATCCGTGGCAGGTGCCGCTTGCGCGCCCAGCGTCCATTGCCATCCATGATGATGGCGACATGACGCGCATGAGCGACTGTAGCTGACATAGCGAGCAATCACCCGGTTACTGGGTGAGGATTTCCTTTTCCTTGGCCTGCGCAGCACTCTCCGCATCGGCGACATATTTGTCGGTCAGCTTCTGGACTTCGTCTTCCATCCGCTTGCGATCGTCCTCGGAAATTTCCTTCTTCTTCTCGTCTTCCTTGAGCGCTTCCATCCCGTCGCGGCGAACATTGCGGATGGCGATCTTGGCCTGCTCCGAATATTGCCCTGCCAGTTTGGCCAGTTCCTTGCGCCGTTCTTCGGTAAGATCGGGCAGCGGCAGGCGGACATTTTGCCCGTCGATCATCGGGTTGAGACCGAGATTGGCCTTGGCGATGCCCTTCTCCACTGCCGTCACATTGGCCTTGTCCCATACTTGTACGCTCAGCATACGCGGTTCTGGAGCCGAGACGGTCGCCACCTGGTTGAGTGGCATCATCGAGCCGTAAACCTCCACCACAACCGGATCGAGCAGGCTCGTGTTGGCGCGCCCGGTCCTCAGGCCGGAAAGATCACCCTTGAGGCTTTCAACCGCACCTTGCATCCGGCGCTCGATGTCGTTCTTGTCGTATTTCGCCATGACCGGCTTCCTCTATTTTCCTAATTGCCCTGAACGATGGTCTGGACACCCTCGCCCGCCAACACCTGTTCCAGATTGCCTTTCTCGCGGATCGAGAAAACGACGATCGGAATATCGTTGTCGCGGCATAATGCGACGGCTGACGCGTCCATGACCTTCAAATTATCTGCCAAAACCCTGTCATAGGTGACTGAATCAAAACGTTTTGCATTCGGATTTTTCTTCGGGTCCGAATCGTAAACCCCGTCGACACTGGTGCCCTTCAGCAGCGCGTCGCAACGCATTTCTGCGGCGCGCAGCGCAGCGCCGCTGTCGGTAGTAAAATACGGCGCCCCGACACCGGCGGCAAAAATCACCACCCGGCCCTTTTCGAGATGACGCTCTGCTCGGCGACGGATGACCGGTTCGCACACCTGGTCCATCTGCACTGCCGACTGGACCCGCGTCTGCACGCCGATCTGCTCGAGGGCGTTCTGCATGGCGAGAGCGTTCATCACAGTGGCCAGCATTCCCATGTAGTCGGCCTGCGCACGGTCCATACCCTGCGCCGCGCCGGCCATACCGCGAAAGATGTTGCCGCCGCCGATCACAAGACAAATCTGCAGCCCTGTGTCCTTTGCCGCCTTCACTTCCTTCGCCAGTTCCATGACGAACGACGGATCGATCCCGAACTGCTGATCGCCCATCAACACCTCTCCCGAGAGTTTGAGCAGGACGCGCTTCATCGGGGGCATGGGCATTGCGGTTTTCTCACGGGGACTTGAATTGGATTGCGCGGCCTTAAAGCTTGCGCGCGATACTGCCAAGGGCGACGGACACGAAAAACCCCGCGCCGTTCACACGACGCGGGGTCTCGAATTGGTGGGAGGATCAGCCCGCGACTGCCGCGGCGACCTCCGCTGCGAAATCGCTCTCTTCCTTCTCGATGCCTTCGCCGAGCTGGAAGCGGACGTAATCCTTCAGCACGATCGGCGAACCGGCGTCCTTGCCGGCCTTGGCGACGACGTCGGCGATCGGGGTCTTGTTGTCCATGACGAACAGCTGGCTGAGGAGCGCGTTTTCCTTGGCGAACTTCGCCACCGCACCGTCGACCATCTTTTCCTGGACGTTTTCGGGCTTGCCGCTCTCAGCCGCCTTCTCGCGCGCGATCGAGCGTTCGCGTTCGATCAACTCGGCGTCGAGACCGTCAGCGTTGAGCGCGAGTGGGAAAGCCGCGGCGATATGCATAGCAAGCTGCTTGCCCAGCGCTTCGAGAACGTCGGCACTGGCCGCGCTTTCGAGCGCAACGAGAACGCCGATCTTGCCGAGGTTGGCTGCGGCAGCGTTGTGAGCATAGGCAACAACGACGCCCTGATCGACGGCGACGTTCTTGATCCGGCGGATCTGCTGGTTCTCGCCGATGGTGGCGATCGAATCGGTCAACTTGTCGGAAACCGTGCCTCCGGTCGGATAGGCAGCCGCCTTGAGGACTTCGACATCGTCGGAGCCGGTCTTGAGCGCCACTTCCGTCACACTGCGAACGAAATCCTGGAATTGGTCGTTCTTGGCGACGAAGTCGGTTTCCGAATTAACCTCTACCGCAACACCCCTGGTGCCTTCGACCGCCAGGCCGACAAGGCCTTCGGCAGCGGTACGGCTGGACTTCTTCTGGGCGGTGGCAAGGCCCTTCGCGCGCAGTGCGTCGACCGCTGCTTCGATGTCGCCATCGGCTTCGGTGAGTGCCTTCTTGGCATCCATCATACCCGCGCCGGTCCGGTCGCGCAGGGCCTTGATGTCGGCGGTGGTGAAATTCGCCATGATTGATTTCCTTCAAATTCTCATGGGTTGCGACGCCGGGCGGCGACAGGCTGCCCGGCGCGTAGATAGCTGGCGTGACAGGCGCATGACGCGCCCGGCTTGCAATCAGGCAGCCGCTTCTTCGACCGGCGGCTGTTCCATCGCGCCGACGTCCTGCCCCGAATCCTGCACGCCTTCGCCACGACCCGAACGGGCTGCCTGGCTGATGGCGTCGCAATAAAGGCGCACAGCGCGGCTAGCGTCGTCGTTGCCAGGGATCGGGAAAGCGATACCGGTCGGATCGACATTGGTATCAAGCACCGCGACCACAGGGATGCCAAGCACGCCGGCTTCCTTGATCGCGAGATCTTCCTTGTTGGCGTCGATCACGAACATGACATCGGGAATACCACCCATGTCACGGATACCGCCCAGCGACAGTTCGAGCTTGTCACGCTCGCGAGTCAGCTGGAGAACTTCCTTCTTGGTGAGCCCGGAAGTATCGCCCGAAAGCTGTTCCTCAAGCGTCTTGAGGCGCTTGATCGACTGGCTGATCGTCTTCCAGTTGGTGAGCATGCCGCCCAGCCAGCGATGGTTGACGAAGTGCTGGCCTGCAGCACGCGCGGCGTCAGCAATCGGCTCCTGCGCCTGGCGCTTGGTGCCGACGAACAGCACCTTGCCGCCCGAACGGGCCGTATCGGCGACGAAGTCGAGTGCACGCGCCATCAACGGCACGGTCTGCGACAGATCGATGATGTGGATGCCGTTGCGCGCCCCGAAGATATAGGGTTTCATGCGCGGGTTCCAGCGGTGTGTCTGGTGGCCGAAGTGAGCGCCGGCCTCGATCAATTGCTGCATGGTGACGGTGGGAGCCGCCATAATTCAATTCCTTTCCGGTTTGACCTCTGGAAGACAGGGAACCCATGACGGCGATCCGCCCAGGGCACCGGCTTATGTGCGCCTTCCATGTGAATTTGCCCGCCCTGCCTCGCTTGATTACGCAAGACTCGACGAACGGCGACGGCCCTTAATGGTATCACCAGCAAAAATCCATCGCTTATTTTTCGATTTGACGGAACAAAGCACGAAACTTTTGCCTTGACACCATGGAACAGAAAAGGAACACGGAACATATAACGAACGTCAGCGTTCTCCACCTGAATTATTCAAGGGAGTAAGCCCATGATCGCTTTTCTACTTCCGGCAATTCTGATCTGCATGACATTCCTCAGCGGGATTGCCCTCATCGATTCGGCGTTGCGCTGGGTTTCGGCTTATCGCCGGCTGTACCCTTCAGCCAATACAGCATACGGGCCGCAGGATCGGACGCGCCATCACCCCCGTCACATTCGCCATACAGTCGCTTTTCCGGCAAGTCTTGCGGTCAATCCGTCGAAGCGGATGCGCGCTGCCGCCTGACCCTTGCGTAACGAAGAATACTGAAGGGCATCATCGCGAGGTAACCGCAGCAAATCACCGCCAGTGTCCACCATGGTTCCTGCAACAGAGCAGCGAACATCATCCCGACGAATGCAATCAGCCACAGGCGGATATTGCGCTTGGGTCGCAATGATCCCCAGCTGAGCGTCGCGAGGTTGGAAATCATCAGCAGGGCGATAAGCGCAATCCATATCCCGACCAGCAATGGTGTTCGGAACAACGCTTCCCCGGTTGCCTGCCACAGGTAGAAGGGCAGAAACGCAAGCCCGGCACCGACCGGAGCCGGTATGCCCGTCAGGAAACCGGCGGATTTGTGGGGTTGCTCGTCAATATCGATCTGCGCGTTGAAACGCGCGAGACGCAGAGCACAGCACACGGCAAATGCCAGCGCGGCAAACCAGCCGATGCGCGGCGCTTCGCTCAGGCTCCAAAGGTAAATAACGATCGCGGGTGCCGTGCCGAAAGACAGCGAATCGGACAGGCTGTCGAGCTCTGCACCGAACCGTGACTGTGCCTTCAACAGCCGCGCGATCCGGCCATCGATTCCATCGAGCAATCCGGCGAGGATGATCGCGAAAACCGCCTCACGCCAGTCGCCCGAGATAGCGAATCGGATTCCCGTCAGGCCCGAACACAGGGCCGCAGCAGTAATCGCGTTCGGCAGCAGGCCGCGCAGTGGCAACCCTCTCGCCTGCGGCGGACGCGAACTCGGCTCTTCATCCTCGGTTGCCTTCGGCCCCAGTCTCGCCCTGTCGAACGATTCCGGCATCACTGCTTGATACCCTCGATCAGCTTCTGTGTGCCTGCTTCGGCAAGGATCGTCTCACCCGCGACCACACGTTGACCCAGCAGGACCTTGGCATCGGTTCCGGCGGGCAGATACACATCGACACGGCTGCCAAAGCGGATCAGTCCGACCCGCTGCCCGGCTCCGACCATGTCTCCCGGCTTGACAAACGGCACGATGCGCCGCGCCACCAGGCCCGCGATCTGGGTGAAGCCAATTCGCAAGCCATCGGCTCGCTCGACCAGGAAATGCTGGCGCTCATTGTCCTCGCTCGCCTTGTCGAGATCGGCGTTGAGAAACTTGCCCGGAATATAGACCACCCGCCGGACAATTCCTGCAATCGGCGAACGGTTGATGTGGACGTCGAACACACTCATGAAAATCGAGATACGCGTTACCGGGCCATCGGGTAGTCCGCCCATGCCGCTGCCATCGTCCACCCGCAATTCCTCGGGCGGTTCGACCTGCATGATGAGCGAGACCATGCCATCGGCCGGAGCCACGATCAGGTCATCGCCTTGCGGAACGACTCGCTCGGGATCGCGAAAGAAAGCAAACACGCCTAAGGACAAAAACAGCAGCGGCCAGCCGATCGGACCCCAGCCGAAAACGAGCATCACCAGCAAACTGATCGCAACCGCAATCAGGCCAAACTTGCGCCCTTCCGGATGGATCGAAGGCCAGTTCCAGTGCGCATCGCCCCGGCCACGGTTATCGAGTAAATCACCTGCCATCGGCACCACTTAGGGTGCGGCGCGCAAGGGAGCAAGCGCGCCGTCCCTGGTTCACCCCACCTTCCGGACGAAAACAGTCCCTACCGAATAGCCAGCTCCGAAGCTGCAGATCAGCCCGGTATCGCCCGCCTGCAAGCCGGAACGATGCAAATGGAAGGCGATGATCGAGCCAGCGCTCGATGTATTGCCATACGTATCGAGCACCGTCGGGCTCTCGGCTGCGCTCGCTTCATGACCCAGTACGCGTTGCGCAATCAGCCGGTTCATCCCGGCATTGGCTTGGTGCAACCACAACCGGTCAAGCGATTGCGGATCGAGCGACAGCCGCTCGGCTTCTTCAACGATCATGGCGGACACCATCGGCACCACTTCCTTGAACACCTTGCGTCCCTCCTGGACGAAAAGCTTGTCAGGTGCGTCACTCGTTTCGGGATGAGCCCGGTTCAGGAAGCCGAAATTGTTGCGAATATTGTTGGAAAAAACCGTCTTCAGCTTGGTACCGAGTATCTTCCAATGGTCGCGCGGAGCAATCGCTTCATCCTCGACAAGCACCGCCGTCGCAACATCGCCGAAGATGAAATGGCTGTCGCGATCACGCCAGTTGAGGTGGCCGCTGGTGATCTCCGGGCTCACCACCAGGACGCTGCGTGCATTGCCCGCACGAATATAGTCGGCCGCAGTCTGGATGCCGAAGGTCGCTGACGAACAGGCAACATTCATGTCGAAACCGAATCCGTCGATCCCGAGTGCCTGCTGGATCTCGATCGCCATTGCCGGATAGGGGCGCTGCATATTGGATGCCGCACACAGTACCGCATCCACATCGCACGGATCGCGGCCGGCAGCAGACAGCGCATCGCGCGCCGCCAGGACGCCGATTTCGGCCATGATCGACAGTTCGTCATCGCCACGCTCGGACCAGCGCGGGGCCATGGTCTCGGGATCGAGAACGCTGGCTTTCGACATTACGTGGCGCGCCTTGATCCCGCTTGCCTTTTCTATGAACGCGACAGAACTGAGCTGCAGCGGCTCGATCTCTCCGGCTGAGATCACCTCGGCATGGAAATCGTTAAAGCGTTCGGCGAAGCTGTTGTAGCTTTCCACGAGTTCGGCATTCGTGATGGTCTCGGCGGGCGTGAACAGGCCTGTAGCCGAGATGACGGGTTGGTGCGTATATTCCATATTATCTGGTTAGGCCGAACCCGGAATCCGGGCAAGCAGGACTGTCCGCCAATACGACAACACAGTGGCAATCCTGTCCAAACTGTAATGTGGCGGAAATCGCAACTCAAGCTGGAAGCGCCTATCTCACCTCTCGTGGCCGACACGGTCGCAAGATTGGAAATACGGCAATAGCTTTATGCACCAATGCATTTTGCACGGTCCGGGAAGTTGCTCCCCATGGCACTTTCACATCGGTGGCAGTCCCCCTCCTCCACCAACCGGGCCGTGCAAAATGATTTGCTGACCGGTCCAGTCGCCCAAAGCCCTTCGGTCGCACTGAAGGCGAAAATTACTAATCCCGCATAAAAGCGGGGTCCGCCGGCGCGGCGTCATCATCCCCCCCTCCATGAGTGGCCCGCGCCGGCGAGATAACCGAATTATCAACGATAAAACAAGCGGGTCAGGTCGCAATGACTAAACGCAAAACCACTTTCTTCGTCTCGGTCGCCGCTGCTGCGGTTGTCGCGGCTGGAGCGGCATGGGCCATTGCCCCCATGCTTCCGACTTCACCACTGCTTCCCCATGCAGTCGACGCGCCGATCGCCGCGCGCCCAGCAGCCTGGGCTGGCGGTGAAAGCATCGCCGATATCGTTCAGAAGGTGGAGCCCTCGGTCGTCACCATAACGGTCGACGAAGCGCCCAAACAGGTCAGCATGCAGGGCAATCCCTTCGGCAACAGCCCGATGGGCGAATTCTTCCGTCAGTTCATGGGCCCCCAGATACAGCAAGGGCAGGCCGAGCATACCGAAGCCCTGGGGTCTGGTTTCCTGATCGATGCCAAGGGAGATATCCTGACCAACAACCACGTGGTCGATGGCGGAACACGCTTCACGGTTGAGTTTTCCGACAAGACTATCGCCGAGGCCAAGCTGGTGGGTACCGATCCGGCCACCGATCTGGCCGTCATCCATGTCGACAAGACCCCGGCAACAGCGCCGCTCGCCTTCGCCAACTCCAGTCAGACCCGGGTCGGCGATCCAGTAATTGCGATCGGCGATCCCTATGGCGTGGGCGAGACAGTTACATCGGGCGTCATCTCGGCCCGCGGGCGTTCGCTCGGCACATCGAGTTACGTCGATTACATCCAGACCGATGCCCCGATCAACGAAGGCAATTCGGGCGGACCGCTGCTCAATTATTCAGGCCAGGTGGTCGGCGTGAACAGCGCAATTTTCTCCCCCAGCGGTGGCAATGTCGGTATCGGCTTCGCCATTCCGTCCAATACCGCAAGACAGGTGGTCAACGACATCCTGCGCGACGGCAAGGTTACCAGGGCCTGGCTCGGCGCGGCGGTTCAGGACGTAACGCCACAAATCGCCGCCGCTGCCGGACTGAATAAGGCCGAAGGCGCGATCATCGCACAGGTCGACCCCAATGGTCCGTCGGCGGGCAAGTTGAAAACCGGCGATATCGTTACCGGTTTCGATGGCCAGACGATCCATGAGGCACGCGATCTCAGTATGGACGCATCGCAGGCCAAGATCGGATCGGCCGCCAAACTTACCGTGATCCGACAGGGGCGGAAAAAAGACATTTCGATCGAGATGGGGCGCCTTCCCTCCCAGCAGAACGCGCAGGCACAGGTTACGGGCAACGGCGGCAGCGAAACCGCGCCGAAGCTAGGCGTTACCGTTTCCCCCCTCGACGGTGCCGCCCGGCAACAGCTCGGCCTTGCGAGCGGTACGCGCGGCGCGCTGATCACCGATATCGATCCGAATGGCGCGGCGGCGCATGCCGGTATCGCAGCTGGGGATGTGATCGAGCAAGTCGGCAATACGCCCGTTACCAATGGCCGCTCACTGGCGAGCGCGCTCGGCAAGACCCAGAACGATACGGCGCTGCTGCTCATCGACCGTGGTGGTCAGCGGCACTTCCTGGCGGTTCCCCTCGGCTGACGCAGTCCCCCTCCTTGGCGCACCAAGGGGAACCGACTTGGGCACGAAAACTAATTCGTATTTTTAAGCAGGGTTTTCGGCAGAATGATCCGGACGATCAAACCCGGATCGGCGTCATCCAGCTCTATCTTGCCACCATGCAATCGCGCAGCCGCTTCGGCCAAGGCCAGTCCAAGGCCAGAACCGGCTTCATGCCGTGACGGATCGAGGCGACCGAAACGCCGCAGAGCTTCGGCACGCCTGTCTTCCGGGATGCCTGGTCCGTCATCCCGTACGGAAATGACGAGATGATCCGCCTTTAGGTGCGCGGCAAGGCGGATTTCCTGTCCGCCGTGGGCATAGTTGAGCGCATTATCGACCAGATTGCTGAGCGCCTGCGCCATCAATTCGCGGTGGATCATCACGCGCTGGTTGCTGTCGGTGTCGACATGCAGCGTGAATCCGGCATCTTCAGCCACAGGGCCGTAAACCTCTTCCAGTTCACCGAGCAGTTCATCCAGCGCCACAGGCACGAAACGATCGCGCCCGATTCCCGCTTCCGCGCGGCTGATCTGCAAGGCCGTTGACAACATGCCCTGCAGCGCATTGGCTTCGAGTCCGGCACGTTGCAGTGCATCGATCGCATCGGGATCGCGCGCCTTGCTTGCCGCCTGTTCGACCGCTGCCTGAAGCCGGGTAACCGGTGAACGCAGATCATGAGCCAGGCTGTCGGTTACAAGGCGAAGTTCTCCCACCAGCGTCTCGATCCGGTCGAGCATGGCGTTGAGCGTGCGCGCCAGGCGATCGAAAGTGTCTCCGCTTTCCCCTACCGGGAGGCGACGGGTGAAATCGCCATTGCCGAACGCCTCGGTCACACGGGCAATACGTTCGGCGCGACGTTCGATAATTCGCACCAAGATGAAGGCCAGCGCCAACGATAGCGGCCCCGCGATCAGTGCGGCAAGCAGGAGCCCGGCGCGATTGGCAGCGTCTAACTGCGCCGTGCCTCCAGTGACATGCCCGGTCACAAGGCGCGAGCCATCGGGGAGGATGGTCACACTAAGCAAAGCCGGCTTGCGCGTCGGATCATCCGCACGCCGCATCTCCGCGATCGTCATCGTGCCGGCCTGGATCGATGGCCAGTTGGTAAGATTGCCGACCAGCACACGACCTGTCGGATCGGCATAGGCGATCACCTCATTGCCATGCGGATCCAGCGCCAGTCGGTCCTGCACAGCCTCGGTCAGCCCCTGCGGACCGGCGCCCTGGTACTGCGATACCAGATCGTTGCGCAATTCATTGACCAGTTCAACCTGTTGCACCGCCAGGGCGCGCGCACTGGCCACATTCATGAAACCAAGCATGACCAGCGTAGGCAGGAATACCGCCGCAAACAGCAATGCGGCGAGCTTGGTCGAGCTCGACAGGTTGAAGCGCGGCATTTAGTCGGGCAGGCCGAGGCGGTAGCCTGCACCACGCACCGTATGCAGCAGCGCCTGATCGTGCCCTTCGTCGATCTTCTTGCGCAACCGGCTGATATGGACATCGATCACATTGGTGCCGGGGTCGAAATGGAAATCCCACACCCCTTCCAGCAACATAGTGCGCGTCACCACCTGCCCGGCATGACGCAGGAGGAATTCCAGCAGCCTGAACTCGCGCGGTTGCAATTCGACGTTTTCACCGCCGCGCTTCACCTTGCGTGACAGCAGATCCATTTCCAGATCGCCGCAACTGAGCTGAGTAACGGCCTTCGATCCATTGCTTCCCGCCTTACGGATTGCGAGCTTCAACC
This sequence comes from Sphingomonadaceae bacterium, assembly GCA_039831335.1. Lineage (GTDB taxonomy): Bacteria > Pseudomonadota > Alphaproteobacteria > Sphingomonadales > Sphingomonadaceae > Qipengyuania. The sequence continues at coordinate 237,735 of JBDONL010000003.1, read as the reverse complement.
GTGCCAGCAGTTCGGCGAACGCGAAGGGCTTGACCAAATAATCGTCGGAGCCCGCCTCAAGTCCGTCGACACGATCATCCGGTGTCCCCAGCGCCGACAGGATAATGACCGGAGTATGGATATCGGCCGCGCGCAAAGCGGCCAGCAAGGCCATTCCATCCATCTGCGGCAGCATTCGATCGAGCACCAGCGCGTCGTAATCGCCGCCCGTCGCCAGGAACAGTCCATCGCGCCCGTTGTTGGCGTGATCGACAGTGAAGCCGTGCTCGTCCAGCCCCCGCTTTATAAACGTTGCGGTGGTTTCATCATCTTCTACAACAAGGATTTTCTGGCTCATAGACGACTCGTTTTTCATAGCTGGAGATGTCGGGCAGGCATAATTACCACTTTGTCATGCCTGCTCCAGAGCGGGGCAAGCACCAAGGCCCTATAAGCAAATATTGGATTGGAACCATCGTCGGATGAAATTGACTCGCCTTGCCCTTGCTGTCGCCATGTGTGCGCTGGTGGGCATCGGTGTATTTCGTTTATACAGCGGTGACAAGAAACCGACGTTGAGCAAGCAGCTTCCCGATCACAGCGTCACCATCATACCGGCACGCATTCTCAAACCCAGCGGACCGCCCAAGGGGTTTGTGATCTATTTCTCGGACCAAGGCGGATGGGACGACGACGCGGATCATATTGCCCATCGCTTGGCTCGTTCAGGCTATGCCGTCGCCGGGATCGATACCAGCGTATTCCTGGCGCAGCTCAGCGAAGGCAAGGCCGCTTGCATTCATCCCGTCCAGCCCTTGATGGCCGTCGCACGCAAGGCCCAGCGCGATTTCGGATGGAGCTCCTATGTCTCGCCGACGCTGGCAGGACACGGACTGGGTGCGACGGTGGTTTATGCCACCCTCGCACAGGCGGTGCCAGGAATATTCATGGCCGGTATTTCCTATGACTACGGGGGCTTCATTCCCGGCAACAAGCCGTGGTGCGCGGCCAATGGATATCAGGCCAACCATGTAACCAATCCCCACAACGGATGGCGACCCGGCGCAACGAAGCAATTGCCTACCCCGTGGCGCCTTATTGTCGACGGTCCGATTGCCCAACCCCTGACCAAGGTCCTGTCCGTAACCCCCAACACACGCAAAATTCGGGCAACGAACGAGGAACAAGCGATCGAGACGATCATGTCGTCGCTGATGCCTGCGCAAACCACGCCGCAATTGCCGCAGCCCTCTCCATCATTCAGCAAGACACCGGAATCCCTACCCGCGTAGTCCGTCGCCGAGCAGGTTTTTATGAGCCGCTGCAAACGGCTACTCTTGCCAGTTAGAGAGTAGCGGAACTGGCATCGCAGGCTTATCGGTCCGGCCATGCCTACGCTTCTGACTCTTGTCGTGAATGCCCTGCCACCGCACGCGAGGCGCAGGCTGGTTCGTGCCGACCCCGGTATGCTGCGAACGGCTCGCGGCGCTCGGGCTATGTTCGCCTTCGTGCTGACACTGGCTTGCGTATTTCTCGTGGGTCAGGCCCTCGCCATCCCGGTGGCAGCGTTTCTTATAGCCTTCCCGGTCACCGTCTTCTGCTGCGCAACGATCAGCGATGATGACGTGCACGCCCGCATCGGGAATATCGTTGCGCTCTCGGCATCGGCAGGCGTTATGTTTACCCTCTCGGCGCTGCTCCACGGTGCCGCGATCAATCACCTAGTCTTTGTCGCTGTGATCGGCCTTGCGGCCTATATGCGGCAATATGGCGGAGCGTGGATCCCTGCCGGGCTGGCGGCCAATGTCAGTTATTTTTTCGGGTCCTTTCTCAAACCCGATATGGCCACCTTGCACTGGCAATGGGCGGGCGTCGCGATCGGAGCAGCCTCGGCCTTGATCGTCCACCAACTTGTCGTTCCGCACAGACCATGGCGACGCATGCGATGGTCGGTCGGCTCGATCAGGATGCGCATGAGTGCGCTTCTGGTAACGGCTGCGGATTTCCGTGGCGATCGGGACTTGGCTCGTCTGCGGCGAGACCTCGCACGTGTCGCAAACGCAGTCACTATTGCCGAGACCGAACTCGAAAACCTCCCCGGGGGGCGCCTTGCGCATCGGCCGCTGGCAGAAGCGCTCATCGCAACGCTGGTGCTGGCCGAACGCCTTGCGCTGCAATTGCAAGGCGATTCGACGCAGCTCGGCTCGGATAAGATGCGGCACGACCTCACCGAGATGGCCAGCGCGCTGACGAATTACACACCACTTCCCGAGGAACCCGATGTCGCGCCGATAGCCTCAGCCATCGCTGAGCTTGAGCGCACTTTGCGCCTGCCACCCGACCTCGCCGCCGCGAGGGGACATGCGGCACCGTCGAAAGCCCCCATCGTGACACAGCTGAGATTTGGCATCCAGCCGGCGGCTGCCGCCGCGCTTGCGATCATCGGCGGCGTCATGCTTTCTCCCGACCGCTGGTACTGGGCTGTGATCACGGTCTTCGTGATGTTCACCGGAACCTATTCGCGGGGACAGGCGCTGGCCAAATCGCTCAAGCGGACCTTGGGCACGCTGGCCGGCATTCTGGTCGCGATGGCGCTGGTCTGGCTGCTCGGGGGTAATATCCAGCTCGCTCTGGCACTGATGCCGATCGCAATCTTCTTCATCTTTTACGCTTTTGTTCAATCCTACACCTGGATGGCATTCTGGATCACCGTAACTGTAGCCTTGCTGTTCTCAGTGATGGGGCGGTTCTCCGATACCTTGATGCTGCTGCGGCTGGAGGAAACCGCCATCGGCGCGCTGGCCGGTATTCTGGTTGCCGCGTTCGTGCTGCCCAAGAGCACCGATGCGCACGCTCGGGAACAGTTCAACGCCCTGCTCGATGCGACCGCTTCGGTGCTGAAGGCGGCCTTGCCCGTTGGCCGGCTCGATCGGTTGCAACTGACCGCCGCCCTGCACGATTTCGAAGCCAAGCTGGCAAGTTTGCGCGACGCGCTCGAACCTTTGCGTTTCATCCCGCTGGGCCGTGCGAGCGGGCAAAGGGATAACCTCAGCCGCCAGCTCGTGCTGACCAGCTATTGGGTGCACGAGATCGCGCTCGTGGTACGCCATATGGACAGCGCGGGCGGCGAACGCGCCACAAATCAGGCCATCGCGGCTGCAGCCTCACTGCAAGACGTCATTGAACGCCTACGAACTCCCGGTCACGACGAACTGTCACCTGACACCGATGACGCACCCACCCCGTTGCCTCTCGATACGGGCAATTCCTCCGCCACACTGACAACCGCATGCCTGGGCGTGTCAAAAGCGCTGACGAGCACCACACGCCATATCACCGATCGCACGCTGCAAAGCCGGGCATTCCGCTTCTGATTGCCCCTACCTCCGTTAAACCAGTACCAAAGGCAAAGCATCAGCCGCTTGTACGCCGCCCATAGGCCGCCCCCGTTTGACCGGACAAAGAGATGGGATCGGCCTTGAAGGTGGCTAAGAAGCTTGGGAGGCAAGTGGTGGACAGGGCTGGATTCGAACCAGCGTACGCTTGCGCGGGCAGATTTACAGTCTGCTGCCTTTAACCACTCGGCCACCTGTCCACTTGGCTTGCCAACGGTGCTGAAATGTGGCCGATCGAAGTCGTGGCCACCCGCCGAGAGGCGCCCCTTTGGCGAAGCAGCGCTTGCCTGTCAATGGCCGGACTGGCAGGAGCCGCCACCAATTGCATTTCTGGAGAAATAGGATGGCAAAATCGGGCCGCAAGCGCGCCCTTCGTGGCCGCGCCGGGCGTATGCAGGGCGGACGCGGCAGCGGTCGCGCCAGTACCGGGCAGGTGCGCCTTTGGGGCCGCCACGCGGTCGAGGCCGCGCTCAAGAACCCGGACCGCAGCCATCGCAAGCTGTGGGCAACGCGCGAAGCGATTGCCGAGCTCGATGGGGAATTGCCGCAGGACTTTCCCGTCGAATACGCCGACAATCCGGACCTCGACCGGCTGGTGTCGCGCGATGCCCCCCATCAAGGGCTGGTGCTGGAATGCGCACCGCTCGACGATTTGTTCCTCGACGATGTTATGGATGCGCGCGCCGATGGGCCATTGGTGGTGCTCGACCAGGTGACCGATCCGCATAACGTCGGGGCAATCATGCGCTCGGCGGCGGCGTTCGGCGCTGCGGCTCTGGTGACACAGGATCGCCATTCGCCGAGCGAAGGGGGCGTCCTCGCCAAGGCGGCGAGCGGCGCGCTGGAAGTGCTCCCATGGGTGAAGGTGGTCAACCTCGCGCGCGCGCTGGAAGAAATGGCCGAGGCCGGTTACTGGCGGATCGGGCTGGCTGGCGAAGCGCAGGACACGCTCGCCAACGCCTTGCCCGCCGGGCCGGTTGCGCTGGTCCTCGGGGCCGAGGGGCCGGGAATGCGGCACAATATCGGCGGACATTGCGACGCGCTCGCGCGGCTGCCGATCGGCGATGCAATCGAGAGCCTCAACGTCTCCAACGCCGCCGCGATCGCGCTTTATGCGGTCCGGGCGCGCCACAAGGGATAGAGCAACACCCGATCACGTGCCCGGATACGACGAACGCCGCACTACCTGTTGGCGGCGCGGCGTTCGCAATCGACCCGTCAGGCGGCCATCCGCCCGGAATATCGATTAGTTGACGGCGTCCTTCAGGCCCTTCCCGGCCTTGAACTTGGGCTGATTCGAAGCCTTGATCTGCATCGGCTCGCCGGTACGCGGGTTGCGACCGGTAGAAGCCTTGCGCTTGGCGACCGAAAAAGTGCCGAAACCGACCAGGCGCACTTCATCGCCACGCTTCAGAGCCTTCGAAATCGAGTCGAAAACGCCTTCAACGGCGTTCGCGGCATCGTTCTTCGAAAGGCCGCTGGCGTCTGCAACGGCACCGATCAGGTCATTCTTGTTCATCTGGGAAGCCCCCTTATAATCTGTTTGGTTTCAACTGCGCGTGACTCACGGCGTTCAAGCGCGCGAATTGAACGGCTTTTCCACGCCATGTCAAAGGCAAATGGCCGGGATTTGCAGATTCCCGCCCAAAAAGCCGCACAATCGGACGCAAATCCCACCCCCACACCGAAATGGGTGTCTGCTGCAGCCGGATTTTGTAGCGGCTTGGCGGTTCAAGCCCGCCAACCGGCAATCAACTGTGGCCGAGTCTCAATGCGCCACGATCCCCGTCGAGGGCGACCCATGCGCCGCGCCCGGCTGGCTCGACAGATCGTCCGCCTCATTCCACTCGATCGGTTCGGGCTGCGAGGTCAGCGCCTGTTCGAGCACTTCGTCGACATGCTTGACCGGGATGATCGTCAGCGTTTCTTTCACGTTGGCGGGAATCTCGGCCAGATCCTTCACATTGTCGTCCGGGATCAGCACGGTGGTGATCCCACCGCGCAGGGCCGCAAGCAGTTTCTCCTTGAGCCCGCCAATCGCCAGCACCCGGCCACGCAGCGTCACTTCGCCGGTCATCGCAACATCGGGGCGAACCGGAATGCCGGTCAGCGTCGACACGATAGACGTCACCATGCCCACGCCTGCGCTCGGTCCATCCTTGGGAACCGCGCCTTCAGGCAAGTGGATATGGATGTTGCGCGCCCGGAAGATCGACGGTTTGATCCCGTAAGCAGGTGCGCGCGCCTTGACGAAACTGAAGGCGGCGGCGACGCTTTCGTTCATCACTTCGCCGAGCTTGCCTGTGGTCTTGATCTCGCCCTTGCCCAGCGTGGTTACGCTTTCGATCGTCAGCAGTTCGCCGCCGACTTCGGTCCAGGCCAGCCCCGTCACCGCACCGATCTGTGCTTCTTCCTCACCCATGCCGTGCTTGAATTTACGCACTCCGGCGAAGTCAGCGAGGTTTTCCGGCGTGATCGTTACACTTTCGGCCTCGCTTTCAAGGATACGTCGCAGCGACTTGCGCGCCAGCCGCGCGATCTCGCGCTCCAGAGTACGCACACCGGCTTCGCGAGTATAATAACGGATAAGGTCGCGCAAAGCGGGCTCGGTCAGCTCGAATTCGCCATCCTTGAGGCCGTGCTGACTGATCTGCTTGGGCAGCAGGTGACGTGTGGCGATCTCGACCTTCTCGTCCTCGGTATACCCTTCAAGACGGATGATCTCCATCCGGTCGAGCAGCGGTTGCGGCAGGTTGAGGCTGTTCGCGGTGCACACGAACATCACGTCCGACAGATCGATGTCGATCTCCAGATAGTGATCCTGGAAGCGCGCGTTCTGCTCCGGGTCGAGCACTTCGAGCAGTGCCGATGCGGGGTCGCCGCGGAAATCCTGACCCAGCTTGTCGATTTCGTCGAGCAGGAACAGCGGGTTCGATTTGCCGGCCTTGCGCAGATTGGTGACAATCTTGCCCGGCAGTGAGCCGATATAGGTCCGCCGGTGACCGCGGATTTCCGCTTCGTCACGCACTCCGCCAAGGCTCTGGCGCACGAATTCACGCCCCGTCGCACGCGCTATCGACTTGCCGAGGCTGGTCTTGCCGACACCCGGAGGCCCGACGAGGCACAGGATCGGCCCCTTGAGCTTGTTGGTGCGCGCCTGCACCGCGAGATACTCGACGATCCGGTCCTTCACCTTCTCGAGCGCGAAGTGATCGGCATCGAGCACTTCCTGCGCCTTGCCCAGATCCTTCTTGAGCTTGCTCTTCTTGCCCCACGGCAAACCGAGCAGCACGTCGAGATAGTTGCGGATCACCGTCGCCTCGGCACTCATTGGCTGCATCGCCTTGAGCTTCTTGAGCTCGGTTTCCGCCTTGGCGCGCGCTTCCTTGCTGAGCTTGGTCTTGCCGATCTTCTCGGTCAGTTCGGCGATTTCATTGCCGTCCTCGTCGTCACCGCCGAGTTCGCTCTGGATCGCCTTCATCTGCTCGTTGAGGTAATATTCGCGCTGGTTCTTCTCCATCTGGCGCTTGACCCTCCCGCGGATCTTGCGTTCGACCTGAAGCACCGAGAGTTCGCCTTCCATGAAGGACAGCACCATTTCGAGCCGCCGCAGCGGGTTGGGCTCGGCCAGGATCGCCTGCTTCTGGGCAACTTCCACCGCAACGGCGGCCGCGATCGTATCGGCCAGTTCGGCAGCATCGTCGATCTGCTTGAGCGCCTCTTCGTTTTCTTCGCTGCCGCTCTTCTTGAGCTTGGCGTATTCGGTAAAGTGCTCGACCACTTGCCGCATCATTGCGGTCACTTCGCTGCCGGCGGCGGTCTGCTCTTGCGGGTAGGATACGCGCGCAACGATATGATTGCCCGACTCGACCAATTCTTCGAGCTTGGCGCGCTCGGTACCTTCGACCATCACCCGCACCGTGCCATCGGGCAGCTTCAGCATTTGCAGGATCTGCGCCACTACGCCCAGATCGTAGAGGTCCTCTTCACCCGGACGATCGCACGACGGATCGAGCTGAGTTAGCAGGAATATCTCCTTGCCGCGCTCCATCGCCGCTTCGAGCGCCGCAACCGAAGGCGCCCTGCCCACGAAGAGCGGGACCACCATTCCGGGGTACACCACGATGTCGCGAAGGGGGAGAAGGGGAAAGCTGTTGTCCATGTATAATCCGTCCGATCATTGCGCCGCAAAGCGCCACGTCTTGTCTGGACACAGATATGGGAACTGCCCGGCTGTGCCGCAATGCCGCAACCCGTCTGCGCTGTGGAAGGCTGGCGCTCATCCCCAGCTCAAAACATGCCGATTATGCATACCCCCTTGCCTGCGCGCCTGCAGGCAAGGGGGTAAGATCAATACAGTAATGGACTACAAAGTAATGGAAATGGAAACGCGATCCGGTGTGGTCCCGGCGAGAAGGGCAATCTGGATCTTGCTTGCTTCCACCAACTCGGTCAGCCGAGTGGAGTGCACGTTCACGCCATCCTCCCTGCCATCGACGGCGTTGGCTATGGTTTCGACCAGCATCGGTGAGCCACCGATCTGCAGTTCGGTGACCGGAACTCCCAGCCCTTTGGCCAGGATTTCGAGGCTTTGCAGTCTCGGTACCGTGCGCCCCGTCTCCCAGGCCCAGATGCTGGGTGTGCTGATGCCAGACCTCTCCGCGAGTTCGGCACGGGTGAGATCGCGATCGAGACGCAACTGCTTCAATCGACGCGCGAGGCTCGACGTCGCAGTTGATCGAGGCGTGGAGGCACTTTCTTCGGATCGTGCATGCGCCGCCGCTCCGCTCTCGCGTACCGTATCGATTGTTTCCTGCGAAACGGTGTTCTCGAGTCGGCATCCGGCTAGCTTGTCCCCTTGCCAGATGACCTTTGCATGTACCCGTCCTGCGCTCGGCAATTCGAGTTCCAGCGCGGTTCCCAAGGGCAATGGCTGATCCGTTTCGACCAGTATGCCCTGCGAGGAGATATCCCTCACCAGAATAGGGCCTTCCTCGCCGTCTTCAGCCGCTCCAGTGGTTGCAAAGAGTAGATTGCGTCGCTCTTCCCGGCGACGTTCAGAATCATGTAAAGAATGTTTCGAAGCCATAATAATCCTAAACGGACCCGTGTTTTTTATATCAAAAAAGCTTCGATCATCCAAACCCTGGCAAGTCAAGACCTGGGGGCAACCCTAATCCCCCTTGAACTTTTTCCATTTCTTCTGCCGATTTCCGGTCGGCCTTGTCCCGCGCGTCATTGAATGCCGCGGCCACCAAATCTTCAACGATTTGTTTTTCTTCCGGTTTCATCAAGCTTTCTTCGATCGAAACACCAAGAATTCGCCCACGTGCGGTGGCGCGGACCTTGACCAGCCCGCCTCCGGCACTGCCCTCGACCTCGATCGTGTCGAGCTTGGCCTGCGTTTCACCCATCTGTTTCTGGATCGTTTCCGCAGCCTTCTGAGCCGCAGCGATCATTTCTTCCATCGACTTCATGCGTTTCGTCTCCATTGCTTCGTCGTCGCAGCACCGGTTCCGCCGCCTGGTTCAACCCACTCGGCATCGGGGAACGCCGCCAGCGCGGCCATCGCCAACGGATGGTTACGGCTTTCCTCCTCGGCATTGCGCTGAGCGATTTCCTCGCGCTCTGCCAGCGAATAGCGTCCTTGCGTGTCCGTAACCTGCTCGATGATCCAGCGCTTGCCGGTCACTGCAGACAGGGCATCGCGCAGCACGGGTTCGATGGCATCGGTATAGTCGGCGGAGCGACTGAAGCGCAGCAGTTCCGGCTCGACCGTAACGGGGCGAACCTGCAACCGCATGATGCTCGCGGCCAGATGCTGCCCGGCCTCCTCGACCTGCTCGACCAGTGCTTCCCACGCAACCGCGGGTTTGCTCGCGGCGGGATTGGCCAGAGCCGTTTCCGGTGATCCCGAAGAACCCGGCACAGCGTCAGCAGCAGGCTTGGCCAATGCCAGCTCTTCGATCCGCTTCGCCAATTTTCCCGGATCCGGCATATCCGTAGCGTGCAAGGCGCGCAGCAAAGCCATCTGCAGTGCCGCCAGCGGATCGGGTGCCAGCCGCACCTCGTCATGCCCCTTGAGCAGCAACTGCCACAGCCGATGCAACTGTCCAGCCGTCAGCCGCTGCGCCAAATTCGTCAGCGCATCGCGCTCTTCGGTCGAGGGAGCGTCGGCATCCCCTCCACTAACCTGTGCAACCGTTACGCGATGGACAAGATCCATTACGCTACGCATCAAGGCCAAAGGCTCGACGCCGAGCGCATATTGATCGTCGATCGCCTTGAGCAGGGCGGCAGGATTGCCATCCAGCAATTGCTCGAGCAACCGCCGCTGAGCGCCCTTATCGGCCAGCCCGAGCATGTCGCGCAGCCTTGCGGCGGTCACAAGTGGCCGACCGCCCTCCCCGTCTGCGTCCATGTCCGCGTGAGCAATCGCCTGGTCGAGGATCGACAGCCCATCGCGCACCGATCCTTCGGCCGCAGACGCGACGATAGCGAGCGCTTCATCCTCTACCTCGACGCCTTCCTTCTCGCAGATTTCGGCAAAGTGGCTGGCGAGTTGTTCCGCAGGGATACGCCGCAGATCGAAGCGCTGCGTACGGCTCAGAACCGTCACCGGCAGCTTGTCGACCTCGGTTGTGGCAAACAGGAACTTCACATGCGCAGGCGGCTCCTCGAGCGTCTTGAGCAAGGCGTTGAACGCGTTGCGCGACAGCATGTGGACTTCGTCGATGATGTAAATCTTGTAGCGCGCCGAAACGGCGGCATAGCGCACCGCCTCGATGATCTCGCGCACATCGTCGACGCCCGTATGGCTCGCCGCGTCCATCTCGATCACGTCGATATGACGGCCCTCGGCGATCGCGCGGCACGGTTCGCACACACCACAAGGATCGATTGTCGGCCCACCGTTTCCGTCAGGACCAATACAATTGAGCGCCTTGGCGATCAGCCGCGCTGTCGATGTCTTGCCGACCCCGCGCACCCCGGTCATCAGGAAAGCATGCGCCAGCCGGTCACGCTTGATCGCGTTGGCGAGCGTGCGCACCATCGGCTCCTGACCGATCAGCTCGGCAAAGGTCTGCGGGCGATATTTGCGCGCCAGCACTCGGTAAGGTTGGCTTTTGTCATGAGCCTGAGAGACTGGTGCATTCGGCTGTGGCGACGGGGCAGCATCGGTCGTTTCAGTCGTGGCAGGCTCGGCAGTTCCGCCGAACATGCTGGACTGCCCTTCCGCTTCCAATTCAGCAGAGGTCGGGCGAGGCTCGACAGCCTGATCCTTCTCGTCATCCGCCCATGGCAGACCTTCAGGGTTGTCCGGTGAATCGCCCATGTTCTGTAGGTAGGTGAAGCAAGCCAGATTGTCATGCGTGCCGGGTAGCGAAGATGTGATAAACTTGGCGCCGGGCGCAGCTGCCTAATGCTTGGGAGGGACGTCGAAGATGCAAGTTCGCGATGGCCGGTTCACTGCCAATTTCACCGATTCACTGGTGGTCTTCATCATCGGAATGCGGATCAATCGCTTGTTCCGGTTCGGTAAATGGGTCCCGGTGGCACGCGCTATGGGGCCGATGATCGAGGAACTGGCGAGCCGCCCGGACAGTGGATTTCTCGGCGCGGAAACTCTCCGGCAGGGTTTTCGCACCGTGCTACTGGTGCAATATTGGCGCGATTTCGACAGCCTCGAAACCTACGCCCGCGACCGCGAGCAAAAGCACTGGCCCGCATGGCTGGCGTTCAACAAGGCGATCGGGTCGGATGGTTCGGTCGGAATCTTCCACGAGACCTATCTCGTTCCGGCAAATTCTTACGAGACGATCTACGGCAACATGCCGGATTGGGGCCTTGGCAAGGTTGCAGGCGTCGTTCCCGCGACCGGCTCACGCAACGAAGCGCGTCAACGAATGCGCAGCGCCACGATCGACGCCTGATATCTGATGAGGAAAGAAAAGGAGCCGGCCGACCCGCCGCAACCCGTTGTGGCTGCTTCCTTCCGGACCTGACCAGGTTGGCGGACGCAAGCGCCCGACCGACTCCCGGACGGGCATATGGCGGTCTGGCGCTAAAAAATCAACTCAGCGAAAATTATCCGCATAAGCTTGTAGTTTGAGTGACTTGGGCGGCGTTGCATGGATTCGGGCAACGATCCCGTATCTATCCGCATAGGCCTTCGCCTCATCCTTCGTCGGGAAAGTGAGCCGCACCTGCGCCTGCGTGTCGCCGCTTCCGGTCCAGCCCATGAGCGGATCGGCCCGACGCGCTTCGGACTGTTCGAATTCCAGAACCCAGTCGCCAGTCCCGGCCTTGCCCGACTGCATCGCGTTCTTGGGCTTTTGATAGATTCGTGCTGCCATGGCCAAGCTCCCTAATTCAGCTCGCCTCGCGTGAAAAGGCGTTCTTTGTTTTCAGGCTGGGTCGCTCGGTCCATGGTTCCTCCGGCCAACGGTGTTTGGGATAACGCCCTTTCATCTCCTTGCGCACATCTGCCCAGCTACCCCGCCAGAATCCAGGTAGATCGCGGGTTGCCTGCACCGGTCGCCCGGCTGGGCTGGTCAGTTTGATCAGAAGTGGCGTGGATCCGACCTTGGGATGGCGATCGAGGCCAAACAGTGCCTGCACCCGCACTTCGACACAGGGCGCATCGTCGCCCGTGTAATCAATGGCGTGGTGCGTGCCTGCCGGAGACACAAACTCTTTCGGCGCAGCATTATCCAGTCGCTGGCGCTGCTCCCAATCGAGCGAATTGACGAGTGCGTCGGCTATTTGTTCCTGAGGCAGGCCAATGTCGCGCTTCCCTTCCAGCAATGGCGTGAGCCACAAATGGGCCGTATCGCAAAGTTTCTCCGGGCGCAGCGCATCCATTTCAGCATATCGCGCGCGTGCGACAAGGTTGCCCGGCAAAAGAACCGACAGCTTGTCTACAGCTTTATCTACCAGAATTTCCACAATAGCCTTGGTATCGGGCGAAGGGTCGGGACCGCTGGCAATGACAATCTCGCCCAGTCGCCGTTCAAGCCGCGCCTCGACCCGCTCTTCACGCGCATTCCAACGCAGGATAGACTGGCTTTGGATGCGGGGTGCAAGATGTCGCTCTATATCGTCGCGCTCCAACGTCGCACCCGATGTTAAGACGCTGCCGCTTGCCCTGCCCTGCGCATCGGCGATCACGATCCACTCACTTCGGGCCAACGGACTGGTCGGATCGACCACGAACCCCCGGCCGCCCGCAGAAATCCACTCTGACTGACTGTTGGCCCGCCGTCGCGCAACGAAATCTGGGCGCGCCAGCGCCAGAAAAAGCGCAGGTGAAATCGCGTCTTCTCGAACTTCAGTGGATTGCTCGGCAAGCAGTTTTTCCGCAAGCCGGGCCCAGCGCGCGGCCAGCTTGCGCGACGCCGAAGCGCGCGGGCCCCGGTCGGCATCCCAGCGTTGCAAGCGCGCCATCAGATCTTCTCCGCGCCCGCCCAATCCGCGCTCCTGAACCAGCAAGGCGATTTGCGCGGCTCGGTCCGCTTGCCCTGCCCGTGCCCCATGGAGCACCATTGCGGCATGAGCCGGATCCATGGGCATTGCGGCCATCGCTTCTCCGAAAGCCGTGAGCTTCCCATCGCTGTCGAGTGCATCGAGATTGGCCAGTTGGCGACGCGCCGCATCAAGCGACGATGCTGGCGGAACGTCCAGCCACGGCAGTTGGGTGGGATCGCCCGTCCCACGAGATGCGAGCGCGAGCGATAGGCCGGTAAGATTGGCGGTGACGATTTCTGGCTCGTCAAATGCCAGACGACCAGCGTGCCCGTGCTCCTCCCACAAACGATAGGCTATGCCCGGTCCCTGTCGCGCAGCACGCCCGGCACGCTGGTCAGCGGACGCCTGGCTTGCCCTGCGCGTTACGAGATGGGTCGTACCAGCCGCCTTGTCGAACTCCGCATGGCGCGACAATCCGCTGTCGACGACCACGCCCACGCCGTCGAGGGTGATCGAACTTTCGGCGATGGAGGTGGCAAGCACGATCCGACGCCGTCCATCACGGTCACGCCGGATCGCCTCACGCTGGGCAGCAGGGTCGACTTGCCCATGCAACGGCAGGATGGGCACATTCGACAGCCGCTCGACCAGTCTTTCGCGCGTGCGCTCGATTTCGCGGACACCGGGCAGGAAACCAAGGATATCGTCATCGGTTTCGCGCCAGGCGGTCATGATTGCCTGACACACCGAGTCCTCGATTCGCTCTGATGGTGAGGAACCCAGCCAGCGTATCTCGAGCGGATAGGCCTTGCCTTCGCTCTCGACTACCGGAGCATCGTCGCCCAGCAAGCGCGCGAACCGCGCTCCGTCAATGGTTGCCGACATCACCAGAACGCGCAAATCATCGCGCAACACTGCGCGCGTTTCGAGAGCGAGCGCGAGCGCGAGATCGCTATCGAGATGACGTTCATGCGCTTCGTCGAACAGGATCGCCGAAACGCCCGAAAGCTCGGAGTCTTCCAGCAAGCGATTGACGAGGATAGCCTCGGTCATCACGACAATCCGTGTCTGTGCGGACAGTTTGCTGTCGAGCCGGGTCATATAGCCCACAGTCTGACCCGGCTTTTCCCCGATCAACTCAGCCATGCGCTCGGCCGCCGCGCGGGCAGCTACCCGGCGTGGGCTGGTGAGGAGTATCGTGCCGGTACACCAATCCTGACCGAGAAGTGCCGGAGCGATAGCCGTGGTCTTGCCCGCACCGGGCGGCGCGATCAGCACAGCAGCGCCCTTGCCTCGCAAAGCTGCGAGCAGATCGTCCAAGACGGCAAGAACCGGAAGATCCGTCATCGATCGGTCCTGGCTAAGCGATCCGCACCAGACCTATGACTGCCAGAATAGGGTATCAATAGCCTCGCGAAACGGCGAACATCGCCGCCTCGGTCATCGCCTGTCTTGCGCGGCCATCGGGAAAAATAGAGATCGCGTCGATCGCACGTTGCGCAAAGTGCCGGGCCCGTTCGCGCGTATCGTTTACCGCATCATGACGGTGGATGAGCTTGATAGCTTCCTCCAAGTCGGAATCTTCCGTTCGGAATCCGCCGATGGCGTCACGCCAGAAGGCGCGCTCCGTATCGTCGCCGCGCGCATAGGCGAGGATTACCGGTAAGGTCATCTTGCCCTCACGGAAATCGTCGCCGCGTGTCTTGCCCATCGCCGCGGCTTCCGAATCGTAATCGATCGCATCGTCGACCAATTGAAAAGCGACACCAAGATTGCGGCCATATTCGTCGAGCGCCTGCTCTTGCGCATCGTCGCATTCCGCCACCACCGCCGCGATGCGCGTCGCCGCCGCAAACAGCGCCGCAGTCTTTGCGCGAATGATCTGGAGATAACGCTCCTCACTCGTTTCCAGCTTGCGCTGCGCGGTAAGCTGGTCGACCTCGCCCTCGGCGATTACGGCGCTGGCGTTGCTGAGGATCTTGAGAACCTTGAGGCTGCCATCCTCGACCATCAACTCGAACGCCCGGCTGAACAGGAAATCGCCGACCAACACCGTCGCGGGATTGCCGAAAATGATGTTCGCGGCCGCCTTTCCGCGCCGCAAATCGCTGCCATCGACAACATCGTCATGGAGCAAGGTGGCGGTGTGAATGAACTCGACAGCCGCAGCCAGCTTGTAATGGCGCGCGCCATTGTACCCGACCAGTTCGGCACCGGCGAGCGTCAGCATAGGTCGCAGGCGTTTTCCGCCACCCGAAATGAGATGCCCGGCGAGCGCAGGAATCAGCGGGATCTGGCTTTGCATTCGATCGAGGATCACCGTGTTGACCGCATTCATGCCGGTCGCCGTAAGAGCGAGCATGGCATCGAGCGACGGTTCGGGTGCGTCCTTGCGCGGCAGGGGAATGATTTCGGCGGTCATTGTGGGCCTCAAATGGCCTTCGCGCGGATACTTGGCAAGGCCGCAAACGGTGCTAGCCTGCTGCAATGACCTCTGGCGCTCCCCTTGTTTCGTCCGATTCCGAACCGTCAAACCCAGTCCAGGATAAAATCCTGATCGGCTTCAGACGCAGCATCGACAATATCGACGCAGCGCTGATCCATATTCTGGCGGAGCGTTTCCGCATCACCAAGGCGGTCGGCGAATACAAGGCCAAGACCGACCTGCCACCGGCTGATCCCAAGCGCGAGGAAGAGCAGATCGCGCGATTGCGACAGCTAGCGATCGAATCCGACCTCGACCCGGAATTCGGCGAGAAATTCCTGCGCTTCGTTATCGATGAAGTCATACGCCATCACGAAACGGCAAGAAGTGGGTGAAGTCGACTGGTAATCAGCCAAGATACGTCAATCGCTTCTTGGCAATACCAGCCTGACCAAGAGGCCACCCAGGTCTTCGCTCTCTCCCAGGCTGACTGATCCACCATAAATTTCGATGACATCACGCACGATGGCGAGTCCGAGGCCGGTGCCGGGTTTTCCCGTGTCCAGTCTGGCGCCACGATCAAAGATCCGCTCGCGTTCGGTTTCCGGAATGCCTTGCCCGTCATCCTCGATCCAGATCACGCAGTCTTTCGATCCGGCTTCCGCATCGATCGTCACGAAGACGCTTCCACCGCCGTATTTTGCGGCATTCTCAATGAGGTTGCCGAGCAATTCGTCAAGGTCTTGCCGCTCGATCGAAACGCGAGCTGTCTCGCTTCCGGCAATATCGAAACGCGTATCGGGATAAAGACGTTCTACGGCTCGTCGCACCGCACGGGCACTTTCGCACACCGACGTGTGCGCGTGGCCGACCGCCCGCCGTCCCACCGCCCTGGCGCGCGCAAGGTGGTGATCGACGTGGCGCTTCATGGTGCGCGATTCGCGGATCACGGTGTCGGCGAGATCGGGCGCCCGCGCAGTCGCCGCATTGGTCAACACGGTCAGCGGTGTCTTGAGCGCGTGGGCCAGATTGCCTGCATGAGTACGCGCCTCCTCCGCCTGCAGTTGCGAGTGGGCGAGCAGCGCATTCACTTCGTCCACCAGCGGTTGAACCTCCAGCGGAAGCGGCTCGTTGATCCGATTTGCGCCGGTCGCGCGCAAATCCTGGATGGCCGCGCGGACTCGGCGCAGAGGTCCAAGGCCAATCCAGTTCTGGACAAACGCCATCGCGAAGAGCCCCAGCCCGAGGACTGCAAAGCTCCACGCAAGGATCGACCTGATTCGTCGGATCTGGAGATCGACTTCCTCTCGACTGGAAGCAACGACGAACCACCATTTGGTCTTGCTGCCGGGTAGATAGACCGACCGTTCCGCTATCCTCAGCGGCTCATCGGAAAACTGGTCCGAGTTGTAGATGTGCGTCTTGTCGTCGAGATGATCGGTGCGCAGCTTCAGCGTGCGATCCCACAGGCTGCGACTGGGCCAGTCGTCATGACCCTTGCCGCTGATCTGCCAGTACAATCCTGAATTCGGCTCGAGGAAGCGCTGGTCGCCCAGCGGGCGGTTGAAATAGACATCGCCGTTGTCGTCCACTTCCGCCGAGGCGATCATGGCGGTCAGCATGTAATTCAGCTGGTTGTCGAAATTCTCCTCGACCAGCCGCGTCAGCGTCCGATCGAGCGCAAAGCCGCCTGCCAGCAGCAGGATCAGTATCCAGCCGGCGGCAATCGCCATCATCCGTCCGGCGAGACTGCTCTTTCGCTTTTCCGGCAGAGGATCGGACGCCACTTCCTTGGGCGCAGCGTCCTCGCTAAGCGCGACGCCACCAGGCGCCTCGCCAGCGTCCGGAACGCTGCGATCAGGCGCGCGGAGCGTCGGCAGGGTCGTCGAGGCTGTAGCCAAGTCCACGGATCGTCGTGATGATTTCCGCACCCAGCTTCTTGCGGATACGCGTTACAAAAACCTCGATCGTATTCGAATCGCGATCGAAGTCCTGATCGTAGATGTGCTCGATCAGCTCGGTGCGGCTGACCACCTTGCCCTTATGGTGCATCAGGTAGCTCAACAATTTGTATTCCTGCGCAGTCAGCTTGACCGGTTCGCCCGCCAGCGTGACGCGGCCGGATCGCGTGTCAAGCCGCACGTCGCCTGCGGTCAGCTCACTGCTCGTGTTGCCGGAGGCGCGACGGATCAGTGCGCGCAGTCGCGCAATCAGCTCTTCGGTTTGGAATGGCTTGGCAAGATAGTCGTCGGCACCCGCATCGAGCCCGGCGACCTTGTCCGACCAGCTGTCGCGCGCGGTCAGCACCAGCACCGGGAAGGTCCGCCCCTCACGCCGCCACATGCCCAACACGCTGAGCCCGTCGATCTCGGGCAGGCCGAGGTCGAGAATAACGGCGTCATAGTCTTCCGTGCTGCCAAGGAAATGCCCGTCTTCTCCGTCCACGGACAGATCGACAGCATAGCCGCTCTGCTCCAGCGTGGTTTTCAGCTGTTTGCCGAGTGTGGGCTCATCCTCGACGATCAAAATGCGCATGAAAGGTTCTATCCCTCAAAAGACTGCAGACCCTAGAAGTGGTCCTATCGACCCAACGCGTCAATGCACCGGCTGGTTTCCCTCACCAGCTCCGCTGAATAATTCTGCCGGTACGCGCATCGACATCCACGAACAGCACATGGCCGTTGCGGATGAATTTCAGGCGATAGGCCATGGCCGTCGGATCATAGGCGAAGCCGAGATATTCGGCATCGCCCATCATCGGCAGGATTCGCGCCTCGATTTCTCGAGAATTCAGGATGTTTCCCGCGCGCAATTCCTTCCGGGCCTGCCCCTGATCGCTGCGCTGTTGCTGCGCGACTGACGGCACAGCGATCATGGTGCCGAGCAACACTGGCACTGCGAGAAGGCGGAAAAAGGCTCGCGAACGGGTCATTCCGCCTCCATGGCAGCAACCCATTGAACCCCGACTGAATAATGCTGGCGACCGGCATTCAGGCACTCGTGCCTCATTATCGAGTCATTTCGTAGGTGACATTGATAGTAACCGAAGTGCCTACAAGACCGGGCTCGACCGGGGTTGGTGGTGCCGGAGGGGCCTCCGCCGCGACCATCTTCATCTGCATCATTGGCATCGGACGGCCGCCGCTAACCGACTCGTTCACCTGCATCAGGCGAACGCCGGTGTAACCGGCCCAGCTCGCATACTCCTCGGCCTGAGCCTTTGCCTTTGCGAAGGCCGCTTTGCGCGCCTGATTGCGTGGCGCGGTGTCATCGTCGATCGAGAAATTCGGACCATTGATATCGGTCGCGCCTGCAGCCACGAGCGCATCGAGGATCTTGCCCGTCTCCGGCACCTTGCGCAGCGTTACGTTGACGCGGTTCGATGCCTGATAGCCCTTGAACACCTGACGCTGGTTCGTGCGGTCATAATCGTATTGGGCGTTGAGATTGATGCCGCTGGTCTGGATATCGTCGCTGGCGATGCCCAGCGCCTTGATCTTCTTGATCACCGCATCCATCGCCTGCGCATTCTTCTGCATCGCGGCAACAGCGGTTGGAGCCTGCGACGTTACACCGGCGCTGACATCCACGATATCGGGCTTGGCTTTGACCGTCTCGGTCACCGAAAGCTCTACCAGCGGTCCCTGCGCCTGCAATTGAATGTCACCGGCCACTGCGGGAGAGACTGCCGGGATTGCGAGTGCCACCATTGCGACGGCGGGCAAGAGAGCTGTCTTCATCGAAAAATCCTCCTCAAAGATACGTGCTTGTCTGCGCAGCAGCTTTACGCAAGCATGAACCCGCTTGTTCCGGGCTTCAGGAAAGCCTACCTCGCGCGGCCCATGGCACAACCTCCAATTCTTTCCTGGGAAGGGCTCGGCCTTCAGCAAGGCGGGCGCTGGCTGTTCGGCGCACCGGAGACAGGCGGCCTCGACCTGCATATCGCCCCGCGCGACCGGCTGGCGCTGATCGGGCGCAACGGCGCAGGCAAGACGACGCTGTTCAGACTGATCGACAATCGGATCGAGGCGGATCGTGGCTTGCGCAAGGTCAAACCGGGCACGCGCATCGTCGTGCTGGAGCAAGACCCTAATCTTTCCGGCTTCGACACGCTGATGGATTGGGCTTTGGCAGGCGAACATGCGCCCGAACGGCACGAGGTCGAGGCGATCGCCGGACAGCTCGGAATCGATATGTCCCGCGGCGTCGAAGGCGCAAGTGGCGGCGAGCGGCGCCGCGCAGCAATCGCCCGTGCGATGGCGCAAGAGCCCGACCTGCTGTTGATGGACGAGCCGACCAACCACCTCGATCTGGCCGCGATCGAATGGCTGGAAGGCTGGCTCGAACGCTACAAGGGCGCGTTCATCGTCATCAGCCACGACCGGACGTTTCTCAAACGGCTGACGCGCGCAACCTTGTGGCTCGACCGCGGATCGTTGCGGCGCAAGGAGGTTGGCTTCGGCGGCTATGAAGCCTGGGAAGAGCAGGTCTATGCCGAAGAGGCGCGTGCCGCCGAAAAGCTCGACGCCAAGCTCAAGATCGAGGCGCATTGGCTCGAACGCGGTGTCACCGCGCGGCGCAAGCGCAACCAGGGCCGGCTTGAAAAACTGTGGCAGATGCGCGCCCAGCGAGCGTCGATGATTGCAGGCGCAGGCACCGCCAAGCTGAAGCTCGCGACCGAGGAGGATTTCAAGTCCAAGTCGGTGATCGTCGCGGAGAACGTCACCAAGGCTTACGGCGATCGGACGATCATCAAGCCGTTCAGCCTGCGGATCCAGCGCGGCGACCGGATCGGCATCGTCGGTGCCAACGGCGCGGGCAAGACCACGCTGCTCAAGATGCTGACCGGCGAGCTTGCCCCCGACAGCGGCACGGTGGAGATCGCCAGGACGCTGACCGGCGTGATGATCGACCAGCAGCGCCGCTTGATGGCCCCCGACAAGACGGTGCGGCAGGTGCTCGCCGAAGGCGGCGACTGGATCGACGTGCGCGGCATCCGCAAGCATGTGCAGGGCTATCTCAAGGAATTCCTGTTCGATCCCGGCCTCGTCGACACCAAGGTTGGCATCCTGTCGGGCGGCGAGAAGAGCCGCCTGCTGCTGGCGCGCGAATTCGCCAAGGCATCGAACCTTCTGGTACTGGACGAGCCGACTAACGACCTCGATCTCGAAACGCTCGACCTGCTGCAGGAGGTGATCGCCGATTACGAGGGCACGGTGCTGATCGTCAGCCACGATCGCGACTTCCTCGACCGCACGGTGACGCTGACGCTGGGGCTCGACGGATCGGGCAAGGTCGATGTGGTCGCGGGCGGTTACGAGGACTGGGTCGCCAAGCGGCGCGAGCCGGTCGAGCGCAAACAGCGCAGCGCGAAGTCCGAAGCCGCTCCTCCACCGCCGCCGCCCGCGCCGAAGACAGCCAAACTCAGCTACAAGGACCAGCGCGACTACGAGCACTTGCCCGCCCGGATCGAGGAACTGGAAGCGGCCATCGCGCGTGGCGAGCAGATGCTGTCGGACCCGGAGCTGTTCACCCGGGATCCGCAGAAATTTGCCAATCTTACCAAGGGCCTCGAGAACGCCCGGACGGAGAAGGAAGCCGCGGAGGAACGCTGGCTGGAGCTTGCCGAACTGGTCGAAGGGTGAGCGACCGGCTCGCCGAAGAGATCGCCACCTGCCGCCTTTGCGAAGACCATCTGCCGCATGGCGTGCGCCCGGTGGTCAGCTTCTCTGGAAGGGCACGGCTGCTCATCATCGGTCAGGCGCCGGGATCGAAAGTCCATGAAAGCGGCGTTCCGTGGGACGATGCCAGCGGGGACCGGCTGCGCGACTGGACCGGGCTGACCCGCGAGCAAATGTACGACGCAGCCAAGGTCGCGCTGGTACCGATGGGATTTTGCTATCCCGGCAAAGCCAATGGCGGCGACAAACCGCCGCGCCGTGAATGCGCGCCGCTGTGGCACCAGCGGATCCTCGACCTGCTGCCGCAGGATCGCCTGACATTGCTGGTCGGCAGCTATGCTCAGGCGCATTATGTGCCCGACACCGGCAAGCTGTCGATGACCGAAAGAGTGGGCCGCTATCGCGACTTCCTGCCGGGCATCTTTCCCCTCCCTCACCCCGCCTGGCGCAGCGTGGGCTGGATGCGCAAAAATCCCTGGTTCGAAGCCAAGGTTCTCCCCGAACTGCGACAGCGCGTTGCGGAACTGGTGTAGGTGCGTCCGATAGGCATCTCCAAAAACCTGGAACACATGGAACACGGTCCTGACACAAAAAAAGCTGCGCTCAGGCGATGCGGTAGAAATCGGCCACCCGCTCAAGCGCCAGCCGCAGCACCAGCTTGCCCGAGCGCGCGGGCCATTCGAGCGCCTTTTCTGCATCGGGCAGTCCCTCGCCCGCGCAGGCAACCCGCCACAAGATGTCGGACAAGCCGCTGCCCGCCGACGTCATGGCGCCATCGAAGCGCGCCTTGGCCGCGATCTGCCGCTCGCTGGGCGATAGGCCGGCATCCGGCCCGCCCTTGATGCGCACCGGGTCCCACCGCATCGTTACCGATGGCGCGAGCTGCGCGCGTTCGTAATCCGCCCTCAGCCTTTCGCCCGCATCGTACAGGCGATCACAAAGATGCCCGCGCGCGTGGAGCCAGTTCAGCGGCGATTCGCCGAGGTTAACCGTCACACTGCGGCGCTTGCCTTTCGCACTGCCGCCACGGCGCGGCCCCTCCACCGTCAGTTCGCGTTCGACCAAATGCTGTTTCATGGCGCTTCTCCTTCGCCGCACCCTTGCAAAAGCGTGGGCGATGTAGGAAAGCGGATAAACCAAATCGGTTAGCGAGAGTGCGTATGATAAACCGTATCCGGACAATTCGTAAAGACAAGGGCATGACCCTTGCCGAGCTTGCCGAAGCCTGCGTGCCGCCGACCACCGCACAGACCGTTGGGCGGCTCGAGACCGGGATGCGCAATCTCTCGCTCAAATGGATGGAGCGGATCGGCGCGGCGCTGGGGGTTGATCCCGAAATGCTGGTGCGGGGCGAGGACGGCGAGCATCCACAGATCGTCGCCGCCTTGCAGGCAAATGGCCCCGAAGCGCTGGCCAGCCCGCGCGACGCCCTGCCCCCTACCGCGCTCGGCGGCGAAGGCGCGCTGGTGGTGTTGCAGGTCGATTATCCCCAGGGCGAATACCGCTCCGGCGACCAGTTGTGGCTGCGCCAGCTGCCTCCCGAGGACGCCGCCCGCGCCATCAACCGCGACGTGCTGGTCCCGCGCAAGGCCGGTCGCTTCGCCTTCGGCCGGTTGATCGACCGCCGCGAAAACCTCGTCGGCATCCTGCCGCCCGGCCATGGCGAAAAGCAGCAAGTGATCGACAATCCTGCCTGGATCGCGGTCGCGGAAATGCTTGTGCGGCGGCTTTGATGCTTGTCGCCGACTGACCGATGCCGGTGTTCAGCCGGGCCGCTTCATCTTGAACAGGCGGTCCGGGGTGATCTCGAAATAGTCTGCAGGCCCGCCGCCGCGCGTTATCGGATGTGCCCGCGCCGTCTGGTAGACCCCATCCTCGATCATGTCGGGATCGATATGAATCGCAACGGCCTCGCCAATCACCAACCATTGGTCCAGCTCGCGCCCTTCCTTGGTGGTGAGCCTGATTAGCTGGGTCAGTCGACATTCGAACTGGACAGGGCTCCCGGCAACGCGGTCAGGCTTCACAAGGGACGAAGGAAGGCTGTCGAGACCAGCAAGCTCGAATTCGTCGACGGAGGAATCGACGCTTGCCGACGTGACGTTCATCGCCTCCGCCTGAGGCTTGGTCGCAAGATTCCAGACAAATTCCCCGGTGGCCTTCACATTGGCGACCGAATCCTTCCAGCCGGTCGATGAGAAGGCGACCAGAGGCGGGTTGTAGTTGATCAGGTTGAAAAAACTATAGGGGGCCAGATTGCGCGATCCGTCCGGTGCGGTGGTCGAGATCCATCCGATGGGACGTGGCGCGACAATGGCGTTGAGCGGATCATGCGCGAGGCGATGCCCGTCGGCTGGCTGGTACGAATGATAGCTGGTCATGCAAGGCAATATGCGCCGCATGCACAGCGCATCAAGAGCCCGGGTCTCGGAAAAGCTCCAGCGCAGATCGGGGTCGGCTTGGCATCTGCCGCCTGTCCCCGTCAGCCCAACCGCAACAGAAATTCCGCGCCGTTACCTCACGCCTCGCCGCGCGCGATCCGGTCCTGCCGCTCCGCCGCCGTTTCGGTCGGGACGAAGCTGTGCGAGGTCACGCCAAACCATACCAGCAGCGGGGCCGCCATGTAGATCGAACTGTAGGTACCCACGAAGATACCGAGCGTAATTGCGGCGGTCAGGCCGAACAGGCTCGGCGGGCCGAACAGCAGCAGTGGAATCAGCGCGATCAGCATGGTGGCGGACGTCATCACCGTGCGCGCCAGCGTCTCGTTGACCGACAGGTCGAGCAACTCGGGCAAAGGCATCTTGCGGTATTTTTTCAGATTTTCGCGGATGCGATCGTAGACCACGATGGTATCGTTCAGCGAATAGCCGATAATCGTCAGGATCGCGGCGACGATGTTGAGGTCGAATTCCATCTGCGTCAGCGCGAACATCCCCAGCGTCAGCGACACGTCGTGGAACAACGCCAGCAGCGCGCCGATACCGAACTGCCATTCGAAGCGCACCCAGATATAGATCGAAATCGCGATCATCGCGAAGAGCAGCGAATACAGCCCCTTGGAGAACAGCTCGCTGGACACCTTGCCCGAAACCGATCCCTTGTAGTCGCGGTGGAAATCGGGAAATTTCGCCTGCAGGCTGCTGACCACCTGGTCGGCCATCTTGTCCGCCGCATCGTCGCCCTTGATGGTCTTGGGCAGACTCATGCGGATCGAAACCTGGTTATCCCCGCCGAAACGCTGGATCACCGGATCGCCATAACCCAGGCTGCTGACCGCCTTGCGCAATTCGGCCACCGGAGCCTGCTTGCTCTGGGTGAAAGTCGCCTGGATTTCCACGCCGCCGGCAAAGTCGACGCCGAAATTGAAGCCTTGCGTAAACACCAGCGCCCAGCTCGCCGCGATCAGCAGCGCGCTGACGATGAAGAACGGCAGGCGCCACTTCAGGAAGTGGATGTTGGTGTCGTCGGGGACCATTTTTAGCAAGCGCATGATATTTCCTCCCCGCCCCTAGATATGCAGATCGCTCGGGCGCGCCTTGCGCAGCCATCCGGCGACCCACATGCGGGTGATGGTAACGGCAGTGAACATCGAGGTGATCACCCCGATGACGAGCACGACGGCAAAGCCCTTGACCGGCCCCTGACCGAACAGGAACAGCAGCAAGGCGGCAATCACGTTGGTGATGTTGGCGTCGTAAATCGCGCGGCTCGCTTCCTTGTAGCCGAACTCGACCGCCTGCATGACGCGGCGACCACGCTTGCGCTCCTCGCGGATGCGTTCGTTGATCAGCACGTTAGCGTCGACCGCAGCGCCGATGGTCAGCACGAAGCCGGCGATACCGGGCAGCGTCAGCGTGGTGTTGAGTATCGCCATGACCCCCAGAATCATCAGCGCGTTCAGCACCAGCGCCATATCGGCGTACATCCCGAAACGGCCATAGGTCGCGACCATGAACAACAGCACGAGGCCAGTGCCGATACCCATAGCGACAAGGCCGCGATGGATCGAATCCGCGCCAAGCGTCGCGCCGACCGTCCGCTCCTCGATCACTTTCAGGTCCACCGGCAACGCGCCCGAACGCAGGGCAATCGCGAGGCTGTTTGCGCTTGCCGCCGTGAAGGATCCTGAAATCTGCGCCGAACCGCCGAGGATGGGCTCGTTGATGTTCGGAGCAGACAGCACCTTGCCGTCGAGGATGATGGCGAACGGCTTGTTGACGTTCTGTGTCGTCAGATCGGCAAAGCGCTTGCCGCCCTGCTGGTTGAACTGGATGTTGACGATATTCTCGTTGGTCTGCGGATTGACGCCCGCCTGAGCGTTGGTGAGGTTGTCACCGCGAATGCCGCCCAGCCGCTTGACTGCGATGGAACTTCCCTGCCCCTGCGCACCGGCAACGAAGGGAACGATCTGGTCACCCGGAGGGGCAATGCCCTTGGCAATGTCGCTCGGAAGCGCCGTCGTATCGACCAGCTTGAATTCGAGTTTTGCAGTCTGGCCAAGCAGCTTCTTGAGCTGGGTCGGGTCCTGCAAGCCAGGCACCTGCACCACGATGCGGGTATCGCCTTCGCGGATAATCGTCGGTTCACGCGTGCCGAGCGCGTCGATACGCTTGCGAACCACCTCGACCGCCGTGTCCATCGCATCGGATACCGCCTTGTCGAGCGCGGCCTGCGTCGGCTTGAGCACGAAGCGCGTCTCATCGACCACCGACAACGACCATTCGCGGGTCATGCCAGTGCCGTTGACCAGCGGCAGCAGCAATTCGCGCGCACGGTCAAGGTCGGCCGGGTTGGCGACCATGAAGCTCAACTGGCCGCCACGGGTGGAAATATCGCCGATCTGGATGCGCGGGCTCGCCTCACGCATGGTCGTACGCACCGATTCGGCCATCGAATCGATCCGCTGGGTGGCGACCTGCTTGGGATCGGCTTCCAGCAGGATGTGGCTACCACCGGCAAGGTCGAGCCCGAGGTTGACCTCTGGGTCGGGCAAGTGCGCAGGCCATCCGACCCCGCCGATGCTTACCAGGGAGGGGACTGCAGCGAGCGCGGCGACCGCCACGAGGAACCACAGCCACGCCTTTTTCCAGGTTGGGAAATCGAGCATTGTGCCAGCCTCTTCCGCGCGCTCAGTCGTTCGCCGCCGGGCTGCCGCCGGGCTGCAGGACCTCGGTGATGGTGTGCTTGACCGCCCTCACCTTGACGCCCTTGGAAATCTCGATCTCGGCATAGACTTCGTCGACCTTGGTCACCTTGCCGACGATGCCGCCGGCGGTGACGACTTCATCGCCACGCTTGAGCCCGCCGACCCGTTCGCGATGCTCCTTCTGCTGGCGCATCTGCGGGCGGATGATCAGGAACCAGAAAATAACGACCATGCCCACGATCGGCGCCCAGGTTACCCATGCGGGCGGAGTGGCGGCACCGGCAGCGGCGGCTAATATGTCGAGCATCTGTGAAAAAGGCCTGTCGAGTTGTTTCGAATAACACGCAACACCCGCGGGAAATCCACCGTTCGTCGCGATGGAGCAACCGTTGGGATCGCATTGGCGAGCGCGCCTAGCAGCAATGTGACGGCAGGGCAATGTGGCTCGCCTCTCGACGCTTGCCATGCGCAAAAGCCCCGCCTATAGGGCCGCCCTCCACTGGTCTCGGGACGTAGCGCAGCCTGGTAGCGCATCACACTGGGGGTGTGGGGGTCGGAGGTTCGAATCCTCTCGTCCCGACCAGTGGTTTTACCCCCTCAACCTGCCCGTTTGCGCCGCAGCCAACGTGGCCGCGCGCGGTCTCGCAGTATCTCCTGCGCGGCGTTGTGGCCCGGCGCACCGGTGACACCGCCGCCGGGATGCGTCCCCGATCCGCACATATAAAGCCCGTCAATCGGTGCTCGATAATCGCCATGCCCGAGCACCGGTCGCGCCGCCCACAGCTGGTCGAGCCACATGCTGCCATGGAAGATATCCCCGCCGACCAGGCCGAACTTGCGTTCGAGGTCGAGCGGTGCGTGGATCTGGCGCGCGATGACCGACGATTTGAAATTGGGTGCATGGCGCGAAACCGTGTCGATCACGCAATCGGCCGCCGCCTCGCGGCAATCGTCCCACGACCGCCCATCCGGCAGCTCGGGCGCGAATTGCTGGCAGAACAGGCTGGCGACATGCGCGCCGGGCGGCGCAAGACTGTCATCCAACGTCGAAGGAATACAGATTTCCACAATCGGGTTTTTCGACCACCCCAGTGCGCGCGCATCGTCGTAGGCGCGGTCCATGTAGTCGAGTCCCGGCGCGATCACGATCCCTGCGGCGTGATGTTCGGCTTGAACCTTGCCGGGCAAAACATTGAAATCAGGCAGTTCGGACAATGCGACATTCATCCGCAAGGTGCCGCTACCCGCCTTGTATTGCGTCATCCGCCAGCGAAAATCTGCGGGCAGGTCGCTTGCGTCGACCAGACGATTATAGAGCAATGCCGGGCCGACATTGGCGGCAACCATACGCGCTGCGATCTCCTCGCCGCTTTCCAGCCTCACGCCGACCGTCTTGCCGCCATCGACCAGCACGCGTTCCACCGGGGCTTCAAGACTGATCTCGATCCCGGCTTCTTCGCAAGCGCTTGCCATGGCCTGTGTAATCGCGCCCATGCCGCCGATGGCGTGGCCCCAAGCACCCGGCTTGCCGTTCACCTCACCGAACACGTGATGGAGCAGGACATAAGCCGATCCCGGCGTCGAAACCCCGGCGTAATTGCCCACCACCGCATCGAAGGCGAACACCGATTTGATCCGGTCATCCTCGAACCACCCATCGAGGAAATCGCGCGCGGATTTGGTGAAGATCGCAAGCAGATCGCGCTGTGCGGCAAGCGGCATCTTCGCCAGCGGCCAGCCTTGTTTCGCCCCGCTCAACAGCGCGCGCAACCCTCCTCCAGCATTGGGTGGCGTTTCCAGCGCAAGGTCACGCAACACCTGCGCCATGCGATCGAGCGCGGCGTCATAGGCGGGATAGGCATCGGCATCGCGCGCATTGAATCGCGCGAACTCAGCCTGAGTACGCGCCATACCGCCACCGAGCTTCAGATAATCGTCTTCGAACGGGAGGAAATTGCTGATCGGACGCTCGACGATCCTGAGGCCACGATCGTACAGCTTCATGTCGGCGATCACTTTCGGCCGCAACAGGCTGACGGTATAGCTGGCGGTCGAATTGCGAAATCCGGGATGGAATTCCTCTGTCACGGCCGCTCCGCCGACCACATCGCGCCTTTCGAGCACTCGCACCCGAAGACCGGCGCGAGCAAGGTAGAAGGCGCAAACCAGACCATTATGCCCACCCCCGATGATGAGCGCATCGTATCCTTTTCTCATGCCTCAGACCTGCGCCATTTGCGCTGCGTGCTCAAGGTCAATCGCAGCGCAGCAATTGCGTTCGCCCGCACCAATCCCTAAATCGCGGATTATCGACCATCACACCGGTCTGGAGTGCATGACCGAAACTGCCAAATCCCAGCAATCGACCCGGCGCCTTCTGGCATCGATTCACGATGTCCATCCTGGCTCCGTACCGGCGGTCGAAAAGCTTGCCGGTCTGTTCGAACGCCATTTCGGTGGGCCGAATTACGCCATGCTGGTGGTCCCCGATCACTGGGGGAAAAACCCGATTGTCGGCAACACCGATTTTGCGCGCCGGTTGCGCGAATGGTCGGACAGCGGGATCGAGATGTTCCTGCACGGCTGGTTTCATCGCGACACATCCGAACACACAGGTGTCGCCGCGCTTAAGGCCAAGCACATGACCGCAAGTGAAGGCGAATTCCTCGGTCTCAGCAAAGGCGATGCGAGCTTTCGCATGAGCGAGGGGCGCAAGCTGATCGAGGATATTATCGGCAAGCCGGTGGCAGGTTTCATCGCCCCAGCGTGGCTATATGGGGAAGGCGCAATGGAGGCTTTGGCTGAAAACGGCTTTGCTCTGGCAGAGGATCACATGAAAGTGTGGCGCCCCGAAACCGACGAAGTCGTGGCGCGTGGGCCGGTCATCACCTGGGCGAGCCGCTCGCGAATGCGCACAGCATCCTCGCTGTTTGCCGCTGCTGCCGGGCGTCTGGCCCTTGGACCGCTGGAAACCGTGCGCGTGGCGGTGCATCCGGGAGATATTACCAAGCAATCGATACTCGAAAGCATCGACAAAACGCTCGCGTCGTTTACCAAGGGGCGCAGGATCGGACGCTATCGCGACCTGCTGGCAAGCTAGGTCGCATGGAAATTTAGGAGGAAGCGCGGCGCTATTTTGCCACGCCAGATTCATGCGGATCGCTGACACTGACTTGACCACCGCGCCGGTGAACACTGCGCGCAATTGGCCGCACGGTTCATTCACTGGCCATCAATCCAGGCGAATCTATCGCGCAGGAGGCGAAGCGCTTCTGGACGGGAAATCTCAGCGCTTGAATCCATCGAATTTTGTTCGCAGCCCCGCCCTGCCAGTCCCACGGGAATACCCGTGTTGAACGAGGATAAGCCCAAAATCGCCATGAACGACCAGCTTGCGACAGTGCCGCCGAGCGATGGATTTGCGCTCGAAGCGAATGACAAGGTGTCGGGCATAAACTGGGGCCGGCTGCTGACCATGGCGCTGTCGGTATCGGTTCTTGCTGCGGCAGTGTGGCAGGCGCGCACCCTCGACCTGCACGATATCACAGCGCTCATTCCCAGCTCGCCGCTGTTCTGGATCGTGTTCGCGATCAGCTATCTCGCCCAGCCGCTCATCGATATGGTGATCTTCCAGCGCCTGTGGCACGCCGGGATCGGGGCGTTCTGGGCCCTTTTGCGCAAGCTGATCTATAACGAACTTCTGCTCGGCTATCTGGGTGAAGTCTATTTTTACACCTGGGCACGGCGCAATTTGCCGATGGAGGCGACGCCCTTCGGTGCGGTCAAGGACGTGGCGATCATGTCGGCCATGGCCGGCAATATCATGACGCTGCTGTTCATCGCGCTGGCGTACCCCTACCTGGCATTGCTCCCACTCCACGATCATGCCTCCGCGATCGCCTGGTCGCTGGCGTTCGTCGTGGGTTCATCGCTGGCGCTTATGCTCTGGCGGCGGACCATCTTCTCGCTCCAGCGGGGCGAATTGTGGATGGTCTTCGGGATGCACAATCTGCGCATCATCGCGACGACCGTGCTGTCGGCGGTGCTGTGGCATCTTGTGCTTCCCGACGTCCAATTGGCGTGGTGGCTGGTGCTGGCCGCGATCCGCCTGCTGGTTTCGCGTCTGCCGTTCGTTCCGAACAAGGACGTGGTCTTCGCAGGGATTGCCGTGCTGGCGCTTGGACAGGACGTGCAAATCGCCGCGCTGATGGCGATGATGGCTGCGCTGATCCTCAGCACCCATCTGATCCTCGCGCTCATTTTCGGACTCTACGATCTCGTAAAAGGAGACAGAACATGATCCGCAACCTGACGGTTGTCGCCATGCTGCCCCTTCTCGCAGCGGCAACGCATATTCCTTCCACTCCCGATCTCGGCAAGGCCGAAGGTGCCTGTCGCCCCGGAGAAACCGGCCCGGCCTTCCTCGTCGATGTGGAAGGCCTCAAGGACCGGCGCGGCCTGATCAAGGTCGAAGTCTATCCCGACAACAACCACGATTTCCTCGCCGACGACAACAAGTTGATCGAGCAAGGCAAAACCTTCCGCCGGGTGGAGAAGGCGCTGCCTGCCAGCGGCACGCCGGAACTGTGCATCCGCGTTCCGGAACCGGGCCGATATTCGGTGATGGTGCTGCATGATCGCGATTCGAACCACAAATTCGGCTGGCGTGTCGACGGCATCGGTTTTGCGGGAAATCCAAAGCTCGGCTGGAGCAAGCCGAGCGCCGATAAGGCCAGTGCAGCAGCCGGTTCCGGGTTGACCCGCCTCGAAGTTGTGATGAACTACCAGCGCGGGCTTGGCATGAGGCCACTTCGCAAGGCAAAATAACTTCCATGAAGATTGTCGATGTCTGTGGGTTCTACACTCCGCACGGGGGCGGTATCCGCACCTATGTGGATCAGAAGCTCGCGCTGGCCGAGCAGTTCGGCCAGGATATCACCATCCTTGCGCCGGAGGAGGAGGCTGGCGTCGAGGAACGTGGCCCTCATGCACGGATCGTGACCGTTCCGGCAGCCCGCTTTCCGCTCGACCGCAAATATTTCGCGTTTACGGATGCGGCCCCGGTGCACGAAGCGCTCGACAGGCTGCAACCGGACCTGGTGGAAGTGTCGTCGCCATGGCGTAGCGCGATGATCGCCAAGGACTGGCGGCCCGACGTACCCAAGGCGATGATCATGCATTCGGAGCCGCTCTCGGCCCATGCCTATCGCTGGTTCGAACGCCTCGCCAAACCCGACACGGTCGATCGCCAGTTCGACTGGTTCTGGCAGCGGCTGCGCGAATTCGGGCGCACTTTCGAAGCGGTCGTATGCGCCAATTCGCATCTGGCCGCACGCATGACCGAAGGCGGCGTTGCCCATGTCGTGAACATCCCGATGGGCGTGCAATCGGGGGCCTTTTCTCCCGATAAGCGCGACGAGGCCCTGCGCGCCGAATTGCTGGCACAGTGTGCGCTTGGTCCGGAGGCGACCCTGCTGGTGGCGGCCGGACGGCTGGCGACCGAAAAGCGTGTGCCGATGCTGGTCGAGGCGGCAACGATCGCCGGGCGCGATCGCCCGCTGGGCTTCGCGATCTTCGGCGAGGGCCGCGCCCATGCCAAGATCGTCCGTGCCATTGCGGGCAACCCGCATATTCGCCTGTTCAAGCCGGTCCGCGACCGCGAGAGATTTGCCGCGATACTGGCCAGCGCAGACGCTTTGCTGCACGGCTGCGAAGCGGAAACCTTTGGCATGACCACCGCAGAAGCGCGCGCATCGGGCATCCCCGTGATCGCACCGGATCGTGGCGGTGCTTCCGATTTCGCCTCCGGTCCCTATCAATATCGCGCAACCGAAGCCGACGATGCCGTGCGTGCCATTCGCTCCCTGCCAAACCATTTCGAGCCGCTCCCGCCGCCCGATCACGTGCGCAGCATGGAAGACCATTTCGAGGAACTTTTTTCGCTTTACGAACGGATCCTCGCCAAGAAGCGGGTTCGCGCTGCCTGACTCCCTGCTCGCCAGTGATTTCCTACACGAACCATAATGGTTAGCTGATTTATCCGAAAGGAACCAGCTATGCCCCTCATCGAATCGCTTATTGGTCCGCTCACCTCACTCATCGACAAGATCATTCCCGACAAGGTCGCACGAGAGAAAGCCAAACTCGAACTGCTCCAACTTCAAGGTTCGCAGGAGATGCAGCTTATCGAAGCGCGCCTGTCGGCCATCGTCGCCGAAGCCAAATCGAGCGACCCTTGGACCAGCCGTGCACGACCATCCTTCCTTTATGTGATGTACGTATTGATCCTGCTGTCCGTACCGATGGGCGTGGTGGCCGCGTTCGATCCGGCGAAGGCCAGCGCAATCGGTGCCGGAATGACCGCGTATCTCTCTGCCTTGCCGGATTCGCTCTATGCCCTCTTTGGAACGGGCTATCTCGGTTACACCGCCGCGCGCCAGATCGGGAAGATCAAAGGCGTCGACAGCTAGAGGTATCTGGCATTAGACGAGCGGAATGAAACCGCTCGTCCTCGTCCTCAACGGCCCCAACCTCAACCTGCTCGGCCTGCGCGAGCCGGAAATCTATGGCAGCACCACGCTCGACGAGATCGGCGCTAAGCTGGAAAAGCAGGGCGCCGATCTCGGCCTGAGCGTGGAAATGCGCCAAACCAACCATGAAGGAACGCTGGTCGACTGGCTGCACGAGGCGCGCGAGCGCGGCGCGAAGGCCGTGCTGCTCAACGCCGGTGCCTATACCCACACTTCCGTTGCTCTGCTCGACGCGATCCGCGCCATCGAGCTCCCGGTCATCGAAGTGCACCTGTCCGACCCATCCAAGCGCGAGGAATTCCGCCATATTTCCTATGTCGGAATGGCTGCCGCCGATTGCGTGCAGGGCCTTGGGCCGGACAGCTATCGCGTAGCGCTGGAGAAGGTGGCCGCGCTTTGAAGTCCACCCCGCCCCCTTGCCAGCCCGGGCGCACACGCGCATAGGCGCCGCACAACTCATTACAGGGAAAATCATGGCTGGGACCAGCAAGAACGCAAACGGCAAGGGCGGCATGGAGGTCGATACCGGCCTCGTGCGCGAACTCGCCGAAATGCTCGCCGAAACGGGCTTGAGCGAAATCGAAGTAGAAGATGGTGACCGCAAGATCCGTGTCGCGCGTGGCGGTGTGGCGGCCATGCCAATGCCCGCACCGATGCCTGCTGCCGCACCGGTGGCACCTGCCCCGGCCGCACCGGAGGCGGCACCAGGAACCGACAGTGCCACCAGCGCCGATGTCGCAGGCGCTCTTACTTCGCCGATGGTCGGCACTGCCTATCTGGCGCCAGAACCCGGTGCAGCCAATTTCGTGTCGGTGGGCGACAGCGTGAAGGAAGGCGACACCGTCGCGATTATCGAGGCGATGAAGGTGATGAACCCGATCGCCGCCGACAAGGCCGGGACGATCAAGGCGATCCTGATCGAAAATGCCCAGCCGGTCGAGTTCGGCCAGCCGCTGGTCGTCATCGGCTGAAGACGGGACGATCGATGGGCATTCAACGCATACTGATCGCCAACCGCGGCGAAATCGCGCTGCGCATCCACCGCGCGGCGCAGGAAATGGGGATCGAGACGGTCGCGGTGCACTCCACCGCCGATGCCGATGCCATGCATGTGCGCATGGCCGACCATGCGGTGTGCATCGGCCCGCCGCCCGCGGGCGAGAGCTATCTCAACATTGCCAACATCATCTCGGCGGCCGAAGTGAGCCACGCCGACGCGATCCATCCCGGCTACGGTTTCCTGTCCGAGAACGCCAAATTCGCCGAGATCGTCGAGGCGCATGAGATCGCATGGATCGGCCCCAAGCCCGAACATATCCGCACCATGGGCGACAAGGTCGAGGCCAAGCGCACCGCCGGAAAGCTCGGCCTGCCGCTGGTCCCAGGGTCGGACGGCGCGGTGTCCGATTACGAAGAAGCCAAGCGCATCGCCGCGGAAATTGGCTATCCGGTCATCATCAAGGCGGCGAGCGGCGGCGGTGGTCGCGGCATGAAAGTCTGCGCGGGCGAGGACCAGATCGAAACGCTGATGAAGCAGGCCGGGAGCGAGGCCAAGGCCGCTTTCGGCGATGCGACGGTCTATATCGAGAAATACCTCGGCAATCCGCGCCACATAGAATTCCAGGTGTTCGGTGACGGGCGCGGCAATGCCGTGCATCTGGGCGAACGCGACTGTTCGCTCCAGCGGCGCCACCAGAAAGTACTCGAGGAAGCACCCTCGCCAGTCATCACGCCCGAAGAGCGTGAACGTATGGGTGGCATCGTCTCCAAG
Source organism: Sphingomonadaceae bacterium (assembly GCA_039831335.1). Lineage (GTDB taxonomy): Bacteria > Pseudomonadota > Alphaproteobacteria > Sphingomonadales > Sphingomonadaceae > Qipengyuania. The sequence continues at coordinate 203,337 of JBDONL010000003.1, read as the reverse complement.
GCGATGAGCGACATGGGCTATCGCGGCGCTGGCACGATCGAGTTCCTGTGGGAAAACGGCGAGTTCTATTTCATCGAAATGAACACCCGCCTGCAAGTCGAACATCCGGTGACGGAGATGATCACCGGCATCGATCTTGTGCGCGAACAGATCCGCATCGCAGAAGGCAAGGATTTGTCGGTCACGCAGGATGAGATCGTCTTCACGGGCCACGCGATCGAATGCCGCATCAACGCCGAAGACCCGTGGACCTTCGCGCCGAGCCCGGGCACGGTGACCTATTACCACGCTGCGGGCGGGATGCATGTGCGCGTGGATAGCGGCCTGTATGCGGGCTACCGTATCCCTCCCTATTACGACAGCATGATTGCGAAACTGATCGTATATGGGCGCAACCGCGAGCGCTGCCTGATGCGGTTGAAGCGCGCACTGGGCGAGATGGTTGTCGAAGGGGTGAAGACGAACATTCCGCTCCATGACGAATTGATCCGGCAGCCCGATGTCCAGTCGGGCGACTATTCGATCAAATGGCTCGAGGAATGGCTCGCAATCCGGGACAAGTGAGTTGGCGTCCGGCCAGCCGCCTTCCCACCCAATCACCCCGGCAGGTTATGCCGCACTGAAGGCGCGGTACGACCATTTGCTCGGGACAGAGCGGCCGCGGATCGTGGAGATCGTCAGCTGGGCTGCGGGAAATGGCGACCGCAGCGAGAACGGCGACTATCTCTACGGGCGCAAGAAAATGCGCGAGATAGATCGCGAGCTGGCTTTTCTGGCCAAGCGGATGAAGGCTTCGCGTGTACTCGATCCGGCGTCGCAGCCGGACAAGTCCCGCGTATTCTTCGGCGCTCGCGTTACCCTTGTGGACGAAAACGATACGGAGAAGACCGTGACCATCGTCGGGGACGATGAACAGGATGCCGGCGCCGGACGGATCGGCTGGTCGAGCCCGTTGGCCCGCGCGCTCAAGGGTGCTGTGGTCGGCGATCTCAGAAGTGTAAGCCTGCCCGGTGGGGCCAAGGAATGGGAGGTGCTGGCGATTGCCTATGGCTAGGTCGTTCGCAATCGCCTTCTCGCTTGCTATCGCTTGCGTGGCCTGTCCGGCCCTTGCGCGCGACAGCCTCGGCGTGTTCGATACATGGGCCGCCTTCCGCGATCCGTCAGTGCCGCGCTGTTATGCCATTGCCATGCCCGCGCCGGCCAAACACGCCAACGAGACCCAGCCCTTCGTCACTATCGGCACCTGGCCGAGCAAGGACGTGCGCGGACAAGTGCATTTTCGTCTCGCGCGCAAGGTGCAGCCAGGACATAGCATCACCTTGAAGCTCGGCGGTCGCTATTTCGCGCTCACGGGCAGCGGCGTCGATGCCTGGGCACGCGATCCACGCTCCGACGCGGCGATCCTCGCCGCCATGCGCAGCCAGCCGGTGATGACGGTGTTCGCAACAGACAGCGCGGGAAAGCGCTACTGGGACAGCTATACCCTGAAAGGCGCAGCCAGTGCGATGGATGCGGCCAGCGTGGGCTGTTCCAACCGATCATAGAGGTTCCGCCAAGGAAAAGGGGACGAAACCCGAAAGTCTCGTCCCCTTACCTGTCGTTTGCGGCTTTGCTTAGAAGCGGAAGCCCGCGGTCGCGACAACCTGATGGCGATCGGTGTCGATGTTGAAGCTGCTCGAATCGGGCGTGTTGCCTTCGAAATCGAAATTCGCATTGGTGTAGTGCGAATAACGATATTCCGCGCCAATGTAGGCGTTCGGCGTCACCGCATATTCAATACCAGCGCCAAGCCGATAACCGTCGGCATCGAGATGCTGTGTAGCGCTGACCGTGCCGTCCGTGCCTTCCAAGCCGAAGCGGGTGTTGGTATAACCGCCCTTCACGTACAGCATAGTCTTCGGCGAGGTTACATAACCCACTCGACCGCCGACATAGATGTCACGGTCGGCCTGGACGTGGCCGAGGTTGAACGTATTGGGCACACCATTGTTGTTGTCCCAACTGGCCGAGCTGTCGGCGAGCGAGGCCTCGGCACCGATACGTACTTTCGGGGTCACTGCCGCATCGTAACCGATGGTTGCGCCATATGTGACGCCGTCGATCGACTGCTTGAGATCGCGCGACGTGTCGTTGTCCACGCTGCTGCCCGAACGCAGGTGATCGTAACCAGCCTCAACACCAATCCGCGCACCGGTAAAGGGCTCGCGGTTGGCCTGCGCCATGGCCGGAGTGGCGGTAGCGGCCACGGTAGCAAGGGCGATAAGTGCGACTGATGTCTTCATGTTTTGGTACTCCATTTCCATATTTCGGCGTTTTTGTGCGCCGGTGAGGTGGAAAATGGCCCGCAGCACGGATGGTTTCATTAACCTCGCACAACAGGATTGTGTTGCAGACAAGTAACATTCTTGCGTCAAATGGTTGCCAGCTAGCGGCAGGATGCAGGTTCCCAAATCCTGCGACCAACCGTTGTCCGCCCAGCGTGCTGGATAATTGCGCCGAGAGGCTCTATATGCGCCGCTCCCATGGCAGACACACAGTTGATGAGCATTCCCGGGCAGATCGATCCGGTTCCTGTCGCGCGCGACATCACGCCGCGTGAAGATGGCCGCGTGGACCTGATCGGCTTGCCGAAGGCACGTATCCGCGAGTTGTTCGAACAAGCCGGCCTCGATCCAAAGCAGGCCAAGCTTCGCGCCAAGCAGGTGTTCCACTGGCTCTACCATCGCGGTGTGACCGAGTTCGAGGCGATGACCGATATCGCCAAACCGATGCGCCCGTGGCTGACCGAAAGGTTCGTGATCGGTCGCCCCGACGTGGTCGAAGCCCAGCATTCGACCGATGGCACGCGCAAGTGGTTGCTCCAGACCGCCGACGGTCACGAGTTCGAAATGGTGTTCATCCCCGATGCCGATCGCGGGACACTGTGCGTCTCCAGCCAGGTCGGCTGCACGCTCAATTGCCGCTTCTGTCATACCGGCACCATGCGGCTGGTGCGCAACCTCACCCCCGGCGAGATCGTCGGACAGGTCATGCTCGCGCGCGATGCGCTGGGCGAATGGCCCAAAGGGAAGATGGATTTCGCTGAGGATGCGGATGAGGCGGAATATACCGCCGACGGACGCTTGCTGACCAATATCGTGATGATGGGCATGGGCGAACCGCTGTACAATTTCGACAACGTTCGCGATGCGCTCAAGCTGGTGATGGACGGCGATGGGCTGGCCCTGTCGAAGCGCCGCATTACCTTATCGACCAGCGGCGTTGTCCCGATGATGGAGCGTTGCGGCGAGGAGATCGGCGTCAACCTTGCCGTATCGCTTCACGCGACCAACAAGGAAATCCGTGACGAAATTGTCCCCCTCAACCGCAAATACGGGATTGAGGAGCTGCTCGCGGCCTGCGCTGCCTATCCCGGCGCCTCCAACGCGCGGCGCATCACCTTCGAATATGTGATGCTGAAGGACAAGAACGACAGCGACGAACATGCGCGCGAGCTCGTGCGGCTCATCAAGCATTACAAGCTGCCTGCCAAGGTCAACCTTATACCGTTCAACCCCTGGCCGGGCGCCCCTTATGAGTGCTCGACACCCGAACGTGTGCGCCGGTTCTCCGACATCGTCTTCGAACACGGCATTTCCGCCCCGGTGCGCACCCCGCGCGGGCGCGACATCGATGCCGCCTGCGGCCAGCTCAAGACCGCGGCGGAAAAGAAGAGCCGCGCACAGCGCGATCGTGAAGCGGCAGAAGCGGAGCGCGCCGAGGCGTGAGCGATCCCGCCACCCTCTCCTTTTACGAAGGGCAGGCGCAGCAATATACGGCCAGTTTCGGGCAACGCCCCAGCCGTTATCTCGACGGTTTTCTGGATCGCCTAGAACCCGGCTGCACAATCTTGGAACTGGGTTGCGGTGGCGGTCGCGATGCCGCACGGATGATCGAGCGCGGATTTGTTGCAGATGCGACGGACGGGACCGCCGCAATGGCCGCGAAGGCACGCGAACGTTTCGGCATCGCAGTGCGCCGCATGCGTTTTGACGAACTCGACGCCGAGGCAGTCTACGACGCCGTCTGGGCCAACGCCTGCCTGCTTCACGTCGCACGGATTGACCTTCCGGCTGTACTGAGCGCTATCCATCGCGCCATCAAGCCGGGTGGCTGGCACTTTGCCAGCTACAAGCTCGGCGATGGCAAGGGGCGCGATTTGCTGGGACGGCTCCATAATTTTCCCGACCGACGGTGGCTGGAGGACGCCTATCGCATGGCAAGTTTCGCTATAGTCGAATGCGAGCAGTTTCGGGGGGAAGGTGCGGACGGGACGGTGCGTGACTGGTTGGCGTTGACGGTAAGGAAAGAGCAATGAGCGGCTATATCGTTGCAGCCCTTTGCGCGGGAACACCTGCCAAGTTACCCGGTGGTCAGACCAGCGCGATCGCCAAAGTCCCGCTGCAAGGCCCTGTGGCTATCACTCACCTTGGCCTCGCAGGCGACACGCAGGTGAACACTAAATACCATGGTGGGCCTGACATGGCGGTGCATCTCTACCCCCTCGCCCATCGCGCATTCTGGCGGCAAAAGATCGGCGATCATCCGGCTCTGGAGGAACCCGGCGCGTTCGGGAGCAACCTTGCCGTCGAAGGTATTGTCGAGAGTGAAATCAGGCTCGGTCAGCGCTTCCGGCTCGGTTCGGCGGTGTTGGAAGTGAGCCAGCCGCGAATGCCCTGCGCCACCATAGAACGCCGGTTCGGCCATTCCGGCATGGTGAAGGCGATTCTCGGAAGCGGGCGTTGCGGCTGGTATTTCAGGGTCGTGGTAGAAGGCGAGGCAAGCGCGGGCGATATGCTTGAGCCGATTGCCGGGTCGGGGACCGACATTTCCATCGCCACGATCTTCTCTGCCCTGGCTGATCCAAAAGGTGCATCGGACAGCGACCTGATTGCCGAATTGGCTGTTTCGGCCATCCTTGGATCGGATTGGCGCAAACGGGCTATCAAACGCTCGGAATGCGCCTGAACAACCTGGCTTGATCCTACAACTCGGCGCTCCTGTGAACCGTCTCATCGCGAAATACGCGTTAGCGATGTCCATTCATCGGACGTTGTGGACCTGAGCACAAGCTTTGCCGTTGTAGTATCAAATGTTGCATCACAGAGGGTGAAAACAATGAAAAAGCTTTCTCTGGCTCTTGCCTCCGCCGCCATGCTGGCGACCACCGCCACTCCGGCTCTTGCCGATCCGCCGCCTTGGGCTCCGGCCCATGGAAAGCGCGCTCATGATCGTGAGCGCTACGACCGTGACCGCCATGAATATCACACCACGCACAGCGGTGTGCGTTACTGGCGTGGGAATGATGGCCGCTATTACTGCCATCGCTCGGATGGCACGACCGGGCTTCTGGTAGGCCTCGCCGCCGGAGCATTGGTGGGCCGCGCTATCGATACGCGTGGTGACCGGGCTACCGGAACCATTCTCGGTGCTGCTGGTGGCGCGCTTCTCGGCCGCTCGATCGACCGCGGCCGGACTGTCTGCCGTTGATATAACGAAGCATCCGATCCTTTCGGGTCGCAGGACGCGTCGTCATTCTTTTCGAAGGGTGGTGGCGCGTTTCTATGTGCGCTGACGCTTCCCCTTTCGCGCGCAATATGCTCAACCGGAAGCGATGAGCGACAGACCTTCTGTATTGATAACGGGGGCCGCCAAGCGTGTCGGTGCAAGGATCGCCCGAAGCTTTGGAGAAGCGGGATGGCACGTGGTCATCCACTATGGTCATTCGCGTGATGAGGCTGAAGCTCTCGCCCACGAGCTTGAAAGTGCGGAAACGGTTTCCTGCGACCTGTTCGACGAGACAGCGGCTGCCGCTATGATCGAGGGTTGCGCTTCACGACTGACGGATTGGCGAGTGCTCATCAATTCGGCCGGCATTTTCACCTCGGACACGGCCGAGGCACTCGATCCCGACGTCCATCGGAAGGCCATGGCGGTCAACGCTCGTGTGCCAACCCTGATGGGGCAGCGTTTCCTCGCCTCCGCGCGGGCGAAAGGTGGCAGGCGCGTAATCCAGATCACCGACCAGAAGCTGGCCAACCCGAACCCCGATTTCTTCAGCTATACGATGAGCAAGCACGCGCTCGGCTCGACCATCGCGATGCTGGCCAAGGCACAAAACGACCCGCGCGACCGCATCTATGGTCTTGCGCCCGGGGCAATCCTGCGCAGCCACGACCAGAGCGAGGAGGAAACCGAGATTTCCCATCGCCTCAACCTGCTCCAGCGCAAGACCGGTCCGGACGAAGTTGCCGAAGCGGCGCTGTTCCTCGCGCAGGGGTGGCTGGCCAGCGGACAGACGCTCTACGTGGACAGTGGACAACACCTTCTCGACCAGGACCGCGACGTAATCTACGTTGCCCGCGCGTTGCAGAGGAACGACGGATGAAACGTCACGCGCTTTCGACCCGTGTCTGGCACTGGCTCAACCTCGTTTTCGTGACGGTGCTGTTCATGTCCGGGCTGACGATCTCCAACGCGCACCCGCGGCTATACTGGGGCCAATGGGGCTTTGCCGAGGGACAGCAATGGCTTTCGGTCCCGCGCTTTCCCGACTGGATGGTGATCCCTGGCTACTACAACCTCGCGCAGGCACGTTCCTGGCATATCCTCGCCGCCTGGGGCTTTGCGCTGATGCTCCTGTTCATGTGGGTGGCGATGCTCGCCAACCGCCATTTTCGCCGCGACATCGCGACCAGCAGACGCGAATGGCGTCTTGCGAATATCTGGCACGATGTGGTCGAACATCTCAAACTCAATTTCGACCATGAGGGAAGCAAGTACAATTTCCTTCAGAAGCTCGCCTATGGCGTAGTGCTGGGCATTTTCCTCCCGATGATGGTCGCCACCGGCATCGCGATCAGTCCGGGGATGGAACCGAGTTTCGGCTGGCTGGTGCAACTGCTGGGCGGTCGCCAGTCGGCTCGCTCGCTGCATTTCATCTTTGCATGGTCGATCGTCGGTTTCTTCGTGATCCATATCCTGCTGGTCCTGCTGTCCGGCCCGAGACGACAGATCAGTGCGATGATCAATGGAGGGCACCGCAATGAAGCGTAGGAACTTGCTCGTCGGGCTCGGCGCAACGCTGCTCGCGGGCTGCGACAAGATCGCCAAATCGAAAGCGGGGTCGAGCGTCCTGGGCGCTGCCGACAGCTTGCAGATGAAAGCCCAGCGGCTGCTCAATCCCGCGCAGGAATTGGTGCCCGAATTCAGCCCCAAAGATATCTCTCCCTTCTTCCGTGGCAATGGTTCGACCGATCCAACCAACGGCGATTACCCCGCCCAAGCGGCGGCGGGCTTTGCCAACTGGCGACTCGACGTGCGCGGCCTTGTCGCGAAGCCGATAAGCCTTTCGCTCGATCAAATCCGCGCCCTGCCCCAACGCACCCAGATCACCCGCCACGACTGCGTCGAAGGCTGGAGCGCAATCGGCCAATGGACCGGTCCGCAATTGAAGACGATCCTCGACATGGCCGAACTCGATCCGCGTTCGCGCTACATCGTACTGCGCTGTGCCGACGAACTTGGCGGTACGGCCTATTACGAGAGCATCGACCTCAACGACGCCCATCATCCGCAAACGATCGTCGCCCATATGCTCAACGGCGAACCGCTGCCGGTCCGCAACGGCGCACCGCTGCGCCTCAGGGTCGAGCGCCAGCTGGGCTACAAGCACGCGAAATATCTGACGGCGATCGAAGCGGTAGAAAGCCTGGACAACATCGGTGGTGGAAAGGGCGGCTATTGGGAGGATGTCGCAGGGTATCAGTGGTACGCAGGGATCTGATTGGAATTCTTCCAAACTCTGGTTGGTAATCCGCACCCTCTCCTCCTAGAGGTTCGCACATGAGCAAGACACTGATTCACCGCTTTCTGCGTCACGCCGTCAAACTCGGCACGCTGGAGGTGTTTTTCGCCGACGGCGATGAGCGCATTTATGGCTCGGTCGTCGACGGCTATCCCGACGTCGCAATCCGTTTCACCGACAAGAAGGTGCCGCGCGACATCGTGTTGGACCCGGCGTTGGGCGCAGCCGAAGCGTTCATGGACGGTCGCCTGAATTTTGAGCACGGCGATATCATGCAGCTGGTCGAACTGCTGCAGGCCAATTCGCCCTGGGATAAAGGCGGCGATGTCGGCCTGCCCTCGTTTGGCCGGAAGATTGCCAATTCCGCCGCATTCGCGCTCGAACAGGTCAACAATCGGATCAGCTCGAAAAAGAATGTCGGCCATCACTACGACATTGGCAACGCGCTCTACGAGCTGATGCTCGATCCCGAATACATGCAATACAGCTGCGGCTACTGGCCCGAAGGCGTGAAAACGCTGTCGGAGGCGCAGCAGGCCAAGCTGGCGCATATTGCCGCAAAGCTCGACCTCAAGCCCGGACAGCGCGTGCTCGATATCGGCTGCGGCTGGGGCGGCATGGCGATCTACCTTGCGCAGAACGCCGATGTGACCGTGCTCGGCATCACACTCAGCGAGGAGCAATTCGCCCTCGCGCAGAAGCGTGCCGAGCAGGCGGGTGTTGCCGACAGGGTCAAGTTCGAGCTGGTCGACTACCGCGATCTCGCCGAACGTGGCGACAAGTTCGACCGGATCGTTTCTGTCGGCATGTTCGAGCACGTCGGACAGCGCCAGTTCGAAACCTACTTCCGCTGCTGCGCCAATCTGATGACCGACGATGGCGTAGCATTGGTCCACACCATCGGACGTTTCGGCACACCGGGCACAACCGATGCCTTCACCCGCAAATACATCTTCCCCGGTGGCTATATCCCTGCGCTATCGGAAACGGTCGAGGCAAGCGAGAAGAGCCGGCTGATCGCCACAGACATCGAAACGTTGCGGCTGCACTACGCCTTCACCCTGCGCGCATGGTACGGCAATTGTCAGGCCAACAAGGACAAGATCGTCGCCATGTACGACGAGCGGTTCTTCCGCATGTGGACGTTCTACCTCGCCGGGGCGACCGGCGCGTTCGAGAATGGCGGTATGGGCAATTACCAACTCCAGTTCAGCCGCAATCGCCGCACCCTGCCGCTGAGCCGCGGCTACATGGCCGAAGCCGAAGCCAAGATGAGCGGCGGCCGCGTGGTCTGAATTAGCGCCACGCTTGACGCAGCCTTCCGCATCGCCATCTCTAGCGGCAAGGAGGATTGCAAATGGCCGGTGGATGGGCGCGAGATGGCGCGGTTCAGGACCAGATCGACGACACGGTTTCGGACGCGGTCAGCGCTGCAAGAGCGCGCATGCCGCAGGGCGAGAGCGAGCAATATTGCGTCGAATGCGGCGAGGAAATTCCCGAACGCCGTCGCGAGGCGCTGCCCGGCGTCAAGACCTGCATCGCCTGTCAATCTGGACGTGACCGCGCGATCGCGCACTCCTCGATCAACCGGCGCGGCAGCAAGGACAGCCAACTGCGTTAAGGTGCCGGGGGCGCGCCACAGCACACCCCCGCACACGGTTACTTTGCGGCCAATTCCTTGATCAGATTCGGCGCAGGATAGATCTTCTCTAGCGCTTCCTGCACCGCAGCGGTCGACACCACGACGGTACGGTTGACGCTGCCGTCGTAGCCGTAATTGCCGCCCAGCGAGTGAATGTTGCCGTCGAATGCCGCACCGATCACGCCGCCCGCCTTGTCGATCACCGGCGAGCCTGAATTGCCGCCGATGATGTCGTTGGTGGTCACAAAGTCATAGGTGATGCCCGGATCGATATCCTTCTCATGCTTGGCAAATGCCGGAGCAAGATCGAACGGTTGCGATCCGGTGGCGCGGTCGAAGGTGCCGCCCAGCGTCGTCTGGAACGGCACTTCCTTGCCCCGCTCGATCCAGCCCGCAACCTTGCCGTAGCTGATGCGCAGGGTGAAGGTCGCGTCGGGATAGAGGTCATTGCCATAGGCGGCAAAGCGTGCGTCGGCGAGCTTGCCCCCCGCGATGGCGAGTGGCCCGGCGTATTGCGCATCCACCTGCTTTTGAAGTTCGCGTTGGCGCGGAACCAGTTTCAGCGCATATTGGATCATGGGATCGCCCGAAGCCTTGATCGCGTCCAGCCCGCCATCCCACAACTGCTTGCGATAGGCGGGATCGGCCAGCTTGGTCCCCTTGACCATCCGCGCCGCCAGTTCCTCTGGGCTCTCCTTGCCGAGCAGCAGCTTGCTGTCCGGATCGTCCACGCCGAGATATTCTCGCGCCTTGCTGAGGCTCCATTCCATGCCCAATTCGTCAAGCCAGGGGTAGACCGGCTTTTCGTCGAGCACGCGCTTTTGCAAGAGCGGCAGTGCGCTGTCGGTGTAACCGGGCAACCGCTCGGCATTGGGTTTGGCGCGTTCCTGCGCCGCCATCACGAGAGCCTCGGCGTAGCCATAGAGTTCACCGCTCGGATTGGTGAAGCGGTAAGGCAGGTACAAGGATCGATAGGCTTTCACGGCATTCTGTACGTCAGTCCATGGGTCGCCGACTTCGGCGTTGCCAGCACTCTTGGCTTTCAGCTCAGACTCGGCATCGGCCAGCTTCTTGGTGAAAGCAGGATCATTGAGCGCCTTCACCCGGCCGATATAAACCTTCAGACTGTTTTCGACCCCGTTCAGCATATCGAGGCCTTCGCGCTCGTGCTCCGGGCTCTCTTCCATTGCGCGGATCAGGCGCCCGCGCAGTTCGGACAGTACCGCCACGGTGATCGGCAAGCGCACCTCGCGCTCGAAGGCCAGCTGGCTACCCGTGTAGAGGCGGCTGGTCGATCCGGGGTTGCCGACCACGAACGTCAGCTCGCCTTTCTTTGGCTCGCGCGGCTCCCACTTGAGGTGCTGCGGTGTCGCGACCGGCTTGCCGTTCTCATAAGCGCGCAGGAAGCTGGCATCGAGCGAGTAGCGCGGAAAGTTGAAATTGTCGGGATCGCCGCCGAAAGTCGCGGCCCGATCCTCTGGTGCCCAGACGAGCCGGACATCGGAATATTTGCGATAGGTGTAGAGTTTGTACTCACCCCCGCCGAACAGCGTCACGACCTGGCAACGCGTGATTGAGGTGTCAGGACAGCCGGCTTTTTCGATATCGGCTATCTTGGCATCGCGCGCCTTCGTCAAAGCCTCTCCGTCGACCCCCGCGTAAGCCGCTTTCACTTGGCTAGTCACGTCGGTGATCTTGGTGACGACTTCGGCCTGCTGGCCGGGGCACTTTTTCTCCATTGTGCGCCGGTCGGCAAGAAACCCGTTCTTGAGCAGGTCGCTGTCGGCAGTCGAGTTATCGAACAGACAGCTGGCAACGCAATGGTGGTTGGTCAGGATCAGTCCACTCGACGACACGAAGCTTGCTGAACAGCCGCCCGTCAGACGCACCGCCGCAGCCTGCACACGATCGAGCCAAGCCCTGTCCGGTGCCCAGCCATAGGCCGCCTCTACCTTGGCCGTCGGAAAACCATCGAATGTCCACATGCCTTCGTCCGCTTGTGCAGCCGACGTCATTGCAAGGGCGGCAACCCCCGCAAGAAATATGCTCGATCTCATTTGGATCCTCTCCGGTGTTGATACGATTTGTGCATCGAAGCTAAGCTAAAAGCGAAACGTGCCATGCTTGGTAGCGTGACTCAATGGGGCTGAATAAGAGTTGCACATGGCAAGCACGCCCCTGAACCGCCGGGCAATCTTCGCGCAGGCATGGCCGATCATTCTCGGGCAGGCTTCGGTGCCGCTCGTGGGTATGGTCGACACGCTTGTAATCGGGCGCACCGGCAACGCTGTCGCGCTGGCCGGGGTGGCGCTTGGATCGGTCATTATCACCTTCGTCTTCTGGGCTTTCGGCTTCCTGCGCATGGGCATGACCGGGATGACCGCCCAGGCCGAGGGCAGCGGCGACCGCGACGAAACCAACGCGATGCTGGTGCGCGGACTGGCGATCGGCCTTATTGTCGGGGTCGCGCTCATCCTCCTGCAATATCCGCTGGCGCAAGGTGCCTTTGCCCTGCTCGCGGGTGGAGAGAAGCTGACTGACACTGCTCAAGGCTATGTATCGGTGCGTTTCTTCGGTGCGCCTGCTGCGCTCGGCTTTTTCGCGCTCCTCGGCTGGCTGTTCGGTCTCGGTCGGACACGCGCCGCGCTGGCCCTCCAGATCGCCATGAATGCGGCCAATATTGCGCTCGACATCTGGTTTGTCTGGGGTCTCGGCTGGGGTGCTCGCGGAGTCGCTGCCGGGACTGCCATCGCCGAATGGTTCGCACTGCTTTGCGGCATCGCGATAGCCCTGAAGGTCGGTGGACGAGCGTATTTCTCGCGCTTGCGCCATTATGCGCTGCTGTTCGATCGCGAGAAGCTGAAGCGACTGTTCACCGTCAACTTCGACATTATGATCCGCACGCTGGCGCTGCTGTTCCTGTTCGCATGGTTCGCCAATGGCGGAGCGCGGCTCGGAACGGAGCAATTGGCGGCCAATGCCGTGCTCGACCAGTTTGTCGCCGTCAGTGCCTATGTGCTGGACGCCTTCGCCTTTACGGCCGAAGCGCGCGTCGGCGCAGCGATAGGTCGCGGCGACCGGCAAGATATGCTGCGGGCTATCCGCCTCACCGGCGAGTTCTCGCTGGCAGCAGGGGCACTCTTTGCAATCGGCATCCTTCTGCTTGGCACCCCGATCATCGACGCGATGACAACCAATGAGGCCGTGCGCCAGGCGGCCTATCCCTACCTCGCATTCGTCGCCTTGATACCGCTCGCCGGGATGCCGGCATGGCTGCTCGACGGAATTTATATCGGCGCCACGTGGTCGCGCGCATTCCGCAACGCCGCGCTGGTCGCCACCGCACTGTATGTCGCCACCGATCTCATGCTGAGACCGTGGGGTGCGACTGGGCTGTGGTCGGCCATGCTGCTGAGCTATATCTATCGCGCCCTTGCATTGGGCGCATTGCTTCCCGCGCGGTTGAGAACCATTGCGCCGCGCGCAACTGCGTCCTAGGGCGCTCGCCGAAATCATCCCCGATCCATTCCTGCCGGAGCCTGCCCCATGTCCGATATCAAACGCGTCGTCCTCGCCTATTCCGGCGGTCTCGATACGTCGGTGATCGCCAAATGGCTGGAGGTCGAGCGCGGGCTGGAGGTCGTGACCTTCACCGCGGACCTCGGCCAGGGCGAGGAACTCGGTCCTGCGCGCGAGAAAGCCCGCGCGATGGGCATTCCCGATAAGCATATCTTCATCGAAGACCTGCGGGAAGACTTCGTGCGCGATTTCGTCTTTCCGATGATGCGCATGAACGCGCGCTATGAAGGCGATTACCTGCTTGGCACCTCGATCGCCCGCCCCCTGATCTCCAAGCGGCTGGTCGAGATCGCGCATGAAACCAACGCGGATGCCATCGCCCATGGCGCGACCGGCAAGGGCAACGATCAGGTCCGCTTCGAACTCAGCGCCTATGCGCTCGACCCGGACATAACCGTCATCGCCCCGTGGCGCGAATGGGATCTGACCAGCCGCACCGCACTGATCGCATGGGCCGAAGCCCACCAGATCCAGGTGCCGAAGGACAAGCGCGGCGAAAGCCCTTTCTCGACCGATGCGAACATGCTCCACACTTCGTCCGAGGGGAAAGTGCTGGAAGATCCGTGGGAAGAGACGCCCGACTACGTCTATTCGCGCACCGTCAACCCGGAGGATGCGCCCGACGCGCCTGAATACATCACCATCGACTTCGAACGCGGCGACGGCGTGGCGCTGAACGGAGAAGCGATGAGCCCCGCAACCCTGCTCGCCGCGCTCAACGATCTGGGCCGCAAGCACGGCATCGGGCGGCTCGATCTGGTCGAGAACCGCTTCGTGGGTATGAAGAGTCGCGGCATGTACGAAACGCCCGGCGGCGAGATCTACGCCCGCGCCCATCGCGGGATCGAGCAGATCACCCTCGATCGCGGCGCCGCGCACCTCAAGGACGAGCTGATGCCGCGCTATGCCGAGCTGGTTTACAACGGCCTGTGGTTCAGCCCCGAGCGCGAGATGCTGCAGGCGGCCTGCGACCACAGTCAGGAGAAAGTCACCGGCACGGTAAGGCTGAAGCTCTACAAGGGGCTGGCGAGCGTGGTCGGGCGCAAGTCGCCGCACTCGCTCTATTCCGAAGCGCATGTGACCTTCGAAGACGACGCCGGCGCGTACGACCAGAAGGATGCCAAAGGCTTCATCAAGCTCAACGCGTTGCGGCTTAAATTGCTCGCCAAGCGCGATCGCGGATAACTTCCTTTCAATTTTGCGACGAATGGTGAACTTATCCACTCTCCTCCACAACGAAAACCGGGGACAGTGGATAAGCGCGGCTTGCAGCGCTTGCCAATTTGCCCCCGAGAGCGCAGCTTCAATTCATCGGAACGGGGTGAGATTGTTTCGGGGTTGACGGTGTAAGAACCTGATATTTCGATAGATTTCAAATCGGAAAGACGTGGAGAAAACCTGTCCACGCACCCTTGGAGGCATTCTGCCAGCGGACCTCGGTCCAATGCGGAAATGCCGATGAAGAGGATGCGCCAAAAGTTTTCGAGACGGGCCGGATTGACCGGTCGGATGGAAGGAAGGGGCGTCTGTATCGGTCTTCGGATCGAGGCGGCACAAACCTGACGGAAGACCGGCCACCAAAGGCAGTCCGACCGCGGAGCCGCCTGTCGAGAACGGGAGCTAGCCGGACAGTGGCGCGGATCTTCGGATCACGCGAGCTGGAAGGAAAAGCCCGAAGGAGGGTGGGTCCGGATGCCGGTGCGAGCGCCGGTGATAGAGCCGATCCGACGCGACTTGCTCGCGATGGAACGGGGAAACGCCGGATGCCAAGTTCACGCGCCCTCGGGCGCATGACCACGCATCGGTGAGAGTGGGGTCGGCAGCGATGCCGGCCCCATTTTCTGTTTGAGCGCCACCGTTCATCGCGCCAACGACCCTCCGAAAGCCCCCAATTTGCGCCATTCCGCCGCTTGCGACTCGAGTCGCGGAGGGTGGCTGCGACGAAGTGAGCCATCCTAGCGATGGTAGGAAAGTACCCCCTCACTCCCCACCTGTCGCGTTCCGGGACTCCGCGATGAACTGTGGCGGGAATGGGGCAAGCGCCCCCCGGCCTAGGGACTCGTCCATTTTCGGCGGCTATCACCCTTGGCACCGCAAGGGAGGAATAGCTCAGATGTCCACCAAACAGTTGCGCCGCCTTGCGGTGGTGCTCGCCATCATCCTGCCGTCCGTTCCCGGCCATACCGAGACGCCAGCCGTCGACGCGCCGCAAGCCGTTGCCGCGCAGGGGATTACCGGGACTCAACAGCTCCCCGACCAGGCGGTTCCCGGAGCCACCGATAGCGCCACCGACAATTCCGACGACGCATCCGGCACCGATCTCGGCACCGGCACAGCCTCGTTCTACGGCCGCAAGTTCAACGGCCGGATGACCGCCAGCGGCGAACGCTTCGACATGACCGAGCTGACCGCCGCCCACCGCACCCTGCCCTTCGGCAGCCGCGTCCGCGTGACCAACCTCGCCAATGGCGAGAGCGTGGTGGTCCGCATCAACGACCGCGGGCCGTACCACGGCAACCGCGTGATCGACCTCTCCCGCGCCGCCGCCACCGAGATCGGCCTGGTCGGACGCGGCAGCGGCAAGGTGGATTTGGAATTGCTCGGGAGCTGATTTGCGTCGCGCCGCTCAGGCGTTGGCAAACACCTCACTCCCGTTCGCTTTCCCCGTCCCCGTCCTCGCGCGCCCATTGCGCGTCCATCATCGCGAGCATCTGTTCCTCGCTGGTGACGGTCCACCACTGCTCGACCTCGGCCTCATAGGCGGCGAGCTGGCTGGCCTCGATCGCCTCGACACCCTCCCAATCCTGCGCCTCCGCCATGTCCTCCGGCAGAGGCTCGCCCATCGGCCGCGCCGCGTGCATCGCCGCCAGCCGCGCCTCGATACCGGGCAGCCCGTCGAGCAGGCTGTTGGAGCAGCGGGCGCCATCCCAAGAATCTGGAACACATGGAACACGGTCCTGGGGTAAATTCTCGCGGGGGGCCTCCACCAGCGCCTCCCCGCGCCGCAATCGCTCGATCTGGGGGTCGAGCAGCGGGAGCGCCTGCCCGAGTTCGGGCCGCTCGGCCATCCGGTCGAGCCGCGCGAGATGGGCGAGCAGCAGCCGGTCGGAATAGCGCCGCCGCCGCGCCACCTCCTCGCCATGATAGAACACCGCCTCCTCGACCCCGTTGAGCGCGCGATCGGCCAGCACCTGCTCGGCATGGTCGCGCGCGGCCAGCAGCGCGGCATCCCACGCCCGCGCGAAAGCCGGCGAGGCGCGCCGCGCGCGATAGGCGGTCTGCGCCGAGACCGCGGCGGCGCGGCAGGCGAGCCGGACATTGCCGTTGAGCTGGAGGCTGGCGAGGAAATCGGCCTGCCGGCGCGGGGCGAAGATGGTGTGCCTCGCCTGCCCACCCCCAACCCCTCCCGCATGCGGGAGGGGAGCGAGACTTGCTGCGCCATCGGCGTGGCTAGTCGCAGCGGGGTGGGCTTCGAAAGTGTCGATAAAGTCGGCGTGTTCGACGAGAGCGTTCATGAGGTTGATCCTGAGTTAAGAGGGGCGCGCTGTTCCGGTCCACGACCAGTGGACCGCAAGGCCGAACGGCCGCCCGAGCTTATGCGAGGAGAGCCAAGCGACGCGGATGCGTCGCGCCCGACGCCTGAGGGCGAAAACAAAGGATTTCGACGAGAGCGTTCATGGTTTCGGCTCCGAATCGGGGATGGGACCGCCCTGTCTATGCCACGGTGCCCTGCGTAGGAAACCGCTATTGCGCGCCCCTCGCCAGCGCGCACACGCCCGTGCTATCACCGCCCGACGATGTGCAACCTCTACCGCATGAAACGGGCCACCGCCGAAGTGGCGCACTGGTTTGCGGTGACCGACGAGATGAGCGGGGCCAACCTCGCCGCAGAGGTCTATCCCGGCTATCCCGGCGCGGTGGTGGCGGATGGCGCGCTCAGGCGGATGAGCTGGGGCTTCCCGCTGGCGATGAAGGGGGCGAAGGGGCAGACGCTCAAGCCCCGCCCGGTCAACAACACCCGGTCGGACAAGCTGGATAGCTATATGTGGCGCTACAGCTTTGCCGAGCGCCGCTGCCTGATCCCGCTCACCGCATGGGCGGAGGCGGAGGGTCAGATGGGCGCCAAGACCCGCACATGGCTGAGCCTGCCGGGGCAAGAGCTGTTCGCCGCCGCCGGGATCTGGCGCGGGAGCGACGAATGGGGCGATGTCTATTCGATGGTGATGACCGATAGCGCCGGTGCGGCGGCCGAGGTCCACAGCCGGATGCCCGTGCTGCTGGCGCAGGGCGACTGGGCGCAATGGACCGGCGGCACCCCGGCAGAGGCAAAGGCGCTCTGCGTGCCCTATACGGGCGCGGTGACGGTGGAGCGCACGGCGGAACGCTGGGCGAAATAGTGCCTACCCCAAGGGTCGCGCTGCGCCAGCCCACGACCAGCACGCCGCAACCAAGCGAGCCCCCTCCCCAACTCCGTCATCCC
This sequence comes from Sphingomonadaceae bacterium, assembly GCA_039831335.1. GTDB lineage: Bacteria > Pseudomonadota > Alphaproteobacteria > Sphingomonadales > Sphingomonadaceae > Qipengyuania. Next base: position 185,790 of record JBDONL010000003.1, on the reverse strand, counting down.
GGCCCCCGAGCCGGGATCCAGATTGCGTTCAGCCCGGAGACACAGGGGACTGGACCCCGGATCAGGTCCGGGGTGACGAAACTCTAGGACGCGCTCAATTCGGCCTCTGCTCTCATGCGGCGGCGATGGTCGGAGAACGCCTCGCCGTCGGCACGCTCGGTGCGATGGCCGTTGACCTTCCACGGCTTGCACAGCTTGCACCCGGCGCGGGCGTTGCGCGGACGATGACGTTTGTGATGCATGACAACCTCCCATTCGCCGCACCGCTTCGCTTCGATACGGAGAAAATCAGCCCGACATGGCCGGAGGCGAAGGGCGCGCATTACGGCGACTGTCCGATTGGCGCAAGCCCGACGCGCACCCTCCCCACCCCCGTCATCCCGACCCCGACCGGGAACCGGCTTAGTGCAGGCGAGGTGCCGGAGCTGGCTGGCCCCCGGATCGGGTCCGGGGTGACGAACGGAAAGCCACGCCACCGCGCGTTCCGGCGGCCGCGGGAACCCGATGCGGCAAAGCACCCAACCTCGTCACTCCCGCGCAGGCGGGAGTCCAGCGCGGCAAGCACAGCGCTCGACTGGATTCCCGCCTGCGCGGGAATGACGATTTAATCATCGTCGAGGGGAAAGGTCCGATAGCCCAGCACCAGCAACTCGTTGCGGACATGCGTACGGAGGTGCTCGCGCGTCATCTTGGGGCGCCTACCGATCCGCCCCGCCTCGACATGCGCGAGCCACTCGCGGGCGGGATCGGAATTGTCACCTTGGCCGGGGCCGAAAGCGGAGCCGAGCGAAGCGCGGCGCGTGGGATCGTACATGGTTCACCTTTGGCTAGTGAGCAGGGGAACCGGGTTAGTTATACGGGCGGTGGGGTGTAGGACAGATTAGAACGAAACAGCGGGTAAATTTTTCGTCAAACGCAATTCGAATCTGAACAGAAAACAAAGCTTCACGAAATGGCCAAGACATTACACAGTTGTAGCGATACAGCTCATGCACGATGCGAACTTACGGAGTCCTCAATGTTCGAAAAGCTCTTATCATATCATCAGATCGAGGATCTCAGACGCGATCATATCCTCAACAAATTTTCGACGACAGATTATGATCGAAGGGCAAATTTCGCCATTGCGGTAATTGATGATCGCCCTTTTCCCTATGAGCAAAATCTCAAAGCAAATGGATACCTTATTGAAACCTTAGGAGATATAAAAAGTATAGATGAAGTGTCTAGGTTCAATATAGTTCTTTGTGATTTGCAGGGTGTAGGTAAATTGCTAAATCAAACCGGTCAGGGCGCATTTATTATTGATGAAGTAAAGAGAAAAAATCCCGAGAAATTTGTTGTCGCATATACAGGAGGTTCACCAGACGATGCGATAACAATAAAAGCTCAAGAGCACGCAGATTTTTTTCTCAAGAAAGATCAAGACATCGATGATTGGAGAGATAGGCTTGATTACATTACCGGTCAACTTTCAAATCCAATTGAAATCTGGCGGAGACAGCGTGATGCATTGGTTGACGCAGACGTACCAACACTCGACATCCTCAAATTAGAGGACGCTTACGTAAAATCTGTGAAAAATGAAAACATTTCCCCGTACCGAGCCATTGCTACATCCAATGCTGTATCCAAGGACTTGCGCGGCATTGCCCAATCATTAATAGCATCTGGTATCTTTAAGGCCTTATTTGGATAGCTAAATGGCAGCCATACCAATTGTTGAATTCGATCAAGGAATGCAGACGGTAACCAGAGGCACTCTTCATGATTGCCCGGTCGAGTTCTTCACAAAGCCGCAAATGTCTTTTTATCTCAATTGCCGCACAGGCTGGAGTACGTGCCCAATGGGCTATTCGTGCTATAGTGCGTTTGATGCAATGGGCCGAAAGATGGTTATTCCTGGTATCATCTTAGAAGGCGAGCAGTCACGACCGCGCAAAAAGTTTCCAAATTACTCGATACGGTTTCATAAAAATCAAATCGAAGAATTTATAATTCCTCACTTAAAGACATCCGAGACAATTAAAGAAGTTCGTGATAACGAATTTAAAAATTTAACTCATGACCTTCGCGCAATAGGAGCAGAAATATATAATACAGCATTAACGGCGCGAGGATCTGCAGAAAGATTTGGAGATGATTTGGTACGCCAATTAGACAGTGTACTAGCAGCTCAACAAATGCTTTCTCTTAGATTAGATATAGTTGATTATGAGAGCGGGCACTCGGCAGGGCGACCAAAAGAGCCAATTCCAGTATTTCGAAAAATAGACAAAGTATTACGCTGTTTTCAAAATAGATTTTATAATAGCGGAGTTACCTATCGCACCAATGGCGTTTGTTATGCGAATGTGCAAGGTCCACCCATTTTCGAAATTATCCCATTCGTACTCGTAGAAAATGCTATAAAATATGCACCTCGAGGAAGTAATTTGGATGTCAATTTCGAGGAGAAAGAAAACGAGGTTCTTGTCAGATTTGAGTCTTTTGGGCCAAAAATTAAAGATAATGAAAAAGATAGAATTTTTGATCAGCATTTCAGGGGTGAGGAAGCACAGGCATCTCAGAGCAGCGGCTCGGGTATTGGACTTTATGCAGCGAAAACTTTAACTGAAGCCCAATATAATGGTAATTTATATGTCAATCAAATTGGTGATCCAGTTTGGGTTAATCACATAAATTATTTTAAAACCAGATTTACTCTAGTTCTTCCCACGATTGACGATGATAGACTGAGGGATAGAAATAGAAGACTCAGACGGAGGCGTAGCGTATGAATTATTTAATGAAGGATGATTATTTTTACAGTATCTCTCTGTTTCTGACCCAATCGCGTCTATTCGGCGCTTTATGACTTAACTAGCAGCTAGTAACCTAAATCAATTTTACTCTGCCAGTTCTTTTTCTCGCTCCAACAACAGCTTGAGATACTGCCCCGTATAGCTTGCCGCAGTCCCCGCAACCGACTCCGGCGTTCCCTCCGCCACGACCATCCCTCCCCGCACGCCGCCATCCGGGCCGAGGTCGAGTAGCCAGTCGGCGGTCTTGATCACGTCGAGGTTGTGCTCGATCACCACCACCGAATTGCCCTGGTCCACCAGCCGGTGCAGCACTTCCAAGAGCTTGCGCACGTCCTCGAAGTGGAGGCCGGTGGTGGGCTCGTCGAGGATGTAGAGCGTCTGGCCGGTGCTGCGGCGGCTGAGTTCCTTGGCGAGCTTGACCCGCTGCGCCTCCCCGCCTGAGAGGGTCGTCGCCTGCTGGCCGACCTTGACGTAGCCGAGGCCGACCTCGTTCAGCATGTGCATCTTGTCGCGGATCGGCGGCACCGCTTTGAAAAACTCCTCGGCGTCTTCAATCGTCATGTCGAGCACGTCGGCGATCGAGTGCCCCTTGAACTTCACCTCCAGCGTTTCGCGGTTGTAGCGTTTGCCGTGGCATTCCTCGCAGGTCACATAGACATCGGGCAGGAAGTGCATCTCGATCTTGATGAGGCCGTCGCCCTGGCACGCCTCGCACCGGCCGCCCTTGACGTTGAAGCTGAAGCGCCCCGGCTTGTAGCCGCGCGCCTGCGCCTCCGGCAGGCCGGCGAACCAGTCGCGGATCTGGGTGAAGGCGCCGGTGTAGGTCGCCGGGTTGGAGCGCGGGGTGCGGCCGATCGGCGACTGGTCGATCTCGATCACCTTGTCGCAATATTCAAGGCCGGTGACCTTGTCGTGCGCGCCTGCGATGACGCGCGCGCCGTTCAATGTGCGCGCCGCGGCGGCGTAGAGCGTGTCGATGGTGAAGCTGGACTTGCCCGAGCCGGAGACGCCGGTGACGCAGGTGAAGGTGCCAAGCGGCAGGCTGGCGGTGACATCGCGCAGATTGTTCGCGCGCGCGCCGTGGACGGTGAGCTTGTGGCCGTTGCCCTTGCGGCGCTTCTTCGGAACCTCGATTTCCCGCGTGCCGTTGAGATAGGCGGCGGTGAGGCTTTTCTTCGACTTCAGCACCTGTTTCAGCGTGCCTTCCGCCACCACCTCGCCCCCGTGGACGCCCGCGCCGGGGCCGAGATCGACGACGTAATCGGCGGCGCGGATCGCGTCCTCGTCATGCTCCACCACGATCACCGTGTTGCCGAGATCGCGCAGGCGCTTCAATGTTTCGAGCAGCCGGTCGTTGTCGCGCTGGTGCAGGCCGATGCTGGGCTCGTCGAGCACGTAGAGCACGCCCGAAAGCCCGCTGCCGATCTGGCTGGCGAGGCGGATGCGCTGGCTCTCCCCGCCGGACAGCGTGCCGCTGGTCCGGTCGAGGTTGAGGTAATCGAGCCCGACATTGTCGAGGAAGCCGAGCCGCTCGTTGATTTCCTTGAGGATCGCGCGGGCGATCTGCCCCTGCGTATCGTTGAGCTTGTCGGGCAGCGCCAGGAACCACGCCTTGGCATCGGAGACGCTCATCTTGGTCGGCGTGGCGATATCGGTCGGGCCGTCCGGGCCGGGGACCTTGACGCTGAGCGCCTTCTCGTTGAGGCGCTTGCCGCCGCAGGTCTCACACGGCTGCGCGGTCTGGAACTTGCTCAGCTCCTCGCGCATCCACGCGCTTTCGGTCTGGAGCAGGCGGCGGTTGAGATTGCCGATCACGCCTTCGAACGGCTTGTGCACGGTGTATTCCTTGCGCCCGTCCTTGAAGGTGAGCGGCACGCGTTTGCCCTTGGTGCCGTGGAGGATCACGTCGCGGTGCTCCTCGCTCAGCTCCTGCCATGGCGTTTCAAGGCCGAAGCCATATTCCTTCGCGAGGCTGGCGAGCACCTGCATGTAATAGGGCGACGGCGGGTTGGACTTGGCCCAGGGCACCACCGCGCCCTTCTTGAGCGACAAAGCCTCGTTCGGGACCACCAGCTGCGGATCGAACAGTTGCTTCTCGCCCAGCCCGTCACAGGTCGGGCAGGCGCCTTGCGGGGCGTTGAAGGAGAACAGCCGAGGCTCGATCTCCTCGATGGTGAAGCCGCTGACCGGGCAGGCGAATTTCTCGGAGAACACGATGCGGTTGGCGGGCAGGCCCGCGCCCTTGAGATTGCCGCCGCTCTCCCCCTCGCCCTCGCGCCCCGGCACCACGCCATCGGCGAGGTCGATATAGGCCAGCCCCTCTGCCAGTTTGAGCGCGGTTTCGAAACTGTCGGCGAGGCGGGTCTCGATCCCCTGTTTCACCGCAATCCGGTCGACCACCACCTCGATATCGTGCTTGTACTTCTTGTCGAGCGCGGGCGCTTCCTCGATCGGGTACATCTCCCCGTCGATGCGCACGCGGGTGAAGCCCGCCTTCTGCCATTCGGCCAACTCGCGCCGGTATTCGCCCTTGCGCCCGCGGACCACCGGGGCGAGCAGATAGGCGCGCGTCCCTTCCGGCAACGCCATCACCCGGTCGACCATGTTGGACACAGTCTGCGCCTCGATCGGGCGGCCGGTCGCGGGCGAATAGGGAATGCCGACGCGCGCCCACAACAGGCGCATATAGTCGTAAATCTCGGTGACCGTGGCGACGGTCGAACGCGGGTTGCGGCTGGTGGTCTTCTGCTCGATGCTGATCGCGGGGGAAAGCCCGTCGATATGTTCGACATCGGGCTTCTGCATCATCTCGAGGAACTGGCGCGCATAGGCCGACAGGCTCTCGACATAGCGCCGCTGCCCTTCGGCATAGATGGTATCGAAGGCGAGGCTCGACTTGCCCGAGCCCGACAGGCCGGTGATGACGATCAGCGCGTCACGCGGCAGGTCGATATCGACGCCCTTGAGATTATGCTCGCGCGCGCCGCGAACTTTGATGTGGGTCAGCACGAGATTGGCTCACTAACGGCTGGGATGGGGTACAAGGGCATAGCGGGTCACTTGGTGATGATGCGCAAGAGAGTCCAGTTCGCAAACATAGCCAGACTCCATCGGACGAATTCCGGGACCGGAGTTCCCGAAATGTTCTCTCATGTCAAGTGGCACGATCTGGCATGGCAATCGTGCCCGTAGTCCGGCCAGCAAGGACAGCCAATGCGTGCCGATGCATCACGCGTGTCGCCAGTTCATCTGATAGAAGCGCGCGGCCAAGTTTTGCAGCCTCTCTCGCGCCGGTGCCTCGCCAATATTGTTGGAATTGTTAACCGTCGCCGACGCATTTCCGCGGCCAAGACGGGTATGATGGTTAACACCGCCTTGCCATTTCCCACGCAAATACTCGTATGCCTGTAAAGAGTCCTGATTACGACATTAGATTCTATAAGTAATTTTGTGAGAGTAGCGGACCATTTTATACCTTCACTTTTTTAGTTCCAATTCGGATGCAATGCGACAATCTTAAGTATTTGATCGGATCACTTAGGTAGTTTCGCTGTGGTTTGGGATCGAGTTTCAATATCTCGATGGAGGAATATATGGAGAAGAGCCTAAGTAAATTCACAGCCCTAATGTATTAAACCGGCGCTGCGATGGCCGCCTTGGTGCCTATGCATGGCAGCAACCTGCACGCGCAAACGGATCCGGTACTCGACATATGTACCGGCATCAGCGTCAACCAATCCGATGTGAGCAACTTGCTCAAGGCGGTTAACAATCCGATTGTCACGCCGATCCAGGGCAAGATCAATTCGTTGCTCGGCGTGCTCGGCGCTTTGCCTCTGTCACTGCCTTCGACGCTCTCGGTAAATGTCGATGGGATCGTGGATACTGCGATCAGCGGCAATCCGATCGGGCTGAGCGTGCTCGACACCGATGGCAATATTATTGCGCCGGGCAATTGCAACGTCACGACCGACGGCTATGCACTCAACACCGAAGGCGGTCTCGCTATTGGCGGCAACCAGATCACCGGACTGGGCCAGAACGGACTCACCGCAAATGCGGGGACGCTCGATTCCATTGCCCTGGGCAACAATGCCAGCACCGATGCCGGTGCGGCTGGCGCAATCGCCATCGGGACCGGGGCCAGTGTCACTGCTGGCAATTCCGTGGCGCTTGGCACCGGCTCGCTGGCGGATCGCGGGGCGCTGACCGGCTATACCGCTCCCGGCCTGTCGGGCACATACAATTCGGTTGGATCGCTCTCTGTTGGGTCCACGGGCAATCTGCGACAAATCACCAATGTCGCGCCGGGGACGCAGGCCAGCGACGCAGCCACTGTCGGCCAGGTGCAGGGCGCGCTGGACGCCGTCGCAGCGCTCGATACAGCGGCAGTTCAATACGACGATGCAAGCAAAGGTACGGTCACGCTTGGCGGTGCCTCGGGTACGCTCGTCACCAATGTGGCGGCGGGCACGCTGAGCAACACATCGAGCGATGCGGTGAACGGGTCCCAGCTCTACGCAACCAACCAGAACGTCACCCTCAATACGAATAATATAGCAGCGCTCGATACGCGCATGGGCAATGTCGAGACGCAACTGACCAATGTCGATGCTCGCGTCACGACCAACACCAATACCATCGCGGCGCTGGATACGCGCGTTTCGAACAACGAGACCCAGATAACCAATCTCGATGCACGGATAACGACGAACACCAATGCGATCTCGTCGAACACCACCGCCATCAACGCGATCGACAACAGGGTCACTTCGAACGAAACCCAGATCACCGCCATCGACGCACGCGTTACGGACAACACGACCGCGATTACCAACCTGCAAACCCAGGTCGCTCAGGTGCCGCTCGGCTATGTCAGTGACACCGACAGAACGACATCCAGCGCGAGTCCGACCAACACCGCGGCGCTGATCGGCGCGAGTGCGGCGCCTGTCGTCCTGACCAATGTCGCCGACGGCACGGTGGCCGCGGGATCGAGCGAAGCCGTCAACGGCAGCCAGCTGGCGGCAAGCAACGCGCGTATCGCTGTCAACGAAACCAATATTGCGAACAATTCCGCAGAAATACAAAACCTCACCAACAATATCGCCGGGAGTACGGTGGTTGCCGCGCAATACTCCAATCCCGACACACCAACCCATAGCAATGGCGGCACGGTTACCAACGACGTCACGCTTGTGGGAGCGGTCGATACCCAGCCAGTGGCGCTCCACAATGTCGCCAATGCCCGCACCTCGACCGACGCGGTCAATCTGGGGCAGATGAATACGGGGCTCGACATGGTGATGTCCGCTGCCACGGGTTACGTCGATTCACGGATCGCCGATTTGCGCTTCGACCTCGACGAAGTTCGCCGCGATTCCCACGCCGGCACCGCAGGCGCGATGGCTTTTGCAGGCATCCCGCAAACCACGGAAGCAGGCCGCTCGATGCTCGCCGGTGCTGTTTCCCACTACCGCGGTCAGACCGCCTTTGCGTTTGGCTATTCGATCGCGGCGCAGGACGGGCCGGTGATCAAGGTCGGCGCCTCGGTCGATTCCCGCGGCTATGCGGGGGTTACTGCCGGGGCCGGTATCAGCTTCTGATCCAGGCAACAGCAAAGGCGCGCAATCCATGCGCCCGATGTGTCAATCGGCAAGGAATTCCCAAACTCTTGCCGATTGACACCACTGCAGAGAGGGTCGGAAGCCACTGTGCGTCCGGCCCTCCTTATTGTTGGGAATGGAATTTGTCGGCTGCTGTATCGCAGGATTTCGGACATACTTTTCATAGATCGTAATTTGCCTTTGGTGGATTAGTCTCCCCAAACTGGATTTTTCCGCTAGACACGCAGGCGACATCTAACTCGGGGATCACATTCATGACCGCTCACTCCACTCTCTTGCGCGCCCGCGCGCTGGGCAGCGCCGCGATTGCCGCCGCCTTGCTCGTCACCGCTCCTGCCGCTTTTGCTCAGGCTGCGTCCGATTCCAGCAGCGCCTCGGCTGCGACGGCTGTTGCACCCAATGCCAATCAGATCGTCGTTATCGGCCACCCCAAGATCGGCGAGTTCGGGCTCGATCTCACCGCTCGCGACCTGAATGTGAAGCCGGGCGACGATTTCGAGAAATACGCTTCGGGCGCCTGGATCGCGAAGACCAAGATCCCTGCCGACCGCGCTTCGACCGGCACGTTCTACGACCTGTACGAAGGCGTGCAGGAAGAACTCCAGAAGCTTATCACCACCGCGCCAGCCGACAGCAAATACGGCAAGCTCTATAACGCCTTCATGGACGAGAAGGCGGTCGAACGCGCCGGGTTGAAGCCGCTGATGGCCGATATCGACGAGGTTCGTGCGATCCAGGACAAGGGCGCATTCGCCAAGTTCATGGCAGAAACCAACGGCAAGTTCGGCATCGACCTGTTCGACTACAGCGTCGGCTCCGACACCGACAATCCCAATATCAACGTACTTTACATGGGACAGAGCGGTCTTGGACTGCCCAACCGCGACTATTACCTCAAAGCCGATTTCGCGAAGCAGCGCGCCGCTTACACCGCCTATATCACCCGCACGATGAAGGCGATCGGCAACCCCGATCCGACCGCCGCCGCGGAACAGATCATGGCGTTCGAAACCTATGTCGCCCAGCTGAGCTGGGAGCCCGACCAGCAGCGCCAGATCGAACTGCTCAACAATCCCTATTCGACGCAGGAATTCGAGGCTTACGCCCCCGGCGTCGACTGGAACCAGTATTTCGCAGGCGCCGGCATCGCGCCGCAGAAGCGCCTGATTGCGGGCGAAAACACCGCCATCAAGGCGCTGGCCGAGCTGTATAATTCCACCCCGCTCGAAACGCTCAAGCTGTGGCAGGAATTCCATATCGCCAGCCAGGCTTCGCCCTATCTCACCAAGAAGATGGTCGACAGCCGCTTCAAGTTCACCAGCACGCTGTCGGGCGTGACGCAGGAGCGTCCGCGCTGGAAACGTGCGGTGTCGATGGTTGACGGATCGCTCGGCGAGCTGGTGGGCGAGGCCTACGTGGCGAAGTATTTCCCGCCGGTTGCCAAGGCCAAGATGCAGGCGCTGGTCGCCAATTTGAAGCTGGCGATGGCGGACCGGATCAAGAGCAACACGTGGATGAGCGCTTCGACCAAGGAAGCTGCGCTCGACAAGCTCCACAAGATGACCGTGATGGTGGGCTATCCCGACAAATGGCGCGACTATTCGGGCCTCACCATCACCGACAATCTGTATGACGACGCCGAAGCAGCGGGCAAGTTCAACGCAGCCTACCAGATGAGCTTCCTCGGCAAGCCGGTCGATCGCACCTTGTGGGCGATGAACCCGCAGACGGTGAACGCCTATAACGGCGGCCTCGAGAACAAGATCGTCTTCCCGGCGGGTATCCTCCAGCCGCCGTTCTTCGATCCGGCAGCCGACCCGGCAGTCAACTATGGCGCGGTTGGCGCGGTGATCGGGCACGAGATCAGCCACGGCTTCGACGATCAGGGCCGCAAGATCGATGCCAATGGCGCCGTGCACGATTGGTGGACGCCCGAGGACGCCAAGCGGTTCGACGCCAAGGCCAAGGAATACGGCGCCGAATTCGCAGCCTATGACGATTTGCCGGGCGTCAAGATCAATCCCGAGCTGACCATGGGCGAGAACATCGCCGACCTTGCCGGGCTGACGGTGGCGCTCGATGCCTATCATCGCTCGCTGGACGGCAAGCCCGCTCCGGTGATCGACGGCCTTACCGGCGACCAGCGCTTCTTCCTTTCCTGGGCACAGGTCTGGCGTTCCAAGCAGCGCGAGGATGCGCTGAAGAATCAGGTCACCAGCGATCCGCACAGCCCCGCGCGCTACCGCACCCTCACCGCGATGCGGAACCTCGATGCGTGGTACAAGGCGTTCGACATCCAGCCGGGCGACGCGATGTACATCCCGCCCGACAAGCGCGTACGGATCTGGTGACGCGGCCGAGCTGTTAAGCTCTGCTTAGGATTTTACTCGATAGTAACCCTCCCGGGTGTGGTGGACCCACAGGACAACCGGGAGGGTCGCAACCAATGCGTGGAATGAAATTGCTTGGCGGAGCTTTGGCGCTCGGCCTCATGACCGTCGGCACCGTGGCTCGGGCCGACGATCCCAACGATCCGGCGATGAAGAACAAGGCGGCGCGCGAACGCGATCGTGCCATGATCCGCGAACTCAATTTGCGCCAGCTCGACTATGTTCGCAAACGGGATGCACGCCAGGCAGAAGGCTGGAAAGCCTACCGCGATTATCCCCGCCAGCAAGCGGAATACGAGCGTCGGATGGCCGAATGGCGTCGCGCCGTTCGCCTGTGCGAAAGCGGGCATTACGAATACTGTGACCGTTAAACGGATGGTTAAAAGAAGGTCACCGCTGGCTGGTTTGCGATCAGTCGCGGACCTTTTCCGGCATTACTGCATTGTATCGGGTGTATTAGGGGGAAACCTGCGGAGGTGGAAGCAGGCTTCCCGGCCAATGGTCCCCCTGTGATTTAAGCTTAGCCGTGGAGCATTTTCGCGCCGTGTTCGATGACGTCTATCTCGATCAACAGCCGACCGGGGACAGTCCGGTCGACGACGAGATTCGTCAGCTGATTGTCGATCTGTATACCCCGCTGGATACGCCTGCTCGCGCGCCTGCGACCGCTGCAGAGCGCGCCGCCCAATGTGAGGAACGAGCGCGCGAAGATCTGCGCCGCGCTCGTGAGGCTGCGCGCAAAGCTTTCAATGTGCGGCCTTCTTTCCTCAAGCGCCGACAGGCAAAGCAGATCCTGTCCACCTGAGTTCACCCCATCGGTGCGGATGACTTGAGCCGGTCGAGACGTTAGGCTGGCGCAATGTCGCATCGCCTGTTTGTCGCCCATCGTCCTCCACGCGCTGTCCGCGAGGCTTTGCTGGCAATTATGCACTCACTGCCCGGGGCACGGTGGCAGGACGATGCGCAACTCCACCTCACTTTGCGCTTTGTCGGCGAGATTGATGCACCGCGGGCCGAGGATCTCGCCACGGAAATGGAGCGAGTGCGCGCCGCGCCCTTCCCCTTGGCCATCGAAAGCGTCGGGCATTTCGAGAAAAAAGGCAGGCCGCACACGCTATGGGCGGGCGTGACCGCTTCGCAACCGCTCGCGGTCCTGCACGGTCGGATCGAGCGGGCGTGTCGCAAGGCGGGACTGGAACCGGAAACGCGGCACTTCACGCCTCACATCACCCTCGCCCGTCTGAACTCCGCGAGCGCATCGCCCGGGAGCTTCATCGCCGAGCACAGCGCACTGACCAGCGAGCCATGGACGCTCGACGCGTTCGACCTGGTGGAAAGCCACCTGGGCAACGAAGGGTCGCGTTATGAAACCATATACCGCTACCGCCTGTCCCCCGCCTGACGAAAAAGCGTCACTGATCGACGAACACCCACGATCCACCCTTGCAATCGGCGCTCATCCCCTGTTCAAGCAGGATTGTTAAAACTGTTACTTTCTTCCCCGGGCCCGGCGGCCGCCAGCCATGGAAACCGCGCCGCCGCCCGTCAGTTGATATGGAGAGATGAATGAAGGCCCCAATTCTGGCCACCACAGCCCTCGCCGCCACGCTCCTTGCCGGATGCATGACGACCCCTGGAGATAGCGCGATGGCCGAAGCACCTGCCGCCCCCGCCACCACAGCATCGAACGACGCAATTCCGCAGGGCACTGGCCCCTTTGCGCACGAAAGCACGCTGCCGTTCCACGCGCCCGATTTCACCAAGATCAAGGAATCGGATTACGTCCCCGGTTTCGAGCAGGGCATGGCGATCCAGACCGCTGAAGTGAAGGCGATCACCGACAATCCCGCCGCACCGACTTTCGATAACACCATCGTCGCACTGGAGAAGTCGGGCCGGATGCTGGGCCGGGTAAGCGCGGTGTTCTACGCGCTGACTGGCGCCGACACCACGCCCGGTCTCGACAAGATCGACGAGGAAATGGGCCCCAAGCTTTCGGCCCATTCGGATTCGATCATGCTCAATCCCAAGCTCTTCGCGCGGGTCCAGTCGGTGTATGAAAAGCGCGACAGCCTTGGCCTCGACAATGAGGATATGAAGCTGCTCGAGCACACCTACAAGGCGATGGTCCATGCGGGCGCCAAGCTGACCCCGGCCCAGCGTGAGCGCGTGGTCGCGATCAATTCGGACCTGTCCAAGCTCACGACCAAGTTCAGCCAGATGGTGCGCGACGGCACTGTCGCCAATGCTTTGGTGGTCGACAACAAGGCCGACCTCGCTGGCATGTCCGATTCCGAGATCCAGGCAGCCGCCAAGGCCGCAGCAGACAAGGGCATGGCCGGCAAATACCTGATCACGCTGCAGAACACCACGCAGCAGCCCGCGCTGGCCGAGCTCGATAACCGTGCGATCCGCCAGAAGCTGTTCGAAGCGAGCTACAACCGCGACGACAAGGGCGATCAGTACGACACCCGCAAGCTGATCATGCAGATCGTTCAGCTGCGCGCGGAGAAGGCCGCGCTGTTCGGCGATCCCGACTGGGCGACCTATGTCATGTGGGATCGCATGGCCAAGAACCCCAAGACCGCGCTTGCCTTTATGGACCAGATGGTGCCGCCGCTTGCCGCCACCCAGCGTCGCGAGGCCGCCGAACTCGACCAGGTCATCAAGAAGGATGGCGGCGATTTCACGGTCAAGCCGTGGGACTGGTTCAAATATTCCGACCAGCTCAAGAAGGCCAAGTTCGATATCGATCCGGACGAGGTGAAGCAGTATTTCGAAATCCACCGCGTGCTGGAAGACGGCGTATTTTATGCGGCCAACCAGCTCTATGGCCTCACCTTCAAGCGCCGCACCGACATCCCCACCTACAACAAGGACGTGTGGGTCTACACCGTCTACGACAAGGATGGCAGCGAACTTGGCCTGTTCTACTTCGACCCCTACCAGCGCGCGAGCAAGCGCGGCGGGGCGTGGATGAGCAATTTCGTCGAACAGAGCCATCTGTTCGGTGACAAGCCGGTGATCTACAACGTTCTCAACATTCCCAAGGCCCCGGCAGGCGAGCCACAGTTGATCAGCTTCGACTGGGCGGAAACGATGTTCCACGAATTCGGCCATGCTCTGCACGGCTTCTTCGGCAACGAAAAATACCCGAGCCTGTCGGGCACCAATGTTGCGCGCGACTTCGTGGAATATCCCAGCCAGGTCAACGAGATGTGGGCGAGCTACCCCAAGGTGCTCGAACATTATGCCAAGAACTACAAGACCGGCGCACCGATTCCCAAGTCGCTGGTCGACAAGATCGAGGCATCGTCCAAGTTCAACCAGGGCTATGAATTCGGCGAAACGGTCGAAGCGGCGCTGCTCGACATGAAGTGGCACTCGCTGTCCGCCGAACAGGCCAAGGCGATCGATACGCCGGCCAAGGTCGATGCCTATGAGAAGAACTCGCTGGAGAAGACGGGTCTGGAAATCGGGCTGGTGCCGCCGCGCTACCGCTCGACCTATTTCAACCACATCTTTTCCGATTCCGTGGGGTATTCGGCTGGCTATTACAGCTATCTGTGGACGCAGATGCTCGACCATGACAGCCGTCACTGGTTCTTGGCCCATGGCGGGCTGACCCGCGAAAACGGCCAGCATTTCCGCGACACGGTGCTGAGCCGCGGTTCGACGCAAGACTATTACACGATGTTCAAGAACTTCACCGGCCACGAGCCCAGCCCGCAACCTCTGCTTGAGGATCGCGGGCTGACGAAAACGCCGTCGAAGTAAGACCTAAAGCGTTATCAAAGCCCGCTGGCCCGGTTCGCCGATCCAGCGGGCGGTGACGCCCCAGACGCGCTCGACCACTTCGGTGGCGAGCGCGTCTTCGTTTGCGCCATCGGCGGCGAGGCGCCCCTTGTCGAGCACCACCACGCGGTCGGCATGGTTCATCGCCAGCGCCAGATCGTGGAGCACCAGCACTACGCCCGCGCCAGCCGTGGCCGCTCTGCGCAAATGCCTGAGCAATGCGAGTTGGTGCGCCAGATCGAGCGCGGCGAGCGGCTCGTCGGCGAGGATCCATTGCGGCTCTCCCGCCAGAACGCGCGCCAGCAGCACCCGTACGGTCTCTCCGCCCGACAGCGATTGCGCGCGGCGCTCGGCGAAGCTTTCGAGGTCGAGCGCCGCCAGCGCGGCCGCGACGGGCGCGGGATCGCTGTCGCCATGCGGCATCCGTCCGAGCGCGACGAGGCTGCGCACCGGCACGTCCCAGGCGATTTCATGCGCTTGTGGGAGATAGCCGATCCTCTGCCCGCGCCCGCGCGGCGTCATGGCGGCAAGCGGTTCCCGATCGAGCAGCGCCGCCCCGCTATCGGGTTCGAGCAGCCCGGCAAGTGTTTCGAGCAGCGTCGACTTGCCCGCCCCGTTCGGACCGCAGATTGCGGTGATTGTCCCCGGTTCGAGCGCGAGCGACACGTCGCTCAGCCGGTTGGCGACGGTAATGTTCTGCCCCGCCAGCCTCATGCCAGCCCCCGCCGCATTCGTAGCAACAGCCACAGGAAGAACGGCGCGCCAAGCAGGCTGAGCGCGATGCCGAGGCGGATTTCGGTCATCGTCGGGATCAGCCGCACAGCGCTGTCCGCCAGCAGCACCAGCAGTGCCCCGGCGAGCGCGCTCGGGACGATCAGTTGCGAAGGGCGGCGGTCGGTCAGCGGGCGGACGAGATGCGGCACGATCAGCCCGACGAAACCGATGATCCCTGCCACAGCCGTCACCGCACCCACCGTCAGCCCGATCCCCGCGACCAGCAGCCACAGCAGGCGGCGCGGCTCAACGCCCAGCGAACGCGCCACGCTCTCCCCCAAGGTCAGCGCATCGAGCGCGCGCCCGGCCCGCCACAGCAGCGCCACCCCCGCGAGCACCAAAGGCGCGGCCAACTCGACATCGCTCCAGCTCCTGTCCGTGAGCGCGCCGTTGAGCCACATCACGATGGTCTCCATCGCGAAAGCATTGGGCGCGAGGCTGATGGCGAGCGCCATCAGCGCGCCAGTCAGGCTGGCGATCATCAGTCCGGCGAGCGTGAACAGCGCGATCCCGCCGGTTCGCCCCGCGATCAACGCCAGCAGCGCCATCGCCCCGCCCGCCCCGATCAGCGCGAAGATCGGCAGCAGCCACGCGCTCGCGGCAAAGCCGAAGAACAGCGCCACCACCGCGCCGAGCGCCGCACCGGGCGCGATCCCGAACAGCCCCGGATCGGCGAGCGGATTGCGCAGGTATCCCTGCATCGCCGCGCCCGCCGCGCCCAGCCCGCCGCCGACCACCAGCGCCAGCACGCTCCTCGGCAGGCGCAGTTCGGCAAGGATCAGCACCGCATTGGGCGTGGTCGCGGGATCGAGCCACACCCGGCCCGCCAGCAGCGACAGCGGGAAGGCGATCACCAACAATCCGGCGAAGATGGCAGAGGCGCGCGTCATGATACGGCGGCCTGGCTGCGTCCGACCTTTTTGCGCAGGGCACGCAGGCGATCCATCGCGCGGATGATCGTCGGCCCGCCGCAATAGAGCAGGTTCGGCGCAAACGGCGCGATGGTGGTATGGGTCAAATGGCGCAGCACCGGGTGATGCTGCCCCCGCTCGCTCCCCGCGACCAGCAGCAATTGTGGCGGGCGCGCCACCACTTGTTCAAGCGAGAGATAGGCACCCTGCCCCATCCCGCGCTCCGCCGAATAGCTGGTGAACCCTGCGCGGCTGAGCAGGTCGCTGACCAGCGTTCCCGCACCCGGCACGATCCCGCCCGGCTGCCACAGCGCGGCGGTGATCGGCTTACCGCCAACGGGCTTCGTCGCCGTCGCAATCCGCCGGGCCAGCTCGTCTCCCCTTGCGGAATGCCCGACCAGCGCAGCGATCCGGCGAACCTGCTCCTCGCTCTCCTCGACGGTGCTGGAGATACCGAAAGTCTCCACGCGCAGTCCCAGCCGCCGATAGGCCGCGAGCGTGGACGGCGCAGTGAAGCTGCTCGCCAGCACGAGATCGGGATGCAGCGCCAGCACCTCCTCCGCACTGCCGCCGGTCGCACGAAGGCTTCGCGCGGTGGCAAGGTCCATCGAGGTCGAGCGCGGGTCCTGGCTATAATGCGAGATAGCGAGGATCTGCGCGCGGTCGGCCACATCGGCGAGGATCGCATCGGTGCAGGGGTTGAGGCTGACGATGGCGGGGCGCTCCCGCGGCGCGGCTGCGGGCGTGGCGCTGGCCGCGCATCCCCCCAGCATCAACGCCGCAAGGAGCGCACCGGCTTTCACATCCGGCCCCTCACACCGATGAACGCCCCGCGCCCGGGCGAGCCATAGCCCGCCGCCGTCTGGTAGGTCTCGTCGAAGATATTCTCGACCCGCCCGAAGACCTCGACATCATGGGTCAGCGGCACAGAGGCGGTGATGTCCGCCAAAGTATAGCCATCGAGCCGCACCGTGTTCGTGCCATTGTCATAGCTTGGGCCGACCAGCCGCAACTGCCCGCCCAATGTCACCCCGAACGGTGCGGTGTAATCGGCATAGATCGTTGCCGTATCGCGCGGCCTGCGCGCCAGATCGAGCCCGGTGCCGCGATCCTCGGCGGTCAGATGGGTGTACGTGCCCGCCAGCCGCAGGCCCGGCGCAAGCTGGGTGCCCGCCTCCAGCTCGATCCCCTGCGCGCGTGCGCGATCGGTGTTGTCATAGGTGCCGAAAGGCCGGTTGGTGCAGATCCCGTCGGTCACGCCGAAACACGAGACGAAGGTGATCAGCTGCGAAGAATCGCGCCGGAAGGCGGTCAGCGCGAAATGCGTGCCTTCCCCGCGCGTGCCATGCTCGATCCCGAAATCGACGCTGGTGCTGGTCTCGGGACGCAGCTGCTCGTTCCCGTAATCGGAATAGAGTTGGTAAAGCGTCGGCGGCTTGAACCCCTCGCCATAGCTGGTCCGCAGCCGCCAGCCGTGGCCGAGGCCGTAGCTGATATCGCCGCCGAGGCTCAGTTTGCTGCCGAAGCGATCGTGATCGTCAACCCGCGCCCCGGCATGGGCGGCCAGTTTGCCGAGAACCCAGCCCGCCTGCAGATAGCCGCCGGTGATGCTGGTCGCGGCATGGGCGTCATAGCTTGTCTGGTAGCTGGTACGCTCGTGCTCGCCGCCGAAAGCCAGCGTCAGCCCGCCGATGAGGCGATATTCGCCGCGCAGGCTGACCATGTCCGAATGGCCGTCGCCGGTGAAGGTGGGATCGTCATTGGCATCGAAGTTGTCGCGCGCGGTGTCGGAAAAGGACCATGCGCCGCGCAAGGTCAGGTCCATGCCATAATAGGCAAGGCCCAAAGCGCCCGAATATTGCTTGGTTCGCTGCGTATCGAGCGTGTCGCCGAAGCTGAAATCGGGCAGGTAACCGTCGATATCGAGGTCGGCGTGCGAATAGCGGCCATTGGCGAAGGCTTCGAGTTGCGGCGTCAGGTCGATATGCGCGCTGCCGCCCACACTCCATTGGTTCAACCCGTCAGGCTCGGTGCCGTCGGCGGCGGCGGAAAAACCGTCGGTGCTCAGCGTCCCGCCATAGAGGCCGACATTGTAGCCATCGCCCTTGATGCCTGCTGACGCCTGCGTTGTCAGAGTGCCCCGCGCACCGTATTCGACGCTGGCGGCAACGCCGGGTGTCGCGCTGGTGGTGATGTCGACCACCCCGCCCATCGCATCCGCGCCCCAGATCGTGCTGTTCGAACCGCGCAGGAAATCGATCCGCCCGATATTGCTGGCGAGCAGCGTGCCGAAATCGAAGCCGCCGGCAGGCGAGGACGGATCGGCCACGCGCACCCCGTCGATCAGTACCAGCAGCTGGTCGGGGTCGGCCCCGCGCACGCTGACCCCGGTATAGGAGCCGAGCGGGCCGTTGCGGGTCAGGCTGACCGAGGGAACGCGCGCTAATACGCGGGCAATGTCGGCGCCCTGTATGGCGTCGATCTCCCGCCGGTCGATCAGCGTCACCGGCTGGCCGGTGCTCTCGATCGAGGTCGACAGGCCATTGGCGGTGACAGTAATCGTCGGGGCATCGGTGGATGATGCGGGAGCCTGATCGGGCCGCGCAGTCGGAGCCGTTGCGGGCGCAGGCGCACCCTGCCGGGCAAGGATTTCGGCGACCGCCGCATCACCGGCATCCTGCCGCTGTTGTTGCGCATCCTGCGCATGGGCCGCCGAAGCAATCAGCGAAACGGAGAAGAGAAACAGATATTTGGACACAAAACCTCCATCGTGAACGGTTCTGCCGCTCATGACGGAGGGAGCGCACAGACACGCGCTCACCCGTTTGCCATCGGTGCACCCCGCCCGTGGCCGAACGACCGTCATCGGCAGGTCTCCTGGCTCCCGGATCATTGGTCCGCCCCCGCCTTCCCGAAGCGCCCGGAGGCAACATCAGTGGCATGATGGAGGCGGCCCTCCCCGGTCACAGTTGCGGGGGCAGCGGGAGCTTCGCACTCCCTTCCCTCTTCGGATCCGGCCCCCTTGCGAAGGATGGATCAACCCATGACGTGCGCGGCCCTTAGGCGCGGCTGATCCGGCTGGCAAGATTTACGGATCGATAACCCTGACCACGAACTTACCCTTAGTCGGTCGGTCGCCATAGCGCCGCCAGCGCCACAGAGCGTATCAACGATAAAAGGTTCGCCGCCACATGACCATTCGCTTCGCCGCTGCACCCCAGCTTCGCCATTCGCACGTCGCGCGGGTGTTGTCATGGAACGGGCCGCAGGCAGCAGCGAACGACAACCCCGGCAAATACGATCCCCTGTCCACGCGCGCAGTCCGCGACGCATTGGCGCATTTTGCAATTCACGGGATGCGCGCCGCAAGCGAAGCACGCCATGCCGCACTGGACGCCCGCGCGAGTGGCAATTCCGCGGCTTTCCGCCATTGGGTTTCGATCTGCCGGGTGCTGGACGATCGGCTCGCGGACCAGCTCGCCCCGCAGGAAGCCTGCTGAACGCGCATTATTGCTATTGCAAACTATTCGCAAAGATAGTTGCTTGCCGGTAGTTTTTGGCGGTTGCATTCCCCGCCACGCGAGCCTACGTCCCCCGACGAGTTGCCGGATGCAGCCTCTGTCGCGGGACGTTGGGCGCATTATTCTCGGTCAGGCCTTCATGTCCCGCAGGACGCAAAGGACAGTACGTAGCAGCCATGGCCCGCAAGAAGATTGCCCTCATCGGCGCCGGTATGATCGGCGGAACTCTCGCCCACCTCGCAGCGAAGAAGGAAATGGGCGACATCGTCCTGTTCGACATCGCCGAAGGCATGCCTCAGGGCAAGGCGCTCGACCTCAGCCAGTGTGGCCCGGTCGAAGGGTTCGACGCCAAGATCACCGGCACCAATGATTATGCCGATATCGCCGGGGCGGACGTGGTGATCGTCACCGCCGGCGTGCCGCGCAAGCCCGGCATGAGCCGCGACGATTTGCTGGGCATCAACCTCAAGGTCATGAAGTCGGTCGGTGAAGGCATCAAGAACAACTGCCCCGACGCCTTCGTGATCTGCATCACCAACCCATTGGACGCGATGGTCTGGGCGCTGCGCGAATTCTCCGGCCTGCCGCACAACAAGGTGGTCGGCATGGCGGGCGTGCTCGACAGCGCGCGCTTCGCGACCTTCCTCGCGTGGGAATTCGGCGTCAGCGTCAAGGACGTGAACGCCTTCGTGCTCGGCGGCCACGGCGACACCATGGTCCCCGTCACCAGCTACACCACGATCAGCGGCATCCCCGTGAACGACCTCGCCAAGATCAAGGGCGTTTCGCCCGACAAGATTGACGAGATCGTCAAGCGCACCCGCGGCGGCGGCGGAGAGATCGTCGGCCTGCTCAAGACCGGCTCGGCTTACTACGCCCCCGCGACCAGCGCGATCAGCATGGCCGAAGCCTATCTGGGCGACCAGAAGCGCATCATCCCCTGCGCTGCCTATGTCGAAGGCAAGTATGGCGTCGACGGCCTCTATGTCGGCGTCCCCGCGGTGATCGGCGCGAACGGCATCGAGGACGTGGTCGAAATCGAACTGTCCGACGAGGAAGCGAAGAACCTCAAGGTCAGCACCGACGCGGTGGAAGAACTGCTTGTGGCCTGCAAGGGGCTGGATAGCAGTCTTGGTTGATAATCTATGCCGTCACCCCGGCGCAGGCCGGGGTCCAGCTCCTCGGGCGACGGCATGAGCAAAAGTGGCTTTGTCTACATCATGGCAAGCCGCCGCAACGGAACAATTTACATCGGTGCGACCAGCGATTTGCCCAAGCGGGCATGGGAACATCGAGAAGGAATAATGGAAGGCTTCACCAAGCGCTATGGCTGCAAGATGCTGGTCTGGTTCGAACGACATGACACCATCGAAACCGCTATTCTGCGCGAGAAGCAAATGAAGGAATGGAAGCGCGTCTGGAAACTTCGCGCTATCGAAGAGATGAACCCCGACTGGAACGATCTGTTCGAGACGGTTTGTAGATAAGGACTGGATCCCGGCCTGCGCCGGGATGACGCAAGGCAGGAGCAAAAATGAGCATCCTCGTAGACAAGAACACCAAGGTCATCACGCAAGGGATGACCGGCGACACCGGCACGTTCCACACGCAGCAGGCGCTCGATTACGGGACGCAGATGGTTGCGGGTGTGACGCCGGGCAAAGGCGGCACCGAGCATATCGGCCTGCCCGTTTTCAACACGGTCAAGGAAGCCAAGGACGCAACCGGTGCGACCGCGTCCTGCATCTATGTCCCGCCGCCGTTCGCAGCGGATTCGATCCTCGAGGCGATCGACGCCGGCGTAGAGCTGATTGTCGCCATTACCGAAGGCATTCCGGTGCTCGACATGGTCACGGTCAAACGCGCGCTCGATGGGTCCAACAGCCGCCTTATCGGCCCCAACTGCCCCGGCGTGCTGACGCCCGGCGAATGCAAGATCGGCATCATGCCGGGCTCGATCTTCAAGAAGGGCTCGGTCGGCGTGGTATCCCGCTCGGGCACGCTGACCTACGAAGCGGTGCACCAGACCACCATGGTCGGCCTCGGCCAGACCACAGCGGTCGGCATCGGCGGCGATCCGGTCAACGGCACCAATTTCATCGACGTCCTCGACCTGTTCCTCGACGATGACGAAACCAAGTCGATGATCATGATCGGCGAAATCGGCGGCAGCGCCGAGGAAGAAGCCGCCGAATTCATCAAGGATCAGGCCAAGAAGGGCCGCAAGAAGCCGATGGTCGGCTTTATCGCGGGCCGCACGGCGCCTCCGGGCCGCCGCATGGGCCACGCTGGCGCCATCGTCTCGGGCGGCCAGGGCGGCGCGGAAGACAAGATCGCCGCAATGGAAAGCGCTGGCATCCGCGTGAGCCCCTCGCCCAGCGAACTCGGCACCACGCTCGATGCGCTGCTGAAAGAGCTGGCCTAAGCAGAATTGCGGATGGTCCCGCTGGTGGGACCGTCCGCGTTTGTCAGGCATTGCCATTACAGGCCGACAATCCGGTCGGCGTTAAGGAAGACCCGCCATGGGTAAAGAACCGCAAAATTTCATCCCCGAGCTGACCGATCAGGAAGGCCCGCAGCCCGGCCCGAGCTGGGCCCGCAAGGGCTGGCCGCTGTCGGGTGTCGCTGCGGAGGACGATCTCACGCAGAGCCTCGATCCGATTGCGATGAAGCTCGCGGTCGCCAAGGCGGCGGACAAGGCGGGCAAGCCGACCGACCCCAAGGCGATCGAGCGCGCGGCGGAAGATTCCATTCAAGCCATGCTGCTGATCCGGCTGTTTCGCGTGCGCGGGCACCTTGCGGCCGATCTCGATCCGCTTGGCCTCAGCCATCGCGACGTGCCCGAAGAGCTGACGCTTGCGTGGCATGGTTTCGACGGCAAGGAAGATCGCGAGGTCTTCGTGGGCGGCGCTTTCGGTTACGACTGGGTCGCCATCGGCACGTTGTATCAGGCGCTGAAAGACACCTATTGCGGCAATGTCGGCCTCGAATACATGCACATTTCCGACACGGAGGAACGCCGCTTCCTGCAGGAAAAGTTCGAAAGCCCGGGCGAGACGATCCAGTTCACCGATGAGGGCAAGCGCGCCATCCTCGGTGCGGTGATCCGCGGCGAACAATACGAGAATTTCCTCGGCAAGAAATATGTCGGGACCAAGCGGTTCGGCCTCGACGGCGGCGAATCCATGATCCCAGCGCTCGAAGCGGTGATCAAATACGGCGGCCAGATGGGTGTGCGCGAGATCATCTACGGCATGGCGCATCGCGGGCGGCTGAACGTGCTCGCGAATGTGATGGCCAAGCCCTACAAGGTCATCTTCCACGAATTCCAGGGCGGCAGCGCCAACCCCGACGATGTCGGCGGTTCGGGCGATGTGAAATACCACCTCGGCACCAGCACCGACCGCAGCTTCGACGACATCAACGTCCACATGAGCCTCGTGCCCAACCCGAGCCATCTCGAAGCGGTGAATCCGGTGGTGCTGGGCAAGGCGCGCGCGCAGCAGGCGATCCGCGACGATCTGAAGAAGCACGAGCAGGTCCTGCCCGTGCTGATCCACGGCGACGCCGCCTTTGCCGGACAAGGCATCGTGTGGGAATGCCTCGGCTTCTCCGGCATTCGCGGTTACAACACCGGCGGTTGCATCCATTTCGTGATCAACAACCAGATCGGCTTCACCACCAGCCCGCAATTCGCGCGCTCTTCGCCCTATCCCAGCGACGTCGCCAAGGGCGTTCAGGCGCCGATCCTGCACGTCAACGGCGACGATCCGGAAGCCGTAACCTTCGCCTGCAAGCTGGCGGTCGAATATCGCCAGGTGTTCGGGCGCGATATCGTGATCGACATGTGGTGCTATCGCCGCTTCGGCCACAACGAAGGCGACGAACCCAGCTTCACCCAGCCGCTGATGTACGACCGGATCAGGAATCACGCGAAGGTCAGCACGATCTATTCCGAGCGCCTGGAGAAGGAAGGCGTGATCGAAGCCGGCTATGCCGACGGACTCACAGCGGAATTCACCGACCACCTCGAGAAGGAATTCGAGGCGGCAACCAGCTACAAGCCCAACGCCGCCGACTGGTTCGGTGGCCGCTGGTCGGGCCTCAACAAGCCCGCCGACCCGGAAAACGCGCGTCGGAACGTGGAAAGCGCTATCGGCGACAAGCTGATGGGCAGCCTCGGGCGCACCTTGACCAATGTCCCCGAGGACGTGAACGTCCACAAGACGCTCGGCCGCATCCTCAAGGCCAAGGCCGAGATGTTCGAGCAGGGCGAAGGCTTCGACTGGGCCACCGCCGAAGCGCTCGCTTTCGGCAGCCTCGTCACCGAAGGGTTCGGCGTGCGGCTTTCGGGTCAGGACTCTGGCCGTGGCACCTTCAGCCAGCGCCACGCGGTGTGGATCGACCAGAAAGACGAGCGCAAATACATCCCGCTCGCCACCCTGCCCCACGGCAAGTTCGAGGTCTATGACAGCCCGCTGTCCGAATACGGCGTGCTCGGCTTCGAATACGGCTTCGCCATGGCCGATCCCAAGACGCTGGTTCTTTGGGAAGCGCAATTCGGCGATTTCGCCAATGGCGCGCAGATCATGATCGACCAGTTCGTTGCCGCAGGCGAAGCCAAATGGCTGCGCGCCAACGGCCTCGTGATGCTGTTGCCGCATGGCTATGAAGGACAAGGGCCGGAGCACTCCTCCGCGCGCCTCGAACGCTTCCTCCAGCTCAGCGCCAACGACAATATGTGCGTGTGCAACATCACCGTGCCGTCGAACTATTTCCACGTGCTACGCCGCCAGATGCTGCGTCCGTTCAGGAAACCGCTCGTCATCATGACGCCCAAGAGCCTGCTGCGCCATCCGATGGCGAAGAGCGCGGCCAGCGAGTTCACCGGCGACAGCCATTTCCGCCGCATCGTCAGCGACACGACGGAAATCGCCGACGAGAAGGTCAAGCGGCTGGTGCTGTGCAGCGGCAAGGTTGCCTACGACCTGATCCAGAAGCGCGACGAGGCGGGTCTGGACGATGTGTCGATCGTGCGGATCGAACAGCTCTATCCCTTCCCCGGCGATCCGCTGGCGGTCCGCCTCGAACGGATGACCAATCTCGAAACGATCGTGTGGTGCCAGGAAGAGCCGAAGAACAACGGCGCGTGGTTCTTCGTCGACCGCCTGATCGAGGAAGCGGCCGAAAAGGCAGGCAAGCCGGGTATGCGGCCTTGCTATGCCGGACGCGAAGTATCCGCGAGCCCGGCCACCGGCCTCGCCAAACGTCACCAGGTGCAGCAGGAAGCGCTGGTCAGCATCGCACTCGGCCTTGCCGATGGCGGGGCTGCCTCGCGCGGCGACTGCCAGTAAGTTTAGACTCCTAGATAAGGCAACGAGGTAAGATGGCCCAGGAGATCAAGGTACCCACGCTCGGTGAATCGGTCACCGAAGCTACTGTCGGCGAATGGCTCAAGCAGCCCGGCGACCCGGTCAAGCGCGACGAACCGATCGCCAGTCTCGAGACCGACAAGGTCGCGGTCGAGGTGCCCAGCCCCGTCGCGGGCGTGATGGGCGAGCAGAAGGTTGGCGTCGGCGACACGGTCGAAGTCGGCACGGTGATCGCCGTGGTCGAGGAAGGCGGCGCCGGAGCGGCCAAGCCCGATGCGCCCAAGGCCGAGAGCAAGGAGGCGCCCGCACCCTCGCCCGCCCCTGCGCCGGCACAGGCGAAGGCGGCCTCCGGCGACGAATCGATCGCCATGTCGCCTGCCGTGCGCCGCGCGGTGCTCGAAGCCGGCGTCGATCCCACGCAGATCAAGGGCACCGGCAAGGACGGCCGCCTGACCAAGGAAGACGTGCTCGCCGCCGCTGAAGCCAAGAAGAGCGGCGGTGCGGCGCAAGCGGCGCCTGCTGCCGCTGCCTCCCCCGCGCCGGCTGCGACCGGCGCACGGCGTGAGGAACGGGTCAAGATGACCCGGATGCGCCAGACCATCGCCAAGCGACTGAAGGGCGCGCAGGAAAACGCCGCGCTGCTGACGACGTTCAACGATGTCGATATGTCGGCGGTGATCGAAACGCGCAACCGCTACAAGGATCTGTTTGCCAAGAAGCACGACATCCGCCTCGGCTTCATGGGCTTCTTCTCCAAGGCCGCCTGCCTTGCGCTGAAAGACGTGCCGAGCGTCAACGCCTATATCGAGGGCGACGAGATCGTCTATCACGATTACGTCGACATCTCGGTCGCGGTCAGTGCGCCCAACGGCCTCGTCGTTCCGGTCGTCCGCGACGTCGACCAGAAGGGCTTTGCCCAGATCGAAAAGGACATCGCCGATTTCGGCGCGCGCGCCAAGGACGGCACGCTGACGATGGACGACATGAAGGGCGGCACCTTCACCATCTCCAACGGCGGTGTGTTCGGATCGCTGATGTCGACCCCGATCATCAACCCGCCGCAGAGCGCGGTGCTCGGCCTCCACCGGATCGAGGATCGCCCGGTGGTGGTGAACGGCGAAATCGTCATCCGCCCGATGATGTATATCGCGCTGTCCTATGACCACCGCCTGATCGATGGCCGCGAGGCCGTGACCGCATTGAAGATTATCAAGGAAGCGATCGAAGATCCCGCGCGGATGCTGATCGACCTTTGAGGAAAGACACATGGCTGACTACGACTACGACGTCCTCATCATCGGTGCTGGCCCCGGAGGCTATGTCGCCGCGATTCGCGCGGCTCAGCTTGGGCTGAAGACCGCTTGCGCGGAAAGCCGCGCGACGCTTGGTGGCACCTGCCTCAACGTCGGCTGCATCCCGTCCAAGGCGATGCTGCACGCGAGCGAATACTTCGAAGCCGCAACCAACGGCACGATGGACAAGATGGGCATCGAAGTTAAGCCCAAGCTCAATCTCGATGCCATGCACGGCCAGCGCAAGGACGCGGTCGAAGGGCTGACCAAGGGCGTCGCCTTCCTGTTCAAGAAGAACAAGGTCGACTGGCTACAGGGCCATGCGACCTTCAAGGATGCGCATACGGTCGAGGTGAATGGCGAGACCAAGACGGCGAAGAATATCGTTATCGCCACCGGTTCCTCGGTCACGCCGCTCCCCGGCGTCGAGATCGACAATGCCAAGGGCGTGGTGGTCGATAGCACCGGCGCGCTGGAACTGCCCGCGGTGCCGAAGAAGATGGTCGTCATCGGCGGCGGCGTGATCGGGCTGGAACTAGGCTCGGTCTGGCGGCGTCTGGGCGCGGACGTCACCTGCGTCGAATTCCTCGACCAGATCCTGCCCGGCATGGACGGCGACATCCGCAAGGAAGCGAACAAGATCTTCAAGAAGCAGGGGATCGAATTCAAGCTCTCGACCAAGGTCACCGCCGTGGCGGTCAAGGGTAAGAAGGCAACGCTGACGCTCGAACCTGCTGCCGGGGGCGATGCCGAAACGCTCGAAGCGGATTGCGTGCTGGTTTCGATCGGTCGCAAGCCGAACACCGACGGACTTGGCCTCGATGCCATCGGGCTCGAAACCAACCAGCGCGGGCAAATCGAAACCGATCACGATTTCCGCACCAAGGTGGACGGTGTCTGGGCTATCGGTGACGTCATTCCCGGTCCGATGCTCGCCCACAAGGCCGAGGACGAGGGCATTGCCGTGGCGGAGAATATGGCCGGGCAGACCGGCATCGTGAACCACGATGTCATCCCCAGCGTGGTCTACACCTGGCCTGAGATCGCTGGCGTCGGCCTCACCGAAGAGCAGGCCAGGGAAAAGGGCGAGATCAAGGTCGGGAAATTCCCGATGATGGCCAACAGCCGCGCCAAGACCAACCACGAACCCGACGGTTTCGTGAAGATCATCTCCGACGCGAAGACCGACCGCGTGCTCGGCACATGGATCATTGCCGTACCAGCCGGGACGATGATCGCCGAAGCCGCGCTGGCGATGGAATTCGGCGCCACCAGCGAGGACATCGCCTACACCTGCCACGCTCACCCGACGCATTCTGAGGCGATCAAGGAAGCGGCAATGGCGGTGACCGGCAAGCCGATCCATATCTGAGGCATGAGCTGGAGACTGTCGTCGATGTCGGCGGTCTCCAAGCTTGAATGCAGCGGAATGGGTTATTAGAGGGCGGGCGGCAATGCCTGTGCCAGCCCCGGATCATGCCCATTTCTCGCGCCCATGCCATGTAGATTTGGAATTGGTCTCGGTCGCGTATCGCGCCCGCAGCTTTCCCATTCACAGCCACGCCGAATATGTCATCGGTACGGTAGATAGCGGTGCCGAATATCTCGATGTGGGTGGCAATAGCCACCTTGTTGAACCAGGCGACATTTTCCATCTCAATCCAGAGCAACCCCACGCCAATGCCGCAGTGGGATCGGAAATATTGCGCTATCGGGTGTTTTACATCCCGGTTTCCACCGTCTCCAGCCTGCTCGAAGACGATAACGCAGCGCTCGGTTTCTCACAGGTCAAACGCCACGACATCGACAAGGCGGGAACTTTGTCTGCGCTGCATAGGCAGTTGGAATGCGGCACAGGCGGCAAGCTGGAGCAGGAAACCGCACTGTTCGATCTGCTGGGGATGGTCGCGTCGGACAAAGGCCAGCCTATCGAGCTGTGGCCAATGCCACACGCCGTCGCACAAGCCCGCAGCTACATCGAGGCCTATTTCGACGAGGGTTTCGGCCTGGCACAACTGGCCCGCATCGCCGGGGTGAGCCCCTATCACCTTGCGCATTCGTTCAAGCGGGCAATCGGGATGAGCCCCCTCGCCTATCGTAACCAGTGCCGCATTCGCGAAGCGGCACGGCAGGTTCGCTCCGAACAACCGCTTGCAGAGATTGCTGTTGCATTGGGGTTTGCCGACCAGAGCCATCTCACACGCCAGTTTCAGCGTCTCATCGGATTGTCGCCAGCACGATACCGGCAGCAATATCGTTCAAGCCCACTCACGGATGGCAAGGTATGACAAGCCTCCAGCTAGGAGGCAAAATTGAAAATTTCACGACGCCCTGACCGGATATTTCTCATGCCATGGGTTGCAGCGTGTGCCCTTGCCGCAACCATGGTGATCGCATCGCCTGCCACAGCCGCCGATGCGAATGACCCCGCTGTCAGTGCAGTGAAAGACCCGATGGCAGCACGCGTGGCCGATCTCGACTGGCTGATCGACCAGATCGGCACGCATTACGTCTATCTGCCCCACAGCGGGCTCGACCTCGACCGATTGCGCGCGCTTTACCGGCCCGAGGCAGCCTCGGCGACAACACATGCCGCGTGGCTGCATGTACTCGAAAGCCTGATCGGCGAATTGCACGACGATCACGCCACCCTACGCGCCAATACTCCCTCTTCGCCGCAACTCATCCCGACAGGCACCGACCTGTGGGCCGAATTCGATCATGGCAAGGCTATCGTTACGCAGGTGCGCGCCGAAAGCCCCGCATCCCATGCCGGGATCGAACCCGGTGACCGGATCGTCGCAATTGACGACGTTCCGGTACAAAGGGCTGTGGAAGTCGCGTTACCACATGCCCTTTCGCTTACGCAGGCGAGCGATTTCACCCTGCGCCGCCTGCTTGCCGGTACGCATGACCGGGTGCGGATCGTCACACTGGTCGATCACCGGCGCATCGTCCTTCCTCCATATCAACCGCCCAGTTCCACCCAGCCGCTCTCGTGGAAATGGCTCGAGCCGGGGATCGGCTATATCCGCTTCAACAACAGTCTGGGCGAAACCGATACGGTTGCGGCCTTCGACAAGGCGCTTGCCCGTCTGCGCAACGCACATGGCGTGATCCTCGACCTGCGCGACACACCCAGCGGTGGCAATACCGATGTCGCCGAACCGATCCTCGGCCGACTGATCGCCCATACCGGGCATTATCAGAGAATCGGTGCGCCCGATATGCGCAGTTACGGGACCAAGGGCTCCGTACTCCGCCCCATCGCTCCGCGCGGCCCCTTCACGCTGAGCGCACCATTGGTCGTGCTGGTCGATCGCTGGACCGGCAGCATGGGCGAAGGTATGACGGTGGGACTCAAAGCGCTCGATCGCGCCAAAGTGGTCGGCGCACGCATGGCCGGGCTGAGAGGCGGAACGCAGGATTTCACCCTGCCCCATACCGGCATCACCGTGGATTTCCCGACCTATCGCATCATGCAAGTCGACGGGACGCCGCGGGAAGATTTCTTGCCTGATATACAAGTCGATCTGTACCATGGGAATCATTCGACCGATCCTATTCTCACCGCGGGAACCAAGGCTCTGAAGGAGTTGATGGCGCGGTCGGCACGCTGATCCGCAACCGCTGGTTTCCTTTCAAGCACGGCTGCGGCATGACACGCTGCACCGAAGGATAGAGAAGCCCATGCGCAATCCCGAACGAACCGGAAGATCGCGCTATCCGCAGTTGTCGCAGCCGTGCAAGCACTGGAGCCAGATGAAATGGATCTAGCGATGCACGCGCGTACGATTGCGCTGGCAGCACTTGCCTTGCCGGTGGTTTCCGGTCTTGCCTACCTGTGGCACTTCGGTGCGCCGCAAATGTATTTGGCAGTCAACGCGGGCGCGCTGGTCATGGGTTGGCTCGCGATTTTGCTGGGGCCCGCGCCGCCTGACGGCAAAGCGCAGCTCATAGTCCTGGCGGTCCTCCTCGCGCTGCTGTTCGTTCCGCTGCTCACCGGGCCGCAGCTCAATCATGTCGCCCGATGGGTCCCGCTTGGTCCGTTTACCGTGCATGTGGGCGCGCTGGTCGTTCCTTCACTGGTGGTGCTTGCAGCCATGGAGGAGAGGGACGCGCCCTTCATACTCGCGGTCGCCCTGTTCGCCGTCTCGCTCCAGCCGGACATGGCAACCGGCGCTGCGCTGATGCTGGCGGCGGTCGGCCTTTGTGTCGGCACGCCGGACTGGAAGCTGGTGATCTTCGCCATTGTCGCCTTCGTCGTGAGCCTCGTCATGGCGGTGCAGGGCGAACTGCCCGCGCAACCCTTCGTCGAGCACGTGCTGACGTCGCTGGCGATGGAAAGCCCACTCGCCGCGCTGGGCCTGTTCGTCGCCCAGCTCGAGTGCTTCCTGCTCATCCTCTATGCCCTGCCCGCCGCCGGTCAGGGTCGCCGCGCGCTTGCCGGGTCGTTTTTCGGTTTCGCGGTGGCAGCGATTTTCTCGAATTACCCCAGCGTACTGATAGGTTACGGTGCCGCCCCCATTCTCGGCTATGGGCTTGCGCTCGGCCTGCTGGCCGGTGCGGCCAAACGCCCCGCAATTCGCGTTTGATCGGTCCCGATTGGCCGCTTAATACAACCGCAAAGGAGTGAGGCGCTTGGCATATCCCAAACTGACCGAGGAACCGGGCGCGATCGCGCTGGCTGCGCAGATTACAGCGCGACAATTGTCACCGCTTGAAGCCGTTGATGCCGCGATTGCCCGGATCGAGGCGCTCGATGGGCCGATCAACGCCGTAGTGGTGCGCGATTTCGACCGGGCACGCGATGCGGCAAAGGCGCTGGGCGATGATCCCGATCAGGATAGGCCGCTGTTCGGCGTGCCGATGACGGTCAAGGAAAGCTTCAACGTCGCCGGTCTGCCGACCACGTTCGGGCACGTGCGGTTCAAGGAGAATATCGCGAAGCATGACAGCGTAGTGGTCCAGCGCCTGAAGGATGCGGGCGCGATTATCCTCGGCAAGACCAACGTCCCGCCGGACCTTGCCGACCTGCAGAGCACCAACCCTCTCTATGGCCAGACGAACAACCCGCACAATCACGAGCGGGTTGCGGGCGGATCGTCTGGCGGTGGCGCGGCCGCGGTCGCCAGTGGCATGGTGCCGTGCGAATATGGTAGCGATATCGGCTCCTCGATCCGTAACCCGGCGCATTTCAACGGCATCTTCGGCCACAAGACCACATTCGGCCTCGTCAGCCGCAGGGGGCATACGCACCCCATGGCCGCAGGGTTCGACGTGCACGATGGCCCGCTGTCGGTGGTCGGGCCCTTGTCGCGTGATCCGCAGGATCTTGCTCTGCTGCTCGAGGTGACCGCCGACCTTCCGCTCAAGCGCAAGCCGAAGCCGCTGGGCCAGATGCGCTTTCTCGTGCTGCTCGACCACCCTGCCAGCGAAGTCGATGCCGCCGTGCAGGGGCCGATAGACTTTGCCGCGGCAGAGCTGGAGAAAGCCGGAGCCGGTATTGCGCGAACCAGCGAAAGGCTTCCGGACCTCGCGGCAATGCACGCCGATTATATCAAGCTCCTCAATGTGGCGATGGCGCGCGGACGCCCGGCTCCGGGTGGCAAGGAATTGTCGCTGTGGGATTATTACCAGCTGCTCGACCGGCAGGCACGCGCCGAATACGCATTCGAAGCGCTGTTCGAGGAGTTCGATTTCATCCTCGCGCCACCCTTGCCGTTTGTCGCCTTCGCGCATGACCCGACACCGATTGCCGAGCGCCGTATCACGATCAACGGTGCGGACCATGCCTTCGGTGACGCCCTTGCCTGGGCCGGCCTCGCGACCTTTCCCAACCTGCCCTCCACCGTCGTTCCGGTCGGCGGAGCCGATGGGCTGCCGTGCGGAATGCAGGTGATCGGACCGAAATGGGCGGACTATAATTGTATCGCCGCAGCGGCGACCATCGACGGTGTCCTGCATGGATCGTAACGGGCGCCTGATGCGGAATTTTGCGCGCTGGCATATCTGGCTCGGCTGGCTTGTCGGCGTGCCATTGCTTTTATGGGCGGTGTCTGGGCTGGTGATGGTCGCGAAGCCGATCGAGGAAGTCAGAGGCAACGACCTGCGCCTTCACGTGCCCGACGCAGCGCTACCCGCCGGTGCCAACATCGCCATCAAGCTGCCCGAAGCGGGTGAGAAGCCGGTTACCGCCGTGACGACGGCGATGGAGAGTGGCCGCGTCATTACCCGCCTCACACACGCGGACGGCAGCGTGGTGCGTTTCGACGAGCAAGGGCGCCAGCTCGGGCGCTTCACCAATGTCGAGGCACGCCAACTCGTCGCACAGAAGATCAAGGGTGGTGACCGCATTGTCTCGGTCGAAGGGTTCGACGCGGCCCATGTCCCACTGGACTTTCGCAAGCCGGTCGATGTGTGGCAGGTGACTTTGAATGACGGAACGCATGTCTATGTCGGGCAGGATAGCGGACGAATCGAAGCGGTGCGCACGCGCTGGTGGCGCGTGTATGACTTCTTCTGGGGATTGCACATCATGGACCTCCAGACCCGCGAGAACGCGCACAACCCCATCATCATCGCCTTCGCCGGGCTCACCATTCTGTTTGCGGGGCTTGGCTCTGTGCTGTTGTTCCGCCGTCGCAAGGCGCGTGCGCAGGCATAATCGCTGACCGATGAATGCCGAAGTCCTCACCCCCGTGCTCGACTGGCTCGATCTGGCCGGCGTGGCGGTGTTCGCGCTGTCCGGGGCGCTGGTGGCTGCGCGCGAGCGTCAGACGATTGTCACCATGGCGTTCTTCGCGCTGCTGACCGGCGTCGGCGGCGGCACTTTGCGCGACATGCTGATCGGTGCGCCGGTGTTCTGGATCCACGACCCCTGGGTTGCCGCCATCTGCCTCGGCGTCGCCTTTGCGGCATGGTTCACGCCGATGAAATGGTGGCAGGCGCGACTGATCGACTACGCTGACGGACTGGGTCTCACCGCCTATGCCGTGCTCGGCGCGTCAAAGGCCATGAGCTATGGCGTACCGCCGGTCCCGGCTATCCTGATGGGCATCATAACCGGCTGTGCCGGCGGCATCATCCGCGACGTCATAGCCGGACGCCCTTCGATCATCATGCGACCCGAGCTGTATGTGACCGCTGCCGCGCTCTCCGCCACGCTGGGCGTGCTGGGGGAAGTGATCGGTCTGCCACGCGAAATAGTGTGGATCGGTGCCACCGCAGCAGGTTTTTTCCTGCGTGCGGCGGCGATCCGGTGGCGTTGGTCGCTGCCTGCCTTCAGCGGCTGAACTATCTGCTCAAATGCTGGTGATCGACGAAGGTGCGGCGTGCATCCGACCGGGATCGAGGTCGCCGTCTTCGGAATCGTCGCCCTGCTGGGTGGCGCTGTCGGGGGAAGCTGCCCGCTCCTGCGCCTGGTCCTGGGGCAAGTCGCCCGGATACTCGGGCCTTGTGTCGATACCCTGTCCCGGCCCGGCATCGTCGGAACCGACATCGGGATAGGCCGGCGCGTTCTCGTGCTCAGTGCCGTTGAGGCGGCTGTCGCGGTAGGCGCGCTGTTCCTCGCTCATGCCATAAGGCTGCGCGGCTGGAGGAACATAGCCTTGCGGCTGGCCCGCCCCATCATACGCGATACGTTCGATCCGCCCGTCGCGTGCGACATCGCACGTGAAGGATGGCCCGTCGATCAACCGCCCGCGCACGGTGAAACCATAGTCGCGCGGATCGACGGTTAGTCCGCCATCGACGCGGGCACCATGCTCGATCGCGTTGATGCAGACACGCGCAGCCGCACCGGCATAGTCGGCCCGCTGGTTGGTATTGGGCGCGGCATAAGGCGCGGCATAAGGCGCTGCGTATGGAGCAGCATAGGGCGCAGGATAATAGGGCGGTGGCGGCGGCGTGCGATAATCCGCACGGCGCGAATCGCGCGTGGCCGCGCTGGCAACGGCGGCGATCCCGCCGATCAACAGCGCGCCGGCGAGCAGTCCGCCAACGTCGGTGCCGCCACGATGGCGCCAGTGACGCCGGTCACGCCATCCTCGATGGTCCTGCGCCGCTTCAACCTGCGGTTGCCATGCCAACTCCGCGGCTACAACGCTACGGCTGCTCTTCACCGGGATCTCGGCGGCGGTGGCAGGTATGGCGGTCAGCGAAAGCGCCGCCAGAACGGCAGGCGCAGCATAAAAGCTGTTAAACTGGATCATAAGTCACAAGTCCCCAATTCCGTCCGCCCCACCAAACGGACTCGCAACGTCACGAAAATAGGCGGTCCAGGCTAAATAAAGCCTGAACCGCCCGTGGTGGTCATCGTATCATCGTGAGGTCGTCAGAGACCGCGGATGCCGTGATAGTCGATGCTCGCGACCCGGCCGCGATCGGTGTAGCAGGTGAAGCTGCCCGTATCGGCGCGGTTGTAATAGCCGCGATTGTCGTAGCCGTTGCCGTAATAGCCGCGGTCGTAATAACCCTGGCGAGCATAATAGCCGTTGTTACCACCGACCTCGATCCGGCCCTTCACCTTCCATCCGCCGCGCGTGTCGTCCACGTCGCGAATCTGGGTGACATTGGCGTAACGATAGCCATTGCGCTGGGCGTTGTACCTAACGGCGTTGACGCATTGCGCCACCGCATCGCGGGGGTTGCCGTTGTAATAGCCATAGCGGCCATCGCGATAATAGCGCGCGTCGTAACGGTTGCTGTTGTTGCTCGCCGATGCGGCAATGGCGGCGATCCCGCCAAGGATGGCGACACCGGCGATCACTTCGCCGGCGCTTATGCCGTCGCGATCGTGGTGGTAGTAATCTCGTGCCGAGGCAGGTGCCGCAGCGGTCATAGCCATCGCGCCAGCCGCGACGGTTCCGGCGAGAGCTTTGGTAATGGTATTCATGGGCTTCGTCCTCAGTGCGTCCGAGGTGGGATTACCCCGGCCTGTGTTCTCTTTTACGAGAGTCGCACTGAGGTCGTGCTGAACTGGCCTGACAGCCATTGTTCATACAAATAGCCACTTTTATGAATATCATTCCTTGGGAGGAGGAACCGCCAGACCGGTGTTGTGGGCGAGGAAGCCGAGTATATCCGCCCCTTCCTGAATGATCTTGTCGGTTGGCTTGCCGCTGCCGTGGCCCGCACGCGTCTCGATCCGGATAAGATGCGGCGCGCCGTTCGGATCGAGGTGCTGGAGCCGCGCGGTGTATTTGAAGCTGTGGCCCGGCACCACGCGGTCGTCGGTATCGGCGGTGGTCACGATCACTGGCGGATAGTCCACCCCGGCCTCAAGATTGTGGTAGGGCGAATAGGCGCGCAGCACCTTCCAGTCGGCTTCCTTTTCGGGATAGCCGTAATCGTCGACCCAATAGCGTCCGGCGGTAAACTGGTCGAAGCGCAGCATGTCCATCACGCCGACCGCGGCATTGGCGGCATCGAACAGATAGGGATGCTGGTTGAGGCTCGCGCCGATCAGCAATCCGCCGTTGGAGCCGCCCTGGATCGCCAGCCCATGCGGCGTGGTATAGCCCTCGCCTTTCAGATATTCGCCCGCCGCAGCGAAATCGTCGAACACGTTCTGCTTGTTGGCGAGGCGTCCGCCGTCGTGCCACGCCTTGCCGTATTCGCCCCCGCCGCGGATGTTGGCGAGCGCGTATGTGCCCCCTGCCTCCAGCCACGCCATGCGCGTCGCGGAAAAGCCGGGGGTGAGCGAGATGTCGAACCCGCCATAGGCATAGAGCAACGTCGGCGCCGGGCCGGTCTGTCCCTTCTTGCGCACGATGAACATCGGCACCCTGGTCCCGTCGCGGCTCGAATAGAACACTTGTTTCGTCTCGAACTTCGCCGGATCGAAGGTCAGCTTGGGCTTGGCGAACACGCTCTGCGCGCCGGTATCGACGTTGAGGCGATAGATCGTGCCCGGTTCGGTGAAGCTGGTGAAGGAATAGAAGGTTTCCGGATCGCCGGGCTTCCCGCCAAAGCCGCCCGCCGTGCCGAGCGTGCCGAGATCGATGTCCTTCAACTCCTTGCCCGCCAGCGTATAGACCGCCGCCCGCGTGGTCGCGTCCTTGAGATAGGTCAGGATCATGCGGTCGCCGACGATCGAGGCCCCCTCGATCGGCTGGTCGGTCTGCGCGACCACGGTCGTCCATTCCGGCGTTGCGGCTGCAAGATCGAGCTTGACCACCCGGTAACGCGGCGCGTCCTTGTTGGTCACGAGCCACGCGGTGTTGCCGACCGTATCGACCAGCGACCAGCTGTTGTCGAAATTGTCGACCAGCGGTTTCGCCTGCCACCCCTTGGCGGGCGAGCCCTTGGTAAGATCGATGACATGCACCTGATAGCGCGCATCGGTGCCAACCGAGGTAAAGACGAAGCCCCAATGCTCGTCGCTCGATACGGTCATGTAATGGCCCCAGTCCTTGTGATCCGGGGTGGCATAGACTTTCACGTCCGCGCTCTGCGGCGTGCCGAGTTTGTGGAAATAGACCGCTTGATTGTAGGCCAGCGAGTGGTAATCCTCGCCCTGAGGGACTTCGGGGAAGCGCGAGTAGAAGAACCCTTCATCGCCGAGCCATTCGATCCCGCCGCCGTATTTGATCCATTTGAGGTCGTCAGTCAGCTTCTTGCCGGTCGCAACGTCGAGCACCCGAACGCTGTGCCAGTCCGTCCCGCCGTCCTGGATCTCATAGGCGACGAACTTGCCCTGTTTGGACGGCGTGTATCCGGCCAGCGCGGTCGCCCCGTCCTTGGCCCATGTATTCGGGTCGAGCAGCATCCTGCCCTTGCCATCGATCCCGTCGCGCACGAACAATTGCGCCTGGTTCGCGAGGCCCGGATTGTAGGTGTAGAAATAGCGGTTGCCCTTTTTGCGCGGGATGCCGAAGCGCTGGTAATCCATCAGCTTGCCGATTTCGCTCTTGAACCATGCACGACCGGACAATTTGTCGAGATAGGCGTTGGTGACCGCGTTCTGCGCCTGCACCCAGCTTTCCACCTCCTTGTCGGTGCGGACCGATTGTTCGAGCCAG
This sequence comes from Sphingomonadaceae bacterium, assembly GCA_039831335.1. Classification (GTDB taxonomy): domain Bacteria; phylum Pseudomonadota; class Alphaproteobacteria; order Sphingomonadales; family Sphingomonadaceae; genus Qipengyuania. Next base: position 148,280 of record JBDONL010000003.1, on the reverse strand, counting down.
CGATAGGGATCGGGCACCTTCTGGCCGAATTCGGTATCGACCACATCGTCGCGGCGGGTTTCAGGGTAGGTCACGTGTGCGGGAGGGTCCTGTGTGGTGGCAGCGGCATCATTGGCAGGTGTCTGCGCACCCGCCTGCATGGGTGCGGCGAGCGCGAGCAGGCTGGCGGCGGCAAGAAGCTTTTTCATGTGAAATGTCGACCCTCTCCGTTTGACATCGGATCACGTCATACCGCCGAGTGAGGGGCAGTCAAACCGCGAGTATCGATGCCCGCAGCTTGCCTCGCGCTACGCAAACAAAAGGGCCGGAAGGTTTCCCTCCCGGCCCCGCTTGTCTGCTTGTCGCGGTGGCGATCAGGCGGCTTCGAGTTCGTCCTCGTCGTCGCTCATCACCGGGCCCGAATCCTGGCCCTTGGCGTCAACGTCGCGGTCGACGAATTCGATCACCGCCATCTGCGCCGCGTCACTACCGCGATAGCCGGCCTTGATAACGCGGGTGTAACCGCCTTCGCGGTCGGCATAACGCTCGGCCAGAACGTCGAACAGCTTCTTGAGCTGGGTTTCGTCCTGCAGGCGGCTCATCGCAAGGCGGCGGTTCGACAGCCCGCCACGCTTGGCCAGCGTGATCAGCTTTTCGATATAGGGCCGCATTTCCTTGGCCTTGGGCAACGTGGTCATGATCTGCTCGTGCTTGATCAGCGCGGCGGCCATGTTGCGGAACATCGCATTGCGGTGCCCGGTCTTGCGCTGCAGCTTGCGGCCTTTGATTCCGTGACGCATTTCCTATTCTCCGTTCGTAAGGGGCCCGTATCAGGTAGCCCGGTGCTGGTCGATTGAGGCTCAACCCGTTTCCCTCTCTCCCTTCACGGGAGAGATACGAAGACTTGGTCGCAAAGCGACCTAGTCGCAGTTGAGAGGGCCGCCGCCCTCTCCAACTTCACCTAGCAAGCAAGCTCGCAAGGTTGCGTATCCTCTCCCGTGAAGGGAGAGGAATATTCCTTAACCCAGCAGCTCCTGTTCGAGCTTCTTGGCCATTTCCTCGATGTTCTCGGGCGGCCAGCCAGGGATGTCCATGCCGAGGCGCAGACCCATCGACGAGAGCACTTCCTTGATCTCGTTGAGGCTCTTGCGACCGAAGTTCGGCGTGCGGAGCATCTCGGCCTCGGTCTTCTGGACCAGGTCGCCGATGTAGATGATGTTGTCGTTCTTGAGGCAGTTGGCGCTGCGCACCGACAGCTCCAGCTCGTCGACCTTCTTGAGCAGGTAACGGTTGAGCTGGTTGGTGTCGCTTTCCTGCGGCTCGGCGGCCTGGCCGATCATCGCGCTCTGCGGCTGCGGGATGCCTTCCTCGAAGTGGACGAACAGCGTCAGCTGGTCCTGCAGGATACGCGCGGCATAGGCCACTGCGTCCTCGGGAGAGACGGTGCCGTCGGTTTCGACCGTCAGGCTGAGCTTGTCGTAGTCGAGCTCCTGCCCGACGCGGGCGTTCTCGACCTTGTAGCTCACCTGGCGGACCGGCGAATACAGGCTGTCGACCGGGATCAGGCCGATCGGGGCATCCACCGGACGGTTCATCACGGCGGGGACATAGCCCTTTCCGACGTTCGCGGTCAGTTCCATGTTGAGCGTCGCGCCTTCGTCGAGATGGCAGATCACGAGATCCTTGTTCATCACCTCGATGTCGCCCGAAACGGCAATGTCACCGGCCTTCACAGCGCCCGGGCCGGTGGCCGAAAGCTGCAGGCGCTTGAGGCCTTCGCCTTCCATCTTGAGCGCGATCTGCTTCACGTTCAGGACGATGTCGGTGACATCCTCGCGCACACCGGCGAGCGAGGAGAATTCATGCAGCACGTTCTCGATCTTGATCGAGGTGATCGCGGCGCCCTGGAGGCTGGAGAGCAGCACGCGGCGCAGCGCGTTGCCGAGCGTGAGACCGAAGCCGCGCTCGAGCGGTTCCGCGACGAAGGTCGTCTTGCGGCCCTTGGTCTGGTCCTTGATGTCGAGCGTGTTGGGTTTCTTGAGTTCCTGCCAGTTCTTGGTGTTGACGGACATGGATTTCCCCTTGGGATCTGAATGCAGGCAGGACCGGATCGCTTTGTCGAAAAGCGCCCGGTCCGTGGGAAGATCGGCGAGCCGCTAGCGGCCCGCCGGGCAGGTACGGATCAGACGCGGCGACGTTTTGACGGTCTCACGCCGTTGTGTGGGATCGGAGTAACGTCCCGGATCGAAGTGATAGTGAAGCCGACGGCCTGAAGGGCGCGCAACGCGCTCTCACGACCCGAACCGGGGCCCTTGACCTCGACTTCGAGCGTGCGGACGCCGTGCTCGGCGGCCTTCTTGCCGGCATCGTCGGCGGCGACCTGGGCGGCGTAGGGAGTCGACTTGCGGCTGCCCTTGAAGCCCATCATCCCGGCGCTGGACCAGCTGATCGCATTGCCTTGCGCATCGGTGATGGTGATCATGGTGTTGTTGAAGCTGGCGTTCACATGGGCGACGCCGCTGGTGATGTTCTTGCGTTCGCGGCGACGAAGGCGATTGGGTTCGCGTGCCATCTCGTATCAGTCCTTGTTCTCGAAAGAAGGTAAAAGCTGCGCAGACTAGCGCTGCTTACTTCTTCTTGCCGGCGATCGGCTTGGCCTTGCCCTTGCGGGTACGGGCGTTGGTGTGAGTGCGCTGGCCGCGAACGGGCAGGCCCGCACGGTGACGCAGGCCGCGATAGGACCTGAGGTCCATCAGCCGCTTGATGTTCATCGCGGTGTCGCGACGAAGGTCACCTTCGACGGTGTAGTCCGCATCGATCGTCTCGCGGATGCGCAGCACTTCCTCGTCGCTGAGGTCCTGCACGCGGCGCGCGTGATCGATGCCGAGCTTGTCGGCGATCTCCACAGCGGTCTTGCGACCGATACCGTGAATGTAGGTGAGCGCGATAATTACGCGCTTGTTGGTGGGGATGTTTACCCCGGCAATACGAGCCACTTACTTCTCCATGCTCCACAGGGTCCGGCCAAAAGGCGTTCGCCCTATCTCATAGCGGTTACCACCGACCGGCCTTGCGGGCTTACTGACGCAAAAAGCCCGGATGGCTGGCAAAAAGGCTGCCGCCTGCCGGACTGACCCAGAATACCTGTCGAATGAACGGCGCGCTTACGGCGATTCGACCGCAAGGTCAACCGCTAACCACACGCAAACCATCGCGACCGCCGATATGGGCGGTGCGAGCCGTGTTGCAAGGGTTTTACACCAGCCCCCGGAGTTGTCAAAGCGCGTTGTCAAAGCGCCCGCTGCCATGGCGGCTAGAAATTGGCGGGAAAGGCGCCCCCGTCCATCAGAAGGTTCTGACCGGTGATGAAGCCGGCATGGGCGCTGGCGAGGAAAGCGCAGGCCGCGCCGAACTCCTCGGGACGCCCGAAGCGCTTAGCCGGTTGTCCCGCTTCGCGCTCGCGGCGAACTTGGTCGGAATCCTTGCCAGTGCGCTCAGCAGTCGTCGCGATGATCGAAGCCTGGCGGTCGGTGTCGAAATTGCCCGGCAAGAGGTTGTTGATCGTGACATTGTCGCCCGCCACCTTGCGCGCCACCCCGGCGAGAAATGCGGTCAGCCCCGCCCTCGCGCCGGAGGACAGGTCGAGGCCCGCAATGCCGGTCAGCACGCTGGCGGAGGTAATGTTGACGATGCGTCCGAAGCCGCGCTCGGTCATGCCGTCGATGACGAGCTGCACCAGCGCAATCGGCGTCACCATATTGGCGTCGAGCCCGGCATGGATATCCTCAGCCGACAGGTCCCGGAAATCGGCGAGCGGCGGGCCGCCCGCGTTGTTGACGAGGATATCGACCGGCTTCACCGCAACAAGACGCTCGCGCGCGGCGGTATCGCGCACATCGCCGGCTATGGCGGTTACGTCCACGCCGTGGCGTTCGCGAAGCGCGGCAGCGGTCTGTTCGAGCACACCCTGGTCGCGCCCGTTGACGACCAGCGAGCACCCAGCTTCGGCCAGCGCCTCGGCGCAGGCACGGCCCAGCCCGCGACTCGATGCGCAGACCACCGCGTGGCGGCCCGAAATTCCCAGATCCATGGATTGGCTCCCTATGTCCTTCCCAGTCGAAAGGCGCGAGGCGGCTTAGTCGTTCCCACTTTTATCGGGCTCAGGCGACGCCTTGCCGTCACCCTTTTCCTCAAGTGCGCCCAGTTTCTTCTGCAAGCGATGCAATTGTTCGCTCATCACCCCATCCACCGCCGGAGCGATCTCGTCGATCGTGTAACGCATCGGGCCGCCGACATTGTATTCCCACATGATCCGCGTGCCGCCATCGACTGGTTTGAGCGTAATGGTCAGCACTCCGGTTGCGGGTTCTCCCTGCAACGGCCCCAGCCCGCCACGCATTCGCAGCACATTGAGCGGAAAGGCCTGCACCACCATCGCGTGCATGGCGCTGCCCTCCAACGCGAAGGCTCCGGGCTGATCCTTACCCGGAATGCGCTCGCAGAAGCAACCGCCCGCTTGCGGGGTGAGCGTCATATTGGCGGCGTCACCGGACCAAGTGTGTTCCGGATTCCACCACTGGCCCGGCTTGATCAGCATCAGCCAGGTCTCCATCGGCGTGGCGGCGACCCTTGCGGTGTCGCGGGTCACGAAGTCGTCTTCGGTGGTCTTGACCACCTCGCCATTCGCCGCGCCCGCCAGACCGACTCCCGTCAGTGCCGCAGCCAGCAAGATTGGCTTGAACGTCATAAACACCCTCCCCTGTCCGCTCTCAGACTAGGGTCGGGAAAAGAAAATGGGAAGCCGCGTGAAGTCCTCAGTTGAGGACGGCGTCGATCGCTTCGGTCACGTCCTCGATGCTGGCCATCCCGTCGATCCGGTTGACGATCCCGCGCTCTTCATACAGCGGGAGGATCGGCGCGGTATCTTCGCGATAGACCTTCATCCGGTTGCGCACCGTTTCCTCGTTATCGTCGGGACGGCGCTTGAACTCGGTCGAACCGCAAACGTCGCAAACCCCGTCGACCTTCGGCTTCTGGAAACGGTCGTGATAACCCGCACCGCATTTGGCGCAGGTGTAGCGACCGGTGATGCGCTCCACGAGGGCTTCGACATCGACGTCCAGCTCGATCACATGGTCGAGCTTGCGGCCATGTTTGGCGAGGATTTCGTCAAGCGACCTGGCCTGCGCGACGGTCCGTGGATAGCCGTCGAAGATTGCACCGGTCCCGCTACCCATGGCGGTCAGTTCGGCGTCGATCAGTTCGGAGACGACTTCATCGGGAACGAGATCTCCACGATCCATGATCGCCTTGGCCTTCTGCCCTACCGGCGTGCCCGCCTTCACGGCAGCGCGCAGCATGTCGCCGGTCGAAAGCTGGCGCATGTCGTGCTCGGCCTCGAGCCGATGCGCCTGTGTTCCTTTTCCCGCTCCCGGCGGGCCGAGTAGAATGATGTCCATGATCCTGCTCCCCCGCTCGGTCGCGTTTAGCGAAGACGCCCCTTGAGCTTCGCCTTCTTGATCAGATCGCCGTATTGATGGGCCAGCAGATGGGACTGGATCTGGCTGATCGTGTCAACCGTCACGTTCACCACAATCAGCAGGCTTGTGCCGCCAAGATAGAGCGGAACGCCGGTCTGCTTGATTACATACTCTGGCACCACGCAGACGATCGTCAGATAAATCGCACCGACGACGGTGATGCGGGTGAGGACGTAATCGAGATATTCTTCCGTGCGCTTGCCCGGACGGATGCCCGGAATGAACCCGCCATTCTTCTTCAGGTTCTCGGCCGTCTCTTCCGGGTTGAAGACCACGGCGGTGTAGAAGAAGCAGAAGAACACGATCCCGATGGCATAGAGCAACAGGTAGAACGGCTCGCCATGCTGGAGATACTGGTTCAGCGTCACGATGATCCGGCCACTCAGCTTGGTGGTGTCGACCGAATTGCCCGCGAACTGGGTTATCGTTAGCGGCAGCAGCAGCAGCGAGCTGGCGAAGATCGGCGGGATCACACCCGCGGTGTTGATCTTGAGCGGCAAGTGGCTGCGATCCGCCTGCATCATGCCCTTGGCCGTCGCTCGCTTGGGATACTGGATCAGCAGGCGCCGCTGGGCGCGCTCCATGAAGCTGATAAACAGGATCAGCACCACGATCATGCCGAAGAAGCCGACAATCACGCCCGGCCCGATCGCGCCGGTGCGACCGCCTTCGAACAGGTTCGAGGCGAATTGCGGGAAGCGCGAGATGATGCCCGCCATGATGATCAGCGACACGCCGTTGCCGATACCGCGGCTGGTGATCTGCTCACCTAGCCACAGCAGGAACATCGTCCCGCCGATAAGGCTGATGACCGCGCCGACACGGAACATGATGCCGGGTTCGACAACCGCTTGCAGCCCGTTGGCCGCGCCGAAGCTTTCCAGCCCCTGCGCCACGAAATAGCCCTGCACCGCGCACAGGAACACCGTGCCATAGCGGGTGTACTGGTTGAGCTTCTGGCGCCCGACGGTGCCCTCTTTCTTGAGCGCTTCGAGCGAAGGATGCAGCGCGCTGGCGAGCTGCACCACGATCGAGGCGGTAATATAGGGCATCACGCCGAGCGCGATGAGGCTCATGCGCTCAAGGCTGCCGCCGGTGAACATGTTGAACATGTCGAGCACGCCGCCGCGCGTCTGGTCCGCCAGGCGCGAGAGCACCAGCGGATTGACGCCGGGCAGCGGCACGAAGCTCAGGAACCGGAACACGATCAGCGCGCCGATCGTAAACCAGATCCGCTGCTTGAGCTCGGTTGCCTTGGAGAAATTGGCGAGCGTGAGATTGCTCGCGATGGAATCGGCGCGTGTTGCCATTGTCAGTCAATCGATCCTGATACGGTGCCAGGCCCTCCCGGCTCGGCCGGATAGATAGGGTGCGGGGTCCGCATTGTCGAACCCCGCACCCCTCTTTTTCCTTATTTCGCCTTGGCGGCCTTGTTCTTGGCCGTGCGTTCGGCCTTCTTTTCGTGCTCGGGCTGGGCCTTGGCGATCACCTCGACCTTGCCACCGGCCTTTTCGACCGCAGCGACCGCGCCCTTGCTGGCACCGGCGACCTTGAAGGTCAGCTTGGCGGTCAGTTCGCCCTTGCCGAGCAGGCGCACACCGTCCTTGCCACCGCGTGCAAGGCCAGCGGCCTTGAGCGCAGCGTGATCGATCGTGCCCTTGGTGTCGAGCTTCTTGGCGTCGACCATCTTCTGGATCATGCCCAGGTTCACCTCGGCATAGTCCTTGGCGAAGATGTTGTTGAAGCCACGCTTCGGCAGACGCATGTGGAGCGGCATCTGGCCGCCTTCGAAGCCGTTGACGGCGACGCCCGAACGCGCCTTGGCACCCTTCTGGCCGCGGCCCGAAGTCTTGCCCTTGCCCGAGCCGATGCCCCGGCCCACACGCATCCGGCCCTTGCGGGCACCGTCGTTGTCGCGAATATCATTCAGTTTCATAGCACTCGGTTTCCCTTTGGTTCGCGCTGTTGCAGAAGGGCGGCCACTTAGCGGGCCGCAGCAGGCTTGTCACCCCCTTTGACCAAGGAGTTTGCGACAGTCCCCTCGCGCTTCAGCCGTTTTCGCAGCAGGTCGCGCATCGGCAGCTCGTAGAACCGATAGCTGAGACGCGCCACCAGCACGACGACCACGATAAATACCGCCAGAAACCAGCCATGCTGCGCGAGTCGGCGCGGCTCCCATTGGGGCAGAAGCACCAGCAGCACGCCCAGTTGGATCGGGAAGTGCCACAGGTAAACGCCATAGGATGTCTCACCCAGCCAGGCACAGATACGGCGAATCGAATGAGGCGTACGACCTTCGACGAAGCTCATCACCATCAGCGCCCCACCAACGATCCCGACCGCCCCATAGCGACGGAAACCCCACTCCCCCTGGATTGCGGTGATCGCAATCCCGCCTGCAATGAGACCCACCGCGATGACAACGGGCCACCATACGCGCCAGTCGCGTTGGCAAAGGCGCGACAGCACCGCTCCGGCAAAGAAGAAATAGCCGCACTCGATGACCAGCGAAAAATTGCCGTAACGCTGATTGGCGAGGAAGAACCCGACAGACATCAGCCCCGGGATGACTAGCGAGCGCCGCGCCCTCCCCGTCACCGCGAACCAGAACACCGCATAGATCAGCACTTCGACCGAGACGGACCAGATCGGGCCGTTGAAGGATTCGCCGGTACGGATCCACTCGGACGCCATGAACAGCTGGGCAACGAAGTGCTTCCAGTCGAAATTGGCATAGATCGGTGTGTAGCCCAGCTTGTGCAGCGCCATCAGGTCGAGTACGCCGACCACCAGCAAGGTCAGCAGGTGCAAGGGATAGAGCCGCGCAAGCCGGTTCACGAAGAAACTGCGTCCCCCGGCACCGCGATCGCGATAGACATGCGCGAAGACGAAACCTGAAATCAGCCAGAACACCTGCACCGCCATGAAGCCATAACGGTATAGCGGGTGCAGTACATCGGCTGCGGGCACCACATCGAGATAGTGCTCCATTCGTTGCCGGTCGGCCCCGGCCATGAAGAAATGCACGTAGTGATAGACCAGCACGAACAGCGCAGCGGTCCCGCGCAAACCGTCGATCAGCGACAGATAGCTCGCAGCCTCGCGTCGGCGCGCAGGCAGACCCGGATCGCGAGCGGCCCTTGGGCTGTGCATAATCCCCTCGACATCACATGCGGTTTGGAAACGAAAAAGCCCCGGCGGTAAGGCCGGGGCTTCGTTCTATACCATTTCAGGTAGGGTCAGTCGATCACTTCGACCATATGCGGAAGCTTGGCGATTGCGCCGCGCACTTCCGGCGTGTCCTGCAATTCGACGACGCGATGCATCTTGCCGAGGCCAAGGCCGACGAGGACCTTCTTCTGTGCCTCGGGCCGACGGATCGGGCTCCCGATCTGCTTGATCTTGATGGTTTTCGCTTTGGCCATGATGATTACTCCGCCATCGCTGCGGCGTCGGCTTCCGCCTCCGCCTCGCTCGCGCCGCCGCGACCCAGCAGGTCGGCAACCTTCTTACCACGACGCTGGGCCACCGACTTCGGCGAAGTCTGGTTGGTCAGCGCGTCGAAAGTGGCGCGGATCATGTTGTAGGGGTTGGACGTACCGACCGACTTGGTCACCACGTCGTGAACGCCCAGGCTCTCGAACACGGCGCGCATCGGACCGCCGGCGATGATGCCGGTTCCCGGAGGCGCGCTGCGCACGGTGACCTTGCCGGCACCGAAGCGGCCGTTACCGTCGTGGTGCAGCGTGCGGCCTTCTTTGAGCGGGACGCGGATCATCTTCTTCTTGGCCGAAGCGGTCGCCTTGGTGATTGCCTCGGGCACTTCGCGGGCCTTGCCGTGGCCGAAGCCGACGCGGCCCGAACCGTCACCCACCACGACCAGCGCGGCGAAACCGAAGCGCTTACCGCCCTTCACCGTCTTGGACACGCGGTTGATGTGGACGAGCTTCTCGATGATGCCGTCGTCTTCTTCCTCGCGCCGACGATCGTCGCGACGACCACGGCCGCGGCCACGACCGCCGCCCTCGCCGCGATCACGACCACCGCGACCGCCACGGCCACCACGGCCCTGCTGTTCGCGAGGCTGTTCGGGATCGCCGCTTGCAGCGGACTGCGTGTCGGCGGCTTCCGATGGCGTGTCCGCCACTGCCGGCTGCTCGTTGGTCACGGCGTTTTCGGTTTCGGCGGTCACCGGCGTTTCTTCTGTCTTGTTTTCATCAGCCATCATCAGAACTCCAGCCCGCCTTCGCGGGCGGCGTCGGCCAGCGCCTTGACGCGGCCATGGAACAGGAAACCGCCGCGATCGAACACGACAGTGGTCACGCCGGCCTTCTTGGCCGCAGCGGCGATGTCGCTGCCGACCTGCTTGGCCGCGTCGACATTGGCACCGGACGCCTTGCCACCCAGTGTCGAGGCGGAAGCAAGCGTCTTGCCCGCGCCATCGTCAATGATCTGGGCATAGATATGCTTGCCGGTACGATGGACCGACAGGCGCGGCTTGCCACCGGCGCGGGTGCGCAGCGCCGTGCGGACACGACGACGGCGGCGTTCGAAGAGGGAAAGCTTTGCCATCTTACTTCTTCTTCCCTTCCTTGCGGAAGATGTATTCGCCGCGGTAGGCGATACCCTTGCCCTTGTAGGGCTCGGGCTTGCGCCAGCGACGGACTTCGGCCGCGAACTGGCCGACCTTCTGCTTGTCGATGCCGGAAATCTCGACCGTGGTCTGATCCGGGGTCTTGACCTCGAGCCCTTCCGGCACGTCGAGATCGACGTCGTGCGAATAGCCGAGCTGAAGCTTGAGCTTCTTGCCCTGTGCCTGCGCACGATAACCGACACCCTTGATGTCGAGCACCTTGGTGAAGCCGTCGGTGACGCCTTCGACCAGGTTCGAGACCAGCGTGCGCTGCATGCCCCAATGGCTACGCGCCGCCTTGGTGTCGTTGGCCGGATTGACCGCGATCGCGCCGTCCTCGAGCTTGTAGTCGATCAGCTCGCTCAGACCCAACGACAGAGTGCCCTTGGGCCCCTTGACGCTGAGCTGACCGTTCTCGATCTGGGCAGTGACCCCGCTCGGGATCGCCACCGGCTTTTTGCCGATGCGGCTCATCAGAACACCTCCGCCAGCACTTCGCCGCCGACGTTGTTGCTGCGCGCTTCGTTGTCCGAAAGCACGCCGCGCGGGGTCGAGACGATGGTGATGCCAAGGCCATTGCGCACGGTCGGAAGCTCCTTGGAGCCCGAATAGACGCGGCGGCCCGGCTTGGATACACGAGCGACATGCTTGATCGCAGGTTCGCCCTCGAAATACTTCAGTTCAATCCGCAGCTGCGGGTGCTTGCCCGTCGAGTCCTCGCTGTAGCCACGGATGTAGCCTTCGCGCTGGAGCACTTCGAGAACGTTCGCACGCAGCTTGGAAGCGGGCGACAGGACGGAGTCCTTCTTCGCCTGCTGGCCGTTGCGGATGCGGGTGAGCATATCACCCAGGGGATCGGTCATAGCCATCTATCGATTCCTCACCAGCTCGACTTGGTCAGGCCTGGGATCAGGCCCTTGTTGCCGAGGTCGCGCAGTTCGATGCGGTTGAGGCCGAACTTGCGGTAATAGCCGCGCGGGCGGCCGGTGGTGGAGCAGCGGTTGCGCACACGCGTGGGATTCGCATTGCGCGGCAATTCCGCCATCTTCAGGCGCGCGACGAGACGCTCGGTCTCGTCGAGGCTCTTGTCATTGGCAGTCGCCTTAAGCTTTTCGTACTTAGAGGCATACTGCTTGACGAGCTTCTTGCGCCGCTCGTTCTTGTTGATCGAACTCAGTTTCGCCATTGGACTTAAGTTCCTTCGCTAGCGGCTTACGCCGCTTCCTTCTCTTCACCCGACTGGACAGCCGGGAACGGGAAACCGAACAGGCGCAGCAGTTCGCGCGCTTCTTCGTCGGTCTTCGCCGTGGTGGTGACGATGATGTCCATACCCCGGACCTTCTCGATCTTGTCGTACGAGATTTCGGGGAAGACGATCTGTTCCTTCATGCCCATGGCGTAATTGCCACGGCCATCAAAGGAACGCGGATTGAGGCCACGGAAGTCGCGGATGCGCGGCATCGCGATGGTGACCAGACGGTCCATGAACTCGTACATGCGTTCACGACGCAAGGTCACCTTGCAACCGATCGGCATGCCTTCGCGCAGCTTGAACTGTGCGATCGACTTCTTGGCCTTGGTGATGACCGGCTTCTGACCGGCGATCAGCGCCATTTCCTCGGCGGCGGTCTGGACCTTCTTCTTGTCCTGGCTCGCCTCGCCCACACCCATGTTGAGCGTGATCTTCTCGAGCTTGGGCACTTCCATCGCATTCTTGTAACCGAATTTCTCGGTCATCGCCTTGGCGATCTCGGCCTCGTACTTGGCCTTGAGGCGCGGAGTATAGCTCTTATCAGCCATCGATAGTCTCCCCGGACTTGACGGCGACGCGCACCTTGGAACCGTCCTTCTTCGTTTCGAAGCGGACGCGGGTGGGCTTGCCATCCTTGGGATCGGCCAGCGCAACCTTGGAGATCGACATCGGCGCGGGATTGCGATCGATGCCGCCCTGCGGGTTGGCCTGGGTCGGCTTGCGGTGACGGGCAGCGACGTTCACGCCCTCGACGATGATCTTGCCTTCCTTGGGCAGGACCTTCGCGACGGTGCCGGTGCGGCCCTTGTCCTTGCCGGACAGGACCACGACGCTGTCACCCTTCTTGATCTTCGAAGCGGCCATTACAGCACCTCCGGCGCAAGGCTGATGATCTTCATGAAGCCGCGACCGCGCAGTTCGCGAACCACGGGGCCAAAGATACGGGTGCCGAGCGGCTCCTCGTTCTTGTTGACCAGCACGGCGGCGTTGCTGTCGAAACGGATCACGCTGCCATCGGGACGACGAACGTCCTTCTTGGTGCGCACGATCACCGCACGGTGCACGTCGCCCTTCTTCACCTTTGCGCGTGGCTGGGCCTCCTTGACGGAGACCACAATCACGTCGCCGACGCTCGCGGTGCGGCGCTTCGAGCCGCCCAGTACCTTGATGCACTGGACGCGCTTGGCGCCGCTGTTGTCCGCGACGTCGAGATTGGATTGCATCTGGATCATCGATCCGGTTCCTTCTCAATTGGCTTGCCGAAACCAGTCCGGCAGTTCCTAACGTCTAACTTCTCAGTTACCTGCCGCCTCGACTTCGAGATCGGCTTCGACCGCCTGCACGCCGCCGGCGATCACTCGGTCCTTCACCGCCCAGGTCTTGGTCTTGGAGATCGGCTTGGTCTCCTCGATGCGGACGATGTCGCCGAGCTGATATTCGTTCTGCTCGTCGTGGGCATGATACTTCTTCGAACGGCGGATAATCTTGCCGTACAGCGGGTGCTTCACCTTACGCTCGACAAGCACGGTCACGGTCTTGTCGGTCTTGTTGGAGGTGACGGTCCCGATCAGGATACGCTTGGGCATGGTCTACTCCTCAGGCCTTGGCATCCGCTGCCTGGGCGCGTTCGCCCTGCAGCGTCTTGATCTTGGCAATCGAGCGACGCACTTCGCGGATCCGCGAGGGCGCCTCGAGCTGGTTGGTGGCCGCCTGGAAGCGCAGGTTGAACTGCTCGCGCTTCAGCGTCACCAGCTCCTCGGCCAGCTGGTCGTCGGTCTTCTGGCGAAGATCGGCGGTCTTGGTGGTCTTGGCCATTATTCGCCTCCCAGATGGCTGGAATCGCCCAGACGGGCAACGACCTTGGTCTTGATCGGCAGCTTCATCGCTGCGCGTTCGAACGCTTCGGCGGCCAGCGGACCGGGAACGCCGTCGAGTTCGAACAGGATCCGGCCCGGCTTCACGCGGGCGGCCCAGTATTCGACCGAGCCCTTGCCCTTACCCTGACGAACTTCGGCAGGCTTCTTGGACACGGGCACGTCCGGGAACACGCGGATCCACAGGCGCCCCTGGCGCTTGATGTGGCGGGTGATCGCACGACGGGCCGCTTCGATCTGGCGCGCAGTAACACGCTCGGGTTCGAGAGCCTTGAGGCCATAGGAGCCGAAATTCAGGGTGGTGCCGCCCTTGGCAGCGCCCTTGATCCGGCCCTTGAAAGCCTTGCGGAACTTGGTTTTTTTCGGTTGCAGCATGGTTCTGGCTCTACCTTAACGTGCCGGGCGGACGCCGGACGTCTGCGATTCCATCATCAGGCGGTCCTGCGCGGTCGGATCATGGCCGAGGATCTCGCCCTTGAAGACCCACACCTTGATGCCGATGATGCCATAGGCAGTAAGCGCCTCGGCTTCGGCGTAATCGATGTTGGCGCGCAGCGTGTGCAACGGCACACGGCCTTCGCGATACTGTTCGACGCGGGCGATTTCGGCGCCGCCGAGACGGCCGCCGCACATGATCTTGATGCCTTCGGCACCCAGACGCATTGCGGACTGCATCGCGCGCTTCATCGCCCGGCGGAACGCCACGCGGCGGATCAGCTGGTCGGCGATGCCCTGAGCGACGAGCTTGGCGTCGACTTCCGGCTTGCGGATTTCGACGATGTTCAGCTTCACTTCGCTTTCGGTCATAGCCGACAGCTTCGCGCGAAGCTTCTCGATGTCCGCACCCTTCTTGCCGATGATGACACCGGGCCGCGCGGCATAGATCGAGATGCGGCACAGCTTGGCCGGACGCTCGATCACCACTTTCGAGATAGCCGCTTGCGGCAGGCTGTCGACGATGAACTTGCGGATCTCGATGTCCTCGCTCAGCAGCTTGGCATAATCACGCCCTTCGGCGTACCAGCGGCTGTCCCAGGTACGGTTGATCTGCAGGCGCAGGCCGATCGGATTGCTCTTGTGACCCATATCAGGCTTCCTCACTTTCGCGGACCACGATGCGCAGCCGGCTGAACGGCTTGAGGATGCGCGTGGACTTGCCACGGCCCCGCGTGTGGAAGCGCTTCATGGTGATCGACTTGCCGACCGAGGCTTCCGCCACGACGAGCGCATCGACGTCCAGATTGTGGTTGTTCTCCGCGTTGGCGATCGCCGAAGCGAGCACCTTGCTGGCGTCCTTCGCCATCGCCCGCTTCGAGAAGGCGAGGATGTTCATGGCCTCTTCGGCCTTCTTGCCGCGGATCAGGCCGGCGACGAGGTTGAGCTTCTGCGCGGAACCACGAATGGTGGTCCCCACAGCCAGCGCCTCGTTGTCGGCGACGCGACGGGGAGCTTTCTGCTTGCTCATCAGCGCTTGCCCTTCTTGTCGGCGGCGTGACCCGGGAAGGTGCGCGTGGGCGCGAATTCACCGAGCTTGTGCCCAACCATCTCTTCCGAGACGGAGACCGGGATGAACTTGTGGCCATTGTAGACGTTGAACGTCAGGCCGACGAAATCCGGCAGGATCGTGCTGCGACGCGACCAGGTCTTGATCGGCTTGTTGCTGCTCGCTTCCTGTGCGTCCTGCGCCTTCTTCAGAAGGCTGAGTTCGACGAACGGACCTTTCCAGACGGAACGTGCCATGTCCGATTACCTCTTCTTCTTCGCGTGACGCGAACGGATGATCATCTTGTCGGTCGACTTGTTGTGCCGCGTGCGCGCACCCTTGGTCGGCTTGCCCCACGGAGTGACCGGGTGACGGCCGCCCGAGGTGCGGCCTTCACCGCCGCCGTGCGGGTGGTCGACCGGGTTCTTGGCAACACCGCGGGTGAGCGGCTTGACGCCCATCCACCGCTTGCGGCCTGCCTTGCCCAGGTTCTGGTTCTGGTTGTCGGGGTTCGACACCGCACCGACCGTGCCCATGCAATCGGCGCGCAGGTAACGCTGCTCGCCCGAGTTGAGACGCACGATCACCATCCCGCGGTCACGACCGACGAGCTGGACATAGGCGCCGGCCGAACGGGCGATCTGGCCGCCCTTGCCCGGCTTCATCTCGACATTGTGGCAAATCGTACCGACCGGCATCTGGCCCAGCAGCATCGCGTTGCCCGGCTTGGTGTCGGTCTTCTCGCCCGCGATCACCTTGTCGCCGACAGCGAGGCGCTGCGGAGCGATGATGTAGGCAAGTTCATCGTCGGCATATTTGATGAGCGCGATGAAAGCGGTGCGGTTGGGATCATACTCGATCCGCTCCACGGTGCCTTCG
The DNA here is from genome assembly GCA_039831335.1 of Sphingomonadaceae bacterium. GTDB lineage: Bacteria > Pseudomonadota > Alphaproteobacteria > Sphingomonadales > Sphingomonadaceae > Qipengyuania. The sequence continues at coordinate 132,640 of JBDONL010000003.1, read as the reverse complement.
ACGTCCCACTTGCGACGCTTGAAGTCGATGTAGCGATACTTCTGCTTGTGACCACCGGCCATGCCGCGCGAAGTAACGTGACCCTTGTTGTTACGGCCACCCGTCTTGCGCTTGCCTTCCGTGAGCGACTTGACCGGCTTGCCCTTGTACAGGCCGGACTTGTCGACGAGGATGAGGCCGCGCCGGGCGGGGCTCGTCGGATTGTAATTCTTGAGTGCCATGTTCCTGCCCTCAGATCCCGCTGGTGATGTCGATCATGTCACCCTCGGCGAGGGTAATGATCGCTTTTTTCACATCGGTGCGCTTGTAGGGCTTGCCCTTCCAGCGCTTGGTCTTGCCCTTCACCACAATGGTGTTCACGCCCACGACCTTCTTGTCGTAGATCGCCTCGATCGCTTCCTTGATCTGCGGCTTGGTCGCGTCATTGGCGACCTTGAACACCACCGCGTTGCTCTCCGATGCCATGGTGGACTTCTCGGTGATGTGCGGGGCGAGAATCACGTCGTAGTGACGCGCGTCGATTTCCTGCTTCTTAGCCATTGAACCGGGCCTCCAGCTTTTCGACCGCGTCCTTGGTGAGGACCAGCGTGTCATGCTTCAGGATGTCGTAGACATTGGCACCGATCGCCGGCAGCACGTTGACGTGCGGCAGGTTGCGAGCAGCCTTGGCGAACCCGTCGTCGACCGCTTCGCCGCCGATGATCAGGACCTTGCCTGCCCAGCCAGCCTTGTCGAAGTGACCCTTGAGCGCCTTGGTCTTGGCATCCTTCAGCGCAAGGCTGTCGACGATCACCAGACCGTCCTTCGCCTTGCTCGAAAGCGCCATCTTGAGACCCAGCGCGCGGATCTTCTTGTTCAGCGACGGGTTGAAGTCGCGCTTGCGGGCACCGTGGGCCTTACCACCACCGATGAACACCGGAGCCGCGCGATCGCCGTGACGAGCGGTACCGCCGCCCTTCTGGCGACCGAACTTCTTGCCGGTGCGCGCAACGTCCGAGCGCTCACGCGTCGGACGCGCAGTGGCGCGACGCTTTTCGAGCTGCCAGGTCACCACGCGGTGAAGAATGTCGGCACGCGGTTCGAGGCCGAAGACGGCATCGTTCAGTTCGATGTCGCCCGAGGCGCCGCCGCCCAGTTTCTGGACCTTGACCTTCACGATCAGGACTCCTTGCTCTCGCCGTCAGCCGCGCCCGCATCGGGGGTAGCTTCGGGGGTGTTCTCACTGCCCTCGGTCTCGGCACCGGCTTCCTGGCTCTTCAGGAGCTCGGCCTGATGCTCGGCATCGACCTGCTCGTGCACTTCGTGCTCGGCATTGTGCTCGACCAGACCGGCGGGCGCTTCCTCGTGCTCGACTTTGCTCTTCTTCTCGAGCACGGCTCCGGGGAACGGGGCACCTTCGGGCTGCGGCAGCTTGACCGCATCGCGAACGAGCAGCCATGCGTTCGAAGCGCCGGGGACCGAGCCCTTGACGAAGATCAGCCCGCGATCGGCGTCGGTGCGCACGATCTCGAGGTTCTGCTGGGTGCGCTGACGGTCGCCCATATGGCCGGCCATCTTCTTGCCCTTGAACACGCGGCCCGGATCCTGGCGGTTACCCGTCGAACCGTGCGAACGGTGCGAGAGCGAAACGCCGTGGGTGGCGCGCAAGCCTCCGAAACCCCAGCGCTTCATCGCGCCGGCAAAGCCCTTGCCCTGCGTGTGGCCGGTGATGTCGACCTTCTGCCCGGCAATGAAGTGCTCGGCGGAAATGTGCGCGCCGACCGGGACCAGCCCGTCGGCATCGGCAACACGGAATTCCGCGACCTTCATCTTCAGCGACACTTCCGCCTTGGCAAAGGCTTCGCGCTGCGGCTTGTTGACATTCTTCTGCTTGGCCTCGCCCGCGCCGAGCTGGACAGCGTAATAGCCATCACGGTCTTCGGTACGGTGCGATACGACCTGACAGCCTTCCAGCGCGAGAACGGTAACGGGCACATGCCGTCCGTCCTCCTGGAAGAGGCGGGTCATCCCGACTTTCCTTGCGATAACGCCAGTGCGCATCGTCAAAACTCCTCAACAGAGGCACGCAAGGCCCATCCCCACGTGCATGCTTGGCCCGAATTGTGATGCATCGCCCCGTCCGGGCCAAAGTGCCTTTCCCTTGCGAGAGAGGCGAGACGGGGGACGCAGACCCGGATGTTATCCGGCGGTATCCCTATGTCTTGCCGGACCTTTCGGGCCGACGGGGCAATAGAGAGCCCCTGAACTTCCGGTCGGTTTAACGTCTCGCCGGAGACGGTCGCGATCAAGCCAGCTTGATTTCGACGTTTACGCCAGCAGCCAGATCGAGCTTCATCAGCGCGTCGACGGTCTGGGCGTTGGGCTGCACGATGTCGAGCAACCGCTTGTAGGTGCGCACCTCGAACTGCTCGCGCGACTTCTTGTCGATGTGCGGGCCGCGGTTCACGGTGAACTTCTCGATACGCGTCGGCATGGGAATGGGGCCACGAATAAGAGCACCCGTGCGACGTGCGGTTTCAGCGATTTCGCCAGTTGCCTGGTCGAGCACGCGATGGTCGAACGCCTTGAGGCGAATGCGGATATTCTGAGCTTCCATTTCCTACACCGATGCGAAACAGCCAAGAAGGGTCACCCCTTCCAAAACAAAAGGCCCGCCCTGCTTAAACCGGATATCCGGCGAAGGGCGGCCCCCGAAATTCGTTACGACGGAGACGAATCTCCGTGTGTGTGGGGCGCCTATACGTTCATGAGGTTTTAGTTGCAACCCCGAGATGTTGGATTTTTCGCCAGGTCGAAACACTTGCCTTCATTGAAAGGAAAGGCCCGGCCACTCCGTCGAGTGACCGGGCCCCTTGTCTCGCCCGAAAGCGAGAAAGCCTTACTTGGTGATCGAGCTCACAACGCCCGAACCGACGGTGCGGCCACCTTCGCGGATCGCGAAGCGCAGACCTTCGTCCATGGCGATCGGAGCGATCAGCTTGACGCCGATGGTCACGTTGTCGCCCGGCATCACCATTTCGGTGCCCTCGGGGAGGATAACCTCGCCGGTGACGTCGGTGGTGCGGAAGTAGAACTGCGGACGATAGTTCGCAAAGAACGGCGTGTGACGGCCACCTTCGTCCTTCGACAGGACGTAAACTTCTGCCGAGAACTCGGTGTGCGGGCTGACCGAACCGGGCTTGCACAGCACCTGGCCACGCTCGACGTCTTCACGACCGATGCCGCGGATCAGAGCACCGATGTTGTCGCCGGCTTCGCCGCGATCGAGCAGCTTGCGGAACATTTCGACGCCGGTGACAGTCGTCTTCTGGGTGTCCTTGATGCCGACGATTTCGACTTCGTCGCCAACGTTCACGATACCGGTTTCGACACGGCCGGTAACCACGGTGCCACGACCCGAGATCGAGAACACGTCCTCGATCGGCATCAGGAATGGCTTGTCGACCGGACGGTCGGGCTGCGGGATGTGCTCGTCGACAGCTTCCATCAGCGCGATGATCGAGTTCTTGCCGATCTCGTCGTCGCGGCCTTCAAGAGCGGCCAGAGCCGAGCCCTTGACGATGGCGATGTTGTCGCCGTCGAAGTCGTAGGAGCTGAGCAGCTCGCGAACTTCCAGCTCGACCAGCTCAAGCAGTTCCTCGTCGTCAACCTGGTCGACCTTGTTGAGGTACACGACCAGGGCCGGAACGCCGACCTGACGAGCGAGCAGGATGTGCTCACGGGTCTGCGGCATCGGGCCGTCAGCAGCGTTCACCACCAGAATCGCGCCGTCCATCTGCGCCGCGCCGGTGATCATGTTCTTCACATAGTCGGCGTGGCCCGGGCAGTCGACGTGCGCATAGTGGCGCGCAGCGGTTTCGTACTCGACGTGCGCGGTCGAGATGGTGATCCCGCGCTCACGCTCTTCGGGAGCCTTGTCGATGTTGGCGAAGTCGACGGCTGCACCGCCGTAGGTTTCCGCCATGACCTTGGTGATTGCCGCAGTCAGCGTGGTCTTGCCATGGTCGACGTGACCGATGGTGCCGATGTTGCAGTGCGGCTTGTTGCGCTCGAATTTTTCCTTCGCCATTTCTCGATTTACCTCTGTCTGAAAAAATAAAATTTCCGCAGGTGGAAGGCGGCGCCAAGCGGAATAAGGCGCCGCCCCTAGACCGTGCTCGCCGGTTAGGCAAGCTTCTCCTTAACTTCAGCCGCGACGTTCGCCGGGACTTCGTCATAGTGGCTGAACTGCATCGAATACTGCGCGCGCCCTTGCGTGAAGGAGCGCAGCTCGTTGACGTAGCCGAACATGTTGGCCAGCGGCACATTGGCCTCGACCGCCTGGGCGATGCCACGGCTGTCGGTGCCCTGGATCTGACCACGACGGCTGTTGAGATCGCCGATGACGTCGCCGAGATATTCCTCGGGAGTCACGACCTCGACCTTCATGATCGGCTCGAGCAGCTTGATCCCGGCCTTCTGCGCCGCTTCGCGCATTGCTCCGCGACCGGCGATCTCGAACGCGATCGTCGAGGAGTCGACGTCGTGGTACTTACCGTCGATCAGACGGATGTCGAAGTCGATGATCGGGAAGCCGATCAGGTAACCGGTCTCGGCCTGTTCGCGCATGCCCTTCTCGACCGAGGGGATATATTCGCGAGGAATGTTACCGCCCTTGATCTCGTCGATGAAGTTGATGCCCTGACCGCGTTCACCCGGGGTGAGCACGACCTTGACCTCACCAAACTGGCCCGAACCACCCGACTGCTTCTTGTGGGTGTAGACCAGTTCGACTTCGCGGGCGAGCGATTCGCGATACGCCACCTGCGGCGCACCGACGTTCGCTTCGACCTTGAACTCGCGCTTCATGCGATCGACGAGGATGTCGAGGTGAAGCTCGCCCATGCCCTTGATGATCGTCTGACCCGATTCGTGGTCGGTCGACACGCGGAAGCTGGGATCCTCGGCGGCCAGGCGGTTGAGCGCTACGCCCATCTTTTCCTGGTCGGCCTTGGTCTTGGGCTCCACCGACAGCTCGATCACCGGATCGGGGAATTCCATCCGCTCCAGAATGATCGGCTTGGCCGGATCGCACAGCGTATCGCCAGTGGTGGTGTCCTTCATGCCCGCCAGCGCCACGATGTCGCCCGCGAACGCTTCATCGATGTCTTCGCGGTTGTTGGAATGCATCAGCAGCATACGGCCGATCTTTTCCTTCTTGTCCTTCACCGAGTTCAGGACCGAGCCCTTGGCGAGCTTGCCCGAATAGATGCGGGTGAAGGTCAGCGAACCGACGAACGGGTCGTTCATGATCTTGAACGCCAGCGCGCTGAACGGTGCCTCGTCGCTGGAGGGGCGCTCGGCCTCCTCTTCGCTGTCGGGCAGCACGCCCTTGATGGCCGGAACGTCGAGCGGCGACGGCATGTAATCGACCACCGCGTCAAGCAGCGGCTGCACGCCCTTGTTCTTGAACGCGGAGCCGCAGGTCACCGGCACGAAATCGCGCGCCATCGTGCCCTTGCGGATCAGCCGCTTGATCGTCGCGACATCGGGTTCGGTGCCTTCGAGATACGCTTCCATGATCTCGTCGTCCTGCTCGACGACGGTCTCGATCAGCTTCTCGCGGTATTCGGCGACCTTGTCGGCCATGTCCTCGGGAATGTCGATGAACTCGTACTTGGCGCCGAGATCCTCGGCCTGCCACACGATGCCGCGATTGGCGACGAGGTCGACCACGCCCTTGAGGTCGCTCTCGGCCCCGATCGGCAGAGTGATGACCAGCGGGGTCGCGCCAAGGCGATCGACGATCGACTTCACGCAGTAATAGAAATCGGCACCGGTGCGGTCGAGCTTGTTGATGAAGCACATCCGCGGCACGCCGTACTTGTCGGCCTGGCGCCACACGGTTTCGGACTGCGGCTCAACGCCGGCAACGCCGTCGAACACGGCAACCGCGCCGTCGAGCACGCGCAGCGAACGCTCGACTTCGATGGTGAAGTCGACGTGGCCGGGGGTGTCGATGATGTTGATGCGATACTTGGGCATGTTCGCGCGCAGCGCTTCAGGCTCGGACCGCGGATCCATGCTCGGATCTTCGGGCGTCCAGAAGGTGGTCGTCGCCGCCGAGGTGATGGTGATCCCGCGTTCCTGCTCCTGCTCCATCCAGTCCATCGTCGCGGCACCATCGTGCACTTCGCCGATCTTGTAGGACTTGCCGGTGTAATAGAGGATACGCTCGGTCGTGGTGGTCTTGCCGGCATCGATGTGCGCCATGATGCCGATATTGCGATAGCGCTCCAGCGGATATTCGCGGGCCATGAAAAATTCCTCAGCGGTTCGGGGGGCTACGGACAGCGATCCCCATATGGGTAATAATGTGACCGGTTAAAGACCGTGGGCGGCGCGCCGTGCTCCAGCTGCGCCGCCCGCGGCCCTTACGCCATTACCAGCGGTAGTGCGAGAAGGCGCGGTTGGCGTCCGCCATGCGGTGCGTGTCTTCGCGCTTCTTGACCGCGTTGCCACGGTTGTTGGCAGCATCCATCAGCTCGCCCGACAGGCGCGCCGACATGGTGGTTTCCGGGCGACCGCGAGCCGCACCGATCAGCCAGCGCAGCGCGAGGGCCTGGGCACGCTCGGGGCGAACCTCGACCGGCACCTGGTAGGTCGCACCGCCGACGCGGCGGCTGCGCACCTCGACCTGCGGCTTGATGTTGTCGAGCGCGGCATGGAACAGCTCGATCGGGTTGGCCTTGGCCTTGGTCTCGACGGTGTCGAGCGCGCCGTAAACGATACGCTCGGCAGTGGACTTCTTGCCGTCATACATGAGGTTGTTCATGAACTTCGACAGCACCAGATCACCAAACTTGGGATCGGGCAGGATTTCCCGCTTCTCGGGACGACGACGACGACTCATGTCGCTAATTCCTTCTTTTGGCCCCTACCCCTCTTTTCGTCATTCCCGCGAAGGCGGGAATCCAGAGGCGGCGGGCGATAAACTCAAGAAGCCTTGGGACTGGATCCCCGACAAAATCGCCTGAAGCGATTTTTCGAGGATGACCCGTCCCCCGGACAGGTCACTTCGGACGCTTGGCGCCGTACTTCGAGCGGCTCTGCTTGCGGTCCTTGACACCCTGCGTGTCGAGCACGCCGCGCAGCACGTGGTAGCGCACGCCGGGAAGGTCGCGCACACGGCCGCCGCGGATCAGGACAACGCTGTGCTCTTGCAGGTTGTGGCCCTCGCCCGGGATGTAGGAGATGACTTCGCGCTGGTTGGTCAGGCGCACCTTGGCGACCTTGCGCAGAGCGGAGTTCGGCTTCTTCGGCGTCGTGGTATAGACGCGCGTGCAGACACCGCGCTTCTGCGGGTTCTGCTCCATCGCAGGGACCTTGGACTTGGCCTTCTGCGGAACGCGGCCCTTGCGGACCAGCTGGTTGATCGTCGGCATAGATTCTCGCTTCACCGTATGAATGATGGCGACTAGCGGGTGAGGATGGATTGTTCGAAGGCTTGTGCTTCCTACCGTCACCCCGGACTTGATCCGGGGTCCAGTCGGACAAGACGCCGCGCGCAGCGCGACACCCTGACCACCAGCACGAGCCTGAAACACTCCACCTTCGGGCCCACACGGCCACCGGGTTACTTTGACGGCTGCCCCGAAGCGTCCTCGTGAAGAGACCGCCCCAATAGAAAAGAGCCTCACCGCATCGGCGGCAGGCCCCGGGTCATGACCGGCAATGTTCAGCTCTATTTGGCCGGGGCGGGACGAATCCTGCACCGGATGGGGGCGCACTTAGCGGGGGTTGAGGGTTGGGTCAAGATTTTACGAGCCCATCAATTGGATCGATCATGGCACACGTGGCCGTCCATATGGACGCGATTGGAAAATCCGAGCCACACTGGGCACCTATCAGCGATAAACAAGGCTTACCTCCTGAAAGATCGCTATTCCAAGGCTCAACGAAGTTTGGGACGTGTTCACGAATACCTCGCTCGCGAATGTCCGCTATCAAGCCGTAAGATAGCCGCTTCGACAACGAGAATGTTGGGGTTAACTGCCTTTGGGTGGACGCGGGCTTTCATACCCAATGATCCTCGTTTTTCCCTCGGCGACGACTATCGGAAATTGCCCAATACGCCTTAGGATGCTGGAAACATCAGCAGGCAATTCGAGCCATTCTATTGAGCGAAGTTCGATTGGACCAAATTCTATAGTGTCAGCGTAAGGGCGAGGACAACTGAGGCTCGGTGGGAACTGCATCGTGCGTATGCCATATGAATCGACGAACTTGACTTGCATTTGATCAATGTCGGGACATTCAGCCTCAATCACTGCAATCAGTTTGCGCCACTTCGTATCTGACATGAATGCGGCGCAAAATAATCTGCGCGCCAAGCGCCGTTCAGCACGAGGATCGTGGACTGCCATGTTAGTGCTTTGCAGACTGAGAGCGAAGTCTGCAACAGGATCAAACTCAATTAGACCACAATGTCCTCAACAGTGGGGATAGCGGACGGACCGCTAACCAGTCTTCCAGCGAAAAACCATTAATCCCAAGGCCGCGAAGAATGCGCCGCCGCCTCCGAGCGTGATGGTAGTTACAATCAATTGGAAAGTTGTTGCTGGCTCTCCGGATTTTAGATCGTCAATCGGAAGTCCGAGAACAAAATGACTGACTGCAACCTTTCCGGCAACGACGACCGACAACGTGCCGATAATCATGGCTACCCAAGCCCACGGCGCTATTAGCCAATGAAGGCGCTCTGGCCAAAGTGAGAATACCCAATCCAGTATCTGACCCATCGACCCCTCTTAGCGGTATCTAAGTCAATTTGCAGGCTTGGGAGGTTGAGGTCAACGTCCGCAATGTTGTCGGTTCTGGCAGGGCACCTTTTGGACAGAGGGCGCGGTTAGCTGCCGCCCCGTGAGCGAGATAAATTGCCCGCGCGGTCTAGCTGTCAGCTACTCACAAACTATTTCCCTGTTTCGTTTTTTCGGAGACTTTCCGCGCCAAGAGACCGACATGGGTAGCGCGCGTCACGAACCTGTTTCCTAATCCGCAGTTTTTTGTTTTCGACCCTCAAGCGCCGGGCGCCGCGCATCCGCGCGGCTTGGCTTTCCTCGCATAAGCTCGGGCGGGCGGTCGCCCTAGCCTCGCCTGCGGCTCGGTAATTTCGCCAGTTTCGGAGGTTCGTGCGTGCCCATGTCTTCACCGCTCACACCTCACTTCTCCCCTCCCCCACAACAACGCCACACACCCCGCACAAACACGTCCACGGCCCTTGGCGGATTTTAGCGCCAGGACCGTGTTCCATGTGTTCCATCTTGTCGGAGCCTCGCCCGCGTGGCCCTACATCGGTCCTACAGCGGGCTTGGGTGCCTTACGACTGCGCTCGTCAGCGGCGGAAGCCGCCGAATGCGGCGACCCTTGCGCCGGGGTCGAACGGGTGGATCTTACCGTCGCCGAACCCCGTCGACGAATGCGCGGGCGGGTTGTCTACGCTGCCCACCTCGTCCAGCGCGGCCCTGTCCATCAGCCCGGAGATCGTCTCGTAATCGATCTGCTCGCGCAGCGCCACGCCGACACAGCCGGCGCGGCTCCAGCGGACCTCGGCATCGGGGAACATGTGGCCGCACACGCTCAGGTCGATCCGCGAGCCCGCTTCCATGCCCGGCACGCCATAGACCAGCACGCCGCGTTGCGAGATGTTGCCGACGAAGCCCTTGAAGGTCTCGCGGCCACGATCGATCCGCGCGGGCAGGCGGCAGGCGACGCGCAGGGCGCGCGGGACGCGGGCGGAGGTCTGGTTGGCTTCCTGCGGAAGGTTGCGGAGGCCGACCAGCCCGTCGCTGCTCCATGCGACGCGCGCCTTGAGCGGGGGGAGACCATCCCAGAAGTAATGGATCTCGTCGCCCACGGTCAGCTCGATCTGCGTTTCGATCTGCGCGCCGTTGGAGGACAAATGCCGGATGAACCCCGGCGCGCTGCCATGCCTTGCGGTGATGCCGCAGGGGCGCAGGCTGCGCAGCGGGCTCGACGCCATGCCGGCCTCGTCGTTGCTGTCTGCTGTGTGCGAAATGGGGGGGAAGTTGCTGTTCCCGAAATCCTGCATGCGGCGCGGCGTGTGTTCGCCGTCTTCCGCTGCTGCGACCCTACTGAAGATCATAATAGATGGTCTCCGCCTTCCCGGATGGACTGTCCTTCACCAATTTCGAAACGAACCGCCCCGAAACGATCATTCCCGCTGGCGCCCTGGCGGTATCGCTCCCGGTTGCCAGGCCAGACCATTGGAACCTGGCAACCGGGAGGATGCGCGCCGAAGCGAGGGATGCTACGGAGCTTGGTGTGCCGTTCGGCCGGGGCAATGGATCAGACTGGCCCGCCGGAGCGACACTGGCAGAACGATCTTGAGCATAGGTAGCCGCCGGGATCAGGGCGATTACGAGTGCCAGAAAGAGACGCGCTCCAACCATGGCTCGACTTATCGGGCACTTTCGGCGTTTACGTCAGTTTCACACCGCGAATGTAACGTTACACGTGTAACGCGGACTTAAAAGCCTTGGAGTTGAGCCGTTTTGTATGTAACCTTATGAAAGTTTACTGATGTAAGGTTAATAGAAATTAACGAATTTCATCGTATTCGTAAACAAATCATAAAAGGCATTTATGCCCGAACGTGCCGAACACCTTGCTAATTTCGATGAGCTCTTGCGGAGCGAGGTCGAGCACGTCCTTGAAGACCCTGTCTTCGAGCGGTCTCCCATGCAAAGCAAGCTTCTGAAATACCTGTGCGAGGAGACGATTGTCGGACGCTCGAAACCATCGCAGTTCTCGGTTGCGGTGGATGGCCTCGGGCGGCCTGAAGATTACGACCTCAACAGTGACAGCTATCCTCGTGTCCAGATCTCACGACTTCGCCGTTCGCTAGCGAATGTTTATTCGCGGATCGATCCGCTGAACAATTTGTGTGTGTTCATTCGCAAGGGTGAATACCGGCTCCACCTGGCCCCACGCGCCACGGCCTACCCCGAACAACGCGCGCGGCGTTCAGACTTCCGTCCGGCCGAACACCACGACTTGCCTACAGATCAGGGCGACACCCCCTGGAGCGGCGCCGCGGGCGTACAGAATCATACCCGGAACGGCGCTCCGCCCGAACTGATCGGATCGTCCGATGGGGCAAGCCACCTCCCGGACAAGGCACGCCCTCCGGTTCCTGACCAGCCGGGTTTGTTCCGGACCCGCGCACTGGTCGCTATCGCACTGCTGCTGGCCATCATCGCCGCCATCGCTTTGGGCAGGAACATGTTCACCGGCAACCGCGGCGAGGCAATGCAGCAAGTACCGCTGGTCCATTTCGCAATTCGCGCCAGCAACCCCGTTTCTCCATCATCGCCCATGGGCAATCTGGAAGACGCCGTTCGGGAGAATGTCACCAACCGGATCAGCGCATCCTTTATCGCCGGCCTGGCCCCACCCGATCTCCTTCCCCGCGACGCAGAATACAATCTCGGTCTCAACCTGTTGGGCACGGCTCAATCGCCGCAGACCCTCGACCTGATTTTGACCGACAACCGCAACACGACACTGTATCGCGCGTCTATCCCCTACGACGGTCAACGCGAGGACTTACTGGACGGCCTCGGCAGCGCGCTCGACGATATGCTGACGCCATACGGCATCATCGCCCAGCACGAACTCGATATATCATCGGGCAAGCCACAGACCGATTATGGCTGCTTCATCACCATCGAAGTCATGCGAAGTCGCGGCAAGCCAGCCGGCAGTCAGATCGACCAGTGCATCAAACGCTTCCCGAACAGCGAGTTCAAGCCTTACTGGCTTTCGCGCAAGAGTTACGAGCTTTATCAGGCCGGAATTGCCAAGGGCATTCCGCTGGACAAGAATACAGAGGCCCAGGCTCTTTATCACGAAGCCTTCACCCTTGCGCCGAACAATGCCTTCGCCAACACGCTGGCGGCGAAGATTTCGATTGCCAAAGGGGATTGCACCAGCGCCGCAATCTTCTCTCAACGCGCCCTTAAAAGTGGCGAGGGTTATCCTACACTCAGGATATTGATCGGTGCGGATATGACATCCTGCCCGATACCGCCCGCGCGGCGTAAGGCCTTCATCACCCAGTTACGCAATGTCGCGCTGCGATCAAACCAGCTTAATGGACAGCTCGCGCTGCTGATGAATCTTGCTGCACTGGGCACCGGTGACAGCGACCTGATCGCTCTGGTGCAAAGCGAAACCGCCCATGTCCCGGTAGAAGGTACGGCCAGTCCGGTCCTCAAGGCGATCGGGAATCCTGCCTATTTCGATACTCATCAGGCTGAAATCAGGAAGGCGGTGGATATACTGATCTGGAACCCCAATTCGCGGGAGAAGATCATGCAGGGGCTCTCAGTAAGCGAACGCAATAAATCCGCATGACCTACGCTGGCATGCCGCGCTGGGCGGTCAGATGCCTTTTGAAAGAAACTCCACCAGCGCCTTGACCTTGCGCTGGCGCCATTGCGGCAGAGGTGCGACCAGCCAATAGGCCCTTGTCGCCGGTTCAGGGCCCGCCAAAGCCTTGAGCCGCCCGTCAGCGAGTGCTTCCTCGACCAGCAGTTGCGGCAGCATTGTCCGCCCCAATCCCGCCAATGCACTCGACAGAGCTTGCCCGGCATTGTTGACCGAAAAATGCGGTTCCGCCCCGTCGGGCAAGGCTGGGCCCCAGTGAATCCAATTATCAGGCGCATCTTCGGTAGCGACGGTGACGCGTTCAGCCGGGGCCAGTTCAATCCCTTCCAGTTCGCCCGGTCCGTCCACCAGCCGGATCGCGCAATCGAGATTGGCTTCGGTGAAATCGGCGGCCTCGTCGGCTACGAAAGTGAAGCGCGCATCGGGATGCTCGCGCGCGAACTGGGCAAGCCGGGGGGCGAGCCATTGGGCGAAAAATTCGCGCGGCGCGGCAATGGTGAAGCGATCGGACGCCTGGCCGGCCTGCATCGCCTGCACGCTTTCCTCGAACTTGAGAAAGCCTTCGCGCAAGGGCTCCAGCCCGGCGAGACCTTCTTCGGTCAGTTCCAGCCCCTTGCTGGTACGGCGGAACAGCACGGTGCCGAGATGATCTTCGAGCGCACGAATCTGCTGGCCGACCGCCGCAGGGGTAACCGCAAGCTCGTCTGCCGCGCGGGTGAAGCTGAGGTGTCGGGCCGCCGCGTCATAGACGCGCAGGGCGTTGAGAGGCAGATGGGTACGTTTCATGGTAGGTTGCGAATTAGGCGAGAGAAGCAGGCGGCACAAGCGCGCGCGTGTGTTGGTTCTCTTGCATGGGAGATAGCCCGAATTGGAACAAGCAGTGCGGGCCACTGGCGAACACAGTCGCCGCGCTGTAACATCACGGTCTTATTGCAGTCGGCAAATTATGCGGAAAGAACGCCGAATATGAATGCCCCGGAGACGATAGCAAGCCCAGTCGTGGAGCCGGAAGGCAACCAGCGATACGTCAATCGCGAACTGTCGTGGCTGGCCTTCAATCGCAGGGTATTGGCCGAGGCGGAGAACACCCGTTACCCTCTGCTCGAACGACTGCGCTTCCTGTCGATCTCTGCCAGCAATCTCGATGAATTCACGATGATCCGCGTTGCCGGCCTAGAAGGCATGGCCACTCGCGGGATCGAAACAACCGCGATCGACGGAACCACTCCGCGCCAGCAACTCGACGCCATTCGCGAGGATGTGTTGCGGATCGAGGATCGGCAGCAAGCGATATTGACCGACCTAAGGCACATGCTCGCCGAAGAAGGGATGTTGATCGCGGAGATCGACCAGCTTTCGATGCGCAAGCAGGAATGGCTGCAGCAATATTTCGAGAACGAAGTCCTGCCGCTGATCACCCCACAAGCGATCGATCCGTCCCACCCCTTCCCCTTCGTCGCCAATCTCGGGATGGGGGTAATCTTCACGTTAGAGCGAATAAAGGGTGGCACCGATCTGGTCGAGATGGTGTTGATCCCCAGCGGTGCGCCGCGCTTTGTGCGCGTTCCGGGCGACAAGGCAATCTACATCGCGATCGAACAACTGATCGTCCGCTTTGCCGACCTGCTTTTTCCCGGCTTCCGTATCAAGGGAGACGGGTTGTTCCGGGTGCTGCGCGACAGCGATATCGAGGTCGAGGAAGAGGCCGAAGACCTGGTGCGCGTGTTCCGCAGCGCGATCCAGCGCCGTCGCCGAGGGCGCGCCGTGCTGCTGGAACTCGACGAGGAATGCGATCACGAGGCCGAAGCGGTGTTGCGCGAGGAATTCGACGTCGACAGCGCCATGGTGGTCAAGACCGATGGGATGCTGGGCCTGCGCCATCTCGATGCGATTTGCGCCGAGCCGCGCCCAGACCTGAAGTTCTCGCCCTTCAGCCCTCGCTATCCCGAGCGCGTGCTGGAGCATGACGGCGATTGCTTCGCCGCGATCCGCGAGAAGGACATCATCATTCACCACCCTTACGAAAGCTTCGAAGTGGTGGTCGATTTCGTCCAGCAGGCAGCGCGCGATCCGTCCGTCGTGTCGATCAAGCAGACGCTTTACCGCGCGGGCGACCAGTCGCCGATCATCAACGCGTTGGTCGAGGCAGCGCAAAACGGCAAGGCGGTGACCGCTGTGGTCGAACTGAAGGCGCGCTTCGACGAGGAGCGCAATCTCAAATGGGCCAACGAACTCGAGCGAGCGGGCGTGCAGGTGATTTATGGCTTCGTCGAGTGGAAGACCCACGCCAAGGTCAGCCTGGTGGTCCGGCGCGAGGACAATTCCTATCGCACATACTGCCATTTCGGCACCGGCAATTACCATCCGGTGACAGCCAAGCTGTACACCGATCTCAGTTTTTTCACCGCCGACCCGTCTTTCGGTCGGGACGCGGCCAAGTTGTTCAACTTCATCACCGGCTATGTCGAACCGCACGACCTTGAGCGGCTGGCAATTTCGCCGCTGAACCTGCGCGACGAACTCTACGCGCGGATCGACCGGGAAATCGAATTCGCGCGGAAGGGGCGGCCAGCAGGAATTTGGGCAAAGCTCAACTCGCTGACCGAGAAGGGTGTGATCGACCGGCTCTACGCCGCCAGTCAGGCGGGCGTGGAGATCACGCTGGTGGTGCGTGGGATCTGTTCGCTGCGTGCGGGCGTTCCGGGCTTGTCGGAAAACATCAAGGTCAAGTCGATCATCGGACGCTTCCTCGAACACAGCCGTATCTGGAGCTTCGGCAACGGCTACCAGCTGCCCAGCCGCAGGGCGAAGGTCTATATTACCTCCGCCGACGCTATGAGCCGCAATCTCGACCGGCGCGTCGAAGTGCTGGTGCCGATTACCAATTCCACCGTGCACGATCAGGTGCTCGACCAGGTGATGCTGGCCAATATCCTCGATACCGAGCGTAGCTGGCGGCTCGATCCTGATGGGGAATACCACCGCATGGCTATTGGCGAAGGCGGCTTCAACTGCCACGATTATTTCATGAGCAACCCTTCGCTATCGGGCCGCGGTGCGGCTATCGAGGATCGTGACGTGCCACGCCTTTCGTTGAGAGACCGTCGCAAGTGATCGCAGGCGCGCCGCGCGCCCGCAATGGACAGCGTCGTAGCCACGAAGCGGCGCGCGCGGTTATCGACATCGGTTCGAACACCGTCCGGCTGGTGATTTATGGCGGGCCGAGCCGTGCCCCGACCGTCCTGTGGAACGAGAAAGTTGCCGCCCGGCTGGGACGCAACCTTGCCGCAAGCGGAACCATTCCCGACGAAGCGATGGACGAAGCGCTTTCCGCGCTGGCGCGTTATGCGGTGATCCTGCGCGATTGGGGAATTACCGAGGTTGAGGCCGTTGCAACCGCCGCGCCGCGCGATGCCGACAATGGGGCCGTGTTTCTCGCTAGAGCTGCGTCTCTCGACCTCGATATCCGGCTGCTCAGCGGTGAGGAAGAAGCTTGCGCTAGCGCTTATGGCGCAATCGGTGCGTTTCCGGGCGCGAGCGGCACAGTAATCGACCTGGGCGGCGGCAGTCTCGAACTGGTGGCAATCAGCGAAGGCGCATGTCGCGAGACCGCTAGCCTGCGACTGGGCACCTTGCGCCTGCCGACGCTGCGCGCGAAAGGCAATTTCGCCAAGAAGGTCCGCAAAGCGCTCGGCGAAGCTGGCTGGACTCACGATGGGCCGGGACCATTCTATATGGTCGGGGGAACATGGCGTGCGTTGGCTACCTACGCCATGCGTGCAAACGATTATCCACTGACCGATCCCCATGGTTTCGTGCTTTCCACCGGGGAGGCAGAACGTCTGGCGCGCAAGCTGATGCGCTCGCAACCGGACAAACTCGCGAGCATTCGCGGCATCAGTACCATGCGCGCCGAAAAGCTGCCCGATGCGGCGGCGCTGTTGCAGATACTGTTGGGCGAGATCGGTCCTGACCGACTGATCTTTTCCAGCTGGGGCCTGCGCGAAGGATTGCATTACCAGCGCCTCGAACCGCTCGAAAAGGCCAAGGACCCGCTGCTGGCGGGCGTTGCGGCATTTGCCGGCATACGCGGGGCCGGAGTGACCGATGCGGCACTGCTGGCGGGCTGGAGCGCCGCGGCCGCCGGGCGCGGCGGCGCGCAAAATGAACGTCTCCGGCTCGCCGCCGCCCAACTCGCTCTTGCTCTGCACTTCGTGGAACCCAATCTACGCGCCGCCCACGCGCAGGAATGGGCGCTCGACAAGCGGTGGATCGATTGCGACGGACGCAGCCGGGCGATGCTTGCCGCTGCGCTGCTGGGCAGTCTAGGGATTACTGCAATGCCGGAGAGGATCGGCCTGCTCGCAAATGAAGACGAACTGCGCGAAGCAATTACCTGGGGGATGGCCTATCGTCTTGCCCAGCGCCTCGGAGCGACGGCGCGCGGTGCGCTATCGGCCAGCGAACTGGCGATCAAGGATGACCGGTTGACCTTGAGCATTGCCGAAGATCATGCCGCGCTGGCGGTCTATCCAGTGACCAAGGACCTTGCCAATCTGGCGTCGAGGCTGGATCGGGAACCACATATCGAGATCAGCGCTCGCGTACAGGTCGACGGCTGAGCATTCCGGCCTCAGACCGGCGAAGCACTCCCCGAGCCCAGCCGATCGAAATAACGCGCCATAGCCTCGGCAGTGCGATCCGATAGGGCAATGAACACGCGGCGGCGGTCTTCGCCATCCTCTTCACGGACCAGCAGCCCATTTTCGACCATTTGCGCGATCCAGCGCAAGGCGGTTGTCGCCGGAACCGCAGCGGCGATACACAGCGAGGTAACCGACACCCGCTTGTGCTCGGCGCGCGCAGCCGTCAGGTCGAGCAGCATATCCCATGCCGGATCGGCAAACAGCTCGGCACCGAGAAATTCATCGCGCAAACGGCGCTGGGCGATGATCTGTCGCACCCATCGCGGATCCGGCAGTGGTGCACGCGCGTGGCGTTGTTGCGGGACAATAGTGCCTTCCCCGCGATCGTATACCAGCGATGGGCTGGAAACGCGCATCACGTCATCTTCCGCATCACCGCCGCCAGACAAGTTATCGAGCCGCTCCGCTAGTCTCCCAACCTCCTGCGTGAGCTTGAGCAGGGTCGTGCGATCCTGCGGGTCCAGCTCACGCAGACGGCGCCCGGGCATTCGTGTCAGCGCCTCGCCCAGAGCAACGAGCCGTTCGGCTCGGCTGGGCCTGACCAGCAGGATCGGTTTGGACCATTCGAGGCAGGCGAAAACTTCGTCCAGCGCCTCCCGCGACGTGGACACCACCAGCTGCGCACCGGATCGCCTGGCCCGCTCGTCAAGGCGCAGCAGTGCCGCGCATTTCGATCCATCGAGGGATGGGCAATCGACCAGCACCACATCGCCGAGGACTCCCGCGTCTGCGTCCACCAGCGTTTGGAGCGCACGCCCCGCATTCGGGACCAGCCCGGCGCTGTGCGCGTCCTCCGCCATGATCGCGAGAGTTTCGGAATTATCCCCAAAAAGCGACACCGTTACAGCGAGTTGTGAGAGCCATGAGCCCTCCTCCTGCACTGCGTCATCGCATCGATAGGCCGCTTGCGCCATGCGTGTTCTCCCCTAAATCATGAAGAACACAAATAGAACATACAAAGAATGAGTCAAGAATGGGGGAAGCGCAATCCACCCACACTTCGGGCTGGCCTTGCTGGCTCAATCCATGAACGGATCGCGCACCAGCACCGTGTCCTCGCGTTCGGGACTGGTGGAGATCAGCGCCACTGGCGTTTCGATTAGCTCCTGCACACGGCTGATATACTTGATCGCCTGAGCCGGCAGGTCGGCCCAGCTGCGCGCGCCGGCAGTGGTCTCGCGCCAGCCTTCCATCTCTTCATAGATCGGTTCGACCGCGGCCTGATCGGCCGCGTGGGCGGGCAGATAGTCGAGGATCTTGCCGCGCAGGCGATAGCCGGTGCAGATTTTGACCGTCTCGAACCCGTCGAGCACATCGAGCTTGGTCAGCGCAATCCCGGTGACGCCGCTGATCGCGCAGCTTTGCCGCACCAGCACCGCATCGAACCACCCGCAACGCCGCTTGCGCCCAGTGACTGTGCCGAATTCATGGCCCCGTTCGCCCAGCTTCTGGCCGACTTCGTCGTCGAGCTCGGTCGGAAACGGGCCGCTGCCGACACGGGTGGTGTAGGCCTTCACGATCCCCAGCACGAAGCCGGTCGCCCCAGGGCCGAGGCCCGATCCGCTGGCAGCCGTACCGCTGACCGTGTTGGAGCTGGTGACGAAAGGATAGGTGCCGTGATCGACATCGAGCAACACGCCCTGCGCACCTTCGAACAGGATCCGCGCCCCGGCTTTGCGCACCTTCTTCAGGCGTTTCCACACCGGCTGGGCGAAACGTAGTACAAACGGCGCGATTTCGCGCAGTTCGGTGAGCAGAGCCTCGCGATCAACCGGCGGCTGGTCGAACCCGGCGCGCAGCGCGTCGTGATGCGCGCACAGCCGGTCGAGCTGGGGTTCGAGCGAACCGTCCTCATCGTCGAGATAGGCCAAATCGCACACGCGGATCGCGCGGCGACCGACCTTGTCCTCGTAAGCCGGGCCGATGCCGCGCCCGGTGGTACCGATCTTGCCAGCACCCGCCGCGCTTTCCCGCAAACCGTCCAGATCGCGATGCAGCGGCAGGATCAGCGCGCAATTGTCGGCGATGGCGAAATTATCGTCGGTGATCGAAACGCCCTGCTCTTCGAGCTTCTCGATCTCGGCCTTGAGCGCCCAGGGGTCGAGCACCACACCATTGCCGATAATCGACAGCGTGCCGGTAACGATGCCGGACGGCAGCAGCGAGAGCTTGTAGGTGGTGTTGCCCACCACCAGCGTGTGCCCGGCGTTATGGCCGCCTTGGAAGCGCACCACCGCATCGGCGCGCGCGGCGAGCCAGTCGACGATCTTGCCTTTGCCTTCGTCGCCCCACTGGGCCCCGATCACGGTTACATTCGCCATGGCGCGTGATTACCTTCCTATCGCACAAACGCGCGGGCGTTAGGCTCGCATGCATTCCAACACAAGCGCCATGGCTTGGGAAACTGCACAAAGGCTCGATCATTGAGTCCGAAAAGGAGACATTTGTGACCGATTACCCCACCCTCACCTTGAACGATAATCGCGCCCTGCCCCAGCTCGGATTTGGAACCTGGCAGATCGACGATGACAAGGCCGCCGATGCGGTTCGCACCGCGCTCGATGTCGGCTACCAGATGGTCGACACCGCTGCCATCTACCAGAACGAGCGCGGCGTGGGCGACGGGCTGAAGGATGCCAGCGTGTTCCTCCAGACCAAGATCTGGAACGAAAGCCAGGGCTACGACCGCACATTGAAGGCAGCGGACAAATGCCTCGACCGGCTCGGACGCGACCAAGTCGATATGCTGCTGATCCACTGGCCATGTCCGAAGAAAGGCCTGTTCGTGGACACGTGGAAGGCGCTGATTGCGCTGCGCGATGCGGGCAAGGCGAAGTCGATCGGCGTCTCGAATTTCCGTGCGGAGGACCTTCGCCGGATTATCGACGAGACCGGCGTCACCCCTGCCCTCAACCAGATCGAGCTGCACCCCAGCTTCCAGCAGCGCGAATTGCGAAAGCTTCATGAGGAGCTTGGCATAGTTACCCAGAGCTGGTCCCCGCTGGGACAGGGCGGCGGAATGGACAATCCCGCAATCAAGCAGATCGCTGAAGAAACAGGTCGTCCGGCAAGCGCGGTCATCCTGCGCTGGCATCTCCAGCATGGTCTGAGCACGATACCCAAAGCATCCAGCAGGGAGCATATCGCAGCCAACTTCGAAGCTCTGGCCTTCTCCCTGACCGATGAACAGATGGGCAAGATCGACGATCTCGACGACAAGGATGGCCGCATGGGCCCCGATCCTGCGACCATGGACTGACCGGTTGACTGTATTATTACGATATGACACTTGGGCGACTTCCAGAACCAAAACAGGGAGTCGCCCGTGTCCATCGTTCTCGCCATGCTTGCCGCCGCCATCTCGCCGGTCGCAACAGCCAATCCGCAGACCCAGGTCGCGCAGGCGGTCGATATTGTCGATACGGCGGCGCGAAAGCGGGGCGACCGCAGCCATGTGCTGGTGCTAGGCACCGCCCATCTCGGAAATTTGCCCGAAAGTTTCGACACAAAGCGGTTAACCCCACTGCTCGACAAGCTCGCGAAATGGCACCCCCAGCGGATCACCGTCGAAGGAATATCGGGCGCGCAATGCGACTATCTGCGCAGCCATGAATTCGCCTTTCCGGGTGCGGTTAAGGATTATTGCCCTGACCCGTCGGCAGCGCGCAAGGCGCTCGGGATGAGCGGCTCGCAAGCGGAGCAGGCGGTGCTCGCCCTGCTCGACCACAAAGATCATTCCCCTGCCGAACGGCGCAGGATGGCTGTGCTGTTCATGGCGATGGGAGAACCGGATTCAGCTGTCCTGCAATGGGAACGCCTGCCCAAATCGGAACAGCATGCCGACGAGAATCTGCCTGAGGAATTGGTGGCAAGGCTCGATCGGGCAACTCATTTTCGTAATGAAAACGAATCGATAGCTGTCCAACTGGCCAAGCGTCTCGGGCTCGATCGCATCTATCGGGTGGACGATCATACCGGTGATCGCGCCGGCGTGGTGGCCGACGAAAAGGCCTATGATCGCGAGCTGCCCTTGATCTGGAAAAGTAAGCGGCTCGACAAGCGCATTGCGGATGACGACGCCAAGGAAAAGGCAATGCTCGCCGGTGGATCGGTGATCGACTGGTATCGCGACCTGAATTCGCCCGCTAACGCACGGCTGGCGATGGAGACCGATTTCGGCGCGGCGGCGGGCAGCACGCACTATCCCACCACAGGCCGCGCCTATCTCGCCTACTGGGAGACACGCAATTTGCGGATTGCCGCCAACATCCGCGAGGTGCTGGGCTCGGGCGAGCGCGTGCTGTCGATCATCGGCGCGTCGCACAAGCCCTATCTCGAACGCTATCTCGGCATGACCAGCGATGTGGTCATCGACAACGTCGAAACGGTGCTTGCCGATTGATCGACGCCGAGCGCGACTGCTAGGGGGGCGTGGTGACCAACCCGCTCCCCTATCGCGTCGCCGCGCTGTACCAGTTCACCCGTTTCGACGATCCAGCGGCCCTGCGCGAGCCACTGCTCAAAGTTTGTGAAGCGGCGGAGGTACGCGGCACTTTGCTCCTCGCAAGCGAGGGCATCAACGGGACCATCGCGGGGAGCGATACAGGTATCGAAGCTGTGCTCGACCATATCCGCATGCTGCCCGGATGCGCGGCGATAGAGGTCAAGGAATCGCGGGCCGCCACCAAGCCGTTTCACCGCATGAAGGTGCGGCTCAAGAGCGAGATCGTGACGATGGGCCAGCCCGATCTCGATCCGCTGCAAGGCGTCGGCACCTATGTTTCGCCGGAGGATTGGAACGCGCTGATCAGCGATCCCGAGACCATCGTGATCGATACGCGCAACGATTACGAGGTCGCCATTGGCAGCTTTGCCGGGGCGGAAAACCCGGAAACCGACAGCTTTCGCGAATTTCCCGAATGGTTCCGTGCTCGCCGCGCCGCCATAGAAGCCGAGGGCAAAACACCCAAAATCGCCATGTTCTGCACCGGCGGCATCCGCTGCGAGAAATCGACCGCATTCGCCCGGGCCGAAGGGGTGGACGAAGTCTATCACCTCAAGGGCGGCATACTGAACTATCTCGAACACGTGCCCGAGCGCGAGAGCCTATGGCAGGGCGAATGCTTCGTCTTCGACGAGCGTGTGAGTGTCGGCCATGGGCTTGCGCTGGGAAGCCACACGCTCTGCCGCGCCTGCCGTATGCCACTGAGCGAAAAGGATACGCACGCGGAGCACTATGTCGAGGGCGTCTCGTGTCACCATTGTCACGAGACGCGCACCGATGAGCAGCGAGCGCGCTACGCGGAGCGGCACAGGCAGGCCCGGTTGGCTGCACGGCAGGGCGAGGAGCATATCGGCCGCAAGCTCGACAAGCAGCTCGATGGCTGAGGCGGTGCTCTACAGCTTCCGCCGCTGCCCTTATGCGATGCGCGCGCGCATGGCGCTGAAAGTGAGCGGCGCGCGATACGAACACCGCGAGGTCGTGCTGCGGGATAAGCCTGCTGAAATGGTGGAGGTCTCGCCCAAGGCAACCGTGCCGGTGCTGGTTGCGCCTGACGGTAAAGTGATCGACGAAAGCCTCGACATCATGCGCTGGGCGCTCGCCCGGAGCGATCCCGAAGGCTGGCTGGAGCGCCATGATCCGGATGTGATCGAAACTATCGACGGGCCGTTCAAGCACCATCTCGACCGCTATAAATATGCCACGCGTTACGACGATGTCGATCCGCAAGAACACCGCTCGGCGGCGCTCGGCGTCTTGCAAAATCTCGAAGGACGGCTTGGCGGATCGTCGCATCTTTGCGGCGAACATCGCGGGATGGCCGACATCGCGATCTTCCCCTTCGTCCGCCAGTTCGCCCATACCGACCGCAGCTGGTTCGAGGCGCAGGATATTCCCGCCGTTCAGCAATGGCTCGCGCGACTGACAGAATCGGAGCTGTTCGTCGCTATCATGACGAAACACGAACCGTGGACATCCGCCGCTTAAAGCGGCAGCGTTTCGGCACCTTCCAACCGGTGCGTGCAGCCCAGCGCGCGTGGGTCTTCCGTGCCGGTGATCGCCGCCACGGTGCGCCATCCGAGCGCGCGCAGGCGGCGCGCGGCGTCGCGATCATGGCCGGTCGGCAGGAACAGCGTATCGCGCGTTGAAGACTCAATCCCCAGTGCTTCGAGCAGCGGTTCGATATACAGCGAAAATCCGACTGCCGGTTCCTCGGTCCCGCGGATGGTATAGGTTCCGCCACGCCCAACGGACCCGCGCGCGCCTTCGGCGTAAAGCGTAAAGCCGAGCCAGCTCTGATACTCGAAACCGTGAAGTTCGGTCGGGTCGAGCGTCACCCGAACGCCCTCGCCCAGTTGCGCGCCGATAGTCCGCACGCCATCGAGACGGCTGGCCAGAAAGCCTCCCGCATCGAGCGCGGCCAGCTTTTCGAGCGCTTCGTCGAGCGGTCCGGCAGCATAGAGCAGAGGAAGGTATGCCGCGCCCCCAGCATCTGCCAAGCCGCCTGCGTCCTTCATGTCCAGTTCGCGTCGCACCGCTGCCACCTTGTCCGCCGCAAGCGGCAGGGCCTTGTCGGCCAGAGCATCGACCAGATCCGGCAGCGTGAAATCGACTGAAATCCCGGTCAGTCCAGCGCCTTCGAGCGCGGCTACCGCCAGTGAAACGGCCTCGCTGGCCGCGTTCACCGTGTCACTGCCGATCAGCTCGGCACCCATCTGAAGGCGCTGGCGCGCCGGGTCGAGCTGGTCGGCGCGGATCGTCGCGACTTCACCGGCATAGCACAGCCGCAACGGTCGCGGCGCATCCGCGAGCGCGGTGGCTGCGATACGTCCAACCTGCACGGTCATATCGCTGCGCAGGGCAAGCGTCCTGAGGCTGGCCGGATCGGTAAAGCGGAACATGCGTCGCGGCGTCACCCCGTCCATCCGGCTCGCCAGCGAATGTTCGAACTCAACCAATGGTGGACGCACACGGTCATACCCATGCGCGTCCATGGCATCGAGGACCGCGCGCATTACGCGGGTCATCGCCGCCGCTTCTTGCGGCAAGGCATCGGCCAATCCTTCGGGCAGGAGATCGTCGGCTGTGTGCTGTGCAGTCATAGCGTCCGGTCCCCTGCCCGATGGCGGCTCAGAAGGCCAGTGGCTTGACGAGTTTGACCCCCTGCAGCGCGCAGGCCGCCTTGACGACGCTGTCGGGGATCGGCTGGTCGACGCTCAGCAGCAGCACCGCTTCCCCGCCCGTCTCGCGGCGGCCGAGGTGGAACGTGCCGATGTTTATCCCGGCCTCGCCCAGAAGGGAGCCGATCCGGCCGATGAAGCCGGGAGCGTCCTCGTTGACGATATAGAGCATGTGGCCGGTCAGCTCGGCCTCGATCCGCACACCGAAGATTTCGACGAGACGCGGCGCATCGCTACCGAACAAGGTGCCCGCAACCGAACGGTCGCCCGCATCCGTGCCCACCGTCACGCGCAGCAGCGTGTTGTATGCCCCCTCGCGCTCGTGCCGGATCGAGCGCACGTCAAGCCCGCGTTCCTTGGCGAGGAACGGCGCGTTGACCATGTTCACCGTGTCCGAATACTGCCGCATCAGCCCGGCGAGAACCGCGCCTTCGATCGGCTTGCCCGATAGTTCCGCCGCCGCACCTTCGCGCTCGATCGCAATGCTGGTGAGATTGCCGTGCGCGAGCTGGCCAACCAGGCTGCCGAGGCTTTCGGCGAGCTTCATATAGGGTTTCAGCTTAGGTGCTTCCTCCGCGCTCAGGCTCGGCATGTTGAGCGCGTTGGTGACCCCGCCGTTGACCAAGTAGTCGGCCATCTGCTCGGCCACCTGCAACGCGACATTGACCTGCGCTTCGGTGGTCGAGGCGCCGAGATGCGGCGTGCAAATGAAATTGGGCTTGCCGAACAGCGGCGATTCCTTGGCCGGTTCGGTCTTGAACACGTCGAGCGCGGCGCCTGCGACGTGGCCCGAATCGAGCATTTCACCGAGCGCATCCTCGTCGATCAGCCCACCGCGCGCGCAATTGACGATGCGCACGCCCTGCTTGGTCTTAGCGAGGTTTTCGCGGCTCAGGATATTGCGCGTCTCATCGGTCAGCGGGGTATGAAGAGTGATGAAATCGGCACGTGCGAGCAGGTCATCGAGGCTGACCTTTTCGACCCCGATCTCGACCGCGCGCTCCGGCGTCAGGAATGGATCGTAAGCGATCACCTTCATCCGCACGCCCTGCGCGCGGGCGGCGACGATCGAGCCGATGTTGCCCGCCCCGATCAGGCCCAGAGTCTTGCCCGTCACTTCCACGCCCATAAAGGCGTTCTTGGGCCATTCGCCGGCTTGGGTGCGGGTGTTCGCCTCGGGGATCTGACGCGCGAGGGCAAAGATCATCGCGATGGCGTGTTCGGCGGTGGTGATCGAATTGCCGAAAGGCGTGTTCATCACCACCACGCCCTTGGCCGAAGCGGCTGGGATATCGACATTGTCGACACCGATGCCGGCGCGGCCGATGACCTTGAGATTGGTCGCTGCGTCGAGGATGGCCGCCGTCACCTTGGTCGAGGAGCGGATCGCGAGGCCATCATATTTGCCGATACGCGCGGCGAGTTCCTCAGGCGTCTCGCCGGTAATTACGTCGACATCGCAGCCGCGCTCTTCGAAGATACGCGCGGCGTTGGGGTCCATCTTGTCGCTGATAAGGACTTTAGGCTTGGTCATGATGAATTCCTTGAACTCGTCGCCCCGGACTTGATCCGGGGCCCCGCTTCACAGTGCGGGTCAATAGAGGGAAGCGGGGCCCCGGCTCAGCGGCCGGGGCGACGCCCAAGCTAGGCGGTGGCCGTCACGCTGGCGTAAGCCCAGTCGAGCCAGGGGCCGAGCGCTTCGATATCGGCGGTGTCGACGGTCGCGCCGCACCAGATCCTGAGACCCGGCGGGGCATCGCGGTAACCCGCAACATCATAGGCCGCGTCCTGCTCTTCCAGCAGCTTGGCCATCGCCTTGATCGCGTCGGCATCCGCACCCGCGACCGTCAGGCACACGCTGGTGTTCGACCGGCTCGCCGGATCTTGCGCCAGATGGCCCAGCCAGTCGCGTTCCTGCACGATGGCATTGAGCGCTGCGGCATTGGCGTCGGCGCGCGCCTTCATGGCGGACAGGCCGCCCAGTGATTTACCCCATTCGAGCGCAAAGATCGCATCTTCGACGGCCAGCATGGAGGGGGTGTTGATGGTCTCGCCCTTGAACACGCCTTCGACCAGCTTGCCGCCCTTCGTCAGGCGGAAAACCTTGGGCAACGGCCATGCTGGGGTGTAGCTTTCCAGCCGCTCGACCGCGCGCGGACCGAGGATCAGAACGCCATGCGCGCCTTCCCCGCCCAGCACTTTCTGCCAGCTGAAGGTCAGCACGTCGACCTTGTCCCACGCGATATCCTGCGCGAACACCGCGCTGGTGGCGTCCGCAATGCACAGGCCTTCGCGGTCCGCGGCGATCCAGTCGCCATTCGGCACGCGCACGCCGGAGGTGGTGCCGTTCCAGGTGAAGATCACATCGTTCGACCAGTCGACCTGCGCGAGATCAGGCAGCGCGCCGTAATCGGCCTCGATCACGGTCGGATCGATCTTGAGCTGCTTGACCGCATCGGTGACCCAGCCCGCGCCGAAGCTTTCCCAAGCCAGCGTCGTGACCGGGCGCGCGCCGAGCATTGTCCACATCGCCATTTCCACCGCGCCGGTGTCCGAACCGGGAACGATGCCGATGCGGTGCGTCTCGGGCACCTCCAGCACTTCGCGGATCAGGTCGATGCAATATTGCAGGCGCGCCTTGCCGATCTTCGAGCGATGCGAGCGCCCAAGCGATTCGGTGGCAAGTTTTTCGGGGGCCCAGCCCGGCGGCTTGGCGCAGGGACCGGAAGAAAAAAACGGACGCGCAGGTTTGCGCGCCGGAAGCGTATGTTCAGTCATGTCTGACTCTCCTTACAGAGAGCACGCGCGGCGTTGGGACCGCGTGGCCCGTCGGCCGAAATAAAGTTACCGACGCTCGAGTCAATGGGGCTTGGGAATTATACGACGAAGCGACGTCGGTGCAGGTTCGTTACCGCACTCGCCAAACAGACACTACCGGACTATGGCGCGCCCGCATGGATATCTCGCGCCTCCGCCTCGCGCTGATCAGCGGCAATTACAACATGGTTCGCGATGGACCGACCCAGGCCCTCAACCGGCTGGTCGGCTATATGCTGGACCATGGCGCAGCGGTGCGCGTGTTCGCCCCGACGGTTGAGAACCCGCAGGTGGAGGCGGTGGGCGAGATCACCTCGATCCCGTCTTTCGCGATCCCCGGTCGCAGCGAGTACCGTATCCCGATCGGGCTGGTGGGCGATGCGAAGCGCGCTTTCGAAGCGTTCAAGCCCAATATCGTCCATGTCGCCAGCCCCGATCGGGCGAGTCGGCAAGGGGCGAAATGGGCGCGCGATCATGGCGTGCCGGTGCTCGCCTCGGTCCACACGCGGTTCGAAACCTATCCGCAATACTACCACCTTGGCTTCATGGAGCCGGTGGTCGAAGCGTGGCTGCGCAAGCTTTATCGCCGCTGCGACGCGCTGGTCGCGCCGTCCGACGGGATGGTCGAGGTGCTGCAAAAGCAGCGAATGCACCGCGAGATCGGCATCTGGTCGCGCGGGGTGGATCGCACGATCTTCAATTCCGGCGTGCGCGATCTGGAGTGGCGTCGCTCGCTGGGTATTGCGGATGACGAAATCGCTATCGGCTTTCTCGGTCGGGTGGTGATGGAAAAGGGCTTACCCGAATTCGCCGAAACCATGAACGAGCTGACCAAGCGCGGCGTCAAGCACAAGGTGCTGGTGCTGGGCGATGGTCCGGCCCGTAGCTGGTTTGCGGAGAAAGTGCCCGAAGCGGCCTTCGGAGGCTATCTGATGGGTGCCGACCTTGGCCGTGCGGTTGCCGGGATGGATATCTTCTTTAACCCCTCGATCACCGAGACGTTCGGCAATGTCACGCTGGAGGCGATGGCGTGCGGTGTGCCGGTTGTGGCGGCACGCGCTACCGGTGCCACCACGCTGGTGCGCGATGGCGTGACCGGGCAATTGGTCACGCCGGGCGATATTCCGGCCTATGCGGATGCCATCGCTGCCTACATCACCGACCCTGCCCTGCGGCGAATGCATGGCGAGGCTGGCGAGGCGCGCAGCAAGGAATTCAGCTGGGAAGCGATCAACCGCTCGATGGCGGAGACCTATCTGCGACTGGTCGAGCGGCGAGGCGCGGCCTGAGCCGCGCGCCTTAGCCCTATTTCAACACCCCTTTGCGCCGCATGCTGGCGGCATAGATCAGCAGGAACACCGCAATCGACCAGATGACGATGCTCATCGTCACATTGGTGTTCGACTTGAGCCAGGCAGGCGACGGTGAAAATTCCTGGTAGAACGTGGTGACGCCAAGCCCAACCAGCGACGCGACGAAGGCCGGATCGGCCCAGCGTGAGCGCAACAGCAACAGGATCGACCCCAGCACCGCTCCCCATACACCAAGCGCCCAGAACGCCACCAGCCAGCCGGGGAAGCCACGGAAATACTCCATCGCCTGCGCGGCGCTCACGCCCATGGATTCATCGATAGCCTTCTCGAAATAGGCGAGATTGCCCATCTGCGTCTGAAGATAATCGTTCGCGCCCACCGAATTCCACAGCAGCGCGAGTATCCCTACCACCCACAAATGCCACGGCGCCCCGCGAAAACGCGAGGCTGGCTCATCCGACATGTCGATATACGGTCTGGTCTCACTGTCCATGCCATCCCTCCCCGGCACTTGCGACACCAGGGACGAGACTAACATAAGAAATCAGGACGTCAAAGCCGCTCGATCTTGCGCGCGAGATCATCGACCAGATCGACAATCTGCTCGATCGTTTCATCACCCAGATCGCCCGAGCGCGCCTTGTTCTTGAGCACGCTGGCGAGGTTGCCGAGTGCACGGAACATTTCGGGGGTAGCATAGGCGCGACCCTTTTCGGCCTGCTGCTCGGCTGCTTCCGCCCGCCGTGCGAAGCGCTCGCGCAGGTCAGCAACCTCTTCGGTACGCTCGGTCAGCTCCTCACGCCCTTTTCCAGTCGCTTCAAACGCCTTGCGCGGTTCGTCCGATCCGGGAACCTCTCGAATCAGACCTTCGTCCTCAAGCAGCGACAATGTCGGGTAGATCGTGCCCGGACTGGGGGAATACCCATCGCCGGTCATCTCCTCGATCGCCTTGATTAGCTCGTAGCCGTGGCGCGGTTCGTCCGCGATCAGGCTGAGCAGCAAAAGGCGCAGTTCGCCTTGCGCGAACATCCGTCCGCGCCTCTTTCGTCCGCCGTGGCCGTGGCGACGATGACCGTTTCCATCATTGAACGGACCATCCGGCCCGAATGGTCCGCGCGGTCCGAACACGCCTTCGGGACCGAAGAATCCGGCAGGCCCAAAGGGTCCGTCGGGGCCGAAAAATCCGCCACCGCCGTATCCTCCGCGACCGCCCATTGCGGCAAAACGGTTCATACCATGCCGCGCTCGGCCGCGTCCGCCGCGATGGCGACGCCCCTCGTCACAGCGGCCATGGCCGTCATGTTCATCATGGTGCCTGTGATGTCTGTGCATAAAATATTCCTTGTGAGTCTTAAGATAGGTCTAAGATATATCTTTATACCACGCTGGCAAGTCTCCTCTGCAAATTTTCTGCAATCCGCCTAGATAGCGGACATGGCCGACCTTTTTGCTGACCACGCTGCGCCTGAACCAACGCAAGATACCCCGCGCGAGGATGCGCCGCTGGCCGACCGGTTGCGCCCGCGCAACCTTGCCGAGGTCGTGGGGCAAGATCACCTGACCGGCCCTCAAGGCGCGATCGGGCGGATGGTCGCGGCGGGACGGCTTTCGAGCATGATCCTGTGGGGGCCGCCCGGCACCGGCAAGACCACGATCGCACGGCTGCTCGCGGCGAGCGTGGGGATGCGGTTCGCCAGCGTCAGCGCGGTGTTCTCGGGCGTCGGCGACCTCAAGAAAGCGTTTGCCGAGGCCGACCGCGCGGCGGAGGCAGGGCAGCGCACGCTGCTGTTCGTGGACGAGATTCACCGCTTCAACCGAGCACAGCAGGATGGTTTCCTGCCCTTCGTCGAACGCGGCACGGTGACGCTGGTCGGCGCGACGACCGAGAACCCCAGCTTTGCCCTCAACGCCGCGCTGCTGAGCCGCGCGCAGGTGCTGATCCTTCACCGCCTCGACGCAGCGGCGCTCGGCCAGCTTCTCGACCGCGCCGAAGAGCTTGAAGGGCCCCTTCCCCTGACGGACACAGCACGCGACGCGCTGATCGCCAGCGCCGACGGCGACGGGCGCTTCCTGCTCAACCAGGCCGAAACGCTGTACAACGCTGGGATCGCCGAGCCGCTCGATCCAGCTGCGCTCGGCGCCTTCCTGCAACGGCGCGTGGCGGTATACGACAAGGATCGCGAGGGGCATTACAACCTCATCTCCGCGCTCCATAAATCGGTGCGCGGCTCGGACCCGCAGGCCGCGCTTTATTACCTAGCGCGGATGCTGGTCGCGGGCGAGGAGCCGCGTTTCCTCGCCCGACGATTGATCCGCATGGCGGTCGAAGAAATCGGCTTGGCCGATCCGCAGGCGCTCACCCAGTGCATGGCGGCCAAGGACGCCTATGAATTCCTCGGCAGCCCGGAAGGCGAGCTGGCGCTGGCGCAGGCTTGCCTCTATCTCGCCAGCGCGCCCAAATCGAACGCGGTCTATGCCGCGCAGAAGTCCGCCTTTCGCTGCGCGAAGGAAACCGGCAGCCTGATGCCGCCGCAGAACATCCTCAACGCGCCGACCAAGCTGATGAAGGACATCGGCTATGGCGCAGGCTACCACTATGACCATGACGCCGAGGAAGGGTTTTCAGGCGACAATTACTGGCCAGAAGAGATGGAACCGCAGACTTTCTACCAGCCGGTGGAGCGCGGGTTCGAACGCGAGATCGCCAAGCGACTCGAATATTGGGACAAGCTCAGGCGCGAGCGCGGGTGACGCCCGAACGCTTCACCCGCTTCATCGCCATCGACTGGTCGGGCGCGGTGGGCGAGCGTCATCGCGGAATCGCAGTGGCGGAGGCTGAGGCTGGCGGCGGCGCGCCCCGGCTGATCCGTCCCGGCCATCGCTGGTCGCGGCTGGAAGTGCTGGACGTGCTGGATGCGCTCGAGGGGGATGTGCTCGTCGGCATGGACCTCGGCATCAGCCTGCCTTTCGTCGATTGCCGAGCCTTTTTCCCGGGCCTTTCGAGCAGCCCGCCCGATGCGCGATCGCTCTGGGCGCTGATCGACGCAATCTGCGCTGATGATCCGCACCTCGGCGCCAACAGCTTCATCGATCATCCCGATTTCGCACCTTATTTCCGGCGGCACGGTGGGCGCGAAGGCGTGCAGTTTCGCTGCGACAACGCCTCCCACGGACGCGGGCGTTTTCGCGTCGCCGAAAAGGCGCAGGCGGCGATGGGTTGCAAGCCTTATTCGAACTTCAACCTCGTTGGCGCGGCGCAGGTCGGCAAATCGAGCCTGACGGGGATGCGGCTCCTCCATCAGCTTCGCAGTGCGGTCCCCGTGTGGCCGATCGATCCGCTACCGAATGCCGGACCGGTGGTGACGGAAATCTACACGACACTCGCCGCGCTGGAAGCAGGACGCAGCGCCGCGCGAGCAAAAATGCGCGATGCCGCGTCGCTCAATCATGCGCTGACGCAGCTCGATTCCCCGCCGGTCGATTGGAATGGACCGCTCGACGATCATCGCGCCGATGCGCTGCTCACGGCGGCATGGTTGCGCCGGGCTGCAAGCCGCCGCGAACTGTGGCAGCCTGCCGGACTCACAACCGAAATCGCGCAAACCGAGGGGTGGACCTTCGGCGCCGCCTAGGCCAGATTGATCGAAACCGGACTTGAGGAATTTGTAGTGATGAAATCGAGCTTTCTCGCCGCCACGGCCGCGCTCGCGCTGAGCGGATGCGCCGCCACCACCCTGCCCCCCGAGACGGCACAGACCGCCCCCAGCGCACCGGTAGCCAGGGTGGCGCAGAGCTGGAGCGATTTCGAGAAGACCACGATAGACAAATGGCTCGCCATCGACCCGGCTTTCGCGGTCTATCAGGGCGATCACGCGCAGGACGGCAAACTGCCCGACTGGAGCGCGGCAGGACTCGAAGCGAAGGCCAATTTCCTGCGCTCGACCATCGCGCGGGCCAATTCGTTCGACGATCTGACCCGCGAGGAAGCGTTCGAGCGGGATTATCTCGTCAGTGTGGCGCGCGGGCAGCTGTTCTTCCTGACCGATGCCGATTATCCGCACACCAACCCGGCATGGTATGTCGGCGGCGGGCTCGATCCCAACGTCTATGTCAGCCGCAACTATGCCGACAAACCGACGCGGATGAAGGCGATGATTTCCTTCTTCAAAGCCATTCCGCAGGCCGCAGCCAATATTCGCGCCAACCTCAAGACCCCGATGCCGGCCAGCTTCGTCAAATATGGCATTGCGGCGTTCGGCGGCTTTGCCGATTACTACAAGGGCGATGCCCGCACCGCGTTTGCCGATGTGCAGGATCCTGCGTTGCAGGCGCAATTCAAGGATGCCTCGACCAAGGCATCGGCCGCCATGGCCAGCCTCGCCGATTGGATGAAGGGCCAGCAGGCCAGCGCGACGCAGGATTTCGCGCTCGGCCCGGCACGCTTCAGCAAGATGCTCAAGGACACCGAGCTGGTCGATATCCCGCTCGACCAGCTGGAGAAGGTCGCGCGTGACGATCTCGCCCGCAACCAGGCCGCGTTGAAGAATGCCTGCGATCAATACGCGCCGGGTAAATCGATCCCGGACTGCATCGCCAAGATGGCCGCCGACAAGCCCGCCGATGGTCCGGTGGCCGAAGCGCGCCGCCAGATTCCCGAGCTGACGGCCTTCGTGAAAAGCCATGATCTCGTCACCATCCCCGGCACCGAGCAGGCGCTGGTGGAGGAAAGCCCGCCCTACAACCGGCAGAACTCCGCCTATATCGATCCGCCGGGACCTTTCGAGAAGGGCATCCCCTCGATCTACTACATCTCCCCGCCCGACCCGAGCTGGTCCAAGGCGATGCAGGAGGCCTATATTCCGGGCAAGGACGATCTCCTGTTCACCTCGGTGCATGAGGTGATGCCGGGCCATTTCGTCCAGTTCCTCCACTCCAACCGCGCGCCCTCGCTCGTCGGGCGACTGTTCGTGGGCTATGGCTTTGCCGAAGGCTGGGCGCATTACAGCGAGCAGATGATGTGGGACGCAGGGCTCGGCAATGGGGCGCCCGAAGTCCATATCGGCGAACTGTCGAACGCGTTGCTGCGCGATTGCCGCTTCATCTCCGCAATCGGCCTCCATGCGCGCGGGATGACGCAGGAGCAGTCGAAACAGCTGTTCATGGACCAGTGCTATCAGGACGAAGGCAACGCCACCCAGCAGGCGGCGCGCGGAACTTACGATCCGGAATATCTCAATTACACGCTCAACAAGCTGCTGATCATGAAGCTGCGCGCGGACTGGACCGCGACGCGTGGCGGTCGCAAGGCGTGGAAGGCGTTTCACGACCAGTTCCTGAGCTACGGCGGCCCGCCCGTGCCGCTGGTACGCGAGATGATGATGAACGAAGACACCCCGCGCACGGTCTTCTGATCGCAAACGGGAATCTAGGACTGGACCTTTGCCGCGCGCTGCGGCAAAGGCACCGGCCTTCGCATGGGCAAGCCGGCTTAGCTCAGTTGGTAGAGCAGTTGATTTGTAATCATCAGGCCGGGGGTTCGAATCCTCCAGCCGGCACCACTTCCACAAGCCCCAATTTTCACAAGCCCCACAGCCAGCCCTGCGTTGCGGGATCGAATTGTTACGCGGTCCACTCTTTCGATTCAGTGGCTTACGCCGGTAATCGTATCCGGGTGATTACATTTCCGTAAGACTCGCAACTGTAACCGGACCGCCGCCGATCCGTCATTATTGCGACCTACCGGCAAGGCCTCGTCACCGCTTGGACAAGGGATCCGGTCTTGCGCAACTCTTTCACTCTGGCGCGAGTGCGCCTGCTCACATCCACGACATTGGCATTGATTGCCGCAGGCACGATCGCTGCACAGCCAGCATCGGCTGCCGATTCCCCCTCCGCGGATACCTCCGCCGCAACCGACAATGCGCAATCCAGGCCAGCCGATAACGGCATCGCCGAGGGATCGGACATCGTTGTTACCGCAACGCTCGCCAACGAGATCGCTCCGGTTACATCCTCGCTCGAAACGACCCAGCCGCAGGCTATCGTGTCGCGCTCCTTCATCGAGGATTCGCTGCCCGCCACCGCCGACTTCAACCAGCTTGCCCTGATTACGCCGAGCTTTTCGACCAGCGGTGGCAATGGCGGCATGGGGATCAGCGAATCCAAGGGCCGGTTGCGCGGTTTTCAGGACGGCGAATACAACATCACCTACGACGGCGTGCCGTTCGGCGACACCAACGATCCCTCGCACCACTCCAACACTTTCTTTCCGTCCGACACAGTCGAGACGGTGGTGGTCGATCGCGGTCCGGGC
The DNA here is from genome assembly GCA_039831335.1 of Sphingomonadaceae bacterium. Lineage (GTDB taxonomy): Bacteria > Pseudomonadota > Alphaproteobacteria > Sphingomonadales > Sphingomonadaceae > Qipengyuania. Next base: position 97,859 of record JBDONL010000003.1, on the reverse strand, counting down.
AACGCGGCCAATCTCGGTCAGGCGACCTTTGGCGGCAGCGTCAACCTGTTCAGCCGCGCCACGCGCGCCGATGCCGGCATGACCGCCCGCGCCGAATACGGCAGCTTCAACACCTTCCTCGGCCGCGCAATGGTGCAATCGGGCAAGATCGACAGCCTCGGCGGCACAGAAGTGCTGCTCGGCGGGCAATATGTCACCACCGACGGGCGACTAACCTATTCCGGCTATCACCAGACCAATCTGTTTGGAAAAGCGGTCATCCCGATCGGTCCGTCAGTCACGCTGACCCTGCTATCGACCTACAACAAGAACCACTTCAACCAACCGGACAACGATGGGATCACGCTGGCGCAGGAGCAGCAATACGGCAAGACGTTCCAGCTCAACAACGACCCGAACAGCCCGCAATATTACGGCTATAATTACACCGACAAGACGACCGATTTCGAAGTCGCGACACTCGAAGCCGACATCGCGCCGGGATCGCGCCTCGAAAACCGCGCCTATACCTATTTCTACAACAACGCGACGATCTCCGCTGCCGATACGACCGTTCCGGCTGGTCCTGACAATGTCACCAAAAATGCCGACGGCACGATCAATGTCGGCCACATCCCCGGCTACACCAAGCTCAACAGCTACCGCACCTATGGCGATATCCTGAAGGGTATTTTCGATCTCGGCCCGGCCACGCTGACCGTGGGTGGCTGGATCGAGTGGAACGTCACCCATCGCAAGCGCTACCAGTACGACATGACCGATGGCGGGCCTGATGCACTGGCTTACGACTACAACCAGAAAACGCCGGCCGGCGTCCCAAAATACATCAACTACGACCAGGATTCGCGCGGCAATCAGGAACAGGTGTTCGCCGAACTCGAACTGCGCCCGACCTCGACGATCAAGATCACGCCGGGGATCAAACACATCGATTTCACCCGCCAGCTTAACGCGATCGCCAACCAGAAGACCCATGCCCCGGCGATCTTCACGGCGAGCTGGAGCGACACGCTGCCGTTTCTGACGGTCAACTGGCAGCCCAACGACCGGCTGGCGCTCTATGCCCAGTACGCCAAGGGTTTTCTCGCCCCGCCGCTTAGCGTGCTGTATAATTTCGATCCATCGAACAACACCGTCCAGCCGGAAACCTCGACCAACTATCAGGTCGGCTTCGTCTTCCACGGCTCCCATCTTTCGCTCGACGCGGATGTCTACAAGATCGATTTCAACAACAAGTTCGCCAGCCAGAAAATCAATGGCGATACGGTGTTCTACAACCAAGGCGGCGTGACCTACAAAGGCGTGGAAGGACAGGCGACCTATGCGTTCGACAATGGTCTGGCGCTGTTTGCCAACGCCTCGCGCAACTTCGCAGAGGCAAACGACACCGGTCTGCAGGTGAAGAATGCACCCTATATGACGGCGGCAGCCGGGGTGCTGTTCCACCATGGCCCGGTCAAGGCATCGGTAATCGACAAGGTAACCGGCGCGCAATACGCCGACGATGCCAACACCGGCGCCTATCGTATCCCCGCCTACAACACGACGATCGCTTCGCTAGGCTACAGCTTTGGCCGCTTCGGGGTACAGGCAACCGTATCCGATCTGTTCAACAGCACGGCGGTGAACGGTATCGATATCAACGATGGCCCTCCGGGAGATGTCATGAACAGCAACGATCAGTACCACTTCCTTCCCGGACGCGAGTGGAGCATCAGCCTGACCGCCAAGATCTGATGCTTATCCTGCCTCTCGATCGGATCGTGAAAGCCGCCGCACTGGGTGGAGCCCTGCTCGCTGCCAGCCTATGCTTGGCCAGCATGACAAATGCGGCAAGCCCGCACGATCCGATCGAGGCGGCCTGGACCGTCCTGGGCCCGGACGGTGCGATCGAGGCGCGCGTGGTCACAGATGCGTCGCAATGTCCGGTGCTGAGGATCGCTGGCAAGGCGCACACCATGGCGGTGCGCGCGGAACCGGCCGTCGAGCCGCAGCGACCGACAGCCTCTCCACCCGATCTTTCCAAACCCTCGCGCTTCCCGGTGCTGACCTGCGAAGCGCATATCCCGGCTTCCACGAAAGAGGCGACAGTCGCCGGACATCGGCTGGCCTTGCCAAAGGCCAAGGCCAACAGGATCGTCGTGATCGGCGATACCGGATGTCGGCTCAAAGCCGCAGACGATGCCTGGCAGGCCTGCAACGATCCTGCCGCCTATCCCTTTGCGCGCATCGCCGCGCGGGCGGCGGCATGGAAGCCGGACCTTGTCATTCATGTCGGCGATTATCTCTATCGCGAAAATCCCTGCCCCGAAGGCAACAGCGGCTGTGCGGGTTCGCCCTGGGGCTATGGCTGGGAAGCGTGGAAGGCCGATTTCTTCTGGCCTGCCAGCAAGCTGCTGGCGGCAGCCCCGTGGGTGATGGTACGCGGCAATCACGAGAATTGCGTGCGCGCGGGGCAAGGCTGGTGGCGTTTCCTCGACCCGCGCGCACTCGAGACTGGGCGAGACTGCAACGATCCCGCCAAGGATGTGACGGGCGACTACAGTCCGCCCTATGCCGTCCCGCTCGGCAAGGGCGCTCAGGTGGTGGTAATGGACCTGTCGCACGCAGGGGAAGAACCGATCGCGCCGAGCGATCCGCACTTCGAGCAGTTCAAGCAGAACTGGGTCGCGCTGAAGCACTTCACCCAGCAGGCACGTTTCACCTTTGCCGCCGATCACTACCCGATCTTTGGCGTTGCCGCCTTGCATGAGAGGCAGGGGATCACACTCTATCCGGGCAACAAGGCGCTGCAATCGGTTTTCGAAACGCTCGATCCGCACATCCTCCCCCAAGGCGTGGACACGCTGCTAGCGGGCCAGTTCGTTGCCGGTTTCTCCGGCACGCAGGAGGACACCGTGCCGCTGCCCAGGCAGCTCCCCGCCGGTATTACGCCAGCCTCCGATGCAGCGGTTCGCCAGTTTTCCTCGATCGTCGACAAGTTCGGCTATATGACGCTTGAGCGGACGGGCAAGGTTTCGTGGAAGGCCAAGGTCCACGCACTCGACGGCAGTGTTTTAAAGATATGCCGCATCCGCGGGCGAGCATCGCATTGCGCGCGTTAAACAGCGACTAGCGCTTCCCGACCATATCCTCGGGCCGCACCAGCCGGTCGAACTCCTCCGCGCTGACATCGCCGCTTTTCAGCGCCGCCTCGCGCAGTGTCAGGCCTTCCTTATGCGCGGTCTTGGCGATGGCGGCGGCCTTGTCGTAACCGATCGCGGGCGCAAGCGCGGTCACCAGCATGAGCGAGTTTTCGACGCCCTTCGCGATAGTGTCGCGACGCGGTTCGAGACCCACCAGCAGGTGCTCGGTAAAACTTGATGCGACATCGCCCAGCAACCGCACCGAGCGCAGGAAATTCCACGCCATCAGCGGGCGGTAGGTGTTGAGCTCGAACTGCCCCTGGCTGTCGGCGAAGGTCAGCGCAGCATGGTTGCCAAACACCTCGATCGCGACCTGCGTCATCGCTTCGCACTGGGTCGGGTTGACCTTGCCCGGCATGATCGAACTGCCCGGCTCGTTCTCGGGCAGTGCCAGCTCGCCGAGCCCCGAACGCGGGCCGGAGCCGAGGAAGCGGATATCGTTGGCGATCTTGTAAAGCGCGGCGGCGAGCGCGTTGAGCGCGCCATGCGCGAACACCAGCGCGTCCTGGCTCGCCAGCGCTTCGAATTTGTTGGGCGCTGAAACGAAGGGCAGGCCTGTGATCGCGGCGATGCGCTCGGCAACCGCCTCGGGGAAACCATCGGGCGTGTTGAGCCCTGTGCCGACTGCGGTTCCGCCCTGCGCGAGCTGGTACAGGTCCGGCAGGGTCAGCCCGATCCGCTCGATCCCGCTAGCGACTTGCGCAGCATAGCCCGAAAACTCCTGCCCCAAAGTCAGCGGTGTCGCATCCTGCGTATGGGTGCGGCCGATCTTGACGATATCGGACCATTGCTCCGACTTCGCAGCAAGCTCGGCCTGCATCGCTTCGAGAGCAGGCAACAGGTGGCCGGTGATCTCGCGCGCGGCGGCGATATGGATCGCGCTGGGGAAAGTGTCGTTCGAGCTCTGGCTTTTGTTGACATGGTCGTTGGGATGGACTGGCTTTTTCGAACCCACCTCTCCGCCAAGCAACTGGATCGCACGGTTGGCGATCACCTCATTGGCGTTCATGTTCGATTGCGTGCCCGAGCCGGTCTGCCACACCACCAGCGGGAATTCCCCGTCAAGCTTGCCGTCGATCACTTCCTGCGCGGCGGTGACGATGGCGTCGGCCAGTCGGCCGTCCAGTTCACCCAGCTCGCGATTGGCTTCGGCGGCGGCGCGCTTGATGATGCCCAGTGCGCGGATCAGCGGGATCGGCAGATGCTCGCCCCCGATGCGGAAATTCTCCGAGCTGCGCTGCGTCTGCGCGCCCCACATATGGCCGGCGGGCACTTCGATCGCGCCCATCGAATCGGTTTCGGTGCGCGTGTCGCTCATCCCCGACCCCGATAGGATGCAACGCCCTGGTCGGGCAGCCATAGCCCCTCGGGCGGCGCGCCGCTCTGCCAGAACACGTCGATCGGGATGCCGCCGCGTGGGTACCAGTAGCCGCCGATGCGCAGCCAGCGCGGCTGCATCCCGTCAAACAAGCGCCGCCCGATGCCAACCGTCACATCCTCGTGAAACCCGCAATGGTTGCGGAACGAGCCCAGGAACAGTTTGAGGCTCTTCGATTCGACGATGGTTTCGTCCGGCGCGTAGTCGAGCACCAGATGCGCGAAATCGGGCTGTCCGGTAACCGGGCAGAGCGAGGTAAATTCCGGCGCGGCGAAGCGCACCATATAAAGCTCGCCCTTGCGAGGGTTGGGAACATAGTCGAGTTCGGCTTCTTCCGGCGAAGCGGGGAGCGGGCTCGACTGGCCGAGGAATTTGGGGGTGTCTGTGCCTTCCATGCCGCGCTCCTGCTACGATTGCGCGCAGGGTGCAAGCGATGGCTTGGCAAGCGGGCGGGTCAGGTCCTATTCAGCGCGCCCTCGCGATGCGCCTCGCGCAACACAGCGTACCAATTTTGCTTCGGAACCCATGACAGCGCGCCTTCGCCTTCCTCTCCTGTCCCTTGCCATGGCCACCGCTGCACTTGGCGGTGCGGCATCCGCGCAATCGGCGAACGATTTTTCGTTGCAGCCTGCGCCGTCGCCAACGCCCAGCCCCAATGTGCAGGGGCCGGTCGTGACCGATGGTGCGGTCCAGATTCGTCCGCGCGCGATCCCGACGGCGACGCCGACACCGGTGCCGACCGTGGTCCCCCCGCTGCTGACACCAGTGCCCTCGCCGTCCATACGGCCGTCGCCGACCCCCAGCCCTCGCGCGCGACCGACACCATTGCCTACCAGCACGGCAAGGCCGCAGCCTCCTTCGCGCGCGCAGGCATCGCCAGAAGCAGCACCGCCGCCGAGCAGCGAACCAACGTCCACACCGCCACCGTTAGCCACGCCGAGCGAAACGCCGACGCCAACCGCATCGACGCTGCCTGTAGCTCCTTCTCAGCAAGCCAGCCCGACTGCAGTCAGCTCCAATTCGAGTGGCCTTCTTCCGTGGCTGCTCGGGTTGGCCGCATTGCTCATCGCGGGAGGCGCATTCCTGTTCCTGCGCCGTCGCCGCGAGGTCGAGCCGGCGCCGATCGAACCGCCCATCGTGCACCGCGGTACGCAGGATGCGCTGCCAGATGCCTCCGCAGTTGCCGCCGAACCTGAGGGCGAAGCGCTGGCGATGCAGGTCGAGGCGATCCGCCTCAGCCGCAGCTTCATGAATGTGACCGTCGATTATCGCGTTACCCTGCGCAACCGGCTGGGCCGCGCGCTGGAAAACGTGACGGTAGAAGCCGACCTCGTCTCGGCCAGCAACGATCGTCCGCTCGCCAACCAGCTCGCCGCACGCGACACTGCCTTGCCCACGCGCCATTCCGTCGTCAGGCTAGGCCCCGGCCAGAGCCAGCGTTTCGAAGGAAAGTTGCAATTGCCGCTCGCGCAGGCCGCGATCATCCAGCAAGGCGCGGTTGGCGTGCTCGTCCCGCTGCTGCGCGCAAGAGCGAGCGCGGGCAATGCGACACCGCTGGCAAAGACCTATGTCATCGGGCAAGGCGCACCCGGCGCGACCCGCCCGCAACCCTTCCGTATCGACGAGCCGCCGCGCAGTTACGAGCCGTTGATCCAGCGCGCGCTCGACTGATCTTCGGGCGCAGCCTACAAGCAAGGCCATGGAGTCGCTGGTTTCCACCGATTGGCTGAACGCGCATCTGGGCGATACCGACCTGGTCGTGCTCGACGCCAGCAAGCATTTGCCTGATACCGGGCGCGACGCCGGGGAAGAATTCCTCGCCGCGCATATTCCCGGCGCGCGCTTTTTCAACATGCCGCGCTTCGCCGACCCTGATGCGCAGGTGGTGAACACCGCGCCCGGGCCGATGCAGGCGGCCAGCCATCTGAGCGGCCTCGGCCTCCATCCCGGCAATCGCGTGGTGCTGTACGACGACAGCGCGATCGCCAGTGCGGCCCGGGCGTGGTTTTTGCTGTGCGGCTATGGGCTGACCGATGTCACAATCCTCGATGGGGGCCTCAGCAAGTGGCGCAGCGAGAGCCGACCGCTGGAAAGTGGCAAGGTGGACTTTGCCCCCGGTCTCTACCCCCCTTCCGATTTCACCGGCGCGTTACGCGACAAGCAGGCGATGCTGGCCAATTGCGAGCGCCGGACCGAACAGGTGGTGGACGCCCGCGACGCGGCGCGTTTCGAGGGGCTCGAGGCCGAAGGCGGCCATATCCCCGGGGCGCGCAACCTCTGGTATCGCGACCTCTTCAATCAGGATGGAACTTACAAGAACCCTGCCGAGCTGAAAGGCCTGTTCGAGACCGCTGGTATCGACGTCAGCGCGCCCGTCGTCACCAGTTGCAATTCAGGCATGACCGCCGCCGTGCTCGCGTTCGCACTGCACCTCATCGGCAACGAGGCCGCGCTCTATGACGGGAGCTGGGCCGAATGGGGCGCCGATCCAGACCTGCCCAAGGCGCTCGGAACAGCGGACTGACGCGCAAAAGCGCAAGCCCGCGCTTGCCCAAGCCGCCCGCTTCCCCCTAGGACAGCCACTCAGGCAATCAGTCGGGCCATTCCGGCCTGGATCAACGAACGCGCAGCGGAGAAACAATGGCGGGCCACACGGACTTTTCTCAGAAGACTGCAACCAGGCTGGTAACGTCCGGACGCAGCAACGATCCGCATGTCGTCAACCCGCCGGTCTATCGCGCTAGCACGCATCTTTACGAGGATTGCGCATCCCTCCAGGCGCCCAAATCCAATCGCGACGGGCAATTCTTTTACGGGCGACGCGGATCGCCGACCCAGTGGGCGTTGAGCGATGCGCTCACCGACATCGAGCCCGGCGCCCATGGCACGCTGCTGTATCCCAGCGGAGTGGCCGCAATTGCCGGCGCATTACTGGCGGTGGTTGGCCCCGGCGACGTGCTGTTGGTGTGCGATAACGCCTATGACCCCAGCCGCCACATCGCGACCGGGCTGCTCAAGCGCATGGGCGTGGAAGCGCGCTTCTTCGACCCGCTCGACCTCGACGGTTTTGCAAATGCCTTTTGCGATCGCACCCGCGCGGTGCTCCTCGAAAATCCCGGCAGTCTGACCATGGAAGTGTGCGACGTTCCTGCGCTGGCGGCGACAGCAAAGGAGCACGGCGCCTGTGTGCTGATCGACAACACCTGGGCGGGACCGCTTGGCTTTGCTGCCTTCACACATGGGTGCGACATTTCGATTCAGGCGCTGACCAAGCATGTCGGCGGGCATTCGGATCTGCTGATGGGATCGGTCAGTGCGGCCACGCAAAGCTGGTATGCCAAGCTGCGCCATGTCTCTCAGGAATTGGGCCAAGTGGTCTCGCCCGACGATGCCGCGCTCGCGTTGCGTGGTCTGCGCAGCATGGCTGTCCGGCTCAACCACAGCACGGCAAGCGCGCTTGCCGTCGCGGAATGGCTCGATCGGCGACCGGAAGTCGCCCATGTGCTGTGCCCGATGCTGCCCGGCGCGCCCGGCCACGAGCTATGGAAACGCGATTTCACCGGCGGCTGCGGCTTGTTCAGCTTCGTGCTGAAAGGCGGCGACGATGCGGCGCGTTGCCGCCTGATCGATGCGCTCGAACTGTTCGGGATCGGCTATAGTTGGGGCGGTTTCGAAAGCCTCGCGACGCCGGTCGGGATCGACGGGTCGCGCACGGCGACGCTTTGGCCCAAGCCTGAATGGGATGCCGATGATCGCCTTGCCATCCGCCTGTCGATCGGGCTCGAAGATCCGGACGATTTGATCGCCGACCTCGATCGCGGTTTCGTCGCGATGGCGCGGGCATGAGCCTCGCCAGTCTTGCGGCTGCGGCGGCCAGCGCGTCGCCGACGGCGGGCCCGAGCCCGACCGCGACCCCCACCGGGCCACCGGCTGAACAGGCGTGGAGTCTCGCCCAGCCGCTGGTGAATCAGGGTCAGGTCGCAGCCGCGCAGGAAATCAAGCAGGCGGTCACGCAAAAGAGCGAAACCATCGGCGACATCGTCAACACGCTCGACAGCTGGGCGATCGATATCGGCAAGTTCCACCTGTCGGTGTGGGACGTGATCATCGTGCTCGGCGTGATCGTGCTGTGCTACATGATCGGTCGGCTCGGCAGCAGGCTGGGCAACACGATCCTCAAGCGGATCACCAAGCTCGACAGCACACAGCAATTGCTCGCCGAAAAACTGGTCAGCATCGCCATCTGGTCGGCTGCCTTCTTCCTTGGGATCGATCTGCTCGGTATCGACCTTACCGCCCTGGCGGTGTTCTCGGGCGCGTTCGGCCTCGCCATCGGTTTTGGCCTCCAGAAGACTTTCGGTAATCTGATCGCCGGAATCATCCTGCTGATGGACAAGTCGATCAAGCCCGGCGACGTTATCGCCATCGCCGATGCCGCGGGGAATTCGACCTTCGGGCAAATCCGCAAGATCGGCGTGCGTGCGGTCAGCCTCGTCACCCGCGACCAGAAGGAATATCTCATCCCAAACGAGAACCTGATGATCAATCAGGTGGAAAACTGGTCCTATTCGAGCAAGAACGTGCGCGTCCACGTTCCAGTGGGAGTCAGCTACAACGCCGATTTGAACCTGGCCGAAAAGCTGATGCTGGAAGCCGCCAAGAGTTGCGACCGCGTACTCAAGTCACCGCCGCCGATCGTGTGGCTGAAGGAATACGGCGACAGCTCGGTCAATTTCAGCATCAATTGCTGGATATCGGACCCGGAAGAGGGCGTGAGCAATGTTCAGTCCGCCGTGCTGAAAAAGCTGTGGTGGCTGTTCAAGGAAGCCAATGTCGAGATTCCCTTCCCGCAGCGCGATATCAACCTGCGCAACAACGATCAGTTCGAACGCCTGATCGAGGCACTGGCTGCGCGCGTCGCTGCGGAAAATTCAACCGGTGGCGCAAAGGATCGCGATGCGGATTAGCGGGCCGAAAGGTCCCGGCACGACCAAATGCTTCCTGTTCGGCTGGGTCGTGGGCTGGGCGGTGGCGATCTACCTGTCCTGCGTGCTCGTCTGGCTGAGCGGTCTCGCCCAAGTGGTCAGCGGTGCCAGAGGTGCGAGCGCAATTTTCGCCATTGCCGATGCCATTTCCCCATGGGCCAAGCTCGCCATCGGGATCGCGATGGGCGGCGCGTTGCTGGTACAGCGTAAATTGCGGCCACTGGCGGGGCGCAATGCGCTGGCGGCAGACAGCATCGCCTGCGCGTTGGCTATGCTGCTTGCACTTGGCCTGCTTCCGCAAGCCTTATCGGCAGGTTTCGGAATTGGACTGACCGGTGCGCGCTTCGCGCCGCTTGCTACTGCCCTCTACATAGCTGCGGCAGCGATGGGAGGCATTTTGGCGAACCTGCTTGAAGCGAGTTGCCTCAGGAACCGCAGGAAACTCAACGAGATCTATCGCGATCGCTCGCAATAGGGCAGCTTTCCTGACGGGTAGCCGCAATTTCAAAACCAAAGCTGTCCACCCGAGAAGCGCCGATTTCAAAACCAAAGCTGTCCGCCTGCGCAGCCATTCTGATTGGCGTTAAGGCGGCCTCGCCGTCACTTTGGCACCATGACAGGAACAGGCACTCTCTATCTCGTTGGCGCCGGGCCGGGCGATCCGGACCTGCTCACGCTCCGCGCGGCAAGGCTGATCGAGCGCTCAGAATTGATCGTCCATGACGGGCTGGTCGATCCGCAGGTGCTGGCCCTCGCTTCTCCGACGGCGCAGCTGATCTCGGTCGCCAAGCGCCGCGCGCATCACACGCTGCCGCAGGACGAGATCAACACCCTGCTGGTTCGCGCCGCGCGTTCCGGGCAGGACGTGGTCCGCCTCAAGGGTGGCGATCCGCTGGTCTTCGGGCGCGGCGGCGAGGAAGCAGAGGCCGCGCGCGCTGCCGGCGTCCCGGTCGAGATCGTGCCCGGCATCAGCGCGGCCAATGGCGCCGCGGCCGCCGCGCAAATCGCGCTGACCCATCGCGATGCGTCCTCGATCGTCACTTTCGTCGCGGGCCAGTGCAAGGGGTTGAGCGATCAGGACTGGCGCGGCCTTGCAGGAAAGGGCCGCACGCTGGTGATCTACATGGGCGTGAAGACCGCCCCGCAAATCGCGGAGAAGCTGATGGAAGACGGATTGGCACCGGACATGCCGGTCGCCGTGATCGAAAACGCCGCACGCCCACAGATGCGGGTGCTGCGCGGACTGCTGGCGGGCCTGCCGGAACTCATCGAGCGCAAGCAGGTCGTCAGCCCGGCGCTGATCGTGATCGGCGAAGTGACCGCGCGCGAAGACGCGACGGTGGCCGCTCTGGCGCGGGAGGTGGCGCAATGAGGCTGCTCACCGGCAATGATCTCAAGACCGGCGCGGTCACGTGGTGGACCGGCAGTGACTGGTCGCTCCATGTCGAGGATGCCGTCGATGTGTCCGGCAGCGAAGACGAAATCGCGCGCCGCGAGGAATCCGCACGGCGGGTCAACGTGCCCTACGCAATCGATGCCGCACTGCACGATGGCCAACCACGTCCGGCGCATATCAAGGACCGCGTCCGCGCGCTCGGCCCGACCGTTCGCCCCGATCTGACCCTCAAACCCGCCGATCCCGAAATCGGCAACTGGGTGATCTGATGTACCAATACGACCCCTACGATCAGGCGATGGTCGATGCCCGGGTGGAGGAATTCCGCGATCAGGCCCGCCGCCGCCTCGAAGGCAAGCTGACCGAGGACCAGTTCAAGCCCTTGCGGCTGATGAACGGGCTCTATCTCCAGCTCCACGCCTATATGCTGCGCGTCGCCATTCCCTATGGCACGCTCAACAGCCGCCAGATGCACGCGCTGGCGGACATCGCCGACAAATACGATCGCGGATACGGCCATTTCACCACCCGCCAGAACATCCAGTACAACTGGATCCGGCTGGAGGACGCCGCCGATATCCTCGCCGACCTCGCCAAGTTCGAAATGCACGCCATCCAGACCAGCGGCAATTGCATCCGCAACATCAGCTCCGACCATTTCGCCGGGGCCGCGGCAGACGAGCGAGTCGATCCGAGACCTTACGCCGAATTGCTCCGCCAATGGTCGAGCTTCCATCCCGAATTCAGCTACCTCCCGCGCAAGTTCAAGATCGCGGTGATCGCCTCCGACACCGATCGCGCGGCGATGCGGCTGCACGATATCGGGATCAATATCGTCCGCAACGACGCGGGCGAATTGGGTGCCGCCTTCTATGTCGGCGGCGGCATGGGCCGCACGCCGATGATCGCCCCGCTGATCCGCGACTTCGTGCCGCTCGACCAGCTCGTCACCTATGCCGAAGCGTGTCTGAGGGTCTACAATCGTTACGGCAGGCGCGACAACAAGTACAAGGCGCGCATCAAGATCCTCGTCCATGAAATGGGTGCAGAAGAATATGCGCGGCAGGTGGATGCGGAGTTTGCCCACCTGCTTGAACAGGGCGTCGAACCGCCGCTTGCCGAACTGGAGCGGATCAAGGCGTATTTCGCCGACCCTGCTTTCGCCAGCGATACTGGCGCGGATATCGATCGCAGCGATCCCGATTTCGCGCTTTGGGTCGACCGCAACACGGTCGCACACAAGGCCTCCGGATACGTTTCCGCCGTCATAAGCCTGAAGCCGGTCGGCGGTATCCCCGGCGATGCCACCGCCGAACAGATGCGACTGATGGCCGATCTCGCGCGCGACTACAGCTTCGATGAGCTCAGGGTGATGCACACCCAGAACATCGTCCTGCCGCATGTCCGCAAATCCGATCTCCATGCGCTGTGGACGGCTCTGGACGAGGCTGGGCTCGGCAGCCCCAATCTCGGTACGGTGGAGGATATCATCGCCTGCCCCGGCCTCGATTATTGCAGCCTCGCCAATGCCCGCTCGATTCCTGTGGCGCAGAAGATTTCCGAACGCTTCGCCGCTTCGGGCAAGACCGAGATGCTGGGCCAGCTCAAGCTGAAGATTTCCGGCTGCATCAACGCCTGCGGCCACCACCACGCGGGCCATATCGGCATCCTCGGCGTCGATCGGAAGGGTGTGGAGAATTACCAGCTCTTGCTCGGCGGAAGCGAGGCCGAGGACGTCAGCCTCGCCAAGATCACCGGCCCCGGCTTCGACGAGGCGGGGATTGTCGATGCGGTGGAAACCGCCGCCGACATCTATCTGCGCGAACGCCAGGACGGCGAACGCTTCCTCGACACCTATCGCCGGATCGGGATGGAGCCTTTCAAGGAGGCGCTATATGGCTGAACTGCTCCGCTATCGCGACGATGAGACTGCCGACCACCCGGCAGTGACGGTCGATGCCTTCCTCGATCAGACCAACGCCAGCGCGGTGCGGGTAGAGCCGGGTGACGACGCGCGCGCACTGATCCCGCACCTGGACCAGATCGCACTGGTCGAGGTGAACTTCCCCGCTTTCGGGGACGGACGCGGCTATTCCTCGGCCCGGATCCTGCGTGAGGCAGGCTATCGGGGTGAACTGCGCGCCGTGGGCGACGTGCTGGTCGACCAGATCGCCTACATGCGGCGTTGCGGCTTCGATGCGTTTGAACCCGATGCTCCGCTTGCCCCCGACGATGTCGAGGCGGCGCTGTCGCGCTGGCCGGATGTTTATCAACCCGCCGCCGACGCACGCCAGCCGATCTGGGCCAAGCGCCACGGTTCGGCCTCATGAACGCTATCCGTCCGATCGACCGGCTCAACACTGCCCCGCGCTTTACCGAGCACGACGCGGTGCGCCTCAACCGCATGTTCCGCGGCTCCGACACGCAGGAAATGCTCGCATCGCTGTTTGCCGACAATCTGTTCGGCGACATGGCCGTGGTGTCGAGTTTCGGGGCGGAAAGCGCCGTCTTGCTTCATCTTTTGGCTGAAGTCGATCCCGCGGTCCCCGTAATGTTTCTCGATACAGGCAAGCATTTCCCCGAAACGCTAGCCTATCGCGACGAGCTGGTCGAACGGCTCGGCCTCACCAACCTCCAGATCCTCCATCCCGATCTTGCTGAACTTCAGACGAAGGACGAAACAGGTCTTAGGTGGTCCTATGACCCGGATGGTTGCTGCGAAATCCGCAAGGTCAAACCGCTGGCGAAAGCGCTGCTGCCTTTCGATGCGAGCTTTACCGGGCGCAAGGCGTTCCAGTCGAGCACCCGCGCCAATCTGCCCCGCTTCGAACTCGACACTTCCGACGCTGCCGGGCGGCTCAAGATCAATCCGTTGATCGATTGGGACGCCAGCCGCATCGAAGGCTATTTCATCCAGCATGACCTTCCCCGTCATCCGCTCGTCGCTGCGGGCTATCCTTCGATCGGCTGCTCTCCCTGCACCAGCCGGGTTGCACCCGGAGAAGACCCGCGATCGGGCCGCTGGTCGGGGTGGGACAAGGTCGAATGCGGTATCCACCAGCCAGGCGCTGACGATAACGAGACAGACCAGCCCTACTTCTGAGGAAATCCGCCAATCATTTCAGCCAGCCATGCGCGCGATACCAGCGCGCGGTCTCGGTGAAGCCCGTGCGCGCGCCAATTCGCGGCTGCCAGCGGTCAGCCGGTGCTGCAAACGCCGGATCGCACACCCAATCGGAATGGACCATGTAGCGCGCCCGGTCAGGCGTCAGCTTGGCCTTCATGCCCCTCACCAGCCGATCTCCCCGGGCAGCCGTATGCAGCAGGCGTGCCGGCAGGTTGAGCGGTAGCACTCGCCGTCTGCCGACAGCTATACCGAGTAATCGAGCCATTTCCCGGTGCAGGTAACCTTGCGGTTGCCCATCGTCGACTTCAAACAGCTTGTCGGAAACGTCCGTACCCGTCGGCACCAGCGCCAGCAGCGCATCGGCGAGGTCGGCGACATGGATCAGCGATGTCCGGCCCTTTGGCGGCAGCGGCACCACGCGCAGTCTTGCAGCGCGAAACAGGTCGAGCATGTCCTTGTCCCGTGGTCCATAAACCGCGGGCGGGCGCACGATCGTCCAGTCGAGCCCGCTGTCCCTCACAAGAACCTCTGCCCGCGCCTTGGAGGCACCATAATCCGACAGATCCGGCTCACGCGCGGACAGCGACGACACGAACACCAGTCGCTCCAAACCAGCATGCTTGCAGGCCTCGATCACGGCTGCGGTGCCCGCGACATTGGCGGCTTCAAACTGCGTGGGATGCGCAGCGTTGGTCAGCGCCGCGATATGCAGCATCGCGGTCGATCCCTCGGCAAGATGCCTGAGAGCATGCGCATCGTCGAGCGTGCCCTCGACCCAGCTAATCCCCTCACGCTCCGCTTGCGGCCTGCGGGTAAGCGCGCTAACGGCCAGCCCTTGCCGCGCGGCTTCGTCGAGCACAGCCTGGCCGACAAAGCCAGTCGCTCCGGTTATTGCCAAGGTCCCGTTTGCCGCCATTACAGATACACCAAATGATCCCGATGTATCACAGCAGCGCGTGGAGCGTAACCGAGCCTCTCACCCTGCTGCTCCTGCTTGAGACCCATGATCGCGCGGCATTCTTCAGCGGAATATTCGACCAGGCCCTGCGCCAGTCGATCGCCCTTCGCGCCATGGACCCCCACCAGATCGCCACGACGAAAATCGCCCGTCACTTCGGTGATACCCGCCGCGAGCAGACTCGCGCCTCCAGCCAGAGCGTCCGCACAACCGACATCGACTGTAAGCACACCGGCAGGCGCAAGGCGCCCCCCAAGCCACGCCTGCCGCGCATTGCCGCCACGCTGGGGCAAGAACAACGTTCCAATGCCTTGCCCGAAAGCGCGCGACATGGGAGCATCCACAGTGCCATTGGCGATCGCCAGCGCGATCCCGGCGCGTTCGGCGATCCGCGCCGCTTCCAGTTTGGCCGCCATGCCGCCCGAACCAAGGCCGGAGGACGAGGCCGCACTGGCCATCGCGAGAATTTCGGGTGTCACCCCATCCACAGTCTCAATTAGTGTAGCTCCCGCTTCGCGCGGATCGCGATCGTAAAGGCCATCGACGTCCGACAGCAGCAACACGCCTTGCGCGCCGGCCGCCTGCGCAACGCGCGCTGCCAGCCGATCGTTGTCGCCAAAGCGGATTTCCTCGGTAGCGACTGAATCGTTCTCGTTCACCACAGGCACCGCGCCTTCCTCGAGCAACTTCTCCAGCGTCGCTGCGGCGTTGAGGTAGCGCCTGCGGTCCTCGAGATCACCCAAAGTCACCAGCATCTGCGCGGCAATGAGATCGTGCGCACCCAGCGTCTCTGCCCAGAGGCGCGCCAGTTCGACCTGCCCGACCGAGGCCGCGGCCTGCGCTTCGGCAAGGCTCGCGCGTCCACCGCGCTTGAGGCCAAGCCGCGCAGCACCGAGTGCGATCGCACCGGAGGACACGACGATCACTTCGCAGCCTGCCTTCCTCAGACCGGCCAGTTCAGAAACGAGGCTATCAAGCCATGCCTTGCGCGGCTGTCCACGCTCTACCAGCAGCGACGATCCGACCTTGACCACCAGCCTGCGGGCAGAACCCAGCTCGGCCAGTGAAACGATCAGAGGGGTGACCATTCGCCGCCTTCCTTACCATCACCCGCCGCATCCTCGACTTCGGCTCCCTTGGTCTCGGTCGAAGTTCGTTCGGGCAGATAGGCCAGCACCGCGTCGAGCAATCGGTCGACACCAGCGCCGGTTGCACCCG
Organism: Sphingomonadaceae bacterium; assembly: GCA_039831335.1. Taxonomy (GTDB): domain Bacteria; phylum Pseudomonadota; class Alphaproteobacteria; order Sphingomonadales; family Sphingomonadaceae; genus Qipengyuania. The sequence continues at coordinate 81,612 of JBDONL010000003.1, read as the reverse complement.
AAACGGTAAACACCTCATCGGCTCCCGCCGCCTTGAGCTCGTCGGCAAAGCCCTCGCCCAATTCGCTGTCGGCGAGATCGAGCTTGTTGAGCGCCACGAGACGCGGCTTGTCGTCGAGCCCGGCGCCATAGGCTGACAGTTCTTCCTCGACGATCCGCATCGCCTCGACCGGATCGGTGCCGGAAATATCGATCAGATGGATCAACACCCGGCAGCGTTCGATATGGCCGAGGAACCGGTCACCGATACCCGCTCCTTCCGCTGCGCCCGCAATCAGCCCGGGAATATCCGCGAGCACGAACTCCCGACCCTTGTGGCGAACGACCCCGAGCTTGGGCACCAGCGTTGTAAAGGCATAGTCGCCGACCTTGGCCTGCGCGTTGGAAACCTGGTTTATGAAAGTCGACTTGCCCGCATTGGGCAGGCCGACGAGGCCGACATCGGCGAGCAGCTTCAGCCGCAACCACACCCACATCTCTTCGCCCGGCTCACCTGGCTGGTGCTGACGAGGGGCGCGGTTGGTGCTGGTCTTGTAACTGGCGTTGCCACGGCCCCCGATCCCACCTTCGAGGAAGACGAGACGCTGGCCCACTTCGGTGAAATCGGCGAGCACTTCCTCCTTGTCCTCGGATAAAACCTGAGTGCCCACAGGCACCTCGATCACCAGGTCGTCGGCCCCGGCTCCGGTCCGGTCCTTGCCCATGCCGTGCGCGCCACGCGCAGCCTTGAAATGCTGGGCGTAGCGAAAGTCGATCAGTGTATTGAGGCCGGGCACCGCTTCGAACACGATATCGCCGCCCTTTCCGCCATTGCCGCCATCCGGGCCGCCATATTCGATGTATTTCTCGCGCCGGAACGAGACCGCGCCGGGGCCACCCGCACCGGATTTCAGGAATATCTTGGCTTGGTCGAGAAAGTGCATTTTGTTCAGCCTCAAGCGCCGGCAGGGCCATCCGGCCCCTTGGCTATCCTCGGCCCATACGGGCCTGCGGGCGCGCTGTCGCGCTTGCGGTCTGCTATCGCAGCCCGAACTCGTGCACCCAAGTCATTTCCAGCGGTAAATCGGACCGCAAAGGTCCGCAAGGCCGACCGGCCACCCGCAGCACCGACAGGTGCGAGGAAATCGCATGCGCGGATGCGCGTGCGGAATAAAAAATCACCAGGCAAATTTTCCATGAAAATTTTCCTGGTGGAGCCGAGGGGGATCGAACCCCTGACCTCGTCATTGCGAACGACGCGCTCTCCCATCTGAGCTACGGCCCCGTTCCAGGTATTCGCGCCTCCCCCGGCACAACCGGAGAAACGCGAGGGCGCGCATTAGCGAAGCGCAGCGGCGGAGAAAAGACCTTTCTCGCCGCGCCCGCTTCTCCAAGCCTAATTAGGCGAGCCAGTACCCTTATCGCCCTTGGGCACAGGCTGCACCACCGGGTTCGATTGTTGTTCCGGCTTAACCGGAACCACCGGAATGCTGGCCCCGCTGGTAGGGTCGGTCACTGCACCGGCGGCCTGAATTGGCTGCGAGGTGGTGCTTTCCGGTCCGCTCAGACCAACTTGCGGCACCGGCCTTCCGTCCGCCCGAGCCTCCTGCACCGCAACATATCCGGGCTGTGACGAACCATATTTCGCGCCATATTTGACGTCCCAGGCCGCGGAACTGGCCTGATACTGCTGGTAAGCGGCAAAGAAATTATTGAACGGCGCCTCAAGCTTGGGCAACTCGTTCGCGGCAAAAGACGCTGGATCCATTTTCTTGTCGAGAGACGCCTCGTTCGACACCGCCATTGCCGCCTTGCAGAACGGGTCGCGCACCGGCGGCAGTGTGAAGAAGTTGTAGACGCTCGTCATCATCTTCTCGCGCGCCTTGATCGCATTGCGACCACGGCCGAACTTGTCGCGATAGGCGCTGTCGATACGATCGTTGACCTTGGTCAGCGTACGTGCGTTGGACTTGAGGAACTTTCCATATCCATCGAGGATTGGCTTGTACTCCGGTCCTGTGCAATTGAGCGCCGCGACGTTCCAGGCCGAGCGGAAATACCAGGTCCGCTCATCGTCGCTGATACCGTGAAGCACCGTATCGCGCTGGCCATCGGGCAGCAACGCTGGAATATCCATGACATAGGCCGCGCCTCTGGGCGGCACCGGGCGATACGGCACCGCTTCGACGACTGGCGGCGGTGGAGGCGGAGGGGGCGGCGGAGGCGGCGGTGGAGGCGTCGCGCATCCGGCGAGTACGGTGAGGCCCGCGGAAACAGCCGCAAGGCGAATGAATTTGAAGCTTGTGCGGCTCATGAAAAAGTGACCCTTCGATGCATCCCCTGTGCCTCATCGACCCACGCGGATTGACCGTGGCTGAAGCGCAGCATCCTCCTAGCCATCAACTCCCGATATGAAAACGCCCCGGAGGCGTAAAACCCCCGGGGCGCGATATGATGATTCCTGTGTGCGATTAGCCGCGCGAGTTGCCCATGAAGCGCAGCAGGAAGAGGAACATGTTGATGAAGTCGAGATAGAGGTTCAGCGCCCCCATGATCACGACCTTACCCATGAACTCCGTCCCACGCACCTGGTCATAAATGCGCTTGAGCTTCTGCGTGTCGTAGGCGGTGAGGCCTGCGAAGATGAGCACACCGAGGAAGCTGATGGCCAGCGCAAGACCGGTTGACTGCATGAACATGTTGACGATCGAAGCGATGATCAGACCGACCACACCCATGATCAGGAAGGTGCCGAAAGCCGACAAATCCTTCTTGGTGGTGTAGCCGAACAGGCTGAGGCCTGCGAAAGCGCCAGCGGTGGCGAAGAAAGTCGCCGCAATCGACGCGCCGGTGTAAACGAGGAAGATCGTCGACAGCGACAGGCCCATCAAAAAGGCAAAGCCCCAGTACATCGCCTGAAGCGCGGTCTTGCTGAACTTGTGCATCCCGAAGCTCATCGCGAACACGATCGCGAGCGGGGACAATGCAACGAGCCACATCAGCGGACCGGTCGCAAAGGTCACAGCCAGCCCGCTCTGCGCGGTCAGCAGCGCAACGATGCCGGTCAGCAGCACGCCCGAGGCCATGTAATTGTAGATCGAAAGCATGTACGAGCGCAGGCCCGCATCATAGGTTTCACGCCGCGCAACGGCGTCTCCAGCACGCGGCACGGAACTCCAGTTCGTACGCTGCTTGGTGTCGTTCCAATCGGCCATGGTATTGTTTAACTCCCGTTGGGCGGAGGGATTGAAGGAGCTCCGCCTATGAGTGGAATATCGCCCTTCGAAGCCCGGATTTCAAGCAAAACCGGATGATATTCGTTAAGCTTCGTTCACCTTTTGGACATCGTGGATGAACCGATGCTGAGCGTGGCGGTGCTCAGGCTTCGCCAGCCGCATCCACCATCGCCGCCTCGAGAGCCTCGCGTGGGGTCTTGCCACCCCACAGCACGAACTGGAACGCGGGATAAAACCGGTCGCATTCCTCGACCGCGGTCTCGATCAGCGCCTGCGCCTGCGCGATGCTCAGCAGCCCCTCGTCACCCAAGAGATTGCCGTTGCGATAGAGCAGCACGCCGCCGCTCGACCAGATATCGAAATGGCCCAGCCACATCTGTTCGTTGATCAGGGTGACGAGCTCGTGCGCCGCTGCCATCTGCTCTGCCAGGATTCGAATCTCAGGCAGGCAGAGAATTTGCAGGACATTGTCCTCCCCTCGCCACAACCCCTTGACCTGATAGGTCGTCCAGCTGCCTTTGATCTCTCCTGCGAGTTCGTCAGCAGCGGTGGTTACCGGCCAGCCATGCGCCTTGAACAATGCTGAGAGCATGTCCAGCGGAGCGCTGTCCTGATCGGCAGCGAAGCGATCGTTGGCGATTCTCATCATGGGATCTGCGTGCCTGTCATCGCTCGCGTGTGTGACGCCATGGGGTCATGCTTGGCAATGCAGCGATGCGACGCTTTTGGGGAGAACCTCGATTCGACCCCGAGGCAAGCAGGAAAGCCTGTTCAAAGCCTGTGCAAAACGAGAGCGGACCAACCGCGCCAACAAATCCGATCAGTCGATCTTGTCGATCACCTGGCCGGCATCGCTGGTGAATGCAAAGCAGTCTATTCCCTTGGCTTTCAGCTTCTCTATCACCCGATCAGCGGCCTTCTGACTGGGGTAAGGACCCGCGAGCAGTCGGTTCGCTTCGACCCAAGGAGTCACATAAGGCCCCTTGTTATCGAGAATGCCGTTCGATTTCTTTTCGATTCGCCGCCAATCGAAACCCAGCGCCTTCACGCTTTTTCCAGTCGCGACCTGCACCCAATAACGGGCGGGATTGGCCTTTTCCTTGGCCTTCTTTTCGCGTTCCGCCTTTTCCTTGGCCGCCTTCTCGGCAGCGGCCTTTTTCGCCGCGGCTTTCTCGGCAGCCGATTCCTCGAGCGGCGGCTTGAACTTGGCCATGTCCACCACATTGCTGCGTTTCAGAACCGCCTTCTTCGGCGCTGGACCAAGATCGGCAAACGCCTGGGCAACGCTCTCCTGAGGCTTTTGCGGTAGCGCCGGCGGCGGTGTGGGTCGCTGGTAAGTCGGTGTCGGCGCCGCGCTTGGAGCCGGTGTCGGCGTTGGCCGGGCCGCAGGCAATGGCAGGCTGTTGCGCGCAAGCTCGCGCGATTGCGTTGTCCCACGCATATCCGCTCGTCGCTGCGCCGCTGAATTGAGCGGCTGCTCTGCGCTGGAGGCCGCCTCAGGGATCGGTGGTAGCTCCTTAGATACCGAAGGATTGGATCGTCGTTCAGTTTCCGGTTTCGTCACGGCGAGCTTGCCCGATGAGCGGTCGGCGCGCGGTCCCAGCGGAGTCCCGGTTGGCTCCAGCGCGGCATCAGCCGAGCGCCGCGAACTCTTCAGCGTGGCCGCATAAGCGGCAATTTCGGGACGATCCCGGCCAATCTGCGATTCGGCAGGGAACATGCCCATGTCGGCTGCCGCAGCCTGTTGTGCACGGGTCAGGCGCGGCATGTAGCGCAGATAGGGCGCCATCTTGAGCGCCATGTCGCTCGACATCATGGCATCGGCGATCTTTACCGCTTCTTCCGTCTTGCCAAGTATTGCGAGGCTGAAGGCGCGCGTACGGAACGCCGAGCGATCGTTACGCTGCAATAACGGCAGCAGGGTCTTTTCGAATTCGGCGCGCTTGCCCGAAATGGCCTGACTGATAGCCAGTCTTTGGCGTGTTTCAGGATCGTCCTTTTCGCGCAACAATCGGGTGTAGATTGCCTGAGCCGCTGAATTGTCGCCGACGAGATCATAGGCGAGAGCGCGCTCGATCTCTGCTGCCCCCATATCCGCGCCGCCGCGCTCCGCATCGTTGAACAGCCGCAGGGCATCGACCGGATTGCGACGCGCGAACTCGACCCGGCCATACCCCAGAGCAACGCGCGGGTCCTTGGGCGCGACCTTAGCAGCGCGAGCGAAGAAACTCGCCGCCGAGCCGGGATCGTGCAGCACCAAGGCGGCGTTTCCTGCCTCAATCAGCGCGTCGAGATTGGTCGGGTCCGACGACAGCTTGCGCATCGCGACATTGAGCTTGTCCACCGCAGGTGGCGGCACTGCCTGAACCACCGCGCCGGGCGGGTCCTGCGCAAGGGCGGGAGCTGCTGCGAGCACAGCGAAGCTTGCAGTGGCAATCAATGCGCTCGTGGCCAAGAGGCCGATTCGCGCCCGCGGTCGGCAGGATTTGTCGTCAATCATAAACGCCATGCCGACCCCAGTTGGGGGCAGCTACTGAACCTTCGCTTACTGGTTGTTTTGTCGCCCGAGGAAACGCGGAATATTGAGCGTTGGACCGCCCTCATCATCGTCGTCATCGTCCGATTCATGTGTTGCCGGAGCGGATCCGCGCGAGAGATTGGCCATCCGTTCGAACAACGTATTGCCTGAAGGTGCGCTTCCGCCCGATCCACTCTCACCCGAAACCAGCGGCCGACGGCGCTTGGGCTGCAACAAGCCGCCACTCGCACCGGAATCGTCGCCCTCTTCCTCGGAAAGGTCGAGCGGCGATTGCCCTCCGTTATCCTCGGCATCGTCGCCCCCGTCGCGATCGAAGCGCTCAGTATGTTCGTTGCGCAAACCGGCCAAGGGATCGACGATATCGTCCACATCGTCGTATTCGTCGTCGTCGCTGCTCGCGCTGGCCGACGAATAGGCGGGGGCTTCGCTTTCAGGCTCGGCCTCGGCATAGTCGAAGCCCGACAGTTCCATCGGCTCGGCTTCAGCGTCGGGTCCATGCGGCGGAGTCGGTTCGGGCAGCGCCTCTTCCGGATCAGCCGAGAGCCCTTCGTTCAATTCGAACGGCTCATCATCTGCAACGGTATCGCGCGGCAACTCCAGCGTCGGGCGCTTGGGCGGACGCGAACCGCCCAGCGAATAGGAGGCGCTGGAAGACATCGGAGCGGCCTGCGGCTGCCCCGCATTATCGATCCCCGTGGCCACCACCGAGACGCGGATCTTGCCTTCAAGGTCGGGATTGAACGCCGAACCCCAGATGATGTTGGCGTCTTCATCGACGAGCCCGCGAATGTGATTGGCCGCCTCGTCCACTTCGAGCAGCTTCATGTCTTCGCCGCCGATGATCGAGATGATGACGCCCTTGGCCCCGGTCATCGAGACGCCATCAAGCAGTGGGTTGGCAATTGCACGCTCGGCAGCTTCCAGCGCGCGGTTTTCGCCCTCGCCTTCGCCCGTCCCCATCATCGCCTTGCCCATCTCGCTCATCACCGAACGCACGTCGGCAAAGTCGAGGTTGATAAGCCCCGGCATGACCATGAGGTCGGTAATCGAACGCACGCCCTGCTGCAGCACCTCGTCGGCAAGCTCGAAGGCTTCCTTGAAGGTCGTGTCCGCCTTGGCGACCAAGAACAGGTTCTGGTTCGGAATAACGATCAGCGTATCGACGTGCTTCTGCAGCTCCTCGATCCCGGAATCGGCGGCGCGCATGCGGCGCGTGCCTTCGAACAGGAACGGCTTGGTCACCACACCGACGGTCAGCACGCCTTTACGCCGCGCCGCTTCCGCGATCACCGGCGCCGCGCCGGTGCCCGTGCCGCCACCCATGCCGGCAGCGATGAAGCACATGTTGACGCCTTCGAGAGCCTCCTCGATCTCCGCCACGGTTTCTTCTGCGGCGGCCTTGCCGACTTCCGGCCGAGCGCCTGCGCCGAGCCCGCCCGTGATATCCGGCCCAAGCTGGATGCGCTTGTCGGCCTGCGACGTGCTGAGCGCTTGCGCATCGGTGTTCGCCACGACGAAATCGACGCCTTCGATCTCTGCCGCCATCATGTTGGCAATGGCGTTTCCGCCTGCGCCACCGATGCCAATCACAGTAATCCGTGGACGAAGATCGTCCGACGGGATGGGTCCGATATTGATGCTCATCGAGGCTTGCCTTCCAAGGGTCTCGGTCAAAAATTACAGCTAGCGCCCTCAGTGGCACAAAGCCGCTCAGCAGTGCATAGGCGCGCTCACCTTATCCACAAGGCTTCTATGCCCTCTTGCAAGGCGATTCCGCCATCAAAAATAATCACGTATCGCACGAAACACACGTCTGATCACACCAGAGGCGCCGTATTTGCCGATCGTTTGCCGGTCCTCACCGATCATGCGAATGTCGACGGGGTCTTCAACGGCATAGAGGCACAGCCCTGCCAGCGTCGCAAATCCGGGGGTTGCGTGCGCTTCGGGGAGGCTGGCAAGCTGCGGCGGTCGGCCGATCCTTACCGCCCTGCCCAGGGCACCCTGCATGAATTCCGCAATGCCGTGCAATTCGGCCCCGCCGCCGGTGAGCACAACCTGTCCGGCATTGGCCCCGGAGAAGCCCAGCGCCTTTAGCCCCTTGCTGATTTCCGCTGCCAGGGCAGCCAGCCTGTCGGTGACGACCGAAACCAGCTCTGCGCGAGGAATGCGGTTTTGCTCGTCCGCTCCGCGGGCAATCGGCGCATCCGCCTCTTCCCCGGGGCCGTTGACCGGAATCATCTCGCGGTGGTCGCTGGGCGTGGCGATGGCCGAACCGGATACGCATTTCAGGCGCTCGGCCTGGCTGCGGCGAATGCCGAGATTGGACGCGATAGCGTCAGTGATATCGTTCGATCCGACCGGGATCGATTTCAAACCCAGCAACATCCCTCCGGCATGAACCGAAACATGGGTGACCTGCGCCCCGATCTCGACCAGTGCCACTCCCAGCTCGCGTTCTTCTTGAGACAGGCACGCAAAGGCACTGGCGAGCGGGCTGGCGACCACCGCCTCGACCTCGAGATGCGCACTCTGCACAGCCTCGATCAAATTGCGCACTGGCGGCCCTTCAGCCAACACCACATGGACATCGACCCCCAGCGTTTCGGCATGAAGGCCCTTGGGATCGGCAATGCCATGCGCCCCGTCGAGGGTGTAATGCGCAGGCTGCGCGTGCAGCACCATGCGCCCTTCGGGCTGGATATGATCGCGCGCCGCGATCAGCAGCTGCTCGATATCGTCTTCCTCGATGCGTCTGCCACCGATCGCGATTTCCACGCTGGCGACCTTGCTCGAAAGGCCTGCTCCGGCGCAGCCGATCCACACGCTGGATACGGCCGTTCGCGCGGTACTCTCCGCCTTTTCGACTGCCTGCCGGATCGCGCTGCTGGCAGCGTTCATATCGGTGATATAGCCGCGTTTGACCCCTTCGGCGCGGCGGTGGCTCGACCCCAGCACCTGCAGGGCGCCGGTCTCGTCCTGACCGAGGATCATCGCGGAGACCCTGAAGGAGCCGATGTTGACCGCCCCAAAGGCACGCGTGATGCGTGGCGGAGCCATCAGTTCACCCCTCCGGACGAGCCGATCATGTCTTTCGAGCATGGTCCACCAGAGCAACGGAACGCCGCCTGTCCCGGCACGCGCATGTCGATCGCCACCACCTTGCCGCCGATCAGCCGGTTCATCCCATCCAGCTTGGCAAACTGCACCAGCGCAGGCGCCGCATCGGCACCTTCGGGCAAAGCAAGCAACTGCCCGGTCTTGAACGTCAGGTTCCAGCGGCGATTACCGACCCATTCGGCAGCGGCGACCTGCGGCTTGAGCGCGGGCGCGTTGTCGAGCAACTGGTCGAGCGCAGGTACTTCGCGCTGCGCACCGGGACCGGAAATCATCAACCAGCCCTTCGCCTTGGCGGCAGCCAGCGCAATCGGTTCGAGCTCGTGCCCGGTTCCATCAATGAGTTCGAGATGGTCTGGCTTCACCAGCACCGCCCGCGGCACGCGTTCGACGATGTCGATCAGCAGCATGTCGGGCAGGTGGCGCGACACACGCGCGTCCTTGACCCACGGCAGATCGAGCAGGCGCTGGCGCAGCGCATCGAGGTCCACCAGCGCCATCGGCTGGTCGAGCTGGTCCTGCACCCGGGCATAGACACTGCCCTCGCTCATCCGCTTGACGCCGGTGATCTTGATGCGGTGGACACGATAACCGGCATCGGCTGCTGAGCGGGCGAATTCCGCGCCAACCATGGAAGGCAATCCGGCGAGGCTGGCGATGCCCCACCCAGCCGCGGCGACGGCAGCAAGGATCAAAACGAGGAAAAACTTGTGCAGTTGTTCCTCGGTGAACGGCAGCATGGCAAGCATCCGCCCGACCACACCCACGGTGTGGGAGCGCGCCTTACGGGCTTTCTGGCTGCGGCTGCGGGCGGCGGCGGAGCGACGCACGCCCGGCGCCGAACGCTTGACCTTAGCCATCGCCCTCGTCTTTCAGCGTATCGAAATGGCGGAGCGCGGCACCGATGATTGTCTCGACCAACTCGCCATATTCCATGCCGATGTATTTCGCCTGCTCGGGCACGAGGCTCAGCGGCGTCATCCCCGGCTGGGTGTTGGTTTCAAGCACGAACAGCCCGTCCTCGCCCTGCTCCTCATCCCAGCGAAAGTCGGTCCGGCTGCAACCGCGGCATCCGAGCACGCTATGCGCCCTGAGCGCGATTTCGAGGCAGAGCGTCTCGATTTCCGAGGGAATTTGCGCGGGACACACATGTTCGGTCATGCCGTCGGTGTATTTGGCATCGAAATCATAGAAACCGGACTTGGGCTTCAATTCCGTTACCGCCAGCGCGCGCGGGCCATCGGCGAAGTCGATCACCGCCGCGGTCATCTCGCGGCCCTTGATATAGGGTTCGGCGAGCAATTCGGGAAATTCCTGCCACGGCCCCTTGGCGTCGCGGCGGATGGGATTGCCGTAATTGCTGGCATCGGTGACGATGGCGACGCCGACCGAACTGCCTTCGTTGACGGGCTTGAGCACATAAGGTCGCGCCAGCGGATCGCGTTCGTAGAGCTCCGCGCTCTTCACGATCCTTCCACCGGGCATCGGGATGCCATGAGGGACCAGCGCGTTCTTGGTCAGCTGCTTGTCGATCGCGATGACCGAGGTGGCGAGGCCCGAATGGGTATAGGGCACGCCCATCAGGTCGAGCATCCCCTGCACCGTGCCATCCTCACCCGGTACCCCGTGGAGCGCGTTGAACACGACATCGGGCGCGGCCTCGGCAATGCGCGCGGCAACCTGCCGGTCCATGTCGATGCGCGTAACCCGATGCCCACGCGCTTCGAGCGCCTTGGCAACACCCTCGCCAGACATCAGGCTGACGGACCGCTCATTGGCCCAGCCGCCCATCAGCACGGCAACGTGGAGTTTGCGAATACTAGACATCGTCGCGATCCATCAGCCACGCGCCAGCGTAAGCAAGCATGGCGCCGAAAATTATTCCGGCGTAGCAAAACAAGGAAAAAAACAACAATCGACCGCCAGAATTCCACGCCTCGACTAAATCAAAGTTTTGAAAGGTGACAAACATGCTGATGATAACGATGTAACAGAAAAGCGCAGTTCCAAGCGCGACCAATATCAATCCCATTAGATTTCTGATGATTACTCTGGTCACACCCGCCCCACCCGCTGGATTTCCCATTCGAGGCCGATGCCGCTGTCCTGGTAGACCTTGCGGCGCACCGCTTCGCCCAATGCTTCGATATCGGCGCTGGTCGCATCGCCGGTGTTGATAAGAAAATTGGTGTGCTTCTCGCTCACCTGCGCGCCGCCCAGCGTCATGCCGCGGCAGCCCGCCTCATCGACCAGCTGCCATGCCTTCTTTCCCGGAGGGTTCTTGAAGGTCGATCCGCCCGTCTTGGTGCGCAGCGGCTGACTCTCTTCGCGCGCCTGCGCGATCCGGTCCATCTCCGCACCGATCGCCTTGGGATCGCCGGGCGTGCCCTTGAAACGTGCGGCAACCACCACCGCGCCATCGGGCAAGTCGGAATGGCGGTATGAGTATTGCAGGTCGCGCGCCGGCAGCGTCATCAGCTGGCCATCGGGCATCACCACGTCGCAATCGACCAGGATATCGGCAACCTCCCGGCCATAGGCACCGCCGTTCATCCGCACGAAACCGCCGACCGTACCGGGGATACCGCGCAGGAATTCCAGCCCCGCTATACCCGCATCGCGCGCGGTGCTGGCAACCAGTATGCCATGCGCCCCTGCCCCGCAGGCAAGCACACAATCGTCAAGCACCTCGACCTTGGCAAAGGGCTTGCCCAGCCGCACGACCACTCCCGGCACGCCGCCATCGCGCACGATAAGGTTCGATCCCAGTCCCAGCGCCATCACCGGAAGCCGTCCGTCGAGCCGCTGCAGGAAGTCCCTGAGGTCGTCGATGTCCGCGGGTTCGAACAGCCAGTCGGCCACACCGCCAGCCTTGAACCATACCAGCGGCGCAAGCGGCGCCATGCAGGTAATCCGCCCGCGTACGCTTTCGATAGGTACGCCGCCCTCGGCACCGCCCTCGACCTCGCAATCGGGCGCCCTGCCGTCGTCATATTCGGGCCAGTCGGGCTGATCCATGCTCATGCCTGCCGATGCCCTTCGATGGCCTCGGCAAGGCTCGCGGCCCATTTCGTGATGTCACCTGCGCCGAGGCACACGACCAGATCGCCCGGTTTGATCTCGCCGGCAAGGATCGTCGCCAGCTCGTCAAATTCATGCACCACCAGCGCCGAGCGATGGCCACGGGACTTGAGCCCCGCCACGAGATGTTCGCTGTCGACTCCCTCGATCGGGTCCTCGCCCGCGGCATAGACCGGGGTGACGAACACGGCATCTGCTTCGTTGAAGCAGTTTTGGAACTCGTCCATCAGATCGCGCAAGCGAGTATAGCGGTGTGGCTGCGCAACGGCCAGAACGCGGCCTTTGCCAGCGCTTTCCCGGGCGGCGGCGAGAACGGCGCGGATTTCCACCGGGTGGTGGCCGTAATCGTCGATGATCGTGACCTTGCCGCCATCGAGCGCGACTTCGCCCACGCGGGTGAAGCGCCGCCGCACGCCGCCGAACTGCGCGAAGCCATTGCGGATTACATCGTCGTCGCACCCCATCTCGATCGCCACCGCAATCGCTGCGAGCGCGTTCTGGACGTTGTGGCGACCGGGCATCGGCAGGAATACGCCTTCGATCCGGCGATCCTCCTGTCCGCGCTGGCGGATCATCACGTCGAAGCGGTTGCCGCCGTCCTCGGCCCGGACATTGACCCCGCAGATATCCGCCTGGAGCGAAAAGCCATAGGTGATGACGCGGCGGTCGCGCACCTTGCCGATCACCGCCTGCACCTCGGGGTGATCGACGCACAGGATCGCGGCACCATAGAAGGGGACGTTGTGGATGAATTCGACGAAGGCGCGCCTCACCCCTTCGAAATCGCCGTAATGTTCGAGATGCTCGGGGTCGATATTGGTGACCACCGCAATCGTCCCGTCGAGGCGCAGGAAGCTGCCGTCGCTCTCGTCCGCTTCGACCACCATCCAGTCGCTGTCGCCCAACCGCGCGTTGGAGCCATATTGCTCGATGATCCCGCCGTTGATGACGGTAGGATCGACATTGCCCGCATCGAGCAGCGCGGCGACCATGCTGGTGGTGGTGGTCTTGCCATGCGTGCCCGCCACCGCGACGGTGGATTTCAGCCGCATCAGTTCGGCCAGCATTTCCGCGCGGCGGACGACCGGGATGCGGTTTTCCAGCGCGTAGGCGACTTCGGGGTTGGTTCGCTTGACCGCGGTCGAGGTGACGACAACCGCCGCGCCTTCCACGTTTTCCGCCGCGTGGCCGATGCTGACCGGAATTCCGCGCGCCCGCAGCCGCTCGACACTGGCGTTGGCGGCGATGTCCGAGCCTTGAACGCTGTAGCCGAGGTTATCCATCACCTCGGCAATGCCGGACATGCCGATCCCGCCGATGCCGACGAAATGGATGGTCCCGATATCGGTGCCCACACCCCTCATGCCGCGCGATCTCCCATGCTGGTCCTGCTGCTGGCCGTGCCGGTCGCCACGCCTTGCGTCGCCCCGCGCGCAGCGTTCGCACCGACCCGGATCACGTCCATCATCTCCGCCCCACCGAAACTTTCGACGAGATCGGCCAAGTCCCTAACCGCGTCGGGCCGCCCGCAGCTCCACGCGGCATAGGCAGCATTGGCGAGCCCCTTGGGATTGTCAGCCAGCGCCATGATCTGCTTGGCCAGCTCCTTGCCGGTAAACCGCTCCTGCCGGATCATCCGCGCTCCGCCCGCCTTGACCATTTCGACGGTGTTGGCCGCCTGATGATCGTCGGTGGCGATCGGTAGCGGCACGAGGATTGCGGGGCGACCCACAGCGGTCAGTTCCGCGATGGTCGACGCACCGGCGCGGCCGATAAACAGGTGCGCATCCGCCAGCCTTTCCGCCATATCCTCGAAATAGGTGGCGAGTTCTGCCGGTATGTCGTGCGTGCGATAGCGTTCGCGCACCGCTTCCAGATCCTCCGGTCGGCATTGCTGCGTGACCTGCAACCGCATCCGCAAGGCCGGGGGCAACATGGCGAGGCCATCGGGCACCACCTCGCTCAGCACGCGCGCACCCTGGCTGCCGCCGGTCACCAGCACGCGGATCAGCCCGTCCTCGGTCAGTTCGGGGTAATCCTCTTCGCGCAGGTCGAGCAGTTCATGGCGTACCGGATTGCCGACAAGGTGGACCTTGCGCAGGAATTTGGGCTTCAGGCGCTCGACATCGGGATAAGCGGTGGCGATCGCATCGACCCTGCCCGACAACAGGCGATTGACCCGGCCGAGCACCGCATTCTGTTCGTGCACCACACTGGGAATGCCCGCCGACGTCGCAGCCAGCAGCGCGGGCAGAGAAGGATAACCGCCGAAGCCGACCACGGCGCTGGGCTGGAAACTGTCGAACAGGCGGCGCGCCATCCGCCGCCCGTCCATTACTGCCGATAGTCCCCTGATCCAGCCGAGCGGGTTCTTGCCGAACCGCCCTACCGGCAGGACGTGCGCGGGCAGGAAATCGGGCTTGCCGGGGATCTGCGCGCCCCTTGCGTCGGTCACCAGCGCGACATGGTGCCCGCGCCGATCCAGCTCCGCCGCCAAAGCGAAAGCGGGGAGCAAGTGCCCCCCGGTCCCGCCAGCGGCGAGCACGTAATGACGATTGGCTCCGGTCACGGTGTGATGTCTCGCTTGAATGGCGCCTCGCCCTTCGCGCGCTGCTCGTTCCAGCCGATCAGGTCCGCCAGCCCGCGAGTCTCGCGGGTCAGGAACGGGTTGCGCTTGGTGATCGCCAGCAGCAGTCCGATGGTGAGGCAGACCGCGATGGTCGACGAACCGCCATAGCTGATCAGCGGCAGCGTCATGCCCTTGGACGGAAACAGCTGGAGGTTCACGAGGATATTGATGAACGCCTGTCCGCCGAACAGCGCAGTAAGGCCCGATCCCGCCAGCAGGGCGAACAGGTCTTCCTCATCGATCAGTTTCATCAGCACGCGCGCCACGATGGCAAGATAGGCCAGCACGACGATGACGCAAACTATCAGCCCGAATTCTTCCCCGATCACGGAAAAGATATAGTCGGTGTGCGCCTCTGGCAGGGTCATCTTGCGCACGCCCAGGCCATAGCCCGATCCGAACCAGCCACCCGCAAGGATGGTGCGTTGGGCAAGATCGACCTGATCGAAAGCCGTGCCGCCACCGAAAAAGCTGTCGATACGGTGGCGCGCATTGTCATAAAGGAAATAGGTCGCCGTCAGCAGCGCCGCACCGCAGCCGAGCAAGAGGCCCAGCCGTTTGACCGGCGCACCCGCCACCAGGATCAGCACGAACCAGAACCCCGCGAACAGGATCGTATCGCCAAGGTTTGGCTGCATCATCAGCAACAACGCGATAACGCCGAACAGGATACCGGTCAGCGCGATCACCGGAATCTGCGGATCGCGCAGCCGCCACGAAAGAATCCACGCCATCGTCACCGCGCAGACCGGCTTCAGGAATTCACTGGGCTGGAAGCGTATCCCGAAATCGATCCAGCGTCTTGCGCCGTTGACCTCGTGACCGAGGATCGGGACGAGGAACAACGCAAACAGCATGAATACCGTCAGCCCTACCGAAATCCGCCGCGCATTCTGACGACTGAGCATGGAGGTGCCGATCATCACCGCAATGCCCACGGCCTGCCAGGCGAGGTTGCGGGTGAAGAAATAGAGTGGGGAGAGCTGGTCGCCCGCAGTGGAGAGCCGCTTGGCGCTCGCGGGACTGGCCGCCGAAACCGCGACCGCGCCGAACACCATCAGCGCCAGCACCATCAGCAGCAGCACACGGTCGACCTCGCGCCACCAGATCTTGAGCTTCAGCCAGCGCGACAGCTTTTGCGACGGCGCTTGTGTGGCGCGGTAGCCGCTGCGCGGTACATAAGGTCTGGTCATGCTCATAGGGGCTCGAAACCGGCAAGGGACTGGACGGCGGCGCGGAAGACATCACCGCGCTGCTCGAAATCGCGAAACTGGTCGAAGCTGGCGCAGGCGGGGGAGAGCAGGACGGTGTCGCCTGGCACAGCGGCGGCGGTGGCATCGGCAACCGCCTGAACCAACGTTTCGCTGCGGGTGACGGGAACGCGCCCTTCAAGGAGAGCGGCGAAATCGGGGCCAGACTTGCCGATACAATAGGCGGCCTTCACATGACTCAATTGCGCCTCGCACTCGGCCAGCCCCGGCTCCTTCGCGAGGCCGCCGACGATCCAGTGGATATTCTCGAACGCGGACAGCGCGGGGGCGGTGGCGGCGGTGTTGGTGCCCTTGCTGTCGTTGACATAAAGCGCGCCGCCGACAGTGCCGACCCGCTCCATGCGGTGCGGGAGGCCGGTGTAGGTGCGGAGGCCTCGATTGATCTCGGTCCACCCCAACCCAAGGCTTCGACAAGATTGAATGGCTGCAGCCGCGTTTCGTGCGTTGTGAGGCCCCTGCAGGGCAGGCCAATGCGCTTGGAGGCTGAGGTAAGCAGCATCTTGGCTTCTGAGCCATTTGTCACCGACTTCAAATACGCATTCAAGATTTCGGGCGACCGCTGCGGCAACAGGATCGTCAACTACGATTACCCGGCCCCAATCTTCCGTCTCTGATTGCATCTCGAACAACCGCGCCTTGCTCGCCGCATAGGCCTCGAAACTCTCGTACCGATCGAGATGATCGGGCGTCACATTCAGCAGCACCGCCACGTCGCAGTCGAGCGAAAAGGTCAGGTCGATCTGGTAGCTCGACAGCTCGAGCACATAGACCCCGCCCGCCGGGAGCGGGTCCTGCTCGAGGATCGGCAGGCCGATATTGCCGCCCATCGCTGTCGGCACGCCCGCCACTTCAAGGATATGATGGGTCAGCGCGGTGGTGGTCGATTTGCCATTGGTGCCGGTGATGCCGACAACCTTGTGCGGCGGTAGGCCGCTGCGCGCCTGCGCGAACAGCTCGATATCGCCGATCACCGGTACTCCGAACTTGTCGGCATAGGGTTTGATCGGATGGGTGTTGAGCGGCACGCCGGGGCTGACCACCACGCCCGCATAGCCGGTGAGGTCCGCCTCGAGCGGGTCGGCGAGCGCGACGCGGCCCACGAAAGGCTCGCGCGCTTCGGGTTTGGCATCCCACGCCAGCACCTCGGCCCCGCTTGCGAGCAAAGCCTCCACAGTCGCACGACCCGAGCGCGCAAGGCCCAGCACCGCGAAGCGCTGTCCTTTCCAGGCGTCGCTCGTAATCACCGCAGCTTCAGCGTCGCAAGGCCCAGCAATGCGAGCACGATGGCGATGATCCAGAACCGGATGACGACCGTGCTTTCAGACCAGCCCAATTGCTCGAAATGATGGTGCACCGGCGCCATGCGGAACACGCGCTTGCCGGTGCGTTTGAACCAGAACACTTGTATGATGACCGACAGCGCCTCGAACACGAATAGCCCGCCCACGATCGCCAGCACCACCTCGTGATGCGTCGATACTGCAATCGCGCCGAGCGCCCCGCCCAAGGCCAGCGATCCGGTATCGCCCATGAACACCGCGGCAGGAGGGGCGTTGAACCACAGGAAGGCCAGCCCCGCCCCCATGATCCCGGCGCACAGGATCGCCAGTTCACCTGCGCCCGGCACATGCGGAATGCCGAGATAGCCGGCAAAGTCCGCGCGCCCCGCCAGATAGGCGATGATCGCGAAGGTGCCCGAGGCGATGATCACCGGCATGGTCGCCAACCCGTCCAGCCCATCGGTCAGGTTCACCGCATTGCCCGCCCCCACGATCACGAAGGCGGCGAATACGTAATAGAGCGGCCCCAGTGGAACCCCGGTGTAATTGAGGAAAGGGACGTAGAGGAAGGTGTTGATCTGGCCCACGATGATCCAGCTGGCGACCCCCGCCACCACGAATTCCATCAGCAGCCGGACCTTGCCCGAAACGCCTTTGTGGCTCGCCTTGCGGACCTTGTCGTAATCGTCGAGGAAGCCGATCAGGCCGAAGCCCACCGTCACCGCGATACAGGCCCAGACGAAGGGGTTGGTCATGTCCATCCACAGGAACATCGACAATATCAGCGAGACGAGGATCATCAGCCCGCCCATCGTCGGCGTACCGCGCTTGGCGAGGTGCGTTTGTGGCCCGTCCTCCCGGATCGGCTGGCCCTTGCCCTGTCGCACGCGCAGCATGTCGATGAAACGCGGGCCAATCACCAGGCCGATGAACAGCGCGGTCAGCAGCGCCGCACCCGCGCGCGCCGTCTGATAGCGGATGAGATTGAAGGGACCGGCAAAATCGAGCCATTGGGCCACTAGGTAAAGCATGAGGCGCCAGTCCTTTTACCGTCTGGTGCGCGTGAGGTGATCCACAATGCTGCCGAGCCCGACCGAATTCGACCCCTTGACCAGTATCGCGTCCCCCGCGACGAGGCCGAAATCCTCGATCGCATCGATCGCTTCGGCAGCCGACCTGCAATGGGTGAAGCTACCATCGAAGCCAAGCGGTATTCCGCCCGATTTCCCCAGTTCACGGGCCAAAGCGGTCATTTCGTCACCAACCAGTATCGCGTAGTCGACCTTTGCCGCCGCAATCGGCTCGCCCAGCGACGCATGGAAGGCGGGCGCAAAGTCGCCCAGTTCCTTCATGCTGCCGAGCACCGCGATACGCCGCGTGGCGGGCGTGGCGCCCAATTGCGCAAGTGTCGCGCGCATGCTCGCCGGATTGGCGTTATAGCTCTCATCGATAAGAAGGGCATTTCCGCCGGGTGCAGGAATCTGATGACGCGCGCCGCGCCCTTTCAGCCCACCCATTTCCGCCAGCGCGATACCTGCCGCGGCGAGATCCCCGCCCGCAGCCTGAACCGCGGCCATCACCGCTAGTGCGTTCATCACCCAATGTGCGCCGGGTTCGGCGACAGTGAAGCAGATCCTTCCATGCTTGTGCTCGCAGGTCACAAGCGAACCGCCGTTCGCGCTGGGAATTGCATCGAGCAACCTCACGGTTGCGTGGCGCTCCGTCCCGAAAGAGACGATCTTCGCCCCGACTTTCTCTGCCGCCGCGAGCAGTCGCTCATAATGCGGACTATCGGCGGGAATGACGGCGGTGCCGCCCGGTTCAAGCCCGGCAAAGATTTCCGCCTTGGCGTCCGCGATCGCCTCTTCGCTGCCGAGGTTCTCGATATGGGCGGGCGCGATGGTCGTGATGACCGCAACATTGGGACGCACCTGCCGGGTCAGCCCATCGATCTCACCCGCGTGGTTCATGCCCATCTCGAACACGCCGAACTTGCTGCGTGCGGGCATCCGCGCAAGGCTGAGCGGAACACCGACGTGATTGTTGTAGCTACGGATCGAGCGATGGGTGGCGCCGCGACTTGCGCGTTCGAGCGCGGCAAAGATCGCTTCCTTGACGCCAGTCTTGCCGACCGATCCGGTAACGCCGATGATCGTCTTCCGGCCGCGCGCCCTTGCTGCTGCCGCGAGCGCTCTCAACGCAGCGTTCGTGTCCTTCACCAGAACGTGCGGCTGGGCAATCGGCTGCTCGACCAAGGCGGCAGTCGCGCCGTTGGCGAAGGCGGCATCAATAAAGCGATGGCCGTCCATCGCTTCGCCCTTGAGCGCCACGAACAGATCGCCATTGCGCACGTCGCGCGAATCCATTTCCACGCCTGAGACTTCGAATTCGCCGCTGGCGACGCCGCCTGTTGCCTCGGCAATGCTGCGCGCATCCCACAACGCCAGCGGGAGCTGGTCCTCGGGGAAGATCGGCCATGGCTTGACCGCAGGATGACGTAGGATTGCAGCACTCATAGCGTTACACCTTCCGCAGCGCACTCACGCGCAATTTCTACATCGTCGAACGGCAGGACCGTCATCGATTCACCGGCCCCGACAATCTGGCCCTGTTCATGCCCCTTGCCAGCGATCAGGACGATATCGCCCGGCCCGGCTTCGGCTATCGCAGCGGCAATCGCCGCGCGGCGATCCCCTATTTCGCGTGCGGCTTCTCCGGCGCCCGCCATAACCGCCGCGCGGATTGTTGCAGGGTCTTCACCGCGCGGGTTGTCGTCTGTGACGATCACGACATCCGACCCTTCGGCTGCGACCCTGCCCATCGGCCCGCGCTTGCCGTGATCGCGATCTCCGCCCGCTCCCACAACCGTGATCAGCCGATCATCCACATGTGGGCGCAATGCCGCGATGGCCGCCTCGATGGCATCGGGCGTATGGGCGTAATCGACATAGACCGGTGCGCCGCTTTGGGTGATAACTGCGCGTTCAAGCCGGCCGCGAACCGGCTGGAGACGGCTGACCGCATCCCATACGCGAGACGCCTCGGTCCCACTCGCCAGCGCCAGTCCGGCGGCAGTCAGCGCGTTGGCCGCCTGATAGGCTCCGATAAGCGGGAGCGACAGTTTGCGAGTCTCGCCAGCGTATTCGATGGTCAATTGCTGGCCCAGCTGGGTGGCTTCGCGACCCACGAGCCGGATCGTCTCCCCCCGCTCGCCCACGGTCATCACGGTCAACCCGCGATTGTTCGCATGCTCGACGGCTCTTGCGGACCAATCGCCCGGCTCATGGCCGCACCACACCACCGCCGTGCCATCGTCCGCCGCCACGTCGTCAAACAGGCGCATTTTGGCGGCGAAATAATCGTCCATATCGGCATGATAATCGAGGTGATCGCGGCTGAGATTGGTAAAGGCGACCGCCTGCGGGCGAACCCCCTCGTTGCGATATTGCGACAGGCCGTGGCTCGACGCCTCATAGGCAATATGGGTGACGCCTTCGCGCGCGAGGCCAGACAGATTGGCGAGGAAGGTCACGATGTCGGGCGTGGTTAGGCCGGTCGAAACGCTCTCGTCCGGCGTGGTGACGCCCAGCGTCCCGATCGAGGCCGCGCGTTCGCCCGCCATGCGCCAGATCTGGCGGGTCATCTCGACGGTCGAGGTCTTGCCGTTAGTGCCCGTCACCGCGACGATGTGGCGCGGGAACGGAGCGAAGAACTGCGCTGCGAGCCGGGCAAACGCACGGCGCGGCAGCGGATCCGCGATATGGACTGCGCCCGAGACGTCGGCTTCAGGCCGCGCGACAATGGCGATCGCTCCAGCTGCAACGGCATCGGCAATAAAGCCTTCACCGTCGACACGTGCGCCCTGAAACGCGCCGAAAACCGTGCCGGGCGCAACCTTGCGATGATCTATGGCAAAGCCGGTCACCTGCGCCTCTGTGTCGCCCGTAGCCTTCAGACCGGCCTGTTCGAGGAGCCGTGTGAGCCTCATTGCGCTTTCTTTGCGCCCTGCTGCGCTTCGGGGATAAGCGGCTTCAGCTCACTGATATCGATATCGTGCGTAGTGTCGGGACGGACGCCCAGCATCGGACCGATCCGCGGAACCAGCCGCCCAACGATGGGCGCGGCGTTCCAGGCGGCGGTGCGCTGGTACGAGCTGGCGAGCGTGCCCTTCGGCTCATCGAGCATGACCAGCACCACGTAACGCGGGTTATCCATCGGGAAGGCTGAAGCGAAGGTCGCGATCACCGAATGACGCCGATAGCCCCCCTTGCCCGCCATTTCGGCAGTCCCGGTCTTGCCGCCAATGCGGAAACCGGCAGCGTCAGCGCTCCGACCAGTGCCATAAAGCGCGATCATGCGCAGGAGCTGGCGAATGCGCGCACTGGTGCTCGCCTTGAACACCCGCTGGCCGGTGGGCACATCGCCCGCAGGCAGTTTGTGCAATGTCGCCGGGCGCCAGATCCCGCCATTGACCAGCGCGGCATAGGCGCTGGCCAGGTGGAGCGGCGTTACGGCAATGCCGTGGCCGAAACCGACCGTCATCGTTCGGATGCGCGACCATTTGCCGCTGGGCCAGATCGGAAAACCGCGTGCGGGAAGCTCGATGAAGGGCCGCTCGTTCATGTGCAGCTTTTCCATCGTCTGCTTCATACGCTCAGGCCCGATCTCGTCGGCAATCTGCGCCGCGACGATGTTGGAGGAATGGATCAGCATTTCCGGGACATTGAGCGTGGGCCCCAAATCTTCATCATCGTGAATGGTGAAGCCGCCAATGTGCAACGGCTTGGCGGGGTAAAGCTTGCCCATGTCGGTAACCAGACCGGCGTCCAGCGCGGCAGCCACCGTGATCGGTTTGAAGGTCGAGCCCAACTCGTAAACCTGGTTGGTCATCCGGTTGAACATGTTCTTCTCGCCCTGGGCATCGATATGGTTGGGATCGAATTCGGGGAGCGAGGCAAGCGCGAGCACTTCGCCGGTGTTGACGTCGAGCACGATACCGCCCGCGCCCTTTGCGTTGACCAACCGCATGCCGCGGGTGAGCTCATCCTCCAGAGCACCTTGCACCC
This sequence comes from Sphingomonadaceae bacterium, assembly GCA_039831335.1. Classification (GTDB taxonomy): domain Bacteria; phylum Pseudomonadota; class Alphaproteobacteria; order Sphingomonadales; family Sphingomonadaceae; genus Qipengyuania. The sequence goes on along the minus strand of JBDONL010000003.1, from coordinate 59,415 downwards.
GCACGTCGATGCTCAAAGCCGCCGGCGTGCCGCGCGTCGCCGGATTGCGTAGCTGCTTGTCGAGCACTTCCTCCATGCCGACATGGCCGTGCCCGTTCGCACCGACATAGCCGAGCACATGCGCCGCGAGCGAACCTTGCGGATATTGCCGATCCATCTCGCGCGGCATTTCCAGCGCCAGCTCGCCGATGTCCTGCACTTTGTTGGCCTGCTCGGGCAGCACCCGACGGCGGATATAGCCAGGCTTGCCCGATGCAAGAAGCTGGGTGACCTTCGCCACATCGAGGTCGGGGAAAATCGCCTTCAACTCGCGCGCGACCTCTGCCGGCGGCTTGATCAGCGGCGAACCGCCCTTGCCCAGTGCATCGGGATCGAACCACAGGGCGTATGCGGGAAAGGCGCGCGCCAGCGGCACACCATTGCGATCGACGATTTCGCCGCGCGGGGGCAAGAGCGATTCCTCGAAGCTCGTCGCCTCGACCGAACGGTCGGACATACCGAGAAAGCCGATGCGAAGCACCGCCACGATCGCCACGAACAGAAAGCCGACCGTCACCCACAGGATACGCTGGCGCGCAAGATCCATCGCCTTCTGGCGCAGCGTTACCAGCTGGATGCGGCTAACGCTGAGCGTCGCGGGAGGAGGAGGAATATCAGCGGGCAGAAACGCACCCATCGAAGAGTGGGCGTTCACTGGCGGACCTCGGCCAGGCGGGTGAAGCCCTGGCCCTGCGCCAGCCGCTCGGCCAGACCAGCCGCCCCCGCCCGCGCTGCGCGCGGTAACTCACGCGCAGCGATGGAGCGCGCCTCATCGGTCAGCTGCTTGTCGGTGAACGGTGAAATCAGCTGCGCAAGCCGGCTTTCAGCCGAATACTCGTGCGGAGTTTCGGCACGAGCGACACGGATAGGCTGCGGCGCATCAAGCTGACGCGGAGCACCGAGCATGGCGAGCTGGGTTTCGTTCTCGACGAACTGGTCGGCGCGTGGCGCCTTGTAACCGAAGTCTACCGCGTTCCATTCGGCCAGCTGACGCTGGCTGGCGCGCGACTGGAATTCGGTTTCCAGCATCTGCTTGTCCTGCTGCACCGCCACGATCTGCCTTTCGGTCAGACGCACCTGATTCCGAATCGCGTTGACGTGAAAGGTCAGCGCAAGAAACAGCGCGCAGGACACCGACAAGGTCAGCGCCCAACCGGCCTGGCGAAGGCGACTTCCGGGTGCGGGAGCTGGTTTCGAAGCCATCAGGCGGCCTTTCTTGCCGGTGCGTTGGTACGGATTGCGTGGCGCAGTACTGCGGAGCGGGCACGCGGGTTGCGGTCGGTTTCCGCCTCGCCCGCACGGATCGCCTTGCTGACCCTGGTGAAGGTCGCGGCGCTCTCGGCTTCGAGCTTCGGAAGGTGGCGCGAGGCAGCAGGGGCGGTACTTGCCGCGCGCAGGAATTGCTTGACGATGCGGTCTTCCAGGCTGTGGAAGCTGACCACTGCCAGCTTACCGCCCTCGCCCAGCAATTGTTCGGCAGCATTTAGCCCCTGACGCAGCTCGTCGAGCTCGGCGTTCACGTGAATGCGGATCGCCTGGAAGCTGCGGGTGGCCGGATCCTTGGGGGCACTTCCCTTGTTCGAATGGGGCCGATAGCCGAGCGCCTTGCGCACGACCTGCGCCAGCTGGCCGGTGGTCGACAGCGGACGGGCCGCAACGATAGCATGCGCGACACGGCGCGACTGACGCTCTTCTCCCAGCGTATAGAGCACGTCGGCGATATCGCTTTCAGCCGCCTCATTAACGAAATCCGCCGCGCTGGGGCCTTCCTGGCTCATGCGCATGTCGAGCGGCCCGTCGAGCGAGAAGGCGAATCCGCGCTCCGCCTGATCGAGCTGCATCGAGCTCACACCGATATCCATGACGACTCCATCCACCCGCGCGACTCCGCAATCGCGCATGGCATCCGCCATTTCGGAGAATCGACGCGGGTGGAGAATAAGGCGCGGCGGGTTTTCCCCCGCTTCGCGCCACGTGCGACCCGAAGCGGCGGCTTCGGGATCTCTGTCGAAGGCATGGACCGTTGCGCCGCGATCGAGCAGCGCACGGGTGTAACCACCGGCTCCGAATGTCGCGTCGATCAACACATCGCCCGGCTGCGGGTCGAGCGCTGCGATCACTTCATCGAGCAAAACGGGAATATGGGGCTGCACGGCGCTCATTTGCGCTTCGCCTTCGCTTCGCCAACCAGCGCCTCGCAGGCCGCCTTGGCCGCAGCCCATTCATCGCCCATGCGCGACAATTCGATCGGATTCCACAGGGTGAAGAAACGTCCACCACCCTGCACGAACAGGCCGTCATCGATATTGGCCAGCGCGCGAAGATGGTCGGGCATCACGAAGCGACCGCTGTCGTCGAACGGCAGCTCCACAAAACCGAACAATTGCGATGAACGCGTGTCGCGGTCGAACTCCCGACCGACGCGATAGGCCAGCTCTTCTTCGCGGTCGAGTTGCGCTTCGAGTTCGGGCTTGCGCGACAGACCAAAGCCAGTGAGGCAATTCCAGCGATCATGCTTGGCAAGGCAGAGGATGCGGGCGTCGCTGCTTTCCTTGACCGCTTTCCGGAACAGCGGCGGAAGGACGTAGCGACCCTTGTCGCCCGCCGGCGAAAACGCCTGTCCGCTGTATCCCCCAAAGGTCACTTCGTCCCTGTCCCCCGAAGCCTTCCCGCCTCGCGCAAACTGCTGAACATGACACTCCGCCCCGCAAGGCGCGCGAACGCCCGCGGTCGCCCACCGCATCGAAGCGAGGGACGTGTTCCAGAACACCATGTCTGATGTCCCGATGTGATATCGCGACTTACACGGGGATGGAAGGGAAAATTACGGGATTTTTGGGGATTTATCCACAATATCCTGAAATTACGTAATAAATCTGTAAACGACTGATCACCAATTATGAACAAACCCCTACCACAAATGGCTGAATTGCGATTGTTTTCTACCGATACCGACGTGCGGCAACCGGCATTCCCGTAAAATCCCCGAGTCGAGTCCCGTGGATGCGAGAAGCCGCCCCCCACGTGCAGAGGCGGGTCTCGCGTGATGACAGCAGTGAGCGCCAGCTCACCGCCGGACGACTATTTCGGAGCTTTCGTTGGCGTCGCCGTGGTTACGGGCGCCGGGGTCGGCAAGTCCTGCAGGACTTCATCGACATTGGGACTCGGGCTGGCGGGCAGATTGGGCATCACACCCGCTTCTGCCAGCGGATCCGGTTTGCTGGGTGTGGGTGACGGGGTGATCGTGGCGGCCGCTTCGGGAACCGCATCCGCCTCGACCTGCTTGGCGCGGTTCTCGATAATGCTGGCGAGGCCGACGAGCATCAGAATTCCGATGACGCCCGAAATACCGATCTGAAGACGATACATCGATTCCGATTTGTTGCCGCCAAGCGGGACAGCATCGAGCGGAACGGGGGTCGGGGTGTCGGTGATAATTGCAGGTCGCCGCATCCACGGCAAACTAGGCCGCTTGGCCACGTCGTCAATCCTCGTGCAGCCAATCGAAGACCGGCAAGCCCTTCCCGGCCAGCCAATCCGCATTGTAGAGCGTTGAAAGATAGCGAAAACCGGTATCGCATAAAATAGTCGCCACGCGCGGCTCGGCGACGCCATCGGCCTTCAGCTTGCGCCCAAGCGCAATGGCTCCGGCAACATTGATCCCGCTCGATAAGCCAAGACACAGTCCCTCTTCGCGCAGCAGGCGAGCGACCCAACCCAGCCCTTCTTCATCGGAAATGCGGAACTGCGTATCGATCGGCGCGCCTTCGAGATTGCCGGTAATCCGGCCCTGCCCGATCCCCTCGGCGACCGAGGAACCTTCGGCCTTCAATTCGCCATGCGCATAGTAGTTGTAGAGCGCCGCACCATGCGGATCGGTCAGCGCGATGGTGACGGTCTCGTCGAACTCCTTGAGTCCCAGCCCAACCCCGGCCAGAGTCCCGCCGGTGCCCGCCGCGCAGGTAAAGCCATCGATCCGGCCTTCGAGCTGTTCCCACAATTCGCGGGCAGTGCCTTCGATATGCGCCTTGCGGTTGGCGGTGTTGTCGAACTGGTTGGCCCAGATTGCGCCCTCGGTCTCTTCCGCCAGGCGACGGCTGGTGTGGACGAAATGATTGCAGTCGGAAAACTTGGTGGGCGGCACCGTCACAAGTTCCGCGCCAAGCGCCCGCAGCGTATCCATCTTCTCGCGGCTCTGGTTGTCGGGCATTACTATGATCGTGCGATAACCCAGCGCATTGGCGACCAGTGCAATGCCAATACCCGTATTGCCGGCTGTGCCTTCGACCACGCAGCCACCGGGCTTGAGATCGCCCCGCGCCTCGGCGTCGCGAATGATGCCAAGCGCCGCGCGATCCTTGACGCTGGCGCCCGGGTTCATGAACTCGCATTTTCCGTAGATTTCGCAGCCCGCTTCGCGGCTTGGCCCCGCCAGTTTGACGAGCGGAGTGTTGCCGATCAGATCGAGCGTGGTTTCACGCGGAGGTAATAGCTTCATGCCGTTCGAGATAGGCAGGCGCCCCGCCTACCGCAAACAACATCAATCTTCAGGGGCGATAGTTACCTTGAGGCCGTCAAGATCGCCGGTGAACGGTATTTGGCAGCTCAACCGCGATGTTTCCACGCGATGATCGGAGGATTCCAGCAAATCGTCCTCATCCTCGCTCATAGGCGGCAGCTTGTCGATGAATGCCGGATCGACATGGACATGGCAGGTCGCGCAGGAACAGCATCCGCCGCACAGCGCCAGAAGCTCATCGAAACCGTTGTCGCGGATCGTTTCCATTACCGTCAGGCCTTCGCCGACTTCGACTTCGGACGTTTCGCCTTCGCGAGTGGTAACGATCAACTTGGGCATCGGGTAGGCGCTCCTTTAGCGTGTTGCCTGTAGAGTGTCGTGAAGGCGGCTGCTAAGGGCGCGTTCGGGATTTTGCAAGGATATGTCACGTGGGCCTGACCTCCGAACAATTAAGCCAGGGGCTCGACACGATCGCCGCGCAAGAACCGGCAATTGCCGCAGCGCTGGAGCGTGTCGGCTATCCCGAGCCGCGCATCCGCCCGACTGGTTATATGACCTTGTTGCGGACAATAGTCGGCCAGCAGGTGTCGGTTGCCGCGGCGGCTTCGGTCTGGGGCAAGCTCGAAGGCGAGTTGGGTGAAGGCTTTGCGCCACACGAATTGCTGGAACGCGATTTCGACACGCTGCGCGCTTGTGGACTGTCACGCCAGAAGCAGGGCTACGCCCGAAGCCTGTGCGAACTGGTGACAAGCGGCGATCTGGTGCTCGATGCGCTGCCCGACGACGACGAGGAAGCGATCAGTCAGCTCATCCGGATCAAGGGTATCGGCCGCTGGTCTGCGGAAATCTACCTGCTGTTCGCAGAGGGACGCGAAGACATCTGGCCTGCCGGCGATCTGGCCGTGCAGGCAGGCGTTGCCAAGCTGCTCGACCTGCCAGAGCGTCCTTCGGAAAAGGATACCCGCGCATTGGCGGAAGCGTGGCGCCCCCATCGCGGGGCCGCGGCCATCTTCACCTGGCATTGCTACAACAATCCTGCACTCTGACGATTCCTTGGGCAGCCAAGCTGATTATGGTTAATTATGCGCTGCGAGTCGCAACGGTTCACCGCACGTGCCGCTCGGATGAACGGCGTGACGGAGAGCACAACAATGTGTTCATGAAACCGACAGGGTAAGATGAACAGGCAACCCGTCCACTCAGTTCATAAGCGGCAGGTGGGCCGCGAATTCGATTAAACCAGTAACCAAAAGGGGGACCGACAGCCGGATGCGCCATCTATTTCGGGGGATGGTCGTGGCAAGTGCCGCGAAGCCGCGAGCCGTCTGTTGCAGTATAAGGAGCAACACAATGCGATCAATTTCAAACAAGACAGCCATTCTCACCCTCGCCGCGATGCTTGCCGTTCCGGCGACCAGCAGTCTCTCCGCACAGGAACAGCTGCCGCCCGCGCAGCAAGACCAGCAGCCGATGCAGGACGGGCAAGCCGCCGACAACTCCCAGATCAACGTGTGGGGCAATGTTCCCACCGATCTTTCCGGCATGGCCGATGGACCAAAGATCGACGGCGTCATCACCGCACGCAAGGGCAATCAGATGCAGGTGACCACCTCCGATGGCACCGCCACAATGATCGCCATTTCCAGCGCGACGCAGATCAAGTCCAGCGGCGGTTTCCTCGGCCTCAACAGCAACAAGCTGGCCTCCGATTCGCTGCTTGCGGGCCTGCCTGTCACGGTCGAAACCAAGCAGTGGGGCAATAACCTCGTTGCCGGTGAAGTGGACATGAAAAACAAGGATCTGCGGACTGCCGAAATGATCCACAACGGCACCAACCAGCGCTTTGCCGAGCAGGGCGCCGCGATCGACAAGAACGCGGCCGCGACCGAGGCGTTGCGTGGACGTGTCGGCGACATCGACAAGTACAACATCAAGTCCACGACCAACGTCAATTTCGACACTGGCAAGTACAACCTCTCCGACGACGACAAGGCCAAGCTGTGTCAGACCGCAACGCAGGCCGAGAGCATCGACAACGCCCTGTTGCTGGTGGTTGGCTACACCGATTCGACCGGCAGCCAGGAAGTCAATCAGCGTCTGAGCGAGAAGCGCGCCTCTGGCGTCGTCAATTACCTGCAGCAAGCCTGCGGCTGGAAGCCCTGGCGGATGCTGACCCCGACCGGCATGGCCACAGCCGATCCGCTGGCCGATAACTCCACGCCCGAAGGCAAGGCGCAGAACCGCCGCGTAGCGGTGAACATCCTCGTCTCGAAGAGCGTCGACGGGATGCAGTGATCACCGTGCGGCAGGGACGGACAAGGTTCGTCCTCGACACACGGCATACAAGGCGGCAGGGCGACCTCGAGCGGTTTCCCTGCCGCCTTTTCCTTTGCGTCTTCGCTTGCGAATGCAAACTGCCCGAACCCTTGCGACACATGATCACTCGGCCTAACTTCCCTGCAGCAATTCGCTGAGGGGAGAATTTGCATGACCACGAGCTATCGCAATGGCTTGCTTGCCGCTGTCGCTTCACTGGTGCTGGCGGGATGCGCCACGATGAATTCTGAGAGGCCGATGACCGCAGCAAACACCACTTCCGCCACCGCCGCAGACACGGCCGCAACTCCGGTTGCCGATGCCACGCTGATCCCACGCGACGCCCTGTTCGGGAATCCTGTCAAATCGGGCGGCGAGATCAGTCCGGACGGGAAATGGTTGAGCTGGATGGCACCGTGGCAGGACACGCTCAACATCTGGGTGGCGCCGATCGACGAACCGTCGGCGGCTAAGCGTATCACCAGCATCACCGATCGACCGCCCGGCGGCTATGTCTGGGCACCTGATGGCAAGAGTGTGCTTTACGTCCAGGACAAGGGCGGGGACGAGAATTACCTGCTCTATGGCGTCAACCTCGCCACAGGCAAGGAAACCAAGCTGACCCCGTTCGACAAGACGCGCGTGCAGTTCATCGGCGGTTCGACGGTCATCAAGGACAAGGTCCTGATCGGGCTCAACAACCGCAATCCGCAGTTCCATGACGTCTATCTGCTCGATCTCAACACCGGCAAGCTGACCGAAGTGCTCGAGAACAACGGCTATGCAGGGTTTATGGCCGACAACAACCTCAAGCTGCGGATGGCAACGCGGCCAAATGCCGAAGGGGGGACCGACTTCTTCCCCATCACCGACGGCAAAGTCGCCGAACAGCCGATCGAAAGCACCACGCTCGACGATGCACTGACGACCAGCCCGGCCGGCTACACCACCGATGGCAAGACGCTTTACTGGATCGACAGCCGCGGGCGCGACACCGCGGCGCTTTACGCGCAGGATGTCTCCACCGGCAAGCGGACGCTGATCGCAGAAAACCCGAAGGCCGACATTGGCGGGACTTTGCGCAATTCGAAAACCGGCGTGGTCGAAGCCTATTCGGTCAACTACACGACCACCGAATGGACTGCGCTCGATCCGGATGTGAAAGCATCCTTCGATTTCCTCCGCAGCAGGCTGAAGGGCGATTTCGGGGTTCAGTCGAGCACCGACGACGATGCTGTCTGGATAGTCTGGAACGATCCCGTCACCAGCCCGAGCAGGACCTATATCTACGATCGCAAGGCGGCCACGCTGACCGATTTCTATACCACGCGCCCAGATCTGGAAGGTGCGCCGCTCCAACCGATGCATCCGCTGGAGATCAAGGCACGCGACGGGCTGACTTTGGTGTCCTACCTCACCCTGCCGCCGGGCAGCGATCCCGATGGCGATGGCATGCCGGACAAGCCGGTGCCGATGGTGATGCTCGTCCACGGCGGTCCGTGGGCACGCGACACTTACGGCTACAACACGACACACCAGTGGCTCGCCAATCGCGGGTACGCGGTGATGAGCGTCAACTACCGCGGCTCTACCGGCTTCGGGAAGAATTTCATCAACGCGGGCAATCTCAAGTGGCGTACTGCGATGCAGGACGACCTTGAGGACGCCAAGGAGTGGGCGATCAAGCACGGCATCACCAGCGAAGGCGGTGTCGCGATCATGGGTGGCAGCTATGGCGGCTACGCGACGCTCGCCAATCTCGCCTTCTATCCCGACCGCTATGCCTGCGGCGTGGATATCGTCGGCCCGTCGAACCTCGAAACGCTGCTCAAGACGATCCCGCCCTACTGGAAGCCTATCATCCAGCAGTTCCATGACCGGATGGGTAATCCGACCACTCCCGAAGGCCTCGCCGCGATCAAGGCGGACAGTCCGCTCTATTCGGCGGACAAGATCAACAAGCCGCTGTTGATCGGCCAGGGTGCCAATGATCCGCGCGTCAACAAGGACGAAAGCGACCAGATCGTGGCCGCGATGGAAAAGGCCGGCATCCCGGTCACCTATGTACTGTTCCCCGATGAAGGGCATGGTTTCCGCAAACCGGACAACAACATCGCCTTCAATGCGGTGGCGGAAAACTTCCTCGCCTCATGCCTCGGCGGGCGAGCGCAGCCGATTGGCGAGGCGGTGGCCAATTCCAGCGCCGAAATCGTGACCGGCTCGCAATTCGTCAAAGGTCTGGGATCGACCGAGGGCAGTTGACGAACCCCCTCGGCTCAGCCGACAAGCAGACCCGCATGGAGAGAAAACCTCACCATGCGGGTCTTGCTTTGGGAGAGAGACAATCATGAGCACGCGTAAGGCGATCTTCATCACCGGCGGGGCCTCAGGCATCGGGCGCGCTATCGCCCAATATTTCGGCAACAGGGGCTGGTTCATCGGTCTCGGCGACGTCGATGAAGCGGGTATGCAGGTGACCGAGGATATGCTTCCGGGTGGGTTCTCCTACGCCCACGCCTTGGACGTGCGCGACCGGGCGGCATGGGATGTTGCGCTCGATGCCTTTGCCACGGCTGCGGGCGGCCGGATCGATGTGCTCGCCAACAATGCCGGAATCCCGCTCGGCGGCGCATTGATCGAGAATAGCCCTGAGGAAATAGAGCGCTGCATAGACATCAACCTAAAGGGCGTGTTCTTCGGTGCGCAGGCGGCCTATGAGTGGCTCAAACGCAGCGCTCCGGGATCCTGCCTGCTCAACACCGCCAGCGCCGCAGGGATCTACGGAACACCCGGCGCGAGCGTTTATTCGGCCACGAAATTCGGCGTGCGGGCGCTTACCGAAAGTCTCGATGCCGAATGGGCCGATGACGGAATCAAGGTCCGCTCGCTGATGCCCGGCTTCATCGACACGCCGCTCCTCGACAAGAATCCCCACCATGGCGCAAACGAGGATATCCGCAGCCGCGTGACCGAAGCGGGGCTGGAGATCACGCCGGCAAGCGACGTCGCCGAAGCAGCCTGGAATGCCGTTCATGGCGACAAGCTGCACACACTTGTCGGCAAGACCGCGAGGAACCTCGCGTTCGGCGCGCGCTGGATGCCTGGACGTGTCCGGAAGCAGGTGCGCGGATCGGCTCGCCCGCTGGGGAGTTGAGAACCGCTCGACTTAGGCGAGCAGCTTGTCGATCTTGCGCGCCATCTTGACATCGCGCAGGCTGAGCCCGCCCGCATCGTGCGTCGTCAGGGTGATTTCAACCTTGTTATAGACGTTGAACCACTCGGGGTGATGGTCCTTGCGCTCGGCCAGCATCGCCACGCGTGTCATGAACGCAAAGGCTTCGGAGAAATTGGCGAATTCGAAGGTCCGCTCTATCGCCTTGCCCTTTCGCGCAAGAGTCCATTTGTCCAGCGCTTCGAGCCAGCTCTTGCGCTCGTCATCGGTCAATTGCTCTACCGCCACCGGATTCTCCACTCACCAGATCGACACGTTGCTTGTCCGCTCGATGGCTTTTGCCTAACCGACAGTGTCATGCAAGCCTCGGCTCTCACAGCATGGGAATTGTTCTGCCGCCGAGGCGATCGGCTGCTGTTCGGTTCGCTCGATCTCTGGGTGGAGAGCGGCGGTGCGGTGCATCTGACCGGGCCGAACGGGATCGGCAAATCCTCTTTGTTGCAAATCCTTGCAGGATTGCGGACGCCAACGCGAGCCGAAGCCCTGACCGCAGCCGGCATCAAACAAGGCCGGGTCGAATGGCTGGGGCGGATCGGACTGCTCGATGGGCGATGTACGCTCGACGAGGTGACCCCGCTTGAAACCGCGCTTGCGTTCTGGACCCGGCTCGACGGTGCGTCCCGCATCGATCAGGCCGCGGCGATGGAGCGCATGGGGCTCGCCGCGCTCGGCGATGTCCCGGTGCGTTATCTCTCGACTGGCCAGCGCAAACGCGCCGGTTTTGCGCGGCTGCTAATCCAGAAGGCCGATCACTGGCTGCTCGACGAGCCACTCAACGGGCTCGACAGCGATGGCGTGGCGCTGGTCGAAGAATTGATCGCGGAGCGGCGCGCGAGTGGTGGTGCTATTATAGTAGCCTCGCATCAGGCGATTGCCCTGCCCGATGCCCAACTGCTCGACCTGAGGGATCATCCATGGTGATGCTGGCTCTCCTCAAGCGCGATATCGCGACATTGCTGCCGGGGGGACGGCGCGGCGGGTCGCTGTTGCCGCTGCTGTTCTTTCTCGCCGTGGCGATGCTTTATCCCTTCGCCGTCGGGCCAGAGCCGCAGATGCTGGCGCGTACCGGTGGCGGTGTCGTCTGGGTCGCGGCATTGCTCGCTGCGATCCTGCCGCTGGAACGGCTGGTCGCCGCCGATCTGGAAAGCGGCGTGTTCGACCAGCTCGCGCTGCGTGGCGTAGCGGAAGAAGTGGCGATGGCCAGCCGCATGATCGCGCACTGGCTGGCTTTCGCGCCGTTGCTGCTGCTCGCTGCCCTGCCCGCATCGGCCTTGCTTGGCTTGCCGGGCGACAAGGTCACGACCTTGCTGCTCGGCCTGCTGGCGGGAACGCCCGGCCTTGCTGCCATCGGCCTCGCGATCGCTGCGCTGACCGCCAGCCTGCGCGGCGGGGCAGCTTTGGCGGGCCTGATGCTGATTCCGCTCGCGGTCCCGATCCTGATTTTCGGGGCGGGCGCCCTCGCTCGCCCAGATGCAACGGCCATTGCATTAACCGCCGCGATCAGCCTGTTGTTCGTCGCAATGGCCCCCTTCGCCGCTGGCGCCGCCATTCGTGCAGCGCGCGATAACTAGCACCTAGTCCTCAGGCGGCTGCCACAATTCTATCGGATTGCCTTCGGGGTCATGGATACGCGCGAAGCGGCCCGTTTCCGGGCTGTTCCACTCGGCATTGGTAACCGCTTCGACGCCAGCCGCCTTCAATGTTGCGAGCATCCCATCGAGGTCGTCGACCCGCAGGTTGAGCATCCATTGCTTGTCCGACGACCAGTAGTCGGTCGTCGCCTTGAACGGCATGATCACCGTGGGTCCGGCCTGTTGCTGCCACGGATCCCACCCCTCGGGCACGATGCCGAGATGCGTGCGATACCATGCCTTCAGTGTGTCGGGATCTCCCGCCCGAAAGAACACGCCGCCAATTCCAGTGACACCCATGACAAGCCCTCCTCTTGCTCAGGAGTCGCTAGCATACCCTGCGATGTCATGGGCGCGAAGCGCAAATTCGTCAGGCGTAAGGCGGACGGTGCAAGCCCTTGGGGCTTTCCGTGAAGATTTCGCAACCGGTTTCGGTGATGGCAATCGAGTGTTCGAATTGCGCCGAGAGGCTCTTGTCGCGCGTCACCGCGGTCCATCCATCGCTCAGCATCTTGGCGTGCGGACGACCGAGGTTGATCATCGGTTCGATGGTGAAGAACATCCCCGGCTTGAGCAGCGGCCCGGTGCCCGCACGCGCGGCGTGGATCACTTCGGGCGCGTCATGGAACAGCCGACCGACACCGTGCCCGCAAAATTCGCGCACCACGCCGTAACGATGCTGGCGCGCGTGCTGCTCGATGACTGCGCCGATATCGCCCAGCCTCGCTCCGGGTTTGGCGGCCTCGATGCCCAGCATCAGGCATTCATAAGTGACATCGACAAGTCGCTTGGCCTTGAGCGGTACCTCGCCGACGAAATACATCCGGCTGGTATCGCCGTGCCAGCCATCGAGCAGCGGGGTCACGTCGACATTGACGATATCGCCATCCTTTAGCGTCTTTTCACTCGGGATACCGTGGCAGATCACATGGTTGACCGAGATACAGCAGCTATGCGTGTAGCCGCGATAGCCCAGCGTTGCGGGCACTGCGCCGCCATCGAAGGTCATTTCCCGCACCCGGTCGTCGATCGCGCTGGTGGCAATGCCGGGCTCTATCATGGTGGCCACTTCATCGAGGATTTCCGCCGCCAGCCGTCCGGCACGGCGCATCCCTTCGAAGCCGGATTCGTTGTGGAGCTTTATCGTGCCGTCGCGATAAACGGCTTCGTCACTGTCGATCGTCTGATATTCGGTCATGGGCGCTATCTAGCGATCAATGCGCCAAATTGCGAGTGGATCGGCGTCCGATAGTGAAAGCGGCGGCGTATTCAGGCTTTACGGCATCGATGATCGCGGAATCGACTGGAAATGTCAGCTCGTAGCTGCCCTCGGCATAGGGTCCGGCAACATAGGGACCGAACCAGATGCCGACGCGATCGAATTTCTCGCCCCCGCTTGAGCCCGGGAGAATCGTGGCCTGGTCGAGATGCGGGCAGCCGTTGAGAAAGTCGTTGGCACCGCTGGGCTGCGGAACCGGCTCCCCGCGTTTCTTCGCCCGCGCCTTGTCGAGGTTTTCGCAAAGCTGTGAACCCAACGCCCGCTCCAGCGCTTCGGGTGAGCGGAACATATCCTTGCCATCGACCGCGTGCCCCACGCGCTTGTCCCACACCAGCGAACTTAACCCGGTCATCCCATGCGCACCGCCGGAATAGACATAGAGCAAATCCGACAGGCTCAGCCATTGCGGCAGGTCTGCCACCACTTTCCACTCATGCTTCGTCTCATAGCTGCGACAGCTCGCGCAATCGTCCGGCGTGGAACCGAGTGCCTGTGCCCATTGCGCCTTCTGGCTCGCAAGCGCCTTGTCGCGCTCGCGCGTCAGCAGGGCGGCGAGCTTTGGAATCGCGCTCACCGCTGCGGGCCAACTATAGGAGAACTTGCGGCTGCCCTTGCCATCATCAGGTGCGGTGCCGTCATCAACGAAATTAACCGGCTTCGCATCCGCTTTGGCCACCTTCGCAACCGCCGCACGATCATGCGTCGAAGCCGTATCGTTGTGGTCCGTCGCGACTCCAGTCGATTTCTTCAAGTCGCTGGGCGATGAACAGGCAGCGCTCGACAGGGCGAGCATTATCGGGAAGAGGGGGCGTCGCAGCAAGCGTTGGAGCATGATCTGCCCAATGCCATGAAACCCGCCGCTCAGGAAAGGCGCAATGACCGATACTCCACTTATCCAACCCGATCGGGGGCAAGATGCGATTGCCCTCCACCTCGTGAACAAGGACGGTTTCGAGAGCTGGGCCAAATCGCTCTCCGCTCCGCAGCGCGCCGTGCTGGCTGCTCAGAAGTTCGACGGGTCGGGATATCAGACAGCGATTATCCCCGATGGCGACAGCTGGTTTGCGGTTGGAGGTGTCGCCAACCCTGAGAAACTTTCCAGCTGGTGCATGGCGAAACTTGCCGAAATCCTGCCCGCAGGTACGTATCGCCGCGCCTCCGGGGAACCCGGACCGGCGCTGCATGGCTGGCAGACCGCACAATATGCCTTCACGCGCTACCACCGCAACGAACACGCCGCCGGACCGCGTATCCTTCTGACCAAGGACGTCGGTCGGATCGATGCCGCCATCGCCGAGGCGCGTGCGGTGGGCATGGTGCGCGATCTGGTCAACACGCCGGCCGAAGACATGGGGCCTGCCGCACTGGAAGAGACCGCTGAAAAACTCGCCAAGGAATATGGCGCAGAGCTGGAAGTGATTCGCGGCGACGCGCTGGAGCGCGATTATCCGATGGTCCATGCGGTCGGTCGCGCCGCCGCGCGCAGCCATGCACCGCGCCTGATCCACCTCAGCTGGGGCAAGCCGGACGCGCCGGTGCTGGCGATCGTCGGCAAGGGTGTGTGCTTCGATTCGGGTGGCCTCGACGTCAAGAGTTCGAGCGGGATGCTGCTGATGAAGAAGGACATGGGCGGCGGTGCCCACGCGCTGGCGCTCGCCTCGCTGGTGATGGGTGGCCACCTGCCGGTCCGCCTCCACCTGTTCATCCCCGCAGTCGAGAACGCAATTTCCGGCAACAGCTTCCGTCCCGGCGATGTGCTGAAGAGCCGCAAGGGGCTGACCGTCGAAATCGGCAACACCGATGCCGAAGGACGGCTGATCCTGGGCGATGCGCTGGCGCGTGCGAGCGAGGAAAAGCCCGAACTCATCATCGATTTCGCCACCCTGACCGGCGCGGCCCGCGTGGCGCTTGGTCCCGATCTGCCCGCGCTGATGACGCGCCGCGACGAAACCGCGCAGGCTTTGATCGACGCTGGGCTGGCGCATGACGACGAGGTCTGGCGCTTGCCACTACCCGAGGCCTATCGCGACTATCTTTCCTCCGAAATTGCCGACACCAACAACACCCACACCAACGGCTTTGCCGGGGCCAGCATTGCCGGGCTGTTCCTCGACCGCTTCGTGGGCGAAGACATCGACTGGGCGCATTTCGACACCTTCGCGTGGCGCCCCACTCATAAGCCGGGCCGACCCAAGGGCGGCGAGGCGCTCGGTCTGCGTGCGTCATGGCATATGCTGAAAGCGCGGTTTGGCTAGAATGCGCCGAGCAATAGCGGGAGCCGCGCTCGCGCTGGTGGTCGCGACACCCGCGCTGGCAGGCCCGCCCTACCTGACCGACGACCCGGCACCGACCGACACCGGGCACTGGGAAGTCTATGGCCCGCTTGTCGAAGCAAGCGGGACCGGATCAGACTATGAAGGCAGCACCGGCGTCGAGCTCAATTACGGCCCTGCGACCGATGTTCAGCTAACGCTCGAACTGCCCTATGCCTTTGCTCATGACGAAACAGGGTCGCATTCCGGGGCAGGCGATATCGGCGCGTCGATCAAATACCGGTTCTACAACAATGAAGCCGCCGGCGTTCAGCTTGCGGTGTTCCCGGCAATCACGCTGCCCACCGCAAGCGCCGGACTGGGTGCCGGACGCGTCACGGGTTACCTGCCGATCTGGGGCCAGAAGGATTTCGGCCCATGGAGCCTGTTCGGAGGGGGCGGCTATGCGATCAATCCCGGCCCGGGCCAGCGCAATTACTGGAACGGAGGTATCGCCCTGACGCGCGACTTGGGACAATCCACATCGTTCGGAATCGAAGCGTTTCGCGAAGGCCCGGATGCTGACGACGCGCGTGCGACCACCTCGCTTGGCGCAGGATTTATCCGCAAGCTCGGCGGGCCGTTCCGCCTGCTGGCATCGGCCGGACCGACCTTCGTCGACGGCCAGAAAGCCTTACAATTCCATGCCTATGCCGCGCTCGGCCTCGACTTCTGAACGCTGGTGAAGCGGTAAGCGGTCGCGCTCGCCCTGCCCCCACCCGGTACAACTTGCCCGCCACGCTTGCCCCTTTTCGCCTCTCCGGGTAAGCGCCCGGTTTGCACATGAAATGGACCTATTCTTCGTGACCGACGCTCCCACCGGAGAGCTGGCCCTGACCGGCCCGAGCAAGACGCTCGATGCGGCGCATTGGCCCGTGCGCGGGGACCTTGCGCATATCCGCCTCGCGGGGCTGTGCTTCGTCCCGCATTACGCCGTGCCGATGGCCCATCGCTTGACAGCGCCCGCCACATTGCGCGCCGCACAGGGTGACCATTCGCCCGAACGTGCCGAGCTCACCGCCGGAACGCTGTTCAACGTGCTCGACATCGCCGGGAACTGGGCGTGGGGACAAGTCGGGGAGGATGGCTTCGTGGGTTACCTCCCTCTCTCCGTGCTCGAACGGGCATGAGTCACTCAATCTTCGTCGACGGAGCTGCGGGGACCACCGGGCTCGAAATCGTCGAGCGGCTCGCCCCGCGCGACGAATTTACGCTGATTGCGCTCGACGAGGCGCGCCGCAAGGATGTATCCGCCCGTCGCGAGGCGCTCAACGAAGCCGATTTCGCCATCCTGTGCCTGCCCGACGATGCCGCGCGCGAAGCGGTCGAACTGCTCGACCCGGCGGCGGGAACACGCGTCATCGACGCCTCCAGCGCGCATCGCACCGACGCGGACTGGCTCTATGGATTTCCCGAGCTTGTCGGGCGCGAGCGCGTGGCCGAGGCGCGACGAGTCAGCAATCCGGGCTGCTATCCCACCGGCTTCCTTGCCCTTGTCGCGCCGCTGGTGCGCGCCGGGCTGCTGCCTGCCGACTGGCCCTACACCGTCAATGCGGTGAGCGGTTATTCGGGCGGCGGCAAGGCGCTGATCGAACGATTCGAAGCCGAAGGCGACATCGCCTTTCGCACCTATGCATTGGGCCTCGAACACAAGCACAGGCCGGAAATGCAGGTCCATGCCGGACTAAGCCATGAGGTAATTTTCGCACCCTCCGTCGTCCCCGCCTATCGCGGGATGGTGGTGGAAGTGCCGCTGCACCTCGGCGCGATGGACGGCGACGTGACCGCCGATGCGCTGCGTTCAGAACTACAGGAATTCTACGCCGGATCGCGGATCGTAACCGTGCGCGATGCGGGTCCGCTCGACGAATTGCTGCTGCACACCGAGCAGCCGCCGCACGACGGAATGACGCTCCACGTTCGCGGCAATCCAGGCGGCTACCACGCCCGCCTCATTGCAGTGCTCGACAACCTCGGCAAGGGCGCCAGCGGCGCGGCGATCCAGTCGCTCAACCTGATGTGCGGCCTCCCCGAAACGAGCGGTCTGCGATTGGCTTCTGCCTAAAGCATACCGATGGAGGGATTGTGCTTCTTCGGCGGTGTCTTCAGCATCCGCTTTAGAGCCTCGTCTTCTCTCTTTTGATCGGTGTCTGTTATGGATGATCCCAATGAATTCGTGCCGCCATTCATATCACCTCTAACACACGATCAACATGCGCGGCTGGGTCGAATTGCGATCCTTTGGGGACAGATCGACATGATGCTCGACCTTCTCTTGGAATCCGCCCTCTCGTTAAGCGCAAAACAACGGCGAACCCTGATTGGCGAAAAACCAATCGGCACGAAGCTCGACATGCTCAAAAATCACCTGGACGAGCTGGATGATGAAGCCCGCGAACTGGCAACCCAATTCTGGAACCTCGCCAATGAAACAAAAACTCAGAGGAACCGCATATTCCATGGCGTGTGGGGGTTTCGCTGCGGCAAAACTAACGAAGTCACCCCCGCTGCAACTCACTTTAAGGATGGAGGCAACCCTGTAAGGGTCAAGCAGTTAGCGCCTTTAGAAAAGAAACTCTGCAAAACGGCAAGAATTGGAATATCAGCCGTTAATGCCACAGGATACCTCAACCGCTATAGCGGTGCTGGTCGCCTTTTTCATGGCGCTGGGGACACACCGCCATGGCTTCCAGAATGGCTCGAACAACATCCAGTGGATGATCGTTCTCTGGATCGTAGGCACAAACGTGGGTGGCTGCCTTTTCTAACGAAGCCTTTGTGACCTCAATTTTTTTTACCGGGCATTCTTCTGCCTTTTCCTAGGCAGCGCATAACCGACTCAGACCTTGCTTTGTCATCTATACAACTGCCTAAAAAAAGGGCAGCATTGGGCTAACGTTTAGGCATTGCAACGCGGAAACGCTAATGCTGCATTGCGCCATCGTTCACATGGACATTACGAAAATTACGTAAACCGCCCCTTGCATGATGCGTTGCATGGTCTAGGCCATGGGTTAACGCGGTTGGCACGATTCTTGGACCTTTGCGTGAGTGGTTGCGCGGGAGGCATCGGGGCCGACCATAGCCAGCGGGAGCATCGTTCAAGGTGAAAAAGGTCGAAGCGATCATCAAACCCTTCAAGCTCGACGAGGTGAAGGAGGCGCTGCACGAGATCGGCGTGTCCGGCATCACCGTCACCGAAGCCAAGGGTTTCGGACGCCAGAAGGGCCATACCGAACTCTACCGCGGGGCCGAATATGTGGTCGACTTCCTGCCCAAGGTGAAGCTTGAGGTGGTGGTGCCCGACGACCAGGCCGAACGCACCGTGGAAGCGATTGCCGCCGCGGCCCAGACCGGCCGGATCGGCGACGGCAAGATTTTCGTGACCAGCATCGAAACCGCCCTGCGCATCCGCACCGGCGAACGCGACGACGATGCAATCTGACAGGGCGCACCCCCTGTCCCAACGCATTCAGACTGACAACAATTCGACAACGGAGACGTAATCAATGTCCAAGGCTAAACAGGTCCTCAAGCAGATCGAGGACGACGGCATCGAGTGGGTGGACCTGCGTTTCACCGATCCCAAGGGCAAGTGGCAGCACCTGACCATGGTCGCCAAGATCCTGGGTGAAGACGAGCTGGAAGACGGGCTGATGTTCGACGGCTCCTCCATCGCCGGGTGGAAAGCGATCAACGAGAGCGACATGATCCTCAAGCCCGACCTCGAGCGGGTGTTCGTCGATCCGTTCAGCGCCGAGCCGATGATGATCGTGTTCTGCGACATCGTCGAGCCTTCGACCGGCGACTGGTATGCGCGCGACCCGCGCACCACCGCCAAGCGCGCGGAAAACTACCTCAAGTCTTCCGGCATCGGCGACACCGTCTATGTCGGCCCTGAAGCCGAATTCTTCATGTTCGACGATGTTCGCTTTGAAGACGGCTATGCGGGGTCAGGTTTCGCTATCGACGACATCGAACTGCCGACAAATTCGGGCAAGGAATACGAGGCGGGCAACATGGCCCACCGTCCGCGTGCCAAGGGCGGCTATTTCCCCGTCGCGCCGGTCGACAGCGCGGTCGATATCCGTGGCGAGATGGTCGCGACGATGATCGAAATGGGCCTCAATTGCGACAAGCATCACCACGAAGTCGCCGCCGCACAGCACGAGCTCGGCCTGACTTTCGGCACGCTGGTCGAAACCGCCGACAACATGCAGATCTACAAGTATGTCGTGCACCAGGTTGCTCATGCCTATGGCAAGACCGCAACCTTCATGCCCAAGCCGATCAAGGCCGATAACGGCTCGGGTATGCACACCCACATGTCGATCTGGGAAAAGGGCAAGCCAACCTTCGCGGGTAATGGCTATGCCGGCCTCAGCGACAACTGCCTCTATTACATCGGCGGGGTCATCAAGCACGCCAAGGCGCTGAACGCCTTCACCAACCCGACCACCAACAGCTACAAGCGGTTGGTGCCGGGCTTCGAAGCGCCGGTGCTGCTGGCCTATTCGGCGCGCAACCGTTCGGCGAGCTGCCGCATCCCCTATGGTGCGGGCGAGAAGGCCAAGCGCGTGGAATTCCGCTTCCCCGACGCGATGGCCAACCCCTACCTCGCCTATGCCGCGCTGCTGATGGCCGGGCTCGACGGGATCCAGAACAAGATCCACCCGGGCGAGGCGATGGACAAGAACCTCTACGACCTGCCGCCGGCCGAACTGGCCGACGTGCCGACCGTTTGCGGGTCCTTGCGCGAGGCGCTGGAAGCGCTCGAGGCCGATCACGAATTCCTGCTCAAGGGCGATGTGTTCACCAAGGACCAGATCGACGCCTATGCCGAGCTGAAATGGGAAGAAGTCCTCCGCGTGGAGACCACCCCCTGCCCGGCGGAATTCGATCTGTACTATTCCGCTTAACCTTTTGCCGCCATAGGCACCGGTTCACCGAGGAGGGGCGTCCAGCGATGGGCGCCCCTTTCGTTTAGAGGGCGGACACAGGCCAATCCATTTTCCTACTTGTACGCGATCTGCCTACTCCATCTGCCTCATCAGCAAGCGAGGTAGCCCCATGAATCGCAAACCCGTTTTCGATACCATCCGCCGCCTGCTCGGGCGCGGGTTCAGCCAGGCCGAGGTCGACCAACTCGACCGTGCGCTCGACGAGGCGATCGAACTGGAAGAAAATTTGTCCCAGGACCGTGTTCCATGTGTTCCAGATTTGAGGATCGGTCCGGCAAGTATCCAACTTATCCAGCGGTTCGAGGGATGCGCGCGAAAACGGCCCGATGGGAACGTCGAGGCCTATCCCGATCCGGCCACAGGCGGTGCGCCGTGGACTATTGGCTGGGGGACTACCGGGCCGGACGTTGTTCAGGGAATTGTGTGGTCACAGGAAGAATGCGATTCACGGCTGGAGCATGACCTCGCGCGCTATGGGCATGAGGTGTGCGCGGCGATTGGCTCCGCGCCGACGACGCAAGCGCAATTCGATGCGCTGGTCAGCTTCCACTACAACACCGGCGCCATCGCGCGGGCAACGCTGACCCGACTCCATTGCGCTGGCGATTACGCCGGTGCGGCGCGCGAGTTCGGACGCTGGAACCGCGCGGGCGGGCAAGTCATGCCGGGGCTGACGCGCAGGCGCGCCGCCGAGGCCGCGCTCTATAGCTCGGATCAATAGTCCTTGCTGATCTTGGCCACCGCGCTCTGGCGCCCGACCGTCGAGACCGTCGCCAGCAGCGAAAGCCAGTTGGTCACGCGGAATTCGAGATCGGTGGCGCTGTATCCGCGACCGTCGGTGATTAGCTCGACATAGAAGCGTCGCCCGATGTTCTTGCCCAACGCAATGCCGGTCTGGCGATCGATGGTCGGATCGGCTGGCACGATGCGCAGCCGGTCAAGCCCGATGGCACTACGCAGCTTGTTGATCGGGTCCATGCCTCCGCCACCGCGCAGCGAGGCAACTGCGGCACCCAGTTGCAGGGCATCGGTGGCCGATAGCGAGGTGATCGAACCGCCGAACAGGAGGCGCGAGAGGATTTCCTCCTCGGGCAGCGAAGGCACGGAAGTGAAGGAAATCTCGGGCTGCTGGGCATAGCCGGTTACCGTGACCGTGACGCTCAGTCCGGTGGTCGAGGTGGTCGCGGCGATATCGAGCCGCGGATTGATGGGGACACCGGCATCGAAGGAGATGATACCCTTGGTCAGCGTAAACCGCGTACCGGCAAAGCTGTAGGAACCGCGCACAACCTGCGCCTGCCCGCCGATCCGCGGATCCGCTGTGGTGCCGCGCAGACGGATGTTGGCGCCCCATTCGCTGTCGAGCCCGAGACCGCGCACGTCGATCCTGCTGTCTCCGCTAGCGTTGATGAGATAGCGCCAATTGCTCGAGGCGGCGCTAGCCGGGGCGACGTCGGGCGGTACATTGATGTCGCGGGTAGCGATCTGCGGCAGCTTATCGCTCGCCGCGGCATTGCCGAGCTGCCAACTTGCCCGATCGATTGTGACCCGTCCCGCGATGGTGCCGCCAAGGCCGTCAGAGACGATGCGCAGCGGCCCACTGATGGTTGCCGACAGACCGTTGGCGTCGAGCAGATGGGCATTGTCGGCCGCTATCCTGAGATCGAGCGTCGGCCCACGAATGCGCAGGAACTCGCCGTTCACCCGCTCGCCCAATCCGGCCAGATCGACGATACCGCTGCCTGTGACGTTGCCGCCGTTATCGGCCTTGCCGCTGAAGCTGCTGATCGCAAGGCGCGACCCATCGAATGTGCCCCGCAGCTTCACTTTGTCGAGATTGGTGCCTGAAATCGCACTGGACAGGTGGAGGTCGTCGCTCGAAACCGAGCCGCGTACCTGCGGATCGGCGAGTGTGCCGCTGGCATTGGCAGCAATCGATACGGGGCCTGTCATATCGAAAGCCTCGACGGCGGCCAGCCGCCACAGGCTCTCCGCTGCGCCCTGATAGCGCAATTGCGCATAGAGACGTCCGGCGCGTAACCGACTGACAAGATCTCCGCTTGCGGGAAGCCCGGAAATCTCCGCCTGCAAGCGCCCGCGTTTGATCTCCGAATTGGCGAACACGGCGCGCGCCACCAGTCGGTTCGGCGTGAGATCGCCGACCAACGAAAGATCGACCGGTTTGGACGACAGCACCAGCCCCGAACGGGTGAGACCGTCTACCTTGACCTTGACGTTGCCTTGCGGGAGTGCGCCGGCGGCCGCGCGATAATCCACTATACCTGAAATCGTGCCGCCCAGCCCCAGATCACTCACGAACAGATCGCTCAACGACAGGGGCATCTTGTTGAGCTGGAGGTTGAGCGCAGTACTGCTTCCGCCAAACGTACCGCCTGCAATCAGTCCGCCGTCACCATAGGAAAGGTATGTCGGAGCGAGCTTGTAACCGCCGCCCGGCTGGCTGGTCAGTACTGCGCGGCGCGGCATGTTGATCTTCCGTCCGGCAAGCTCACCCCGCACCGCCACGGCGATCTGTTTCGGCGAAATGTCGCCATTGAGGTCGAGCGCGATACTGCTGCCGCGTCGTCCGGCGAGCGAGCCGTCGATATGGCCTCGGCCATTGGTAATTTGCGCCTGCGCGGCAAAACGCCCAACGAAGAGAGTGCCATAGGAAAGCCCGGCGCCCCTCAGATTGCCCGTGAAGCTGGTGTTGCCCTTTGCGATCAGAACGTGACCAGAAATGTCCGCGGTAGTGATGGTCAGCGGAGTAGTGCCGCCGAAACTCGCATTGCGGGCCTTGATCGCAACGTCGATACCCTGCCCACCGTCAGAAGGTGCAAGGTCAATCGTTCCGTTGAGGCCCCCACCCGTCAGCGCCAAATTGCCGGTGGCACCGCCGTTACCGAGCACCACTTTGCCTCTGACACTGGTGTCACTGACAGACAGCGTCTGGATGTCCAGACTCGTCGGGCCGCCCTTGGGCATCACCAATCCCAGTGTACCCATGAACGGACCGAGCGTGGACTGACCTTGCGTGTCGATCTGGAAACCATCGCCGCTGGGCGCGAGCGCAACGCGCACATCGCGCAAACCGGCCGCAGGTACCGGGTTGGCAAAAACCAGCATCGCTTTTGGCCCGGCCTTGGAGACGCTCGCCTGCACCATGAACGCGCCATATTGTGCTTGGGTGCCCTTACCCGCGATTGTGGTCGTGCCGCCGTTGACGCGGCCATTGAGCTGCATCTGGAGCTTGGCCGCGTTTACGCTCAGGCGGTTGAAAGCAATCGGTGTCCCGGCCCCGAGACGCAACCCGCCTTTGACCTTGATCGAATTGCCGGCGAGATTTTCAAGAGTCGCGTTGGTGACCGGAGCGACGGTCGCCGTAAGATCTGCGGCCAGCGACCAAGGACTGCTTCCGCCGATAGTGGCAGAAAACCGTGCTCCGCCGCTGGCATTGCCAATGCTGGCAAGTTCCAGCCGATTGGCGCTGAGTGTGCCGTCTATCTTGTAGGCACCGCGCCCAAGATCCCCACGAAGCGCAATCTGGGCGGCGGTATTGGGGAAGGTCAACCGCAGGCGATCGCTCGAGAGCTGCGTTCCGGCAAGCTGTATATCTCCGACGATCCGACCGCGGGTAAGTCGCGGGTCGAGGAGCTTGTTTCCGGTCGCAACTCGCTCGACAGTCGCGTCGACCGGCAATGTCCAAGCCTTGCCGTCATAACGCGCCGTTCCTGCCTGTTTCAGACCTTCGATTTGGGTGCTGCCTGATACCAGTCGCCCGATGCTCAGATCATGAGTGATCGAAAGGTCATTGAATTTGCCGTCGGCATTCGCCTTCACCCGCACTCCGGCAAGGCGCAACGATTTGGAAAGCTGCAACGGCTCGCGCAGCCGCGCATCGACAGTGAAATCGCTCGCCGCGTTGTTGCCGAAATCAAGCAGGCCCTTGGCATCGAGCGCAAGGCCTTTGCTGAACACCGCATACTTGCCATCGATCTTGCGCTTGTCGATCCGTGCAGCAGCGTCGAGCGCAACCGTCTGCCCCAGGAGGGCTGCGAGTGGCCCGCTTACTGCCTTGTTCGGATTCAGCTGACCCAAAAGCCTGAACAAGCCTGCCCGGTTGGTCAGGCGCATAGCCGCAAATTGCTCGGCATCGCGACGCACCACCAGATAACCGTTCCATTGCTGCCAGTCGCCCTTGCCGCCGATTATTGCACGATAGGCAGCCTTGGCACCCAGCATCTGCGCCACCGGACCATCGGCAGCGGCCTGGTAATCGAGGCCGAGGTTGAAGATATTGGCGTCGGGCTTGGCATCGAGCGCCAGCGAATAGCGATCGCTGCGACCGAATGTGCCTTTGGTATCGAGCGTGAGGCGACGGTTGGCAACCTGCACCTGCGCGGTCAGGTTAACCTTCTGCGCCTCTTTACCTGCGATACCCTTTGCCAGCGTCAGATTATCGATAACCAAGCGATCGATCGATATATCGAAACCGGGCAAGAGCGGTTTGTTGCTTGTGCTGGGTTTGAAAGTCGGAGTGCGTAACATCAAAGCGCGATGCGCAGCAAAATTGTGGATTTTCAGACGATTGTTGAGCCACGCTGTGGGCTTCCAGTCGACCTCGGCGCGCGGTATCCGGGCAAACAAACCCTTGGTGTCGGACAAGGTCACATCATCCAGGACGGCCTTGCCATAGAGGTTTCCCGTAATCCTGCCGATACGAATGTTGAGCCCGTTCGGCAGTGTCTGGTTACTGATCTGATTGGCGAGGAAACGCTCACCCAGTGGAGTGTTGAGCACCACCACCGCAGCCACGATCAGCAGCAGGATGGCTGCGATAGATCCGCCAATCCATTTCAAGAGTCTGCGCGCGCCGCTGCGCCGACGCGGTGCCGGCGAGGCCTTTCCGACGAACTCCTCCTCGCCATCCGCCATCAGAAGGCCTGTCCGAGCGACACGTAAACCGCAACGAAGCTATCGGTCGGGTCGGGGTTGAGCGGAAAGCCGACATCGACACGCAGTGGACCGAAGCCCGTGGCGTATCGAACACCCACCCCCGCGCCGAGCTTGATATCTTCAAATGTCGGCGTGGTTGCGGTCGAGACCGACCCCGCATCGACGAAGGGCACGAACGACAATTTGCCACCGAAGAGCCCGGTCTTGATCCGCGCTTCGCCGGACAGTTCGACCAGCGACCGGCCCCCGGTCGGATTGCCGTTCACATCCTTCGGTCCGATCGCCTCGTAGCCATAACCGCGCACCGAGGCTCCGCCACCGGCATAGAGCCTGCGTGATGGCGCAATGCCATCGAGCGGTGCGCCCTGGATCGTTGCCAATCGCGTGCGTCCCGCCAGCACCAACCTGTCGCCGAGCGATTTATAATATGAGAAATCCGCCTGATTCCTGAGGTAGAAATACTGCGTCCCTTGCGTGAACGACGCTTCCGGCGCGAGGAAGCCGGTAACGCGGAAACCCTTCGTCGGATCAAGCAGGGAATCGGTGGTGTCGATCATCGCCCGACCATGAACGCCGACGATGAAATAGCGTTCGCTGGTCTCCGGCACACCGGTCAAATCCTGATTGCCCTCATCCGTGCCTATGATCTCTGCCCCCATTGCCCAGCTGAACGGCTTCTGGAACAAGAGGTTCGATTGCTTTTCGAAGTCGCCGGTCAGGGCGATTGTACGCGATTTGTAGGCGATATTGTCCTGCGTCTGGGCATAGGCATCGAAGGTCAGCACCTGATCGCGCGCATGGAAATTGTTGAACTGGACGGTCACCCCGCCAAGCTGTTCCTGCGTACCGGCAATCGCCCGAATGCGCAGCATCCCCTCGGGCTTGAAGAAATTGCGATTCTCCCAACTTGCTTCGACCTTGAAACCCTCTTCGGTGCCATACCCCAACGATCCGGCAATGGTGCGCAGCTTCGCCTTGCGCAGCCTGACCTCCATATCGACCACGCCCGGCTCGTCGCCTTGAGGTTGCTTGACCGCTTTGGGTGTGACCGTGACCGAGGACACGAGCCCCGTTGCAGTAATCGCGCGACGCAGGTCGAATTCGAGGCTGCGCTTGTAGGTATCCCCCGGATGAAACCGTGCGATCCGGCCGAGATGCTTGCTGGACAGGAAGTTAGGCCGGTTGCTGACCACAGATCCAAAAACATACTTTCCCTTGGGATCGACCAACATGGAAAGATCCGCTTCATGGGTGGCGTGATCCACCTCCAGTTGTGGATCGTCGATCGTTGCAAAGGGATAGCCTGTTTCTCCCAAAGCGGTGTCGAGATTGGCCTGCTGTTCGACGATGGTATCGCTCTGAACGTAATCGCCGGGTTCGATCTTAAAGGATTTGCGCAGTTCCGGCCCGTCCGGCGCGCTCATCAACTGACCGAGATTGATCGCGTCATAGGTATAGCGCGTGCCGGGTACGACATCGAAGCGCACCACCGGCTGCGAGGATGCCTGATCCTTGCCCGGTTCAAGATTGCCGATCGAGCGGATCACCTGTCCGTCGTAATAACCATAAACTCTCAGCAGGTTCTCCAGCAGCGTCTCGTCCTGCCTTGCCCTTGCCGCCAACTGGCCGACATTATCCGACTTGTTGTCGAGCTTCTTGATCGTCGAGAGCGACGCGAACCGTTCGACAAAATCGCCGCGTTGCGAAAACGGGGGTTCCTTCTGCGGGAAACCAAGCACCAGCCCCTTGCCGATGGTGTCCGTCGGCGCATCGGAATAGCGCAATTGCGGGCCGGACACCTTGAGATCGGCGTATTGAATATCTTCCGGCTGGGCGAGCGGCTCGATAGGTGGAATCGACAGGTCTTCGGGCCATGCGATTGCCGTACCGGGCAGCGAATCGAGCGGAGTGGTCGGATCGATATCCGACTGGGCAGTGGGCGCCTGCACCGTATCGGTGCCCTGTTTTGCCCAAGTCTGAGGGTCTTTGACCGCGCTATCGGGGATCAAATCGTCGAGCGAGGGCTGCTTTTCGCTGTTTTGCGCTGCAACCGGCGCCAGCGGCATCGCCAACGCTGCAACGCTCGCAAGGATCGTTGTAAAGCGGGAAAGGTCAGGCCGAGACGCGGTATTCGCTCGGTGCGCCATCCTTGCCCGGCAGGCCTTCGCGCTTGCGCTTGATGCCGGGCGCAGTGGCTGCGGCGATGAGCCGGGCCTGTTCTTGTTCGCTGATTCGTTCCCAGCCCCCCCGGCTAAGTCGCTCGAGCGGACGGAAGCGCACCTTGTATTGCATCCGGTCCGACCCTTCGACCCAATAGCCAAGATAGACATAGGGAATGCCTTGCTCAGCCGCCCGGCGAATGTGGTCCAGGATAATATAGGTGCCAAGTCCAGAACGTGCCTCTAACTCAGGATCGTAGAAGCTGTAGATCATCGACAGCCCGTCACCCTGAAAATCCGTGAGGCATGCGCCGACCAGCCGACCCTGCTGCGACCCAACCCCAGGCTCTCGATACTCTATGACATAACTTGAGACGGGAGAGTGTTCCACCATATCGGCAAAATCGCTCTCTTCCATCTGGGTCATGCCGCCGCCGGGATGGCGTACAGCAAGATAGCGTTGCAACAGCTCGAATTGTTCCGGTGTCGCCCAAGGCCGACATTCGGTCACGATCAGATCGTCATGACGCTTGAGCAAGCGCTTCTGGCTCGAAGAGGGTTTGAACTCGTCGGCAACCACGCGCACGGAAACACAGGCTTGGCAATCCGTACAGCTCGGACGATAGGCCACTGTCTGGCTGCGACGGAATCCGATCCGGCCCAGCGCCTCGTTCAGCTCTTCGGCATTCTCACCGCGCAGTTCCGTAAAGACCTTACGCTCGCTCCGCCCCGGCAAATAGGGGCATGGCGCGGGCGCTGTCACAAAGAAACGCGGAAATCGAATGGGTGCCGTCACGGCCAGCGCGGGTCCTCTGTTTCTTGCCGGTGAATCGCGTTCACCGCTCGAAGAGGATTTATGCCTTCTTCCGCCAAAAGGTTAAAGGGCCTTAACCACGATTCTTTGCCGGACGTTTGCAATTCGCCGCATGGCCGCCTCGAGTCGAATGGTTAATCGGCTGGCCTATCGCCCTATATTCATTCGATTTCGAAGCTCGACACCGTGTATCCTTTCGCCCGTAGCGCCGCGACAAGCGCCGCGATCTGGGCCGCATCGCGCGCCTCGCATTCGATATCGGTGAAGAGCCCCTTGGCCGGCAACGAGGTGAAAATGCGCTGGTGGTGGATCTCGATGATGTTGACGTTGTGGGCATCGAACTCGCGCATCACCTTGAACAGTGCGCCGGGACGATCCTGCAATTCGATCCTCAACCGCGCCATACGTCCGCTGCGCGCCAGATCACGCAGCAGCACATTCGCGAGCAGACGCGTGTCGATATTGCCGCCGCACAGCACCAGACCGACGCGCTTGCCCGCAAACCGTTCGGGATAGGACAGCACAGCCGCGAGCCCTGCCGCCCCCGCTCCTTCGACAACGGTTTTTTCGATCTGCAACAGCAGAGCTACCGCATGTTCGAGCGCCGGTTCATCGACCAGCACAATCTCGTTCACGCGCTCGGCAATGATTTTCGAAGTGAATTCGCCCGGGGCCTTGACCGCAATACCTTCGGCAATCGTATCGCCGCCACAGGGCAAGCTTGCGCCGTGGATGCGATCGTACATCGAGGGAAACAGCCGCGCCTGCACGCCGACCACATCGATTTCCGGTCGAAGCGCCTTGGCGACGGTTGCCATGCCGCTGATCAGGCCGCCGCCGCCGATCGGCACGACGAGGCAATCCAGATCGACGTCGGTTTCGAGCATCTCCAGCGCCACTGTGCCCTGCCCCGCTGCGACGATCGGATCATCGAAGGGATGAACGAAGGTCAGGCCGCGCTCGCTCTCGAGTTCGCGGGCAAAGGCATAGGCCTCGTCGAACGTCTCGCCATGCAGCTCAACCTTACCGCCGACACTTTCGGTCTGCATGATCTTCACTGTCGGTGTGGTACGCGGCATGACGATAGTTACCGGCACGCCCAGCCGTCTGCCATGATAGGAGAGGCCCTGGCTGTGGTTGCCGGCCGATGCAGCGATCACCCCTTTTCGACGCTGCTCATCGGACAATTGCAGCAAGGCGTTGAGCGCACCGCGCTCTTTATAAGCAGCGGTAAACTGCAGGTTCTCGAACTTGAGCCAGATATCTGCGCCCGAAATGCTCGACAGCGTCTGCGAATGCAGCATCGGCGTCTTCACGATCGCGCCGTCGATCCGTGCGGCGGCATCGCGCACATCGGTGAGGGTCAGCTGTTCCAGCACAGCAGGCGAAGCGGTTCGGGTGGCGTTCATTGCCCCGCGCCCTAGGACGCACAGCGCCTATGCGCAATCCGCTGCGAGCCCTTTACGCCTGCGCTCACTATGCCCTAGGCGCATTTTCTCGCCACATTCAAACTCTGGGATCCCAGCGCATGTTTCGCCTGATTTTTGCGTGTATCGCCATGCTGCTCGCGGCAACGCCCGCTCTCGCCGACCAGTTGATCGACAATGTCGACGGCATACGGCTCGACGAACATGGCGCAATCGATCGCTTCAACGGTTTGTGGATCGATAACGATGGGCGGATCAAGGCTGTGCTGCATCGTGGGGACAAGCGCCCCGCCAATGTGACCTATGCCATCGACGAAAAAGGCAAGGTGATGATGCCCGGCATCATCGATGCCCATACGCATGTTATGGATGTCGGCCTGGCGGCCATGACGCTCGATCTCAGCGACACCAAGTCGCTCGACGAGGCGCTCGCGAAGATCGCCGCCTTTGCCAAGGCCAATCCGGCGCGCCCATGGATTTTGGGGCGCGGCTGGAGCCAGGCCAGGTGGAACCTCAACAGCTTCCCAACGGCTGCCCAGCTTGACACAGCGGTTTCCGATCGCCCGGTCTGGCTTGAAAGCGCTGACGGACATGCCGGCTGGGCCAACAACCTCGCCATGAAAGCGGCCGGGATTGAACCCGGCATGGCCAATCCAAAGGACGGCCGGATCGAACGCATCGGCAAGTCGATGATTCCTTCGGGTGTCTTTGTAGATTCGGCCACCAGGCTGATCGAACGCGTTGTGCCCAAGCCGCGCCCTGCAGAACAGGATCTCGCGCTTGGCAAGGCGCAGGACATCTTCCTGTCGAACGGAGTTACCGCCGTCACCGACATGGGGACCACGATCGAAGACTGGCAGGCCTATCGCCGCGCAGGCGATGCAAAGCGGCTCAATCTGCGCATCATGGCCTATGCCCAAGGACCCGATGCAATGGAGCTGATCGCTGGCTCCGGTCCTACCCCATGGCTTTACGACGATCGACTGCGCCTGGGTGGGGTCGAGCTGACACTCGATGGTGTACTGGGATCGCATGGCGCATGGCTCAAGCAGCCATATGCCGACAACCCCAAGACCAGCGGATCGCGGCTCCTCAGCGCATCGCAATTGCGCAACATCATGGTCCGCGCTTCGCTGGGTCATTTTCAGGTCGCGATCCATGCTGTCGGCGATGCAGCCAACGCCGATGCGCTGGATGCCATTGCCGAGGTAGCGCAAAGCTTTACCGGCAATTTGCGCTGGCGAATCGAACAGGCGCAGATCGTCGACCCTGCCGACGTGGCGAAATTTGGCCAGCATGGCGTTGTAGCCTCGATGCAACCCCTGCAGGAACCGTCCAACCATGCCATGGCTGAGACGCGTCTGGGCCCCGACCGCGCGGCCGGGGCCTATGCCTGGCACGATATCGCTGCCGCCGGGGCTCGGCTGGCGTTCGGGTCTGACGCACCGGGCGAGTCGGTCAATCCCTTTGCCGGAATGGCCGCTGCGCTCACGCGAACCGACGCCGATGGCGAGCCGTTCGGCGGATGGCATCCGGAACAGCGCGTTTCACTCGAGCAGGCGCTGGCGGCCTACACCAGCGGCGGCGCGCACGGCGGCTTCGCCGATGGGCATTTCGGAAAACTCGTCCCCGGCGAATTGGCGGATTTCCTGATCGTCGACCGCGATCCGACGATGGCCAGCCCGTCGCAATTGCGTTCGATGCGCGTGCTCGAAACCTGGATCGGCGGTGCGCGCGTCTATCAAGCAAAGGACCAAACTGTCCGCTAGGGATGCAATCCCATCTTAAAGCGCCAATCGCGACGCCTTGACGAACAGAGTGGGAAGTCCTGCGTCCTCAATCTGGTCAATCGGCCACCATTGCCCGTTCCCTTTCGGATCGATTGCGCAATCCTGCTGCAGACGAAGTACCGATAGCTCGATTGCGAAATGCGAAAATACGTGGCGCACCAGGCCAAGACGTTCGAAGCTTCCCTCAACAGGCGGATCGCCAGACCCGTCCCCCTGCGCCGACCAGCCATCGTCGGGAAGCGCCCGCATTCCACCGAGCATTCCGCGCCCCTCACGTCGCACCAGCCAAACTGCGCCATCACGCTCGATCCAATAGGCCCGGCCCTGCCGCACCGGCCTGGCCTTTTTGGTTGGCTTGAGCGGGTAACGCGCGGGGTCGCCACTGGCACGCGCGGCACAGTGACTACTTAAGGCGCACAGGTGGCATTTGGGATCGCGCGCGGTGCAAATCGTCGCCCCCAGATCCATCATAGCCTGTGCAAAATCGCCAGCACGCTCTGCGGGTGTGATTGCGTCGGCCTTTAGGCGAATAGCCTTGCGCACACCGGGCAGCGGATCGTCCAGGGCAAAGAGCCGCGTCACCACGCGCTCGACATTCGCATCGACCACCACTGCCCGACGACCGAAGGCAATCGCCGCCACCGCTGCGGCGGTATAGGCTCCCACTCCGGGCAGGCTGCGCAATCCGTCTTCCGTATCGGGAAAGCCGCCTCTTTCCGCGACAGAACGCGCGCAGGCGATCAAATTGCGAGCCCGCGAGTAATAGCCCAACCCGGCCCATGCGGCCATCACCTCTTCCTCGCTGGCCGCTGCCAACTCAGCAAAGGTGGGCCAACGTTCGGTAAATGCGGCGAAATAGGGTTTCACCGCCTGCACAGTCGTCTGCTGCAACATCACCTCCGATAACCACACGCGATAGGGATCGGGTGCCGCTGCGCCAGGTGGTGCGCGCCATGGCAGTGCGCGCGCGTGGTGCGAATACCAGTCGAGAAGCAGGTCTGAAATGCTGGTGGACACGGGCGCGCTATGGCATGAGAGACGCGCTCATGAAACGGGATAGCAGCAAAACTACCGGCAAAAGCTCCGGCAAATCCGGGACGCGGCCCTACCAACGCCCACGCGGCGGTGCGGCGCGACCGATTGCTGAATTGATGCCGCAAATAGGGCGCACCGCTTTTCGCCGCTTCGGCTTCGTGCAATCCTCGGTGGTCACGCGCTGGCCCGAAATCGTCGGCGAGACCCATGCAAAGGTTTGCGCCCCGGAGGCGATCCGCTTTCCTCCCGGCGAGAAGTCGGAAGGCATACTGCAACTGGTGGTCGTGCCGGCCCACGCCCCGCTGATCCAGCATGTCATCCCCGAGATCATCGAGCGGGTGAATCGTTTTTTCGGTTACCGCGCAGTCACCCGAGTAAAATTGCGGCAAGGTCCGGTTAAGCTGGACCGGGACACGGAAAAGCCGAGTTCGCCACCGTCGCTCAAACCGATCCCGATGGAACTGGGGGAAAGCCTGCGCGATATCGGCGATCCGGAACTGAGGGCAGTGCTCGAATCGCTTGCGCGCAACGTCGCATCGGGCGAGGATAGCTGAAACAAGGGATACGCATGACATTCTGGCTCAGAATTACCGCCATTTTTGCTGCGGCTACGCTGCTGGCCAGCGGCCCGATCGCCGCAGAGGACGGCGCGCAGAACTGGAGTACGGCAGTCAAGGTGGTGGACGATGGCCACATCCTTGGCAATCCGGATGCGCCGGTGAAGCTGGTCGAGTTCATGAGTTACACCTGCTCGCATTGCGCGGAATTCCTGCATGACGGCGAAGGTGCCATCCGGCTCGCCTATGTCCCCACCGGCAAGGTCAGCTTCGAAATCCGCCACCTTTTGCGCGATCCCGTCGATCTGACCGCAGCGCTGCTGACCCAGTGCGGCGACCCGAAAAAGTTCATTGGCAACCACGACGCTATCCTCGCCAAGCAGGAAGAGTGGATGGAAACCGCGCGCAACACCACGCAGGCGCAACGCTCGCGTTGGCAATTCGGGACTTTCTCCGCGAGGATGCAGGCGATCGCCAGCGATCTGGGTTTCTACGACATTCTCGAAGCACGAGGTTATACGCGGCCCGAACTCGATCGTTGCCTGTCGGACGAGGCGAAGACCAAGTCGCTCGCGGACACCAGCCAGCGCGATATCCAGACCTACGGCCTGCAAGGCACACCCAGCTTCCTCATCAACGGCAAGCTGGTCGATGCGCACAATTGGGCCTATCTCCAACCCGAGCTCGACAAGGCCGTTTCCGCGCTGGAAAAAGTCAACGACAACCAACCATAGTTTCATCGCCCATGCCGCAGACTGTTCAAAAGCGCGCGCCTGCGCTTCACCGTATCAGCGGCTTGGGCTAGCCTCATCTGTCCAAAGTCGAAGGATCGATCCGACAATGCCCCATCGC
Source organism: Sphingomonadaceae bacterium (assembly GCA_039831335.1). Classification (GTDB taxonomy): domain Bacteria; phylum Pseudomonadota; class Alphaproteobacteria; order Sphingomonadales; family Sphingomonadaceae; genus Qipengyuania. The sequence goes on along the minus strand of JBDONL010000003.1, from coordinate 25,536 downwards.
TTTCGTCTCATTTTCGCTGCCATGCTGTCGCTGGCGTTGGTCGCCTGCGGCTCGAAGGCCGATACCACCTCTGGTGCGGCGCCCGAAGGCAAGCCGGTTGCCGCCACCCCTGCCCCCCAAGGCAAGGAATGGCGCAATGTGGTGCAGAAGACCTCATACGATGGTTATCTGGTCGGCAATCCCGATGCCCCGATCAAGCTGGTGGAATATGGTTCGCTCAGCTGCCCGGTATGCGCGCGTTTCGGTCAGGAAGGCTTCGAGCCGCTGATGAACAAATACGTCAACACCGGCAAGGTGAGCTATGAACTGCGCAATTTCGCGGTGCATGGGCCAATCGACCTTGTGCTGGCGCGGATCGTGCGTTGCGGCTCCACCGAAGCGGTGATGCCCCTGTCCGAGCAGGTCTGGATGGACATTCCCAAGCTGATCGAACCGCTCGAGGCCAATCAGGCGGGCTATCAGGCGGCAATGACCCAGCCGATGAACAAACGTTTCATTGCCATTGCGGAGGTTGCCAAGCTGTTCGACTTCTTTGCCCAGCGCGGGATCAGTCCCGATCAGGCCAAGCAGTGCCTCGCCGATATCCCGGCCATGGAAAAGCTCGCCAACGATACGCAGGAACAGGGCGACAAGTTCAACATTCGCGGCACGCCGACCTTCATCATCAACGGCCAGACGGTCGATAATGTGACCACCTGGTCGGCACTCGAACCCGCCTTGCAGCGCGCCGGCGCCCGGTAAGCGCGGGCGCGGGGGGCAGATAGCGACGATGCTCTTCCGGCAGCTCAGGCTGAGCGGCTTCAAGAGCTTCGTCGAACCGTCCACCCTGCGCATCGAACCGGGGCTGACCGGCGTTGTCGGCCCCAACGGTTGCGGCAAGTCCAACCTGCTCGAAGCGATCCGCTGGGTGATGGGCGAGAATTCGCCCAAGTCCATGCGGTCGGGCGGAATGGAAGACGTCATCTTCGCCGGAACCGATCGCCGCCCTCCCCGCGATTTCGCCGAGGTTGTGCTCCAGGCGACCGATGACGACGGCGAGGACTTCGACGTCGTGCGCCGGATCGAGCGCGGCGCGGGAAGCGCCTATCGCGTCAACGGCAAGGACGTCCGGGCAAAAGACGTCGCGCTGACCTTTGCCGATGCAGCAACCGGCGCGCACAGCCCGGCGCTGGTCAGCCAGGGCAAGATCGCCCAGGTCATCGCCGCCAAGCCGACCGAGCGCCGCATGATGCTGGAGGAGGCCGCCGGCATTGCGGGTCTCCACGTCCGCCGGCGCGATGCGGAATCGAAACTGCGCCAGACCGAGACCAACCTCGCCCGGCTCGAAGACCTGATGGCCGGGCTCGACAGCCAGATTGCCTCGCTGCGGCGTCAGGCAAAACAGGCCGAGCGCTATCGCAAGTTGTCCGATGACATACGTCAGGCCGAAGCGCGGCTGGTGTTTGCGCGCTGGCGCGATGCCGCCACTGCCGCCGACGAAGCCAAACGCGCCGCCAGCGCTGCCGATGCAGCCGTAGAACAGGCCAATGCCGCGACCAGCGCAGCGCAAAAGGCCCAGCGCGCCGCTGCCGAAGCGCTCGCCGAAGCGCGTGAGGAACAGGCCGACCGGCGCGACGATGCCAGCACGCATGGCCACCGCATGGCAGCACTGACCAGCCAGCTCGAAGCCGCCGAACAGCGCCTCGCCGATCTCGACCGCCAGCGCGAGCGGCTGGAGGCGGATCGCGGCGATGCCGACCGCCTGACCAGCGATGCCGCCGCAGCGCTTGCGCGGCTTGAGAAGGAACTGGCCGCCAGCCAGAAGGCGCTCGAGGCCGACGAACAGCGCCGCCCCGCCCTGATCGCGCAATCCGAGGATGCCGAGCGCGCCAGCCGCACTGCTGAACTCGCGCTCGCCAAGGCTACCGCCGATAACGCCGGCGTCGAAGCCGAGTGGCGCGTGGTCGAAGCTGAGATCGGCCAGGCGCAGGCTCGCCTCGATCGCCTCGAAAGCGAGCAGCGGAGACTGGCCGATCAGCGGGCGGCCTTGCTCGAACAGGGTGACGGAAGAGCGGCTCGCGATACCGCGCAGCAGGACGTAGAGCGCTCGGCCAAGGTGGTTGTTGCCTCGCGCGAGGCGCTTGAAACGATGCAATCGCGCAAAGGCACCTTGCAACAGGCGCGCGACGAGGCCGGTTCGGCACTGGCCTCGGCCAAGGCGGAACTCGCCGGGATCGAGCGCGAATATGACGCGCTGCGACGTGACCGCGAGGCGCGCGCGCGAGCGGCGGACAAGCGCGCGGGCAAGCGCCAAGCGCTCGATGCAGTGCGCGCGGCAAAGGGCTATGAACGCGCGCTCGCCGCCGTGCTCGGGCGTGACGGCAAGGCGATGCTGGGTGCCGCGGAAGGCGACGATGGCCGGTTCTGGACCGGCGCCAGCGCGCCCGCACCGGTCGACGACAATCTTGCCGCGCGTGTGATCGATTGCCCCGACGAGCTGGCGGCAAGGCTGGCACTCGTCCATGTCGCCGAAAAGGACGACGACCGCGTTCTTGGCCCCGGAGAGTGGCTGGTGACGTTGGGCGGACATCTGCGCCGCTGGGATGGTTTCGTCGTGCGCGGTGAAGGCGCTGCGGAAGCGGCAAGGCTGGAGGCGGAGAATCGCTTTCACGAGTTGGAAGGCCAGCTTCCTCCCTTGCGTGAAGCCGTGGAAAGCGCCGCTAACGCGCAGGAACGGGCCACCAGCGAGCTAGCCGAACTTCAGCGGGCGTTGATTGCCGCCGAACGGCAGGTCAATGAGGATGCCGAGAGCGAGCGGCAGGCCCTGCGCGCGCTCGATCAGGCCGAGGCAGCGCTCGAACGGATTGCCACGCGCTCTGCCGAACTCGATGCCGCTCTGCACGAACAACAGACCGCCATCGAGGCCGCGCGCGCCGATCTGGCAACCTCCGAAGCCAAGCGCGATGCTCTGCCAGACCCCGCCGCCGGGCGTGCCGGGCTGGAAGCTGCTCGGGCGAAGAACGAAGCCGCGCGTGCCGCGCTCCAGGCACGCGCCGCCGAGCTGGCCGCTCACGATCAGGGGCTCGCCGTCGCGCGCGAGCGAACGGCGGCGCAACGCACCGACATGGCCAATTGGCAGGCCCGTTCGAGCGAGGCCGCGCGGCGGCTGTCCGACATGGCGCGTCGCTTCGAGGAAATCGAGGAGGAGCGGGCGGTGGTGGCCGCCAAGCCCGAGGGGCTGATGCGTGAAATCGAGCAAGGCGACACCGTCCGCGAACGGCTGACGCGCGAACTTGCCGAAGCCGAAACGAGACTGAAATCGGCCAGCGAGGCAGCTGACGAAGCGGATCGTGCCTTTGCCACCGCCAACGAAGCGCTGGCCGAAGCGCGCGAGAACCGCGCCGGGCTGGCGGCACGCGCAGAAAATCAGGAAGCCCGCCGGATCGAGATGGCGCGCATCTCGGGCGAACGTTTCCAGTGCCCGCCTCCCCTGCTGGCGGAGAAATTCGCATTCGAGCCGGACAGTATCGCCAGCGCCGAAACCGAAGGCGAGGAAATGGACCGCCTCAGCGCCAGCCGCGAACGGATCGGTCCGGTCAACCTCGTCGCGGCCGAGGAACTGGAGAAGATCGAGGCCGAGCACGGGGCAAGCGCGGAGGAGCAGGCGGAACTGGCCGAAGCGGTAAACCGCCTGCGTGGCTCGATCGGATCGCTCAACCGCGAGGGGCGCGAGCGGCTGCGCTCGGCGTTCGAACAGGTCGATGCCCATTTCCGCACGTTGTTCAGCCAGTTGTTCGAGGGCGGACAGGCCCATCTGGCGCTGATCGACAGCGACGACCCGCTCGAAGCCGGACTTGAAATCTACGCCCAGCCGCCGGGGAAGCGCTTGCAATCGCTCACCCTGCTTTCAGGCGGCGAGCAGGCCCTGACCGCTGTGGCGCTGATCTTTGCACTGTTCCTGACGAACCCCGCGCCGATCTGCGTGCTCGACGAGGTCGACGCCCCGCTCGACGATGCCAATATCGAACGCTTCTGCGACCTGCTCGACGCAATGGTGCGCGAGACAAGCACCCGCTATCTTATCGTCACGCACAACGCGGTGACGATGAGCCGGATGCATCGCCTGTTCGGCGTGACGATGATCGAAAAGGGTGTGAGCCGCCTGGTGAGCGTCGATCTTGGCGGGGCGGAGGAACTGCTGGCGGCGGAGTAAGCAGCGGCGGGTATTGGGGTGGGAAGCGGCCCTAGGACTTTCGTCACCCTGAACTTGTTTCAGGGACCATTGCTCACCCGCGCGCACCATTCCCGGAGGCGCAATGGATGCTGAAACAAGTTCAGCATGACGAAACAGGGATGTCTTGAATATTGTCGCTAGAAGAAGCCCAATCTCACACCGCCAAAGCCTCCGCCAGCATTACGCGAATAGCTTTCAAACGCGGCAGAACATCATCCGGCGAGTTCGACTCTCGCGCGCTCGGCGCATCAACCCTACCATCCTTCAAAGCCGCCTTCGCGCCTTTCAATGTGTAGCCTTCGCGATTGACCAGCCGGTCGATTGCGCGGACCGTCTCGACATCTTCGGGACGATAATAGCGTCGTCCGCCGCTGCGCTTAAGCGGCTTGAGCGTGGGAAACTGCTGTTCCCAATAGCGCAGCACATGGGGTTTGATGCCGAGCGCTTCGCTGACTTCGCCGATGGTGCGCAGCGCGCCATCGTCCTTCCCGTCGTCGAAGAGCCCGGCCATCACATCAACCCTTCGAGATCCGGTCCTTGAGCAATTGGCTCGCGCGGAAAGTCAGCACGCGGCGCGGTGTAATCGGAACCTCCACCCCGGTCTTGGGATTGCGGCCCACCCGCTCGCGCTTGTCACGCAAGATGAAACTGCCGAAACCGGAGATCTTGACGTTCTCCCCATCGGTCAGAGCCTTGCCCATTTTGTCGAGAATCGCCTCAACCATATCGAGCGATTCCGCTCGACTGAGGCCCATCTTGCGATTGATCGTTTCTGCCAGATCGGCGCGTGTCAAAGTACCGACAGATCGCATGCCGCATCCCTCCTTTTGCCAGCGCGACCCGGCGGTTTCCTGTTACAAGACTGTATAATATTACACCACATTTCGCAATAACTTGCCGCTATCGAAGCTCAACAGGTTATATGCGCAGCAGGGCGGCTCCCCATGTAAAGCCGCCACCCATTGCCTCCAGCATGACAAGCTGTCCTCTTTGGATGCGACCGTCGCGTACCGCCTGGTCGAGCGCCAGTGGTACCGAGGCGGCCGAGGTGTTGGCGTGCTGGTCGACCGTTACGACCACCTTTTCTGCGGGCAGGCCAAGCTTGCGCGCAGTGGCATCGAGGATCCGGGCATTGGCCTGGTGCGGGACAACCCAGTCGATATCGGACGCCACAAAACCTGCCTGTTCAAGCACTTCCCTAAGAACATCGGCCAGATTGACGACAGCGTGACGGAAAACCTCGCGCCCCTTCATCCGTAGCTTGCCGACAGTTCCGGTAGTCGCCGGACCGCCGTCGACATAGAGCAATTCCTGATGCGCGCCATCGGCGTGGAGCTTGCTGGCGAGGATACCGGGCCCATCATCGGCCACATCCTGCGCTTCGAGCACGATTGCACCCGCACCATCGCCGAATAGCACGCAGGTCGTGCGGTCTTCCCAGTCGAGAATACGGCTGAAAGTTTCCGCGCCGATCACCAACGCACGCTTTGCCATGCCGGTGCGCAGCATCGCATCGGCGGTGGTCGCGGCATAGAGAAAGCCTGAGCACACCGCTGCAACGTCGAAAGCGATGCCGCCGCGACAGCCTAGCGCGGCTTGAACCTGGGTGGCGGTTGCCGGAAAGGTGTTGTCCGGCGTTGCCGTTGCCAGCACGATCAGATCGATAGTGTCGACCTCGATACCCGCCGCTTCGATCGCGCGTTTGGCCGCTTCCGTGGCGAGGGTAGACGTCGTTTCGCCGTCACCCGCAATGTAGCGCTGGCGAATGCCGGTGCGTTCGACGATCCAGTCATCGGTGGTATCGACCTGGTCCGCCAGTTCGGCATTGCTCACTGCGCGTTTCGGCAGCGCGGACCCGGTACCCAGCAGAACCGAACGAATCACTTGGCGGCTGCCTCACCGCGCGTTGAATCGCGCAGGCGATCCTCGCCCAGTTCAGCCAAATCCTGTGCAATGCGATTGGTGATATCATCCTCCAGCAGGCGCGCGGCGACTTCCACCGCATTGGCGACGCCCTTGGCGCTGGCGCTGCCGTGGCTCTTCACCACAACGCCATTGAGGCCAAGGAAGACGGCACCGTTGTGATTGTTGGGGTCGAGATGGTGGCGCAGCAATTCGGTCGCCGGACGCGACACGAGGAAGCCGACCTTTGAACGGAACGAGGAACTGAAGGCATTGCGCAGCAGGTCGGTGACGAACCGCGCCGCACCTTCAATCGCTTTCAGCGCAATATTGCCCGAAAAGCCGTCGGTAACGATCACATCGCAATCGCCGCGGTTGATCTTGTCGGCCTCGACGAAGCCTTCGAATGTGAGCGCCAGACCCGTTGCCGCCTTCAACTGGGAGGCAGCGTCCTGCAATTGCTCGGTGCCCTTGGTTTCCTCGGTTCCGATATTGAGCAGGCGCACGCGCGGTGCGTCATGGCCATGGACGATGCGGGCATAGGCCGCACCCATGATCGCGAACTGGACGAGGTTGCGCGCGTCGCATTCGCGATTCGCGCCGAGGTCGAGCATGACCACGTCTTCGTCCTTGAGCGTGGGAATCAAGGCGGCCAATGCGGGCCGGTCGATTCCCGGCATGGTGCGTAGCGCAAGCTTGGACATCGCCATCAGCGCGCCCGTATTGCCCGCGCTGACGGCAGCACCGGCGGCACCGCGCTTCACCGCATCCACCGCGAGGCCCATGCTGGTGGTCTTGGCGCGACGCAGCGCCTGCGTCGGCTTCTCGTCGCCGCCGACCACATCGTCGCAATGGAGGATTTCGGACGCCCCGGTCAGCCCCGGATGATGGGCCAGCGCGGCCTCGATCCGGTCGCGGTCACCGACCAGCAGGAACTGGAACTTGTCATGCCGGCGACGCGCGAGCGCGGCACCTTCGACCATGACGCGCACGCCTTCGTCGCCGCCCATCGCGTCAACGGCGATACGCGGCAAACTCATGGCGACCTCCGGCTTAGTGTCGGTCAGAGACCGACAGCTACGACTTCGCGACCGTTATAGTAGCCGCAATGCGGGCACAGATTGTGCGGGCGCTTGAGCTCACCACAATTGTTGCACTCATGGAAGGCCTCAACCTTCAGCGAATCGTGCGCACGACGGTTGCCGCGGCGGTGGGGCGAAACTTTTCTCTTGGGGACGGCCATGGTGGCACCTGTTCCTCAAATGCTTGAATATCGTCTGTGGTGGCCGCCCTAGGGGAAGGTCTGACAACGCACAAGTGCGTTACCACATATTCCAGCCCGTGACGGGGAACGCGGGCCTATAGCGATTTTCGCGAGAGATGCAAGCGGGGGACAAACTTGATGCTTCCGATTGCCGCCATTCTGACGACTGGATAGCACATCCCACAGTTAACGGGAGAGCATCCATGATCGTCTTGCCGATTACCCTCACCTCCGCCGCCTCTGCTGCGTTGATCAACCTCTGGCTGGCAATGCGCGTGGGGCAATTGCGTATGCGCCACAAGGTGATTCATGGCGACGACGGCGGTGGACCACTGACGCGGCGGATGCGTGCGCAGCTCAATTTCGTCGAGAACACCGCCTTCGTGCTGATCCTGATCGCGGGAATCGAGCTGGCGCGACCGGGCCAGATGTGGCTCGCGGTAGTTGCGGGCGTTTATATGCTCGCGCGCGTGGCTCATGGCATCGGCATGGATGGCGAAACCGCCACCAAGCCGCGCGAGATCGGCGTGATCGTGACCATGCTGACCCAATTGGGCCTGGCAATCGTCGCCGCACTGATTGCCGCGCGGATAATGTAGCTGACTTTTCAGCTTAGCGCGTAATCGCTGACGAAGGCGTTGGTCTTGCGTTCCTGACCGAAAGTGCTGGTGGGGCCGTGGCCGGGGATGAAGGTCACGTCCTCGCCCAGCGGCCACAGCTTCTTGGTAATCGCGTCGATCAGGTCCTGATGGTTGCCCATGGGAAAATCGGTACGCCCGATCGAGCCCTGGAACAGCACATCCCCCACCACCGCGAATTTGCTCGGGCGATGGAAGAACACGACATGGCCGGGCGTGTGGCCGGGGCAATGGATCACTTCCAGCTCCAGTTCGCCGACCGTCACCCTATCGCCATCCGACAGCCAGCGATCGGGTTCGAACACCTGTCCGCGAATGCCGTATTTCCGGCCATCCTCGTCGAGGCGGCTGATCCAGAAACGGTCGGCCTCATGCGGCCCCTCGATCGGAAGCCCGAGCTCCTTGGCGAGCACACCCGCCTCTCCGCAATGATCGATGTGGCCGTGGGTGATGAGGATCTTTTCCAGTTCCACCCCGGAATTGGTAACGGCTGCCTTCAACTTGTCGAGATCGCCGCCCGGATCGATAAGCGCGCCCTTGTTGGTGGCGGTACACCAGATCAGCGAGCAATTCTGCTGGAGCGGCGTAACCGGAACGATGCCGGCCTTCATTGGCGGAGTTGCAGGGGTTTGGGTCATAAGAACGAAGGTGGCGGCGTAAGCGCGGGATTGCAAGATTGGAGGGAATGGCTGCTAACGACAACATAACCGCCGTTCAGCCAAGCTTTTCATTGTGTCAAAAGCTGTCGTTGCACGGTCGCGCATGAAGCGGCTATTGAGCCCTATGAGCAGCCCATCCATTGAGGATTTGTGGTCGAGCCTTTGGGCAGCCCGCTTTGGCTTCGAAGACGTTCGACTACGTTTCGAACTTGGAGGCGAGGAGTTTGCTAACACCGACCAGCCAGTTCCTCGCTTTCTTCAGGCGCACCGACGGGCATCGGCCATCGCTGACTCGCTGTTTCGTGAAAGCTGCGTAGGTGTTGTGGCTGGGAACGGCCGCCTACCTGATCAATATGGTCTCCCTGGCGAAGTAGCCGACGGGTTCGCTGCCCTTCATTCGACCGGATTTCGTGCGCCTCTGATTAGCGAATGGCAGGCAGTTCTTTTCCCCGATCCCAGCGATGATGCCTATGTATGGGACATCCGCAGCTATGATATTGGCCCCGACAAGATCACTCGCGACACTCTTCTTTGGCATGCGGTCGCGTCAGAAATGCCCATTTATCCTAGCGCTCCTGTCGTTGCCTTCCTGATCGAACCAAGTACCTCCGTGATGATGCATGTCTACGATGATCGAGGGGTGGACGTGAGTGCGTATGATGCCGCCACGCTTTACGCGCTCTACTCGGGTTTTGCAGACTGGCTCCTGGATTACGATCGTGAGCGCATGGCGAAGCTGTTCTAACTACTTCCGTTTGTGGTGCCCCGCCTCCGAAAGCAGCCGGTCGCCTTCCCCCAACAAAGCTGCCCCTGCCAAAGCATTGCGGTGGCAATCTCTGTCCTACACCGAAGAATGTTGTCACATTCGGAATTGCTCTTTGAAACCGTCGATTTATGCCACGCTAGGACCATCTGTTCGTCAGCCAAACGGGCGGGCTTTCTCCAAAACAACGAAAGTCACACTACGGTGTCGAAATCAGCGCCCAAGCGCCTGTAATACAGAATGACATTTCAAAAAATCACAGGTTCAGAAACCGCTACAGCGTTCCACAGCTCGGATCGCTTCCGAGGCAAGAGCCTCAAATCCGCCCACCTTTCCACACCACGCGCCCGATGACCTCCACCTCCTCGCGGGCGAGGTCGATCGGGGGGTAGGCTTCGTTGGCGCTGATGAGGGCGATGCGGCCCGGTGGGCGGGCCTGGAGTTGTTTGACGTGGAGCGCATCGCCGATACGGACCACGAACACGCCCTCGCCCGAGCGCTTGTTGCGGTCGACGAAAATCTCGTCGCCACTGCGCAGCAACGGTTCCATGCTGTCACCTTCCACCCGGATGGCGGACAGATCGGCGCCCTCCAGGCCCATTTCGCGCAGCCAGCGGCGCGAGAATCGGAAGGCATCAAAGGATTTTTCCTCCACCGCCAACACCCCCGGCCCCGCCGACACATCGAGCGGCAGGCGGGGAATGGCGCGAAAGTCGCCCTCGACAGCCTCAGCTCTTGCCACCGCGTCGCGCCCCGTATCGCGGGTGCGAATTTCCTTTGAAGAAACACCAAGAAATTCAGCAATCTTGAGGAGGTCCGGCTCATCGAGATGGCGCGGACTACCGCGCGCCACATACTGCTGAATATAGGCAGGGTTGCGACCCAGCAGCCGCGAAAGGCCGGACAAAGGTGTGCCGTTCCTGCGCGCCAGATCGTGCAGTCGGGACCGTGCTTCGCGCTCGTCATGAGACAGTTCTTCCATAAAATTCCTATATCAGTAGGATTTTTCCTAGACAAGTAGGATTTCACTTGGAACATATCGGGAACAGTGATTCGTCAAACCAGCGGGGAGCACAATGCTGATACGGTCCGTCGAACAATTCCTGCGTCGCCATGACATGGCAGCAACCAAATTCGGGCGCCTCGCCGCTCACGATCCGCGCTTCGTCCTCGACCTCAGAATGGGGCGCATACCGCGCGACAACACCGAGGAGCGTATCCGCGGATTCATGGCGGGGTTCGAAGCCGCTCGTCCCTCAAACGGGGGGCCGATCCATGTCGGGTGAAACCGTCCTCCCCACGCCCCCGCGCGCAAGATCGCGTCGCCGCTCACCCAGCGACCGGCTGCGCGAGGCGATACTCGTGCTGGCCGAACATCGCGGGCAGATCGTCGCGCACAAGGAAAAGGCCTGGGCCTCGATCACCTTTGCCGGAATGCGCCACTCTTTCGGCCTGCTGTTCGCGGGCGAAGAGGCTGTTGCGGCGGGTGAGCGCTTTATCGCCGCCCTGCCCGAGCACGAATTCGCCCTACCCGGACAACTCGTCGCCGACGCCAGCGTGGTAGAGGTCGATCATCGCATCGTGCCCAATCCACGGTTGGCGGTGCGGTGTGAGATATTACTGCTGGAGGATTGCTGATCGCCTGAAAACAAACGGGCTCCCGGCACCCGCCGGAAGCCCGTCATCATATGTAAGCACGAGTTCCTGCAAACATTGATGCGTTACGACAGCGAAAACATTCCACGGTGGAGAGGGTGGTTTATGAGAGCTGGCGGAGGGGGTCGCCAGTCTGGCCCTTCTTCCAATGTCGCGGTTCTCGCTGTCCGCCCAGACTGAGTGCCAAACTGTCAGCAACCCCTCGGTGACGCCAACATTACAAATGGTTAATCCTGCCTCTCTCTACCGCCGGATGACGAGATTGCGGATTTCGGTCATGTCCTCCATGGCAAAACGAATGCCCTCGCGCCCGAGACCCGAATTCTTGACCCCGCCATAAGGCATGTTGTCGACGCGTGTGCTGGGGATATCGTTGATGCAGATGCCGCCAACGTCCAGCCGGTCCCACGCGTCCATCACCTTGAAGAAATCGCGCGTGAAAACGCCCGCCTGAAGGCCGAAGGTGCTGCGGTTGACCTCGGCCAGCGCCTCTTCAAAATCGGAGAACGGCATCAGCACCGCGACGGGGCCGAAAGCTTCCTCGTTGACGATCTTTGCAGCCTTGTCGACATTCTCGAGCAGGGTTGCGGGGATCATCTGTCCATCGCGCCCACCGCCGCACAACAATGTCGCGCCTGCGTCCACCGCTTCCTCGATCCATCCTTCCAGTCGCTTCGCCTCACCTTCGTCGATCATCGGACCGATAAAGGTCTCGCGCTCCTTGGGATCGCCTGCCTTCAGCGCCTTCGCTTTGGCGACGAGCTTGTCGCGGAAGGCATCGTACACATCCTCATGCACCACGATTCGTTGCACGCTGATGCAGCTCTGTCCGGATTGGTAGAAGGCTCCGGAAATCACCCGGCCCACCGCATCGTCGAGATCGGCATCGTGATCGATCACCACCGCGGCATTGCCGCCCAGTTCGAGCACGACCTTTTTCTTGCCCGCCTTGGCCTTCAGGGCCCAACCGACTTCGTCCGAGCCGGTGAAGGATAGCAGCTTCAGCCGCTCGTCGGTGGTGAATAGGTCCGCGCCGTCGCGCCGTGCCGGCAGGATCGAGAACGCGCCTTCGGGCAGGTCGGTTTCGGCGAGCACCTCGCCGATGATCAGCGCGCCAAGCGGGGTCTTGCTCGCGGGCTTGAGGACAAAGGGGCATCCCGCCGCAATCGCCGGGGCAATTTTGTGCGCAGCAAGATTGAGCGGGAAGTTGAACGGCGAAATGAAGCTGCAGGGCCCCAGCGGCACGCGTTTCCAGATCGCGGTATAGCCCTTGGCGCGCTTGGAAATGTCGAGTGGCATGACTTCGCCGCCCAGCCGCACCGATTCTTCCGCAGCGATGCGAAAGGTATCGATCAGCCGTGTGACTTCGCCCTCGCTGTTACCGATCGGCTTTCCCGCCTCGACGCACAGCGCATAGGCAAGTTCGTCGAAGCGCTCCTGAAACCGCGCGACGCAATGATCGAGCACCGCCTTGCGCTCGTAGCTGGCGAGCTGGGCCATCGGTTCGGTCGCGCGGACCGTCCCGGCGATCGCCTGGTCGATAATTTGAGGCGTCGCCAGCGCGGTGCGGAAGGCGACCTCGCCCGTGAACTTGTCGACCACTTCGAGGTCGGTGTTGGGCTGTTCCGCCTTGTTGCAAAGGTAAAGCGGGTAGGTGTCTTTAAGCTGGGGCAATGGAAGTCTCCTGTATGCCCTGCCAACGAGACGGAGCGCCGGAGCGTTCCGTCAATATCCCAGTTCGAGATCGAGTTGCGGCGCAACCGGCTCGCCGCGGTGCCAGCGGGCAAGGTTTTCGATGAAGCGATCCGCCGAGCGCATGAACATCTTGTTCTGCGCACGGCCCGACAGGTGCATGGTAACCTGTGCATTGTCGAGCGCCCACAACGGATGCTCGGGCGGCAGCGGTTCGGGCGTGGTGACGTCCAGTAGCGCGGCATCGATGCTGCGTTGCTGCAAGGCCGCGACCAGCGCGTCCTGATCGACGACATTGCCGCGCGCGATATTGACCAGCACGGCGGTGGATTTCATCGCTGCGAGTTCATCGGCACCGATCATCGCCTCGGTCTCGCCGGTTGCCGGAACGGCCAGCACCACCCAGTCGAATGCACCGAGCTGCGCGCGCCATTCGTCCGGACCGAGCGCTCCATCCGCTGCGGAACGACGCACTGGCACCACCTCCATATCGAACGCCTCGAGCCGGGTCTTGATGAGCGATCCGATCGCGCCGAGACCGAGCAGCAGCACTCGCTCTCCCGCCAGCTCGCGCTTGCCGGGGCTGTCCATCAGCCACTCATGCCGTCCCTGGGCATGGACGACCTCGCGGTAGCCCTTGGCGTGGGCAAGCATCAGCATCACGACATATTCGGCAATGGTGATCGCGTTGATCCCTGCCCCGTTGGTGACCACTGTCCCTCGTTCCTGCAACACATCGAGCGGCAGGAAATCGAGCCCGGCGTAGATGGAATTAAGCCATTTGAGCTTCGTCGCCGCGCGAACCATCTCGACCATCGGAGCGTGTTCGGTAAAATCGAACCAGCCGATCTCCGCTTCGGGCGCCAGTTCGAGCGCCTGTTCCTTGCTCATGAACCAGCGCGGTTCGATCCATTCGGGCAGGCGCGGTTCGACGAGCGGGCGGATCAGTCCGGACAGGACGGCTATCGTCTTCTCGCTCACAGCTTCCACTCCCAGCCGAGCGGATCGCCGTCCATGACCTCGACACCATCGGCCGTCAGCTCGTCGCGGATCGCATCGGAGCGGGCGAAGTCACGCGCGGCGCGGGCATCCTGCCGGCGTTCAAGCGCATCCTCAACGTCCTCCTCATCAAGCTCTGCATCCTTTGGCCGTAGCCGCAAATCGGTTCGCGTAAGGCTCAGCAGGTCGAGACCGAGCACCTCGTCCATCCTGGCGATCGCCATGCGCTTGGCGTCGGAGTCGACCTTCTTGACCGCCAGCACCTCTTCCAGCGCCACCAGCGCCTGCGGTGTATTGAGATCGTCCGCGATCGCCGCTTCGAAACGTTCGATCATCGGGGCGAGCGTCGGGTGCAGCTTCGTCGCCTCCTCGCCATCGCCGAGCCGCTCGACAGCTATCAGGATACGCTTCAGCCGCGTCAGCGCCGCACCCAGCCCTTCCCAGCTGAATTCCAGCTCGCTGCGGTAATGCGCCTGCAGGCACAGCATCCGGTAGGCGAGCGGGTGGTATCCCTTGTCGATCAGCAGTTGTAACCGCAGGAACTCGCCGCTCGATTTGGACATCTTGCCGGACCGCTCGACGACGAAGTTGTTGTGCATCCAGATCCGCGCCCCGCTGGCGCGGGAATCATCGAGCGAACCGCAGCCGCAGAACGCCTGGTTCTGCGCGATTTCGTTGGGATGATGGATTTCGCGGTGGTCGATCCCGCCGGTATGAATGTCGAACGGAAAGCCTAGCAGCTTGCCGCCCATCACCGAGCATTCGAGATGCCAGCCGGGCGCGCCCTTGCCCCAGGGGCTGTCCCATTCCATCTGCCGCGTTTCGCCCGCCGGAGTCTTGCGCCAGATGGCGAAATCCGCGGCGTTGCGCTTGCCTGCGACGGCCTCGATACGCCCCTCACCCTCCTCGGTAACGGCACGCGCGAGCCTGCCGTAATCAGCCACGGTCGAAACATCGAAATAGAGCCCGCTGTCGAGTTCGTAGCAGTGCTTCGGCGCGATTTCCTTTGCGAAGTCGATCATCGCCTCGATGTAATCGGTCGCCACCGACCAATGCGCGGGTTGGCGAATGTTCAGAGCCTTCACATCGGCCCAATAGGCCTCGGTATAGTGCCGCGCGATATCCCAGATACTCTGCGCCTTTTCAGCCGCGGCTTTCTCCAGCTTGTCTTCCCCCGCATCGGCATCGTCGGTCAGATGGCCGACGTCGGTGATGTTGATGACATGGGTGAGCGTGTAGCCCTTGTGCGTCAGCGTCCGCCCCAGCACGTCGGCGAAGACATAGGCGCGCATATTGCCGATATGGGGGTAATTATAGACCGTCGGCCCGCAGCTGTAGACGCGCGCCTCGCCCGGATGGACCGGTTCGAATGTTTCAAGGCTTCGCGTCAGCGAATTGAACAGCTTGAGCGGCGTGTCTGTCATGACACCCGGGCTTAAGCGGCACACAAACGCAGTCAAGCACCATGCGCGATGAGCAGCAGCGCAACCCCGCCGGTGATGAGCGCAAATCCAACCGCCTCGCGCCGGGAGAGCCAGCGCCCCGCCATCCCGCGCGAGACCAGCGCGACCACCGGCATCTCGATCAGCGCAAGCGTGCGCACATTGGCGGCGATCGTTTGCGAATAAGCGATGAACCAGCACGCAGTGGCCGATCCGCCCAGCATCCCGGCAACCACACACAGCCGCCATTCGCGCAGCGAATTACGCAAGGGCGCCAAGTCGGTGCTGGCAAACCAGACCAGCAGTATGACCGTCTGGATCGACAGCGATATCACCAGCATGACGAGGCTTCTCATGAGGAAGCTGCCTTGCGGTTCGGCGTGGATCGCGGCGGAGAAACAGATCGTGGCCAAACCAAACAGCCCGCCGCTGCCCACACCCGTCAACACCGGCTTCCACTCGGCAAGGCTGCTCCAGCTATCGCCCTTCCTGAGCGATGCCATCACGACGCCGCAGGTGACCACCATAACCGCAACCCAGCCGAGCACCGGCAGGTTCTGGCCGAGCAGGATGAGGCCGAACAGGGCAACGATCACAGGCTCGGTCTTGATATAGGCATAGGCGACGCCGAAATCGCGCTTGGCCATGACCACCAGCATCAGCCAGGTGCCGAAGATCTGGACCAAGGCCCCGGCCACCACCCATCCCAGCGCCTCGGGGCCAATCGGCGGCACGCGCTCCCCACTCAGCAACATAAAGCCGACGAACAGCGCAATCGCCATCGGCAGACCGAACAGGAAACGCGCCTGCGTCCCGCCGAGCGGCCCGGCCTTGGCAGACAGTCGCGCCTGCGTGGCGTTGCGGAACACCTGCATGGTGGCCGCCGCCAGCGTGAAGGGAACCCACAGCCAGCCTACGGAGCTATGCGCAATCACGCGGACTGGCTCAGAATCCGTCCCAGCGGATCGCTTCGTCGAGCGATGCGCGCTTGACCGGGAAATTGTTCACCGGCGCTTGCGTGTCGCGATAGCCGATCGCCATGCCGCAAAAGAAGGTATGATCTTCCGGAATGTCCACGACCTCGCGCACCTGCGGAGAATAGGCGGCCCATGCCTCCTGCGCGCAGCTATCCAGCCCCTCCTCGCGCAGCAGCAGCATCACGGTTTGCAGCCACATGCCGATATCGCTCCACTGCGGCGGGCCCATGTATTTCGGAGTGTGAACCAGCATCAGCAACGGCGCGCCGAACCCTTGGAAATTGCGCGCGAACCATTGCAGCCGCTGCGCCTTGTCCTCGCGCGCGATGCCGAGCGCAGCATACATATCCTCGCCCACGCCAAACCGCCGCGCTTCATAGGCACCATCGAGTTCGGGCGGATAGATATTGTATTCCGGCTTGAGCGCCGCGCGCCCCTTGGGAAATTCCTGCGCCACCCGCGCGAACAGCGCCTGCATAGGTTCGCCGGTGAGCACGACCGCGTTCCACGGCTGGACGTTCCCGCCCGAAGGCGCGCGCTGGGCTTGTTCGAGCACGCGGGTAAGGACGGCCCGGTCGACCGGCTGATTAGTAAATGCGCGGATCGAGCGGCGGGTGGCAACGGCTTCGCAGACGTTCATTCCGGATTGCCTCCCAAGCCTCGATAACCAGTTTCACCCTCCTTGCGGAGGTCACCGTAGCTTTGTCCCGGCGCGGGAGTGATAGGGGGCCTCGCAGGGAGCAAGTCTGCACCGCATCGGATCAGCTTTTCGGGCTCGTCCGATCGGATCACGTTATAAGTGCCAGCCGCGTTCTTTCGTAAAAACCAAGTCAGATTCTTTCGCACATATTTGACGTGCATTACTGCCAAAGCTTCGATCACGCCTGCCGACGTTTCGCCTTCGATCACACGATTGACTTTGAGGTCGAGAAACCAAGGCCACGACATGACAATGACGTTTGGATCGTCAGATCGCGGATAAATTGATGGGATTTGCGAGATTGCTACGGCTCTCACCTTAAGATCATAACACGCGGCATCTGCCGCAAAGCTGGCATGACCAGTGAACGCGTACAGAATAGCGATGATGACGCGTTTCACCATCAGTCAACCTCAAACAGCCCCGCAAGCTGTTCGATAATCGTGCCGCCCAATTGCTCAACGTCCATGATCGTCACCGACTTACGGTAATATCGCGTCACATCGTGGCCGATGCCGATCGCGGCGAGCTGGATTGGGGACTGCTTCTCGATCCAGTCGATCACCTTGCGCAAATGGCTTTCGAGGTAGCCCGCCGCGTTCACGCTGAGGGTCGAATCGTCGACCGGAGCGCCGTCGCTGATCACCATCAATATGCGGCGGTCCTCGGAGCGGCGGAGCAGGCGGTCGTGCGCCCAAAGCAGCGCCTCGCCGTCAATGTTTTCCTTGAGCAGCCCCTCGCGCATCATCAGCCCGAGGTTGCGGCGCGCGCGGCGCCAGGGCTCGTCGGCCTGCTTGTAGATGATGTGGCGCAAATCGTTGAGCCGTCCCGGATTGGCCGGGCGGCCATCGGCGAGCCACATTTCGCGCGCCTGCCCGCCCTTCCACGCGCGGGTGGTGAAGCCGAGGATCTCGGTCTTCACCCCGCAGCGTTCGAGCGTGCGCGCAAGGATATCGGCGCTGATCGCGGCGATGGAGATCGGCCGCCCGCGCATACTGCCCGAATTGTCGAGCAGCAGCGTGACCACCGTATCCTTGAACTCGGTGTCGCGTTCGACCTTGTAGCTCAGCGCATGGCCGGGGCTGATTACCACGCGGGTCAGCCGCGCGGCGTCGAGCAGCCCTTCTTCCTGGTCGAAGTCCCAGCTGCGGTTCTGCTGCGCCATCAGCCGCCGCTGGAGGCGGTTGGCGAGGCGCGTGACGATGCCCTGCAAACCGGCAAGCTGGCTGTCGAGATAGGCGCGCAGCCGCTCCAATTCCTCCAGATCGCACAACTCTCCCGCCTCGACCACCTCGTCGAACTTGGTGGTATAGGCCTTATAGTCGAAATTCTCGGGCAGCTCGGTCCACGGGCGATTGGGGCGGACGGGCATCATGCCTTCCTCGCCCTCTTCAGACGGGTCGCCCTCGCCGATTTCCTGCTCGCCTTCGACCTCTTCGCCTTCGGCTTCGCCGTCCGCGTCGCCCTCGGCGGTTTCCCCGGCCAGCTCGGCGGCCTGCGGATCGGCAGAGCCCTGATCCTCGCCCTCTTCGTTATCCTCGGGCGTTTCGCCGTCCTCGTCCTCGCCTTCCTCATTGTCGGCGCTGTCGCGCTGGTCGGGGCGGGTGAGGTCGAGGTTGCGCAGCATGTCGAGCGTCAATTGCTGGAACGCGCGCTGGTCGGAGAGCTTGTCGGCCAGCGCATTCATGTCGCCACCGGCTTTCTCCTCGATCCATTCGCGCACCATGTCGACCCCGACACGGGCACGCTCGGGGATCGGCTGGCCGGTCAGCGCCTCGCGCAGCATCAGCGACAGCGCGGTGGGTAGCGGCACTTCCTCGGCTGTGGCGGCGCGGGTGATCGGATCGGCGGCCGTGCGCACATCGAGCGCGGAGGCGAGATTGCCGCGAATCCCATCGTAGCGGTTTGCCCCGATCGCCTCGTACCGGACCTGCTCGACCGCATCGTAGCACGCCCGCGCGATCGGCTCCGACGGTGCGCCGCGCGCATGGACCCCCTCGTTATGGTGCCGCAGCCTGAGCGCGAAGCTGTCGGCAAAGCCACGCGCTTCACGCGCCTGTTCGGGCGGCAAATTGCGCCCCGGCAAAGGCACGCGGAAATTGCGCCCGCTGGAGCTGGGCGTATCGGCGGTCCAGGCGACCTCCACCTCGGCCTCATGCGCCAGCGCACGGGCGGTGCCGGTCAGGGCCTGCCGGAACAGGTCGAGGGGAGTCTGCTCGGTCACTTATGCGGTCGGGATGGACTGGCCGGTCTTGGCCCAATCGGCGAGGAAGCCTTCGATGCCCTTGTCGGTCAGGACGTGGTTGGCGAGGCCGGTGATGACCTTGGGCGGCGCGGTCATGACATCCGCACCGATTCGCGCGCATTCGAGCACATGGACCGGGTGGCGGACGCTGGCGGCGAGAATTTCGGTCTCGAACGCGTAATTGTCGTAGATCAGGCGGATATCGCGGATCAGGTCCATCCCGTCGAAGCCGTTGTCGTCATGACGCCCGATGAAGGGCGAGACAAAAGTCGCGCCTGCCTTGGCCGCGAGCAATGCCTGATTGGCGGAGAAGCACAGCGTTACGTTGACCATGGTGCCATCGTCGGTGAGTTTGCGGCAGGTCTTGAGCCCTTCGATCGTCAGGGGCACCTTGATGCACACATTGTCGGCGATCTTGCGCAGCGTTTCCGCCTCGCGCATCATGCCGTCATGGTCGAGCGCGACCACTTCGGCGCTGACCGGACCATCGACGATCCCGCAGATTTCCCTGGTGACTTCCATGAAGTCGCGACCCGATTTGTGAATCAGGCTGGGGTTGGTGGTAACGCCGTCGATCAGCCCGGCTTCGGACAACTCGCGGATGGCGTCGATTTCGGCAGTGTCGGCAAAGAATTTCATAATGCAGCGGGACTCCGGCTGAGATGTTCTGCCCGCCTACAAACAAAACGCCCCGGCAAGCAATGCCGGGGCGCATGTTTTGTCGATTGCACCGCCCGATCGGGCGCGCGATCAGGCGTAGGTGAGGGTCGTGGTCGGGCGCTTGCGACGAAGCACGCCGCCAACCATGCCGAAGCCCAGGATCATCAGCGCCCAGGCAGCCGGTTCGGGAACAGCAGTTTCCGGAATGGTGTAGGTCAGCGCCTTGAGCTTGAAGCCGTCGCGATAGTGGTCCGGGTTCGAGAAGGCAGCGCCGACCAGCCAGACATTGCCGGTATTCCCACCCGAATTGACACCGTGCCATTGGCTGCCATTGCCGCTCGAATTCGAAGCGTAGGTCGAGAACAGGCTGGTCAGATCGGACTTGCTGTCACCGAGCAAAGAGGAGATGTTGAACGCCGAATTGTTCTGGAAACCGATCGTCGCATCGGTATCGTTGTAATAATCGTTACCGCCCCAATAGCCGGTCTTGAGATACGCGTTATTGAGAGTCACCGCCTGGTCGAACACCAGCACCACAAAATCGGTGTATCCCTGGTTGTCGATGGTATGCGAGCCGTCATTGGCCTTGTTGAGTACGCCCATGCCATTGCCGGACCAACTGCCAACCCAGGCACTTTCAACCAAGTTCGAATTGTTAATGCTGAAGCCGGTTGCGGTGACGTTGACCGTCCCGTCAGTGAAATTCTTGCTGTTCTGATAGTTCGAACCACCGTTGTCGAAATAGACTTGCCCCGCCATGGCTGGAGTGGCGCCAATGACAGCGGTTGCGGCGATCAGAGCCTTGGTAACACTACGCATAAAGAAACCTTTCCACCTGTTGTCCCTGCAAGATCCGGATGTACCCCTCCGGCTCTGAAGGCTTTGACCCGCTACTATTACCGATTGTTAATTTTGCTAAGCGCAAATTTTGCCTTGCACCAATACGATACAGGTCGCCGTTCAAATGCTGATTGATTGATGTGTGTCATTGTCCGGAAACAATTCGCGTTCGCGAGGCGGACGCAAGGAAGGGGAATCGGCACTGGACCCGCCGCGCAGCATGGCTATTGGTTTTTCGCTCATGTCCCGTGTGCGCTGCCTCGTTTTCAATGCCGCCCTCGGTCCGCTCGATTATCGCGTGCCCGAAGGCTTGGCGGTCGAGGCCGGTTCGGTCGTTGCCGTGCCGCTCGGGCCGCGCACCATCGTGGGAATCGTGTGGGACGAAGGGCGCCTGCCGGGCGATCCCGTCCCCGAAGCCAAGCTGCGACCGATACGCGAAGTGCTTCCGGTGCCGCCTATCGCTGCGCCGCTGCGACGACTGATCGAATGGTGCGCGGATTATTACTGCGCCTCGCTCGCGTCGGTCGCGCGCATGGCGCTGTCCTCGGGCGGCGCGCTCAAGGGTCCGGCCACCGCCATAGAGTACCGTCTGTCCGGTGGCTTGCCGGAACGCATGACGGCGCAACGCCAAACCGCAATCGAAGCGCTCGAAGGCGAACAGGCCTCGATCCGTGAACTTGCCGGACTGGCAGGCGTGTCCGAGGGTGTGTTGCGCGGGCTAGTCAATCAGGGTGTGCTTGAGCCGGTCGAAGTCGATATCGACCGCCCCTATTCCCACGCTTCGCCCGATTTCGCCGAACCGGACCTCAGCGCCGAGCAGGCCGCGGTCTCCGAAACGTTTCGCAGCTCGGTAAGAGAAGGCGGCTTCGCGCCCTTCCTGCTCGACGGGGTGACCGGTTCGGGCAAGACGGAAACCTATTTCGAGCCGATCGCCGAAGCCTTGCGGATGGGGCGGCAGGTACTGGTGCTGCTCCCTGAAATCGCGCTCACCGAAGCGTTCCTCGCGCGCTTTGCCGAAAGGTTCGGAGCGGCCCCGGTGCTGTGGCATTCCTCGCTCAAATCGACCGAGCGCAGGCGGGCATGGCGCGCAGTCGCCAGCGGCTGCGCGCAAGTGGTGGTCGGTGCCCGCTCGGCCCTGTTCCTGCCATTCCGCGAGCTCGGCCTGATCGTGGTCGACGAGGCGCATGAGGTCAGCTTCAAGCAGGACGACGGGGTGCGCTACAACGCCCGCGATGTCGCGGTGATGCGCGCGCATTTCGAACGCGTCCCGGTGATCCTCGCCAGCGCGACCCCGGCGCTCGAAAGCCTCGCCATGGCCGAAAACGGAACCTACACGCGTCTCGAATTGCCGAGCCGTTTCGGCGGCGCCGAACTCCCTGCCATCGACACCATCGACCTCACCAAAGAAAAGCCGCCGCGCGGGCATTGGCTGGCCGAGCGGCTGGTGGCGGGGATCGAGGAACGGCTTGAACGGGGCGAGCAGGCGCTGCTGTTCCTCAATCGCCGCGGTTATGCCCCGCTGACGCTTTGCCGCAATTGCGGATATCGCTTCCAGTGCCCCAATTGCAGTGCCTGGTTGGTCGAGCACCGCTTTACCGGGCAGCTCGCCTGCCACCATTGCGGGCACGAAACCCCGGTGCCCGAACGCTGCCCCGAATGCGGCGAGCCCGATTGCCTCGTCGCTTGCGGACCGGGCGTTGAGCGGATCGCCGACGAGGTCGCCGAGCGCCTGCCGGAGGCGCGCGTGTTCGTCGCCACATCCGACACGCTCAACTCGCCGGGCCGCGCGGCGGAATTCGTCTCGCTGGTCGAGGAAGGCGCGGTGGATGTGATTGTGGGGACGCAATTGGTAACCAAGGGGTTCCATTTCCCCGAGCTGACGCTGGTGGGCGTGGTCGATGCCGATCTCGGGCTGGAAGGTGGCGATCTGCGCGCTGCGGAGCGGACGTATCAGCAGGTGGCGCAGGTCGCCGGTCGCGCGGGCCGCGGGACCAAGCCGGGCGAAGTGCTGATCCAGACGCGCCATCCCGATGCGCCGGTGATCGCCGCGCTCGCCGCCGGGGATCGCGATGCGTTCTACGAAGCCGAAACCGAGGCGCGGCGCATGGCCGGCGCGCCGCCTTTCGGGCGCTGGGCGGCGATCATCATTTCGAGCGAGGAGGAAAGCGAGGCGCGCGAAGCGGCGCAGAAGATCGGCCGCGCGAAGCCCGATCTGGCCGACCTTGCGATCTACGGCCCCGCCCCCGCCCCGCTCAGCCTGCTGCGCGGGCGCTATCGCTATCGCCTGCTCATCAACGCCCGCCGCAGCGCGCAATTGCAGGACATCATCCGCAACTGGCTCGGCCCGCTCGACCACCCGGCAGGGGTGCGGGTGGGCGTCGATATCGATCCCTACAGCTTTGTCTGAGGGCACTTCCTCAAGGTCGGCTCGTTAGCCTTGCCATGACCGGCCCCGTTCTCGTCCCCATCCTCGGCGACCAGCTGACCCGCACGCTCGCGAGCCTGCGCGGGCGCGCCAAGGACGATACGGTCGTGCTGATGATGGAGGTCTGGGACGAGGCGACCTACGTCAAACACCACAAGCAGAAGATCGTGCTGATCTTTTCCGCCATGCGCCATTTCGCCGCCGAGCTGGAAGATGCGGGCTGGCAGGTCGATTATGTGGAACTCGACGGTGCGGGCAATTCGGGCAGCTTCACCGGCGAGCTCGCCCGCGCAGTCGAACGGCACGACCCTCGCCTGATCCGCTGCGTCGAGGCGGGCGAGTGCCGGGTGCGCGCAGCGCAACGCGAATGGGCGGACAAGTTCGCCTGCGAAGTCGAACTGCTCGACGACGACCGTTTCCTCTGCTCCCCATCGGAATTCGCCGACTGGGCGGAGGGGCGCAAGGAACTGCGGATGGAGTTCTTCTACCGCGAGATGCGTAAGAAGACCGGCCTGTTGATAAAAGATGGAAAACCTGTGGGCGGGCAGTGGAATTACGATCCCGACAACCGCAAGCCACCCAAGGAAGGTCTCTCAGCCCCACAGCGTCCGCTGTTCGAACCCGATACGATCACCAACGACGTCATCGCGCTGGTCGAGGATCGTTTCGGCGATCATTTCGGCGCGCTCGACGCTTTCGGTTGGCCGGTGACGCGCGATCAGGCCGAACAGGCCGCCGATGCCTTCTTCGCCGAGCGGATCGAGCACTTCGGGCCTTATCAGGACGCGATGGTCGCGGGTGAGGACCAGCTTTACCATTCGCTGGTCTCGACCAGTCTCAACCTCGGCCTGCTCGATCCGCTCGATCTGTGTCGGCGCGCCGAGCAGGCCTACGAGGATGGGCGCGCCCCGCTCAATTCGGTCGAGGGGTTCATCCGCCAGATTATCGGCTGGCGCGAATATGTGCGCGGCTTCTACTGGCACCAGATGCCGCATCTCCAGCGCGCCAATGCGCTCAACGCCCAGCGCGCCCTGCCCGAATTCTTCTGGAGCGGCGAGACCGATATGGCCTGCCTCGCCGATTGCATCCGCTCAACCCGCGACAACGCCCATGCCCACCACATCCAGCGGCTGATGGTGCTCGGCAATTTCTGCCTGCTCGCCGGGATCAAGCCATGGGAAGTGCAGGACTGGTTCCTGGTGGTCTATGCCGATGCCTATGAATGGGTCGAATTGCCCAATGTCGCGGCGATGATCCTCTACGCCGATGGCGGAGTGCTGGCGTCCAAACCCTATGCGGCGAGCGGCAATTACATCAACAAGATGAGCAACTACTGCGCCTCATGCCGCTATTCGCCGAGCAAGAAGACCGGCGACGGCGCGTGCCCGTTCAACCCGCTCTACTGGCACTTCATGAACCGCCATCGCGACGCGCTGGAGAGCAACGCGCGGATCGGGCGGATTTACGCAACGTGGGACCGGATGGGGGATGCGAAACAGCGCGAGTACCTCGACAGCGCGGAGGCGTTTCTCGACACGCTGGAGCCAGCATCAAAAGGCTGGGCTCGCGATTGAAAGGGCGTTCCGGCCCAGCCGCAAACCGCGACCGGGCCGGAACTCCGTATTACGCCGCCTGCTTGATCTCGCGCAGGGTGACGCCGAATGTGAGGTCTTCCCCGGCGAGCGGGTGGTTGCCGTCGGCCTTGACCGTCTGATCGCCCACCTCGACCACATAGAGCGTGATCGCCGAGCCATCCTGCTGCTGTGCCTGCAAGGCCATGCCCGGTTCGGGCGCGGGTTCGGGCGGCAGGTTTGCGCGCGGGATGTCGATCAACAGCTCCTCGCGGCGCGGCCCGAACGCCTTGTCGCTGGCGATGGTGACGGTCTGCTGGTCGCCCACGTCCATGCCGGTCAGCGTTTCCTCGATCTGCGGGAAGATCGCACCCTGACCCAGCGTGATCGTCTGCGGGCCGGTTTCCTTGGTGTCGCCGACGACAGCGCCATCGGTCCTGCTTACGGTATAATCGATGACGACGGTGTCGCCGTTATTGGGGGTTGCCATAAAGATCCTTCTTGAACTGGATTTGTGCAGCGTCCGAGCGCTGCGAGTAATGCGCATCGTATTCGAGCGCTTCTCCGTCATTGTCGCAAGCGCGGCGGTGCTAGTCAAATGAAGCGGGGAATGGCGTTGCTGTGATGTCTGCAATGTTGGGGGTTTGCGACAGTCTGCTTCGCAAGTCGCCAATCGGCAAAACTGCCTTCTTAGCTTTGCATATGCGTTATTGACCGTGCCGGCACTCCGATGACAGTTTCCCCCGCTGCCACATCGCGTGTAACGACGGCACCAGCGCCGATGACCGCGTTTTTACCTATTTTAAGGCCTTGCAGGATCGACGCATTTATTCCGACGAACACACTCGACCCGGCTTGAACACATCCTGCGAGGCGGCCGCCGGGGCAGA
>JBDONL010000008.1:0-1893 GCA_039831335.1 Sphingomonadaceae bacterium | reverse complement strand
CGAAGATCCGGTGATGCGCGCCATGCCCCTCACCATCGAAGCGCCCGAAGAACACGAACACATCGCCCCGCCCCACGCCGTGGTTGGCGAGGTGCGTCTGCGCCGCGCCGACCTGCCCGAAAATGCAGCGGCGATCGCTCGTGAACATCGGATCGTGGTGGCAGAGGCTGTCCGCGCCATACGCGCCCCTGCTCGCCCGTGCGGCATGCTCGCCCAGGCCCAGGTCGCCGTAGGTCGTCCTCGCGATCCGCTTGCTGTCCGGAGAGATGCCCAACGCCGGTGAAGAACCGGGGACGGGCGAGCCGATGTCGGCGATTTCGGCGAGTTCCGCAATGCTCATCGGAAGCGCTTCTGCTTGGGATGTAGGCGCGCTTTCGAAAGTAGTACACGGATCGCCGCCGCTCTCGCTGGGCGTTGCAACAGGAACGATGGACTGGGTCAATGCCGCAAGCAGCAGCGGGCTCATCACCAGTGCCTCCGGATGCCCACGGAGACAAAGCGGCCGATCGGCGAATAGTTCGTCGAATCGTAGGGAGTGTCGTAGGGTCCGACCTGCTCGATGCCTCGTGGTGCCTGATCGAAGAGGTTCTGGATCGAAAGAGATAGCTCAAGGCCTGGCTCGCCACCGTCACCCTGATCCAGCGTGTAAGTTGCTGCAACATCAAGCGTCGCGCTCGGAGCCAGGCGTCTTTTGTTTTCGAACCGACGATCCAAAAGCTCCCCTGTGTAGTTCAGGGAAACACTTGTCAGGAAGCGATCTAATCCGAGACGCGCTGTTCCGCGCAGCCGGTACTTGGGTGGATTGAAGACCGTCCCGGCGAGTGGAACGATCGGTAATGAGTCGACGATCCGCTGCTCACTCTCGAGCCAGCTGCCCGAGAGGTCGAACCCGACCGATCGCCTGTCGCCGAGCTCATGGTTCCAATCGATACGCGCATCGATGCCGTGGATGGACCATGTCGCGACGTTGATACTACGATTGTCAATGATTGCGATCACGCTCGCCGGGTCGAACGGCGCGCCGGTGAAATTCTCAAGGCCAAACTGCGCTCCATTGATGAGCTCGTTGATCGCGCCAAGGGTGGGCGTGAAATTGATTAGGCTGGCGTATGCGGGATCACCGTAGGCGGCAAATACTGACCCCGAGATAGGAGCGACGACCCGGTCGGTGAACCGAGTATTGAACCAGGTACCTGAGATCGTGATCTCCGGGATGCTGGAGGGAGAAAAGTCGAAGCCGGCTGTCCAGCTTCTTGCGCGTTCGGCCTCGACGTCGGAATTGCCGCCAGCTGCGGCAATGATCGTATCCGAACCCGTTCCCGTGCCGACAAATGATGCCGGGACCGCGATTGCCTGGTAGAAGACATACTGCTGGTAGAGCGTTGGGGCCTTGAACGAACGAGCCCAGCTCGCGCGCAAGGTAATGCTGTCAACAGGAGCGTAGCGCACGGCGATCCTTGGCGTTGCCTGCTGGTCAAGGCCCAGATAGTCCTCGTAGCGAACCGCCGCGGTCACGGTGAGTTCGGCGATCCCGGCCACGTCGTTTTGCGGGGAAACAAGGGGCAGGTAGAGTTCGCCGAAAGCGAAGCGGGCTTGGCGCTTCACGTCGAAAGTCGTGCTTATGGTGCCATCATTGCGCTCGTAAGCCAGACTGTTGTCCCGAAAGCCCGCGCCCATGGCCAAGCGCGCGCTGCCGCCTGGCAAAACGAAAAGGGGCCCTTCCACACTCGCCTCAAGCGTGGTGGTTTCATTGAAATATTGACCACTCGCGTCAATCGTATCCGATCCCGCGATTGCAGAGGCGCCGTTTAGACGGGTCTGGTCGCTGCCGTAGACACCGGCAATCTTCGCCTCCCAGCCATTTCCGATATCGAAAGCAAGGGCTGGCGCGAT